>NZ_JAMYVY010000002.1:2117500-2664294 GCF_040324515.1 Mesorhizobium sp. C264A | reverse complement strand
ACCATGCCGAAACCCAGGCATGGCTCTGAAAGATCAGTGCATGGGTACGATGCCATAGGTCTACCCATTCGGCTTCGATGGCGGCCAGGCGATCCGTCGAACTGACGATTTCCAGTCGCTCCGCACCAACAGCGTCAATCGAAGCCATTTTGTTCATGGTTGGAGACGGTCCTGCGGCTGCGCGACATCGATGCGCTTTTGAAAAAGTCGCATGATATGGTTTGCCATTTTCTTGAGCGGCAGCACGTAAAGTCCGAAAAGCGACTGATAGTCGCGTACGTCGCGATCTATCAGTCCAAACTTGAGGTCTTCGTCCGGATCCGGGATGAACTGCGTACCGAATATGCGATCCCAGAATGAAAAAAGCAGCCCGAAATTCTTGTCGTAGTGGCGAGGGTCGACACTGTGATGCACCTGGTGCCAGTGCGGACACAAGATGACGCCGTTCAACCGGCCGAAGGAAATCTTCAGATGCGTGTGGCGAACAAAGTCCATCATGAGAATGTTGCGAATGACATAGACGTTGATGCCAAATATGGCAATCTCGACCGGATTAAGCGCAATCAGGCTCCACAAGCCGAAACTGATCCCCGGTATGACGCCGTCCCAGATCCGGTTCATCAGATCGTCCAGGGGGTGAACCCGGTCCTTGGTGATCCCAACCATCACTTCGGCCGAATGATGCACCTTGTGCAATTCCCACAGGAACGGAAAACGGTGCTGGGCAACGTGATATAGGTAGTAGGAGATATCGTAAGCAACGAGCATGGTTGCGGTGAAGAGGATGATCGTCACTGGGCCGGCGGGGCCGGGTATCAGCGGTTGCGAGATGCTGAAGAGCCAGCCGACTGCCTGGTTTGTTGCATATCCCGTGGCGGCAACGAAGGTGACACCGGCGGGAATGAGCAGGAAGGGCATCACCAGCCTTTTCGTGATCCAGAACAATGCGTCCGCTCGCGCCGATGGGTGCATGATGACTTCCGCGGGAAAGGCGAAGTCGAAAAAGTCCCGGAAGGATTTCTGTTCGACCGTTCGCCAGTAGGCGACCACCGCGCTCCCCAGCGCCGTGAGCAACAGGAGACCGAGTGTCAGCAGATCGATGTGTGAGAGTTTTTCCACGATCACCCTGGCGAATTCCGAAAACATCGATGCAGTGGCTCCTAGGTGGTGAAATGGCGATCCGGCTCGTCGCGAAGCACATATTGCCAGGCCCATCATATGCTGCCCGCAACTGTGTATCGGGATGCGACTGGCAGAACAATCATGGCCAAATTAGCAGATCAACGGTGTCAAAACCGCTAAATATCTGAACGTAATTAATGTCGAACGCTGCGCCTGCAACCTGCCCGTTATCGGGTCTGCGGCGGACTTGGCGCGAGCCGGATGACTACTCCCTTTTCGCCTACTTGGCCACGCCATGCGAGGCGTTCGGCTGGCTGCCTTGCACCAAAACGCGGCGAAACCCAGCCGCCTTGGCCCGGTGTGTCGCCGCCGGAACGGATGTCGATCGCTGCGTCTGGAAAGTGGATAGTCATCAAAGGTTCAGCGCCGCGCAATATCGTGACAATGTTTCCATCCCTGTTGGCGTGGAGGTCGGCGGCGAGTTGGAAGACGATCTCAGCGACGCGGCTGCCGCCGAGCAGTTGGTCGGTCACGAGGATGCCGTCGCCATCGCGTGTCACGGCGCGTTGATGCACAACGCCGAAGCGGCCTTTGTACCCGTCATGTCGGGCACACAGCCTCCAGTGCGGCCCCGGCTCGCTCTCCACCAATGTCGCAACCGCCTTGTGCGACCAGTTGAACGCCCCGGAGATGACGCTTTGGCTTTTACCCTCTATGTTCAGCGTGTTGTGCGCCGGCGTCGAGCGGAACCAGTCGCGCCAGCCTCCCCCCGAACCATAGAGCCATGTGCCGGGGTCGACCAGAACCGGATCGCCGTCAATGCACAGGGTGAGCGACAGCGCGTCGGCATGACCGTGCGCCGCTATCGAAAGGTAGCCCAGCGGGCCGTGGTCGTATGTCAGATGGATGTTGCGACCATTCATCTCGCCGCGCCAGACGGAGAGCCCGCCTTGCGTGAATGTATGCAATCCATCCGGCACCGGCGCCGGCCGCGGTGGCGCGCCGAAGAAAAGCGCGCGAAAATCGGCAGGCTCCGGTGCCCTGCCCGGCATCCGTAGAAAACCATGGATGGCGGCCGCGACCGATCCGACATAATCGGTTTCGCCCCCCAGCGTGATCACGCGGCCTTCATCATTGTCGCCGAAGCCGCTGGCTTTCGGCGGGAGCCAGCCTGCGAAATTGGCGAAAGCGGCCAAACGCGCTTCGACGGGCTGGGGAAAAGGCAGTCCGGCCTGGCGCGCCGCCGCAGCGCACAGCAGGAAAAGCTCGGCACTGAAGGCGGCGTAGGTCGGGGTCTGCTCGGCCCCGGCGCCATCGGCAAGGATCTGTTTGAGCACCTCAGCCAGGAGCGACTCGCGAGCCACCTCGGCCCCGAAAGCCAGACCGATCAAATATTGGCCAGCCAATTCCGCGACGAGATGGTTGTTGGCGGACGAAAAACGGGAGGGAAACCGCGGCAGCCAATAGGCGCTTGCCGCCAGTATTTCACCGACTCTTTCTCGCGTCGCCGCGCCAAGCCGGTCGCCGACGAGGTCGAGCGTGACAATCAGGCTGATGGCTCGTAGCGCGACCTCGATGCCCGAGGCCCAGCCAACGCCCCGAAATGGTGGGTTGGCGAAATGCCAGCTCTCGATCGCCGCCTCGATGGCCGCACGGGATTGATCATCGCCGGTGAGAAGCAGATGGGCAGCCAGTGGCGGCAGTTGCTGCAGCCGGTTGATTTCCCAAACATATTTTACATCGCCACGGCCGGTGGCATGGCGAAAATCGATATCGAAAGTATGGGTCTTGGGGCCCGGCCAAAGCCGGCCGGTCACCGGATCAAGGCGCCAGAGCTCGGGGGGAAAGAGAGTATAGGGGTCTCGCTGTGGCCAGGTCTGCCCAAGTGCTGAAAACTGGCCTCGAAGAGTGTTTTGCGCAGCCGCCTCGATAGCTTGCCGCTGGGCTGGTGTCGCAGCGGCCGGCACAGCATTCCGCAATCCGTGCAGCACCGGGTGCAACTGCGGCGACGCATAGCGCTGCCAGCCGTTGTCGCGGCGGCGCGAAACGGTCCTCCGGCGCTGCTCGTCCAACCGATGCAATATCTCGGCCAACTCCATGCTGCGCAATCGGTTGAAATACCACCCGACCCTCATCCGCGCTCCGCCAAGATTTTGATCCTCATACACCATCCCGTCGAAAAAGCGTGTGGCGGCATCCTCTTTTCCGTTCCCGCGGTTAATATCTTCGGCCATGACGCGGAGTTTTGCGATGAGAAAAGTTGTCTACGTCATAGCGTGCGCGCTTGGCATGGCTATGTCAGCCGAG
The DNA here is from genome assembly GCF_040324515.1 of Mesorhizobium sp. C264A. NCBI lineage: Bacteria > Pseudomonadati > Pseudomonadota > Alphaproteobacteria > Hyphomicrobiales > Phyllobacteriaceae > Mesorhizobium > Mesorhizobium sp. C264A. Next base: position 2,660,865 of record NZ_JAMYVY010000002.1, on the reverse strand, counting down.
GCGGCGCCGATCCCGCTTGAGCGCGGCGTCGGCGTCCATGAATGGCTCAACTGGTCGCCGGTGGAGAAAGATGGTTCCTACAAATGGCCGCCCTATCGCAGCGAGAAGGAATGGCTTGCGGGCGGCAGGCCGCTCACCGATTGGCCGGACGGCGACCAGTTTGATCGCATTCGATCCATGGGCTTCGACTTTGTCCGGCTGAGTGTCGACCCTGGCCCTCTGCTTGCCAGCGAGGGCGCCAAACGACAACAGGCGCTGGACATGCTTGCCGCTGCGGTGCAGCGGGTCGTTTCAAGCGGGCTCAAGGTGGTTTTCGATCTGCATGGCGTCAGCCAGGTTCCGGCTTACAGCATGGAAATGATCTATGGCGGGGCCGACAGCGAGGGTGTTGCCCGCTATCGCAAAATGGTAGTGGCGGTGGCTGCCATGCTGATCAAGATTGGCGCCGACAAGGTCGCCCTCGAGCCCTATAACGAGCCCGCCTACTACCCTTGCGATTCAAGCGGCAGCGATGACTGGCAGCGGATCATGGCAGGCACGGTTCGCGATATTCGCGCCGTCAGCAGCGAACTCACCATCGTCGCGACCGGCGCCTGCGGCGGGAGCATCGCCGGACTGGTCAACCTGGACCCCAACTTCGACGACCCCAACGTCTATTACAGCTTCCACATGTATGATCCGCACAGCTTCACGCACCAGCGGGCCGATGACAAGAACGCTTTCTCCTCCGGCCTTCCCTGGCCTGCCGACGCCAGCACGCCCGAAGTGGTCGCCGAAACCCTCAAGGCGCAGATGGACGCCGCCGGCTTGAGCCAGATCGAAGAGGTGATGAACATGGCCTCGGCGCGTGAAACGATCGCCCGATACTTTGAGCAGAATTGGGGGCAGAGCCAGCTCGAAGCGGGTTTCCGTCAGGCGGTCGACTGGGCTGAAGCCCATGGCATAGCGAGCAGACGCCTGTTCGTGGGCGAATTCGGCGTTATCCTGATGTCTGCGGATGGCCGCATGGGAGCTTTCGATGCTGATCGCCTGCGCTATCTCATCGCAGTGCGCAGAGAGGCGGAACGCTTCGCGATGCCGTGGTCGGCCTGGGAATTCTCCAATCCTTACGGAATGAGTGTTATCCAACCCAAGGGGCCTGCGATCCCGGACCGGGAGATGTTGCGGGCACTAGGCCTGCCATAACTCGTCATCGGGTCAGGATCGGTTCGAGCGGTCTGCCTGGTTGCTGGCGATCAATCGCGTGGAAACCCAAGGACTGTCGTCTCCAGTTGCAGCCGAGAGGGCCTGATCGAACCAAATCAGGCTCAGTTTTAAAATCACTCCACCGAGCAGCTATTTAATATATTCGCTGTAGATTGGTGTCCTCGATCATACGCAAACAAGGGAAAGAGGGCCAAGGGAAAGAATGTGCGGAATTGCCGGCTGGATTGGGCGCAGGGTCGAGAAGCCACAAGATCGGGCCGCCGGGATGTCGAATGCCTTGCAGCATCGTGGTCCCGATGCCGAAGGCATCGAACTCCTGGACCTGAACACAGGCGAGGACCAGTTGGCATTGGTGCATCGCCGCCTGGCGATTATTGACTTAAACGCCGATTCAAATCAGCCGATGCAGACCGAGGACGGACGGCTCCGGATTATTTTCAACGGCGAAATATACAACTACATCGAGCTGCGTGAGGAGTTGATCGGTCTCGGCCACCGTTTTCGCACACGCTCCGACACGGAAGTGCTGCTCAGGGCTTATGACCAGTGGCGCCTGGCTATGTTCGACCGATTGAGCGGGATGTTCGCTTTTGCGCTGTGGGACGCTCAACGGCGCGAATTGATCCTCGCCCGCGACCCCTTTGGAAAAAAACCCCTTTACCTCATGCAAGGCAGAAATTTGCTGTCGTTTGCCTCGGAGATCAGCGCGTTGTTGTCTGCGCAGCCAGATGGCCAGCAGCTCGATCTGGATGGAGTGCGCGAGTATCTGACCTGGCGTTACGTGCCTGGACCGCGGACGCTTTTCAAACAGATCCGCAAGCTCAACCCGGGAAGCTACGCTGTGTGGTCGCAAGGGGAAGTAACGGAAACGCGCTATTATGCGCCCCCGGATCAGACCGATCTGACAGCGGATATCGATCCAGGAACCGCCAAGCGACGATTTCTGGAATTGCTCGACCGTTCTGTCGAGATCAGGATGCGCAGTGATGCGCCGTTTGGCGCCTTTCTGTCCGGGGGGCTCGACTCGTCGGCAATCGTTGCCCTGATGACCAGGCACAGCGACAACCCCATTCGTACGTTTTCGGTCGGTTTCAGCGAACAGGCTTACAGCGAGCTTCCATTCGCCCGGCGCGTCGCCGATCATTTCAAGACCGATCATTGCGAACTCGTCATCCAGGCGGATGACCTGATGAATCATCTGCCCAAGATGGTCCGCCATCGGGGGGCACCTGTTTCACAAAGTACGGACATTCCAATTTACCTGATGTCGGTTCGAGCCTCGCAGGACGTCAAGATGGTGCTTACGGGCGAAGGTGCGGACGAGATTCTCGGCGGCTACCCCAAACATCGCGCAGAGTCTCTGGCGGGTGTCTACCGGTCACTTGTTCCAGCGTCGCTTCACAACAATCTCCTCGCCCCTTTGATGCGCGCATTGCCCGGCGCATCGGCCAAGTTCGACATATTTGCCCGAAGCGCGGGTGAACGGGACTTTGCCACCCGGATGATCTCCTGGTTTGGAGCCATGACGGCGCGGGAACGCGATTCGCTCCTCGGTGGGTTGGCCACTTGCGGCCATGACTGCAACGATTTCCCGTTCTCTTCGAGTGTGACGGAATCCCATCTGCGCCGTGTGTTGTTTTTTGATCAGACATCGTGGTTGCCCGACAACCTCTTGGAACGGGGCGACCGGATGATGATGGCCGGTTCAATCGAGGGGCGAATGCCATTCCTTGATCGCGATCTGGTTTCCTTCGTCAGCCAACTGCCCGATCGTTACAGGCTCGGCCTCCTGCACAGCAAACAGATCCTGCGCGACTGCATGGCCGGCATGGTTCCCGACGAGGTCCTCAACCGCCCAAAGATCGGCTTCAAGGTGCCCGTCGCCGAATGGTTCCGCGGGCCGATGAGCGATTATGTACGGGACCATCTGTGTTCGTCCCATTCGGTCATCCGTAGCTATTTGAGCGCCAAGAAGCTGGACCAGATTGTCAGGGAGCACGCCGAGCGCGCCGCGGACCACGAAAAACTGATATGGGCGCTTTTGAACCTGGAGATATTCCACCGCGAATTCGCGCTTGGCCCGCCGCAGTGACGACAATGAAGGACAGCGTCAGCGCTTGACCGATCGCGCCTCGGACGCGACCGATCTCCAGACATCGCAGATCGCGTCGACAAACGGTGCAAGCTCAAGCCTTTCCCGGTGCACCGCCATGGCGGCGGCGCCAAGCCGCGCGCGCAGCGCCGTATCCTCGACCAGCCGAGTTAACGCCTCGGTCAACGCCGCCACATCGCCGGGCGGCACCAACAGACCGGATTGTTCGTGGGTGATGATGTCCTCGACCGCGCCAACCGGGGTGGCCACGACAGCCAGGCCGGCCGCCATGCCTTCGATCACCGACATTGGCAGATTTTCGGCGAACGAGGGGAGCACCAGAATATCGGCCGAAGCGATCAGTGATGCGACCTCGTCAGGTCCCACCCAGCCCGGAAAAGCAATACGGTCGGCAATCCCTAGCGCGACCGACCTCGCTCGTGCCGGCTCGACCTCACCATCGCCGGCGATCGTGGCACGCCAACCCCTGAGATGTTTCATCCGCTCCAGCGCCTCGCCCAACTGCGGCACGCCCTTTCGCTCGCCGATGCGGCCGAGGAACAGGATGTGCACGTGATCGCCTCCGCCGACATGCGCCAGGGAAGGAACTGCCGTGGCGTTGGGAACGATGACAATATTGCCGCCGTTCGCCGGTGCCCGGCTGGCGACGAAATCGCGCCAAAGCCCCCCAGGACAATCACCCGGCCGGCATGCTCGAACAGAGCCCTGATACGGCGGCTCATGAAACTATGATCATCTTTCCAGAATGTCTGATACTGCGCCCCATGCAGATGAAGGACATATGGTATCGACAACAGCCTGGCGCAGGCGGCGATCATCATCTTGCGATAGGTGCTGCCGGAGACCGATATATTGATGTGAATGACGTCGGCGCGTCTTTCGAGGCGGGCCGCAAGCATCCGCGCGCAAAAACCAAGCATGTAGAAGATCGAAAGCCCGACATGTCCCGGGCCACGGCTGGAAAGAAAGCGCAGATCGATGTCGGCGATCTCTTGCCGTTCGAACTCCTGCTTCAGCGCCCCCATGATCCGGTCGATGCCGCCTTGTCCCGAAACGCCCGAGGGCGTTGCGACCAGGACATGTATTTTTCTATTGTGGGCGAGACGCTGCAACATGACACCATTTGGATTGCGGATGCCGGGTGACCGTAAAGCAAAGGTTCCAAAAAAGGTTTACGACAAATCTTTTGGTTCAAACTGTATCCGTTCACCCTTTGCCGTCATCATGCTGGAATTCCCGTCGGTCAACGATTAATCGACGGCAAATTTTCCGGGAACAACCCTTTGCTGCTCCGTTCCACACTCATCTATGGCCCCGCTATTCTGCTGACGCGGGTTTCCGCTCTGCTCCTGCTGGTCGTCATGACGCGGTTGATCGACCAGACCGAGTATGGCCTGCTGACCCTGGTGGTCACCGTGGGCGAAATGACGGATGTTGCCGTTACCAACTGGCTGCGCATTGCCTTGCTGCGGCTTGGTGGAAAAGGCGACGTCAGCCGTGGCAGCCTGATGCTTGCCGGACAGGTATTGCTTGCCACCACGGTGCTGGCCCTGATCATATCCGTGATCGCCTCGGTGGTGATCGTGCCGGAGCGCTGGATCGAATTTGCAATCGCCGTCTGCAGCTATCTGATTGCCGGCTCCATCAGCCGGTTTGCGTTGACGGTGCTGCAAATGCAGCAGCGTCATTCCCTCTATTCAATGCTTGAATATCTGCGCGGCCTGCTGCAACTCGCCTTGCCGATCGCCGCCATCCTTATCTTCCAACGCTCGTTTCTGACGGTATCGCTCGGCTCGAGCCTCGCCGTGCTGATTGCCGGCATCGTGGCGTGCGTGGTGGCATCCGGGCGCGTTATTGGCGGCCCGCCGCGCTTCACCCACAAGGAGTTTTTTGCCCTCGGCGTGCCCCTCGTCATCATGGCGCTGGTCGGTTTCGGTCTCAACAGCGCTGAACGCGTCTTCCTCAAGCTCTACTACGATGCCGGCGCGGTGGCTGTCTTCGCAGCCGCCTACGCATTGGCTCGGCAGCCGATCGATATGGTCGCCAACGCAATCAACATGGGCGCATTTCCAGAAGTGGTCAGCCGCTTCGACGAAGAGGGATCCGAGGCGTCCGGGCGGTTGTTGTCGCAACTCATGGCCTTGATGATACGCCTTTGCCTGCCGGTCGCAGCAATGCTTATCGCGCTCAGCGGCGACATCACGCGACTCCTGCTGCCCGCGGAATATCATGGTCGCTTCGGTCTGCTGTTTCCGATCATCGCCTTCAGCGTTCTTTGTGCCAATCTCACAAGCTTCGTTTATGGCGTCGTGGTGCACGCACATAAGCGGCCGTGGTTGCTGATCATCGCCAATTCCTTCGGCTCGGTGGCAACGATTTCACTGTCTTTTCTGTTGATCCCCACCATGGCGGAGGTTGGCGCGGCGTTGGCGTTGGCGGGCGGATCGCTGGCAGGTCTTGCAGCCTGCATCGTCATCGCCGAGAGGCTCACGCCGGTGCCGGTTCCCTGGCGCGACATCGCTGTCTCGGCCATCATTTCTATCTGCACCGGACTGGCCGCCAGCCTCGCCAGCACTGCGCTGGGCTATATGCCGGCGATCTTTCCGCTCGCGGCGGGCGGCGTCGCCGGCGCTGCGGCTTTCCTGGGACTGACCTGGTTGTTTCACCCCGCGGCCGTGACGCAGTTCATCGGCAAGCTAAGGGCACGGCTCCGGATCGCATAAATCCCGCGCTATGAGGCATGCTTGTCTGAAAGTCGCGAGCTTACGGATTGACGTTTCGGCGTCCCCGGCGAGACCAGAACTCACGCCACAGCAGCAGTGCATAGGCGGTGTTGGTATCGTAGTAGCGGCGCCACAAGCGTCGCGGCTCCTGCGCCACGCGGAACAGCCACTCCAGGCCGGCCGCCTGAACCAGTTTCGGTGCCCGGGCGACCTTTCCACCATAGACGTCGAAGCTGCCGCCCACGCCCATGACGAAACTCGGAGCGAGTACGTCGCGATAGCGCTTGAGAAAGCGCTCCTTGCTCGGCGTCGGCATCGCCACAAACAGGCAGTCGGCACCTGAAGCGTTGATGGCCTCGACGATCGCGGCCTCTTCCTCCGCCTTGAAATACCCATTGCGCCGGCCGGCAATGGCCAGGCTCGGATGATCTCTGGCAAGTCGGCTTTCAACTGCGTCGAGAATGTGCTGTTCAGCGCCCAAAAGGTAGGGGCGATAGCCACGCTTGGCGCACAGCGCAAGCAGGTTGATCATGACGTCGACGCCGGTCACACGCTCCGGCAACTCGACGCCGCAGAGCCGCGCGCCCCAAAGCACGCCTTTGCCGTCGACATTGACCATATCCGCCCCGACGACATCCTCGCGCAGTTCGGCATTCTTGCGCATGTTCACAAGCTTGGCGACGTTCACGACAACATGATGAAGCGGTCGCCGCGTCGCCATCGCCTCGTCTGCGATGGCCAGCGTCTCGGCCATGGTCAGCGCATGGATGGTCGCACCGAGAAACTCGCGGCGGCGTGATGCCAATAGAGAGTGTTGCGCCCATGCCGGGTCATGCGAGTTCATGCCGCTTCTCCGGTGCGAGCGAGAGACTGCGAGCGTTCCATTTCGGATTTCTTGCCTTCGATGCGGGCGTCGGGCTTGCGCGCCTTGCGCCAGGTCCACAGGCCCCGTGTGTCGACGAGCTTCTTGTCCTTGAGCGCTTCGGGATCGATCAGATTGAATTGTCGATGGTCGACCAGCAGGACGACGATATCGGATTGGTCAATAGCGGAAAGTGCATCGGTGAACATGACGCCGCTGCCCTCGAGCTCGTGTGGCAACTGACGCGCATTGGGCTCGGCAGCGACGATCTTGATATTGGGAATCTTGGACAGAAGCTTAACAACCTCGACAGCCGGGCTCTCGCGCATATCGTCGATATTGGGTTTGAAGCTGAGGCCAAGACAGGCGATCGTCTGCTTGCGGGTCGGGTCGAGCAATGCCTCGATGTCCCTGACCACCGACAAGGGTCGCTCGGAATTGATGCGCCGTGCCGAACTGATCAGCCGCGTATTGTTCGGTGCGGCGTCGATGATAAAATACGGATCGATCGCAATGCAGTGGCCGCCCACGCCCGGGCTCGGCTGCAGGATGTTCACGCGAGGATGCCGGTTGGCGAGATCGATTACCTCCCAGACATTGAGCGACAGATCCTGGCACACCGCCGCAAGCTCATTGGCGAAGGCGATATTGACATCGCGGAACGCATTTTCAGTCAGCTTAACCAGTTCCGCGCTTTCGGCCTGGGTTATGAACAGGTCGCCGGCAACGAAGCTTGAATAGAGTGCCGCTGTCCGCTCCGAAGACTTTCGGGACAGTCCGCCGATCGAGCGATCATTGTTGATCAGCTCGGTCAGCACCTTTCCCGGCAGCACGCGCTCGGGAGAGTAGGCGACCAGGACGTCAGCTTCCTCGCCATGCGCAACGGGAAATTTGAGATCGGGTCGCAGTTCCGCGAGCAGCGCTGTCATGACACGCGTCGTACCGACCGGCGATGTTGATTCCAGCACCACCAGGTCGTCCCGTTTTAGCACCGGAGCGATGCTTCGCGCTGCCGCAAGCACGTAGCTGACATCCGGCTTGCGGTCCGGGGTGATCGGAGTTGGAACGGCGATAATATAGGCATCGGCCGGCTGAGGCGTGCTGAATGCCTTGAGCTTGCCATTGGCGACAACTTTCTGGATCAAACCATCCAGGTCCGGTTCGATGATGTGGATTTCGCCGCGGTTGACCTTCGCGACCACCGCCTCGTTGATATCGACACCGATGACATCGAGTCCGCGGCTGGCAAAAATGGCACAGGTCGGCAGGCCGATATAGCCCATGCCGATAACGGAAACGGTTTTGATTTCAGCCATGATTCAGCAATTCCTCAACGATCCGGCTCGCAGCTTGGCCATTGCCGTATGGATTGTGCCTCTCCGCCATGCCGCGATAGACGCTCTCATCATCGAGCAGGCTATTGGCATTGGCCAGAATTTTTTCGATATCGGTGCCGACCAGCCGGGCAGTACCAGCGGCGATCCCTTCGGGTCGCTCCGTGTTTTCCCGCATCACCAGCACCGGCTTGCCGAGTGAAGGCGCCTCTTCCTGCACGCCGCCGCTGTCGGTCAACACCAGGTAGCTCTGTTTCTGCAGGTACAGGAACGGCAAATAGTCCTGCGGGTCGATCAGGTGGATGTTCGGCACCGTCCCGATTTCGGCCTCGACCACGGAGCGCACATTCGGGTTGGGATGGACCGGGTAGATGATCTGCACATCCCTGCGCGCCGACAATGCCTTCAGCGCGGTGCAGATTCTCTGGATGCCGCCATCGAAATTCTCACGGCGATGACCGGTGACGAGTATCATTTTCTTGGTCGGATCGATGAAGGGGAAACGAGCGGCGAGCTTGGCGTTCATCAATTTGTCGGCATCGATCTCGCTGGAGAAATGCAGCAGCGTGTCGATCACGGTATTGCCGGTTACGAAGATGGTGTTCGCAGCCTTTCCTTCGGCGATGAGATTGTCGCGCGCCTCGGTGGTCGGCGCAAAATGCCAGGTGGCGATGTTGCCGGCAATCTTGCGGTTCAGTTCCTCCGGAAAGGGAGAGTTGATGTTGTGGCTGCGCAATCCCGCCTCGATATGGGCAACCGGAATGTGCTTGTAGAAGGCAGCTAGAGCCGCGGTCATCGCGGTGGTTGTGTCGCCCTGGACGACGACGATGTCCGGCTTCGCCTTCTCCAGCACCCCCGCCATTCCGAGGAGCACGCGCGAGGTCACGTCGAACAACGTCTGACCTGGCTGCATGATGTTGAGATCGTAGTGCACCGGCAGGCCCGTCAATTCAATGACCTGATCGACCATCTCGCGATGCTGGCCCGTCACACATATTTCCGTGGTAAAGCCTGGATGGGCGAGCGCGGCGCGCGCCACCGGAAAACATTTGAGCGCCTCCGGCCTCGTGCCGAACACGATCAGCAGTTTTCGCCTTGAGGGCAAGTTCGGATGTGAAACGGCGTTCATGGTTGACCCTGGTCACCGAAAGCGTGGGCGCCCGGCTGACATGTGCTTACAGCCTAACAATAGCGCCCTGAACCGCCTTCGTATTCAAAAAAATTAACGTATGATTAACGCTAGGGTCCGCAGCCCCCCCTTGGGCAACCCTTGCCAGGAACAGTGGGGAAAGATACCAAAGCAAAGCCATTTTTTGCTTTAACGAGAATAACTTGGGTTGACTAATATTTTAATCATCGGCCACGCCGTCGCATCCCGGCGCTGGGAAAATGAGCTTTTTAAGCGGTTGGATGCGGCAGGTTACGTGGTCTCGAGTTGCAACGCGCCGGCGGCGGCCCCAACCGCTCGGGGGCTGGACACTGTCTTGGCGATCGAGAGCCGGCGTTTCGGTCCCTCGCTGGCGGGCCGGTCCGAGCCGTTGCCGCCCATCGATCGCGGCCCTCCGGACCTCGTCATAGATCTCACTGCCAGCGCAACGGGGCAAGACGCGCCAGTCCTGAGGCTCGAATTTTGCGGTCGCAACAGCTTTCCAGCCGGCGTTGCCGCAATGTTGGCGAGCGGACAATTGCCTGAACTTGGCGCTCGCCTCGATGGCGTTGTCGTAGCCCAGGCTAGACCGATGCTGGCAGACAGGCTGTGGCTATCTCGAAGCTGCAACGACCTGCTCGCCGGTGCCATGTCGCTGATCATGCAAACCGTCGCCCGCTTCTTTGCGGGCAAGCTTGTGCCGGTAAGCGACAACCCGGTGCCGATCCTGAAGAACGACAGTTTTGTTCGACACTATGTGCCCTTTTTCGGCAGGGCCTTGATCGATCGCGCCGTGCAAAAAATCAGGCGGGGACGACGCCCCTTCTATTGGCAGGTTGCCTATCGGGTGATCGACGGACCAGGCATCGCCGAAACCGGGCAACTCGACGGCAAACCGTTCACAGTCCTGCCGGACGATGGCCAACGCTTCTATGCCGACCCGTTCGTCTTCGAGGTCGACCGCCGCCATCATCTGTTTGTCGAGGAATTTCCCTACGCGACGAGTCGCGGCGTGATTTCCGTCGCCGAGCTCGGTGACGATGGCACTTTCGGTGTTCCAAGGGTTGTATTGGAGGAAGCGCACCACCTGTCGTATCCACAGGTGTTCGCACACGATGGCGAGATTTTCATGATCCCCGAAAGTGGTTCGGCTCGCGAACTTGTGCTCTATCGCGCCGCGCAGTTCCCCGACCGCTGGGTCCGCGACACGGTGCTGATGACGGACAGGGATTTCAACGACGCGACTCTGCTCGAATCCGACGGTCGCTTCTGGCTGGTTGGAACGGAGCGGTTCGGCTGCGGCAGCGCGTCGGACACGATGGCGGTCTATTGCGCAACCTCGCTGCGCGGGCCATGGGTCGTCCATCCGCTCAATCCCATTGCCGTCGATCATTCGGCCACCCGGCCGGGCGGCGCCTTTATCCGCCAGGACGATGCCCTGGTGCTGCCGGTGCAGAACGGATCGAGGGCCTATGGCGGTGGTCTGGGGCTGATGCGGCTTGAGCGACTCGACGCGTCCGATGTCCGTTTTGCCTCGCCCCGGCCGATCGGCGCGGGTCCGGCATGGGCACGCACGGGCATTCATACGCTTAACCGCGCCGGCAATGTCGAGGTCGTGGACAGCGCGGGCTGACTGAAGCGCTGAAAGCCGTGACCGTCCCGTTGCGAGGCCTGCTTATTTGTTCTCCGTGGCAATGTGAGGAAGCGGTGTGTTTCTCGTCTTCCTTTTGCCGTTCAGGGTCTGAAGAATCGGCTTTTCGATCATCTGGTAAATCACCAGACTGACGAGGCAGGCTGCCACGATGCTGACCACCGACACCAACAATACCGTTGTCGGATGCTCGTATCCGACGGTGCGTCTGGCTAGGTACGCCACAGCGCCGATCACGAAGATATGCGACAGGTAAAGCGCGTAGGAAGCGTCGCCCAACTGCTCAAGAAGGCTCCAGTGCTTGAGTTTCGGCTCCAGAATGAGGCTGAGATGAAGCAGGCCCGCCGCCCACATTGCTTGTCCCGCGAAGCTGATCTGACCCAAGAGCGGCGTACCGTCATCGACGAATGAAAGCACCCCGCCCGCAGCGGTCATTACGCCGAATATCCAAGCATGGCGTATGTCGGAAGTGAAATCACCGTCCAAATAGCGCCGCCCTATCCACATACCGATGACGAATGCCACCGGAGAAGGGTTGAGATAGAACTGGATAACAGGGTTGGTGGGAGCCAGCCACAGCCCGGCTATCCACATCGCAATGAAAAAGACCGTCAGCACAAATACGCGCGAGGTCACGGACAGGAATGCGAACACCGCAAAAGCGATATAGAAAAATACCTCGTAATTGAGCGTCCAGCCGAGTGAGAGGATTGGACTGGCGCTATCCCGTCCAGGCGCTTCGTGAACAATGAAGAGGAGCGACTGAAGATAGTGGGGCCACGTAAAGACGGTCTTCTGGAAGAGACTTGGCGCGAGCGCCGCCAGAACCGCGGCGAGGCTGGTGAAAAGCCAGTAAAGGGGGATGATCCGGATTGCTCGGCGTTTCAGGAAGGTGGCAGCGGAAAACGGACCATCTCCCGTAATATGGACCATTATGAAACCGCTGATGACAAAGAACAGAACGACGCCCAGGCGGCCCGCCGTCACAATAATCAGATTGTCCACGCCAATCTGATAGGAAAAGGCGTGTGCGAACAGAACCAGCAAGGCGGCGCAGGCGCGAAGATACTGAATCGAATAGAACTTCTTCACCTTGATCTCCTGCGCTTTGCCGGCGCCTGATGCCATTGTGCCGTCCACAGGCAGCGCGTCGGGCGCCGTGCAAAGCATCGCCATCAATACGACCGGCCAATTAAGTGTGGGTTACCGACTTCATGAAATAGCCCATGCCGGGCATCGCCACTGTTAAGATCGGGTTATCCATATTCCTTTACGTTCTTGCAGGAAAATGTACCCGGGGGTGCGTTCGTCCCCTGCCATCTCAATCGCAAGCCGCAACGCTGGTCAGATAATCGTGAGTGTCACCCCCACAGAGCAACAGTTCGTGACCGCGCAGGCCAGCCGCCAAGACGCCCTCACACTCCTGTTCTTTCTCCTCGCGGCCTTCGCTTTCCTGCTCCGCTCGACCATCTCTCCGCAATTGATGAATATGGTGATGTCCTATTCGACGGAGGGGGGGTCGTTTCCCGAAAAGCTGCATATGGGGACCTATGCCATCTTTCTGCTGCTTGTCGTCATCGCCACGACCCGGCCAATTCGGCTCGAAGGCGATGAAGTCAGGCTGTTCAAGGCGACATTGTTATATTCGCTGCTGCTGTTGTGGCTGGTGCCTTATCTCTTCGTGATAGGCCGTGCCGGCTCGGCCGGCTTCATAATCGATTCCTATCTGGTCTCTTGTGCCGCGGCGATGATCATGCTTGCCCTGGGTGACCATGTGCGCAGGGCGCTTGGCAATGTCATCGTCGGCATGATTGTCCTCAGCGCCATCATCGGAACGATCGAGGCCGTCACCCAGCATCGATTCCTGCCCTATCCCCTCGTTGAGCTGGACTTTCGGCCGATCGGACTGTCGGCCCATCCGCTGGCGCTGGGCGCGCTTTGCACCACCGCCATAGGTTTCGTTGCATTGACGCGGTGGCGTATCTGGGTGTGCGCGCTTTGCATCTTCATTCTCTTCATCGGCACGGCCGCTTCGGGCGCGCGCACCGCCCTGCTGCTCGCTTGCGGCGAGATCCTGTTCCTGCTCGTGTTCCTGCCTTGGCCGGACTTGTCACCCAGACATCAACGCCAGGCCAAACTCCTGGTGCTGATGCTGACGCTGGCCGGTGGCGCCATACTGATTGCGATACTCTTTTCGGCGGGGCTGCTGAACCGCTTCAGCAATACGCTCTTTGATCAAAATTACGATGCGCGCGTCAAGATCTACGATGTATTCAAGTTCGTTGAATGGAGGGACATCCTGCTTGGCATGAATCCCAACGAGTTGTTGAAGATCGTCAACGAAAAGCTCAACCTCCCCTTCATCGAAAGCACGCCGGTCGTTCTTACGCTTTTGTTTGGCCTGCCGATCGCCTTGCTCTTCGCGTTTGCTTTCTTCCGGTTCCTTTTCAAGCTCCTGCGCAATACGCCTCGGGCCGCCCATATCGCAGCGGCCGCGTCCATCCTCGCGGCATTGTCAAACAATGCCCTTTCTTCGAAGGCGCCGGATATCATGCTGCTCGTCATCTTGTTGCTCGCTTATCGAAAGCCGGATGGGCGCCAAACCGGCACGCCCCTTCAAGGCCAACCAGCATCAACAGCGACATGACGCCAAGCCCGCTCCTTGCGGGTGCCCTCGCGACGACCTCTTGTATTTCCATTTGAAACGCCTGCACGCTTTGCCAGGCTACGACGGGCGTGGCAGAATACCGACCAAGGGTGGATAGATCGCTGTTCCGGAACGCGCCTGACACGCCTGGAAAATGAAATGTTAACGATGTTTCCGTAAAGCAGGCTGTGCGTATTGAATATTAAAGGGTTAGCATGATGTCCGCCGCTTCCGGTCCTCCTCCAGCCGCGGCCGCCGCCGGCATTAGCCCCTATGAACGGATCGAAAATGCGCGGCGCGCCAGCAGGCCAAAGCCGCAACAAACCGCGCCGATCATGGCACATGCGGCGGCACCCGCTGTAACGTCGGCCCCTGTAACGTCGGCCCCTGTAACGTCGGCCCCTGTGTCGCCTGCACCCGTGGCGCCGCCTGTAGCCGAGCCCGTCACGACGGTGACGCTCAACAAGATCGGAACCTTTCTCGAACTCGATTTCGGGCGTCTGTTTGTCTGGCTGCGCGCCGGCCTCGCTCTGGTATGCCTGCTGGCAATAGCCGGCGGGATCATCGGCGGTGCCTACGCTCTGCTGAGCAAGCAGCGCTACACCGTGACCACGGACATCCTCATCAATCCCGCCAATCTTCAGGTTGTTCCGAACGATCTTTACCCGCAATCGGCCCAGGTCGATGGACAGCTGCTCAGCGCGCGCAGCAAAGAGCGCATCTTGACCTCGGGCAGCGTGCTTTCACGTGTTGTAGACGATCTTGACCTGGCCAGTGACCCGGAGTTCTTCGACGCGGACCGTAGCCGCACAGGGACGGACGGCGCCAAACCCGATCCAAAGCTTACCGCCCTGAAGAACCTGGCGGAACGGGTTGGCAGCATCGCGGATGAAAAGTCGTTTGTCACGACCTTGATGGTATCGGCGGAAACCCCCGCCAAGGCGATCCTGATTTCGCAGGATATCGTCAAGACTTTCCAGGAAGAGCTGGCCAGCGCCGAGGCTTCCGGCGCCAGCCGTGCCGCGGCGGCGCTGGACGGGCGGCTGGGCCAGCTCAAGAGCGATGTGCAGGCGGCCGAAGAGAAGGTCGAAGCCTATAGGCGCAGCCACAATCTGGCCACCAGCAATGGGCAGCTTGTTTCCTCGCAAACCATGACCCAGCTCAACGGCCAGATCGTGGAGACGCAATCGCGCGTCATCGCCGCGCAGGCAAGTTACGACGCCCTGCTTGCCGCCGGCGCAAACGGCACCAATTCCGGTCCCGCCACGTCGGAGGCGCTTGTGGCGCTGCGCGCAACGGCCAACGGCCTGCGCCAGCAGATCGATTCGCAGTCGATGACCTTTGGCCCCCGTCATCCGTCGATCGTCAGGCTGAAGACGGAGTACAACACGGTCAGCGCGCAACTCAGCGCCGAATACGCGCGCACCCTGCGCCTGGCGAAGGTCAATCTCGATGCCGCCAAAACCTCGTCGGCCTCCCTCAATGCCAAGATGAATGACTTGAAGGGCAACGTGTTCTCGGATAGCGATTCCGAGGTCGCCTTGCGTGAGCTTGAACGTGACGCCGCGTCGAAGACGGCTATCTATGAGAGCTTCCTGTCGCGGGCACGCCAGATAACCGAGCGCGAACAGATCGACAGCACCAATGTGCAGGTGATTTCCACCGCAGTGCCGCCAAAGGGCCGTTCATGGCCCCCGCGCACCGTCGTGATGATCGGCCTGGGGGCCATTGGCGGCATGATCCTCGGCATGTTGCTCGCCATTACCCTGGGTATCGTGCGCGACATGCGGCTTCCGCCGAACCGCCCGGATGTCATTGCCAGCCGCGCCTGAAATGGCGAAGCGGATTGTCTTTCACATTGCCAGCCTCAGGGGCGGCGGCGCCGAGCGTGTGTTCGTCCTGATAGCGAACGAGCTGGCATCGCGCGGCCACAACGTCACGCTTTTTACCTGGAACGCGCAGGGGCCCAATGCCGCCCTGCTTTCGCCTGCCGTGCATCTGGTCGATTTCGGCCTCCCCATTCGCGGCGAGGGTTATGGCAAGTGGGCGACATTGAAAGGCATCGTGCGAAGCGCGGGCCTGCTTGGCCGCCTTTCTCCCGACGCGATCTACAGCGCCCCGGAATTCGCCAATCTGGTCGTGGCGCTGGCGCTTTCCCTCGCGCGAAGCAGGGCGCGGTTCTTCCCGAGTTTCCACGCCGCCGCCTCACTGCCTTCCGGCAGCCTTGGCGCGAAAATGGCGGTCTGGCTTTCGGCCCTGGTTGCGGCCCGCGCCACCAGGGCCATCGCGGTTTCTGAGGGTGTCGGCGGCGATCTTGTGGCCCGAGGCTTCCCGAAATCCAAGGTCGTGGTCATCAACAACCCGCTGCCGCCGGTTGCGGCATCCCAGCAACGCGCCTACGCCTGGCAGGCAGAGCTCGCGGCGATGGGCGACGGCCCCATCATCATCACCGCCGGACGCCTGGTGCCCGTTAAGGATCATTGGACGTTGCTGCGGGCCTTCGCTGTGCTGCGCGCCGGGCGCCGGGCCCGGCTTGTCATCTTCGGCGAGGGTCCGCTGGCCGACGAGTTGCGCGCCTATGCCGAAGAATCCGGTATCGGCGCAGACGTTCTGTTTGCGGGCTATGTCAATGATCCGGCGGCCTGCTACGCCGTAGCTGACTTGTTCGTCCTATCATCGACCAGCGAGGGCTTCGGCAATGTTCTGGTCGAGGCCATGGCAGCGGGGATTCCGGTGGTCTCCACGGACGCGCCGCACGGCCCGCGCGAAATACTTGATGACGGCCGCTTCGGCGCCCTGGTGCCGGTCGGCGATGCCGCGGCCCTGGCAGTGGCGATGGCCGGAATGCTCGACCAGCCGACAACCGCCGCGATCCTGAAAAGCAGGGCGGCGGATTTCGAAATTGAAAAGATCGGAGACCGGTACGAGGCGTTGCTCTGAATTAGCGCATGGATCGGCTTGCGGCGGCACAGGAATCCGCCATTGATGGGACAGGACGCCGCCAACATAGGCCGGTTACTCCCAATCCAATCATGATCTTTAACATCAATTTACCCGGAGTTGGTAACAACAGGGAACCCGCGTTTTATCCTCAGGATAGGGATTTTCCTTGCCGCAGCATCACAGCCTTCCTGCCGGCCGTGCAAACGATCGCAATTGGCCGCGATTGCACCGCTTCATGCGGGTTGAGCTGGAACTCGCGCCTGACGTCCTGGTGCCGCGAGCCGAAACGGAACTGCTTGGCCGGACGGCCGCGGCCATTCTTGGCGAACAGGCGCACGAAACGATCCTGATCGACATGTGCTGCGGCAGCGGCAATCTTGCCGTGGGCATCGTCAGCGAATGTCCTCGGGCTCGGGCATGGGCGGCGGACCTGACCGACAGCACGGTTTCGCTTGCCCGCCGCAATGTTGTGCGCCTCGCCCTGCAGGACAGGATCAAGGTCCGGCAAGGCGACCTATTTGCCGCGATCGAGGGTGACGGCCTCCACGGCGCTGCCGACATGGTTTTGTGCAACCCGCCCTATATTTCGTCGTCCCGTCTCGATAGCGAAAGCGCGCATCTGTTGGAGAACGAACCTCGGGAAGCTTTCGACGGCGGCCCTTACGGTATTTCGATCCTCCAAAGGCTGGTCCGGGATGCCGCAGCTTTCCTCAAGCCAGGCGGATGGCTGCTGTTTGAGTTCGGCGAAGGTCAAGATCGGCAGATAGCAACCCTTTTATCGAGAACGAAATCCTACGAAACCCCAACCTTTGCCGTGACGGCCGACGGCCAGCCCCGTGTCGCCATGGCGCGCAAACATGGTGGCCGGGTTCCCGGAACCGGGAGCCCGGCGTGAGCGTCGTCCGCGCCCTCGATCAGGCCGACCTTGCGGCCGTCGCGGGCATGTTTCAACGCATGCTGCGCAAGAAGCGGGGGCCAGCGCCGGCCTCCCTCGTCGATTACATGAGGCGGTTTTATCTGGACGCACCCGACTGGGGCAGCGGGCTCCGTTCGCTTGTCCATGTCAATGACGCCGGCCAGGTTTCCGGGTTCGTCGGCGTTCATGCGCTGCCGATGAAATTCAACGGCCGGCAGCTCTACGCTGCCATCTGCAGTTCGCTGATGGTCGAGGATCACGAGACCGATCCGATGGCCGGTGCCCGCCTGTTGAAGGCCTTCCTCGATGGTCCGCAGGACATCTCCTTCAGCGAAACCGCCAATGATACGTCCGTGAAACTGTGGACGCGGCTTCGCGGCGTTGTGCTGCCGCAATACAGCCTTGACTGGGTTCGCGTGATGCGGCCGGCGACCTTCATGCTCAGCCTTTTTGCCAATCACATGAAGCTTGCCTGGATGTTCAACCCGCTCGCCCGGATCGTCGACCGGCTCTACCTTCGCAAAATGAAGGGCAGTCAACGACGCTGGACCGGCGTCGTCGCCAACGCATCGAGCCGGGGGGCATTTCGGACCTCCGAGATCGACAGCGGCAGCTTTGCGGGGCTGCTGGAGCCGCTTTGCGCCCAATTTCCGCTACGTCCGCAGTGGGCGGAAGGTCAGCTCAACCATATTCTGGGCGATGCGGCGCAAAAGCCGGATTTCGGAGAGCTTGTCTACGTGTCGGTGGCATCGCCGAACGGCGCCAATGTCGGCGCTTTCGCCTATTACGCGCGACCGGACGGGATCGGCCGCGTGCTGCAGGTCCTCGCTCTTCCCGGCCAGGCCGGGCCGGTGATCGATTGCCTGGTCGAGCATGCCGCCCGGCGCGGTGTCTCCGGCTTGCGCGGCCGCGTCCAGCCCGCGCTTCTGGACGCCATGCTTGTAAGACGCATAGCCTTCATACCGGTCGCCTCGACCGTCGTGCATTCACGCGATCCCGAGCTTCTCGATGCCATGAAGAACGCGCAGGTCTTTCTGAACGGGCTTGCGGGCGAGCAGTGGAGCCAGTTGATCGGCGGCCGCTTCACCTGAAGCGTTCCGCCTACAGCAATTCCAGGAAAGGGTGCGCGGCTTTCCGTCCGGAATTGCGTAAAGACAAGAGCTTAGTATTTCTTTCATGCATGTCGTATCGCAAGACCGGATCACTTTTGCTCGATATGCATAGGTCAGGAGCCGACTTCGTCCACGCCGTCAACGAGCTGCGGGCGCAGGTGCAGATAGCGCGTTGCCTTTCGCTTGGCGGCGATGTCGGCCCAGACGCGTTCGATCTGTGAGGCGGTCAATCCCGCCGCTTGCCCTACCACCTCGGCGGACACGCCGTTGTTGAGGCCGTAGAGACACAGATCCATCCGATCGTAAGGCAGGGAGAAGTAGAATTCTTCCTGCGTCTGCGCCAGCGAGTAGGTGTCGGTGGTCGGCGGCCGGTTGCGGACCTCTTCCGGAATGCCGAGATAGGCGGCTAGCGCATAGACCTGCGTCTTGTAGAGATGCGCGATCGGCTTGACGTCGGCGGCGCCGTCGCCGTTCTTGACGAAGAACCCCTGATCGTATTCCAGCCGGTTCGGTGTGCCGAGCACGGCGAAGTTCAGCCGGTCGGCATGATAATATTCGATCTGCTTGCGGGTGCGCTGCTTCATGTTGGTGGCGGCAACGATGCCGAGATAGACCGTCACCGGCATCCGCAGTTTCGTCTGCTTGCCTTGCGGGTCCTGCACCACCAGCGAGGAGATGTTGTAGCCCTCGCCTTCGAGCACGTTCGCGATCACGATCTTTGAGGCCCAGCCCTTGCCATAGTCCGGGACCATTTCGCGGATGAAGGCGTCGCGGCGTTCATAGCAGCCCATTGCCCGCAGGGTCGGCCCGATATCCTCCACAACGGCCTCGACGCCGAAAGTGTCGGCGACCAGATGGCCGAGTCGCAGGCTTTCGGGGTCGGAATCGCTTTCCGGCATGAGCACGCACAGCACATTCTGGTGGCCGACGGCACGCGCGGCCAATGCAGCCGAAACGCTGGAATCTATACCGCCCGAAAGACCGAGCACGAGGCCGCGCTTGCGAATGCCGCGCAACTGCTCGCGCAGGGCCGCCACGATCCTGTCCGTTTCGGCGGCGGGATCGATGACCAGGGCTTGCGTGAAGGCCGGCGCATCCTGGGTTGAGCCGATGTTCATTGCTCGGCCTCCATCATCTCAGCCGCGAGCCGGCGGCTGACCTTGCCCGACTCCGTCTTCGGTAATTCGCTGCGGAACTCTATGATTTTGGGGACCATGAAATCCTCCAGGTGCCGCGCGCAGTGACGAATGATGTCCTTTCCGCCAAGCGCCGGATCGGACCGCACGACGAGCGCGCCAATCGCATGCCCCAGCACCGGATCCGGCACGCCGACGACCACCGCTTCCGCGATACCTGGATGGGCGTGGAGCACTGCCTCCACTTCCTTGGGGGCGACCTTCTCGCCACGCGTCTTGATGATATCGTCCTTACGCCCGACAAAATAGAGAAAGCCGTCCTCGTCGGTCTGGAACAGGTCGCCCGTATAGAGCACCTTTTCCCAAGGGTTAGGCCCCGGCCGGAGCGCTCGTTCCGTCGCGGCCTGGTTGCGCCAATAGCCCTGCATGACGTGCGGACCGCGGATAACGAGCTCACCTGCCACGCCCGCCGGCACGCGTTGTCCAAGGTCGTCGACGACAAAGGCTTCCGTGTTGGGGATGGCTATGCCGACCGACCCTGGCCGGCGGTCAAGTTCCTCGGGTGGCAAATAGGTGCAGCGCTTGCATTCGGTCAGCCCATACATCGAATAGATCCGGACGCCGGGCAGCAGCGAGCGCAGGCGTTCTATGTGGGCTGGCGGCAAGGCGGCCGCGGTGTTGGAAATATAGCGGAGGCTGGGCAGGAAACCCGGCGCCAGATCACGCATCTGCAGGATCATCGCCGCCATGGTAGGCACCAGCGGAAGGCCGGTGACGCCCTCTTTGCGGATGCGTTCGAAGATCTCGTGCGGGAAGGCGAAGGACTTCTCGAGCACCAGCGTGGCCCCGAGCCTGACTGCCATCAGCAACTGATAGAGGCCATAGTCGAAGGCAAGCGGGAGGACGTTCAGGATGATGTCGTCCGGCGCGTTGCGCAGATAGGTGGCGATCGACCCCGCGGCAGCGTCGCAATTGCGATGCGTCATCATCACACCCTTGGGCCGGCCGGTCGAACCTGACGTGTAGATCAGCATCGCAAGGTCGACGTCGATGCCGCGATGGTTCACCTCCGCGCCATCGAACGTCAGGCAGTCAGTCAGGGACGCGGCCCCTGCCGGGCATTGCCCATCGGCCCCAGGGGTGGAAGCCACGAAGATGCCGGTCTTGCCTTGCGATGCGCAGGCTTCGGTGACCACGGGCACCAGCTTCGCCTGCGTCAGGACCGCCCTGGCGTCGCAATCGGCGATGACGTAACCGAGCTTGTCGGCCTTTGTGGAGGGGTTGATCGGACTGAAGGTCGCACCTGCCTTGAGTGCGGCAAAGATCGATACGGCGGCCTCCCAGCAATTGTCCATGAAGATCAGAACGCGGTCGTCGCGCCTGATCCCATTCATGAAGAGAGCGGTGGCCAGCCGGCTCGAAAGGTCGTCGAGTTCTTCGTAGCTCAGCCTTTTGCCCCTGGTGACCAATGCCGTCTTGGCCGGGTGGGCAGCAGCCTTCGCCACCAGAAAATGCTCGATCCGCACGGGACGTTCCTCGCCGTTGGCGCTTACGCTGCCAGCGTTTGTGCTCTCGCCTCGATGAAGGACGAGATGCGGTCAAGCGAGTCCAGGTTGGTCGGAACGATGTCGGCATCCACCATCGCGATGCCGAAATTGTCCTCGATGAAGGCCACCAGCTCAAGCACCGCAGTCGAGTCGATAATGTCGTTCTCGATCAGCGAGGCTGAATCCGACAGTTTGTAGGAGGTGTCGCCGAACAGGAAGTTGTCGACGATAAAGCTTCTGACCCTGTCCTTGATTGCCGTCATCGTGTCTTTCCTTTTCCTCGCCGTCTCAGGCCGCTCTTGCCGCGCCGACCGCTTGGCCGGCGAAATTCTTCTGCCACAGCTGCGTCGACAGAATGCCGACGAAGGCGGCGTTGTCGCGAAATCCGGTCGCGGTCTCCATGCGGCATTTCTCGTGGAGCTTGGCCACCGCCTTGGCGTTGAACAGGCCGCCGGCGGTAATGCTCGCCTCGCCCAGGCAGTCACGAACATAGTCTAGTTCCTCCGCCCCGACGAAGGAGCGGGCCTCCGGGGCGCGGTAAGGTTGCTTGGTGCGTTTGCCGATCGTCGCCGGAAGGTGGTGCCTGGCCACCTTGCGCAATATGTGCTTCTCCATCAAGCCTTGCAGTTTCATCTCCGGCGGAAGTCTTGCCGCGAACTCTACCACGCGATGATCCAGGAAAGGAAACCGCCCTTCGATGCCGTGCGCCATGGCCATCCGATCGCCTTGGCTGGAGAGGATGTAGCCGGGCAGGAGGAAGCGGGTTTCGAGATACTGCGCCTGATGCAGTGGATGCCATAGGGAAAACGCCTCGGGCAGGCGGCTGGTCAGCTCTTCAGCCGCGTCATAGCCCTTCAACGTCGCACGCAGATCGCCGGAAAAGAAGATTTTCGCCGCCGCCGTGGTCTTGAAGCGTGGCCGATGCGAGAACAGCGGATCGTCGAGGGCAGCGTTGCTGGTGCCGAAGAAGGCAGCCAGATACTCCACCGATTGCTGTTGCAGGCCCGGCAGATACGGGTAAAGCCGGCGGAACAGCTGCGGCCTTATGCGCGATGTGGGCTGCCGCCCGCAGAACCGGCGGACACGCGCCTCCTTGAAGACGTCGTAGCCGGCGAAGACCTCGTCGGCGCCTTCACCCGTCAGCACCACCTTCAGGCCGGCCTGGCGAACCAGGGCGGACAATTTGTAGAGTGGCGCTGGCGCCGTGCGGATGATCGGCCGCTCGGCAAAGCGGATGACCTCAGGAAAGACGCTGGCGATATCGCGGGCGCCGCATTCTATGGCGTGGTGGCGCGTGCCGAGCGCCGAGGCCATTTCGATCTGAAAGGCGCTTTCGTCATGCTCGGCGCTGTCGAAGGTTACGGAAAATGTCTCCAGTCTCCGAGGAGTCATGCCGGCGGCAAGCGCCGAAACGAGCGACGAATCGAGCCCTCCGGAAAGATAGGAACCGACCGGCACGTCGGCCCGCATGCGAAGCCTCACCGCATCGGTCAGAAGGGCTTGCAACTCCTCTGCCGCGTGGTCCTCGTTCGTGATCTTCGACGGCTCATCACGATGCGGATAGTCCAGGTGCCAGTACCGCTTGACCGTGACCTGCCCCTGCGTCGCAATCATCACACTTGCCGGTTCCAACTCGTGGATATTGCGGAACGCCGTGCGCGGAGCGATCGGCGCCCACAGCGTAAAGATCTGGTCCAGCGCAATCGGATCAATTTCAGCGGAGACGCCCGGGACCTTCAGCAGGGCTTTGATCTCCGAGGCAAAGTAAAGCACCCCGTCCTTGCTTGTGTAGAACAGCGGCCGGACACCCATCCGGTCTCGTGCAAGCACCATTCGTCGCTGCCGATTGTCCCATATCGCCAAGGCGAAATCACCGTTCAGGAGAGACAAGCAGTCTTCGCCCATCTCCTCATAGAGCTGAAGGATGACCTCTGTGTCGCTCGACGTCCGAAAGTGCCGGCCCTTGGCGATCAGCCCTTCGCGCAGTTCTATGTAGTTGAAAATCTCGCCGTTGAACGCAATCGTCAAATTGCCGGCCTCGTCGGACATCGGTTGCTGGCCATCGCCGATGCCGATCACCGACAGCCGCGCATGCCCGAGCCCGGCATCGGGTGCTACGAATTTCCCTTGCTCATCCGGCCCACGATGGGCAATTGCGGCTACCATGTGCGTGAGCAAAGCTTCCGCATCCCGGATTGACCCGAAATAACCCCCGAATCCACACATCCCTTGAACTCATATTGAACGCTAAGGTGCGGAACATAACCTCGATAGTGGCATCTGGGGTTAATCCGATAATTTCACCGAGCATGTGGTTAACAAGAAGTTTGCCACGATGTGGTCTTGGTGGCTAGGACGCGATGGCTCTCCATCACCTCGCGCTTGCGGCCGTAATAGCCGGAACGATAGCCCAGGCGCTCCGACGTGGCGAACCGCCTGGATACAAACGGACCGCGCGCAACGTGCTGGCGATCTTAAGGCAAATTCAACCGCAGGCTGCCGAGCTGACTATTATTGCGGTAGGTTTTTCAACGGTTGCAATGGCTTAGCGTTTTCCGACACGCCCTAGGCGCGAACGGACCAGAGCGTTTCCAAAAAAGTGTGACACGGTTTTCTCTGCAGAAGCGCGCGGCGCTTCTCAAGCAATTTGCCTCGAAATCAGGAGATGACGGGGGTTTCAACGTGTCTGTGGAACGGTTGATCGCTCTAGGCCTTTTGTCCGGGTTGGCATGGCCGGACACGGGCGGCTAAGGCTGGAAATGTGATTGCACGTCTTCGCTGCCGGGGGGCTGGCCGGAGGACGAGGAGGATGGCGCTGAATTTCGAATATATCGCCGGCCATCCGGCGCTGCACCGTCATGTCGAGGCGCAGTCGAAGGCGCTGCTGCATATCTATGAAACGAGCCCACGCCTGGCCGCCGTGTTCGCCACGCAACAGCGCTGGTTGCTGGCTCACACCGGCCTAGCCCTGCATTTCGCCCGCGACCCGCGCGATCCCCGCACGGAACTGACACTGGCCCGCTTCATCGATGCCGTGCTTCACTATTCCGTCGCTAGCCGCAACACGGCCGAAGCCTTCATCAAGGAGATGCTGCACTATCACATCATCGAATACCTGCCGCACACCGGTGACGGACGAGCCCATCCCTTTCAGGTGACGGCAGCGACGCTGAAGGAATTCGATGGCTGGGTGGTTGCGCATCTGCGCACGCTCGACGGTCTCGACGGCGGCGACCGCCTCGCCGCGTTTCTCAAGCAGCACGGCATGATTGCCAGGCTGCAGCCGCTGGTGGCGGAAGGCCTGCTCTCCTCCAACCCTGTGCGTGAGCCCAAGCAGACGTTTTCGCTGTTCATCTGGCTCAACAATGGCGGCATCGTCATGGATTGGCTGATGTCCGGCATCGATCCCGACAATGCCGGCCTCGACCGGATCCCGACCAGCGTGGTTTCGATCGGCGAATTCGCCAGTTGGCTAAAACTCTCGCGCACCCATCTTGCGCGCAAATTGCGCGACGCCGAAAAGCTCGGCAGCGTCGGCTGGCTGGGCCGGCGCGGGCATTCGGTGATGTGGGTGTCGAACAGCTTCTACCAGGAATACATGACCGTCCAGGCCGCCAAGCTTGCCGTTATCGATGCCGCGTTCGAAGCCTGCCGACCGGCGTCGCCGCACGCTGGCTGAACGTTCGGCGCAGACGCTGTTGCGCAGCCGATCGTGCCGACCGCGAGGACCCGTCCGGGCGCATGGCCGAGGTGGCCTTTCCGCCGTCGGGATACGGACATCTGGACAGCGGGGGCGAAGCCTGAAAGCGGAACGATCCGCGCGAGCGGCAGCGATCCGCCCGACGGGTTCGGGTGGATCAACTGGTCAAAAGCCGGGCGCAGCATCTCAATCGATGTCGAATGACACGCCCTGCGCCAGCGGCAGCGCCTTGGAATAGTTCACCGTGTTGGTGGCGCGGCGCATATAGGCCTTCCAGGCATCGGAGCCGCTCTCGCGGCCGCCGCCGGTTTCCTTCTCGCCGCCGAACGCGCCGCCGATCTCGGCGCCCGACGTGCCGATGTTGACGTTGGCGATGCCGCAATCCGAACCATCGACGCCGAGGAAGCGCTCGGATTCCTGCAGGTCGCGGGTGAAGATCGACGACGACAGTCCGGCGCCGACCGCATTGTGCTCGTCGAGCACGGCATCGAAATCGGAGTACTTCATTACATAGAGGATCGGCGCGAAGGTTTCTTCGGTGACGGGAGCCACCTGCTTCGGCATTTCGACCAGCGCCGGATGCACGTAATAGGCATCGGGATGGCCATTCTCGACCCGCGAACCGCCGGTCAGCTTGCCGCCGTGAGCGGTGGCTTCCTTGAGCGCCTTTTGCATGGCGTCGAACGCCGCCTTGTCGATCAGCGGCCCGACGAGCGAAGACGTCTCCAGCGGGTTGCCGACCGAGACGCTCTCATAGGCCTTCTTCAGCCGCGGCAGCAGCGTGTCATAGACGCTGTCATGCACGAACAGGCGCCGCAGCGTCGTGCAGCGCTGGCCCGCGGTGCCCATGGCGCCAAAGGCGATGGCGCGCAGCGCCATGTCGAGATCGGCGGTCGGGCAGACGATGCCGGCATTGTTGCCGCCGAGCTCGAGCACGGCGCGGGCAAAGCGCTTGGCCAGCCGCGGGCCGACATCCCGGCCCATGCGGGTCGAGCCGGTGGCCGAAACCAGCGCCACCTTCGGGTGGTCGACCAGGATCTCGCCGACGGAGCGGTCGCCAATCAGCACCGGTGCCAGGCCATGCGGCGCATCTGCGCCGAAGCGCTTGACCGCGCCGGCAAAAATCGCCTCGCAGGCGAGCGCCGTCAGCGGCGTCTTTTCCGAGGGCTTCCACACCACGGCGTCGCCGCAGACCAGCGCGAGCGCCGCGTTCCACGACCACACCGCGACCGGGAAGTTGAAGGCCGAAATGACGCCGACGACGCCGAGCGGATGCCAGGTCTCCATCATGCGATGTCCCGGACGCTCGGTGGCGATGGTTAGACCGTAGAGCTGGCGGGAAAGGCCGACGGCGAAATCGCAGATGTCGATCATTTCCTGAACTTCGCCGAGGCCTTCCGACGGGATCTTGCCGACCTCGATCGACACCAGCCGGCCAAGCTCGGTTTTGTGCGCGCGCAACTCCTCGCCGAGCAGCCGCACCAGTTCGCCGCGTCGGGGACCCGGCACCATCCGCCAGGCCTGGAACGCCGTGTGCGCGGCATCGATGGTCTTGGCCGCATCGGCCGGCGAAATCGTCTTCAGCGCCGCGATCTGTTCACCCGTCACCGGACTGCGCACGACGAGGTCGCCGCCGGTCAGCGCGTCCTTGGCCACACCCAGTTTCGCCAGAAGTTCGGCCGTTTCCTTCGCTATCGTCATTTTTGTCCCTTTCAGATCCGCTCGCCATCATAGGGCGGCGGTCGAGCCTTGGCGCCATTGTCGCCCGCATGCCGCAAGCGCTGTCATGGCGTGCCATTACTCGTTTCAGGGGAAAATCGCCACCCCGGCATGGTCCAAGCCGAGATTGCACGATTGAGCCAGAGGAGGAACAGGCTTAGTGCGCTGTCTTCGCCGGCGCCTTCACGGCTCCGTCTCGCATCAGCCGGTCGATATGCATGCGGATATGGGCGGCTTCCGCTGCCGTGTTGGCCAACGCAATGGCGCGATCGAAGGCGACACGCGCCTCTTCGCCACGGCCGAGCTGCATCAACAGACCGCCCTTGAGGCCGAAGAAGTGGAAATAGCCGGACAGCCTCTCGCCAAGCGGCTCGATCATGGCAAGGGCAGCTTCCGGCCCGCGCACCTTGGCGACCGCAACCGCGCGGTTCAGCGTCACCACCGGCGAAGGTTGCATCGCCTCCAGCAGGCTGTAGAGCAGGTCGATCTCTGTCCAGTCGGTCTCCTCGGGGGTTGCCGCCCGCGCATGAAGGGCGGCGATCGCCGCCTGCACCTGGTAGGGTCCGGGCTTCTGGTGGCGCAGGGCCTTGTCGACCAGCGCCAGGCCTTCGTCGATCATCTTGCGGCTCCACAGCGAGCGGTCCTGGTCGTCGAGCAGCACGATCTCGCCGTTCTCGTCGAAGCGGGCCGGCGCGCGCGCATGCTGCAGCAAAAGCAATGCCGTCAGACCCATGATCTCCGGCTCGGTCTGGAACAGCCGCAGCAACAGGCGCGCCAGCCGGATCGCTTCCTCGCAAAGCGGCGCACGCGCCGGCGCCTCGCCGCTGTTGGTGGAATAACCTTCGTTGAAGATCAGATAGACCATGGCGGCAACGGCGGCGAGCCGCTCCGAGCGCTCGACCGCGCCGGGCGTCTCGAACGGCACGCCGGCATCGGCAATGCGCGCCTTGGCGCGCGTGATACGCTGTTCCATGGCGCTTTCGCCGACCAGGAACGCACGCGCGATCTGCTTGACGGTGAGACCGGAGACGATGCGCAGCGCCACCGCGATCTGCTGCGTAGGCGGCAGATCCGGATGGCAGCAGATGAACAAGAGCCGCAATATGTCGTCGCGGTAGTGCGCGCCGTCCAGCCGTTCGGCGATATCGCTCTCGGCATCTTCCAAGTCCGAGATCTGGTCCTCTTCCGGCATCGGCGCCTGCTTGGCGCGCTTGCGCACCGCGTCGATGCCGGTGTTGCGGCCGACAAAGATCAGCCAGGCCGCAGGATCGCGCGGCGGCCCGTTCTGCGGCCAGTTCTTGAGTGCCCTCAGGCACGCGTCCTGGAAAGCTTCCTCCGCCGTATCGAGATTGCGGAAATAGCGCAGCAGCGCACCCATAGCCTGCGGGCGGGCAGCGCTGATCGCCGAGCTTATCCAGGCGAGGTCTGTCATGTGGCTACTCTGGTTGGGTTGAAGACGGAAACCGGTCGGATCTCATAGGATCCGCCGCTGGGATTGACCTCGGAAAGCTCGCGCGCGAAGTCGACGGCTTCGTCGAGATCGGCGCATTCCAGCGTGTAGAAGCCGAGGAACTGTTCCTTGGTCTCGGCAAACGGGCCGTCGATGACGACCGATTCGCCCTTGACCTTGCGCAGCGTCGTCGCGGCGGTGGTGGGCAAAAGCCGCGCCACCGGCCCAAGCCGGCCGGCTTGAGCGTATTTTTCCTGCACATGCATGAGCTTTGCCATGACCTCGTCATCCTGTGCCTTGCTCCAGGAGGAGACGACATCTTCGGAGGCATAGCAGAGGATAGCGTAGAGCATGGGACGTCCTTTTCTGTCTCAAAGGACGAAACAGTAGGGCCTATGCCGACATGGCGTCGACAAAAAAGTTACGCCATTTTTGTCAGCCTTCGCTTGCCTTCAACCATCTCAGCACAAGAGCCTCTTCATCATCGAGACCGTCTATCGATCGCTTGCGCTTGTTGGCCTCGGTCATTTCGCTAAGCAGCCGCCCTTCCACCCAGGCTTCGAAAACCTGTGGATGGATGTAGCATTTGCGGCAGACGGCGCGTGTGTTGCCGAGCCGCTCGGCCACCTTGTCGATGACGGCGTTCATTACACGCTTGGTCTGCGCCTGGCTTTCGGGAAGATCCGTCCGCGCAAACAGCGACGCGGCATGGATGGTGCCGCCCCAGGTGCGGAAATGCTTGGAGCTGAAATTGGCGCCGATCGCGTCGCGGATATAGCGGTTGACATCGTCGGAACGCACCCCATGCCTCTCGCCGTCCTCGTCGAGATATTGGAACAGTTGCTGCCCCGGAATATCCTGCGCGCCGCGCACGACCCGGGCGATGCGGCGGTCGACCAGCTTCAATTTCCATTCCTTGCCGGACTTGCCCTTGAAGGCAAAGCGCAGGCTGGATCCCTTGATGTCGACGTGGCGGTCGCGCAGCGTCGTCAGCCCAAAGCTCTTGTTGTCGCGGGCATAGGCGGCATTGCCGACCCGGATCATCGTGTTGTCGAGCAGCCAGACAATTGCCGCCACGACGCGCTCGGCCGGCAGGCCGCGGCGGCGCAGATCGGCATCGATCCGGCGGCGAAGCTCCGGCAGGCTTTCGGCAAAGGCGACAAGGCTGGAGTATTTGGCGCCGTCGCGCTCGGCGGCCCACAGCGGATGGTAGCGGTACTGTTTGCGCCCGCGCTGGTCGCGGCCGGTCGCCTGGATGTGGCCGGCGGGATCGGGCGAGATCCACACATCCGTCCATGCCGGCGGAATGGCCAGCGCCTTGATGCGGGCAATGGCTGCCGCGCCGACGGCCTGTCCTTTCGCGCCCTTGTAGGAAAAGCCTTCGCCCGCCTTCAGGCGCCGGATCCCCGGCTCGCTGTCGCTGATATAGGTGAGCGAGGCCTGTTCGGCAGCGGTCTGCGCGCCGTTCTTCGGCGCTCCATCGTCCCCCTGTCCGGCAGCCGACCGGCCGGATGGCGTCCCAGATTTGTCCAGCATGCCCGCTCCACGAGATTTTCTCGTAGATAAGCGCCAGGCCGACTGCTGGTTCCGCGCTCAAGCTTTTTCCAGCGCGACCGGGATGACGTCGACGGCCTGGTCGCCGACCTGACCGCCGGTGGTTTTCAGCACGCCGACGATCGGAGCCACGTCGGAATAGTCGCGGCCATAGCCAACGGTGATGTGGTCGTTGCTGGCCCGCATGCCATTGGTCGGGTCGAATTCCTGCCAGCCGGCATCGCGCCCACACCACACCTTGACCCAGGCATGCATGGCATCGGCGCCTTCGAGCCGCGGCTTCCCTTTCGGTGGAATGGTGCGCAGGAAGCCGCTGACATAACCCGCAGGAATACCTAGACCGCGCAGGCCGGCGATCATGATGTGGGAGAAGTCCTGGCACACGCCCCGCTTCAAACGGAAGGCATCGCTGGCCCCGGTACGCACCGTGGTCGCTTCCCCGTCATAGGTGAAGTCGCGGTGGATGCGGTTGCACAGATCGATGGCCATGCCGACCGTCGAGCCGCCGGCGCTGTCGCGAGCATAGGCGGTGATCGCCGCATCGATGCCGGCATGATCGCTGGCGGCGAGAAAGTGATGCGGTGCATCCGGCGCCAGTGACCGTACGGCGCCGAGTTCTTCCCGCAGGCGCTGCAGATCGGGCGACACGTCGAGCCCAGGCTCCGGCCGTGACACCGACACGCGCGCGCTCATTCTGATGTCGAGCCCGTCATGGACGTCGCGAAAGGCGATCGCGGTGACATTGTTGCCGAAGAAATCGGCAAAATCCGTGCGCTCCGATGGGGTCGGCACAAACGAAAGCGAGGCCGCGATCACGCGCTGCACGCCGGCAATGGTCGGCGGCAATACACGCACCTGATGCCGGCTGCCGCCGGCCGCGGCGTCATAATCGTAGCTGAGATGAAGCCTGATATCGTACAGCATGTTAACCGAAATACGCTTTAGCCAGGCTGCTGTAGAGGTTGCCGATCTCAGTTGCGAGATCGTCCAGCACCTCCGCCGACATCTCCGATGGCTCCATGACGGCAATTGCCGTGTTGAGCTGCAGGATTTCCTTGGCCGCGACCGACATATGCCCCTCCGGCCCAACCGATGGCAACAGGCCGATCTCCGCCTTCAGCCGTTCGAGCTGGAACAGGATCGAGCGCGGGTTGAGTGGGTCGAGCGCCAAGAGGTCGATCACCGTGCGCCGTCCGGCCCGCACCGGATATTGCCGGCGGTGGGTCATGACGCTGTCACCGATCTCCAGCATCATGTCGAGCGAGCCGTCCGGCGCACCGGACCTTGTCAGTCGGGCTAGCGTACGGGCGATCTGGATGCCGCGCTCGATCCGCCGGCCGATCTCGAGGAAACGCCAGCCGGTGAAACGGTACATATTCTCGTGCAACAGGCCGGAAAAGCCGGCCAACTTGCGCAGCATGACCGTCATCGCCCGTGTCGCGTCGTCACCCGGCGCCACCGTGGTGGCGAACTGATGAATGGTCTTCGACAGGTCCTTCAGCGCCAGCCAGCCATCGGGTGAAAAGCGGTCGCGGATCTGTCCGGCGCTGTAGACGGCGCTGTCCAGCGTGCCGATCAATCCGGGCGGAATGGCCGCTTCGAGATCGATGCCGAAGGGTTCGAGATAGTCCCTTATATCGGCGAGCAGCAGCATGTCAGGATCGGACGTCTCGGCCAGCCGCACATGATAGGCGCGCAGGATACGCACCGTATCTTCCGAACGCTCGATATAGCGGCCGAGCCAGGTCAGGTTTTCCGCCGCGCGGCTGGGCAGGCTGCCCGGCATGGTGCGGACGAAGCTGTCATGCTCCTGCGGCAGCAGCGTCTCGCGCTCGACCGACCGGTCGCTGACCACCCAGACGTCGGCCGCCTGGCCGCCGCGCTGCATGGCGATGGCCGTCGGGTCGAGCGATAGGCCGACACGGGCGAAACCGCCCGGCATTACCGTCCAGCCATCGGGCGTGCGCGCCAGATAAACGCGCAGGCTTGCCGGTCGCGGTTCCAGCCAGCCGCCGACATAGACCGGCGTCGTTGACAGCGTCACCGCTTCCTGGCCGACGAAACCGCTGCCATCGCTCTCGATGCGCGCGATCAGCGCGATGCGTTCCTCCGGCGTCAGTGCCGAACCGAGCCTGGTCTGGCCGTCATCCTCGAAGGCCAGCCGCGTCGACAGCGCCGGACCGATCACCATGCGATCGATATTGGCAAGCACATGGGCCCGTTCGGTTGCTTGCCCGCACCACCAGGTGGCGACGCTTGGCAACAGAAGTTCTTCGCCGCGCAATGCGCGCGAAATCTTCGGCAGGAAAGCGAGCAGCGCCCGGGTTTCCATCAAGCCCGAACCCAGCGCATTGACCGTCGAAACCGTGCCGCGGCGGATCGCCTCGACCAGCCCCGGCGTGCCGATATGCGAGTCCGACCTCAGTTCCAGCGGATCGGCAAAGGCGGCATCGAGCCGCCGCCACAGCACGCTGATCGGCATCAGCCCGGAAACCGTGCGCACCATCAGCTTGCCGCCGGAGACGGTCAGATCCTCGCCCTCGAGCAGCATGATGCCGAGATAGCGGGCGATATAGGCGTGCTCATAATAGGTCTCGTTGAGCGGCCCCGGCGTCAGAATGGCGACGCGGCCGTCATTCTCTTTCGCCATGCCGATCAGAGCATCGCGAAAGCGACGGAAGAAACCGGCCAGGCGATGCACATGCATCTCGCCATAGATGTCGGACAAAGCCCGCGTCGTGGCGACGCGGTTTTCCAGCGCAAAGCCGGCGCCCGACGGCGCCTGCGTGCGGTCGCCCAGCACCCACCAGCTTCCATCCGGCCCACGGCCGAGCTCGAAGGCGCAAAAATGCAGGAAATGACCGCTGGCCGGCATGGTGCCGACGACGGGGCGCAAATATTCGAGGCTCGCCGCAATCAGGCCTGCCGGCAGGATTCCCTTCTCGATCAGCCGGTTCGGCCCGTAAATATCAGCGACTATCTCCTCGAAAAGCTCGGCGCGCTGGACGAGACCGGCGCTGATCCCGGCCCATTCCTTGTCTTCGATCAGCAGCGGGATATGCGCCAGTGGCCATTCGCGCTCGTTGGCGCCGGCCTTGTCGTAGACGCGATAATAAACGCCGGCGTCGCGCAGATACTGGTCGGCGCGGGCAAAGCGCTGGCCCAGCTTTTCGGGACCCAGCTCCTCCAGCGCCTCGATGAAGGGCGCCCAGGCCGGACGCGGATGGCCCGAAGCATCGACCATCTCGTCGACGACGCCGTCAATCGGCTGATAGTGCTCCAGCAGACTGTGCCTCAGCGGCTTGCCGCGGACCTTTTTCTGATTCCCCTTTGCCATCGCTGATCAGAGTCTTGCTGGCCGCCTGAGGTCAAGGGTCATGGGGAAGTCTTCAGAGGCTTCTTCATTGCGCACCACATAGGCCGACGGCGTATGGCCGCGCGGCTCGAAGCGGGCGAGACGCCGCGCCTCAGCCTCATTGCCGTTGACCGGGAAGGTGTCGTAGCTGCGCCCACCTGGATGCGCGACATGGTAGACGCAGCCGCCCACCGCCCGCCCCGACCAACGGTCGTAAATGTCGAAAACCAAAGGCGTGTTGACCGGCAGCGCCGGATGCAGGCCCGACGAAGGCTGCCAGGCCTTGAAGCGCACACCGGCCACCGCGACCTCGCGATTGTCGGTGACCTTCATCGGCACGATTCGGCCATTGCAGACAATGGCATGACGTTCCGGGTTGAGGCCTTCGGTCCTGACCTGCAGCCGTTCGACCGAGGAGTCGACGAAACGCACAGTGCCGCCGATTGCGCCTTGCTCGCCCATGACATGCCACGGCTCCAGCGCCTGCCGCAGTTCCAGCTTGATGCCGGCATGCTGGACTTCGCCGCAGAACGGAAAGCGGAACTCCAGCTGGGCATCGAACCATTCCGGCCGGAATTCGAACCCGTTGAGCTTGAGGTCGTCGAGCACGTCGAGGAAATCCGCCCAGACATAGTGCGGCAGCATGAAACGGTCATGGAGCGAGGTGCCCCAGCGCACGAAGCGGCCATCAAGCGGGTTGTTCCACGCACGGGCGATGATGGCGCGTACCAGCAATTGCTGCGCCAGCGACATGCGCGCATTGGGCGGCATCTCGAAACCGCGGAACTCAACAAGCCCAAGCCGGCCGGTCGGGCCATCGGGCGAAAACAGCTTGTCGATGCAGATTTCCGAGCGGTGCGTATTGCCGGTGACATCGGTCAACAGGTTGCGAAACAGTCGGTCGACCAGCCAAGGCAGCGGTGGGTTGCCCTGGCCCGGGTGCGGCACCTGCGCCATCGCGATCTCGAGTTCGTAAAGCGAATCGTGCCGCGCCTCGTCGAAGCGCGGCGCCTGGCTGGTCGGGCCGATGAACAGGCCGGAGAATAGATAGGACAGCGACGGGCGCCGCTGCCATTGCAGCACCAGGCTCTTCAACAGATCGGGCCGGCGCAGGAACGGGCTGTCATTGGGCGTCGCGCCGCCGA
Source organism: Mesorhizobium sp. C264A (assembly GCF_040324515.1). Lineage (NCBI taxonomy): Bacteria > Pseudomonadati > Pseudomonadota > Alphaproteobacteria > Hyphomicrobiales > Phyllobacteriaceae > Mesorhizobium > Mesorhizobium sp. C264A. The sequence continues at coordinate 2,626,605 of NZ_JAMYVY010000002.1, read as the reverse complement.
CGACGACATGGTTGCCCCCGCCGGTACCGGTGTGGCGGCCGTCGATCATGAACTTGTCGGCGCCAAGCCGCGTCTGCCGTGCTTCCTCGTAGATCGCCGTCGTCGTCGCCACGCAGTCCTGCCAGTTGGCAGCCGGATGGATGTTGACCTCGATGACGCCGGGATCGGGTGCCACCCTGATGACGTTGAGGCGCGGATCGTGCGGCGGTCCATAGCCTTCGATATGGACGGGAAGGCCGATCGCCTTGGCCGCGTTTTCGGCGGCTGCGACGAGTTCGAGATAGTCTTCCAGCGCCTCGACCGGCGGCATGAACACGCACAGCCGCCCGTCGCGTGGCTCGACCGAAAGTGCTGTACGCACCGCGCCGCCGATCTCGGTGATCTCCTGTTCGACCCTATCCTGCTGGCCGGTCGTCGCCGTGAAAGAAATCGCCTGCTGGCGTCGTGCCATCTCGTCGGCGCCTTCCAGCTCGGCCGGAGCCGGTTCTGGCAGTATGGCTTCCCGCGCCGGCAGCGGTCCACGCGGCAGCGACGGATCGACCGGCACAATATAGGGGAACTGCGCCGGCGGCACATAGGGCAGCGTGCCCAGCGGCAGGCGGTAACCGACAGGGGAATCGCCCGGCACCAGGAACAGCCGCCCGCGCCGGGTCTTCCACTTCTCCGAGCGCCAGCGCGGGTCCGAAGCCTGGCTGTTCCAGCGCTGCACCGGCAGCACGTAGCCCGACGGCTTGGTCAGCCCGCGCTCGAACACTTTCGCCATGCGGCTGCGCTCTTCCGGGTCTTCCAGCTTGGAGTTGGACGGATCGACATTGTCGGGCAGCTTGCCTTCTTTCAGCAGCCATTCGGCCGGGTCCTCATAGGCCTCGCTGACCATCGCCTTGTCGATGCCGAGTTCGCCGGCGATTGCCGTCAGCAAGCTCTCGGCCTGCTGCGGCCCCACCTTTGCGTCGCTCTTTTCGCGTGCGATCAGCGACGGATCGCTCCACACCGGCTGGCCGTCGGTGCGCCAATAGAGCGAAAAGGTCCAGCGCGGCAGGCTTTCGCCCGGATACCATTTGCCCTGGCCGTAGTGGAGGAAGCCGCCCGGCGCGAAGCGTTCGCGCAATTTACGGATCAGCGCATCGGCCTTTTCGCGCTTGGTCGGGCCGACGGCGGCGGTGTTCCACTCGGCGGACTCGAAATCGTCGATGGAGACAAAGGTCGGCTCGCCGCCCATGGTCAGCCTGACGTCGCCCGCTTGAAGTGCGGCGTCGACCTTGTTGCCCAGCGCATCCAGCGCCTGCCAGCTTTCGTCCGAGAATGGCTTGGTGATGCGCGGATGTTCGGCGATGCGGTCGACACGCATGTCGAAGCCGAATTCGACATTGGCGAAGCTCGCCATGCCGGAAATGGGTGCGGCGTTGCGGAAATGCGGCGTGGCCGCCAGCGGCACATGGCTTTCGCCGGTGAGCAGGCCGGACGTCGGATCGAAGCCGATCCAGCCGGCGCCCGGCAGATAGACCTCGCACCAGGCGTGCAGGTCGGTGAAGTCGACGGCGGTTCCGGCGGGGCCATCGAGCGCGACCAGATCGGGCTTCAGCTGGATCAGATAGCCGGAGACGAAACGCGCGGCGAGGCCGAGATTCCTGAGGATTTGCACCAGCAGCCAGCTCGAATCCCGGCACGATCCCTTTTTCGCGGCCAGCGTTTCCTCCGGCGAGAACACGCCGGTTTCCATCCGCACGATATAAGCGATCTCCCGCTGCAGCCGCGCATTGAGGTCGACGACGAAATTGACGGTGTTGGTGGCGCTACGGTCGATGGTTGCGAGGAAAGCAGACAGCAGCGGCCCCGCCGGCTCCGGCGTGCGGTAGATGGCGAGATCGTCCCTGATGTCTTCGGGGTACTCGAACGGGAAGGTCTCGGCCGATGGCTCGACGAAGAAATCGAACGGATTGTAGACCGTCATGTCGGCGACGAGGTCGACCTCGATCTTCAATTCCGTCACCGGTTCCGGGAAGACGAAGCGGGCCAGGAAATTGCCGTAGGGGTCCTGCTGCAGATTGACGAAGTGGTTCGCCGGCCCGACCTTCAGCGAATGGCTGAGCACCTTGGTGCGGGAATGCGGTGCCGGCTGCAGCCTGATGACCTGGGGCCCGAGAACCACCGGCCGGTCGTATTTGTAATGGGTCAGGTGGTAGACGGCTGCCAGTATTGCCATGGGGCCCCGGAGATCGGCGTTTCTTCAGCCGAACCCTGACACATCTATTGGCCATTCTCCAAGCAGAGATGTTGCGCTGCACCTAAATTAAGCAGCCGAAGTCGGCTACGCTGTGTCGAGATTCAGGTCAGGCCGAGTCGAAAATGGCTGATACCGAGAACCGGAGCAGAGCGTACTTTTGGTACGCGAGCACCGGAAGCGCAGGTATCGGCCATTTGCAGGCCGGCCTCACTTGAATTCGGCACAGCTTAGAAAAACGCCTGTATCCCCGTCTGAGCCCTGCCAAGGATCAGCGCATGCACGTCATGCGTGCCTTCATAGGTGTTGACCGTCTCCAGGTTCTGCGCGTGGCGCATGACGTGGTAGCCGATCTGGATGCCGTTGCCGCCATGCATGTCGCGGGCCTGGCGCGCGATGTCGAGCGCCTTGCCGCAATTGTTGCGCTTGACGATCGAGATCATTTCCGGGGCCATCTTGCCTTCATCCATCAGCCGCCCGACGCGCAGCGAGCCCTGCAAGCCGAGCGCAATCTCGGTCTGCATGTCGGCGAGCTTTTTCTGGAACAGCTGCGTGCCGGCGAGCGGCTTGCCGAACTGCTTGCGGTCGAGTCCATACTGCCGGGCCCGGTGCCAGCAATCCTCGGCGGCGCCCATCGCGCCCCAGGAAATGCCGTAGCGGGCCCGGTTGAGGCAGCCGAATGGGCCGCCGAGGCCCCTGGCGTTGGGCAGCAGCGCGTCTTCGCCGACTTCGACGCCTTCCATCACCACCTCGCCGGTGATCGAGGCCCTAAGGCTGAGCTTGCCGCCGATCTTCGGCGCCGACAGCCCCTTCATGCCCTTCTCCAGCACGAAACCGCGGATTTCGTCCTTGCCGTTGTCGCCCTTCAGCTTCGCCCAGACCACGAACACGTCGGCGATCGGCGCGTTGGATATCCACATTTTCGAGCCGGAAATCTTGTAGCCGTTCGCCGTCTTCTCGGCCCGCGTCTTCATGCCGCCCGGATCGGAACCGGCATCCGGCTCGGTCAGGCCGAAACAGCCGATCCATTCGCCCGAAGCCAGCTTCGGCAGGTACCTCTTGCGCTGTTCTTCCGAGCCATAGGCATGGATGGGGTACATCACCAGCGACGATTGCACCGACATCATCGACCGGTAGCCGGAATCGACCCGCTCGACCTCGCGCGCCACCAACCCGTAGGTGACGTAATTGGCGCCGAGCCCGCCATATTCCTCGGGAATGGTGATGCCGAGCAGGCCGGCCTCGCCCATCTCGCGAAAAATGCCGGCGTCGGTCTTTTCCTCGAGATAGGCCTCCTCGATGCGCGGCGCGAGCTTGTCGGCGGCAAAGGCGGCCGCGCCATCGCGCACCATACGCTCATCCTCGGAAAGCTGGTTCTCGATCAGGAAGGGGTCTTCCCAGACGAACGCGTTCTTGTCGGCGGCCATGGCTTCGCCCTCTCCCAAATCTTGAAGTGCTCGGGCTTATCCACCTCCGCTTCGGAAAAATCAAACAAAATTGCATCACAGATCAATGAGGTTTAGTAATGGATCATGAACGTCCAACGCCGGCTTTTACCCAGCACCAGCGCCCTTGCCGCCTTCGAGGCCGTGGCCCGCCTTGGCTCCTTCACCGCTGCCGCCCAGGAACTCGATTTGACCCAAGGGGCCGTCAGCCGCCAGATAGCCCTTCTGGAGGAACAGTTCGGCCGCCGGCTGTTCGAGCGCGACAGCCGCAATGTTCGGCTGTCCACGGCGGGCGAAATCTATGCCGAAGCCGTGCGGGCGGCACTCGGGCAATTGCGCGACGCCGCGCTCGGATTGATGAGCAATCGGCATAGCGGCATGCTGAACCTCGCCATACTGCCGACCTTCGGCACGCGCTGGCTGATGCCTCTGATCCCGGATTTCGTCGCAGAAAACCCTGACATCACCATCAACTTTGTCACCCGCATCGGCCGCTTCGACTTCGCCCGCGAGCGGCTCGACGCCGCCATCCATCATGGCCAGCCCGACTGGCCGGACGCCGATTCCACATTGTTGATGCGCGAAACCGTGATGCCGGTGGTTTCGCCCGACTTCCTTGCCAGCCGCGATATCACCACTGCGGCCGACATCAGCCGCCTGCCGCTGCTGCACATGGCGACGCGTCCCGGGGCCTGGGGCGAATGGTTCGAGGAACAGGGCTTGAGCGCACCGATCGGACCCGGCATGCAGTTCGAGCAATTCGGCACCGTTGCCCAAGCCTGCATGGCGGGGCTTGGCGTCGCGCTCCTGCCGCAAGTTCTTATCGCCGGCGAATTGCAGCGCGGTCAGCTCGTGCCGGCGCCGGGACAGCCGATGCAAAGCCGCAGCGCCTACTACCTCGTCGTCCCGAACGACAAGCGCGGCCACCCGCCCGTCGTCAGCTTTCGCGACTGGCTGCTGGGCCAGGTTGAGAAGGAACCGGCCGTTCTGGCCTGGTAGCTACTTCCGCTTCATCGGCACGGTTTCCGGCTGGAAGCGCAGCGTTTTTGCGACTTGCGTTCGGCAACTTTCGCATCGAGCTTGCTTTTGATCCGGGCGAAAGCCTGGTCTCCATCGACCGAACTGCCACTCGCCATGCCCTCGTCCCAAAGACGCCCCAACTCTTGGACACTCACTTTCTCGAAACTTGCCATATCGCGCGTATCTCCACACAAGGATGGTAGATAACGCTCTAGCGATTGCAAGGAACCATTCGAGGCTACTTCCGCTTCAAGGCATCGGCCAGTGCTGCGCCAAACGCGCCTTGCTGTGCCGGTCGTTCCGGCTGACGCTGCGGCATCGGCGAAGGTCGCGCCGGCTTGCCGCCGCCATTGTCGCGCGGCCCCTTCGGCGTCCCGCCCTCGCCGCCGTCCTTGCGCATGGACAGCGCGATGCGCTTGCGCTTGATGTCGACATCGACGACCCGCACCTTCACCACGTCGCCGGCCTTCACCACCTCATGCGCGTCCTTGATGAAACGATCGGCCAGTTGCGAGACATGCACCAGCCCGTCCTGGTGCACGCCGATATCGACGAAGGCGCCGAAGGCAGCGACATTGGTGACGGTGCCTTCCAGAAGCATGCCGGGCTTCAGATCCTTGATGTCGTCGATGCCATCGGCAAAGGTTGCGGTCTTGAAGCCGGGGCGCGGGTCGCGGCCGGGCTTTTCCAGCTCGGCAATGATGTCGCGCACCGTCGGCAGGCCGAACCGTTCGTCGACGAAGACGCGCGGATCGAGCGCCTTGAGCGCGGCACTGTCTCCCATCAGCGAGCGCACATCGCGACCGCAGGCGGCGACGATCTTCTTGGCCACGCCATAGGCTTCCGGATGGACCGACGAGGCGTCGAGCGGCTCGCTGCCATTGGCAATGCGCAGGAAGCCTGCGGACTGTTCGAACGCGCGCGGTCCGAGCCGCGCTACCTTGAGCAGCTCCTTGCGGCTGGCGAACGGCCCGGTCGCATCGCGATGCGCGACAATGGCGTCGGCAAGCGAAGCGCCTAGGCCTGACACGCGGGCCAAGAGCGGCGCCGAGGCGGTGTTGAGATCGACACCGACGGCATTGACCGCGTCCTCCACCACCGCTTCCAGCGAACGGCCGAGCCGATACTGGTCGACGTCATGCTGGTACTGGCCGACGCCGATCGATTTCGGTTCGATCTTGACCAGTTCGGCGAGCGGATCCTGCAGCCGCCTGGCTATGGACACCGCACCGCGCAGCGACACGTCGAGCCCGGGAAACTCAGCCGCCGCTGTCGCCGAGGCCGAATAGACCGAGGCGCCGGCCTCGCTGACGATCACCTTGAGCGGCTTTGGCCTACCATCCGAAGGCATGTCGGACAGCATGTCGGCGACCAGCTTTTCAGTCTCGCGGCTGCCGGTGCCGTTGCCGATCGAGATCAGCTCGACCTTATGCTGGCGGATGAGTGCTGCGAGCTGGGCCTGTGTGCCGCGCACATCGTTCCGCGGCGGAAATGGATAGACGGTCGTCGTCGCCAGCACCTTGCCGGTGCCATCTACCACCGCGACCTTGACGCCGGTGCGGATGCCGGGATCGAGCCCCATGGTCGGCCGCGAGCCGGCGGGTGCCGCCAGAAGCAAATCCTTGAGGTTGCGTGCAAAGACATGGATCGCCTCTTCCTCCGCCCGCTCGCGCAGGTCGCGCATCAAATCGAGCGTCAGGTGCAGCGAAAGCTTGATCCGCCAGGTCCAGCCGGCGACTTCCATCAGCCAGCGGTCGCCCGGCAGGCTGCCGCCGATGGCGTAGGCATTGGCGATCATCCGCTCGACCGGCTTCACCGGCGAGGCATCGTCGGCATCGACCTCGATGTCGAGCGACAACACCTCTTCGTTGCGGCCGCGCAGCATGGCCAGCGCGCGGTGGCTCGGAACATTTGCCCAACGCTCGACATGCTCGAAATAGTCGGAGAATTTCGCCCCGGCCTCCTGCTTACCGTCGACGACACGGGCACGCATGAAAGCGCGCTCCTTCATGTAGGTGCGAAGCTTGCCGACCAGATCGGCATTTTCCGCAAACTGTTCCGACAGGATGTCGCGTGCGCCTTCCAGTGCGGCCTTGGCGTCGGTCACATCCTCGGTCACATAAGCCAGCGCCGCCTCGGCGGGCACCAACGACCGGTTGGCCAAAATAGCCTCCGCCAATGGCGCCAGCCCGCGCTCCCGGGCGATCTCGGCCTTGGTGCGCCGCTTGGGCTTGTAGGGCAGGTAGATGTCTTCCAGTTCAGCCTTGGTGGCGGCAGCCACAATTTTGGCCTCAAGTTCTTCGGTCAGCTTGCCCTGCTCGCGGATCGAACTGCGAATGGTATCGCGGCGCGCATCGAGTTCGCGCAGATAGGCCAATCGCTCGGCAAGGTCGCGCAATTGGGTGTCGTCGAGCCCGCCGGTGACCTCCTTGCGGTAGCGCGCCACAAACGGCACCGTCGCGCCCTCATCGAGCAGCCCTATAGCTGCTGATGCCTGCTCCGGCCGCGCCCCGATCTCTGCCGCGATGATGGATGCGATGCGTTTGCTGTCTGCTGCCATGCTGGTCCCTGTCGCAAAGAGCGGCGACCATAGGCGCTGATGTCCGTCACGCCAACCGCAGTGTTCTCAAGCGTCAAAGAGGTCCACAGGAAAGCGCCTTGCTTTGGCTCGTCCTCAGACCATCCCGCTCAGCGCCTCGAAAAAGGCAACGATCTCGCGTTCGAGCGGATAATCTTCAGGCACCGGCTGCGACCCCATTTTTGCAATCACCACTTCCATCTTCGGATCGACGTAGAGCCATTGGCCGTGGATGCCGATGCCGCAGAAAGCACCGTTTGCCGCACCGGTTTGGTACCACTTGTTGCGATAGCGGCCCTTCGGGAACAGATGCACCATCGTGCCGCGCTGCCAGGCCTCCGCGCTGCCGCCGGCAACGGTCGTATCGCGCACCCAGCCTTCCGGCACGATGCGCCGGCCATTGGCCGTGCCGCCCTGCCGCATCATCTCGCCGATACGCGCCAGGTCGCGCGGCGTCACCGAAATGCCGCCGGCGGTGCGCGCCGTACCTTCCATGTCGACGCCGATCGAAGCCTCGCTGACAGCACCCAGCGGTAGCCACAGTTTCTCGCGCATCAGGTCCGGGAAGCGCTGGCCGGAAGCTCGTTCGAGCAGCAGGCCGAGCAGATCGGAATTGGGCGAACGGTAGCGGAAGGTTTTGCCGTGCGGTTCTTCGAGCCGCTGCAAGGTCAGAATGAATTCGCGCAAGCTTTCAGTGCCGCCGCCCGGGTTCCACAGGGTGGCGCGACGGTAACGGGCAAAGGCGCTTTCGGGATCGAGATAGGCCTCCTCGAAGTCGAGGCTGACGCTCATGTCGAGCACATGCCGGCAGCTTGCATCGGCATAGGCCGAGCCGGCGGCTTCCGGAATGTACTGGGTGACCGGCACCTCCGGATCGAACACGCCCTCGCCTTCCAATATGCCGGCGATGATGGCGGTGACCGATTTGCTGATCGAGAAGATGATGTGACGGGCGCCGAAATCCATATTGGGCGCGAACCAGTCGCCGATGACCTTGCCAGCCTTCATCACCGTCAGCGCGTCGCTGCTCGAACGTGTGAGGAATTCGGCCACCGTCTCCGGCGCGCCGGCGACGGAGACGTTTTCGCCGAGCAGGCCGCTCAGGTCCCGCACCGGTGCCTCGACGCTTCCCGGCGTCGCCGCCACGGGGGCGGTAGGCACCAGCTCGCCAAGGTTCTGGAACGACCAGCGGTTGAACGGGCTTTCGCGCCAGTTGGAGAGCAGCACCTCATTGCGGGCAAAGCCGTAGCGGGTCTCGAACGCGGTCTTGCCGGTCATGAACGTTTCCTCAGAGGGTGATTTGTTGTGGGTCAACCAAGCGCCATGGCGATGGTGTGCACCGCCTTCAGCGTTGCCACCGAATAGGCGACATTGCTGAAATCCGGATAGGTCGAAAGCTTGACCACGAGCATGCCGGTGTCCCAGTCGATATGGATCATCTGCCCGAACACGCCTCGGCACATCAAAGCGCGCGTGCGCGGATTCTCGATCCAGAACTGGTTGCGATAGCTGCCCTCCGGCAGGCTCGGATTGAAATCCGGCGCATGCCTGCCGTTGCGCGTCGCCTCGATCCAGTCGGCCGCCACGATGCCGCGGCCCTTGTCGAGGATCAGCTGGCCGAAGCGGGCGTAATCGCGCAGCGTCGCGTTGAAGCCGCCATCGGCCAGCGCATAGCCGGCGCTGTCGACCGTGAAGCAAGCGCTTTCGTCGGCGCCGAGCTTTTGCCACAGCTCCTCGGACACCAGCTGCGCCAGCCGTTTACCGGTGACCCGCTCCATGATGAAGGCAAGCACGTCGGTCTCGATCGAGCGGTACTCGAACGCGGCGCCATGCGGCCGCACCTTGTCCTTCAGCTGCAGGATCAACTCGAACAGATGCGGCGGCCATTGGAAATCCGGATCGCTGTCCGGCGGCACCGGCTTCCAGCCCGTGGCGACATCAACCTGGCCGATGTCGGAGTAACGGTCGGTGTAGTCCTCGGAAAACCGCACGCCGGTGGTCATATCCAGCACATGCTGCACGCTGGCGCCGTCCCAGCCGGTCGCGCCGAGCTCCGGCAGATAGGCGGTCACCGGTTTGGCCGGGTCGATCAAGCCGCGTCCAACCAGAATACCGAACACGGTGCCTGTTACCGACTTCGCCATCGACTGCGACAGATGCAGCGTGCGCTCGGCCATGCCGTTGAAATAGCGCTCATAGGCGACCTTGCCGTCTTTGAGCACCAGGAAGCCGTCCGTGTAGGTCTCGTCGAGCAGGCCAACGAGCGTCGTCGGACGGCCCTTGCTGTCTTCCACCGGCAGCGCGTCGAGATCGGTCTCTGCGCGCTCAAGACGATGGCGATGGCCATTACCGCGCCAGACCTCGATGGTCGGCAGGAATTCGCGGATGTGTTGGAAGGCCCAGCGATTCCATGGCGGCCGGTCCCAGTCGAGCTTCGGCAGCACCATTTGAGGCGGCGAGCCCTGCATGATCGACGGCCGCGGATCGCTGTTGCGATAGGAGTCCATGAAAGCCATTCCGGAAAAGAAAAGACCCGGCGGCGCATGCCGCCGGGTCTGTCAGACTGCGGTTATTTCTGCAGTTCGGTCCAGATCTTGGTGTAGATGTCCTGGATCTCAGGCGCGCACATCTTCTGGAATTCGCCTTGTGCCTTCGCAGCCTCCGGAATGACGACTTCCGGGGCATCCTTCATATCGGCCGGCATGTACTTGTCCGAGCCGGTAATGGCGTTTGCGTAGCGATGGAAGGCCGAGAGGCCGGCCGCGTTTTCCGGATCCATGATGAAGTTCTGGAACAGCTTGGCGTTCTCGACATTTCTGGCTTCCTTGAGAACGACGACGTTATCGCTCCACAGGCCGTAGCCTTCCTTCGGATAATTGTAATGGATGGCCGGATTGGCCAGCCGCTGACGCAGCGCCGAACCGTTCCAGTCGCTGGTCGCCTTGAAGTCGCCGGCGCCCATCTTTTCGATGGTGTTGTATTCCATGGCGATCCAGTTCGGCTTGGCCGCGACAAGCGTGTCGCGCACCTTCTTCAGCACCGTCTTGTCGTCGGTGCACTGCTGGCCGCCGACATATTTGATCGCCGCGAAGATAACGTCATTCATCTCGGGAACGACATTGGTCTTGCCCTTCAGCTCGTCCGGCGTGTTGAAGATGATGCCCCAGCTGTCGGCTGGTCCCTTGTAGGCATCGGTGTTGACGACGACGCCGACGGTGCCCAGCGCCCACGGCACGGAATATTTGCGGCCGGGGTCGAAGTCTGGATTGGCCCATTCCGGCGCCACGTTCTTGAAGTTCTCCATCTTGCCCGGATCGGTCTCCTGCACGAGGCCCTCCTTGATCCAGATCGGCACGTAGGTTTGCGACGGAACGGCGATGTCGAAGCCGGTGCCGCCCTGGCGTACCTTGGCGAGCGCCGTATCGTTGGAATCGTAATCGGTGATCGTCACCTTGACGTTGTATTTGGCTTCGAACTTTTTGATCACATCGGGGCTGGTATAGTTGCCCCAATTGTAAATGTTCAGCTCGCCATCGGCGCGGGCCAGGCTCGTCGTTGCGAGCAGCGCCAACCCGATGGCGGCTGTCGTTGTTTTCCAGTTCATGGTTTTAGCTCCCATTTGTCGGTTCAGTCTCTTTTCCTGCTGACGAAGAAAAACAACGTGACGATCGCGACCGAAAGCAGCAGGAAGGCGGTCGATATCGCGTTGATCTCAGGCGTGATGCCGCGGCGGATCTGGCCGAGCATGTAGGTGGGCAGCGTATCCTGGCCGCCCGATTTGACAAACTCGGTGATGACGACGTCATCGAGCGAGATGACGAAGGCCAGCATCAGTCCGGCCAGTATGCCGGGCCACAAAAGCGGCAGCGTGATGCGGCGGAAGGTCTTCCAAGGCGTCGCGTACAGATCGGCGGCCGCGCGCTCCAGCGTCAGGTCCATGTTTTCCAGCCGCGCCCGGATCGGCAGATAGGCGAACGGGATGCAGAACGCCGTGTGCGCGGCGATCAGATAGCCAATGCCGGAATAGCCGGTGAAGATCTTGATGCGCGAGAAGAAGATCAGCAGCGCCACGCCGGTGACGATCTCGGGCACCATCAGCGGCTGGTTGATCGCCGCATATTTGAAGGTGAGGCCCGGATAGGACGCGGTGCGCGTGGTGGCGAGCGCGGCCATGGTGGCAAAGATTGTCGACAGCACCGCAGCGACGGCGCCGATCTGGAACGAGCGTAGCGTCGCGTCGATAACTTGCACGTTCTGCCAAGCCGACTGGAACCAGCGCATCGAAAAGCCGCCCCATTCGGACGTCGAGTTCGCCGCGTTGAAGGCATAGGCGACCAGCACGATGATCGGCAGATAGAGCACGATAAAACAGGTCGCAGCGATCACCGTGAAGCCGGTCTGGTGCTTGATGGAAAAGTTCTTAGCCATGCCGCGCCCCCGACTTGCCGGCATTGCGCACATAGGCAAGCAGCGCCACCATGACGATGATCATCACCGTGATCGACAGCGCCGAGCCGAGCGGCCAGTTGCGGCCTTGGCCGAACTGCAATTCGATCAGGTTGGACAGCATCATATTCTTGCCGCCGCCAAGCACGCTCGGCGTCACATAGGCGCCAAGGGCTGGAATAAAGACCAGGATGGAGCCGGCAATGACGCCGGGTTTGACCAGCGGGAAAATGATCTTCCGCAATACCTTGAGACGGGTCGCGTAGAGGTCGTAGCCCGCCTCGACGAGGCGAAAATCAAGCTTCTCCATGCTGGCATAGATCGGCAGCACCATCAGCGGCAGATAGACATAGGCCATGCCGATCAGAATCGCCGTGTCGGTGAAGAGGATCTGCACCGGCGCCGAGACGATACCAAGCTTGATAAGGATGGTGTTGATGATGCCTTCGTTGCGGATGATCTGCAGCACGGCGAAGGTGCGGATCAGAAGGTTGGTCCAGAACGGAATGGTGATCAGGAACAGCCAGAGATCCCTGGTTTTCTCGCTGCGCGTCGCCATGAAATAGGCGGTTGGAAACCCCAATGCCAAAGTGGCGATCGTCGTTATCACCGCCAGCTTGATCGAGCGCCAGAAGATGGTGACATGCGCTGCCGCAAGCGAAAGCGTATCGTCGAAAATGTCGCGTTCCATGAACACCGACAGCCAGGCATCGGGCGAAAACTGCCACTTCACATCGCCATAGGGGCCAGGCGTCAGGAACGAGTAGATCAGCACGATCAGCAAGGGGCCGGTCGCGGCGAGCAAGATCACCAGCAAGGCTGGCGCTGACAGCAGCCAGCGGTCGCGCACATCGCGCCGCTCCGCTGCCTTGGCGACTTGTTCCGCGGTCGCCATGATCAGTCCTTCAGCACTTGCGCGGCGTCGTTGCCGATCGTGATGCCGATCTGGCCGCCCTGCACGAAGCCGTCACCGGCGCCGCGGCTGTTCTGACGCCGCACGATGAACGGCTCGCCACCGGCAAGGCGCAGATGGAAGTGCGTGTCGGTGCCGAGATAGACGATGTTTTCGACGGTACCGGACAGCGAAGCGCTCGGGCTGGCCGTGCCCAACTGCGCATGCTCTGGACGCACGACGATGGTGACCTTGCCGCTGGGGCTGAAGCCTTCCGGCAGCGAGGCTGGGATTTCCACACCAGACGGCAGCTTCACCGTCGCCCGGCCACCAGTCGCGCTAACCACATCCGCCTTGAGGAAGTTCGACTCGCCGATGAAGTCGGCGACGAAACGCTCGGCCGGCCGGTCGTAGATGTCGCGCGGCGACCCGACCTGCAGGATCTTGCCCGACGACATCACCGCGATGCGGTCCGACATGGTCAGCGCTTCCTCCTGGTCGTGGGTGACGAAGATGAAGGTAATTCCGGTCTCGTGCTGCAGCCGCTTCAATTCGATCTGCATTTCCTTGCGCAGCTTGTAGTCGAGCGCCGAGAGCGGTTCGTCGAGCAGGAGCACCTTGGGCTGCGGCGCCAGCGCCCGGGCGAGCGCCACGCGCTGCTGCTGGCCGCCGGAGATCTGGCTGGTTCGGCGGCCCGCCAGCGCCTCCATCTTCACCAGTTTCAGCATCTCGGCGACGCGCGCCTTGATCTCGGCCTTCGGCTTGCCCAGCATTTCCAGGCCAAAGCCGATATTGTCGGCGACCGTCATATGCGGGAACAGCGCGTAGGATTGGAAGACGGTGTTGACCGGCCGCTTGAAGGGCGGCAACGGCGCGATGTCCTGACCGTAGAGGAGGATTTCGCCGGCGGTTGGAAAGTCGAAGCCGGCAATCAGCCGCAGCAACGTGGTCTTGCCGCAGCCGGATGGTCCCAGCAGGGTGAAGAACTCATTCTCGCGGATGGATACCGAGACCGTATCGAGGGCAGCAACCTGCCCCTCACCCGATCCGAAAATTTTACTGACGTTTACGACTTCAATTGCATTCCGATCCGGTTTTTCCGGCACGATACGCCTCACTGTTGACCCCGCTCTTGCTGGCGGAGTTTTTCCCCTGTTCGATGTGACCACACGGCCGGTTGGTTGGCAAGTCCGGCATTGAACCACAGTTCAGTCGGTCATTTCGTCTTGCAAGCGGCAAGCTGTGCAAGCCGCATGCCATTGTCAGGCCTGGTAGGTGACCTTGCCACCGCAGACCGTCGTCACCGGTCGCAGCTTGTGCAGATCGGCCGGCGCCGTCTTCTCGATATCGGCCGACAAAACCACCAGATCCGCCATGTAGCCGGGTTTCAGAACGCCTTTGCGATGCTCGGCGAATTCGGCATAGGCGCCCTCGACCGTGTAGGCGGCAATCGCTTCCTGCAGCGAGAAACTCTGGTCAGGATCGCCTTCTGCCCATGGTTTGCGCTGCACTGCCGCCTGAATGCTCAGGATCGGGTCGATCGCTGCCACCGGCCAGTCCGAGGCGAACACGACATGGGCGCCGGCGCTTTTCAGGGTGCGCCAGGCATAGCTCAGCGGCCAGCGGGCCGGCCCGATGCGTGACACCGTCGGCTCCAGCGGAAAATCCATGGCGCCGGGCGGATGCGACGGCTGCATCGAGGCGATGACGCCGAGTTCGGCAAAACGCGGCACGTCGGCTGCTGTGGTGACCTCGATGTGCTCAACCCTGTGCCGGCTGTCGCGCTTGCCATTGACCTTCTGCGCCGCCTCGTAACCGTCGAGCACTGCGCGCACGGCGCCGTCACCGATCGAGTGCACGGCGATCTGCAGCCCGCGTTTGTCGATAGCCACGGCGAGATCGATAAATTGCTGCGGCGTGAACAGCGGCTCGCCGACCCAGTCGGGACGATCCGCATAGGGTTCGACCATAACCGCGGTCCAGGAATCGAGCACGCCGTCATAGAACACCTTGACCATGCCCGATGACAGCCACTCGCTGTCGTAGCGCTCGGCCATGACGGACGCCTTCTCGAGCATGTCGAGCGTCATGAAATTCTTGTAGTGGAACGGGATCTTGACGCGGCAGGGCAGGCCTTCCTCGGCCTCGATCTCGGAAAGCAATTCGAGTTGGTAGAGATTGCCGTCCATGTTCTGGATCGAGGTGATGCCGTGGCGCGCGCACCAGGCAAGTCCGCGCCGCATGATGTCACGGTCAGCGGCCCGCTCGGCGGCCGACGGCATTGGGTCCGGCTCGCCGCCGGTCGACAGCCCCAACCGCACCCGGCTTTCGCCGGCAAGGTCGAGCACCGGACCGAAGGCCTCGCCCTCGCGCAATTCGCCCGCGGCCAGGCCGTCGTCACCCATCACGATCTCGTTGCCCGGACCGAGCGTGCGTCCCTTCAGGATGCCGGCCATCTCCAACGCCTTGGTGTTGGCCCACATCGTATGGTGGTCGGGTGCCGCCATGCAGAAGGGGCGGTCGGGCAGGATGGCGTCGAGATGATGGCGTGTCACCCGCTCGTCGCCGAGCACGGTGTAGTCGACGCCCTGTCCCACAAGCATCTTCGCCTCGGGCCGCGTCGTGGCGTAGTCGCGGATGGCGCTTTGAAGCGCCTCGAAGCCATGGATACCGCCGAGTTGAAGATGCGCGAGCTCAGCCCCTCCCGAGAACAGATGCATGTGGGCTTCGATGAAACCGGGCAGGACCGAACCGCCCTTGGCGTCGATCACGTCTGTGGTCGTTCCCTTGAGTTTTTCGATGGCGGCGTGGTTGCCGATGGCGATGATGGCGCCGTCCTTGACGGCAATCGCCTCGGCGGCGGGATTGTCATCGTCCATGGTCCGCACGCGACCATTGATGACGATCAGATCAGCATTTTGACCCGCACCCGTGACAGACATCGCGACTCCGCGCTTTTGACGACTGGCTGAGACCGACAACCCTCTTATCCGACAAGCTGCCACTCCGCTGGAGCGGCGTTATCGGACGAAAACTGATGCCAGTGCGCTGTTTTGAAATTCCCCTTGTGATCTCTCAAGACAGCGTGGATAAAAGAATGCGACTAATTATTCGCGTTTGTCAACGTGCCGAATTTCGAATGTATTATGGACAACACACCACGCCAATGTTGAGACCCGGACCTGTGTTGAAACCGGCAGGGAACGAAGGCATCAATCCGTGAAGCGCAGTCTCAGCCGCGAAACCAGGATGGCGCTCGAACCGCGCAAGCAGCCGCGGCAGGAACGGTCGAGCAAGGTGGTCGACCGGATACTCGACGCGGCTTTGATCCTGACGCGGGAGCAAGGAACCAAGACACCGACGACGCTCGCCATCGCCCGGCGCGCGGGCCTGTCGGTCGGTTCGGTCTACCAGTACTTTCCCAACAAGGAAGCCATTCTCCTCGACCTCGCCCGGCGCTGGCTGTCGTCGTTTCCCGAGGTGATCGCCAGGCGCATCGAGGTCACCCCACCCACCAACCGCGACGAGTTTCGGCAGGAGGTGCGCAAGCTCTTCATCGATACCTCCAGAATATATCTCGAAAACGCCACCCTGATGCCGGTGATCGAGGCGATATCCGGCAATGCCGACCTCAGGCCGATCCAGGACGAATATGACGAGCAGATCATCGCGCTTTACGCCGCGTGGCTGCAGCATGTGAACCCGGCCCTTGAGGACAAGATCGCCAGCCGGCTCGGCGTGCTGATGATGGATGTCGGGCACGCCTGCCGGCTTGTGGGGCTGAAAAGAGACCGCAAGACATACGACCTCATCGAGGACGATGTGGAAAGAATGTGGCTCGCTTTGGTCACCCCCTATCTCAACCTTGACTGATTTCGCTATTTCGAGAGGAATTCATGAAGACTGTCTATTCGCCGCTTCATGCCGGCCATGCCGGCCAGATGGAACTGGTGACGTCGGCAATCGTGCCGGGTTTCGAAAAGCCGTCGCGGGCCGAGTTCATCAGGGCGCGGGTCGAGAGCGAGAAGCTGGGGCCGATCATCGGACCGGTCGAGCACGATCTCACAGCCGCCAAGCGCATCCACAAGGCCGACTATATCGACTTCCTGCCGACCGTCTGGCCGGCGTGGAAGGCCGCCGGCTTCGAGGGCACGGCGATGCCCTTCACCTGGCCGACGCGCGGCCTGCGCGGCGACGTGCCACCCAAGCGCGTCGACGCCTTGCTCGGCTACTATTCCTTCGACGCCGGCGCCACCTTCGTCGAAGGCACATGGACCGCGATCAAATCGTCCTATGACGTGGCGCTGACGGCGGCGGCCTTGGTCAAGGGTGGCGAGCGGTCGGCCTTCGCGCTCTGCCGCCCGCCCGGCCATCACGCCGGTGCCGGGTTCATGGGCGGCTACTGCTACATCAACAATGCCGCGGTCGCCGCGCAGTGGTTCCTCGATCAGGGCGCAAAACGCGTCTCGATCCTCGACGTCGACTATCACCACGGCAATGGCACGCAGGAGATCTTCTATGAACGCGCCGACGTGCAGGTTCTAAACCTGCATGGCGATCCGATGGTCGAGTACCCGTTCTTCCTCGGCCATGCCGACGAACGCGGCGCCGGCGCCGGCGAAGGCTTCAACGTCAATTATCCCATGCCCTTCGGCACCAATTGGGACGCCTGGAACGCCTCGCTGGAGGATGCCTGCGTCAAGCTCGCCGCCTACGCCCCCGATATCGTCATCGTCTCCCTTGGCGTCGACACCTTCGAGAAGGACCCGATCAGCAAGTTCAAGCTGAAAAGCCCGGACTATCCGAAGATCGGCCATCGCATCGCCAAGCTCGGCCTGCCGACGCTGTTCGTGATGGAAGGCGGCTACGCCGTCGAGGAGATCGGCATCAACGCCGTCGGCGTGCTCACCGGCTTCGAGGACAAATAGGAAAGCAATTCCAGGATAAGTGTGAAGCGGTTTTCCCGCCGGAATTGCGCCAAAGAGATATGGGGCGGCTCCGGCCGCCCCGACCTCTATCTAGGCGGCCGCCGCCGGGTTGGGCGCAACCACCGGAACGGCTGGCCTTCGCGACCGACCGATGCGGTAGACAATCACCGCCGCAATCACGCCTGCCGCCAGGATGGCGAGCGCCAGCAACGGTCGGTACCACAACCAGGCAATCGCAATCGTCACCGTGCCGACCAGGATCGCCAGGACGAAGGCGATAATGCCGGTACCCATCCGCGCCATGCTGCCGAGGAAGGGTATGACGTCGAGGATCACCCCGATCGGGCTGAGGAACAGCGCAAAGCCTGTGGTCAGCAACAGCAAGCCGGCGCCGCGCAGCAGCCAGGTGATCAGCGTGTTGGCGCTGACGGCGTCGGCGAACATCTTTTCGGCCGGGACGTTGCCGGTGTCGACCATCAGCAGCGCATCGCCGGCTTGCGTCTGGTAGGGCTCGAAGCGGCTGTCGGCCTGGCGCGCGATGATGCTGATCACGCCCAGCGGCGCCAGTTCGTAGCCGATTCGATAGTCACCCAAAGCGGGCGTCGTGTTGTCATTGCCGAGAAAAATCTTGCCATCGACGATGCTGAGCGGTTTCGTTCCGGTATAGGCAGCCTTTATCGCCGCCGACTGGTCGGCTGAGAGCGAATAGTCCTTGTCACCCTCGATACGGTCCAGCACTGGCGTATCGAGATCGAAGGCGACAAGCTTGCCCTCAGGAATCTGGAAGGTCCGGCCGTGGATTTCCATCGGCGGATTCTGGTGGCCGTCCGGCTTCTTGAAGTCCGACGAGTCGATCTGGCTGTCGTCCCACACCTTGGAATAGCTGTAGGTGGTCACCGTCTCTTCGCCACCGCCGAGCTTCTTGGTCGTCTCCGACTTGGACTCTTCCTTCCACTGATACATCTCGACACTGCGCGACAGCCGCAGCCCTTGCGTGGCGATGCCGAAATCCGGATCCGCCAGGCCGCTGTCCGCCGTCACCAGTCCGCTGACATGAACCAGCTTGCCGTCATTGGCGGTATCGACGCTGTCGGCGCCGACCGAAACCACCGCTCCAGAACCTTCGGCCAGCGAGCGCGCCGTCTGCACGGCGCGGCCTTCGTTCCAGAACAGCCCGATCACCATCAGCACGATCAGGATAAGGCCGAAGATGACCCCGCCGACCGCGCGCTTGATCCGCCCGAACCACGAGACGGATGTGACTTCCCGAAATGAATCGCTCATCGTTTCCCCCGAAACAAAGTTATCCCAAATTACAACGCGGCCGGCGGCTGCGCGTTTAGCCCGTCAATCGGCGTGGATCTGCGCGCCGCAATCCCTTTCGCCGGCGCAGGCGTGCACCGCGCGCGTCGTGCCGCCATCGCCAACCCGCCACGGCGAGGCAGACAGCGGCGCCTGGCGATTGCCCCCGAGAAGATCGAGCGCCCGCATCGCCGTCTCTTCACCAGCCTCGTCACGCTTGACGATCTCGACGTCCTTGAGGCCGATCGCGGCAAGCTGCGGCATCACCACATCGGGGTCGCCCGCCACCACGATCAGCGACGGATCGAGCGACGCCAGGGCCAGCGCCTGTTTCTGAACCGCATCGAGCGTCAGCTTCGTGCGCGCCGCCATGCGGGTTTGCTGGTCCTCCAGCGTCGATCCGCTGCCGACCGCGCCAATCAGCGAGGAGAACAGACCAGCCGACGTCTCGGCCGATCCAGCCAGCGCCCGGCGATAGACAGTCACCGTGCGGTCGACTTCGTCCTGCGCCACCGGCAAGGTGGTCAGGCCGGCAAATCCTTTCAGGATTTCGGTAATCGCCGGCCCGGTGTTGGCGCGCTCGACGGTGGTTGCCACGACCAATCCCGAGCCGGCCTTCATCGGGCTCATCAGATAGCTCGACACGCCATAGGAGTAGCCCTTCTCCTCGCGGATCACCGAATTCAGCCGGCTGGAGAAATCGGCGCCAAGCAGGTTGGAGACCGCGGTCGATTCAGCGCGCTCGCTCTCGTCGGTGCCGGGCGCCGGCCGCGCCACGAACAGCGCCGACTGGCTGGCGCCGGGTTCGGGCACCAGCAGCACTTTCTGTCCCCCGTTGAAATGCGCCGCCGGCGACGGCTCGACGGCATAGCCGGCGGTGTCGCTTGTCCACGCGCCGAATGCTTTTTCAAGGCTGGCGGCGACGGTCGCGACCGGCATCGGGCCGACGCTGTAGAAGGTCACCGCCTTCGGCGTGAACTCCGCCTTGAATGCGTCCCTCGCCTCGTCGAGCGAGATCGAGGCCAGCGCCTTTGCCGACCAGTCCACCGCTGCCTTGCCCGGCACCTGCGGGATCAGCGTCGCCTTTGCCATGCGGCCGGCAACGCCGGGCAGATCCGCCTCGCGGCCGTTTAGCCAGTCGACCGTCTGCGCCATCAGCACCGTCCATTCGGTCTTGTCGAAACGAGGCTTCAGCACCGCGTCGGCGAGCAGGCCAATACCCTGGTCGAGCTTTTCCGGCGGCACGCCAAGCGTCATCATCGTGGTCAGCGTCCCGGCCTGGTGGCCGACGCCGGCGCCGATGTCGCTGGCCGCCTTGGCGAAATCAGCCGAGCCGCGATCGGCGGCCCCGCGTGTCGCCGCCATGCTTGCTGCAAGCTCCAGCAATCCCTCCTTGCCTTCCGGCACGCTGTTCCAGCCGCCGGCGGCACTGGCCGCGACATACACCATCGGCGCTTCCGGCATTGTGTAGTGGACGAGTTTGATGCCATTCGAGAGCGTCGCCGTTTCCATGGCGGGCAGTGTTGCCGAGGGCGCTTGCCCGGCCGCATGCTTCGGAATGTCGATCGCCGCTCGCTCCGGCGCGGTGAACGGCTGCGGTGTGCCGGACGACCCGATCAGTGCATCGGGATAGCCGCCGCGCGGGCCGGGCTTCAGCACCAGTATGCTGGCGTCTTCCGGTTTCAACAGCCGCTTCATCGTTGCCTCGACGCCCGCCACGCTGGCGTCCTTCACCCGCGGGTCGTCGACCAGCGCGCTCTGCGCATCGCCGAGCACGTCGGCATTGTAGGAGACGACGCCGGCGCGATCCTTCAGTGCTTCGCTGCCGAGCCGCGCTGCCTGCAAGATGCCGGTGCGCGCACGCTCGACATCGACCGGATCGAGCGGGGTCTTCAGGAAATCCGCAAACGCCGTTTTCATCGCGCTTTCCAGCGCTTCCGGCGCCACACCTTCGGCGGCACCCGCCTCGAAGGTAAAGCGGCCACCGAGCAGACCGCCGGTCCAGCTCGCGCTGGCATAGGTGGCAATGCCCAACTGCGAAACCAGCCGGTTGCGCAAAAAACCATATTCGCCGTTGCCGAGCAGTTCGGCGGCAATGCTGAGCGCACCATTGTCGGGCGACTGCGCCACCGGGCCACTGAAGCCGACCACGACGATGGGGCTTGGCACACGATCCTCGAGCACCAGCTTGAGCCGGGCCTGCGTCGGTGCCGGCACGGCGGGCCGCGCCACATCGGCGCCGCGCGCCACGCGGCCGAACGTGTCGGCAATCAGCGCCTTGGTGTCGTCGATCTCCAAGTCGCCGACCAGCACCAGCACCGCATTGTTGGGCAGATAGTAGCTGTTGAAGAAACCCCTGACATCGTCGAGCGTCGCCGCATCGAGATCGGCGACCGAGCCGATGACCATGCGGCTATAGGGATGCGGCTTCGGGAACAGCCCGGACCAGAAAGCTTCCCAGCCGGATGCGCCGGCCTTGTCGAGCACGTTCTGGCGCATCTCGTTCTTGACCACCGAGCGCTGCAGATCGAGCTTGGCCTGAGTCACCGAGCGGCCGAGATTGGCCATGCGGTCGGCCTCCAGCGACAAGATCATCGGCAGTGACGACGACAGCCCGTCGACGTAATAAACCGTGCCGTCTTCGGTGGTCCAGGCATTGATCTCGTTGCCGAGCGCGGCGTGCGCGCCGAACACGTTCGGCCAGGCCGGCGTGCCGGAAAACATCAGATGTTCGAACAGATGCGCAAAGCCCGAGCGTCCCGCGGGTTCATTCATCGACCCGACGCGGTAGCGCAGGTTCATCACCACCTTCGGCACGCGATGGTCGGGCACCAGCACCACCTGCAGCCCGTTGTCGAGCGCATAGGTAACGGTCGGCTCAGCCTTGGCGGGCGCTGCCATGCCGGCAAGAGCCGCAAGCACCACCGTGAACGCCAGGAAAACCTGCTTCATCATGACCCCCGATGCTGATGGCCGCGAGCAAGCGCCGCCAAATCCGCCGTATGACCGAAGGGATGCCCACCCCTGCCGGCTGCCGAGACCCTATCGGAATCGATCGGCCCTCGATACGGCAGTATCGCAACACCCTCTGGCTTTTTCGTGTCGGCGTTTCAGGCCTTTTGCGGCGGAAAAGGCCGCGAAAGCAGCCCCTGAGTCGCTTGAGTCCAATAATATTGATTTTGTCAAATCGCGTTTGATGTCGGATTCATCTGCGGGTAGATTAGACCCGAATCAGCCGGTCCTTGGGGGGCGCGGCGACCACCCAAAGTCTCAAGTTCCGGCCAATGACCGGCACCAGACGCGGACGGCTTCGCGTTCCCTGAATGGATTCGGCGATCAGCGCGACCGCCGCGCCGTGTGAGTGCTTCGTAAACGTGATGCGTCTTCAAGTTCGGCCGCTGCTAACCCCAGCGTCCGGGCTCAAGAAAAGACTCCGGCCATGACATACAACCAAAGCATCCAATGAGCAGTTCCGCCGCGCTTCTCCAATCCGATACGTTAGGCTCGCGCCTCGAATCGCGCGGCGATCTCACCTCCTTTTTCATGCAGCTTGCCGCCGAGATCGGCGCCGACAGCTACATGCTCGTCGCCATCGTCCACGACCAGGACCGCAACGACGCCCGCATCGTCTCATCCAACTGGATCTTCGACGCCATTGAACTGATCGGCAAGCGGCTGATCGCCGGCCTTGCCCAGGGACCGCTGACCGTTGCACCTGGCATCCGCCCGAGGCCCCTGGTCGCCGCCGCGGCACCCGACGCCGGCGGACTGCTCACAGGCGAAGAGGCGCGCCTGCTCGACGTGCT
Source organism: Mesorhizobium sp. C264A (assembly GCF_040324515.1). Classification (NCBI taxonomy): domain Bacteria; kingdom Pseudomonadati; phylum Pseudomonadota; class Alphaproteobacteria; order Hyphomicrobiales; family Phyllobacteriaceae; genus Mesorhizobium; species Mesorhizobium sp. C264A. The sequence goes on along the minus strand of NZ_JAMYVY010000002.1, from coordinate 2,603,967 downwards.
TGGACATGCCGAAGTCTATTCACTGCGGCTCAATGTCGGCCGCCAGCGGCTGTTTGCGCTTTTCTCGGCGGCCGAGGCCGGCAGTATCGACCAGCCGGCGCTGATGAAGGCTCAGTTGAAGTGCTGTTACGCGCTGTCCGCCATCCCGCAATTGATCGCCGCCGTCGCCATGCAGGACCCGCTGTCCGACCGCGAGCGCGAATGCCTGTTCTGGGTGTCTGAAGGCAAAACCACCGATGAGGTCGCAGTGATCCTCGGGGTCTCGTCCAACACCGTCAACAGCTACATCACCCACGCCATCCAGAAATTCGCGGCGTCGAACCGCGCGATGGCCATCGCCACGGCGATCAGGAGCGGCATCATTTGAAACATGCTGACATCAAGGCGGCGGCCGAAGCCCTTTTCAACGAGCAGCGCAATCCGTTCGGCGCCTTCTCCATCGGTTCCGAGACGCACCATGCCGTTACCATCCCGGACGCGGTGCGCCGCTGCCGCTGGATCGCCGTCGACATCAACGCGTCGGCGTTTGGCCTCTACTTCGTCAGCCCCTCGCCGGAACGGGCGCGCCTGGTGCCGAGCTTCGATTCCGACTATCCCGCCACCGCGGTGACAACCAAATTCATTGCCGGCGCCAACGGTGAGGAGATGGTTCGCCACAGCGGCGCCTCGACAGCGCCGCGCTGGTGGGCCGATGACGGCATCGCCGGCTCGGACGCCGTCTTCAAGAACCTCGCCTGGGCGGAGCGGACGGAGCCGCTGGCGCCGGGCACCAACGGCATTGGCTTTCCCGTCCATGCCGATCGCGGCCATTGCGGGCTGGTGGTGTTCCTCGGCTCGACGATCGCTTTGCCGGAGGACACGCTCTACGAAATCCACGCCCGCTGTTTTTCGCTGTTCGCCGCCGTCGCCCGCATTCGTCCGAACGATGCCGGCCGGATGCGGTCGATCTCCAAGCGTGAACTGGAGTGCCTGAAGCTGACCGCCAACGGCAACACCAGCGAAGAGATCGCCAGGCTGTTGAAGCTGTCGGTCCACACCGCCAACCAGTATCTCACCCAGTCGACGCAGAAGCTCAACGCGGTCAACCGCAACCAGGCGGTGGCCAAGGCGCTGCGGCTGGGGCTGATCGAGTGATCGCGTCTGGCAGTTGGAGTAAGACAAAAGATCAGCGATAGGCGAGCGGCTCGGTCCTGCGGATTCGCGCCTCTTCGATCACCGTCTCCAGCAAAGCGGTGTTGTGCTCGGGGTCTTCCCCGGGCTTTTCGAACGACACATAGTTGACCGCGACCGAAGACCTCTCCTCGCTCAGCGTCAGCTGGAAATAGACGGTGACGCCCGGCGGCCGAAGCTCGAGATCGAGCACGATGCGCGGGCTGCCGCTCCAGTCGACATGTGCCTCTCCGCCATGGCCGAGCCTGAGCGTGCCTGGGAGGAAAAAAAGCTCCACAGCTGAATCCACCAGATCCGACAGGCAAGCGAAATGCTCGAGCCGGATGAAGGCGATGTAGTCGGCGACGTCGATCAGCCGCAACTCGTCGACCACCTGCTCGATGGCCTTGGCGACGATGAGTTCGCGGGATTTTGCGTGCGGTTGGCGGTTCATGAAATTTGTCTCCGCTCAGCCTTTTTGGAGTAGACGATCCGCACCAGTTCGGCGACGGCCTGGTAGAATTGCGACGGGATCACGCTATCAACCGAAACTTGCTTGTACATGGAGCGGGCGAGCGCCACGTCCTCGAAGATCGGGATGTTGTGCTCCTTGGCAATCTCGCGAATCTTGAGCGCCACAAGGTCCTGGCCCTTGGCCAGCACCATGGGTGCTGAATCCTCGTCGCGGACATATCTGAGCGCGATGGAAAAGTGCGTCGGATTGGCGATGATCAGCGTCGCGCGCGGCACCGCCGTCATCATCCGCTTGCGCGCCCGGTCGCGCGCCAGCGAGCGCAGCCGCGACTTGATGATCGGGTCGCCCTCGGACTGCTTGAACTCGTCCTTGACCTCCTGCTTGGTCATCCGCAGATCCTGCTTCCAGTGGAAGCGCGACCAGACGACGTCGACCGCCGCGATCAGCCCCATGACGAAGACGATCGCCACCAATATGTCGACGGTGATGCTTTTGATGACGAGGCCGAAAGCGACGGGGTTGGTGATCATGCCGGCCAGGAGCTGGCGGTAGTCCTGCGATAGCGTGAAGTAGAGCACGATGCTGGCGAAGCCGAGCTTGCCCAGCGATTTCAGGAACTCGACCCAGCCCTGAATGCCGAACATCCTGGTCCAGCCTTTGGCTATCGAGATGCGCGACAGTTGCGGCCGGATCCGCTCGCCGACGACTTGCGGCATGTTCTGCAGCACCGAGGCGCCGATGCCGGCCACCACCAGCAGCACCAGCAGGCTGACGACGGCGTTGCCTATTTCCATCATCACGGTCTTGTAGAGCGCGATGACGTCGGTCTCGGTGTCCATCGGCCACGCCTCGGGCTTTTCCAGGAACATCGACAGGAACATGCCGAGATCAACGACCGCGTCCTTGGCGTAGAAGACGGTGAACACCAGTATGGCGATGAAGGACGCCAGAAGTGCGGCCTCTCGCGAATGGGGCAGCTTGCCCTGTTCGACGGTGTCGCGGATCTTCTTTTCGGTCGCGTCTTCGGTTTTGGAGTCTTTGTCCGCCGCTTCAGCCATTCAGCGCTCGGCGTTAAGCCGCTTCGCTCTGCTGCGATGAGGGCAGTTCGAAAGCCCCCTCGCGCGAAAGCCGGATTGTCGCCACCGCGATGTTCTTGCGCGCCGTCATGATGTCGGCAAGCTGAATGCCTTCCGAGCCCTGGCCGAGCTCGGACTCGATCATGCGCCGCGACCGTGCGCCGATCGCCGACAGCACCGATTCCGTCAATGCGGGCGCCGCACCGCGCAGCGCCAGCGTGATCAGTTCGGTCGACAGCCCGTCGAAAAGGAGTACCCTCGCCTTCTGCGTCAAAAGCGGCAGATCGTCGAAGGCAAACAACCTGGAGCGAACACCGCCGAGGTCCGGCGTGCCGGCCTCTTCCAGATCCTGCATGACCTCTTCCAACTGAGGCTTGTCCATCTCGTTGAGCATACTGGCGACGCGCGCCTGTCCCGCCGAGATATCCTTGGTCGCGGTCTGCGCCAGCACGCTGGCGCGCAGCTGGTTCTCGATGATCCTGGTGGCCGCGTCCGGAATGGTCGCCATCGTCACCATGCGCTTGATGATCTCGCTGCGCATCGGCTTTTCCATGGTCAGCAAAATGTTGGCGGCGGCTTGCGGCGCAAGCTTCGACAGCACCATGGCCGCGGTCTGGGGATGCTCGGCGGCAAGGAATGTGCCCAGACGCGTCGGTTCGAGCTTTTCCAGCTCCGGCCAGATCGGCGGTGGCCCTTCCGGCGCAACCTCGAAGCGCTTGTCGCCCATGATGGCGCTCATCTCTTCGGGCGACAGCGATTCATTGAGGATCGTGTCCATCCGGTCGGCGGAATCGAGCAGGCCCGCACCTTCGGTGAACTCGGCCTCGAATTCGGCAACGATGCGTTCGAGGTCGCTTTGCGGAATGGTGCGCAGCAGCCGCGCCCCTTCGATCAGTGCCTTCAGTTCTTCTTGCTTGAAGAATTTCAGCAGCCGGCTGGCCGAAGGTTTGCCCATCGCCACCAGGATGGCGGCGGCCTTTTGCGGGCGCGTGAGCGTCACCGGCGTCGTCATGGCATCCGCTCCTGCTGAGACCGCATGTCATTCATTGCTCAAGCGCCCTTGGTCGCCGAGATAATTTCGGTCAGCCTGATGCCAAAGCGCGACGGATCGCTTTCCAGCACGGTGATCTCGCCGCGCGCGATCTTGCGGCCGTTGACCACGACATCGACCGGTTCGCCGATGCGCCGGTTGAGCGCCACCGTCGAGCCCTTCTGCAGCGCCATCAGGTCCGACACCGGCATTTCCGTACTGCCGAGGATGATCTGCACATCGACCGGGATGCTCATGATGATGTTGGAATTGGCGCCGGACGTGGCAGCCCGCAAGGCGGCGTCGGGGCGCTTTTCCTCCTCCTGGAGGACGCCGCGCAATTCCTCGATGGCGCGGTCGAGCTGCTCGTCCGGCTGGTCGATGTTGGCTTCCACCTTGGTCTTGGCCATAAGTCGTCTCCAAATGCTTGAGCTTGCCCGGCGTCAGCCCGGCATGAGCCCATCGACAAAATCCTGACCGGCATCGTAAGGATGCCTGATCCGGACGGTGTAGTTCTGCCCGAGTTTGCCGAACTCGCAGACAAACAGCGTCTTGTCGCGCGCGCTCAGCTTGGCGTGCGACTGCGCGGTTTCCTCGAACTCGATGATCTGGCCCGGCTCGAAACCGGCGAGATCGCCGAGCGTCAGGCAGGCCAGCGGCATGGTCGCTTCGAGCGTCACCGTCGAGCGCATGATCTCTTCGGAAAAACGTGCCCGCCAGTCGGAGGTCGTGCCTTCGCTGTCGTGGACATCGGCGATACCGCGTGTGGCCAGCAGGATGCGCTGCGGGATCATCACCGTGACCGTTCCGCTGTCGGTCGGCGTCGAGATGCCGAAGACGATGCGCACCGCCGCGCCATCGCGCAGCACGCGGCGCTTGGCTTCGCTGCCCGAAAGCGCCCGCGGCACCGGCAGCCGCAGTTCGAGCGAGCGCCGGCCCGATCCGTTCAACGCCTGCGCAACTTCCTGGAAGACCGTGGTCGCGACATCGGTCTCGATCTGCGACAGAGCGCGCTCGATCGGCGAAACCGGCTGATCCGGATCGCCGCCGAACAGCGCGCACACCATCACGGCGATGGCCGGCGCATCAGCCACCAGCGTCATCGCATCCGAAGACGTCGGCGATGCTATGATGGCCATGGCAAAGGCATCGCCGGCATTCGTGCGGGCATCGGGAACACGGCTGATCTCGACCGTGCGCAGGTCGACGGTGACCGGTGCACCGAGCTCGCCGGCCAGGCTCTTCTGCAGCAGCGGCAGTGCGCGCTCCCCCATCGAGCGCCCGGTTCCGATGACGTGAGCGGCCTCACCGCTGTCACCGACCAGACGCTCGATGATCAGCGAGCGGGCTTGCGAGGGGCTGCCAGGACTTGTCATGACGGCGTGCGGTCCTGTCTGTCGTCATGCATGGCTCAAGCCGCTTTCTTCTCGGCGGAAGCTGTGTTCATCGTGCTTTGCTCGACGGCATCGATCGTCGGCCGCTCATAGGATGAGATGGTCTTGCGGCCGAACTCGATCGCCACCTGCGGCAGAGCGCCGTTCATGTAGGCAAGCAGCGTCTGCTTGACGATGATATAGAGGCGGTTCTTCTTCTCGCGCACCGTCTTGATCTTGGTGGCGACCGGCCCGACCACTGCATAGGACAGGAAGATGCCGAGGAAGGTTCCGACAAGGGCGGCGCCGATCAGGCCGCCGAGGATTTCGGGCGACTGGTCGAGCGCGCCCATCGCCTTGACCACGCCGAGCACGGCGGCGACGATGCCGAGCGCCGGCAGACCGTCACCCACTGCCACCAGCGCGTGGTAGGCCTTCATCTTGTCGGACTTGATGGTCTGGATTTCCTCGTCCATCAGCGCCTCGATCTCATGCGAGCGGGCATTGCCGATGATGATGATGCGGCAGTAGTCGCAGATGAAATTCGTCAGGTCGTGGTTCTTGAGCACGGTCGGGAACGCCTGGAAGATCGCCGACTCCTCCGGATTGTCGATATGCGCCTCGACCTCGCTGCGCGACTTCGAGCGCAGTTCGCGCATCAGGCTGTGCAGCACGCCCAGCGTCTCCAGATAGTCGCGCTCTTTCGGCACCGCCTGCTTGAACGCTTCGAGGATACCCCTGCCGGTGTCCTTGACCGTCTTCATCGGGTTGGCGACGAGAAAGGTGCCAAGTGCGGCGCCACAGATGACCACCGCTTCCCAAGGCTGCATCAGCACATGCAGATGGCCGCCCATCGCCATGAAGCCGCCGAGAACACAGCCGAGCGTCACCACAAGTCCGATCAGAATGCCCACGCCAGATCCTTCCGCATCACGTCAGGCCTAACCGATAGCCCCCGTGCCTTGTGTGAGGCTTGAATCATGCAAGGTGAGGCGATTCAGCCTCGCGCAAGCAAGTCCGCATACTCTTGCTTTTGAAGCTGCGACCGGAGGCATGTCGTGTTGAGCACTTTTACCAGCTACCAGCTCATCGCCAGGGACATCCCCAAGGCGATCGACCGCATCGAGGCGGAGCCGATCACCAAGCGCGACACCGACTACTATCTCGCCAACATCGGCAGCGTGAAATCGATAGACGATTTCGTCAAGAACGACCGGCTGTTCAAATATGCCATGAAAGCTTTCGGTCTCGGCGACATGGCTTACGCCAAGGCCTTCATGGTCAAAGCCCTGAAGGAAGGGGTGTCGGATTCCGACAGCTTCGCCAACAAACTGAGCGACAAGCGTTATGCCGAGTTCGTGTCGGCCTTCAATTTCGCCGCACTTGGCGCTAATGCCACGAGCTACAATTCGGCGCAGCAGGGCGTGACCAACAATTATGGTCTCCAGGTCTCGGTCGGCCCTTCGCAGAACGGCTTCACCTACTACAAGGGCGAAACCTCGTACTACCTGAGCAACATTTCCAACGTAAAATCGATCGACGACCTGATGGGCAACGATCGCCTGCTCACCTATGCGATGGCCGCGTTCGGCCTGGACGCCGACGCCGAGCCGGCTGCGACCGTGCGGGCCATGCTGGAAGGCGGCGTCACCGACCCGAACAGCCCCGCAAACACGTCGACAAACAAGGGCTATGCGGCTTTCGTCGCGGCTTTCGACTTTGCCCAATATGGCGACCAGGCTACGGCGCGCGACGCCGTCCAGCAGGCGGTGCCGAAGGCTGTGATCGGCGGAACCGGACTGTTGCTCGTCAAGCCGACCGCGCAATACATCAAGGGCGAGGCCGACTACTACGCAGCCAACATCTCCAAGGTGAAGTCCATCGAAGACCTGCTGAAGGACAAGCGCCTGCTGACCTTCGCCATGGCTGCCTATGGGCTTGATGCATCGACCCAGACGACGAAGCAGATCCGCACCATGGTCAATGGCGGCGTCACCGATCCGTTGAGTCCCGCCAACCTGTTGACCGACAAGAGCTACGCCAACTTCGTCAGCGCCTTTGATTTTGCCCAGTATGGCGATCAGACGATCACGCGCGACGCGGTGCTGAAGACCACGCCGAAGCTCTACACGACCGAGTCCAGTCTTGGCCTCATCAAGCCGAATGCGGACGCCGTCGAGGCCGAGACCAGCTACTACCTCGCCAACATCACCAAGGTGAAATCGGTCGACGACCTGATGGCCGACAGCCGCCTTTATAACTATGCTCTGTCCGCAAGCGGGCTCGATCCGGCGACCACCAACAAGGATCTCGTCCGTGATGTCCTTGAGGGCGGTGTCCGCGATCCCGCCAGTGTCGCCAACAAGCTCTCCAACAAGGCCTATGCCAGGCTCGCCACCTCGTTGAATTTCGAGGCCTACGGCGAAGCGGCAACGACCCGCAGCCCGTCGCAGCAGCCGGTGGTCGACAAATACATGCGCCAGACCCTGGAAGAAGACGCCGGCAAGACCAATGAGGGCGTGCGGTTGGCGCTCTATTTCGAGCGCAAGGCCTCGACCATCACCAACTGGTACGACGTGCTGGCCGACACGGCCCTGGCCAGCGTGGTACGCACCGCCATCGGCCTGCCCGATTCCTTCGCTGCCGCAGATATCGACAAGCAGGCGCAGGCCTTCGACGCAAAGCTCGACCTCACCGATTTCACCGACCCGGCCAAGCTCGAGAAATTCCTCACCCGCTTCACCAGCCTTTGGGAAATCAATCATCCGACCTCGACCGCCCAGACATCGATCGGTGTGCTGTTTGCGCAGCCGACCACCGTCGGCATCTCGACCGATCTGATGATGGCCATGCAGAAACTGAGATTCTGAGAACACCATGCAGGACAGCCTTTACGTCGCCCTTTCCTCGCAGATCGCGCTTGAGCGCCGTCTCGACACCATCGCCGATAATGTCGCCAACGCCTCGACCATCGGCTTTCGCGCCACCGGCGTGAAGTTCGAGGATGTCGTCTCCGGCAGCGGCCCCAAATCGGTGTCCTTCGCCTCCTCCGGCAAGACCTATTTGTCCGGCGCGCATGGCGCGATGACGCAGACCGGCAACCCGTTCGACTTCGCCGTCCAGGGCGATGCCTGGTTCGGCATCGACACCCCGGCCGGCACCGTGATGACGCGCGACGGACGCTTTTCGATGAACGAGAACGGCGAGTTGATGTCGCTCGAAGGCCATCCGGTGCTCGACGCCGGCGGTGCGCCGATCCAGCTCGACCCGCGCGACGGCCCACCCAAGGCGGGCGCCGACGGCTCGCTGCGCCAGGGCGACAAGCTCGTCGGCGCCATCGGCCTGTTCAATTTCGATCCCGGCCCGAATTTCGTCCGCTACGGCAATTCTGGCATCGTGCCCGCGCGTGCGCCGGAGCCGGTCACCGACCGTTCCGATCTCGGCGTCGCGCAGGGCTATGTCGAGGAATCCAACGTCAATCCGGTGCTGGAGATGACGCGCCTGATCATGGTCCAGCGCGCCTTCGAGAACACGGCGGCGCTGATGCGCCAGACCGATGCCTCGACCGACGACGCCATCAAGACGCTCGGCTCCAAGTCGTAGCAGCATGTCGAGCAGCAAATCATCGATACGCGCGCTTGAACGGCAACCGGAGACAGCACCGGAAAACCGGCTGGCTGCGCTGGAGCGGATCTGGCGCCGCTTCGATGACACCGAGACGTTGCTGCGGCGCGGCGGCCGTGTTTCGGAGGTTTCGCCAACGCATTACAAGGTGCGCGGCCTGTCTGAAGTCGCCAGGCTTGGCGACCTCGTCGAACAGCGCGGCAATGCCGGCACGCGCCGCGGCGAGATCGTCAGGATCGGCCGCGACGAAGTCGTCATCGCCCCTTTCGAACGCAGCGCCGACGCCGGCATCGGCGACGCCGTGTTTCGCCGCGGCCCGCTGACGGTAACGCCGCATGCTTCGTGGCGTGGGCGCGCCATCGACGCGCTGACCCGCGTCATCGACGGCGGCCCGCCGCTGATCAGGATCGGCGAGGCTGCGAGCGGCGACGGCACAACGCCCGGCGCCATGGCGCGGCAGCGCGTCGGCACCGCCTTCACGACCGGGGTCAAGGTCATCGACATCTTCACGCCGCTCTGCCTCGGCCAGCGCCTCGGCGTCTTTGCCGGTTCCGGCGTCGGCAAGTCGACGCTGCTCGCCATGCTGGCCGGCGCCGACGCCTTCGACACCGTGGTCGTGGCGCTGATCGGCGAGCGCGGCCGCGAGGTACGCGAATTCCTCGAAGACACGATCGGCGCAGAGAGCATGGCCAAGACGGTCGCCGTCGTCGCTACCAGCGACGAGAGCGCCATGATGCGCCGGCGCGCGCCGGATACCGCCATGCGCGTTGCCGAACATTTTCGCGACCAGGGCCATCGCGTGCTGCTGGTGCTGGATTCGATTACCCGCTTTGCCCATGCGCTGCGCGAGGTAGCGACCGGCACCGGCGAGCCGCCGGTCGCCCGCGGCTATCCCGCTTCGGTTTTCACCGACCTGCCCAAGCTGCTCGAACGCGCTGGCCCGGGCGCTGAAGGCCCCGGTATCAAAGGACAGGGATCAATCACTGCCATCATCTCGGTGCTGGTCGACGGCGACGACCACAACGACCCGGTCGCCGATTCGGTACGCGGCATTCTCGACGGCCATGTCGTGCTCGACCGCGCCATTGCCGAACAGGGCCGCTACCCCCCGGTCAATCCGCTGTCGTCGATCTCGCGCCTCGCCGACAAGGCATGGAGCCCCGAGCAACGCATGCTGGTGACCAGGCTGAAGTCGATGATCTCGCGCTTCGAGGACACGCGCGACATCCGCCTGCTCGGCGCCTATCAGGGCGGCGCCGATGCCGAGCTCGATATTGCCGTGCGCCAGGTGCCGCTGATCTACGAGGCGCTGACGCAGTCGCCCAGGGATCGCGCCTCGAGCGACGCATTCTCCGACCTCGCCCGTCATCTGAAAGGCAAGCAAAGTGTCGATGCAGGAGACTGAGCTTCAGTACACCGAGCGGCTTTTGCGCGAGATGATCGCAGAGGCCAGTGCCGCCGAGGAAGCCCGGGCCAACGAAGCGAGAGCTGTCAGGGCAAAGGCCGATCTCGACAAGGCCGCCAAGGCTGAGGCCATTCTGGCCAGGGCCGCCAGGCCATTCTTGCCCAGGGTAGCCAGCGTAGTCGAGTCCACTGTGCCTCGCTTGGCCGAGCCTGCCTTGCCCAGCGTCGTCAAGCCTGAATTGCCAAGGACCCCTCGCGCCGGCCCCAAAGAAGCGATCGAGACCAGTCGTGGCTCGCTTCTCGACGGGCTGTTCCCGGTCACCGAATGGCCGCAGCCGCCAAGGCCGCAATATCCCAGGCTCGACAAGAAATCCGACCGCCGCAGCGATATCGTCTTTGCCGCGCTCGGCATCACGCTTGGCCTGATCTGCGCGCTGTTTCCCTGGTATATCTTCTTCAATCAGGACCAGTTCGGCGTGCAGGCGATCAAGTTCGGCGGCAGCGGCACCAATGCAGGGCGGGTCAGCGGCGGCTCGCAGATGGAGAACAGCGGTCAGCCGCTGACGGCAAACGATGTTCCCGATGTCGACCTGTTCGCCACCGGCACGCTGCAGGACCCCGAGGACAAGACCCAGCCTCCCGGCGTCGACCAGCAGCCCTTCCCGGCGGACGCCAAATTTCGCATGGTTCATGTCGCCAATGGCCGCGCCATGATCGAGGACGATGCCGGCCTGTGGATCGTCCAGCGCGGCTCGAAGCTGCCCGATACCAGCGTCGTCTCGTCGATCGAGCAACGGGGCGGCAAGTGGGTCATGGTCACCAGCACCGACCAGGTGATCGAACTCTCCAAATAGCGGCACACCGGATTTACCCCCGAGCCGCGCAAGGTCCGCGCAAGACTGGCAGCCTAGTCTTGTACGTACCAGCCCGGAGATCCCCATGGAGCCCGTCAATCTTTTCGATCTCGCCGCCAAGCAGTCGCAATGGCTGTCGGTGCGCCAGTCGGCCATTGCCGGCAACATCGCCAACGTCAACACGCCGGGCTACACCGCCGGCGATGTCGAGCCGTTTGAGAAGGTGCTCGACCGCACGGCAGTGTCGCTGACCGCCACCCAGGCAGGCCACCTCGGCACTGCCGCCACTAATGCCGGCTTCACGGTCAAGCCAGAAGAGACGACCGGCGCCATCATGCCCTCGAAGAACACGGTCGTGGTCGAGAACGAACTGATGAAGGCCGGCGAGGTCCGCCGCTCGTTTGAACTCAACACCGCGATCGTCAAGGCCTTCCATTCGATGATGATGATGGCGGTGAAGAGCTGACCATGGACGCCTTGACCTCAGCCCTCAAGATCGCCGCGTCCGGCCTCAGCGCCCAGTCGGACCGCTTGCGCGTCGTCTCGGAAAATCTCGCCAACGCGCAGTCGACCGGCAACACCCCGGGCGCTGACCCCTATCGCCGCAAGACCATCAGTTTCGTCTCGGAACTCGACCGTGCCTCCGGTGGCACGACAGTTGAGGTCAACTCCATCGACCGCGACCCCAGCGACTTTCCCGTCGAATTCCAGCCCGGCAACGAGGCCGCCGACGACAAGGGCTACGTCAAGATGCCCAATGTCAACGTGCTGGTCGAGATGGCCGACATGAGCGAGGCCAACCGCTCCTACGAAGCCAACCTTCAGGTCATCAAGCAGGCGCGTGATCTGATCTCCATGACCATCGACCTGATGAGGAACCAGTAATGATCAGCGGCATTGGCGGTATCGGATCGCTTCCCCTCAAGCCGGAGATCGGTGGCGCCGATACCACGACCGACCTGTTCCAGGGCACCAGGGCGCCGATGGCCGGCAGCGAAATCGGCGCCACCTTCGCCGAAGCGCTGAGCCAGGCTGCTTCAAAGACCGTCAACACCTTGCAGAACGCCGAGCAGGTCTCGATCCAGGCGCTCAAGGGCGACGCCGATACCCGTCAGGTCGTCGACGCCGTCATGAGCGCCCAGCAGGCCCTGCAGACCACGATCGCCATCCGCGACAAGGTCGTCTCCGCCTATCTCGAAATCAGCCGTATGGGCATCTGAGGAGACTTGCCGTGAAAGCACTCGCCATCGCAGCGACCGGCATGAATGCCCAGCAGACCAATCTGGAAGTGATCGCCAACAACATCGCCAACATCAACACCACCGGCTACAAGCGCGCGCGCGCCGAATTCTCCGACCTGCTCTACCAGGTCGACCGCACGCAGGGCGTGCCCAACCGCTCCAATTCATCGCTGGTGCCGGAAGGCGTGTCGATTGGCCTTGGCGTCAAGACGACGGCGGTGCGCAACGTCCATACCCAGGGCGAACTGACCTCGACCGGCAACAGTTTCGACATGGCGCTGACCGGCCGAGGCTGGTTCCAGATCGAGGGCGCCGACGGCGGCACACTCTACAGCCGCGCCGGCGCCTTCAACACCAACGCCACCGGCCAGCTGGTGACCGTCGACGGCGCCAATGTCATCCCGGCCATCACCGTGCCGACCGATGCCATCGAAGTCGTGGTCAACAAGACCGGCCAGGTCTTTGCCCGCATCGACGGCCAGACCGACCTCCAGCTGCTCGGCCAGCTGCAACTCGCCAACTTCGCCAATGAAGCCGGCCTGGCGCCGCTCGGCGATAATCTGTTCCAGGAAACGCCGGCCTCGGGCCCGGCCAATGTCGGCGTGCCCGGCGATCCCGGCTTCGCCTCGGTCGAGCAGGGTTATCTCGAGGCCTCCAACGTCGATCCTGTCAAGGAAATCACCGAGCTGATCTCGGCGCAGCGCGCCTATGAGATGAACTCCAAGGTCATCCAGGCCGCCGACGACATGGCCTCCGTCGTGTCCAAGAACATCAGGTAAGGTTTGATGCTCTCTCCGGCCTCCCGCTCCGCGCTTTGCCGCACCGCGCTGATGCTCGCGCTGGTAGCCGGCGGTGTGCCGGCGTTTGCCCAGGAGAGCGCAGACCAGCAGACCAGCACCCACGTCGCGAGCAGTCAGGCAACCGGCGAGATCGTTCTGATCCCCAACCGGGTCATTTATCCCGGCGAGATGATCGACACCGGCGTGCTGAAACCGGTGACGCTGCTCCCCGGAAAGCACAGGCCGGATGCGGTCGCCACGCAGGCCATGGAACTCCAGGGCAAGGTCGCCAAGCGCACGCTGCTGCCCGGCCGCTACATCCCGGCCGCCGCCATCCGCGACGCCTGGCTGGTCGAACAGGGCGCCGCCGTGCAGGTCTATTTCATCGCCGGCGACCTCACCATTTCGGCTACGGCGGTGTCGCTGCAGCCGGGTGCCGCCGGCGATTTGATCAAGGTCCGCAACACAGACAGCGGCAAGATCTTTTCCGGCACGGTGATGGCGGACGGCACCGTCCGGGTCAGCGCGTCATGAGACGCGGAGCTGCCCTTCTGCTCGCGACCGTTGTCGGCCTGCAGCCGGCGCTGGCCGACGGTCTTACGCCGAAGCAAAAGCGCGATCTTGCCGGCCAGAATGGCGGCGCCTTTGTCGATCCCGAATATGATCCGGCCACCACCAACCGCATGTTCAGGGTCTCCAACGGCCCAAGCTCTCTGCCACCCGGCCAGGTCGCATCGCGCATCAAGGACATTGCGCAGCTGCAGGCTTCGCGCGACAACCAGCTCGTCGGCTACGGCCTCGTCATCGGCCTCGCCGGATCGGGCGACAGCCTGCGCAATTCGCCCTTCACCGAACAGTCGATCCGCGCCATGCTCGAAAATCTCGGCATCGCCACCGAAGGCGGCAGCGCGCGGGCCAAGAACGTCGCCGCCGTCATCGTCACCGCCAACATGCCGCCTTACGTGCAGTCGGGCGCCCGCATCGACATCGACGTCTCCTCGATGGGCGACGCCACATCGCTTGCCGGCGGCACGCTGATAATGACGCCACTGAAGGCGGCCGATGGCGAAATCTATGCTGTCGGGCAAGGCTCGGTCATCGTTTCCGGCTTCACTGCCCAGGGCGATGCCGAAAAGCTGACGCAGGGCGTGCCGACGGCCGGCCGCGTGCCCAACGGCGCCATCGTCGAGCGCACGGTGCGCGCCGAATTCGAGGACCAGGCGCTGCTCACCTTGCAATTGCGCAACCCCGATTTCTCCACTGCCGTTCGCATCGCCGACGCCATCAACGGCTACACCTCGCAACGCTTCGGCATGCGCGTGGCGGCGGAGCGCGATGCACGTACCGTGCAGATCAGGCGGCCGAAGAATGTTTCGGCGGCGCGCTTCTACGCCGAGATCGAGAATTTGGTGGTCGAGACCGACACGCCGGCACGCGTCGTCATCGACGAACGCACCGGCACCATCGTCATCGGCAACGAGGTCAAGATCTCGCGGGTGGCGATCAGCCACGGCACGCTCACCGTGCGCATCACCGAACAGCCGAAGATCGTCCAGCCGGAACCGTTCTCCAAGGGCGTGACAGCGGAGGAACCCTTCACCACCATCGATGCCACGCGGCCTGACGCCCGCGTCAATGTGCTCGACGGACCGAACCTCGAAACGCTGGTGTCGGGCCTCAACCGTCTCGGCGTCAAGCCGGACGGCATCATTGCCATTTTGCAAGCCATCAAGTCGGCCGGCGCTTTGCAGGCCGATCTGGTTCTCCAATAGGCCATGCCGATGATCGATTTCTTTTCCCAAAAGCAGCACCGACGCAGCGCAGCCTTGGCAGCTTGCGTCATCGCCGCCACCGTCCTTGCCGGCGGCACTGTCCGCGCGGAAGAAGCGGTGCGGCAGGTTCTGCCTGGCGGGCAACAGCCGGCGGCAGTGCAGCAGCTGGTCCGCGAGAAGGTGCCCGATGAAAGCGAGATCCAGCGCTTCTGCTCCAACATCGCCGACGCCGCCCGCGACCGCCGTTACGCGCTGCAGGCCGAAGAGCTGAAGCAGCTGCAGGCCGGCATCGACCTCCGCATGAAGGCGCTGGACGACAAGCGCGCCGAATACGAGCAATGGCTGAAGCGGCGTGAAGTCTTCCTGGCCCGCGCCGAGGATGGCGTCGTCAAGATCTATGCCGGCATGAAACCGGATGCCGCGGCCGAGCGCCTGGCCATGGTCAACGCCGATCTCGCCGCCGCCATCCTGATGAAACTCGATTCGCGCAAAGCCGGCGTCATTCTCAACGAGATGGACCAGAAGGCAGCGGCCACACTCACCGGCATCATGGCCAGCGCGGCCCGAAGGGTAGATCCGTCATGAAGTCGCATATTCTCGCCCTGGTCGCCACGGCTTCACTTGCCGGCTGCGCCTCCGACCCCAGGGAGATCGGCAGGGAGCCGGCGCTGTCGCCGGTTGGCACCGGCATCACCGGCAGCGTCAATGCGCCCTACTCCTATCCCGAAACGCCAGCCGCGCCGGTGAAGAAATTCTCGCTGTGGGATGATCGCCAGAGCCGGTTGTTCACCGACCCACGCGCGCTGCGCGACGGCGACATCCTCACCGTCAGGATCAAGCTCAACGACAAGGCCAACTTCAAGAACCAGAACGACCGCAGCCGCACCGCCGGTCGCAAGCTCGGCTATGACGTCAACCTCGGATGGGAAGGTGCCACCACCAGCGGCAAGGGCGACGCCGGCTTGAGTTCCACCACCGAAACCAATGCGGACGGCGAAATCAAGCGCTCGGAGAACCTCGAGCTCAACGTCGCCGCCGTCGTCACCGAAGTCCTGCCCAACGGCAATTTGATGATCCGCGGCTCGCAGGAAGTGCGCGTCAATTACGAGCTCAGGGTGCTGACCATCGCCGGCATGGTGCGTCCATCCGATATCGGCGCTGAAAACACCATCTCTTATGAACGCATCGCCGAGGCGCGCATCTCCTATGGCGGCCGCGGCCGCGTCAGCGAAATCCAGCAGCCCGCTTACGGTCAGCAGATCCTCGACCAAGTCCTCCCCTTTTAGGACTGGAGAACGGCGCCGTGGCAAATGTCGAACAGGTTCAGCAAAAAAAGGGCCCGTCGCTTGTCATCCAGCTTGCGATGCTGCTGGCGGTGACGGGCGCCGCGATTGGCATGGGCTGGATGTCCGGCGGCTATCTGAAGGGCGTCGGGGGACCGGTGCCTGTGCCCGCCGCACCGGAGAACCAGTCCAATGCCGAGCAACCGAGCAAGGCGGCCGAACATGCTCCCGGCACCGGGCCGACGCTTGTCCAGCTGGCGCCGATCACCACCAATCTGGCTTCGCCTGCTGACACCTGGATAAGGCTGGAAGCGTCGGTGGTCTACGATGCGCCGCAGCCGCCGGAACTTACCGAAAGCATTCACCAGGACCTGCTTGCCATGGTCCGCACCCTGAAGATGCATCAGATCGAAGGCGCCAGCGGCTACCAGCATTTGAAAGCCGACCTCGAGGAGCGCGCCGCAATCCGCAGCGGTGGCCATGCCAAACAGGTTCTGATCAGGACATTGCTGCTCGAATGAGAAAACTCGTCCTCGCCGCCGCGATCGTCGTCGCCGCCACCTCTGTCGCCGCCGCCCAGCAGCTCGATCTCGGCGGCATCGGCAAGGCCGACGGCGCCACCGTCGGCTATATCATCCAGATGTTCGGTCTGCTCACCGTGCTGTCGGTGGCGCCGGGCCTGTTGATCATGGTGACGAGCTTCACCCGCTTCGTCATCGCCTTCTCGATCCTGCGCGCCGGCATCGGCCTGCAGTCGACGCCGGCCAATCTGATCCTGATCTCGCTGTCGCTGTTCATGACCTTCTACGTCATGGCGCCGACCTTCGACCAGGCCTGGAACACCGGCGTCAAGCCGCTGATGGACAACCAGATCAGCCAGACCGAGGCGTTCGAAAAGATTTCGGACCCGTTCCGCACCTTCATGCTGCACAATGTCCGCGACAAGGACTTCGACCTGTTCGCCGATCTCGCCCGCGAACGCGGCCAGGTCGTTGCCAGGGACACCGTCGACCTGCGCATCCTGGTGCCGGCCTTCATGATCTCCGAAATCCGCCGCGGCTTCGAGATCGGCTTCCTGATCGTGCTGCCGTTCCTCGTCATCGACCTGATCGTCGCCACCATCACCATGGCCATGGGCATGATGATGCTGCCGCCGACCGTCGTTTCGCTGCCCTTCAAGATCCTGTTCTTCGTCCTCATCGACGGCTGGAACCTGCTTGTCGGCAGCCTGGTGCGCTCCTTCACCTGACCGTCCGCGCGCCCTTGGCGCCTTGCTAAAGTTTTATGCAATATATTTCCGGTTAACCGTCCCGTTTAGCCCTTTGGTAGGGACTTGCCCGCATATTGCTCGCAGATGGCGGGTGATCGGGTCTCACGATCATTGGCATGATGCCGCTCCGTCATACCGGAAAAGCCGGTATGTCAAAAACACCCTGTAAAAATCAAGGTACGAGTAGCCATGTCCAGTATCATGACGAACGCCTCGGCGCTGACCGCGCTGCAGAGCCTGAACAACACCAACAAATCCCTCGAGCAGACGCAGGCCCGCATCTCGACCGGCTACCGCGTTGCCACCGCTTCCGACAACGCCGCTTACTGGTCGATCGCGACCTCGATGAAGTCCGACAATAAGGCCAACTCGGCCGTGCAGGACGCCCTCGGCCTCGGCGCCGGCAAGGTCGACACCGCCTACACCGCCATCAACGACGTCAAGGACCAGGTCGACCTGATCAAGACCAAGCTGGTCACGGCCCGCAGCGCCTCGAAGGAAGATCAGCAGAAGATCGCGACCGAAATCAACGCCATCCAGGCGCAGATCAAGTCCTCGGTCGCCAACGCCAACTTCGCCGGCTCGAACCTGCTGCAGAACGACGCTGCCGCTGCGTCCGACCTGAAGATCGTTGCGGCTTACAACCGTACCGGCGCGACCGTCACCATCGACACCATCGACGTCAAGGCAGCCGATACGCAGGTTCTCGATGTCGCCGGCACGGGCGGCATCGTCGGCGGCCTGCTCGCCGCTGCCTTCTTCGACCCGAGCACCACGGCGGTTACCCCCGCCGCCATCGACACCGCGCTCGGCACTGTTGAAACCGCGCTTGCCAAGCTTTCCACCGGCGCTGCCTCGCTCGGCGCCGCCAAGTCGCGCATCGACACCCAGAAGAGCTTCCTGTCGAACCTGTCGGACTCGATCGACAAGGGCGTCGGCGCTCTGGTCGACGCCGACATGAATAAGGAATCGACCCGTCTGCAGGCCCTCCAGGTCCAGCAGCAGCTCGGCATCCAGGCGCTGTCGATCGCCAACGGCAACTCGCAGTCGATCCTGTCGCTCTTCCGCGGCTGATCTCTCGACATTACGACTGACACCATCCGTCGGGCCGCGCCAACAGCGCGGCCCGATTTCTTTTTGCGGCTGTTGATTGTCTTGCTAAATGGCTGCCGATTTTTGCTCTTGGCCAGCGCCCTGAATGGCTTGGTTTAACAGGCCGTTAACCATATCCCGGTAGTCATGGTTAACCATTCCATGGCGGGCAGACCATACGGTCGATGGGCTTATGCCTACCCCCTTGATGAAGTTGATCCGGCGTGTTCGGGACACGCCAGTGTTTGAAAAGGGGTAAATATCTTGGCTAGCATCATGACGAACGCTTCGGCTCTGACCGCGCTGCAGAGCCTGAACAACACCAACAAGCAGCTTGAAACCACCCAGTCACGCATTTCGACCGGCTACCGCGTCGCCACCGCCAGCGACAACGCCGCCTACTGGTCGATCGCCACCACGATGAAGTCCGACAACAAGGCGCTTTCGGCCGTTCAGGACGCGCTTGGCCTCGGCGCCGGCAAGGTCGACACCGCCTACACCGCCATCACCGACATCAAGGACCAGGTCGACCTGATCAAGGCCAAGCTGGTCACTGCACGCAGCGCCAGCAAGGACGACCAGCAGAAGATCGCCACTGAGATCAAGGCTATCCAGGACCAGATCAAGTCGTCGGTCACCAACGCCTCCTATGCCGGCTCGAACCTGCTGCAGAACGACGCTGCCGCGACCTCCGACCTGAAGATCGTCGCGTCCTATAACCGCACCGGCACGACCGTCGCCATCGACACCATCGACGTCAAGGCGGCCGACACGCAGGTCCTCGATCTTCCCGGCACCGGCGGCATCGTCGGCGCTCTGCTGGCGACGACCTTCTTCGATCCCAGCACAACCCAGGTCCTTCCGGCAGCCATCGACACCGCACTTGGCGCCGTTGAAACGGCGCTTGCCAAGCTGTCCACGGGCGCTGCCTATCTCGGCGCCGCCAAGTCGCGCATCGATACCCAGAAGAGCTTCCTGTCGAACCTGTCGGACTCGATCGACAAGGGCGTCGGCGCGCTGGTCGACGCCGACATGAACAAGGAATCGACGCGGCTGCAGGCCCTACAGGTCCAGCAGCAGCTCGGCATCCAGTCGCTGTCGATCGCCAACGGCAACTCGCAGTCGATCCTGGCGCTGTTCAAGCAGTAAGCCTGACCCGGCTTTCTCCTTCTTGAATTGAAGGGCCGCGCCGACAGCGCGGCCCTTTCGCTTTGTGGCTGTGTTTTGACGCATGTCGTTGACCCGGAACCGCTGCACTTCCGGGCGACATGCTCTATCATCTTCGCACAAGCTTCGCGGTCTAGTGTTCCCACGGAATATCATGCTGGGAGCGCTTGAATCGTGCCGCAACAGATCCAGAGCATCATCTCGAATCTCAGGGCATTTGGCGTCAGGCGCCTTGCCATGCTGGCCGGCATTGCCGCATTGGTGATGGCCGTCATCGGCATCGGCTCGGTCTATCTCAACCGCCCTGCCTATGAGACGCTCTATGTCGGGCTCGATCGCTCCGACGTGAACCAGATCGGCCTGGTGCTCGGCGAGGCCGGCATCGGCTTCGACGTCGGCTCCGACGGCACCTCCGTGCTGGTGCCGGCCGGCACCACCGCGCAGGCGCGCATGCTGCTCGCCGAAAAGGGCCTGCCGACCAGCGCCAATGCCGGCTACGAACTGTTCGACAATGTCGGCTCGCTCGGGCTGACCTCCTTCATGCAGCAGATCACCCGCGTGCGCGCCCTGGAAGGCGAGATCGCCCGCACCATCCAGTCGATATCCGGCATCAAGGCGGCCCGCGTTCACATCGTCATGTCCGAGCGCGCCAATTTCCGCCGCGACGAACAGCAGCCCTCCGCCTCGGTGGTCATCCGCTACTCCGGCATCGATGCTGAAAAGAGCGCCATGTCGATCCGCCATCTCGTCGCCGCCGCCGTGCCGGGCCTGTCGGCCGACAAGGTTACCGTGCTCGATTCCAACGGCAATCTTCTCGCCGCCGGCGACGATCCCTCCAACACAAGTGCTGCCCGCACGCTCGGCGTCGAGCAGACCGTCGAGGCGCAGATCGGCGACAACATCCGCCGCGCGCTGACGCCTTATCTCGGCCCCGACAATTTCCGCGCCAGCGTCAAAGCCGACGTCAATACCGACACCCGCCAGACCGAAGAGACGATCTTCGATCCGGAGTCACGCGTGGAGCGTTCCGTGCAGTCGGTGCGCGCCAACGAAAACAGCAACCAGAGGCAGGCCTCGACCCCGGCCACCGTCGAGCAGAACCTGCCCGAGACCCAGGCGACCAGCACCGATGGTCCGCAGACGTCATCGGAGAATGATCGCAAGGAGGAGATCACCAATTACGAGATCAACTCCAAGAAGATCGCCACAGTCTCCAACGGCTATTCCGTCACCAAGATGTCGATCGCCGTCGTCGTCAACCAGCAGCGGCTGATGACCATCCTCGGCAAGGACGCCACACCCGAACAGATCGCCAAGCGCGTCGCCGACATCCAGAAAATGGTCGCCTCGGCCACCGGCTTCGACGACAAGCGCGGCGATATCATCGATGTCTCGGCGGTCGAGTTCATCGACGGGCTGGACGGCGAGCCGGTCGAACAGCCGGGCATAATGGCGTCGATCGGAACCCATGCCGGTACGATGATCAACGCCGGCGCGTTCATCGTCGTGGTGTTCCTGGTCGCCTTCTTCGGCCTGAGGCCGATGGCCACCGCGCTGAGCGCGCGGCCGACGCCGGCACTTGCCGGTCCGAGCTTCGACGACGTCCAGCGTTCACTGCCGACACCCGAAGCCGCCGGCGCCGAACCGGCGCCGGCTGCCTTGCCCGGCAGCCGCCCAGGCCCGACTCCACTCGACGATCTTCGTCAGAAGATCAGGCCGGCGCCGCAGGAGCGGCTTGCCCGCATGGTCGACATCAATGAGGAGCGCACCGCGCAGATCCTGCGCAAATGGGCGGCCCAGGAAGCAGCGGTATAGACCATGGCCTCGGCAGCGCTTTTCGACCTTTTGCCGGATTTCGGCGCACGCAGCCAGCGTGCCGGCCAGCCCTCGCTCGCGGCCATGGCCGAGCCAAGGCCGGAGACGTCGGCGCCGCAGGCCGACATCGGCGCGCTGATCGCCGAAGCGGTCATCGATGCCGAAGCCGCCCTTGAAGCCCGCCTTGCCATCGCCCACCAGGCAGCGCTCGAGGCACAGAGACAGGCCAACGCCGATGAAGCAAAGGCGTTTCTGGAAACTTTCGGCGGCGATGTCGGCGCGGTCGTCACTGCCCGTATCGAGATCATGGAGGCCAAGGTCAGCGACCTCGTCGGCGCCACCATTGCGCGCATCATTGGCGGCCTTGTCAGCGACGATCTGCAGAAGCGTTCGCTGGAAGCCCTTGCCGGCACGATCCGCGAAGCCGTCGGCGACAGCGAGGCGGTGCGCATCGCCGTGCGCGGACCGCTGTCATTGTTCGAGACGCTGAAGGCTTCGCTCGGCCCACGCGCGGCCAATCTCGATTTCGTCGAGGCACCCGGCTTCGACCTTACCGTCGCCATTGACGAGGCGGTGTTCGAAACCCGCATTGCCGAATGGTCGGCCGCCTTGTCCGAGGCCCTATCATGAGCGAAGGCCCTCTTACGAACGAGTGGACGTCATGAGCGTTGTCGAGGCCGCAGACGCCAGGCATGAGATCATCATCGTGCGGCGCAATCACGACGACCACGACGACGCCCACCATGGCGGCGTCTGGAAGATTGCCTTTGCCGATTTCATGACCGCCATGATGTGCTTCTTCCTCGTCATGTGGCTGATCAACGCCGCCAACGAGCAGACCAAGGCGGCCGTTGCCAGCTACTTCAATCCGGTCAAGCTGGTCGATCGCAACGCCAGCCGCAAGGGCCTCGAAGACCTCGGCGATGGCCCGAGCAAGGTCGGGCTGACGGCGGACGACCCGCGGGACAAGACCAGCAAGGCCGGACAGGACGGCATCGGCGGCGCCGGCACCTCGGACAAGAAGCAATCGAAGGAATCGGCGCCGAAGACCGATCTTTCCGACGAGCATCTGTTTGCCGATCCCTATGCGGTGCTGTCGGAAATCGCCACCGACACCGGCGTCATGCAAAATGTCAGCGAGAAGGGCGATGGCGGCGCGCAGGCGTCCGGCCCGGCTACCGGCGCATCCGGTGGCCAATCCTACCGCGACCCGTTCGCGCCGGATTTCTGGTCGCAGCAGGTGGCTGCACCAGGCGCCGAAGCCACCGCCGAACGCACCAAGATCGAAGGCGATCCGCTGAAGCCGGGTGACAAGGCGGCACAGACGCAAGTGGCGGAGGTGAAGGCCGTGCCGGCCGCGCCGCCAGTGGCCGCGGCGCCGCTCGAGCCGCTGGCGAAATCCGTTTCAGATAAGCCACTGACCAAGGCTGAAGCCAAGGCAGAGGCCAAGGCTGAAGCAGCGAAGGCCCAGATTGCAAAGGCCGAAGCCGCCGAAGCACAACCCGCACCCAAACCCGAAGCCGCGGAAAAGGCGCCGACGGCCGCCACTGTTAAAGCCGCGGCGCAGGTCAAGCAGGAACTGGCCGAGGCCTTCAAGCCAGGCGACAAATTGCACGATGGCGTCTCCGTCGAAGCTACCGACAAGGGTGTCGTCATTTCGATCACGGACCAGTTCGATTTCGGCATGTTCGAGATCGGATCGGCGGTGCCTAGGCGTGAACTGGTGCTGGCGATGGAAAAGATCGGCCGCATCGTCAACGAGCAGAAAGGCACGATCAGCATCAACGGCCACACCGACGCGCGGCCGTTCCGCAGCGACACTTACGACAATTGGCGGCTGTCCACGGCGCGCGCCCATTCCGCCTACTACATGCTGGTTCGCGGCGGCGTCGACGAGCGCCGCATCACCGAGGTCGCCGGCTTCGCCGACCGCGAGCCGAAAATCGCGGCCGACCCGATGGCTGCAGCGAACCGCCGCATCGAAATCCTGATGGCGACCGACGGATGAGGCGCGCCGCCATCATCGGCGGCGTCGGGCTGCTGCTGCTGCTGCTGAGCGCTGTCCATCCGCCATCGGCCTTCGCCGAGGACGGCTTGCAGCCCTATCAGCTGGTGCGCTCGCTGCAGCTTGTGCAGGACCGCATCGCCGCCGGCGATCACGCCGCGCTGCCGATGCAGGCCAAGCTGCTCGAAATGGCCGACACAAGGCTGCGCGTGGCGGACGCAGACGATTTCAGCGACCCGAAGAATTTTCGCGCCTTGCTGGTCTATGGCATGAGTGGCGGCAACCCCGTCACCGTCGAGGCGGCGGTGTCGCGCGCCAAGGCCGACCCGCAAAGCCTGGCCATCGCCAAGGGCATTGTCGATTATCTGAACGGCCGGCCGGCGGCTGCGATCGAGGCGCTGAAGCCGATCGATCCGATAACACTGCCCGCCGATCTCGGTGCCTTTCTGGCGCTGGTCAAGGGCTCGCTTCTCGCCACCGAGCAACCGGTCAGCGCGCTTGCGCTGCTCGACGATGCTCGCCTGCTCAGCCCCGGCACGCTGGTCGAGGAAGCAGCGCTGCGCCGCTCGGTCGGCATCGCCGCCGCGCAAGGCGACGGTGCGCGTTTCGCGCTTGCCTCAACCCAATATGTCGAAGACTACCTCTATTCGCCCTATGCCAGCCAGTTCGCCGACGCATTCGTCTCCGGCGTCATCACGCTGCACATGGCAATCAGCCAGGACAAGCTCGCCGACATCACCGCAATGATGGATCCCGAGCGCGAGAAGGTGATCTATCTGCGCATCGCCCGCCGCGCCGCGATCGACGGCTTTGCCGATCTCTCCGCCTTCGCCTCGGCCAGGGCTGAACGGGGCCGCGACGGCATCCACAATCAGGACGATCCGCGCGCCCAGCTCTATTCCAGCCTGTCCACGGTAACGTCCGGCACCATCGGCGAGGTCCGCGCCAAGTTGGACAAGATCGATCGCAACCAGCTTTCGCAAAGCGACCGCGACCTGCTCGATGCCGCGCAGGCCGTGGCCGGTGAAGTCATCGCCCCGCCGGCGCCGTTGCCTGCCGAAAAGCCCGCACCTGCCGCGGCCAGGCAGGAGCCGGTCAAGACCGCGGCAGTGGAAAAACCCGACGAGCCAGAGCTGCCGCCGGTCGAAGGCGCGATGCCGGAACAGCCAGCCGTCACAACATCGAGTGAACCGGCAGCAACCGACCGACCGAAGGCGGCAAGTGAACCGGCCGCGCAGGCACCAAGCACGCCAGAGGCAAAGGCGGCGGAAATGCCTGCAGTCGCCTCCGCCAGCGATGCGGCTCCGGTCGTGCCGGCATCGGCGCCGGCCCCCGCCGCCGTAGAGCCAGCCGATCCCACCGACGCCGCCATGGCGAGGACGCGTCGCCAGCTCGATTTGATCGACCAGATGCTTGGAGCAGCCCCGAAATGACCACCAATGTTGGCCAGGCCCTGCCGGCTCCCGCGCACGCCGGATCGAAGCAGTCGGCCTCAAACGCCAAGGGCGGCGACAAAAGCTTCGGCGACATGGTGCGCGGCGACGACGATGCGCCGACACCGATAGGCCAGGGAGCAATTGAGGCCGCGTCGCACGAGCTGCATTGGGCCAAACGCAGCCCTGCCGGTCCCGGCAAAAGCGAAATCCCACACACCCAGTCTGGCAAAACGGGGACGAAATCCGCTGCCGGCAAGGCCGCAAAAGAACATGCCGATAGTGGCCCGGACAAACCATCCAAGGACGCTGAGGTGGCCGGACGAGACGCGGATGCAGGATCGCTGCAGGATCATTTGCCACTGGTGCTGGCGTTGCACGATATCAGGCATTTCTCAACGGTCCGGACAAGCGGGAACGGCATCGCGACGAATGGACAGACTGGGCAACCGGCGCCCGCTGGCGAGGCCATTTCTGCACAGACGTCGCCTCTGAAGAGACACCGCGCAGCGTCCGGCATTGACGATAGACTCGACACGACGACGCGATCGGAACGGGCCAAGCCCGGTACCAGCGTTTCCGCACAGGATCAGGGGCAAAAGCTGCCCGCGATCGGGCTCCAGTCCGGCAAACTGCCGCACCAGGATGGTCCGACGCCTCCTCTACCGGCGGACCAGACGGCAAGCGACGTTTCGGCACCCGAGGCAAAACGGTCCGCGCCGTCGGCGAAGTCCGTCGATGGAGCCCATTCCGCGGCATCGTCCACACAGGGAAACCAGCCGCCATTCGCTGCGCGCGTCGACATTGTCGCCGAACAGAGCTTCCCCGCGCCGGCGCATAGTCCGATAAACCAAACGACTTCGGCGCTTATCGTCGCGCTGGCTTCGGACAACGGCCTGCGGCCAGCCGTTTCGACGCCGTCAACGACCGCCCAGACGGGCGGTTCTGTTGCCGTTCCGACACATATATTGAAGATCGAGCTTCACCCGGCAGAGCTCGGCATGGTCACCGCCAGTCTGAGGCTTTCCGGAGAACAACTTTCGATAGAATTGAAGCCCGAAACCCATGAGGCTTACCGCCGTCTCGCCACCGATAGCGACGCCATCGTGAAGTCGTTGCGCGGGCTCGGCTTCGATGTCGACAAGGTCACCATCCTGCAACCCTCGATAGCGATCCACGCAGCGGCCCGCAGCGATGCAGCGAACTCGCAGCCAATGCCGCAAGGCCGCGACCAGTCCGCTTTTCAGCCCGGAAACTCGAGCGGCAACAATACGGGTTCGGGCGGCCAGCAGTCGGGAAGAAACCGCAATGACGATGCCCAGGAATTCGGCCGCGCTGGCGCGCCTGCTGGCGAGCGCGCTGGCGACGATATGTTTATCTAGCCTCGCCACCAAGCCGGCCACCGCCGCCACCAACCCTTGCGAGCCCGAGATTTTGCGTGCCGCCGACCGCTATGGCGTGCCCGCCGGCATCCTCTATGCGGTCGGGCTGACCGAGACCGGCAAGAAGGGTAGCTTGCAACCTAATGCGCTGAATATACAGGGGAAAGCGGTATTTCCAAGGAACCGCACCGAGGCCATGGCCACCTTCGAAGCAGCCCGGCGCGAGGGCAAGACACTCATCGATCTCGGCTGCATGCAGATCAACCATCACTATCACGCCGCGCATTTCCGCAGCGTCGACGACATGCTCGACCCGCGCCAGAATGTCGACTATGCCGCGCGCTTCCTGGCCAGCCTGCATGCGCGTCATGTCAGCTGGTCGATGGCCGTCGCCCGCTACCACGCCGGCCCCGACAATGACCCCGCGCAGAAATTCTATGTCTGCCGCGTCATCGCCAATATGGTCGCCGCCGGCTTCGGCAAATGGACCCCGAACGCCCGCAACTTTTGCAACCCTTAGGTGAATCATCTCTTGCGAACGGCTGCAAATCCACGCCCGGCGGGTGACGTGCCACGTCACCCGTTCGGCAACCAACGATACAACCTCCTGATTGCGGTTATTTCGAAACTCGAAATAACTCCCAAGAAAATAGCTACAAGAAATGATGGTTGTTCAGGATTCCCGGCACCGGTTACGGCTCTTCCCACGGGGCAGATGATCTGATTCGGAGGCGGGGCCGATGATTGTAATCGTTGACGAGCGTGAGCTCGTAACTGAAGGCTATAATTCACTTTTCGATCGTGAGGGCGTCGCCTGTGCAGGCTTCGCGTCCGGTGAATTCGGCGAGTGGGTGACATCGGCCGCCGACACGGATTTGCGATCGGTCCGAGCCTTCCTCATCGGCGACTGCCGCGAAGGCGCCATCTCGCCACGCCAGATCCGCGACCGCACCGGCGCTCCGGTTATCGCGCTCAGCGAACAGCACTCGCTTGAAAATACGCTGCGGCTGTTCGAGAGCGGTGTCGACGACGTCATCCGCAAGCCGGTCCATATCCGGGAGATCCTGGCCCGCATCACCGCCATCCGCCGCCGCGCCCATGAGGACGTCAGCTATACCGAGATCGGCGCCATGCGCATCTTCATGGACGGCCGCGATCCCGAGATCGATGGCCAGCCGTTGCCTCTGCCGCGCCGCGAACGCCGCATCCTCGAATATCTGGCGAGCAACCGCGGACGCCGCGTCACCAAGACCCAGGTCTTCAACGCCATCTACGGCATCTTCGACGAAGAGGTCGAGGAGAACGTCGTCGAGAGCCACATCTCCAAATTGCGCAAGAAGCTGCGCGAAAAGCTCGGCCAGGACCCGATAGATTCCAAGCGCTTCCTTGGCTACCGGCTGGTGTTCTGATGGCGGTCTGCGCCAGCCTCGCGCAAGACAGAAATTATATCCTCGCGACCACAGACATAGGCCCAACGATGTTGGGCATTGAGGAGACGTTCGATGAGCCTTTACGGAATGATGCGGACCGGCGTTTCCGGCATGAACGCGCAGGCCAACCGCCTTTCGGCCACAGCCGACAACATCGCCAATTCCGACACCACCGGCTACAAGCGATCCTCGGCCGAGTTTTCGACGCTGATCATGCCGCAGGTCGGCGGCGCCTATAATTCCGGCGGCGTCAACACCACCATCCGCTCGGCCATCAGCGCCCAGGGCGTGCTGCAGTACACGACCTCGGTTTCCGACCTTGCGGTCAACGGCAACGGTTTCTTCGTCGTCCAGGACCCCAGCGGAACGCCTTTCCTCACCCGCGCCGGCGCATTCGTTCCCGACGCTCAGGGCAGACTGGTCAACGCCGCCGGCTACCAGCTGATGGCCTACAGCTACGCCAACGGCACACCGGCTGCCACCGCCAACGGTTTCGAAGGGCTGGTGCCGGTCCAGATCTCCGACCAGGAAATGACCGCGACGCCCAGCACCGCGGGCAACTTCAACGCCAATCTGCCGGCCGGCGCCACGCCGCCCGCCGGTCCGCTGCCGTCCACCAACAGCCCGACCGCCGAATACACGTCGAAATCCTCGATGGTCACCTACGACAATCTCGGCAACAAGAAGCTGCTCGACCTCTATTTCACCAACACCGGCACCGGCGCCTGGTCGGTCTCTGTGTTCGACCAGTCCCAGGCGACGCCGGGCACATCCTTCCCCTATACGGGCGGCGCGCTGGCCACGGCCAACCTGACCTTCGACACCACCACCGGCAAGCTAACCGGCGCGGTCGACAGCATAACGATCCCCGTACCGGGCGGTGCGTCGCTCGACCTCGATTTGTCCAAGCTGACTCAGCTCGGCACCGGCTTCACGGTCTCCGAAGCCAAGGTCAACGGCAACGCGCCCAGCACGATCGAAAAGATCCAGATCGGCGAGGACGGAGTCATTTACGCCCAGTATCAGGACGGCTCGACCAAGCCGCTGTTCAAGATCCCACTGGCCGACGTCCAGAGCGCCGACAACCTCACCGCACTGCCTGGCAATGTCTATGCGCAGTCCACCGACTCCGGCACCGTGCGCATCGGCTTCGCCAATGAAGGCAAGCTCGGCAGCATCATCTCCGGCGCGTTGGAAAATTCCAACGTCGATATCGCCGAGGAATTGACCAACATGATCGCGGCGCAGCGCAGCTACACCGCTAACTCGAAAGTGTTCCAGACCGGTTCCGACCTCATGGATGTCCTTGTCAACCTGAAGAGATAAACGACGGGCGCCAGGGGAATGAACCCAAACCAGAGCAGCGCGGTGCGCGGATTTCGAATTCAAGGCCACACCGGCAAACCGGCCGGGGTGGTCTGGAATTGCAGGTTTCCGAACGCCGACGCCGCCGACAGGGCAGAGACGTCATCCCCTCCCCACTGGCCTCGTGAAAGACCCGCATGTCGCTGACTTCCGCATTGACCATAGCCCAACAGTCGCTTCAGACCACATCGAAGCAGACCAGCGTCCTTTCCCGCAATATTGCCGACGCCAGCAACCCCGACTATGCCCGCCGCACGGCGGTCGTCGTCAGCAGCGCGCCCGGCGCCCGCTCGGTCGAGATCCAGCGCGCCACCAACGCCCTGCTGTTTCGCCAGAACCTTAGCGCGCAATCGGCATGGAGCGGCCAGAGCACGCTTTACAGCGGAATTGACCGCCTCGCCGTTGCCGTCAACGGCGTCGACAACGCCTCCTCTGCCTCGACCGCGATCGGCAAGCTGCAGAACGCGCTGCAGCTTTACGCCGCTACGCCATCCAACCAGAACCTCGGCTCCAGCGTCATCGACGCGGCCCAGCAGGTGGTGCGCGCTCTGAACGACGGCACCAACGCGATCCAGGATTTCCGCACCCAGGCCGATGGCGAGATATCAACGGCGGTTAACGATCTCAACTCGCTGCTTAGTCAGTTCCAGGACGCCAACAAGGCGGTCATCTCCGCAACCCGTTCGGGTACCGACGCATCCGACGCGCTCGACCAGCGCGACGCTTTGCTGAAGAAGATCGCGGACTATGTGCCGGTGTCAACCTTCACGCGGGGCGACAACGACATGGTCATCACCACCAAGGACGGCACGACACTGTTCGAGACCATTCCGCGCTCGGTAAGTTTCACCCCGTCGGCGGGCTACACGGCCGGCACACCAGGCAACACCATCTACATCGACAATGTGCCGGTCAGCGCCGGGGCTGGCGGCAACACCAGCGCCGACGGCAAGCTCGCCGGGCTCATTACCTTGCGCGACGGCGTCGCGGCGACGATGCAGAGCCAGCTCGACGAAGTGGCGCGCGGCCTCATCACCGCCTTTGCCGAAACAGCACCTTCGCAGCCCGACCGAACCGGCCTGTTCACCTGGTCGGGTGCGCCCGCCATTCCGGCCGCCGGCACGCTGATCGACGGGCTTGCCGGCTCGATCAAGGTCAACGCCGCAATGGACCCGAGCGTCGGCGGCAATCCGGTGCTGCTGCGCGACGGCGGCGCCAATGGTGCGGCGTATATCGCCAACACCGCCGGCAACGCCTCCTATTCGCAGCTCTTGATCGGCTATGGCGACAAGCTCGACAAGCCGATGCCTTTCGACGCTGCGGCCGGCATCACCGTGACGTCCAGCGTCTCCGACTACGCCGCCAATGCCATTGGCTGGTTCGAAGGCCAGCGCCAGCAGGCCTCGAGCAATGCAGACGCCAAGGAAGCGCTGGCATCGCGCACCGCCGAGGCGCTGTCCAACGACACCGGCGTCAATGTCGACCAGGAGATGTCGCTGCTGCTCGACCTCGAACACACCTATCAGGCCTCGGCGCGCATGATGAAAACCGTCGACGACATGCTGTCGGCCCTGCTCGATGCCGTGGGATAAGCCATGAAAGCCACATCCGTCTCCTCAGCCGCTCTCTCCAACGCCGCGCGCTATCAGCAGATGCGCATGCAGGGCGAACTGGTCAAAGCCACTAAGGAATCGACGACCGGCACCGTCGCCGATGTCGGTCTGGCGCTCGGCGCGCGCACCTCGCAGGCGGTCACCTTCTCGCGCGACCTCGACCGGTTGAACGTCATCATCGATTCCAATTCGCTGGTCACCGCTCGGCTGTCCTCGACGCAGGCTGCGCTTGGCCAGCTTTCCGACACTGCGCAGAATTTGCTGACCGCACTGACCGCCGCCGGCAATTCCTCGAGCACCATCACGCAGCAAGCCGGCAAGGCCGCCGTGCAGCAGATGACCTCTATCCTCAATGCCAGCGTCAACGGCGAATATCTGTTTGCCGGCACCAACACCGACGTCAAGCCGATCGACGATTTCACCGCCGCCGGCTCGCCGGCCAAGGCGGCGTTCGACGCTTCCTTCTCGTCGTATTTCGGCTTCACGCAGACCGATCCGCTCGCCGCCAACATCACCGCCGCCCAGATGGACGGCTTCATCACCAGCAATGTCGTGCCGCAGTTCATGGGCGCCGGCTGGCAGGCCAACTGGTCGAACGCCACCGACCAGCAGATCGTCAGCCGCATTTCGCTGGGCGAAACCACCCAGACCTCGGCCAGCGCCAATGAAGACAGCATCCGCAAGCTCGCCATGGCTTCCGCCCTGGTCACCGGCCTGCTCTCCGGCAACATCAGCCAGGCGGCGAAGACCACCGTCGTCGGTCGCGCCCAGGCGATGGTCGGCGAGGCGCTGGGCGGACTCGGCCAGTTGCAGGCCGAGACCGGCCTTGCCGAGAAGCGTGTTTCCGACGCGAGCGACCGCATGAAGACGCAGGTCGACCTGTTCGAGCGCCATATCCTCGATCTGGAGGGCGTCGATCCGGCCGAGGCCGCCACCCGCGTCGCGGATCTGACGCAGCATATCGAGACGTCCTTCGCGCTGACCGCGCGCCTGCAGCAGATGAGCCTGCTGAACTACCTGACCTGACAATCTCAACCGCAACGGTAGAGCCAAACGATGTACCAATTCTCCTACGCCGACATCCAGACCGACTCCGTTGCCGATGCGAAAGATCGCGAGCGGCAGCTTTTGACCCGCTCGATCGAAATGCTGGCGGCGGCGGCGGCGGTCGGCCACACCTCGATGGAGGCAGTCGAAGCGCTGCACTTCACCAACCGGGTCTGGACCACCTTCGTCGAGGATCTCGGTTCCAGCGACAATGTCCTGCCCAAGGAACTGCGCGCCAACCTCATCTCCATCGGCCTGTGGCTGCTGCGCGAGGCCGAGGACATCCGCCAGGGCCGCACCGACAATTTCGAAGGGCTGATCGAAGTGTCCCAGATCATCCGGGACGGCATTCAATGACCAACACGCTGAAGATATCGCTGAAGCCGAACGAGAAGATCTACATCAACGGCGCCGTCATCCGCGTCGACCGCAAGGTCACCGTCGAGCTGATGAACGACGTACAGTTCCTGCTCGAGAACCATGTCATCCAGGCCGACGATGCCTCGACGCCGCTCAAGCAGCTCTATTTCATCCTGCAGGTGATGCTGATGAACCCGGCCGGCGCCATCGAGGCGCGCGCCATGTTCCGCCGCTCGCTGCCCTTGCTTTTGGCAAGCTTCGAGGATGAGCAGATCAGTGGCGCGCTGAAGCAGATCGACCGCATGGTCGGCGAAGACCATATCTATGAAGCGCTGAAGGCTATCCGCGCGCTTTATCCGCTCGAACGCCGCGCACTTGGCGGCAATGACGATGTTCAGGGTGCGAAGCGCCCGCTGGCCGTGGGAGCACAATACTGATGAATGTGGACATGACGACGACGATCCCCACGGGCGCCAACCAGGGTACCCAGCAGACGTCGAAGACAGCGGTCGACTACCAGTCGTTCCTGAAGCTGTTGATCGCCGAGATGAAGAACCAGGATCCGACGAAACCGATGGATTCGACGCAGTACGTCGCCCAACTCGCCACCTTCTCGCAGGTCGAGCAATCGGTGCAGACCAACACCAAGCTCGACCAGATCATGCAGTCGTCGGCGCTGTCGCAGGCCGATGCCCTGATCGGCCGTTCGATCACCTCGGCCGACGGCAAGACGACCGGCGTCGTGGCCTCGGTCAGGCTTGCAAGCAACGGCGTGATCGCCGTGCTGCAGAACGGCACCGAAGTGCCGGTCGGCGCGGGCGTTTCGATAAAGCCGGCCAGCTAGACAGTTCCATAGAGGCGCGCTCACATGAACGAGGCCGACGCCCTAGACATCGTCCAGTATGCGGTGTGGACGGTGCTCGTCGCGTCCGCGCCGGTGGTGCTGGTTGCCATGGTGGTCGGCATCGGCATCGCGCTGATCCAGGCCCTGACCCAGATCCAGGAAATCACCCTGACCTTCGTACCCAAGATCGTAGCCATCATGCTGGTCGTGGCGCTGACCGGTCCGTTCATCGGCAGCCAGATATCGGCCTTCACCAACGTCATCTTCGAACGCATCGAAAACGGGTTCTAGGCAGCGCTTGCAGGCGGCTGTGTTCCGGCTAGATTGCAGGCCATGACTCAGGCAGAACTCACCGGCAGGCCATGTGCGGAATAGCCGGCGTCTGGCGCAAACGAAACCCGATCGACGCCAACGACCTGTCGGATGTCGCCAGCATGATGCAGGCGCTGGTACATCGCGGCCCCGACGATCATGACAGCTGGCACAACAATCGGCTGGCGCTCGGTCACCGCCGGCTTACCATCATCGATCCCTCGCCCGCCGCCCGTGAGCCGATGCTGACTTCTTCCGGCGATGGCGTTCTCGTCTACAATGGCGAGGTCTACAATTACCGCTCGCTGCGCGAAACGCTGCAGGCGCAAGGCGTCGTCTTTCGAACCATCTGCGATGCCGAAGTGGTTCTCGAAGCCTTGCATCACTGGGGTCCCGAAAAAGCCGTGCCGCTGTTCGACGGGATGTTTTCCTTCGCCTATTTCGACGCTCGCAGCAGTGCGCTGTGGCTTGCGCGTGACCGTCTTGGAATCAAGCCGATGTCGGTGGCCGACACGCCGGAGCGAATCCTGTTCGCCTCGGAGGACAAGGCGATCCTCGCCTGCGACGGTTTTCCGCGCGACATCGACAGCCGCGAGATCACCTTGCGGCTTGCCTGGCAGAGCCGCGATTCCAGCTACAGCCTGTTCGACCGCATCGAGCGCCTGCCGCCCGCCGGCCTGTGGAAGATCACCGATGGCGTTATCGAGAAGCGCCGCTTCTGGCATGTGCTGGACGTGCTGGAGACCGCGCGCATTACCGGCGATGCATCCGCTGATGCTGAACACATGGCGACGCTCGAGGCGTTGCTCAAGGACAGCGTCGGACTTCACTGCATCGCCGATACCAGCGTTGCCACCGCCTGCAGCAGCGGTGTCGATTCCGGCCTGATAACGGCGCTGGCAAAGCGGTTCAGGCCGGAAGTCCACGGTTATGTCGTCGACCCGCAGCTCGGCAACAGCGAGGCCGAAGACGCCGAACGCACCGGCCGCCATGTCGGCGTGCCCTTGCGCCGGGTGCCGGTCGACAGGAACCGGTTTTTCGAACTTTGGCCAAGGGTAATCTGGCATCTTGAAAGCGATGGCTGGCACGCCAGCCATGTCGCACTGCTGGCGCTTGCCGAACGATGCCGGGCCGATGGCGTCAAGGTGCTGCTCACCGGCGAAGGCGCAGACGAATTGTTTGGCGGCTACCCCTTGCAGGCCTTGAGCATGAAGAAGTGGCGTTCCTGGTCGTGGCCCCGGCGCCTGGTCCATTCGAAGCGCTCGCTCGACCGGAGATTCGAGCAACAGCGTCATGCCCCCTACAAGGTCTCGGCTGGAAGCCACTCACAAATGGATCGCAGCATGGTCCTGCGTGCTTTGTCGCCGGAGCTGAATTTTCTGCAAACCGAGATCTTCGACCGCCTGGAGCCGGTTATGCCGCCCGCGGATCGCGCCTTTCTCGGTAGTTGCCTCTACGACCTCTATTCGCATCTGCAGGACATCCTGCACCGGCACGACCGGCTGAGCATGGCGGCGTCCGTGGAACTGCGGGTCCCGTTCCTGGAAAACCGCCTGATCGACTTCGCCATCCATTTGCCGAGGCGGCAGAAATACCGCGACAAAACAGGAAAATGGCTTTTGCGAAAGGTCGCTGAAAAGCATATTCCGCGCCAGAACGTCCAGGCGCGCAAGATCGGCTTCGAGATGTCGTCGCAATTTTCGGCCGGCACGGAGACTTTGCTACGCGGCGGTTTCCTGCGCGATGCCTTGAAATGGCCCGCCGCGAATTTGGAGGACATGGTCCAGTTGGCGCGGCGCGAGCAACCGTCCAGGCTGCGGCTTGTCGGCATGGAGCTTTTCCTGCGCCTTCACGCCGGCGGCGAGACGACAGGCACGCTGACCGAAGCCTTGCATACCGCTGCCCGGGACAGAAGCTGACTTCGCGCGCGGCCGACAGCCCCGCGCAGTGGACCAATGAGAACATCGCTCTGGGTAGCGGACCATTCCCGGCTGACGTATTTTCGCCTTGCTATCCTGTTGTTGGACCATGATCTTTTTCGAAGACGCGTTCGCCCTTTTGGATGTCGTGCTCTATTTCAAACGGATGCCATGATTGTCGTCCCCGCGGACGAAACCAGCACGTTAAGGTGGGACAGGTCTGATGATCGATGACGAGCCGGACAGCGAACGCGTTTCGGCGCTGGCGCCGTTCCGGCACGGCATCTTCCGCGCCGTCTGGTCGGCCAGCCTGGTGTCGAATTTCGGTGGCCTGATCCAGGGCGTCGGCGCCGCCTGGATGATGACCACCATCGCCACGTCGCCCTATCAGGTGGCGCTGGTCCAGGCCTCGGCCACTCTGCCGATCATGCTGTTTGCACTCGTCGCCGGCGCCATCGCCGACAGCTTCAACCGGCGCAAGGTGATGCTGATCGCCCAAATCTTCATGCTGGTCGTCTCTGCACTTCTAACGCTGTTCACCTGGAACGGCTGGATGACGCCGTGGACGCTGCTTGCCTTCACCTTCCTAATCGACAGCGGCACGGCGCTCAACAACCCGTCCTGGCAGGCATCGGTCGGCGACATGGTGCCGCGCAACAAGCTGCCGGCCGCGGTTGCACTCAATTCACTGGGCTTCAACCTGACACGCAGCGTCGGCCCGGCGATCGGCGGCATCATCGTTGCCGCCGCTGGTGCGGCTGCTGCGTTCGCCGCCAATGCGCTGAGCTATATAGGTCTCATCATCGTGCTCTTCCGCTGGAAGCCGGAGCTGCCGGTCTCGACGCTTCCGCGCGAG
Source organism: Mesorhizobium sp. C264A (assembly GCF_040324515.1). Lineage (NCBI taxonomy): Bacteria > Pseudomonadati > Pseudomonadota > Alphaproteobacteria > Hyphomicrobiales > Phyllobacteriaceae > Mesorhizobium > Mesorhizobium sp. C264A. The sequence continues at coordinate 2,567,997 of NZ_JAMYVY010000002.1, read as the reverse complement.
ACGCTGGGCGCCGCCATGGGCGCCGGCCTGCGCTATGTCGCCATGTCGCCCAACATCGGCAAGGTGCTGGTCAGGGGCTCCGCCTTCGGCTTCAGCGCCGGCGCGGTTTTGGCGCTGCTGCCGCTGGTGGCGCGCGACGTCGTCAAGGGCGATGCCTTGACCTACGGCATCATGCTCGGCGCCTTCGGCATCGGCGCCGTCGGCGGCGCGCTGATAAGCGTGCGTCTCAGACAATTGCTGTCCAGCGAGACGATGGTGCGGATGGCCTTCGCCGGCTTTGCCGTCTGCGCCTTCAATGCCGCCATCAGCCTCAATGCCTGGCAGACTGCGGCGGGTTTGCTCATCGGCGGCGCCTGCTGGGTGATCGCGCTGTCGCATTTCAACGTCACGGTGCAGATGTCGACGCCGCGCTGGGTCGTCGGCCGGGTGCTGTCGGTCTACCAGACGGCGACCTTCGGCGGCATTGCGCTGGGCAGCTGGATCTGGGGCGTCGTTGCCGATGCGCATGGCGCCGAAACCGCGCTGATTGCGGCGGCCATCGCGATGCTTGTTGGCGGCGCCATCGGCCTGTTCCTGCCGCTGCCGCAGCAGACGACTCTCAACCTCGACCCGCTCAACCGCTTCAAGGAGCCGCATCTCGGCCTCGACCTGAAGCCGCGCAGCGGCCCCATCGCCATCATGATAGAGTACATTATCCGCGACGAAGATGTACCCGAATTCCTCGCCACCATGGCCGAGCGCGGGCGCATCCGCCGCCGCGACGGCGCCCGCAACTGGACGCTGGCTCGGGACCTAGAAAATCCCGCAGTCTGGATCGAACACTACCACACGCCGACCTGGCTGGAATACATCCGCCACAACCGGCGCGCCACCCATGCCGACGCCGTCGTCGGCGAGCGGGTGCGGGCGCTGCACAGCGGCGACGAACCGCCGCGCGTGCGCCGCCTGATCGAGCGCCCGACGACCGCCGGCACCGCGCTGGTCTCGCCGAAGGGGCCGATCGATCACTGAGCTCGCCATAGCCGTAGCGCCGGTCAGCCGGCGCTCTGGATCATGTAGAGCTTGCGCGTGGTCTCGCGTATCAGCCACTCGCCCTTCCAGCCCTGCGGCAGGACGAGGAGATCGCCCGGACCGAGTTCCCGCACCTCGCCATCGATGCGGCTCAGTTCCACGCGCCCCGAAATGATGTGGCAGATCTCCGACGAGTCCGAACGATCGGCGGTGAAGCGGCCGGGCGTGCATTCCCAGATGCCGACATCGACAGTCCCGTCAGGCGATTGAAAGAACGAGCGCACGGCCTCGACCTGATCGCCTTCAATCGAGCTTGGCTTAGGAGAGAACGCGCCGATCTCGGCCTTGGCGAGATCGTGGAAGGTCGAAAGATCGATCAAGTCTAGCTCCATGGATAAGAGCAATTCCAGGAAAGGGGTCTGCCCCGGAATTGCGTGAGAACAAATGGCTTTAGTGGCCGGTGATGCTGTCGGCCAACGCGGCCAGCTTCGAGGTGCGCGCAAGCCCTGCCGCCTCGCGGCCATCGGCAATGCGATAAAGCTGGTACATCGAATGCACGCCCAGCCAGCGGAAGGGCTCCGGTTCCCATGGCCTGACCTTGCGGTTGACCCAGGGCAGCTTCGTCAGCTCGGTGTTTGCCCCGAGAACAAGGTCAGCCAGCGTGCGCCCCGAAAGGTTGGAGCTGGACACGCCGAGGCCGACATAGCCGCCGGCCCAGCCGATGCGGGTCGCGGGATCGAGGCCGACCGTGGTGCACCAGTCGCGCGGCACGCCGAGCACGCCGCACCAGGCGTGATCGATGCGGCATCCCTTGGTCTGCGGCAAGAGCGTCGTCAGGATCGTGTGCAGCTGGTCGATCGTGGCCTGCTGCGTCTGGCCGTTGACGTCGGTGCGCGAGCCGTAGCGATAAGGCACGCCGCGTCCGCCCATCGTGATGCGTCCCTCACGCGTGCGCTGGGCATAGCAATAGGCATGCGCCGCATTGCCGAGCAGTTCGTGCCCTTCCCAACCGATGTCGCGCCACAGGTCGGGCGGCAGCGGCTCAGTCACGATCTGCGCGCTGTTGAGCGCCAGCCAGGTCCGCTCCTCGCCGGGGATGCCTGATGTAAAACCCTCGGTCGCGCGGATGATCGTCTCCGCCTGCACCGTACCGCGGTCTGTCGTCACGCTGCCCTTGGCGATGCTTGTCACCGTCGTCTTCTCATAGATCGGCACGCCCAGCCGCTCGACGGCATCGGCAAGCCCACGCACCAGCTTGGCCGGCTGCACCCGCGCCTGGCCATGGACGACGAAGCCGCCCATGACGTTACGGATGTTGATGCGCGTGCGCGTTGAGGCGGCGTCCAGCATCTCGACGCGGTTCGGGTCGACATCCCAGGAACGGATCGTCTCGCATTCTTCGCGCACGCGCTCCAACTGCGCTGCGTTGGTGGCCACCGTCAGATTGTCGACGCGGCGAATGTCGGCGTCGATGCCTTCCTCGGTCGCGACCCGGATCACTTCATCAACGCAGCCTGCCATCGCCGCCTGCATCGCCATCACGCCTTGGCGGCTCGATGTCTTGAGATATTTTTCGCGCGACCAGCTGAAGCCGCCCGACAGCCAGCCGCCATTGCGCCCCGAAGCGCCGAAGCCGGCAAATTCGCGCTCGACGATCACGACGCGCAGCGATGGCTTCGCCTTTTTCAGATAGTAGGCGGTCCACAGGCCGGTATAGCCGGCGCCGACAATGGCGACATCGGCCTCGATGTTTCCAGGCAAGGACGGGCGCGGAACGGGAACCGCCCCCAGATCCGCATACCAGAACGATATGTCGCCGTTGCGCTTGGCTTGCATGGAATGACTTTCAGATGAGATCAGGCCAGATGGGATCAGGCCAGATGGAATCAGGTGAGTGTGGTGTCGGCGCTTGCGTCGTCCGCCAGCAGCTTGGCGTCGCTGCCGTCGAAGCAGAGCTCGACCTTGTCGCCGAGGCCAAAACTCTCGCCGGTCAGCGGTGAGCGCACGATCGCGGCCGAGCCGTCGGCGAGCTTAACTTCGTATTTCGATTCCGAGCCGAGATAGATGGCTTCCGCGATCGTCCCCGACAGGCGGTTGGCGCCATTGGCAGCACTTTGGCCGGCTCTTCGGATCGCGAGCTTTTCGGGACGCAGCAGCATCACCGGGCTGGCTTCTCCCGACAGCTTACGCGGTACCGTCACCGTCTCGCCGGCGATGCTCAGCGCGGTGCTGTTGCCATCGCTGCGCGCCTCGCCGCGCAGCACGGTGGAATCGCCGATGAAGCGGCCGACGAACAGCGTTGCCGGCTCGTCATAGAGCTGGCGGCCGGTGCCGACCTGCTCGATGTGCCCGCGGTTGAACACGGCGACGCGGTCGGACAGCACCAGCGCCTCTTCCTGGTCGTGCGTGACATAGACGAAGGTGGTGCCGAGCTCGCGGTGGATGCGCTTGATCTCGAGCTGCAGCCATTCGCGCAGCTTCTTGTCGAGCGCGCCGAGCGGCTCGTCCATCAAGAGCAGCGGCGGGTCGAAGACGATGGCGCGTGCCAACGCCACGCGCTGCTGCTGGCCTCCCGACAATTCGCTGGGATAGCGATGCGCAAAATCGCCCATCTTGACCATGTCGAGCGCCCTTGCCACGCGTGTCTGCCGCGTCGCCTGGTCGACGCCGCGCAGCGTCAGCGGATAGGCGACGTTGCGGCCGACGCTCATATGCGGGAACAGCGCGTAGTGCTGGAAGACGACGCCGATGTTGCGCTTGTGCGCCGGCACGCCGACGACGCTCTTTTCCCCAACCAAAAGCTTGCCGCTGGTGACGTCGGTAAAACCGGCGATCACGTTGAGCGTCGTCGTCTTGCCCGAACCACTGGGGCCAAGCAGCGTCATGAACTCGCCGGGCTCGATGCGCAGCGACACGCCGTCCAGCGCCTTGAAGCCGCCATAGGCCTTGCTGATCGCTTCGAGATCGATCGAGGCGCCCTTGCTTGTCGGCTTCGGATTCATTGGCGTCCTTTCCGCTCGCGGCCAAGAAGGAGCATGCCGCCGGCGATCAGGATCGTGGTCGCGAAAAGCAGGATCGTGCCGACGGCCGCCACCGTCGGGTCGGCATCGCGCGTAATCGAGGCGAAGATCTGCACCGGCAATGTCTTGAGATAGGGGTTCGTGATGAACAGCGACACGACAATCTCGTCGAACGAGGTGGCGAAGGCGAACAGCAGGCCCGAGAGCACGCCCGGCGCGATCAGCGGCAGCGTCACCGTGCGAAACGTGGTCAGTGCGCCGGCGCCCAGGCTGGCTGCGGCTGTCTCCAGCCGGCGGTCGAACACTTCGAGACTGGCCGAGACCGCGATCAGCACGAAGGGCAGCGCAAGGATGGTGTGGGCCAGCACGAAGCCGAGCAGCGTCCCGACGAGCTGCGTGTCGAGATAGACGGCATAGATGCCGATCGCCAGCACCACGCCCGGCACCACCATCGGCGTCAGCATCAGCATACGCAAAAGGTTCGCCGGCCGCGCCTTCATGCGGTCGAGGCCGAAGGTGGCAAGCGTGCCGAGCACCGTCGCCAGCACCGCCACGATCGAGGCGACCTTCAGCGAATTCAGGAAGCTGTTCGACCAGTCCGGATTGGTGGCGAAATTCTGGTACCACTGCCAGGAAAAGCCTTGCGGCGGAAACGCCAGCGATTTGTTTTCGTTGAACGACATCGGCACCACGACCAGCGTCGGCGCCACCAGCCATATCGCCACCAGCAGGCAGACGAGCCCGAGAAGAACGCGGGTGAGCGGCTTCATCTCCATCAGCGCCGCCCCGCTTCCCGATGCCTGGACCGCATCACAAGTGCTGCCAGCGCCAGCAGCACGAAGGTGGTGACCAGCAGAACGACGCCCATGGCGCCGCCCCTGCCCCATTGCAGCAGGCTCAGCACCTGCGTCTGCACCAGCGTCGACAGCATGGTCGAGCGCGGGCCGCCGAGCAAAGCCGGCGTGATGTAGAAGCCGAGCGACAGGATGAAGACGATGACCGCGCCGGCATAGACGCCGGGCAGCGACAGCGGCAGATAGACGGTGAAGAACGCGCGCGACGGCCGCGCACCGAGGCTTTGCGCCGCACGCATCAGCCTGAGGTCGATGCCTTGCATCACGGAATAGAGCGGCAGGATCATGAACGGCAACAGCACCTGCGCCATGCCGATGACCACGCCGGTCTGGGTGCGGATCAGCTTGACCGCGCCGAACCCGACCGAGCGCAGCAACGAATTGATGACGCCCGAATCCTGCAGCAGGATCACCCATGACAGCGTTCGCACCACACCACTCACCCAGAACGGGATCAGCACGCAAAGCACAAGCACCAGCCGGACGCGCGGCCCGACCGCGGTCATCAGATAGGCATAGGGATAGGCCGCGATGACGCAGACCAGCGTCACCCAAGCCGAAATGACGAAAGTCCGCTGCAGCACTGTCAGGTTGACCGGCGCGCCGAAGAACCAGGCATAGTTCTGCAGCCCCCACTCAGGTTCCGACAGGCTGCGCAGCACGATGGTGAGCAGCGGATACCCGATCACCGCGACGAGCAGGATGAGCGCCGGCGCCGTGAGCGCGAACGGCCGCCATGCCCGACCCGACCGCGCATGGGCGGCGGGTTGGGCGATGGGTTCGGACGCGCTCACGGCCTGGCTCTCACTTGGCTGTTCAGTTGCCGGCCATCAGCGCCGACCACTTCTCCTGCGCCACCGGGAAGTTCTCGACCCAGAACTTGATGTTCTGCTTGTAACCCTGCTTCTGGCGCTCGGGCGTGTTGGTCAGGAAGGCGGCGACCGACGCATCGACCTTGGGCTGCGCGTCATTGTTGATCGGCGTATAGGAGGTCTGCTGCGCCAGGATCTCCTGCGCCCCCTTGCCGAGATAGGCATTGAGCAGCGCATAAGCCGCATCCGTATCCTTGACGCCGACCGGAATGGTCATCTGGTCCATCACCACCAGCCAGTCCTGCCAGGCCGGCGCATATTTGGCGCCGTTCTTCACCGCCGTCATGGCACGTCCGGTCCACATCATCAGCATGTCGGCTTCGCCAGATTCGGCAAGCTGCTGCGATTCAGCGCCGGTCTTCCAATAGATCGTGTCGGGACCGAGCTTGCGGATGACATCGATGGCCTTGTCGATGTCGGCCACCGTCATCGCCTTCGGGTCGCCGCCAGAGGCCTTCAACGCCTGCTCCAGCAGGCCGCCCGTCGGGTCGCCCGAACCGTCGAGCGCGCGCGTGCCGGGGAATTTTGCCGTGTCGAAGAAATCGGCCCAGTTCTTGGGCGGGTTATCCCCATACTTCTCCTTGTTGTACATCAGCACGACGCCGTAGTTCATGGCCGGCACCGAGCATTCGCCGACCTGGCCCTCGGGCACCTTGGAGACGTCGAGCTTGCTGAAATCAAGCTTCTGGAACAGCTTGCCGCAATAGACGTAAGGCGGCAGGTCGGCGGTGTCGACGACGTCCCAGGTGACGTTGCCGGATTCGACCTGCGCCTGCAGCTTGGCGATCTCTGTCGGCCCGTCATTGAGCAGCGTGGCGCCGGACTTTTCGACGAACTCCTTGAGCGCGGCGGCCTGGCCGTCCTGGTAGATGCCGCCATAAGAGACGAGCGTCAGCGTCTTGCCCTTGAGCGAGCCTTCCTTGACCTCACCCGCGACAGGCTTTTCCTGCGCGAACGCTGCGGTTGCCAGAACGCCGAGCGCCAGCACGGCGCCAAGGCCAAGATGTCTTGTTTTCAGCATGATTATTGTTCTCCCATTTGACCCGCATGGATTGAACCTACCTGGCTGCGAGCGGTTTCCAGGCCCTGTATTGATCGAGTTCGGCGCGCACCGAAGTCGGTGGCGCAATGATCCACATCACCTCGGCTCGGCCACTGCCGATGTTCTCTGAGCGATGTGCTGTCGATGTCGCGTATTCGATGCTGTCGCCCTCTTCCAGCACATGCCTGACATCGCCGAGCGAAACCTCGACGATGCCGCGCAGCACGACGAGCATCTCGTGCGCGTCGCCATGGGTGTAGAGCGCTGGGCCGGTCGAGCCGCCGATTTCGAACTCGCCGACATAGACTTCCATGTCGCTTAAAGGGGGACGCGAGAGCAGCATCTTGCGGCAGCCGTCGCTGGGCGGCAGGCTCGGCCGCTCGCTGCGCAGCAAGACCCCGCGCTGCCCGGCGGCACTATCCTCGAACAGCATCGCCACGCTTACACCCAGCGCCGAGGCCATCTGGTTGAGCGAGGCGGTGCTGGCGCCGGTCAGGCCGCGCTCGAGCTGGCTGATGAAGCTGGCGCTGGTCCCGGTCAGCTCGGCGAGTTCGCGCAGCGAAAGCCGCCGGCCGAGACGCAGGCTCTTCAGCCGCTGGCCCAGCATCTGATGGGCATGCGTCGCCGTCGAGGCGACGCCATTCTTGACCGGAGCCTGGTCGGTGCTCATCCCGTCTTTTTCTCCCACTGAACAATTTGTACAGTGACACTGTACACGTGGCAAGCGCCGAGTAGGGACATTTAAGATGCCGGCCGAGGCCTAGTCTTCGCCCGGTCGCGCCGCGCCTTGTCGAGTTCCTCCGCGTAGCGCCGCATCAGATGGCCCTCGGTCAAAAGCCCGACAACGGCCCGGTTGTCGAAATTCTCGACCACCGCCAGTTCCTCGGCGACGGCGCGCTGGATGGTTTCGGCGGTGGACCGGACGTTCATGGTCGGCACCAGCACCGCATGCCGGAATTTGGCCGGCGCCAGCACCGGCGTCTCACCATCGGACGGATCGCTGTGCAGTTCGGCGACGATCAGCACGCCGACATAATGCCGGCTGCTTGCGGCGCCATTCTGGCGCTGAGGCGCAGTCAGGCTTGCCGCCCCGCTTCAATTCCCCGCGAGCGTGTCGAGGTATATGAGCGATCGCTTACGCAATCGACGCAGCTGTGTTATTTTTGGCCGTCTCTATTTCCCTCAAGGAGGAGAAGATGAGTGCGCGGGGATTTTTTTCATTAGCTGTTGGCATGATTTTTTTGAGCTCGTCTGCGGCGAGCAATTCAAGCATGGATATGCCGGTTAGGTCTGTTGTGTCACACCCGATGTCTCTTTTTTGGCGGGAGGCAATCCGGAAAACCAAAGCCGGCCGGCAAAGGAATTTATCCAGACTGCACAACAAGATGTTTGCTGTCCCGGCGGCTACCCTTGGTATCGCAATTCGACGAACACCTGCTACGGCAGCTATGAAGACTGCCACGATACCGATGGCGGCGGATGGTCCTGCAGACAGGTCAACGCCTGCTAGATTTTCTTGGGCCCACGCCTTCTTGACTGTGCCCGGTCCTCAGATCGGCTTCGGCTCGCCGGCCTCATAGAGCATGAGGTTGCGCTCGCCTATGCCGAGCGATGCCCAGCTCGCCCGCCAATCGGCGATGTGAGGCGAGCGGAAATGCGCGTCGAGCGCGGCCCTGTCGCTCCACACCTCGGTTACATGGATGAGCCCGACGTCGAGCACGTCCTGCGCGTAGGAGTATTCGATGCAGCCGGGCTCCGCACGGCTGCCCAGTATCATGCGCCGCATGGCCGGCCTTGCCTCGTCGAGCAGTTGCGCAGGCAGGCGAATGGTGCCGATGATCACCAGCATGATCTCTCTCCTCAAGGCCTCTGTCGTCCTGGCAAGTAACCAGTCCTCCCACCCTCGCGCAAGCTTGACCGGTTAGGCTCGAAGGGCTGTCGCGTGCTCGGCAGGCTTGTGATTGGGGACGATATGGCCGTCAGCGAAAGCTTAGCGACAGGAACAGTGGCCAAGAACGGCCGCGATGTCTTCTTCGCCATCGGCATCGTCATCATCCTGGCCGTGCTGTTCCTCCCGATCCCGGCCTTCCTCATCGACATCGGCCTCGCCTTCTCGATCGCACTGTCGGTGCTGATCCTGATGGTGGCGCTGTGGATCCAGCGGCCGCTCGATTTCTCGTCCTTCCCGACCGTGCTGCTGATCGCCACCATGCTACGGCTATCGCTCAACATCGCCACCACGCGCATGATCCTGTCGCACGGCAATGAGGGCACGCACGCCGCCGGCTATGTCATCGCCGGCTTCTCCAAACTTGTGATGGCCAGCGATTTCGTCATCGGCCTGATCGTCTTCATGATCCTGATTGTGGTCAACTTCATCGTCATCACCAAAGGCGCCACCCGTATTGCCGAAGTCGGCGCCCGCTTCACCCTCGACGCGATCCCCGGCAAGCAGATGTCGATCGACGCCGACCTGTCCGCCGGCATGATCGACGACAAGACAGCGCAACTGCGCCGCCGCGAGCTGGAAGAGGAATCCTCCTTCTTCGGCTCGATGGACGGCGCCTCGAAATTCGTCCGCGGCGACGCCATTGCCGGCCTCATCATCACCGCCATCAACATCGTCGGCGGCATCGCCATCGGTTACATCAGGCACGGCATGGGCATGGGCGAAGCCGCCGATGTCTTCATCAAACTGTCGGTCGGCGACGGCCTCGTCACCCAGATCCCGGCGCTTATCGTTTCGCTCGCCGCCGGCCTGCTTGTGTCCAAGGGCGGCACGCGCGGCTCGACCAACCAGGCGGTGTTCGGCCAGCTCGGTGCGCATCCGCGCGCGCTCTATGTCGCGGCCTCGCTGCTCGTCCTGCTCGGCCTGATGCCCGGCCTGCCGTTCTTCCCGTTCTTCACGCTAGCCGCCGGCATGGCCGGCCTTGGCTACGTCATCCCGATGCGCGCCAACCGCGAGGCTGCCGCCGCCGAAGCGATCAAGGATCTGGAGAAGGCGAACAAGGTCGAGGAAGAGAAGAACTCGGTCAAGGCTTCGCTGACCACCGCCGAGATCGAGCTTCTGATCGGCAAACAGCTGTCGACGCGGCTGCTGGTGTCGCATCAGGAACTGGTGTTCCGCATGGCCAAGATGCGCAAGAAATTTGCCACGCAATATGGCTTCGTCGTGCCGGAAGTGCGCGTCGCCGACGATTTCGGCATCCCGCCGAAAAGCTACCAGATCAAGGTCCACGGCACCGTCGTCGCCGAATACCAGATGCGCGTCGGCGAGATCATGGTGCTGCTCGGCAACCGGGATTTGCCCGACGTTCCCGGCGAGGAAATCCGCGAGCCGGCCTTCGGCATGCGCGCCTTCTCGGTGCTCGAAACCTTCGCCGAGGATCTGAAGCGCGAGAACTACACCTTTGCCGACAACATGTCGGTGCTGCTCACCCATTTGTCCGAGGTGATCCGCAACAACCTGCCGCAGCTTCTGTCCTACAAGGACATGAAGGCGCTGCTCGAGCGCCAGGATCCGGAATACCGCAAGCTCGCCGACGAGATCTGCACCTCGCACATCTCCTATCCCGGCCTGCAGGCGGTGCTGAAATTGCTGCTGGCCGAACGCGTATCGATCCGCAACCTGCATTTGATCATCGAGGCCATCGCCGAGATCGCGCCGCATGTGCGCCGCACCGAGCAGATCGTCGAGCATGTCCGCATCCGCATGGCCCAACAGATCTGCGGCGATCTCTCCGAGGGCGGCATGCTCAAGGTGCTGCGCCTCGGCAACCGCTGGGACCTCGCCTTCCACCAGAGCCTCAAGCGCGACGCCAAGGGCGAGGTGCGCGAATTCGACATCGACCCGCGCCAGCTGGAGGAATTCGGCCAGGACGCGACCAAGGCGATCCGCAAGCATCTCGAGGCCGGCGAGCGTTTTGTCCTCGTCACCGCGCCCGATGCGCGGCCTTATGTGCGCATGATCATCGAGCGCCTGTTCACGACGCTTCCCGTTCTCTCCCATGTCGAAATCGCCAAGGGCGTCGAGATCAAGGTGCTCGGGACGATCTCGTGAACATACTGTCGCAAGGCGTCGTCATCGCCGCCTTCCTCGCCTTCTGTCGCATCGGCGCCTGCTTCATGCTGATGCCGGGCCTGTCCAGCGCCCGCGTGCCGATCCAGGTTCGGCTGTTCGCGTCGATCGCCGCAACCGGTGGCCTGCTCGCCTTCCTGTGGGACAAGATCTTTCCCTTCGTCGATGCGCGTCCGCAGGTGCTGGCGCCGATGATCATCTCCGAACTTTTGGTCGGCGGGCTGATCGGCGCGATGACCAGGCTTTACATGGAGGCGCTGCGCTTCATGGGTTCGGCCATCGCCATGCTGATCGGCTATGGCGGCACAGGCGGACCGGCGATCGAGGAGCCGGAACCGCAGGCGGCGCTCGCCGCCATCATCTCGTTTTCGGCGCTGCTGCTGCTCTTCGTTTTCGATTTCGACCACGAGATCATCCGCGCTCTGGTCGCCTCCTACACGGTGGCGCCGGTCAACGTCTTCTTCAATCCGCAGGCCGCCCTGGTCGATCTCACCGACACGGTGTCGGACGCCTTCTTCCTGGTCATCCGGCTCGGCAGCCCGTTCATCGCCTATGCCATCCTGGTCAATTTGACGATCGGCTTCGTCAACAAGCTGACGCCGCAAATCCCGGTCTACTTCATCTCGCTGCCTTTCGTCATCGCCGGCGGCATGATCATCTTCTATTTCGCCATCGGGACCATGCTGTCGCTGTTCGTCGACGGCTTTGTCGACCTGACGCTGGCGAGGTGAGATGAGCACGCGCAAGGAACGGCTGAAGAAACTGGTCAAGGTGCAGGAGCAGCTGAAGGCCCTGCACGAGACGCGCCATGCGGCCTTCCTGGCGGCAGCGGCAACCGCCGAAACCGAGGCCAAGGAACTAGTCCAGCATTTCGACGCCGACCAGTCGATGGCGGTGCTGTTCCCTGACCTCTACCATCGCCGCATCGCGAATGCGCTGGTCCGGCAGGAAGCGAGCTTGGAAAGCGCCAGGCAGGAGGTCACGCTCATCGCCACTGCGACGGCGCGCACCAACATGGTCGAGCGCGCCTACAAGGACGTGCGCCGACAGGACGAACGCGAACGCTCCGACCGCGACCGGCTCGATCTGATCGCGCAGAGGCGAGGGCAGGAATAATCGGAAGTTAGAGCCGGGTCACCTGCGGACGGCGTTCGGTTTCGTTCCGTGCGGCGGGCTGTGTTGGGTGTACGGCGCCGTGTTCGGCCTCTGCGCCTACGCCACCTACGATCTGACCATGGCGACGCCGGCAGCGCCCACCGCAAACGACCAGATCGCATCGACCCAGCCGGAGTTGCCGCTGCTGATAGCAATGCCTAGCATCCGGCGAAGGATTTCGAGCCGGCAAGCCTGCCACAAGCTTGCTGCGGCATGGTCGCTCAGGAAACCCGGCAAAGAGGCGGACTTTCTTGGCGATTTCTCCACCCAGCGACATCGTTCTCGATGTTGCCCGAGCCGTCGACCCGACGGATATCGAGGCTGCCCGTGCCGCGCTGGCCAAGCGGGCCAACGGCGTTGGCGGCGCCTTTTTGGTCGACATGGCGGCTTCGGTGGATACCGGCTCGATCTTGTCGCGTGCCACGGCCGACAAGGCCGCGGCAGGCGCCGATCCCGCGGGAAAATTCAAGAAGTTCGAGGCCATGGTCTTGCAGACCTTCATCCAGAACATGCTGCCCAAGGACACAGAGGGCGTCTACGGCAAGGGGCTGGCCGGCGACATGTGGAAATCGCAGCTTGCCGAGCGTGTCGCCGACGTCATGGCCGAGCGCGGAGGGATCGGCATTGCCAAATCGCTGCTCGCCGACCACTACAAGGACGGCAAGCGCACCGTGCCGATCGGCCCGGTGTCAACCGGGCCGCACAAGACCGAGATCGACCAGCAGGCGCGGCTGTCCACCTCGCTGGTCGAGGAATTGCAGCGCAAGGCCGCACGGTCGATGACCGGCGACGAGACGACCATCAAAACCGAAATCAAGATCTAGACCAGGATTTTCAATGGCCGATTTTTCAAAATACTCTTCCAACCTGCCGGCGCGTACGTCCGAAGCGCCGATCCCGTTTGCACGGCCGGGCAACCTTGCCGCCATCATCGGCCGCATCGAGGAAGCGGTCGAGGAAGAGACGGCCGGTTTGAAGAACGACACCAGCTATGACCTCAAGGCCTCCAACGCCCGCAAGAGCCGCTACCTCTATGAGCTGACCCGCGCCATGAAGGGCGCCAACGAGATCGAATTCCTGGAACAGCATCGCGACAGTCTGGCGCGGCTGCGCCAGAAGCTCGCGAAAAACGAGGCTGCAATCCTCGCCCACCTCAACGCGGTCAACGAAGTCGCCACGCTGTTGAAGAACGCCATTCAGCGCGCCGAAGCCGACGGCACCTATTCGGCCGGTGAATTCGGTTGGGCGAGCTGATGATCTCGGCAACAGGCGGGAACAACCGGTGATCAAATTCATCGCCGCCGCGATCTGGATCTGCGCCGCCACGCTTGGCGCGGTGTTCTATTCGTTCCAGGCGGCCGGTGAGCGCGGCGTCGGCGAGACGCCGAAACCGATGCTGGGTGGCCTCGACTACGTCAAGACCGACATCATCTCGGTGCCGCTGATCCGCGATTCCAAGATCGACGGCTATTTCCTCACCAAGCTCGTCTACACGGTCGAGCCGGCCGAGATAAAGAAGATGTCGATCCCGGCCGAAGCGCTGATGACCGATCAGGTCTATTCCTATCTCTACTCCAATCCTCAGATCGACTTCACCAAGAAGGAAACCATCGATCTCGATGCCTTCCGCAAGGCCATACGCGACACCGTCAACGCCCGCGTCGGCGCCGACCTGGTGCATGAAGTGCTGATAGACCAAGTCAACTTCCTGACCAAGGATGAAATCCGCGACAACGCCATGCGCCGCCGCAAGGATCCGGCCACGCCGACCGAACCGGCCCCGGCGGAATCGGCCCAGGCCGAGGCGGCGAAGCCCGCTGCTGAACACTAACCTTCGTCGCAGGGTGAATGTTCTCTGCCGCATTCCTTCCGACTGAAACGAGATGACGCATCGCGCGTTGACGTTTACGTCAACTCGAAGCTATATGCGCCAAGCGACCAGGATCGCGGCACGCGCGAGACAGCGACTTCGGCGGAGGCCGGTCACTGAAGCGCGGCAAAACGCAACGAGACCAGGAGAACAGTCATGAGCGTTCAGGACATTGCCGAGAAGATGAGGTCGCGCGTGGCGAGCGCCGGGTTCGAACATTCCGTGAAGTTCGATACCGGCAGTGACGGCGTCATCGTCATCGACGGTGCAACCGTCTCGACCACCGACGCGCCGACCGACTGCACCATAAAGCTGTCGCTCGACGATCTGGATTCGCTGATCGCCGGCGACCTCAACCCGACCATGGCGTTCATGTCCGGCAAGATAAAGGTCGAAGGCGATATGTCGGTCGCCATGGCGCTCAGCCAACTGATCGGCTGAGCCCTTCGCAAAAACAAAACGCCGCCCTCGCTGAAATGCAAACGACCGGCGGCGTTTGTTTTTGGACAATCAGGCGGCCAGCGACAGCCTCTGTGCCTTGAGCTTGCGACCTGCAGCCTTCAGCGTGCCATGCGCGCCGTCGAGCGCACCCTCGATCAGCTCCAACGCCAGCAAGCGGCGCCGCTCGTAAGGTCCAGGCATGGCGAGCGCGCCTGTCTTCTCCGCCGAAAAGCCGAAGCGGCCATAGTAAGGCGCATCGCCGACTAGCAGCATCGCGGCATGGCCGAGACGCGCGGCCTCGGCCAAAGCATGGCGCATCAGCGCCGAGCCGATGCCGGCGTTCTTCAGCGCCGGATCGACGGCGAGCGGCCCGAGCAGGAGCGCCGCCGGGCCGCCCTCGCCCAGCCTTACATCCCACAGCCGCACAGTGCCGATCACCGCGCCCGCCGCATCACGCGCCACGAAGGCGAGGCCTTCGGAAGGCCGGCGGCCACGCCGCAGCTTCTCCGACGATTTCTTGCGCCGCATCGGCCCCATGGCGCGATCGAGCAACGCTTCACGCGATGCAATGTCTGCCGCAGTTTCGGCGACGATGGGAATGGCGCCGGCAATCTCCCCCGTCGAGGGGGAGAATCCAATGCCATCAATGTAATTTACAATGTCCATTTCCGCGATCCTTCACGAGCGGAGCTTGTTCCACAGGCGAACCCGAGCGGACGCAAACGTCCACCTGAGGTGATCTGAAGGCCGAAGCCGTCAGATCACGTAGGATCGGAGAGGCTCGAAGCCGTTGAAGGCGACCGCCGAGTAGGTGGTCGTGTAGGCGCCGGTGCCTTCGATCAGCACATCGTCGCCGATGGTCAGCGACAGAGGCAGCGGATACGGCGTCTTCTCGTACATCACGTCGGCCGAATCGCAGGTCGGGCCGGCGAGCACGCAAGGTGCGGTCTCCGAACCGTCATGGCGGGTGACGATCGGATAGCGGATCGCCTCGTCCATCGTCTCGGCCAGACCGCCGAACTTGCCGATGTCGAGGAACACCCAGCGCACATTGTCGTTTTCGGCCTTCTTCGAGATCAGCACGACTTCCGACTTGATGACGCCGGCATTGCCGACCATGCCGCGACCCGGCTCGATGATGGTCTCAGGGATCGCATTGCCGAAATGCTTGCGCAGCGCCGAGAAGATCGCCTGGCCATAGGCCTGGGCCGCCGGCACGTCACGCAGATAGCGCGTCGGGAAACCGCCGCCCATATTGACCATCTTGAGGACGATGCCTTCGTCGGCGAGCGTGGCGAACACCTTCTTGGCGTCGGCCAGCGCACGGTCCCACGCCGTCAGGTCGGTCTGCTGCGAGCCGACATGGAACGACACGCCATAGGCGTCGAGGCCGAGCGTCCTGGCGTGGCGCAGCACATCGACGGCCATCGCCGGCACGCAGCCGAACTTGCGCGACAGCGGCCACTCGGCGCCTTCGCCATCGGTCAAAACGCGGCAAAACACGCGCGCGCCGGGAGCGACGCGGGCGATCTTGTCGACTTCCTCGACGCAGTCGACGGCAAACAGCCGAATGCCGAGCTGGTAGGCGCGTGCAATGTCACGCTCCTTCTTGATAGTGTTGCCGAAGGAGATACGGTCCGCCGGCGCACCGGCGTCCATCGCCATCTCGACCTCGGCAACGGAAGCGGTGTCGAAGGACGAGCCCATCGCAGCAAGCAGGCGCAGGATTTCCGGCGCCGGATTTGCTTTCACCGCATAGTAGATCCGGGAATCGGGCAGCGCCTTTTCGAAGGCGCGAAAATTGTCGCGCACGACATCGAGGTCGACGACGAGGCAGGGGCCGGACGGACGTCGGGTGGCGAGGAAGTCAAGGATGCGCTGGGTGGCCATGGGGTCTCTCCATATACGCCTTGCGGCGCGCAATAAGGCTGCGGACGCGGGGCTTTCGGCCTCGCGAACACGCGGTCAAACAAAGGCGGGACGGAAATCCATGGAACCAGCCGGTGGAGACCCCGGAACCATGAAACGCCATCTCGCGGCGGTGAACCTTGGCCTTGCCCGGCCTCGGTTCGCTTTGTCTGCCTTGGCTTGGATGGGAGACCCGTCCGCACTGCCGGCAATGAAGGTGTGCCTCTTCAGTAACCCCGGTCTTTGGACGACCGGCAGAACACCAGAAAGGCCCGCACCGTCGTTGCTTCAAGGTGTCCTCGGGCTGGCGGTTGGCCGCTAGACCGACTGGAGGGGTTAGCTCCAGTTACCTTACCGATTTCCCTCACCATTCGAGGATCGGCGGACACCCACAGGCACGTGCGACTTTGGGCAAGCGCGATATAAGATCGAAAGATTTCACAATCAATAAAAATCGTATCCCAGGTTGTAAAATTTCCGGCATCGAACAATGCTGGGCCTACTGTATACGGATATCGAACGATGCCAGGCACGCACGGCCCGCTCAACGCCTTTCTTGACCTGCGCCGCATGCCGGTCGCCAATGCGGAACTGGGGCCGCTGGCCGGGCTCAGGCTGGCGGTAAAGGACATTTGCGACGTCGCCGGCTACCGCACCGGTTGCGGCAATCCGGTGAAGTTCGACGAGGCGCATGCCGCGTCCAGCACGGCACCGGCCGTGCAGATGATTCTCGACGCCGGCGCGCGCTTCATCGGCAAGACGCAGACCGACGAGTTCGCTTTCTCGCTGATGGGCCAGAACGCGCATTTTCCGTTTCCGGTGAACCCGGCCGCTCCCGATCGCGTCACCGGCGGCTCGTCCTCCGGATCGGCGGCGGCGGTGGCCGGCAAGCTTGCCGATATCGCCACCGGCTCCGACACCGGCGGCTCGATCCGCGCCCCGGCGAGCTTTTGCGGGTTGATCGGGCTGCGCACCACGCATGGCCGCATTTCGCTCGAAGGCACGATGAAGCTGGCGCCGAGCTTCGACACATTCGGCTGGTTCGCCGACGACATCGAGACCTATGAGACGATCGGCAAGCTGTTGCTTGGCCGCGACCCGCATCAGCATCCGCTCAACCGGCCGCTTTCGATCCGCTGGCTGGACGCTTTCGTGGCCGGCCCCGCCGAGGCAGCCGAATATGCCAGGATGAGAGCGCTGGCCGCCAGTCTTGTCGGTGAGCCGGCGCCGGTAGAGTACAGCTTCGCCTCCTTCCCCGACGAGCTCTACTGGTGCTTTCGCCGCCTCCAGGCCGCCGAGGCCTGGCAGCAGCATGGCGCCTGGATCATTTCGGGCGAGCGCGATCTCGGGCCGGGCGTCGAGGAGCGCTTTGGTTTCGGCCGGACAATCGACGAAAAGACCGCGCGGGCCGAGGCGGTGCGCCGCTTGACGTTCCGCTCCGAGCTAGCCGCGCTGCTCGGCCAGGACGGGTTTCTTGTCCTGCCTACCGTTCCAGGCCCCGCACCTCTGGTCAAAAGCGAGCCGCAGCAGCTCCAGGCCTACCGCGAAAGGGCCTTGCATCTTTTGTGCCTTTCGGGTCTTTCAGGCTTTCCGCAAATCACCCTGCCGCTGGGCTCGGTTGACGGCGCCCCTTTCGGCCTCTCGCTGCTCGGTCCTCCCGGCAGCGACATTGCCCTGATACGGCTCGGCCGGCGAATTCTCGATGCGGCACGAAAGGCTTGATGATGGATACACTGACCCGCATGCGCGCCTTCATCGACGTCGTCGAGGCCGAAGGCTTTTCGGCGGCCGCGCGCAAGATCGGTCGCTCCAAGGCGCTGCTGTCGAAATATGTGCGCGAACTCGAGGACGAACTCGGCGCGCTGCTGCTCAACCGCACCACGCGGCAGTTCTCGTTGACCGAGGCCGGCCATACCTATTACAGCCGCGCTTCGGAAATCGTGCGCGAGGTCGACAGCCTGGCCGACGCCGTGCGCGAATCCTCCGGTGACGTGCGCGGCAGGATCAAGCTGTCGGCGGCGCGCACCTTTGCCGATGCACCGATCGGCCAGTCGCTGATCGACTTCGCCAAGCAGCATCCCGACATCGTGCTCGACATCCATCTCGACGACCGTTTTGTCGATCTGGTCGAGGAAGGTTTCGATCTTGCCGTGCGCATCTCGCGCCTGGAGAACTCATCGCTGATCGCCCGCCGCCTGGGGCCGTTTTCGATCAAGCTTTGCGCCTCGCCGGAGCTGATCGCCAAGCACGGCAAGCCGACGCGCCCGCAGGATCTCGCCAACTTGCCCTGCATCGTCGACACCAATGGCCGCTCGCTCGCCAACTGGCGCTTCAGGGGCGATGGCGAGGAGCCAGTCAGTGTCAACGTATCGGGTCCGATCGAGGTCAACAGCCCGATGGCCGCGCGAGCCGCCGCCGTGTCGGGTCTGGGCTTCACCATCCTGCCGGATTTCATCGCCGCACCCGACCTCGCATCCGGGCTGCTGGTGTCCTTGCTCGACGACCGCATCCAGTCGGGCAGCGGCATTTTCGCCGTCTACCCGCACCGTCGCTATCTTCCGGCCAAGGTCCGTGTCTTCGTCGATTTCCTGGTGCAATGGTTCAAGAACCGCGAGAGCGCTTGAGCCGGTCCTGCCGTGCCGCGGTCCCAATTTCGCCCCGTTTCTGGTAACCTCTCGAAATCTCTCCGAGGCCGATGGAACAGCGACCGAGAATGCATCTGAAACGGCACGCAATCATGCTGGCTTCGGCCCTGGCGACGACTTTTGCCTCCGTCGGAGCGGCTGGCGCGCATCCTCATGTATTCGCCGAGGCCCGCCTCGACGTGATCCTCTCGCCGGATCACCAAAGTGTGAAAGCGCTGCGTCACCTCTGGCGTTTCGATGATCTGTTTTCGAGTACGGTGATGATGGAGTTCGACAAGAACTCCGACCTGAAGCTTGACGACAAGGAGCTGAAGGATGTCGCCGACACAGTTCATGCCTCGCTGGCCGAATTCAACTATTTCCAGCTCGTCACCGTCGACGGCAAGGACGTGCCTATGACGCCGCCACCGCATCTGATGGCCAATTTCGACAACGACCAGTTGATCATCCTGTTCGAATCCGAACCCAAGGTGCCGATCAAGCTCGCCGGCAGGATCGATTTCGGCGTCTACGATCCAACCTTCTACACAGCGATCGACTTCACCGAGGATAGCAACATCACGGTGGAAGGCCTGCCCTCGAACTGCACCAAGAGCGTCATCCGGCCTGATCCAGACGAGGCGATCAAGGAAAACCAGAAGACCCTGACGGACGCGTTCTTCAACGACCCGACAGGCACCGACATGAGCAAGATCTTCGCCACCAAGCTCGAACTGAATTGCCCGCCAGAAGGATAGATCCGGTGATGAAACCGTCCCTGCGTTTGGCATTCGGCCTCGTGGTCGCTGCCCTGCTGATGACGCACTTTCTCGGGCAGGCCCATGCCCAGAGCTCACTCGGCATCGGTGTCAATGACGGCATGGCGCCCACCACCGGCCCGTTCGCCCACATCCTGATGTGGATCAATCTGCGCCAGCAGGAATTCTACCGCGCATTGGCTACGGCGATGAAAGCAATGCGCGAGGACGGCAGCAAGATGTGGCTGCTGATCGGCCTGTCCTTCGCCTACGGCATTTTCCACGCCGCCGGCCCCGGCCACGGCAAGGCGGTGATCTCGTCCTACATGGTGGCCAATGAAGTGGCGCTCAGGCGCGGTATCCTGCTGTCCTTCGTCTCGGCGCTGCTGCAGGGCCTGACCGCGATCCTGGTGATGCTGCTTGCCTATTTCGTCCTGCGCGGCACCGCCATCTCGATGACCGACGCAGCCTGGTTCATGGAGATCATGAGCTATGTCTTCGTCACTTTGTTCGGCGCCTGGCTGCTGTGGCGCAAGCTCGGGCCTACGGTCCTGCGCTGGTTCGGCAAGGCGCCCGCCTACAGCCTGTCGGCAGCCCACGCCGGTCATTCCCATGGCGGCCATTCGCATGCCGCTCACAGCCACGCGGCGCATGCGCATTCGCATGCCTTGCATGTGCATCACGACCATTCGCATGATCATCACGATCACGCTGCGCACGACCACGACACACACGATCGTTCCCATCACGACCACGCTCATCACGATCACGCCGCTCACGATCACCCAGCCGGCGAGGTCTGTGATACGTGCGGCCACTCACATGCGCCCGATCCGGCGCTGCTGTCGGGCGACCGCTTCGACTGGCGCACGGCCTGGTCGGCTGTAGCCGCCGTCGGCATCCGCCCCTGCTCCGGCGCGCTGATTGTGCTGAGCTTCGCTTTGCTCAACGGCCTGTGGCTCGGCGGCCTGCTGTCGGTGCTGGCGATGTCGATTGGAACCGCCATCACAGTCTCGGCGCTGGCAACGATCGCAGTCACCGCCAAGAACTGGGCGGTCTATTTCGCCGGCGACGGCCGCATGGGCAACCGCATCCACACAGTCGTCGAAATCGGCGGCGCCGCCTTCGTCTTCCTGTTCGGGCTGTTGCTGTTGTCGGCGAGCCTGTCCGGAGCTGTGTGACCTCGGCGGGTCAGGCCTGACCCGCGATCATTCCGCCCAGCTCATCCTCGATATGAGCGCGGATGATTTCATCGAAACTGTTTTCGGCGCTGAAGCCGAGGTCCCTTGCACGGCGCGCCTCGAAGCGCGTCGGCCAACCCTTGACGATCGCCCAGATCGTTTCGTCGAGCTCCTCACGGATCAGGCTCGCCACCTCGGCGCCTGCAGTGCGCTCCAGCGCCTCGATCTGCTCGCCGACGGTGACGGCAACGCCGGGCATGGTGAGGTTGCGGCGCGGCCCGACAGCGGCACCGTCGAGCCCGGCGGCATGGATCAGGAAACCGACCGCAGAGCGCGGGCTGGCATGGGTGTGCAGCACCGAGCGCGGCACCGGCAGGATCGCCTCGTGGCCGCTCAGCGGCTCGCGGATGATGCCGGAGAAGAAACCTGACGCCGCCTTGTTCGGCTTGCCGGGCCGCACGCAGATGGTCGGCAGCCTTATGCCGATGCCGTCGAAGAAGCCGCGCCTGGAATAGTCGGCCAGCAGCGCTTCGCTCATCTGCTTCTGCGTGCCGTAGGAGGTCAGCGGCGTCGGATGAAAGTCGTCCGGGATGACATCGGGGAACGGCGCGCCGAACACCGCGATCGACGAGGTGAAGACGAGGCGCGGCGCAAAGTCTGCCAGCCGCACGGCGTCGAACAGCGCCCGTGTGCCGTCGAGGTTGACGCGGTAGCCGAGATCGAAATTCGCCTCCGCCTCGCCCGACACGATGCCGGCGAGATGGAACATGACGTCGGGGCGTGAGGCGACCAGGCTCTCGGCAGCACCGGCGTCGGCAAGGTCGCCCGTATGCGTGGCGATGCTGACGCCATCCATCGCCGGCGCTTGCGGCGGCACGATGTCGTGCAGGTCGAGCCCGGTGATCTTGCGGCCGTTGAGCGTGCCGTCCTTGGCCAGCCGGTCGACAAGTTTGCGGCCGACCATGCCGGCGGCGCCAGTAATCAGGATGCGCATTTCGAAAGCCTCTTATTTGCCCTTGTTCTGGTTGCGGCCCCGCAACCAGAACACCAGAAAAAATGCCAGCACGAAGGCGATGCCGACGATGCCGGCAAGTACGGTCGAGACATTGCCGACGGCCAGCATCACGGTCGGCAAATAGAACGCCGCGATGCCGAACAGCAGCATGATCCAGGCTGCGGCAATCAGCGCGTTTCGCGTGTCGCGGTCCATCATGCCGTCCCACCACAGCGGGAACTCGTCAACTCGGATGCCAATGCCATGAAATTCCCTGTCAGTGATAATGGCCGTGATGCGGTGGCGCACCATGGTCGTGGTCATGATCGTGCTCGTCACGGCTGTCGGCGCACTGGCCGAATTCCGGTTCAACCGTGGCGTGGCTGATGCCGTGTTCGGCGGCGAGCCGCTTCTTGATGGCGCTGACCGCCTGGTGCGGATCGACGCCATCGTTGAGGCAGGCATGCAGCGTCGCCATGTTGCTGGACCCGTCGAGCGACCAGACATGCATGTGATGCACTTCGCGCACGCCGTTGACGGTGCCGGCAATGTCCTTGGCGATGAGGTCGCGGTCGAGGCTTGCCGGTACGCCTTCGAGAAGGACGTGGGCGGCTTCGCGCATCAACGACCATGCGGTGGACAGGATCAGCACCGAGACCAGCACCGACAGAATCGGGTCGATCGGCGTCCAGCCGGTGGCCAGGATGACCAGCGCCGCCACGATCGCCGCCGCCGAACCGAGCAGGTCGCCCAGCACATGCAGGATGGCGCCGCGCATGTTGAGGCTGTCGTGGTCGCCGCCATGCAGCACGAAGAACGAGGCGAAGTTTACCAGAAGGCCGGCGATCGCCACCACCAGCATCGGCCCGCCCAGCACCGGCGCCGGCGTCATCAGCCGGCCCCAGGCTTCGTAGACGATCCACAAAGCAATGGCGAAGATGGCGATGCCGTTGGTGTAGGCGACCAGCGTCTTGACCCGGCCGAAACCATAGGTCAGGCGCACTGTCGCCGGCCGTCCGCCAAGATGGAAGGCGTACCAGGCAAGGCCAAGCGCGATCGAGTCGGCGAGCATGTGGCCGGCGTCGGCCAGCAGCGCCAGTGATCCCGTCAAAAGGCCGCCAAGCACTTCGGCCACCATGAAGCCGGCGGTCAGGCAGGCTGCGATCAGCACACGCTTCTTGTCGGTCGAGCCATGCACGTGGCCGGCGCCATGCCCAGCATGCGAACCATGATCATGGCTGTCCGCCATCGGAAAAAACTCCTGTTACGCGCCGAACTCGGCGCGGAAATCCTCGAGCCGCCGCTTCTGCCGGCCTTCGCCATCGAAATTGGCGGGATCGAGCCATGCCTCATAGGCTTTGCGCAGCGCCGGCCATTCCTTGTCGATGATCGAGTACCATGCGGTATCGCGGTTTTCACCCTTGACCACAAGATGCTGGCGGAAAATGCCCTCGAACTTGAAGCCGAACCGTTCCGCCGCGCGCTTTGACGGCTCGTTGCGGTTGTTGCATTTCCACTCGTAGCGGCGATAGCCGAGCCCGTCGAAAATATACTTCATGAACAGGAACTGCGCCTCGGTCGCTGCCGGCTTGCGCGAGATCAGCGGCCCCCAATAGATGTTGCCGATCTCGATGACGCCATAGGTGGGATCGATGCGCATCAGCGTCTGTCGCCCGGCGACCTTGCCGCTGGCCTTGTCGATGACGGTGAAGAACAGCGGATCCTCGCTCGCCTCGACCTTGTCCAGCCATGGCTGGAAATCGGCGCGGGTTTGCGGCGGGTAGTCGGGCAGCCAGGCAAAGCGTCCATCGATGTCGGGCACGGACGACGCCTCGTACAACCCATCGCCGTGCTTTTCGGCGCTCAGCGGTTCGAGCCGGACATAGCGGCCGTCAATGGGCTTGCGCTCGGGCCGCGGACGCGCTTGCCAATCTTTGAGATTTTCCGACACGCAAAACTCCAATCCGTTTGACTTTTGTGAGCAGACGCTCACAAAAACGCGACCTAACAGCAAGAACCACACGGACGGGAAAAATGCTCCACACGATTTCGGCCTTCGACCGCCTCGGCGAGGAAAACGCCTTTGCCGTGCTGGCGCGCGCCACTGCACTGGCTCAACAGGGCCGCGACATCGTCAATCTCGGCATCGGCCAGCCCGACTTCAAAACGCCGCAGCACATTGTCGAGGCCGCGATCAAGGCGCTGCGCGACGGCCACCATGGCTACACCCCGGCCAATGGCCTGCTGGCGACGCGCGAAGCGGTGGTGCGGCGCACGCTGACCACTACCGGCGTCGAAGTCTCGCCCGAGAATGTAATGATCCTGCCCGGCGGCAAGCCGACCATGTTCGCGGCCATCTTGATGTTCGGCGAACCCGGCGCCGAGATCCTCTATCCAGACCCAGGCTTTCCGATCTACCGCTCGATGATCGAGTTCACCGGCGCCGCGCCCATTCCGGTGCCGATCCGCGAGGAGAACGGCTTTGCCTTCTCGGCAGAAGAGACGCTGGCGCTGATCACGTCGAAGACCAGACTGCTAATCCTCAACTCACCGGCCAACCCGACCGGCGGCGTCACGCCGCGCGCCGAGATCGAGAAGTTGGTGGAGGGGCTGCAAGCGCATCCGCAGGTCGCTATCCTCTCCGACGAAATCTACGACGTCATGACCTATGACGGCGAGACGCATTTTTCGCTGCTCAATTTTCCGGAAATTCGCGACCGGCTGATCGTGCTCAACGGCTGGTCGAAGACATGGGCGATGACCGGCTGGCGCATGGGCTGGTCGATCTGGCCGAATGGCGACAAGGGCGGGCATCTCTACGACAAGGTCCGCAAGCTGGCGGTCAATTGCTGGTCCTGCGTCAACGCGCCGAGCCAGTTCGCCGGCATCGCCGCCATCGACGGCCCGCAGGACGATGTCGACAAGATGATGCGCGCCTTCGACAACCGCAGGAAGATCGTGGTCGAGGGGCTGAACGCGCTGCCCGGCGTCTCCTGCATTACGCCGAAAGGCGCATTCTATGCCTTCCCGAATGTTTCGAAGACCGGCTGGAAGGCCAAGAAGCTCGCCTCGGCACTGCTCGAGGAGGCCGGCGTGGCGCTGATCGGCGGCCCCGATTTCGGCATTCTCGGCGAAGGCTACATCAGGCTTTCCTACGCCAATTCCGAAGAGAACATCTTGCACGCGCTGGAGCGGATCGAGGCGTTTTTGAAGAAGTAGGCCTTCGGCTGTTCACCCACGCCCCACGAACGGCATCTTGGTCGCCATCACCGTCATGAACAGCACGTTGGCGTCGAGCGGCAGGCTGGCCATGTGGACGACGGCGTCGGCGACGCGCTGGACGTCCATCACCGCTTCGGCGGCGATGGTGCCATTGGCTTGCGGCACGCCGACCGTCATGGCATGCGCCATATCGGTCAGCGCGTTGCCTATGTCGATCTGGCCGCAGGCGATATCATAGGGCCGGCCGTCGAGCGCCAGCGTCTTGGTCAGCCCCGATATGGCGTGCTTGGTCGCGGTGTAGGGCACCGAGCCCGGCCGTGGCGCATAGGCCGACACAGAGCCATTGTTGATGATGCGGCCGCCCATTGGCTTTTGCTTGCGCATGACGCCGAAGGCGGCGCGGGCGCATAGGAACGATCCGGTGAGATTGACGCCGACAATATCGTTCCAGACCTCGACCGGGATCTCGTCGATCGGCGTCGACTTGTAGCTCATGCCGGCATTGTTGAAGAGCAGGTCGACGCGGCCGAAGGCTGCGGCCACCGTCTCGAACAGGTCATCGACTTCGCCGGCCTTGCTGATGTCGCAGGCAACTGCCAGCGCCTTGGCGTCCGCTTTCCCGGCTTCGGTAATGGCGGCGTCGAGCACCGCTTTGCGGCGGCCGCAAAACACCGTGTTCCAGCCCGCCTTGAGCAGCGCCGTGGCGACGCTCTTGCCGATGCCGGTGCCGGCGCCGGTGACGATGGCGGTTTTCTCTGTGAGGGCTGTCATGGATTTTGCTCCTGCGCGCCGCGCATCCCCGGCACAGATCGGGGTGCATCCGAATGCACCGACCCATCGCAAATGAGGGCGATCATGGCAAGCCGGACACTAATGCATGTCGCTCAAAAGTGGCCCCGGTTCTGAGAGAACGACATGCATCAGGACAAAAACATGAAGCGCCACGCGCTTTATGTGATCGGTCCGACAAAAAGGGCGGTCATTGGCGACCGCCCCCTGATCTGAACCGGGCTTGGGAGGAGGAAAAGCCGATCCGACTAACTAAAATCATGCGCTTCCTCGGTTAACGAGACGTTAACGCATTTTTTCCGGCCTCGGCGCCCCTGCCCCAGGCGCGCGGCTGCGTTGTCTACCAGCGCGGGTTCGGCGCCGTGCCTGACGGAACCGGCACCTTGGCCGCCGACACCGTCGCCTCGACATGATCGACGAGCGCATCCGGCAGGCCGAGCCGGCCGGCGAGCAGGTCGAGATAGCCGCGTTCGGCGCGCGTATCGGGGTCGATCGTCAGTCGCGACGCCGTGTAGAGCTCGAGCCTCTGCTCATCGGTCTTGGCGCCGGCGACCAGCGTATCGAGGTCGAGCGGGCTGTCCAGCTCGGCCATCAGAAACTTTTCCGCTTCCGTGCCGATGCCGGCCAGACTGAGCTTGCCGGCGATCTTTTGGCGTTCCGCGTCATCGACATGGCCATCGGCCTTGGCCGCCGAGATCATCGCCCGCACCAGGGTCAGCGTGAACTCGTCCTCCCCCTGTGGCGCCTGTGAAGGATGAAAGCCGGTGTCGGCGGGCGGCGGCAGCAATTCCGGCTGGCCGGCCGCCGGCGCCTGCTCGGGTGCATTGCCGGCCTTGTAATTCTGGTAGGCCTTGTAGGCGAGACCGCCGATCGCAGCCAGTCCGCCGAGCTTCACGGCCGTGCCGGTGACCTGCCGTCCCGTGCCGGTTCCAAGCAGCACCGCGGCCAGCGCACCGGCGGCCAGCGGATTGTCCTTGGCCATCTGCACAGCCTGCCCGGCCTTGTCGCGAACGGTGCCGGTTGTGCCGGGAACTTGCGAGCCGAGCAGATCGTCGAGAAGCTTCTTGGGGTCGAACATGGTGCCTCCAGAAAAGGGCCCGCGCCAAACGTGAACGGGCAGGTTTTGGACGTTGCAGAGGTAGGTCCCGCACACTGACATTACAATGACGGAGACGCGCTTTACTATCGGCGCCGGCAATGCCGCAAATCGGTGATCGGTGTGTCGATACCGGCCTCGGCTTGCGCTAATGTCGCCGCCGCATTGCCGAGGGAGGAACCTTGCCGTGACCGATCAACCTGGCCGGGAACCGGCGCGCGATCCGCAGGATCTGGAACGTTTGTTGATCGACCGGCAGTGGGCCGGAGACATTGACGGCATGGTGGCGCTGTTCCAACCCGATGCCGTCATCGACACCGGAGCAGCCGAATTGACGCGTGGCCACGAGGCGATCCGCGCTTTGTTCGAAGCCTTTGCCGCGAGCGGACGAAAGTTCCAGCGGGGCGAGCAGCGCCCGGCGGCCATTAACGGCGACCTCGCGTTGACGTCGACCAGGCTTGCCGACGGCTCGATAACCTCAGAGGTCGCGCGCCGGCAGGCCGACGGCACATGGCTGTGGGTGATCGACCGCTATTCTGTCGTGTGGTGATCCAGTCAGGGCGTCGGCGGCACTTAACTGCCGATATGTCCCCTGCCCTGCGCCTGCGCAAGTTCGACCTGGCGCTGGCGCTCGGCATAGCGGGTGCGATCCTCATCCGAGCGTGCCTCGTAGCAATGCGGGCATGACACGCCGGTGGAAAAATGCGGCGACAGCCGGTCCTCCGGCGTCAGCGGATGCCGGCAGGCGCGGCAGAGTTCGGCCTCGCCTTCGGTCAACCCATGCGACACCGAGACCCGCTCGTCGAAGACGAAACACTCGCCCTGCCACAGGCTGTCTTCGGCCGGGACCTCTTCAAGATATCTGAGGATGCCGCCCTTGAGATGGAACACATCCTTGAAGCCGAGCGACTTCACATAGGCCGTCGCCTTTTCGCAGCGGATGCCGCCGGTGCAGAACATCGCGACCTTGCGGCCGTCGAGTTGGTCGCGGTGTTTTTCCACCCAGGCCGGGAATTCGCGAAAGCTTGACGTGCGCGGGTCCACCGCGCCCTCGAACGTGCCTATCGACACTTCGTACGCGTTGCGTGTGTCGATGACGATGGTGCCGGGGTCCGAGATCAGCGCGTTCCAGTCGGCCGGCGCGACATAGGTCCCCGCACCCGTCGCCGGGTCGAGGTCTTCGACGCCCATGGTGACGATCTCGCGCTTCAGCCGCACCTTCATGCGATGGAACGGCATTTCGGCGGCCGTGCTGTATTTGACCTCGAGATCGGCAAGACCCTCGATGGCCTCGAGATAAGCGATCAGGTCGGCTATGTCGGTTTCGCTGCCGGCGACCGTGCCGTTAATACCTTCCTGCGCCAGAAGCAATGAGCCCTTGATGCCGCGCCCGCAGCAGAAGGCGGCAAGTGGCGTGCGCAAGACCCGCAGCGCCTCGAAGTCGCCCAGCCTCGCAAATTTGTAGAGTGCGGCAACGCGCACGGGTTCACGGTTGGTCATCGCCAAGCCACTAAACCGTGGTCAAAGCGGATTCAAGGCAGAGCTAAAGACACTTCGTCGGTATTCGCCCGCAGGCTCGTTGGCCGACATGTGACATCGCGGCAGGCCGGGTTTCGTGGACTCGGAATCGGCCTTCTGCTAATCGGTTGAAATCACCTAGGGAGAGACAAGCCAATGCTCAGCAAGACCGAAACGCTCCTGTCGCTGCTCAATGGCCAGCCGGTCATTCCGGTGCTGAAGATCGCCAATGTCGCGGACGCCGTCCCGCTCGCCCGGGCGCTGGCCGCCGGCGGCCTGCCGGCAATCGAGATCACGTTGAGAACCGCCGATGCGCTGGAAGCGATCCGCCGCGTCGCCGGTGAGGTCGAGGGCGCCATTGTCGGCGCCGGCACAATTCTCGATGCCAAGCAGTTCGACGAAGCAGCGGCCGCTGGCTCGAAATTCATCGTCAGCCCCGGCATCACGCGAGAGTTGCTGGCGGCGGCCAAGGACAGCGACGTTCCCTTGCTGCCCGGCGCCATCACGCCCGGCGAGATCATGGCTGCCCGCGAGGCCGGCCTGCGGTTCCTGAAATTCTTCCCGGCCGAACAATCCGGCGGCATCGCCTCGCTGAAGGCCTTTGCCTCGCCGCTGGCCGACGTGAAATTCTGCCCGACCGGCGGCATCTCGGCCAAGAACGCGGCCGACTATCTCAGCCTGTCCAACGTTATCTGCGTCGGCGGCTCGTGGGTGGCGCCGGACGAGTTGGTCAAGGCCGGCAAGTGGGATGAGATCGAGGCGCTCGCACAGACCGCGAGCAAGCTCGGAAAATAACCTCCGCTACTTTGTCTTTGCGCAATTCCCAAGGGAAGCGCTCCGCGCTTTCCCGGGAAAATCACAGTGTTCCCGGAATTGCACTTGGCACAAAAACCCGCCAGCTGCGCCGACCGGGTTTGCTACGCGTTGAGATTTTGGTTCCCGCTCATGGGCTCGAACCACGATTCACGCCTTCAAAGGGCGCTGTCCTACCATTAGACGAAGCGGGAATGCAGCTTGGTGGTTAGCATTCTGTGGCGATGGAAGCCAGTGCTCGAGATCTCGCTAAAAACAAAAGCCGCACGGGTTGCCCAGCGCGGCTTCGAGTCGATAACGCCCCGGTCACGCCCTTACTTCGTCTGGAAGCGGGCGACCGAAAGGAATTTTACGGCATTGCCGGTGAAGCGGTTGGCATCGGCCATCTGGTTGTCCGCCTGGAAGCCTGCGGTGTAGACCTCGCTCGGCGGCGTATGCACGATGTTGTAGGCATAGCGCGGCGCAGTCGTCGGGCTGGAAATGGTGGCGATGTTGTCGCCGCTGCTCAGCGCCCAGCGCGCCGCCTGCGGTTCGGCCTCCACCACCACTGCCTTCGGTCCTGGCTTCAGGTCGCGAGCCGAAGCCCTTGCTTCCTTGCGTGTCGTCTTGACGCCGGCGCCGATCACCGAGGCTGGATCGGTACCGGCGGGACGGGCAGCAATAGCACCGCGCGGCGATGCGGCATCGACACCTGACGGATCGTTGAACGCCGAGCGAGGCTCGAGCGACGCAACCTGATAGTCGTCGGTAGCACCGGCTGTATCGGCGGCGCTGGCCTGTTCGAGAACCGCCTTGACCTCGTCCGGACGCTGCGACGGCAGCACCGAGAACGCGTCGGTTGCGGTCTGCTTGTGGGCAGCCGTATCGGCCAGCGCCAGCAGAACGCCCTTGTCCTGCGGCGCAAGCTCAGCCGGCGGCGAAGAGCGGTCGGGACGCCAGGTCGGCAACGGGACGTTGACCGCGACCTGCGCCGGAGCGGCAGCTTGATCGGCCCCCTGGTCGGCATTGCTCGCATCGGCGGTGCCGAACGGCACATTGGCCGGCGCCTGCGCCGTCGCCACCGTCTGTTCGGTGGTGGCATCGGCCACGCCGAACGGCACGGTCTCAGGTTGTTGCGCGCCGACATCGGCCTTCGGCCGCGGTGCGAAAGCGGGCAGCGGCACTTCCTTGGCGGGCAGCGCGGCGATGATCGTCTCCGGCGTGTCCTGCGGCTCCGAATCGTCAGCGCTGTCGTCGGCAAGCTGCGGAATGTTGGCGCGCTTGGCGTTCTGCGGCGACACGATCGCGATGCCAGGCAGATTGCTGTTGTTGTTGCTCGTGGCAGCCAGCACCGGCTTCACGCTTCTCGGCGGCGGCGCGGCGGTAGCGACATCGGCGCTGTCGTCGGCTTCGTCTTCACCGCCACCGCCAAAGAACGCGGACAGGAAGCCACCGGATTTCTTGGTGCTGCCGCCTGCGCTGGCCATCATGATGGCAGGAGAACCGGCGCCCTTGCGCGCCTTGTAGGAGGCGAGCGCTTGGTCATAACCCGGCAACGGCCTGCCGTCGCTCGGCACATGCAGCGTCTTGCCATTGGGGAACAGGCTGACCAGTTCCTGGCGGCTGATGCCTGGCCAATGCCGCACATTGCCGACGTCCATGTGGACGAAGGGCGAACCCGACGACGGATAGTAGCCGACGCCGCCGCCCTGCATCTTCAGACCGATGTTGCGCAGCTTTTTCAGCGGCACACCCGGAATGTAGAAGTCCATCGCCTTGCCCAGCATATGCTGGCTTTCCTTGGCGACACCGCGGCTGCGGCTGCGCAGCATCGAATTGGTCGACGGCGAGCGATAGCCGCAAACGACCTGGATGTAGTCGGTGGCGCCGGCCTGCCGGTAAGCTTCCCACACCAGATCGAGCAGGCGCGGATCCATCTTGGTCGGTTCGTTGCGACGCCAGTCGCGCAGGATGATGTTGATCTTCCTGAGGCCTGCCGGATCGTAGCGGCCATTGCGCTTGTAGACGATCTCGGCCTTTTCGTGCGTGTGGAGGTGATAGAGCTTGAGCGAGCGCGTTTCAGCGCTGGCGCCGGCAGCAGTTGCGGCGAGGAAAGCGAACGCAACGATCAACGCTGCCAGCCATCTCGGCCAGACGCCCATGTGATCGCGCCGCCCGTTTCTGTGTCGTTCGACTTTGTTCAAATCAAAAGGCCTTGCAGGCTGCCGTTTGTCCCCGGATTTGTCCAAACGGATGCGTGGTTCTCACATCCGAATATCGATCCTAATGGTTAATCATCGCTTATTGAAGCCGAAATGCGGTAACACCGTGGCGATATCCCGTCAAAAATAATACACAGGATTTCTTGGTAAACTGCTGGTTTAGATCAAGATTCAGCCTTTTCCCGCTACACGATCTGTTACCGTTGGCCTTAATGCGTGAACAACGCTGTCCGCATCAGCCATATTCCCGCCCCAACCCTTATGCAGCGCCGATGTGGCATGGCAAGCTGGTCCCGGCCTTGCGTTGGCAAGCTGTGGAATTCGGCGTTCAGGAGGCAAGGCGGTCGAGGCGGCCGGTTTCCGGGTCGATGCCGTATTCCTTGAGCTTGCGGTAGAGCGTCGAGCGGCCGATGCCGAGACGCCGTGCGACCTCGCTCATCTGGCCGTTGTAATGGTCGATGGCGAGCTTGATCATTTCGAGTTCGACATCGGCCAGCGCACGCACATTGCCACGCTCGTCCAGCGCCCTCAATGTGCCGAAACGCTGAAGCAACCTGGCCGGAGGGGCGAGCTCGGCAGCTGCAGTACCGGCATCATCAGTCTGCGCGCCATCGCCTTGCGATCCGGTGCTCAAGGCCATGCCGGGGTCCGACAAGGACGCATCGGCGTCGAGATTGACGGTGCCGTCGACCTGCGCCCGGATCTGCGGAAATTCGTCAGTCGTGAGCACATCGCCTTCGGCAAGCACCGAGGCCCTGAACACGGCGTTTTCCAGCTGCCTGATGTTTCCCGGCCAATCATAGGCCTGCAGCATGGCCAGTGCGGCATCCGAGATGCCGTGCAGGCGATTGCCCGCCGGCGCCACCTTGTCCATGAAATGCTTGACCAGATAGGGGATGTCGTCGCGGCGGTCGCGCAGCGGCGGCACGACGATCGGGTAAACGTTGAGCCGGTAGAACAGGTCCTCGCGAAACTTGCCGTCCTTGACCTGCTGCAGAAGGTTGCGGTGCGTGGCCGAGATCAGCCTGATGTCGACCCTGACGGTGGAACGGCCGCCGACCGGATCGACCTCGCCATCCTGCACGGCGCGCAACAGCTTGACCTGCACGTCGAGCGGCAGGTCGCCGATCTCATCCAGGAACAGGGTGCCCGAATGCGCCTCGACGAACTTGCCGGTGTGCTTTTCGGTGGCGCCGGTGAACGAACCTTTTTCGTGACCGAACAGGATCGATTCGACCAGATTGTCGGGGATGGCGCCGCAATTGACGGTGACGAACGGCTTTGTGCGGCGTTCGCCGCTGCCCTGGATGGCGCGCGCCACCAATTCCTTGCCGACGCCCGATTCGCCCTCGATCAGGATCGGGATGTTGGAGGCCGCAGCCTTCTGGCCGAGGCGGATCACCCGGTCCATCGCCGGGCTGTGCGTGATCATGTCCTTGAAGGTCAGGTGGCCGCCGCGACGCCGCGACGTGCGCTTGACCTCGTCCTCGACCGCCTCGACCTTGAGCGCGTTGCCGACCGCGGTCTGCAGCCGGTCGGGAGACGCCGGCTTGACGACAAAATCGAAAGCGCCGTGGCGCATCGCCGAAACCACCGTTTCGATGCCGCCCTGCGCAGTCTGCACGATGACGGGAACGGTGATGCCGCGCTCGCGCATCGCCTTCAGCACGCCGATGCCGTCGAGGCCCGGCATGACAAGGTCGAGGATGACTGCCGAAATATCCCTCGCATTGGGTCCGTCAAGCGCGCTCAGACCGGCCTCGCCGCCATCGGCAACGATGGCGCTGTGGCCAAATTTCGTCACCGCCGCCTCGAGCAGCCGGCGCTGCACGGGATCGTCATCGACTATAAGAATGGAACCTGTCATGACTGATTTGAGTTGCCCGCCTGGGAAATTCCCATGGATCATCTTGGCACAGGGTTCTAAACAAGGTTTCAAAAAACCCGGTGAACGAATTCCTTAGGATTTGACCGGCTTGTCCTTTCCCCTTGATTCCAGAAGGTAATTGTTGATGAGCAGGATTCTCGGTCGGCAGCTTGCGGCGGTAGCGTCCGGTCAGGGCGCGGCGGAACTCGGCGACCTGCCGGAATGGAATCTCGCCGATCTTTATTCCGGCATGGAGGCGCCCGAACTGAAGCGCGACCTTGCCAAGGCGGCGGCCGATGCCGTCGCCTTCGAGAACCGCTGGAAGGGCACGCTGGCTGCGGAGGCCGAGCGCGGCAGCGCCGGCAGGCTTGGCGAGGCGCTGACAGCCTATGAGGCGCTGGAGGAACTGATCGGCCGCATCGTCTCCTATGCCGGCCTGATCTATGCCGGCAACACCGCCGATCCGCAGCGCGCAAAGCTCTATGGCGACATCCAGGAGAAGATGACCGACGCCAGCGCGCATCTTTTGTTCTTCGCGCTGGAGCTGAACCTGATCGACGACAAGGCGCTCGAAGCAGCCCTCGCCGCCGACGCCGGCTTTGCCCATTACCGCCCTTGGGTGCTCGACCTCAGAATGGACAAGCCCTACCAGCTCGAGGACCGGGTCGAGCAGCTTTTCCATGAGAAGTCGATCACCGGACGCGGTGCCTGGAACCGGCTGTTCGACGAGACGATGACCGATCTGCGCTTCGACATAGACGGCGAGGAACTGACGCTGGAGCCGGCGCTGAACCGCCTCCAGGACGCCGATGGGGAGGTCCGCCGCCGCGCCTCCGAAGCGCTGGCCGCAACCTTCCGCAAGAGCCTGCGCACCTTCACGCTGATCACCAACACGCTGGCCAAGGACAAGGAGATTTCCGACCGGTGGCGCGGCTTCGAGGACATCGCCGATTCACGCCATCTCGCCAACCGTGTCGAGCGCAGCGTGATCGACGCGCTGGCATCGGCCGTGCGCGAGGCCTATCCGCGCCTGTCTCATCGCTACTACGCGATGAAGGCGCGCTGGCTGGGCATGGAGGTGATGAACCACTGGGACCGCAACGCGCCCTTGCCCGAAACGCCGCAAGCGGTGATTCCTTGGGATGATGCCAGGAACACTGTGCTATCGGCCTATCAGCGCTTTTCCCCCGACATGGCGCAGATCGCCCGCACCTTCTTCGACCGCAACTGGATCGACGCGCCGGTCAGGCCCGGCAAATCGCCCGGCGCCTTCGCCCATCCGACCGTGCCTTCGGCGCACCCTTACGTGCTGCTCAACTACATGGGCAAGCCGCGCGATGTGATGACACTGGCGCATGAACTCGGCCACGGCGTGCATCAGGTGCTGGCCGGCGGCCAGGGCGCGCTGATGGCTTCGACGCCGCTGACTTTGGCCGAGACGGCCTCGGTGTTCGGCGAGATGCTGACCTTCCGTTCTCTGCTCGACCAGATCACCGACAAGCGCGAGCGCAAGGCGATGCTCGCCCAGAAGGTCGAGGACATGATCAACACGGTCGTGCGCCAGATCGCCTTCTACGAGTTCGAACGCAAGGTGCATGCAGAGCGCAAGAACGGCGAACTGACCTCCGATAAGCTCGGCCAGTTCTGGCTCGAGGTGCAGGCCGAAAGCCTGGGGCCGGCGATCAAGCTGCGTGAGGGCTATGAGGTCTTCTGGACCTACATCCCGCACTTCGTCCACTCCCCCTTCTACGTGTACGCCTATGCCTTTGGCGACTGCCTGGTGAACTCGCTCTACGCGGTCTACCAGAACGCCGAGCACGGCTTCCAGGACAAGTATTTCGAGATGCTGCGCGCCGGCGGCACCAAGCATCACTCGGAGCTTCTCGCCCCCTTCGGCCTCGACGCCACCGACCCCGCCTTCTGGCAGATAGGGCTTGGCGTGATCGGCGGCCTGATCGACGAGCTGGAAGCGCTCGACAGTTAATGCGCGCACCCATTGGACCGATGGCGCAGAGTGACAGGTTCAGGAGCGGCCTCGACTTTGCGGAATCGCAGAACAGTTTAGCCGGAATGCATGTGACGGCAGCGCTGTTCTTGTTCTAAATACCTGTTCTTGAATAACTCTCCGGCGAAATTTTCCGTTAGCTTTCCCGAAGCCGTATGATAGCTTTCCGACCGAAGCTCAGCCGGGCGCGCGGCTTAAGGCCGGACAGCATCCCGGCCCATGGCAGCGGTCTGACGAATGCGACAGCGACGGTTGGCAATGGGCGGCAAAGCCGAACGCCGACACTCGACGACAGACCGGCTGTTCCCTGAGCCGCCGAACCACATTGGATGATCCGATCTGCCAAGGTCATGACTTGGGACGGCGGCGGACGGATCCGACTGGAGAGAGACGATGACCTTCTTTTACATTGTCCTGGCGTTCCTTGTAGGTGTGTTGGTTGGCTGGTTTATCTGGGGCCGGCTGCGCGGCGAACTTGACAGCCTGCGCGGCGATCTCGACCGCACCCGCAGCGAGCGGGACAGACTGCGCGCCGACGCCGATCGCCTGACTGGCGAACTCGACGCCTGCGGCAAGACCCGCGCCGATCTCGAACGGCGGCTGCGTGAAACATCAGCTCCATCCGCCAAGCCTTCAAGTTCGGCGCCGGCCGCCCTGGTATCGACAGCGGCAACGGCCAAGTCCGCCCCGGCCGCGAAACCGACCCCCGCCAAACCCGCCGCGGCCAAACCAGCTGCGGCCAAATCCGCGGCCGCAAAACCAGCGGCCAGCAAACCTGCCGCCGCCAAGGCCGCGCCCAAAGCCGCGGCTTCAAAGCCCGCCGCCGTCCCGAAGAAGGCCGCCCCGGCAGCTGGAAAGGCCGACAATCTGCGTCGCCTGATCGGTATCGGCCCGGTCAACGACAA
The DNA here is from genome assembly GCF_040324515.1 of Mesorhizobium sp. C264A. Taxonomy (NCBI): domain Bacteria; kingdom Pseudomonadati; phylum Pseudomonadota; class Alphaproteobacteria; order Hyphomicrobiales; family Phyllobacteriaceae; genus Mesorhizobium; species Mesorhizobium sp. C264A. The sequence goes on along the minus strand of NZ_JAMYVY010000002.1, from coordinate 2,531,773 downwards.
ACTGCTCAAGGGCCTTGGCGTCACGACCTACGCGCAGATCGCCGGCTGGACCGCGGCCGACGTCAAGCGCATCGAGGACACGCTGAATTTCGACGGCCGCATCGCCCGCGAAAAGTGGGTCGAGCAGGCCAAGCTGCTTGCCGCCGGCGACGAAAAGGAGTTCGCACGCCAATTCCCGAGCGCCGGGACCGCCAACAACAGCTGATCCGTCATCGGCAACATAACCAGAAGGCGGCGCTCTCGGGCGCCGTCTTTGTTTTTGCATTCGCCACTGTCTTTGCGCCCTGCGACGCCGCTCCTTCGATTGCACGCCGCCCGGCCCCCATATAGAGCGGTTCTGGCGTCATCGACCGCAGTACCCGAGCCCCATGCCCCTGCCCTCTGCCATTTTCCGCAACGATGAAAGCGGCCGTCAGTTGGTCTTCGACCACCAGGCCGACATCATCATTGCCTATGATGCCAAGGATTTTCTGCCGGCGCTGGTGGCCGCGCAGGCGGCGAGCGATGCCGGCAAATGGCTGGCCGGCTATTTCTCCTACGAAGCGGGCTATCTGCTCGAACCGAAACTGGTGCCGCTGCTGCCTGAAGGCCGGCGCGCGCCACTGGTTTGTCTGGGTGTGTTCGATGCTCCGGTCGAAGAGGCCGTGCCGCGCAACGATGCGCCGGCCACCAATGGCCCCATCTTCGACGCCAAGGCCAGTTGGTCCGCTCAGGACTACGCCAAACGCTTCGCGCGCCTTCACGACCACATCCGCAAGGGCGATTGCTACCAAGGCAACCTGACCTTTCCGGTCCGTGCCCAATGGTCGGGCGATCCGCTTGCTGCCTTCGACGCACTGACAGGACGCCAGCCGGTCAAGTATGGCGCGCTGATTTCGCTCGGCGATCCCATCGTCTTGTCGCGTTCGCCCGAGCTGTTCTTCGAGATCAATGCCGAAGGCATGATCGAAACCCATCCGATGAAGGGTACCGCACCGCGCGGCGCGACCAAGGCCGAGGACGCGCGGTTGAAGTCCTTCTTGCGCAGCGACGAAAAGAACCAGGCCGAGAACCGAATGATCGTCGATCTCCTGCGCAATGACATCTCGCTGATCAGCGAGGTCGGCACGCTGGAAGTGCCGGAACTGTTCCGCATCGAGAGCTACCCGACCGTCCATCAGATGGTGAGCCGTGTGCGGGCGAAGCTTCTGCCTGATCTCGGCATCCGCCAAATCTTTGGCGCGCTGTTTCCCTGTGGCTCGATCACCGGCGCACCGAAAATCCGCGCCATGGAAATCCTGCACGAGCTGGAAGAGACACCGCGCGACGTCTATTGCGGCGCCATCGGCTGGATCGCGCCTGCCGGCATGATGCGCTTTTCGGTGGCGATCCGCACCATATCGCTCTTTTCCAGTGGCGAGGCCGTTTACAATGTCGGCGGCGGCATCGTCTTCGATTCGACGGCGCAAGAGGAGTATCAGGAGTGTCTGCTGAAGGCGCGCTTCGCGACGGGGACACCGCCGATTTCGAGCTGATCGAGACGATGCGCTGGGAGCCCGGCCAGGGCTTTCTGCGCTTCGAACGCCATCTCGCGCGCCTTTATGGCTCGGCGGAAGAACTCGGCTTTGCCTGCGATCCGCAGCGGATCGGCGAGGTGCTGGCGAATACTATCGGGCCGCAGCAAAAGGCGCTGCGCACCCGGCTCGTCCTGCAGCGCGATGGCGAAGTGACCGCCTCGGTCCAGCCCTATGAGCCGTTCGCCGCCGACAAGGTCTGGCGGCTGCAGCTGGCACGGGTGCGGCTCTCCTCCACCGACACGCTGCTGCGCCACAAGACCGGCCGGCGGCAAGTCTACACTCACGCCCGCTCCGAATATCTGATCACCCAGGCCGACGAAGTGTTGCTCGCAAATGAGCGCAGTGAAATCTGCGAAGGCACCATCACCAACGTCTTCGCCGATTTCGGTGATGGCATGCTGATGACACCCAGGCTCGACTGCGGCCTGCTGCCTGGCGTATTGCGCGCCGAGCTGCTGGACGAAGGCCGCGCCCAGGAGGCGATCTACAGCTATGACGAGTTGAAATCCGCCAAAACACTGTTCGTCGGCAATTCTCTGCGCGGCTTGATCCCGGCAACATTGGCCTGATACGAAGCGGCTGCGAGAATAACCGCCGGCATTGGACACTTTCTAGCGAAGCATGAATTCTCGTCAGCCCACGCACACGCCCTATGATGGCTCCTCAAAGCTCTTCACCATCGGGCTGAAGCCGCTCGAACTCGACAAGTGGATCGAGGTCGACCGGTATCTCTTCGACCATCTCGCCGAAAAGCGCCGGCTGTATGCCGAAATCCCCGACAAGGTGTTTGTCGAGGAAGACGGCACGCGCGACGCCCAGCGCGAAGTGCGCGGCCTCATCGAAGCACATCTGCTGTCGACATTTCCCGGGATGTACCGGCGCACCAATGCCGGGGTTGAGGTCATTGGCGCCAAAGCCGACTCTGACGCCACCTTCCCCGATGCCCCGCTGGTCGCAGCGTCGCTGCTCGTCCAGGAAGACCTGATCCTGATGCGCCGTGACGACACCGGCTGGCGACTCGCCGCCGGCTCGCTGTGCTTCCCGTCATCCTGGTCGCTGGTCGAAAAATTCGGCCGGCCGCTGCAGCAGATCCACGCACCGGTGCCGGGCTTCGGTCCGGGCACCAGGCCGGCCGAGCTCATCAACCGCATGTTCGACGGCCTGCAGGGTCAGGCTGTCGAACGCTTCAACTGGTCGATCCAGGCCGACGACGCGCTCTATCATCCGCTCTCCAATGTCGAGCGCATCGACCGCGCCACCAGGCGCCCCTCGCGATTTCCCGACGGCGACGTCAACACCCACGCCTTCATCCGCGTCGAGCGCCAGACGCTGCGCAAACTGCCTCTGTCGCGCGACATCCTGTTCACCATCCGCATCCACCTCGACCCGCTGAAAGTGCTGGCGCGGCATCCCGACCGGGCAACGCTTGCCGCCTCTTTCGCGGCGCAATTGCAGGCGCTGGATGAGGCTCAACTCGACTATAAGGGGATGACGTCAGACCGTGACAGGCTGGTGCAACGCCTGCAAGCCATGACGCTGGAGTGACGATGATCCGAAAAATCCTGGAGCAAGCCGTATTGCTCGGTGCATTGCTGGCGTTGCCGGCAACGGCGCTCGCCGACCCCGTCACCTATGCCGGCAAGCTCGGCAACATCGACATCGTCGTCGAGTTTACCGGCGATCCGGCGACGGCTGGAGAGGCACTGGCGGCGCGCTATTTCTACCGCTCCAAGGGCATCGATATTCCTCTGCAGGCGAAGTCGAGCAAGGGCGCCACCTTTCAATTGGCCGAGGAAGAAGCCTGCGATGCCAAGAAGTGCGGCGACGGCCAGGCTCCACCCATCGGCGCCGTCTGGCGGTTGAGTCCCGCCGACAAGGGCAAGACGCTGGAAGGCACCTGGACGGCCAAAAAGACCCTGCCGCTGAAGCTGACAAGGATCGCCAGCCGTGCCCAGACAGAGACGCCGGCGACGACGCCACGCGATCTCTATGATTTCACCGACATGACATTCTCGGGTGACGATGCGCCGATCACCATGGCGGCATCGCCCTACGACTATCTCAAGCTGGATTTCGCGCCCGAGGCAGACGCCAAGGAAGGTTGGCCGGATGCAGCCTACAGCTATGTCACCGATCCGCGCACCAAATTCGCCAGGCCGCGCATCGTCGATCTCGCCGGCGGCGCGCCGATCGAAGCCGCCAATGCCTTGCTGCAGAACCGCCATTGGCATGACAGCCTCAGCGCCTTGACGTGCGCGGCGCTGCAATACGCCGGCTTCCACGATGGACCACCGATGGAGGGCATGGATGACGATTCGCTTGGCGGCTATGAAGACTCGACGTTCAAAGTTACGTCATTGACGCCGAAGCTGATGAGTTGGTCCGAATCCGGCAGCCTCTATTGCGGCGGTGCGCATCCGAACAACTATTCCGACGCCTATGTCATGGACGTGCGCCGTGGCGCCTTGCTTACCCTTCAGGACATGTTTTCCGATACGGTCGACGGCAAGCCAGGCCCCTCGCTGGCCACCTTCGTCAAAGAGAAGCGCAAGAAGCCCAGCGACCAGACCGAGGTGGATTACGAGGCCGAATGCGGCATCGACGATTTGATCGGCGACTATCTCGGCGCCAGCCTGAAGCGCGATGGCGACAGGCAGGTTCTGGTCTTCGGCCTGCAAGGTTTGCCCAACGTCATCCAGGCTTGCGGCGGCGATCTCGTTGAAATGCCGGTCTCCGAAGCACAAGCGCTGTTCACACCGGAATTCGCGAAACTGCTCGAACCGTAGGCGCATCTGCGCCGTCGGGAACTAACCTTATCCCTGCTTTTCGCTTTATTGTGACAATGATCTATGGTTTGTCGCGCGGCGGTCGAACGGCCGTTTGGCGCGTTGCTTGAAGGAGTGCTCGATAAAATGGCGAATGAAAACTGGCCCGTTTACGGTGAAATCACCGGCCCTGTCGTGATGATCGGCTTTGGTTCGATCGGACGGGGAACGCTGCCTCTGATCGAGCGCCATTTCAAATTCGACAAGTCGCGCATGACGGTCATCGACCCGCTCGACACCGACCGCAAGCTGCTCGACGAGCGCGGCATCGCCTTCGTCCAGGAGCACGTGACCGAGAAAAACTACAAGAAACTGTTGACGCCGCTTTTGACCAATGGCGGCGGCCAGGGCTTTTGCATCAATCTGTCGGTCGATACCGGCTCGGTCGACCTGATGCGGCTCTGCCGCAAGCTCGGCGTGCTCTACATCGACACCGTCGTCGAGCCGTGGCGCGGCTTCTATTTCGACGCCAAGGCCGACAATGCCAGCCGCACCAACTACGCGCTGCGCGAAGCCTTGATCAAGGAGAAGCACGACAAGCCCGGCGGCGCTACCGCGGTTTCGACCTGTGGCGCCAATCCGGGCATGGTCTCGTGGTTCGTCAAGCAGGCGCTGCTGAACCTTGCCGGCGACCTCGGCCTCGAGTTTTCCGAACCGGCGCAGGACGACCGTGACGGCTGGGCGAAGCTGATGAAGAAGGCCGGCGTCAAGGGCATCCACATCGCCGAGCGCGACACCCAGCGCACCAAGAAGCCGAAGCCGATGAACGTGTTCTGGAACACCTGGTCGGTCGAGGGTTTCATCTCGGAAGGGCTGCAGCCGGCCGAGCTCGGCTGGGGCACGCATGAGAGATGGATGCCGAAGAACGGCAAGGAGCACAAGCATGGCTCCAAGGCTGCGATCTATCTCGAACAGCCCGGCGCCAACACCCGCGTGCGCTCCTGGTGCCCGACGCCGGGCGCGCAATACGGTTTCCTGGTGACGCACAATGAGGCGATCTCGATCGCCGACTTCTTCACCGTGCGCGGTAAGAAGGGCAAGGTCCAATACCGCCCGACCTGCCATTATGCCTATCACCCCTGCAACGACGCCGTGCTGTCGCTGCACGAAATGTTCGGCGCCGCCGGCAAGGCGCAACCCGTGCACCATGTGCTGGACGAAAACGAGCTGGTCGACGGCGTCGACGAGCTTGGCGTGCTGCTCTACGGCCATGCCAAGAACGCCTACTGGTACGGTTCGCAGCTGTCGCTGGCCGAAGCCCGCAAGCTGGCGCCCTACCAGAACGCTACCGGCATGCAGGTCACCTCGGCCGTGCTCGCCGGCATGGTCTGGGCGCTGGAAAACCCGGAAGCCGGCATCGTCGAGGCCGACGAGATGGACTACAAGCGCTGCCTGGAAGTGCAGTCCCAGTATCTCGGACCGGTCAAGGGCTACTACACCGACTGGACGCCGCTCGATAACCGTCCGGGCCTGTTTCCCGAGGACCTCGACAAAAGCGACCCGTGGCAATTCCGCAACATCCTCGTTCGATAGCGGTTCCATACCCCTGCCCCACTGCCTTGCAATCGCCCGGAAATCGGGCGATTGAAGGGATGCGGACGAGAGCAGTGTGCATCCGTTTGGACGCACGAGGGACGGCTCTGGAAACTTGAGGCCACGCACATCGGTTCCCCAAACGTCGTTTGGCGATTGGGCCGATGCGCCAGGAGAGGATTTGATATGACGATTGCGCGCAAAATTCTTTCTGCGGGCGCGGCGGGCGTTCTTGCGACGATGCTTGCCGCCTGCACCACCGGCGGTTCCGACGGGCCACCGATCTCATCGCAGGCGCGAGGCGTCGAAGGCTCCTGGCTGAACGCCGAGGGCAAGGCGGTCTCGACATTGAACGGCGGCGTCTTCACCACCGTTTCGGCGGAGACCGGTGAGAAATTCGCTGACGGCAGCTACACCAAGACCGGCGCCACCTCGGTCGAGATCAACGGAACCTCGCTGATCCGGCAGCAGCCAATCGCTTTCAACTGCCTGCTGGTGTCCATAAACCAGCTGAATTGCACCAGCTCCGCCGGGCAGAACTTCGTGCTGACCAGGCGCGGCTGAACCTTTCCCATGCGGCTTTGCGGATGGCGGCGGCGCGATGCCGCCGCCTTTTTTATGCCGGCAAACCGATGCCGGTTATCCGCCCTGATTCTTCTTGCATCGCCACAACCGCGATGTGAACATACCCGAAATGCTGGCTGTTATCCTGCAGTCGGGCAAGAGCGTTAAACGCCTTTGATCATATCCGGGAGACGAAGATGAAGAAGCTCGCCGCCATTGCCGCCCTCTCTGCCTCGACACTCGGCCTGTCGGCCGCACCATCCTTTGCCGACTACACGTTGAACATCCTGCATTTCAACGATTGGCACAGCCGCATCGAAGGCAACAACAAATACGAGTCAACCTGCTCGGCCGAGGAAGAGACCAAGGGTGAGTGCATCGGCGGCGCCGGCCGGCTGGTCACCGCGATCGCACAGGAGCGCAAGAAGCTCGAAGGCCAGAACGTGCTGCTGCTCAATGCCGGCGACAGCTTTCAGGGATCGCTGTTCTACATCACCTACAAGGGCACGGCGGAGGAGGAATTCCTCAATCAGATCAAGCCCGACGCGGTGACGCTCGGCAACCACGAATTCGACGATGGCGAGAGCGCGCTGGTGCCTTATCTCGACAAGGCGAAGTTCCCGATCGTCAGCGCCAATGTCGTGCCCAACGACAAGTCCGGCGCCGCAGGCAAGATCAAGCCGTCGATTGTGCTTGAGGTCGGCGGCCAGAAGATCGGCATTGTCGGCGCCGTGACCAACGACACGCCGGAACTCGCCTCTCCCGGCCCCAACATCACCATCGCCGACGACGTCAAGTCGATCACCGCCGAGGTCGAGAAGCTGAAGGCGCAAGGCGTCAACAAGATCATTGCCGTCACCCATATCGGCTACAGGCGCGAGCGCGATGTCATCGCCAAGATCCCGGGCATCGATGTGGTGGTCGGCGGCCACAGCCATTCGCTTCTGTCCAACACCGACCCGAAGGCTGAAGGCCCCTACCCGACGATGGTCGACAACCCCGACGGCTCCAAGGTGCCTGTGGTGCAGGCCGCGTCCTATTCGAAATATCTCGGCGAATTCAAGGTCGTGTTCGACGACAATGGCAACGTCAAGGAAGCCAGCGGCGACCCGATCTTCCTCGACAAGTCGATCACTCCCGATCCGGCCGTTCTTGCCCGCATCAAGGAGCTTGGCGCGCCGATCGAGGCGCTGAAGAACAAGGAAGTGGCCGAGACCACCGAGGCCATCGACGGCAGCCGCGAAAGCTGCCGCACCAAGGAATGCGCGATGGGCAACCTCGTCTCCGACGCCATCCTCGACCGCGTCAAGGGACAGGGCGTCGAGATCGTCGTCTCGAATGGCGGCGGCCTGCGTGCTTCGATCGACAAGGGCACCGTCACCATGGGCGAGGTGCTGACCGTGCTGCCGTTCCAGAACACGCTGGCGACCTTCCAGATTTCCGGAAAGGATCTGGTTGCCGGGCTGGAAAACGGCGTCAGCCAGGTCGAGGACGGCGGCGGCCGCTTCCCGCAGGTGGCAGGTCTCAAATACTCCTTCGACAAGTCGGTCGCGCCCAATGCCGGCCGAGTCAAGTCGGTCGAGGTGATGCAGAACGGTGCCTGGGCGCCGATCAATCCGGACAAGGACTATCTGGTCGCCACCAACAATTACGTCCGCCAGGGCGGCGACGGCTACAAGGTCTTCGCCGAGAAGGCCAAGAACGCCTATGATTACGGCCCGGGCCTCGAACAGGTGGTCGCCGACTATCTCGCCGCGCACCGGCCCTATACGCCCAAGCTCGACGGCCGCATCACCGAGGTTACCGCAACCGTAGCGGCTGCCCCGGCCGCCGAGCCGGCAAAACCAGCCGAACCGGCACCTGCTCCAGCGGAACCGGCAAAACCGGCCGAGGCTGCACCGGCGGAGCCGGCGATGCCCGCATTGCCGGCAGGCTCCGGCGACATCACCACCACGCCGCCGACTGTCCCGGCGGAAACCGCCCCGGCAACGCCGGCTCCGGCCGAACCGGCAAAGCCGGCCGAAGCCGCACCTGCTCCGGCAAAGCCGGCTGACGCCGCCCCGGCCGAAGCCAGCCATGTCATCGTCGCCGGCGATACCTATTGGGATCTCGCCAAGAAGGCCTACGGCGACGGCGCCAAGTGGAAGGTGATCTCCGAGGCCAACAAAGGCTACGAACCACGCCGGCTTCCTGTCGGCGCGACCTTGACCATTCCGGCGAAGTAACCTCGCTTCGCACTTGCGACCAGCAAAACCCGTCCGGGTAACCGGCGGGGTTTTTGGCTTTCAAGGTAAGGTGCGGCCAGACGCAGCATTGAAAACTCGCGCCGCATCGCTAGTTTCGCCCGACATCGTCGGTTTTCGCGGTGTCGGGAGACCTTCATGACGCTTTCCACGCCTGTCGACCCCAAAGCCGCGAAAGCGCTCGACCCGCTACCGGCCGGACATCCGCCGGTAAAGGCAGGCAAGATCGGCGTCATGCTGGTCAATCTCGGCACGCCCGACGGTACCGATTTCAAGCCGATGTGGCGCTATCTCCGCGAATTCCTGTCCGATCCGCGCGTCATCGAACTCAACAAGGCGATCTGGTATCCGATCCTCTACGGCTTGGTACTGACCACCAGACCGAAGAAGTCCGGCGCCAATTACGCCAGGATATGGAACCGCGAGAGGAACGAGTCGCCGCTGCGCACCTACACCCGCGCGCAGGGCGAAAAGCTGGCCGCAGCGCTCATCGACCTACCCGATGTCGTGGTCGACTGGGCGATGCGCTACGGCAACCCCTCGACCGCGAGCGTCGCTCAAAGGCTGGTCGAGCAAGGCTGCGACCGCATCCTGTCGTTCCCACTCTACCCGCAATACTCCGCGACCACCACCGCGACCGCCAACGACCAGCTGTTTCGCGCCTTGATGAAGATGCGCCGCGCGCCTGCCGTGCGCAGTGTTCCGCCCTACTATGACGAGCCGGTCTACATCGAGGCGCTCGCCCATTCGATCGAACGGCATCTGGCAACGCTAGACTTCGAGCCCGAGGTGGTCATCACCTCCTATCACGGCATCCCGAAGCCCTATTTCGAGAAGGGCGATCCCTATCACTGCCACTGCCAGAAGACGACACGGCTGTTGCGTGAACGACTGGGGTGGGATGAAAAGAAGCTGATCATCACCTTCCAGTCGCGCTTCGGCGCCCAGGAATGGCTGCAGCCCTACACCGACAAGACGGTCGAGAAACTGGCGAAGGACGGCGTGAAATCGATCGCCATCGTCAACCCAGGCTTTTCCGTCGACTGCATCGAGACGCTGGACGAAATCGGCCGCGAGGCGGCCGAGACCTTCCATCACGCCGGCGGCGAGAAATTCGCCCACATCCCGTGCCTCAACGACAGTGCAGAAGGCATGGCGGTGATCGAGGCGATGGTGCGGCGCGAGCTGTCGGGCTGGGTCTGAGGCCGCCACGTTGCGGCGATCGATCGCCGCAGTTGCGCTATTCCATGCACCAATAATCAACGATCACCTGATTGTAACATTATTGAAACACACCTAAGTGTTTGGTGAAGTCGGTTGCATGGAATCAACGCCATGGCCGGCATCTGAGGGAGATTCAAATGGACTTCAGTGGTTTCGGTATTGCGATTGGTGCGCTTGCCTTTCTGGTATTGGTGCTTCTTATCAAAGGCATCCGGACAATCCCGCAAGGCTATAATTATACGGTGGAGCGCTTTGGCCGTTACACCAAAACACTAAGCCCCGGCCTCAACCTCATCGTGCCGTTCGTCGACCGCATCGGCGCCAAGATGAACATGATGGAGCAGGTGCTCGACGTTCCGAGCCAGGAAATCATCACGCGCGACAACGCCATTGTCGGCGTCGACGGCATCGCCTTCTACCAGATCCTCAATGCGGCGCAGGCCGCCTACCAGGTCGCCGGCCTGGAGAACGCCATTCTCAATTTGACGATGACCAACATCCGTACCGTCATGGGCTCGATGGACCTCGACGAATTGCTGTCGAACCGCGACGCCATCAACGAGCGCCTGCTGCGCGTCGTCGACGAAGCGGCGCATCCGTGGGGCATCAAGATCACCCGCGTCGAGATCAAGGATATCAATCCGCCGGCCAACCTCATCGAATCGATGGGTCGTCAGATGACGGCCGAACGTAACAAGCGTGCGCAGATCCTCGCCGCCGAAGGCCTCAAGCAGTCGCAGATCCTCGAGGCCGAAGGCCGCAAGGAAGCCGCCTTCCGCGACGCCGAGGCACGCGAACGCTCGGCCGAGGCCGAAGCGCGAGCCACCCAGGTTGTATCGGAAGCCATCTCCAAGGGCGACGTGCAGGCACTCAACTACTTCGTGGCGCTCAAATACACCGAAGCGATGGGCAAGATCGGTACCGCCAACAACAGCAAGGTCGTGCTGATGCCGATGGAAGCCTCGGCGCTGATCGGCACGCTCGGCGGCATAAGCGAGATCGCCAGGGAGGTGTTCCGCAGCGAAGGCACCGCCGGCGCCGCCAGGCAGGCAGGCCGCCCTCCGGTGGTTCGCCCGAATGAGAACTGAGACCTGACGAGAACTGAGGTCGCGAGCATGATCCCGAAAAGTGGGAACCGGTTTTCGGAAAAGATCATGCTCCACAGGAAGTAGGAGCGCACGCCCATGTTCGACCGCATCATTTCCGAACTTGGTCCGTGGAACTGGATGGTTCTGGGCTTCGTCCTCCTGGTGATGGAGGTCATCGCGCCAGGAATATTCATGCTGTGGATCGGCATCGCCGCATTGGTAATCGGTGTGATTTCCCTGCTCATCTGGGACGCAAGCTTCTGGGCCTGGGAAGTCCAGGTCCTCGCCTTCTTGGCGCTGTCGCTGGTCTCGGCCTTCGTCGGCAAGAAACTAGTCGGCGGGCGTAATGTCCCGAGTGATCAGCCGCTGCTCAACCGGCGCGGCGCGCAGTTGGTCGGCAGGATGGCAACGCTGGCCGAGCCGATCAAGGACGGTCGCGGCCGCATCAAGCTCGGCGACACGCTGTGGCGCGTCTCCGGTCCCGACCTGCCGGCCGGCACGCAGGTGCGCGTCGTCAGTTCGGCCGACACCGATCTGGAACTGACCGTCGAGGCTGTTTGACATTTCGAAAGCGCATGGCGCTTTCGATCCGGAAAATCAGGGCGCGTCGCGTAGGGCTTCCCGAACGCGACGCGTCCTTTGATTTTTTCAGGCGGCGCCGATGCGCAGCAGGTCGTGCAGATGAACCAGTCCCACGAGCCGCCTGCCTTCGACCACCATCAGGCTCGTAATGGCCGAATTGTTGATAATCTGCAGCGCCGTCGCCACCAGCGTGTCCGGTGTGGCCGTCTTCGGCTTTTTCGTCATCACCTGATCGACGCTCATTTCCATGAGATTGCTGCCGATGTGACGCCTGATGTCGCCATCGGTGATGATGCCCACCAACGCGCCATCCGCCGTCGCGATCGCCACGCAGCCGAAGCCCTTGTTCGACAATTCGAGGATCGCCTCGCGCATGCCCGTGCCGGAAGCCACCAGCGGCAGCCTTTCGCCGACATGCATGATCTCGTGGATCTGCGTGAGATTGGCGCCGAGCTGGCCGCCGGGGTGGAATGTGCGGAAATGGTCGGGCGTGAAGCCGCGCGCTTCGAGCAGCGCTATAGCCAGCGCATCGCCGACCACCAGTTGCAGCAGGGTCGATGTCGTCGGCGCCAGGCCGTGCGGGCAGGCTTCCGGCACGGACGGCAGGAGCAGCACCACGTCGGCCGCGCGCGCCAGCGCCGAGGCCGCGCCCGCGGTAATCGCAATCAGCGGGATCGAGAAGCGCCTGGAATAGGCGACGATGCCCATCAATTCTCTGCTCTCGCCGGACCATGACATGGCGATGATGGCATCGTCTCTGGCGATCATGCCAAGGTCGCCATGATTGGCCTCCGCCGGATGGACGAAGAAGGCAGGCGTGCCGGTCGAAGCCAGACTGGCCGCGATCTTAGTGCCGATATGGCCGCTTTTGCCGACGCCGGTGACTATGACGCGGCCATTGATGCGCGACACCATGTCGACGGCGCGGGCGAAAGGTTCGGCCAGTTCGTTCTCCAGCGCGGCGGCCAATGCCGCCACGCCGGCCTGTTCCGTGGCTACCGTTCTCAGCGCCGAGGCGATCGAAGCCTCCAAAGGCTTCTTTTCTTGGGATCCCGCATGCATGGCTGATGCGATTAGCGCTTTGCCGTTCGCCTGTCCAACAGAATTGCCGTCCAGCCATGTCCGACAGGCACCCCTTCAACCCTCCGTTAACCATCCCCGTTTACGGTTCGGTAAGTATGGCGCGCTTGCGCCGCGCAAGCAGTGGTGACGATGTCGCGGGCCCAGCCTCAAGAGAAAAAAGGTCGAACGGGCAGAGCCTTTTGCGCTCTGCTTCTGGCGACGAGCGTGCTCGCTTTGCTGCGGCCAACTGCGCTTCATGCCCAGGAGACCGAGCTGCGCGGCGAGGTTTCGGAATCGGCGATCCTGTCCGACCAGCAGCGCCGGGCCAGGCAATTGACCAAGGCCAACACGCAGGTCAAGCCCGCCCCTGCCGACACCGCCCCCACGGGAAACACGCCAACCGCTTATGTGCCGGCCAGCGATGGCGCCTTGCCTGACGACACCGACCCGCCCCAGGCCGGCGCAAACAGCATTTTCGACCCGCCGGCGACCATCGACGATTCGGGCGCCGACAAGCCGCCAACCGTCCAGCCACGCCGGCCATCGACGGCAAAACAAGGCGCCTCCGCGGATGCAGACAAGGCCAAGGACAAAACCAAGGCTGCCGACAAGAAGAAGCCTGGCAAAGCCACGGACCAGACCACCACCGGAACGACTCCGGACGGCACTGCGGCAGACGACGCCGATCAGGACACAGCCAACCGCCGTGTCCTCACCGTCGACAGCGTCGACCGGCAGAAGCTCGACCCTGGCGCCGAGCGCACCGACGCCATCGAGGGCCAGAAGAAGAAGCTCGAGGACGACCCGTACGCGGCAACCGGCATCAAGGTCGGCTCGTTCCTGCTGCGGCCGACGCTCGAGCAGGGCGTTGCCGTCACGTCGAACGCCGATTCCAGCGCTGGCGGCAAGTCGGCGGTGCTGTCCGAAACGGCGCTGCGTTTTTCCGCCGCCTCCGATTGGCGCGAGAATTCGGCGGTCATCGACGGCTACGGCAATTTCCGCAACACCATTTCGGGCCAGAAGATCAATGAGGCACGCGGCCGTATCCAAGGCACGTACAATGTCGACCTCGACAATGAACTGCGTGCCATCGCCAAGCTCGGCTACGAGATTGCGCCGGAATCGGCCTCCGCGCCCGACGCCATTGCCGGCGTCAAATCGCAGCCGATCCGCCAGACGGTCGACGGCAGCCTCGGCGTCGAGAAGGACGTCGGCAAGATGCGCTTTGCGCTGACCGGCGCTGTCTCCCACGACATCTATGGCGATGCCGAACTTACCGATGGCACCTCGCTGTCGCAGAAGGACCAGGACAACACGCTCTACACCGCAACGTTGCGGACCGGCTATGAAATTTCCCCGGCTCTGACGCCCTTTGCCGAGATTGAGCTCGGCCGCCGGGTATATGACCAACGGATCGACAACAAGGGCTTCGAGCGCTCTTCGACCCGGCTTGGCGCACGCGCCGGTATCGAAGTCGACATGGGCGAGAAGCTCAAGGGTGAGTTCTCGGCCGGCTGGCTGAGGGAGGCGATCGACGACAAGAACCTGGAGGCGATTTCGGGAGCCACCATCAATGCCGACCTCAAATGGTCGCCCGAGCGCGGTACCATCATCGGCCTCACCGGGCGAACCACGGTCGAAGGCACAACGAATGCCGGTGAGAGCGGCGACATCCTCTATTCCGGCCGCCTCACCGGCGAGCGGCAGATCCGCGCCGACCTGACCGGCAACGCAGCCCTTGGGCTCGACTGGCGCAATTACACCGGCTCCGACGGCCATGACATGACGCTGAGTGCAGAGGCCGGGCTGACCTGGTGGCTGAACCGCTATGTCGGCCTCACCAGCCGCGCCCGCACCGAAAAGCTGACCAGCAATCTGCCCGGGCGCAACTACACCGCCAACAGCATCTATTTGGGGCTGAAGCTGCAGCGGTAGCTAAAAAGCAGCGCCGCGACGCTCGGACGGCTTCATCTCATCGAGCAGCGTGCGGATGACGCCGGCCATGTTCTCGTTCATGTCGCTGCGCCACAGCGCGAAGGCGACATTGGCCTCGACGAAGCCTTCCGGCGAGCCGCAATCGAAGGTGCGGCCCTGAAAGTGGTAGCCAAAGAAGGGCTGCTGCTTTTCCAGCTTCAGCATCGCGTCGGTGAGCTGGATCTCGTTGCCGGCGCCCTTTTCCTGGCTTTCGAGGATCTTGAAAATCTCGGGCTGCAGGATGTAGCGGCCGTTGATGTAGAGATTGGACGGCGCGGTGCCGGTCTTCGGCTTTTCGACCATCTCGGTGATGCGGAAGCCGTGATGCGTGTCCTCGCCGCGGCCGACAATGCCATATTTGTGGGTCTCGGCCGGATCGCATTCCTGTACGGCGATGATGTTGTTGCCCGTCTCCTCGTAGAGCTCGACCATGGCCTTCGTGCAGCTCTTCTCCGACTGCATGATCATGTCGGGCAGCAACAGCGCGAAGGGTTCATCGCCGACCAGTTCGCGGGCGCACCAGACGGCGTGGCCGAGCCCCATCGGCACCTGCTGGCGGGTGAACGAGGTCTGCCCCGGCGCCGGCTGCAGCCGCTGCAAGCGGGCCAGCTGATCGTCCTTGCCGCGCTGTGCCAGCGTATCATAGAGCTCGAACTGGATATCGAAATGGTCTTCTATGACCGCCTTGTTGCGGCCGGTGACGAAGATGAAATGTTCGATGCCGGCCTCGCGCGCCTCATCGACGACATACTGGATGACCGGCCGGTCGACGACGGTCAGCATCTCCTTGGGAATGGCCTTGGTGGCCGGGAGAAACCGTGTGCCGAGACCGGCGACCGGGAAAACTGCCTTGCGAACTCGCTTCATGCGTCAATTATCCGTTTGAGGGCGTGCCCGGCCTCGCGACATTTTCGCGCCGGAATTGTGGATTATCGGGCCATTGAGGGAAACATCAACCGGTAAAGCATCCAGGTGTCTTTTCGTTCCAGGCGCCGCCTATGGTAAACCAATTGCTAACCCGGTTCGGCGATGAATGGTCTTTCCTGAGATAGAGAAAGGGGAAAATATGTCCGTTCGCAGTGCCGCAAAACTCTTTACCAGCGTGCTGACGGCGGCCAGCCTCTCGCTCGCCTTGCTGATGCCGGCCGGACCGGCCTTCGCCGATGCCGGTTTTCGGCAATGGGTCGCCGGCTTCCGCGCCACGGCCGTGGCGGGCGGCGTTTCCGGCGGGGTCTACGACCGAGCGTTCCGGGGCATCAATGAGCCCGACCCGGTGGTGCTGGAAAAGGCACGCACCCAGCCCGAATTCACCGCACCTGCCTGGGACTATTTCGACAACCGCGTCCACGACCAGTCCGTTGCCGTCGGCCAGCAGATGGCCAAAAAATGGAAGCCGTGGCTGGAACGGATCGAGGCGAGGTTCGGCGTCGACCGCTACATCCTGCTCGCCATCTGGTCGATGGAATCGAATTATGGCGAGATCCTCAAGCGCGACGACATCATGCGCAATGTCATCCGCTCGCTGGCAACCCTCGCCTATGGCGACCCGAAGCGTTCGAAATTCGCCCGCACCCAATTGGTCGCCGCGCTGAAAATCCTGCAGACCGGCGACATCGACGAAAGCCACCTGATGGGCTCCTGGGCCGGCGCCATGGGCCAGACCCAGTTCATCCCGACCAGCTACCAGCATTATGCCGTCGACATGGACGGCAACGGCAAGCGCGACATCTGGAATTCGATCCCCGATGCGTTGGCGACATCAGCCAATCTGCTGAAGAAGAATGGCTGGCAGGGCGGCAAGACCTGGGGCTACGAGGTCACCATTCCGGCGGGCAAACTGCCGGCCGGCTCGAAGACATTGGCGCAGTGGCAGGCGCTCGGCGTCGCCAGGGCCAATGGCAAGCCGTTCAAGAACGCAACCGACAAGGCGACGCTGAAAGTGCCGGACGGCCGCGGCGGACCGGCCTTCCTGATGATCAAGAACTTCTCCGTCATCAAGGCCTACAACAACGCCGACAAATATGCCCTGGCCGTCGGCCTTCTTGCCGACGAAATCGCCGGCTCTAATGGTCTGGTGCAGGACTGGAAGCGGCCTTTCACCAAACTGTCCTTCGAGGAAAGGCAGGAGTTGCAGAAGCGGCTTTCGCAGCACGGACTTTACGACGGCAAGTTCGACGGCAAGATCGGTGACGGCACAAAAACCGCCATCATGACCTATCAGGCAACGGTCGGCTTGACCCAGGACGGGTATCCGAGCATGGAAGTGCTCAAATGGCTCAGAAAGAAATAGAGCCGGCGACGGCAGCGCGCATCTGTGACGCGCAAGGGATGCCGTAGCATCGGTCTGTGCATGATCCCCTGCGAGGGCCATGCACCAAGGGATGGAGAGGGTGCTTGGTTTCGGCAACGCGTATCCGTGTGATCGTTTTCCGCTTGCCGATCCTCGTTCTGGCCATCGTTGCGCTGGCGACGGGACTCGCCGGCAGTTTCCACACACCGGCTTTGGCGCAGGAACAACCGCAGAACCGCGGCTGGTCGCTGCGCGACCTTCTGTTCCCGCGCCGCAGCGAACGCATCGAGCCGCCGCTCGACGTCCGCAAGGCAAAGCCGAAGGTCAAGAAGAAGCCCCGTGCACCCATTGAACCTTCCGCTCCGATTGTCGAGAAGACACCGGATGCCCGCGTCGTTCTGGTGATCGGCGATTTCATGGCCAACGGCCTGGCCGAGGGCCTCGAAACAGCCTTTGCCGACAATGCCAACGTCAGGATCGTCGAGCGCGCCAACGGTTCTTCGGGTTTCGTGCGCGATGATGTCTACAATTGGCCCGAACAGGTCAAATCGCTGGTCGAGACCGAAAAACCCTCCGTGGTCGTCGTCATGCTCGGCTCCAACGACCGCCAGCAGATGCGCGTCAACGATGTGCGCGAGCAGCCGCGCTCCGAGAACTGGACCAAGGAATACGAACGCCGGACCGAAGCCTTGGGAAAGGCACTGGCGGCGACCAAGGTGCCTTATCTGTGGGTCGGCATGCCAGCCTTCAAGACGCCGAAGATGACCTCCGACATGCTGGCATTCAACGACATCTACCACTCGGCAGCCGAGAAGAACGGCGGCGAATTCGTCGATGTCTGGGATGGGTTCGTCGACGAGAACGGCGCCTTTGTCTCGACCGGCCCCGACATTAACGGCCAGGCCGTGCGGCTGCGCTCCGACGACGGCATCAACGTCTCGAAAGCCGGCAAGCGAAAGCTCGCCTTCTACACCGAAAAGCCGCTGGCCAAGATCCTCGGCCTGGCAGCGCCGGGAAGCGTGGTGACGGCTGCCGCGCCGGCCGGCGCCCCGGTCGAGGCGCCGTCGCTGCCCGCCGCCCCGATCGTGGTCGACCGCACCGTTCCAATGCTGCTCAACGATCCGGCGCTCGACGGCGGGACCGAGCTTCTCGGTGCGGCGGCGGCGCCGAAAGCCAATCCGGATCTGCCCGGCGAAAAACTAATCCTCGAAGGCAAGGCGCCCGAGGCCTCGCCCGGCCGCGCCGACGACTTCTCCTGGCCGCCCAAGGCCGCTGCCGCGACGGATACGACGACGGCGATCAACCGTTAACGGGGGAGTACCGTCGACCCCATCAGCGCTTCATCGATCGAGCGCGCGGCCTGGCGGCCTTCGCGGATCGCCCACACAACCAGCGACTGGCCGCGGCGCACATCACCTGCGGCGTAGAGCTTGTCGACGCTGGTCTTGTAGTCGCGATCGTTGGCTTCGACATTGCGGGAACGGCGGCTGTCGGTGGTGATTTTCATCTCACCGTCCAGCTCTTTCGCGACGCCGGCGGCAGCCGGTCCGGCAAAGCCGATGGCGATGAAGGCGAGGTCTGCACGGATGACGAATTCGGTGCCGGCGATCGGCTTGCGCTTCTCGTCGACTTCGCAGCATTTGACGCCGGTCAGTTGGCCGTCCTCGCCGATGAATTCGAGCGTCGCCACCTGGAATTCGCGCTCCGCACCTTCGGCCTGTGAGGACGAGGTGCGCATCTTGGTCGCCCAGTAAGGCCAGACCGAAAGCTTGTCTTCCTTCTCCGGCGGCTGCGGGCGGATGTCGAGCTGGGTGACGCGCACCGCGCCCTGGCGGAAGGCGGTGCCGACGCAGTCGGACGCGGTATCGCCGCCGCCGACGACGACGACATGCTGGCCGCCGGCGATGATCGGATGCGACGGCCAGGCCACCGACTGGATCGGCTCGCCGCCGACGCGACGGTTCTGCTGCACCAGATAGGGCATGGCGTCATAGACGCCGCCGAGATCGTCGCCCGGAATGTTGGCCGGACGCGGCGATTCCGAACCGCCGCAATAGAGCACCGCATCGTATCCGGCGAGCAACTCTGCCACCGGCTTGTCGACGCCGACATTGACGCCGCAATGGAAGGTCACGCCCTCGCCCTGCATCTGCTCGATGCGGCGGTCGATATAGTGCTTCTCGATCTTGAAGTCGGGAATGCCGTAGCGCATCAGCCCGCCGGGACGGCTCTCACGCTCATAAACGCTGACCTCGTGGCCGGCGCGGCCAAGCTGCTGCGCCGCCGCCATCCCTGCCGGGCCGGAGCCGATGACAGCGACCCGCTTGCCCGTCTTCTTCTCTGGCGGATAAGGCCGGATATGGCCGGTTTCATAAGCCTTGTCGGCGATTGCCTGTTCGACAGTCTTGATGGCAACCGGAATGTCCTCGAGGTTCAGCGTGCAGGCTTCCTCGCAGGGCGCGGGGCAGATGCGGCCGGTGAACTCGGGGAAATTGTTGGTCGAATGCAGGTTGCGGATCGCATTGTCCCAGTCGCCATTGTAGACGAGGTCGTTCCAGTCCGGGATCTGGTTGTGGATCGGGCAACCGGTCGGCCCGTGGCAGAACGGGATGCCGCAATCCATGCAGCGCGCCGCCTGTTTCTCGACCTCCTTGTCCGACATCGGCAGCGTGAATTCACGAAAATGCCGGATGCGGTCGGAGGCCGGCTGGTACTTGTGCACCTGCCGGTCGATTTCGAGAAAGCCTGTTACCTTGCCCATAGTCCAGTTCCTGCTGTCCAGATGGTGCGGTTTTCGCACCCGTTAACCCCTTGAGGCAGCCGTGGCAACCTTGCATCCGAGGTCAAACTGTCGCTGAAAGTTCCGCCGGGAAGCCTGCGCCTCCCGGCAAGTCGAAAAACCTATTCCGCCGCCACGCCCATGCGCATGCGTTCCATCTCGATCAGCGCGCGGCGGTATTCGACCGGCATGATCTTGCGGAATTTCGGCCGGAAGGTCGTCCAGTCGTCGAGTATCTCGCGGCCGCGTACCGAACCGGTGAAATGGACGTGGTTCGAGATAAGCTGGTAAAGCCGTTCCTCGTCATGGGTGGTCATGTCGCCCGAGACGTCGACGCGACCCTTGTGGTCGAGGTCACCGCCATGATGCAGCAGCCTTTCCATCAGATCGTCTTCTTCCGGAACCGGCTCCAACTCGACCATCGCCATGTTGCAGCGCGCGGCGAAATCGCCGGCCTCATCCAGAACATAGGCCACGCCGCCCGACATGCCGGCAGCGAAGTTGCGACCGGTCTGGCCGATGACGACGACGATGCCGCCGGTCATGTATTCGCAGCCATGATCGCCGACGCCTTCAACGACGGCGGCGACGCCCGAATTGCGCACCGCGAAGCGCTCGCCGGCGACACCTGCGAAATAGGCCTCGCCCTCGGTCGCGCCATAGAGGACGGTGTTGCCGACGATGATCGATTCCGCCGCGACGATCCTGGACTCCTCCGGCGGCCGGATGACGATGCGTCCGCCCGACAGGCCTTTGCCGACATAGTCGTTGGCCGCACCGACGAGATCGAACGAGATGCCGCGCGCCAGGAAGGCGCCGAACGACTGGCCGGCGGTGCCGGTCAGCTTCACCTGGATCGTGTCCTCGCGCAGGCCCTTGTGCCTGAAGCGCTTGGCGACTTCGCCCGACAGCATGGCGCCCGTGGAGCGATCGACATTGCGGATGTCGACCTCGATCTTGACCGGCTGCTTGCTTTCGAGCGCGGGCTTCGCCAGTTCGATTAGCTTGCGATCGAGTACATCGTCGATCGGGTGTTTCTGCCGTTCGGTCCAGTGCACCGCCTCATGCGGCGCGTCCGGCTTGAAGAACATCTTGCCGAAATCGAGCCCGCGCGCCTTCCAATGCTGGATCATCTCGCGCTTTTCCAGCAGGTCGCTGTCGCCGATGATCTGGTCGATATGGGTGTAGCCCATCTCGGCCAGCAGCCCCCTCACCTCTTCCGCAACATAGAAGAAGAAGTTGATGACATGCTCGGGCGTGCCCTTGAAACGCTTGCGCAGAACCGGGTCCTGCGTCGCGACGCCGACCGGGCAGGTGTTCAAGTGGCACTTGCGCATCATGATGCAGCCGGCCGCGATCAGCGGCGCGGTCGA
This sequence comes from Mesorhizobium sp. C264A, assembly GCF_040324515.1. Taxonomy (NCBI): domain Bacteria; kingdom Pseudomonadati; phylum Pseudomonadota; class Alphaproteobacteria; order Hyphomicrobiales; family Phyllobacteriaceae; genus Mesorhizobium; species Mesorhizobium sp. C264A. Next base: position 2,510,680 of record NZ_JAMYVY010000002.1, on the reverse strand, counting down.
GAAGCCGAACTCGTCGGCACCGAGCAGCGCACCGATGATGACGTCGCGCCCCGTGCGCAAGCCACCATCGACCTGCAGCGCAACGCGCGAGCGCAGCCCGTTCAGTACCAGCGTCTGGTGCGTCTCGGCAAGGCCCATTTCCCATGGACTGCCGGCATGCTTGAGCGAGGTCAGCGGCGACGCGCCGGTGCCGCCATCATAGCCGGAGATGGTGATGTGGTCGGCGCGCGCCTTGGCGACGCCCGCCGCAACCGTACCGACACCGACTTCCGACACCAGCTTTACCGAGACGTCGGCCGCCGGGTTGACGTTCTTCAGATCGTAGATCAGCTGCGCCAGATCCTCGATCGAATAGATGTCGTGATGCGGCGGCGGCGAGATCAGGCCGACGCCGGGCGTCGAGTGCCGGACCTTGGCGATGGTGGCGTCGACCTTGTGGCCGGGCAGCTGGCCGCCCTCACCGGGCTTGGCGCCCTGCGCGACCTTGATCTGCATGACATCGGAATTGACGAGATACTCGGCGGTGACGCCAAAGCGCCCCGAGGCGACCTGCTTGATCGCCGAACGTTCGGGGTTCTTGCTGCCGCCGGGCAGCGGCAGATAGCGGTCGGCCTCTTCGCCGCCCTCGCCGGTGTTCGACTTGCCGCCGATCTGGTTCATGGCGCGCGCCAGCGTCGTGTGTGCCTCGCGCGAGATCGAGCCGAACGACATCGCCCCGGTCGAGAAGCGCTTGACGATATCGGCCGCCGACATCACGTCCTCTATCGCCACCTTCTTGCGGCCGGTCTCTTCCGCAAGCTTGATCCTGAACAGGCCGCGTATGGTCTGGGCACGGGCCGTCTCGCTGTTGATCTGCGCGGAATACTCCTTGAACGTCTCCCACGAGCCCTGACGCACGGCGTGCTGCAAGGTGGCGACGGCGTCGGGCGACCACATATGGGCTTCGCCGCGCATGCGGTACATGTACTCGCCGCCGACCTCGAGGCTGTTGCGCAGCACCGGATCGTTGCCGAAACCGTCGGTGTGGCGGCTGAGCGTCTCGGCCGCGACCTCGTCCAGACCGACACCTTCGATCAGCGTCGCTGTGCCGGTGAAGTACTTCTCGACGAAATCCGACTTCAGCCCGATGGCGTCGAATATCTGCGCGCCGCAATAGGACTGGTAGGTGGAGATGCCCATCTTCGACATCACCTTGAGGATGCCCTTGCCGATCGACTTGATGTAGCGCGAGACCACCTCGTAGGCGTCGACCTCAGCCGGCAGTTCGCCACGCTTGTGCATGTCGAGCAGCGTATCGAAGGCAAGGTAGGGGTTGATCGCCTCGGCGCCGTAGCCGGCGAGACAGCAGAAATGATGCACTTCGCGCGGCTCGCCGGATTCCACGACCAGGCCGACCGCGGTGCGCAGACCCTTGCGGATCAGATGGTGGTGCACGGCAGCCGTCGCCAGCAGTGCCGGAATGGCGATACGGTCGGGACCGACCTGGCGGTCGGACAGAATGATGATGTTGTAGCCGCCGGCAACGGCCGCCTCGGCGCGCTCGCACAGACGCTCGACGGCGCCCTGCATGCCGGCCGCGCCCTCGCTCGACCCGTAGGTGATGTCGATGGTCTTGGTGTCGAAACGGTCCTCGGTGTGGCCGATCGAGCGGATCTTTTCCAGATCGCCATTGGTCAGGATCGGCTGGCGCACTTCGAGCCGCTTGCGGCGCGAATTGCCGACCAGGTCGAAGATGTTCGGCCGCGGCCCGATGAACGAGACAAGGCTCATCACCAGTTCCTCGCGGATTGGGTCGATCGGCGGGTTGGTGACCTGGGCGAAATTCTGCTTGAAGTAGGTGTAGAGCAGCTTCGACTTGTCCGACATCGCCGAGATCGGCGTGTCCGTGCCCATCGAACCCACCGCTTCCTGGCCGGTGGTCGCCATCGGCGACATCAACAGCTTGGTGTCTTCCTGGCTGTAGCCGAAAGCCTGCTGGCGATCGAGCAGGCTGACATCCTTGCGCAGCGCGCGCGGCTCGACCGGCTTCAGATCCTCGAGGATCAGCTGCGTGTTGTTGAGCCAGGTCTTGTAGGGATGCCTGGTGGCGATCTCCGACTTGATCTCCTCGTCGGAAATGATGCGGCCCTTGGCGAGGTCGATCAGAAGCATGCGGCCGGGCTGCAGCCGCCACTTCTTGACGATCCTCTCCTCCGGCACCGGCAGCACGCCGGCCTCTGACGCCATGATGACGCGGTCGTCGTCGGTGACGATGTAGCGCGCCGGCCGCAGCCCGTTGCGGTCGAGCGTGGCGCCGATCTGGCGGCCGTCGGTGAAGGCGACCGCGGCCGGCCCGTCCCACGGCTCCATCAGGGCTGCATGGTATTCGTAGAAAGCCTTGCGGTCGGCATCCATCAGCTTGTTGCCGGCCCACGCTTCGGGGATCAGCATCATCATGGCATGGCTGAGGCTGTAGCCGCCCTGGAACAGGAATTCGAGCGCATTGTCGAAGCACGCCGTGTCGGACTGGCCGTCATAGGAGATCGGCCACAGCTTGGAGATGTTGTTGCCGAACAGTTCGGAATCGACCGAGGCCTGGCGCGCCGCCATCCAGTTGTTGTTGCCGCGCACCGTGTTGATCTCGCCATTATGCGCGACCATGCGGTAGGGGTGCGCCAGCTTCCAGGACGGGAAGGTGTTGGTCGAGAAGCGCTGGTGGACGAGGATCAGCGCGGTCTCGAAACGCGGATCCGACAAATCCTTGTAATAGGCGCCGACCTGGTAGGCCAGGAACATGCCCTTGTAGACAATGGTACGCGCCGATAGCGACACACAGTAGGCGCCGATATCCTTGTTGTTGTTCTCGGCGTAGATACGGCCGGAAATCACCTTGCGCAGCAGGTACAGCCTGGCCTCGTATTCCTCGTCATCTGGAATGTCTGATGTGCGGCCGATGAAGACCTGGCGATGGAACGGTTCGGAGGCCGCAATATCGGGCGCCTTCGACAGCGATGAATTGTCGACCGGCACGTCGCGAAAGCCGAGCAGCGGCAGCCCTTCTGACTGCGCCGATTCGGCGATGATCTCTTCGATATGGGCGCGCAGTGCCGCATCCTGCGGCATGAACCAGTGGCCGACGCCGTATTGGCCTGCCGCCGGCAGTTCGACGCCCTGGGCCGCCATCTCTTCGCGGAAGAAATGATCGGGGATTTGCACCAGCACGCCGGCGCCGTCGCCCATCAGCGGATCGGCGCCGACAGCGCCGCGATGCGTCAGGTTTTCGAGCACGAAGAGCCCGTCCTTGACGATCTGGTGCGACTTAACGTTCTGCATGTTGACGATGAAGCCGACGCCGCACGCGTCATGCTCGTTGCGCGGATCATAGAGACCCTGCGCGGCCATGCCATTGGTGGTCAGGCCGTTGGTGGTCTGGCCTTCTTTGGTCAGAACGGTATTTTTAACGGCTGCCGCTTTCGTCTGCGCGGCCTGGCCGATAATCGCAGATGGCGTCAGTTCCGTCATCGTCCTGTCCTCCGTTCCGGCCCCTTGCACGTCTAGCATTTGGGGCGCTGGTCTACCTTGGGAAGCGCCTGGCTTCCGCTCTCATTCTTGCGGCACGTCTTTTCGAAATCCTTGGCGGACCGTGCGGTGCACCGCCGGTTCGTATCCGGTATCGTACAGGCCACAGCCGAGCCGTCTACCCGTCGCTCGCGGCAACGGCCGGAGTGGCCTAAATGATACGCCAATCCAGCCTGACTTGTGCGACAAAATAAGACAGCACTACTGTCCTAAATTTTTATGTCAGAAATCCTGGGCGTACACAAGACCGATTCACCAAATTCTTGGACGTTTGGCGACAGAAAATTACGTCAGGCGCTGTTGAAACGAAATTTCGGTCCCGGCACTCCTTCGTGATCGCCTTCGGCTTTACCGCTTTTTCAGCCCTTGGCCCTTGCGCGTCAAACCCCGAAACGGCCATGGTCGCGCTCTTGTCGCAACCAGACTTTCTCAACTAGACAGGGACTTTCCTGATGTTCTTTGCATCCGACAACTGGGCGGGCGTCCATTCCAACATTGCCGCCGGGCTGTCAGCCAATGCCGGCGGCTTTTCGACCGCTTATGGCGATGGCGATCTCGACCGCGCCGTCTACCAGCGTTTCAGCGAGATCTTCGAACGCGAGGTCGCGGTGTTCTTCGTCGCTACCGGCACGGCGGCCAACTCGCTGTCGCTGGCCGCTTACAACAAGCCCGGCGGCATTTCCTTTGCGCACCGGGAATCGCATATCATCGAGGACGAATGCGGCGCGCCGGAATATTTCAGCGGCGGCTCGCGTCTCCATGCTGTCGACGGCGCCCTGGGCAAGATCGACCCGCACAATCTTGAACGCGCCGTCGCCCGTTTCGCACCCGAGATCGTCCATTGGGGACGCCCGACGGCCGTCTCGATCACCCAATCGACCGAAGTCGGCACAGTGTACGGGCTCGACGACATTTCCATCATTTCGGAGATCGCTAAACGCTTCTCCCTGCCGCTGCATATGGACGGCGCCCGTTTTGCCAACTCATTGGTCGCGCTTGAGACGACGCCGGCCGAAATGACCTGGAAGCGCGGCGTCGACATCGTCTCGTTCGGCGGCACCAAGAACGGCTGCTGGTGCGCCGAAGCCATTGTGCTGTTCGACCTCGACCGCGCCAAGGAGCTGTCCTTCCTGCGCAAGCGCGCCGCACAGCTGTTCTCCAAGTCGCGTTTCATCGCAGCGCAGTTCGACGCCTACTTCAAGGACGGCCTGTGGCTGGACACGGCCCGTCATGCCAACGCCATGGCTGCGCGCCTGGCGGCTGCGATCGAGGATTCGGCAGCGGCGAAGCTCGCCTGGTTGCCGCAGGCCAACGAGGTGTTCGCGGTGATGAAAAAGGCGGAAGCCGAAAGGCTGCAATCCGCCGGCGCCGCCTTTTACGACTGGCACAGGCCGCACGGCTTCGACGGCCATGTCGGCGAGGACGAGTTGCTCTATCGCTTCGTCACCAGCTTTGCCACGACTTCAGATGAGGTCGATCGCTTCGGCCAGATGATCGCCTGAACTCGCGAGACCGCGCCAATGACAAAGCCACCTCTCGGCTCAACCATGCGGCTGGTTCGCCCGGCGCCAAACGTGCTCGGCTTCTACGATGGCCGCGTTGACGGCGTTCGCGCCTGGTCGGACGAGCCGAACTGGCTGGACGACGGCGCCTATGCCCTCGGCATCTGCACCTATGCGATCGTCGATGGCTCGCAGGCGCTTGTCTACGACACGCATATTTCGCTGCCTCACGCGCGCTTCATCAGGCAGACGCTCGAAGACATGGGCGCAACATCGATCCGAGTCGTGCTCAGCCACTGGCATGACGATCATCTTGCCGGCAATGAGGTGTTTCAGGATTGCGAGATTATCGCCAACACGCTCACCGCCTCGGCGCTCGCGAACAACCGGGCCGAGATCGAAAGCGGTGTTCCACCGATCAATCCTCTCGTGCTGCCGAACAGGACCTTCGAAGGCAGTCTTGACCTCACCGTTGGATCAATCGCCGTCGAACTGCGTCAGGTCGAAATCCACAGCCATGACGGCACGGTGCTGTTCATGGCTGGGATCGGCCTGCTGCTGGCAGGCGACACGCTGGAGGATCCGATCACCTTTGTCAGCGAGGCGGATCGGCTGGCGCAACATCTGGTCGATCTCGAACGCATGAGCGGGTGGCCGATAGACCGCATCTTGCCCAATCACGGCTCGCTCGAAGCGATTGAGCGAGGCGGCTACGACAAAGGCCTCATCGCCGCCACGCAAGCCTACGTTCAAAAACTGCTTCGCTGCCGGAATGAGCCTGATCTTGCGAAGCAGGATCTGAAAACCTGCGGCGCCGACATGTTCGCCACGGGCGCGGTCGAGTACTTCGCGCTGTACGAGCCCGTCCACCGGCAAAACGTCGAGGCCGTTCTCGCAACCGGCACCGATCGCTAAGCAAGGAAAGGCCGCGCCAAAAGCTCGAGGCCAAGCAAGATCAGGAAAATAAGAAACCAGCGCCGGAAGGTCGCCGGGCTGATCCGCTGCCGGAGCAACTGTCCGAGCCACATGCCGAGCAAGGCCGGCGCAACCGCCAGCGACGACATGGCGACATGCCCGACCTGGAACGCGCCGTGCGAGGCAAGGCCGGCAGCGAGCGCGATCGTCGACACGGTGAAGGACAGGCCGAGCGCCTGGATCAGATCGTCACGGCTCAAGCCCAGCGCCTGAATGTAAGGTACAGCGGGCACGACGAACACGCCGGTGCCGCCGGTGACGATGCCGGTAAGGAAACCGACGATGGGCGACGACCAGCGCTCGGCTGACGCGGGAACCGTCAACTGCCGCGCCAGCAGCGTATAGACGGCATAGACGATCAGCGCCGCCCCGAGGCCGGCCGTCGTCCATTTGACATTGTCGCTGGCCAGCAGCCATGAGCCGGCCAGCGTGCCGGCGACGATGCCGACCATCATCAGCCACAGCCGCCTGAGGATCCATCCGAAGCTCGGGCCGGCAAACAGCTGCCAGATATTGGTGACGAAGGACGGCACGATCAGCAGCGAAGCCGCGGCGACCGGCGGCATGATTGTGCCCAGCAGCCCCATCGCCAACGTCGGCAGTCCCATACCGGTAACGCCCTTGACGATGCCGGCCAGCAGGAAGGTCACCGCAATGGTTGCCGTTAGGGCCAGGGAAAAATCAGCCGAAAGATCAGACATCGCCCTTCATGGGAAGACGGCGCCCGCCGCAAAAGAGCCAGAACTCTTCGGTTGGGGTGACAGAGGCTGCGGCGAAAAAAAGCGGCGCCTCGCGGCGCCGCTTTCGTCTCGGGAGGAGACGCTTTCAACCTTGGGCGTTGTGACGCCGCCCTCTTGATCACGCGGCGTTCTTGGCCTCGATCTGCTTGGCGTTGGCCGAAGAGGCGGTAATCGCGATCTTGCGCGGCTTCAGCTCCTCGGGGATGTTGCGCTTAAGGTCGACGAAAAGCAGGCCGTTCTTCAGGGTGGCGCCGACGACCTCGACATGGTCGGCAAGCTGGAAGCGGCGCTCGAACGAACGCGAGGCAATGCCGCGGTAGAGCAGCTCGGAGCCTTCGCCATTGCCCTCTTCCTTGCGCTCACCCTTGACGGTCAGCACGTTGCGGTGGGCTTCGATCGAAATCTCTTCGTCCGAGAAGCCGGCAACCGCCATCGAGATGCGATAGGCGTCCTCGCCGGTGCGCTCGATGTTGTAGGGCGGATAGGTCTGCGCGCCATCGGGCTGGGCCAGCGAGTCGAGCATGGTGAACAGGCGGTCGAAGCCGACGGTCGAGCGATAGAGCGGGGAAAAATCAACGTGACGCATGAGGTGTTCTCCTGTTGAGCAACATGTTTGCGTGTGGCCGGTGCGAAACCCTGGAAAGGCGTTTCGGGTGGACCAGCAGCCCCGACATCGGCGGCTGCATCCGACATTTGGGGAGCGCAAAAGCGCATTTCAAGGATTTTTGAAGAGCGCCAATCGAGGCGTCGATGAACGGCAGATGAACCGCTGCTTCGGCGCCCGTTCAGCCGGCCGGCGCTAGAGTGCCCCCAGGATAAAGAACCAGGCGGCGCCGGATGAAAGCGCCGCGACGAGGCCGACCGGGTGTAACGTCCCTTCCTCCCGGATCGACAGAGGCCGGAAGCACGCCGCCGCAGGCTGCTTCCGGCCTTGCTTGTTGTTCGTCCGCCCCCTTGGCGTCCTCCCTTTGCTTTTCATCCATTGGCGTCTATCACCATGCCGACGCCCTGCCGGGTGAGACACCACGAAGACGCAAGCGCCTAATGACGGATCTCTTCCATCCCACGCCAGGCAATCCGCCGCCGCAAAATGTCGCCGGCGGCTTTTTCACCACGCGCGACGGCAAGAAGATCCGCTACGGCCTGTTTGCCGCGGTCACCCGGCCGCTGAAAGGCACCGTCGTGCTGCTGCCCGGCCGCAACGAGTGCATCGAGAAATATTTCGAAACCATCCGCAACCTGACCGACCGCGGCCTCGGCGTCGCCACGCTCGACTGGCGCGGCCAGGGCGATTCCGACCGGCTGATCGCCGACCCGCAACGCGGCTATGTCCGCTCCTTCTACGATTACACCGGCGACCTCGAACAGTTCTTCGAGGACATCGTGCTGCCCGACTGCCGCGGCCCGTATTACATCCTCGCCCATTCGATGGGCGCCGTGATCGCGCTGCTCGCGGCGCCGTCGATGGTCAACCGGGTGCGTCGAATGGTGCTGATTGCGCCTTTCCTGACGGTGCCCGACTCGCCCGTGTCGGCAAAAATGGCGCGCCGCGTCTGCTCGGTATTGTGCTTTCTCGGCTTCGGTCGGCTCTACGCCGCCTGGGGTCCGCGTCCCAGGGAAACCCTGCCCTTCGCCCTCAACAAGGTGACATCGGACCCCGGGCGCTATCAGCGCAACACGAAAATCTACGAGCACTATCCGCAACTGGCGCTCGGCGGGCCGACGATCCGCTGGCTGCAGGCGGCAATCAAGGCAGGCGAAGCCATCAGCGAGCCCGACTTCATGGCCAGGATCCAGGTGCCGCTGCTGATGATCGCCGCCGGCGCCGATCAGGTCGTCTCGACCAAGGCCGTGGAAGCCTACGCCAGGCGTCTGCGCCTCGGCTCGCTGCTGATGATCGATGGCTCGAAACACGAGATCCTGCAGGAGGCCGATGTCTATCGCGAGCAGTTGCTCGCCGCCTTCGACGCCTTCATACCCGGCAACGACGACCCCACAGCCTGATGCCACCGGCGCTGCATGTTGCGGCGCCTTGAGCTTGCGCCTGCTGACAGCCTTCTGTCAGGAGCAGCGTCGGCAGCACACAAAGAGCTAAAGATTCTGACAGCCGGTGCCGCCCCGGAATGCTCATCTCTCCGTGTCGAACCGAACGCCAAGGAGATGACGTCATGACCGAGAAAACCTGCGCTGCCTGCGATTGCCAGCTGGACGCCAATCCGATCCGCGTCAAGGTCGGCGGCAAGACCGTCGAGGTCTGCTGTGAGGAATGCGCGATTGCGCTGAACGAAGCCGGCGCATCAGTGGCCGGCGCATCAGTGGCCGGCAACGGGGAAGCCTGAGCGATGCGCCCCGATCATGCAGCGGCGGCGCAATGCCTCGCACATCAGCCGACAACTCAAACCGCGACGTTCCGGCGGTCCTTGCGGACACAAGGCATCGCGGCGGCCAACTGGATCGGCCGTCAACTGGAAAGGCGCCGAAGCCGCCTTGCCTTGCTCGAAATGACCGACGAACAGCTCAAGGACATCGGCCTGTCGCGCAGCCAAGCTCACTGCGAATACATGCGCCGTTTGTGGGACTGAGCCATGGCCGTACGAAGGGCCCGACAGGTGAAGTCTCCTGACAGGTTTGGACAAGCCAATCGCCTAATGTGCCGGAGCAGCTTTCGGCGCAAGGGTAGAATGCAACGGCCATGTCTCAGCTCACCATGTCGCAGTTCACGGTACAGACGCTTCTGGACACCGGCACCGTCAGGGTGAGGGATGTCCTCTGCAGCGGCGAATGCCGGCACAAGAGCGAAGAAGAGTGCACCGCTGCCACGCATCTTGTGTTTCCCTATCGCGGCGTCTTCGTGCGCCATGTCGGCCGCAACGATGCGGTCGCCGAAGCCAACCAGTTGTTGTTCTTCAACAACGCCGAAGGCTACCGGATCAGCCATCCCGTCGAGGGTGGCGATTCCTGCCTCGATCTCGTTGTCGAGGAGGCGCAACTGCAGGAGCTGACGCCGAAGGAGCAGTTGCGCTCGGGCAGCGCCGTGGCGTTTCGTCGTCAGCGCCGCCGCATCGACCCGCGGGCTCAGGCGCTGGTGGCGGTGCTGCGCTACAGCCTGAGCCGCAACATTGCCGAAACGCTGGAGGCCGAAACCCTGGCGCTGACGCTGGTGCGGCGCTCCCTCGGCGAGAGCACCTCGCATGCCGCCGGCGCCAGCGCTGGCCGGCAGAAGCTGGTCGATCGCGCCAAGCTCGTCCTGTCCTCGGATCTTTCGCGGCGCTGGACGCTGGCCGAGATCGCCGCTGAAGTCGGGGTATCACCGGTTTATCTCACGCAGGTTTTCCAGCAGGTCGAGGCGATGCCGCTCTATCGCTACCATCTGCGCCTGCGGCTGGCGCGCGCGCTCGACCTGCTTGGCCGCTACGACAATCTGACCACGCTCGGCCTGGACCTCGGCTTCTCCAGCCACAGCCATTTCAGCTCCGCGTTCAGGCAGGTCTACGGGCGAACGCCGGCGGAATTCCAGCGCTCGATCAAGCCGCGCTGATCGGGTCGACTATCAGCCCCGCAGGGCTGCCATTGCAGCCGCATGAAGCTCCGGCGTTGCGGCGGCCAGGATGTCGCCGCCCTTTTCCGCCGGACCGCCCTCGAATGTGGTGACGACGCCGCCGGCCTTTTCGATGATCGGGATCAGCGCCACGATGTCGTAGGGTTTCAATCCGGGATCGGCGACGATGTCGACGCTGCCCGAGGCAATCATGGCAAAGGCGTAGCAATCGGCGCCGTAGCGGGCGAGCTGGATCTGTTCCTCGAACGCGTCGTAGCGGGTGCGCGCCTCGCCCTTGAAAAGCGCCGGCGTGGTGGTGAACAAGGTCGCCTCGTCAAGCTTCGTCCTCTTGCGGGTCGACAGCTTCCGCGGCCCACCGGGGCCTTCGTAGTGGGAGCCGGAAGCGTTGGCGTAGAACAGCTCGCCGGTGAACGGCTGCGCCATCATGCCGGCGACGGCGTCACCGTCGACCGTCAACCCGACCAGCGTTCCCCACACCGGCAGGCCTGAGATGAAGGCGCGGGTACCATCGATCGGATCGATCACCCAGACATGCCTTGAGGAGATGTTTTCGCTGCCATGTTCTTCGCCAAGGATACCGTGATCGGGATACTCAGCCGAGATCAGCGCCCGAATGGCGCGCTCGGCCTCGCGGTCGGCCTCGGTGACCGGGTCGAAACTGCCTTTTTCCTTGTTGGCCACGGCGCCCTGTGCGCGGAAACGCGGCAAGGTTTCAGCCGCCGCTGCTTGCGCGATCCGGCGCATGAAATCGATGCTGATGTCCACGTGATTCTCCCGCATTACAGAGTGCCAACCCGGTCTGCCGGCACTTTCCCGCCAAAACAAGCCGGTTTATCGATTTATCAGAGACATCAGCGTTGCTGAAATGTCACACATCGGGACCATCGAAACGCATTTTCACATCAGAGTGAATTAAAAAAGCGTGGGATCGATTGACATTTGTGCATCGCACAATAAATTTGTTCTCGGACAGGTTTTCCTGTCCATGCCCTCCTTGGGCGTTTCCTCCCTAGACTTCGACCGTGTCGTGCAAACGATGCGGTCTTTTTTTACGCTGCGGGATGGCCAGCGCGGGATTGCATGAACAGCCGCCGCTCCGGCGTCATTCGGCGGCCAGCGGCAGGTCGACGAAGTGGTGGTCGGGCATCGCCATCAGGTCGGCCGAAAAGCGCGCCATATCGTCGCCCAGCGCATCGAAGCCGGCCGATTTCTGGAACGTCCGCTCATTCATGTAGAGGCCGCGATTGACCTCGATCTGCAGCGCATGCAGATGGCGCGCCGGCCGGCCGTAATGCTCGGTGATGAAGCCGCCTGCATAGGGTTTGTTGTGCGCGACGGTGTAGCCCATGCCGATGAGCAGGCCGATCGCCGTCTCGGTCAGGGCCGCCGTGGCCGAGATGCCGAAACGGTCGCCGACGATGAAATCCGGCCGCAGGCCGCTGTCGCCCACCCTGATGCTCGCCGGCATCGAATGGCAGTCGATCAGCACGGCATAGCCGAACCTGGCATGGGTTCTGGTCAAAAGCCGCTTCAGCGTCTCGTGATAGGGTTTGTAGACCGCCTCTATGCGCTGGACGGCCTCCGCCAGCGGCAGACGGCCGGAATAGATGTCGAGCCCCTCGCCCACCAGCTTGGGCACGGTGCCGAGCCCGCCGGCGACGCGCGCCGAGCGGATGTTGCAGAAGGACGGCACCGGCTCGGCGAACATGCGCGGGTCGAGTTCCCAGGGTTCGCGGTTGACGTCGAGATAGGCGCGCGGAAAATTCGCCGCCAGCATCGGCGCGCCCAGCGCCACCGCGCTGCCGAACAGCTCGTCGACATAGCAATCCTCGGAGCGGCGGATGGCGTTCCGGTCGAGCCGCGCCATGGCCAGGAAGCGGTCTGGATAATAGCGGCCGCTATGCGGTGAGTTGAAGACGAAGGGAACGCGCTGCTCGGCGCCCGATCGGATTTCGAAGGGTGGAACGACCGAAAAATCTTCGGCTGCCGTCGTCAATTTGAACGAACCCGGAAACAGCAATGCATCATGATGGGAAACTGCCACCTCATCGGCCGCATGTCCAGCATTTCGGCATGTCAGGAACCCCGTCAAATCAGGATTAATGCCGCCAACGTTCACTTGATGTTTACCGTCAGCTCCTCATATACAGGATGGTTAACGGGCTTGCCGGACGGCAGGCTTGGCTGGGGTGATTCGGACGGGACAAGATGGCACGCATTCTGCTGGCGGAAGACGACGACGACATGCGCCGGTTCCTGGTCAAGGCACTGGAGCGGGCCGGCTACCACGTCAGCGATTTCGACAATGGCGCCAGCGCCTACGAGCGGCTGCGCGAAGAACCTTTCTCCCTGCTGCTGACCGATATCGTCATGCCGGAGATGGACGGCATCGAACTCGCCCGCCGCGCCACCGAGATCGATCCCGACCTGAAGGTGATGTTCATCACCGGTTTCGCGGCCGTCGCGCTCAACCCCGATTCCAAGGCGCCGAAAGACGCCAAGGTGCTGTCCAAGCCCTTCCACCTGCGCGATCTCGTCAACGAGGTCGAAAAAATGCTGCAGGCCGCCTGAAGCACGCACAGTGTGATCTCGCCGCTTCGTCGGCGGCGCGACAAAACGAGCCTTTCTTTCCCTTTCCGGCTATTGACGCGCTGGACCAAAAATGGTGTATGCGCGGCTTCGGATGGGCGTGTAGCTCAGCGGGAGAGCACTGCATTGACATTGCAGGGGTCACAGGTTCAATCCCTGTCACGCCCACCATCCTTTCGATAACTTGGCCAAGCCCGTTTTTGGCGCACCCCTTCGACAACTTAGCCGGTAAGGCGGCCACCGCTTGTGGCAGCCGCCTCGTGTTTGTGGACATTCTAATGCTTGGCGCTCAAAAGTGGCCCCGGTTTTGAGACGACGACATGCATAAAAACAAAGACCTAAAGCGCGTCGTCTGAGTCCGTTCAAACGCGACGCGCTTTAGACGTGGTGCGGGCTTAGCGTCCTTGAAGGCGCAGGCTCGATGCCGTCCTCCATAAGAATATCCTTCTTGCGAGCGAACGCGACGAAGACGCCTCGTGCTGTCTCGGGTTCCACATCACCAATCAGAGCGGCTTTGCAAGCGCGAATAGCAGCTCTCTGCTCCGGGCTGTTGCCACACCATTCGGCTGCGAATTGATAAGCATCCGCGACCGTGTTGAGTTGGCGGGGGAAGCCCAATCCCACCCACACCCGGACTGGCTTTTCAAAAGGTTTCGATAGCATCATGACCTCCTTTCCTAATGCATGTCACCCAGAAGTATGCCGCGGTTCTGGGACAACGACATGCATCAAAACAAAGACTTAAAGCGTGTCGCATGAATCCGTTTCGCGACGCGCTTTAGGCAGTCACTCCTCCGCCTTCGCCACCTCTGCCCATCATCCACGGCATTGTCGTGGATACTTCTTCCTCAAGGATTCTGGCTGCTTTCGCAAAACCGCTGAACGCGTCTCTGGCTGCGGAAAGCGGATAATCGCTATCGAAAGCTCGCTGGCAGGCCCGCAATGCGGTTTGGTGAATGGGGCCGCGCCTGTCCTTCGGCCATTCATAGAGGAACTCCAGAGCGTCCTCGAGACACGTGATTTCCTGAACAAGGTTATCGCCGCTTTTCACGAAAACGGCGCTGTCAAACATCCGATCGTTCATATGATCCTCCAAATTGAACGAACCATTGAGTTTCATGGTTTGCGCGGTCCAGGCCAACTGCAGGCGCGCGACAGAGGCGCGCCAGTACGTCCTGCAGTGATCATCTTCGTTTCTCCGCAATCACAGCCTCCCGGCCGGAACCGGGAGGCGGACCCGCAGTTCAAAGTGTGACAGATCGACAGGATTACGCGGCTTTACGCGCGCGGTCCGTGTCTTGCGTGATCTGAGTGGCGGCCGTCGGCGTGTCGCCGACGCCGATGCTAATGCGGCGCGGTTTCAGCTCTTCGGGAATCTCACGGACGATGTCGATCGAGAGGAGGCCATTCTCCAGTTTGGCTGCCTTGATCTTCATGTGGTCGGCAAGCTTGAACGTCTGCCTGAAACTGCGATAGGCGATGCCCTGGTGCAGCAGCTGGCGTCCGCTCTGATCATCAGCCTTCTGGCCTACCACGACCAGTTCGGGTCCATGCTGGGTCAGCTCAACCTCATCCTGGCTGAAGCCTGCGATGGCCATCGAGATACGGTAATCGTTCTCGTCGACCTTCTCGATGTTATAGGGCGGCCAGTCTGGACGCGTGCCGCTGTCGAGCATGTCGAAAAGCCGGTCGAAACCGACGGTGGTCCGATAGAGGGTATCAAAGGTTCTCATAGCCACATCCTCCTTGAAGCAACATGGGTACAAGGACGCCGCCCCGTGCGGCGCCGCCATTTTTTGCCGAGCCTTATGGCCTTGGCGGAAATCGAATTAGGAGGCGCCCCAAATGAGTTCAAGAGCATCTCGAATTTTTTTTCGTAGCATCCTTCGCATCGACGGAAAGCGAAATCTGAGTTTCTACGGGACCTTCCCTTCGAACAGTCGAACAGCCCCTTGAAGTACAGATCCGGCGGGAAGTTTTCGCGCGATCTGCGCGACCGCATCGTCTACTGCCCCGCCGTCCCGTTTCGTATTCAAATGCCGGCCAGCAAGGAACCGGGTAGCGGCCTTCCGATCCGTAAATCCACCCTGTCGGGGCCGAAACGTCCCGGCACGTGCCGGGACGTTTCTGGCTCGCGGATCACTGTGGCCGCGGATCGGGCCTGTCGGGCTTGTCATGAGGGGTGTTGTTGCCTTCACGGCACGGTGTGCCGATGCCGCAGCATTTGCCGTTGTAGGTGACACCGGGCTTGGTCTTCTCGCATTCCCTCGGCGGTGCCGTTTGACACCCTGCCAGCACCGAAACCGCGATGGCGGCGAGAAATGCGTTTCTTGAAGTGATAAACATTGACGTTCTCCTTGATGGACCGTGTTTGCTACACACCGCTTGGTCGCGGGCGGCAGCGAAATGGTTCAAGGAAAATTGGAATCAGGCCGCGCCGAGGCGGACATCACCCTTCTCAATATGGTTGAGAAACCACGCATATGTCTGTTCCAATCCATCGCGAAGCGCGTAGCGCGGGCGCCATCCCGTCGCAAACAGCCGCGAAACATCCATCAACTTGCGCGGCGTGCCATCTGCCTTGGTCGTATCGAAGGCGATATCAGCCTCGACGCCGGCGACCGATGCGACGGTCTGGGCAAGCTCGGCAATGGTGACATCCTCGCCCGAACCGACATTGACGTGGCTGTCGCCGGCATAATTCTTCAACAGCCAGACCAAGGCACCGGCGGCGTCGTCGACATGCAGGAATTCACGCCGTGGCGTGCCCGAGCCCCAGACCTCGAGGCTGTTGCCGCCGCTCAGCGCCAGTGCATGCGCCTTTCGCATCAGGGCCGGCACGACATGGCTGGACTGGAGATCGAAATTGTCGCCAGGACCGTAAAGGTTGGCCGGCATCGCCGAGATGTAGTCGACGCCATGCTGGCGCCGATAGGCCTGGCACAGTTTGAGCCCGGCGATCTTGGCGATCGCATACCATTCATTGGTGGGTTCGAGCGGACCGGTCAGCAGCGCGTCTTCCCTGATCGGCTGCGGCGCGAGCTTTGGATAGATGCAGGACGAGCCGAGAAACAAAAGCTTGCCGACCTCGCTGCGAAAGGCGCCGTCAATGACATTGCCCTGCATAACCAGGTTTTGCTGCAGGAAATCGACAGGGAACCGGTCATTGGCCAGGATACCGCCGACTTTGGCGGCCGCCATCACCACCGCATCCGGCCTGTGCTCGGCCATCCAGCGCCGCACCCCTGCCTGGTCGAGCAGGTCGAGCCTGTCGCGCGATACGGTGAGTATCTCGCAGTCCTCGCTCGCCAGCCGGCGCACGACGGCCGAACCGACCATGCCGCGATGCCCGGCGACGAAGACACGCTTGCCTTTCAGATCAAATGTCGCGTCCATGAACCTGCCTCACGCAGAACGGCTGTTCTGCCGCGTGCCGCCGGCGGTGCGCGCCAGATCGGCCTGCACCATTTCCGCCACCAGATCCCTGAAGCCGGTCGTGTGCGACCACCCCAGCCTGGCTTTGGCCTTGGCGGGGTCGCCGAGCAGCAGGTCGACCTCGGTCGGCCGGAAATAGCGCGGATCGATGCGCACCAGGACAGTGCCCGAACCGGCATCGACACCGACTTCATCGACACCCTCGCCTTGCCAGCGGATGGTGCGGCCGGTCTCGGCAAACGCCAGCTCGACGAATTCGCGCACCGAATGCGCCTCGCCGGTCGCCAGCACGAAATCGTCGGCTTCGCTGTGCTGCAGAATGCGCCACATGCCCTCCACATAGTCGCGCGCATGGCCCCAATCACGCTTGGCGTCGAGATTGCCGAGATAGAGCGTGTCCTGCAGGCCATGATGGATCGAGGCGACGGCCCGCGTAATCTTGCGGGTGACGAAGGTCTCGCCGCGTGTCGGGCTTTCGTGGTTGAACAGGATGCCGTTGGCGGCGAACATGCCGTAAGCCTCGCGGTAGTTGACCGTGATCCAGTAGGCGTAAAGCTTGGCCGCGGCATAGGGCGAGCGCGGATGGAAGGGCGTCGCCTCGCTTTGCGGGACCTCGCGCGCCTTGCCGTAAAGCTCCGACGTCGATGCCTGATAGAAGCGCACCGACTTCTCCAGGCGCAGGATGCGGATCGCCTCGAGCAGCCTGAGTGTTCCCAGCGCATCGGCATTGCCGGTGTATTCCGGCGTCTCGAAACTCACCTGGACATGACTCTGGGCGCCGAGATTGTAGATCTCGCCGGGCTGTGTCTCCTGCACCAGGCGAATAAGGTTGGTCGCGTCGGTCAGGTCGCCATAATGCAGGAAGAAACGCGCACCGCGCTCGTGCGGATCGACATAGATGTCGTCAACGCGCTCGGTGTTGAACGAGGACGAGCGGCGTTTGACGCCATGGACAATATAGCCCTTCTGCAGAAGCAATTCTGCGAGATAGGCCCCGTCCTGCCCGGTAACCCCGGTGATGAGCGCCACTTTTTCCGTCATTGCCGCTCCGTCCGCATCCAATCCCGGCAACCGAATACAGATTTGGCGCGAGAACGCAAATCCCCCATACGGGGGACAGGTTTCAGCCAGCGATTGTGTCGTTCTCAGGCACCTGCAACCGCGCAGAAATGCTTCATCCTGGCCAGCGCAAGCTCGGGATCGGCGAGCAACCCTGCCTGGTCGGCAAGGCGGAAGATGTCGGCATAGTGCAGGATGCCGCGCGCCGACTGCATGCCGCCGACCATGGCGAAATGGTCCTGATGGCCGTTGAGCCAGGCCATGAAGACGATGCCGGCCTTGTAATACTCCGTCGGCGCCTCGAAGATCTTGCGCGACAACGGCACTGTCGGCGCCATCAGCGCGTCAAATCCGGCGCGGTCGCCGTCAGCCAGTTTCGCGAGCGCCGCACTGGCGACCGGCGCGATGGCGTCGAATATGCCGAGCAAGGCGTGCGAGTGCCGCTTCCCGTCGCCGGCAATCAGTTCGGGATAGTTGAAATCGTCGCCGGTGAACATGACGACGCCTTCCGGCAACCGGTTGCGCAAGGCAACTTCCTTGCCGGCATCGAGCAGGGAAATCTTTATCCCCTCGACCTTGCCGGCATGACGCTCGATGATGGCGACGACGGTGTCGAGCGCGGCCTCGAAATTGCCGCTGCCCCAATAACCTTTCAGTGCAGGATCGAACATGTCGCCCAGCCAGTGCAGGATGACCTTGCCGGATGCCTGGCTGAGGATGCGATCGTAGACCCTGATATAGTCGTCCGGACCCTTTGCGACCGCTGCCAGCGCCCGGCTGGCCATCATGATCGCCTTGCCGCCCTCGCCTTCAATGAAAGCGAACTGCTCCTCATAGGCGGCGATCACATCTTCGAGTGATCTCGAATTGGCCGGCGCCAGATGATCGGTGCCGGCGCCCGAGGCGAGGTCTGCGCATTCGACGCTGCGCGCCTCGGCGATCGAGCGCCGGATCAATTCCTGCGCATTCGCCCAGTCGAAACCCATGCCGCGCTGCGAGGTGTCCATCGCCTCGGCGATGCGGAAGCCAAGCCGCCACAAATGATGCCGAAACGCCATCGTCTTGTCCCAGTCGACCGCAGGCTTCGACCAGGGGTCGGTCATCGCGAAAGGGTCGGCGACGACATGGGCCGCGGCATAGGCGATGCGCGGGAAAACCGCACCGATTACGGGCTCGACCGGACTGCCCGCGAGCTTGTAGCTGACGCGGCCGCCATTCTGCGTAGGCAGGGTGATATCCATGGCAACCTCCGTTTTCGGCATCCTATAAATGGAACGTTCCAATAAATCAAGAAACTTTATGATTCCGGCGATTGAACCGGCCCAAACGTTGAAGAAGGCTAAGAGTCCTTGCTAGGAACCACATTCATCACCTTTTCGATCTCCGCAAGAATCCCGATTGACTCTCGTTTGGCAGAGTGATTAGAACGTTCCAATAGATTTTCTCATTTAGGCGGAGGAAACCACCGACATGGCCAGCCGGGCCAAGGCAACGATCCTGGACATCGCCCGCGAGGCTGGTGTGTCCAAATCGACGGTGTCGCTTGTGCTGCAAGGCTCAGGGCTGATCCGGCCTGAAACCGCGGTCAAGGTTCGCAAGGCGATCGAGGATGTCGGCTATGTCTACAACCGCGGCGCCGCCAATCTGCGCAAAGCCCATTCCAACGTCATCGGCATGGTCATCAACGATCTCACCAACCCCTTTTTCGCCGAGCTGGCGGTCGGCATGGAGCGCGTCTTCCAGTCGGCCGGCATCGTGCCCTTCATCGCCAACACGGCGGAGAACCCGGTGCGCCAGGAAGAAGTGCTGAAGTCGCTGATGGAACAGGGCGTCGCAGGCCTGATCGTGTCACCGGCACGCGGCACCACGCCGGGCGCCTTCCGTCGCCTCGAGATGGCGGGCGTGCCGGTCGTCTTCGCCATGCGCCGCCTGCCGGACAGCCGCATCCCGGTGATCGCTCCTGACAACCATCGCGGCGCGTATCTCGCCGCCGCCCATCTGATCGGCAAGGGCCATCGCCGGCTGGCCTTCTTCGGCGGCACCTCCGACCTGGTCGTCTATCAGGAGCGCCTGGGCGGTTTTCGTGAAGCTTGCGAAACATTGGGCATTGCCAGGCGCGACGTGCTTGTCGTCGAAGGCGAGACCAGCCGCAGGGGCGGCATCGCGTGCCTGGAAACCGCCCTTGCCATGGCCGAGCCGCCGACGGCGGCACTGTGCTTCAACGATGCCGTCGCCTTCGGCGTCATGCTGGCGCTGCGCAAGCGCGGGCTGGAGCCCGGCGCGGACTTTGCCGTCGTCGGCTTCGACGACGTGGTCGAGGCCGAGCATTATATGCCGGCGCTGACCAGCGTCTCGGTCGACACACCCGGCCTCGGTGAACGCGCCGCCCACGTCATGCTGAAGATGATCCAGTCGCGCATCACGCATGCCGAGGACCATATCGGCGCCGTCAATCTGGTCGTCAGGGACAGCTGCGGTCCCGATCGCGGCGCCCAGGACACATCAGCAGGAATGGGAGACGCGGCATGAGCGTCAAATGGGGACTGATCGGCGCCAGCACGATCGCCAAACAGTTCATGATCAACGCCATCCGCGCGCAAGAGGGTGGCGAGATCGCGGCGGTGATGAGCTCCAGTCCGCAGCGCGCCAAGACTTATGCCGCGGAACAGAATATTCCGCTTGCCGTCTCGACGCTGGACGATTTGCTCGGCGCCGAAATCGACGCCGTCTACATCTCGACCACCAATGAACTGCATCTCGAACAGGCATTGGCTGCGATCAAGGCGGGAAAGCATGTTCTGTGCGAAAAGCCGCTGGCGCTGAACAGCGCCGACGCGCGCACAATGGTCGCCGCCGCCAAGGAAGCCGGTGTCGTGCTTGGTACCAATCATCATCTGCGCAATGCCGGCGCCCACCGCGCCATGCGCGACGCCATATCAGCCGGCCATATCGGCAAGCCGATTGCCGCGCGCGTCTTCCATTCCGTCTATTTGCCGGAAAACCTGCAGGGCTGGCGCATTACCAAGCCTGAGGCCGGCGGCGGCGTGGTGCTCGACATCACCGTGCATGATGCCGACACGCTGCGCTTCGTGCTCGGCGACGACCCGGTCGAGATTTCGGCCTTCACCCAGTTGGCCGGCATGGCCAGCAGCGGGCTGGAAGACGGCGCCATGTGCATCTGGCGCTTCGGGTCGGGCATCATCGCCCAGTCGCATGAAGGCTTCACAACCAAGTTCGCCGATACCGGCTTTGAGGTGCATGGTTCCGAAGGTTCGCTGATCGCAAAAAATGTGATGACGCAGAAGCCAGTCGGCTCGGTGCTGCTACGCACCGCCAAAGGCGAGGAGGAACTGAGCTTCGACCGCGAAGACCTCTACGCCAGGTCGCTGCGCCAGTTCCATGCGGCCATGCGTGGAGAAGGCCAGCCCTCCGCCACCGGCGAGGACGGCGTCTGGTCCCTGGCGTCGGCCGAAGCAGCGTTGCAGTCGGCAAAATCCGGCAAGGCCGTCACTATCGATCCGAAAGGTGTCGCGTGAGCAAGCTCGTCTCCGCCGCTGAAGCAGCAAGCCTGATCAAGGACGGCATGACCGTCTCCGTCTCGTCGTCGAGCGGCCTCGGCTGCCCGGATGCCGTGCTGGCCGCCATCGGCGAGCGCTTCGACGCCGAAGGCCATCCCAAAGACATCACCACGCTGCACCCCATCGCCGCCGGCGACATGTATGGCATCAAGGGCATCGACCATCTGGCCAAGCCCGGCTTGTTGAAGCGCACGCTCTGCGGCTCCTATCCCTCAGGCCCCTCCTCGTCCGAGCCGCCGCAGATATGGAAGATGATCGGCGACAATTCGGTCGCCGCCTACAACGTGCCCTCCGGCATCCTGTTCGACATGCACCGCGAGGCCGCCGCCAAGCGGCCGGGCGTGCTGACCAAGGTCGGCCTCGACACTTTTGCCGACCCGCGCCACCAGGGCTGCGCCATGAACGCGGCGGCAAGCGAGCCGATCGTCTCGGTGCAGCAGTTCGACGGCGAGGAATGGCTCTATTTCCGCTCGATCGTGCCTGACATTTCGATCATCCGCGCCACCACCGCCGACGAGCGCGGCAACCTGACCTATGAACATGAAGGCGCCTATCTCGGCGGCCTCGAACAGGCGCTCGCCGCGCGCAACAATGGCGGCATCGTCATTGCGCAGGTCAAGCGCGTCGTCGAGAACGGCACGCTGAGGCCGCATGACGTGCGCGTGCCCGGCGTGCTGGTAGACCACATCGTGGTGGCGCCGGACCAGTTGCAGACGACGCTGACGCCTTACGACCCGGCGATTTCGGGCGAGATCTTCCGCCCGCTGTCAAGCTTTCGCAACGCCGAGATGAACGTCCAGAAAGTAATCGCGCGCCGCGTCGCCATGGAGTTGCGCGATGGCATGGCCGTCAATATCGGCTTCGGCATCTCGGCCAATGTGCCGCGTATCCTTCTCGAGGAAGGCCAGCACAGCAAGGTCACCTGGGTGATCGAGCAGGGCGCGGTCGGCGGCGTGCCGCTGCTCGATTTCAAGTTCGGCTGCGCTTCCAACGCCGAGGCGATCATGCCCTCGCCGCACCAGTTCATCTATTTCCAGGCCGGCGGCTTCGATGCCTCGCTGCTCTCCTTCTTGCAGATCGACCGCCATGGCTCCGTCAACGTGTCGAAACTCTCGGCCCGGCCACATGTCACCGCCGGGGCCGGCGGCTTTGTCGACATCACGGCACGGGCGAAAAAGATCGTCTTCTCCGGCTTCTTCAATGCCGGCGCCAAGCTTTCGCTCGCCGATGGCGGCATCCGCATCGACGCGGAAGGCAAGGTCAAGAAGGTCGTCAACGAGGTCGAACACATCTCCTTCTCCGGCAAGCGCGCCGTCGCTCAAGGCCAGGACATCACCTACGTCACCGAGCGTTGCGTGATGAAGCTGACGCCGGACGGTCTGATGGTGACGGAACTTGCGCCGGGCGTCGACCTCGAGCGCGATGTGTTGGCGCAGTCAGAGATTCCGCTCGGCATCGCCAACGATCTCAAGGTCACGCCGGCGGCTCTCTATCAGGACCGGCCGATCGGCCTGTCGCTGAATGGTGGCGCTTCGCTCGGAGGCGCGCATGGCTGAGCGCCTCGTCACCTTCGAGCAGGACGGCGCCATCGGCATCGTCACGCTGCGCCGGCCGGAGAAGTTCAACGCGCTGGACATTCCGATGCTGCGCGCGCTCGAGACAGCGCTCGACGAAGCCGAAATGGCTGAAGGCGTGCGCGTCGTGCTGATCCGCGGCGAAGGCAAAGGCTTTTGCGCCGGCGGCGACGTCGAGGCCTGGGCACAAATGAGCGCTGCCGACTTTCAGGTGCAATGGGTGCGCTACGGCCACCGTGTCTTCGACCGACTGGCGCGGCTGCGGCAGCCGACCATCGCGGTGCTTTCCGGCCATGCGTTGGGTGGCGGGCTGGAGCTGGCAGTCGCCTGCGACTTCCGTGTCGCCGAAACGCAGGTGAAGCTCGGCTTTCCCGAGACATCGATCGGCGTCGTCCCCGGTTGGTCCGGCACGCAGCGCGCCGTGCGCCGCTTTGGGGCCCAGATCGTGCGCCGCATGGCGCTCGGCGGCGAGCTCTTTGCCGCCTCCGACGCGCTTGCACTCGGCGTCGTTGACCGCGTGGTCGAGACCGGCCAGGCGCTGGCAGAGGCCAGGACTTGGGCCGAAAAAATCGCCGGGCGCGGGCCGCTCGCAACCGAAGCCGCCAAGCTGATGATCGCAGTCGCCGAAGGCGAGGAAAGTGCGGCCGCCACCGAGGCGCTCGCCAGCGGCTTCGTTGCGCTGACCGGCGACCTCAAAGCCGGCGTGAGCGCCTTCAAGGCCAAGCAGAAGCCGGCCTTTTCAAGATCCTAGAGAAAGCATGATGAACGCACCGCTCAACATTTCCATGCCGGCCGAGGCGTCCAAGGCGCCGAAGGCTTACAAGCTCCTGATCGACGGCAAGCATGTCGATGCCCGTGACGGCCGCACGATTGCGCGCAACAGCCCCGGCCATGGCTTCACCGTTTCGCGCTATGCGCAGGCCGGCGAGGCCGAGGTGGAGGCGGCCATGCAGGCCGCGCACAAGGCATTCGAGACCGGCCCGTGGCCGCGCACGAAGGCGGCCGAGCGCGCCGCCATCCTGCTCAAGACGGCCGACCTGATCGAGGCCCAGCTCGAAGACATCGCCCGACTCGATGCGCTGGAATCCGGCAAGCCGATCGCCCAGGCGCGCGGCGAGATCGGCGGCGCCATCGACATCTGGCGCTATGCCGCCTCGCTCGCCCGCACGCTGCACGGCGAAAGCTACGCCAATCTCGGCGACGCCATGCTGGGCGTGGTCCTGCGCGAGCCGATCGGCGTCGTCTCGATCATCACCCCGTGGAATTTCCCGTTCCTGATCGTCAGCCAGAAACTGCCCTTCGCGCTCGCCGCCGGCTGCACCGCGGTGGTCAAGCCGAGCGAAATGACCTCGGCCTCGACCTTCGTGCTCGGCGACATCCTGATGCAGGCCGGCCTGCCCGCGGGCGTCGTCAACATCCTGGCCGGCCTCGGCGCCGATGTCGGGGGGCCGATGGTCAGCCATCCGCTGGTCGAGATGGTGTCGTTCACCGGCTCTACCCGCGTCGGCAAGATGACCATGGCTTCCGCCGCGCAGTCGCTGAAGAAAGTCTCGATGGAGCTCGGCGGCAAGAACGGCCAGATCGTCTTCCCCGATGCCGATCTCGAGGCGGCCGCTGACGCAGCAGTGTTCGGCGGCTTCTTCAACGCCGGCGAATGCTGCAATGCCGGCAGTCGGCTGATCGTGCATGAAGCCATCGCCGACGATTTCCTCGCCACTGTCAAGGCCCTGACCGCCAAGGTAACGGTCGGCGACCCACTCGACGACCGAACCAAGGTTGGCGCGATGATTTCCGCCGACCATCTGACCAAGGTCGCAGATTACGTTGCGGCAGCAGCAAAAGACGGCAGCAATGTCTATAGCGGTGGCGGCCAATTGGCGTCCAATGCCGGCCAGTACCTCGATCCGACCATCATTCGCGGCGTTACCGAAGACATGGCTATTGCGCGCGAGGAAGTGTTTGGCCCGGTGCTCTCCGTGCTGACTTTTGGATCGATTGAAAAGGCGTTGCACATCGCCAACAACACGCCCTATGGTCTGTCGGCAGGGGTGTGGAGCGCCAGCATCGACACTTGTATGTCGGTGGCGCGTGGTGTGCGTTCGGGGACCGTTTGGGTGAACACATTCATGGAAGGCTTTCCCGAGCTGCCATTCGGGGGCTACAAGCAGTCCGGCATCGGACGCGAACTCGGCAAACGCGCTGTCGAGGATTATACCGAGGAAAAGACAATCCAGTTTCATCGCGGCCAGCGCACCGGTTGGTGGGTCGGCTGAGTTTGGAAGAACCCGGTGGGCTTCCACCGGTCGTGTAATGCAACAAGGGAGGTAGAACATGTTGCGCAAAATGCTTATCGGAACGGCTCTGGCGACGGCCTTTGCTTTCTCGGCCCATGCCGAGGACGTCAAGGAAGTGCAGATGCTGCATTGGTGGACGTCGGGCGGCGAAGCGGCTGCTCTCAACGTCCTCAAGGGCGACCTTGCCAAGGAAGGCTATGCCTGGAAGGACGTGCCGGTGGCCGGTGGTGGCGGCGACGCCGCCATGACTGCGCTGAAGGCGATGGTCGCGGCCGGCAATTACCCGACCGCGTCGCAGATGCTCGGCTACACCGTGCTCGACTATGCGGCGGCCGGCGTCATGGGCGACCTGACCGAGACGGCGAAGAAGGAAGGCTGGGACAAGTCGGTTCCGGCAGCCCTGCAGAAGTTCTCCGTCTATGACGGCAAGTGGGTCGCTGCTCCAGTCAACGTCCACTCCGTCAACTGGCTGTGGATCAACAAGGCGGTGATGGACAAGATCGGCGGCACCGAGCCAAAGACCTTCGACGACTTCGTCGCCCTGCTCGACAAAGCCAAGGCGGCTGGCGTTATTCCGCTCGCCCTTGGCGGCCAGAACTGGCAGGAAGCCACCATGTTCGACTCGGTTGTGCTGTCGACCGGCGGACCTGAGTTCTACAAGAAGGCCTTCAACGACCTCGACGACGAGTCCCTCAAGTCGGACACGATGAAGAAGTCGTTCGACAACCTCGCCAAGCTCGTCACCTATGTCGACCCGAACTTCTCGGGCCGCGACTGGAACCTTGCCACCGCCATGGTCATCAAGGGCGATGCCCTGGTGCAGGTGATGGGTGACTGGGCCAAGGGCGAGTTCAACGCCGCCAAGAAAACGCCGGGCACCGACTTCCTGTGCTATCGCTTCCCGGGCACGGAAGGCTCGGTGGTCTACAACTCCGACATGTTCGGCATGTTCAACGTTCCGGACGACCGCAAGGCCGCCCAGGTCGCGTTGGCCACCGCCACCCTGTCGAAGAGCTTCCAGTCGGCCTTCAACGTCGTCAAGGGTTCGGTTCCCGCCCGTACCGACGTTCCGGACACCGACTTCGACGCGTGCGGCAAGAAGGGCATCGCCGACCTGAAGGCTGCCAACGAAGGCGGCACACTGTTCGGCTCGCTTGCCCAGGGCTATGGCGCGCCTCCGGCGGTCGCCAATGCCTACAAGGACGTCGTTTCGAAGTTCGTCCACGGTCAGATCAAGACCTCGGACGAAGCCGTGACCGAACTGGTCAAGGCAATCGACGACGCCAAGTAAGCCCTGGCCGGCAAGACACCTTTCCCGCTTCGGCGGGGAAGGTTCGCCTCAGGATTGGCCGGCTGGCGCAATTCCAGGAAAAGTGTGAGCGGTTTTCCGGCCGGAATTGCGTAAAAGAAAGAGTTAGAGAGGTTCGCCGTTTCCGTGAAACGGTGAAACCCTCTTGAACACCATGCCGACCAGAGACCCGTATGCACGGGGCCGCCTTGCCTCCTGACGGCAGAGCACGGACGACCCTAACGGGAGGAGCCTCATGAGCAGTGTAGCGACGACCCAGATCAAGCTGACACCCGAGCGGTCTCGCCCCTCCGTGCGCGCGCGATTGCAGGACGCGCTGCCGAAGATCGTGCTGGCGCCGAGCTTCGCCATCACCATCGTCTTCGTCTATGGCTTTATCCTGTGGACTGTCTATCTGTCCTTCACTAATTCCAAGACCTTCCCGTCCTATGTCATTACCGGACCACGCGCGTATCTACGGCTGTGGGGCTGGACGTTCGACTCCGACCCGCCATCGAGCTGGTACACGTCGATCGTCAATATGGGCATTTTTGGCTTTCTCTACATCGCCATCTGCCTGGCGCTCGGCCTGTTCCTGGCCATCCTGCTCGACCAGAAGATCCGCGGCGAAGGCGTGCTGCGGCCGATCTATCTCTACCCGATGGCGCTGTCCTTCATCGTCACCGGCGTCGCCTGGAAATGGTTCCTCGACCCCGGCCTCGGTCTTGAGCAGACCTTGCATCAGTGGGGCTGGACGAGCTTCCATTTCGACTGGATCAAGAACAAGGATTTCGTCATCTACACGGTGGTCATTGCCGGCGTCTGGCAGGCCTCCGGCTTCATCATGGCGATGTTCCTGGCCGGCCTGCGCGGCATTGACGGCGAGATCATGAAGGCGGCGCAGATCGACGGTGCCACCACCTTCCAGCTCTATCGCCGCATCGTCATTCCGCTGCTGCGGCCAATCTTCCTGTCGGCCTTCATCGTGCTCGCCCACCTCGCCATCAAGTCGTACGATCTGGTGGTGGCGCTGACCAGCGGCGGCCCCGGTGGCTCGGCCTGGCTGCCGTCCAACTTCATGTATGAGTACACGTTCAAGCGCAACGAAATGGCTGTCGGCTCGGCCAGTGCCGTGATCATGCTGATGACCATCGTTGCCATCATCGTGCCTTATCTCTATTCGGAACTCAGGGAGAAGCCGCGATGAGCGCTGTCGCCACCCCTGCCCGCCCCGCTGCTTCCCAAAAGGCCTCCGGCGGCATGAGCACCAAGACCCTCAACCGCATCGTCATCTACGGGCTTCTGGCGCTGTTTGCGCTGTTCTATCTGATGCCGCTGTTCGTCATGCTGGTGACCTCGTTCAAGACCATGGACGAGATCCAGAACGGCAACATGCTGGCGTTGCCCACGGCGCCGACCTTCGACCCGTGGCTGAAGGCCTGGGGCGAGACCTGCGTCGGCCTCACCTGCGCCGGCATCAAGGGCTATTTCTGGAACTCGATCAAGATGGTGGTTCCAGCCGTACTGATCTCGACCATGCTCGGCGCGCTCAACGGCTACGTCTTGACCAAATGGCGTTTTCGCGGCGCCACGCTGGTGTTCGGGCTGATGCTGTTTGCCTGCTTCATTCCGTTCCAGTCGGTGCTGCTGCCGATGGCGACCATCCTCGGCAGCCTGGGACGTTTCGGCGTGAAGCTGCAGAATGCGACGGGTACGAGTTTCGGTCTCGGCAATCCGACGGTCAACCTGGTCTTCGTCCATGTCGTCTACGGCATCGGCTTCACTACACTGTTTTTCCGCAACTATTACGAGGCATTCCCGAACGAGCTGATCAAGGCCGCACAGGTCGACGGCGCCTCCTTCTTCCAGATCTTCCGCCGCATCATGCTGCCGAACTCGATGCCGATCTTCGTCGTCACCGTCATCTACCAGTTCACCAACATCTGGAACGACTTCCTGTTTGCTTCGGCTTACGCCGGCACAGGCGACTCCATGCCGATGACGGTGGCGCTCAACAACGTCGTCAACACCTCGACCGGCGTCGTCGAATACAACGTCAACATGGCGGCCGCGATGATCGCGGCTCTGCCCACCCTGATCGTCTATGTCGTCGCCGGCCGCTATTTCGTGCGCGGGCTGATGGCTGGCGCGGTCAAGGGCTGATCAATTCGGAAGGAACGACCATGGCTTTTCTGGAAATTGATGGGCTGAAGAAGCGCTTCGGGAATGTCGAGATCCTGAAGGGCATCGATGTCGAGCTCGAAAAGGGCGGCTTCCTGGTGCTGGTCGGCCCGTCCGGCTGCGGCAAGTCCACCTTGCTCAACACGATTGCCGGCCTGGAGCAGATCACCGAGGGCGAAATCCGCGTCGACGGCCGCGCCATCAACGATCTGCACCCATCCAAGCGCGACATCGCCATGGTGTTCCAGAGCTATGCGCTCTATCCGAACATGACGGTGGCCGGAAACATCTCCTTCGGCATGGAGATGCGCGGCGTGCCGGCCGACGAACGCCAAAAGGCGATCGACAAGGTGGCCAAGGTCCTGCAGATCGGCCACCTCCTGCAGCGCAAGCCGAGCCAGCTTTCCGGCGGCCAGCGCCAGCGCGTCGCCATGGGCCGGGCGCTGGTGCGCGACCCCAAGCTGTTCCTGTTCGACGAGCCTTTGTCCAACCTCGACGCCAAATTGCGCGTTGACATGCGCATCGAGATCAAGCGCCTGCATGCCACCACCGGCACAACCATCGTCTACGTCACCCACGACCAGATCGAGGCGATGACGCTGGCTACCAAGATCGCCGTCATGCGCGACGGCGAGGTGCAGCAGTTCGGCACCCCGGCCGAGATCTACAACAACCCGACCAATTTGTTCGTCGCCGACTTCATGGGTTCGCCGGCGATGAACCTGATCCCGGCGACCATTGCCACGTCGGGCAATGCGCTGTCCGTCGTGTTGGAGCGCGAGGCGCGCGAGCCGATCACGCTGCCGATGGCCAACGCGCCGGCGGGTCTTTCGGCATTCCAGGGCAAGCCGATCATCTTCGGCGTGCGCCCGGAAGCGCTGACCGATCCGGAAGGTGCGGAACGCAACGCCTCCAACATTGCCACTGCCGACCTGCACATCGAAGTGGTCGAGCCGGCAGGGTCCGACACGTTCGCGGTGACCAACCTCGGCGGCAAGGGCGTGGTGGCGCGGTTGCGGGCCGACGCCAACATCCAGCCGGGCACCAGCACGCCGCTCGCCTTCAACCTGACCAAGGCCGTGTTCTTCGATCCGGCGACCGAACACCGCATCCGCTGATCGAGATGGTCAGCCCCGATATCGTCATCATCGGCTCCGGCATCGGCGGCGCTACGATCGCTTCCGGCCTGGCCGGCAGCGGCGCCTCGGTCCTGATGCTGGAGCGCGGCGAGCCCTTGCCGGCAACGCCGCATGCCCGCGACACGCGCTCGATCTTCGTCGATGGCCACTACCGTCCGAAGGAGATGTGGCGCGAGCCCGGCGGCGGCGCCTTCAACCCCGGCAATTACTACTATGTCGGCGGCAATTCGAAATTCTACGGCGCGGTGCTGATCCGCTACCGCAAAGAGGATTTCGCCGCCATGGAGCACTTCGGTGGCGTCTCGCCGGCATGGCCGTTTTCCTACGATGAATTCGAGCCTTGGTATTCGAAAGCCGAGCAGCTGTTTCGCGTCCGCGGCTCGCTCGGCGAGGACCCGACGGAACCGTTCCACTCGATCCCCTATGCTTTCAAGCCGGTGCCCGACGAAGCGCCGATTGCGCGCGCCCGCGCCGAGCTGAAGGGACTGGGCCTGCACCCCGCCTCGCTGCCGCTCGGCGTCGACATCGACACCTGGCTGAAAGAGGGCAAGACCGGCTGGGACGCATTCCCCAACACCGCCCAGGGCAAGGTCGATGCGCAGACCGGACCGCTGACGGCTGCACTCAAGGACAGCAATATCCGGCTCGAAACCGGCTGCCATGTCGAATATCTCGAAGCGCCGTCCGACGACAAAAGCATCGCTGCCGTTCACTACCGTCAGAATGGCGAGCTGAAGAAAGTCGCGCCGAAGCTGGTCATCCTGTCCGCCGGCGCGGTCAATTCCGCCGTCATCCTGCTGCGCTCGCCTTCACCAGACGGTAAAGGCCTCGCCAACCGCTCCGACCAGGTCGGCCGCAATTTCATGAACCATAATTCGAGCGCCATGCTGGCGATCGATCCGCGCCGCAGGAACGACAGCGTCTACCAGAAGACGCTGATGCTGAATGACTACTATCTCTCCGACGGCAAAGGCGGCAAGCCGCTCGGCAACGTCCAGCTGCTCGGCAAGATCGACGGCAACATGTTGAAGGCCAACGTCAAACGCGTGCCGAAATTCGCGCTCGATTACATGGCCGGTCACGCCGTCGACTGGTATCTGATGTGCGAGGATCTACCCGATCCGGAAAGCCGCATCATGGTCGACGGCAAGGACATCGTCATGCAATGGCGGCGCTCCAACATGCAGTCGCTGGACGGGCTGACCAGGGTGATGCGTGAGAACTTCCGCGCCTGCGGTTATCCCATCGTGCTGTCGCGTCCCTTCGACAAGCGCACGCCCTCGCACCAGTGCGGCACGGTGAAAATGGGCGACCATCCGGCGACGTCGCCGCTCGACCCTTTCTGCCGCGCCTTCGACCACCCGAACCTGTTCGTTGTCGACGCCAGTTTTTTGCCGAACTCGGCCGCCGTGAATCCGGCGCTGTCGATTGCGGCACAGGCGCTGCGCGTGGCCGAGCATATTCGCCGAACGGACCTCGCGGCATGACCCGCCCCGCAGCAATCGTCACCGGCGGTGCGCGCGGCATTGGGCTCGCCTGCGCCGAGGCGCTGGCCGGGGACGGCTTCGACATTTTGATCGCCGACCTTGCCGAACAAGCGCCGGACGAACTGGCCGCCAACATCACCGCACGGGGTGCGGAGTTCGCCTATGTCCGTTGTGATATCGCCAACCTCGAGGATCACACGGCCCTCGTCGACGCCGCCATACGTGCCTTCAGCCGCATCGACTGCCTCGTCAACAATGCCGGCATCGGCGCCGTGGTGCGCGGCGATCTGCTGGAGCTGAAGCCCGAGAATTTCGACCGTGCGCTGGACGTCAATCTGCGCGGCACAGTCTTCCTTAGCCAGGCCATCGCCAAGGCGATGCTGGCGGCTCCCAGCAATCATCCGCGCTCGATCATCACCATCACCTCGGTCAGCGCCGATATGGCCTCGCCGGAACGCGCCGACTACTGCATCTCGAAAGCCGGCCTTTCGATGTGGGTGAAGAACCTGGCGCTACGGCTTGCGCCGGAAAACATCGGCGTGTTCGAACTGCGGCCGGGCATCATTCGCACCGACATGACCGCGAGCGTATCAGCCAAATACGACGCGCTTATCGACAGCGGCCTGGTGCCGGCAAAACGCTGGGGCGAAGCATCGGACATCGGCGCCGTGGTGGCGACGCTTGCCGCCGGCAAGCTCGGCTTTTCCACAGGCTCGATTATCAATGTCGACGGCGCGCTCTCCGTGCCTCGACTGTAGGTGGATAGGGTTATGACCGACTACATCATCGTAGGTGCCGGCCCGGCCGGC
Source organism: Mesorhizobium sp. C264A (assembly GCF_040324515.1). Classification (NCBI taxonomy): domain Bacteria; kingdom Pseudomonadati; phylum Pseudomonadota; class Alphaproteobacteria; order Hyphomicrobiales; family Phyllobacteriaceae; genus Mesorhizobium; species Mesorhizobium sp. C264A. The sequence goes on along the minus strand of NZ_JAMYVY010000002.1, from coordinate 2,478,913 downwards.
TGCGTTCTGGCCAACCGGCTGAGCGAGGATCCAGCGAACTCCGTGCTGCTGCTCGAGGCCGGCGGCAAGGACTGGCACCCCTACATCCACATGCCGGCGGGCTTTGCCAAGATGACCAAGGGCATCGCTTCCTGGGGCTGGTCGACCGTGCCGCAGAGGCACATGCAGGACCGCGTCTTCTGGTATACGCAGGCGAAGGTGGTCGGCGGCGGCTCGTCCATCAATGCCCAGATATACACGCGCGGCAACGCTCGCGACTACGACGCATGGGAGAAGGAAGAGGGCCTCGCGGGCTGGGGCTATCGCGACGTGCTGCCTTATTTCAAGCGCGCCGAGAACAACCAGCGCTTCGCCAACGATTTTCACGGCGACCAGGGGCCACTCGGCGTGTCGAACCCTATTTCGCCGCTGCCGATTTGCGAAGCCTATTTCCGCGCCGGCCAAGAGATGGGCATCCCCTTCAACCCGGATTTCAACGGCGCTAGCCAGGAAGGCGTCGGCTACTACCAGCTGACCCAGAAGGACGCCCGGCGCTCATCCGCTTCGGTCGCCTATTTGAAGCCCATCCGCGCCCGCAAGAACCTGACGGTCCGAACCGATGTGCTGGTCACCCGCATCGTGGTCGAGAAAGGCCGCGCCATCGGCGTCGAGATCGTCGACAAACCCGGCGGCGAGGAGACCATCATGCGCGCCGAGCGCGAAGTGATCGTCTCGTCCGGCGCCATCGGTTCGCCGAAGCTGTTGATGCAGTCGGGCATCGGCCCGGCTGATCACCTGAAATCGGTCGGCGTGACGCCGGTGCATGATCTGCCCGGTGTCGGCTCCAACATGCAGGACCATCTCGATTTGTTCGTCATCGCCGAATGCACCGGCGACCACACCTATGACAACTACGCCAAGCTCCACCGCACCGCGTGGGCCGGCTTGCAGTATCTGCTGCTGAAGAAAGGGCCGGTCGCCTCCAGCCTGTTCGAGACCGGCGGCTTCTGGTACGCCGATCCGACCGCCGCCTCGCCCGACATCCAGTTTCATCTGGGACTCGGCTCCGGCATCGAGGCCGGCGTCGAGAGGTTGAAGAACCCCGGCGTGACCTTGAACTCGGCCTTCCTGCGCCCGCGCTCGCGCGGCACGGTGCGGCTGAGCAGCGCCGACCCGGCCGACCACCCGCTGATCGATCCCAACTATTGGTCGGACCCTTATGACCGCGCCATGTCGATCAAGGGCCTCAGGCTTGCGCGCGAGATCATGCGGCAGAAGGCGCTTGCACCTTACGTGTTGCGCGAGGTGCTGCCCGGACCATCGCTCGCCAGCGATGACGAGCTGATCGACTATGCCTGCCGCACCGCCAAGACCGACCATCACCCTGTGGGCACTTGCCGCATGGGCCATGACGATATGGCGGTGGTCACACCGGACCTGCGCCTGCGCGGCATCGAGGGCCTGCGCGTCTGCGATGCCTCGGTGATGCCGCGCGTGCCTTCCTCCAACACCAATGCGCCGACCATCATGGTCGGCGAAAAAGGCGCCGACATCATCCTCGGCCGCGAGCCGCTGCCGCCGGCGGTGTTCTCCGGCAATCGGGCCGCATAGCCACTTAGGAGAACCACCAATGATCAGACACTGCGTCTTCGTACGCTTCCGCGGCGATGTGCCCGCCACCGAGCGCACGGCAATCCACGCCGATCTCGAAGCACTGCGCTCCGTCGTCGACGGCATGGACACGGTCCATTTCAGCACCAATGTCAGCCCGGAGCCGTTCGCGCGCGGCTTCGGCCATGCCTTCACCATAGACTTCCGCGATGCCGCCGACCGCGACGCCTATCTCGTGCATGAAGCGCATCAGCGCGCCGGCGCCCGATTGGTCGCAGCGCTCGAAGGCGGCACCGACGGGCTGATGGTGTTCGATCTCGACATTACGAAAAAGTGACCGCGCTTCTTTCGAAAGCCGGCTGACGCCTGTTCTCTTTTGCGCCCCAAGGAACATATCGTTCCCCAGGGGCGTTTAGGAGGAACGTCGTGGCTCTCACCGCGCAGCAGAAGAAAACCGTCCTTGCCTCCTTCCTCGGCTGGACGCTCGACGCTTTTGATTTCTTCCTTCTGACCTTCCTGCTCACCGATATCGCAACCGATTTCAACACTGACGTCCCGGCAGTCTCCAAAGCGTTGTTCCTGACGCTGGCGACACGCTTCATCGGCGCCTTCTTCTTCGGCAGGCTGGCCGACAAATATGGCCGCAAGCCCATTCTGATGCTCAACATCGTCAGCTATTCGGTGATCGGCGCGCTGGCTGCCTTCTCGCCCAATCTCGTGGCTACGCGCTGGCGCTGTTTGCCGGCGTGGTCGCCGTCTGCATCATCGTCGTCATCCGCTTCAGTCCGGAACGGCGCGGACAGGTGATGACAGTGCTCGGCTGAAGTATCAGGCTCTCAGCCCAGTCTGAGGGCCACGACACCGGCGACGATGCTGAGCGCGGCGGCGCCGCGCCAGCCTGTCATTTTCTCGCCGAGCGCGAAAACCGAGATCATCATGGCAAACAGGATCGACGTCTCCCGCAACGACGCCACCGAGGCGATCGGCGCCTTGGTCATCGCCCACATGACGATCCAGTAGGCCGCGCCGCTGAGCACGCCGGTGAACAGGCCTGCTTTCCAGTCACGCGCCAGCACGGGCAGCGCCTTGGGCCCGCGAAAGATGAGGCACAGCACCAGCGCCCACGTGGCATCGCAGATGAACAGCCATGCGGCATAGCTCGTTGCCGTTGCGGCCAGCCGCGCGCCGCTGCCGTCGGAGAGCGTGTAGCTGGATATGAAGATCGAAGTGCCGAGCGCAAAGCCGACTGCGCGCACATTGATCCGCTCCAGATGCGCGCCGCCGCGAAACGACATCACCAGCGTGCCGGCCGACAGCAGCAGGATGCCGAGGATGGCGAAAGGCGCCGGCATCTCCTGCACCACGACAACGCCGCCGAGGGCGGTCAAAAGCGGCGCCGTGCCGCGCGCCAGCGGATAGGTTTGGGCGAAATCGCCGGCCTTGTAGGCGCCGATCAGGAAAGTCCGGTAGCCCATGTGGAAAATCACCGAGGCGATGATGAAAGGCCACACTTCGGCCTTTGGAAACTCGACGAAGGGCAGCACGAAAAGCGCGGCAAACCCCATGCCCAGTGTCATCAGCGTGATCGACAGGAAGCGATCGAGATGGACCTTGACCAGCGCGTTCCAGATCGCGTGCATGGCGGCGGCGGCAAGCACCGCGAAGAAGACGAAAAGCGTCATCGAGGGCTCACCGATCTCCCGAGCTCAAAGGCGTTTCGAGATCGATATCGATCCGGACCGGAAAATGGTCTGAAGCGATCTCGCCTATATCGGCACTGACCGAGCGCACACGGTCCACGAACATGCCGCCGACGAAGCAATGGTCGAGCCGGCGTTTTGCCACTTTCCCGTCGATCGTTTTCACATGGGTGTGGAAATCGGCAGCCGGCTCGCTAGCGACGGCAGCGGCATCAACAAAGCCGTCGAGATAGGCCGCCCCGCGATGATAGGGCGTGCTGCCGACGATGCGGCTGTATTCGGCGCTGCCAGGCTCCATGTTGAAATCGCCCATCCAGATCGCAGCCGTCGGGTTCTCCGGCTCGGCCTCGCCACTGGTCCAGTTGCGCGAAGGCTCATCGTCCGCGCCGCTCCACGGGCCTCCCTCGAACGGCGCGCGGCGATGCTCGGCCAAGAGATAGTCGATCTGCTCCAGCCGCTCCTCCGCCGCGATATGGGCGAGGTGCAGCGACAGGACCCTTACCGGTCCGGCGGGTGTGCGGATCATGCATTCCAGCGCCGCATTGCGGGTGTTGAGCGGCTTGAGCGTGCGGCGCATGGGCAGCGCGTGCAGCCGCGACCAGGCGATCGGCAGCTTCGACAGCAGCATGGTGCCGAACTGGCGGCGGCGGTTGACGACCCGGCCGTCGCGCCGCTCACTGGCGTCCATGTCGAAGGCCGGGCCATAGACCCAGTAATAGCTAGGCAGCAGCTTGGACAGGACCTCCGGCTGGTCGTCCTCATTGGTGCGCTGCCAATGCCGCTCGACCTCCTGCAGCGCGATGATATCGGCGCTGTCGACCAGCTTGGTGCAGCGCGAAAGATCGTAACGGCCATCGCCGCCGAACCCGTACTGGATGTTGTAGCTGACCAGCTTCATTGCTTATCCGGCTCAATTTGGCTTTGGCAGTAGCGGTTCGGCAGATGGGTTGCAATGTACCGGCACGACGGCGGAACTGGGCCAGCGTCTATGATGTGGTCAGCGGCTGGAACCGGCCCGCCGGCGATGCCGCCAGTTCGGCCCAGTCGATCTCTTCCTCCAGCCGGTGGTAGGCTTCGTCGCCGATCGTGCCGTTGCTGCGCAACTCCTCGAGCGTGTCGCGCTGGCGGTTGATGGCATAGAGGCGCAGCCGGTCGTATTCGGTCGCGGCCTGAGCGTCCTCCGGGTTTTCCGCAATCAGGCGCTGCGCTTCATACTGTTCGCGCACGACGGCGGCGGCCGCAGATGTCTTGCGGCTCAGCACGTCCAGTGCTGCCTGCATGATGGCGACGCGCGCCTGCGCCACCTCATTGTCGACGGTTCTATCGGGGTCGAAGTTGATCCAGCGCAGCAGCGGCTTCAGCGTCATGCCTTGCAGCACCAGCGTGCCCAGCACCACCGCGAAGGCGGCAAGCACGATCGGGTCGCGGCCGGGAAAATCGGCCGGCAGCGCAATGGCCACCACCAGCGTCACCAACCCACGCATGCCGCACCAGCCGACAATGACGGCGCCGCCGAATGTCGGCAATTCCCGCCTTGCCTCTTGGCTGCCGAAGCGGGCAAGCCACCGGATGATCGCGACGTAACTCGCCACCCAGACAAGGCGCGCGACGATAACGACGACCAGCACCGTTGCGGCGAAAAGGAATGCTTCGCCTTGCCCGTCGCCGGCCAGCCTGCCAACGATCGTGCGTGCCTGCAGGCCCATCAGCACGAAAGCCAGCACGTTGAGCACGAACACGGCCGACTCCCAGACCGAATAGGTGCTGACGCGGCGTCTCGCCGACGACTGGCGCGGCGCCCTGCGCGCAATGGTCATGGCATAGACGACGATGGTGATGATGGCGGAAAGGCCGAGCCTGTCGGCGATGATCCACACGGCGAAGGTTCCGGCAAACTGCACCACCGTGCTGCTCGCCGCATCCTCGATGCGGCCGAGCGCCAGCAGCGAGACGCGGCCAAACAGATAGCCCGCGACCAGACTGCCGATCGTTGCCAGCAGGATCACCGGAACGGCGTTGCTGAGCATGATGGTGCCAAGCGCGGCCGAAACCGCCAGCCGGTAGATCAGCAGCGCCGTGGCATCGTTGAGCAGGCTCTCGCCCTGCAGGATGGCGGTGATGCGGTGCGGTACCTTGAACTGGCTGAGCACGGCGGATGCGGCCACCGCATCCGGTGGCGCGACGATGGCGCCAAGCGCGATTGCCGCCGCGATCGGCAGGCCGGCCATCTTCCAGCCGACGAAGGCAACCACCACGGTGGTGAAGACGACGGCGCCTAGCGCCAGCAGCGCGAGCGACAGCCGGTAGCGCTTGAGGTCGCGCAGCGACGTGTCATAGGCGGCGTCGAGAAGCACCGGCGCGATGAACAGGGCAAGCGCCAGTTCCGGATCGATCTCGATCGTCGGCGCACCGGGTACGAAGGCAATCGCGACCCCGGCCAGAGCCAGCAGGGACGGATAGGGGATTTCCAGCCGCCGCGACAGCGCCGTCAGCGCGACGGCAGCCAGAAGCAGGATGAGGGTAAGTTCGAATAGCGCCATGGCCCATCGTATCGGCGAAGCGGCATCATGGGCAGTGGCTGGATGGCAAGATGCTGTTGATTATCCAGCACTCGGGGTCCGGCAATGATACGGCCGTTCATCGCGCCAGCTCGAATCGACCGCCTCGGTCGCGCCAAAATGCTGCTTGCTAGTGCAGCACCAGCATATCGCTCGATGAGAACGATATGTCGGCCTTCTCGCCGACCGCGGGCGGTGGCGTTGCCGGGCTGTTGAAGGTGTCGAGCGACACCGTGTTGCCGCCGATGCCGACGCGAACGCGAATGACCGAGCCGAGGAAGTGCACTTCGGAGATTTCGCCCGACAGGCTTGAATCGCGCCCGGGTTGGCGTCCGAGCGAAATCGCCTCCGGTCGCAGCGCCAGCGACAGCGTGTCACCGGACTTCGAGCCGTTGAGCTTGCCCATTAGCGAGACTTCCTGCGTGTTGACGCGCACCTTGCCAGACGCGGCATCGGTGACAGTGCCTTCGAGCACGTTCAGCGTGCCGACGAAATTGGCGACGAACTTGGTCGCCGGCCGGTTGTAGATCTCGAACGGCGTGCCGACCTGCTCGGCCTTGCCGCCATACATCACCGCGATGCGGTCGGAGATCGACAGCGCCTCTTCCTGGTCATGTGTGACGAAGATGGTGGTGATGCCGAGCTTCTTCTGGATCGAGCGGATTTCCTCGCGCAACGACACACGTACCTTGGCGTCGAGCGCCGACAGCGGCTCGTCGAGCAGAAGCAGCTTCGGCTTCGGCGCGATGGCACGCGCCAGCGCGATACGCTGCTGCTGGCCGCCGGAGAGCTGGTAGGGATAGCGGTCGGCCATCTGCGGCAGCTTGATTATGTCGAGCATCTCGGCCACGCGTCTGTCGATGTCCGCCTTGGGCATGCCGGCGACCTTCAGGCCAAAGCCGATGTTTTGCGCCACCGTCAGGTTGGGGAACAGCGCATAGGCTTGGAACACCATGCCGACATTGCGCTGGTTGGGCTTTAGCCTCGTGATGTCCTTGCCTGCGACGACGATCTTGCCCGCCGACGGCTCTTCGAAACCGGCGACCATGCGCAGCACGGTGGTCTTGCCGCAACCCGATGGCCCAAGGAAGGAAACGAACTCGCCCGGCTCGACATCAAGATTGAAATCTTCGACCACGGTGGTGGCGCCGAAGGATTTTCGCACATGCTGGATGGAGAGGAATGGTTCGGCCATGGCTTTTTCTTTCGATCAGTACTTTGTCGATCAGTTCGGGCGGTTCGCCGATCTCGGCGCGAAACGGGACAGGATCTGGATCAGCGACATACAGCCCCAGGTGATGGCGAAGGCGATGATGGCAAGCGCCGCCGGCTCATAGGCGCGGTTGGCGCCAACGTTTTGCAGATAGGGGCCGAAGGCGGGCCGGTTGAGCAAGCTGGCCATGGTGAATTCGCCAATGACGATGGCGAAGGTAAGGAAGGCGCCCGACAGCACGGCGATCAGCACATTGGGCAGGATCACACGACCAATGATCGTGCCCCAACCGGCGCCAAGGATCTGCGCCGCTTCGGTCAGCGTCCTGACGTCGATGGTGCGCAGTCCGGTATCGACCGCGCGATACATGTAGGGCAGCGCCAGCATTGCATAGCCGATGACCAGCAAGGCATTTGTGCCCATGTCGGTCGCCAGGAACGGCAGCGGCGAATTCGAACCGTACATCCTGATATAGCCGAAGACGATGACGATCGCGGGAATGACCAGCGGCAGCAGCGTGATGAACTCTACGATCGGCCGCAGTTGCGGCAGGCGCAGTCGAATCCAGTAGGCGGCGGGCACCACGATCAACACGCCCAGAATGATGGTGAAGATGGCGGCAAGCACTGAGTAGCCAAAGGTCGCCTGAAAACGAGGGTCGCCAAGCACGATCTGATAGGCGTCGAAGGAATAAGCGCCGCGCCGCATGCGCAAGGAAAATTCCACCGTCGCGATCAGCGGAATGAAGAAATAGGCCGCGCCCAGCCCGAAGACGACCCAGGCCCAGAATTTTCCGGACTTCATTTCAGCCACCTCTCCGAGCGCGTCCGGAACCAGATGTAGAAGACATTGGCCAGCCCAGTGATGACGATCATGCCGAAGGCGATCGCATAGCCGAGATGGGCATTGTGCAGCACGTCACCGCGTATCTGCGCATAGAGCAGGATCGGCACGATGTTGAGTGAAGAGCCGGTCAGCGCATAGGCGGTGGCGATGGCGCCGAAGGCATTGGCGAAGAGCAGGATGACCGTGCCGAGGAAACTCGGCCAGATCACCGGGATGACCACCATGCGCCAGTATTGCGTCTGGGTGGCGCCAAGCGTCGCCGCAGCCTCGCCCCACTCCTTCTTCAAGCCGTCGATCGCCGGCGTGATGATGACCACCATTAGGGGAATCTGGAAATAGACATAGGTCAGCGTCAGGCCCCAGAACGACAGGATGTTGAAGCCGTGCGCGTAGATATTAAGACCGAAAAAAGTGTTCAGCATCACCGTGGCAAGGCCCAGCCGGCCGAGCGTGGCGATGAAGGCGAAGGCCAGCGGTACGCCGGCGAAATTGGAAGCCACGCCGGAGAATGTCAACGTCGCCGAACGTATCCACTCCGGCAGGCCGCCGCGCACGATGGCGATGGCGATGCCGAGACCTGCGAAGGCGCCGATCAGCGACGAGGAAAGGCTGACCTTGAGCGAGATCCAGTAGGCGGCGACAATCGATGGCTGCGCCAGTGCTGCTATGTTTTCGAACGTGAATTCGCCGGCATCGTTCTGGAATGCACCCAGCATCAGATAGAGCGTGGGTAGGATCAGGAACATGATGGCGAAGATGAAGAATGGCGCAACGCCGAGCCATTGCGTCGGCAGTCGCATTGCACGCGCCTCGCTGGGGGGCGCGGTCTTCCCGGCAACTGCGTGATCGGAAAGCGAGATATCTGTCATGCGCCGGCTACCGTCTCCGAGGAACACCGGGCGGCCGCGAGGCCGCCCGGTTGGTTTCAAGCCTTACTTGACGTTGGCGCCGACGACGGCATCCCAGTTCTTGGTGACGGCTTCCTTTGCCTTGCCCTGCTCGTCCAGCGTCGGGAACACCGCGGCAGCGTAAGCCTCGGCCGGCGGCAGCTTGGCCATCACGTCCGCCGGGAGCTTGCCGTTCTTGGCAAGATCGTTGAAGCGGATCGGGTGGCAATAGCCCTTCAGCCAGCCGATCTGGCCTTCGTCGGAGTAGAGATACTCCAGCCAGAGCTTGGCAGCGTTCGGATGCGGTGCGAAAGCACTGATCGCCTGCACATAGACGCCGGCAACGACACCGGTCTTGGGCACGACGACGTCGACGGGCGGATTGCCCTTCAGCGTGTCGCGACCGGCAAGTGCATTGTAATCCCAGGTCACCAGGATCGGCGTCTGGCCTTGTGCCAGGGTCGCCGGTTTGCCGATGACCGGCACGAAATTGCCGGCGGCGTTAAGCTTCTTGAAGAAGTCGAGACCAGCAGTGCCAGCAGCTTCGCCGGCAGCCGCACCACCGGAAATGCCGGCCGCGTAGACGGCCTGGATGGCCTGGTTCGAGGCGCGCGGGTCGCCGGCAAGCGCCACGGTGTTGGCGAATTCCGGCTTCAGCAGGTCAGCCCAGTCAGCAGGCGCTTCCTTGACGAGGTCCTTGTTCACCAGGAAGGATAGCACGCCATAGTAGTCGCCGGTCCAGTAACCATCGGCATCCTTGGCGCTGTCGGGGATCGAGTCCCAGGTCGACACTTTGTAGGGCTGGATCAGGCCGTCAGCCTTGGCGGTCGGGCCGAAGGACAGGCCAACGTCGATGACGTCGGGCGCCTGCGGGCCCTTGTTGTCCTTGTTGGCCTTGATCGCCTCGACCTCGTCGCCGGAGCCGGCATCGGGGTTGAGTTCGTTGATGGTGATCTCAGGATACTTTGCCTTGAAGCCGTCGATGACGGCGCCGTAGCCGCACCAGTCATGCGGCAGCGCGATGGTCGTGAGCTGGCCTTCCTTCTTCGCAGCGGCAACCAGTTCATCCATGGACTGGGCCGACGAGATAGCAGAGGTCGCCATGAGGGCGACGGCCGAAAGGGAAAGCACTTTCCCTGTGAACTTGAACATGTGTTCTCTCCGTTGAACTGGCGTCCTGGACGCCTGCGATGCGGTATCGGTTTCATATGACAGCCAGATGAAAGCTTTTTGAAACTGGCCCCCGGCGGTACGAAAAGTTAACTCTTTTTAACCGGCTGTAGCAATTAGCCTCTACTTAATTTCCCGGCTAAAGGTTTATTGCCTTGCTTTTTGCCCCCTTGCCCTTCCTTTCCCTTCGTTTTTAGATCACGTCCGGCGCAGAAACCGCCTCAGACAGTGCCGGCGATAGTGTTCTCGAGCAGCGTCAGCGCCGCCTTTTTGGTCAGCCTGACCGGGTTGCCGCCGGCGGTCGGATCGACCACCGCCATGTCGGCGATCAGCCCTTTGCGCTTCTTGTCCATGTCGAGCCCCTTGATCAGATCGGGCAGCGCATGCGGCACCTTCAATTCCTTGCGCAGCTTGATGATCGCTTTGGCAAAGCCGTCGAAGCCACCCTTGATGCCGCAATAGGCAGCGAGCCGGGCAATCCGCTCCTCGATGGAGTCGCGATTGAAGGCCAAGACATAGGGCATGAACACCGCATTCGTCATGCCGTGATGGGTGTCGTAGAGCGCGCCGATCGGATGCGACAGCGAGTGGATGGCGCCAAGACCCTTCTGGAAGGCGGCAGCACCCATGGCGGCCGCACTCATCATGTGCGCGCGCGCGACAAGGTCCTTGCCGTTGGCGTAGGCCTTGGGCAGGTTCTCGAACACCAGGCGCACACCTTCCACCGCAATGCCGTCGGCCATCGGGTGATAGCCCGGCGCGCAATAGGCTTCGAGGCAGTGCGCCAGCGCATCCATGCCGGTGCCGGCGGTGATGAAGCCGGGCATGCCGACCGACAGTTCCGGATCGGCAATGACGATTGCCGGCAAAAGCTTCGGATGGAAGATCACCTTCTTAGTGTGCGTCGCCTCATTGGTGATGACGCCGGCACGCCCGACTTCCGAGCCTGTGCCGGCAGTGGTCGGCACGGCTATGATCGGCGCGATGGCATCCGAATTGGCGCGCGTCCACCAGTCGCCGACATCCTCAAAGTCCCAGATCGGCCGCGTCTGGCCAGCCTGGAACGCGATCAGCTTGCCGAGATCGAGCGCTGAACCGCCGCCGAAGGCGATGACGCCGTCATGCTTGCCCTTCTTGAACACGGCGATCCCGGCGGTGAGGTTAGAATCGACCGGGTTCGGCTTCACCTCGGAGAACACGCCATAGGATACCTTGGCGTCGTCGAGGATTTTCAGCGTCGAAGCGACGACCGGCAGTTTCGCCAACCCCGGATCGGTGACGAATAGCGGCCGCTTAATGCCGGTGGCAGCGAGCACCTCAGGCAGTTCCTTGATGCGCCCGGCGCCGAAGCGGACGGTGGTCGGGTAGTTCCATTTGGAGATCAGCTTGGACATGTCTTGTCTTTCAAAAAATCAGATGGCTTCGCGCAGATGGAAGGATTTCGGCCGGGTCAGATTGTCGTAGCCGAGCGCCGAAAGGGCGACGCCTTTGCCGGTGTCCTTGACGCCGGTCCAGACCAGCGCCGGATCGAGGTAGTCGCAGCGGTTCATGAACACGGTGCCGGTCTCGACGCGGTCGCCGATCGCCACCGCATGCTCGATATCGCCGGTCCAGATCGAAGCGGTCAGCCCGTAGGGGCTGTCGTTCATCAGCGCGATCGCCTCCTCGTCGTTGCGCACCTTCATGATGCCGACGATCGGGCCAAAACTTTCCTCGCGCATGACGCTCATCTGGTGGTCGACGCCGGTCAGCACTTCCGGCGCCAGATAGGGCGAGCCGGCCTTGTCGTTAGCCACCTTCATATTGATGTGTGCGATTGCACCCTTGCGCAGCGCCTCGGCCTTCTGCTCGCGGATCAGGTCGGCAAAGCGCGCCTGCGCCATCGGCCCCATTGTCGTCGCCTGTTCTAGCGGATTGCCGACGGCATAATTCTTCGTCTCGGCGATGAAACCTTCGACGAACTGGTCGTAGACCTTCTCATGCACATAGACGCGCTCGATGCCGCAGCAGCACTGGCCGGAATTGTAGAAGGCGCCGTCGACCAGATTGGCCACCGCATGGTCGAGTTTGGCGTCGGGCAGCACATAGGCCGGATCCTTGCCGCCGAGTTCGAGCCCGAGCGTCATGAAGGTGCCGGCCGCCGCCTTCTCGATGGCGCGGCCGCCGCCGACCGAACCGGTGAAATTGACATGGTCGATCTTGCCCGAGCCGAGCAGCTTCTCGGTCTGGGCATGGTTCAGCACGACATTCTGGAACACGCCCTTGGGCAGCCCAACCTTGTCGAACGCCTGCTGGAACCGTTCGCCAACCAGCAGCGTCTGCGCCGCATGTTTGAGGATAACGGTATTGCCGGCCATCAGTGCCGGCACGATGGTGTTGACGGCGGTCAGATAGGGATAGTTCCACGGCGCGATCACCATGACGACGCCGAGCGGATCCTTCTTCACATAGCGTCGGAAGCCGTCCTTCGGGTTGGATGCCGGCACGGATTTCAGCGCGGCTTCAGCGATCTCGACCATGTAATTGGTGCGTTCCCTGACGCCGCCGAACTCGCCGCCATAGCGCACCGGTCGCCCCATCTGCCAGGCGATCTCCGGCACGATCTCGTCGGTCATCGCGACCAGCGCTTCGAGCATCGCCAGCATAAATTTGCCGCGCTCGACGATCGGCGTCAGCGCCCACTTCTCCTGCGCCGCCTTGGCGCGCTCGACCGCGGCATTGATCGCCTGGTCGGTCGCGATCGGCCGCTCGGCGTAAATCGAACCATCGATGGGCGATTTGAGTTTTACGGTTTCCAAAGGATACTCCAGTTTAGCAGGCTAGGGTGCGCAGATGGCCATTGCGGCCATAGCGAAGGATGGGCTCGTCACGCGTCACCAGAACCATGTCCAACGCTCTCGCACTTGCCATCAGTATCCGATCCATCGGATCACCATGAGGCGGACCGGGCAGGTTGGATGACGCAATCAGAATGGCTGGTGAGATAGCGCTGAGCTTTGCCGACATTCGCTCGATGAATCGCTCCACGAAGTCGAGTGGCGCCAATGGCAGATTGAGCCGGCCCTTGGCTACGCCAATTCCGATCTCCCATGCCGACATCGGCGAAAGATACAGACGGCCGTCATAGGCCGCTTCCGAAATCTCCCGGCTTGCGTGCGGATCGATCAGACTATCGTTGGCGACAAAGATCATCGCACATGTATCCAGAAGCAGGTTTGGCCCTTCGCTCATTTACGCACCGCAAGTTTGCCGTCACGCGCGTCAGCCTCACCGCCCAGATAGCCTCGGTCCCATGGCTCGTCATCGAAAGGTTTGGTGATATCAAATCCGGCTTCGATTGTTATTAGGCCCTTCATGAAACCAAAACCGGGGTGGCGATCCGCGCGCGCCTCCTTTGGCGCGGCAGGCACGCTACCACTGGGCGGCGTCGAAATGGGCACTTTGCGAACGCGGCGAAATACCAGTTTCCCACTCCCTATATTGACGGATTCGGTCTCGAACCCAGCCTCAAGCCACTCCCTTGTCATGGGATTGTTGCTCGGATTGTTGCTCCACCATGCAGGGTATTGCTTCGATGCGGGCAGCGGCAGATTGAGCACTCTCTCGATTTCGGCGAATGACATCGGAACGCGATCGACATTTTGGGCAATGAGAAAGTCCTTGAGCGGCGCATATTTGGACATTGCAAACTCCTCAATGTAGCGCACTGCAGTTTACAGGTACCATATGGTACTAACTTCACTACAGTGTCAACATTAAAGCTGTATAAAGTTTAATACCGCTCGAACCCCCTGTGCAGTTCCCAATCCGTAATGCGGCGGTCGTATTCGAATTGCTCCCACTTTGCGGTGTGGACATAATGTTCGAGCACATCGTCGCCGAGCGCCTGCTTCAGCATCTTCGACTTGGCCAGCGTCTCGGTGGCGTCGCGCAGCGTCTTCGGGATCTCCGGCAGGCGCGAGGCCTGGTAGGCATCGCCGACGAACGGCTTCTGCAGTTCGAGCTTCTCGTCGATGCCGGCAAGGCCGGCGGCGATCAGCGCCGCGAAAGCGAGATAGGGGTTCAGGTCGGCGCCGCCGATGCGGCATTCCATGCGGATGCCCTTGGTGCCCTCACCGCACAGGCGGAAGCCGGCGGTGCGGTTGTCCTCGCTCCACATGATCTTGGTCGGTGCGAAGGTGCCGGCCTGGAAGCGCTTGTAGGAGTTGATGTAGGGCGCCAGGAACCAGGTAAACTCCCTGGCATATTTCAGTTGCCCAGCCGCCCATTGCTGGCCAAGCGTGGACAAAGTCCAGTCCGCCTTCTTGTCGAAGAACAATGGCGTCTTGCCATCGGCGCTCCACAGCGAATTGTGGATGTGGCTGGAATTACCGGCGAGCCCGTAATTGTATTTCGACATGAAGGAAATCGACTTGCCTTCGGACTCGGCAATCTCCTTGGCGCCGTTCTTCAGGATGACGTGGCGGTCCGCCATGTCGAGCGCCTCGGCATAGCGCACATTGATCTCTTCCTGCCCCGGGCCCCATTCGCCCTTGGAGTTTTCGATCGGAATGCCCGCCGCTTCCATCTCGTTGCGAAGCCGGCGCATGACGCCTTCTTCCTTGGTGGTGATGCCGATCTGGTAGTCGCCGATATAGGGCGACGCGGTGTCGAGCCCCTGCCAGTGCTTCTTGCGGGCGGAATCGTAGGTCTCGTTGAACAGGTAGAATTCGAGCTCGGAGGCGAAGTAGCCGATATAGCCGCGTTCGGTGAGCCGCTTGACCTGCTTTTTCAGCATCGCGCGCGGCGAATGCGGAAGGTCGTCATGGGTGTGGTGGTCGAGCACGTCGCAGATCACCAGCGCGGTCTTTTCCAGCCACGGAATCCGCCGCAGCGTCGCAAGGTCCGGCTTCATGACGAAGTCGCCATAGCCCTTCGACCAGCTTGCCGCCTTGTAGCCCGGCACCGGCTCCATATCGATGTCGGCGGCGAGCAGATAGTTGCAGCCATGCGTCTCGTCATGAGCAGAATCCACAAAGTACTGCGCCAGGAAACGCTTTCCCGCGAGCCGCCCCTGCATGTCGACGATGCAGGCCAGCACCGTGTCGATCTCGCCACTGGAGACCGCTTTCTTCAACTGATCGAACGAGAAATTTCCGGCCATTCCTTTGGCACTCCAGCTAGCCGCTTTGGGCTTGTCACTTTGAAAGGGAAAAAGCCGTGGCTATCGAACTCGCCACGGCTTTGATTGTTGCTCAGGCAGATTCGCCGACAGCCTTTTCAGCGGCTGCAATGATCGCCTTGCGCTTGGCGATTGCCGCCTCGCCGATTGGCGGACCCTGGAAACGCCGGTTTTCAGTGGCGAACCAAAGAATTGCCAGGATGATGGCGAAGCCAACCGAATAGTACCACAGGCCCGGCACGAAGCTTGTGGCGGCAACCGGCGGATTGGCGGCAGCGTCGCCCGGTGTGCCGGGGATCGACACGACGAAGGCATGACCACCGATCGTGACCAGGACGGTTCCGATCATGACAATGACCGCGAAGACTTTTGACAAACCGCCCAGACGGAAGCTGCCAAAGGTGGTCCAGGTTTTTCCTTCGGCAAAGAAACCCGCAACAATCGGCATTGCATATGAAATGTAGAGATACATAGCGCAGCCGGTCGAGAGCGCGGCAAAGGCATTGAGTGGCGTCGTCACGGCGGTCAACACGACCGCCATGATGGCGGAGAACCAGATCGCCGCCACCGGCGTGCGATATGTCGGGCTGACCGAGCTCAGCAGGCCCGAGAATGGCAAGCCACCATCACGCGCAAACGCATAGATCATCCGTGATGTGGACGTCACGGCGGCTAATGCGCAGAGGAAGTTGGAAATGATCACACCGATCAGCATCAACTTGCCGATAAACGACGTCATGATGGCTGCGATGAAGAGATTGTTGAAGGAACTCCAGCCGGAGGCGGCGGCGGCATTCAGATCCGGGATGGCCATGATCATGACAAGGATCAGCACAAAACCGAACACGCCGGACCAGAAGACTGAATGCAGCATGCCCTTGTGCACCGTGTCGCGCGCATTGACTGTTTCTTCCGCCGTGTGTGCGGACGCGTCAAAGCCGGTAATGGTGAACAGCGGATAGAGAAGGCCGATGATGATCGCCATCAATGGACCGGTTTGCGGGGAAACGCCACCACCAGAAGCCCCGGTGTTGTTTACGAAGGTGAACGCCTTGCCGATGTCCAGGCTTGGCGCCGCCATCAGAAACATGATGATAAGGATGACGGTGACCCCGAGGATCAGGTAGCCGGAGAAATCCGTCAGTATGGTCGTCAGCCTGATGCCGAAATGGTTCAGCAGGGCTTGCGCCGCGGTGATGACGGCGACCGATAGAATTTGCGTCCCCATCCCCCAGCCGGAGACGTCCCAGCCGAGTACCGAACCGAAGAACAGATCACGCGTGATGAGATAGAGAAACACATTCACGGCCGGGATGACGAACAGCAGTCCCAGCAGATTGACGTAGGCCGTTGCCCAACCCCAGAACCGGCCGCCCAGGATTGACGACCAGTGATACAGGCTGCCTGCCGTCGGGTAGGCTGACGCGATCTGGCCAAGACAGGCCGCAACGACAAGCGCATACGCGCTGCCGATGATCCAGCCGATGGTCAGTGAGAATGGACCGCCCGTCGAAAGCGCGATCGGGAATGATCCAAACCCGCCGGACAGGATGCAGATGATCGAAAACGAGATCGCAAAGCTTTGGAATGCTCCCATGCGCCGCGATAGTTCCTGGGCGTAGCCCATGCTGTGAAGGACCTTCACGTCCTCCGATGTGTCCGTGTGTATCGGTGCTGCCATTTGAAGTCCCCTTTTTAACGTTCTTAGCTGGCCGATTGAACTGACTTTCCCATTGCTTGTCGCCGGGAACCCTTGGCCTCCTCGGGTTCCAGGTCAGAAAAAATGCCTGTGAGCAGATCCGCCCATTTCCGCTGCCCGGTCTCGCCGGAAATCTCGTCGTTGCGGATTTCGATCATCGCGCAGGCAAGGCCGCGCGAGCGTGCATGGCGCTCCAAAGTGAAATAGACGCGGTCGGCCGGCGAATAGGGCTCGTTGATGCCGACAGTGACGCCGGAGAGCCGCTGCAGCGCCGCTATCAGCGGCGACGCCAGCCGGCGGTCGTCATCATGGATGATGCCGATATGCCAAGGCCGGTTCTTGCCCTTGTAGACCGGCGTGAAGGAATGCACCGACACCAGCCGGGTGTCCTGCCCACGCGCCTGCCGGTCGTCGATGATCGATGCGATCGTGTCGTGGAACGGCCGCCACGACAAAGCGATGCGCTCGGCGCGCTCACTGTCCGACAGGCCGGCATTGCCCGGAATGGCCGTCGTCTCGCTGACCGGCGGCACCAGGTCCGGTGCCTCGAGCGGACGGTTGCAGTCGATTATCAGGCGCGAGATGCGGGTTTCGATGAGCGTCGCATCGAGGGCGGTCGCGATGCGGCGCGCCACCGGCAGCGCGCCGGGGTCCCAGGCGATGTGGCGGGAGAGGTCCTCGGCCGGCAGGCCAAGCGTGCCGAATTCGGACGGCAGGAAGTTGGAAGCGTGGTCGCAGGTCAGCACGAAAGGGCTGGACCCGCCGGGGTTCGTCACCCCTACGGTATCAGACGATGCAAGGCTGGCGGGCCGTGCTCTCTCCATAGTCTGCCGTCCCCTGGGGAGCGCTGTATCTTATGTTACGTATTTTGCCTCATTGCGTCCCTGTGGATGATTTCATACAGTTTGTCCGGCTTTGTCAAACGCGATTTCGGGGAAGCGGTCTGGACGGGCTCAGGGGTGGGGAAAACGATGATTTCCAGCATTGCCGAACTGATTTCGGACCGCATCGGCACGATGCCGGCCGGCGAGCGCCGCGCCGCGCAGACACTGATTGCGAACTATCCGCTGATCGGGCTGAAGACGGTCGCCGAGTTCTCGACCGCCGCCGGCGTATCGTCGCCGACCATCCTGCGCTTTGTCTCCAGGCTGGGGTTCCAGAACTATCCCGAATTCCAGTCGGCGCTGCAGGACGAACTGGCGGCGCAATTGCAGTCGCCGGCATCGCGCACGCTCAACCCGGCCTCCCCAAGCGGTGCAGTATCGCCAATGCTGGAGGCGACGCTGGACAATATGCGCGAGACCTTCAGGCATCTCTCCGACAGACAGCTTGCCGACATCGCCGCAAGGCTTGCCGACCGGCGCGGCAAGACATTCCTGATCGGCGGCCGCTTCACCGATCCGTTGGCACGCTACATGGCCGCCCATCTCGCCATCATCCAGCCCGATGTCTATCACCTTGCCGGCCAGGAGAGCATCTGGCGCGACCGGCTGATCGACATGGGCAAGCGCGACGTGCTGGTGATCTTCGACATCAGGCGCTATCAGGACAGTCTGGTCCGCTTTGCCCAGACCGCGCATCAGCGCGGCGTTCAGATCGTGCTGTTCACCGACCAGTGGCTATCGCCGATCGCCCGCTTCGCCCGCCATGTCATTGCCGGACGCACCGCCGTGCCTTCGGCGTGGGACTCTTCGGCCGCTCTGTTCGTTGTCGCCGAGACGCTGATCGGCGCCGTCACCAGGCAGCTCGAGGCCGACAGCGCCAGGCGCATCCGCGACCTCGAAAGCCTGCGCTGACACGTTCAATCCCCGCCGCAGGTGCGCAAAATTACGCAGATTTAATGTGCATGGAAGCGGCAGAATTGCCATAAAGCCATGATATTGCGGCCGCTTCGCACATACCGGGTGCGTCGCTGCGCGTTTTTTTGCTTGGCGAAACCGGTAGACGTTTTGCCAACCGGAGTGTCGATGGTCGCCTGGAAACAGATCGTTTTTGCGCTTGTGATCCTGGTCGCGGCTGTCCTCGCCTGGGCGCGATTCTTCCCGGGCGCGCCGGAGGTTCTGGCACGCTGGGGCATCGACTGGACCTATGCTTCGGCGCCCGCCACAACCGGCGCGGTCGACACGACGAAACAGGCAGGCGGTCGCAACGCTGCCGGCCGGCCGGCAAATGTCGTTGCCTTGCCGGCGGGCACGGCCACCATCAACGATCGCCTGCAGGCGATCGGCACCGGCCGCGCCAATGCCTCGGTGACGGTCAACCCGTACAGCTCCGGCCGGCTGGTTGAATTCCTCGTCCAGTCCGGTACCCGCGTCGACAAGGGGCAGATCATCGCTGTTCTCGATTCCGAGACCGAGGTGATCTCGCAGGATCGTGCCAAGCTCGCCTTGCAGGATGCCCAGGACAAGCTCGAGCGGGTGAAATCATTGAGGGCCTCCAACGCCGCGACCCCGGTCGCCGTCGCCGATGCCCAAGTGGTGCTGGCCGGCGCCAAACTGGCGCTGCAGGATGCCGAACTCGCCTTGCAGCGTCGTTCGATCGTCGCCCCTATCGCCGGCACGGTCGGCATCCTGCCGATATCGGCCGGCAATTACGTCACCAGCCAGTCGGCGATCGCCACGCTTGACGACCGCTCCTCCATCCTGGTCGATTTCCTGGTGCCCGAGCGCTTCGCCGCCGCCGTCAAGGTCGGCGCGCAACTGTCGGCGACGCCGATCGCCAATCCGAGCAAGGCCTATACCGGCACTGTGTCGGCCATCGACAACCACATCGACGAAAAGAGCCGCACTCTGCTGGTCAAGGCTGCAATCGCCAATCCAGCGGATTCGCTGCGCGCCGGCATGTCGTTCGGCATCACCATGCGCTTCCCCGGCGACACCTACCCGGCCGTCAGCCCGCTGGCGATCCTGTGGGGTTCCGACGGCGCCTATGTCTGGCAGATCGAGGACGGCAAGGCCAGGCGCGTTCCCGTGCGCATCATCCAGCGCAACACCGAGACGGTGCTGATCGACGCCGAGATCGAGGATGGCGACATGGTTGTGACCGAGGGCACCCAGAGCGTCAGCGAAGGCGGCGCGGTCCGCATCGCCGGCCAGGATCAGCGCGCCGCGGACGCGGCCGAAGGCTCATGACCGCGCCTGTCAGCACCGCCAGCGAAACCGGCTTCACCGCTCTCTTCATCCGCAGGCCGGTCATGGCCTTCGTGCTGAACACGCTGATCGCAGTGGCCGGCCTTGCCGCTTTCTACGGCGTCGAAATCCGCGAACTGCCCGATGTCGACCGCGCCGTGGTCACCGTGTCGACGGCCTTCGAGGGTGCCGCCGCCGAAACCGTCGACCGTGAACTGACCGACACCATCGAGGGCGCGGTCGCCCGCGTCTCCGGCGTCAAGTCGATCTCGTCGACCTCTTCCTTCGGCCAGAGCCGCGTCACCATCGAGTTCAACGATGGCGTCGATTTGAACGTCGCCGCCTCCGACGTGCGCGACGCGGTCGGCCGTGTCGCCAACATGATACCGGAGACCGCCGACCCGCCGCGCATCGTCAAGGCCGATGCCAATTCCGATGCCGTGATGCGACTGGCCGTCACCTCCGACACCATGTCGGTGCAGGACATGACGGTGATCGTCCAGGACCAGATCGAGGACGAACTGGCTGCCGTGCCTGGCGTCGCCGACGTTCAGGTCTATGGCGACCGCGACAAGATCTTCCGCATCGATGTCGACCAGAACAAGCTCGCCAGCCTCGGCTTCACTGTCGCCGATCTGAGGGCAGCGCTTGCCTCGGTCGCTTTCGATTCACCAGCCGGTTCGATCACCACCACCAACCAGGATCTCATCGTCCGCACCACGGCCGATGTGACGACGCCGGAAGAATTCGAAAACATCATCATCGGCGGCACGACGCGCATCCGCGACGTCGCCACCGTCACGCTCGGTCCCGACATCGGCCAGACCTCGTTGCGCTCCGACGGCAAGACCGGCATTGGCCTTGGCATCATCCGCCAGGCGGAATCGAACACGCTGGATATTTCCACCGGAGTGAAGGCAGCCGTCGCCAAGCTGCAGGAAAACCTGCCCAAGGGCATGTCGATCAAGATCACCAGCGACGACGCAGTCTTCGTCAACGGCGCCGTGCACGAGGTCGAGATCGCGCTCGGCCTGTCGATCTCCATGGTGCTGATCGTCATCTACATCTTCCTGCTCGACTGGCGCGCGACGCTGATCCCTGGTCTGTCAATGCCGGTCGCCATGATTGGCACCATCGCCGCCATCTATCTCGCCGGCTTCTCCATCAACATCCTGACGCTTCTGGCGCTGGTGCTGGCAACCGGCCTTGTCGTCGACGACGCCATCGTCGTTCTGGAAAACATCGTGCGACGGCGCAACGAAGGCATGGGGCCTCGTGCCGCCGCCGTGCTCGGCGCCCAGGAAGTGTTCTTCGCCGTCATCGCCACGACGCTGACGCTCGTTGCCGTTTTCGTGCCGATCTCCTTCCTGCCGGGACAGACCGGCGGCCTGTTTCGCGAATTCGGCTTCGTCCTCGCCATGTCGGTGCTGCTCTCCTGCGTGGTGGCGCTGACGCTGTGCCCGATGCTGGCCTCGCGCATGTTGACCGGCGCATCGCTCCACCATGAAGGCGGTCACGGCATTGGCGCGCACATGGGCGGTGCGCTGAACGCGGCCTACAAACGCGCCCTGCATGCCTGCCTTGGCGCGCCGTGGATCGTGCTGCTGGTCGCGGTGCTGTTTGCAGGCATCGCCTTCATGCTGTTCGGCACTATCCGCCAGGAGCTGACGCCGAGCGAGGACCGCGCCGTCGTGCTTCTGCGCATCAACGCGCCGCAAGGCGTCAGCCTCGACTACACCACCCAGCAAATGCAGAAGATCGAGCGGCTGATCCAGCCGCTGCGCGATTCCGGCGAGATCGTCTCGACCTTCGAAAATGCCGGCCAGAACGGCGCCTATAATTCAGGCTTCATGGTTATGACGCTGGCGCCGTGGGACGAGCGCACGCGCAGCCAGCAGGAGATCATGGCGCAGATAAGCCAGCTGACCCGGCAGGTGCCATCCGTGCGCATCTTCCCGGTGCAGGCCAATAGCCTCGGCATTCGCGGCGCCGGCAACGGCCTGCAATTCGCGCTGGTCGGCAACGACCGCAAGGCGCTCGGCGACGCGGCGGTGAAGATCATCGCCCGGATGCAGGCCGATCCGCGCTTCCAGACGCCGCGGCTTTCCATCGACCCGACGCAGCCGCAGTTGGCGGTGGCCATCGACCGCGAGCGCGCCTCCGATCTCGGCATCGACATATCGGGGCTCGCCAACACCTTGCAGGCGATGCTCGACGGCAACGATGTCGTCGATGTCTACATCGCCGACCGCAGCTATGGCGTGAAGCTGGTCTCGACCACCAACCCGATCAATGATCCGACCGATCTGGAAAACATCTTCCTGAAGACCGCCGACGGCCGCTTCGTGCCGATGTCGACCATCGCCACGCTGACCGAGCGCGCCGTGCCGCCGTCGCTGACCCGCGAACAGCAGCAGCCTTCGGTGGCGATCACCTCGAACCTGAACGGCAATTTCGCACTGGGTGACGCGCTCGGCGTTGCCGAGCAGATCGCCGCCCCGCTGCTGCCGCCGGGCAGCCACGTCCTGCCGCTGGCCGAAGCCGCGACGCTCGGCGAGACCAACAGCGCCATGATCACCATTTTCGGCTTCGCGCTGGTCATCATCCTCCTGGTGCTTGCCGCCCAGTTCGAAAGCTTCGTCAGCGCCGTCATCATCATGGCGACGGTCCCGCTCGGCCTTGCCTGCGCAATCTTTGCGCTGCTTTTGTCAGGCACCAGCCTCAATGCCTACAGCCAGATCGGCCTCGTGCTTCTGGTCGGCGTCATGGCCAAGAACGGCATCCTCATCGTCGAATTCGCCAACCAGCTGCGCGACCGCGGCCTCGGCGTGCGCGAGGCGATCGAGCAGGCCTCGATCATCCGCCTGCGGCCGGTGATGATGACGATGATCTGCACCATCCTCGGCGGGGTCCCGCTGGTGCTGGCCGCCGGCGCCGGTGCCGAAGCGCGCATCGCGCTCGGCTGGGTCATCGTCGGCGGGCTGGGTCTCGCCACCGTCTCGACGCTTTTCCTGACCCCGGTCGCCTACCTCCTGCTCGGCCGCTTCGTCACGCCGAAGACGCATGAGGAAGCGAGGCTGAAGCGGGAGCTTGAGGAAGCGGCGTACGCCAATGTCGAGCCGGCGGAGTAGCTCCGCTTACCCTCCCCTTGTGGGGAGGGTCGGACCGCAGGTCCGGGTGGGGGTGCAGCGCCAACTAACGTCGGTCCAGCGCTCCCGCGAATAACAGAGGTGGAGCCAAGACCCCCACCCCGACGAACGAGCAAAATTGCTCTTTCGTCGACCCTCCCCACAAGGGGAGGGTAGAAAGTCACGGCCTAATAAACACCTTCCCGTTCGGCTTGGCCAGCTCCGCCGGGGCCTTCGCCATCGCCTCATCCAGCGGTAGCACCGCCGTCACGTCGGTTGACCAGCGCCCATCCGAAAAGCGCTTCTGTGCTTCCATGATCGCCGGGCCGCGCTTGTCGCGGAACTGGCGCATCCATTCGACCAGCCAGAAGCCTTCAATGTGCTTGTGTTGGAAGATCATCTGGCCGGGCTCACGGATGACAGTGGTGTCCGGATCGAGCCGTCCATAGATGATCCAGCGCGAGCGCTTCGGCATGGCGTCGAAGATCGCCGAGGCCAGCGGCCCGGTCACGGCATCGAGGAAGATGCGCGGCTGCTCGGCCTTGACCACATCGCGTAGTGCTGCCTTGAAATCCGGCGCCTTCTCGTTGAGCACATGGGCAGCCCCGATCTCCTTCAACAGCGGAATCTGCTCGTCGCGGCGCACGGTGACGATCGGCCGGAACCCAGCCTCCTTGGCGAGACCCGCGATCAGCTTGCAAAGCTGGCTGGCACCGGCGGTCATGATGAAGGCTTTTTCGCCCGTCTCCTTGACGATGTCGAACATGGCGAGCGCCGTGAGCGGGTTGACGATCATCGCCGCGCCATCCTCGTCGCGGACCGTGTCGAGCAGCGGAATGCAGCCGGCAGCTTCGGCAACTGCATAGTCCGCCCACGCGCCCCAATTGGTGACGCCGGTGGTGAAGGCGATGCGCTTGCCGATCAGGCTTTTCGCATAGGGCTCGTCGCCGCTGGCAACGACCGTGCCGACACCCTCGAAGCCGGCCGGCTGGCCCTTGGCGCGCGGCTGACCGTACTGGCCCTTGATGAACATGACGTCGGACGGGTTGATCGAGGCGAGGCTGACCTTGATCAGAACCTGGCTCGGTCCGGGCGTCGGCACGCCGATGCTGCCAAGCTTGAGGTACGGCTCCATCGCCTCCAGCGCACTGCCGGAGGGCGTCCTGGTGTAGCCGTCGCCGGTCAGCAGCAGTGCTTTCATGTCTGAGGGGATCGCCATGGCGGGGCTCCTTACAGTTTGAGGATGAGCTTGCCGGATGCGCCACGGCCAAGCACGCGCGTCACCACGGCGGCGGCATCGGCCAGCGGATAAGTGCCTTCGATGGCCGGCCGAACCTTGCCGGCGAGATGCCAGCCGACCAGCGCCTTCAGATTGTCGGCATGGACGATCTGGTCGAGCGGCGCGAAATCGCGGGCGATAATGGCCTTCATCCGCTCAGACCTTTTCCTGCGTGTATTTCCTGAGCTCCGTACGCGCCACCTGCCGGCGGTGCACCGCGTCCGGCCCGTCGGCAAGGCGCAGGGTTCGCAGATGCGTCCATGAGCGTGCCAGCGGCGTGTCCTGGCTGATGCCTTGCGCCCCGAACATCTGCACCGCCTCGTCGGTGACCTTGAGCGCGACGCGCGGTGCGATGACCTTGATCTGGCTGATCCAGGGCGCGGCTGCGCGCGCATCGCCCTGGTCGATCATCCACGCCGCCTTGAGGCAGAGCAGCCGCGCCATCTCGATCTCCATGCGGCATTCGGCGATGATATCGAAATTGGCGCCGAGCCTGGCCAAGGGCTGGCCGAAGGCCTCGCGGCGCACCGAGCGCTGGCACAGCAGCTCCAGCGCCATTTCGGCCTGGCCGATGGCGCGCATGCAATGATGGATGCGGCCGGGGCCAAGCCGCCCCTGCGCGATCTCGAACCCCCTGCCCTCGCCGAGGATCAGGTTTCCCGCCGGCACCCTGACATTGTCGAAGCGAAGATGCATGTGGCCGTGTGGCGCGTCGTCATCGCCATAGACCTGCATCGGTCGCAGCTTGGTCACGCCCTTGGTACCGGACGGCACCAGGATCATCGAATGGCGGCGGTGCTGCGTCTCGGCTTCGCCGGTGCGAACCATGACAATGTAGATGGCGCAGCGCGGGTCCCCGGCCCCCGACGCCCACCATTTCTCGCCGTTGAGTACATAGTCGCCGCCTTGCTTTTCGCAGCGCATGGCGATGTTGGTGGCGTCGGAGGAGGCGACATCCGGCTCCGTCATCAGATAGGCCGAGCGGATTTTCCCCTCGAGCAGCGGCGCCAGCCATGCCTGCTTGTGGTCCTCCGAGCCATAGCGCTCCAGCACCTCCATATTGCCGGTGTCGGGCGCCGAGCAATTGAAGGTCTCCGCGCCGAGATGCGCCTTGCCCATCTCCTCGGCGAGATAGGCATATTCGACGGTTGACAGCCCATAGCCGCGCTCGGAGCCGGTCAGCCAGAAATTCCACAGGCCGCGATCCTTGGCCGTTTTCTTCAACCCTTCGAGGATCTCGGTCTGCCGCGCGGTGTAGACCCAGCGGTCGCCGCCCTTGCCGACCTCGCTCAAAAACTCATGATCGAGCGGCATGATCTCGTCGCACACCATGGCGGCGACACGGGCGTGGATCGGCTTCAGCCGCTCGGTCATGCCGAGATTCATGTCGCTCATCGCTCGCTAACCCTTCACGCTGCCCGGACATTTATCCGTGGCAAGGATGACCGTACTTCGGATAGCCTTGTCAACGCGAACTGTTGCCGGGCGGCAAGGAAGAGGCGGAGGATCGATGAGCTATCTCGACGAGCTGTTCTCAGTGGTCGGCAAGACCGCGCTCGTGACGGGAGCCGCGACCGGCATCGGCCGCATGGTGGCGACCGCTTTGGTCCAAGCCGGCGCCACCGTGATGATCGCTTCGCGCAAGGGCGAGGATTGCATCAAGGTCGCCGCTGAGTTGAACGGGCTCGGCGGCTCCGGCAGTGCCGAAGGCTTCGCCGGTGACGTCTCGAGCGAAGCAGGCATTGCCGCGCTGGTCAGCGAGGTCAAGGCGCGCACCGAGAAGCTGCACATCCTCGTCAACAATGCCGGCATATCCTGGGGCGCCTCGCTGGAGGATTTTCCCTATAGCGGCTGGGCCAAGGTGTTCGCCGTCAACGTCACCGCCGTCTTTCATCTGACGCGCGAATTGCTGCCGCTGCTGGAAGCCGCGGCCAGCGATGCCGATCCGGCCCGCGTCATCAATCTGGGCTCGGTGATGGGCACGCAGCCGCTGGCCGACGACGCCTATTCCTATACCGCGTCCAAGGGCGCCGTTCACCACCTGACGCGCACGCTGGCGATCGAACTCGCGGCGCGGCGCATCACCGTCAACGCCTTCGCGCCCGGTCCCTTCCAGAGCCGGATGACCGCCTTTGCCACGGGCACCGACGAAAAGGCCAGACATGTCGGCAGCCATGTCCCCATCGGCCGTATCGGCGTGGCGGATGACATCGGCGGCGCAACGCTCTATTTGTGCAGCCGTGCCGGTTCCTATGTCACCGGCGCCATCCTGCCGATCGACGGCGGGCAGTCGGTGCAGCATGGGCTGACACTGTTCAAGGAATGAGCCGCGGTCGGCGGCGAGGGGAGGACACCGCAGTGGAACCGATCAGTCTCGATGTGCTTCTGGCCAGCGTCGGCAAGGAAGTCGGCGTCTCGCCATGGCGCGAGGTCACACAGACCATGATCGACCAGTTCGCCGACGCCACCGACGACCACCAGTTCATCCATTGCGACCCCGAGCGGGCCAAAAACGAGACGCCGTTCGGCGGCACCATCGCGCATGGCTTCCTGTCGTTGTCGCTGCTCTCGGCGATGACCTTCGAGACCATGCCGCCGCTGGAAAAGGGCAAGATGGGCGTCAACCACGGTTTCGATTCGCTGCGCTTCCTGGCGCCGGTGAAGACCGGCGCGCGCATCCGCACCCGCTTCGTGCTGGCCGACGTCAAGGTCAGGCCGTCGGGCTGGGTGCAGACGGCGCATGACGTGACCATCGAGATCGAAGGCTCGAAGAAGCCGGCGCTGACGGCGCGCTGGCTGACGCTGACGCTGATCGAGCGTGAGCCGGAGACCGCATGAGCGGCGACGCCAACGCGCTGGACCAGACGGCACTAGCGCCCTATCTCGAGGCGCACATCCCGGGTTTTGCCGGGCTTCATTCCATCGAAAAATTCAAATCCGGCCAGTCGAACCCGACCTATCTGCTGACCGCGGCCAGCGGCCGCTATGTCCTGCGCGCCAAGCCGCCGGGCCAGTTGCTGAAATCGGCGCATCAGGTCGACCGCGAATTCACGGTCATGAAGGCGCTGGCCGGCACCGCCGTGCCGGTGCCGGCGATGCTGCATCTGTCGGCGGAGGCGACGCCGATCGGCCGCATGTTCTACGTCATGGATTTTCTCGACGGCCGCATCTTCTGGGATCCGGCAGTGCCGGAGGCCGCTGGCAACGATGAGCGCGCCGCCCTCTACGATGCCATGAACGCCACCCTGGCCGCCCTGCACGACGTCGATGTCGAGGCGGTCGGGCTCGGCGATTTCGGCAAACCCGGCAATTACTTCGAACGCCAGCTGGCACGCTGGACCAGCCAGTACCGCGCCTCGGAGACCGGCACGGTCGCCGACATGGACCTGCTGATCGCGTGGCTGGAGACGCATATGCCGGCCGATGACGGCCGAAAATCTCTCGTGCATGGCGACTACCGGCTGGACAACATGATCTTCGCGCACAATGAGTCGAAAGTGCTGGCCGTGCTCGACTGGGAACTGTCGACACTCGGCGATCCCTTCGCCGACATCGCCTATCAATGCATGCAATGGCGCCTGCCGCACGCCTCGGGCTTTCGCGGTCTTGGCGGCGTCGACCGCGCCGCCCTCGGCCTTCCTTCCGAGGACGCGTACGTCGCCGCCTATTGCCGGCGGCGCGGGCTGGGCGGCATCGACAATTGGAGCTTCTTCCTCGCCTTCTCCTTCTTCCGCTTGGCGGCCATCTGTCAGGGCGTCTACAAACGGGCGCTCGACGGCAACGCCTCCAATCCCGAAAAGGCCAGGACCTATGGCGAAGCGGTGAAGCTGCTGTCGCACCTTGCCGCCAAGCTGATCGACCGAACCTGAGTAGACAATGAGATAGTGTGGTCGGCGCGATTTGATGACAGATCGGATCAGTTCCGTTCCCCGACCGGGGAGCAAGCCCACACGGAGGCGGTGGCAACCGGCCTGGAAACAGGACGCAAACCGATCACCGTCTGTAGACAGAGCATGATGCCGAAAAGTGTGAAGCGGTTTTCGGACGACATCATGCTCTATCTATTTGATTTAGAGCCGGATTCAGATTCAGGTCAATTCGACCTGAAATCATCCGGCTCTAGCGCGCATCGCTGGAAATGAACTTCATGTGCCGGCTGACTTGCAGGGCGATGTAGACGACCAGCGAGCATCCGATCGGAAACACGATCTCAATGAGGCCGGTGGCGACAGCCTGCGGCAATGCCAGCGCAATGTCCTTGGCTGCGGCGGTCTCGATCGTCAGCGCCGTGATCCCGCCGCCGAACACCGCGCCGGCCAAGGCACCCGCCAGCATGAAATGCAGCGAGCGAGGTTCTTCCTTGGATGCCAGCGAAGCCAGCATCCAGCCCAGCAAGCCATACTCGATCGCCCGCAACATACCGAGCGTAGTGAGCGACAGGATCACGGGCTTTGCCGATACATCAAGCGCGCTCACCATCACCTTTTGCGTACCTTTGGCGATGCCCATGGCCAGCGGCCCCGAGATCATGGCGATCAGGCCGCCAAGCGAGGCTCGCACCTTGGTGATCGCCGTGCCGAGGCTGACGCCGGCGCAGACGAAGAATGACCAGGTCACGCCTTGCGCCAAGTCGATCAGAACCTGGGTTGGCGCCGGGTGCGAACCTGCCGCAAATCCGGCAGTCAGAATAAGCGCTTCCATGGCGAAGCCGATTGCGATCGCCAGCCATGCGACTATCACGACTCGCCTGAGCGCCAGCCTGGCGCCATGAGAAAGTGGATGTGCGCCCGGCAGCCCGGACGAAAGCTCTATCGCAGCCATAGAGGCCCCCCAAAACCGAAATTTCTTGCAGAGCCGCCAGATAGGCTTTGTTTGTAACGGTCCGATGTTGCCTGCGAGCGCCCATGTTACACATGCTGTGACATAGATGCTGGCGAAATAGACCAGAACGGACACGACTATTCGAGAGAAAGCTTGAGGTCGCTTTTTGATGTCCCTGGCAGCGCCCTTGCCCGTTTCCGTACAGCGTATATATTTAGCCATGCACAACCAACCAAAGGCACCGGGTCTTGCCACTGAGCGTCCAGAAACGCCGCGAAAAACAAAAAGCCGAACTGCGTTCCGAATTGCTCGACGCAGCCCACAAGCTCGTCAAGGAAGAAGGCTATGAAGGGCTGACCATCCGCAAGTTGGCCAAGCGGGTCGGCTATGCTCCGATGTCGGTCTATTCCTACTTCGCCGACAAGCAGGACATCCTGTTTGCGCTGGCCGAGGATGCCTTCGAAACACTTGCCCGCCGCATCGAGGAGCATCCTTCCGACGATCCGATCGAGGCCTTGCGTGCGGTGATGACCGAATATGCCGCCTTCGGGCTCGGCAACCCCAACGAATACCGCACCGTGTTCATGACCGAAAAGACCAAGCTGCCGGAAGGCAGAAGCTATGAGGACATGGAAGAGGCCAACCCGGCGATGAAAGCGCTGATATCCAGGGTCGAGGCCTGCGTTGCTGCAGGCAAGCTGCAGGGCGATCCGCGCGCCATCGCCACCATGCTTTGGGCAGTCGGCCACGGCACCATCTCGCTTTTGATCACGTTCCCGTTCTACCCCTTCGGCGATCCACAGGCTTTCGTGACGCGGATGTGCGATTTCACACTCGCCACGCTCAGCACCCAGAATGTGCCGCCGCTGACCGAGACCCCGGTCGACTGCTGAGCATCCCCGCCCCTCCAATTCAACGTCCGGCCTGACAGCTTCGGCTGTGTCAGTGCGACGCAATTTTCGGCATTCAAAAAATTTGTCGTACGCGTACGTTTTCCGACTTGAAAACCCATCTCGGTGGACGTATGTGTACGTTGTATCGTACATGTACGAAAAGAATTTAACCGATGGAGACTGACATGAACAAGACCCTTCTCGCCCTCGCCACCGTGCTGGCTCTCTCCGGCTCGGCTTTCGCCGCCAACAACACACACTCGACCAAGCAGGCCGCCACCTGCGTCGACACCACGACCAATGCCAAGCTCGATTGCGCCGTGACCGGCTCGGTCGAAAAGTCCGACGTCAAGGCCAAGAGCCCGCGTCTCGGCATCGAGATCAACCCATGGATCGTGCCGAGCACGTTCTAAGTTGATCGAGCTCGACCACCGAACAGCACAACGACTAATTTAAGGGCGGCAGGATAATCCCGGCCGCCCGTTTTTTCCTCAGCGCCCCCATTTTCTCAGCGCAAGCTGGGCTTCTCCGAGTTCAAACCTGGCGTAGCCGAACGGTTATTTCTTGCGCGGTTTGCGACCCGGCACCGTCTTGGCCTTGCCGGGTCTTGCCGGCGCGCCTGGGATGGCGGTCGAGGTGATCGACACCGGATCGCTGGCCGGAAACGTGTCCTCGAGGCCTTCCTCGAGTTCCTCTTCGGCAGTCACCTCGTGATGCTGCTCATGTTCGAGTGAGCGCACGGCGGACGTCTTGCCAGCTGACTTCGGCGGCGCTTTCGACGGCATCGTATGTTCTCCCTGATGAGGGAAGCAGAACGGCTTGACCCGTCAAACGTTCCTACGCCGCCGCGTCGCTGGCTGCTTCCGACAGGAAAGTAAAGACATAGTCCGAGAAGGAACGCCAGCACTCGACCCGGAAAGCGTCGGCTGCCGTGCGCAACAGCAGGATTTCGCACTTGCCGAGAATGGTGCGCGACGCCGCGCCCACCGGAAAAGCCTCGAGCGACAAATCCTGCGGGCAGCCTGCATTGATCGCGGCGGCAGCCGCCGGGCCGGTGACGGCGAAGGCGACGTTGCGGTGCGAGATGCCGACCGCCGAATGCAATGCGGTCACCTTGGCGCAGTCGGCAAGCGGATCCTTGCCGGCTTCGTCGATCACAAACCATTCGTCCGGTCCGAGCCACAGCGCCGTGCGGCCACCCTTGGCCGCCGAGGTCTTCGGCTGCTTCGGCAAGGTCAGGCCGAGCGCCTTCGACAGCGCCGCGACGGAAGCCTCCGGCGCGCGCAGCGACATGCGCTCCGCCGGCGGCAGCACCTCGACCTTGACATCCGTTGCGGAAACGACGCGTCCAGCCAGGGCCGGGCGGCGCTCGACCGACGGCGCTGCAGCTGGGGCCGTCTTCTTTGCAGCAGCCTTAGCCATTGAGGCGCCCTCCCGTCTCGTCGAAGAACACCATGCCGGTAACCTCGACTTCGATCACCCCGTTCGGCATCGGCACATAGAGCGTGTCGCCCATCCGGTCGCGGCCGCCGGCAACCAGCGCCAGCGCGATCGAGCGACCGCAATTTTCCGACCAGTAGCTGGATGTGACGTGACCGATCATCTTCATCGGGATCGCCTGCTTCGGGTCAGCGACGATCTGCGCGCCTTCCTCAAGCACCACTTTCGGGTCCTTGGTCTTCAAGCCGACCAGCTGCTTGCGGCCCTTGGCGACCAGATCGGGCCGCGTCAGGCCGCGAATGCCGACGAAATCGGTCTTCTTCTTGCCGACCGCCCAGTCGAGCCCGGCATCGTTCGGCGTCACCGTACCGTCCGTGTCCTGCCCGACGATGATGTAGCCCTTTTCGGCGCGCAGCACGTGCATCGCCTCGGTGCCGTAGGCAGTCGCGCCATGCTTTTGGCCCTCGGCCCACAGCGCTTCCCAGACGGCCTGGCCGTGATCGGCCGGCACGTTGACTTCAAAACCGCGCTCGCCGGTGAACGACATGCGAAACAGCCTGGTCGGCACGCCGCTGATCTTGCCTTCGCGCACCGACATATGCGGCAGCGCCTCGTCGGACATGTCGATGCCTTCGACCAAAGGCGCGATGATGTCGCGCGACTTCGGCCCCTGCACGGCGATGACCGCCCACTGTTCGGTGATCGAGGTCAGCCAGACGTTCAGATGCGGGAACTCGGTCTGGAGATAATCCTCCATATGGTTCATGACGCGGGGCGCGCCACCCGTTGTCGTCGTCACATGGAAACGATCCGGCGCCAGCCTGCCGACGACGCCGTCATCATAGATGAAACCATCCTCGCGCAGCATGATGCCATAGCGGCAGCGGCCGCGTTCCAGCTTCTCCCACGGATTGGTGTAGAGCAGTTCCATGAACCTGGCCGCATCCGGCCCGACCACTTCGATCTTGCCCAGCGTCGAGGCATCGAACAGGCCGGCATTGCTGCGGACCGCGACGCATTCGCGGTCGACCGCCTTGTGCATGTCTTCGCCCGCCTGGGGGAAATACCAGGCGCGCTTCCACTGCCCGACATCCTCGAACACCGCACCATGCGCTTCCGCCCAGGGATGGATCGCGGTCTTCCGTGTCGGGTCGAACAGCGGACCGCGCGAATGGCTGACTATCGCGCCGAAAGTGACAGGCGTATAGGGCGCGCGGAATGTGGTCAGCCCGACCTCGGGGATCGGCTTGCCAAGCGTCTCGGCGGCAATCGCAAGGCCGTGCATGTTGGACGTCTTGCCCTGGTCGGTCGCCATGCCGTTGGTGGTGAAGCGCTTGACGTGCTCGATCGAGCGCATGCCTTCATGCACCGCCTGGCGGATGTCCTTGGCGGTGACGTCGTTCTGAAAATCGACGAAGGCCTTGACCGTCTTGTCCGGCCCGGCGCCGGGCGCCGCGCCCAGCATGCCGCGCGACCAGCTTTCCGACGCGTCGACCTTCGGCTTTACGCCCTTGGCCACTTTGCCGCCCGCATCCTTCGCCGCCTTTGCGCCGGCCGCATAGGCCTCATCGATCGACGCCGAGAGCCCATCCGTACCGTTGCAGGCGCCGACCGAAACGCAGTCCTGCGCATAGATGCCCGGCACGAAGCGCTTGGTCTCGTCATTGAAGGCGACCTTGCCGCGCGACTGTGAGAACAGATGCACCGACGGCGTCCAGCCGGCCGACATCAGGATGGCGTCGACCGGAATGGTGCGCTCGCCGCCCCCATTCTTCGGCTGCACCGTCATCGAGGTCACGCGCAACTTGCCGCCGGCGCGGATCACCGCGCGGCCGAAATTGACCTCGATCCCGAGCGCCCTCGCCTCGTCGATCACAGGTCCGGTCGGATGGTCGCGCAGGTCGACGATCGCCGCCACGTTGACGCCGGCCTTCTTCAGGTCGATCGCGGCGGAGTAGGCCGAGTCATTTGCGGTGTAGACGCCGACATTTTTGCCGACCGCGACACCGTACTGGTTGAGATAAGTCCGCGCCGCCGAGGCCAGCATGATGCCGGGCCGGTCATTGTCGGCAAACACCATATGGCGTTCGATGGCGCCGGTCGCCAGCACCACGCGCTTGGCGCGTACCTGCCATAGGCGCTCGCGCGGCAAATCGTGGCCGGGGTTTTGCAGATGGTCGCTGACCCGCTCGACCAGGCCGACGAAGTTCTGCGCGTAGTAGCCGAACGCCGTCGTCCGCGACAAAACGCGGACATTGTCCAGGGCGGTGAGCTTGGCCACCGCGCCTTGCGCCCAGGCATAACCGTCCTGGCCGTCGATCTTCGCCCCGCTCTCGAAGCGCAGGCTGCCGCCGAAGCTGGCCTGTTCATCGGCGAGGATGACACGCGCGCCGGTTTCGGCAGCGGCGAGCGCTGCCGCAATGCCGGCCGCACCGCCGCCTAGCACCAGTACGTCGCAATGCGCATAGCGCGACGAATAATGGTCGGGATCTGGCTTGTCAGGCGAAACGCCGAGGCCGGCCGCGGCGCGGATCTTCGGCTCGTAGAGGCTCTTCCAGGCCGCCTTCGGCCACATGAAGGTCTTGTAGTAGAAACCGGCCGAAAACAGCGGCGATGCAATGTCGTTGACCGCGCCGACGTCGAAGGCGAGCGACGGCCAGCGGTTTTGCGAGTTGGCGACGAGCCCGTCATAGAGCTCCTGCACCGTGGCGCGGATGTTGGGCGCCTTGCGTGCCGCGTCGCGCTTGACCTCGACCAGCGCGTTGGGCTCTTCCGCTCCGGCCGACAGGAAGCCGCGCGGACGGTGATACTTGAACGAACGTCCCACCAAATGCACGCCATTGGCAAGCAGCGCCGAGGCCAGCGTGTCGCCTTCGATGCCGGTGTAAGACTGGCCGTCGAAAGAGAACCGCGCGGTCTTCGCCTGGCTGAGACGGCCGGCGCTCGGAATGCGGAACGCGCCGCTCATTTGGAAGCCATTTCGTTGGAGTTTTTGGGCAGCTTGGACGGTTTCGGCTCGCCGGCTTTGTAAGTCATGACGAACTTGTCGGTGACGGTGTCGCGCACCGCATTGAAGAAGCGTGCGCAGCCATGGATGTGGCGCCAGCGCTCATAGATGATGCCCTTGGGGTTCGAGCGGATGAAGAAGAACTTTTCAAAATCGTCGTCGCTCTCGCCCGCCATGTTGGCCGAACGCGCAATATGCGCCTCGCCGGCGTTACGGAACTCGAGCTCCGGGCGCTCTTCCTCGCAATAGGGGCAGCGGATGAGAAGCATTATCGTTCGTTCCTACAATTCGCCGTGGCCGACATGCGCGCCGGCCGGTTGGTTGCAAAGCCTCTGGCCCATCGCAGCAAAAGGCGCGACGAGCCGAATGCGCTCCTCTACACTTGCGGCGGGGCGAAACAGCTCGCGATACGCCATGTTGCCGATCGTGAGCTGAAACGGATCGGTCGTCACGATGACGCTGCGCGCATCGAATGTGTCGTCCTCGCCGAGATCGGAGGGCCTGTTCTCCATGAAGATGACCACCTTCTGGCCACCGCTCCACACGCATGCCAGAATGCCGGCGTCGATCGAAAACGGCCAATCGGCTTCGTTGCCGGCGCGGCTGATCGGCTGCGTCCGCACCTCGTCCGGTGACGGAAAATGGAACAGGTCCTGCTCCCCCGCCAGCACCAGCGGCACCGCTACAGCCAGTTCCACCATCATCAGTGCGCCACCGCCGCCGCTGCTGCCTCGTCGATGAGGCGCCCGGTGCGGAAGCGCTCGATGGTGAAGGGCGCGTTGATCGGATGCGGATCGTCCTTGGCAATCGTGTGGGCAAAGACATGGCCTGAGCCGGGCGTTGCCTTGAAGCCGCCCGTGCCCCAGCCGCAATTGACATAGAGGCCTGATACCGGCGTCTTGGCCAGGATCGGCGAACGGTCGGGCGTCACGTCGACGATGCCGCCCCACGAGCGCAGCATCTTCATGCGGGTGAAGATCGGGAACATCTCGCAGATGGCGTCCAGCGTATGCTGCAAAATGTGCAGGCCGCCGGTCTGCGAATAGGAGACATACTGGTCGGTACCGGCGCCGATCACCAGTTCGCCCTTGTCGGACTGCGAGATGTAGGCGTGCACCGTGTTCGACATCACCACGCAAGGCACCACCGGCTTAACCGGCTCCGACACCAGCGCCTGCAGCGGATAGCTTTCCAGCGGCATGCGCACGCCGGCCATGTTCATGATCACCGAGGAATGGCCTGCAGCCACCACACCGACCTTCTTGGCGCCGATGAAGCCGCGCGTCGTGTCGACGCCCATGACCGCGCCATTGGCCGCCCGCTTGACGCCGGTGACCTCGCAATTCTGGATGATGTGGACGCCGCGGGCCGAAGCGCCGCGCGCATAGCCCCAGGCCACCGCATCGTGACGCGCCGTGCCGCCTCGCCGCTGCAAGGCGGCGCCGACGACGGGATAGCGCGCCTGCCTGGAAATGTTGAGCGGCGGGCAGAATTCCTTCGCCTGCTCAGGCGTCAGCCATTCATTGTCGATGCCGTTGAGGCGATTGGCGTGGACATGGCGCTTCAGCACCTGGATGTCGTGCACATTGTGCGCCAGCATCATGACGCCGCGCGCCGAATACATGACGTTGTAGTTGAGTTCCTGGGAGAGCCCATCCCACAGCTTCAGCGCATGGTCGTAAATGCCGGCGCTCTCGTCGTAAAGGTAGTTGGAGCGGATGATGGTGGTGTTGCGCCCGGTGTTGCCGCCGCCTAGCCAGCCCTTTTCCAGCACCGCGACATTGGTGATGCCATGCACGGTGGCGAGATAGTAGGCGGTGGCCAGGCCATGACCGCCGGCGCCGACGATGATGACGTCATATTCCTTCTTCGGCTCCGGCGAGGACCATTGTTCCTCCCAGCCCTTGTGGCCGCGCATGGCCTCGCGGGCGATGGCGAATACCGAATATTTTTTCAACGTTCCAGCCTCGCAAATGGCGATGGGGTATTTTACGCAGCCCCGGCGCGCGAGGTGTATCACTAGCGAAACGGCGCTTCCACCCTTGCGCTGTTTGCGACGGCGCTTGCCGTTTTGCGCCGCGGTGGAAAAGACCTGCCCGGGCTGGCAGGCATGGCTGCGTTCGGACACACTGGCGATCGCGAGACTCTGGAGGACGAATATGGGCAACGCCTGGTGGAATCTGACCTTGCGTTTCCTGCTGGAACTTGCCGCCTTGCTTGGCCTCGGCTTTGCCGGCTGGAGCCTCTCCGGCGGATGGTGGCGCTGGCTCTTCGCCTTGGCCTTGCCGTTCATTGCAGTTGCGCTGTGGGGAACCTTCGCGGTGCGCGGCGATCCGAGCCGGTCCGGACGCGCGCCGGTTCCTGTACCAGGCGCAGTCAGGCTGGTGCTTGAACTGGCCATCCTGTTTGGCGGTGCAGCCGGATTCTATGCCGCCGGTCACACGACTACGGGCGTTGTCATCACGCTGCTCATCGCCATCAGCTACGCATTTTCGCTCGATCGCCTCGGCTGGCTGCTGAGCAATAGTCCGGCGCGCGGCGCTTGTGCCGCTGCGAAGCCATTCAGCAAGTCGAGCACGTATCGGGTGGCTAGCACCGTCCCGAACTGCGATCAACATCCCGGTTGCCGGCACAGCCGGCGCGATGAAAGGATGTAAAAAATGTTCGCACTCACCAATAAAATAGCGATCGTCACCGGCGCCAGTTCCGGCATCGGCCGCGCCACCGCAAAACTCTTCGCCGAAGAAGGCGCCAGGGTCGTCATCGCCGCCCGCCGCCAGGCCGAACTCGATGCGCTGGTCGTCGAAATCGAGGACGCCGACGGCACGGCAGTCGCGCTTGCCGGCGATGTCCGCGACGAAGCCTATGCAAAAGCCCTCGTCGATCTCGCCGTCGAAAAATTCGGCGGGCTCGATATCGCCTTCAACAATGTCGGCTCCGTCGGAACGATGGGTCCGATTTCGGAACTGTCGCTGGACGGATGGCGCGAGACGCTCGACGCCAATCTGACCAGCGCCTTTCTCGGCGCGAAATACCAGGTGCCGGCGATGGTCGAACGCGGTGGCGGATCGCTGATCTTCACCTCGACCTTCGTCGGTCACACAGTCGGCATGCCGGGCATGACCAGCTATGCCGCGAGCAAGGCCGGACTGATCGGCCTGACGCAGGTGCTGGCCGCCGAATACGGCCCCAGGGGCGTGCGGGTCAACGCGCTGATGCCGGGTGGCACCGACACGCCGTCGGCAACATTCAAGACGCCGGAATCACGCGCTTTCGTGGAAAACCTGCATGCCTTGAAACGTGTGGCTGTGCCTGAAGAGATCGCCCGCGCTGCGCTCTTCCTGGCATCGGATGCGTCGAGCTTCACCACAGGATCGGCGCTGTTCGCCGATGGCGGCGTCTCGATCACCCGGACGTGAAGCATTTCGCGGGTCATCGCCCGCGCCGATCAGCCATAGAACCCGAAACCGGACTTGCTTTTTCCTCGCGATTTGGCGATTCGGTTTCGGGTGAGGAGGACGGACATGCTGCTGATCAGGACCTATGTCGCCCAGAGCGCAATCGAAGGCGTCGGCGTGTTCGCCGCCGAGCCGATCAGGAAGGGCGCCTCGATCTGGCGGCTCGATCCGGATTTCGACCGGCTGATCCCGATGGACAAATACGAGGCGGCGCCGCCGCACCTCAAGGAATTGCTCGACCGCTATGCCTATCCGAGCCCCGACCGTCCCGGCTTCATGGTCTATGAAGTCGATAATGGCCGCTTCATGAACCACGCCGAGCGGCCGAACACGGATTTTTCGCAATATGGCGGCGCCACCGCCACTCGAGATATATCAGCCGGCGAGGAAATTACCTGCGATTACGGCGAATTCTTCGAGGATTTCGCACGGCTCCATCTGGCCAGCGCCTAGTTGGCGCCCTATCTCGGGGCTGCCGTGGCAAATTGGCGGTTGTCCTTCATTTCCAGTGTGGACAGCGCGGCCTGATTCTGCTATCAGCCGCCACAATTCGTGGTGTAAAGCGCCGCGGAGGCATGTGGCTATGGTCACTTGCCTGTTGATATCAAACCCGAAAGACAGGATTGCCCGTGCAGGTACTCGTCCGCGACAATAACGTTGATCAGGCGCTTCGCGCTCTCAAGAAGAAGATGCAGCGCGAAGGCATTTTCCGCGAAATGAAGATGCGCGGCCATTACGAGAAGCCTTCCGAGAAGCGCGCCCGTGAAAAGGCCGAAGCCGTTCGCCGCGCCCGCAAGCTGGCCCGCAAGCGCGCCCAGCGCGAAGGCCTGCTGCCGATGACGCCGCGCCCGGTTGCTGCCGGCGCCGCCGGTGGTCCTGGTGGTGCTCCGCGTCCGCCGCGGTTCTGACGCCAATTTTTCGTCCTTTTCGAAGGATACTCAGAGGTGGCGCGATGCGGAATCGCCGCCACCTTTTTGTTTGGAGCGCCGCCATTCTGTTGGAGGCCGTTCCCTTGAACGCGCAAACGGCGTTCTAGATTTTGTTACGAGAATCTGTGACCCGGCCCGGAGGGGGACCTGGACGGCGCGGCTGAAGTGAGGACAGGGCAGACATGAACGCAATCGGCGTAGAGCGCAGAACCACAATGCGCGGTTTGGCCCTGGCGGCAGCCCTGATGTCCGGCCTGGTGCTTGCCAGTTGCCAGAGCGTTCCGACCGGCGAATTCAACAACATCGACAAGGCGCAAGGCTCGAGCGAGAACATCTCCTCGCTGTCGGCGGTGATCCAGCGCAATCCGCAGGATCCGGAAGGCTACAATGTGCGCGGCTCGGCCTATGGCCGTGGCGGCCAGTATCAGGCGGCGCTGAAGGATTTCGACACCGCCATCCAGCTCAACCCGAATTTCTACCAAGCCTATTCGAACCGGGCGCTGATCCAGCGCTTCCTCGGCAACCAGGCGGCCGCCCTTGCCGACTACAACCGCTCGATCCAGATCAATGCAAATTATGACGCCGCCTATATCGGCCGCGGCAACCTTTATCGCAAGGCAGGCCAGACCCAGCAGGCCTTCAACGATTTCCAGAAGGCGATCCAGCTCGACACCACGGATGCCCGCGCCTACCACAATCGCGGCCTGATCTATCAAAGCCAGGGCCAGCACAAGTTTGCCATCGAGGATTTCTCGACCGCCATCTCGCTGGCGCCGGACGCCGCCGAACCCTACAACGGCCGCGGCCTCTCCTATCTCGCCATGAATGACGAGGACAACGCCTTCTCCGACTTCAACATGGCCATCAAGCTCGACGGCAAGAACGCCGAAGCCTGGTCCAACCAGGCGCTGATCTACGAGCGCCGCGGCGACAAGGTCAAGGCCTCGAAGGCCTACCGCGAAGCCGTCCATCTCGACCCGACCTACCAGCCGGCCAAGGACGGCCTGTCGCGCACATCGGGCGCCACCGCCGGCTGAGATGCAGCCGGCGCGCCGCCATCCGCGGCCTTTTATAACAACGTTCCATTCCTGATGCAGTGCGCCGCTTGAGCGGTTTCTCCCCGGGAAAGCGCAGAGCGCTTCCGCTAGGGATGCGTATCCAGAAAACCCCACTATCACCCAATCTTAACCACCGGGGGCAAAGCGTTAACCCTTGCCTTGATCGCGCCAAGTTTTCAGCGGAACGCTCCGGGCCATTCAACCGTTGTTGAAGGCATTTTTCGAAAGGACTGACCCATGATCAAGAAAATCATCTGTGCCGCGGCACTTGCCACGACGCTGCTTGCCGTTCCCGCCAGCGCCGGCAAGCTTCAGCTCGGCACGCTCGATTGCACCATCGACGGCGGCGTCGGTTACGTCATCACGTCGAACAAGGGCGTCGACTGCACGTTCCGTCCTTATCACCATGGGCCGTCCGAGAAATACACGGGGATGATCTCCAAGCTCGGCGTCGATCTCGGCCAGACGCATCAGGGCCAGCTGGTGTGGGCGGTTCTGGCCGCCACCCGCGGCCATGACGAGGGCGACCTTGCCGGCCATTATTACGGCGTCAACGCCGAGGCGAGCGTGGTGACCGGCGGCGGCGCCAATCTGCTGGTCGGCGGGCTGGACGGCGCCTTTGTGCTGGAGCCGCTCAGCGTCCAGGCGCAGACCGGCGTCAATGTAGCGGTCGCCGTGACCTCCCTGGAGCTGATCCACTCGTTCAAATAAGCATCGGCAAATAAGGATCGACTGATCCCTCTACGCGCGGCGCGGAACAGGTTACTGTTTCGCGCCGCATGCTTTTTGGGGGATCCGCCGTGCTGAAACCAGCCATCGCCGCCGCTATCACCATCATCTGTACCGCCCAGGCCCAAGCGCAAGGCCAGGGTATCGAACTCGGTGTGCTCGATTGCGCCATCGGCGGCGGCACCGGCTTCATCTTCGGCTCCAGCAAGGATCTGAGCTGCACCTTCACGCCGGCCGACAAGAGCTTTTCGCCGGAAGCCTATTTCGGCGCCGTCAACAAATACGGGCTCGACATCGGCACCACCAAGCAGACCGTCATGCAATGGCTGGTGCTGACGCCGCTGAGGAACATCTATGCGCCCGGCGCGTTGGCCGGCGACTATATCGGCGCCAGCGCCGAAGTGACCGCGGCGGTCGGCGCCGGCGCCAATCTCCTGGTCGGCGGCTCCTCGCAGGCCTTCACTCTGCAGCCGCTCAGCCTGCAGACGCAGACCGGTATCAACATTGCCATCGGCGTCAGCCAGTTTCAGCTGCGCAGCATTGAGAACTGACCGGCGCATCAAGCGGAGAGGTTTCCGGCCAATCTCGACCGTCTGCACTTCGACAAAAAGCCACTTGAGCTCAACTGCGCTTGAGGTTTTACAACTCGCCTGACTGAAACAGCGCGCATGGCCCCGCCGGAAAGCCCCCACTGGCTTCTGGCGCCATGCGCCGGCATCGAGATAT
Source organism: Mesorhizobium sp. C264A (assembly GCF_040324515.1). Classification (NCBI taxonomy): domain Bacteria; kingdom Pseudomonadati; phylum Pseudomonadota; class Alphaproteobacteria; order Hyphomicrobiales; family Phyllobacteriaceae; genus Mesorhizobium; species Mesorhizobium sp. C264A. The sequence continues at coordinate 2,437,493 of NZ_JAMYVY010000002.1, read as the reverse complement.
GCAAAGGCAGGGTAAAAGAATGACTGAAATCACCAGCAACAAGGTCGACTGGCGGGCATTGTGGGCAAGCGGCGACCTCGCGCGCTTCTGCTTCATCAGCCTCGGCATCCTGCTGCACGCCACCAACGAGACGATGGTGGCGACGGTCATGCCGGCCATGGTCGGGGACCTCGCCGGTGTGCAGTTCGTCGGCTGGTCGCTGGCCGTCTACGAGCTCGGCGCCATTGTCGCCGGCGCAGCGGCCGGGCGGCTGGTCAGCTATGTCGCTCTACGCTCCAACGTCACGGTCGCCGCCCTGCTCTATGCCGTGGGCGCACTGATCTGCGCCACCGCGCCGTCCATGCCGGTGTTTCTTGGCGGCCGTCTGGTCGAGGGTCTCGGCGGCGGTGCGCTGGTGTCGCTGGCCTTCGTCTCGGTCGAGCGGCTGTTTAACCGCAGCATCTGGCCACAGCTGTTCGGCATCATGTCGGCGATCTGGGGCGTCGCCGCCTTCAGCGGCCCGATGCTCGGCGCGATCATGGTCGAGCTCCTGTCCTGGCGCTGGGCCTTCGGCGTCTTCGTGCTGGGTGGCATCGCCATGGCATCGGCAAGCTTCATCGTCCTGAACACGCCGGAAGCGACGAAGCCGCAAGCCGCCGCCGGCACCTCGCCGCCCTTCCCCTTTGCAGCACTTGGCTGCCTCGCCATCGCCGTCGTGCTGATCGCCACCGCAGGCGTCGACGTCGCCTTGCTTCGATCGTCGCTGCTGCTGGTCCTCGGCCTCGCCGGCCTGGCGCTGTTCGTTTTCGTCGACGCCATGAAGCCGCAATCGCGACTGTTCCCGTCGGGCCTGTTCTCATGGCGCTCGCCGGTCGGCAGCGGCATGAGCATGGTTGCCGCCTTCTCGGTGGCGACAGTCTCTTTTTCCATCTACGGGCCGCTTCTGCTTACCACGCTGCACGGCATCCCGATCCTGACCACAGGCTACATCATCGCCGCCGAATCGATCGCCTGGTCGATCCTGTCGATCGCCGTCGCCAATGCGCCGCTGCAGCGCGAACGGCAGATCCTCGTCATCGGCGCGCTGATGATTGCAGCCGGCCTCGCCGGTTTCGCCTATGCCATCCCCGCCGGCTCGATCCCGGTGATCCTGCTCTGCGCTTTGTTGCAAGGCGGTGGCTTCGGCGTGTCATGGCCCTTCCTGACCCGCATCATCGTCGCCTCGGCCCGCGACGGCGAGCAGACGATCGCCTCGGCCGCCGTGCCGACCATGCAGCGCATCGGCTACGCCGTGGGCGCCGCCATGGCCGGCATCATCGCCAATGCCAGCGGCTTTTCGGACGGGCTGAACCGCGAGGCAGCAGCGCACGTCGCCGGCTGGCTGTACCTGGCCTTCGTGCCACTTGGCATTGTCGGTTGCCTGGCGGCGTTGAAGATGGCTTTGGCGGCACGCCGGCCGCAATTGGCGACAGGCTGAGGGCACGGCGGATGGAGAATTTGGCGACAGCATTCCGCCGGCGCTGTCGGCGTCAAATGCCCTCGACCACAAGGCTGCTTGCAAGACCATGGCCTGCCCGATTGCGGAACCGGCGGCCGCTCAGGCTTGCAAACGCTCGGCGATGAGCGCGGCGAGCCGCGCCGCCACCTCGTCCTTGCCCATCTCAGGCCATTCCTCGACGCCGTCCTCCGAGACGATGCGCACCTTGTTGCGGTCGCCGCCCATGACGCCGGTGGGGCCGACGCCGCTTTCATGCGAGACATCGTTGGCGACAATGAAATCGGCGCCCTTCTTCTTCAGCTTGGCCTCGGCATTGGCAATCAGGTCCTGCGTCTCGGCGGCGAAGCCGACAACCAGCCCCGGCCGTTGCCCGTGATGACCGACGCCGGCGAGAATGTCGGGGTTTTCGACCATTTGCAGCGCCGGTGGGCCCTGGCCCGCCACCTTCTTGATCTTCTCGCCGGCCGTGCCAGCGGTGCGCCAGTCGGCGACGGCAGCTACGAAGACCGCGGCGTCCGCCGGCAACAACTGTTCGACGGCCGCTTTCATCTCGGCCGCGGTCTCCACATGCGTCGTCACAACGCCGGCCGGATCGGCAATGCCAACCGGACCGGAGACCAGGCGTACATCCGCGCCCAGTCTTGCCAGCGCTGCCGCAATCGCATGGCCCTGCTTGCCCGAAGAGCGGTTGGCGATGTAGCGCACCGGGTCGATCGGCTCATGCGTCGGCCCCGAGGTGACGATGATCCTGCGGCCGGCCAGCGGCTTCGGCCTGCTGTCGAGCAGTGCCTCGATCACTGCCACGATCTCCAGCGGCTCGGCCATGCGGCCCTCGCCCGCCTCGTTGCTTTCCGCCATCTCGCCCTTGGCCGGGCCGACGAAGGCGATGCCATCCTTGGCGAGCGTCGCCCGGTTGCGGCTCGTCGCGGCATGCGACCACATTTTCGGGTTCATCGCCGGCGCCATCAGCACCTTCTTGTCGGTGGCGAGCAGCACCGTCGAGGCCAGATCGTTGGCATGGCCGTTGGCGAGCTTGGCCATCAGGTCGGCGGTGGCCGGCGCCACCACCAAGAGGTCGGCCTCGCGCGACAGGCGGATATGGCCGACATCGTGCTCGTCACTGCGGTCGAACAGTTCGGTGAAGACATGGTCGGCCGAAAGCGCGCCGACCGAAAGCGTGGTGACGAACTCCTGCGCCGCCGATGTCATCACGACGCGCACCGCCGCACCGCGCTCGCGCAGCCGGCGGATCAGGTCCAGCGCCTTGTAGGCGGCGATGCCGCCGCCGATGATCAGCAGGATGCGCTTGCCGTCGAGGGTGCTGTGCGTTTTTGTGGATTGACCTCGCTGGGACAGATCGTTGTCAAAACCTCCATGAGGCTCAACCAAGCGGCGGATTGTTGCATGGAGGGTTTCGCTCTCGGGCATGCCGGCTTCCGCCGACAGCACGCTTTTGGCAAGCGCATCACGCGCCTCTTCCTCCATCGACACCCCGCGCGCCGCAGCGCGCTCACGCAATTTCTGCTTCACGTCGTCAGCTAGATTGCGGACAGTAATGGTGCCCATGACTTGCTCCGCGACATCAATAGCGCGACTGCAACGCTAGCACCACAGTTGCTAGCGTTGCAAGCGATCAGAGCAGCTTCCACGCGATATACACCAGCGTCAGCGCGATGACCCACAGCGCCATGCGGCCGGAGCGGGTGTAGCGCGCTTCGGCCTTACCGATGGCGCGCGATGTCGCTTCGTCGAAGCGCAGGCCGTGTTCGGCCATAAAATCGATCTCGCGCGACAGCCGTTCGGTGCGGGCGGCAAGATCGGGCGCTTGGCGGGCCAGCGCCAGCAGCGCCTTGGCGCCGTCGCGCGCGTCCATCAGCAGGCCGCTCGGGCCGAGATTGCCGGCGATCCACTGGCCGACCACCGGCTCGGCCGTCTTCCACATGTTGAAGGCCGGGTCGAGCGTGCGCGCGACGCCTTCGACCACCACCATGGTCTTCTGCAACAGGATCAGTTCCGACCGCGTGGCCATATCGAACAGTTCGGTGACCTCGAAGAGCAGCGTCAGAAGCTTCGCCATCGAGATGGTTTCAGCCGGCTGGCCATGGATCGGCTCGCCGATGGCGCGAATGGCCTGCGCGAAAGCCGCGACATTGTGCTGACGCGGCACGTAGCCGGCCTCGAAATGCACCTCGGCGACGCGCAGATAGTCGCGCGTGATGAAGCCGTAGAGGATTTCGGCGAGGAACCGGCGCTCCTTCTTGCCGAGCCGTCCGGCAATGCCGAGATCGACGGCGACGATATTGCCATTGGCCTCGACGAACAGATTGCCTGGATGCATGTCGGCATGGAAGAAGCCGTCGCGCAGCGTGTGACGCAGGAACGACTGGATCAGGTTGGTGGCGATCGCCTTCAGATCGTGCCCCGCCGCCGCGAGGCCGGCGATGTCGTTCATCTTGACGCCGTCGACCCATTCCATGGTCAGCACATCGCGCCCGGTGCGCTCCCAGTCGACCGACGGCACGCGGAAGCCCGGATCGTCCTTGGTGTTTTCGCCCAGTTCCGAAAGTGCGGCCGCCTCGAGGCGAAGATCCATCTCGATCTTGGTGGTCTGCGCCAGCGTCTCGGTCACCTCGACCGGCCGCAGCCGGCGCGACGACGGGATGTATTTCTCCTGCAGCCGGGCGGCGAGGAAATAGCTTTCGAGATCCTGGAAGAAGCGGCGGCGCACGCCAGGCCGGATCACCTTCACCGCCACCTTGGTATCGACACCGTCATGCATGGCTTGCGCGGGATGAACCTGGGCGATGGAGGCCGCCGCGACCGGCCCGCCGAACTGCGTATAGAGTTCGCCGATCTTGCGCCCGAGCGAGCCCTCGATCGCCGCCACCGCTTCCGCCTGCGAAAAAGTGTGCATCTTGTCCTGCAGCATGGCGAGGTCGAGCGCCATGTCGTTGCCGACGACATCAGGCCGCGTCGCCAGGAACTGGCCGAGCTTGACGTAGGAGGGTCCGAGCCGGACCACCGCCTTGGCCAGCCGGTCGCTGCGCTCATAAGCGAGCGCGCGGCGGCGGGTGAAGAGCCGGGCCATGCGCCAGCCGAATTTCGGCAGGCCGCCGAGTTCGTCGCCAGGCAATGCTGCGATCACGCCTTCGCGAACCAGCACCCAGCCGGCCCGTGCGAGCCGAAAGGCGGCGCCGACGCTGCTCATCGCCTACCCTGCTGCTGCAAACTGTGGTGCCTCAAAGCTTCCAGCCCGAATGCAGGGCGGCAATGCCGCCGGAATAGTTGCGGAACGACACGCGCCCGAAGCCCGCGCGGGTGATCATGGCAGCAAAGTTCTGCTGATTGGGAAATTTGCGGATCGATTCGACCAGGTAGGAATAGGGTTCGCCCTCGCCCGTCACCATCTTGCCGATCTGCGGAATGGCGTTGAACGACCAGGCTTCGTAGACCTTGTCCAGCAGCGGCATCTCGACCTCGGAAAACTCCAGGCACAGGAACCGTCCGCCGGGCTTCAGCACGCGAAAGGCTTCCGTCAGCGCGACATCGATGCGCGGCACGTTGCGGATGCCGAATGCGATGGTGTAGGCGTCAAAGGTGCTATCGGTGAAAGGCAGTTCCTCGGCATTGGCCTCGACGAAATCGGTGTTGCCGGACAGGCGCTTTTTCTCCGCGCGGTCACGGCCGACGCTGAGCATCGAGCCGTTGATGTCGAGCACCGTGGCATGCGCGTTGCCATGGCTGGCGTCTACAATGCGGAAGGCGATGTCGCCGGTGCCGCCCGCCACGTCAAGCACTTTCCAGCCCGGACGTTTCGGCGGATTGAGCCATGTCACCATGGCATCCTTCCACAGCCGGTGCAGCCCGGCCGACATCAGGTCGTTCATCAGGTCGTAGCGGTTCGCCACCTTGTGGAAAACATCGTTGACCAGAGGCTGCTTGTCGCCTGGCCCTACCTTCTTGAAACCATAGGAGGTTTCCATGCCGCCCGCGGCCGTGGTTCTCTCAACTGACATTATTTTGATCCGTCATAAAACCGGCGGGACCATAGCCGATCGATGGTGCGGGCGCTATTGTTTAAGGCGCGGTGTTCGGCCGCGCTTCCAGGTGGTGGGCTTTACGGCCTGGACTGATGAGACGGGATAACTGCATGCCTTTGAAAGCAGAACTGCACTGCCACATCGAGGGGGCAGCGGCGCCCGAACTCGTCATCCGTCAGGCGCAGAAATACGGCAAGGACACCTCGCTTTATATCCAGAACGGCTCCTTCGTCTGGCATGATTTCACCTCGTTCCTGGCGGCTTATGATTTTTCCGCCGACCTGTTCCGCACCGAGGAGGATTATGCCCGCCTCGCCGACCATTATCTGACCAGCCTTGCCCGCGACGGCGCCATCTATTCCGAGGTCTTCACCTCGCCCGACCATGCCGTCAGGGCCGGCCTGTCGCCCAAGGCCTATACCGATGCGCTCGGCGAAGGCATGCTGCGCGCCAAAGCCAAGACCGGCATCGAGGGCCGCATGATCGTCACCGGCGTACGCCATGTCGGCGTCGAGTCGATCGAGCAGGCGGCGCGCTTTGCGGCGCGCTGCGGAAATCCGCTGGTCACCGGCTTCGGCGTCGCCGGCGACGAGCGCATGGGCGAGATGGAGGATTATGTCAGGGCCTTCGAGATCGCCCGCGAAGCCGGCCTCGGCATCACCATCCATGCCGGCGAGCTGACCGGATGGGAGACGGTGCAGGCCGCACTCGACCATATCCGCCCGTCGCGCATCGGCCATGGCGTGCGCGCCATCGAAAACCCCGATCTGGTGCGGCGCATCGCCGATGAGGGCATCGTGCTGGAATGCTGCCCCGGCTCCAACATCGCGCTCAAGGTCTACGACAGTTTCGCCGATCACCCTTTCCCTGCGCTGCAGGCAGCCGGCTGCAAGGTGACGCTGAATTCTGACGACCCGCCCTATTTCTGGACTTCGCTGAAGCGCGAATACGACATCGCCGCCGAGCATTTCGCCATGAACGAAAAGGCGCTGGCCGCCATCACCCGAACCGCGATCGAGGCGGCTTTCGTCGACAGGAAGACGAAAAGCGCGCTGCTTGCCCGGCTCGATGCGAAGAGGTGAATGGTGAATGGTGAATGGTGAATGGTGAATGGTGAATGGTGAATGGTGAATGGTTTGCCGGCGCTTCGGCCTGTCAACCGCAATGATCGATCCATCGGGACTCGCAAACCTGCTCACTATTCACTATTCACTATTCACCATTCACTGGAGCAACCCATGCAGGGCGTCACCGTCGTCGACCACCCGCTTGTCCAGCACAAGCTCACCATCATGCGCAAGAAGGAGACGTCGACCGCCGGTTTCCGGCGGCTGCTGCGCGAGATCTCGCTCCTGCTCGGCTACGAGGTCACCCGCAACCTCGAACTGACGACGACGACCATCGAAACGCCGATGGAAACCATGGAAGCGCCGACGCTGGAGGGCAAGAAGCTGGTCTTCGCCTCGGTGCTGCGCGCCGGCAATGGCCTGCTCGAAGGCCTGCTCGACCTGGTCCCGGCGGCCCGCGTCGCGCATGTCGGCCTCTACCGCGATCACGAAACGCTGGAGGCGGTGGAATATTTCTTCAAGGCGCCGAGCGATCTCGCCGACCGGCTGGTGATCGTCGTCGATCCGATGCTGGCGACCGCGAACTCGGCCATCGCGGCCATCGACAAGCTGAAGGAGCGCGGCGCCACCAACATCCGTTTCCTTTGCCTGCTGGCGGCGCCAGAAGGCATCGAGCGCTTCACCAAGGCGCATCCGGATGTTCCCGTGTTCACCGCTTCCATCGACCGCCAGCTCAACGAGAAGGGCTACATCATGCCCGGCCTCGGCGATGCCGGCGACCGCATGTACGGAACCAAATGACGGCGGCTGGCAAGGCCAGCTGACATCCAGTCGTTTACCGCCCGTTTACGCAAAGCCGCGGTTTCGGGTTGGCGTTAAAGCGGCACACACCATACGTGGGCAAGAATGGGCCTTCACGAAGGTCCATTCATGCTGCGCAAGCTTGTCATTCTGGGCGTGTTCGCCGGAACGTCGGCATCGATCCCGATCGTCTATCAGTCGAATCCGCAGATTCTCGACAACCTGTTGAAGTCGACCGTCGCCGGCAAGCCGTCCGCGCAGCCTCAGCCCGAACTGAACATGGCCTCGGTTCCCGGCAAGCCGGCCGCACCGCTGCCCACTGGGCGCAAAGTATTGGTGGCGGCTGACGAGCGCGGCCATTTCACCTCCGCCTTCAAGCTCAACGGCCGCCAGGTCGACGGCATGATCGACACCGGCGCCACTTTGGTCGCCATCAACACCTCGACGGCGCGCCGCATCGGCATCTCGCTCAACCCGTCGGACTTCAACCAGCAGGTCAACACCGCCAATGGCGCGATCAGGGCCGCCGTGGTCAACATCGATCGCCTGCAGATCGGCAAGATCAGCGTCGACAACGTCCAGGCGGTAGTGCTCGACGACAAGGCTCTGCGCACCAACCTCATTGGCATGAGCTTTTTGCAGCGGCTGGCAAAATACCAGGTCGAAAACGGCACACTGTTGCTGGTGCAGTAGCGCGTTCCGCTACCCGCGCGGCAGCACGCGCCGGATGACAGTCTTGTCGGCGGCTGGTTTCGACGCCCCGATCGTATAGGCCGAAAGCACGGCGGCTGCGGCCGCTTCGGCCTCCACTTGCGTGCGGGCGTGGACCAGCGCCAGCGGCTCGCCGGCCCGCACCTCGGCGCCGAGCGGCAGCAGCCTGGTGATGCCGACCGCATGGTCGATCCTGTCGTCCGGCCGCGTGCGCCCGCCACCGAGCCCGACCACAGCAAGGCCGATATCGCGGGTGGCAATAGCGGTGGCAAAACCGTTGCCTGTCGCCTTGACCGCAAACTCCACCGCCGCTTTCGGCAGGTATTTTTCCGGCTTCTCGACTAAATCGGCGGGACCGCCAAGGGCTGCGACCATACGCGCGAAGGCGGCTGCCGCGCGGCCGCCGGCCAGCGTCTCGGCCGCGCGCCTGAGACCGTCCTGATTGGAGGACGCCAGCCCTGCCGATTGCAGCATCTCGGCGGCCAGCGCCAGCGTCACATCCTCCAGTCGCTTGTCGCGGAGCCTTCCGGTGAGGAAATCGACGGCGTTGCGCACCTCGACCGCGTTGCCGGCCGCCGACGCCAGCGGCTCGTTCATGCCGGTGACCAGCGCCGAGGCCTTCAGGCCGGCGCCGTTGGCGATCTCGACCAGGCTGTTGGCCAGTGCTGTCGCGTCGCGCGACTTCTCCATGAAGGCGCCATTGCCGACCTTGACGTCGAGCACCAGCGACTGCAGGCCAGCCGCGAGTTTCTTCGACAGGATAGAAGCAGTGATCAGCGGCACCGATTCCACCGTTCCGGTCACATCGCGGATCGCATAGAGCCGACGGTCGGCGGGCGCGAGATCGGCGGTCTGGCCGATGATGGCACAGCCGGTCTCGAGCACCGTCTTGCGGAAGCGCGCGATATCCGGCTGGCTGATATAGCCCGGGATGGCGTCCATCTTGTCCAGCGTGCCGCCGGTATGGCCAAGGCCCCTGCCGGAGATCATCGGCACATAGGCGCCGCAAGCGGCGACGATCGGCGCCAGCATCAGCGAGACATTGTCGCCAACGCCGCCGGTCGAATGTTTGTCGGTGACCGGACCCGGCAGGTCCGACCAGTCGAGCACATCGCCGGAATCGCGCATGGCGAGCGTCAGCGCCACCGCCTCGTCGCGGTTCATGCCGTTGAAGAACACCGCCATGGCAAAGGCGCCGACCTGACCGTCCGAGACGCTGCCCGAAGTCACGCCGGCGACAAAGGCCGAAATCTCCTGCGCCGACAGTTTCTGGCCATCGCGCTTGCGGCGGATGATTTCCTGCGGAAGCATCAGGCGTCGCCCTTCGGCTCCGGCAACCCATCCTGGAACACATGCGCAAGGATCGTCGCCAACCGTGCGCCGCCGATCGGCGCCATGTCCTTGGTCTCCTGGTGCGACAGTTCCGCCCCGGTCATCCCGGCGGCGAGATTGGTGATCACCGAACAGGCGGCTACGCGAAGCCCAAGGAAGCGGGCGAGAATGACCTCCGGCACGGTCGACATCCCTACCGCATTGGCGCCCATGATGCGCGCCATGCGGATTTCAGCAGGGGTTTCGAAACACGGACCGGAAAACCACATATAGACGCCCTTGTGCAGCGCCGTCCCTGTCGCCTTCGCCGCCCGTTCGATCGCCGCGCGCAAGCCGGCATCATAGGCTTCGGTCAGGCCGACGAAGCGGCGGTCGCTCGGCTCGCCGATCAGCGGGTTGGAGCCGGAGAAATTGATGTGATCGGTGATCAGCATCACCGATCCTGGCAGCATGTCGGGATCGACCGAGCCGGCGGCATTGGTAAGGATCAGCTTGGTGATGCCGATGCCGGCAAGCACCTCCAGCGCCGGCCGCATTGCAGCAGCAACGCCGTGCTCGTAGTAATGGGCGCGGCCGGACAGCATCAGCACCGGCGTGCCGGCGAAAAGCCCCGCGACCACCTCGCCGGCATGGCCAGTCACCCCGCTGCGGGGGAAACCCGGCAGGTCGGCATAAGAGATGCGCACGGCATTCTCGACCTGGTCGACAAGCCCGCCAAGGCCCGACCCCAGCACCATCGCCGTTGTTGGCGCCAACCCGTCCAGTCTTTCAACGAGGTGGTCCAGAGCTTCCTTCATATCAGCCAACTCTCACTTCAAAATGTCGCCACGAAACCCGTAGGGCAGCATGTCGCCCATGGTCACGGTCTCGACCACGCCGGTGTTGTCGCAAAGATAGAGCTTTGTGTCCGGCCGGCAGAATTCCGCCAGCCTTTGCCGGCAGCCGCCGCAGGGCGAGCATTTCGCCATGCGTGAGGCAATGACGGCGATTTCCACAATCTTGCCGCCACCGCCCATGATGTAATGGCCGAGCGCCGTGGTCTCGGCGCACCAGCCTTCCGGATAGGACGCGACCTCGATGTTGGCGCCGGTGAAGACACGGCCGTCTTCGGTGCGCAACGCCGCACCCACCGGAAACTTCGAATAGGGCGCGTAGGCCTTGGCCATGGCCTCCTGCGCGGCTTCGAACAGATCATGCGACATCTAGACGTTCTCTCCGACGATCGTGTTCAAAACCCGGCCATTTGCGTTTCCTGGCGCCTTTCGAGCACCAGCCGCATGTTCGACACAGTGCTCCTGGGCGCCCGGATCAACGTTCCTTGACATAGGGCACGCCGCCGGCGCGCGGCGGGATCGCCTTGCCGATGAAGCCGGCAAGCAGGATCACGGTCAGCACATAGGGCAGCGCCTGCATGAACTGCACCGGCACCTTGCCGATCAACGGCAGCGGCGAACCCTGCAGGCGGATCGCCGCCGCGTCGAGGAAGCCGAACAGAAGACAGGCGAACATAGCGTTGACCGGCCGCCATTTGGCAAAGATCAGCGCCGCCAGTGCGATGTAGCCCTTGCCCGCGGTCATGTCCTTCACGAAGCCGCCATTCTGCACCATCGAGAGGTAGGCGCCGGCAATGCCGGTCAGCACACCGGTGCAGATCAGGGCCCGGTAGCGCAGCCAAGCGACCGAGATGCCGGCGGTGTCGACGGCGGCCGGGTTCTCGCCGACGGCGCGTAGGCGCAGGCCGAAGCGGGTGCGAAACAACACCCACCAGGTGAACGGCACCATGGCGAAAGCGAGATAGACCAGGATCGAATGGCCAGAGAGCAGCTCGGAATAGATCGGCCCTATGATCGGCACGTCGTGGATCGCGGCAGCACCAGGCAGAGTGATGGCCTCGAAACGCTCGCCCGGCTGCAGCGCCGGCGTTCGCCCGCCCTGCTGGAACCAGGCTTGGCCCAGAATGATGGTCGAGCCGGCGGCGACGAAGTTGATGGCCACACCGGAGACGATCTGGTTGCCGCGATGGGTGATCGAGGCGAAGCCGTGCACCAGGGCAAAGGCGACCGACATCACGATCGCCATGCCGAGACCGAGGAAGGCCGAATGGAAGACCGAAGCGGCGGCCGCACCTGCAAAGGCGCCGACCAGCATCTTGCCTTCCAGCCCGATGTCGAAAACGCCGGCGCGTTCCGAATAGAGGCCGGCGAGGCAAGCGAGCAGCAGCGGCACCGACAGGCGTATGGTCGAGTCCAGGATCTGCACGATGGCGATGAAGACGTCCATCTCAGGCGCCCTTCCCTTTGACCGCTTCGATGCCGACCGACCTTGGACTGAACGAGGCGAACAGCGCCTGGACGTAGGGCCGGAACATGTGCTCCAGCGCACCGGCAAACAGGATGACCAGGCCTTGGATGATGACGATCATGTCGCGGGAAATCGCCGGCATTTCGAAGGCAAGTTCGGCGCCGCCCTGGTAGAGCATGCCAAACAGGATCGCCGCCAGCACGATGCCGACCGGATGCAGACGGCCCATCAGCGCCACGGCAATGCCGACGAAGCCGGCGCCGGAGACGAAATCGATCGCCACATTGTGCTGGTCGCCCATCACCGGGTTCAGCGTCATCATGCCGGCCAGCGCGCCCGAAATCATCATCGCGATAATGATGATGCGGGTCTCCGAAATGCCGGCATAGCGCGCCGCTTTCGGGCTGTGGCCATAGGTGCGCATCTCGTAGCCGAGCTTGGTGCGCCAGATCAGCAGCCAGACCAGGAATGCCATGAGCAGCGCCAGCAGGAAGCAGATGTTGAACGGCGCCGAGCGGATCTTGGCGCCGAACAGTTCGATGATCCAGTTGAGTTTGGGCAGTTCGGCGCCGGCGAGGAAGTTGCGCGTCTGCGGCGCCTGCGACGCCGCCGGCTTCAACGGCCCGACCAGGAGGTAGACCATGATCGAGGCCGCGATGAAGTTGAACATGATGGTGGTGATGACGATGTGCGACCCGCGCTTGGCCTGCAGATAGGCCGGGATCAGCGCCCACAGCGCACCGACGGCGGCTCCGGCGACGATCGCCAGCGGAAAGGTCAGCCACCACGGCAGCACAGTGTCGAAGGCGAGGCAGACCACGCCCACGCCAAGGCCGGCAATATAGGCCTGGCCCTCGGTCCCGATGTTGAACAGGCCGCAATGCGCGGCCACCGCCACCGACAGGCCGGTGAAGATGAAGGTGGTGGCATAGAACAGCGTGAAGGCAATGCCGGTTCCCTTGCCGAAAGCGCCCTCGACCAGGATGACGGCGGCACGAAACGGGTTTTCGCCGACCAGCATGACGACGAAACCGGCAACGATGAAAGCCACTGACAGATTGATCAGCGGGATCAGCCCATAATCGGCCCAGGCCGGCAGTTTGGCGTAAGGCGTGCTCACTCTGCCGCCTCCTGGCGATCGACACCTGCCATCAGCAGGCCAAGCTCGCCTTCGGTCGCCTCGGGGCCACGTTCGCCGACGATGCGCCCGGCAAACATCACCAGGATGCGGTCCGACAGCGAACGGATCTCGTCGAGCTCGACCGACACCACCAGCACCGCCTTGCCCTGGTCGCGCATTGCGATCAGCCGCTTGTGGATGAATTCGATGGCGCCGACATCGACGCCGCGCGTCGGCTGGCCGACGATCAGAACACCGGGATCCTGCTCCATTTCTCGCGCCAGCACGATCTTCTGCTGGTTGCCGCCGGAGAAATTCGCCGTCTTCAGACGCGGATTGCCGGGACGGATATCGTACTTCTCGATCTTGTCCTTGGCATCGGTCATGATGGCGTCGATGTTGAGGAACGGCCCTTTGAGGTAGCGCGGGTCGTCATGGTAGCCGAGGATCGAATTCTCGTTCTCCTCGAAGGCCAGCACCAGGCCGACATGATGGCGGTCCTCCGGCACATGGGCGAGCCCACGGTCGCGCAACTCGCCGGGATCGGCGGCCCCGGTCAGGTCGATCGGCTTGCCATCGAGCATCACCGAGCCGGAAACCGCGCGCCTGATGCCGGAAATCGCCTCGATCAGTTCGGACTGGCCGTTGCCGGCGACACCGGCAATGCCGACGATCTCGCCGGCGCGGATATCGAAGGAGATGTCGTCGACCATGGTGACGCCGCGCTGGTCTTTCACCGTCAGGTTCTTGACCGCGAGCTTGACCGCGCCGGCCTCCGTCTCGCCCTTTTCGACCCGCAGCAGCACGCGCCGCCCGACCATCAGTTCGGCCAGTTCGCCGACTGTCGTCTTGCTGGTCTCGCGCGTCGCCACCATCGTGCCCTGGCGCATGACCGAGACATTGTCGGTGATGGCCATGATCTCGCGCAGCTTGTGGGTGATCAGCACCACCGTTTTGCCCTGGTCCTTCAATTGCCTGAGGATGCGGAACAGATGGTCGGCCTCGGCCGGCGTCAACACGCCCGTCGGCTCGTCGAGAATCAGGATTTCGGCGCCGCGATAAAGCGCCTTCAGGATTTCGACACGCTGCTGCAGGCCGACCGGCAATTCCTCGATGATGGCGTCGGGATCGACTTCCAGCCCGTATTCGCGCTCGAGCCGCTCCAGTTCGGAGCGCGCCTTGGCGATGCTCTTTTTCAACAGCGCATCGCTTTCGGCGCCGAGGATGATGTTTTCCAGCACGGTGAAATTGTCGACCAGCATGAAGTGCTGGTGCACCATGCCGATGCCGAGCGCGATGGCGTCGTTGGAAGTCTTGATCGACGCCGGCTTGCCGCCGACACGGATCTCGCCGCTGTCGGCCTGGTAGAAGCCGTAGAGGATCGACATCAGCGTCGACTTGCCGGCGCCGTTCTCGCCGACGATGCCGTGGATGGTGCCGCGTGCGATCTCCAGATTGATGTCGCGATTGGCGCGAACGGCGCCAAAACTCTTGTTGATGCCGATCAGTTCGATTGCGGCTTGCGCCATGCAGCCTGTCCCACTCTTATTTTTTTATCGCTTGGTCAAAACGCCTAGCATGATGCCCCACCCGTGCCAATTGGCGGCGCAGTGGCCACTCTCGACAAATCCCGGTGCGCTTGTCAATTTCGAACGTGGCCGCAGACCTTCACATTCACTAATATGCAAGGCTCAACAGTCGCATCATGCTGCAACCGCGTGCACCAAGACCTGAGGAGTTTTGAATGATCATGCCTGTCGACCGGCTGACGACGCTGGAAATCCGCGCCGCTGAACAGGAAAAGACCATCGAGGAACTGTCGGGCCAGATCGTCGAGCAGTGGACGGCGATCGAACGCATGCAGCGCAAGCTCGATGCGCTGACCGGGCGCTTCATGGCGCTGGAGGAACAATCGGTACCCGACGTGCCGATAACCAAACCGCCGCACTGGTAGCAAGGAGAAGCCTATGGCCAGTGAAAGCGATCGCATTGCGCGGGCGGGCGATTATGTGCTTGGCCTGATGAACGATCGCGACCGCGAACGTGCCGAGCGCGACCTGGAGATCGATCCCGCCTTCCGCGACACGGTGATGCGGCTGGCCGAGCGCATGCATGTCCTCGACCGTGGTGCGCCATCGGGCGGCAGCGATCGCTGGCGGCTGATCTCGCAACGCATCGCCGAACTGCCGCAGATGCGTGTGATTGGCCAGGACGAAGCGAAGCCGGTGATCGGCAGACTGGAGCGGAAGCCCTATGGCGTCGGCGTGCATTCGCTCGGTGGCCGACGCGGCGCCGTCATCGCCATCGCGCTGATGGTAGTGTTTGCGCTGGGTTATCTCGTCGGACAGCTATAGGCCGAGTTCGCGCGACATCAGCAGCATCGGGTAGCCGTC
This sequence comes from Mesorhizobium sp. C264A, assembly GCF_040324515.1. Taxonomy (NCBI): domain Bacteria; kingdom Pseudomonadati; phylum Pseudomonadota; class Alphaproteobacteria; order Hyphomicrobiales; family Phyllobacteriaceae; genus Mesorhizobium; species Mesorhizobium sp. C264A. The sequence goes on along the minus strand of NZ_JAMYVY010000002.1, from coordinate 2,422,251 downwards.
CTGCTCAAACGACTCGACCACTGCCCAACCGAGCCCGGCATAGAAGTCTCGCGCCACCCACGTATAGAGGTAGGTCCTCTCCACACCGATCGCGGTTGCATGCGCTTCGATGGCTGCAACCAGCGCGCGGCCGATCCCTTTGCCGCGGTGGTCGCTATCGACGACCAATCCCGCCAGCCAAGGCGTCAGCTCATGCGCGGGTTCAATTTCGTGGCGAACCAGCAGGCAGGTCCCGACCGGGACCTCCCCTATCCGCGCCACAAGCGCCGCCTCGAAGCCATCTCCATTGAGCAACTCGCGAAGCCCGGCGACGTCCTCATTCAGCGTTCTTGCGCTGCCCTCGAAAAAGGCGGCGATGCGCAGTCGCGCCACTGCATCAACATCGCGTTCGGTCATCGGTCCGATGGTCGGCTTCACTCTCGCCTCTCAAGTTGCGGCCCCCGTCAAAACCCAAAAACAAAACCGCCGGACTCTCGCCCGGCGGTTTCAACTCTAATGGATAGAGATCAATACGGGCAGGCGTTGTCGGCGGTATAGTCGTGCACCTGGATCGTGCCGGCGATGATGTCGGCCTTGGCCTTTTCGACGGCAGCCTTCATCTCGTCGGTGACCAGCGCCTTGTTGTTGTCGTCCATGGCGTAGTCGACACCGCCTTCCTTGAGGCCGAGATTTTGCAGGCCGCCTTTGAAGGTGCCGTTCTTGCCGTCCATGAAGGCGGTGTAGACGGCCACGTCGACACGCTTCAGCATCGAGGTCAGCACCTTGCCGGGCTGCAGGCCGTTCTGGTTGGAATCGACGCCGATGCCGAGCTTGCCGGCATCCGCCGCCGCCTGCAGCACGCCGACGCCGGTGCCGCCGGCCGCGGCATAGACCACGTCGGAGCCCTGGTCGATCTGCGTCTTGGCGATCTCGCCGCCCTTGGCCGGATCGTTCCACGCCGCCGGCGTGTCGCCGGTCATGTTCTGGATGACGTCGGTCGCACCGGCTGCCTTGGCGCCGCCGACATAGCCGCATTCGAACTTGCGGATCAGCGGAATGTCCATGCCGCCGATGAAGGAGACCTTCTTGGACTTCGAGGCCATCGCCGCCATGATGCCGACGAGATAGGAGCCTTCATTTTCCTTGAAGACAAGCGAGCGGACATTGGGCATATCGACGGCATCGTCGATGATGGCGAAGTTGAGATCGGGATATTCCTTCGCGACCACCTTCAGCGCATCCTCCCAGGCAAAGCCGGCCATGACGATCGGGTTGCGGCCGTCTTCGGCGAAGCGGCGCAGCGCCTGCTCGCGCTGCGAGGCATTGGACACTTCGAACTCGACATAGGCGGTGCCGGTCTCGGTCTTGAACTTTTCGGCGCCGTGATAGGCAGCCTCGTTGAAGGATTTGTCGAACTTGCCGCCGAGATCGTAGAGGATGGCCGGCTGGACATCCGCGGCGAAAGCCGGAAGAACCATTGCGGTTGCGGCCAGGAGGCCGAGAACGATACGTTTCATGTGATCCACACCCTGTCGGTTATTTTTTTCCGTTACGCGCCGCCCGCCTGCCCGGTTCTCCGGCAGACATGCGGCATCAGCCAGGAGTGTACTCCCCTCCCGCTCAGGGCAATCTGGCACGGCCCGAAACAAAATTCACGCGGAATTTTGACCTTTTGGAAAAGCATGCCTCCCCTTGGAAAAGCAGGCTTGGGCAATGACTGCCGCGGACGATTGCCGCATTGTCGTCGCAAGTCCGCCGGGACAACCCATCAGCCCGGCGCGAATTCTCCGCCGCGCCGCCGGCGCCGGTAGCCGATCGCATAGAGGATGAAGGCAAGCACCGCGAACACGGCAAACCCCGGCTGGGCAAGCACCCAGGCGATGCCGCCATCCCATATCATCGGATTGACCTTGGCGCGCACGAAGGTCTCGAAGGCCGCGCGGGTGTCGGGCGAAACCGCCAGCCAGCTCGAATTCAGCGGCGTCATGACCAATGCGGAAGCCGCCACCGAGCGCGTCGCGTCGAGTACCGCCATGATGACGGCGACCGAGAGTGCGACCATGGCCGCGAGGCGAAACAAAAAACGCAACATCAGATCTTTCCCCCGGCCTGGTCCTCAAGCTCCTCCCGAGGACCTTCCGGTCACAGGCGAGGAATAGAATGCGTACGCCCGGCGCGCAATCGGCTTACGCGAATTTGAAGTCTATCGCTTGCGCCGATGAACGAGCCAGACGCCGAGGATACCGCCGACGATGGCGCCGACCACCAGCCCGACAAGGCCGATGAACACCGCGAAATAACCGCAGCCGCCTTCGAAACAGCTGATGTCGGTGACTTCGGCGATCCCTGCCCCGAGCGCGAAGCCGGCCACGGCGCCGACGACGGCGCCGAGGAGGATGCCGACCAGCGCGGCGACAACCGAGGCGAAGACCTGCGGTGTTTGCGCTTGCCGCTCGGTATAGACGGCTGCGGGTCCGGCATGGCGGCGCAGCAGGTAAATGCAGAACAGGCCGATACCGATTTCGGCGCCGGTGATGGTCAGGCCCCTGGCGGAGAAGACGAAATCGGGCACGGCCAGGGTATAGGCTTGCCGCGCCAACAGAAAGACGATGATGGCGATCTGCCAGATGATGAATTGGCGCGGAAAGTGCTCCGAGCGGCCGAAGGCGAGGCCGAGCAGGTAAAGCCCCCACAGGATGGTGATGATGTTGGCGGCGAGCCCGCCCAGCAGCAGGTAGAAGACTGTATCCGGCAGGCCGGAGCTGCCGACCAGCCACCGGGCCGAGACCAGCCCGTAGGCCGACCATGCCATGACGACGACAAGCCAGCCCACCGGGATGAAGGACAGGTCCGAACGCCCAGGCAGCGGCAGCCCGCTGCCTGGCACGCCTGCGGCCGGCGTTCCGCTGGCCGGCTGTTCATTGCTCGATGTCATGCCTGGACGTTGCCCCCGCAAAGCCTCCGCCTCACTCGACAGGGGGCCCGGGCCGAAGTCAAGCGCGCCCGGCTCTGCCGCCTCGCCCGTGCACACCATTCAGAGCCGAAAGCACCTTTGAAGCGGAGGCGTTGGCGGCCCCGCGAAACGATGCATGGCCGGCAAAGCGAATAGACTGCCGTTATGGCTTGGCATTCGGCGCCGGATCGACTAGATGAGCCCCGCGCCTGTTTGATTGACGGGCGCCGGGAAGGGCATCCGCTGGTTGGCGGTGTCCATCAAGCGGGTCTTCCCGCAAATCCCAAAGGGATGCATCTCCCCAACCCGCGTGGCAAAACCGGCCGGGCGCGAATGCAAGGACGGAGAGGTGGCCGAGTGGTTGAAGGCGCACGCCTGGAAAGTGTGTTTACGGGAGACCGTAACGCGGGTTCGAATCCCGCTCTCTCCGCCATTTATCGAGGAAAATCCAACAAAATCAACAGGTTATAAGGGTCGCTGCCACCATCCCACATTCCTACCCACATAGGAATATTTTCCTATTTATACACCTGACGTACCGGGAAGAATTCCTATGAATGAGTCGCGACAGGCCGGCACGGATTATGGTTCAGGTGAAGATGCCCACTATCGCCTGAACATGGCGCGTGAAATCGCTTAGCACGGTCGAGACTGGGCGTCCGCGAATGAACTCTGGTTCGGACAAGCTAAGATCGATCCCTACGGACAAATCGATGTAGGAACCCTTTCCGACTCTCGCGAAGGGTTGGCGTTTCTCGGTGATGGTGCTCGCACCCAGAAGCGCGAGGGATGTAATTCGCGCCTCTCCGAGGGCGAATCGTTTGATTCCGCTGGACGAGGCGATCAGCCTTTGATGCTTTCGAACGAGGTCGCAGGCGTGGAGGGAGAAGAGCAGTTGATTGCCACCGTCATAGGGTTTGAACGTGGCAATGGTCTCTCTGTCTGCATCCGAAAGATTGCGGAGTTTGCGTTTGATCCCGTCGTCCTCGAAGATGGCGAGCGATCGGGATATGGGAAAGTAAGTGTTTTGAGCACTCTTGCCGTTCCTAATCGCCAGAACACACGCTAGATTGTCTAGCGTGGCGCGTAATTCATGCACGATACTGCCGGCCTCTATGCGAAAGTCTGAAGGTATTTTCTTCACTAGCTGGACGTAAAAGGTGCCGTCTCCGCTATCCGCGTCCACTTCGTGCGATATGTGATAGGCGCCGGAACTTATGAACTGATCGATCTGCGCGCTAAGCGTCAAGCTGCGATTGCCGCACCACGTTATGCGATCTTGGGTTTCATCTAGGTCTGAAGCCATGCCAGAAACCCCCAAGGACAAAGACCTGGAAAAGGGCGACGAGGTTTTGCGTCGCCTGTTGAAGACGCCACCGAAGCCGCACGGCGATAAAGCTGCGAAGGAAAAGCCGGAAGCAAGACCGGCTAAACGTTCTCAGAACGCGAAGGCAAAGTAGCCATTAACTGGCCATCCAACCGCCGCCGCCGCGATTGCCCCGTTGGGGCGTAATGAAGGTTCCTGTCTTCTCATCAAAACCGCAGGAATGACACCTCCAATGAGTGAGGCCATTAGCTTGACCGCGATTATGCAGCAGCGATTTGATGCCTTTGTTATAGCAATTGGCACATATCTTATGAGGCGGTTCGCCGTTCTCCATACCAGCCTTCAGACGGTACATAAGAATACCGGGTGGCAGCTCCTCAAGCTGGTAGCGCTGTTTCTCAGCCTCCCATGTTTCGAAGCGTCTCACCTGTGCTTCAAGCTCGCCTACGCTGCCGGCCAACGTCGCATAAGCTGCTTGAGCCGTCATGATCCTCTCTTGCAAATCCATGACGGCGTTATTCCGAATGTTCGCGGCGTCCATCTCCTTAAGAGCCTTCGCCAAATCGAACATGGTCTTAAATGCGCTTATTCCCGCGAAGACTTCACCAACCATCGCCATTCTCCAAGAATCGAGAGATGACGACTTTACTTCTTTTTTCGCAAATGTAGGAGTCGGCGCGCTTTCTGCTTAGGCGTGACTGGCTTCACCAATTCGCCGATAGGCAAGGCGCTTGCCTTCATCGTTGCAAGCAACCGGTCATGGCGCTCGGGGTAGACACCAACTATGCCGCGCTTGAACCAGATAACATCCCCCAACCGCGTTTGAGGCATAGCCTCGCCACCTTCGGAGCGAACGCCGGGCTAGCGGCGTATTGGAGAGCAAGCTGTACAGGTCTGGTATGGCTTTAGTGCGCCGCACAAAGCCCATACATCCGACTCCCCGCGCAAGTGCCCCAGGTGGGACTCCGCCTGCAATCGCTACTCACTAGGAGTCGCGGAGGAAAGCAGAAATCCAAGAACCCAAATAAAAATGTAGTTCAAAGTATGGCTCCACGTTGTGCGACGTTGTGTCGCAGGGAAAATCTAGGGGACAAAAAAGGACAAACCGCCATTTCCGGGATTTTCCACGCGGAATTGTCTGGTATTATTGCGTTGTGTAATTGGCAATACTGCCGACTAGGAGAAAGCCCAATGAGTAACGAAAGTAATACTTTCATCCGCCGCCCAGATGTCGAAAGACTCACTGGGCTAAAGACCAGCTCTCTTTACGAACAGATGAAGGAGGGGAATTTTCCCAAGCCGATCAAGATCGGGGCGAAGGCAGTCGCGTGGCGGCTCGCGGACGTGACCGAATGGCAAGAACGCAAGATCGCCCAGCGCGATGCCGCAGCGGCATAAGGAGGAACGCACATGGCCGACGAAACATCTTTCAGCGCCCTCAAGAAGGGCATCGCCCCGGACCCGAAAGGTCCCGCACCCTCGGCGCCGCGTCGTGGACAATATTACGAGTCCTTTGTCGACTTCATGGCCGACAAGGAATTTTACAAGGGTGCCCACAAGAACGAGGTGCCTTATGGCGCAGAGCCTTGGCGCGGCGAGATGCAGGAAGGCAATAGGCGCGATCTGGAACTCCAGCGCGAAACACAGGCCAAGCAACAGCGGATTAAAGCCGCCGGCGCACCGCACGTCATCGTGGCGATAGCGGGCGAAGACACTGAAACGAGGGATTGGCTTATCGGGCTGATCGAGGGGAACGGCCATGCCGAAGGCTAGGCGGAAAAGCACACAGGTCGAGGCTCGGCGTATTCTCGCCGGGCTTCGTCTCGCCGATGGCGACTTGGCGAGCCAAGTGATGGCTGCGTCCGACAATGTGCCGGCTGTGATGATGGCGCTGATGTGGCTGGCGGCTGCCTGGGTCGAAGTGGAAGGGGCGTTCCGGCGGCTCTTTGTTGAGCACCATAAAGAGTGGCTGGCCGAGATCGAGCCCGCGAAGCTCGACCCAATGGCGGCGTTGCTGGAAGCTTGTCGTGCGATCGACGCGACGATGCGGATCATGGGCGTCGAGCCCAGCGCTGAACAGCAGGCCCTCGAAGCGCGCGCGAGGGCGTTGGCGGAGGCGGAACTTAGGCGGCGCGGCTTCTTTGACGAAAGCGTCCCGCTTGAGCCGGTCTAATTGGGTGAGGCCGAGAGATCTTCCTGCGCTCGCGACCTGAAGGAGTCGAGGAAATGGGAACGGTAATCAACCTCAATGAAGTGCGGGCGGCGCGGCAGCCGCCGCCAGACCCGCCGATTGATGAGGCGTTTGTGGCAGCGTGGCAGCCCATCTTCGAGGCGCTGGAACTCGTGGAAACCATTCAATTGCCGAGGACGGCGCGAGCGCGGGAACTGCTCTTGCGCGGATTGGCGGTGATGCTTGAGAGGGAACAGAGGAGATTGAGCCAGTGCGCGAAGCGATGAAAGCTGAGGCTTTCGATTGGGAAGTGTTGGGGCCGATCACGGAGGAGGACCTGGCAGCGCTGACGGCGGATGCCGAGGCGGAATGGAGGGCGTTTGAACGCGGGCAAGAACAGCCGACGGCGCGCGGCAACGGACCTCTAGTAAAGATGTTCGCGGAGCAACTGACCCGCAAGCAGCAGGCGTCCGCAGTCCCTGCCCCAGCCAAGACGGCGGACGCCACATCGGGACTTAGCCGCGTCCGAAATCCCAGCGGCATTGTGGCTTCACTGGACAACGCGGTGATGGCCATTCGGAAACTTGGAGTAATTTTTCGGTTCGATGAGTTCCGACAGAAGGTCATATGCGAGGGCCTTGAAGGGCGGCTCGGAGTGACGATGGATGACATCGTGCTGCACGTGCGCCGCGCGGTCATAGAGACGCTTGGTTTCGATCCTGAGCCATCGCACACTCGCGACGCGATCCGTCTTCTGGCGCAAGAGAATTCCTTCAATCCGGTGCTCGATCGAATTGAGGCGCATCCTTGGAACAAGGTGCCGAGGATCGACACTTGGTTGAGCGCGTATTTGGGCGCAGATGACAACGAACTCAATCGAGCCTTCGCGCGAGCGGTCTTGATTGCTGCCGTTCGAAGGGCGCGCCGCCCCGGATGCAAATTTGACTGCGTGCTTGTCCTGGAAGGCCCGCAGGGGCGCGGTAAGTCGAGTGTTCTGAAGATCATGGCCGGGGGCGAAGATTTCTTCTCGGACGAAATCGCTATTGGTGTGAGTTATAGGGAGCAACAGGAGCTCCTTCAGGGTAAATGGATTGTCGAACTCCCGGAACTGGCGGGTCTGCGGAATGCCGACATCAGGGTAGTGAAACAGTTCGTTTCGAAGACTCATGATCGGGGGCGGCCGGCGTTCGGGCGCTCTGTGGAGGAGATGCCCCGCCGGTGCATTTTCATCGGCACGACGAATGACTCTCAGTATCTCCACGACGCGACCGGAAACCGACGGTTCTGGCCGGTGACGGTGGGCAAGATTGATCTAAAGGGGCTGGCGGAAGACATGCCCCAACTTTGGGCAGAGGCCGCAGAGGCAGAACGCCAGGCCCCCGAGCCGATTTCAATCCCGGAAAGGCTTTGGGCAGCGGCGGCGGAACGACAGGCCGAAAGGGTGTCGGGCGACCCGTGGGAAGATTTGCTGCTCAGCGCCCTTCCCTTCCATGCGAAGCTTGCGGAGGGCGAACTGCGGATTTCAACGCAGACTGTCTTCGAGAAGGTAATGGGCATAGAGATGCGCTATGCGCGGATGGCCGACTACCGGCGCCTGGGCGATTGCATGCGCAAGCTTGGCTGGAGCGGCCCGAAGGTCCTCCGACTGGATGGCGCCAACGTGAAGGGCTACTGGAAAGCGCCCCTCACGTTGAGCGGGTGATATGGCTCTCGGGTGTGCGCTACCGGTGTTACCGGTCGCTACCGGTAGCGCCATAGACCTTTCCCCCGGATCATCGTTTCCATTCACAACGGTTTTAGACCGGTAGAACCGGTAGAACCGGTAGAAGCCATTCAAAATCAACGGTTTAATCGCTACCGCCCCGCTACCGCATCTACCGCTTTTAGCGGGCAAAACGAGGAAGAAAATGGCCGAACCTGAAATTAGCAAAGCGCTTCAGAAACTACTCGACATCATGACTTCGCCAGACGTGGCGGTCGAGCGATCGATTGAGGCAGCCAAGGCTATCATTGAATATGAAACGGTGCCGGAGGTCTTCGACCTAACGTACCAGTTCTTGATGGGCGTGGCACATGACCCCAAGACAGATGTTGGGCTACAACTGGAGGCGCTGAAGCTCATTCGAAAGGTCGAGGCCAGGCGCGTGTCACCCGGAACCACGAAGGGCGCGGACCCGATGGAAGGCCTTGGCCTACGGCTGGAGGCGGCGCGGCTGCGGATGGAGGCGAAGCGGAAGTTAGTGAACTAATTAACTGCTTGGAGGCCCTTTTACCTACAGAGTCCAATGCATACGTTCCAGTAAAGCGCGGGAGAATCACCATGCCGGAAGACCTTCTTATTGGACGATATATCCATGGTGAGGCTACAGTGGGCCCGCTTCAGGATGGTATGCACATAGTCTTCGAGAAGTCCCTGACACCGGTGTTCGAGGGGGACATGCTCATTGTGGAGATGCCTAAAGGTGAGATGATCCTTCACGTCATTGAAAACTTGGGCGATACCATTTCTGTCAACGGGCTGGGACCGAATTCGGCATCATGGAATTTCCATATCGAGCGAGTGGAAGGCAATGCCTGGGCGGTTCGGCTTGATCCTCAGCATAAGGAATTGCTTGCTTTCACAGGTAAGCGTCCGAGTAGGGGTTGAGGCAACTTTTTCACCGAAGGTGGCGATACAATTTTCCAATCTCACCGGCCTCTGCCGCTGACCATCGCTGAGGCATTGCGCGGAAATCTGCAAACGGTGGTCCGGCGTACCCTTACTGCTCTTGTGGCACCCCACCGGCCTGAGCCTAGAAATCGCCATCGATGAGCTCTTGCGAATGACTGACATCTTGCGGTGTTGCCGCCCCGCTGCAACAACTGTAAACCGGTATTGGTAGCTGGGGGCAAGGATGGCTTATTTACCGGACAACAATCTTAACTATCCCGTTCACATACAAATCGGCGGATCAACTGGAAGTGGCTTTCACCTAAGAACCGAGACCGCCCTTTGGTTAATCACCGCGAAACATGTTTTGTTTCGGGCGGACGGAACGCTGTACAACAACACCGCAGAGACCACGTCCTTTTGGGCCAAATTTTCGGCGCGCAATCTTATCTCTCTTGACCTTGCCGTTTTGACAGCAGCGGGCTCAGTTCGGCGGCACGCGGCAGCGGACGTAGCAGCGATAAAGCTTATGACTATCGCTGCTGGCGCTGCTACTGGAGAAAGTGATCCGGGAGTCACCGCTACCATTCCACAAGGGTCGCACCTTGTGGGCGTAAATGCGCTCGAAACAGTGCTGCCCTTCGACGAGGTCGGCATTTCGAACGAAGCCTTCTTGTTTGGCTATCCCGTGTCGATCGGTCACGCTGGGCAGTTAGAACCCGACAAACCGTTGATTAGGCGTGGAGCTATCGCAGGGCTAAACGAAGCAAACAGAACGATAATTCTTGATGCGCCGTCGTATCAGGGAAACAGTGGAGGCCTTGTTGTTGAATGCATCGATGAGGTCTTCGAAAGGCGCTTTCGTGCCATCGGTATCGCAGTAGCGTTCGTGCCGTTCTATGAGAAAATGCAAAGTCTCCATTTCAAGACAGTCAATACGAATATCGAAAATTCGGGCTACACTATCGTCGAGCCAATCGACAAGATTCTAGAGACCATCGCGTGAAAGCAGGCGCAAATCGTTCTCCCCGCATATGTGCTTCACCCGCCCGATACGCTGTCTTTGCGTTTGGAAACCACCCTCCAGCCCGCTTGATCGATGGGGTGGAAGATCGATCCGCATCCCCCTGCAAGGCCTCGCTAAGGCGAACTGCATTTCATTCGCAGCACTCAGCGACTAGGTAATCCGATGCAGCCAATGCAGCTGAAAAGTCACTGTTCTTGAGCCTTGCCGCTACCTTTTGCGATGCGTTCGCCACGTTGGCGTCAATCACACACAAAAGCTGATGAATGGCCTGTAATGCCCCTGGGTTCTTGGAGTGGGCCCTCCTGTCGGGGTGCATTGACTTGAGGCTTCGAAGCCCTTCGGAAGCGCTTATTAGGCCTCTCGCGGCTTCAACAAAATCAACGAACGGGTCTGAGACAGGAGACCCAATGTAGACCGCTCCCTGCTCGCCGCCTCTGCCAACCAGGATTGCGTATCCTCGGATCTCGTTCACGCGCCGCATGACCGCTTCGATCTGCGTGTCTATAAGCTTGTCGATTTCGGCTGCTTGAAGGATCGCAGTTTGCGTTCCGATAAATCGCGCCTGACTCCGGGCCTCCTCGGCTTGCTGCATGGCCACATCTCGGTTCAGCCGAAATTCCTTCCGCGTCAGCCGCAACTCCTCCCGCTGCAATGCGAGTTCCTGCGACTGAACCATCGTGGCTACGAAGAGCCAGAGAAACGCGAGTGGCGCGCACACGCCTGCAAGGAAATCGCCAAAGGTGTTCAGCGAGAGCTTGTCATTGGTGATGTGAAGAAAGCCTTCGGCCCCGCTGTCCATCAACACGAACGCAATGAAGGCAACATAGATTGCTGTCACTATGCCCCCGAACTTCACCCATCCTGATGCTCTTTGTGGGCGAGCCGGCAAAGCTTCCACGTCCATGTATTCTCCCCCTTCAACCCAAGGCGAGAGCTTACGCCGCATTCCTTCAGAATGCGAAACACGCTGCCCGCCCAATCCCCAACTTCTCAGCGATGGCTTCGCCCGCCCCTCACCTTTCAGCGGTGCTTGATCCGCTGCACAGTACCGACGCTAACGCCGTGCCTGGCAGCGAGCGCGCGGACGCTGCCCTCATCACAAGCGATTGCCTGCTCCGTCGCCTTGGCAACGCGAGGGCGGCCCAGCCTCTTCCCCTTCGCCCGCGCCGAGTTGAGGCCTGATTTGACGCGCTCGCTAATCATCGCGCGCTCGAACTCCGCGAACACGCCCATCATCTGAAACATGGCCTTGCCCGCAGGCGTGGTCGTGTCGATGCCCTGCTGATGGAGGAAGAGATCAACGCGAAGCGCGTGGAGGTCGGAGAGGAAGGCAACGAGGCCCTGAAGTGAACGGCCCAATCGATCAACGCTCCACGCCATCACGACGTCGAAGCGCCGGCGGGCAGCATCTTTGCAGAGCGCGTCGAACGCGGGGCGCTTGGCGCTGGCTCCGCTAACGCCGTGATCGCGGTAGACTTGGACAATGTCCCACCCAGTGCGGCCCGCAACTTCGCGCAATTCGCGCTCTTGTCGGTCGGTGGTCTGCTGGTCGGTCGATACGCGAAGATAGAGTGCGGCGCGCATGGCGTTCGCCCTTTCCATGATGTGGCATAGCGTTCAACCGGACGGCCAGCTTTCACGAGCCGCCCAGCTGAACATTCGCGATGCGCCGGTTAGATGGTTAGCTCGAACTCGGTCGCAGCCTTGGCGGCAAGCGATGCCTGATGGGCAGTCCTAGCCTGAGCGTCGAGGCGGTCGCGTTCAGCGTTGGGAAGCCCCGTGAAAAGCCCCATGAGGAACTTGTTCCGGTCCTTCGCGTCGGTCTGCTCATACCGAGCCTTGCTCTCGGGGCTGAGCGCGTTGCGAACCATCTGGCGGATGAACCGAACGTGCGGCTCTTCCGCAGGACCAGCCGTCCTGCCGATCGCGCCCTCGATCAGCCGCTTGCGCTTGGCATCGAAAGCGGCGCTGGCCGCCTCCTGACTCTTCGCGCCCGCGTATGCGTCCTGCAGAGATTGGAGCGCGAAGCCCATCAGGTATTCAACCGAGGCGTCAGGAAGGGCTTGGCCGTCCAACGTCCATTTGCCCTTTTCGACGGCCAAAGTGGCCTCGCCTAAATGGCCGAACTCGCGATGTGAAAACGTGCGCACTACTTGCATAGGTGTATCTCCTTCAATGGTGCGGCTGCGCCGCGTTAAGTGACTGAATTTACTCGAAAAATGTCCCTCTACTATGCGCGGCAGTCAAGCGCAATGTGCGAAAAACAAATGGTTTTTGAACGCAAAAATGACAGGCTCAAAAGCCCGGATTTCCGCGCTTTCAGCGGGGGCGTTTCGGAGGGGTTTTTTGAACACGCATTCCGCGTGTCGCGGATCGGTTCGGAGGCCTGGGGTATGGCTCAATGCGATGTGTTGGCGATCATCGCGGATGGCGGGCGGGGCGACCGTGCGCGGCGTGGCCGTGGGCGGGCCGTGTACGCGCGTTCATGCCATCGACCGTCCATATGACCGGGACAATGCGCCCGCCCACCACGCGGCCAATGCGGGCAACGAATGCGTATGGTCTTTGAACTCGAGACCCCCCACCCCCTTTTCACAATTCGGTGGGGGGCCTTTCGCTGGTGCCACCGGGACGCCCCGCCCCGGCCTGGTCCCTCGCAAATTTTGTGCGAAATTCCGGAAGTCCTTCAGCGGGCCACCCTTGCTGCGTGGTCTGCCAAAGGTTGGAAGCCCCAACTTCATTCAGAGAGCCGACCGGCCTTACGGATCATTACATTCAGGTTTCGAAGAAATGAATTTACATGGCCGTAATGCGCGCTGCCAAAAAGCGAAAATTCTCTGGACCTAAAATCTTCTGCGTACCGTCCAGCTGGGGAAGAGTCGTTTATGCGCGCCGTCAATCCGTTGTTAAGAATGCTCTGCATTTGAACAGCGAAATCGTAAATTGATACAGCCTCCTTGTTTCCAGTTTTATTCCCAGAATGATCGATTTGTTCGAGTTCAAACATTGGCCTGGTTGACAAATAATCCCTAAAATCCTTCGGCGTGGGGACGTCAAAATCTCTGGTCAAGTGCTCAAAAATCAACATCCGTCTCTGCTGGTACGCAACTATTGCAGGGAAAGCCAACAGCATCGGAAACGGGATATTATTATCCGACAGCTCGACGATGCTCCAAAGGATGCCCAAGCACTGGTCGATATCGCGCAGAGATAATCCGAATCCGGTAGCCATCGCGGCAATTGATTCAGTGTGCGTTTTGCCACGGAAATCCATAATGCGGTCGTTGTCGAAACCCAAGGATACCCAACGGGCGGCAACGAACGCATTCAAACTCGGCTTATCAAACGTGTAGGTCCGATCGAAAAACCGGAGTAAGTAGCGCTCCGCATCGAATCCTTGGCCATAAACCGCCTTGATCGTTTCTGCCAACTGATCGGAATGTGTGGCAGCTATGAAAATGACGTTGGGGACATCGAAGAGGTGTTTAATCCTCTCCAACAGGGCAACCGCGTAAATTGGTCGGCAGCGGTCCAGTTCGTCTACGATAACAAACAATGGCTGCTCGTCTTTCACGCCCTCCGAGAGCCTGCGCCGAAAATCGTCTATTGCTTCTTGTCCCTCGTCAAACAGGCGGAGCGCTCGTTCAGCATAGTCGTTGGCAGACTCAAGGCTGGCGTCAGCAACCGATTTAATGACTTCCTCAGCGATCCCATCGACAGCTGACTGTCCGATCACAAATGCGGCGCCGCGACTGAGTAGGCCCTTGCCAGCTCGGATTGCAATTTTGCCGGCATTGTCTTTCAGCGCCTTTTTGAAAGACGCTTTCTTCCCCGTCTGCCCAAGGGCTTTAAGTACAGCGGACATAACGGCGAAGATTGGATCTTCTGCGTGATCGTCACGCCAGGCATCAACCAGCGCTACGTTGCAGCCGTCCGCCTCGAGTTGCTTGGCCATCTGGTTCACAAAGTACGTCTTGCCGGCTCCCCATGGGGCAGTCACGTTGATCGACGTTCCCCGCTCACCGACGCGAACCGCGAGCTCGTTACGGCGAAGCAAGTAGTCGATCAGAAATTTAGCGTCATCTCTGCGGTTAAGAAGATCGCCCAGCCAAATGTCCGACACCAGCTTACCTCCTCTAACTCGGGGCATCACTGGTGGAGGTGATAGCGGTGTTTGGATCAATTCAGCAACAGCGAATGACACCGACTCGGTCGCTTGTTAGCCCTTTCGCCGTCCTGGGTTCAGCGGGGCAATCGGTTCAGCGTCTTTCGGGGGAATGGCGAATAACTCAGAGACGTCGTGACCAAGAACCTTCGCTACTTTTTCGAGCGTCGTGAGCGTCGCATTCCGCTTGCCGCGCTCTAGGTAGCCGACATACGCGCGTTCGATCTCGGCGACATACGCAAGGTGGTCTTGCGACATGCCCTTCTCAACCCGCAAACGCCGGACATTCCAGCCTACCCGTTCCCTGACATCCATTTAGTCAGAGCAACATCTGGCACTCTATGAAACCACGTCATATAAGACGAGTATTGGTGACATCGAAGGCGCGGGCATGGGCCTCAAAGGACATTCGATCAGAGGCGGTTTCTTTGTGGCGGCGTGGCTTATTCTGACGCAAGGACAAGCGCTACCCCAAAGCCAGGGGCAGTCACAATATGACATCGACCCAAAGCTCGTGGGGCTCAGCGCGACTGAAAGGAAATCCGTACTGCTCTGCGTACGTGGAACCATCAGCATAAACTATCGCGACACCGTCGCTCAAAACTTTCTGAAGGGTGGAAACGATGCCGCTTGGGCATTGAAGGTCAGCGGCTTCGAGAGCTTGCAGATGTCGGAGCTGGCCAAGGCGGCCGACTGGCCGGATATGGAGACCTATTACAATGCCGAAACCAAGGCCGCCGAGCAGCTGATAGAAGGCAAACTTAGTCGGGATGGCTATGAGGACGTTGCGCGACAAAATAAGGGGGCCTTGAAAAGAATCTTCGACGCCGACTCAACCGGGCTTGATGAGCACAAGAGAAATTTTCAGAGATTTCAGGCGATCTGCAATGACATCTCTTCCACATTTATCGTCCGAGCCAAGGGCTCAGCCTCATCCAAATAGGACATGCGCTAAGTTGGGCCGCTGTGGCACCTATCTTGCTGTCGCGGCAAAGCCGGCCCATGCGGTCATAAGCTTGCGGCGCTTCTCCAAAAGGTCGCCGCGCTGGTACGCAGCCTCCGTCTTGTCAGATAGGACGTGGGCTAACGCCGCCTCTGCAATCTCGCGCGGGAAATTTGACCTCTCGGCGGCCCAATCGCGGAACGTAGAGCGGAAGCCGTGGACTGTCAGACCCCTCATTCCCTCCATGCCGCGTAGCAGTTCTAGCATCGCCATGTTGCTCAGCGGCTTCCCGGTTCGGGCGCCGGGGAAAAGATAGGGGCTATCCGCCTCGCGCGGAACGCTCTTCAAGATGTCGATCGCACGATCCGAGAGCGGGACGCGATGCGGTCGGTCGGCCTTCATGCGCGCGGCCGGGATGGTCCAGAGCTTGTTGGCGAAATCAATCTCGCTCTCCATCACCCCGATAGCCTCACCTGTGCGGACGGCAGTAAGGATTGTGAACTCAAGCGCTCGGGCCGAGATGCTATCCATCGATCGGAGCTGCGACATGAATGCGGGAAGCTCGGCGTATGGCATCGCTGCGTGGTGCTCGACTTTGGCGACTTTCGACCGTGCCGGAAGCAGCTTGTCGAGGTGCCCGCGCCACCGTGCTGGGTTGTCACCGCTGCGGTAGTGTCGTGCCTTCGCCCAATCGAGCACCAATTCGACGCGACCTCTGACGCGGGTAGCTGTTTCAGTTTTCGTCGTCCAGATCGGCTCAACGATTTGCATCACGTGGGCGGTGTCCACCTTCGCGACCGGCAAGTCGCCGATTACAGGCCACGCATAAGTTGCGAGCGTATTGCGCCACTGCTCCGCATGTTTGACGTTCTTCCACCCCGCCTTCTGCGCCGCGATGTAGCGTTCGGACGCCTGCTTGAACGTGATCCGCTTGGCATCGTCGGCGCGGAGAGTAGCTGTGCGCTCGTGGCGCTCCTCAATAGGGTCTTTGCCGTCCGACACGAGTTGCCTTGCCGCCCGCGCCCTCTCCCGCGCCTCCTTAAGGTTGAAGGTCTGAACGTCCCCAAGCCCCATGTACCGGGCCTTGCCAGCAAGCATGAAGCGGAAGAGCCAGGACTTTGTGACGTCGCCGTCTTGCGCACCCTTCGCGGTACTCTTCGCCACTTGCAAATAAAGCCCGCCGCCGTCACCGTACGTGCCTGGCTTTGATTTCTTCGCCACCTCGACGGCGCTTAGATTGTTGATCGACCTGGCCATACGCCCGCCCAGCACTATTGTTTGCGATGGGCAAAACATACCTACAATCCAACCCACAAACAAGCATTGGATTTAGCTGGAATTGGGCAGAACTCTTCGGATTGATTTTGGCTATTTTTCCGTTGTATTTGTTGCGTTTTCGGAACTCGGCGGAACCTGTCGTGAGTGCGGCGGACGGACGCTCTCTCCGCCATTATCAAGCCATTGAAACCGCTGCGATTTTCCATCCCAGCGGGTGCGGCTGACTTTACTTCACATGCTCGCCCTGGGTTCATGGCGGATTGCCGGCTTGCTCGCCAAGCCAGGCGCAGAAATGCCGCGGAGCGATCCGGCGGTCGCCGTCACCTGTTCAACCGCCAGAGTTTCAAAGGCGTAGCCGGACCTCTGTCTTCACTCTTCGTGCCCCATCTGTCACCGTCGCAACCAACGCGTTAGTGCCGCCTGGTGCGGTCTCAGGTCGCAGATGAGGTAATTCCATGAATTATAACGATATCGACCTCAATCTATTGCGGGTCTTTGACGTGATGATGCGGGAAAGGAGCGTGACGCGGGCGGCTACCGAATTGGGCAGAACACAATCAGCTGTAAGCCACTCCCTGTCGAAGCTTCGGTATCTATTGCGGGATGAATTGTTCACCAGAGATGGCGGCGAGATGCGGCCGACTCCCCGGGCAGTTGAGCTGCTGTCGAATATTTCCGCCGCACTCGCAACGATCCGCGCATCGATCGACCGGCATCAGATCTTCAATCCAGCAACGACGCGGCGCAACTTTCGCGTTGGACTTACAGATTATCATGCCATGGTTTTCATCCCGGGCCTCATTCGAGAATTTTCCAGGCAAGCTCCTGGCGCGACGCTGAACGTCATTCCCGCAAACGGACCCGAAATCGGTTCATCGGTCTATCTGAGACAAGTTGACTGCGCGCTGACGGGAGCAGCGATACGCGACGACCCAGGTCTCTTGAAGGTGGAGCTTGGCCAGGACCGATTGTTTTGCGCAGTGTGGAGCGGAAGCAAGATCGCCAGAAGCGCAATGACGCTGGAAACCTATCTGGCCAGTTCCCACCTCCAGATTTCCGCAGATGGCCTGGCGGAAGGCCTCGCGGATGCCGCCCTCAAACAGATGGGTCTTCGCCGCAATGTCGTTGCGACCATCTCGAACTATCCGGTGCTGCCCTGGGCGCTTCGCGGCACTGAACTGATTACCCATTGCGGTGATGCCATCCTGCAAATGCTGGATGAGAGGAGTGAGGTGACGTTGGTCCCGCCACCCCTTCCGATAGCGAATGTGAATGCCTGGCTTATTGTTCACCGCCAGATGGCGAATGACCCGGGAACCAGGTGGCTCCGGGAAATCATCGTGGGAATCTACAACGAATCGCGGAGCAAGAGACACCAAGGCACCCTCGGAGCACCGGGGTCGGCCGTAAAATAAGTCGCGGGCGCTGCTTCACCACTCAACCGCTTTTCAGCTGGGAGTGCTTCGCAACTATGAGCAGCGCTCATTTTCACAATGAGAACAATCGATTTGACGAATACTTGGGCTGGAGAGCACATTCCCTTCAACAATAACAGGGGAATGCCGAAATGAGATCAACGTTCAAGGGCCTACTTGCCCTCGCCATCGCGTGCACCGCCTCCTCGGCGTGGTCCGCAACCCTCGACAATGTCAAGAAAAATGGCGTGCTGACCTGTGGCACGAATTCGGCCACGGCTGGCTTCAGCCTTCCCGACAATGAAGGCAAATGGACCGGATTTGTCGTCGATTATTGTCGCGCCGTGGCCGCTGCCGTGCTCGGGGACGCGCAAAAGGTCAAGTTCATCCCATTGACGCCAAAGGATCGCTTCACCGCCTTGCAGTCGGGAGAGATCGACATTCTCGCCCACAACGCAACCTGGACATCGTCCCGCGATACGTCGCTAGGCATACTGTTTGCCGGCACGTATTTCTATGACGGCCAGGGGTTCATGGTGCGCAAGGCGGACAATATCACGTCAGCCAAGGGACTTGACGGCGCATCGATATGCGTCACCCAGGGCACCACGACCGAGTTGAACCTTGCCGACTATTTTCGCTCGCAGTCGATCAAGTACACGACGGTTGGTTTCGCAGACGAGGAAGCTGTCGTGAAGGCTTATGAGGAGGGACGTTGCGACGTCTTGTCCGCAGACACCTCCACCTTGAACGCGTCGCGGCTTCGCATGGCCAAGCCGGACGACAGCATTGTTCTTCCCGAGCTGATCTCCAAGGAGCCGCTTGGCCCGGCCGTGCGGCAGGGTGACGACCAGTGGCTCAATGTGGCGAAGTGGACGCTCTACGTCATGGTGGCCGCGGAGGAATACGGGGTCACCTCCAAGAACGTCGATGCCATGAAATCGTCGGACAACCCCAGCATCCGCCGCTTGCTTGGCGTGGACGGCAGCATAGGCAAGGACATCGGGCTCGGCGATAACTGGCCGGTCGAGGTGATCAAGCAGGTCGGCAATTACGGCGAAGTGTTTGATCGCAATGTCGGCAAGGATTCGCCGCTGAAAATGGAGCGCGGCATGAACGCGCTCTGGAACCAAGGCGGCGTTCAATACGCTCCGCCGATCCGCTAACGCATGTCGCTCAAAAATGGCCCCGGTTTTGAGACACGACATGCATAACGAAGACCCTAAAGCGCGTCGCCTGAGTCCGTTCAATGGCGACGCGCTTTAGGCAAAGGCATGGTTGCAAGGCGCTGGCGTGTTACCGTCAGCGCCTTGCACGGACCCGATAGGAACAGCCCATGTCCCATTTGTCGCTTCCCGCGCCGTCGCGCAGGAGGTTGTCGCTGCACGATACGAAGGTGCGGGGCATCTTCTACCAGCTCTTGCTCGCCGGCTGCCTGCTGGCCTTGGCCCTGGGCATCGGCATGCAGACTGCATCGAATATGCGGGTCCGGGGGATTCCGCTCTCATTCGACTTTTGGAATGAGTCTGCCGGCTTCGACATCAATCAAACCCTGATACCGTACGATGCATTGTCCAGCTACGGTCAGGCGTTCTGGGTGGGAGTGGTCAACACCCTCTACGTCAGTGTCCTCGCAATCCTGTTTGCGACCTTGCTTGGCTTCGTCATCGGCGTTGCCCGCCTGTCGCCGAACTGGATCGTTTCGAAGGTGGCGACCGCCTATGTCGAGCTTGTGCGCAATGTTCCGTTATTGCTGCAGCTGCTGTTCTGGTACAACGCCGTCCTCAAGCCGTTGCCCTCGCCGAAGGCGTCCATCGCCATTCCCGGCGGCATCTACCTCAACAATCGCGGCCTCATCGTTCCGGAGATTCATTTGCATCCGGGAGCGGGTCTGGTGGGCCTGGCATTCGTTGCGGCCATTTCCTGCTGCGTTGCATTCTGGTTTCGCGCCAGGAGCGTCCAGAGACGGACGGGCAGGCAGCTGCCGGTGCTTCTGGTCAGTCTGGCGACCTTGACAGGATTTCCGTTGGTCCTTTTCCTGGCGGCTGGCGAGCCGGTCTCGTTCGTCGCTCCGCAGCTGCGGGGTTTCAATTTTCAAGGCGGGCATCAGCTCTATCCGGAGTTTGCCGCTCTCCTGATCGGTCTGTCGGTCTACACCGGTTCATACATCGCCGAGATCGTGCGAGGTGGAATCCAGGCAGTGCCAAAGGGCCAGACCGAGGCTGCGCATGCGCTGGGGCTGGCGCCGGGCAAGACGCTTCGTCTGGTCGTCGTTCCCCAGGCGCTGCGCATCATCATTCCCCCTTTGACAAGCCAGTATCTCAATCTCATCAAGAACTCGTCGCTTGCCGTGTTCATCGGCTATCCCGACCTCGTTCAGATCTTTGCAGGCACGGTGCTCAACCAGACCGGAGCCGCCGTCCAGGTCATGGCGATTACCCTGTCGGTCTATCTCGTTATCTCCCTTGCCACGTCATTGGCCATGAACGTGTGCAACCAACATTTTGCAATCGTTGAGAGGTGACGGGTGAGCGATCAGTCCATGCGTTCGCCAGTTGTGATCAGCGCACTCATACCAGCCATGGCGCCTCCCGCGGACGTTCGACCGGGTCCAGTGAGCTGGATGAAAAAGAACCTGTTTTCGACGCCGTCTTCAGGCGCGCTGACAATATGCTTTGTCCTCCTAGCCGCGTGGCTGCTGCATCACTTCCTGAGCTTTGCGATCTTCAACGCGGTCTGGAGCGGCGGCCATGAAGCTTGCCGTGCGAACAGCCAGGGGGCTTGCTGGCCTTTCATCGCCGAGAAGTTCGACTACCTGCGATACGGCGCGTATCCGGTTTCCGAGCGGTGGCGCGTGGACCTTGCGCAGGCGATCGGCGCCATCCTCATCGTTTGGCTCCTGTGGACGAAGGCTCCGCGGCGCAAATTGGCGGCGTTGCTGTTCTTCCTCGTCTACCCCGTGGCCGCGTTCGTTCTCGTGCGCGGCGTTGCCTGGCTTCATTTGCCTGTCATCGATACGACGCTCTGGGGCGGTCTCTTGATCACGTTGCTGATGTCGATCGTGGGTATCGTCTTCTCGCTTCCGATCGGGGTTATCCTGGCGCTTGGGCGCAGGTCGGAACTCCCTTTCGTCAAGACGGTTTGCGTCACGTTCATCGAAGTCGTCCGCGGCGTGCCGTTTATCACAGTGTTGTTCATGGCGAACTTCATGATGCCGCTCTTCGTCCCGGATTATCTGACGCCTGATCGTCTGTTGCGCCCGCTCATCGCGATAGCGTTGTTCTCGTCCGCCTATATGGCCGAGGTCGTGAGAGCCGGCCTTCAGGCGATCCCGAAGGGGCAACAAGAAGCGGCCAAGGCGCTCGGGATCGGCTACTTCGACATGATGCGCCTGATCGTCCTCCCTCAGGCGTTGACGATCGTCATACCGAGTATCGTCTCGACCTTCATCGGTCTGTTCAAAGACACGACTCTGGTCGCCGTCGTCGGCATCGCGGATTTCCTGAAGGCCGTCGAAACGGCGCGCGTCGATCCGAACTGGGCAGGCCCGACGATCTCATCAACCGGCTACCTCTTTGCGGGGCTGGTCTACTGGAGCTTTTGCTTCGGCATGTCGCGTTACTCGCAATCTGTGGAGCGCCAATTGGCGCGTGGCCACAAATCCTAGGAGGCGCTGATGATGCCGCAAGCAATGCCCGCGGCAAGGTGACTATCAAATGGCTTGTGCAGACACGCCCGCATCGACGCTTGGGCAACGACATATCGCGGGAATAGATTTCGACCAGATCCACGACCGTCAGCAGTTCGGATCCGTCAAATGGGCCAACCAGTGGGACGAGTTCTCTCCCCAGGTCGAGGGCCAGGACCTGCTGTCGCTGTGGACGGCGGATATGGACTTCCGCGCTCCGGAAACCGTCATCGCGCGACTGCGCGAGGCCGCGGAGCATGGCATTTACGGCTACACACGCCGCGATCCGCGCCACTATGAGATCGTGCAATCGTGGTTCGCGCACCGGCACAACTGGTCGCCGAAACTGGAGACCTTGCTTCCCGCGCCGGCGATCATGCCGTCCGTGGCTGCGATACTGCGAACCTTCACCAAGCCCGGTGACGGCGTCATTGTGCAGTCGCCCGTGTACTCGCCCTATTTCGAAGTTGTTCAGGGAAACGGGCGGGTTCTGCTTACGAACCGGCTGAGGCTGCAGAACAACAGATATGAACTCGATCTCGAGGATTTCGAGAAACTGGCGGCCGGCGGTGCCAAGGCATTCCTGCTGTGCAATCCTCACAACCCTGCCGGAATGGCCTGGACACGCGAAGAATTGGCGGCGCTCAACGACATCTGCGAGCGCCATGGCATCCTGGTCATATCCGACGACATTCACTGCGACATAAGGTTGTCGGATCGTCCCCACATCGTCTTCTCCTCCATCTCGGAAGATGCTGCGGAGAAATCGTTCATCTGCACCGCTCCAACGAAGACTTTCAATCTTGCCGGGGTTCCTTCGGCAATCATTTCGGTAGCCAGCAAAAAGCGCCGCGAGGCGCTTCTTGCCGCAATGCAGGCGTCATTCATGGTGAATGCGAACTTTTTCGGCCGCCTGGCTTTGGAGGTTGCTTACAGCAGCGGCGCGCCGTGGCTCGACCAACTCACGCGCTACATCGCCGGCAACATCGATCTGGTTTGCGAGTTCGCCGGTGAACACCTTCCAGGCATCACGCCCATGCGGCCCGACGCATCGTTTCTGGTGTGGTTGGACGCGTGCGCGCTCGATCGCCGAGTGGGTGGGATTCAGAAGTTCTTTGTCGATTGGGCCGGGGTTAATCTCTACGACGGCCGCGTCTATGGGCGTGGCGGCGAAGGCTTCATCCGCCTGAATGTCGGCTGCCCGCGTCCTCTGCTGCGCCAAGGGCTGGAGCGCATGTCCAGCGCGCTGGCATCCCTGTGATCGAGCCCCAGGGTGCTTCGGATGCGAGCCTGGTACTTGATGCCGGCAGCCGGTAAGGAAACGTCCGAGGGCCGACGAGCCGGGTGGCCCGCAAGTCCGGATCCATAACCGTGCCGGACACGACCCTCAAGCCAAAGTCGACATGTCCATCTTGATCGCCGCTACCATTTCACAGCGAACCCGAGCTTGGCGCCCAGGGCGTGGCTATCGCCAAAATCCTTGAGGCTTGTCCGCGCTGTCCCTTCTCCGAAGACTGCGTAGCGGCCGTCCGCCCAGCTCAGCGAGCCACCGAGGCCGACACCGCC
This sequence comes from Mesorhizobium sp. C264A, assembly GCF_040324515.1. Taxonomy (NCBI): domain Bacteria; kingdom Pseudomonadati; phylum Pseudomonadota; class Alphaproteobacteria; order Hyphomicrobiales; family Phyllobacteriaceae; genus Mesorhizobium; species Mesorhizobium sp. C264A. The sequence goes on along the minus strand of NZ_JAMYVY010000002.1, from coordinate 2,399,090 downwards.
CCACAGCGCCTGATTTTCGCTGACCAGTTTCGTGCCAGACACATCGACATCATTTCCGTCGAGGAAGTCGTAGTAAAGGTTGCCGAGCCCGTAAATGTGCGTGCGGCTGACTTGCCCCGCATCGTCCACCCACTGGTCTTCATAGTCCGCGGAGAGGCCGAGGCGGCCGACGAGACTGTTGCTGCTGCCGGGCGACACGACGGCGCCAAACGGGTCGGTGAACGCGTCGAAGTCGACCGAGGAATAGGCAAGCTGGGCCTGCGGCGTCAGCGACCAGTTGCCGTTGAGGGCGATCGTCTGTCCGGTCTCCACGCTCAGCCCGTAGCCGAAACCGTTGTTGCCGTCCGCAAGCGTGGTGCCCAGCGTGGCCGACCGGATGTCACTGTCATACCATGTCGCCTCGGCCTGCGCGTCGACGTAGAAGCCACCGCTGCCGAACCAGGTGAGCGTGCTGCCGACGCCGTAGCCGGTGGCAGCGATCGACCCTGCCCCGAAGATCGAGGAGACGTCCGACGACGCGGTTCCGTAGTGGGCCGTAATCCCTCCGATCAGGGTACCGGCGTCGCTTTCGTGCAGCAGGCCATCGACGCCGGCCTGCAGCTTCCAGGTGGTCACGTCATAGTTCGTGCCGGAGGTCGACGTCTCCGGCTTGATCTCGGCATGGGCAGCTTCGATGCGCGCCCATATCGCCTTGCCGTCGACCGAGCCCTGGCCTGGCAGGTCCGCACCTTGCGGCGTAGCACCCTCGCCCCACGACCGATTGCCAATGCGTTGCTGCATGGTGCCCAGTTCATTGAAGGCCTGCAGCACCCCTTCATAGGCCTCGTACAGAGGCACGCCGGGCGAATAGAGCGGCTGCGGATCGGGATCGCCGTTGACCAGGGCCGAGCGCAGATACCAATCGCCATCGGCCGGTGTGCTGACGCCGTTCTTGTAGAGCCTGTATGCGTAGGCGCCCGCGACGACCGCTGCATCGTCTTCGAAGGTATAATTGCCGTCGAGCGAGAAGCTGCCGTTTGAGACGCCGCCGACGTCGACGATCTTGATGCCTCCGACCGTTTGGGCGCCCGACCCGCCGAAATTGACGACCTGAAGGGTACCCGTCCCTGACGTGTTGCCGGCGATCACCAGCATATTGGTCGGCGAACCGTCACCACCGAGCGCCGTGTTGAGGATGACGGCGCCGCCATTGCCGATATAGTCGCCGCTGACGGTAAGTGTGTCGCCTGGGTCGCCACCCGCGATGCGCACCGTTCCGGCGTTGCTCAGCCCCGCAATCGTCTGGGACGTGCCGGCAAGATCGAGCGTGGCGCCCGAGGCGACGGAAAACTGCGAGGAGGAACTGAACGCGTTCGCAGCGCCCGCGGCAAGCGTGCCGCCGCTGACCGTAGTGGCGCCGGTAAAGCCTGAGTTGTCCAACGCAAGCAGCAGCGTGCCTTGGCCGTCCTTGATGAACGTACCGGCGCCCGAGAGCACGCCGGCATAGCTGGCGGAGGCGACTTGGTCGAATGTGAAGGAGGCGCCGGCGCCGATCGCGACATCGCCACCGAAGCGCTCGGCTGCCGAGGCGAGGCCGCCTTGATTGACGGTCCAGTCCAGCAGCGACGTGCCTGACAGCGTCAGCACGCCGGCGCCATCCTTCATCATTGCGCCGGTGCCGGAGATATCGCCGGCGAAGCTGGCGTCCGCCGCCTGGTCGAACACGACAGTGCCGGAATTGCCGATGTCGCCACGAATCGAGGTTGCATCGCCGACCAGCGTGCCAGCGCTGACCAACGTGTTGCCGCCATAGCTGTTCGTTCCCGTAAGCGTCAGCGTGCCGGCGCCGGTCTTGGCAAGGCTGCCAGCGCCAGAGATCGCACCGGACAAGGTCAGGTCGGCCACTGTGTCGAAGGTGCCGCCGGCCGACGAAAGCGTGACGTCGCGCGCCGAGCTGAACGCCGCTGTGTTGCGCAGCGTCCCGCCGGAGAGCGTCAGGCCGCCAGCGGCAACGCCGAGATTGTTGTCGGCTGAAACAGATAGCACGCCGCCCAGGACGGTGGTGCCGCCCGTGTAGGTGTTGGCGCCGGACAGCACCAGCGTGCCCGCATCGGTCTTGGTCAGGCTGCTGGTCCCGGTTAGCACGGAGGCGATGGTGGCGGTGTAACCTGCTCCGGCCACCGTGCCGTCGCCGACCCGAATGATGCTCTCGCCGCCAGCGCCATCAAGCGTGATGGCTTCGCCTTCGATGCGGTAGCCATCGGCGGCGAATTGCATGCCCGTAATCGCAAGCGCGCCGGCGCTGCCGTCGGCGATGACGGTGCCGCCGAGCGTCTGGAAGATGGCGAAGCCGGGCTGCGGCTTCATCGCGCCAGTTACCAGGCCGGTGCTCGTCGTCCAGTTCAGGCTTGTCGCCGTCCACGTGCCGTTGCCGCCGTCGACCAGATCGTTGTTGGCATTCCCGGCCGCGTCACCGTCCCAGAACAACAGGTCGTTACCGACACTGCTGATAAGATTGACCTGGTTGGCGACAGAAGTCTGCACCGTCAAATCGGCCGCCGTGACGCCGGCCGGCAGATTGCCGAGTTCGAGACCATTGTCGGTGAGGGCGCCGCCATAATTGATGAGCCGGTAGACGCCAGGGCCAAAGCCGCCTACATCGGTGATGTTGAGGCTGCCGTCCAGCGTCAGCGCTCCGGTCACCTCGATCAGGTCGTTGACACCGCCGCCGACAATTCCTGCCTGGCCGAGCTCGTAGTCGAGCATAGAACCGGAGCTCAGGCTGAGCGATCCGACCGTAAGCGTACCCGGACTGGAGCCGGGGGCCAGCACGCCGCCATCGGCGACGATCACCGCGCCGCCTATCGAGCCGGAGCCGCCCAGCGTGCCGCCGCTGTTGACCGTCGTTTCGGTATTCCCAAGCGAACCTTCGACGACGAGCTTGCCCCCGTCGACCTGGTGCGGCCGGAATAGGTGCTGTCGCCGTTGAGCACCAGGGTGCCGGCGCCCTCCTTGTAGACGCCGCCCACGCCGCTCAGCTCGCCATTTGCGGTCAGCGTCGTACCCGCCGCCGCGCGGAAGTAGCCATAGGCGGAAGTGAGCTTGACATCGCGGCTCATGGCGAAGCTTGCTGTCGTGCCGAGTTCGCCGCCGTCGAGTGTCAGCAGGCCCGTAGCGGCACCCAGATTCTGGTCCGACGCGACCGAGATGCTTTTGCCGGTCCCGACCTTGGTGCCGCCGCTGTGGGTGTTGGCACCGGTCAGCGTCAGCGTGCCGAAGCCTTCGATGTCGACGCTGCCCGAGCCGGAGATATTTCCGCCGAAGGTGTGGGGGCCGAGGTCGAGAAACGAGACAGCGCCGTTGTCCAGGATGTCGCCACGGATCGCCACGGTGTTGCCGGCAAGCGTTCCTGCATTGACGATGTTGCCACCCGTATAGCTGTTGGACAAATTGCTGACGTTGAGCGTGCCGGCGCCGCTCTTGACCAGTGTGCCGGTGCCGGTCACCTGGCCTGACACGTCCAACTGCGTGCCTGCCACCGTGTCGAACCCGCCGGTCGAATTGATCAGGACATTGCGATTGGTGGCGAAGCTGGTGGTCGTGCGCAACGTGCCGCCGTCGAAGGTCAAGCCGCCCGAGAGGGCGCCCAGATTGTTGTCACTCGAAATTTGCAGGGTCCCGCCGGACAAGGTCCAAGGCGTGACGGCAGTTGTCGTCCCCGTTAGGGTCCAGGTGCTGTTTCCGGTTTTCTCGTAGAACCCAAACCCGTCATATTTGGCGCCAGCGCCGATCTGCGACACACCGAAACTGGCGCTGATATCGCCACCCAGCTTGAATGTATCCGCGGCGCTGAAAGCGACCACATTGCCTATGATGGTGGAGCCGGCCTGAATCTCCAGCGAATTGACGCCGCCGGTGAACTGGATGGCTTTGCCGGCTGCCGGCGTTCCGCCACCGGTGCCGACGGCACCGCCGCTGATCGTACCCGCATTGATGACCCCGATGTTGGCGCCCTTGATCCCTGCGGCGCCATCGCCGCCTGCCAAGGAGCCCTGACCGCCACTGCCGCCAACGATCGTCGCACCTAGCTTGTTGATGACGGTTCCACCTGAAAGCAGCAGAACAGCGGCGCCACCGTCCCCACCGCCGCCGAGAACTGTTCTTCCACCGGCACCCCCGAGCAGATTCCCGCTGTTCTGGATTGTCCCGCCGCCCATCAGGACGATGGCAGCTGCGCCGCCGCCACCACCTGCTTGGACCCCAATTGTGGAAAGACTCGTGCCGCCGGTAACGCTGCCGCCCGCCTCTACAAACACGTTTGCGGACGAGAATATGCCGACGCCGCCACCACCGCTGCCGCTGTTGCCATTGGTCCCACCTCGGCCGCCAGTGCCACCACTCACCGATCCTGTGCCAGTGACTGTAACGTCGGCCGTGGCACTGACGCCCACACCGCCACCGCCACCGCCGCCGCTCCTGACGACGCCATTCGTGCCAGGGGAGCCCAAAGCGCCGGCCCCGCCGCTGATGCTGGTTGCAATGGTCCCGTCTGTCGAGATGACCAGACCCGTAGCACCAGTGGCACCGGCAACGCCATTTGGGTTGTTGGCTGTCCCACTTACCGCTCCCGATCCTCCTGGCGCCCCGTCACCCGTCGTGAGGTCAATGCCGCCACCACCGCCACCAGCGGTCGCGCCATTGGCGGCATTCTGACCCGTGGCACTCGCGAGCGCGCCGTCAACGCCACCTTGTCCAGCGCCTGCGCTGCTACCATTGCCGCCATCGGCCCGAGCCGGCGCGGCGCTCAGCGCAAGGGCAACAGTTAGGATCGTCAAGGCGGAAGTGCCGGAGCGAAGCGACACGACTTGCGGCAAGCGCGCGAGATGCAAAACCCAAAACCCATCACGCGCAATCCGCTCCGCCATGCCTAAGCTCCCTGATTCCTGAGTGCGCGAAGGCAGCATGAAAGCTATTCGCCCGCAAGAAGTTTATAGTCGTGAGAGCTACCAAGAAGCTAACGGTGATCAGTAAAATGAAGTCTGCGACTTTTGAGCGACAGAAAATAGTCAATATTAGATATAGCTTATTAAACAGAGACCTTACGGAATCGCGAGAACAATCTCGCTGCATGAATTTATGCGGAAACGTTCGGACCTCCTGGGCCCAGCCGATCCCATCGGGCGGAGGTGAGTTTCGCCTCTACGGGGCGATGAGGCGCTAGGCTGCCCCTTGGGCGACCCTCACTATCCTGCAAGAAGTGATTCTGTAATCGACTCCCACTCTGCGTCTAGCTTGCCAGTTGCCACAGGCTGCCCGGCGCGGCGGTACCAGTAGGCTGCATTAGAAAGGTCGCCTTCTTTGCGGTGCAGATAGGCATGAACCCATACAGAGGCCGGATCAGATTCGTTGGCCTGCACACACTCATGCGCCCGCTCCCAATCGCCCTGTCTATCCCACCATAGAGCGTGGAGCGCCATCCCAAGATTCGCCGGGGGCTCTACACCCTGAAGGGTCGCACGGAACTCGTCGATGTCCATAGTTACCTCGCCTCTGGCTACGCCGGTCCTGTCCCGTTCCGTGCAACGAAATGCGCCCTCTGCCGGTGATTTGCTCTGCCGACTTTAGCAATGGCTCTGGCGATCTTTAGCGGAAACGGGGTTTTCGCTCGGCAAAGGCCGCATCAAGGGCTTCCAATTGACGAATGCTCGTTGCAGGGCTGCTTCCTGCTTCTAAGCTTCATGGTCGGCAGAAGCTGCCACGGAAACCAAAGGCGCTTCCAGGCTCCATGTTATGCCATGCGGACCGTGTTCGAGAATTCCCTGCCCACTGACCGCTGCGGGCGCAACCCGCTTCAGCACAACGGTTCCAAAGCCACCTTGTCCGACAGTCTGGACCTGCGGACCATCGGATTCGGCCCAGGTGAGGTGAAAGAGCCTCGAAGCACCGGAACCGGTGATGCCCCATGTGACCGAAATCCGGCCCTTGTCCCCTGAGAGCACGCCGTATTTGGCCGAGTTGGTCGCCAGTTCGTGGAAGGCAATCCCGAGATACTGAACTGCGTTGGGACTGAGCACCAATGATGGGCCCGACATTTCGATCACATCCCCCGCGGGAAAGGCTCGACCTGGGCCGCCAAGAGGTCGCTGATCGTGGCACCCTTCCAATCCGCCGAAACAAGCAGGTCGTGAGATCGCGACAACGCCATGATGCGCTCGCGCACCTGGGTTTCAAAGTGTTTTGGCGTCTCCGATCGCTTGTTGGTCTCCCGGATCATCGACAGGATGACCGAATACTGGTTTTTCACCCGGTGGTTGACCTCGCGCATCAGCATGCGGATGCGGTATTCATTCTCCTTCGCCGACGTGATGTCTCGCGCTATCTTCGATGCGCCGGTGATCTGCCCGGTTGCGTTACGCACGGGCGATATCGTCAGCGAAACCGGAACCAGGCTGCCATCCTTGCGCAGGCGGGTCGTTTCGAATGGTTCGACGCGCTCGCCGCGGCGAATGCGTTGGAGGATGCGGGGTTCCTCGTCCTGATGGTCTTCGGGGATCAGCATGGTCACCGACCGGCCAATCGCTTCGTCGGCGGTATAGCCGAAAAGCCGTTCGGCGCCGTGGTTCCAGCTTTTTATGATGGTGTTGAGATCCTTGCTGACGATAGCGTCAAATGAGGATTCCACGATCGCTGACAGGTGCTGCCTGGTTTCTTCGGCACGCTGGCGGTCCGTCAGGTCCAGCAGCATGTTGACGGCGCCAATCAGAGCGCCGTGCTCGTCCCGCAGCGGTGTCGGGTAGGGCAGGAACGGAAAAAACGATCCATCGGGACGCTGCGCAACAGCTTGCTGATTGCGGACCGGCCTGTTCTCCTTGAGCGCGATGGCCATCGGGCATTCATCGTGCGGCAATTCCTTGCCGTCGGCACTGAACAGCTTGAACGTCACACACCATTTATCCTTGCCGACCTCAGGCTCCCTGCCTGCCAGATCGGCCGCGGCGCGGTTGTAGTAGGTGATCGTCCCATCCTGATCGGTCGTGTAGATGGCGACGGGTAGGCCGTCGAGTATCTGGTGATAGGTACTGTCATGCTGCCTGAGCTCCGAGCGGGTGTGCACCAAGTCGGTTACATCGACCGTGAAGCACCGGGTGTTGATCAGCTTGCCGTCCCGGAAATGTCCGCTTGAGGTGACTTCGACGTGCTTGATCGATCCATCGCTGGCCCTCAATCGCGCCGGATATCTTACGATCTTCTCGCCATTGGCAAGGCGACCCAAAATGTCCTCTATGACGTCCCGGTCGGGATAGAACTCGGCGATGTGGCAACCGAGGTAGTCCTCTGCGGGATAGCCGAGAAGGTCGAGCTCAGCCTGGTTGGCATGCACGATTACGCCGTCTGCGTTCACCAGATGGAGGGCAACGGCGCCGTTTTCGAAGAAATCCTTGTAATCGAAATCCAGACCGTCATTGCTGGACACCCCCGGGTTTTCGAAGGCGACAACATTCGCCTGTGTTGCTTCATGCATCCCAAACACCTTGTCCAGTCCAACCAAATATAATGCGGCTTGGATCAGTTGGTTCCCATTGCTCGCGGTCTCGACCCGCTGCGTACGGGAACCGGACCCTAAAAGGGTCGTAGCCTCGACTCGTCTTCCATCTACAAACGTGCGATCATCCGCGCATGGGCAAACCCTTGGTCCTTGTCGTCGACGACGAAGCCTTGATAGCACTGGATATGGAGTCCACTCTTTCGGAGGCGGGCTTTGCCGTGGCATTGGCGGCGACATGTTCCCAGGCGAAACGTTTTCTTGCGGACCATACCCCCGCCGCAGCGATCCTGGACGTAAGGCTGTCGGACGGCGAGGCTGTTGACGCGGCAAAAACCTTGGCAGGGCGGGCGGTTCCTTTCATCGTCTATTCCGGCCTGGGGCTCGAGGAAACCCCCGAAGCGTTCTCGTCCGGCGTAAGAGTGATGAAACCCGCCGGACCTGCAGAGGTGGTCCGGGCTCTCAAAGCGATGACCGCCGGGCAGCAGAAGGCGACGGGATAGCCGTGCTCTGAGCACCTTCGGTCTAAACTAGCCAGGCGCTGCCGGAGCAGCTGCCGTGCCTCACGGAGCAGCGAATTGCGGCCGGTGCCGATCAGGCGAACAAGGTCGCGCGCTTGATCCTCGGTGATGCCGGTCTCTTTGGCAGTTGACAGCACCAGTGCTTCATTCCCTTCCACTTTCTTAGGGTTGTGCTCGTCCTTGCCCGTGCTGATCATGCCTTCTCCATCGGCTCAACGCCAGGATCTGAGACTCATTCTTCGACGCACGGTCAACCTCGCTGTGCCGCGTTTGAGCGACAGAGATAGCGGGTCAATTATTGCGTTGCCAGAAACGATCCTGGCAACAGCCAAGTGGCCGGGTCCGTTCGTACGATAAAGCGCCCCGCGCAGGGACGGCGCCAGCATGGGCCAGATCGACCAGACAGATTGACCGGTCCTATGCCTCTCCGAAATCGGTTTCGTTTCTTGACGTCGGTTGCCGCTCGTAGTCAACGGGCGGCGGCAGGAGCATGATTTCGGTCTCCTTGCGGCCGAACTCTCGGCCGATCTGGAACGCCGCGTAGATCGCGCCGAGGCGGATAAGGAATCTAAGCATGGGGGTTCTCCTTCGATGTTAGGAACCGCAAGGCCGCGAGATTGTTCCATGGTTTGCGAGTGGGGACGATCTTGCCGTCGCACCAGGCATTCCAGCGCCGGCGCGGCAATCTGAGACATGGCGGTGCGGCTAGGCTGTTGCGGCCGTTGCCTGGGCCGGGATCCGTTTTCGAGGGGCCGGACGGCGTCGATCGCGGCGTTTCGAAACGACTTTGAGGGGAACGGCCGGCGCTGGAGAAAGTGCGCCAAGCACAGCGTTGACCATGCCGTGCGCTACGAAATCGGCGCTGATGTCGGCGGCCAAAGCTTGCCTTTCTTGCCCGACATCGCCCTGCTCCGCGTCTGACCAGAACACAATCCCAATTCTCAAACCTGCCTTGGCGCGCTTCAGTCTCCGGACCAGAAAGCGGGCATGCTTGAGCGAATCCCGGTTCAGGAAACCGACCACGACGGTGTCGATCGCCTCTAGTTCGAGACGACGAATACCTGCCGGCTCCATATCGACAAAACTGGCCTTCGCCACCGTAGCACCTTGCACCTCCAGCACCTGAGCGAGCATGGCGGCAGCGGCATCGTCGAGTTCGCCGCGACCGCCGGCACAAAGCACCGACATGTCCTTGCCGTCGGGCAGCTCGATCTCTTCCTCTTCGACGCCATCTGTTTCCCTGCTCGCGCTCCCTTCCGCGGTGGTTGCCGGCGCATCTTCCTCGCTTGCCTCTTCCTGTGCATCGTCGGCAAGATTTGCCACAAGAATTTGGGCGCTCGCCGCCACCTGCCTTCGCTGTTGATCGCCCATCACGCCACGCATGCGGTCCTGCTCGCCCAACAGGAGAGCAGGAATGGCGACAGTGTCGTAGAAATCGATCAGGTACTTCTCCTCGAGGATCTCCTCGGCATGGTCAGTGGCCTCGTCGGGATCGCCGGCCAGGAGCCGTTGATAGAGCCGGGCGTGAGATTCAAGGACGGGCTCGTTGCCAAACAGGACGTCGAGAAATTCGAACTGCGGAACATGTCGCCCGAGGACGACGAGGCAAACTGTCAGCGGCGTCGAAAGGACCAGGCCGAGCGGCCCCCACAACCATGTCCAGAAAATTGCCGCAACGATGATTGCCAAAGGAGAAAGTCCCGTGCGCGAGCCATAGAGCCACGGTTCGATGACGTTGCCGGTTACCAATTCCATGACGACAAACAGTGCGGCGGTCCACAGCACCAGCGACCAGCCGGGCGCAACCGCCAAGGCCAGAAACAAGGGCAGCAGCATGCCGATAACAGGGCCGATATAGGGAACGAAGCGCAGCGCCAGTGCCAGCAACCCCCACAGCAGCGCGTTGGGAATGCCGAGCACCCAAAGGCCAATTGCGATTGGTATCGCGTAGACGATATTGACCACCAATTGCATGATCAGATAACGGCCAACCCGTTTGCCGGCATCCTGCAATGCCTGCGTTGTGCGATGGAGGTCGCCATAGCCGACGAGGCGGATAAACCGGTCGCGCAGATCCTCGCGCTCAAGCAACATGAAGATGACGACGATGATGATCAGGCCAGCTGATGCCAGCGGGCTGATCAACGGTCCGATGATGTTCTGCAATACCTCCAGAGGTCTCTCGCGGGCGACGATCTCGACGGGAACAGGCTCGCGCCGGGGCTTGTCGGCCGCAGGCGGCGCCACATCCTGCTTGTCGATCTCCTGACCGACACGCTCGATCACCCCGCTCAGCCTGGCAATTATGCCGCCACCAACGCCCGTCTCCTTGAGGGAACGTACCTTGGTCAGAATGTTTGTCTGGTAGACGGAAATGTTCTGAGCAAGCTCGCTTACCTGGGTCGCAACAATGAAGCTGAACAGGCCCAGGGCCGCGAATGCGCCAATCACGCTCAGAAGCACTGCGGGCAGCCGAGGCAAGCCGACACGCTTCAGTGCGGAGACCATCGGCACCAGAGCAAAGGTCAAAAGCAGCGCGATGGCAATGGGAAGGAACACCTCACGACCGAAATACAGCGCAGCTACTGTCGTGACGATGGTTGCCACGGTAGGCAGAGCTGTGCGCGGATGGGCATTGCCTGCCGCAAGAATCCGTCCTAGCCCCCGCTCGGACGATGAGATGTCGTTTCGACGATTGGCAGCCACGTGATTCCCCCCGTTTCCTAGCGATAGTTAGACCCATTCGCCTGCCGGGCAATGTTTAGCAGGGCCGAATACATACGTTTTGCGGTTTTGCGCCCTGGGCGCTGTGCTCTGACGGTTCAGTCGATATCGTCGGAGCCGCAAATCTGTGGTAAAGCCGCCGCCCAACCAACCAAAGGACGACATCTGTGAGCGAACCGACTGTGGCCGAAGCGACCGAAAGTATCTATGCCTCGCTGCGGGCGGACAATGCCGACATCGACGCCCATATCGCGACGCTCAAGGCTGCGCTGACACGAGAGGGCGCAAAACAGGCGGTGTTCGATCCGGCAAAATTGGCGCAGAACAACCGCTCGGGCCGTAAGTTGATGCAGGCTTATTTTCGCCAGCGCGGCGTGAGCGTGAGGTTTTCGGACCAGTAGCGCGCTGCAGCTTGGGGAACGGCGTCCCAACGGACGGTCCGTATCTCGCCCGCTCCGCCCTGCGGTGGACTTTCGTCAATCCTAGGCGAATGCCCGCATTGCCCTGCCCAGGTCGGTGTCGCCCCCTGCCCCTGCAGCTCTTGACGGAAACCGGTGCCTCCTGTTTGAGGTGGGCCAGGACGTTTGCTGCATGGGGAGATGGGCAAGGGTGGGCAAACAGTGAAGCGCGTTCTTCAGATGCTTGCCGCGGCGATCATCGCGTCCGGGGCGACCGGCTGCACGAGCATTTCCTACTACGCGCAGTCGTTGCAGGGTCACGCGCAGATCATGGCCGCGCGCAGGAATGTCGGGAAACTCATCCTTGACCCTTCGACGCCCGAGGCATTGCGCGCGAAATTGACGTCGGCCAGCGCGATAAGACGGTTTGCGACGGATGAACTGGCATTGCCCGAGAACAGCAGCTACCGCAGCTATGTCGACATCCATCGCGACGCCGTGACCTGGGCCGTTTTTGCCGCGCCGCAATTCTCGCTCGCGCCGCGAACATGGTGCTTTCCGGTTTTCGGCTGCGTTCCATACCGGGGTTATTTCTCCCGGAAATCCGCGGCTGAAAGCGCTGTCGAGCTCCAAAGACAGGGCCTCGACGTCTATGTCTCGGGCGTCACCGCCTATTCCACGCTTGGCTGGTCCAGTGACCCGCTGCTGAGCACGATGCTTCGTCAGGACGACACCTATCTCGCAAGCCTTGTTTTTCATGAACTGGCGCATCAGCGCTTCTATGTCGATAACGATTCCGCATTCAACGAGGCGTTCGCCGTTGCCGTCGAAACCAGCGGCGTCAGGAAATGGCTCCGCGCCGCCGGCGACCGGGCCGGATTGCGCCGATACGAAGCCGACCGCAAGCGCGGCGCCGATTTTCTCGGACTGGTGTCGAAAACGCGCGACGAGTTAAGGCAGGTCTATGGTAGTCCCCGCACCCCGGAAAAGATGGCGGCCGCCAAGGCAGCAACCATCGACCGGTTGCGGATGCGCTATCGGCGGATGCGCGACAGGCACTGGGCGGGATACCGGGGATACGACGCCTGGTTCGCTGCCCCGATCAACAACGCCAAGCTCGCCGCAACTTCTGTCTACGGTGAACAGGTTCCGGCCTTTCTTCGCTTGTTCGACCTGTGTTCCGGCGACTATCCGAGGTTTTACGCTTCTGTCCGGCGGATCGCGGATTTGCCCAAATCGTCCCGCGCCGAAGCGCTCAAGGCTGCTGACACGTGCAATTGACTTGAACAAGCACAGGCAGGTCCTGACGATCACCCCAGCGACAGTTCCTTCGTCTGGTGTCTCAAAACGAGGCCGACCGCGCCCAGCAAGGCATCGTTCTCGGTGTGCTTGCCAACGATGATGCGCGTGCGCAGCGCGGGAGCGACATCCCGGGACTTGATCAGCGTGTGGCGTTCATAGGACGCGATCAGCGGCGTCAGCAGAATGTCCCCTGCCAAAGCCATGTGGCCGCCGATGATGATAAGCGGCGGATTGAGCACCGAGCCGATCAGGCCGAGACCCCGGCCGGCGATCTCGGCGGTATCCTCGATCATCCGCAACGCCCTGACGTCGCCCTGCTCGGCCATGGCGATGACATCGTCCATGGTGACTTGCCGCCCAACGACACGCGAGATCTGTTCCAGCGGTCGGGTAAAACTCGCGTAGAGCTCCAGGCACCCGCGATTGCCGCAGCGGCAAAGGTCGCCGCCGGGATCGATGCTGATGTGCCCGAATTCGCCGGCGCCGCCGGCGACGCCCGTCACCAGCCGGCCATGCTGGACAATGGCCCCGCCGACACCCAGATCGATCTTGAACAGCACGAAATCGTCCTGGCCGACGGCCGCACCCCACATCAGCTCGGCAATGGCCGCGCAGTTGCTCTCGTTGTCGGCGAAGATCGGCTGTTCCAGAACGGGTCCGAACACATCTCGTATGTTGACGCCGGCCCATGTTGGAACCATGCTTGCGCGCAGCACCACTCCATCGCGGCTGACAGGGCCGGAGACGGAGACACCAACCCCCAGGAGCCCCGCCATCGGCAGACCATTTTCCCTGTAGGATTGGGCAATCGCCGATTTGACCGCCTGGGCCGCCTGTTGCGGCTGGTAGTCCAGCGCCATTGGAATATTTTGTTCGGCAATGACGGAATGCGAGACATCGGCGACGATGAGCCGTATCTGCTGAAGAGCCAGGTGAATGCCGACGCAGGTGCCCGCTGTCGGATTGAGCGTCACCGCCGCGGCTGGCCTGCCGATGCCTCTGATGCCGTCGCGGCTGGTCGGGGCTTCGATCACCATTCCAGACTTTTTCAAGCCGTTAAGCGCGGTTGACACCGTCGAGCGCGCCAGACCGGTGGCGCGTGCGATCTGCAACGCCGAGAGTGCGCCGCGCTCGCTCAGGCAGCGCACGATCATGCTCTCCGGCGACGCGGAGGGTCTGTCGATCAGCCAGGTTCTAAGCGAAGGTTTTGTCATAGCTCAACATAAACATCGTTGACTGATAGCTCCAATATGTCATCTTGGAAAGAACTCGAGATTGACGCATCTCGCCGGCGGCGGCTTCAAACCGCGGCCATAAGCGGTCGAGACGAACCGTGCAACACGATATGGGAGTGAAACGATGAAGTCCGTCATGACCGCGCTTGCGGCCGCTGCTGCGTGCACATTTTTCGCCGGGGCAGCCTTCGCCGAACCCAAGACGAACCTTTTGCACCAGTGGGCGACCGGATCGGACGCCCAGGCGATCGCCAAGCTCGGCGAGATGTTCACCGCCAAGGGCGGCAAATGGGAACAGACCTCGATCGCCGGCCACACCGCCAATACGCTGGCCAAGCTGCGCGCCGACGTGATCGCCGGCAATGCCCCGCCTGCCGTGCAGCTCAAGGGCCCTGAGATCGCCGAATGGAACGAGACCGGCATGACCGCCGATCTCGACGAGTTGGCGGCCTCGGAAGGGTGGGAGAAAGTGGTGGCGCCGGAATTGCTTCCGGTGATGAAGCCGACCGGCAAATGGGTCGCCGCGCCCATGAACATCCACCGCATCAACTGGCTCTGGGCCTCGCCCAAGGTCATGCAGGCGGCCGGCGTGGCGGAAATGCCGAAGACCTGGGCCGAGTTCAATGCGGCCTGCGACAAGATCGTCGCCACAGGCAAGATCTGCATCTCGCATTCGACCGCCGACTGGACGGATTCGACGGTGTTCGAGGTCGTGCTCTACGGCCAGGACATCGATCTCTACCGCAAGGCCTTCGTCGAAGGCGATGTCGAGTCCATGCGCAGCCCGGGGATGGTCAAGGCCTTCACGCAGATGCGCCTGATGACGAGCAGGTACATGGATCCGGGCATGGTCGGCCGCGACTGGGATTCGATGTCGGCGCTCGTCGGCAAGGGCGACGCGGCGTTCCACATCATGGGCGACTGGACGATCGGCCTTTTGACCGCCGCCGGCTTCAAGGAAGGCACCGACTATGTCTGCGCCCAGGCGCCGACCGATTGGGGCAAACCCGGCTTCATCCTCAACTCGGACTCGGTCGTGTTCTTCAAGCAGAAGGACCAGGATTACATCGACGGCCAGAAGCTGCTGGCCAGCCTGATCCTGTCGCCCGACTTCCAGACGGTCTTCAACCAGGCCAAGGGCTCGATCCCCGCACGCCTGGATATCGATCTGTCGAAGGGCTTCAATCCGTGCCAGCAGCTCTCGCAGAAGGATCTGCAGGCTTCGATCAAGGAGGGCACGCTGGTCCGCTCGATGGCGCACAACATGACCATCCCGCAGAAGATGCGCGGCGCGATCATGGACTCCATTACCGAGTTCGTGGCGACGCCGGACATGTCGCCCGAGGATGGCGCCAATGCGATGGCCGACGCGGCGGAAGCACAGAAATAGACGGGAATGGCCGGGCGCCATCCGCACCCGGCCGTCCGCCATCCTGGTCCCGCGCTCCGCCAGTCCTGTGCTCTGCCAATCTCCGTGCTCTGAATGTCAAATCACGACCTGATCCTGTCGGTACCGGCGCCCGCCCGCCCCTGGCGCGAGCGGCTGGGCTCCGCGATGCCCTTGCTGGTGCTCGGCCCCTCTCTCGTGGCGAGCTTCGTCTACGTCTTCGTGTTCACCGGCTGGACGCTCTATATCTCGCTGTCCAACTCCTCGCTGCTGCCGACCTACGGCTTCGTCGGCCTGGACAACTACGCGTCGCTGTGGGCGAACCGGCGCTGGAACATCGCCTACAACAACCTGTTTTTCTTCAGCGCTTTCTACATCGTCGGCTCGATGGCGGTGGGACTGCTGCTGGCGATCCTGATCGACCAGCGCGTGCGCGGCGAAGCGGCCTGGCGCACGATCTTCCTCTATCCGCTGGCCGTCTCCTTCATCGTCACCGGCACGGTCTGGAGCTGGCTCTACAATCCGACCGACGGCATCCAGGCCATGGTGCGCGGTTTCGGCTGGGCGAGCTTCAGTTTCGCACTCGCCAGCGACCGGCACTATGCGATCTACGCGGTGATCATCACCGGTGTCTGGCAGGCCTCGGGCTTTGCCATGGCGCTGTTCCTGGCCGGCCTGCGCTCGGTGGATCAGGACCTCGTCAAGGCCGCGCAGATCGACGGCGCATCGACGTTCCGCATCTATCGCAAGGTGCTTCTGCCAACCATTGCGCCGATCTTCCTGGCGGTCGCCGTCATCCAGATCCAGTTCGCCATCAAGACCTTCGACCTCGTGGCGGCCCTGACCAAAGGCGGCCCGGGGATCTCGACCACCTTCCCCGCCATCTACGTCTATGACCTGATGTTCCAACGCGGCCAGATCGGCGAAGGTGCGGCCGCCGCCATCATGATGCTTGCCGCTGTTGCCGTGGTGCTGGTGCCCTATTCATTCTGGGTGGTCTGGCGCCGGCGCAAGGAAGCCGGCCATGGCTGACGTCTCCCTGGACCAGTCGCTCGACCGTCGCGCTGCCGCAGTCGCGTCGCGCCGGCATTTTCTCACCCGCTTCGCCATCTATGGGCTGCTGGTCGTCTTCGCGGCGATCTACCTGGTCCCGTTGCTGGTGGTGGTGCTGAATTCATTCCGCGACCAGCAGGAGATCGCGCGCAACGGGTTGATCTCGCTGCCGCGCAGCTTCCGCCTCGATGCCTGGGGCCAGGCCTGGAGCACCTATTGCATCGGCGGCACCTGCGAGGGCATGCAGCGCAACTTCTACAACTCCCTGAAGATGACGATCCCGGCCACGATCATCTCGACGGCGGTCGGCGCGATGAACGGTTACATCCTGTCGAAATGGCGCTTCAGAGGTTCGGAAGCTTTGTTCACCTGCATGCTGCTCGGCGTCTTCATTCCGGGCCAGATTTCGTTGATGCCGTGGGCGTTCATCCTCGGCAATCTCGGCCTCAGCAATTCGGTCTACGGGCTCGTCCTCATCCACGTCATCCAGGGCATTTCGTTCACCACTTTGTTTTGCCGCAACTACTACGTCAGCATCCCCGACGACCTGATCAAGGCGGCGCGCATCGACGGCGCCGGCTTCTGGCGCATCTTCCGCAAGATCATTCTGCCGCTCTCCTCACCGATCCTGATCGTCACGGTGATCTGGCAGTTCACCGGCATCTGGAACGAATATCTGTTCGGCGTCGTCTTCACCTCCGGGCAGCAACAGCCGATCACGGCAGCGCTCGTCGCGCTGACGGCAAGCGGCACCAATGTGCGCGCCTACGATGTCATGAGCGCCGCCGTGCTGATCGGCGCGCTGCCGCCGCTGCTGATCTATCTCTTCGGCGGCAAGTATTTTGTGCGCGGCCTGACGCAAGGTGCCATCAAATGAGGCGCGATCAAGTGAAGGGCATCGCATGTCGACATTGACCATCCGATCGCTGCGCAAGAACTACGGTGCGGTCGAGGTGCTGAAGGGCGTCGATCTCGAGGCGCAGGACGGCGAGTTCATCGCGCTGGTCGGACCCTCCGGCTGCGGCAAGTCCACTCTGCTGGCGATGATCGCCGGGCTTGAATCTGTTACCTCCGGCGAGATCCGCATCGACGGAAGGCTGGTCAATTCGGTGCCGCCGAAGGACCGCGACATCGCCATGGTGTTCCAGTCCTACGCGCTCTACCCGACGATGACGGTGCGCGAGAACATCACCTTCGGCATGGAAAGCCGCCGCGTCCCGAAGCCGCAGCAGGACGAGGCCGTCAGTCGAGTTGCTGCCTTCCTGCAGATCGAACCGCTGCTTGGCCGCAAGCCCGGACAGCTCTCGGGCGGCCAGCGCCAGCGCGTCGCCATGGGCCGGGCGCTGGTTCGCGATCCCAAACTGTTCCTGTTCGACGAGCCGCTTTCCAATCTCGATGCCAAGCTGCGGGTCGACATGCGCACCGAAATCAAGAAGCTTCATCACCGCGTCGGCAAGACCACGGTTTACGTCACCCACGACCAGGTCGAGGCGATGACGCTGGCATCGCGCATCGCCGTGATGCACCAGGGCGAGGTCCAGCAATTCGACGATCCCGCCACGATCTACAACCGTCCGGCCAACATGTTCGTCGCCGGCTTCATGGGGTCGCCGGCGATGAATTTTTTGGCCGCGGAACTGAGCCAGGAAGGCGGCCGCCCGACTGTCGTCCTGCAGACCGCCGACGGCAAGACGGCCAGCCTGCCGATCGTCCAGGCGCTCCCATCCGACACGCCGCGACAGCTTGTGCTCGGCATCCGTCCCGAGCATATCTACCGCTTCGATCCCGACCTTGCGCGCCGCAAGCCGGGCATCGCGCAGATCGATGCAGTGGTCGAACTGGTCGAGCCGACAGGCGCGGAGACCATGGCCGTCCTGCGCCTGGGCGGCAAGGAAATCACCGGCCGTTTCGACCCCGACGGCACGCCGCTTATGGGCGAGACGGTGACGCTCGGCATCGACATGGCGCGTGCGTGCCTGTTCGACCCGACGACTCAACGCCTGATCTGACCGAAGCTTGATCTGAAAAGAGTTCCGCCTTGTCCTTCGCCACCTATCCGAGCCTGTCCGAGCGTGTCGTGCTGATCACCGGCGGTGCGTCGGGCATCGGCGCCGACACGGTCCGCGCCTTCTGCGCCAATGGCGCGCGCGTCGCGTTTCTCGATCTGCAGCAGGAGGCCGGCGAGCAGCTTGCCCGCGACCTCGCCGCCGCGGCAGCGCACGCGCCCCTGTTCCTGCGCTGCGACGTGACCGATATCCCCGCCCTCCAGGCCGCGATCGGCACGGTGCGCGACCGCGTCGGGCCTGTCGCGGTGCTGGTCAACAACGCCGCCGACGACAATCGCCTCTCGGTCGCCGACGTGACGCAGGAATACTGGGACCACGCCCAGGATGTGAACCTCAGGCACCACTTCTTTGCCGCCCAGGCCGTGCATCCGCACATGCAGGAATTGGGCTTTGGTTCGATCGTCAATTTTTCCTCGATCGCCTGGCGTTTCGGCGCATCAGAGATGGCCCCTATGCGGCGGCCAAGGCTGCGGTGGTCGGGCTGACCTTCGCGCTGGCGCGGGCGTTTGGCCCCGACAACATCCGCGTCAACGCCATCGAGCCGGGCGCCGTCATCACCGACCGGCAGCGGGAGCTTTGGTACAAGACCCAAGGTTCGGTCGACCAGGTCGTGCAGCGCCAGGTGATCCGCAAGGTTCTGCTCGGCGAGGAGATCGCGCGCACGGTGCTGTTCCTCGCCGCCGACGACAGCCGCATGATCACCAAGCAGTCGATCACCGTGGATGCCGGCCTGAGATGACCACACCTGACTCAAAGGATCGCTTCATGCTCGAGGTCGGCCTGAACCCCTACGGCCTGACCTATCATCTCGGCCTCCAGGGCCGCGGCACGCCACGCGCCAATCCGCAGCCGGCGGGGCTCGAAGGTTTCATCGCGCTCGCGACCGAACTCGGCGCGCGCGTGCTGGAGATCTGGGTGCCATGGCTGAGCGAGCTTTCCGACGACGCGGTGATCGCGCTGCGCGAACGGCTCGCCGGCCTTGGCATCACGCCGGTCGTCAGCGGCGGCCTGCTGGTGGGCGAACCGCTCGACGATGCGTTTCGGGCCGCGCGCCTGCTCAAGGCCAAAATCATCCGGACGGCGCTGACGCCCATTCTCTGCGGCGACCGCAACGCCGCCGGCGAAAAATGGAGCGAGTACGTCGGCATCATTCGAGAGCGATTGGTGGAATGGGGTCCCCGCGCGAATGCCGAAGGGTATGTCCTTGCGATCGAAAACCACCAGGACTTCACCAGCCGGGAACTCGTCGAATTCTGCGCGCTAGGTGGTGACAGTGTGGGCGTCACCTTCGACACCGGCAACACGTTCCCGGTCGGCGAAGCGCCGCTCGATTTTACGAAGGTGATCGCCCCCTATGTCCGCCATGTCCACCTCAAGGATTACCGCGTGCAGTTCACGACCGAAGGTTACCGGCTGATCCGTTGTGCCATCGGCGACGGTGCGGTGCCGTTTGCCGAGCTGTTCGCCATTCTTGGCCAACACCACGATCGCATGACCGCCGTCCTCGAACCGGGCGCATTGGAGGCGCGGCATGTCCGCTATCTCAGCGACGACTGGTGGCGCGGCTACCCCGAGAAGACGGCGCGCGAATTTGCCGCCTGCCTGGCGGCCGCGCAGCGCAACCGGCTGCCCGACGATGCCGACTACCGCACGCCTTGGGAGCGCGAAGCCGACGTCTCATTGGTTTCCTATGAGCTCGACATGATCCGGCGCAGCGCCGCCAACATGCGCAAACTGATGGAGCATATCCGATGACGGCACGTGAACTCGATGGATTGACCGCCTTCGTAACCGGCTCCGGCCGTGGCCTCGGCCGCGTGATGGCCGAGCGCCTGGCCGAACTCGGCGCCAATGTCGCGATCCACGACATGGACGAGGAAGCGCCGGCGAAGTACGGCGAGTTTGCCAATCTCGGCGAAGTGGTCGAGCGCCTGAAGCGGCACGGCACGAAGGTCACGTCGGTGACCGGCAACATCGGCGACCAGAAGGCGGTTGCCGAGATGAAGCGCAGGATCGAGGCCGATCTCGGCGACGTCCATGTGCTGGTCAATTGCGCTGGCGGCGACATCGGCGCCAAGGGCGGCAAGCCGAACCCGAACAATGCCCTCGACATCGAATTGGACGACATCCGCGTGCTCACCGAGAACAATCTGATCGGCACGATGCTGGTCTGCCAGGCCTTCGTGCCGCCGATGAAGCAGCGCGGCGGCGGCTCCGTCATCAACATCGCGTCGGCGGCGGCCCATCTCGGCTGCTCGCCCGAGGTCGTCTATTCCACCTTGAAGGCCGCGGTCGTGCATTACACCCGCTGTCTGGCCAAGGAACTGATCGACGACGGCGTGCGCATCAATGCGGTCAGCCCCGGCGCCACCAAGATGGCACGCTTCCAGGCGACCCGCACGGTCGATCCGGAGCGCATGGATTCCAGCCGCAAATCGCTGAACCGCTATGCCGAGCCGGAGGAGATCGCCGAGGCGGTGGCCTTTCTAGCCGGCCCCCGCGCACGATTTATCAACGGGCAGGTGCTGCGGGTGGATGGCGGGTTTACGATCTTTCCGGGGTGATGGGGGAGGCCTCGAATTTCAATTTCGGGGCCGAAAGCGGAAGGTCCGTTTTCGGGATTCCTGGGTTAAATTGCCCCCTCACGCCTCGAGCTTTTCGCAGCGTCAAAACGGCTGTGGAGGGATTGGCAGGCTATACCGCTGACGAAGCGCACATGTGACGCACCGAGGATAAGTAACCCCGCTTGGTCACGCGGGCGCTGCCGACCGGTTGGTCGAAACTGGCGCTGGCACTCGCTATTCACGAAATTGCCGATCACCCTGACGAGGTCCACTAAGCAATGGTGAACGTCATTTCTGAAGTCGCAAGCAACTCGGCCGCCCTACTCCATTGAGGTCAGCCATGACTTCGCGGAGCCGACGCAATCTCTGCTGGAGCCTGCATGCTTCTTCAGGCGCGAGCGCTGTGTCTCAGTGCGGCATGAATCCTTTTCTCAGCCAAGCCAATATCTTGCTCCCATTGAGGACCCTGCGGACACGCCCGGCGGCCCAGCCAGCCTGCATGGTGGCGCCGGTGTGGCAACTGCAGACGATCTCATGCAACTGCCAATCGGAGAGTTCGAAGAAGCGTCTGGCTTCCCCGTAGGTATCCGATTGCATGCCCGACGCACGCAGCAGTGGATCGTCAAAGGCGACACTGATCGCCGATCCGACCGCGCGCGCTTCTCCGCGGACAGAGGGATGCAGATGCTCAGTCCCGGTGAGAGCCACAAGGGAGCGCGTCGGATTTCGATAGAGCAGTTCCGCCCACCGCTCTATCCGTTGCGTCCTTGTAGCCAGCAGAGCCGGCGATAGTGGACTGATGTCCGCGACTGACTGGAGTTGATCGAGTGTCTGGTGCTTCATGACTGCCTCCTGTTGGTCGTTCCAATCCCTAGGCCTTTGCTGCAGGATTGGCTCACACGCTAAGCCGCCTCGTAAAGGAGCGGCGGCCGATCAGGTGTTGCCACCAATCGCCCACAGGCACCGCGCGGCGGCATCTGCAGCGACACCAACTGCATTCCTTCGCCAATGTTCCAGCGGGATGAAAAAAACTGTGCGGCCGGCCGACCCGACGGACCCGGCTGGCGCACGCAGGATCCTGAACTGCTGGACGATGATGACGCAGGCCTGGAAAGGCGGCTAGGTTGGACCTTGCTTTTCAGGCTTGACCATGATGTTTCACTACCCGCTCGGTCATCGCGGGAAGGCCAGGAGCAGAGCCGCTGGCAACGGTGAGTTGCGGACGAGGGCGGGCGGTGGAGGACGACGCCCTTGGGCCGCCAGGTCACTGAAGGACCAACCGAAGCGGCGCTTCGGGCGTAAAAGCGATGTCCTTGTAGGTCTGCAATGTCTACTTATGGAGGAACGGCGGCAAGGCCTCTTTGACCGGCATGGGGCGCATTGCTGACCGGCAGATTTTCGGCCGACAGCAGACCCTCTGCTGCTTGGGTACCCAGCACGCAAGCTGACATGTGAGACCTCGGTGCGAAGGCCGGGACCAGGCCCTCTCCAGGTTCGCATGTTGGCGCTGAAGCGCCTTATCGTTCAGCCTCGCGGCACATAGATCATATGAACCGTATCGTCATCGATCAATGTGCTCGACACCAGTTGCAGCGCAGGCCTTGCCTCGTGGAAGAAAGGCTTGCCCTTGCCGAGCACGAATGGCCTCACGTGCAGGTGATATTCCTCGATCAGGCCCAGCCCGGTCATAAGACCGGCCAGTTCCGGACCGGAAACGCTCAGGGTACCCTCCGTGCGGGCCGCGATCTCGCGAATCTGCGTTTCAATATCTCCGGAGATGAGGGTGGCGTTTGGGCCTACCCGTGAAAGTGTGCGCGAAACGACCCATTTGGGCAGCTTGCGCCAGAGTGTCGCGAACTGGCGAAGCGGAGCGTCCCATTCCGCGTGATCATCGTCCCAATAGCGCATGACCTCGTACATCCGGCGGCCATACACAGCGCCGGTATGGTTGCGAATCGTCTCGATCCAGTACTCGAAGTGCTTCTGGCTTGGTGCGCCCATGACCAGATTTCCGGCAAGGTCATCGACATAGCCATCGATGGAAACGTTCATTCCCAAGATAAGTTTGGCCATAAGCAGCGCCTTCACATAGTCGGTTCACGGACTAACCGCTTGTAATTTGCAAGCAGTCAGACGCTATAGCAACTGATTGCAAATCGCAAGTAGCATAGAAAGAAGCGTTCGTGCCGCAAACGAGCCCTGCCTTGTCCCATCAACCCTGCATCCGTCCCGGCTATCGCCCTCTAGGCCTGCCTTCCCGAATCAAGCTGCACCCCAAGTCGCTCGTTCCGTCTCCACCGCACCACGGCGCGATAGCTGGTATGATCGACCGGCACGTGAAGCACGAAACGGTCGGGGATTGCGATATCGGCCTTCACCCGCAGCTCCGCGCCATGGGCGTGCTGGTTACAAACCAGACAATTGATACTGGCGTCGCCAACGCGGATTGTCGCTTCCTTCAGAACAAGATCACGGATAAGCGACCGTCGCTCTATCGGTGGGTCAGCCGGCATTGCCTTATCCCTCTGATTTGACGACCTGAAACTCTTCTGAACCCGGAATGGAAAGCGCACTACCGGCCCAGCGGTTGCCTCGAAAGACTGACGAGCTCGGCTTCGTCGACCACGCCGGCCATATAGTTCGCGATAATCCGGGATGCGATGGCGTCGCGTGCTTCGGGCGACTGACCGTCGCGCTTAAGCTGCTCGAATACACGGCCCAACAGCTCGAGTTCGGATGGCTGCAAAACGCCGGCCTCGGTGGCTTTGCGTCGAATGGGCATTTGTGATCCTCCACTACGGTCAACAACATACGACCGCGGCAGGGAAACTCAACTCACCTGTCGAGGGCGCCGCGCGGGCGGCGCCGACCACAAATCCCGTTTTCGAAACGCGACGCCCTCAGCCGGCGGCCTCAGCCGCCTTGCGCCGCGCGTCGCTGACCGTCAGCCAGACTGCCGAGACCAGGAAGTAGAAGGCGCCGAACGCGGCATAGGGCGCGACATCGGTGATCCCGACCGTCGCATCGCTGCCCGCCATCTTCACGAAAAAGATGCCGGCGAGCGCCGACTGGGCGCCGCTCAGCACCATTGCCCACTGCGCGCCGGACTTCCAGCGCCGGACCGCGGTTGCCAGCTGAAAGAGGCCCGACAGGACCGCCCAGACGCCGAACACCGCGAGCACCGCATTCATGCTTTTGCCCAGAGCAATGGCGACCGCCGCCGTGGTGATGATGCTGATGACGAAGTTCAGCAGCTGCGTTTTGTTGCGGCTTAGCCCACCGCTGCGCTGGGCGTCGACGAAATTGGCCAGCGCATCCCAGGCGGGATAGGCGACCAGCATGATGGCTGCCAGGGACGGCATTGTGCTGGCGACGGTAAAGGCCAGCAGCACCCAGGCGGCCGCCACGGCAAAGCGTATGAAATAGTAGCTCTTGAGCCATGAGGATTGGTTGGCTTCATTCGTCTTGGCAAGCATTTTCGGATTTCCCTTTTTGTGTTTACCTACTAGAAGGTAGGCATGATGGACGCGTCGAGGGAATTCGGTGAAGGGGCTCGCCGCCCCTGTCGCGCAAATTCCTGTTAGTGAACCTTCCGAGACAGACGCTGCACGGTTGGCGTCAGAATGGTGCCGAACATGGCGGGGTTGCCATAGGCGCGCGCGGACAGCATGGCGCCATGAACGGTCGCCATGAAGGTCTCGGCCTCCAGCTCCGCCGAGCCTGCAAATCCGAGAATCCCCTGCTCGGCGCCGTGCTCCATGACCCTGGTCAACCAGGACGACAGAAACCTGAAGTAAGCCCGCACTTCGACGGCAATTTCAGCCGGGAGCGCAGGGAGTTCGCTGGCAAGCAGCGCGCAGACGCAAAACGGGACGCTCGCATCTTCAATGCATTTTGCCCAGTAGTCGGCATAGGTTTGAAGCAGTGCAAGCGGGTCCGAGAGTTTACTTTCCAGATCTGCCATGCCGGCCTCGGTACGCTCGCGATGGCGCGCCACAAGCGTGCGGACAAGGTCGACCTTGCTGGGGAAATGATGGTGGATGCTCGCCTTGCGGATCCCCACCTCGCCGGCGATATCGGCATAACTGAATCCGTTGTAGCCGCCGGCCACGATGAAGTTTCGCGCGGACGCCAGAATCTGATCGGAGGTCGCCACAAAGTTGCTCATGGCGTTTACCTACCTACTAGTAGGACAGCTGTCAACACCGAATTTCCGAGCGGGAGTTTTTCACTCAAGCGATACTGATCTGGCGTCCATAAATACAAAGCCCGCCAGCAAAGCCGGCGGGCGCAATAGTCATAAGATACGCCACTAGAACCAGCTTCGGTCGCGTTCCTGGCTTTGCCCGAGCAGCATGCCGATCAACAACCCGGCAATGCCGCCAAGCACGAAAGCGCTGCTGATGGTGCCGGGATTTTGCTGGACGGCTTCGGACACCGTCTGCGCCTGCGATCTCAGCTGCTGCGTTGCCCGTGCCGCGCGCTCGGTCGCGCTGCCGTACCAGCCGCCGGCTTCGCCGACGGCATCTTCTGCACGCTCGGCAAGCGTCCGGTTGATCTTGCTGATCTCGCGCCTCAGCGATGCGACCTGCTTCTCCATGGCCTCCTGGGCCTCTCGGGCGGAAATCTTCGGGGTGTCCTTCGGGGTTTCCTTCGCGGTATCCTTCGGGGTGTCCTTCGGGGTGTCGTTCTCGGCCATGGCTGTTCCTCTCGTTGAGGCAGGGGGAACGGCCAACGGACAAGGATGGTTCCGCCGCCTGCGCTCACAGTCATTCACCCGGCCGGCCGCCAACTTTGGGAACACTCTCCCGATCCAACGGTTGTGGCTGATGGAGGGCACGCATTTGTCGAATCGATCGAGCCATGCTGAAACGCTGCGGACGGTCTCCGACCTGCTCCACCGCGCCCGCCGTGTCATTCGCGACGGCGGCCATGCGGCGGCGATGTTCGAAATAGACACGCTGCTGCAGGTCGCACAAACAGAGGTTGCGCGCCGCCTCGAACGCAACGATCGCTGAACCTCGATAGGCCACCGCGGGCGGTGTTCATTTGCGGGCGGCGAAGGCCTCGTTTCCCTTTGCGATGGACTTGCAAGGCGCCCATCGAGCGGGTCGCCGTCCGCGCCACGCGTCGACATCGCAAAGGCGCAAAAGCCGAGGATGAGGGGCCATCATCGCGGCATCGACCCTCCCGGCTATAACGCTTTGGCGGCGGAACAAAGCTTGGCCGCACTGGTTAGGCTCACAGCACGATGTGTGCCCCAACGAGGATCTCTGTCCATGAAAACACGTGTTCTTCTAGCTTCGCTGGCCACCGCCACAGCCATGGTCTTCGCCCTGCCCGCCTTCGCCGCCGACAGTGCTCAGGACTTTGTCGACAAGGCCGCCATCGGCGGCATGTTCGAGGTGGATTCGAGCAAGATCGCCGAGGGCAAGGCGCAGGATCAAGGCGTCAAGGATTTCGCCAAGAAGATGATCGACGATCACGGCGCCGCCAACGCCAAGCTTGCGACCATCGCCGGCGAACAGAAGCTGAAAGTGCCGACGGAGCTGGACGCCAAGCACAAGGCCGATCTGGAGGCTCTGCAGAATGCCAACGATGCCGTCGACAAGCCCTATGTCCAGATACAGCGCGATGCGCATTCGGAGGCGGTCACGCTGTTCGAGAGCTATGCCAAGGACGGCGACAACGCGCAGTTGAAGACCTTCGCCTCCGAGACCTTGCCGACGCTCAAAATGCATCAGGAAATGGTCGAGAAGATCGCTTCCGCCGACAATGCATCGTCGACCACCAGCTCCACCACCCCGGCCGTGAGCACGACCGACACCACCAATCCGGCCGCCCCGATCCCGGGTGCCAACAGCTTCACCGAGGATCAGGCCAAGAGCCGCATTCAGGATGCCGGCTTCTCCGGCGTGTCCAAGCTGACCAAAGACGACCAGGGCATCTGGCGCGGTCAGGCCACCAAGGATGGCAAGACCACGACCGTGGCGCTCGATTATCAGGGCAACGTCGTTGCCGGCGCCAACTGAACCTCTGAACCAGATCGAGGAGATCAAGACCATGAAAACCGTAACCGGACTTTTCGACAACTACGATGATGCCTCCGATGCCGTCGGCGAACTGGAGGCAATCGGAGTGCCGCAGGCCGACATCAGCATCGTCGCCAACAATTCGGATGACTGGTACGACGACGGCGACACTTCCAACGCCGCCGAGGATGCAGCCGGCGGCGCCGGTCTTGGAGCCGTCATTGGCGGCGCCGGCGGGCTTCTGACAGGGCTCGGCATCATGGCCATTCCTGGCGTCGGTCCGGTCGTGGCCGCAGGATGGCTGGCCGCCACCGCGGTCGGCGCCGTTGGCGGCGCGGTCGTCGGTGGCGCTGCCGGTGGCATCGTCGGGGCGCTGACCGAGTCCGGCGTCCCCGAAAGGGATGCGCATGTCTATGCGGAGGGCGTTCGCCGCGGTGGCACGATGGTGACCGCCAGGGTCAGCGACGAACTCGCCGACGAGGCAGAGCGTATTCTTGGCGAATCCAACTCGGTCGATCTGCAAGACCGCCGACGCGCCTACGAAGCCGATGGCTGGACCGGCTTCGATGCCAATGCCGACCCCTACACCGACATCGAGGCCGAGCGCGACAAAACGCGCAACGCCAGTCCACTCTGATCATCGAGCCCCGCCGCCGTACGGCGGCGGGGCCAAGGGTGCTGTCGGCGCGCTGCGAGCGACATTCAATTTCGGCCATATGGGGCGGGTCTATTCGGACCTGCCCCTTTTCGCTGTTGCCTTGGCTTGACCGGCTCTTGCCGTGTTAGCATCGAACCAACGAAACCAGCCCCAGGAAGGCATGAGCCCGTCCCCGCAACTGATTGCCGAATGGCCGTTGTCGCCGTCAGCGACACTCGGGTCCGCCGTGCGCTCCAAGGGGATCGAACGTGAAGTCAGAGCCCGGCTGCCATGGGCAGTCAGGAAGCACGTCAAGGCCGAGACGGGGCGCATCGCATTGCGAATGTCGAGATCCGAAGCGGAAGCGTTCAAGGCCGCCTCTGCCAGTATCTCCAAAACACTGGAGGGAGTGGAGGCGCTGCCTGTGCTTCCACGCGAGGTCGAGGATATCCTTACGATCTCTTCGCGCGAGCGCCACAAATGGCTCAAGGACGGTCGGCTGCAAAGCACCGGCACACGCACCGTCAAGATGCGTGGGCGATCAAAGTCTGTCACCTTCCACGTTTTCGACCCGCGCCACATCGAGGACGTCCTGGACCGCGATTTGGCAACCGTGTGGAGAGAGCAGGATGTCCAGGAAGTCGCCGAGAACAGGCGGCGCGGCGCGGGCAAGGCCGCGTTGACGCGCGCGGGAAAGGGCACTGGCCAAGCGCGCACTGCGAGGAACGCCCGGGACACGGAGGGCCCGCCGCCCGGACTGAAGGGCTGGGATGCGTTCGAGGACGAAGGCCTGCTGCGATAATGATGCTGGTGCTTGCCCTTGTCCTTCGTGCGGGGCGAGCCTCCGCCTCAGCGCATCAATCCCGCTGCCCGCAGCGCGTCCTCGATGACCTTGGTGATCCCGCCCGCCGGACCGCCTGGCGGATTGACAGGCTCCGGGGCCGGATCGACACGGACGGCTCGCGGTTTTTCCTTCGGCGAGAAAGGCTGCAATGCAGTGCCTGAAGCGGCCTTGGCTTTCGCCGTGCGTCGTACCTCTGGCTTCGTCAGCCCCCAGAAACGGGCGATGTGGCGCGTCGAGGAAATCCCGGCATCCAGCATGAACGGCCCTGCTTTGCCGAGAGCATTGTCGCCGCTCGCCTGCAATGGCGTGCCATGGCCCATGCCGGCAATGCTGTATGCCTCGACCACGTCGCGGCCTTTGCCATCGGACCAGACTTTGCGGCTCTGACCGTCGACCTTTTCCGTGCGTGTCGGCGCTTGGGCGAGGCCGTGCACGCCCTGCCATTGCGCCAGCACCGCGCCGGCATTGGAAGGCACCACGGTCGTGTCGGCCGAGCCCTGCCAGATCGAAATCCTCGGCCACGGCCCCTTGTGCGGCGAAGCCTCCCGCAACAGACGCTGCAGGTCGGTTCTGGACGGGCCGCCATGGCCACGCATGCGGTCGAAGGCTTCGGGGATGGTCGAGGCGCTGCCATAGGCAAGCCCGGCAATGATCGCGCCACCGGCAAACACGTCCGGGTAGGTCGCCAACATCACCGCCGCCATGGCGCCGCCAGCGGAAAGGCCGGTGACGAATATCCGCTTGCGGTCGAGACCGTGAGTGACCACCGCCGCCTCGATCATCTGGCGGATGGACAGCGCCTCGCCGCCGTCGCGGCTTATATCGCCTGGCACGAACCAGTTGAAGCAAAGATTGGCGTTGTTGGCGCGCTGCTGCTCGGGGAAAAGCACGACAAAACCCTGCTCGTCGGCGAGCTCGGTCCAGCCGGAACCATGATCGTACGCGGCTGCAGTCTGGGTACAGCCATGCAGCACCACGACCAGCGCCGCCTGCTTCGGCAGGTTTTCAGGGAGATAAAACCGCGCACGCAAGGCGCCGGGATTGGACCCGAACCCTGTCATCTCGGACAGGTGGTCGTCCTTGCTCAGCCCTGCACCGGCTGGCCGGCGGCGCATCGCGCTCAGCCGGGCGATCGTATCGGATATGTCTCGCAAATCGGTATCCTTGCGCGCCGGAATGGGCAGACTCGTGCACACAACGCACACGCAGCAATATCGTTGCTGCACTGCACAATAACAAGCGGCGCGACCGATTAAATGACCCGGTGGATCACAGGATCCGCTGCACAGCTTGTACGACGAGCGCAATTTGCGCCCGGCTGACCTCTTGTCAGTCAGCCGGTCGAGGCCGGCAGGCGCTGGTTACCAGCGCTGATGCACGTAGGGCTTGATGTTCTCATCATAGACCGCCTTCACCTTGGCCATCAACTCGGAGGACAACGGCGCAAGCTCCGCCGCTTCCGCATTGGAAACCGCCTGCGCCGGATTGCGGGCGCCGGGGATGACAACCGTCACCGCGTCGAACATCAGGATCCAGCGCAGCGCGAATTTCGCCATCGTGGTGTCGCCTGACACCAGCGGCCGCACCTTCTCGACCGCCGCCAGCCCGACCTCATAGGGCACGCCCGAAAACGTCTCGCCGACATCGAAGGCTTCGCCATTCCTGTTGAACAGGCGATGGTCGGTGGTCTCGAACTTGGTGTCCGCCTTGAACTTGCCTGACAGCAGGCCGCTGGCCAGCGGCACGCGGGCGACGACGGCGACGTCGTTCTTTTTCGCCTGGTCGAAGAACAGCTCGACCGGGCGCTGGCGGAAGGCGTTGAAGATGATCTGCACGCTGACGACGCCGGGATATTGCATCGCCTTCAACGCCTCTTCGACACGCTCGACGCTGACGCCGTAATTGCGGATCTTGCCCTGCTCGGTGAGCTTGTCGAGACGCTCGAACACCTCCGGATGATAGTAGAGATCGGTCGGCGGGCAATGCAGCTGCACCAGGTCGAGCGTGTCGGTCTCGAGGTATTTCAGGCTGCGGTCGATCCAGCCGGTGAGGTTCTCGACGCTGTAGCCCTCGACCGTCTGCTTCGGCAGCCGCCGTCCGGCCTTGGTGGCGATGAACGGGCGCGCGCCGCCGCGTTCCTTCATCACCCGCGCGATCAGCTTTTCCGAACGGCCGTCGCCATAGACGTCGGCGGTGTCGAGGAAGCTGACGCCGGCATCGAGCGCGGCATGCAGGGCGGCGACCGCATCGTCGTCATTGACCTCGCCCCAGGCGGCGCCGATCGCCCAGGCGCCGAAGCCGATCTCGCTGACTGATCTGCCGGTACGGCCAAATTTCCGTGACTGCATTTTGCTTCCTGACTTGCGGCTTTGATGACGGTTCTGATTTCGGGAGCCTCATACCGCATGGCAACGCGATTGACATCCCTCTTCCTGGGATTTACCAGATTACAGGGTTGTATGACAACGGGGTAAGACTGCAACAGTGGGAGCCGGGAGGAACATGTCGCTGATGCGCGAACTTTATCTCGGCGGGGTCGCCGGATGAGCAGTCCATCAACCGTGGTTGGCTCCCTAATCGTGAACAGCCTTGTCGCGCAGATCCTCGAAGCGGGCATAGCTTTTGGTCAGATGGCTGCGCATGGCGCGGCGCGCGGCGTTGACGTCCCTGCCTTCGATGGCCCCGATAATGGCGCGATGCTCGCGCTGCATGCGGTCGAGATATTTTTCCCGCTCGGCCTCCGTCATCCGGTCGAGCCGCGTCCACTGGCGCGGGATCATGGCGCTGCCGAACGTGTCGAACAGCCGGGTGAAATTCGCATTCTGCGTCGCCGCGAGAATGGCGCGGTGGAAGCCGAAATCCTCTTCCGAACCGGAGCCGCCGGCGCGCACCGCCGCCTCCAGCGCGTCAAGCTTCGCGCCCATCTGCTGGAGCGCCGCATCGCTGCGTCGCTCGGCGGCAAGGCCGGTCGCTTCCACCTCGATGCCCATGCGCAGTTCCAGCACCCGCAGCACCTCGTCGATCGATTCGAGATCGTCGGGCAGGACGGAAAACGTCTTCGGCATCGGCTCCTTGGCGACGAAGGCGCCGAGCCCCTGGCGCGTGGTGATCAGCCCGCGCTCGCGCAGCGCAGCCAGCGCTTCGCGCACCACGGTGCGGCTGACGCCTGTGGCAGCAACAATCTCCTGTTCGGTCGGCAGCCGCTGGCCCGGCGCAAGATCGCCGGATTCGATCTGCGCGATCAGCGTGTTGACGAGCCCGGTCCTGAGATTGGGCGCCTGCGGTATGGCATCGAAAGTCATGGGCTCCGCCATTGGCGCGACTCCGGTTCGATTCTTGTTCAAAGGATTGCATCGACGGGTGCCCGCCGCAAGGTGACGAAAGGTGAGCCCGCCGGTGTGGGTCCAAGGAGAATTACATGAAAGAACCCGAGGATTGCATGAAAGAACGCATCGGCTTCATCGGCCTGGGCAGCATGGGCGCCGGCATGGCCGACAATCTGTTGCGCAAGGGCTGGCCGCTGACGGTGCATGTCCACAGCAGCCGCACGGCCGCCGACCGGCTGATCGCCGCCGGCGCCACCGAAGCGCCAAGCCCGCGCGCGCTCGCCACCGCGAGCGACATCGTCATCCTGTGCGTCACCGGTTCGCGCGAGGTCGAAGCGCTGGTCAAGGGCGCAGACGGGCTTGCTGCGGCCAAGACGCCGCTGCTGATCATCGACTGCTCGACCTCCAATCCGTCATCGACGACAGCGCTTGCCGCCGACCTCGCGGAGCAGGGGATGACGCTGATCGACGCGCCGCTGGCGCGCACGCCCAAGGAAGCCACCGAGGGCAAGCTCGACGTCATGGTCGGCGGCCCGGCCGAAATCGTCGCCCGAGCGCGGCCGGTGCTCGAGGCCTACGCCGCGCGTGTCGTCCACACCGGCCCGACCGGCAGCGGCCACACCATGAAGTTGCTCAACAATTTCGTCTCGATGGGCTATTCCGCGATCTATTCGGAAGCGCTGAGCCTCGGCGCCAAGGCCGGGCTGACGCCCCAGGTCTTCAACAGCGTCATTTCCGGCAGCCGCATGGATTGCGGCTTCTACCAGGCCTTCTTCGACTTCGTCCTCAACCGCAACGAAAACGCCCAACGCTTCGCCATCGCCAACGCGCTGAAGGACATGACCTACCTCGCCTCCTTCGCCCAGGCCGCCGGCATCGCCAACCCGATCGGCGCCGCTGTGCGCAATGGGTTCGCCACGGCCGTCACAACAGGCCATGGCGAGAAGTTCGTGCCGGCGCTGTCGGATATTGTAGCGGGGTTGAATGGGGTGTCGCTGGTGGAGGCGGCGGAGTAAAACCTCGTACGGCGCTCCCCAAATCGGGCGCTTTCTGGTGGCAGCGGAGGCGATGCACAAGAGCATCGTCGGTCCGTTCCTAGCGTACCCGAGTGAGCACTACCGCGCGCTTCGTGAGGTCCACGAACCGCTGTTAAAGCGATTGTGACAAGAAGGCTGAGTTCATCCAATGGAACGGGACAGGACCGGTGCAACTGCGTGAGAAGCCGTCGAGCTAACAAGCGCGTTGCGCTAGCCCACAAACCACGTCAGCCCCAGAAGCAACATGCCGAACGCGACCACACAGTCGAGAATCCTCACCTGCCGAACACCGATTAGAGCCAGCCCGGTGCCAAGAAGCCCGCCGATCGTTCCCGTAAGTATCAACTGGGTCATGCTGCCTCCGACATTCGAACCGTAGCACAATGCCCGTAACATGCCCAGCGCAGCGCGGGAATCTCAGGTGTAGCTGCTACCTATTACCGAATTTTTTCCAGGCCGCGACCTCTGCGATAGCGATTCCTCGCCCTCATAATGGGGAGAGGTGGCTCGGCGAAACCGAGACGGAGAGGAGGCCAGCGCTGACATGTGCTATGGGCGCGATTGAGGGCGCGGGCCGAAACCGCTATCCCGAAACCTCCTTGCGGAGAAACCTTCCACAGTCATGAATTGCCCGCGCCCATCACCGATCCCTCCATGTCAAACCGCAAGATCGGTCGAGCGCGACATGTCCGGAACCGCCTATCTGGTGTCGCCACGCAGGACGAGACGTTTGATGACGCCACCTGAAAACTACCATGCCCGGATGCAGCGGGTGCTGGACCACATCGACCAGCATCTGGACGGCGATCTGGGCCTGGAAGCGTTGAGCGGCGTCGCGGCGTTTTCGAAATTCCATTTCCACCGGCAGTTCACGTCTACCTTCGGCTTGTCCGTGCATCGCTATGTCCAGCTCGCCCGCCTGAAGCGCGCTTCGTACCGGCTTGCCGAGAGCGACGCCCAAAGCGTCACCGACATAGCGATGGATGCCGGTTACGACGCACCGGATGCCTTCGCCCGCGCCTTTCGGCAACGGTTCGGACAATCGCCTTCGTCGTTCCGGAAGTCTCCCGACTGGGGGGCGTGGCTCATGGCCTTCGGGCCGCTCGACAAAGCAAGGACCACGCTCATGCAGATAATCTTCGAACCCGCCGACGTGATGATCCGCGATGTGCCGCCGACGCCGGTGGCGATCATGGAGCATCGCGGCGACCGGGCGACGCTCCAGGACACCATCCAGCGCTTCATCGCCTGGCGCAAGGCGGCCGGCCTCTCGCCCGAGACAAGCCCGACCTTCAACATCTTCCGTTCCGAAAGGGAGCCGGCGAACCCGGCCGATTACAGCATGGATATTTGTGCCGGAACCGACCTGCCGGTAGAAGGCGGGCCGATCGAGGACGCGCAGATGAAGGCCGGCGTGATCCCCGCCGGACGATGCGCGGTGCTGCGCTATCCCGGCAACACCAACAATCTCGAGCCGGCAGCGCTTTACCTGTACCGCGAATGGCTTCCGGCCAGCGGCGAGGAGGCGCGCGACTTTCCGATCTATTGCCAACGGCACTTTTCGTCGAACGGACCGGTGCGCGAGGTGGTGCTTGAGCTGTTTCTGCCGCTGAAATAGCGCGGTGGGGTGGCGGCCTATCTCCGGCCCTGAGCTGGTTGAGCCGACGACCGTGTGAAATCTGATATGGCGCTCCCCCACTCCGTCTCGGCTTCGCCGAGCCACCTCTACCCCCACATTCGTGGGGGAGTGGAAACCCAAGCTTTTGAAGGGCTGCGATCTCGGAGATTGGCATTTCCTCATCCCCCATGAAATGGGGGGTCCGAAGGACGGGCGAGACCCGTGGCTCGCCCCGGCAAGGTGGCTCGGCGAAGCCGAGACGGAGTGGGGGTCAGCGCCGCCATAGGCGATTGGCCCAGCGCGCGGACAAGGCGAGGTTATCCCTAAGCCTGCCCGCGCACAGCCTTCCGCAACCGCGAATGCCGTACCGGAGACGCTGCCTCGGGCCCCGGCGCTATCTCCGCAGCTTCCCCCTCATGCAACCCCACCCGCAGCGCAGCGCCCGCCAGGTGGTCGCGCATCGCGGCTTGCGCCCCTTCGGCGTCGCCGGCACGGATCGCTCTCAGGATGCGCTCATGTTCGCCGAGCGTGATGCGGGCCATGTCGTCCGACTTTTGCTGGTTGCCGGCGGCGAGGATGCTTTCGCGCACCCGCTCGGACACGAAGACCAGGAATTGGCCCATGTAGGAATTGCGCGTCGCCTCGGCGACGGTGCGGTGGAATTCGAGGTCGCTGCGCAACCAGGCGACGCTGCCATAGGGGGCGGCGCGCATGCCGGACAGCGCATCGCCCATGGCTTTGAGATCGGCGTCGCTGCGCCGTTTTGCGGCAAGGGCCGCCGCCTGCACTTCGAGGATGCCACGCAGTTCGAACAGATTGCGAAACGAGTCGGCGCGCTGCAGCGTCTCATGGTCGATGGTCAGCACCGTCGGGTTGTTGCTCTCGACCACGAAGGCGCCGCGTCCCTGCTGCGACCAGATGCGGCCTTCCGAGCGCAGCCGCGCGATCGCCTCGCGCACCACGTTGCGGCTGACCCCGAAAGTGGTTGCCAGCGCCGCCTCGGTCGGCAGCTGGTCACCCGGCTTCAGCCGGCCTTGCGCGATCTCGCGCGAGATGGAACTGGCCACCAGAGTGGAGAGGTGTGGGCCGCGATTGACCTTGTCGAGTTTCAGCGTCATCGCTCACCTATAGTCGACGGCGGGTGCGGACGCCAGAATGCGGCCGTTGCTGAGAATGTGGCGCGGGTCGAATGCGTCCTTGATGCCGGCGGCGAGGTCGAGCGTCACCGGATCGATGCGTTCGAGGAACGCCTTCTGCTTGACCCGGCCGATGCCGTGCTCGGCGCTGATCGAGCCGCCATAGCGATCGACGACGGTGAAGATCTCGGCTTCCGCCTGCTCGAACAGATGTTCCATCGCCTCGGTGCCCATGCCTTCCGGCGGCACGACGTTGAGGTGGATGTTGCCGTCGCCGACATGGCCGTAGGTGACGGCCAGCGCGTCGGGCCGGGCTTTCTCCAAGGCGGCCAGCGCATCGGTGACGAAATCGGCAAGCCTGGAGATCGGCACCGACACATCGGTGCGCAGGTAGCGCCCGCCCCTGCCCTGCCGCTCGACCATGATCTCGCGGTAGAGCCACAACCGCTCACCTTGAGCCCTGGTCGAAGCGATGACGCCGTCCTCGACGATGTCCTCGACGCTGCCGAGAAACCCCAGCAGCATGTTGGAGAGGTCGATCAGCCCGCCCGACGACACCTCGATCAGCACATAGACGGGATAGGGCTGGCTGAGCGGATCGGGAAAATCCTGGCCTTCGCGCATGGTGATCTCGATGCCGCCGCGCAGGATCAGTTCGAAGGCGGTGAGCAAATCGCTGCAATCGCGCCGCGCCCTTGCATAGAGTGCCATCGCGTCCTCGACGGAGCGCAGGCCAACCAGCGCGGTTTCGATCTGCGTCGGCTTGGGGAATAGTTTCAGCGCCGCCGCGGTGACGATGCCGAGCGTGCCCTCCGAGCCGATGAAGATCTGCTTCAGATCATAGCCGCGATTGTCCTTGCGCAGCACTTTCAGCCCGTTCCAAATGCGGCCGTCGGCCAGCACCACTTCGAGGCCAAGCACCAGGTCGCGCGTCATGCCGTAGCGCAGCACGTTGAAGCCGCCGGCATTGGTGGCGACATTGCCGCCGATGCGGCAGCTGCCTTGCGCGCCGAAGGTGATCGGCAGCAGGCAGTCGCTCGCTTCAGCCTCGCGCTTGGCGTCCTCGAGGATGCAGCCGGCCTCGACCACCATGGCAAAGTCGATCGGGCTGATCGAGCGAATCTTGTTCATGCGCTCCAGCGAGATGACGATCTCGCCGCCATCCGCCGCCACTGCGGCGCCGACGAGCCCGGTCAGGCCGCCTTGCGGCACGACCGGAATGCGCTCGGCATGGCAGAACCGCATCAGCGCCGACATCTCCTCCACCGAAGAGGGCCGCGCCACCGCCAGCGGCCGGCCGAAATGATCGCCCGACCAATCGCGGCTGAAGCGCGCCAGATCCGCTTCATCGGTCAGCAGCCCACCATTCGGCAGCAGGCCGGCGAGGGCTGCGATCTGCGATGCGGAGGTTGGCGGCACGGCATTCATGGATTTGCTCTAGGCCCCTAGGCAAAACGGCTGGACAAATACCGGCGTTGTCGTGTTATCATACAACCCTGATTGAGAACATCAACCGAGGCCATCTTGCCGCCAAGCGTTCGATGTGGATGATCAGAGCCGCAAATCACAGAATTCGGAGGACTTCCAAAATGAGCGACGCCCCGGGCTTTCGCTATATGCACACCATGATCAGGGTGCTCGACCTCGACAAGTCGATCGCCTTCTACACCGAGGTGCTCGGCATGACCCTGCTGCGCCGCGACGATTACCCCGGCGGCAAGTTCACCAACGCCTTTGTCGGCTACGGCCCCGAGGACAAGGAAGCCGTCGTCGAGCTGACGCTGAACTGGGGCCGCGAGGAACCCTACGAGATCGGCACCGGCTTCGGCCATCTGGCGCTCGGCGTCAACGACATCTACGCCGTCTGCGCCGAACTGGAAAAGCGCGGCGCCAAGATCCCGCGCAAGCCCGGCCCGATGCAGCACGGCACCACCCACATCGCTTTCGTCGAAGACCCCGACGGCTACAAGATCGAGCTGATCGGCCTCGACACAATGTGATCCGATCGGGCCGGACCGCATCGGCCTCGCGCCGATGCGGTCCCGTCCTGTCCGCGCTTGCCTGGGAGGCGGGATCACTTGATGACCGCGATCTTGCTGCGGTCGATGGTGATGGCGACGGCAGCGATCAGCACCGCGCCGAACACCATATTTTCCAGGAAAATATTGACGCCGACGAAGGTCATGCCGATGCGCACGATCGAGATGATCAGCGCGCCGACCGCCGTGCGGGCAACGCCGCCGAGCCCGCCGGTGATCGCCGTGCCGCCGACGATGACGGCGGCGATGGCCGGCAGCAGCAGCTGGTTGGCCAGCACCGGCGAACCGCTCGACAGCCTGGCTGCCAGCACGACGCCGGCGATGGCCGCGAGCATACCCGACGCGGCAAAGGCGATGATCTTGGTGCGGTCGACATTGATGCCGGCCGCCCACGCCGCCGGTTCGCCGGCGCCGACCGCGATCGCTTGCCGGCCGAAGCGCGTGTAGCGCAGCGCCAGAAAGGCGGCGATGCCGATGACCGCCGAAATCAGCACCACCACGGGAATGCCGGCGACAGTGGCGTTGATCCAGGCGGTGTTTTCGCGACCAGCCTCCTCGATGGTGATGGCGCGGCCATTGGAGACCCAGAGCGCCAGGCCGGTGACCACGCCGCCGGTGGCGAGTGTCGCGACGAAGGACGGCACGCGCAGCTTGACGTGGACGACACCGCTCAACACGCCGAAGGCGAGCCCCGACAGGATCGCCACCGGAAAGGCGGCGAGGCCGAGCGACGGCAGCAATTGCGCCAGGATGACGCTGGCCAGCGATGCCACCGCCTGGATCGACAAATCGATGCCGCCAAGCAGGATGGCGAAGGTGACGCCGGTCGCCAGGATGAACAGCACGGCAGTGTTGGCAAACAAAAGCGCCACGGTCTCGCCGGTCAGGAAGCCGGGCGCGGCGATCTCGATGATCAGCAGCAGGCCGACCAGCAGGATCAGCGGAATGGCGCCTTGCGTCCACTTGCCCTCGAAAACCTGCCTGATGGAGAACGCCTCATTCATCGGTTCACACCATTGCCCTGAGAAGATCGACCTGGTTCGGCTTGTTGCCCGGACTGGCATCGAAGCGCGCGGTGATTGCACCGTCGCGCATCACCAGCACCTGGTGCGACAGACCGATCGTTTCCTCCAGCGTGTCGGAAATCAAAAGGATCGCCACGCCTTGCGCGGAGAGGTCGCGCACCAATTCGTAGACCTCTTCCTTGGCGCCGACATCGAGCCCGCGTGTGGGATGGTCGAGCACCAGGATGCGCGAGCCCGCCGTCATCCAGCGCGCCAGCACCACCTTCTGCTGGTTGCCGCCGCTGAGCTTGCGGCAGGCGGCATCGGGACCGGGCGCCTTGATGCGCAGCCGCTTGATCCAGTCGGCGGCAAGCCGGCGCTCCTTGCCATAGTCGATGGCGCCATGGCGCATGACGCTGGAGAGATCGGCCAGCGAAATGTTCTCCGCGATCGACAGGAACATCACCAGCCCTTCGAGCCGGCGCTCGCGCGGGACATAGCCGATGCCCTTGCGCACAGCCGGCTCCGGCGAGGAGAAGCGCACGGCATCGCCGCCGATTTTCATCTCGCCGGCATCATGCTGGACGAAGCCGCCAACGGTGCGCGTCACCTCCTCGCGGCCGGAGCCGACGACGCCGGCAATGCCGACAATCTCGCCGGCCCGGATCGAGAGATCGACGCCGTGATAGTAACCGTTGGCGCCAAGCCCCTTGGCCTCGACCATCACGATATCGCGCGGCGCGAGCTGGCGGGCCTCGCGGTAATATTCGGCCTGCAGGCCACGCCCGACCATGATCTCGTGCAGCTCCGGCGCGGTGACTTCAGCTGCGCGGTGCTCGGCGACGACCGCGCCGTCCTTCATCGTGTAGACACGGTCGGAGATGTTGAGCACCTCGTCGAGGCGGTGCGAGACGAACACAAAACTGGCGCGGGATTTAAGCGAGCGCACCCGCGCGAACAGCACCTCGATGTCAGCGGCGTTGAGCACCGAGGTCGGCTCGTCGAGCAGGATGAGCAACTGCCGCTCGACCACTTCCTCCAAGGTCAGCGCCTTGGCGAGCTCGACCATCTGGCGTGCGGCGAAGGTGAGTTCGGAGGTGCGCGCGGTGACGTCGATGTCGATGCCGATCTTGGCCAGTTGCCGCCGCGCCGCCGCGTTCATGGCGCGCCAATTGACGAGGCCGAAGCGGGTGAAGCGGTCCTCTTCGCCGAGATAGATGTTTTCGGCAACCGTCAGGTTCAGCACCAGCGACTGCTCCTGGAACACCATGCCGATGCCATGCCTGGCCGCATCACGGGCGTTGCGCATGCGCAGCTGTTCGCCATCCAGCGTGAGCGAGCCGCCATCCGGCCGGTAGCCGCCGGCCAGCACCCGCATCAGCGTCGACTTGCCGGCGCCGTTCTCGCCGATCAGCCCGACAACTTCATTGGGCCGCACCTCGATGGAGACGTCGCGCAGCGCCTGGACGCCGGGGAAATTCTTGATGATGTTGGACGCCTGCAGCATGGCGTTCACTTGACGATTTT
The DNA here is from genome assembly GCF_040324515.1 of Mesorhizobium sp. C264A. Classification (NCBI taxonomy): domain Bacteria; kingdom Pseudomonadati; phylum Pseudomonadota; class Alphaproteobacteria; order Hyphomicrobiales; family Phyllobacteriaceae; genus Mesorhizobium; species Mesorhizobium sp. C264A. Next base: position 2,359,118 of record NZ_JAMYVY010000002.1, on the reverse strand, counting down.
CAGGCGGACACGGTCGAGCGACAGCGCCACCGCGGCGATGATCATCAGACCCTGCACCGTCTGCTGGATGTAGGGCGAGATGCCGAGCAGGATCATGCCATTGGCAAGCACGGTGACGATCAGCACACCGATCAGCGTGTTGACGACGCCGCCCTCGCCGCCGGTCAAAGCGGTGCCGCCGACGACCACTGCGGTGACCGCTGCAAACAGCCTGCCGTCGCCGATGACGGCGTGCGACTGGCCGAGCTGTGCCGCGGCCAGCACGCCGGCAATGCCGAAGAAGAACCCTGCCAGCGCAAAAGCGGTGATGCGCACGCGCACGACATTGACGCCGGAGAGCTTGGCGACATCCTCATCACCGCCGATCGCCAATATGTGGCGGCCGAGCTTGGTGTGATACTGGATGACAGTGGCGAGCAGGAAGGCGCCGAACGCGACCCAGACCGCCACCGGCAGGCCGAGGAAACGGTGCAAGGCCAGGTCGCGGATCGAGGCGTCGTTCAGCTTGATGGCCGTGCCGCCCAGCATATAGACCGACAGGCCGAGGCCGATGAACCACATGCCGAGCGTGCCCATGAAGGACGGGATGCGCAGCATGGTCTGGACGAGACCGCTGACGAAGCCCATGGCGGTGCCGGCGGCGATGGCAGCGAGCACCGCCCACCACCCATAGTCGTTGCCGTTGCCGTCATTGGCGGCGAGCAGCACAAGCACCATTGCCGCCACCGAAAGCGTGCCTTCGACTGCAAGGTCGATGCTGCCCATCAGGATGATGAAGGTCAGCCCCATCGCCAGCGTCAGCGGCACGGCGGCGGAATTCGCAAGCCGCACCAGATTGCGCAGCTCGATGAAATTGGGGTTGGCAATGGCGATGAGTACGCAGAGTACAATCAGCACCGCCAGCGGCGCCAGGCTGCGCCAGCGCCTGCCGCCCAGGAATGTCGCGATACGGCCGGGGAACGATGTCATAGGCGTCGTCCGCTCGATGTCCGAAACGGACTTCAGGGGTTCTGTATGGATTGTCAAGAAACCGCTTCCCGTCTGCTGGTGACAGCCGTCGCGACAAGGGGATCGCGACGGCTGCGGGAGGAAGCGGGCCGCCAGGGAGTTGCAGCCCACTCCGATGGATCAGGTGCGGATTGCTCCGGTGACCCGGCCCCACAGATCGTTCCAGTCGATCTCGGGCTTCGCATCGACATTGGTCTTGTAATATTCCTCGACATTGTCGTGCGAGATCAGCACCGCCTTGCCGTAGAACTCACGGTGCTCCGCGGGCTCCTTGGTCGGGTCGAACTTGCCGATCTTGGCGTTGTAGCCGATGGCCAGACCCATGCCGCCCTGCCAGAACGGATCCGAAGTGACGGTGCAGGCGAACTCGCCGGTGCGCACCGCATCGACCGCCGTCTTGATGCCGTCGACGCCGACGATCGGCACCTTGCCGGCGAGATTTTCGGCACGCAGCGCTTCCAGTGCGCCGGAGCCCATATCGTCATTGGCCGCCCAGATGCCCTTGATGTCGTCGCCGAAGCGGGTGAGCAGATTGCCCATCAGGTCGAAGGCTTCGGTCGACTTCCAGTTGGCGACCTGAAAGTCGAGCAGCTTGATGTCCGGGTTGGCGGCGAGCGCCGCATCGAGGCCCTTCTTGCGTTCGATCGCCGCCGTGGTCGAGATCAGGCCGCCGAGTGCGACGATGCCGCCCTTGCCGCCTATGGTCTTGAACAGGATCTCGGCGATGGTCTTGCCGCTGTCGATGCCGTCGAACTCGATATGCGAGACATAGTTCGGGTTGAAATCCTTCGGGTGCAGATCCCCAGGCTTGTTCCACTGCGTCACCACATAGGCGCCGGCCTTGCCGCAGGCTTCCACGATCGGGCGCGCATCGGGCGTGTCGTTGGGATCGGAATTCAGCACCATGTTGCCGCCGGTCTTGGCCAGCATCGCCTTGATGTCGGCAATGCCCTTCTCGCTGTTGCCTTCCGAAACCAGCGTGACGTGCTCCAGCCCGGCCCATTTGGCATACGCTTCGGCGCCGGTCTTCCACACCGCGTGATAGGGGTTGGACAGCGAGCGGATCGACGTCACCAGTGTCGGCTTGTCTTGCGCGCGCAGCACGCTCGGCATGGCGAGTGCCGCCACGCCGGCGGTGGCGCCCATCATCAGCGTGCGCCGATTGACCGCAAAATTCTTCGTGTCGTTCATACCTCGAAACCTCCCGATTGAATTCTGTTCCGCCCGGCATCTTGCGCAGGGAGCGCGGCCGGGACCTCCTGGTGAGGATCGTCAAGCTCCTCCACTTGTACGACAACCCTTCAACACGATAACCATACCCTTTCTCTTGACGTGGCACAAGCGACTTGAGATCGTCGCGCGCAAGAGGAAGGGGCGGTGATTTTCATCGCCCGCCGGAGCATGATCCCTAGAAGTGGGAACCGGTTTTCTCGGACAAATCGGGAAACCGTTTTGTCCGGAGATCATGCTCCAACAAAGAGAGCCTGGGAGTGGAAATGACGGATTACATCATCGTCGGCGGCGGCTCGGCCGGCTGCATTCTGGCCGCGCGGCTGAGCGAGGACCCGGACGTGTCCGTCGTGCTGCTCGAGGCCGGTCCGCCCGACACCGACCGCTACATCCATTTGCCGGTCGGCTTCTTCAAGATGACGTCGGGGCCGCTGATCTGGGGCTATGACACCGCGCCCGGCAAGGAGATCGACGGCCGCACCATGGTCTATCCGCAGGCGCGTGTGCTCGGCGGCGGCTCCTCGATCAACGCCCAGGTGTTCACCCGTGGTTGCCCGCAGGACTACGATGGCTGGGCGACCGACGATGGCTGTGCCGGATGGAACTATGCCGACGTGCTGCCCTACTTCGTCCGCTCCGAGGGCAACGACACGTTTGCCGATGCGCAGCATGGCATTGACGGCCCGCTCGGCGTCTCCAGCGGTGCGCCGCATCCGCTGACCCGCATCTTTGTCAAGGCGGCGCAGCAGGCGGGCCTTCCTTTCCGCGCCGACTTCAACGCCGGTGAGCAGGCGGGCGCCGGCTTCTACCAGACGACGACGCGTCGGGGGAAACGCTCGAGCACGGCGGTCGCCTATCTGAAGCCGGCGCTCGGCCGCAAGAATCTGACGCTACGCACCGACGCCTCGGTCAGCCGCATCGTGGTCGAGAACGGCCGCGCCATCGGTGTAGAGATCATCGTCAATGGCCGCACCGAACTGCTCCGCGCCGAGCGCGAAGTCATCGTCGCCGCCGGCGCCATCGGCTCGCCGAAATTGCTGATGCTGTCCGGCATCGGCCCGGCCGTGCATCTCGGCCAGCACGGCATCAAGGTGGTCCACGATTCCAAAAACGTCGGCCAGAATCTGCACGATCACATGGACGTCGATGTCGTCGCCGAGCTCAACGGACCGCACGGCATCGACCGTTACAAGAAGAAGCGCTGGCAAGCGGTCGCCGGTCTTGAATATGCGCTGTTCGGCAAGGGGCCGGTGGCCTCCAACATTGTAGAGGCCGGCGGCTTCTGGTGGGGCGACCGCGCGGAGAAGACGCCGGACATCCAGTTCCATTTCCTGCCCGGCGCCGGCGTTGAGGAAGGCATCGGCTCGGTTCCCGGCGGCAATGGCTGCACGCTGAACTCCTACCATGTGCGCCCGCGTTCGCGCGGCAGCGTCACGCTCAAGTCCGCGGACCTGCGCGATGCGCCCATCATCGACCCCAACCCGTTCGCCGAGCGCTATGATCTCGAACGCGCCATCGACGGCATCGAGATCAGCCGCGAAATCCTGTCGCAGCCAGCCTTCGCCAGATACATCAGCCGCGAGCATCTGCCCGGCAAGGCGATGCAGGGGCGCTCAGCACTCGAAGCCTTCGCCCGAGAACATGGCCGCAGCGCCTATCACCCAGTCGGCACCTGCCGGATGGGCGGCGATGCCGACAGCGTCGTCGACCCCGAGCTTCGCGTGCGCGGGCTGCAAGGCCTGCGCGTCTGCGACAGCTCGGTCATGCCAAGCATCGTGTCCTCCAACACCAACGCGGCCGTGGTCATGATTGCGGAGAAGGCTGCGGATCTGATTGCGGGGCGAACGCTGCCGGTGGCGTAAGCAGGACAATCGCATGTGGTGGCGCCACGCGATTGCCCTGCCTTGAGCACCTGTCGCTGAGCGCATAGCACTCGAACCGCACTAAAAACGACAGCCTCCCGCAGCGCCTTCAACCGACGCTTGCGCAACCCACCAACCGACCGGAAACCCTCGGTTGCGGGCTCGTTGCCGACCCCTGCGCGGGGATGTGAAAGCGCTTTTGCGCCAGTCCGCGATCACACCATATGAACCGATCCAAGCTCTGCTAGCTTGTGGGCGTGGGACTTGTCCCGCTTTGGCCGGTGCTTCAGGCAACCCCATCCCAACCCCCGCCCCTGTGGCGCCGGCCATCCCCCTCCCTTCTGCCAGGCTTCCCGACCTGCCATCCTCAGCCGTCCTTGCCAACTTCGAGGTCGACGACGAGGCTTGATGCGTTGCATGCAGATCCAGACCATCGAGCAGCGTATCGAGGAATTTCACATCGGCTGTCTGGACGACCTCCTGAAAGGCGACCAGATCCGGGTCGAGCCGCCCCAGCTCCCGGTTGATGGCCGCCAGGCGCTCCGGTTCGCCTTCCGTGTTGCAGACATTGAGAGTAACGAGGTGTAAGTGCATAGGATTTTTCCTCAATGTTGAACGACCCTCGACGCACGCGACGCGGATAGGTGCCACGATAGGGTTCCGTGTCTGGTGACGTTCAGCGACCCGCCGCCTCGATGCGTTCCACGCGGTGCGCGAAACGGCTTGGCCATCGGCGCGGTTCGGCTTGCCAAATGCCGCCATGCCGCCCATACACGGCTGAACAACCGCGCCGAGGGTCCGCGCCCATTTTGCCAAAGGATACTCTCCGATGTCTGTGACGCCGTCCCCGTGGTCAAAACCGTGACGGCTTCCCTCGCAAGCCTGGGCTGGACGGATTTCTTCAGCGACCAGCTTGAAGCCGATGAGGCAGACCTAGTGCCGACGCGCATCGCCTCGGTGCACCGCGACCGCCTGGCCGGTCTGTCCCGGGCAGGGCCAGTGGATCTGACGCTGCCGGCCAATGCCAACACCGGCGACTATGCCGTCGGCGACTGGGTGCTGGTCGAGCCTCACACGCATCTGCTGCGCCGCCGCCTGACCCGCAAGACGGTGCTGGAGCGCCGCACACAGGGAGGCAGGGTGCCGCAGCTGGCCGCGGCCAATGTCGACACGCTGTTCATCGTGACGTCCTGCAATGCCGATTTCAACATCGCCCGGCTCGAGCGCTATCTCGCGCTGGCCAACGAGGCCGGAACGACGCCGGTGATCCTGCTGACCAAGGCCGACACCGCTGACGATGCCGAGGCTTACCAACGCCAGGCCGCCGCCCTGCAGCGTGGACTGGCCGTGGTGATGCTGAACCCGCGCGTCGCCGATGCCGCAGCGGCGCTTGCTCCCTGGTGTGGCGCGGGGCAGACGGTAGCGCTGGTCGGCTCCTCCGGGGTCGGCAAATCGACGCTGGTCAACACGCTGGCCGGATCGGCGCAGCAATCGCCGCAACAGACGGCGGGCATTCGCGAGCACGATGCCAAGGGTCGCCACACTACCACAGCCAGATCGCTGCACGCCATTGCCGGCGGCGGCTGGGTGATCGACACGCCGGGCATGCGCACGCTGCATGTCAGCGACGTCGCCTCCGGCATCGACACGCTGTTTGCCGAAATCACCGAGCTTGCCCCGCTGTGCAAGTTCCGCGACTGCACTCATGTCCACGAACCGGGCTGCGCGGTGCAGGCTGCGTTGAAGGCGGGTACGCTCGACCCCGAGCGCCTTGCCCGCTGGCGCAAGCTGTCGGAGGAAAACCAGGGCAACACGCCGGTTCAGAGCGGGCCGCGCGGCAACAAATCGCCTGCCGGGCGCCCGAAGCGGCGTTGAGAGGAAGGAATTGCGGAACGAGACGTCGGAGGCCCGGCATGTGCCGGGCCTCCCTTTTTTCACTCTCCGCGCATCGTTGCCTGGAAGGTCGGCAGGTGCTTCTGCTGCGCCTCCAGCATGCGCTCGCGGTAGACGCCATAGATGACGTCGGTGTCGTGCAACGTCACGCCGGCAATGGTCGGCGAGGCGAAGACCGGCAGTTCGATGCCGCGCTTGGCGAGCTGCTCGGCGGTGCGCGCGATCAGCTCATGCGCCAGGATCATGGCAAGCACCGTCGATGAGCCCGACACCGGCCGGCTCCAGCCCTCGACCGGCACGATGGCGTCCTCGATCGGCGAACAGGTGTCGATGACGAGGTCGGCGGCATCCGCCAGCCGCTTGCCGGACGAGTGCGTCGCCGGCTTGTCGAGATTGTTCTTGCTGGTGACAGCGACGACGAAGATGCCGCGCTTCCTGGCATAGAGCGCGGTGTCGATACCGGACGAGTTGCGGCCGCTATGGCCGAAGATGATGATCGAATCGCCCTTGTTGAGCGGCTGGTGGTCGAGGAATTTTTCGGCGTATTTTTCCGTACGCTCCAGCCACAAAAGCTCGCGGACGCCGCCGGCGCCGAGCACATTGTGCCACATCACGCGCGGGTCGGTCAGCGGGTTGAAGCCGACATAGCTGCCATAGCGCGGAAACACTTCCTGCACCGGCAGCACCGAATGGCCGGAGCCATAGAGATGCACCAGCCCGCCGCCCTCGAGCGAGTCGGCAAAGCGGCTGGCGGCCTGGCCAAAGGCCTCTTCATTGGCTTTCGCAGCCTGGTCGATGAGGGCGGCGAGACGGTGGATGTAGAGATCGGACACGTGGGTACTCCTGTTTGCTGTGTCGGTCTGGAATGGATCAGCTTCTCGGGTTCAGCGGCACGCGTCCGGCGCGCAGCGTCGAGCGGATTTCGTAGCGGTCGCCGCGCATGATCGAGACGGTGAATTCGAACGGGCCGCGCTCGTCGGTGGTGATGCGTTCGACGACGAAGGCCGGGCTGCCGACGGCGAGGTCGAGCAGTTCGGCGTCCGCCGCGCCGACCGCGCCGACCCGGTAGTTCTCCCGCGCGGCCACCGGCACGATCCCGTAATGGCGCTCCAGCGCCTCGTAGAGCGAGCCCTGCAGCAGGCCGGCATCGAGGAAGCCCGGCACGCGCACCGCCGACAGCTGCGCCGTCTGGATGCCGATCGGCTCGTTGTTGCCGAGCCGCAGCCTGCGAATGCGCACCACCGGATCGCCCTCCTCGATCTCCAGCGCGCCGGCAGCCGCCGCGTTGGCGGTGGTCAGGCTGCAGTCGAGCAGACGCGAGCCCGCGACCACGCCCATATTGCCCATCTCCTGGGTAAAGCTGGTCAGCTCACGCGTGCCGGCGACCAGCGTGGTCGAGCGCACGAACGTGCCGCGGCCATGTTCGCGCCTGAGCAGCCCGGCCTCCTCGAGATTGCGCAGCGCGTGGCGCAGCGTGATGCGGCTGACGCCGAACAGGGCGCACAGCCTGTCCTCCGCCGGGATCTGGTCGCCCGTTGCCCATTCGCCGCTCTTGACGATGGCTCGGATCGCCTCTTCGACCTGGTACCAGAGCGGCTCCGGCCGTCTGCGGTCCGGTTGCTGAAAGCTTGCTTCGCTCATCGCACCTGCCTCCACCCTTGCCCAACGGCGCCGGCCAGCGCCGCGCCGACCAGACCGGCGCGGGGACCGAACTTTCCGGGCTTGACGTCGATGCCGCGCAGATGCGGCGGCAGTTGACGTCGCAGCGCCGCAAGCAGCGGCGGCCGGATCACATCCAGCGCGTCCGCCAAACCACCCGAAATCAGCACCGCTTGCGGATCGAGCAGCGCGACAGCGCCTGCAAGCGCGGTGCCGAGCTGTCGCGCCGGCAGTTCAAGCAAGGTGAGTGCAGCCAGCTCGCCGGCCTGGGCAGCGGCGATCAGTTGGCGGCCGTCGGCAAGGCCGATCTGTCCGGCAAGGGCATCGAGCGCCCGGCCCGACGCGACGCGCTCCAGCCAGCCGCTGCGCTCTTCACCATGATCCCTCACGTCGGCGCAGGCCCAGCCGAACGAGCAGGCGCCGCCATGCGCGCCGGCAACGATGCGGCCATTGGCCAGCACCGCCGAACCGATGCCGGTGCCGATGGCGAGCAGGATCGCATCCGGCAGGTTTTTCGCACTGCCTTCGACAGCCTCCGCCAGCAGCGCAATCTGCGCGTCATTGCCGAGCGCTACGCGCAGTTTGGGAAACAGCGGCTGGATATCGACGCCGTCGAGGAACGGCAAGTTGGGGATCCAGCGGCAGATTGAGCCCTCGACCAGACCCGGCACCGCGATGCCAAGCGCTGAGACCGGCCCGGCCTCAGCGCACAGCGCGTCGATGCGCGCAATGAAGGCACCAAGGGTTGCCGGCGCCGGCTCGCTGCCCAGCGCCTCCAACGCACCGACATCGCCCGTAGATACGGCGGCGCGCAGATTGGTGCCGCCGAGATCGATGGCGAGTACCCGCCTCATCGACCGGACCCTTTGCCGAAGGGGAGCGAGAACAGGCCGCTGCCGGCATTCCACGAATGCGACGCCGCCGCGAAGGCCTGCGCATGGCGCGTGCCACGCAGGCAGCCGCGCAGCCGGTAGAGCGAACTGTAATAGTCGACATAGGGGAAGCTGCTCAGGCCGCGCGCCAGCTCATACTCCATGACCGCGTCGCGCCAGGCCTCGAACCCGTCGCTGACATCGACGAGATGCTCGGGCCGGAAGCCGTCATCGTCCTCCCAGTTCTCGCCGAACAGCAGCAGTTGCGGCGTGTGCGCCGGATGGTCGCTGGCAACGGTCGGCAGTCCGGCGAAGAAGATACCGGTCTTCGTCAAATGCGCGGCGGCGCGATGGTCCTTGTGCCAGCTGCCGTGCCAATGGGTGATGACGATCTCGGGTTTCAGCTCGCGAATGATGTCGCCCACTTCGAGCGCCGTCTGATCGTCTGTGGGCAGGAAGCCGTCGCGCAGGCCAAAGCTACGCATGGCGACGCCGAGCCGCTCCGCCGCGCTGCCCGCTTCCTCTTCCTTCTGCACGCAATAATGCGCGGGAACCAGGTACGGATGGCCCTGCTCACCCATGGTCAGATGCAGGAAGGTCACCGTGGCGCCGCGCTTGACGGCAGCGGCCGCCAGCGGCCCGGCCATCACCTCGGCATCGAAGGCGTGCGCGCCGACCACCAGGATCGATTTCGCCGCATAAATCCTGTCTTCGATCATTTCATGCCCCCTCCGGTACCGACGCCTTCGCGAATCTGGCGCGCCAGCAGACAATACATGATCAGGATGGGCGCCATGGATATCGCCAGCGAGGCGAACACCAGGCCCCAGTCGGTGCGGAACTGGCCGACGAAGACGCTGATCGCCAGCGGCACCGTCTTGTAGCGGTCATCGAAGATGAAGATCAGCGGGAAGAAGAAATCGTTCCACACCGCGATCGCGGTGAAGATTGCCACGATCGACACCGCCGGCTTGACCATCGGCAGGATGATCTGGAACAGGATGCGGACCTCGCCGGCGCCGTCCATGCGCGCCGCCTCGTCCAACTCGGAGGGCAAGACGCGCATGAAATTGGCGAAGATGAAGACGGCGAAGGGAATGCGGATCGCCGAATAGACCAGGATCAGCCCGGTCAGCGAATCCAGCAGGCCGAGATTGCGCATCAGCGTGAACAGTTCGACCGAGGCCAACCGGATGGGCAGCATGATGCCGGACAGGAACAGGCCGAGCATGATGGCATTCCAGCCAAGCTTGTAGCGGCTGAGCGGATAGGCGGCCATCGCCGAGACGACGATGGTGAGGATGACGGCGCCGCCCGTGACGATCAGGCTGTTGATGAAATTCTGGCCGAGATCGGCGCGCGTCCAGGCGTTGACGAAATTGTCGAAGGCAAAGCTTTGCGGCAGGCCGAGCCTGTTGTCGTAGATCTCGGCCGTGGTCTTGAAACAGGAGACGATGAGGATGTAGAGCGGCAACAGCACGGCCGCCGTCCAAACGACCAGCACCGTCCAGCCGGGCAGCCGCGCCAGCTGCCGAGAGATGGCCGGTCTTTGCGAAATCGCCAGCGCGCTCATAGCTGCACCGTGCGGCGGTCGAAGAAGCGCAGCATCATGAGCGTGCCGATGCTGAGGATCAAAAACAGCACGGTGCCGAGCGCCAAAGCCAGACCGATATCGGTGATGCCGACAGCACCTTCCGCGCCGAAGGCCAGCCGGTAGAAGTACGTCACCAGCGTGTCGGTCGAATAGCTCGGATTGCCCTGCACGCCCTGCATGACATAGACGAGGTCGAACTGGTTGAAGGTGTTGATGAACGACAAAGTCGTCAGCGTGCCCAGCGCCGGCATCAGCAGCGGCAGCGCGATCGAGAACAGCATGCGCGCATTGCCGGCGCCGTCAAGTTTTGCCGCCTCGAAAATCTGGCCGGAAATCTGCCGCAGACCTGCCGTGTAGATCAGCACCGGCAGGCCCATCCAGTTCCAGGCATCGACGGCGATCAGCATGGCGAGCGCGGTGTGGCTGTTGCCGAGCACGGTTAGGCTGCCCTGGTGCAGGCCGAGCCCGTTCAGCGCCCATTCGACGACGCCACCCGGTGCCAAAAGCAACCGCCACAGCGCGCCAATGATGACCGGGCTCAGCACCGCCGGAAAGAAGAACACCGACTGGAAGAAGGCCGCACCCTTGTCGCGCAGGAATAGCAGCCAGGCGAACAACAGGCCGAGGCCATTTTGGAAGACCATGATGCCGAAGAACCAGGCGGTGTTGTGCCACAGCGCGCCGTAGATCCGCGCGCCGCTGGGGAAAACGAACAGCCTTGAGAAATTCGACAGGCCGGCGAACTCGACCATGCGCAGCCCCTTCCAGACGAAGAAGCTGCCCCAGAGCGACATCCCCAGGGGATAGAGAACGAACAGCGCATAGACCGCCAGCGCCGGCAGGATGAACAGCACGGCCATGCGCTGCTGCGTGCGGCGAAGGCTGCTGGTGCGGCGAAGGGTGCTCATGCGCTTTTCTGGTCCGTGAGAGGCCGGCCGCTTTGCGACCGGCCGCGCCTACTGCTTCGGCTTGAACCAGGTGGCGACTGCGGCCTGCATGTCGGCCGCCAGCTTCTCCGGCGCGATGTTGCCTTCGACCATGTCGATGATCTCCGACTGCAGCACCGAAGACGCCGTCGGCGACTGCCAGCGGAAGCCGACCAGCGTCAGATAGGGCGTCGAATTCTTCGCCATCTCCATCATCGAGGCCAGCACTGGATCCTTCACCGTCACATCCGTGCGGGCCGGCGGCCAGCCGAGCTCGTCGGCGAACATCTGCGCGAACTCTGCCGAAGCCATGAAGCCCAGCACCTTGGTCGCGGCTTCCTTGTTCTGGCTCTCGGAGACCAGGCCATAGGAGCCGTCGGAGAAGGCCGAGGTGTAGAGTTTTGCCCCGGCATCGTCGGCGGGGAACGGGAAGATCGAGAATTTCAGCTTCGGGTTCTGCGCCTTGAAGCTGCCGTTCTCGAACGAACCGCCGAGGAACATCGCCGCCTTGCCGCCGATGAACTGCTGCGTGGCGGTGGTGTAGTCGATGCCGGCGAAGCCGTCGGGGAAATACGGCTTCAGCTCGGCGAAGCGCTTCAGCGCCGCGACATAGCGCGGATCCTCGAAGGTCGCCTTGCCGCTCATCATCTGGTCGTAGAATTCAGGACCATAGACGGTCGGGCCGACGACGCCGACGGCGATCTCCAGTTCCCAGGCCGAGCCGTTGGCGCCGCCGGTGGCGATCGGCGTGATGCCGGCCGCCTTCAGCTTCTCGCAGACAGCGGTGAAATCCTTGTAGGTCTTCGGTATCTCGATGCCCTGGGCGGCGAAGATATCCTGGTTGTAGAAGACGCCCATCATCGGCACCGAATAGGGCACGCCATAGAGCTTGCCGTCGCTGCGGCCGCGCGCGCCGCCAAGCGCCGCGTCCTCCATGTTCTTCAGCTCCGGCACGCTGTCGTCCAGCGCGTCGAGATAGCCGGCCTCGACGAAGGGCTGCAATTCGCCATAGGCCTTGAGCTGGGCGATGTCGGGCCCGCGCCCGCCGCGCAGCGCCGTGCTCAGCCGGTTCTGGTAGTCGGCATCGGGCGTGAACTGGATGGCGACCTTGATGCCGGGGTTCTTCGCCTCGAAGGCATCGAAGATGCGGCGCATCGCTGCCTCGTCCTCGGTGCGCCAGCTCCACAGCGTCACCGTGCTGTCGGCGGCTCGCGCCGGCAATGAGGCGAAGACGCCGGCGCAGGCGGCGGCAAGGCCGCCGATCAGGCCAAGTGCTGCGCGCCGGTCAAGTGAAAGCATGCTCATTGCCAGTCTCCCATTGTTCTCTGTCCTTGGCGTCCCGCGGCATTTCCTGCCGTGAGAGAGCCATTGGCTCGGGAAAAGTCATTATAATGACATAGCGGCATTCGCAAGAGGTCTGCTGCGCCTCAGGAATGGCGGCGTTGGCCCCCTCACGACATTGCAGTACCCGCATCCGTTTGTTATCTAACGATAAATATCCACATTCCAGCGCTGCAAAGAAATCTGTGACCGTGCCATGTGAGACTTTTTCGCCAGCAAGCCCTTGCGTCGCCGCGCTAACTTGTCATAACGTCATTGTGAACCGATAGGAGGATGAGGAATGTCGTTTGCCTGGACGTCGAAACTGGCACTGGCCGCAGGCCTCGCCATCCTGCCCACCACCGGCTGGGCGCAATCGGTCAACATCTCCTATCTCACCCACTGGTCGCCGGAGACGGTCGCGCTGCTGGAAGCGGCGGCCAAGGATTATGCCAAGACCAATCCGGATGTCAGCGTCACCGTGCGCGCCGTCCCCTTCGGCGACCTCCTGACCACGCTGCGCTCGCAAGGCGGCGGCGCGGACGGCCCGACGATCGGCGGCATCTACGATCTCTGGTTGCCGGAACTGGCGCGCGACAAGCTGGTCGCGCCCGCCCCCGATGCGGTGGCCAGCGAGGTCAAGGCCGCATGGCCGGCGGGCATCACCAGCGCCGCCTCGGTCGGCGGCACGCTCTACGGCATCCCCAACGAAATCGACGTCTATGCGCTGAACTACAACAAGGCGCTGCTCAAGCAGGCCGGCATCGCGGCGCCACCCAAGACCTGGGACGAGTTCAAGGATGCGGCCAAGAAGCTGACCAACCAGGATGCGGGACAGCAAGGCTTCGGCATGATCAACTCCTGGGCGGCCGGCGTCGTCCACCCCTTCGCCTCGCTGCTGGTCTCCAATGGCGGCGACCTGGTCAAGGACGGCAAGCCGGTGCTCGACAGCCCGCAGGCCGCGGAGACTTTCCAGCTCTATGAAGACCTGATCAAGTCGGGCGCCAGCGTGCCGTCGATGGCGACAGCCGACGCCAACACCACCGGCCCCTTCCTCGACAATTTCGTCTCCGGCAAGACCGGCATGATCATCATGGCCAATTGGTGGGAGAGCGCGCTGAAGGCCGGCATGGGCGACAGATTCGCCGACATTGCAACGGCGCCGATTCCCGTCGGCCCGAGCGGCGACAAGCCGCATTCGATCTCCTACTCCTGGATGACCGTGGTCAACGCCAATGCAGGTGCCGCCGAGCAGAAGGCGGCGTGGGACTTCCTCGCCTGGCTGAACAATCCAAAGTCCGGCAAGAACGGCGCTTCCGCGATGTCGGATATCCTCATGTCGATGGGCATCCTGCCCTCACGCCTCTCCGACATCGAGGCGCACAAGGACAAGCTCGGCTCGGAATTCCTCTCCGGCTATGTCAGCGTGCTCACCGACGCCAAGCCGTTCCCGGTGGTGCCGGGCGGCCAGGAATTCTCGGAATCGCTGCAGCAGACGCTCGAGGCGTTGCAGTATGGCCAGGTCTCGGCCAAGGATGCGCAGGCGACGGCGCAGGCCGACGCCATTTCGATCCTGGAGCGCGCCGTCAAATAATGATTCAGAGGTACCGTGCCTCGGCGGGCATCATGCTGGCGCCCGCCGTGACGCTGATCGGCATCTTCGTCCTGTTGCCGATGCTGCTCACCGTCTGGCTGTCGTTCCAGGACTGGTCGACGCAGACACCGTTTTCCAGCGCCGGCTTCGTCGGCCTCGACAATTTCCGCGAGATTTTTGGGGTCTCCTCGGTCGGCCGCGATTTCAAGGCCGCGCTCGTCAACACAGCCGTCTACACCGCGCTCTCCGTCGTCCTCATCCTGCCTCTGTCGGTGGCCTTCGGGCTGATGGTCTACCAGCGCGATGTCGCCGGCGGCATGGCGCTGCGCACGGTGCTGTTTGCCACCTACATGGTGCCGATGATCGCCGTGGCGCTGGTCTGGTCGAAACTCTATTCGCCGAGCGAAGGCCCGCTCAACCAGATGCTCGGCCTGATCGGCATCGGCCCGCAGCCTTTCCTGTCGTCGCCGCGCTCGGCGCTGATCTCGATCATCTTCCTCAATGTCTGGCAACAGGTCGGTTACTTCACCGTTTTGGCGATCGCCGGGCTGACGCAGATCCGAGGCAGCCTCTACGAGGCGGCGAAGCTCGATGGCGCCAGCCGCTTCGAGCAGTTCCGCTTCATCACGCTGCCGCTGATGCGGCGCACGCTGTTGTTCAGCGCCGTCATCGCCATCATTAACGCCGTGCAGGTGTTCGAGCCGGTTGCCCTGATCACGCAGGGCGGGCCGGTCGGCTCGACCAATGTGCTGACCTACCACATCCGCCGCGTCGGCATCGAGCGTGCGCAGGGTGGACTGGGTTCGGCCATGGCGGTGATGCTGATGCTGTCGCTGATTGTCGTCGTCTGCGCGCTGTTTGCTTTCGCCAACCGGAAGAACGACGAATGAGCGCGGGATCGTCGAGCCGGCTGTCGCGCCGGCGCCCGTCCGGCCACAAGGCGCTGCTGGCGACGCTGATGCTGCTGGTCGCCGTTGCCTCGGCCTTCCCGCTGGTGTGGATGGTGCTGTCGAGCCTCAAGACGCCGGCCGAGAGCATGCAGGTGCCGCCGGTATGGATCCCCCTTACGCCGAGCCTCGACGCCTATGAGAAGGTGTCGGGCGTGGTCAATGTCGGCCGCTCGATGTGGAATTCTCTGGTCATCGCCTCGATCACCACCGCCGGCATCCTGCTGACCAGCATGATGGCCGGCTACGCATTCGCCAAATACCACTTCCCCGCCAAGTCGCTGCTGTTTTCTCTGCTGATCGCCACCATGTTCCTGCCGCCAATCGTGACGTTGATCCCGCTCTATCGCCTGGTCGGCTCGATCGGCCTCAACGCCAGCCTCGCCGGCATCATCGTGCCCAATCTCGCCAATGCTTTCGGCATCTTCCTGATGCGCCAGTTCATCTCCGGCGTTCCCGACGAGCTCATCGACGCCGCGCGCATGGACGGCGCCTCGGAGTTCTTGATCCTCTACAAGATCGTCGCGCCCAGCATCGCCCCCGCAATCGCGGCTCTGGCCCTCTTCGCCTTCGTCTACCACTGGAACAGCTATCTGTGGCCGCTGACCGTGCTGCAGGGCAATGCCGACGCCTATCCGATCGTCATCAGCCTGAGCCGCCTGCTCAGCTACAACAGAGGTGCGGTCAACACCGGCCTGGTGATGGCCGGCGCGACGCTGGCCGTGCTGCCGCCGCTCATCCTGTTCGTCTTCCTGCAGCGCTTCTTCGTCGATTCCATCGTCGGCTCGGCGATCAAGGGATAGCTCGCCTCACCCGAACCTTGCCGCCGTCCAAGCCCCGCCCGCAGCATTCGACTCCACCGCCGCCGAGACAAACTTCACCCCGCGCGCGCCATCGATGACATCGGGCACCTGTGCCGCGCGCGCCGGATCAACCGTCCCGCCCGAACGGTGCGCGCGAACGATATCGGCGGCGTCGCGGTAGATATTGGCGAAGGCCTCGATATATCCCTCCGGATGCGCCGCCGGCATGCGCGACACGCGCTGGCTCTCAGTGGTCGAGCCATGGCCGCCGCGCACCAGCGTGCGGGTCTCCTCGCCGTAGATGGAGAAGCGCAGTTCTTCCGGCCGGCCGCCCGACCATTCGAGCCCGGCTTTGTCGCCATAGATGCGCACCGAGAGATCGTTGTAGTGGCCGGGCGAGGTCTGGCTGGCCAGGATCGTGCCGCGCGCGCCGCCCGTCCAGCGCACCAGCACATGCGCATTGTCGTCGAGCCGGCGTCCGGGGACGGCGGTGAACAGATCGGCCGACACCGCCTCGGCCTCGCATCCGGAGATGAAGCTCGCCAAATTGAAGGCATGCACGCCGATGTCGGCCAACACCGCCGACTGGCCGGCGCGCGCCGGATCGGTGCGCCATTCCGCCTGCTTCTGGCCCTCGGCGTCGATCGGCTTGGTTAGCCAGTCCTGGATGTAGGCGCCATGCACAGACACGATGCGGCCAAGCGCGCCCGCCGCCACCATCTCGCGCGCCTGGCGGACCATGGCGTAGCCGGTGTTGTTGAGCGTGACGACGAAGCGGCGCTTTTTCACCTGCGCCAGCGCCACCAGTGCTTCTGCGTCGGCCAGCGTCGTCGACAGCGGCTTGTCGCAGATCACGTCGATGCCGGCCTCGAGAAAGGCCGTGGCGATCGGCGCGTGCAGATGGTTGGGCGTGACGATGACCACCGCCTCGATGCCATCCGGCCGCGCTGCTTCGGTTCGCGCCATCTCGCGATAGTCGGCATAGCTGCGATCCGGCGCGATGCCGATCTCGGCGGCCGATGCGGCCGCGTTTTCCGGGTCCGACGACAGCGCGCCGGCGACCAGCTCGATCTGGTCGTCCAGGCGCATGGCCAGCCGATGCACGGCGCCGATAAAGGCATTGCGGCCGCCGCCGACCATGCCGACCCGCAGCCGCTTGCCGGCTGATCCGTCCGATGTTGCGTAGGCCATTTTCAAGCTCCTCCCGGCACACCGCTTTCGAATACGATTTCCAATTTTCATATTGTAAAACGATCGTATCGCGCTAGCCTGAAATCATGAGTGGGGCAAGCAAGGCATCCGGACGGTCCAGCACCGACGAGGCGGCGACGCGCAAGCGCGGACGCTCGCTGGCCGCGCTTGGCTACATCCAGCCGCAGACCTATGAGGAGCTGCGCGCGGTGCTGTCGTCGGGCACGGTGCATTTCCCCAAGCGGCTGCGCCAGGTGGCAATCTTCCTGTGGCAGCATCCGAGCGACGTCGCGCTCGGCACCATCGCGCAGGTTGCGGCACAGGCCGGCGTGCAGCCCTCGACGCTGGTGCGCTTTGCCCAGATCTTCGGCTATTCCGGCTTTTCCGATTTCCAGGGCCTGTTCAAGGAGCACATCAAGGGCTCATGGCCGGAAGGGCGCGGCGAACCGCGCACCGAGACCGAGCCAAATCTGCATTTCCTGCACGGCATGGTCGGCGCATCGCAGGCCTCGCTGGGCCGCATCGAGACCGGCTTCGACGTCGAGAGTTTCGACAAGATGGTGGCGCTGCTGGCGGCGGCCGAGCTGATCTATGTCATCGGCTCCAAGCGCGCCTTTCCCGTCACCGCCTATCTCTCGCTGACGCTCTCGCAGCAAGGCGTGCGCAACGTGCTGGTCGACAATGTCGGGTCCTCCGCACTCGACCAGATCGGCTGCATCGGCGGCCGGGATGCCGTGCTCGCTGTCTCGTTTAGCCCCTACAATTCGATCACGCCCGATCTCGTCGCGGTGGCGCATGAGCGCAAGGCGCGTATCGTCACCGTCACCGACAGCACCTTCAGCCCGCTGATCCCGCTCTCGGACAGCTGGCTGGAAGTGGTGGAATCCGACTTTGCCGGCTTCCGCTCACTGGCGGCCTCGCTCGCCGTTGGGATGGCGCTGGTCCATGGCGTGGCGGCGCGGCGCGACGAATGAGGCGTCACTGGTCCAATTGACTATCGGGAATTGTCGTTCCATATTTCTCAAAATAGAAACTTTATTCCCGGGAGGAGGAATGGAGATCCGGCTTGACGGCAAGGTGGCTCTGGTCACCGGGTCGACGCAAGGCATTGGCCGCGCCATTGCCGAGACGCTGGCGCGTTCCGGTGCCGCCGGGCTGTTGGTCACCGGGCGCGAGAGGGCGCGTGGCGAGGTCGTGGCGGCCGAGCTTTCGCAATTGGGCACGCCGACCATCTTCGTCACCGCCGACCTTGCCGATGCTGACGCCCCCACCCTTCTGGCGCAGGCCTGCATCGAGCGCTTCGGCCGCATCGATGCGCTGGTCAACGCCGCCGGCCTGACCGATCGCGCCTCTTTCCTCGACGCCAGCCTCGACGATTGGGCGGCGCTGTTTGCCGTCAATGCGCGCGCGCCGTTCTTCCTGATGCAGGCGGCGATTGCCGACATGAAGCAGCGCGGCCAAGGTGGCGCCATTCTCAACATTCTGTCGATCAACGCCCATTGCGGCTCGCCGGAGCTTGCCGTCTATTCCGCCACCAAGGGCGCGCTGGCGACGCTGACCAGGAACGCCGCCAACGCCCACCGCTTCGACCGCATCCGCGTCAACGGCATCAATGTCGGCTGGACCGACACGCCGGCCGAACGCATCATGCAGGCGGAGACATTGGGCAACGGCCCCGGCTGGCTCGACAAGGCCAATGCCGCGCAGCCTTTCGGGCGGCTGCTGACCCCGAACGACATCGCCAGCCTCGCCGTCTTCCTGCTGTCCGACGCCGCCGGCCCGATGACCGGCGCGGTTGTCGACCAGGAGCAGGCGGTGATCGGAGCGAACCGGTGAGCGCTTCCATCGAAACGCTTGGGCCGGCGCTGCTCGATCGCTTGCCGGCATCGGTGCAGACACCGTCCTATGACCGTACGCTCCTCTCGCCCGGCATGGCGCATCTCGGCGTCGGCGCTTTCCATCGCTGCCATCAGGCCGAATACACCGACGATCTCATCTCGCTGCGCTTCGACCGTTGGGGCATCGTCGGCATCAACATCCGTCCGCCCCGCCTTGCCGACACGCTGGGACGGCAGGGCGGGCTCTACACAAGGCTGATCCGCGAGAACAGCCACATCGAGGCGCGCGTCATCGGCAGCATCGTCCGGGTGGTCGACAGCCAGGAGAGTGCGGCACCGGCGATGGGTGTGCTGATCTCACCCGATATCGAGTTGGTGACGATGACGGTGACCGAAAAAGGCTATTGCCACGTCCCGTCCAGCGGCGAACTCGACCTTGGCCATCCCGACATCGTCCATGACCTCGCCAACCCCGAGACGCCACGCAGCGTTCCCGGCCTGTTGGTGCGGGCGCTGGAGCAGCGCAGGGCCACAAATGGGCGGCCGCTGACACTGCTGTCCTGCGACAACATTCCGGCCAATGGCGTTATCCTAGCCAATGTCGTGCAGACCTTCGCCAGGCAGCGCGGCAATGGCTTGGCCGCATGGATCGCAGCCAATTCCGCCTTCCCTTCGTCAATGGTCGACCGCATCGCGCCGGCGGTAACGCAAGATGACCTCGACAGTGTCGAGCAATGGTTCGGCTACCACGATGCCGCCGTCGCTGTCGGTGAGCCGTTCCGGCAGTGGGTGATCGAGGAAAAATTCGCCGGCCGCATGCCGCGCTGGGATCTGGTCGGCGCCACCTTCGTCGACGACGTCACGCCGTTTGAGCATCTCAAGATGCGGGTGCTGAATGGCGCCCAGACGGCACTCGCCACGCTCGGCGTTCTGGCTGGTCTCGAGCACACATCGGATGCCATGGCCGACCCGCTGCTGTCGGACTTCATCAGGCGCATGCTGGTCGAGGAGACTGTGCCGACGCTGATGCCGGTATCCGGCGTCCTGCCGCTTGCCTATGTCGAGCAGAGCCTTGCCCGGCTGAAGAACATCGCGATCCGCCACCGCAACCACCAGGTCGCCACCGACGGTTCGCAGAAGATCGTCCAGCGCCTGCTCAACCCGATCCGCGACCGGCTCGCGATGGGCCAGAGCATCGGCCTGCTGTCGGTGCCGGTCGCCGGCTGGATGGCCTATCTGATCCAGGCCTCGGAACGTTTCGGCAGACGCTGGCCGGTGTCGGATCCCTATGCCGGCAAGGTCGCCGCAATCGCCGACGCGACGGGTCCCGATGCCAGCGCGCTGGTGTCCGCCATCCTTGCCATCGACGGGATATTCGACCCCGGCCTTGCCGCTGACGGGACGTTCCGCGCGGCCGTCACATCGGCGCTGGGCGACCTGCTGTCGGACGATCCGACGGCGGCTGTCCGGCACAGTCTCGAACAAGATGAGGTCGCGAGGTTGAAGCGATCCAAACAATCGGCATTATAGTCGTCGGGTCTAGGGAGGCAGAATGAAACTAGGAGTGCTTACAGCACCGTTTGCGGAGACGCCGCTTGGCGA
Source organism: Mesorhizobium sp. C264A (assembly GCF_040324515.1). Taxonomy (NCBI): domain Bacteria; kingdom Pseudomonadati; phylum Pseudomonadota; class Alphaproteobacteria; order Hyphomicrobiales; family Phyllobacteriaceae; genus Mesorhizobium; species Mesorhizobium sp. C264A. Next base: position 2,338,779 of record NZ_JAMYVY010000002.1, on the reverse strand, counting down.
GGTCGCCGGCTGGGCGCACTCGGCCGGCTTCGAGGCGCTGGAAATCGCCTGCTGGCCGAAGACCTCCGGCGCGACGCGGCGCTATGCCGGCACCAGCCATATCGACGCTGCCTCCACCTCGCCCGCGCAGGCCAAGGAGATCGTCGCTTCGCTGACGGAGAAGAAGCTGACGGTCTCCGGCCTAGGCTACTATCCCAACCCACTGCATCCGGACCCTGCCCATCGCGAGGCCGTCATCGGCCATCTGAAGAAGGTCATCGTGCTGGCCGCCAATATGGGCGTGCCGGTGGTCAACACCTTCTGCGGTGGCGATGCCTCGAAGACCGTCGACGTCAACTGGCAGGACGCGCTGAAAGTCTGGCCCGAGACCGTCGCCTATGCGCGCGGCCACGGGGTAAAACTCGCCTTCGAGAACTGCCCGATGATCTTCAGTTATGACGAGTGGCCGGGCGGGCACAACATCGCCTACTCACCCTACATCTGGCGGCGCATCCTCGAGGCCTGGGGCGGCCAGGTCGGCATGAATTTCGACCCCTCGCATCTGGTCTGGCAGATGATCGACCAGGGCCGCTTCATCAAGGAGTTCGGCCCCTACATGCTGCATGTCCACGCCAAGGATTTGATGATCGATCATGATGGTTTGTATGAGCGCGGGATTCTTTCCGCCGGGATAGGCTGGCAGGTGCCGCGCATGCCGGGATTGGGCGATGTCGACTGGAGCGGCTTCTTCTCCGGCCTCTACCGCGCCGGCTACGACGGCTCGGTCATCATCGAACATGAGGACAGGCGGTTTGAAGGCAACGACGATGCGGTGAAGCGGGGCTTCCTGCTCGCCCGCGACGTGCTGCGCCCCTTCGTCAAATGACGAGGTGAATGACTTGGTCCGATTCTGCCGAAGGGTCTGGCCCTGAGACGAAAAACAACAATGTGGAGGAGTACTGACATGAAGAAAACACTGACCATGGTCCCGTTGCTTGCGGGCGCTGCCTTGCTGGCATCGATGGGCGTGTCGTCGGCCGAAGCCAAATATACGATCGGCATTTCCAACACCGTGCAGGGCAATGGCTGGCGCGAGGAAATGGTCTGCGCCATGAAGGCGCAGGCGCTGGCTTCGGGCGAAGTGACGAAGCTCAACATCGCCCACCGCAACACCGATGCCGCCGGCCAGCTCGAAGACATCCGCAATCTGATCAGCGCCAAGGTCGACGCCATCGTCGTCAACCCCGCTGATCCCGCGGGCATCAAGGCGGGCCTGGAAGAAGCCACCAAGGCCGGCATCGTCGTCGTTGCCGTCGACCAGGCGGTGACCGAACCGTCGGCCTACATCATCTCCAACAACCAGGAACAGTATGCCTATCTCGGCGCCAAATGGCTGTTCCAGCAGATGGGCGGCAAGGGCGAAGTGTTCTACATGCGCGGCGCCGCCGGCGCCTCGGCCGACAGCGACCGCGACAAAGGCTTCAAGAAGGCGCTGGCCGAAAACCCCGGCGTGAAGGTGGCGCAGGAAGTCTTCACCGGCTGGCAGCAGGATCAGGCCAAGCAGCAGATGCTGTCGTTTTTGGCCACCGGCACGCCGTTCAACGGCGTGTGGACGTCGGGCATCGACAACGTCATCGTCGACGCGCTGGTCGAATCGCAGGCGCCGCTGGTGCCGGTGGTCGGCGCCGACAATGCCGGCTTCGTCGGCCAGCTGAGCTCGGTGAAAGGTCTCGTCGGTGCAGCCGTCACCAACCCCGGCTCGATCGGCGGCGCGGGCGTGACGCTGGCGCTGCAGATCCTCGACGGCAAGAAGCCGGCGCAGCAGACCGTGCTGGTCGACCCGCAGCTGTGGGACAACGCCACCGACGAAGGCAAGGCCAAGCTGAAGGCAGCCGCCGACCCGTCGCTGAGCCCGGAATGGCCGGTCTCGATCTCGATCCCGGAGTGGACGACGTACACCAAGGAGCAGATCATCGCGTGCAAGGGGCCGGGGGAGTAAGGCTGGGCTTGAATGAATTAGCGAGGACGGCGAACTGCCGTCCTCGCTATACAGACTAGCGCTCTACAGCGCCCCCCTCTGCTTTCGCTAATTTTCTATGTCGCAAGACGAGGGACGGCGCCGGAACTGCCAATCTCCCCCCTTGTGGGGGAGATGTCCGGCAGGACAGAGGGGGCGCCGTAGAGCGCCGACATTAGTTTCTGGAACCATCAATTTTGACAACAAACCATTTGACCACCAGCCCCCTCCTCGACGCCACCGGCGTCGCCAAGAACTACGGTGCAGTTGCAGCACTTCGCAACGCGTCGCTCTCCGTCCTGCCCGGCGAAGTGCACGCGCTGATGGGCGCCAACGGCGCCGGCAAGTCGACGCTGGTGAAGATCCTGACCGGCGCCATTCCGGCGAACGCCGGCCGCATCCTGATCCGCGGCGAAGCGCGCGACATTCGCTCGCCCGCCGCCGCGCGCCGCGCCGGGCTGCTGCCGGTGTACCAGGAGCCGTCGCTAATCCCCGATCTCGACGTTCTGTCCAATCTCAGGCTCACCGGCACGCCGGTCGAGCCGTTCCGCGCCTGGGTGCGCGAGCTCGGCATTCTTGACCTCGATCTGCGCGACACCGCGCGCGACATTCCGCTGGCCGTGCTGCGCGTGCTCGACCTGGCGCGGGCGCTCGCCGTCGAGCCCGACGTGCTGCTGCTTGACGAGATGACGGCGGCCCTGCCCGCCAACCTCGCCGAAAAGGTGCTGGAAGTGGTGCGCCGCCAGGGCGATTCAGGCCGCGCCGTGATCTTCATCTCGCACCGCTTCGTCGAAATCTCCGCACTATGCGACCGCGCCACCGTGCTGCGCGACGGCGAGACCGTCGGCGTCGTCGACATCGTGCCGGGCGTGGAAGAAAAGATCGTCGAGCTGATGCTCGGCACCCGCATCGTCAAAACCCATGTCGCGGCCCGCAGCGCTGCCGAGAAGGCCGCGCCCGCGACCACCCGGCCGCGCATTTCGGTGCGAAACCTGCGCGTCGGCGCCAAGCTCAGCGATGTCTCCTTCGATCTCGCCGACGGCGAAGTCGCCGGCGTCGTCGCGCTCGAAGGCCAGGGCCAGGACGAGTTGTTCGCCGCCCTTGCCGGCTCGATCCGGCCCTCCGGCGGCACCATCGAAGTCGATGGCCAGCCGGTGAAATTCTCGCATCCGATCGACGCCATCCGCGCCGGCATTGCCTATGTGCCGGGCGACCGCTCGGAAGCGCTCGCCATGCAGCGCTCGGTGCGCGAAAACATCGCGCTGCCTTTCAGCGCTGCCTTGCGCAACTGGGGTCCGATCAACATGCGCCGCGAACGCGCGACCGTGCTCAGCGCCATCGAGCGGCTGCAGATCGACACCCGCGCCCAGGGCGAAGTGCAGCGCCTGTCCGGGGGCAATCAGCAGAAGGTGACCATCGCCCGCTGGATCGCGGCGGATGCCCGCACCATCCTGTGCTTCGACCCGACGCGCGGCATCGATGTCGGCACCAAGCAGGAGATCTACAAGCTGCTGCGCGAACTCGCCGGCAACGGTAAGTCGGTGCTGTTCTACACCTCGGAGCTGGAGGAGGTGCAGCGCGTCTGCGACCGCGTCATCGTCATCTTCGGCGGCCGCCTCGTCGACATTTTTCCGGTCGAGGAGGCCGACGAGCCGGCGCTGATGCGCGCCGCCTACGGCCTGCCGCGCGGCGCCAAGGCCGACATCGGCATTCTGGCAGACCCGACCGCGAACACTTCGGCTTCGCCGGAGGCGACGCCATGAGCCATTTCCTGCGCCGCCAGGGCTGGGTTGTCGGCCTGTTCGCCCTGCTCATCGTCCTGTTCATCGCCACCAGGATCATCCAGCCGGCCTATGGCAGCAATGATTTCGGCTCGCTCGCCCGCGCCGTTCTGCCCTATGCCTTCGCAGTCGCCGCGCAGACGGTGGTCGTCATCGCCGGCGGCATCGATCTGTCGGTCGCCGCCATGATGGCGCTGACCAGCGTCACCGCGGCCTCGATGATGAATGGCGCGAGCGAGGAATACGCGCTGTTCGTGGTGCCCTTCGTGCTCGCCATGGGTTTCGTGCTCGGCGCGCTCAACGGCCTGCTCATCGTCGTCACCCGCGTGCCCGACATTGTCGTCACCCTCGCCATGCTGTTCGTGCTGCAGGGCGCCGCCCTGCTGGTGCTCGACGCGCCGGGCGGCGGCATCGCCGAATGGCTGAAGGTGCTGATCTCCGGCACCGTTCCGATCCCCGGCCTGCCCGACACCATAGACGCCTGGCTGCCCAAGGCGCTGCTGGTGCTGATCGTCTGCCTCTGCGTCATCTGGATCCCGCTGCGGCGCTCGCGCCTGGGCCTCTCCATCTACGCCATCGGCTCCAGCGAACTGGCGGCGTTCCGCTCCGGCGTGCCGGTCAAGCGCACCCGCATCATCGCCTATGCGCTGTCCGGCCTGTTCGCCGCCTTTGGCGGCCTGGCGCTGACCATGAGCACCGGCATCGGCGCCCCCATCCCCGGCCCCTATCTGCTCGCCAGCGTCGCCGCCGTGGTGCTGGGCGGCGTCGCGCTTGGCGGCGGCAAGGGCGGCCTGCTCGGCCCCATCGTCGCCGTCTTCGTGTTGAGGCTGGTGCGCACCGACCTGACGCTGCTCGCCATCGACCCGAATGTCACCGCGATTATTGAAGGGCTGATCATGGTGGCGGTGGTGATGTTCGGGGCGTTTATCACCATGCGGGGGCGGCAATGATGGGTGTGCTGTCGCAGAGAGACGTCGGCGTTCCTTCGCGCCCCCCTCTGTCCTGCCGGACATCTCCCCCACGAGGGGGGAGATCAGGTGTCATCGCCGCTTTCGCCAGCCTTCAACGGTGCAAAAAGGAGCGAGGCGCTGAAGCTGCCAATCTCCCCACAAGTGGGGGAGATGTCCGGCAGGACAGAGGGGGGCGCCGTAGAGCGCTAGCCTCGCAAAACGCCACCCCAAGAGCCGCCCCATGAGCACCACGGCCATCACCCCGGTCCCCTTCGGCCGCCGCATAAAGCGCTTCATGGCCGATCGCCCGCTCATCCCGCTGATCGTCCTGCTCGCCATCCTGGTTATAATCCTGCAGGTCCTGCGCCCCGGCATCGTCAACGAGCGCTGGATCGCCAACACCATCAAATTCGCCATCCCGCTGGCGATCCTCGCGGGATGCCAGACCATGACCATGCTGACCGGCGGCATCGACCTGTCGGTCGGCACGGTTGCGACGATGAGCGCCTTCATCATGGCCACGCAAGTGGTCAACCAGGATCCGGCGGTGGCGTTCCTCCTGGCGATGATGCCGGCGGTGCTGATCGGCCTCGTCAATGGCATCGGCGTCGGCGTCTTCCGCGTCCACCCGCTGATCATGACGCTGGGCACCAGCCTGATCGGCACCGGCTGCCTGCAGGTCTACCAGCGCACGGTGATCGCGTCGGGCGCAAAAATCCCCGACTTCCTGGCTTGGCTCGGCACCGGCGTGACATGGGGCTTCCCCAACGCGCTGCTTTTGTTCGTGCCGCTCGCCGCCCTCATCGTCTTCACGCTCGCCCGCACCGGCTTCGGCCGCCTGCTCTACGCCGTCGGCGACAATGAGCGCGCGACCCGCCTGTCGGGCGTGCAATACTGGCAGGTCGTCACCGCGCTCTACGTCACCTCCAGCGTGCTCGCCGGCATCACCGGCCTGCTCTATATCGGCCTGATCAAGGCGCCGTCGCTGTCGCTCGCCGAACCGCTGGTGCTGCCCTCGGTCGCCGCCGCCGTCATCGGCGGCACCTCCATCTTCGGCGGCCGCGGCGGCTACACCGGCACCATCATCGGCGCCCTGATCCTGACCGTGCTGACAACACTGCTGACCATCCTGCAGATGCCGGAGGGGGCACGGCGGATCTTGTTCGGGCTGATCGTGCTGTTCGTGACGGCGGCGTATTTGCGGATTGTGGAGGAGCGGTAGGGGCCGAGGCCAGCGCCAGCCCTCACTCCCTCTCGGCTTCGCCGAGCCCCCTCTACCCCCACGTCCGTGGGGAGAGGAAATGCCAAGCTTTTTGGCATGGAGGAACCCAAGCTTTTCGAGAGAGAGGGACACCCAAACTTTTGAAAGCCGCGACCTCGGAGATTAGCGTTTCCTCGGTAGTGTGTTGAGAGTTCTGCAAATTCGCTGAGAGAGGGCGGTCATGGCAGGCTGGTGATGTTCAACGTCACCGATTCCCTGGAAGGAACGCCACCATGACCAAGACAGAAGGTAAATCGACCAGCGCTGCCGTCAAAGACATTCTGCTTTCGAACCCGGAGGGGCTGCACGAAGTGATCCGTGCGGTAATGCAGGAGGTTCTCGAGGCCGAGATGGAGGAGGCGCTGGGTGCTTCGAAGGGCGAACGCACGCCTGAGCGCCTTGGGTATCGCTCGGGTTACTACGGCCGCACCCTGGTCACCCGGGTGGGCAAGCTTGAGCTGCGGGTTCCACAGGACCGGGCGGGTCACTTCTCCACCGAGCTGTTCGAGCGCTACCAGCGTTCCGAGCGGGCCTTGGTTGCGACGCTTGCGGAGATGTATGTGCAGGGCGTGTCGACCCGCAAGGTCAAGGCGATCACGGAAGAGCTGTGCGGTCATGCGTTCTCGGCTTCGTCGATCTCGGCCATCAACAAGCGCTTGGACGAGAGCCTGAAGGCGTTTGCCGAACGACCGCTTCAGGAGCCATTCCCCTACCTCATTCTCGATGCCCGCTACGAGAAAGTGCGCGAAGCCGGCATCGTGATGAGCCAGGCGGTGCTGATCGCGGTCGGCATCGACTGGGACGGGCGCCGGCAGATCCTGGCCGTGGAGATGGCCAATCGCGAGAGCCGCTCGGCCTGGAAGGACTTCCTCGTCGGCTTGAAACGACGCGGTCTCAAGGGCGTCGAACTGGCCGTGTCCGACGACCATGCCGGCCTGGTCGCGGCGATCGGCGAGGTGATCCCAGAAGCAGCATGGCAGCGCTGCTACGTCCACTTCCTCAGGAACGCGCTCGATCACCTGCCCAGGAAGCACGGCGACGACTGCCTGCAGGAACTGCGCTGGCTCTACGACCGGCGCGATCTCGCCGAGGCCAAGGCCGATCTCGCCGCGTGGCTGTCCAAATGGTCCGCCCGCTACCCGCGGCTGACCACCTGGGCGGAAGAAGCCATAGAACAGACGCTGACTTTCTTCCGGCTGCCGCGTCAGCATCACAAGCACCTCAAGTCCACCAACATGCTTGAACGGCTCAACGAGGAAATCCGCCGGCGCACCTATGTCGTGCGCATCTTCCCGAACGCCGAAAGCTGCCTGCGCCTGGTCAGGGCGCTGGCCGTCGAAACCAACGAAAACTGGATGGAGGCCAACCGCTATATCAACATGGATGATCTGCGCGAGCACAAGAAGCTCGCTCTACGCCAAGCCGCATGACCAGTTTCATGATCGCCCCATTTTGCAGAACTTGACGCACACAACCGTTTCCTCTTCCCCCACGGATGTGGGGGAGAGGTGGCTCGGCGAAGCCGAGACGGAGTGGGGGAGCACCCTATGCGGTTGCCACCATCCTGGGCGACCTTGCCCACCCAGACGCAACGCCCCTTACTTCAACGAAATCGCCATCCCGCTCAAATCTGCATTCACCTGCAGCCCCACCTGCCGGCCCGTAAGCTCGAGCTGGGCGCCCTTGTCGTTGGTCATGACGATCACCTGCGCCCCCTTGCCGAGCGCGCCGCCACCGCCGGCCGCGCCATAAACGCCGGTCGCATCCCGCACCCTGCGGATATGGCGCACGGTGCCCCGGAAATAGGTCTTGGAAACCCCGAACGCGAAGCCGCCCGAAACGCCGCCGATCGTGATGGGATAGGAGCGGCCATGGAAGGTCAGCGTGCCCTCGCCGCCCGAGCCGCCGACGAAGAAGGCCGCCTTGTAGACGGCAAAGCGGATCGTGCCGCTATCGGCATGCGCGGCGCTGGCAGCGCTGACGGACACAGTTGTGATGGCCGCAACCGCGAGCGAACGAAAGCTGGACGAGATGGTCATGGTGGGAGCTCCTCAAGTGCGCCGCTCACCCAACCGGCAGGGCTCGTCGGCGTCGTAACCAACCTGAACAGTTTAGGCTTGGATTTGGTTCCAGGGAGAGCCCTCGGTGGGTCAAGGCGCAAAGCTGGTGGGGAGAGCGGAGGAGCGCTTCATACAGAGCTGGCAATGCCAATGCCTCGGGGCAAGGGCTATCGCATATGAGCTTGTACGAAGAGGACCACCACTCTAACTTGCCGGGGCGAGCCAGGGTTTCGCCCGTCCTTCGGACCCTCACAAGGCGGAGGGAACGCTGCCGCACGCCCAGCCCTTTTTTAAGTCGACTTAGACGGTTTTGCGGAAATCAGCGCCAACCTAGTCTCCCTCCCCCTTGTTGGGAGGGATTGAGGGCGGGGGTATTCGTAGGGCGCAAGCCTCCGCTATGGTCCCTGTGCAAACCAATCCCAGCCCTACGGATATTTCCCCGGCTTTGGTGCGTAGATTTGCGGATCGAAGTCCAAATCCTTCGGCAGCGGCAGGCTCGAGCACTGCAGATGCATCTGGCGCGCCAACAGCCTTCGCTGCTGCTGCTCATGCTCCTTGATCGCCGCCACGAGACCCATGCTGTAGGGCCCCAGCACGACGCCGGCGGCCCATCCCGGATGCTCCTTCTCGCGCGCGTCGTAATTCATGGCATCGGTGCGGGCCTGCTGGCATTCCGGCGTCGCCCATTTCGGGTCTTGGGTCGAGAGCGAGGCTCCATACTGGACCGGAGACGATACGCACCCTGCCACTGTCGCAGTCAACGCGACGACCATTGCAATTCTCATCCGCAAGCCCCTCCTAATGTAGGAGGCGACTACAAGACGATTCCAGCGGGAAAAAGGCAGCTTCAGGATGCGGATTTTGCAGGGCCGCTCACCCCAGCAGGTTGCGCGCCGTGCGCATGAAGATCTTCGAACCGATCGGGATCAGATCGTCGGGAAAATCATAATCGGGATTGTGCAATGACGGGGTGCGCTCGCCCGCGCCGAGGAAGAACATCGCCGACTTCGCCTTGTGGCCGAAAATGCCGAAATCTTCCGAAGCGCGCATCGGCAGGGCTTCCTCGCTGCGCGCGACGCCCTCTTCGTCCAGCGCGCGGTTGAGATGTTCCACCGCGTCCGGCGCATTGACGCTGGCGACGAAGATTTCGTGATAGTCGCAGCGCACGGACAGGCGGTGCTCGGCCGCTATCCTGGCGGCCAGCGCCTCCGCAGCTGCGACCAGCTCCGCCATGCGCTCGTCACGCCTTGTGCGCAGCGTCGCCCAAACCTCGGCGTAGCCGGGCGCGATGCCGAACACGGCCTCGCCCATCGTCGCATGGGTGACGGTGACCATGCTGAAATCGTCATCGGCGAAAGTGCCGCGCCCCAGTGCCGGAAGCGCCGGCATCAGCTGGCTGATCGCCGGCATCGGCGACACGCCGGTTTCGGGCATGGAGGAATGCGCGGTCTTGCCGTCCAGCACGATGCGGATGCCGCGCGAGGCGCAGTTGACGACGCCGGGCTTGAGACGCACCTCGCCGAACGGCACGCCCGGCAGATTGTGCAGCGAGAAGGCGAAGTCCGGCGCGATCTCGCCAAAGCGTGGATCGGCGACGACGCCGGCCGCACCATTGCCGGTCTCCTCCGCCGGCTGGAACATCAAGACGACGCGGCCGCGGGCCGGCCGCTCACGCCCGAGCTGGCGGCCAAGTGCGGCGAGGATCGCGGTGTGGCCGTCATGGCCGCACATATGCGATTTTCCCGGCACCTGCGAGGCATGCTCGACGCCCGAAAGCTCCTCGATAGGCAGCGCATCGATCTCCGAGCGGAACAGCACCGTCGGTCCCGCCTGGCCGCTGTCATAGACCGCCGCCACGCCATGACCGCCGAGGCCGGTCAGCACCTTGTCCGGCGCTGTATCGGCGAGGAAGCTGACGACTTCCTTGGCGGTCTGTTCTTCCTCGTTGGAGATTTCCGGGTTTTGGTGCAGCTTGCGGCGCCATGCCGTCAGCTCGATGATATCGCGATTGGTGAGGGTCATGGCTTGGGCTCCGCTTTGGTGCTGCAGGTTACACAAACACGATAGGGTTTTTCTCACGCCGTGCCATGCTGATCAATTCCACTGGTCCATCTGCCTGTCTTGTGTGAGCGTAGATGACGACATCCCATGACCACCACACAACCCAGAGAATTTCCAGCTCCGCACTGAGGCCGTCGATCTCATCTCCGACATCCGGTGGCTTCTCCTGAAAAGCGCCGCGTGCTCGCCTGTGCGACATCTTTGCTTCCATCCACCCGAAGGAACGTTTCGGAGCAACAATGGCCAGGCGGTTTGCGTTTCTCTTGGTTCGCGACTTCACGCTGTCGCCGCTGTCGCTGTTCATCGACACGCTGCGGCTGGCCGGCGATGAAGGCGACCGCAGCCGCCGGATCGAGTTCGACTGGGAGATCGTCGGCGAGCGTGGCCTGCCGATCCGCGCGAGTTGCGGTGTCGAGTTGCTGCCGACCAAGGCGATCGGCAATCCGCAGGAGTTCGACAATGTCGTCGTGGTCGGCGGTCTGCTCGACACCAACCGCAGCCTCAGCTCCGAAAAGGAGGCCTTCCTGTTGCGGGCGGCCGAAAAGTGCGTGCCGCTGACGGCACTCTGCACCGGCAGCTTCGTGCTCGCGCGCTACGGCCTGCTCGATGGCTACAGTGCCGCCGTCAGCTGGTTCCATATCAAGGATTTCCGCAGCCAATTCCCTGACGTGAACGCCCATGCCGACAGCCTGTTTTCCGTCGATAGGGGCCGCTCGACCTGCGCCGGCGGCACGGGTGCGGCCGACCTTGCCGGCCATTTCGTGTCGCAGTTCATCGGCCGCAAGGCGGCGGAAAAAGCCGCCAAGATCCTCGTGCTCGACCGCATCCGCTCGAGCCTGGATGTGCAGCCCGTCGGCGATCTCTTTCCGGCCGCGTCGAGCCGAGCGGTGAAACGGGCGCTGCTTCTGCTAGAAAGCAATCTCCAGGAGACGCTGTCGGTCGCCGAGATCGCGGGCCGGTTGCATTTATCCCGGCGCCAGCTTGAGCGGCTGTTCGGCGCCGAGCTCGGCATCGGCCCGATGGCCGCCTATCTTGCGCTGCGCGTACATCAGGCCAAGTCGCTGCTGGAGGGGAGCGACTTGGCAATCGGCGACATCGCCTACCGCTGCGGTTTTCCCAATGCCGGCCATTTCAGCCGTGTCTTCCGCCATCAGACCGGTATCACGCCGACCCATCTCAGGCATCCGAACCGAATGTCCGGTGTCTTTGCCGACGGCAAGGGGAGCGGTCCCTAAGCCTATATTGGGGCGTGCGATCTCGCCGTTGGTATGATAATATCATACCAACCTGATAGGAGGGATCCATGTCCGCCACCGAAAAACGCACCTTCAGCCTGCCGGCCGAGCAGGCTGCTTTCATCGACCAGCTCGTTCGGTCCGGCACATACGCGACCAGCAGTGAAGTGATCCGCGCCGGTCTTCGCGCATTGCAGGAACGCGACGCCGCCGTGGAGCGCTGGCTGCGTGAGGAGGTCGCGCCGACCTATGATAGGTGGAAGGCAGACCCCTCCCAGGCCATCCCGGCCGACAAGTCTTTTGACAGCATCCGCGCACATCACGCAGCTCGCCTCAAGGGGAACGTGTGAAGCGCCGGCATGTTGTCCTTTTGCCGGAAGCCCAGACGGACCTGTTATGGATATACGAGACGGTCGCTCACGCATCCGGCAACCTCACCGCCCTTCGCTACATCGAGCGGATCGAGCGATTTTGCCTGGGTCTCGACTATGCCTCGGAACGCGGAACCCTAAGGGATGATGTGCGGCCGGGGCTTCGCATCGTTGGCTTCGAGCGCCGCCTGACTGTGGCCTTCACCGTAGAAGGCGACCAGGTGGTGATTCTCAGGGTGTTCTACGGCGGCGTCAACTGGGAGGACGAGTTGGCGCCTATCGCTCCGTGAACGCCCGCGCGAACGAGTCCAGCATCGGCCGCGCCAGATATTCGAGGAAGGTTCGGTCGCCGGTGCTGATAAACGCCTCGACCGGCGTTCCCGGGTAAAGCTGCTCGGCTTTCACGCCCTGCGGCAGCGTGTCGGTGATCTTCAGCCTGGCGCGGAAATACGCCTCATGCGTGGTTTCATCGATCAGCCGGTCGGCGGAAATTTGCGTCACCGTAGCCGGGACCTCAGGGGTGAGGCGCGCGTTCAGGGCGGACAGCCTGAGCTTCGCCGGCTGGCCGACGCGAACCAGGTCCACGTCTTTCGGTCGCAGCTTCGCGTCGACGATGAGGCCCGACGCGGTCGGCAGGATCTCCATGATCTTCTGCCCCGGCGCAATCACGCTGCCTTTGGAGTTGTAGATCGAGGATACCACGATGCCGGCTGCCGGCGCCTTGATCGTCGTGCGCCCCAGCACCGCCTCGGCTGCGGTGATCTGTTCGCCGATGTCGGCCAGGCTGGTGCGAACCTCGTCGAGCTTGGTCAGCGCGTCCTCGACGCGCTGCGTGGTCGCGCGCTCGACCTGCGCCTGGGCTTCGACGATCTGCGTCTTGGTCGCTGCGATATCCGCCTCCAGCGCGCCGGCCTGGCCGACCAGATCGGCCTCGCTGCGCAGAAGCTGCGAATATTCGCTGCGGTTGGTGAGACCCTTGTCGAGCAGGCCGGTCTTGATGCCGAGTTCCTTCTTCACGATCTCGGCTTGTTGCTGGATCGCGAGTTTCTGCGCCTCCAGTCCCAGCGCCGACTCACGATGCATGGCGACGCGCTGCGCCAGGATCGACTGCTCGGAGCGGAACCGGGCGAGCCTGGCCTCGAACTCCTTCTGCTGTTCGTGCACCAGATTGTCGAAATCGCGCTGGAACGGCGCGGGTGCTGCTTCGGCGATCGGCGCCAGCCTGTCCGATCCGTCGCGCTCGGCCTCAAGTCGCGCGGCACTTGCCCTGAGCGCGATCGTCTGTCTGGTCAGCCGGTTGAGGTCGGTCTCGGCCGCCCTGCGGTCGAGCAGGACCAGCGGTTCGCCTTGTTGCACGCGGTCGCCTTCATGCACCAGCAACTGCTCGATGATGCCGCCCTCGGGGTGCTGGATGAGGATGTTGCCGCCCGTTGCCGAGATCGTGCCGGAGGTGATCACCGCGCCGGAGAGCGGCGCGTTCGCCGCCCAATAGCCGAAGCAGCCGACGAAGAGCGCTATGGCCACGTAGCCGACGACGGCCATGCGGCGGAAGTCGGTGCGCGGTCGACCTTCAAAGGCGAGGCTCTGCTGCATCATCGTCTATGACCCGAAGCGGACGCTGTGCGGGCGCACGGTCGGCACGAACGAGCCTGTCACCACCGCGCTCCCGGCCTTGCCGGCCGCCGGTTGCCTCAGCACCTCGCTGGCGGGGCCGAAAGCTTCGACCATGCCGTTGCGCAGGACCATGACGCGGTCGCAGGCCGCGGCGATCGAAGGGCGATGCGTGATGACGACTGTGGTGACGCTTGCACTTCGCGCGGCCGAAAGCATAGCTTCGAGCGCCGCCTCCCCACTGCCGTCGAGATGGGCGTTGGGCTCGTCCAGCACCAGCATGCGTGGCTTGCCGTAGAAGGCGCGCGCCAGCCCTATCCGCTGGCGCTCGCCGCCCGACAGCACGGTATGCGACGGGCCTATCATGGTCTGATAGCCGTCGCGCAGCGTGAGAATCAGCTCATGCGCCTCGGCGCGCCTGGCCGCTTCGACGATCGCGGCGTCATCGGCGTCGGGTTCGAAGCGGGCGACATTTTGCGCGATCGATCCCGGGAAAAGCTCCACCTCCTGCGCGAGATAGCCGATATGCCTGCCAAGCTGGGTTTCGTCCCAGCTCCTCAGGTCGGCGCCGTCGACCCTGACCGCGCCGCCGGTCGGCTGCAGCGCGCCCACAAGCAATTTCGCCAGCGTCGATTTGCCGGCCCCGCTCGGGCCGACGATCGCCACCGCTTCGCCGGCGCCGATGGCAAAATTCAGCCGCTTGAGGATGGGCTCCGTGCCGAAAGAGGCATTCGGCGCGATGAAGAACAGATCCTGCACCGAAATCGCGCCCAATGGATCGGGCAGGACGAGCTTGCGCCCCTGCGCTGGTTGCGCCGCAAGGGCGGTGTCCAGCCGCTTCCAGCATCGCTTGGCGTCGACGATCTGCCGCCAGGATCCGATCAGCTGGTCGAGCGGCTGCAGCGCGCGCGAGGACACCAGCGACGAAGCGAAGATCATGCCGGCGGTCATCTGCCCCTGCAGCACCAGCCACGCGCCGGCGCCGAGGATCGCCAGTTGCAGCATCATGCGCAGCGCCCGCGACGTCGCGCTGAAGATCGCATTGGCGCTTCCGGAACGGTCATGCAGGGTCAGCGCCTCAGTGACGTGCTGTCCCCAGACCGCGGCGGCATTTTGCACCATGCCCATGGCGCGCAGCGTGTCGGTGTTGCGGGCAAAGGCCTGCTCCGCCTGGCTGGCCACCGCCGAGCGTTCCGCCGACATGGCATCGTTCCTGCCGATGGCAAGCTGGTTGGCCACAACCAGGAGAAACAGCAGCACGGCGCCGGCGAGCGTCAGCCAGAACAGGACGGGATGGATGAAATAGAGCAAGGCCAGGAAGACGGGCGCAAACGGCAGGTCGAACAACACCGCCACGCCGCGCGACCTGATGAAGGCGCAAGTCGTGGCAAGGTCGTTCAGCGGCGACAGCCCGCTGCCGGCATGTCTGGCGCCAAGCGAGGCGGCGAATGTCCGCGCGCCCAGTTTCAGGTCGACGGTGGCCGCAACACGTTGCGCGTAGATGGCGCGGACCGCGTCCAGCAGGCCGAGGAAGGCGAGCGCGAGGACCGCCATGGCCGAGAGATAAAGCAGCGTCTCGACGCTGGAGGACGGCAACACCCGGTCATAGACCTGCAGCAGATAGAGCGGGATCACCAGGAGCAGGATGTTGATCAGCAACGAAAAGATGCCGATGTCGGCTATGCCGCGCAGGAAGACCGGGCGCAGGCCGATGGCCGCATCCCTGAGTGGCGCGCGGTCCCGTGACATCTAGACCGCGTGCTCGGCTGTCGTGCTCAGATGGCTCTGCTGCAAATCGTTCAGCGTATAGGCGTGGATATAGTCGATCTTCATTTGCGCGGGCGTCGCCAGATGGTCGGGCGGCGCGCCGGCTTGACCGCCGACCGCAAGGTCGACCAGCATATACATGGGCTTGTTCATATCGGACGGCGTCGCCGCTTCCGCGACCTGGACGCCATCATAGGTCCACACCAGCTTATCCGGCGTCCACAACAGCCCATAGGTGTGATAGCCGTCGGTGTTGGAGACATTCACCGTAGACCCGACCGTGGTGTGGGTTCCCGTCTCATTTGTGTGCGCGGTCATGAGAAGCGCATTCGGGTTCTGCCCATACATTTCGATCACGTCGAGTTCCGGGGGCCATGAACCGTCTTCGGGCAGAAGCCAGAAGGCCGGCCACGCGCCGGCATTTTCCGGGAGATCGGCCCGCATTTCGAAATAGCCATAGGTCTGCGAGAAGGTGTCGTGCGTCGTCAGTATGCCGGAAGTGTATTCGTAGTTGTTGATCAGCGGCTTGATGTCGTCGGGCGCATGCGCCGCGGTTATGGTGAGCACGCCGCTTGCGACGCTGAACGGATGGACCGAGCTGGTCGGCGCATAATTGGCGTCGATATACCATTGCAGCTCGCCGTTCTGGGGCTGCGAGCTGCCGTTCTGCGCCCCCCACCAGAAATTGGAATCCCAGATGCCGCTCTGGCCGTTCCACAGGCTCAGCGTGTTGAAATCGTCGTTGAAGGACAGCGTCATGCCGGTCTTGTCGATCGGCAGCTCGAACTGGCCGGGCTGAAACTTGTCGATCGTGGTGCTGTGGAACACCAGCACCTCGCTCGAGCCGAGGTTCAGCTGCACGTTCGATCCCACCTGGACCATATTGGCGTGGACGGCCTCGAACGAGGTGAAGGCATAGCCGTTGAGGCGCACCGTGTCGGTCGCGCCGAAATCGGAGATAAGGTCGCTGCCATTGCCCTTGGTGATGATGAAGGTGTCGGCGCCGGCGCCGCCGATCAGCACGTCATTGCCCTTGCCGCCGTCCAGCGTCTGGCTGCCAGCGCCGCCCGTTATGATGTTGTCCTGACCATTGCCGAAGGCATAGTGGCCGTCGCCGGTGACGACGAGGTTCTCGAAATTCGCGGGCAGCTTGTAGCTCATCCAGGTATCGATCGTGTCGACGCCCGCGCCGTAGTTCTCGACCGCTTTGTTGATCGTCGAATAGAGATGGTAATAGTCGTCGCCCGCGCCGCCATACATGGTGACCTTGACGTTGGTGTCGCCCCAGAAGGAATCGTTGCCCGAGGTGCCGTAGCGGTAAGGCGCGCCTCCAGTCGCCGAGAACCAATGGGTGGAAGCGCCGGTATACGGAAGTGGAATGCCTTTGGCGTTGAGGACTGTGGTCATTCCGACACTCCTTGCGCGTGCTGCCTTGGTCGTTCGACAACCTTCGAGCGACCATTTCGGATCAACTCTTAAATTGATCCGTCGTTCCAGGGAATCATTCTATAGTACACCAAGGAGATCGTCGCCCATCATTTAATAGATAATGCCGAAGGCGTTAAGCTGATCCTAATACAACTTTGTAGGAGAGACTTACAATTTTAATAAATTGTGAGATCCGCGCCGAAAAGTTAGGCAACCTGTCAATGATGCATGCAATTTGACGCGACACGACCGCCTGCCTGAGGCGGCGGTCGAAGTCGCGGGCGGATGGCCGCGGGCAAAGGGCTCAAGAAAATTTGACAGGCTATGTCGGACCGGGTGAGGTTCACCCGTCCTTGGGGCATCGGACAACGAAACCACAAAGGATACCGAAGAGATGCCAAGCACCGTACGTTTGCACCGCGTTCTGACGACCAGCCCGGAGAAGGTCTACCGCGCATTCACAGAAGCCGACGCGCTGGCGAAATGGCTTCCGCCGAACGGCTTCACTTGCACGGTACACAGCTTCGACGCGAAAGTCGGTGGCGCCTTCAAGATGTCGTTCCGAAACTTCACGACGGGCGGCAGCCATTCCTTCGGCGGCGAATATCTCGAACTCGTTCCCGGCGAGCGCCTGCGCTACACCGACAGGTTCGACGACCCCAATTTGCCCGGCCAGATCGAAGTGACCGTGCTCCTGAAGAAAGTGTCGGTCGGCACCGAACTCGACATCACCCAGGCCGGCATTCCGGACGTTATTCCGGCTGAAGCCTGCTATCTCGGCTGGCAGGAGTCGCTGCGCAATCTGGCAAAGCTCGTCGAACCCGAGATCAATCAGTAGAGCCCATCGGATCGGCGGCGCCGCCCAGCCAGTCCGCGCCGCCGACAATGCCGAGCCGAGGACTCATCCCTCACGGCCCGGTGCAGACCGGCAACGGTTGCGGCGGCGGTGGCGGGTTGTCCTTGGCGTATTGCGCGATGATCGGCTCAAGGCTCTTTCGCGGCCAGAATTTCGGCTTGCCGATCTCCTTAAGGCAGGACGCATTCCAATAGGCGCCCGATTTACCAACGGCGGCGATGTCGCGCGATTCCGGGTAGATATAGAGCGTCGTCGGATTGCCCTTCACCATCGAAATGATCTGGTCGGCGTCGGACGGCGACCAGCTGGTGCAGCCATTGCTGCGGCCGCCGGCATAATCCACCAGCTTGCCGTATGGCACGAAGCCGTCATGGTCGGCATAGGAGCTGTTCGGGTTCTTGCGCAGGCACATGCCGCGCAACAGCCGCGCCGCGTGGCCACCGATCACCCGCTGCCTGGCATTCGCCGTCTCCCCCTCACCGTCGAACTGGATGAAGGTGCGCAGCAGCGCCTGGTCCTTTTTTGCGCCGATGCGGTAAAAACCCTTGAATGAGGTCTTTGCCTCGCCGGTCATATAGGCGCCACCGGTCGTCAAGGACGAGTCCAGGGCATTGCCGAAGTTTTTCGCGCAGCGTTTGCCGTTGGAGAAATCGACCACGCCTTTCAAATTGCGGCCGCCGCCATGGCCCGACGAGATCGCCCTGAACGACTGCTTGGCCTCGCAAATGACGTAGTAGCGCCGCCCTAGCACGCCATTGCCGAGATCGCCGGGGCGCGTCGCATCCATGGCGAAATAGCACCCATTGTGGACCGCGCCTTGCGCGACCTTTTTCAGGTAAAGCGCGCGCGCCCGCTCCAGCACCACTTGCGAAATCTCGCCGTCGTCATTGCCGACATGGGCCTGCAGCCAGGCCGGTATATCGGAGGACGCGGCAAAAGACCGGGCAGACACCGTCAAGGCGATGCCGGCGATGGCGAGGAGGCCAAAGACAAAGACAGCCAGAGATTTCAACCGCACCGGACAACCCTCCCGCCCGAACCGTTCTGCGATTCTCGGAAACCCATCATAAATCGTCGCGCGCCGATCGGCGAAACACATCTTGTTCAGAACCGCGCAAGCAAGTCAGGTAGCTGCCTGTTCGCCTTTCAGAGCGCCAGGCTGCCCTGTTCCGCCTCCGCGGCATTGGGGTCGCCCGGCGCCGTCGCCCAGGCGAGCTCGACCAGCGTCACCGTGCGGCGGCCGGTGCCGTCGAGCTGGCAGACGATGAGGCCCTGCTCCTCGATATAGGTGAGCAGCCGCCGGGCGCGCCGCAGCGAATGCGAGCCGTAGGCGCGCGCGATCGCCGCGTCGCTCGGGCACGGCCAGCCCTCCTTGGCGGCGCGGGCGATCATCATGAACACGCCCTGCATGTCCTCGGGCAGCAGCGAGGCGCGCACGGAAACGTCCTGCCAGGCGTCATCGCCTGCCATGTCTGCGCCGAGCCCGGCGCGGGCACGCGTCAGCATGCGACGGAATTCTGAGAGGTCCGGCACCACCGAAGCGAGGCCTTCGATGCGGCAGCGGACGACGAACTCCTGATAAAGCACGCCGATGACGCGGAAACCCGCATCGGGCTGCGCCAGGATGGCGCGCAGGACACGGTCCACCCGCTCTCGCCGCTCGGCCATATCCTCGGCGCTTACCGCCGGTTCCGCAGGTTCCGGGCGGATCTCCATCGCCGCCGATTTGGCCGCCATCAGCTGGTCGAGCAGCTCCGGCGACGCCATCCGGCGCGGCGCGCGCATCGTCTCGGGCGGCGGCGCCGCCAGGATGATGGCGCGCGCGTCTTCAAGCGCTGTTTCCGGCATTGCCATCAGCCGCGGCGTACCGTTGCGCGGGCTGGTCTCGGTCTGGCCGATGCGCACGCCCAGCGGACGGCGCGACAGCGCTGGGCCCAACGCCATGAAGTGCCCGCGCTCCAGGTCTCGAAACGCCTCGGCCTGACGCCGTTCCATGCCCAGAAGGTCGGCGGCGCGCGCCATGTCGATATCGAGGAAGGTACGGCCCATGAGGAAATTGGACGCCTCCGCCGCGACATTCTTGGCGAGCTTTGCCAGCCGCTGCGTGGCGATGATGCCGGCAAGGCCGCGCTTGCGGCCGCGGCACATCAAATTGGTCATGGCGCCGAGCGAGAGCTTTCGCGCCTCGTCGGACACTTCGCCGGCCACGGCGGGCGCGAACAGCTGCGCTTCGTCGACCACCACCAGCATCGGATACCAATGCTCGCGGGCAACCTCGAACAACCCGCCGAGAAAGGCAGCGGCGCGCCGCATCTGGTTCTCGGCATCGAGCCCTTCGAGATTGAGCACCGTGGAGACGCGGTGGATGCGCGCCCGCTCGCCGGCTGCTTGCAGGCCACGCTCCGTATGCTCCTCGGCATCGATGACCAGATGGCCGTAATGGTCGCCCAGCGAGACGAAATCGCCTTCCGGGTCGATGATGGTCTGCTGCACCCAGGGCGCGCTCTGCTCCAGGAGCCGGCGCAAAAGGTGCGATTTGCCGGAGCCGGAATTGCCTTGCACCAGAAGCCGGGTCGCCAGCAGCTCCTCAAGGTCGAGCGCCGCCGGCGCACCCGCCGTCGTCTGTCCCATCTCGATGGCTACGGTCATGTCACGACTCTCCTTGCGGACAGGGCTTATCAACCCGGCCGCGAGCCGTCGAGCGCGCCATGGCAACTCGCCCGCTGTTCCACACCTATGCTGCCAAAGCGCCACACATCAGCCCATCTGCCCAAAGGGAAGCACATCAAGCGGAGTTGACCGGCGGCAGAAGCGGCGCGTCCAGCCCGTCGAAGGGATCGCGCCAGGCATCGATGGCTTCGAGCCGGCGATACCAACCCAGAACAGAGGGATAGTCCGCCAGCGGCAGGCCGGCTGCATCGTTGAACGGCAAAAACGTCGCCATACGGAAATCGGCATAGGAGAGCGACTTGCCCACAAGCCATGGCCGCTTGGCGAGCTCCGCCTCGAGAATCGCTGCCGCGATGCGGAACTCCGCCAGCCCCTCCTCGACCTTGCCCTGGTCGACGGGCCCAATCCCGTAGCGCTGCTTGGTTCCGCGCTCGAAATGCACGATGTCGCAGGCCCGGACGAAATTCTCCTTGCCCCAGCTCAGCCAGCGGATCATGTCGGGTTGGTCATCGCCGCCGCGCCAGAAATCCGAACCCGCTTCGCGCGACAGAAGGCAGGCTATGGCGTCTGCTTCCCACAGGCTGCCGCCCGGCCATGCCAATATCGGCAGGGTAAGATTGGGATTGAGCTGACGAAACCGCTCAGCCTGCCCGGGCGCCATGGGTGCCGCAAACTCACACTCGACCTTGGCCTGCAGATGACGTGCAGTTGCAACCGCGAGGCGCGGATTGGGATTGCGGCTGAAGTACAGTTTCATGTCCCGTCCTGGACGCTGTGGGCTCGATCCTATCAAACACGCAAACGTGCCCTCCAGGCAATCTGGTCGGACCACGATTCCGCTGGCACACGCCGTCGTTCGGCGTATTATTTCCTTCGGGAGAGGGTTCTTGGCAGGAGGAAGCCATGAACGTAGTGCCGAGCGTACCTGTCATCGACGTGACAACCCAGAACCTTGTTTCCTCTGCGCTTTCCAGATTCCGCGCCGGCGATACCGTCTCGACTAGAGCGGCGCTCGACGCCATCCGCCGCATGGATCCAACCTGTGTCGACAGCGACGACGATCTCGTCGAACTCGTCGTCATGGCGGCAATTGGTAAGACCATGGCGGTCGTGTTCGACCACCGCTCCCGCTAGCCCTGTGGGACGAACCTGTCCCGTTCAACTCGCTTGAGCTCGAGTGGGTTCGGTTGGCGAGCTTTTACAGCTGCAGCCCGGAAGCGGACGTCTTCGTGCGCGAAGCCGGCAATAGCATAAGCGGGTAAACCTCAGATCCCCAAGGGATGTGGCATGTAGCCGACGAAGCCGCCGATCTTCCAGTGGCCCGCCACCTTCCTGCAAAAATACAGCGTCTGCCATTTCAGCTTGTCGACGCTGCCATCGGCCTTGGCCACCGAGCCGTTGAACTTCTTGTGCAGCACGGCGCGGTCGCCATCGACATCGATGTCGCGCATGTTGGTGACGCGAAACAGCGCCTCGCGCAGCGGCTCGGCGTATCTGGCCGCCGCCGTCTCCTTGGCCTGGCGCAGCCATTCGTCGCGATAGACGGCAAGGCTCGGGAATTGCAGACGCCAGGCGTCGGCATCGCTGAGGAAATGCGCATGCATGCCGAAGAAGCTGTCGGCGAGGAAATCATCCTCGACCATCGACCAGTCCTGACCGATAAAGGCGTCGATGTCGCGCCGCACCAACATTTCCCAGAGCGCGTGGCGATCGGCATCGCCCTCTGGAAACGGGTTCTTGTCGAAGGTCATTGAAATCTCCTGTCGGGAAAATGCGACGCGCAAGATGCTGGCGAGCCTGCGATAAAGCAACACGCGTTTGGAAAAATGCTGCTTTCCAAAAAGCCCCCTATGAGGATCACCGGGACAGGCGTAGAGCGGTCGTCGAAAACGGGGCGCGGCCCGCCATTCTGAACAGGAGTTTCCTTTGCCTAAAGAGTGTTTTGGAACATCCCACGTGCCGCTGTCGCCGGCCGTGCGCGCCGGGGATTTCGTCTACATCTCAGGCCAGGTGCCGGTCGACAGCGACCGCATCGTGGTCAAGGGCGGCATCACCGAGCAGACCGAGCAGGTGCTGCAGAATGTGAAGGCGGCACTCGCGCTGGCCGGTTGCACCATGGACGATGTCGTCAAGACCACGGTCTGGCTCGAGGACGCGCGCGACTTCGGCGCCTTCAATGCCGTCTACGCCAAGCACTTCCCGAAGAATCCGCCGGCCCGCACCACGGTCGAATCGCGGCTGATGATCGATATCAAAATCGAGGTCGAAGCCGTCGCCTACCGGCCGGTTTGACCAGTCGGGGCATGATCTCGAAAAGTGGAAACCGGTTTTCTCGGACAAACGGAAACCGTTTTGTCCAGAGATCATGCCCCAAAACGAAGAGAGGCAGGCGCCGATGCAGTTCGATCTCCTGATCAAGGGCGGCCGCCTGATCGATCCGGCCTCGGGCCTGGACGCGCCGCGCGATGTCGCCGTTGCGGGCGGACGCATCGTGGCCATCGAGGCGGCGATCGATGCCGAGCACGCCACCAAGATAGTCGATGCTCGTGATTGCATCGTCACACCCGGCCTCATCGACCTGCACAGCCATGTCTACTGGGGCGGCACCTCGCTTGGCGTCGACGCCGACCGGCTGGCGGCCAAGAGCGGCACCACCACCTTCATCGATGCCGGCAGCGCCGGCGCCGGCAATTTTCTGGGCTTTCGCCGCCATGTCATCGAGCGCTCGAAGGTGCGCATCCTGGCCTATGTCAACATCTCCTTTGCCGGCATATTCGGCTTCTCGCAAAGCGTCTCTGTCGGCGAATGCAGCGATCTCAGGCTCTGCGAGCCACGCGAGACGGTGGCTGCGGTGCGCGAGCACGCCGATGTCGTCGTCGGCGTAAAAGTGCGCTCCGGCAAGCATGCCGGCGGCGCCAGCGGCATCGCGCCGGTCGATCTCGCGCTGGAAGCCGCCGACCAGGCCGGCCTGCCGCTGATGGCGCATATAGACGAGCCGCCGCCCGGCCGCTCCGAAGTGCTGCCGCGGCTGCGCAAGGGTGACATCCTCACGCACTGTTTTCGCCCGTTCCCCAACGCGCCGGTCTTCGCCTCCGGCGCGGTGCGGCCGGACATGCGGCTGGCCCGCGAACGCGGCGTCATCTTCGACATCGGCCACGGCATGGGATCGTTCGACTTCGCCGTGGCGAAAGCGATGCTGGCCGAGGGCCTCGCGCCCGACGTCATCTCCAGCGACGTGCATCTCTATTGCGTCGACGGTCCGGCCTTCGACATACTGGTCTGCATGTCGAAGCTAATGGCGCTGGGCATGCCGCTGGTCGAGGTGCTGCGCGCCGCCACGCAAAGGCCAGCCGAGGCGATCGCCAGGCCGGAGCTTGGGACGCTGAAAGTTGGCGGTGTCGGCGATGTCGCGGTGCTGAGACTGCGCCCCGGGCGCTTTACCTTCGTCGATGCGGTCGGTGCGGCGCTGATCGCGGATCAGCGGCTCACATCGGACGGCATCGTCGTGGGTGGTGTCTGGTGGCCGAACGAAGCCGCCGACCACAACGAGACCGAGCGCTTCGAGGCCCACACGCACCATACGCATGTCGAGGTCGCGGCACGGCATTTCGGGCGTGGATAATCTCCCTCCTTGAGGGGGAGATGGCCGGCAGGCCAGAGGGGTCGGTTCGACCGGACGCAAGCTCCTCGCGGCAGCTGGAGGTCAGCGCTCCACGCGCGGCGACCCCCTCTGTCGCCTTCGGCGACATCTCCCCCTCGAGGGGGAGGAGATCGCTAGCGCCCTGCGTTACTCACCGCCCCAAACACCGGCGTCGCAATCCCTTCCATCCGCGCCTTGATCTGCAGCGCCACATATTTCGAGTAAAACCGCGACAGCGCCAGATTGCCGCCGTGGAACCACAGCGCGTCCTGCGCCGTCGGCTTCCACATGTTCCGCAGCTCGCCTTGCCAAGGACCGGGATCGCCCTTGACGCCGGAGCCGAGGCCCCAGCATGGCCCGACCTTGTCGGCGACCTCGCGCGAGACGATGGCCGCCACGGTCTCGTTCATCGACTGGTAGCCGGTACAGGCGACGATCGCATCGACGGCCAGCTCGCTGCGGTCGTCGAACAGGATGCCGGTCGGCGTCAATGAACTGATGCCGACGCCGCTCTTCACTTTGATCTCGCCATTGATGATCAGTTCGCAGGCGCCGACATCGATGTAGTAGCCGGAGCCGGTGCGGTAGGCCTTCATCAACAGCCCGGTCTCGTCCTCGCCGAAATCGATGGCGAAGCCGGCGGCGCGTAGCTGGTCGTAGAAGTCTGCGTCGCGTGCCTTGATCACCTCGTAAAGATCCCGCTGGCCCTTGGGTACAAGCGCGAACGGCGTGGACGCGACGATCAGGTCGGCCTTGTCGGTGCTGATGCCGCGCGCCAAAGCCTTTTCCGAGAAGATCTCGAAGCCGACTTCCATCAGAGTGTCGGATTTCACCACTGTCGTCGGCGACCGCTGGATCATGGTGACGTCTGCGCCGCTCTCCCAGAGGTCGACGCTGACATCGTGCCCCGAGCTTGCCGCGCCGATGACAGCGACACGTCTGCCGCGGAATTTCTCGCCGCTTGCATACTGGCTGGAATGCAGGAGTTCGCCCTTGAAGGTCTCGGCGCCGGGCAGCGCGATCTGGCGTGGCGGGCCATAGGCGCCGGTGGCAAAGACAATGTGCTTCGGCTTCAGCGTGATCTGCCGGCCGACGCGGTCGACCACCACAGTCCACACCTTCTCGGCCTCGTCATAGCTGGCGCTGACGCATTTGGTGGCGACCCAGTAGTTGAGCTCCATCACCCTGGTGTACATCTCCAGCCAGTCGCCCATCTTGTCCTTGGGCGTGAACACCGGCCAGTTCTCCGGGAACGGAATGTAGGGCAGATGGTCGTACCAGACCGGATCGTGCAGCACGAGCGAGCGATAACGGTTGCGCCAGGAATCGCCGGGGCGCGCATTTTTCTCGATGATGATGGTGGGCACGCCGAGCTGCCTCAGCCGCGCGCCGAGCATGATGCCGCCCTGCCCGCCGCCGATCACCAGGCAATAGGGCTGCTCGGTGGCGCCGAGGTCGCGCGTCTCGCGCGCCCGCGCCTCCGCCCAGGTTTCGCGCTTCGGATCGGCCTTGTGACGGATGCCGAGCGGCCGCGCCGGTCCCTTTTGTTCCTCGAACCCCTTGAGATCACGCATCGCCGTGAACAAGGTCCGGCAGCGGCCGTCCGTGAGGCGCACAATCCCCTCGCCCCGCGCGACCGCCGTTTCGAACGTGAACCAGGCCTCGACGGTGCCCTCATCCGAGGTCGCCTCGCCGGACAGCGTCCAGTGTGAGGGCTTCGCTTCCGCCAGCGTCGCTTGCAGCATGTCGCGGATCGCATCGCGGCCTTCCATCGTGGTGATGTTCCAGGTGAAAGCCAGCAGATCGCGCCAGTAGCAATCCTCGACGAACAGGTTGGCGGCCGCCTCGGCGTCATCAGCTTCCAGCGCCCGTGCAAGCGCGCAAAGCCATGTCGCCGCCTGTTTCGATGGTGCCATGTCGAGCATCTGTTTTTCCCTCGTTTTGCGTTCCCATTGTTTCGAAAGACGGCGGCGCCGCAAGAGGGGTCGCGATATCATGGCCTCGGTTTCTAGCGGCCCGGAACGGAGCCATCTCCCGGAAATCTTTATAGGAATTTTATATCTTTCCTCCGCGGCCCGTCTCGAACCTTTATGGCGATCGGGTCCATATTCCACTTCGAGCAAAACGCTCCGGACGCCATAGCCCTCGAAGCTACGGCGGGTCGTCCTCATGGAGTTTATGGCTCGCCAGTCGCTGGGGCCAAATACAAGCAGAAGCAAGGACCAACACAAATGGACATCGTCGTCATCGGAGTCGAGGTTTTGTTCTTCGGTCTTTCCCTCGCCTACATCAAAGCTTGCGACGCTCTTTAAGCGGAAGGATCGCAACATGTTTGTCGATTACATCCTCGGTGGCGGCGTGACCTTGTTCCTGCTCGTCTACCTCACATACGCCCTCGTTCGCCCAGAACGCTTCTGAAGCAAGGCACGGAAAGCCATGACACTCAACGGATGGATACAGATCCTGGTTTATTGCGGGATCGTCGTTTTGCTGGTGAAGCCGCTCGGCGGCTACATGTACCGCGTCTTCAATGGCGATCGCACCTTTCTCTCGCCCATACTCGGGCCCGTTGAGCGCGGCCTCTACCGCATTTCGGGAACCAGTGAACGCGAGGAGCAGCACTGGACGACCTACGTGGCAGGAATCATCTTCTTCAGCCTTGCCAGCTTCCTGGTGCTGTACTTTCTGCAACGCCTGCAGGGCGTCCTGCCTTACAATCCGGCCGGGATGGCATCGGTCGAACCCAATCTCGCCTTCAACACTGCCGTCAGCTTCGTCACCAACACCAACTGGCAGAATTACGGCGGCGAAAGCACGTTGTCCTACCTCGTACAGATGGCCGGCCTGACTGTTCAGAACTTCATGTCGGCCGCCGTGGGCATTGCCATCGCGGTGGCGCTGATCCGCGGCTTCGCCCGCGCCTCGGCCAAATCGATCGGCAATTTCTGGGTCGATATGACCCGCTGCACGCTCTACATCCTGCTGCCGCTCAGCATCGTGCTCACCCTTGTCTATGTCTGGCTCGGCATGCCGCAGACGCTGGGGCCGTATGTCGATGCCACCACGCTCGAAGGCGCCAAGCAGACGCTCGCCCTTGGGCCCGTCGCCTCGCAGGTTGCCATCAAGATGCTCGGCACCAATGGCGGCGGCTTCTTCAACGCCAATGCCGCGCATCCTTTCGAAAACCCCGACGCCATCTCCAACATGATCCAGATGGTGACGATCTTCGCGCTGGGTGCCGCACTCACCAACGTCTTCGGCCGCATGGTCGGCAACCAGCGCCAGGGCTGGGCGATCCTGGCCACGATGGGTGTGCTGTTCATCGCTGGCGTCGTTATCTGCTACTGGGCGGAAGCCGCGGGCAATCCGCTGGTCCATGCGTTGGGCGTCGACGGCGCCAACATGGAAGGCAAGGAGAGCCGCTTCGGCATTGCCGCTTCGGCACTATTCGCCGTCATCACCACGGCTGCGAGCTGCGGTGCGGTGAACGCCATGCATGACTCGTTCACAGCACTTGGCGGCCTGATCCCGATGCTCAACATGCAGCTCGGCGAAGTCATCGTCGGCGGCGTCGGCGCCGGCTTCTACGGCATCGTCATGTTCATCGTCATCACCGTGTTCGTCGCCGGCCTGATGGTTGGCCGCACGCCCGAATATCTCGGCAAGAAGATCGAGGCCAAGGAGGTCAAGATGGCAATGCTCGCCATCCTCGCTCTGCCGTTGGTCATGCTGGTCTTCACGGCAATAGCGGTCGTGCTGCCAAGCGCCGTCGCCTCGATGGCCAATGGCGGTCCGCATGGCTTCTCCGAGGTTCTTTATGCCTACACTTCGGCGGCGGCCAACAACGGCTCGGCCTTTGGCGGCCTTTCCGGCAACACGCCCTGGTACAACATCACGCTCGGCATCTCCATGTGGGTGGGTCGCTTCTTCGTCATCATTCCAGCGCTTGCCATTGCCGGCTCGCTAGCGACGAAGAAGACGGTTCCGGCTTCCGCCGGCACCTTCCCGACCGACGGCCCGCTGTTCGTCGGCCTGCTCGTCGGCGTCATCCTGATCGTCGTCGGCCTGACCTTCTTCCCGGCACTGGCGATCGGACCGATCGTCGAGCACCTGGCTGCCATCAACGGCCAGACATTCTGAGGCTTGTCATGTCCTGGTTCTACCCAAAACGCATGAAGGCCCGGCCGCGAGCCGGCCCACGAGCCGGCAATGAGGGGGAGGAAACGCCCCCTCCCTTCCCCAGCGTATCTACCTTCCTCGGCCTCGCGGCAGTCATGATCGTGATCTGGCTGCTGGCCTATGGTCCGCCGCCCCTCTTTTCGGCATCCGATCGGTCGGTGCCGGCCAACAGTTCAGATACTGGAGCCACCAAATGAGCCAGTCCAAATCCGCGAGCATCATGGATGCCCGCATCCTGTGGCCGGCCATCGGCGGCGCCTTCAGGAAACTCGACCCCCGCACGCTGGTCAGGAACCCGGTGATGTTCGTCGTCGCCATCGTCTCGCTTCTTACCACGGTCCTGTTCGTCAAGGATCTCGCCACCGGCGGCGGCGATTTCGGCTTTACGCTGCAGATCATCATCTGGCTGTGGTTCACCGTGCTGTTCGCCAACTTCGCCGAGGCCGTCGCCGAAGGCCGCGGCAAGGCGCAGGCCGATTCGCTGCGCAAGGCGCGCACCGAAACCCAGGCCAAGCTGCTTGCCGGCGAAGACCGCTCCAGGTTCAAGCTGGTGCCCGGCACCAGCCTGAAGGTTGGCGACATCGTGCTGGTCGAAGCCGGCGACATCATCCCGTCCGACGGTGAAGTGATCGAAGGCGTGGCCTCGGTCAACGAGGCGGCAATCACCGGCGAGTCCGCACCCGTCATTCGCGAATCCGGCGGCGACCGTTCGGCGGTCACCGGCGGCACGCAGGTTCTGTCCGACTGGATTCGCGTGCGCATATCAGCCGCCTCCGGCCACACCTTCCTCGACCGCATGATCTCGCTGGTCGAGGGTGCCTCGCGCCAGAAGACGCCCAACGAGATCGCGCTCAACATCCTGCTCGTCGGCATGACGCTGATCTTCGTGCTGGCCACCGCCACGATCCCGAGCTTTGCCTCCTATTCCGGCGGCTATATCCCGGTGACGGTGCTGGTCGCGCTGTTCGTCACCTTGATCCCGACCACCATCGGCGCCCTGCTGTCGGCCATCGGCATTGCCGGCATGGACCGCCTGGTGCGCTTCAACGTGCTGGCCATGTCCGGCCGTGCCGTCGAAGCGGCGGGCGACGTCGATACGCTTTTGCTCGACAAGACCGGCACCATCACGCTCGGCAACCGCCAGGCCACCGAATTCCGCCCGGTCAAGGGCGTCACCGAACAGGAACTGGCCGATGCCGCGCAGCTCGCCTCGCTCGCCGACGAGACGCCTGAGGGACGCTCGATCGTCGTGCTGGCCAAGGAGAAATACGCCATCCGCGCCCGTGACATGGCAACCTTGCATGCCAGCTTCGTGCCCTTCACCGCGCAGACCCGGATGAGCGGCGTCGACATCGATGGCTCGTCGGTGCGCAAGGGCGCCGTCGATTCGGTTCTCGCCTATGTCAGCCAGTCGTCATCGGCCACTCACGGCACGCGCCCCGGCAGCGACACCGTCAAGGATCTCCAGGCGATCGCCGACGAGATCGCCAAGTCGGGCGGCACGCCGCTGGCCGTCGAGCGTGACGGCCGCCTGCTCGGCGTCGTCCACCTCAAGGACATCGTCAAGGGTGGTATCCGCGAGCGCTTTGCCGAACTGCGCAAAATGGGCATCCGCACCGTGATGATCACCGGCGACAATCCGATGACTGCGGCGGCGATCGCAGCCGAAGCCGGCGTCGACGATTTCCTCGCCCAGGCCACGCCCGAGGACAAGCTGAAGCTGATCCGCGACGAACAGGCCAAGGGCAAGCTGGTCGCCATGTGCGGTGACGGCACCAACGACGCGCCGGCCTTGGCGCAGGCCGATGTCGGCGTCGCCATGAACACCGGCACGGTTGCCGCCCGCGAGGCCGGCAACATGATCGACCTCGATAGTGACCCGACCAAGCTGATCGAGATCGTCGAGATCGGCAAGGCGCTGCTGATGACGCGCGGCTCGCTGACGACCTTCTCGATCGCCAACGACGTCGCCAAATACTTCGCCATCATCCCGGCCATGTTTGCCGTCTTCTACGTTGCGCCGGGACATACAATCGGCCCCCTGCAAGCGCTCAACATCATGCATCTGGCGACGCCGCAGAGCGCCATCCTGTCGGCCATCATCTTCAACGCGCTGATCATCATCGCTCTGATCCCGCTGTCGCTTAAAGGCGTCAAATACCGCGCCATCGGCGCCGGCGCGCTGCTCAGCCGCAACCTGCTGGTCTACGGCCTCGGCGGCATCATCGTTCCCTTCGTCGGCATCAAGGCGATCGACATGATCGTCACCGGCCTCGGCCTCGCTTAAGGAAATACGTCCATGCTCACTCAGATAAGACCCGCTGTTATCATGATCGTCTTTTTCACCGTTTTGACCGGCCTGATCTATCCCCTGGGCATGACCGGCATCGCCCAGGCGCTGTTTCCGCACCAGGCCAATGGCAGCTTGATCGAGAAAAACGGCACGGTCATCGGCTCCGAACTGATCGGCCAGGGCTTTGCCGACGACAAGTATTTCCATGGCCGCCCCTCGGCTGCCGGCGACGGATACAACGCCGCAGCGTCCAGCGGCTCCAATCTCGGTCCAACCAACCCCAAGCTGATCGACCGCATCAAGGGCGATGTTGCAAAGCTGAAGGCGGAGAACCCGAACCAGCCGGTGCCGATGGATCTGGTGACGACGTCCGGCAGCGGCCTCGACCCCGCCATCAGCCCGAACGCCGCCTATTTCCAGGTCGCTCGGGTGGCCAAGGCCAGGGGCTTCGACGAAGCCAAGGTCAAGGCGCTTGTCGACAGCCATGTCGAAGGCCGCGAACTCGGCTTCCTCGGCGAGCCGGTCGTCAATGTGCTGGCGCTCAACCTGGCACTGGACGATACCAAGCAGTGAGAGACAATCTCTGAAGCCAGGGGCCAGGGATCGACACGATCCTCGGCGCCGTTCATGATCGAGCCTGATGCCGGACGCCAGAAGCAACTATACCAGACCCTCTCCGGACGCGCTGCTCGAGCATGCGGAACGGGAAGAGCGCGGCCGCCTGCGGATATTTCTGGGTGCTGCACCCGGTGTCGGCAAGACCTACGAAATGCTGATGGCCGGCCGCGCCATGCTTGCCGACGGCATCGACGTGGTCATCGGCATCGTCGAAACCCACGGCCGCAAGGAAACACTGGCGCTGGTCGAAGGCTACGAGGTCATCCCGCGCCAGAAGGTCGACTACAAGGACCGCGTGCTGAATGAGATGGACATCGATGCCATTCTCGCCCGCCGCCCCGCGCTGGTGCTCGTCGATGAGCTCGCCCACACCAACGCACCCGGCAGCCGCCACCCCAAGCGCTATCTCGACGTCCAGGAAATCCTTGCGCGCGGCATCGACGTCTACACCACGCTCAATATCCAGCATGTCGAGAGCCTGAATGACGTCGTGGCGCAGATCACCCGCGTCAGGGTGCGCGAAACGGTCCCGGACTCCATCATCGACCAGGCCGACGACATCGAGATCATCGACCTCACGCCCGACGACCTGATCAAGCGGCTGAAAGAGGGAAAGGTCTATTTCCCCAACACTGCCCAGCGCGCAGTCGAAAACTATTTCTCGCCGGGCAATCTGACCGCGCTTCGGGAATTGGCGCTGCGCCGCACCGCCCAGCGCGTCGACGAGCAGTTGCTCAACCACATGCAGTCGCACGCCATTCCCGGCCCCTGGGCGGCGGGCGAAAGGGTGCTCGTCTGCGTCGATGCGCGTCCGGGCGGAGCGTCTCGTGTCCGCTATGCGCGCCGGCTGGCCGACCGGCTGCGCGCACCGTGGACGGCGCTGCATGTCGACACGCCGCGTTCGGCCGCCATGTCGGAGGAAGACAAGGACCAGCTGGCCACGCTCTTGCGCCTGGCCGAGCAGCTCGGCGCCGAGGTGACGACCATTCCGGGCCAGAACGTCGCCCAGGACATCGTCCGCCACGCCATGGCCAACAACTTCACCCATATCGTCGTCGGCAGGCCGACCCGCTCGCGCTGGCGCGAACTGATCGAGGGTTCGCTCACCTACGATCTGATCCGCAATGCCGGCGATATCAGCGTCCATGTCATTTCAGGAACGGAGCGCGACCACGAGGCCACGTCGAGGGTCAAGGCGGCGGCCGAGCAGACGCCATTTCAAATCTGGCCTTATCTTTTCTCGACCGTCTATGTCGCCGGCGCGCTTGCCGTCAGCGCCGTTCTCGATCAGTTCCTCGACGTTCGCAACCTTGCCAGCGTGCTGCTGCTGGCGGTGCTGACATCGGCAGTGACCTTTGGCCTGTGGCCGGCGCTGTACGCCTGTTTCCTCAGCGCCATTGCCTTCAACTTCTTCTTTCTCGAGCCGCGCTACACGATGACGATCCGCGATCCGGAGAGCATCGTTGCCTTCGCCGTCTTCCTCGTCGTTGCCGTCATCGCCAGCAATCTGACGGCGCGTGTGCAGCGTCAGGCAGCCGCCGCCCGTTCACGCGCCCGGGCCACCGAGGACATCTACCTCTTTTCAAAGAAGCTCGCCGGCGCCGGCACGCTCGACGACGTTTTGTGGGCCACAGCCTTCCAGATCGCCTCGATGCTGAAGCTGCGCGTGGTGCTGCTTTTGCCGGAAGAAGGCACGATCACCGTCAAGGCCGGTTATCCCCCCGATGACACGCTGGCCGAGGCCGACATCGCGGCTGCACGCTGGGCTTGGGAACACAACCGGGCTGCCGGCCGTGGCGCCGATACCCTGCCCGGGGCAAAACGCCTCTACCTCCCCTTGCGGACCGGCCGTACCGCCATCGGCGTCGTCGGCCTCGACAATGACAAGCAGGGGCCGCTCTTGACGCCCGAGCAACAGCGCCTGCTCGACGCGCTGGCCGACCAGGCGGCGGTTGCCATCGAGCGCATCCAGCTGGTCGCCGATGTCGACCGCGCCAGGCTGGCGGCCGAGGCCGACCGCTTGCGCTCGGCACTGCTGACGTCGATCTCGCATGATCTGAAGACGCCGCTGGCGGCCATCATGGGCGCGGCCGGCACGCTCAGGGAATTTGCGCCGGCACTGCCCGAGAACGATCGGGCCGAGCTGCTGACCACCGTGCTCGACGAGTCCGAACGGCTGAACCGCTTCATCGCCAATCTGCTCGACATGACCAAGATTGAATCGGGCGCCATGGAACCGAATTTCGCCCTGCACTATGTCGGCGATGTCGTCGGCTCGGCCTTGCAGCGGGCACGCAAGATCACTGCCGGGCACAAGACCGAGGTTGATATTCCGGCCGACCTGCCGATGCTGAAGCTCGATCCCGTGCTGTTCGAACAAATGCTGTTCAATCTGCTCGACAATGCCGCGAAATACGCGCCACAGGGATCGACAATCCGGCTGCAGGGCTGGGCCGACAATGGCTCCGTCGCGCTGCAGATCATGGATGAGGGACCGGGCATTCCGCCCGCCGACCTGGAGCGCGTCTTCGACAGCTTTTACCGGGTGCGCAAGCGCGATCAGGTCCAGGCCGGCACCGGGCTCGGCCTGTCGATCTGCCGGGGCTTCATCGAGGCGATGGGCGGCACGATCATGGCGGCGAACCGCAGCGATCGCCCGGGCGCAGTCTTCACAATCCGCATGCCGAGGTTGGTACAATCGTCCGATACGGACGTATCAGGTGTGGACGAGCAAGCATCTGGTGATCCGGCATGACAAATTCCAATGTCAGCATACTGGTCGTCGATGACGAGCCGCCGATCCGCAAACTGCTGCGCGTCGGCCTCGGCAGCCAGGGCTATGCGGTCAGCGAGGCGCCCAATGCCGGGGCCGCGATCGAACTCGTCGATGCACAAAAGCCGGATCTGATCCTGCTCGACCTCGGCCTGCCCGGCATGGGTGGCCTCGATCTCCTGCGCAAATGGCGCGGCGACGGCCTCGACGTGCCCGTGGTCATCCTGTCCAGCCGCACCGACGAAGCCGGCATCGTCGCGGCGCTCGAACTCGGCGCTGACGACTACATCACCAAGCCGTTCGGCATGAACGAACTGGTCGCCAGAATCCGCGTCGCGCTGCGCCACCGATTCCAGCAGCAGGGCGAAAAGCCGGTGTTTCAGACCGGCGATCTCTCGGTCGACCTGGTCAAGCGCATCGTCAAGGTCGAAGGCAAGGAGATAAAGCTCTCCCCCAAGGAATACGACATATTGCGTATTATGGTGCAGCATGCCGGCAAGGTGCTGACCCACCATTTCCTGCTGAAGCAGGTGTGGGGCGATTCGACCGACGTGCAGTATCTCAGGGTCTATGTCCGCCAGCTCCGGCAGAAGATCGAAAAGTCGCCCGACCAGCCGCGCTACATCACCACCGAGACCGGCGTTGGGTACCGGCTGCGCGAGGTTGAGTGACCGGACGTTTTCCGCTCAGTCCGCCGAGAGTTCCGCGGTCCGTGCCAGTGCGCCGCCGAACCCGTTGAGCGGGATGGTGAAACTCACCGCTTGACCGGTGTCGGCCGCGAAGGCGTCGATCTTCAGCGTGGTGGCTGCCTTGAGCAGCGGCGTGACGCTGGCATCGAACGCCACCGGCACCAGGCAGCCGACGGCCTGGCAGGTGTTGAACGGCAGGCTGCCTTCCAGCTTCTGGTCGTCGATGGTCAGGCTGACGCCTTTGGCGAGCGCCAGGCCGAACGGCAGCGCCAGCGTTCCGGCGGCGTCGTCGCCGCTCTTGCTCGACAGCTCGATCGCCAGCAGGCGCTGGTTGGACTGCTTGTTGAACTGCTGATGCGACAGGCTGCAAACCTTGGCCGTGCCGGTTACCTGGCAATTGACCGTCCAGTCGCCATGTGTCTCGGACAGCGCCGAGGCGCCGCCAGGCAATGTCGGGCCGGCAGCAGGGGCGGGCGCTGCGGCGGCAGGCGCCGCCTTGTCGGTCTTGGTTTGCGCCGCGACTGCCACCGGGCCAAGAATACAGATGCTGCCCAGTAGCGCCGCGAAATATACTTGCCTGCTTTTCATCGATATGCTCCCGATTGTGCCTCGAGTCAGCCGCGATTGAGCCCGAGATCCGCGCCCGATAGAGCGGTCAATCGATCTTTTCTGTCAAGTGCGGCAGGCCGCATCCTCAGGGATTTCGCCAACCCGTGGCAGATCGGCCAACCGGCCCATGGCAGATCGAGACGAACGCCCTATATAGAGAGGAGGTTATATCTGTACGGGAATGAACTGATGTCGACGCTTCGCCTATCGACAGTTCTCATGTCGGCAATGCTGGCGGCGGCAACGCTCGCCGGCATCATGCAATCTGCTGCGGCTCAGTCCGTCAATCCCAGCGCCAACCGGCTGATCCAGCAGAACCAGCTGCAGCAATTGCGCAACAGCCTGCAGCGGCAGCAGTTCCAGCAACAGCAGCAGCAATATCGCGAGCAGGACCGTCGGATCGTGCCGCAGCCGCGCCCCGAAGTGCCCGTCGTCCGGCAAGCTTGTCCGATTCAGATCGTCAACAACCAGATTGTGCGTGTTTGCCGTTGATATCGGTCGCCTGCGATTTACTTAGTCGACTTATTTACTAAAGATGCTCATTGCCTCGCGGGCATATCAGGGGTTTGCAGGCGGCGTGCGGCTGTGCGCCCGCCCACCGGATTTCAGCACATGGCGACGACTAAGAAAAAGGCGGTACGCAAGGCAAGGCGAGGCGAACACATTCGCCAGGTCGCCGCCATTCCCTTTCGCCTGGACGTTTCAGGCAATTTCGAAGTGATGCTGGTGACGTCGCGAGCGACGAAGCGCTTTATCGTGCCCAAGGGCTGGCCGATGAAAGGAAAGAGCGGGCGCAAGGCCGCCACCATCGAGGCGCGCGAAGAAGCCGGCGTGCTCGGCAAGACCCGCAAGGCGCCGGCCGGCAGCTATTCCTACTGGAAACGGCTGGAGCACAATTTCGTGCGTGTCGACGTCGTCGTGTATCTGTTGGAGGTTTCCGAGGAACTGGCCAACTGGCAGGAGGCCAAGAGCCGCCAGCGGGCCTGGCTCAAGCCGCAGGACGCGGCGTTGCTCATCGATGAGCCGGATCTCTCGACGCTGATGGCCAACCTGGCGCCGCCTCAGCCTGCGGTGCCAGACCCGACCTGACCAACCTCACTTGCCCTCGTCCCCTTCAGCGGGACCCTCATCCCCCTCAGCGGGAAATGGCCGCAGCGGCGTGCCCGTATAGGCCCACAGCCATTCGCGCGGCAGCGGCCCTTTGTTGCGCTCGCTTTGCTGCGACTGTTCCCATGCATGCGCCAGGATGCCCACCGAGCGCGAGAGCACGAACAGGCCGCGCGTCAACGGCGGCGGAAAGCCGAGCTCGCCATAGATGACGGCGGTGGCGCCGTCGATGTTGAGCGGTATTTTCTTCCCCTTGCGCCGTGCCACCTCTGATTCGACGGCCTCGGCGATGTCGGCAAAGCGTCCGCTGACGACGCCGCGCGCGGCAAACTCGCGCGTCACTGCGATCAGGCGCGGCGCGCGCGGATCGACCGGGTGGCAGCGATGGCCAAATCCCGGCACATAGCCTTTCTCCTCGGCGAAGAAACGGTCGAGCCGTGCGGCTACGGCTTGGTCCAGCGCAACACCCTGGTCACGTGCCACGGCAATGTCGCCATAGAAGGACAGCGCCTGTTCGCCGGCGCCGCCATGCACGTCACCCAGCACGTTGACGGCGGACGCCATGGCGCTGTTGATGCCGACGCCGCAGGTGATGGCCATGCGGGCAATGGCGATCGACGGCGCCTGCGGCCCGTGGTCGACGGCCGCCCCCAGCGCAATACCGAGCAGCGCCGCCTGCTCCTTGCTCGGCAATTCGCCGCGCAGCATCAGCCAGATCGTTGCCGGAAAGCTGACGCGGCCGATCAGCTCCTGGATTTCATAGCCGCGCAGCCGGATGATGCCGGGGCTCATCTCGATGATGCCGGTCTGCCACCACTCCTCGCCGCGCTCGCGGCCGGTTTTTCTCTCGCTCACGCGCTTCTCCTGGCGCGCGGCGGCAGGGTGGAAAAAACCTCGTCCATATGCTCACCCAGCACCGGTGGCGGCAGGACCGGCAAGGGTGCCGCGCCATCGACCAT
The DNA here is from genome assembly GCF_040324515.1 of Mesorhizobium sp. C264A. NCBI lineage: Bacteria > Pseudomonadati > Pseudomonadota > Alphaproteobacteria > Hyphomicrobiales > Phyllobacteriaceae > Mesorhizobium > Mesorhizobium sp. C264A. Next base: position 2,301,865 of record NZ_JAMYVY010000002.1, on the reverse strand, counting down.
GAAGCCGCCGCGCACCACTGTCAGCGGCTGCTCCATGCCGGGCAGACCCTGGAAACGCGTGGTCATGTCGCGCTCGACGACCTGGCGCTCGCCAAGCACTTGGGGGATCGTCAGCACCCGGCCCGCCGGCACGCCGGCGCGGTTGAATTTTTCCTCCCAGGCTGCGGCCGAGGCGCTCGCCAAGGCCGTCTCGATCAGCACCTTCAGCACAGCGCGGTTCTGCTTGCGCGTCTCGCGCTCGGCAAAGCGCGGATCGTCGGCCAGTTCCGGCTGGCCGATCAGCCGGCAAAGCGTGACGAACTGCTCCTGCTTGTTGGCGGCGATGTTGAGCAGGCCGTCGCCGGTGCGAAACGCGCCGGAGGGCGCAGCCGTCATGTTCTCATTGCCCATCGGCTGCGGCTCGACACCGGCGGTCAAATAGTTGGACACCGGCCAGCCCAGCGCCGACAGCGTGCATTCGAGCATCGAGACATCGAGAAACGCGCCCTCGCCCGAGGTCTTCTGCTTGACCAGCGCCGCGGCGATTGCGAAGGCCCCGACCAGCCCGCCCAGCGTGTCGGCGACGGGATAGCCGACCCGCAAGGGTGCTGTCTCCGGCGTGCCGGTGATGCTCATGATGCCGGACAGCCCCTGGATGATCTGGTCGTAGGCCGGATTGTCGCGCATCGGCCCGGTCTGGCCGAACCCCGATATGGCGCAATAGACGAGACCCGGACGAACCTCTTTCAGCGCCTCATAGCCAAGCCCCAGCCGCCCCATCACGCCCGGTCGAAAGTTCTCGACCAGCGCATCGGCGGAGGCGACGAGATCGAGGAAGCGTTCGCGGTCGGCTTCGCTCTTGAGATCCAGCACCACCGATCGCTTGCCGGCATTCTGGGCCAGGAACGATGCGCCCATCCCCGCCTTGTTGAGCGCCGCCGAGGCACCAAGCTGGCGCGCCAGATCGCCGCCTTGCGGCGTCTCGACCTTGATGATATCGGCGCCGAGCAGCGCCAGCTGGTAGGCGCAGTAAGGGCCCGCCAGCACATTGGTCAGGTCGAGAATGCGGATGCCGGCAAGCAGATCGGTCATGATGCTCCAGGTTGCTCAGGCATCGCCCGGCACATGCTCCGGTCCGCGACGGCGCCGGTGCTCGATGAAGGCCCAGATATGCGGCCCGGCTAGGCCGATGAAGGCGAGGATCAGCAGCACCAGCGACAGCTTGTGGGTGTAGAACACCGACCAGTCGCCGTTCGAGATCGTCATCGCCCTGCGGAACTGCGTTTCGGCGAGCGGCCCCAGGATCATGCCGATGATGACCGGCGCTGTCGGGAAATCGAAGCGCCGCATCAGGAAGCCGGCGGTCCCCAGGAGATAGAGGATGACGAGGTCGATCGGCGATTGCGAGATGCCGTAGGTGCCGACGGTGGCGAACACGAGGATGCCGGCATAGAGCTGCGGCGCCGGGATTTTCAACAGCCGTACCCACAGCCCGATCAGCGGCAGGTTGAGGACGACCAGGATGACGTTGGCGATGAACAGGCTGGCGATCAGGCCCCAGACCAGATCGGCCTGCGTCGTCAACAGCAGCGGTCCCGGATTGATGCCGTAGCTCTGGAAGGCCGACAGCATGATTGCGGCGGTCGCCGAGGTCGGCAGGCCAAGGGTGAGCATCGGCACCAGCACGCCGGCGGCAGACGCATTGTTGGCGGCTTCCGGTCCGGCAACGCCCTCGATGGCGCCGACCGTGCCGAACTCCTCCTTGTGCTTCGACAGCTTCTTTTCGATGGCATAGGACAGGAAGGTCGGGATCTCGGCGCCGCCGGCAGGCATGGCGCCGATCGGGAAGCCGATAAAAGCGCCGCGCAGCCATGGCTTCCACGATCGTCCCCATTCGGCCGCTGTCATGTAGAGCGATCCCTTGAGCGGCACGATCTCGTCCTTGCCGGCATAGCGGCGCGAGGCCATGTAGAGCGTCTCGCCGACGGCAAACAGGCCGACCGCGGCAATGATGACATCGACGCCATCGAGCAGTTCGTTCATGCCGAAGGTGAAGCGCGGCTGTCCTGTCTGCAGGTCGACGCCGATCATGCCGATGACGAAGCCGATGAACAGGCTGGTGAGGCCGCGGACGGAGGACGAGCCGAGCACCGCCGAAACCGTGATGAAGGCGAGCACCATCAGCGAGAAATATTCGGCCGGACCAAAGGCCAGCGCGAACTTCACCACCACCGGCGCCAGGAAGGCGACGCCCATCGTGCCGATGGTGCCGGCGACGAAGGAGCCGATCGCCGAGGTCGCCAGTGCCGCGCCGCCGCGACCCGAGCGGGCCATCCTGTTGCCTTCCAGCGCGGTGACGATGGTGGCGCTTTCGCCCGGCGTGTTGAGCAGGATCGAGGTCGTCGAGCCGCCATACATGGCGCCGTAATAGATGCCGGCGAACAGGATGAAGGAAGCCTCCGGCGCCACCTGGTAGGTGATCGGCAACAGAAGCGCGATGGTCAGCGCCGGCCCGAGGCCGGGCAGCACGCCGATGGCGGTGCCGAGCGTGGTGCCGACCAGGCACCACAATAGGTTCATCGGCGAGAAAGCGACGGAAAATCCGTGGGCGAGATGGCCGAGCGTCTCCATGGCGTCAGCCCCTTACAGTGGCGATGATCGCGTCGATCACCGTGTTCAGCTGGTTTTCGATGAAGCCGGCGCCAATGTTGACGCCGAGCGCCCTGGCAAAGCCGAAATAGGCGGCAAGCGCCAGGATCAAGCCGGTCAGCGCATCGCGCAGCGTGTGCTTGCTGCCGAAGCCATAACAGACGAGCACGAACATGATGACCGAGGCGGCGGTGAAGCCGAGCGGCTGGATCAGCACCAGATTGGCGACCAGGCCTGCAACGACGATGCCCATCGCCTTCCAGTCGGTCGGCGTTTCCTTTTCCTCCTGCGGCTGCCAGCCGCCGCGCAGCGCGGCGACGATGAGCAGCAGCGAAAGCACGATCATGCCGGTCATGGTGATGTAGGGAAAGACGGTCGGCCCGACCTTGGAATAGAGCGGCGAAACCGGGATCGCCAGGGTCTGCCACGCCACGGCCGCAGCACAGGCGAGAAGCCCGATGCCGATCAACAATTCGGGCATGGCAAGGCGCGGGGGCGCCGGCTGCTGGTCGCTGGTGCTCATCGATGTCCTCCCGAGATGGCCGGCATCCTCCCGCCGGCCGCATCCGCAGTTTCACTCCCAGCGCATGATATGTCCATGCCGCAGGCGAATGTCGGAGGGGCGGCCGTGGCCGCCCCTGAAGACATCAGGCGAGGCCGAGATCCTTGAGGATCGCGGTGATGCGGGCGGTGTCGTCGACGAGGAATTTCGCATAGTCGTCGCCGGTAAGCAGGATGGGCGTCCAGTTACGGTTCTTGCACTCGGCTGCCCAGGCATCGCTCTTGGCCATGGTCTCGATCATCGTGACCATCGCCGCCTTGTCGGCGTCGGAGACGCCTGGCGGTGCGAAGACGCCGCGCCAGTTGAACAGTTCGACGTCAATGCCGGCTTCCTTCATCGTCGGTGCGTCGATGCCGTCCTGGCGCTTGTCGGCGGAGATCGCCAACAGCCGAAGCGCGCCCGCCTTGACCTGCTCGGAGAACTCGCCGAAGCCGGAAATGCCGGCCGCCACCTGGTTGCCGAGCAGCGCCGACAGCGCCTCGCCGCCGCCGGCGAAAGGCACATAGGAGAGGTTGGTTGCCGGAACGCCGACCGTCTTGGCGATCAGCCCGAACAGGATGTGGTCGGAGCCGCCGGCCGAGCCGCCGGCCACGGGAACCTTGGTCGGATCCGCTTTGAGCGCGGCGACGAAATCGCCGGCCGTCTTGAACGGCGAATCCGCGGGCACCACCAGCGCCTCGAACTCGCCGGTGAGGCGGGCGATGGGCGTCACTTCGGAAAGGTTGTTGGCCGATTTGTTGGCGATGATGGCGCCGACCATGACCATGCCGGCCACCATCAGCGAATTGCCCTTGCCCTTCCACTGGCTGATGAACTGCGGCAGGCCGACAGTGCCGCCGGCGCCGCCGACATTGGTGATCTGCGAGCCGGAGATCAGTTTTTCACTGCGCAGCACCTGGTCGATGGTGCGCCCCGTCTGGTCCCAGCCGCCGCCGGGCGCGGCCGGCACGAAGATCTGGATCTGCGGTGCATCCTGAGCGAAAGCGGGCGTCAAATGCGTTGCGACGAATCCGGCAGCGCCTGCGGCCGCGGTGCTCATCAAAAATCTGCGTCTGTTCAGCATGGGATTCCTCCAAATCACGACACCTCCTCCGGTGCCTGCCAGAAACGTAGCCTGAAAACAGACCCGCTCGGCAAAAATTCATGCCGATTTCGGTACGTTCTGTCAACAGGAACGCTGTTCTACTAGACAGAACCATGGATGTGCGGCACAATCGCTTCGGCCGGCCTTTGTCCGAGCAGGTAAACTGGAATGAAACTGTTCGTGAGATGACCGAAGCGCGATCCCAGCCGTTGCCGGCCGATGGTGTTGCCGCGCTCGACCGCGCGATCGCCATTCTCGACGCGTTCGCGACCGCCGACCGCTCGCTCAGCCTGGCCGAGATCGCGGCGCGCACCGGGCTCTACAAAAGCACCATTTTGAGGCTGGCGAACTCGTTGCTGCGCGGGCAGTTGCTGGAGCGGCTCGACGATGGCCGCTACCGCATCGGACCTGCCACCTTCAGGCTTGGCGCGCTTTACCAGCGGTCGGTCGTGGCGGTCGACATCCTGCTGCCGATCATGCGCGATCTTGCCGAACGCAGTTGGGAAAGCGTCGCCTTCTATGTCCGCTCCGGCGACGCCCGCACCTGTCTCTACCGCGTCGAGTCCAAGCACCCGATCCGCTACACGATCCGGGAAGGCGACCTGCTGCCGTTGCTCGCCGGCTCTGGCGGCCGCGTGCTGGCAGCGTTTTCGGGCCAGCCGGGCGAACCATACGAGACCATCCGCAAGGCCTGCCACTATCTGTCGATCGGCGACCGCGACCCGGAGACGGCGGGCGTCTCGGTGCCGGTGTTCGGACCGGGCCGCGTTCTGCTCGGCGCCTTGACGCTGGCCGGCCCGTCGACACGCGTCGATACGGCGTTCCTGCGCCGCATGACACCGGACCTGCTGGAGGCCGCCGCTCGCGCCACCCGCGCCTTCGGCGAGGATGGCTCGATGCTGGAGCAGGCAGCGCGCCTAGCCGGCGCTGAAACCGTGATCGGCCTCAGTTCGCCTTGACCAGCACCACGCGGCGGTTCTTGGCGCGGCCGGCTTCGTCGTCATTGCTGGCGACGGGCGCCATCATGCCGGCGCCGGCGGCGGTCAGCCGGCCGCCATCGATGCCATATTTCGAGACCAGCGCCGCCTTTACCGACTGCGCCCGCCGCGACGACAGATCGATATTGTAGTCGAAGGCGCCCTGGTTGTCGGTATGACCGACGACGATCACCGCCATGCCGGGCTCGTTGGTCAGAAGCGTCGAGATCTCCTTCAGCGTCGGTTCCGATTCCGGCTTGATGTCGGCCTTGTCGGTGTCGAAGAAGATGCCGTAGAGCGAGATGGAGCCGGTGGCCGACAGCGAATCCGCCATCTTGGCCGCTTCGACCACCACCATCTTCTTGTCGCGCGCCTTGGGCTCCAGCACCTGAACGACGGCAATGGTGCGGCCGTTGAGTTCCTTGCAGTAGAGGTCGTCGATCAGCGAATAGGCCTGAACCGTGACATAGGCGTCGCCGCCGTCCTGCGGCAGCTTGGCGGCGAAGAAGCGCTGGTCGTTGATACCGGTGGTTACCGCACAGGCGCCATTGGAAAAGGCCGCGTCCTTGACGTCGCTTTCATGGAAGAAATACATCATCAGGCTCATGTCGCCGCCGCCACCGCTCGACGACCGGTCGGCGGCGCCGCCGCACTCTTCCTTCTTGCATTCGAACAGGACTTCGCCGCCGGCGGCCGCGATCACATCCTGGTAGTTGCGCAGCACTTCGAGCGGGGAGCGCTCGGCCGGCAGCACATAGGCGATGCGGGTCAGCGCGCCTTCGACCTCGGCCTTCTTGTCCGGCGCGAACACACGGTTGTTCATCGTGTCACGGGCATCCGGATCGGCGCTCGGCTTCAGCGGCGACAGCGGCACTGTTAAATCGGTATAGGCGAATTTTTCGTAGGAGACGATGAACGACCCCTCGTAGCGCTTGGCCAGATGATTGTCGGCACCGCCCTCGATGTCGGCGGTCGGCACCGTCGCATCGGCGCCCGCCAGTTGCACGGCCGCCAGGAGCAGCAGCCCCGCCCAGAAAAGCTTCAGAAATATCGCATTGATCGCACGCATGGTCGGCTCCCCCAAAGAGCAATTCCAGGAAAAGTGTGAGCGGTTTTCCCACAGGAATTGCGTAGCTAGATTAGAATAGCCAACCCTGGCAGAACGTGGAAATTGCGTCGATGAAGCGCTTCACACCCGCCGTTCGAGCAGGATCGTCGGCCCATCGTGATAAGTGGTTTCCAGGACCTTGGTGTAGCCGCACTTTGCCGCGACGTTCAACGAGCCGGTGTTTTCCGGATCGATGATGCAGACGGTTCTCGCGCCGGCAAAGGTTTCGTCGCCCCAGGCTAGGGCCCTTCTGACGACTTCGCTGGCAAGACCCTTGCCATGCGCTTGCGGCGCCAGCGCCCAGCCGGCTTCCGGAATGCCCTCGAGCGACGGCTCGATGTCGCGCTTCAGATCGTGGAATCCGGCCTCGCCGATGAAGCGACCGCTGGCCTTGTCCTCGACCGCCCAGAAGCCGTAGCCGAGCAGCGACCACAGGCCGGCATGCCGCAGGAACCGCATCCAGCTTTCCTCCCGCGTCCGCGGCTTGCCGCCGATGAAACGGGTGGTGACGGGGTCGGCCCACATGACAGCATAGTCGTCGAAGTCTTCGATCCGGTGCGCCCGCATGATGGTCCGTTCCGTTTCGAGAACCGGGACGCCGGCTGTTTTTGGACTGCCCATGAAACTCTGCCTCCGTTGACGGTCAGCGCTTAGCAAACCAGCGCGCCCGGACAAGGGCCAAGCCGGATCATCATTCAGCCAGGGAAGCTTCCGAACGGCCTGGCGCGACCAGGCGGTCGAAGCGAACAGCGTCGGCTTACTTTCAGCCGTGCCAGACCATCTTCATGTAGAGCCCACCGCGCCGCAATTCGTCCAGCATCTGGTCGAGCCGCTTCTGCCTGGTGTCGCTGCGTTTGGCGCGGGCGACCCAGCCGAGATAATCGTTCTTCTGGTAGTCCGGCCGCGCCTCGTAGGCCGCTGTCAGTCCTTTTTCGGTCAGGGCGATGCGGATGTCGTCCGGCATCGGGTTCAGGGCGCGCTTCAGTCCGGTCATTTCAGAAAACCCCAGCTGTCAGGATGGCGACGCCGATGGTCCAACCCAGGTCCGCCTCTGGGAATTCTGCCGAACGATGCTACCTTTCGCAACCGGTCCGGCAAGGGCCGGTCTCGATACCGCCAATGGGAGGAGAACGCCATGGACACCACCGATCTCGTGCTTGCCATTTTCCATCATCTGCTGGTGTTCTCGCTGGCCGGCATCATTGGCGCCGAATTTGTCCTGATCCGCGGCGACCTCTCCGCCGCCACGCTGAAGCGGCTTGCCGGCATCGACCGCCACTACGGCATCCTCGCGATGTCGATCATCATCGTCGGCATCGGCCGCGTCGTCTACGGCCTGAAGGGCTGGGAGTTCTATGTCTACAACTGGGTGTTCTGGGCCAAGATGGCGGCGTTCGGCATCGTTGGCCTGCTGTCGATCATCCCGACCATCCGCTTCATCTCCTGGAACCGGCAAGCCAGCGCCAGTCCCGGCTTCCAGGTGCCGGCGGCGGAACTCGCCTCGGTGAAGACCTATGTGCGCGCCGAGGCCTTCATCTTCCTGCTGATCCCGGTCTTCGCGGCGGCGATGGCGCGCGGCTACGGTTATTGAAGCAACGCCAACACGAAACCCCATCTTCGCCGGGCATACTCCCCTGATTGCCATGGTTGCGCACGACTGTATTTTGCAGTTTGCGTCAGGCGACAATCTGTTAGCTTGCCTTTGTTGCACCCTGCTGCCTGACCTGCACAGCGATCGGAGATTGATATCCTGGGAGGAGAATTACGATGAGGAAAATTGTAGCCGCCCTGGCCGCCGCCGCGGCCGTCACGCTTTATTCGTTCACCGCCAGCGCACAGACGTATCCCGAGCGCACCATCACCGTCGTCGTGCCGTTTGCGGCCGGCGGTCCGACCGACACGGTTACGCGGCTCGTCGCCGAAGCCATGTCGAAGGATCTCGGCCAGCAGATCATCGTCGAAAATGTCGGCGGCGCCGGCGGCACGCTGGGCGCCGGCCGCGTCGCCAACGCCGACCCGGATGGCTACACGCTGCTCCTCCATCACATCGGCATGGCGACCAGCGCGACCCTCTACAGAAAACTCGCCTACGACACGCTGAACGGCTTCGAGTATATCGGCCTCGTCACCGAGGCGCCGATGGCGATCGTCGCCCGCAAGGATCTGGAGCCGGCCGACCTGAAAGGGCTGGTCGAATACGCCAAGACCAACAAGGACACCATCACCGTCGCCAATGCCGGCATCGGCGCTGCCTCGCATCTGTGCGGCATGCTGTTCATGAGCGCCATCGGCACGCCGCTGGTCACCGTGCCCTACAAGGGCACCGGCCCGGCCATGACCGACCTTCTCGGCGGCCAGGTCGACATTATGTGCGACCAGACCACCAACACCACCAAGCAGATCCAGGGCGGCACGATCAAGGCCTATGCCGTCACCACGCCGGAGCGCCTCGACGTGCTGAAGGACGTGCCGACGACCATCGAAGCCGGCCTGCCCGCGGTGCAGGTCGGCATCTGGCACGGCCTCTATGCGCCGAAGGGCACGCCGGCCGAGATCACCGGCCGACTGTCGAAATCGCTCCAGGTCGCGCTGAAGGACCCCAACGTCATCGCCCGCTTTGCCGAACTCGGCACCAAGCCGTCGTCCGAGTCCGACGCGACGCCGGCAGCGCTGAAGGCCAAGCTGGAAGGCGAGATCACGCGCTGGAAGCCGATCATCGAAGCCGCCGGCCAATACGCCGACTGAGGCTTGAACGGGGCGCTGCCGGCGCCCGTTTTCGCTTTGACATCCGTTTCACATTTGCAACGGCAGCCCGTCGCAAGGTCAGGGGAGGACCGCCATGAAACCTTTCGCCATCGACAGGACAAACGGCCTGTGCGCCGCGCTGTTCATCTTTTTCGGCGCCTTTTTCGCGATACAATCGCTCGGCCTCGAAATCGGCACCGCCTTCCGCATGGGACCGGGCTATTTCCCGCTGGTGCTTGCGATCGTGCTGATCGTGCTCGGCGCCATCATCCTCGTCCAGGCGGTGCGCGTCGAGGGCGAGCCGATCGGCCCCATTGCCTGGCGCGGCATGCTCTTCATCCTGCCGGCGCCGATCTTTTTCGGCATGACCGTGCGCGGCCTCGGCTTCGTCCCGTCGATCTTCCTGACGGCGCTGATCGCCTCTTTTGCCAGCGCCCGCATGAAGCCGCTGACGGCACTTCTGCTGTCGGCCGGCCTGACGCTGTTTTCGGTGCTGGTCTTCAGCTACGCGCTCGGGCTGCCATTCCAGCGCTTCGGCCCCTGGTTGCCCCAATGGCTGGCATTGTGAGGCGCTGAGATGGACCTCCTCAGGAACCTCGAACTCGGCTTTTCGACGGCCACCACGCCGGCCAATCTGGGTTTTTGCCTCATCGGCGTTCTGCTCGGCACGCTGATCGGCGTCCTGCCCGGCATCGGCGCCACCGCAACCATCGCCATGCTGCTGCCGATCACCTTCCAGATCGGCGACCCGGTCTCGTCCCTCATCATGCTGGCCGGCATCTACTACGGCGCCCAGTATGGCGGTTCGACCACCGCCATTCTCATCAACATGCCCGGCGAATCCTCCTCGGCCGTGACCGCCATCGACGGCTACCAGATGGCCAGGAACGGTCGCGCCGGGGCGGCTCTGGCGATCGCCGCGATCGGCTCGTTCTTCGCCGGCACGGTGTCGACCTTCCTGGTCGCCGTCTTTGCCCCGCCGCTGACGGCAATAGCCCTGCAATTCGGCGCGGCCGAATATTTTTCGCTGATGATCGTCGGCCTCGTCTCGTCCATCGCTCTCGCCCATGGCTCGATCGTCAAGGCGCTGGCGATGGTCGTGCTCGGCCTGCTGCTCGGCATTGTCGGCACCGACATCTACACCGGCACGCCGCGCTTCACGCTCGGCATCCGCGAATATGCCGACGGGCTGAACTTCGTGGCGGTGGCGGTCGGCGTCTTCGGCGTCGCCGAGATCCTGCGCAATCTCGAAAACGAGCACGAGCGCTCGGTGATGATCAAAAAAGTCTCCGGCCTGATGCCGACCCGCGACGACTTCAAGGCGATGGCAGCACCCATCGTGCGCGGCACGATCATCGGTTCGGCGCTCGGCATCCTGCCCGGCGGCGGCGCGGTGCTTGCGGCCTTTGCCTCCTACACGGTCGAAAAGCGCGTGTCGAAACACCCGGAGGAGTTCGGCAAGGGCGCCATCGCCGGCGTCGCCGGACCGGAATCGGCCAACAATGCCGGCGCCCAGACCTCCTTCATTCCGATGCTGACGCTGGGCATTCCGGCCAATCCGGTCATGGCGCTGATGATCGGCGCCATGATCATCCAGGGCATCGTGCCCGGCCCCAATGTCGCGATCGAGCAGCCGGCGCTGTTCTGGGGCATCATCGCCTCGATGTGGATCGGCAATCTGATGCTGATCGTGCTGAACCTGCCGCTGATCGGGCTGTGGGTGAAGCTGCTGACGATCCCCTATTATGTGCTCTTCCCGATCATCATGGCGTTCTGCTCGATCGGCGTTTACAGCGTCAACACCAACGCCTTCGATCTCTACGCAGTCGCCTTCTTCGGCCTGCTCGGCTACATCCTGACCAAGCTGCGCTGCGAACCCGCACCCCTGCTGCTCGGCTTCGTGCTCGGCCCGCTGCTCGAGGAAAACCTGCGCCGCGCCATGATCCTGTCGCGCGGCGACCCCTCGACCTTCGTGACGCGGCCGATCAGCGCCGGCCTGCTGCTCGTCGCACTGGCCGTGCTCGTCGTCGTCTTCCTGCCGTCGGTCAAGAAGAAGCGCGAAGAGGTGTTCGTGGAGGAAAGCTAGTTGTCGGGACGCCGGGCGCCGCGATTTCCACGAGCGGCGCCGGCACGTCTGTCGTCTTCACCTCGGCCTTGCAGAGATCGGCGATGACGCAGGCCGGGCAATCGGGCTTGCGCGCCTTGCAGACATAGCGGCCATGCAGGATCAGCCAGTGATGCGCATGGCGCATATACTCGTCCGGGATGATCCGCAGCAGCCCTTGCTCGACCTGTTCGGGCGTCTTGCCTGGCGCCAGGCCGAGGCGGTTGCCGATGCGGAAAATATGGGTGTCGACCGCCATCGTGTGCTGGCCGAACGCCATGTTGAGCACGACATTGGCGGTCTTGCGCCCGACCCCCGGCAGCTTGACCAACTCATCGCGCTCGCTGGGCACCTCGCCGCCGTAATCGCGTATCAGCGCCTCCGAGAGCGCCACGACATTCTTGGCCTTGTTGCGCCAGAGTCCGATGGTGCGGATGTACTCGCCGACCCTGGCTCCGCCCAGCGCCAGCATCTTTTCAGGTGTGTCGGCGACCTTGAACAACGCCCGCGTCGCCTTGTTGACGCCGGCATCGGTCGCCTGCGCCGACAGCACCACGGCCACCAGCAGCGTGAAGGCGTTGACGTGCTCGAGCTCGCCCTTCGGCTCGGGCCGCTGCACCGAAAACCGCCGGAAGATCTCATGCACCTCGGCGGCGCTGTAGAGCGAACGGAGCCGCACCGGCCGCGGTCGCGGCTTGGCATTCGAGCCGTCGCACCGCCCGGGCGGCAGTTCACTTTTGGATAGGGAAAGATTTTTGGACTTGGGGCTGGCCATTCCCTTCCTATAATATCCTGGGATGAGCGACACAAACGCCTCGTTTCAGGCCGACGAGCCATTCTTCCAGGCGCTGCTGACACCGCACCGCTCGCTGGGCCGCACCGGCTTTGCCGTGCTGATGGGCGCGCTGCTGTTCGGCTGGGTGGTGACCGGGGCGTTTTTCCTGTCGCGCGGCGCCTGGCCGGTGTTCGGCTTCTTCGGCCTCGACGTCATCGCCGTCTACGTCGCCTTCCGCGCCAACTATCGCGCCGCCCGTGCCCGCGAGGAAGTGTCGGTGTCGCGCACCAGCCTCGACATCCGCAAGACGGCGCCCTCGGGAAAGTCGGAAGCGCATCGCTTCAACCCGTTCTGGGCGCGCTTTTCCGTCGCTCGCCATGCCGAGATCGGCATCACCAGGATGACGGTGGAAGCACAAGGACAGAATGTGCCGATCGGATCATTCCTGGACCCAGACTCCCGCGAGAGTTTTGCTGTGGCCTTTTCGCGGGCACTGACAAAAGCCAGGACGCGCTAGAGCCGCCGCATTAGAACCGGTAGCGTAAAATCCTGCCGACCTTGCGCAATGCGGGAATGTGTCTCCACAGTCCGATGAACAGTTTCGCGGACCAGCCCATGTGCGCGGTGCGTTCGGCGCTGTAGGCCGAGATGTCATCGACAAAGCGCAGCTTCGGAACGGCACGCTCCAGTACCTGCGGGTCGTCGATCGCCCAGTGAACCTCGGCGCCCGTCGCCCTGATGGTCGGATTGAGGCGCAGCATCTTCAGGCCGAAGTGGCTGTAGGCGTCGAACATCAGCTCGCCGCCGGCAAGATGCGCGACAAGGCGGGACAGCAGCCGTGGCCCCTCCTCTACCGGGAGATAAGGCGTCAACCCCTCCATCACCACGACGGCCGGACGATTGCGCGGCACTTCTGCCAGCCAGTCTGGGTCGGTTACCGAAGAGCCGACGAGGTGGTAGTGGTCCCGGGACGGGTAAAGCTTGCGCCGGAGCGCGATGACATCCGGAAAATCGACATCGAACCACTCCACGCCTTCGGGTGGATCGACACGGAAAATGCGCGTATCGAGCCCGCAGCCGAGATGCAGCACGATGGCGCCGGGATTTCTGGCGATGAAGTCCTGAACGCGGACATCATACGTCTTGGCCCGGATCGCCAGGCCGATGCCGAGATTGGTGTCGACCTTGAGGCGCGAGAAATCATAGTCGATCTTGCGCACGGCCTCGTCGGCGAAGCGATCCCCGAGCAGCGAATGCGGCAGCCGGCTTTCCAGTGCCTTGCCATAAAGCGTCATCAGCAAGGTTTCCCTTGCTCCGCTCAGATTCACCCTTTCGCCGGCCATTGGCATCTCCCGGGGCGCAATCCAGTATTTATCTGGTAACAGGCGGCAACAAGGCAAGTTTCGGGTGGTTGCAAGGGCGGAAAGACCGATATTCGCGGTCAAGGAGATATTGCCATGAACGCCCAGATGACCATGAATACGCAGATGAAACCGACAGCGATCCTGCAGCACGACATCACCCCGAGGGCAGCGACTACGAGGTCGTGCGCCGCGCCATCGAGAAGATCAGCCTCGACTATCGCGACCAGCCCTCGCTGGAAGCCCTGGCAGCCGATGTCGGCGAGACACCCACGGGCCTGCAAAAGCTGTTCACCCGCTGGGCCGGCCTGTCGCCAAAAGCCTTCCTGCAGGCGGTCACCCTCGACCATGCCCGCAAACTGCTCGATTCCGGCATGCCGCTCCTCGAAACATCGTTCGAACTCGGCATGTCCGGCCCCGGCCGGCTGCACGATTTGTTCGTCACCCACGAGGCGATGTCGCCGGGCGACTACAAGACGCGCGGCGCTGGCCTGACCATCCGCTACGGCTACCACATCTCGCCCTTCGGCATCGCCCTGATCATGGTCACCGACCGTGGCCTTGCGGGGCTCGCCTTCAACGATCCGGGCGGCGAGCGGGCGGCGTTCGCCGACATGTCGGGCCGCTGGCCGAACGCCACCTATGTCGAGGACATGAGCGCCACCCAGCCCTATGCGGCGCGCATCTTCGATCCGACATTGTGGCGCGCCGACCAGCCGCTGCGCGTGGTGATGATCGGCTCCGACTTCCAGCTGCGCGTCTGGGACGCGCTGCTCAGGATCCCGATGGGCAAGGCCTGCACTTATTCCTCGATCGCCTCCAGGATCGGCGCGCCAAACGCCAGCCGGGCGGTGGGGGCGGCGGTCGGCGCCAACCCATTGTCATTCGTCGTCCCTTGCCATCGGGCGCTGGGCAAGTCCGGCGCACTCACCGGCTACCACTGGGGCCTGACCCGCAAACGCGCCATCCTCGGTTGGGAAGCGGGCCAGACCGCGTCCTGAAGCTGCCCGCATCAAACAACACCGGCGAAATCCCTTCGCCGGTGTTGTTCTTTTTGCGAGCTCCCGGCGCAAAACATCCGCACGCTCTGGCAAGCCGCCGGCTTACAGGTTAGCTTCCCGCGCATTCCGCAGGAGGCTTTTCTTGATCATCGTTGTCGGCTCGATCAACCTCGACCTTATCGCCAATGTCGACCGCCTGCCTTCGCCGGGCGAGACGGTCCGCGGCTCCGGCTTCGCCACCGCGCCCGGCGGCAAGGGCGCCAACCAGGCGCTGGCTGCGGCGCGCGCCGGCGCCAAGGTGCGCATGGTCGGCGCCGTCGGCAAGGACAATTTCGCAACCGAAGCCCTGGCTTTGCTCGTGGCCGGCAAGGTCGATCTCTCCGGCGTCGGCCAGAGCTTCGCCTCCACCGGCACGGCGCTGATCCTCGTCGGCGCCGATGGCGAGAATGTCATTGCCGTGGTGCCGGGCGCCAATGATTCGGTGCTGCCCGGCGATCTCGCCAAGGCTTTCCTTGCGAAGGGCGACGTCGTCCTGCTGCAGCACGAGATCCCGTTGCAGACTGTCGATGCAGCGCTCGACGCCGCACGCGCCGCCGCCGCGGTCACCGTGCTCAACACCGCGCCGTTCCGTAGCGAGGCGGCAGCGTTGCTCGGCAAGGCCGACTACGCCGTCGCCAACGAAACCGAATTCGACCTTTACGGCGAGGCGCTGTCGCTGAAAGGCCGCGACCGCCCGGCGCGCATGCGCGACTTCGCCCGCAAGACCGGCCGCACCATCGTCGTCACGCTCGGCGGCGACGGCGTGCTGGCGGCGACCCCGGAGGATTTCCTGACCGTGCCGGCGCTGAAGATCACGCCGGTCGACACCGTCGGGGCCGGCGATACTTTTTGCGGTTATCTCGCCGCCGGGCTGGCGTCCAACCTGCCGCTGGAGCAGGCTCTCACCCGCGCCGCAGCCGCCGGCTCGCTCGCCTGCCTGAAGCCCGGCGCCCAGCCGGCCATCCCGCTGGCCGCGGATGTGGACACCGCCCTGCGCAACAACGCCGGATGACAGCCCTGCGCCCCGCAACGAAGCACGCCGTGCCCCCCGCCGGCGACATCTGCCGGATGTCCGCTGTCGACCTGGCCGAGGCGATCCGGCTGCGCCGCCTGTCCGTGCGCGAGTTGGTCGCCGCATTCCTTGACCGCATCGACGCGGTAAACCCGCTGGTCAATGCCATCGTCTCGTTGCGCGAGCGCTCCGACATCCTGCGCGAGGCCGACGCGGCGGACGCGCATCTAGCGCAAGGCGGGCCGGCCGGCTCGCTGTTTGGCCTGCCGATGGCGATAAAAGACCTCGCCATGACGCGCGGCTTGAGGACCAGTTTCGGCTCGCCGATCTTCGCCGATTTCGTGCCGCAGGAGGATGATTTCTTCGTCGAGCGCATCCGCAAGGCCGGCGGCATCATCATCGGCAAGACCAACGTTCCCGAATTCGGGCTGGGATCCAACACCTACAATAATGTTTTCGGACCGACGCTGAACGCGTTCGATCCGGCGCTGACCGCCGGCGGCTCGAGCGGCGGCGCAGCGGTCGCCCTTGCGCTCGACATGGTCCCGGTCGCCGACGGCAGCGATTTCGGCGGCTCGCTCCGCAATCCGGCGGCGTGGAACAATGTCTTTGGCTTCCGCCCGTCGCAGGGCCTTGTCCCCGGTGGGCCGGACCTCGAAGTCTTTCATGCCCAGATGGGCATAGACGGGCCGATGGGCCGCAGCATCAGCGACATGGCGCTGCTGCTCGATGTGCAGGCGGGCTACCACCCGCACGCGCCGCTGTCTTGGGAGAAACCCGGCTCGTTCCTCGAAGGGCTGGCAACGCCGGCAAGCGGCGGCCGCGTCGGCTGGCTCGGTGATCTCGGCGGTCACCTGCCGGTAGAGCCTGGCATCCTCGATCTGTGCGAGGCCGCACTCGGCCGCTTCGCGGAGGCATCCTTCCTGACCGAGCCCTTGCTGCCGGATTTCGATTTCGAGGCACTGTGGCAAGCCTTCGTGGTGCTGCGGCAGGCGAGCAGCGGCTCGGCGCTGAAAGTCCATTACGACGACCCGCTCAAGCGCGCCCTGCTGAAGCCGGAAGCCGTCTGGGAGGTGGAGAACGCCATGCGGCTGACGGCGCCGCAGATCCGCGCGGCCTCGGTCATCCGCACCTCCTGGCACCGGACGCTTCTGTCGCTGTTCGAGCACTTCGATCTCATCGCGCTGCCGACGGCGCAGGTCTTTCCTTTCGACGTCGGCACGCATTGGCCAAGTGAGGTCGCCGGACGGACGATGGACAGCTACCATCGCTGGATGCAGGTTTCGGCCTTCGCCACGCTCGGCGGCTGTCCGGCGCTCAACGTGCCGGTCGGCTTCGACGACAAAGGCCGCCCCTTGGGCATGCAGCTGATCGGCCGGCCGCGCGGCGACCTCGCCGTGCTCAGGGCCGGAGCGGCCTATGAGGCGACCTTGCCTTGGCAGGTGGGGGCGTCCTGACGCGAGGGGCGGCACGGTCTGCGACCGGCTTGCACCAGCCCCGCCGCCATGCATTGATTGCAGCCAGCCGCCTAAGCGCATCCTCGAGGAAATCCCCCATGTCGCTGGAACTCTACGCCGCCTATGTCCTTGCCTGCATCGTCATCATCCTGGTGCCCGGTCCGACTGTCACGCTGATCATCGCCAACAGCATCCGCCATGGCTACCGCGCCGGCCTTGCCAATGTCGCCGGCACGCAGGCTGGGCTCGCCGTGATGATCGCCATTGTCGGCATCGGCCTCAACACGCTGATATCGGGCATGGGCCACTGGTTCGAATGGGTACGCCTGATCGGCGCCGCCTATCTGATCTGGATGGGGGTGCAGATGTTCCGTTCCAAGGGCGCGCTGAATGCCGACGGCACCGCGAGAAAGCCGCGCGGCGGCTTCTTCCTGCAGGGCCTGCTCGTGGCGCTGAGCAACCCCAAGACCCTGGTGTTCTTCGGCGCCTTCTTCCCGCAATTCATCGCCCCGCAGGGCAATTACACCCTGCAGATCGTCGTCATGGGCCTCACCGCCATGATCTTCGCCGCCGTCTCGGATTCCACCTATGCTCTCGCCGCCAGCCGCGCCGGCCGCCTGCTCTCGGCAAGCCGCATTAAGCTGATGTCCAGGATCAGCGGCAGCTTTCTGGTCGGCGGCGGCCTGTGGCTAGCTTTTTCGAAGGCGAAGTAACAACCGTGGACGGTCGTTTCCAACGGCAGAATGAGCCCGTACGTGAAGGCTGATTGAAAGTCAGTCTCCACGCCACCACATGACTTTGTGCTGGGGATTCTTTCAAATGTCATGGACTTATAGGGATTTGAAAAGGAACGCGCCCGGCGTGGTCCTGATCGTCGCCATGTTCGCGATGATGGTTCCTTCGGCGCTCTACAAATGGACGAATGACGCGAGCCCTATCCGGTCAGTCGAGCCAATCCACGCAACGGTCAAAAGCGCCCAATCGGACCACGACCACACCCTTTATCTGGTTTCGCTCGAAAGCGGTTCGTCCATTCTTGTCGATGACGACCGGCCGCATCTGATCGGCGCGACGGCAAACATGGAGCGCGTCACGCGCGAGAATGGAATGGTCTTCTATCGATTTGCAAAGTGAACGGCGGCGGCGCCTTCCTTCTCCCCCTGTGGGAGAAGGTGGATCGGCGCGATAGCGCCGAGACGGATGAGGGGTGTTCCAGCGGAGTGAGACGTGGGCGTTCCCTGGAACACCCCACATCCGTCGCCTTCGGCGACGCCGCCCGGGGGCGAGCCACTTGTCTCGCCCCGTCCCTTCGGAACCCACAATGGGAGAAAGGAAAGACAGAGCTAAAGCCGCGCCAACCTCTCAACCAGCAGCGCGAAAAACGCGTCATGGTCGATGTCGCGCATCACCATGGCGTTCTTCGGCCGCTTGGTCACGCCCCACCAGTCGATCACGGTCATGCCCATGGTGAGTTCGGAGGTGGTTTCCACGGTGACGTTGCAGTTGCGGCCCTTGAACAGCTCCGGCTTCAACAGATAGGCGATGACGCAGGGGTCGTGCAGCGGGCCGCCATCGGTGCCGTATTTCTCCTCGTCGAAGCGCTCGAAGAACTCCAGCATCTCGGCCGTCGCGGTGCCGACCCTGGTGCCGAGCTGGCGGATGGCCTGCGTGCGCTTGGCCGTGGTCAGCGCCTTGTGGGTAACGTCGAGCGGCATCATGACGATCGGAATGCCGGATTTGAAGACCAGGTCGGCGGCTTGCGGATCGACATAGATGTTGAATTCTGCGGTCGGCGTGACATTGCCGCCTTCGAAGAAACCGCCGCCCATCAGTACGATTTCCTTGATGCGCGGCGCGATCTTCGGCTCACGGATCAGCGCCAGCGCGACATTGGTGAGCGGGCCGAGCGCGCACAGCGTGATCGTGCCGGCCTCTTCCTTCATCAGCGTCTCGACGATGAAGTCGACCGCATACTGGCCCTGCAGCTTCATCTTCGGATCGGGCAGTTGCGGGCCGTTGAGGCCGGTCTTGCCATGCACTTCCTCGGCGGTGACCAGCTCGCGCGCCAACGGGCGGATGGCGCCTGCATAGACCTTGATATCGGGCCGTCCCGCCAGTTCGCAGATTTTCCTGGCGTTCTTTTCGGTCAATTTCAGCGGCACGTTGCCGGCAACAGCAGAGATGCCGACGATCTCCAACTCGGCGCTGCCGAGCGCCAGCAATATGGCGACGGCATCGTCCTGGCCGGGATCCGTGTCGATGATGATCTTGCGGGTCTGGGGCATTTCATTTCCTTATGCGGGGGAGTCTTTTTGGCGAGGGTGTTCGGCGGCTTGAACTTGGCCGCGGCGCGGACCATATCAAGACCATCGGGAAAAATGCCATCCGGGTTTTTCCAGTTTATGTCGCTCCAAAGAGGACAGTGTAACATGAGCCGAATGACGCCCTTCTCCAGCCCGCTTCTCCTTGGTTTCGATGCCATGGAAAAGACCCTGGAACGACTGGCGAAATCCGGTGACAGTTATCCTCCCTACAACATCGAGCGCCTCAGCGGTGCTGACGGCAAGGCCGAAAGGCTGCGCATTACGCTGGCTGTCGCGGGTTTCGCCGAAAGCGATCTCGATGTCACCACGGAGGAAAACCAGTTGGTCGTGCGCGGCCGTCAAACCGACGACACCGAGCGCGAATTCCTCCACCGCGGCATCGCCGCGCGCCAGTTCCAGCGCTGTTTCGTGCTGGCCGACGGCATGCGGGTGATCGCAGCGGAACTGAAGAACGGCCTTTTGTCGATCGATCTCGATCGGCCGGATACCGAACGGCTGGTACGGAAAATAAATATATCGGTGAAAGACTGATCTTTACCGATGGCTCTCATGCGGGATGGCCTTGAGCGGCGTCCTCGCGCCAAGGAGGCTTGAAATGACCAGAACTGACGAAACCATCACCATGACCAGCGGCGAATTCGCCCATCTCGGCGAAGGCTCGGTCGCTTATCTCCGCAAGGTATCGAGCGACGAGCTGCTCGGGCGCTTCCCCAACCTCGGCGAAATAGCGCCTGGTATGGTCCTGTGGGCCCTGTTTGCCGCCAACGGCCAGCCGATCCTGCTTTCGGATGCGAAAGACCGGGCTTTGGCCGGCGCCATGGAAAACGACCTGACCACTGTCGCCATTCACTAAGGCGACTGCTGGCGGTTGAAATGGAGAGGGCCGCCTTCGGCGGCCCCTGGAAGACTTAAATCCGAAGAACTTCAGGCGGCGTGCGAGGCCTGCGTGTCCGAAAGCAGTGCGTGGATGGCGACCGCGTCGCGCGTGCCTCTGATCTTGGCCACCGTGTCGGCGTCGCGCAAAACCCTGGCGATGCGCGACAGTGCCTTGAGGTGATCGGCGCCGGCGCCTTCCGGGGCCAGCAGCAAGAACACCAGATCTACCGGCTGGTCATCCAGGGCCTCGAAATCGACCGGCGTCTCCAGCCGGGCAAAGACACCGGCGATGCGCTTCACCCCGGCGAGCTTCCCGTGCGGAATGGCGATGCCGTTGCCGACGCCGGTGGAGCCCAGCCGTTCGCGCTGCAGGATGGTGTCGAACACTTCGCGCTCCGGAATGCCGGAAATCGCCGCCGCTCTCTCGGACAGCAACTGCAGAAGCTGCTTTTTGGAGTTCGCCTTCAACGCCGGCAAGATCGCCGGAACGTTGAGAAGATCGCTCAGATCCATGTTTGAAATCCCTTATTCGCCTGCCGTCGCCAGTCCTCGCCCCTCGCGCGGCTGGCTATTATCCCTGTGCGACCATTGTCGTCACCTGTGCGACCGTTGTCGTTGTCGTCACGCCTGTGCGACTTTGGTCGTCGACGGGTCGATCCAGCCGATATTTCCGTCCGGCCGCCGATAGACGATGTTGAGGTGGTCGTTTCCGGCGTTGCGGAAGACGAAAACCGGGCTGTCCTTGGTGTCGAGTTCGATAACCGCCGACGCCACCGACATGGTCTGCAGCGTCATGGTTGATTCGGCGACGATGGCCGGGGCGTAGTCCTCCGGAATGTCCTCGTCGTCGGTCAGCGGCGCCATCACCGTATAGGCGATGTCGGTGATTTCGCCATTTCCATTGCCTGAATTGTGCGATTTCAGACGGCGTTTGTAGCGCCGCAGCCTGGTTTCGAGGCGGTCCGCGGCCGCCTCGAAGGCAAGTGTCGGATCTTGGGAATCGCCGGTTGCCTGCAGCGAAGCGCCGGAATCCAGCCTGATCATGCAATCGGCCGAGTAACGCGACCCCGATTTGATGACCGTGACGTGCCCTGAAAAACCGCGATCGAAATATTTTCCAATCGCCTCGCCGACACGATCGGTAATGCGCGTACGCAACGCATCGCCGATATCCATGTGTTTACCCGATATGCGCAATTTCATCTGAAAACTGACCTTCCTTGCTCAGGCTTCAAACTGGCCAGAGTTTATACTCGTGATCCGTGCGCACAAGCTTTGCGGCGTCAACTCGCGCCGATTTTAGATCCGAACTTTCCGGTTGATCACAATCCGCCTTCTTGGCCGTCCCGTGGCCTTCATCGTGACGGACCATCCGCATGCGGGCCGCGAGCCCGTCTCATGCGGGCGGGCTTCTAGACACTTCATTGCAGCTTGTCAATTAATGCATGTCGCCCAGAAGTGCGCTGCGGTTCTGGGACAACGACATGCATCAAAACAAAGACTTAAAGCGCGTCGTATGAATCCGTTTCAGCGCGGTGCGCTTTAAGGTCGGAAAGTTGTGGAATCCAGCCATAGCAAAAGCCTTGCCGGGCAAGCAGACCTAGCGCCCCGCGCTCGCCAGAGCGCGCTTTTCACGCCGCCGCTGCACCGACGAGGGAATATTCATACCCTCCCGGTACTTGGCCACCGTGCGCCGGGCAATATCGACGCCGCTTTCCTTCAACATATCGACGATTGCGTCATCGGACAGCACATCGGCGGGCTTTTCCTCGTCGATCAGCTGCTTGATGCGGTCGCGCACCGCTTCCGAGGAATGCGCATCACCGCCGCCCGACGCCGCGATCGAAGCCGTGAAGAAATAACGCAGCTCGAACACGCCACGCGGCGTCAGCATGTATTTGTTGGCCGTCACCCGGCTGACGGTCGATTCATGCATGCCGATGGCATCGGCCACCGTGCGCAGGTTGAGCGGCCTGAGCTGGCGCACGCCATGGACGAGAAAAGCGTCCTGCTGGCGCACGATTTCCGACGCCACTTTCAGGATCGTCTTTGCCCGCTGGTCGAGGCTCCGCGTCAGCCAGTTGGCATTCTGCAGGCATTCGGCCAGGAAATCCTTCTCCGCCTGATTCTTCGCATGCGGCGAGACCTGGGCGAAATAGATGTGATCGACCAGCACGCGCGGCAGCGTCTCGGCATTGAGCTCGACCGTCCAGCTACCGTCATTGGCGGCACGGACTTCGACATCGGCGACGATGGCATCGCTGGCGCCGCCTGAAAACGCCATGCCCGGACGCGGATCGAGCGCGCGGATTTCGGCCAGCATGTCGAGAAGATCCTCCTCGTCAACCCCGCAAAGCCGCTTCAGCGTCTGGAAATCGCGCCGCGCCAGGAGTTCGAGGTTGCCGATCAGCGTTTTCATCGCCGGATCGAGACGATCGCGCATGGCAAGTTGCAGCGACAGGCATTCGGCAAGGTCGCGCGCAAAAAGGCCGACCGGCTCGAATGTGTGGCAGGCTGCCAGCACCTTGGCCACCACCGCCTGATCGGCGCCGAGCCGTTTGGCGATCTCGGCGGGATCGGCGCGCAGATAGCCGGCCTCGTCCAGGCCGTCGGCCAGTTCGGCTGCGATCAGCCTTGCGGCCGGATCGGCAAAGGCAAGCGCGATCTGCTCGCCGACATGCTGGCGCAGCGTGATCGCCGCGGCGGCCATGTCGCCGACGTCGAAGCCTTCGGAAGAACCGGACGAACTATTGCCGGTGGCCGACTTCCACTGCGCCGTCAGGTCCGGACCGAGCCGCTCGCTGGTGCCGGGATCGTCGGGGAACAGATTTTCCAGCGAGCTGTCGAGCTTGTCGGAGATCGCTTCGGCGCTCCACGCCGTCTCGTTTTCGAACCAGTCGCCATCGGCAGCAGGCTCAGGAGCGGCATCGCCCTTCTGCACCTGGTC
Source organism: Mesorhizobium sp. C264A (assembly GCF_040324515.1). Lineage (NCBI taxonomy): Bacteria > Pseudomonadati > Pseudomonadota > Alphaproteobacteria > Hyphomicrobiales > Phyllobacteriaceae > Mesorhizobium > Mesorhizobium sp. C264A. The sequence continues at coordinate 2,278,865 of NZ_JAMYVY010000002.1, read as the reverse complement.
GCTTGCGGCGTCATCCTGGGGCTCGGCGCGCTCCAGCAGCGGATTGCGCTCGATCTCGTCGTCGATGAAGTGGTCGAGCTCGACATGGGTGAGCTGCAACAGCCTGATCGACTGCATCAGCTGCGGCGTCATCACCAGCGACTGGGATTGTCGTAGCTGTAGTTTCGCCGCCAACGCCATGGTTCGGTTTCAAACGCCCTTCTGCACCCGGAAGCCTACACATCAGAAGCTGCCGGAAAATGAATTTTTCCGACCTTCCATAGAAACTGGCCCGGCTTTTGCTTGTCAAGGCGAACGATGGCAAAAGGCCCCTACCGAAGCATTATCTCACGCAAAATCGGAGAAAAAGCCCGGCGGGGCGGCAAAAATCACGTCAGGAAACAAATTTCACGCTCAGAGCGTGAAACCTTCGCCGAGGTAGAGCCGGCGCACATCGGGGTTCGCCACCACCTCGTCGGCACGGCCATGAGTCAGCACCTGGCCGGCATGGATGATGTAGGCGCGGTCGATGAGGCCGAGCGTTTCGCGCACATTGTGGTCGGTAATCAGCACGCCGATGCCGCGCGCCGTTAGATGACGAACCAGCTGCTGGATGTCGGCGACGGCAATCGGGTCGATGCCGGCGAACGGCTCGTCGAGCAGCATGTAGGCCGGGCGCGTCGCCAAAGCTCGGGCGATCTCAAGACGCCGCCGCTCGCCACCCGACAGCGACATGGACGGCGACTTCCGCAGATGGCTGATGTGAAATTCCTCGAGCAGTTCGTCGAGATTGCGCTCGCGCACCTTGCGGTCCTTCTCAACCACTTCGAGCACGGCGCGGATGTTCTGCTCGACATTCAGGCCGCGGAAGATCGAGGCTTCCTGCGGCAAATAGCCGATGCCGAGACGGGCGCGGCGGTACATCGGCATCGAGGTGACGTCGAAACCGTCGATCTCGATCGTGCCCTCATCGACCGGCACCAGGCCGGTGACCATGTAGAAACAGGTGGTCTTGCCGGCGCCGTTCGGCCCGAGCAGCCCGACAGCCTCGCCGGCGCGCACGCCGATGGTGACACCGCTGACCACCTTGCGGCCCTTGTAGCTCTTGGTCAGACCCTTGGCGATCAGGGTGCCCTTGAACTTCGCGGAATCGACGGTGACTGTGGCCGGTGCAGCAAGTTTACTGGCCGCCCGTCCCGGAAGGCGGGTCAGCAGCGAAGATACGCCAGTCATTCGGGCTTCGGGGCCTCGGATTTCGGTGGCGGCGTCATCGACATGATGACGCGCCCGCCGCAGCCATCGACCTGAGCAAGGCCGCTTTTCATCTGCACGGTGAGCTTGCAGCCCTTGAGGACGTTGGGTCCTTGGGACAAGACGACCTCCTTGCCCGACAGAACTAGCACCTGCGTCTTCATGTCGAACGTGGCGTTGTCGCCGGTGGCGATCTGGTCATTCGACTTGATGTAGACTTTGTTCTTGACCACCAGATGGTCGATATTGGCCGAACCGGTCATCGCCGAAGCGCCGGCGGCAGCACCTTTGGCGGCGTTGGGGTCCTTGACGTAGTAGACCTCCATGCTGCCGGCCTTGAGCAGCGTCGGCCCTTGCGTGACGGTGACGTTGCCGCTGAACAGCGCCATGCTGTCGGCCTGGCGGACCTCAAGTTTGTCGCTCTCGATCTGGATCGGCTGGTCGCCCGACAGTTTGAGCCCGGACTGGCTGCTGGCGCTGGACTGAGCCCAGGACGGCGCCATACCCAGCAACAGCAAGGCCGAAGCTGCGGCGACAAGCCGTGCCGAATTACTGGGACGCATTCGTTTCTCCGCTCTTTGCCTCTGCCGCCTTCATAGTGGCCGGATCGATGTGAACGCTTACCTTGTTCTCGAAAACGATGACCTTGCCATTGTCTTCGACCGACATTGAACCCGCGGTGATCCGCGAGCCGTTACGGCTGACATCGACCGCATCACCTGTCTTCATAGAGCCTTTGCCCATATCGAGGAAGACCGATTTGAAGATGGCAGCGACGCCGTCGGTGGTGGTGACGGTAACGTCGCTGGTCATGTCCATCGTGTTGGCGTTTCTGTTGTAGATCCCGCGCTTGGCGTCGACGGTCGCCACATTGTCGGCCGTCAGCGGCAATTTGGCATGGATGCCTTCGAGTTCGATGATGTCCTGCTTGCCGACATCCTGGATGGCGCGCAAGGCCGTCAGCGAATAGGGCAGCTTGTCCTTGGTGAAGCCGTTGAGCTTCGGATTGGCCATCACCAGCTTGCCATCCGCGAAAGCGGTGCCGTCTGCCTGTATCGAAATGTTGATCGGCGCCGCCAGATAGGAATAGACCGGAAACGCAACCGCGATCCCGGCGGCAAGCACCGGCACGGCAAACTTAAGCACGCGCACGCGGCGCGAGTGGCGCTGGGCGCGGTCGAAGGCGTCGCCGCGCGTGCCCGCTGGCGCCGTGGGCGCCAAGGCCGCATCGGCGTTGGTCGGTTCGTTCGATCGCGCAAGCATGACTGACTTCTAATAAACCCTTGTCCGCCAAAACACCTGCTATAGGTGGGTTGCCGGCCCCCGCAAGCAAGCACAAGCGGAGGAAAACCGCAAAAATGTGACGGCCGCTGTTTTACAGACGGAACTCAGGCGACACAATTTCGTCACTTCATAGCAGAAACGAACGCGCCGCGTCATTTTTTCGTGAAATGCCTCCGTCGCGAAGGTCGCTTCGTCGCAGGCTCTTGAGGAAGAGGTAGCCGGGCGCGGACGCTTGCTTTAAAAGCATCGCTTCCCACCGACTGTGAGGCAGACCATGGCACTGAGAGCCGACGACCTGATCGACCGCCGCCGCTTGCGGCGCAAGCTGACCTTCTGGCGCGGCGCCGCCATTGCCATCGTGGCCCTTGGGGTGATTGCGCTTGCAAGCTGGTTCTATGGGGGCGACCTCGGCGGTTCTTCCGTCGACCACATCGCCAAGGTCAGGATCGAAGGCACCATCGCCGAGGACGAGGAACTGATCAAGCGGCTGGAAACCATCCGCACATCCCCGCAGGTCAAGGGCGTCATCCTGGCGATCGATTCGCCCGGCGGCACCACGGTCGGCGGCGAATCGATCTACGAGGAGGTGCGCAAGCTTGCCGCCGACAAGCCGGTGGTGGCCGAGGTCGGCACGCTGGCCGCATCGGCCGGCTACATGATCGCCAGTGCCAGCGACCATATCGTTGCCCGCAAGACGTCGATCGTCGGCTCGATCGGTGTGCTCATCCAGTATCCCGATGTCAGCGGTCTGATGGACAAGGTCGGCATCAAGCTCGAGGAAGTGAAATCCTCGCCGCTGAAGGCATCGCCCTCGCCCTTCAAACCGACCAATGAAGACGAGCGAGCCATGGTCCGCAAGCTCATCCTCGACAGCTATGACTGGTTCGTCGGCATCGTCGCCGAGCGCCGCAAAATGACCCGCGATCAGGCACTGGCCCTTGCCGACGGCTCGATCTTCACCGGCCGCCAGGGCCTTGCCAACGGGCTGATCGACGCTGTCGGCGGCGAGAGCGTGGCGATCGACTGGCTGGCGACCAAGGGTGTCGACGCCAAGCTCAAGGTGGTGGAATGGAAGGACACCGAGCGGCGTGGTGGCTTCCTGTTCTCGAAAGCAATAGCGCGCAGCGTCGGCAGCGCGCTCGGCCTGTCGGAGGCCGGCAGCGACGTGCTTCACGAAATTGGCGCGGATCGCTTGTTTCTTGACGGTCTCGTTTCCGTCTGGCACCCTTGATCTGCCGGTTGGGGCGAGTAAAAAAGCAAATAAAATCATCCTGATAATTTGACCGCAGCGCTTTCACGGGGACCTTTCTGATGATCAAATCCGAGCTTGTGCAGATCATTGCCACGCGCAACCCGCATCTTTTCCTGCGCGACGTCGAAAACATCGTGGGAGCGATCTTCGACGAGATCACCGATGCCCTGGCGGAAGGCAATCGGGTCGAGTTGCGTGGCTTCGGCGCTTTTTCGGTGAAAAATCGCCCTGCCCGCACCGGCCGCAACCCGCGCACCGGCGAATCCGTCGACGTCGAGGAGAAGTGGGTGCCGTTCTTCAAGACCGGCAAGGAATTGCGTGAAAGGCTGAATGGCGGCAAGTAGGCGCGGACCAACGCGCCGGCGTTATCAAGGCCTGCCTTCTCCAGGGAATCTCTATGTTGAACCGCTTCATACTTATCGTGGTCTTCGTGCCGCTCGCCGTCATCCTGATTGCGCTGGCCGTCGCCAACCGCGAGCTGGTCGCCTTCACGCTCGACCCGTTCAACCCCGGCAATCCGAAACTGACGCTGACCTTGCCGCTGTTCATCTTCCTGTTCGTGGCGCTCGCCATCGGCATGGTCGTCGGCAGCCTGGCGACCTGGGTCAAGCAGGGCCGCTACCGCAAGCTGGCGCGCCAGCGCGGCGTCGAGGCCGAGAATTTGCGCCAGGCGGTCAGCCGGGTACCCGCCGCACCGCAAGGCTCGGGCCAGGGGCCGGCGCTGCCGAAGCCAACGGCCTGAAGCCGGCGCTTTTATCTTCGCGGAGTTTTGCATGCTGACCATTTCGGCCGACGCTGTCGACCAGGCGCTGACCTTTCCCGGGCTGGTCGAGACATTGCGCGCGGCCTTCCGCGAGGGTGCTGTGCAACCCGTCCGCCATCATCACGGGGTCGAGCGGCCCGACGGTGCCACATCCACGCTGCTTTTGATGCCGGCGTGGACCGACTTCCATGCGGCCGGCACGTCGGACGGGGGTCATATCGGCGTCAAGATCGTCACCGTATCGCCCGACAACAACGCCATCGGCAAACCGGCGGTAATGGGGCTCTACCTCCTGCTCAACGGCGCCACCGGCGAGCCCGAAGCGCTGATCGACGGCCAACGGCTGACACAGTGGCGCACCGCTTGCGCCTCGGCGGTGGCGGCCTCCTATCTCGCCCGCGAGGACGCATCGCGGCTTCTGGTGGTCGGCGCCGGCGCGCTGTCGCCGTTCCTCGCCAAGGCGCACTCCGCGGTGCGGCCGATCAAGACCATCCGCATCTGGAACCGCACGCCCGCCAATGCCGAAAAGGTCGCGGCTGATTTGCGCGCGGACGGTTTCAACGCCGAGGCCGCAAGCGATCTCGACGCCGAACTCGCCGAGGCCGACATCGTCTCATCGGCGACGATCACGACGACGCCGCTGGTCAAGGGTGCGCTGCTCAAGCCGGGCGCGCATGTCGATCTGGTCGGCGGCTTCACGCCGACCATGCGCGAGAGCGACGACGACGCGATCGCGCGCGCCCGCGTCTATGTCGACACCCGCGCCGGCGCCACCAAGGAAGCCGGCGACATCGTCCAGCCGCTCGCCTCCGGCGTGCTGAAGCCGGAAGCCATCGTCGCCGATCTGCATGAGCTGGCGCGCGGGGAAAAACAGGGCCGGCAGAGCGCCAGTGAGATCACGCTGTTCAAGTCGGTCGGCGCCGCGCTTGAGGACCTTGCCGCCGGCATTGCCGTCTACAACGCGCTCAAGCAGTAGCGTCTGCCTGCACCGGCGCCGGCGCCGTTCCTGAGGCCAAACTTCCTGACCGCTTCCGCGCTGCCCGCGCCTTGGTCCCATCCAAACATTAGGCCTAGGAGACCAAGCGACTGAGAAGCGTGGGGAAGCGGAACGGCGGCTTTCGGGCCAAATCGCCGCTTCGCGTACGTCAGTGGTGACCGACAAATCTACGGGCGTTTGAAAGAAACTAGAATTGTGAAAGCGAGGAGACCCAAGCCAACGCTTATTGGTACGGCTCTTGGCGAAATCCAGTCCATGAGTGACCCGGTTCCAGTCGATCCCATAACGCTGCCTATGGAGTAGGCCAAAGAAAAGCTGGCAGTTCCGGCTACTAACATCCCGCCCTCGAAGCGCTCGCCCAAGATTGTGAGGGCACAAGTGCTCAAGGCGAATGTTGCAACGCCAATTATAGCGAACACCACCAGGATAGCGGCCTCGGATTGCAAAAACGGGATTGCCAGGAACGCGACCGCTCCTACAAGGCCGCAGCAGATCGTCACACCGGCACGCGATGTCTTGTCCAGCAACCATCCGACCAGAGGCTGGGCAAACGCGGTGGGAAGTGACAGCACGGTAATGGCATATGCTGCGAAAGCTTCGGAGTGGCCGACGCGAACGAAGTAGACCGCCATGCCTGAAATCGCAGCAATATCGGCAAAGCCGAAGGCCAATTCTATCAGAACCAGAATGGGTGCGGCGCTGATAAATCGGAGCAGCGCGCCTGCCGGCGCGCGTTCAGGCGATGTGCGGGTACTGCCGGTAAAGGCTGCGCAAGCAAAGCCAATCAATGCAATGTAACCGGCCACCAAGGCAAAAGCAGAACCGTTAGACGTGCCGACAAGCGGAATGGCCAATGGTCCGATGGCAAAGCCAGCGCACATGCCCGCCCCGTAGAATCCGGAGATACGCCCACGTATCCGGTCGGGACTCGCAGTATTTAGCCACGCTCCGCTTAGAATCGAGATCAAGCTCGCGCAGAAGCCGATCAAGAAGCGCGCTATGAACCAGATAGGCAAATAGTCAATTGTCGCGAATGTCGCCAAGCTGATCGAGCAGATAAACAGGGCCGCTACGATCAGCCTGTTTCCGCGAAACCGAGCTGTGAGCTGATCAATCCACAGGACGGCGACGATAGCTCCGGTCGCGTAGGCAGCGGCATTTAGCCCTATCAGGCTTCCGGCCACGCCCCTTCTTTCCAGCACAAGAGAGATGAGCGGAAACGTCAGGCCTTGGGCAACCGCAAAAGCCGTAACGCTCAATATGACTATCACGATAGCAGCCCAATCCGGGGCATCGACTTCATGCGTTCTCGTGGCGACCATGGCTGCTGCTCTCCGTACGTTTTATCAGCGCGGTCGGCCAGCTTAGGAGATATTGTTGTGTCTTAATGTCGATGATACGTTTATGAATATCTAGGATTCGTCACACCGCTGGTTGTTTACAAGATGATGCATCCAGGAGCGCATCCTCGATATATCCGCGAAATCGAAAGCCAAGAGATTGGTCAGGATCTCGGCTGGCACACTCATGATTTCGGGCAGTTCTTTTCCGCCATTCGCGGATCGATATACGTTGGCACGCGCAACCGCGTTCTCTTGCTAAGCCCAGCCATGGCTGTGTGGATACCGCCAGATGTGGAACACTGGCTGCGATATGTTACGGGCAACGAAGTTCTTTATGTCGACGTCAACCGCGCGGAGTCAGGTAAGTTGGGCGCAGCGCCCCGTATCGTGCAGATGACGCCGCTTCTTCATGCTCTGATGCACGCCATTCCAGACAACAACGCCTCAAGTCTCCCAAAACCGCATGAGGCAGCTCTACACGAACTGCTTTTTCACGAAATTCTGGCGGCAAGGGATGTGCCGCTTTCAATCGCGATGCCCAAAGACAAGCGGATTTCCGATCTAGCGCATTCCGCCATGGACGATCCGGGTTCGATTGTCTCTGTTGATGAATGGCTCACCGGCGCTTCGGCCAGCCGCAAGACCATCGAACGCCTGTTCATAGCCGAAACCGGAATGCCGCCTTCGCGGTGGCTAAGACACGCCCGCATTCTCCAGGCCATCTCACAGCTCTCTGCTGGCAAGAAAATCAGCTCTGTTGCATTCGATCTCGGGTACGAATCCCCAAGCGCGTTTACCTACATGTTTCGTAGCGCTATCGGCTTGAGTCCACGCCGCTTCCTGCGGTCAGGAAACAACGTCGGCTAAAGTTCCCGGCGATCCGCCGCTTTGGGGCAACGGCAGAGCATCTCGAATGTCTCGGAAGCTGCCGCTACCTCTCATGGTAGGAATGGCCGGTCAGTCGGCCTTCATGGCAGCGCCCATCGCCTCGGCGATCAGCGCGAAATCATGCGCCGTAATTTCGAACAGCCCAAAGCGCAGTTGATAACCCCAGTTCGATTTGCCCGCGGTGAAGTCGAACTGCTCGAGCAGCGGCTTGATCGGCGCCTCCTCGGCCTTGGCCCATTCGACATCCCTGCGGAACGGCGTGAAGCCACCGCCCATGTCGCCCTGGTAAGGCTCGCCTTCTCGCACGGTGCCGATTGCCGTGAAGGCCTGCAGGCCGTCCTTCTCGCGCAGAATTGTGGTCGGCGAGTAGTAGATGATGCCGTCGCCGGGCTTGATGCGGCGCAAAGGTGCCGCCTTGCCGTGGTTGACCTGCATGAAGCCGGCCTCGCGGCCGCGCCGGACATGTTCGGCGGAAGCGACCGCGATCCAGTGCGCACTCATTTCTGTTCTCCATTGGCCTGTTCCCCATTGGCCTGTTCTCCGTCGTTCAGCCAGTAGACGCGCAGCCGGTGCTTGTCGGGATCGAGCGCAACGAAGGTGCGGCCGAAGTCCATGTCGGTCGGCGTCTGCAGAACGGTCAAGCCGCGTCCTGCCCAGTCCGTGTAGGCGGCGTCCACCGCATCAGGCCGGTCCAACGCGAAGACGAGCTCCGCACCGCCGCCCGCGGCCGCGGCCGACGGCTCCACCGTGTGGCGCGACCACAGGCCGAGCTTGAAGCCATTGTCGAGCACGAACAGCACGAAGGTCGGCGACGTCTCCACCGGCTGGCGTCCCAGCAGCGCACCGTAGAAGGCGCCGCTCCGCTCCGGGCTGTCGACATAAAGGATGACGAAATTGGGGGTGTTCATGTCTGCTCTCCAGGTTTCGATTGGAGGAGCATAGGTGACCCCACTGTCAGATTCTGGCAGCAGCGTCTTGTGGGCGCGTGGAAAGGAGCATTAAGCGCCAGGCTGGCGCTTCGGTGCGTCCAGCGTCGCGCGCCATTCCTTCAGCAGCGCCTGCCGACGACGCGGATAGCGGATATCCGTGGTGTTGAGCCCCGACATCCGGTCGGCGCGAAAATGTCTGAAATCCTGCCGCGTCTCGCACCAGGCCACCACCACCCGCACCTTGTCGAAAAAGCCGAGCGCGAATGGCCAGATCAAGCGCTCGGAGGCGGCGCCGCCGGCGTCGCGGTAAAGAAAGCCGAGTTTTCTCTCGTTGCGGATCGCCTGGCGCACCAGGCCAAGGTCGATGCTTTCGACAGCATCGCCGTGCGGCCCGACCAAAAGCGCGGTCGCATCGAGGTCCTCGCGCAGATCATCCGGCAGCACAGCGGCGATCTTGGCCAGCGCGTCGGTGGCGGCGGCCGACAGCCGCTTGTCCGGTTGTCTGGCAACCCAACGCGATCCCAGAACGATGGCCTCGATCTCCTCGTCGGTGAACATCAGCGGCGGCAGCATGAAGCCGGGTTTCAGCACATAGCCCAGCCCAGCCTCGCCCTCGATCGGCGCGCCTTGCCCCTGCAGCGTGGCAATGTCGCGGTAGAGCGTTCGGATCGAAACGTCCATCTCGCCGGCAAGCGTGCGACCGCTCACCGGCCGGCGATGCCGGCGCAGGATCTGGATCAGGTCGAGCAGGCGTTCGGAACGGGACATGATTCGAGATTTGCCTGTTTCCTCAGCGAGGTCCACCACCTCAGACATTCGCACGCTGGACCATTTTGTTTGCGCAGCCGGTGACCCTATGCCAAAAGCGGCCTGCCGCCTCCGGAGACGCTCCTGCTTGAAGTCCTTTCGCGACAAACGCCGCGACAACCGTCCGCCCGCAAAAGGCAGGACCGAACATGCGCGGCCGCAGCCGGAGACCGTACCAATCCGACCCGAAGCCAGACAGCAACGCCACGAAACAAAACCGGACGACCGGTCTGATCCGAAGCCCGCCCCCCGTATCCTGGCGCGTCGCGAAGGCATCCTGCCCACTGAGCGCCTGCCGGTGATCCTCGAAGTGGCGCCCAATCAGGATTATGCACTGCTCGACAGCGGTGCCGGCGAGAAGCTCGAACAATACGGCCCCTACCGCATCGTGCGGCCCGAGGGACAGGCGATCTGGCAAAAGGCCTTGCCCGCCAGGGACTGGGACCGAGCCGACGCCATCTTCACCGGCGACACCGACGAGGAAGGCATCGGCCGCTGGCGGTTCCCGAAGGTACCGCTGGGCGAGACCTGGCCGATGAAGCATGACGGCATCGACTATCTCGGCCGCTTCACCTCGTTTCGCCATGTCGGCGTCTTCCCCGAGCAGGCTTCGCACTGGGACCATATGGCCAGCCTGATCGCGGCGGCCAACCGCCCGGTCAAGGTGCTGAACCTGTTCGGCTATACCGGGCTCGCGTCTCTCGTAGCCGCCCGCGCCGGTGCCGAGGTCACCCATGTCGATGCCTCCAAGAAGGCGGTCGGCTGGGCGCGCGAAAACCAGGAAATGGCCGGTCTCGGCAGCAAGCCGATCCGCTGGATCGTCGACGATGCTGTGAAATTCGCCGAGCGCGAAGAGCGCCGCGGCAGCCGCTACGACATCATCCTGTTCGACCCGCCCGCCTATGGCCGCGGCCCCAAGGGCGAGGTCTGGCAGTTGTTCGAGGACCTGCCCGGCCTGACCGACCTTTGCCGCGCGATCCTGACGCCGAAACCGGTCGCCATAGTGCTGACCGCCTATTCCATCCGCGCCTCCTTCTTCGCCATCCATGCCTTGATGCGCGACACCTTTGCCGGCATGGGCGGCACGGTTGAATCAGGCGAACTGATCATCCGCGAGCAGTCCGCCGGGCGGGCGCTGTCGACATCGCTGTTTTCGCGCTGGGTGGCCTGAATGCCCCGGAGACCTGAATGCCCGGGAGTCCCGAATGAATGAGCGGCACGCAGGTGCGCCCGGGCAGGTCAAGGAAGTCACCAGCCTTGCCAATCCGCTGATCAAGGACATCAAGGCGCTCGCCCAGAAGAAATTCCGCGACCAGCAGAACGCCTTCATGGCCGAAGGGCTGAAGCTGGTCATCGACGCCCTCGACCTCGGCTGGTCGATCAGGACGCTGGTTTTCGCCAAGGCCGGACGCGGCAATGCGGCGGTCGAAAAGGTGGCGGCGCGCACGGTTGCCGCCGGCGGCACCGTGCTCGAAGTGTCCGAAAAAGTGCTGGTCGCCATCACCCGCCGTGACAATCCGCAAATGGTGGTCGGCGTCTTCCGGCAAAAACTGCTGCCGCTAAGAGACATCCGCGCTCACGACGGCGACGTCTGGGTGGCGCTCGACCGGGTGCGCGATCCCGGCAATCTCGGCACCGTCATCCGCACCGTCGATGCCGTCGGCGCCAAGGGCGTCATCCTGGTCGGCGAGACTACCGATCCTTTTTCTGTCGAGACCGTGCGCGCCACCATGGGCTCGATCTTCGCCGTGCCGGTGACCAAGGCGACGCCGGAAGCATTTCTGGCTTGGCGAAACAGCTTCTCGGGCCTGGTGGTCGGCACCCATCTGAAGGGTGCGGTCGACTACCGCTCGGTCGATTTCTCCCGAGGACCGGTGCTCTTGATGATGGGCAATGAGCAGCAGGGCCTGCCCGACAATCTGGCGGAAAGCTGCGACCGGCTGCTGCGGATTCCGCAGGCCGGCCGCGCCGATTCACTCAATTTGGCGGTCGCCACCGGAATCATGCTGTTCGAGATCCGGCGCGGCGCGCTGAAACTTGCCCCGGAGGACGCCACATCGTGAAATCATGGTCTCCCTATGCGCTGCTGGTGGTGATGGCAATCGCGCTCGACCAGTGGATAAAGCATCTGATCGAGACCGGCCTCGTCTTCCAGGAAAAGCTCGACCTGGTGCCATTCCTGGCGCTGTTTCGCACCTACAATACCGGCATCGCCTTCTCGATGTTCTCGTCCTTCGGCGACACCGGCCTGGTCGTCATCGCGGTCGTGGTCGTTGCCTTTGTGCTTTACCTCGCAACGCGCACCCCCGCCGGCCATGTGCTGGCCCGCATCGGCTTTGCCCTGATCATCGGCGGCGCGATCGGCAATCTGATCGACCGCGCCGTCTACGGCCACGTCATCGACTATATATTGTTCCACACGCCGGTATGGTCCTTCGCCGTCTTCAACCTCGCCGATGCCTTCATTTCGGTCGGCGCGGCGCTGGTCGTCTTCGACGAGTTCATAGGATGGCGGCGCGAGGCCAAGCCGCAAGGCCCAGAAGCTTGACGGCCCGACTCTTTTGACCAATTGACCTCGCCGGACGGTCGCCGCACAGTTCGGCCAGAGCCAGCCAATGCCGACCGCCAGCCTTTGCGAAGCCGAGGAGAAGAGATGCCTGAAACCTTCAAAGCCATCCTCGTTTCGCGCGACGCCGAAAAGAAACAGTCGGTGGAGGTCGTCGATTTCGGCGAAGCCGATCTGATGGAAGGCGACGTCACCGTCGCCGTCGAGGCGACGACGGTCAACTACAAGGACGGGCTGGCCATCACTGGGAAAGCGCCAGTGATCCGCCGCTGGCCGCTGGTGCCGGGCATCGATTTCGCCGGAACCGTCCTCTCCTCATCGCATGCCGACTGGCGCAAGGGCGACAAGGTCATCCTCAATGGCTGGGGCGTCGGCGAGACGCATTTCGGCGCCTATGCCGGGCGCGCGCGCGTCAACGGCGACTGGCTGGTGCCGTTGCCCGACGGCATCAGCGCGCACGATGCGATGGCGGTCGGCACCGCCGGCTATACGGCCATGCTGTGCGTCATGGCGCTGGAGCGGCACGGCATCCTGCCGGATCGCGGCCCGGTGGTGGTGACGGGTGCAGCCGGCGGCGTTGGGTCGGTCGCGGTCTCGATCCTGTCCAGCCTTGGCTATCACGTCATCGCCTCGACCGGCCGCAACGCCGAGAGCCCCTATCTGATCGACCTCGGTGCCGCCGAAGTGATTTCGCGTGAGGAACTCTCCCAGCCGGCCAAGCCGCTGGCCAAGGAGCGCTGGGCCGGCGGCATCGATGCCGTCGGCAGCCACACGCTGGCCAATGTGCTGTCGATGACCGCCTATGGCGGCGCGGTCGCCGCCTGCGGCCTGGCGGGTGGCATGGATCTGCCGTCGAGCGTCGCCCCGTTCATCCTGCGCGGCGTCTCGCTGCTCGGCATCGATTCGGTGATGGCGCCCAAGGCCGTGCGCCTCGAAGCCTGGCGCCGCATCGGCAGCGATCTCGATCTGCAAAAGCTCGCCGGCCTGTCGACGACCATCGGCTTCGACGACATCATCGCCGCCGCCCACGACATCGTCGAGGGCAAGATCAGGGGGCGCATGGTCGTGGATATGTGAGGCCCCGAAGCCGCCAGAACGGGCGGCAAAAATGCATGACCGCTAAAATTCGAACGATCCGCCGCGCTTTTCCATAATCTCTATCTGGCAAGGATTTCCGCATGATCGCGGAGTCCGCCAGGAAAGAGAAGAGCCGCGCCGAAAGCATCGACGGGCCGAACCCGGCGACGCCCAAGCGGCAGCATGTTGCTGCGCCGCCGCTGGCGCCGGATTTTCCGCGCGCCACGCACGAGGGCCTGCTGTTCCTGACGGTCGTCGCCAGCGTCGTGCTGGCGGGCCTGTCTCACCTCACCGGCGCGCCGATCTTCATCACGTTCGGTCTGCTGGCGACCGGCCTTGCCGGCGTCGCCATGCACCTGCGCAACCGCCGCACCGTCCACCGCGCGACGGCCTTGCTCGACGAAACCGCCGCGCGCAGCCGCGCCGAGATCGAGACGCTGGCCGACCGCATGTGGGAGATGCAGGAGAGCGAGGAGCGTTTTCGCGGGCTGATCGATGCGCTCGGCGATCTCGTCGTCCACCGCGACCGCGACGGCCACATCGTCTATGCGAACATGGTTTTCGCCGGCCTCGTCGGAACCGATCAGCGCGACCTTGCCGGCAGGACTCTGGCCGACCTCGGCATCGATGTCGGTATCGTTCCCGACGCCGCCTTTTCCGATCATGAATGCCTGAGTTCCACCGACGTCTCCATACGTACCCCGAACGGTCCGCGCTGGTTCTCATGGATCGAACTGTCGGTGCGCGACAAGGATAGCGGCGCCGTCTCGCACCGGGCGATTGCCCGTGACATCACCGCCCGCAAGCGCGCCGAATCCTCGTTGATCACCGCGCGTGAGCGCGCCGAATATGCCAGCCAGGCCAAGTCGCGCTTCCTCGCCACCGTCAGCCATGAGATCCGCACGCCGATGAACGGCATCATGGGCATGGCCAAGCTTCTGGCTGACACCAATCTGTCGCCCGAGCAGCGCACCTATGTCGGCGCCGTCTCGACCTCGGCCAGCGCCCTTTTGGCGCTCATCGAGGATTTGCTCGACTATTCCAAGATAGAGGCCGGCCGTTTCGACCCGGAGCCGCAGCCGACATCGCTGCGCGAAATCGCCGACAACATCATCGAACTGATGGCGGCGAAAGCCTTCGCCAAGAACATCGGCCTCGGCTGTCATGTCGAGCCCGACGTGCCACAGATGATCATGGCCGATCCCGGCAGGGTCAGGCAGGTGCTGCTCAACCTGATCGGCAATGCGATCAAGTTCACCGACACCGGCGGCGTGCTGGTTTCGGTTGCACGGGCCCGCACCGAGACCAGCGACCGCATCTGCTTCACCGTCGCCGACACCGGCCCTGGCCTGCGCGAAGAGGATATGGAGCGCATCTTCGAGGAGTTCGAACAGTCCGACGGCACCTCGACCCGCACCCATGGCGGCGCCGGCCTCGGTCTGGCCATATCGAGGCGCCTGGTCGCCGCCATGGGCGGTGCCATTTCGGTGTCGAGCCGGCTTGGCGAGGGATCGGAATTCGTCTTCGAGATCCCGGCCGCAGGAGCAACCGAGGCACCGCAGAACCGGCAGAACATCCTGGCCGGCCGGCGCGCCGTGATCGTGTCGAAGAACGCCGTCGAGGCCGACGCCATCGCCCGCACCATCCGCGCCCATGGCGGCGCCGTCGACGTCGCCGCAACCGCTTCCCAGGCGACGCCCTTCGCCGAACATTGCGATGTGCTGTTGATCGACGCGGCCCTGGAGGACGGCGACGGCAGACTGCTCAAGCGCCTGCGCCAGAGTGGCTTTGCCGATTGCGAGGCGATCACGCTGATCGCGCCGACCGACCGCGGCATGCTTGGCGAATTCCGCGCCAGCGGCTACGCCACCTTCCTGGCAAGGCCGGTGCGCGGCGAAACGCTGCTGCGCGTGCTGTTGACCAATCACGCCCCTGCCTTGCCCCAGCCCAAGCCGGAAAAGAGCGGCGTGTCCGCCCTTCGTGTCCATGGCGGGCGCCGGCAAGGCTTGTCGGTGCTGATCGCCGAAGACAACGACATCAACGCCATGCTTGCCCGCGCCACGCTTTTGAAGGCGGGACATCGCGTGAAAGTGGTCGGCAATGGCAAGGCCGCGGTCGAGGCGGTGACCGAAGCCGGGCTGAAAAACCGCTTCGATGTGGTGCTGATGGATCTGCACATGCCGGTCATGGACGGGCTGGACGCGATCGCCGCCATCCGCCGCCACGAGGAGGAAATGGCTGTGCCGCCGGTTCCGATCATGGTGCTTTCGGCCGACAGCCAGGAAAAGACCCGCCACACCGTGCTCGCCCATGGCGCCAGCGGCTTTGTCACCAAGCCGCTCGATCCCGACGCGCTGGTCCATGCCGTCGAGGGCCAGGTGGCCGCCTGAATTCATGTCGCTCGAAAATGGCCCCGGTTTTGAGAAGACGACATGCACAAAACAAAGACTTGAAGCGCGTCGCGTGAATCGTCCCAGCGCGACGCGCTTCAAGGTGACGCTGGCGCAATCCTCGCGTCACGTAGGTAGCCGAATGAGGGTTTTCGCCAGCCGACGAAGTATTGCCCGTCGCGCCGTATCACGGTACTGTCACAATCCTGTTGCACCTACACCGTATCCCCGTGCCAAGAGGGATGGCTCGAAGGAGAATCACTCGTGCATACAGTTATGCCGGAATGTGACACTCGGCCCAGCGCAGGCGGCGCTTTGCTCGCCGCGCGGAACGCCGATGCCGTCGCAACAGGCGCACCGCTGGGCCGTATCGGCAATCTCGAAGTGCGGCTTGCCCGCAATGAGGCCGAGATCGCCGCCGCGCAGGAAGTGCGCTACCGGGTGTTTTATGACGAGCTTGGCGCCAGGAAGGACCTGTTCCAGGCGCAGGACCGGCGCGACGCCGACCGCTTCGACCCGCTGTGCGACCATCTCCTGGTGCTTGACACCTCGATCTCCGGCCCCGAGCATCGCCGCATCGTCGGCACTTACCGCCTGCTGCGGCAAGAGATTGCGGCGACCGCCGGCGGCTTCTATTCCGAAGGCGAGTTCGAACTGACCAAGCTGATCGCCCGCCATCCCGGCCAGCGCTTCCTTGAGCTCGGCCGCTCCTGCGTGCTGCCGGAATACCGCTCGAAGCGCACCATTGAGGCGCTGTGGCAAGGCATCTGGGCCTACATCAACCACTATGAGATCGGCGTGATGACCGGTTGTGCCTCGTTCCCTGGCACGGTGCCGGCTGCGCATGCCGAGGCGCTCACCTACCTTGCCCATCACTGCCGGACCAACTCCGCCTGGGATGTGCGGGCGGTCTCCGGCCGCTATTGCTCGATGGATCTGATGCCGATCGAGGCGGTCAACGCCAAGGCGGCGATCGCGGCCATGCCGCCGCTGGTCAAGGGCTATCTGCGCGTCGGCGCCCGCATCGGCGACGGCTGCGTCATCGACCGTGAGTTCTCCACCGTCGATGTGTTCGTGGTGATGCCGGTCAAGGAAATCGGCGCCCGCTACGTCAACTATTATGGCGGGGAAGCGCAGCGCTTTGCGGCGTGAGGCAGTAGGCAGTAGGCAGTAGGCAGTAGGCAGTAGTGAAGGCTGCCGCGAATTGCTGACTACCGACTATTCCCTATTCCCTATTCCCTATTCCCTAATCCCTCTCCCTACGGAATATCCTCCGGTCGCCGTCCCGGGCGGCTCTTGTAGGACGGAAAGGTCCAGCCGAATTTCAGCGCGCCGCCGCGCACCAGGAAAGACGCGACGAAGCCGGCGATATCCGAGGCGAGCGGCGGCAGGCCGGCAAGATCGCCAAGTGTGTAGAGGCCGGCGCCCGCGAGTGCGGCGGTGACGTAGATTTCGGGCCTGAGCAGCACCGATGGCTCGCCGGCCAGCAGATCGCGCAGGATGCCGCCAAATGTGGCGGTCAACACGCCCATAACAACGGAGACGACCGGCGAGCCGGTGATGGCCAGCCCCTTGGCCGCGCCCATTACGGAAAAGGCCGCCAATCCGATGGCGTCGAGCCAGAGCAGCCATTTCCAGCGGGATTCGACGCGGTGGGCGATGAAGAAGACCAGCACCGCAACCGCCGCGCAAACCAGCACATAGCCGGAGTTGGCGACCCAAAAGACGGGCAGGTTGAGGATGACGTCGCGAAGCGTGCCGCCGCCAATGCCGGTGACGCTGGCCAGAAACAGGAAGCCGATAATGTCGAGCTGCTTGCGCGAAGCCGCCAACGCCCCGGTCGCGGCAAAGACGGCGACGCCGGCATAGTCGAGGAGGTCGATGGGTGTCAGGGACATGAGGTAGTAGGGATTGGGAATTAGGGAAAGTATGAATAACACGAAGCCGCGCGATTGATACGCCTGCCCCTATTCCCTATTCCCTATTCCCTATTCCCTATTCCCTATTCCCTATTCCCTATTCCCTACTGCCTACCCTACTCACGCATCCTTCTCGGCCTGCTCGTTCACCGGCCCCGGCTCGACCGGCGCTTCGGTGGCCGCGATCTTGGGGCCGCCCTTGGCGACCCCGACCATGGCCGGCCGCAGCACGCGCTCGCCGATCGAATAGCCCGGCTGCACGACCTGGACGACGGTGTTGGCCGGCACATCGGGATTGGGCACTTCGAACATCGCCTGGTGGAAATTCGGGTCGAACTTCTCACCTTCCGGTTCGAGCTTCTTCACCCCATGCCGTTCCAGCGTCGACAGCATGGCGCGCTCGGTGATCTCGACGCCGTCGATCAGCGCCTTGAAGCCGGCATCTCCGGCCGCTTTCGCCTCGGCGGGGATAGCATCGAGCGCGCGGCGCAGATTGTCCGACACCGACAGCATGTCGCGGGCGAAATTGGCCACCGCATAGGCGCGCGCATCATGCACGTCGCGGGCGGTGCGGCGGCGCAGATTCTCCATCTCGGCTGCGACGCGCAGCGCGCGGTCCTTCAGCTCCTCGTTTTCCTTCAGCAGCCGCACCAGCGCTTCATAGTCGCCGTCGATGCCGCCTTGCGTGCGCTCGGCCTCGGCCGTTTCGATATCCTCGGGCGCGCGTTCGTCTTTTGTCTGGTCGCTCATCGCCATTTCCCGTCATTCGAATGGTTTGGATTTGCGCCCGATATCGAGGTTTGGCGGCCAAAAATCAAGGGGCAAGCCCAGGAGGACGCCCCACAGCAGGCAATGTTGCGGGCTGCCCGTCGGACTTGGTGCGGGGCGCAAGGACGTTCAAAATTAATTCAAACTTTACCGTAACGGCAGCCTTTGCTTGCCAATACCCCGCTATGGGGAACCATTCAAAGCTTGGAGGAGTTTTGAAACCGACACAGGATTTGAGACAATGGACCGCAATACTGGCAACAGAAGCGAAGAGCTCGCCGCCGACATCAGGCGCCAGTTCGGCACCGAGGCGACGACGCGCTTCTTGCGCACCTTGCCGGCCTTCCGCACCGAGGCCGACATTCCCGCCCGTTTCCGGGATCTGCTCGACCGGCTGGACGGCATAGAAGCCAGCATGGCCGGCGGCCAACGCCGTCAATAGCGATGCTATCGCGCGACAATTACGCGCAGTAATTTTGCGTGAGCTTTTCCTTGCGGCAGCGGGACGCCCCGCCTATGCTTCCTGATGAACATGATTTCCCCCGAGACGGCCGCCAACAGCAAGCGCGCCTGGTTGAAGATCCTGGCGCGCTACAAGAAGCCCGACCGGCGACGCAGCACTCTTGAACTCGCCATCACCCTTATTCCTTTCGTTACGCTGTGGGCGCTGTCTTCGGCAGCCTATTCCTATGGCCACTGGTGGGGCTTGATCCTGATCCTTCCCGCCGCCGGTTTTCTGGTGCGGATCTTCATGATCCAGCACGATTGCGGCCACGGCTCCTTCTTCGCCAACCGCACTGCCGACGACTGGATCGGCCGCGCGCTCGGCGTGCTGACGCTGACCCCTTACGATTGCTGGCGGCGCGCGCACGCCACCCATCACGCCAGCGCCGGCAATCTTGACGAGCGCGGCATAGGCGATATCAGGACGTTGACGGTTGCTGAATACCGGCAGCTGTCTTGGCGGGGACGCCTTGCCTATCGTCTCTACCGCCATCCCCTGGTGATGTTCGGCCTTGGCCCGATCTGGCTGTTCATCTTCGAGCAGAGGCTGCCGGTCGGCATGATGCGCGGCGGCCTGACGCCCTGGGTGTCGTCGATGACCACCAATCTCGGCATCGCGGTCGCGGCAGCGCTGCTTATCTGGCTGGTCGGCCCCGGCGCTTTCCTGATCGTCCATTTGCCGATCGTGATCCTGGCCGGATCGGCCGGAATCTGGCTGTTCTACGTCCAGCACCAGTTCGAGGAGACGGAATGGGCGAAGGACGAAGAGTGGGAATTCCAGCGTGCCGCCCTGCACGGCTCGTCCTATTATGATTTGCCGCCGGTGCTGAACTGGTTCACCGGCAATATCGGCGTCCATCACGTGCACCATCTCTCGGCCAAGGTGCCGGGCTACCGGCTGCAGGAAGTGCTGCGCGACTATCCCGAACTGCGCGGCATCGGCCGCGTCACGCTCCTCGACAGCCTGCGCTGCGTCAAGCTTGCGTTGTGGGACGAGAACCGCCGCAAGCTGGTCTCGTTTCGCGAAGCGCGGGCCTTGGCCTAAAAGCAATTCCAGCAAAGTGTGAGGCGGTTTTCCGGGCTTTCGCTTGGGAATTCCGTAAGACAAAGAAAAAAACCGCCGCACCGAAGGCGCGGCGGCATCTCCCAAAAACCGGCTCAGGCAGCCTTGCGCTCCTCGCGCATCCAGACCTTGCAGCCCTGATCATGTCAGGCGCCTTTTCGGCGATCATGATGGACGGTGCATTGGTGTTGCCGCCGATGAGCGCCGATTCCTCCCTCGCGCCCGGCGGATATTTCCGTCCGGACAGCCAGGAGAAGGCCCGATCACAGTCTTTGTAAAGACAGGCGGAATTACCGTCGCGTCAGCTGTTGCGAACGCGCCGCCAGGAGTATTTCGGCCCCTTCGGCTCCGACGCTTCGGTCGGCTGATAGTAAAGGCCCAGCCCGCCTGTGCGGCCTTCTTCGAGGCGCTTCAGCAGAACCGGGTTGGAGATCTCGAACTCGTCGAAGCCGAGGCGCAGCATATGCGGCAGCTGGTCGACGAGCACCTGGCCCGTGGCGCGGACCGCGCCCTCGAAATCGTAGCGGCTGCGCAGCAATTCGCCCTTGGAAAACGAGCGGCCGTCGCTGAAGGCCGGAAAGGCCAGCGCCACCAGCGACAGCTGGTCGAGCAGATCCACGATCTTTTCCAGCTGGTCGCCCGGCAGCAATGCGACGCCCAGCCGCTCCTTGGCCGAGCGCCGCACCTCGGCATCGAGGCCGAGAAATGCCTGCAACGGCAGGATGAAGCGGCCATTGCCCGCCAGTGCATCCGCACTTTCGGCATGTGTCCACTCGTCCTCGCGAAAACCCGTCCGGGTCCAGAGGCGGGTCTCCGCTGTCGTCGGTTCAGTCATCGAAAATTCCTAAAAGCCCCAAAATCGAAGTCCGCGAAAGCCGGTCCACACGGCCTCCGGGCGGAAGCCGCCGTTGCAGGCCAGCCTCACCTGAATATCACCATAGCTTAAAGGGATGCGTCGGTCAGCGACACTTCCAGTCCCGACAGATGGATGCCGCACTCGGTTTTGGCATGACCGGCCCAGCGGCCGCTGCGCGCATCCTCTCCCGGCTGCACCGGCTGCGTGCACGGGAAACAGCCGATCGACAGATAACCGTACGCAACCAGCGGATTTTCGCGCAGCGCATGCGCGCGCATGTAGTCGGCCTGGTCGGATGTCGTCCAGTGCGCCAGCGGATTGATGCGTACGCGCGGGCCGACCGCCTCGAACACCGGCAGCGCCGCACGCGTCGCCGCCTGGAAGCGCTTGCGGCCGGTCAGCCAGGCCCGGAAGGGGGCGACGCCCCGCGCCAGCGGCTCGACCTTGCGCACGTCGCAGCAGGCATCGGTATTGCTCTGGTGCAGATTGCCGGTCGGATCGACCCGCTCGAGCGCCGCGTCTTCGGGCTTGATCACCCTGATGTTGGTCAGCCCGAAATCGGCGACCAGCGCATCGCGATAGCCCAGCGTCTCTTCGAAATGCTTGCCGGTGTCCAGGAAGATGACCGGCAGCGTGCGGTCGACCTTGGCGATCATATGCAGCAGGACGGCGGAATCCGCGCCGAAGGACGACACGGCGGCGATCTCGTCATGAAACAATTCGCTCGCCGCGCGTTCGATGATGTCGAGCGGGCTCAGATGTCCATACAGCGCGTCGAACCCCGCCGCTTTGGCGGCGATGCTGTCGTCGACGTCGACGATGCGGTCAAGCGGCCTTGGTTTCGCCAGCATAGAGCGCCTCCTTGAACGGCGCGGGACCGACACGGCGGTAGGCGTCGATAAAACGTTCACTGGGACCGAGCCGAAGGCCGAGATAGGTGTCGACGATCTGCTCGATGGCGTCCGTGATCTCTTCCGAAGAGAAGCCGCGGCCGATGATTTCGCCAACCGAGGTGTTCTCGTCGGCCGATCCGCCAAGCGTCACCTGGTAGAGTTCGGAGCCTTTCTTCTCGACGCCGAGGATACCGATATGGCCGACATGGTGATGTCCGCAGGCATTGATGCAGCCGGAAATCTTCAGCTTCAATTCGCCGATCTCGCGCTGCCGCTCCAGCGAGGCGAAGCGAAGCGAAATCTCCTGCGCGATCGGGATCGAGCGCGCTGTCGCCAGCGCGCAATAATCGAGGCCAGGGCACGCGATGATGTCGCTGATCAGGTTGGAATTGGCCGTCGCGAGGCCAATGTCGACCAAAGCGTCGTAGACCGCTTTCAAATCGGCGCGCGCCACATGCGGCAGGATCAGGTTCTGCTCATGGCTGACGCGCAGTTCGTCGAACGCGTATTTCTCGGCGATGTCGGCGACCGCTTCCATCTGGCTGTCGGTGGCATCGCCCGGCACTTCGCCGATACCTTTCAGCGAAATCGTCACCGCGGCATAGTCGGGATGGCGATGCGTCACGACATTCTGGTCGAGCCAATCCGAGAAGCTTCTGGAATCGAGCCGCGCCAGCTTGATCGCCGCGTCGCCTTCCGGCCGGGCGGTCAGTGCCGGCGGCGCGAAATAGGCGTCGATGGCACGGATGTCGGCTTCCGGCAGCTTCAGCTCGGCGTCCTTCAGCTCCTGCCATTCGGCCTCGACCTGGCGGGTGATTTCCTCGACGCCGGTCTCGTGGACGAGGATCTTGATGCGCGCCTTGTACTTGTTGTCGCGGCGGCCATAGAGGTTGTACACGCGCAGGATCGCGGTGCAGTAGGACAGCAGGTCGGCTTCCGGCAGGAAGTCGCGGATCTTGCGCGCCACCATCGGCGTGCGGCCCTGGCCGCCACCGACATAGACGGCAAAGCCGAGCTCGCCGGCGGCGTCCTTCTTCAGATGCAGACCGATATCATGCGTCTGGATGGCGGCGCGGTCGCGCTCGGCCCCGGTCACCGCGATCTTGAACTTGCGCGGCAGGAACGAGAATTCCGGATGCACAGACGACCATTGCCGCAGGATCTCGGCATAGGGGCGCGGATCAGCAACCTCGTCGGCGGCGGCGCCGGCAAAATGATCGGCGGTGACGTTGCGGATGCAATTGCCGCTGGTCTGGATGGCATGCATCTCGACGCTGGCGAGATCGGCCAGGATCGCCGGAATGTCGGACAGCGCCGGCCAGTTGAACTGGATGTTCTGGCGCGTGGTGAAATGGCCGTAGCCCTTGTCGTATTTGCGCGCGATGTGGCCGAGCATGCGCAACTGGGCGCTGTTCAGCGTGCCATAGGGCACCGCGATGCGCAGCATGTAGGCGTGCAGCTGCAGGTAGACGCCGTTCATCAGCCGCAGCGGCCGGAACTGATCCTCGGTGATCTCGCCGGACAGCCGGCGTTCGACCTGGTCGCTGAACTCGGCGACGCGGGCTTGGACAAAATCGTGGTCGAACTCATCGTAGCGGTACATGTTTCGTCTTTCAGGGCGCGTCCGCCCGTATTTTGTTACGCTGCCCGCGCAGCCTGCTTGCCCAGATCTTCCCGGATGGTCGGGCCGGCGGCGCGGATCTTTTCGCGCAGCCGCACCGGCACGACGATGCCATTGACGACTTCAGCGTCGATCAGATTGACGTCGACAACCTGATTGTTGGCGTTGGCCTTGGCGCCGATTGCTTCCAGCCTGTCCTCTGCCGCTTGGTCATGGGCAAGGTCGGCATGGTCGACCGTCTCGGCCCAACCGCCATCGGCGTACCAGACGGCGATGCCGTCGGAGAGGCGGTTTGCGGTCAGTATCTTCATGGCTCGACCTCTGCGTCGGCCGCGTTGGCGGCGCCCTCATAGTTATGTGCCGCAAGCGGCTCGGAACGTTCAAAGTTGGCGCCGGCAACCGCGTCGCCGATGATGGTCATCACAGGACCGGCCAGGTCGGCGCGCTCTTCCAGCGACGGCAAATCGGCCAGCGTGCCGTGGAAACGGCGGCGGTTCTGCAAGCTGGCATTCTCGACCACGGCAACCGCCGTGTCCGGCGACAGGCCGGCCTCGATCAGCCGTCCGGCGACTTCGGCGGCGACCGAGCGGCCCATATAGACGGCGACGGTGGCGCCGGAAATGGCGAGCTTGGCCCAATCCGGCAGCGAATTGCCCTTCAGATCATGGCCGGTGGTGAACACCATCGACGAGGAGACGCCGCGCAGCGTCAGCGGCAGCTCGAAATCGGCGGCGGCGGCAAAGGCGGCGGTGACCCCGGGAACTACATCATAGGCGATGCCGGCATCGCGCAGTGCGGCCATCTCCTCGCCGGCGCGGCCGAACACCAGCGGGTCGCCCGACTTCAGCCGCACGACGCGCTTGCCCTGCCTGCCGAGATCGACCAGCAGCGCATTGATCTCGGCCTGGCTCTTGGTGTGGCATCCCTTGCGTTTTCCGACCGGCAGCCGCTCGGCGTCGCGGCGGCCCATGGCGACGATCGCCTCCGGCACCAGCGCGTCATAGACGATGACGTCGGCTTCCATCAAAAGCCGATGCGCGCGCAGCGTCAGAAGATCCTCAGCACCTGGCCCGGCGCCAACCAACGCGATATGGCCCGAAGCCGGAGCCTTCGACAGCAACAGATCGGCGGCGGCGTCATGCGCCTGCGAAAGCTCGCCGGCTTCGACGGCGCGCGCCGGTGCACCCTGGAAAAAACTGCTCCAGAACTGGCGGCGGGCGTTGCCTTTCGGCAGCAGCTTTTCGGCGGCACCCCGGAACGAGGCGGCAAGCGCTGCCAGCGGCCCGAGCGACGGCGACAGCATGCGGTCGATGCGGCTGCGCAGCATCTGCGCCAGCACCGGACCCGCGCCTTCCGTGCCGATGGCGATGGCGACCGGGGCGCGGTTGACCAGCGCCGGGGTGAAGAAATCGCATAGCTCCGGCCGGTCGACGGCATTGACCGGAATGCCAAGGCGGCGCGCATCGTGGGCGACGCGGCGGTCGAGCGTCTCGTCGCCGCTGGCGGCAAACACCAGGACCGCGCCTTCGAGATGCGCGGCGTCGTAGGGGGCGTCGATACGGATGGCGCCGGTCGTGGCGATGAAGCTCAGCAATTCGGCGTCGGCAACATCGGCAATGATGCGAAGCACAGCGCTTGACTGATCAAGCAGCCGCGCCTTGGCCAACGCTTCGCCTCCGCCGCCGACGA
Organism: Mesorhizobium sp. C264A; assembly: GCF_040324515.1. Classification (NCBI taxonomy): domain Bacteria; kingdom Pseudomonadati; phylum Pseudomonadota; class Alphaproteobacteria; order Hyphomicrobiales; family Phyllobacteriaceae; genus Mesorhizobium; species Mesorhizobium sp. C264A. The sequence goes on along the minus strand of NZ_JAMYVY010000002.1, from coordinate 2,254,026 downwards.
TGGCCACGGCTTCGCCTTCGACCCGCATGAAGACCGGGAACGCGGTGAGCTTGGGATTGGCGTGCGGCATGACGAACAGATTCCGGAACAATTTCGGCAGTTTTAGGCGCGGACGCGAAAAAGCTGAAGGAACCCACTCGCGCATCCCCTGACGGGAGGCAATCGGTTTTCCGCAAGCCAAACGGCCAAGAGAAAAATATTCCACATCCGCATATCAGGCGGATTCAAGCTGCTGCCGCAGGCTTTGTTCTGCGGCTCTTTTATCCGGGAGCCGGCCAAGCTGCAAAATTATTTTTTCTAAATTCTACCAATCTAGTAGATTAAAGCCGTCACCTCGGACATTGCTCCGATAGACGATAGATCGGGCTCGATATGGCTGCGTGCGATCTCGGCGAACGAAGTGGAACGTTCCCGCTTCGCCACGCGTTCTGCCCCTGCCGTAACAGACAATCGTCGGCTGGATTTGAACCTTCAAACAGGAGCCCGCAAATGAGCAAGATCAACCTGAAACATGGCCTTCTGGTCATGGTGGCCGATGGCGAGAAAGCGCTGTTCCTGAAGAACGAGGGCGACAATCTCTATCCGAACCTGCAGCTCTTCCAGGAGATGAAACAGGACAATCCGGCAACGCGCGAACAAGGCAGCGACAGTCCCGGCCGCTACAATGACGGCCCCTCCGTGCATCGCAGCGCGGTTGAGGAAACCGACTGGCACCGGCAGGGCAAGGAACGCTTTGCCGAAGAGATCGCGGACCGGCTCTACAAGCTCGCCCATCACGGCATCTTCGACGACATCGTGCTGGTCGCGCCGCCGCTGGTGCTCGGCACCATGCGCAAGAAATTGCACAAGGAAGTCACCGACAAGGTGCAGGCGGAGATCCCAAAGACACTGACCAACCGCCCGCTGATCGACATCGAGGCCATGCTGCAGCAGGCAGCCTGACGCTATCTCATAGATCATTCGCGCGCGCAGCGTTTTCGCTGCGCGCGCCTTTCGTTTTTCGGCGCCTCTGGCCACCAATTTACGTCTCGCGGGTTGCGTCGCCCGCACCCCCTCCACCATATTGCAAAGGCGGCGGCTGCGGGCGGCGCACACCCGACATTTCCCGAAAGGCGCTCCATAGACAATGCCGCATGACACGCCCCTTATCGCCACCATCGTCGCCGGTCTGGGGCTGGCATTCATCTTCGGGGCGCTCGCCAACCGTTTTCGCATCCCGCCGCTGGTCGGCTATCTCGTCGCCGGCGTGCTGGTTGGACCGAACACGCCGGGTTTCGTCGCCGATGCCGGTCTTGCCAATGAGCTGGCCGAAATCGGCGTCATCCTGCTTATGTTCGGCGTCGGCCTGCATTTCTCGCTGAAGGATCTTCTCTCCGTCCGCGCCATCGCCGTACCCGGCGCCATCGTCCAGATCGGCTTTGCCACCGCGCTGGGCGCCGGCCTTGCCTGGATGCTCGGCTGGTCGATGGGCGCAGGCCTCGTCTTCGGCCTGGCGCTTTCCGTCGCGTCCACAGTGGTGCTGTTGCGCGCGTTGCAGGAGCGACGGCTGATCGAGACCGAGCGCGGCCGCATCGCCGTCGGCTGGCTGATCGTCGAGGACCTCGCCATGGTGCTGGCGCTGGTGCTTTTGCCGGCGTTGGCCGGCGTGCTCGGCGGCCAGCCGCAGGTCGATGACCATGCGAGCCTTTTGTCGCTGCCGGCCAGCTTCGGCATCTGGGGCGTCGTCGGCCTCACGCTGGCCAAGGTCGTCGCCTTCGTCATCGTCATGCTGGTGGTTGGCCGCCGCGTCATTCCGTGGATCCTGCATTACGTCGCCCATACCGGCTCGCGCGAACTGTTCCGGCTGGCGGTGCTGGCGATCGCGCTCGGCGTCGCCTTCGGCGCCGCCAAACTGTTCGGCGTCTCGCTGGCGCTCGGTGCCTTCTTCGCCGGCATGATCATGAGCGAATCCGAGCTCAGCCACCGCGCGGCGGAGGAATCACTGCCGCTGCGCGACGCCTTCTCGGTGCTGTTCTTCGTCTCGGTCGGCATGCTGTTCGATCCGTTCAGCCTGATGAGCAATGGCTGGCCGATCCTGGCGACGCTGGCCATCATCGTCATCGGCAAGTCGCTGGCCGCCTTCGTCATCGTCATCGCCTTCCGCTATCCGCTGGGAACCGCCTTGATGATCTCGGCCAGCCTCGCGCAGATCGGGGAGTTTTCCTTCATCCTGGCCGAGCTCGGCGTCGGGCTGAAACTGTTGCCGCAACAGGGACGCGACCTGATTCTTGCCGGCGCCATCCTGTCGATCCTGGTCAATCCGCTGATGTTCCTTGCCCTCGACTGGATGAAGCCGTGGCTGGACGCGCGCGCCGCCAAGGCAGCACCACCGGAAGAGGCCAAGCCGGTCGGCCCGGCGACGCAGCCCGGACAAGTGGCCTCGGTGGCCGCCGCGGCAAAAGAGAATGGCCCACCGCCACGCACAACGCTTTCGGGCCACACCATCCTGATCGGCTACGGCCGCGTCGGCAGCCTGGTCGGTGCCGCGCTGAAACAAGCATCGCTACCGTTCCTGGTCATCGAGGACGCCGACAAGACGCTGGCGAGGCTCAGAGACGACGGCGTCGAAATCGTCTCCGGCAATGCGGCCAATGGGGGCGTGTTTGCCGCCGCCAATCCGCAGGGGGCCAAACGCTTGATCCTTGCCATCCCCAACGCGTTCGAGGCCGGGCAGATCGTGCTCAGGGCACGCGCCGCGAATCCCGGCATCAACGTCATAGCGAGGGCCCATTCCGATGCCGAGGTCGAGCATCTCAAAGGCCTCGGCGCCGACACCGTCATCATGGGCGAACGCGAGATCGCCCGCGGCATCGTGCAAGAAGTGCTGGAGAAAAAGCGGATGCCGCGCCCCGAAGCCATTGAGCCCTCCCCGGCCTGAGGCTTGCCACAGGCGCATCGATCATCCAACGAAGGCGGAGCCGCCATTGTGCGCGACGCTGGCGAGATACTTTGCCGGCGGCTTGCCGAGCGCTTTCTTGAACATGGTGATGAAGGCGGTGACGGAGGCGTAGCCGAGATCGCCCGAAACCTGCTGGACACTCGCACCGGAGGCCAGCTCCCTTATGGCGACGATCAGGTGCAATTGCTGGCGCCAGCGGCCGAAGCTCAGTCCGGTCTCCTTCACCACAAGACGGGCGAGACTGCTTTCTGAGAGCGCGACGCGGTTGGCCCACTCGGCAAGCGTGCTGCGATCGGCAGGGTCTTGCGCCAACGCTTCGGCGATCCGCCGCAAGTGCGGCTCGGCGGAGATCGGCAGATGCAGCTGCTGGACCGGCATGCGCGGCAGTTCGGAGAGCAGGATCGTGGTCAGCAGCACGTCCCTCGCCCCATCCTCCTCCACGCGATCGGCCAGCTCAACGATCAGTTCGCGCAGCAGCGGCGAGATCGACAGCGTGCAGCACCGGTCCGGCAGATCGGCGGCTCCCGGCTCGATATAGACGAAGAAAATCCGCGCATTGGCCGTCGCGATATTGCTGTGTTCCATGCCACCGGGAATCCACACCCCGCAATGCGGCGGCACCATCCACAGACCGCTGGGCACGCGGCAGGTGACGCCACCGCCGAGCGCGAAGACGAGCTGGCCCTTCCGATGCCAATGGGTCGCCACTTCCGCTTTGGTTTCGGTGACATCGACGCGAACCGCAATTGCAGGAGCGATCACATCATCGACGTCGAAATTGACCCAGGGGTAGCGGAGAGGCTGTCTCATGATTGACGGCTTTTAGCGACTATTCGCCATGATAGCTAAATTCTTTGATCCGGGAAGTCGATAGGCTCTGGTTCGTGGCTGGCATTTCACAAACCGGCAGGAAGGCTTCCCATGCGCGCCCTCGTCATCTCTCCCGACAGCCCCACCGGACTGACGTTTGCCGAGGCCAACGAACCTCAACCCCTCGCCAACGAAGCGCTTGTCTGCGTCCACGCAACCTCGTTGAACCGCGGCGAACTGCGCCTGCTCACCATACGCCCAAAAGGCTGGATACCCGGCCAGGACATCGCAGGGATTGTCGAACGGGCGGCAGCCGATGGCTCCGGGCCTGCCGTCGGCGCCCGGGTTGTGGCTTTGGTCGACGAGGCCGGCTGGGCCGAACGGGCGGCCGTTCCGACCGACCGTCTCGCCGTCATCCCGGACGATGTCAGCTTCGGGTCCGCCGCCACGCTTCCGGTCGCGGGCACGACGGCTCTCAGGGTCTTGCGCCATGGCGGCGACCTCGCGGGACAGCAGGTGTTGATCACCGGCGCCAGCGGCGCGGTCGGCCGTTTCCAGATCCAGATCGCCCGCGAGCAAGGCGCCGCGGTGACTGCAATCGCCGCCGCCCGGCACGCCGAGGATCTCCGCGGTCTTGGTGCTCACGAAGTCGCCGAGTCGATCGAACTGGCCGAAGGGCCATTCTCTCTGATCACCGAGTCGGTCGGCGGCCAAAGCCTCGCCCATGCCATCGAACGCGTCGCCCCCGGCGGCACCATCGTCATGTTCGGTTCGAGCAGCGGCGAACTCACGCCGGTTGGCTTCAGACAGTTCGTTCCGGGCCATGAGGGAGCGAGGCTTCAGACTTTCGCCTACTACACATCCGGTCCAGCAATTGGCGCGGACATCGCCTCGCTGCTCGCTCTGGTCGCGGCTGGCCGGCTGGAAACCCGTGTGTCCATGACCGTGCCGTGGACAGACATCGCCCAGGCTCTGGACGCCCTGCGACAGCGCAGCTTCAGCGGCAAGGCTGTTCTCACCATCGCCGAATGAGCAGTCTGTCAGTGCTCAGACGTGCTGGCCGCCATTGATGTGGATTTCCGAGCCCGTCACATAGGACGCCTGCTGCGAGCACAGGAAGAAGATGATGTCGGCGACTTCCGAGGTGGCGCCAAGGCGCCTGAGTGGGATCGTCTCGACGATCTTGTCGGTGCCAGGCGACAGGATCGCGGTGTCGATCTCGCCCGGCGCAATCGCATTGACGCGGATGCCGTGCGGGCCGAAATCATGCGCCATCTCGCGCGTCAGCGAGCCGAGCGCCGCCTTCGAGGTCGCATAGGCGGTGCCGGCGAAAGGATGCACGCGCGTGCCGGCGATCGAGGTGACGTTGACGATCGAACCTTTCGCTGCAGCAAGCTCCTTGAAGAGGCCCCGCGCGAGCATGATCGGCGCGAAGAAATTCACCTGGAACACATCGCGCCAGACATGCATCGGCGTGTCGATCGAATCCATGCGGCTGTTGCCGTCCTTGAGCTTCGGCGAAATGCCGGCATTGTTGACCAGCGCGTGCAATTGCCCGCCATGCGCTTCCAGCCGGTGACGGATCTCCGAGACGGCGATGCCGACATCCTCCTGGTCGGCGAGATCGACCTTGATGTGGTCCTCTGGGCCGGCCGGCCACGGGCAATCCTCGGCAAAAGCCTGGCGCGAACAGGTGATGACCCGCCAGCCCTCACGCGAAAAGCGCTTGACCGTGGCATGGCCGATGCCGCGGCTGGCTCCGGTCAGCACGATGGTTTTTCTGGTGTCGGTCTCAGCCATGTCTGTCACTCCGGCCGGAGATGTAGCCGAATGCGGCGGAGGTGGCGAGAGGCCGAATTGTCACCGCAGCTCTCATATGAGGAACGGATTGCCAGCTCGCCATTGGTTTGAAGCCAGAATGACGAGCCGCTCAGCCGCCGCCGAGAATATCCAGGATTGAGGTTTTCCGCTTCTTGGCCGGGCCGCCGACGCTGCCCGGCGGTACTGGATGCTTGATCGAGGCCGTGGTGCCGCCGTCGCCCGGCATGTCGAAGCCGTCGGCATCGACGGTTTCGGCCGGACGGCGGACCGGCGCTTGTGCGGGTACAGCAGCAGGTGCCGGCGCGGCAGCAGGCTCCGAACGGCTGACGGCCACGGCAGGCAACGGCGCCGCCTGATTGTTATCGACTGACGGAATATCGTCGGGCACGATGGTGTCGGGCGGCGTCGACTTCCAGGTCCCGGGCAGCGGCCGGACCGGCACACCTTCATGCGCGGCCACCATGAACTCGTGCCAGGCCTGTGCCGGCAGCGCGCCACCGGTGACCTTCTTCATCGGCGTGCCGTCATCGTTGCCGAACCACACGCCGGTGGTGAGGTTTGCGGTGTAGCCGACGAACCAGGCGTCGCGCGAATTCTGGCTGGTTCCGGTCTTGCCAGCAGACGGCCAGGCGAAGGCCGCCTTCTTCGCCGTGCCGATCTCGACCGTGCCGGTCATCATCGAGTTCATCATGCCGACAATGTTCTGCTTGACGACGCGCGGCGCGCTGCCGCCATTGTCGTCATAGAGCACCTTGCCTTCGGTCGTGGTGATGCGGCGGATGAAATGGATGTCGGGCTTGTAGCCACCATTGGCGAACGGCACATAGGCCGATGTCAGCTCCAGCGGCGTCACTTCCGAAGTGCCGAGCGCGATCGAGGTGTTGGCGATCAAATCGGATTGGATGCCCATGCGGTGAGCCGCCTCGACCACCGCGTCGGGGCCGACCTCCATGGTTAGCTGTGCCGCGACGGAATTCAGCGACTTCGCCAAAGCGGTCGCCAACGTCACCTTGCCGAAATACTTGCCGCCGTAATTGTCCGGTGTCCACTTGCCGATCTTGATCGGTGCGTCGTTGCGCACGCTGTCGGGCGTGCGACCAGCTTCCAGCGCGGCCATATAGACGAACGGCTTGAACGCCGAGCCCGGTTGACGGCGTGCTTCGGAGGCGCGGTCGAACTGGCTCGTCGAATAGTCGTAGCCGCCGACCATGGCGCGCACGGCGCCGGAATTGTCGATCGAGACCAGCGCGCCTTGGCTGACATTGAGCTTCTTGCCGCTCTCGTCGATCAGCCGGCGGATCGACTCTTCGGCGAGCTTCTGCAGGTTGAGGTCGACGGTGGTGTCGACGACGATGTCGCTGCGCACGTCGCCGATCAAATCGGGCAGCTCTTCCATGATGGTGTCGGCGACGTAGTTTTCCGAACCGGTCCAGTAGGATGGCGCGCGCGTTGCCGGCGCGCTCATCGCCGAGGCCAGTTCCTTGGCGCTGATCTTGCCTTCGTCGCGCATGGCGGCGAGCACCAGCTGCGAACGCTCCTCCGCCGCCTTCGGATCCCGCGCCGGCGACAGTCGCGACGGCGCCTTCAAGAGGCCGGCGAGAAGGGCCGCCTCCGACAGAGTGACATCGCGCGCGCTCTTGCCGAAATAGCGGCGCGAGGCCGCCTCGACGCCATAGGCGCCGGAGCCGAAATAGACCCGGTTGAGGTACATTTCGAGGATCTGGTCCTTGGTATGCTTGTGCTCCAGCCACAGCGCCAGCAGCACTTCCTGCACCTTGCGCTCCAGCGTGCGGTCGGGCTTCAGGAACAGGTTCTTGGCCAGTTGCTGGGTCAGCGTCGAGCCGCCCTGCGAGAAACGCCGGCCCAGAACATTGGTCACCATGGCGCGTGACAGGCCGATCGGGTCGATGCCGAAATGCGAATAGAAGCGGCGGTCCTCGATGGCGATGACGGCTTCCGGAATGTAGGGCGACATTTCGTGCAGGCCGACCGCCTCGCCGCCGCTCATGCCGCGGTTGGCAAGCAGTTGCCCGTCGACCGAGACGATCTTGATGTTGGGCGCACGGTCGGGGATCGACCAGGTGGTCGCCGCCGGCATCTTGGCGCCGTAATAGACGACGATGCCGGCCACGGCGATGCCGCCCCAGATGCAGAGCACGAAGCACCAGTAGAACATCCGGGCCATCACGCCGAAAAGGCCGCGCCGGGCTTTGCCTCGCTTGCCGCGTGACGATGATTTTGCCTTGGAGGTTTTGCGCGCCGAAGATGATTTGCGATTGGCCGGCACGACCCGATCCTCCTCGTTCACCGAAAAACCGGCCGCGGATTTCGCCTTTGGCGATCCCTCGAAGCTGGGTTCGATGCGACTGTCTCTGCGGTTCGCCATGCGTTGCGCTGTCTTCCCGGTATCAATGGCGCTCGGGTTGGAGGGTAGATGCGGCGGTTTAAGGGCGCGTTAAAGCAGGGTTTATGCACCCTTCTGGAATTCCTTAAGAATTTCTAAAATCCGCTGCCGCTGGCTAACAGGCGTCGGCAACGCGGTACTTTGGCGGGTGCCCGAGATCACTGTTCAAACAGTTTGACGGATCTTGTCTCGCAACGCGGCGGCGACAAAGGCCGATCGGGTGACCCCCAACCGATTGGCTGTTTCGTCAGCCTCGGCGAGCAAACCGGCATCCAACGAGATATTGGCCCGGGCCGGACGGCCGGCATCTCGGATCAAGGGCACGGACATCAAGATAGCGCCAGCGGCGAGCGCTGCTCGAACCTCAGCATCTTCTAAAAGCGCCTCGACTTTGCGAGGAGTGGGGATTTTACGGCCGTCCGCGATTTCTTCAGCCACCCATTCGGCCAACGCGGCCATAGCGTCCTTTACAGCCTCGTCCCGGCTTTCCGACTGCGCGACGCAGCCAGGAGCATCGGGAAACGAGACGCCGACAAAGCCGTCGGCAGCATCCACGAGTGCGACATAGCGAGACATATCTAACAGCTTTCCTTATTCCGACTTTATGTCCATTAGGCTTCGGAACGCGATGAGGTCGGTTTATTCCCAGCCTGCCGCCTTGGCTATAGACCGAGCTACCAACGGCGTCAGAGTCTTGTGGCGAGGAACCATGATCGTCGGCATGCCGTCTTTTTTGTACTTGTCATGCTTCGTGCCGCCGACGTTCTTCCAGCCTTCCCTCTCGAGCCGGGCCTTGACTTTGGCGGTGTTGGTTTCGTTCATTTCTCGGCTCAAATCTATGTGCAAATTTTTGCACATAGTGGAAACGAAAGTCAATCACGATGTGCAAATATTTGCACAAGGAAACTCCCAATCGCCGTAAAATGCCTGGATGACAAATCAGCGCCACCCGCAGGCGGACATCATCAATTCTGCTGGATCGAAATGCCTTTGTCGTCGATCTTCAGCTCCACGCCCTTTGGCTTGGTCTGCTCGTGATAGACATAGATACCTAGCGCAATGACCACGACCAAGAGCGCGCCGATGAGGAGATAGAGGGTGTTCTGTTTCATGGCGCGCTCCGTTTCGTATCGAGCGTCACGCTCGCTTCAAGACCTTGACCAGCACCAGCAGGATGACAGCGCCGATCGTGGCGTTGATGATGGCAGCCAGAATGCCGCCGCCGATTGCGAAGCCCAGCCTTGGAAACAGCCAGCCGGCGATCAGGGCGCCGATAATGCCGACGACGATGTTGCCGATGAGGCCGAAGCCGAAGCCCGAGACGATGAGGCCGGCGAGCCACCCGGCAATGGCGCCGATTATGATGAAGATGAGAAGGCTTTCGATGCCCATGACGCGTTCCTCCAGGAAGAGAGGCTACGGAGCGGAAGGCCCGAATCGGCCTCGATATCAACGACTTCAGGCTATGCGAAAGCAGTTGCACCCGCCAGCGGCGCTCATTGATCGTCGTCATCGTCGCTGGAGACTGGCCGCCAGCTGGTCGGGTCGACCTTTTTCTGGGTATCGCTGTCGGTGTAGACCCACCAGGCGCCGTCGCGATATTGCCCGACGGATTCGCTGACGACGCCGGCGCCGTCCTTCCACAGAACAGTGACCTTGGATCCATCCGTCGGGGCGGTCGCTATCGGTTTGCGGTCTGCCACGTCATCCCCCTCATTGAGTCGACAGAACGCCACGACGCGTGTCTGGTTGCAAGGCTGCCGGAAGCGTTATCCGAAGGCCATCAGCTGTGGGCAAAAATATCCTCTTCGTCCCAACCCATCAAATCGAGCTTGGCACGCGTCGGCAGGAAGCGGAAGCAGGCGTCGGCTTCCTTGGTGCGCCCGTCCCGCGCCAGGCGTCCAGCCAGCACCTCGCGCAGACGGTGCAGATAGAGAACGTCGGAAGCGGCATATTCGAGCTGTTCGGGCGACAGGGTCTCGGCCGCCCAGTCCGACGATTGCTGCGCCTTCGACAGGCCGACGCCAAGCAGTTCGAAGCAGATGTCCTTCAAGCCGTGCCGGTCGGTATAGGTGCGGGTCAGCCGCGAGGCGATCTTGGTGCAGAACACCGGCTCCGGCATGACGCCGAAGGCATTGTACAGCACGGCGAGGTCGAAACGGCCGTAGTGGAACAGTTTCGATATGCCGCGGTTGCGGAGCAGGCTGACGAGGTTCGGCGCTTTCTTCTGGCCGGGCGCGATCTGGATCACGTCGGCCGAGCCATCGCCGGGCGAGATCTGCACCACGCAAAGCCGGTCGCGGTGCGGGTTCAACCCCAGCGTCTCGGTATCGATGGCCACCGCGTCGACATTGTAGTGGGCGAGGTCGGGCAGATCGTTCTTGTGGAAGCGGATGTCGGGCATAGTTGTCTCCGGATCGCGGCGTAACTCGTCCTCGCCGCGATCCGCTGAAAAATCAACAAGAAAACTTCCCAGCCTCCTCAGCGCGTCAGCGCATCGAGAATGCGCGCCCAGGAGCGCTGGCCCTTGTGGAAGGAGGTCAGCTCGTATTTCTCGTTGGGCGAGTGGATGCGGTCGTCGTCGAGCCCGAACCCGACCAGCAGCGATTCCATGCCGAGATAGGTCTGGAAGTCGCCGACCACCGGTATCGAGCCTCCGCTGCCGGTCGTCACCGCTGGCTTCGGCCATTCATCCGACAGCGCAGTCTTGGCCTTGGCCAGGAATGGCGAGTCGTAGGAAAGCTGAATTGCCGGCCCGCCGCCATGCGGGTGGAATTCGACCGAACAGTCCCTGGGAATGCGCGCCTTGACGAATTCCCGGAACGCGGCGCGGATCTTCTCGGGGTCCTGCTTGTGGACGAGGCGGAAGGAGATTTTCGACGACGCTTCCGCCGCGATCACCGTCTTGAACCCCTTGCCGGTGTAGCCGCCGATGATGCCGTTGAACTCGGCCGTCGGCCGCGCCCAGGTCAGTTCCATCACCGAGCGGCCTTTTTCGCCCGACGGGATCGAGAGGCCGATCGGTCCGAGGAAGGTTTCGGCGGTCTCGCCCAGAGTTTCCCATGATTTCAGGATCTGCGACGGCGTTTCCTCGACCCCGTCATAGAAGCCGGGAATGGTGATGTGGCCGTTCTCGTCATGGATGTCGGCGAGGATTTTCGCCAGGATGCGGATCGGGTTGGCGGCGGCGCCGCCATAGAGGCCCGAATGCAGGTCGCGATCGGCGGCCTTGACGGTGACCTCCTCGCCGACCATTCCGCGCAGCGAAACGCAGATCGACGGCGTTTCGCGGTCCCACATGCCGGTGTCGCAGACCAGAGCGAAATCGGCCTTGAGCTCATCGGCATTGGCCTCGAGGAACGGCTTCAGCGACGGCGAACCGGACTCCTCCTCGCCCTCGAACAGGATGGTGATGCGGCAGGGCAGATTGCCATGCACCTGCTTCCAGGCGCGGCAGGCCTCGACGAAGGTCATCAGCTGCCCCTTGTCGTCGGCCGAGCCACGGCCGGTGATTACCTTGTGACCGGGCTCGATCTCCTTGACCGCCGGCGCAAACGGGTCGTTCTCCCAAAGCTCGATCGGATCGACCGGCTGCACGTCGTAATGGCCGTAAAACAGCACATGCGGCGAACCGGCGGGGCCTTCATGGTGCGCAACCACCATCGGGTGTCCCGGCGTGTCGCGCACCGAAGCGTCGAAGCCGATCAGCTTGAGGTCCGCCACCAGCCATTCGGCGGCCTTGCGGCAGTCGGCGGCATAGTCTGAATCGGTGGAGATCGACTTGATGCGGAGCAGGCCGAACAGGCGCTCCAGGCTCTGGTCGAGATTTTTGTCGAGACGGTCGAGGACGGAGGAAATGGTGGACATTACTGCGGGCCTTTCTTTTCGGTGCCGGGACCGTAAAGGCAGCGCATCAAAACGAAAAGCCCGCGATCGTTGGACCACGGACCGTAAACACTTGTCAGAAGGCAAAAAAGAACCGCCGTGGTGGAGGGGAACCACGGCGGTCTTTTACTCGAAACGATGCGGCAGCCCGGAGAGGGGGGATAGGCTGCCGCAATTGTCCGGGATAGGCGGGGGACGGGCCTTGCTCCGGACTCGGCGAAAACTGCCGATGACCTTTATTTGTGTCTCGGATCGTGGCGTTTCAAGGGCACAAAAATTACACTTTTGTAACATAGCCGTGAGCGCCGAGGCAAACAGCAGCAGGACCTATCGGCAGGCAGGCTCTGTCAGCATGTCGCCGCAACACCTGTTGGAAGCCCGCCTTTGCCATGGACCGCGCCGTCCTGCCGCGCTATCCCTGCCGGCATGAAAAAAGGCGACCATCTCTTCCTTATCGACGGCTCCGGCTACATCTTTCGCGCCTATCATGCGCTGCCGCCGCTGACCCGCAAATCCGATGGGCTGCCGGTCGGCGCGGTCTCCGGCTTCTGCAACATGTTGTGGAAGCTGATGCAGGACGCCCGCAACACCGATGTAGGCATCGTGCCGACGCATTTAGCGGTCATTTTCGATTATTCGTCGAAAACCTTCCGCAATGATCTTTACCCGGAATACAAGGCCAACCGCAACGCACCGCCCGAAGACCTGATCCCGCAATTCGGTCTGATCCGCCAGGCAACCGTGGCCTTCAACCTGCCTTGCATCGAGATCGAAGGCTACGAGGCCGACGACCTCATCGCCACTTATGCCAGGCTGGCGTGCGAGGCCGGCGGCGACACCACTATCATCTCCTCTGACAAGGATCTGATGCAGCTGGTCGGACCCACGGTCGGCATGTACGACCCGATGAAGGACCGCCAGATCGGCATCCCCGAAGTCATCGAGAAATGGGGCGTGCCGCCGGAAAAGATGATAGACCTGCAGGCGCTGACCGGCGACTCCGTCGACAATGTGCCGGGCGTACCCGGCATCGGGCCGAAAACGGCGGCGCAGCTTCTGGAACAGTTCGGCGACCTTGACGGGCTGCTCGCCCGGGCCAGCGAGATCAAGCAGGACAAGAGGCGCGAATCCATCATCGCCAATGCCGACAAGGCGCGCATATCGCGCCAGCTGGTGACGCTGAAGAACGACGTGCCGGTGACCGACGGGCTCGACGATTTCGTGCTGCATGCGCCGGATGGGCCGAAGCTGATCGGCTTTCTCAAAACCATGGAATTCACCTCGCTGACCCGCCGTGTGGCCGAGGCGACCAGCACCGAAGCCGGCGATGTGCAGGCTGTCGCCGTCACCGTCGAGCGCGCCGACACCGCGCACGGCCCCGATGTCGGCTCCGGCACACCGGTGCCTGCGGCAACACAGGATGAAGCCAAATCCGAAACCGCAAGGGCCGGGGACGCGCCTTCGCTGCTTGCCGCACTTCGCCTGGAAACGGCCGCCGCGGCCAAAATCGATCCTGCCGCCTATGTCGCCATCCGCGACACGGCAACGCTCAAGACCTGGCTGGCCCAAGCCAAGGAGACCGGAACCGTCGCCTTCGACACCGAAACCACGTCTTCCGATCCGATGCTGGCCGACCTCATCGGTTTCTCCCTGGCGATCGGCCCCGGCCGCGCCGCCTATGTGCCGCTCGCCCACAAGAGCGGCGCTGGCGACCTGCTCGGCGGCGGCACGCTGGAGAACCAGATTCCGGTCCGCGAGGCGCTGGCGCTGCTGAAGCCGTTGCTGGAAGACAAATCGGTGCTCAAGATCGCCCAGGACGCCAAATACGACATCGTCGTCATGAGCCGCCACGGCATCGATATCGCACCCTTCGACGACACGATGTTGATTTCCTATGTGCTCGACGCCGGCACCGGCCACCACACTTTGTCCTCGCTTGCCGACAAATGGCTCGGCCATGCCACGACGCCGCTCAAGGATCTCGCCGGTTCCGGCAGAAGCTCGGTCGGGTTCGAGCAGGTCGACATCGACCGGGCGACCGCCTACGCCGCCGGCCATGCCGACGTAGCGCTGCGGCTATGGCAGGTGCTGAAGCCGCGGCTTGCCGCCAAGGGCCTGGTTTCGGTCTATGAGCGGCTGGAACGGCCGCTGGTGCCGGTGCTGGCGCGGATGGAACAGCGCGGCATCTCGGTCGACCGCCAGATCCTGTCGCGGCTCTCCGGCGAGCTGGCGCAAGGCGCTGCACGGCTGGAGGAGGAGATCTACGGCCTTGTCGGCGAGCGCATCAACATCGGGTCGCCAAAGCAACTCGGCGACATCCTGTTCGGCCGCATGGGCCTGCCCGGCGGCTCCAAGACCAAGACCGGGCAATGGTCGACCTCCGCGCAGCTTCTGGAAGACCTCGCCGCCGAAGGCCACGAACTGCCGCGCAAGATCGTCGACTGGCGCCAGCTGACCAAGCTGAAATCGACCTACACCGACGCGCTGCCCGGCTTCATCCATCCCGACACCAGGCGCGTGCACACATCGTATGCGCTGGCCGCAACGACGACGGGCCGGCTGTCCTCCTCCGATCCCAATCTGCAGAACATCCCGGTGCGCACCGCGGAGGGACGCAAGATCAGGACGGCCTTCATCGCCGACAAGGGCCAGAAACTGGTCTCGGCCGACTACAGCCAGATCGAACTGCGCGTGCTTGCCCACGTCGCCGAGATCCCGCAGTTGAAGCAGGCCTTCGCCAATGGCGCCGACATCCACGCCATCACCGCCTCGGAAATGTTCAACGTGCCGGTCGAAGGCATGCCGTCCGAAGTGCGCCGCCGCGCCAAGGCGATCAATTTCGGCATCATCTACGGCATCTCGGCCTTTGGGCTCGCCAACCAGCTGTCGATCCCGCGCGAGGAGGCCGGCGCCTACATCAAGAAGTACTTCGAGCGTTTCCCCGGCATCCGCGACTATATCGAGGCAACAAAGGCCTATGCGCGCGAACATGGCTTCGTCGAAACCATCTTCGGCCGCCGCATCCACTATCCTGAGATCCGGTCGTCAAACCCGTCGATCCGCGCCTTCAACGAGCGCGCCTCGATCAACGCCAGGCTGCAAGGCACCGCCGCCGACATTATCCGTCGCGCCATGGTGCATATGGACGAGGCGCTGGAGAAGGCCGGCCTGTCCGCCCGCATGCTCTTACAGGTGCATGACGAATTGATCTTCGAGACGGTTGAAGCGGAAGTCGAGGCGACGATCCCCGTGGTGCGCAGGGTGATGGAGAACGCGCCGATGCCGGCCATCTCGATGTCGGTGCCGCTGCATGTCGATGCCCGCGCAGCGAACAACTGGGACGAGGCGCATTAGCGCCGGATACGCCGCGATCCTTCACACCCCCCTCTGCCCTGCCGGGCATCTCCCCCGCAAGGGGGGAGATCAGCCGCCACTTCCGGTTTCGCCAATCTCCGACGTTGCTGCAATGGGCGCAGCGCTTGAACTGCCAATCTCCCCCCTTGCGGGGGAGATGTCCGGCAGGACAGAGGGGGGTGCTGTCCCGCCAGCGTCGAAAAGCTAAGCCGCCTCAGCCAGGCACTTGGCACACGTCCCTCGAAACTCGATCACCGCCTTCTTGGCGGCAAACCCGGTCGAGCGCACCCATTCGTCCAGCCGATGGTCGACGTCATGGTCGGACATCTCCATCACCTGCCCGCATGTGTCGCAGATAGCGAAGGCTGTCATCGAATGCGTATGGTCGTGCGGTTCGGCGCAGGCGACGAAGGAGTTGAGGCTTTCCAACCGGTGCACGAAGCCTGACTTCACCAGGCTGTCGAGCGCCCTATAGACCTGTAGCGGCGCGCGGAAACCGCGCTCGCGCAGCTGGTCGAGAAGCGTATAGGCGCTGAGCGGTCCGCTGGCGGCCTCAAGCTTTTCGAGCACGCTCAGCTGATTCTTCGTCAGCACATCCCTTGCCGCCATGATCCCGTTTTCCGATCGTTTAGAGCATGATGCCGAAAAGTGTGAAGCGGTTCTCGGACGACATCATGTTCTATCTGTTTGATCCAGCGCCGCTCGCAAATCATTTCTGCCATGCGGCGGTCTCAATTCCCTTGAGATAGCGATGAAGCGGGCTTTTTGCCACTGTTTCCGTTATCGCCATCGACACCATGACCACCACCGCCGATTGACGGCACCGACCACATTCAAAATACTGACAAAATTCGCGACGAAAGGTGCCGCACTTGCAAATTCGATCGGGCTTGGGGAAGCAATTATGATCAAACTGACACGACGGACGCTGCTCGTCGGCACGTCGGCGCTTGTGGCTGCCGGTACGGTCTCGTTCCGCGGCCTCGCTGCCTCGCGCACCTATCACGCGCTGCTGGTTGCCTGCACCGACTATCCGAACCTACCGCAGAAGAACTGGCTGATCGGGCCGAAGAACGATGCCGGCCTGGTGCGCGACTATCTCCTGAAGAACACGCCCGATCCGGTGAAGTTCTCGGCCGAGAATGTGATCCTGCTCGCCAAGGACGTCGAAGGCGCCAACGGCCCGCCGACGCATGCGGCGATCAAGGCCGCCCTTGCCGACCTCGCCGGCAAGGTGCAACGCGACGATTTCGTCTATCTGCATCTGTCGGGCCACGGCGCCCAGCAGCCGCAAGCCAAGGCCGGTGACGAGACCGACGGCCTCGACGAGATTTTCCTGCCGTCCGATATCGACAAATGGATCAACCGCGAAGAGGGCGTGCCGAACGCGCTGGTCGACAACGAGGTCGGCGCCGCACTCGACGCCATCCGCGACAAGGGCGCCTTTGTCTGGGTGGTGTTCGACTGCTGCCATTCCGGCACCGCGACGCGCGCCGCGGAAGTCGATGACGAACTGGAGCGCAAGGTCGAGTTCGCCGACCTCGTCGGCGGCGACGACGCGGCGAGAGCAGCCGCGGTGAAGGCCTATGACGACATCTCGGCAAGCGCATCGCGCGGTTTCGACGAGAATGGCGGCCGCAAGCCGGCCTTCAACCTGACGCCGACCGGCGCAGAGCCGATCGCCAGGGGCAAGCTGGTCGCCTTCTATGCCGCGCAGACGGTCGAGACGACGCCGGAAATGCCGCTGCCCAAGGGCACGCCCGACGCGCCGCGCTTCGGCCTGTTCACCTTCACCATCCTGTCGAAATTGGCCGAGAACCCCAACGTCACCTATCGCCAGCTCGGCCAGGCCGTGCTGCAGCAATATTCGGCCGACGGCCGCACAAGGCCGACGCCCCTGTTCGAGGGCGAACTGGACGCCCGCGTGTTCGGCACCGACAAGACCGACGCCGTCATGCAATGGCCGATTGCCGTCAAGGACGGCGATGTCGCGATCGGCGCCGGGCTGCTGCAGGGTCTGACCCCGGGCAGCAAGCTCGCCATTTTGCCTTCGGCGCTGTCGAAGCTCTCCGACGCCGTCGGCTATCTCGAAGTGAAATCGGCAAAAAACCTCGAATGCCAGCTCGCACCGGTCGAATTCGACGGCAAGCCGGCGCTTGCGCCGACGGCGGTGCCCGCCGGCGCCTATGCGCGCGTTGCCGAACTCGCGGTCGACTACAAGCTGCTGGTGGCAAAGCCGGCGCCGACCGCAGGGCTCGAAAAGGAAACCGAGCTGGTCAATTCGGTTCTGGACGAATTGGTGGCGAAGCCGAAGTCCGGCTTCCACATCGCGCTGGTCGAGCCCGGCAAGAGCGCCGATCTGCGGCTTGCGGTGCTGCGCGAAAAATCCATGGACGGCGCTGCCGCCAACGCCAGCGACGAACCGGCGCTGTGGTTCCTGCCGGCGTCCGGCGACATCAGCTTGAAGGACGGCAGCAAGCCGCCGCGCATCGTCATCCATCAGGATGGCCGCGACAAGCTTGCGGAAAACACAGCCAAGACCCTGACCACGATCTTCCGCGCCACCGGCCTGTCGCGGCTCGCCGCGGCGTCCGACTACCGGCCGGACGAGGTCAGCGTCCAGTTCCTGATCAAGCGCCAGGACAGCGATGTGCTGGAGCCGATCGAATCCTCGACGGTGCCGCGCGTTTCGCCGGGCGATCAGGTACACATTGCGGCCAGGAACGAGTCCGACGAGTTCGTCGACATCAACGTGCTCTATATCGGCAGCGACTATTCGATCACCCACATCGTCGCCGAGCGGCTGGCGCCGATCAACCAGCAGGCCGACCAGGGCCTGAAGGAAGGGCTGCTCGCCTTCACCGACACCAGCTTCGGCATGGAGCGCATGATTGCCGTGCTGACCGAGGCGCCGCCGCAGAGCGAGAAAGAGGATCTGAGCTTTCTTGCCCAGGAAGGCGTGCGCGCCGTGACGCGTGCCGCATCGGGAACGCCTGGTTTTTCCGACATGCTGGCCGACATCGGCATGGCGCCGGCGACGCGCTCGGTGATGCGGCTTGCCGACAAGAGCGGTCCCAAAGGCGCGGTGATGATCTTCCCGATGGAGACGGTGCCCCGCGCCTGACCTGACATCGCTTCGCCGGCTCTTGCCGGCGTGATATATGAACATTCCCGGCTCGCGACACTTCTATGCGCCGCGGCTGAATGCAACAGATGAGGACATCAGTGACTATCCCCGTGCTCTCCTGGCGTGCAGCGACGGCCGGCCTTGCCGGAAGCCTGTTGCTGGTTGCCAGCGCCTCGGCGGACGAGAATTGCGGCCTGTGCGCCAAGCAGATCGTCACCAACTCCGAGCTCGCCACCTGCTTTCTCGACCAGTACGACCAGATCGCCAAGACCGGCAACACGGCCGTTGTCGTCGATCTCTCCAGCTGCGCCTCGCGCGGCGTGGTCGAGCCCTTGCCGTCACCCAGCAAGGCGGCTGCCGAACCGGACGTGCAGTTCATGATTTCGCGCACGCAGCTCGATTGCCTGAAAAAGAAGCTGGAGACACCCGGCATCGTGCTCGATCCCACCGCCATTATCCGACTGGACAGCTGCGGATGAAAAAGCCGGGGGGCACTGCAACGCAAAAATCGCCAGCCACATCGGCGCCGGCACCGGCCAAGAAGCCGGCGACCTTGCCCGAAACCACCGAAGGCTTTCCGTGGCCGAGCAGTCACGAGATCAAGAAGGAAGCCAACCCGTTCACCGACCGCGACTGGCGCATGCTGATCTATGCCTGGTCGGGTCTCGCCGTGCGCCTGGCGATCGTCTTCACCTTGGGCTTCTCGGTCTTCCAGTTTCTGGCAAACCAGGAACAGAAGCGCGTCGAGCAGACGATGTCGCTGGTCGAGCTTTGGGAAAGCAAGGATTTTCAGCAGGCGCAGCGCGCGCTCAAGGAGCGCCTCTCGTCGCTCAACGCCAAATACGACAATCTGCTCAGCGCCACGCCGTCGCCGACCGAGGAACGGGTCTTCCGGCAACGCATTGGCATCGAGGCGATGACTGCCGGCGGCGGCACCATGCCGATCGCCGATTTCAACGACAATTTTGATCGCATCGTCTATTTCCTCAATCGTCTCTCCATCTGCGTTGAGGGCAAGCTCTGTTCGCGCGATGTCGCCGATGCCTATTTCCGCGACTATGCGGTGTCGTTCTGGAGCTATTTTGCCGGCTACATCGAAAAAGAGCGCAAGGCCGGTTCCGCCAGTTATGCCCAGGCGATCGAGAATTATGTGCGTCACGGGTCGGCGCCGCCCGCCGACTCCAAATAGCGGCGCAACAAGGTGCCGGGCAGCTCCCATCCCTTGCGTGCTATCCGGTGGCTAATCCTGGTCGGTCTTCTGGCGTTAACGTCAACCGCCGGTGCCGAGGACCTCGATTTCCACCTCGATCTCAACACCGGCGGCCACAGCGCCAGGGTCACCGACCTTGCCTTCACGCCGGACGGCGAGGAACTGGTCTCCGCATCTGACGACAAGACCATCCGCATCTGGGACTGGCAGAGCGGGGTGACGCTGCGCACCATTCGCGGCTATCTTGGCAATGGCAATGACGGCAAGGTCTTTGCGATTGCCGTGTCGCCGGATGGCAAGACGATCGCCGCCGGCGGTTATTACGGCGCCGGCATCGGCGACAAGCCCCCTTATGGCGATATCAGGCTGTTCGATTTCGCCACCGGCAAGATCAAAACCGTGCTCAAGGCCGCCGACTATGCCATCTATGATGTCGCCTTTTCACCCGACGGAAACACGCTCGCCGCCGGCGGTGGCGATGGTTTCGTCTACCTCTGGCGGGCGGACGACAAATCCGCGTCGGGCTGGACGCTGGCGGAAAAACTCGATGCCGATTCCTGGCGTGTGGAAAAGCTCGCCTTCGCCGCTGCGGGAACCCGGCTGGCAGCGACGACCACAGACAACGGCATAAGGCTCTGGGACATCGCCAAGTCAGAGGAAATCGCTTTGCCCGCCGAGGCCGAACCGCTGCGCGATGTCGGCGTCGCCGCACTCGCCGTGTCATTGGATGGCAGCCTGTTCGCCACCGGCAGCAAGGACGGCGACGTCCAGCTCTGGCAGGCCAGCACCGGCAAATTCGTCCGCGCCATGCCGAAGCAGGATTTCCAGATCGGCGCTCTGAGCTTCGCCACGGGTTCGCGGCTTGTGGCGTCATGCAGCTATCGCTGCGCCGACAAGCATCGCTCGGTGGTCTGGAATACCGACAGCGGCGAGCAACTGCTCGACTATAACGGCCATGACGGCACGGTCTTTGCTGGCGCCGGCAATGCCGACGGCTCGCTGGTGGCGACAGCCGGCGGCACCCGCAACGCCATCCAGGTCTGGAACCCCATGACCGGCGAGCGCAAGGCGCTGCTGCAAGGGGTCGGCGAACCGGTGACGGCGATCGGGATCGATGCGGCGAGCAGCTCCATCGCTTGGGGCAACACCAACCCCTGCCCTGAACGCGTGTCCTGTCCCGAGCTGCAGGGCACGCTGGACAAGGTGCTGGCACTACCGACGGCCGAGCGGTTCTTCGAAGACCCGAAGGCGTTGGCGGAACAGGGCACCTATACCCGCGCCGCACTGACCGACGGTGAGTGGTCGCTTCGCGCCGTCCCCGGCGGCAAGGACGGCCTGGAGAATGCCGTGCTCGAAATCGCGAGCGGCGGAAAGGTGATGCACAGCATCGAGAATGCCGCCACCAATGGCTTCGTCCATTCGGTTTACACGCTGATCGGCAATGGGCTTGGCCTGATCACCGGCGGCAGCGACGGCACGCTGTTGGAATACAAAACCGCGACCGCCGAGGTATCGGGTGAATTCACCGGCCACACCGGCGAGATCAACGCCATGGTTGCCGCCGAGAAGGAAGGGCTGTTGTTCACCGGCAGCGCCGACCAGACCGTGCGGCTGTGGAATTTGAAGACACACAAACTGATCGTGTCGATGTTCTTCGCCGGCTCCGAATGGATCGCCTGGATGCCGCAGGGCTACTATTATTCCTCCGCCGACGGCGACAAGTTGATAGGCTGGCACGTCAATCAGGGCCGCGGCCACGAAGGGCGTTTCATCAGCGCCGGCCAGCTGAAGAAATATCTCTGGAGCCCGGAAATGGTGCGCCGGGCCATCATCCTGCGCAGCGCCGAACAGGCGGTTCAGGAAATGCGCCCCGGCGTCGACCGCGAGCTGGAAAAGCTGCTCGAGCGCAAACCGCCGGAATTCGGCATCAAGCTTGCCGCCGACCAGAGCAACGTCCGCGAGGGCTATGTCGCCGTCGAGATTTCGGGCGTGCAGGAAGCCCGCGCCGATGTCGCCGGATTCTCGATCCTGTCGAACAGCCGCAATGTCGGCGATGTCACCGCACGCTCGGCCGATGGCGGCAAGAGCATCATCGTCGAAGTGCCGGTCGAGAATGGCGAAAATACCATTCGCATCACCGGCACCAACGAGTTCGGCTATCTGACCGAGCGCAGTGTCACAGCACTTGGCAGGAAAACCGAAAAGCCCGCCAACAAGGGCAAGCTCTACGTCGCCGTGATCGGCGTCGACAAATATCCCTTCCTCACCGATGCATGCGCCGGCCACGCCTGCGATCTGCGCTATCCCGTCGACGACGCTACCGAATTCCTCAAGGTGATCTCGCAGAAATCCGCGCCCTTGTTTTCGGCGATGGAGACGCTGGTTCTGGTCAACCGCGAAGCGCTGGATGAGGCGCCCGATTCCGGCAAGGACGTGTTCAAGGTCGCCAGCGCCGACACCATCCTGGAACCGGATTCCGACACGATCGACGACCAGCTCGCCGACTTTCTCGACAGACCCGGCGAGAACGACACCACCATCATTTTCGTCGCCGGTCACGGCATCAACATCGACGAAGATTATTATTTCATCCCCACGGACGGCCGCAAACAGGATGCCGACCGCTGGAAGCGCTCCTCGCTGGTCGACTGGGGCGACATCCAGAAATCGGTTGAGCGGGCCAAGGGCATGCGCTTCATGCTGCTCGACACCTGCCACGCCGCCAACGCCTTCAACCCGCGCCTGGAAAAAGACGCGCAGGACGCACGCATCGTCGTCTTCTCGGCCACCGCTGCCAACAACACCGCCGCCGAGCTGCCCGAGCTCGGCCATGGCGTCTTCACCTATTCGATCCTCGAAGGCCTGCGCGGCCGGGCCAAGACCTCCGACGGCGGCGTGACGCTGTTCGGCCTCGCCGACTATATTTCGCGCGAAGTGCTGCGGCTGACCGCGTCCAAGCAGAAGCCGTTCTACTATGTCGGCGGCGTGGAGAACATTGTGCTGGCTGAGCCGTGAGAGGTCGGCGCCCAGGCACCCCCCTCTGGCCTGCCGGCCATCTCCCCCGCAAGGGGGGAGATCGGCAGCTGCTTTGGCAGCGCTTTTTTCTTCAACGTCGGAGATTCCCGAAAACCGCAGAAAAGCTAATCTCCCCCCTAGAGGGGGAGATGTCCGGCAGGACAGAGGGGGGTGCCTGGGCGCGGACCAGCATTCTGATCTTTGCCACCGCCTTGCTTATCCTCTCAGTGCTTCAAGCGTCTGCCGCCCCCATCACCTGCCCGCCCGGCGACACAAACTTCCCGTCCTTCTACTCCGACCCCACACTCTTCACCGACGCCATCGCCGCCGTCGCCAGAATCGAGCCGTCCAACCAACGCCTCACCGGCATCACAGTCCCCCACCACCTGCTCGTCGCAGATCTCGTCGCACTCGGTTTCCACGCCGCGTCCGGCTTCCGCTACAAGCGCATCGTCATCCTGTCGCCGGACCATTTCCACAAGACGCAGAAACTCTTCGCCACCACGACGCGCGGTTTTGAAACAGTGCTCGGTCCAGTCCAGGCCGACACGGAAGCCGTGCACCTTCTGGAAGCGAACAGCGACATGGTCGAAGACTCCTGCCTGTTCGCCAGGGAGCATGGCGTGCAGGCGATGCTGCCTTTCCTGCATCACTATTTCCCCGAAGCTGAAATCGTGCCGGTGGCGATGTCGGTCAAAGCCAAGCGAGCCGACTGGGACCGGCTGGCGCAGGCGCTGAAAGCGATCGTCGACAAGGACACGCTGATCGTCGAATCCACCGATTTCTCGCATTATCTGCCGCAGCACGAAGCCAGGCGTTTCGACCAGCAGACGCTGAACATGCTCGCCGCCGGTTCGCTCGACGGCATCGCGGCGCTGCGCCAGCCGGATCACGCCGATTCGGTCGGTGCGCTCTACATCCAGACCAGGCTGCAGCGCGAACTGTTCGGTGCTGCGCCGCTGGTCGTCGCCAACGAGAACTCGCAGGCGCATTCAAGCGACTATGTCGAGCGCACCACCAGCTATGTCGTGGCGCTGTTCGGCGCCTTCGGCCCCGGCATCAACAATCCTGCCCGTCCCGACGACAAGCTCTACTATTTCGCGGGCGACGTGAATTTCGGCCGCGCCATGAAGAAGATCCTGGTCCGCGACGGTGTTGCCGAGAAGATCGTCGAAAGCGTGCTGGCCCTGACCCGCTCGCGGCCGCTGATCGTCAATCTCGAAGGCGTCATCCTGCCCAACGTCCCTGAAGCGATCGACGACATGACGCTGGCCATGCCCGCAGACCTCGCCATCGACATGCTCAAGAAATTGCATGTCGCCGCTGTCAGCCTCGCCAACAATCACGCCTACGACCTCGGCCCGTCAGGCTATGCCGAGACGCTGGCCGCACTCGATGCGGCCGGCATCGCCCATTTCGGCCAGGGCGAGACGCTGGCGCTTGCCGATCTCGACCTGGTCGGGCTGACCGACATCGATACCAACGGCTCCAGGAACACCGACCTTCTGACGCCTGCTTTGCTCGACCGGCTGCTGCACGACAATGCCGAGCGGCCGGTGATTGCCTTCGTCCATTGGGGCCGCGAGTACAAGACGGAGCCGTCGCCGCGCGAGGAGATGCTTGCCGACCAGATGCGGCTGCGCGGTGTCACGGCAATCGTCGGCGGTCATCCACATGTATCGAGCGAGGCGATCCTGCCGTTCGGCGGCGGCGATGTTGCGGAGATCTATTCGCTCGGCAATTTCCTGTTCGACCAGAAAGCCGAACGATCGTCCGGGTCGATGCTGGAACTCAGGGTGTTCAGCCAGGGCACGATCTTTGCCCGGCTGATCCCGCTGCCCAATTATTTCGAGATGGGCTCGAAATAACGCCATTCCCGAAAGGATGTGACAGGATCTCAACAGCCTTGCAGATCTTCCGGCAGATAGCAAACCGCCGGCTTGGTGCTGGTTTCAAACAGCGACTGCTTCGGCCTGAAATAGAAGAACGTGGCCGGCTTGCTCTCGCGTGTGCTGCCATCGGCGAAATGGGCGGCGATGCTGAAACGATGGATCGACGACATGGAGGACCACATTTTCAGCCGTGCCGTGTAGGCGCTGAGATTCTTGTTGCCGCGCACCGGCATGGGGATGCTGTAATCGGTCTTGCCGATCGGAAATTCGATGTTCTGGTAGCGCAGCGCTTCGGGCGACGCGCCGCCGCCATCGCCGCATTCGGCGAGCGATTCTGGGACCTCGATGCTGACCAGCGAGACGACGACGCGAAACGGCTCGCTCTGCTGGTAGACAGCGCCATGATCGTCCGCCCAGGAATAATCGAGCTTGCCGATCCCGGTCGCGCTCATTTTCTCGACGCTGCCGCTGATGTAATCGGCAACGTCGCCGAACTTGACCTTGTTGGCTACCTGGGCGCGGCAGACATCCAGGCTGTCCCTTGACGGGCAGGTGAAGCGCTCGGTCTCGAGCGTGGTTGTGTCGACGCCGGCTTCAGTCAGCACGTCCTTGATCGAGACGTCGACGCCATCGCCGAAAGTGCCGATGTCCTTCGTGAACATGCGGCTCGGCTCGCCGGTCGCGTTGTCCTCCTCGTCGGTCCTGGTGAACTGGATCGACATCTTCATGTCTTTCACGTCGCCCCAGCCATTGTTGACGATCGAGAAGTCGGGGCGGAAGCCGACGCAGCCATAGTGCTCGCTGATCGACAGCATCGGCTTGCGGTAGGCCTCGCTCGCGGCCACCTTCATTTCCAGGCTGTCGATCTTGACCCTCGACTGGTCGGTGGTCTTGAGGTCGACTTCGGCGAAGGCCGGCGCCGTCTCCCAGTCCATGCCTTCATAGACATTGCCGGTACGAATCTCTCCGGTGCCGTTCCAGGCATCGTTGTACTGGTCCGACACCGGATAGATCGCGATGTCTTCGTCGCGCACCAGATGCTGGTACTGCATGTCGGCCTGCTGCGTCATGCGCTGGTCGACGGCAATGCCGATCTCGACCTTGTCGGCGGAACCGCCGCCGGTCTGCGCCTTGAGCAACCCGCCCACTCTGGCATCGGCCAGCACGTCGGGGCGCGCACCGCCGATCTCCTTGCCCATCGCCCATTGCGACCAGTAGACGGTGCCGCCGGGCAGCCGGGTGCGGCCCTTGCCGTCCTTCAGCCCATCGGCAAAAGAGCCGACGAATATCTCGCCTGTCTTCGTCTCCAGCCTGCCCTCGCCATTCGGCACACCGGCCCTGAATTGCCCTTCATAGCGATTGCCGTCGGCATCGACATGGATCGCATGGCCGTCGAGCTGGCCGGCGACCCAACGGCCGTCGAGAACCTCGCCTGAACGCAGCTCCAGCCGGCCTTGTCCTTCGGGGCGGCCATTCCTGATCTCGCCGAAATAGCTGGAATAGATCGTCTTGGGGTCATAGCTCGCCGAGCCGCGTACGCGCCAGACCAGCCTGCCCTTGCCGTTGACGGTGCCGTCGGCTGCGACGGTGCGGTCCGGCGACACGCCGGCTGCCGGCTCCCAGGTGAAATCAAGACCCAATTCCGGGTGGGAATCCCAGACCCGTACATTCTTGCGCAGCACCGAACGTGTTTCGCTTTTATAGAGGATTTGCACCCGCTCGGCCCAGGCGCCATCGGGTGTGGCACCGCCTTGATCGGCCATAGCGGAAAAGCATGTCAGTGCGGCCAGCATGGATGCAGCCGCCATCGCTTTGACTCCGAAGATCATTCTTGCCCGCGCCATCTTACCCAACCCCTTGGATCGCCTAGCGTAAGCACCGCTGTAACACAGTGCAAGAGAGGTGTTTCGATACAAAAAAACCGGCGGCAGGAACGTCCCGCCGCCGGTTTGGTAGTGCTGGTTATCGCCGCTGTTTGCCGGCGAAAGATCGGGCCTTATTTGTACAGGCTGTTGATCCACGCCACGTTGGCAGCGTTCAGGCGCACCGCAGTGTTGGCGTTGGGGCTTTCGGCCACGTTCACGCCGGTGACGACGCGCTGCTTGGCGCCATTGTCATAGGCGTAGACCGAGCTGCCGCTCGACCCCGGATAGGTGTCGCAGTCGTACTGGAAATACTCCGCGCCGACGTTTTCGGCTTTCACTTCGCAGGTCGCCTTCCACATCGTACCCATCGGCTTGTCGCCGGGGTAGCCAACGATGTTGGCGGTGAAATCGCCGAGGTTCTCATAGTTGGCATAACCCAGCCAGCCGAGATTGGTGCCGACATCCTGCTTCAGCGTAATGATGCCGAGGTCCCACGGAATGACCGAGCCGTAGTAACCCTGATAATTGTCGATGAAGCCCTGCAGGATATAGACGCTCTCGTAGCTGAAAGCGCCAAACGGTGCATCGTCGGCGGTGTTGCCGTTGAGCGACGGCACGAAGATGACGTCGTCGAGCCAAGCCTTGTCTTCATTGCTGTAGAGGCAATGCGCGGCGGTGAGCACCGTGCGCGGACCGATCAAAGTCCCCGAACAGCTGCCGTAACCGCTCTTGGCTTTGCCTTCGATATAGCCGATCGCGGTGAACGGGTAGGTCTTGGTGTTCTTGATCTGCTCGCGGTCGTCGGCCCCGAACACCTGGCGGCCGGCTTCGTCGCCGCCCGTCAGTCCGGTCTTGTCGGCGTTCGGTGTGTTGGCGGGCGCGTTCAATTCCTTGATGACAAGGTCCTTCAGCGTCTCGCCTGCATCGATCTTGATGTCCTTGCCATCGGCGGAACGTCCGACGATGCCATAGGATTTGACCGCCGTGCCCTCGTCGGTCAGCGGCGCTGCCCGGCTGGCTTCATCTTCGGTCAGTTTCGGCGGAGCGATCGGCTTTGCCCGGCCGGGCTGGTAGTCGCCCGTTCCGAGATCGCGCATGCTTTCGCCATTGCCGGCATTCGCTGAGCCGGGATCGGCGGCGAAGGCAGGCATCGTCCACAGTGCGGTGGATAGCAGTGCGGACGCAATGATAGTGCTTGTCAGTTTCGTCATGGTGAGACTCTCCCAAAAGTCAGCAAGGAGTGGAGCAAAATACAGAAATATTGTCGAGATCGTGGTGGAGTTAAAAAATTAGTTTGGTTACCCGCCCGTATCGGATCATCGGTCCGGGCGGCCTCGTTAAAGCCCTCCGCCAAACGCACCCGCGTCGATATACTGCCTAAAATAATCCAACATTGGCAATGACAAATCGCTTCCACGTAGGCAGTGGGGGGCTATAGGGTTTGGGTGGGCTCTGCCCGATGGGGCACGATTAGCAAAAGTGGTATTTCGGTTTTATGGCCGCGCGGACGTCGTTCGTTCTGGCGGAAGGCGATCGAGGTACCGGTACCGCTTCTGTTGGTTATGCGTCATGGCGGCATGGCTCGGCAATTTTCATCTCAGGAGGGTTTCAAGGTGAACATTATCCATCGGTTCAGGCCGCTTGCCGCTGCATCGCTGCTGGGCATCGCGGCCGCTTTCCCCGCCGTCAACACACTCTATGCAGCCGACGACGCCGTCAGGCCGGAAGCGGCGGTCTCGCCGATGCAGCGCGTTGCCGAAGCCCGGGACAAGGCCAAGGCCGAGAACCCCGACGGCGCCGACCGCGTCTATGGCGGCAAGGAAGCCGACAAAGGGGCCTATCCGTTCCAGGTGGCGCTGCTGACCAGCGCCCGGCTGGACCCCAGCCCGGCCTCGCAGCCAAACGCGCAATTCTGCGGCGGCAGCCTGATCGCGCCGCAATGGGTGCTGACGGCGGCGCACTGCCTCAACGACAAGGGCCGGCCGATTTCGCCCGACACGGTGACCGTGCTGACCGGCGCCACCGATCTTACCGAAGGCAAGCGCTACAAGGTGGTCGAGGTCATCGTCAACGAGGGCTATAGCGAACAGACGCTGGACAATGATCTCGGCCTGCTCCGGCTGGCGGAGCCCGCCGATGCGCCGGTCATCAAGATCACCAATGAGCCGACGCCAGACAGCGGCAAGACCACGGTCATCGGCTGGGGCAAGATGCAGGACGGCACCTTCCCGACCGCGCTGATGGTGGCCGATCTCGATCTCGAGCCGAGCGCTGCCTGCAACAGCGGCATCAAGTCGATCTATGCGCATGACTTGAAGGCGGCACTTGGCGATCTCTCGCATCGGATGCGTTATTCGGAAAAGGGCATCGATGCCGCCGCCAATGCGATCGCCGCCGATATGTCGGATCCGCTGACCAAGAACATGATCTGCGCCGGCACCGACAGCGGCGAACGCGACGCCTGCAACGGCGACAGCGGCGGTCCGCTGTTCATGACCGGCGCCAACGGTCCGGTCCAGGTCGGCGTCGTCTCCTGGGGCGAAGGTCCGTCCGACGGCACCGCCGCTTGCGGCCACAAGAATGCCTATGGCATCTACACGCGATTGGCCAACTATACGGGTTGGATCGAAGCCAAGATGAAGACCCCGGCTCCGGCAGCCGCGGCGGCGCCCAAGGCCGGTCTCGGCACGGCCAAGAAGCCCTGAACGGGCCCGAAGCTTGATAAACGCAAAACGGCGGGATCTTTCCCGCCGTTTTGATTCATGTCCGGTGCCGGCTGTTCCGCTTACTTCCGCGGCGGGCCTTTGCGCTCGGCCGACGCCGCCCACAGATTGATGTCGGACTCGCGTGCGTAAGTGTCGATTTCGGCGAGCTCGGCATCGCTGAACTCGAGCACCTTGAGCGCGCCGACGCAGTCCTCGACCTGTTCGGGCCGGCTGGCGCCGATCAGCGCCGAGGTGACCCGGCCCTTGCGCAGCACCCAGGCCAGCGCCATCTGCGCCAGCGTCTGGCCACGCTTGCCGGCGATCGCGTTCAGCGCCTGGATGTTAGCGATGGTCTTTTCGTTGATGAAGGCGGGCCGCAGCGACTTGCCTTGGCTGGCGCGGCTACCCTCGGGGATGCCGCCGAGATATTTGTCGGTCAGCATGCCTTGCGCCAGCGGCGAGAACACGATCGATCCGACACCGAGCCCTTCCAGCGTATCGAGCAGTCCGTCCTCTTCGACCCAGCGGTTGAGCATCGAATAGCTCGGCTGATGGATGATGCAGGGCGTACCGAGCTGCTTCAATATGTCGGCCGCCTCGCGCGTGCGCTGCGAATTGTAGGACGAGATGCCGGCATAGAGCGCCTTGCCGGAACGCACCGCATGGTCGAGCGCGCCCATCGTTTCCTCAAGCGGCGTATCCGGATCGAAGCGGTGCGAATAGAAGATGTCGACATAGTCGAGCCCCATCCGCTTCAGGCTCTGGTCGAGGCTCGCCAGCACATATTTGCGGCTGCCCCATTCGCCATAAGGCCCTGCCCACATCTCATAGCCCGCCTTGGTCGAGATGATCAGCTCGTCCCGATAGCCGGCGAAGTCGGTGCGCAATATCTCGCCGAAGGCGATCTCGGCCGAGCCCGGCGGCGGACCGTAATTGTTGGCGAGATCGAAATGGGTGATGCCGAGATCGAAGGCCTTGCGCGCGATCGCCTGCTTGGTCTTGTGCGGCGTGTCGTTGCCGAAATTGTGCCACAGGCCGAGCGAGATCGCCGGCAGTTTCAGGCCGGATCCCCCACATCTGTTGTAGAGCATTTTCTCATAGCGGTGTTCAGCCGGCTGCCAGCGCATGGGTACAGATCCTGGATTGTATGGGTGTCGGCGCGAGCGCGCCGACACCCTTCTACCTCATTTCTGCTTCGCCAACAGTCCTTTTGCGTCCTTGACGCCGAGTGCAGCCGGCCGCTCGCAGCTGGTCTGCATGGCGACGAACTTGCCGGTCTCGCCCGACCGCAACAGGCCGGTCATGACGTCGACGGCATGCAGCGCGAGCTCCATCGAGCAACGATGCGGCCGGCCCTCGGCGATCGCCAGCGCCATGTCGGCAAGGCCTGCTGTGCGGTAGTTGGCCATCATGCCCTGGCCGTGCATTTCGTTGGGCACGCCGAACGGATGCTGCCATTTCGGCAGTTTCTTCACCGGTTTTGCCGCCTCGGTTATGCGCACGTCGCCACCGAAGAAATTCGGATCCGGCACGAACACCGTGCCCGTTTCGCCATAGAGTTCCATCGGCGCATGACCATGCGCCCAAACGTCCCAGCTGGTGTTGAGCGTGACCACGGCGCCGTTCTCGAACTCCAGCAGGCCGTGGATCGTCGTCGGCGTGTTGACCGGGATTTTTTCGCCCGCGCGCGGTTTCGACGAGATCGTGCGTTCCTTGGCAGGCGTCGTCGCGAAGGCCGCCACCTGCTTCACCGGCCCGATCAGCTGGATCAGGTTGGTGATATAGTAAGGCCCGATGTCGAGCACCGGCCCGGCGCCCGGCTGGAAGAAGAAATCGGGATTGGGGTGCCAGTGCTCCATGCCGTGGCCCATCACATGACAGGTGCCGCTGGTGATCTTGCCGAGCGCGCCGGTGTCGATGAGGTTGCGCACCAGCTGGTGCGCGCCGCCGAGGAAAGTGTCCGGAGCCGAACCGATGCGCAGCCCTTTCTTCTCGGCCCGGCTCTTGAGGTCGAGGCCTTCCTTGACCGACAGCACGAACGGCTTTTCCGAATAGACGTGCTTGCCGGCATCGAGGATCTGCTTCGACACCCCGTAGTGCACCGCCGGGATGGTGAGGTTGACGATGATGTCGATCTCGTCATCCTTGAGCAGTTCTTCGACGGTCTCGGCGCGCAGCTTGAACTCCTTCGCCCGTGCCTTCGCCGCGTCCATGTTGATGTCGGCGCAGGCGCGCATCTCGATGCCGCGAAACAGCGGCGCCAGCGAGAAATATGCTTTCGAGATGTTGCCGCAACCGATGACGCCGATACCCAGTTTCTTTGCCATGATGATTGTTCCTAGTAAGCCTTGACGGATGCGAGCGAGCGGCTGGCGAAGCGCTCGATGTCGTTGGGGTTGTCCTGTTCCATCACGTAATATTTGGCCGCGCTCTTCGCCCGAAGTGTCTTGATCAGGCCGGCCCAGTCGATGGTGCCGTGGCCGACATCCGCCCAGCCGTCCTCGTCAAGGCCTTCGCCTGACTTGGCCATGTCCTTGACATGGACGGCGCTGATGCGCTTGCCGTGCTTTTCGATCCACGGCAGCGGATCAACGCCGCCGCGGACTACCCAGGCGACGTCCATCTCCCAGCCGATGTCGGGCGCAGCCGACAGGATGTGATCCTGCGGCACCGAGCCGTCGGCGAGTGTCTTGAACTCGAAATCATGGTTGTGCCAGGCAAAGCCGTAGCCGGCTTTTTTTGCGGTCTCGCCGACCTTGGCCAGACGCTCGCCAAAGCCGCGCCAGCCGGCAGCGTCGGCCGGCCGCTGCTCGGCCAGCAGATAGGGACAGATAACGAGCGTGATGCCGAGTGCGTCGGCTGTTTTGCGTACGCCGTCGAAATCATTCTCCAGCGCATCGATCGAGAAATGTCCGGTCGGCATCGAAAGCCCGTTCTTGTCGAGTTCGGCGCGGAACGCCGTGGGGTCGTCATAGACGCCGCCGAAACCTTCGACTTCCTTGTAGCCGAGCTTGCCGAGCATTTTCAGGATGCCGTCCCACGGCTGGAAATTGCGGGCGCTGTAGAGTTGGAATGACCAGTTCATCGTCTCTGTCCGTTTCTTGGGTGGTTAAGGCTTGGGGATGTTTTCGGGGGATCGTTTTCGCGAGATCGTTTTAGGGGGATCGTTCTTGGGAGGATGGTTTGCGGATGATTCTAGAGGGTCACAGGCGATTGCCGGTCGCAGCGTCGAACAGCGAGGCGCGCGCCGGATCGAAACCGAACTGGATCGGATCGCCGCTGCGCAGCGTCCGTTCCGCTTCGACGCGGAAGGAGAAGTTGCGGCCGGCAAGCTTGGTCCACACCAGCGTGTCGGAACCCATCGGCTCAACGATCTCGACCGAACCGCCGGCGGAAAACGGCATCGACTTTGCAGCGTCACCGAAAGCGATGTGTTCAGGCCGGATGCCCAGCACGCAAGCGCCGGCCGGGCGCTCCGTGCCGTCAAAGGTATAGCGGTCGAGCGGCACCGAAACACCGTCGGTCCTGAACGCCGGAGCAGCACCGGCTTCCAGCTCCCCTTCGAGGAAATTCATCGCCGGCGAGCCGAGGAAGCCCGCGACAAAACGGTTGACCGGCCGGTTGTAGATCGTCTGCGGCGCGTCGAGCTGCTGGATGACGCCGCCGCGCATGACCGCGATACGGTCGGCCAGCGTCATCGCCTCGATCTGGTCGTGGGTGACGTAGATCATGGTGTTCTGCAGCTTGCGATGCAGAAGCTTGATTTCGACGCGCAGTTCCGAGCGCAGCTTGGCGTCGAGATTGGATAGTGGCTCGTCGAACAGGAAGACGTCGACGTCGCGCACCAGCGCCCGCCCGATCGCCACGCGCTGGCGTTGGCCGCCGGACAAGGCCGCGGGCTTGCGCTGCAAAAGCGGCTCGATCTGCAGGATCTCGGCGGCGCGGGCGATGCGCTTGGCGATCTCGTCCCTGGGCACGCCGGCAACGCGCAGGCCGAACGACAGGTTCTTCTCCACCGTCATTTGCGGATAAAGCGCATAGGACTGGAACACCATGCCGATGCCGCGATCCTTGGGCTCTTCCCAGGTGACGTTCTTGCCCTTGATGAAGATGCGGCCTTCGGAAATATCGAGCAGCCCGGCGATGCAGTTGAGCAAGGTCGACTTGCCGCAGCCCGAGGGACCGAGCAGCACGATGAACTCGCCCTCTGCGACCTCGAGATTGAGGGTCTGCAGCACCGATACAGAGCCGAAATTCAGGGACAGGTCCTGGATCGAAACGCTGGTGCCGTTGGCTGCCGTCATCGCCATCACCCTTTCACCGCACCGGCGGCGATGCCGCGCACGAAAAGCTTGCCGGAAATGAAGTAGACGATGAGTGGCACAAGGCCGGTCAGGATGGTGGCGGCCATGTTGACGTTGTACTCCTTCACGCCTTGCACCGAATTGACGATGTTGTTGAGCTGCACCGTCATCGGATAGGTGTCGGGGCGGGTGTAGACGACGCCGAACAGGAAGTCGTTCCAGATGCCGGTCACCTGCAGGATGATGGCGACGACGAAGATCGGCAGCGACATCGGCGCCATGATCCGCAGGAAGATGCCCCAGAAGCCGGCGCCGTCGACCCGTGCCGCCCTGAACAGCTCTTCCGGCATCGAGGCAAAATAGTTGCGGAACAAAAGCGTGAGGATCGGCATGCCGAAGATGGAATGGACGATCACCAGGCCGCTGAGGCTGCCGTAGAGGCCGATCTCGCGCAGGATGATGACGATCGGATAGATCATCACCTGATAAGGGATGAAGGCGCCGACGATCAGGATGACGAAGAATGTGTCGGCGCCCTTGAAGCGCCAGTTGGCCAGCGCATAGCCGTTCACCGAGGCGATCGCGATCGACAGCAGCACTGACGGCACAGTGATGCGCACCGAATTCCAGAAGCCGCGCGAAAGCCCGTCGCAATTGAGGCCGGTGCAGGCCGTCGCCCACGCCTTCACCCACGGTTCGAACGTGATTTCGAGCGGCGGCGAGAAGATATTGCCCATCCGTATCTCGGGCATGCCCTTAAGCGAGGTGACCACCATCACATAGAGCGGCAGCAGATAGTAGACTGCCACCACGATCAGCGTGCCATAGAGGAAGATGTTGCGGCGCGAGAAGACATGCCGCGGCTTCGGCCCGCGCGGCCCGGAGGCTTCGCGCTCGGCTGCACCCGCGCTGGCGGGCAAAGGGACGGCCGGGTCAGCCACGCTTCCTGCCTCCGAATTCAAGGTAGGCCCACGGCACGACGACGATCACCACCGAGAGCAGCATCATGGTCGAGGCGGCGAAGCCCTGGCCAAGATTCTGTGCGAAGAACATGTAGTCATAGACATATTTGGCCGGCACTTCGGAGGCGATTCCGGGGCCGCCGCTGGTCTGGGCGACAACGAGGTCGTAGACCTTGACGATGCCCGACGCGATGATGACCAGCGTGGTGATGAAAACCGGCCGCATCATCGGGATGACGATGAACAGATAGGTCTTCCACATCGGGATCCCGTCTACCCGCGCCGCCTTCCAGATGTCCTCGTCGATGCCGCGCAGGCCGGCCAGCATCAGGCACATGATGAGCCCGGTGCCTTGCCACAGCGCCGCAATCGAAATGCCGTAGATGACGATGCTGGAATTGTAGAGCGGGTCGAAGTTGAAGCTCGTCCAGCCGAGGTCCCGCACCACATGCTGGATGCCGAAATCCGGATTGAGCAGCCACTGCCAGACCAGGCCGGTGACGATGAAGGAAAGCGCGAACGGATAGAGGAAGATGGTGCGGAACGTGTCCTCGAAACGGATCTTCTGGTCGAGAAGCGCTGCAAGCAGGAAGCCGATGACCAGTGAGAACACCAGCGAGATCGCGCCGTAGATCAAAAGGTTCTCGATCGAGATCAGCCAGCGCGGCGTCGCCCACAGCCGGTAATACTGGTCGAGCCCGGCGAAATTCAGCCGTGGCAGCAGCTTCGAATTGGTGAAGGAATAGAACACCGTCCAGACGGTGCCGCCGACGAAAACCACCGACGCGGTGAGGATCATCGGGATCGAGGCGACCTTCGCATTGAGGTTGCGGAACAGCGGGTTGGGGCGTTCGCTCTTGCTCATCTCGTCAGCCGGCTGGGTAAGGGCGGTGCGATCCCGGCCCTGCTTTCGCAAGGCCGGGAGCGAGGTGTATTGCCTCCAACGTCAGTCTGCCGAAGCGATGAGGTCGGCGAAGCGCTTCTGCGCGTCTTCGATGGTCAGGTCCGGCTTGGCGAAGAATTCGGCGAAGAGATCTTCCTTCTGCTTCTGGGTATCCTGCGAAAGCAGTTGGTCCGTCCACGGGATGACGGCGCCCTTGGCGAGGATGGCCAGACCCTTCTTCATGCAGTCGTTCGCCGCATTGAGATCGACGTCACCGCGCACCGGCAGCGAGCCCTTCTTGAGATTGAAGGCGACCTGAGTCTTAGGGTCGAGCAGCGTCTCTGCCAACACCTCCTGCGCCTTGGACTTGTCGGCATCCTTGAGCAGCGGGAAATAGAAGGCGTCGCCGCCGGTGGCGATCACTTCGTTCAGACCGAGGCCCGGCAGGCAGGCATAGTCCTTGCCGGCGACCTTGCCGGCAACCTGGAACTCGCCTTGCGCCCAGTCACCCATGATCTGGCCGCCGGCCTTGCCGGTGATGACCAGATTGGTCGCCTGGTTCCAGTCCTGCACATTGGTGTTCTTCGCCATCTTGCGGGCATCGTCGGCGGCCTTGAAGACCTTGGCGATCTCGGGCCCAGCGGCGAACTTGGCGTCCTTGTCCTTGTAGACCTTGAGGAATGCATCGGTGCCGCCGACCGCCGCCAGCAGCACATCGAAGGCGCCGGAAGATTGCCAGGCCTGTCCGCCGACAGCGAGCGGGATGATGCCCGCCTTTTCCAGGGCGGGCGCTGCCGCCACGAATTCATTCCAGTCCTTCGGCAGCGGCACGCCGGCCTTATCGAAGGCTTCGTTCGACAGCCACAACCACTGCCAGGAGTGGATATTGACCGGCACGCAGTAGATCTTGCCGTCTATGGTGCAACTGTCGAGCAGGCTCTTCGGCCGCACGATTTCCGTCCACTTGCCCTTGGTGGCGACATCGGTGAGGTCGCGCATCAGGCCGGCCTGCACCAGTTCTTCGGCCTGCCGGCCGTGATTGAACTGGGTGGCGCCCATCGGATCGCCGCCGGTGATGCGGCTGATCATGATCGGCCGTGCCGTGCCGCCGGATCCGGCAATGGCGCCATCGACCCAGTGATTGCCGGTGGCGTCGAAGGCCTTGGCGAATTCCGCAACCGCCGCTGCCTCGCCGCCCGACGTCCACCAATGGGTGACTTCCAGGTCGGTGGCGGCCGCCGGGCCGGCAAGCTGAAGCGCGGCCGTCGCGGCAAGGGCAGCGGTCAAAAGTCTATAGCGCATTTCGGTTCCTCCCAGAATCTGAAACGTTACAGATTTTCGATACGGCAATTATGCGGTGCGTGCAACCCCTGAGATAAACGCGCTCGAATGTTTTTTCGAGGCGCGAACAAATTCGTTGCGTGCAAACCGGCAAACTCCGCGCAAAACCGGGTGCTGCGCTGCAAAATCATGCTGCAGCGCAAGAAAACCGTCTCGAACCTGATGGTCGCGCAACGTTTCTGGCCGCCAAAACCCTGCCAAAACCATGGCTTGAGAGGCCCACGCGCTGCGATGTTGGAAATCTGTAACGTTTCAGTATATTGAGGCCTGACTGCGAAGAACCGTGCCACATCGTCATCGAAGCGATTGTCGGCTGGTCCGGCGGCTGCTATGCGCCTGACGGGGCGGGACGAATGGACAGGGACCAGACGGACAAGGACGACGAGGCGTCGGCGCATGAGCGGCCGACGCTGAAGACGCTTGCCTTCATGACCGGGCTCGGCGTCACCACCGTCTCGCGCGCGCTCAAGGATGCACCCGAGATCGGCGCCGAGACCAGGCGGCGGGTTCAACTCGTCGCGAGGCAGATCGGCTACCGGCCGAACCGCGCCGGCGTGCGCCTGCGGACCGGCAAGACCAATGTTATCAGCCTCGTGCTCAATACCGAGCGCGAGATCATGAGCTTTGTCTCGGACATCATCTACGGCGTCTCGGAGGTCATTGCCGACACACCCTATCACCTGATCGTCACGCCCTACTCGCGCTCGCAGGATCCGCTGGACCCGGTAAAATATCTGGTCGAGTCCGGCTCGGCCGATGGCGTCATCATCTCACGCACGCAGCCCAACGATCCGCGCGCCCGCTACATGCTGGAGCGCGGCATACCCTTTGCCACGCATGGCCGCACCGACATGGGGCTTGTCCACCCCTATCACGACTTCGACAATTACGCCTTCGCCGCCGAAGCGGTGCGCCATCTGGCCAGCGTCGGCCGGCGCCGGCTGGCGCTGGTAGCGCCGCCGGTCGGGCTCACCTATTACGACCACACGGTCAATGGCTTTGCCGACGCACTGAGCGAGGTCGACGCCAGCGAAGTGCCGTTCAACGCTGTTTCGATCGACCAGTCGATCGATCAGATCAGGACGCGGACCGCGCAGTTGATGCGCCGCGACGTCAGGCCGGACGGTTTCGTCAGCAGCGCCGCCGCAGCAACGCTGGCCATCGTCGCCGGCATCGAGGATGCCGGCCTGAAACTCGGCCGCGACGTCGATGTCGTGTCCAAGCAATCGTCGGAACTGCTGCATCTGTTCCGCCGGGAGTTGCTGATCGTCAACGAAGACTTCCGCCTCGCCGGCACCGAGCTTGCCCGCGCCGTGCTGGGCTGGATAGGCGGCGCGGCACCTGGCTCTTTGCAGACTGTGGTCAAGCCAGGCGACGTCGTCGCGTATCAGGGCTGACTGGCACGACCTGAGAGGCCGCCTCACCTGACCCTAGGCGGCAGCGCCGCTGCCCCATGGGCCATGGAAAGCCCCCTGCTCGCCGATGCGCTCGAAACCATGCGCGCCGAAGATATCGCGCTGCGCCTGGATCAGGTTCGAGGTGCCGCGGCCCTGGCGGTAGCTGTCGAAATAGGCAAGCGCCGACGCCAGCGCCGGCACGGGCGAACCGGCCTCCGACGCTCTTGCGACGATGCGCCGGAGCGACGGATGCGCCTCCTGCATCATGGTGGTGAAAGCCGGCGCCATCAAAAGGTTGGTGGACGCGCCGCCCGAGCCGAAGGCTTCCGCCATGGTGTCGAGCATCTGCGAGCGGATGATACAGCCGGCACGCCAGATCTTGGCGATGGTCGGCATCGGCAAGTTCCAGTTGAACTCCTTCGAGGCGGCGCTCATCACCGCGAAACCTTGTGCATAGGCGGCGATCTTGCCGGCGAGCAGCGCCAGCTCCAGGTCTTTCAGAAGTGCCGCCTTGTCGCCGGAGATCTTGGTGACGCCGATATTGCCATAGGCTTTTTCGGCCGCCTGCCGCTCATCCTTGATCGAGGACAGCACGCGGGCCGCCACTGCCGCCTCGATGGCCGTCGCCGGAATGCCGAGCTGCTGCGCCTCGATGACAGACCATTTGCCGGTGCCCTTCTGGCCGGCACGGTCGAGGATGATGTCGACCACCGGCTTGCCGGTCTTTGCATCGTCGGCGGCCAGCACCTTGGCGGTGATCTCGATCAGATACGAATCGAGCCGGCCCTTGTTCCAGTCCTCGAAGACCTTGCCGATCTCCTTCGGCCCCATGCCGAGACCGTCACGCAGGATGCCGTAGATCTCGGCGATCATCTGCATGTCGGCATATTCGATGCCGTTGTGGATGGTTTTCACGAAATGCCCGGCGCCGTCTGTGCCAAGCCAGGCAGCGCACGGTTCATCCTTGAACTTGGCCGAGATCGCGGTCAGCACGCGTTCGACGCGCTTCCAGGAGTCTTCGGTGCCGCCGACCATGATCGACGGTCCATGGCGCGCGCCTTCCTCGCCGCCGGATACGCCCATGCCGATGAAGGTGAGACCTGAGCCCGACAGTTCCGAAAAGCGCCGCATCGTATCGCGGAAATTGGCGTTGCCGGCATCGATGACGATATCGTTGTCAGACAACACGCCGCGCAGCGCTTCGATCTGTTCGTCGACCGGCTTGCCGGCCAGCACCATGATGATGACCGGGCGTGGCGGCTTGATCGCAGCTGCCAGTTCCTCCAGGCTGTAGCAGGGCACCACCATGTCCCTGAGCGAACCGGCGCCTTCGAGGAAGGCATCGGTGCGCGCCTTGGTGCGGTTGAAGACGGCGATGCGGTGCCCGTGCTCGGCAATGTTGAGCGCGAGGTTGGAGCCCATTGTGCCAAGGCCGATCAGGCCTATTTCGGCTTTTTCCATCGTTTCTTCCCTGCTTTCGGATTTTGTTGAGGCCGCGTTTTTCGGGATGCCCACTTTTCGGCGAGATGATTGACGGGCCTTTCGCGCCACGTCAACCGCCTCGCCGAATTGTGTTGCGTCTGCGTTGTGTCAGACCGAGTCAGGAAGGGTCAGTTGGTGACCAGGCGACGCCTTCCGATCGAACATATGGCGATAGGTTGGACATATGGCAGTCAAACGGATGGACAATGTCGGAATCGTCGTCGAGGACCTCGACGAGACAGTTGCTTTCTTTCGCGAGCTCGGCCTCGAACTGGAAGGGCGGGCGACGATCGAAGGCGAGTGGGCCGGACGTGTCACCGGGCTCGGCGATCAGCACGTCGAGATTGCCATGATGCGCACACCGGACGGTCATGGCCGGCTCGAGCTCTCCCGCTTCCTCACGCCGCCTGTCGTTGCCGATCACCGCAACGCCCCGGTCAATGCCTTGGGCTACCTGCGCGTCATGTTTACCGTGGACGACATCGACGACACGCTTGAAAGGCTCCGCAAGCGTGGCGCGCAGCTGGTCGGTGAAGTCGTCCGTTACGAGGACGTGTATCGGCTCTGCTACATCCGCGGGCCGGAAGGGCATCTCATCGGGTTAGCCCAGGAACTCGGCTGAGCGTCCTTCGCGGGCGGGCTGAATATCACTCGGCGCGGATATCGATCGGCGCTTCGATCTTTATCACTTCGAAATCCGAAACCAGAACATCGAGCCGCGCCGTCCAGCGGCCTGGAATCGGAATGACGAGATTATCGACCCGCCAGGTGCCGTCGCCTGGCTTGGTCGCCGGACGCTTGATCGGCTCGATCCCCGAATCGGGCTTGGACAGCACCAGCGTCACTTCCTTGGCGTCGAGCGGGCCGAAATCGCCATCCATGATGACGATGGAGGCGGTGACCTCCCCGGTATGGCCGGGCGTGATGTCGATGTCGGCCATCGCCTTCATAGTGTGGATATGGGTCGACGTCGGTTGTGCCGCGGCGATTGCCAGGGCCCGTGGCGGCGGCGTGAAGCGCCAGCCGGCGGCAACGCCGAAGATCAGGAGCACGATCAGCATTTCGACTGAGATCGAGCGGCTAAGCCGTCGCCGCACTTCCGTCGCTCCGGCCTCGGCCAAGGCGGTGAGCCGCCATCGATTGACCGCCGCCAGCGTGAACAGAAACACCAGCAGCGCCAGCTTGATCAGCAGCAGCCGGCCATAGGCGGTGTTGACCAGTGCCGCCGGTGTCTGCACCTGGATGATGGCGAGCACCACACCGGCGGCGGCAAGCACTACCACCACGGGCATGATCGCGCGCGAAAACCGCCGCAGGAACGCCCCGGTTTCCACCGATTGGCTGCTCAACGCCAGGCCGAGCGGCAGCAATGCTCCAGCCCAGAAAGCGATGCCGGCGCCATGCAGGAACACCATAGGCCGCGTCAGCCATTGCGGTTCGGCTGCACTGGCATGGCCGCTGGCGGCAAGGGCTGCACCCACACCGGCCAGCCCGGCGAGCGCCAACGGCCTGGCGCCAGCACGCGATCCGACCAACGACAGCAGGCCAAGCCCGAGCGCCGCCAGCGAAATCAGCACCGTCCAGCCGAAGCTGGTGCCAAGCGCCGTCCGCCAGACCACCGGTTGCGCCAGCCGGGCGAGTGGCGCGCCCAGCGCGTCCAGCCCCTGGAACCCGAGCGACAGGGGTGCTGCGACCAGCCCGCACAGGATGGCGGCAATGACGAAGCGCTGGCCTGAGCGCTGGCCTTGCGCCAGCCATGTCAGCGCGAAGGCGCCGCCAATGCCGAGGAAAAGCCCGATGTAGAGAAGAACCTTGCCGGTCCAGATCGCTGACCGCAAATCTATATCGACAGCTTCCCCCACCGCCGGCGCCGCACTTGGCGCGCCAACGGAAAACAGCACCGAGCCGCCGACCGGATGGCCATCAGCGGAAATCACCCGCCAGCTCAAGACATGGGTGCCCGGCCCGAGCTTTTGTGGATTGTCGATCTCAACCGTTTGGTCGCTCAACCGAAACGAGGTCAAAGCGACAGGCGTACCGTCGGGCCGCACCAAGGTCAGCACCAGCGGCGACACAGGCTCGCTGAAGGTCAGCGAAAATTGCGTCGGCGCTCGCTCCAGAACCGCGCCGTCGGCAGGCTCGGCCTTGATCAGCGCCGCATGGGCAAAGGCCTGGTTTGGCGTGGCAAGGACGGCAAGCAGCAGGATCGCGGCCAGCAGGCCGAAGCACCTGCCGGCTGTCCGTTCTATCCGCTGAAAACAGGCCACGTTCATGCCATCCACCAAAACAGTGGCGCGCCGCTTCGAAGCAGCGCGCCGCCAATGCATCATTTCTTCGGCAGCAGGTTGAGGCCGGGCGCCGGATCTTCCAGCGCATCCTCATCCTGACCAGCCGCCGGAATCTCTATCCAACGCGTGGTGGCGCCATCGCATTCCTGCACCACCGGAAAATAGAGTTTTTGCCCGGCCGGCAGATCGGCGGCCAACGTGCCGCGGAAGACGAACTCGTCATAAAATTCATCCGGCAGGCTGCCGCCGCTCCAGTCGACTTCCTTGACGCCCGAGGTCACCGCTTCGCCATAGAGCTGGTAGGATTTCTCGTACTTGCCTTTCTTGACCTGCAGCGTCCAGCCGGGCTTGGGCATCGGCTTCACCCCGATCACCCCTTCCGGGATCTGCACGCGCACGGCAATCGTCGCCTTGCCTTCGCAGCCATGCGGCACGCGCAGCACGGCCTTGTAGGTCGAACCGACCGCAACCTCCTGTGTTTCGAGCGTGATATGGGCGAAGGCGGCACTTGTCCCCAGGACGAGGAATGCAGCGGCCGGCAAATGATGCTTGTTCATGATGGGTCCCTCTCGAAAAAATTGATTGGTAATAATTGGTCAGTCGTTGTCTTCCAGGGGTGGCGCGCTGCCTATGGCTTGCACGGCAAACTCGACGGTCACGGTTCCGGCCCTCTCGAAAGTCAGCGTAGCGGCAAACATCTGGCCTTCTTTAGGGGGCTGCTTCAGATCCATGAACATCACGTGATAGGCGCCGGGACCCAGCGTGACCTTGCCGCCCGCCGGGATATCCAGGCCACCACTGACCGGGCGCATGGTCATGACGCCATCCTTCACCCCCATTTCATGCAGTTCGGCCTTGCCCGAAATGTCGGAGGAAATCGATAGCAGCCGGTCTGGCGCGCTGCCCTTGTTGACGATGGTGAAATAGCCGCCGGCAACCTTGGCGCCGGCCGGCGTGGCGCGCGACCAGGGATGCTCGATCTCGATGTCACCGGCCTTGAATTCATGCGCAAGGACGGAATGGGAGCCGACGAACAACAGTGCAAAGGCGAACAGGGCGCTGCCGAGACGCTGCTCGATAGTGCTGAATAAACGGGTGCTGCGGTGCAACGCGCCGGCATGACGAAAACGGGACATGGGTAGGCTCCATGAATATGAGGTCGCGCCGTTGTCGGGCTGCGAACGTGTTTGTCATTGGATGATTATCGCCTGCGCAGGTTACGCAAAGCGAGCGGCGGTTTTCAGCCCGCAAGCGGCGGCGCGCGCGGATTGGCCGGAGAGCGCTCGCGCGTGACGACGGGATACCTGACTGCCGGCGGGGCAAAAGCGACTGTTTCCAAGGACTGGCTGACCGGCGCCAGGCCGACGCCTGCCGGCGGCGCATAGGCGACGGAGGCCATGCTGCAGCCGAGCATGCAGCACGCCGGCATATGCTGCTGGTGCGGATCGCCGCCGGGAAGCTTGACCGCTCCCTCATGGCTGCAGATGACATTGCCGAAAGCGTCGAGTTGCGAGGCATCCGGCGCAATGCCGAAGGCAAACACGCCGAGCGTCGACTGGAGCAGCAGCACACAGGCCGCGACAAAGGCGGCCGTCATGCTCCATCTCTTACGCCGGAAGTCCAAAGACCTGCCTCTTCACGCAGCAACGCGTGGATATCTAGCACGCGGCATGTCGGCGGAAAATCGCCAAATCATCGCTGCGGCAACGCGGCGCGTTCGATCCATGTCGCACAAAAGTGCGCAGCGGTTTGGGATAACGCATGAGGCAGAGATCTTGTGCGCATAACGTCCCTTCGGACGTCGCGCTCAGGAAGCCGGGCGGCCGCCGATTTCCGGGATCGACGTCAACAGCGTGTGGCGTGCCGACTTCAGATGCTTGCGGCAGGCGGCGTCGACCTTGCCGAGATCGCGCGATTTCAGCGCCGCGATGTAGGCGAGATGCT
Source organism: Mesorhizobium sp. C264A (assembly GCF_040324515.1). NCBI lineage: Bacteria > Pseudomonadati > Pseudomonadota > Alphaproteobacteria > Hyphomicrobiales > Phyllobacteriaceae > Mesorhizobium > Mesorhizobium sp. C264A. The sequence continues at coordinate 2,210,399 of NZ_JAMYVY010000002.1, read as the reverse complement.
CGCCAACCGCGACTTCGTTGCGCTCGCGCTCCTGCGCCTTGTTCCACTGGTAGTGGTAGTGAAAGATCATGGCGATGACGTCGTAGAAATCGACGATGAAGCGGTTGTGCGACGCCCGGTGGATCAGCCGGTGGAAGCGCTCGTCTAGCTCCGAGAATTCGTTGAAGCGGATGGCGATTTCGCTGGCCAGAAGCCGGTGCTCGTCTTCCAGCCGGTCGAGATCCGCCCAGACCGGACTATCCCCAGGCAAGGCGGCAAAGGCCGCCGCCGAGCGTATCTCGAACATTTCGCGGATTTCAGTGAGTTCGAGCGCAAAGGCACGGGTAAATCCTTTCAGCACCCAGTGGCTGTTGCGCCGCTTCTCGATCAGGCCGAAGCGGGAGAAGCGGATCAGGAACTCGCGCACGCTGGTGGTGCCGACGCCGATCTCGCGCGCCAGTTCGAGCTCGTTGATCTGCATGCCGGCCTCTGCACCGCCGGCCAGCAACCTGCGCATAAACGACCGCTCGATGATCTGGGCCAGTGTGTCTGTCTCCTCCTCGGGGAAGAAATCATCCGGCTTCGGCGTCCTGAGCACTGTCTTGCTGCGTTTGTTCCACGCGATCAGCCCGGTCTCTTCCATGCGCGCCAGAATGGTGCGCACGGTGGTACGGCTGACGCCAAGCAAAGTGCCCAGCTCCGGCTCCGACGGCAGGCTCTGCGTCTCATCGAGCAGCCGCAGACCCCTATTGTAAGCGTCCTTGTAGACGTTGTTGCTCTTCGACATCCCTGCCCCGTTGCGCGCCGGCGCTTGCTGTGGCTGGCTTGAAGCGCGATATCATATGTCCTGGCGCTCACCCGGCTAAGCAAAACGCTCTGCGTGTCAGACGCCGCTCCTCACAAGCCAAGCGTCCATCGGACGCATGGTCTCCTCCTGAAAAAACAATTGACGCACAAATGTTTTTTCACGATAAAAGACATTATATGTAAACAGACGCGTGTCAATCCGCGCATCCCCAGGAACAGACCCAGGAAACTGCCCGTGAACGCTTCGAACAGCATTCTTCTGTCCCCCGCCGACAATGTCGCGGTCGCCAATGGCCGCATCGAGATCGGCACCCCTCTGCCCGGCGGCGCCGTCGCCACGGCGTTGATCGAGCCCGGCCACAAGGTGGCGATCAAGCCTATCGCCGCCGGCGAGGCGGTGGTCAAGTATGCCCAGGCCATCGGCCGCGCCACCCAGGACATCGCGCCCGGCGACCACGTCCATTCGCACAATCTGGTTTTTGAATCCGGCCGCCTGCCGGTGGTGCCGCCGAGCGAGGCCGAGCACGCCACCGAAGCTGACCGCGCCCGGACATTCATGGGCTATCGTCGCGCCGATGGCCGTGCCGGCACCCGCAACTTCATCGGCATCATCGCCAGCGTCAATTGCTCGGCCACCGTCTGCCACGCCATCGCCGACGAGGCCAACCGCGTGCTGCTGCCGAAATATCCGGGGATCGACGGCTTCGTCCCGATCGTCCATGGCCAGGGCTGCGGCATGAGCGGCACCGGCGACGGCATGATGGTGCTGCACCGCACGCTCGCCGGCTACACCCGCCACCCGAATTTCGGCGGCGCGCTGATGGTCGGCCTCGGCTGCGAGGTCAACCAGCTTACCCTTTACGGCCAGAAAGGTGCGGCGGCGGGAAAACGCCATTTCAACATCCAGGACGCCGGCGGTTCGCGCAAATCGGTCGAAAAAGCGATGGGCGTGCTCGCCGAAATCGCCGAGGAAGTCGGCCAGTATCAGCGCGAGCCGATCCCGGTCTCGGAGATCGTCGTCGGCCTGCAATGCGGCGGTTCCGACGGCATGTCGGGCATCACCGCCAATCCCGCGCTGGGAGCGGCGGTCGACATCCTGGCCGGCGTCGGCGGCATCGGCATCCTGTCGGAGACGACGGAGATCTATGGCGCCGAACATCTGCTCGCCTATCGCGCGGCAACGCCGGAGATCGCCAAGAAGCTCGACGGTTTCGTCAAATGGTGGGAGGACCATGTCGCCAAGCACGGCGCCTCGATCGACAACAACCCCTCGCCCGGCAACAAGCGCGGTGGCCTGACCACCATCCTGGAAAAGTCGCTGGGCGCCGTGGCCAAAGGCGGCCAGACTCCGCTCAACGGCGTCTTCGGTTATGCCGAAAAGGTCACCGGCAGTGGCTTGGTGTTCATGGACACGCCCGGTTACGACCCGGTCTCGGCGACCGGTCAGGTGGCGGGCGGCGCCAACATCATCGTCTTCACCACCGGCCGCGGCTCCTGCTTCGGCTGCCGGCCCACGCCGTCGATCAAGGTCGCCACCAACTCGACCATGTACCACCAGATGGAAGAGGACATGGACGTCAATTGCGGCGTCATCGCTTCGGGTGAGAAGACCATCGCCGGCATGGGCCGGGAACTCTTCGAACTCATCGTCGAGACGGCATCGGGCCGCAAGACCAAGAGCGAGGCGTTCGGCTACGGCGACAACGAGTTCGTGCCGTGGCACCTCGGCGCGACGCTCTAACCACCGACGAAAAAAGCGGGCTGCAAAGACGGCTCACAAGGGGAGGCTGTGGATGGACAAACGCCGCATCGGCACGACTGCGCTCGAGGTAACCGAGATAAGCTTCGGCGGGGCGGCGATCGGCGGGCTCTACCGGGCCTGTCCGCGCGAAGCGGCGATGGAGACGCTGCAGACAGCCTGGGATGCCGGCCTGCGCTATTTCGACACCGCGCCCTTCTATGGCTTCGGCCTGTCGGAACGGCGGACCGGCGATTTCCTGCGCTACAAGCCGCGGGATTCCTATGTGCTGTCGACCAAGGTCGGACGGTTGTTCCGCCCGGTGCCGGAAGACCAGGTTCCCGATCATTCCTATGTCGACCCGCTGCCCTTCGAGCTCGACTACGACTACTCCTATGACGGCATCATGCGCTCGGTCGAGTTCTCCTATGCCCGGCTCGGGCTGAACCGGATAGACATCCTGTTTGTGCACGACATCGGCACCTACACACATGGCGTCGAGAAGACGAAGCTGCACTTTCGCCAGCTGATCGACGGCGGCTTGAAGGCGCTGGAAGAGCTTAAAACGTCCGGCGTGATTTCCGCCTATGGGCTCGGCGTCAACGAGGTGCAGATCTGCCTCGACGTGCTGTGCGAAGCGCCGCTCGACTGCATCCTGCTGGCCAGCCGCTATTCGCTGCTCGACCGCTCGGCTGAAGCCGAGTTGCTGCCGCTGTGTCGTGAGCGACAGACTTCGCTCATCATCGGCGGCGTTTTCAACTCCGGCATCCTGGCGACCGGGCCGGTGCACGGCGCGCATTTCGATTATCTGCCGGCGACGCAGGACATACTCGAGCGTGTTGGGGCGATGGAGAAAATCGCTGATGAGGGCGGATATCCGCTGGCGGCGGCTGCATTGCAGTTTCCGCTGCAGGAGCCTGTCGTGGCCAGCGTGCTGACCGGAACGGCCAAGCCCGCCAACCTGACGCGCAACCTCGACCTGTTCAACGTCCAGGTGCCGCAAGCGGAATTCGCCCGCTACACTCCCTACACCATCGTTCAGGAGCTCGGCTGACGAAACGCCACGATCACGGCTCTCAAGAAGGAATGAATATTCCATATTGACTCGACGGTGGAATTAATATTCCATGATGATCAAGGAGGATCGGGAGCGTCTGGACGTGGCACTGAGGATCGGCAGGGAGGTTTCCCCGCCGAGCCATGCGCAGGCCTATATGAAACACCGCTTGCGTCGGCCGGACCGATGCACTATCAAAAAGCGGCAACTGTTTTTTATTGATAAAGTTCCTTTTGGGCCGCGCCTATCCAAATGGAGCTTCCGCAACCTTCACCGGGCGATCTAGGGAGGATTCCTAATGAAATTCGTGACCAGCATTCTCAACCGCCGCTCACTGATGGCACTTGCTGCCGCCTCGATGCTTGCCGGCACGCTGCAGACGGCGCCGGCTTCGGCGGCGGACTTGACCATTCCGATCATCGTCAAGGACACCACGTCCTTCTACTGGCAGATCGTCCTGGCCGGCGCCCGCAAGGCCGGCAAGGATCTCGGCGTCAACGTACCCGAACTCGGCGCCCAGGCTGAAACCGACGTCAACGGCCAGGTTTCGATCCTCGAGAATGCCGTCGCCGGCAACCCGGCCGCGATCGTCATCGCGCCGACCGAATTCAAGGCGCTCGGCAAGCCCATCGATGAAGCGGCCAGCAAGGTCAAGGTCATCGGCATCGACTCCGGCGCCGACTCCAAGGCGTTCACCTCGTTCCTGACCACCGACAATGTGCAGGGCGGACGCGTCGCCGCTGACGGTCTTGCAGCAGCCATCGGCGAAGCCAATGGCGGCAAGATCGAGGGCGACGTCGCCCTGATCACCAACGCGCCGGGCGCCGGTTCGCTGGAGCAGCGCAAGCAGGGCTTCACCGAGCAGCTGGCCGCGAAATATCCGGGGCTCAAGCTCGTCGCCGACAAATATGCCGACGGCCAGGCAACGACCGGTCTCAACATCGCCACCGACCTGATCACCGCCAACCCGAACCTCAAGGGCATCTTCGCGTCCAACCTGATCATGGCGCAGGGCGTCGGTCAGGCAGTCGCCGAGAACAACCTTGGCGGCAAGCTGGCGCTGGTCGGCTTCGACAGCGACGAGAAGCTGATCAAGTTCCTCAATGACGGCGTCATTTCCGCGCTCGTCGTCCAGGATCCGTACCGGATGGGCTATGACGGCATCAAGACCGCGCTCGCCGCCTCGAAGGGCGAGAAGGTCGAGGCCAATGTCGACACAGGCGCCAACCTGGTGACCAAGGCAAACATGAAAGACCCCAAGATCGACGCCCTGCTCAACCCGAAGCTCTGAGCCCGTCGACCAAAAATCCTTTCCGGGGCCTCGCGCCCCGGAAACACCGGATACAAGCTTGAATATCCACCGGCTTGAATCACCTCGACAATGCGGCTTGACTGCATCGCGACGTGCCAATCGTAAGGCCAATCTGGGAGGATTGTCATGACGCCCATGGCGCAGGAACTGCACCCGGCCCCAACGCTAGCGCCCGGCAGGACGATCCTCGAACTGCACGGGCTGGAAAAGCGCTATCCCGGCACGCATGCGCTGAAGCCCGTTCACCTTGCCTTCAAGGCAGGTGAGATCCACGCCATCGTCGGCGAGAACGGCGCCGGCAAATCCACCTTGATCAAGCTTCTGACCGGCGTCATGCCGCGCACCTCCGGCGATGTCATCTGGGAGGGCAAGCCGGCAGCGCTGGCAACCCCGCACGAGGCAATGGCGCTGGGCATCAACGCCGTGCATCAGGAGGTCGTGCTCTGTCGCCATCTCACCGTCGCCGCCAACATGTTCCTCGGCGAGGAGAATTCGCGCTTCGGCATCCTGCAGCAGCGCGCCATGGTCAAGGAAGCGCAGAAGATCATCGACGGTCTCGGCTTCGACCTGCCGGCGCATGTCATGCTGGGTGACCTCACCATCGGCCAGCAGCAGCTGATCGCCGCCGCCCGCGCCACCGTGCGCGGCACCAAATTCCTGATCTTCGACGAGCCGACCGCCTATCTCACCCGCAAGGAAGCCGACCAGCTGTTCACGCTGATCCGCAGGCTCAAGGGCGAAGGCGTCACCATCATCTACATCAGCCATCGCATGGAAGAGGTGTTCGAACTCGCCGATCGCGTCTCGGTGCTGCGCGACGGCACGCTGGTCGGCACCCGCAACATTGCCGAGACCAATGACGCCGAGCTGGTCAAGATGATGATCAACCGCTCGATCGAGCAAGTCTACCATAAGGAGCATTTCACCCCCGGTGCCGTGATCGTTGAAGCGAAAAACCTGTCGGGCAAGGGTTTCGAAGACGTCTCGATGACGGTGCGCGCCGGCGAGATCGTCGGGCTCTATGGCCTGATCGGCGCCGGGCGGAGCGAGTTCGTCACCACGCTCTATGGCCGCCACAAGAAGTCGGCCGGACAGGTCCTTTGGCAAGGCAAGCCGGTCCACATCAATTCCGAGCACGACGCGATCAAGCTCGGCATGGCGCTGGCGCCAGAAAGCCGCCGCGACCAGGGCCTGTGCCTGAACCTGCCGGTCGGCCTCAACCTCAACCTGCCGATCTACAAGCGCATCTCCAACAACCTGCTGATTTCGAACACGAAGGAAAAGGCTGAAGCCGATCGCCAGATCGCCGGCCTCCGCATCAAAACGCCAACACGCGGCGCCCTGGCCTCCAGCCTGTCCGGCGGCAACCAGCAGAAGATCGTCATCGGCAAATGGCTGGCGCACGGCGCTAAGCTGTTCATCTTCGACGAGCCTACGGTCGGCGTCGATGTCGGCACCAAGGCCGAGATCTACCGCCTGTTCGGGGAACTGTTGTCCAAGGGCGCCGGCATCATCCTGATCTCGTCCTATCTGCCCGAGGTTTATGAGCTCGCCGATACGCTGCACGTGTTCCGGCGCGGCAAACTGGTCGCCAGCCATGGCTTTCGCGCCGCCAGCCACGAAGACGTGCTGACACAGGCGATCGGCTGACAAAACAAGAAACGGGAGGAACCATGAGCATCGAAACCGTCGCGATCGAAAAACCGAAACGGAACTACAACGTCCTGTTCGGGCTGACGCTTCTGGCGTTGCTGGTTCTGCTCTGGATCGTGCTGTCGGTGGCGACGCCGAGCTTCGCCTCCTCCAACAACATCGCCAATCTTTTGCGGCAGGGCTCGATGATCGCCATCATGGCGGTCGGCCAGACCTTCGTCATCATCACCGGCGGCATCGACCTCTCGGTCGGCGCCGTGGTCGGCTTCGCCACCGTCATTGTCGCCATGATGATCAATGCTGGCTTCCCGATCTGGGTCGCCATTCTGGTGACGCTGCTGGTCGGCGTTGCCATCGGCCTGTTCCACGGCTTCGGCATCGTCAAGATGGGCCTGCCGCCATTCATAATCACGCTGGCGACGCTGACCTCGTTGCGCGGCATCGGCCTGTTGATGACCAACGGCAATTCGATCAACATCAACAGCGACAGCTTCACCGCGTTCTCGCGCAGTTCCTTTGTCGGCATCCCCAATCTGTTCTGGATGGTGATCCTGGTCGGTATCCCGGCCTACATCTTCCTGCACCACAGCCGCTGGGGCCGCTATCTCTTCTCTGTGGGATCCAATGCCGAGGCCTCGCGCCTCTCGGGCGTCAATGTCCAGCGCACCATCTATATGGCCTACACGCTGTCGGGCCTGTGCGCGGCCTTCGTCGGCGTGCTGCTGGCGGCGCGCATCGGCATCGGCAACCCGACCCAGGCGGAAGGTTGGGAGTTGCAGGCGATCGCCTCATCGGTGATCGGCGGCACTTCGCTGTTCGGCGCCGTCGGCTCGGTGCATGGCCCGCTGCTCGGCGCCTTCATCCTGGCCACCATCAACAACGGCGCCAATCTGCTCAACGTCAACTCGTTCTGGCAGCGCATCATCACCGGCGCGCTGATCATAATCATCGTCTATTTCGACGGGCTGCGCCGTCGCGGCAAGTAATTCTCCCTGACCTTCTGCGCCGGCCTGCTTAACAACGGACCGGCGCCTTTTTTGAGAAACACTGGAATTGCCGAATGAAAGCTGTTGTCTGCCGCTCGCCCGGCGAGCTTGTCCTGGAAGACCGGCCGGCGCCAGGAGCGCCGCCTGCCGGCTGGGCGCTGGTCGCCGTCAGCCATGTCGGCATCTGCGGCACCGACTACCACATCTTCGAAGGCAAGCACCCGTTCCTTGCCTATCCCCGCATCATGGGCCATGAAGTGTCGGGCACCGTCGTCGAGACCGGCGAAGATGTCGACCTTGCCGTGGGCGAGCCCGTCATCATCAATCCCTATCTCGCTTGCGGAAAATGCATCGCCTGCCGGCACGGCAAGCCGAATTGCTGCGTCAGGATCGAAGTGCTTGGCGTCCATCGCGACGGCGCCATGGCCGAGCAGATCCTGGTGCCGGCGCAGAATCTTTATCCGGCAAACGGCTTGTCGCTGGCCGATGCGGCGGCGGTGGAATTCCTCGCCATCGGCGCGCATGCCGTGCGGCGCGCTCGCGCCGAACCAGGCGCCCGCACGCTGGTCATCGGCGCCGGGCCGATCGGCCTTGGCGCAGCGCTGTTTGCCCGCATCGCCGGGCTCGATGTCAGCCTGCTCGACATGAGCACGGAGCGGCTGGATTTTGCAAAAGGCGAACTTGGCTTCGCCACGCTCGACGGCTCACAAAAAGCGGCAGCCGAACTGGTGCGCGAGGCAACCGGCGGCGAAGGGTTCGACGTCGTCTTCGACGCCACCGGCAACACCGCCTCGGTGCAGTCGGCCTTCGCCCATGTCGCGCATGGTGGCACGCTCGTGCTGGTCAGCGTCGTCAAGGACGACATCGTCTTTTCCGACCCGGAATTCCACAAACGCGAAATGACGCTGGTCGGCAGCCGCAATGCGCTGAAAGTCGACTTCGACCACGTCGCCGCCTCCATCCGCAACGGCGCGGTGCCGCTGGCGAAACTTGTCACCCACCGCACGACACTGGCCGGAACGCCGCGCGATCTCGCAAGATGGGCGCATGAGAAATCCGGGCTGATCAAGGCGGTGATCGAGGTGGGTTCTTAACATGGCAGGCGGTGAACCCGGCCGGAATTGACCATGCCCTGCGCAGGTCGACCCCCACTCCGTCGAGCTTCGCTCGACACCTCTCCCCCGATCGACGGGGGAGAGGAAAGGCGCGAGCTTGGCAAGGCGGGCTCCCTTCCTCTCCCTCCGGAGGGGGAGAGGTGGCTCGGCGAAGCCGAGACGGAGTGGGGGAAGGCGGTCCTCAAACGTCAAGCCGCTGACAAGTGAGCGCGACCGAGTTGGTCTGATATCGCATGAGTCTCGACGCTCCCTACAGCGCCGACAGCTTCAGCTCCACCCGCTCCGCCGGAAACCGCGTTTCGGCAAACTGGATCGGCTGGCCGTCCGGTGTGACGTTGACGGCGACCGCGACCAGCACGATGGCGCCGGGCTGCAAATCGAGATCGGCAAGGTCGGCGGCATCGGCGTGACGCGCCGACAGAACCGTCGATTGCCGGAGATAATCGTCGATGCCGAAACGCCGGAGCGAGGCGGTTATCGAACCGGTCTCCGCCATCACGGCATCGATGCCGGCGAAGCGCTTTGCTTCGTACCAGCTGGCGGCGCGGGACACCGGCCGTCCATCGGCTTCGCCGCGCGTCTCCAGCCGGATCACCTCGGTGCCCCTGGCAAGGCCGAGGCCGTCGGCGACGCGCTGGCTGGCCGATTCAACTACGGACGTGAGCAGCACGATATGCCGTTCCGAAGTCTGTCCCTGCAGGCCCGTCGAAAACCGCGTGCGCGCGCCGATCGGATAGGACAGCCGCTTGCGCGACAACACGAAAGTGCCGCGTCCCTGCTCGGCCCGCAGCACACCGTCCTGTACCAGGGCCGATATGGCGCTGCGCACCGTGTGGCGGTTGACGCCGTAGCGTTCGGCCAGCGCCATCTCCGGCGGCAGCGCGGCATTCTCGGCAAAATCGCCGGACGCAATCGAATGCAGGATCTGGTCGGCGATCTGCCGCCAGAGCGAGACGCCACTGCGGCGTTCGATGCTGCTCGCGCTCTTTTGAGCCACCATTTCCCCCCGCTCCAGCCCCTGTCATCCACCCGTCATGGACACGGGTTAGATAATAGGTATAATTTGTATAGTTGTCTATATCACTAGACAAATTTTACATGGTCAGGGAGTAACCCAATGCGAGGACAGGAAGCGCGGGAACAGGCCGAGCGCAAAGACGTCATGGCAACGCTGGCGCAGGCTAACGGCGACGACATCGCCCGGCTCTGGAACGAGGCCGGCCTGACCTCCGAGGCCGAGCTTCTGCGTGGCCCGGAAACCGGTCTGGTCACCGTGCGTGGTCGCATCGGCGGCGGCGGCGCACCCTTCAATGTCGGTGAAGCGACGGTCACCCGCGCCACAGTTCGGCTCCCTTCCGGACAGGTCGGCCACAGCTACATGCTTGGCCGCGACAGGAAGAAGGCCAGGCTGGCCGCAATCGCCGACGCGCTCTGGCAGGACCCGGCGCAGCGCAGGACGGTCGAAACCGCGCTGGTGGCGCCGCTGCGTGCCGCCCAAGGCGAAGCGCGCGAAAAGCGCCGCGCCGAGACGGCGGCAACGAAAGTGGATTTCTTCACCATGGTGCGCGGAGAAGACTGATGGACATCGCAGCTCAATCGATCGACGGCGGTTTCGCCGATCCGGTGTTCAACGCCCAGACCGTCTTCCGCGCAATCATGGACGCCATGGCGCGGCCGGGCAGCGTGCAGCCTCTGCCGGCCTTCGCCCGGCCGCCGGCGCCGCTGTCGGCAACCGCCGGCGCCATCGCGCTTTCGCTATGCGACAACGACACCCCGCTCTGGCTCGACCCTGCCTTGCAGGCGTCCGCGGCAGTCAAATCCTGGCTCGGTTTCCACACCGGCGCGCCACTTGCCAACACGCCGGCCGATGCGCATTTCGCCTTGATCGCCAACCCGGCCGAGATGGCTGCTCTCGACGGCTTTTCGCAAGGCACGCAGGACTATCCCGACCGCTCGACGACACTGATCCTGCAGGTCAGCAATCTCGTCTCGGGCGCGCCGCTGTTGCTCGAAGGTCCTGGCATCGAAGTCTCTGCCGCGATCGCGCCGGCACAGATGCCGCGTCATTTCGTCGAACAGTGGAAGCAGAACAGCCAGCGCTTTCCGCGCGGCGTCGACATCCTCCTGGCGGCGCCCGACGGTATCGCCTGCCTGCCGCGCACGACGCGCATCAAGATGATGGAGGCATAAATGTATGTCGCGGTAAAAGGCGGCGAAGTCGCAATCGCCAATGCCCACAGCCTGCTTGCGGACCGCCGTCGCGGCGACCGTTCGGTGCCGGCGCTGCGCCTCGACCAGATCGTGGAACAGCTGGCGCTCGGCGGCGACCGGGTGATGAGCGAAGGATCGCTCTACGACCGGGAACTGGCGGCGCTCGCCATAGTCCAGGCGCGCGGCGACATGATCGAGGCGATCTTCCTGGTGCGCGCCTACCGCACCACACTGCCGCGCTTCGGCTACACCAACGCCATCAACACCGGCGCCATGCTGGTCGAGCGGCGCGTGTCGGCGACCTACAAGGATTTGCCCGGCGGCCAGCTGCTTGGGCCTACCTTCGACTACACCCACCGCCTGCTCGACCCGGAACTCGCCGCCGGCGCCGATGTCGCCGAACCGCTCCAGCGCGAGACGGAAACGCAGGCCATGCCGCGCGTTTCGACGATCCTCGCCCGCGAAGGGCTGATTGAGCCGGATGGCGACATGCCGCAGGACCATGTCCCCGGCGACATCACCCGCGAGCCGCTTGAGTTTCCGATGGCGCGCGACATCCGCCTGCAGGCGCTGTCACGCGGCGATGAAGGGTTTCTGCTGGCGCTCGGCTATTCCACCCAGCGCGGCTATGCCCGCAACCACCCCTTTGTCGGCGAGGTGCGTATCGGCGAGGTCGAGCTGGAACTCGACGTGCCGGAACTGCCCTTCGCCGTGCTGCTCGGCAAGGTCCGCGTCACCGAATGCCAGATGGTCAACCAGTTCAAGGGCTCGGCCAAGGCGCCGCCGCAATTCACCCGCGGCTACGGACTGGTCTTCGGCCAAAGCGAGCGCAAGGCGATGGCCATGGCGCTGTGCGACCGCGCGCTGCGCGCAACGGAACTCGGCGAAGATGTCGTCGCCGCCGCGCAGGACGAGGAGTTCGTCATCTCGCACTCCGACAATGTTCAGGCGACCGGCTTCGTGGAGCATTTGAAGCTGCCGCACTATGTCGACTTCCAGGCCGAGCTCGATTTGGTGCGCCACATGCGCGCCGAATACGAAGCTCGAGAGAACCCTGCAAAGGTGGAAGAGAAGCGGGAGGCGGCCGAATGAGCCTAATCGCCCCCGCCATTGCCGCCACCCCCGTTGCCGCCATCCCCGTTGCCGCCGTCATGGGAATGGCTGCTATGCCCGCCGACGTAGCTGCCGTTTCCGCCTGTGACATGCGCGCCATCTCTGGAAGCAGGCAGAAACAAGCGCCGAGGTACAAAACCGACCACGCAGACAAACGCCAGAAGCAGAATTGCAATCTGGATCCAACCGGTCTGAGTCATTCGACTTCGCCTTTATTTCCGTTTTCTGGGCGTCAATGCAATAGCAGGGAGTGGATTTGATCGCCATGACCGACATCGCCACCTACAACTTCGCCTATCTCGACGAGCAGACCAAAAGGATGATCCGCCGGGCGATCCTCAAGGGCATCGCCATCCCTGGCTATCAGGTTCCCTTCGCTTCGCGCGAAATGCCGATGCCCTATGGCTGGGGCACTGGCGGCGTGCAGGTCACCGCCTCGATTATCGGGCCGGACGATGTGCTGAAAGTCATCGACCAGGGCGCCGACGACACCACCAATGCCGTCTCGATCCGCGCCTTCTTCAAGAAGGTAGCCAACGTCGCGGTGACGACCGATACCGCCAGCGCCACCATCATCCAGACCCGCCACCGCGTCCCGGAACACCCGCTGAGCGCCGGCCAAGTTCTAGTCTACCAAGTGCCGATACCCGAGCCGTTGCGCTTCCTCGAGCCGCGCGAAACCGAAACGCGCAAAATGCATGCGCTCGAGGAATACGGCCTGATGCATGTGAAGCTCTACGAGGACATTGCCAAACACGGCCGCATCGCCACCACCTATGCCTATCCGGTCAAGGTCGAGGGCCGCTATGTCATGGACCCCTCGCCGACGCCGAAATTCGACAACCCCAAAATGCACCGTTCGCCGGCCCTGCAGCTGTTCGGAGCCGGGCGCGAAAAGCGCATCTATGCCGTGCCGCCCTTCACCGATGTCGTCAGCCTCGACTTCGAGGATCATCCCTTCGAGGTCCAGACCTTCGACCTGCCCTGTGCACTGTGCGCGGCGGAAAATGTCTATCTCGACGAGGTCATCCTCGACGACCATGGCGACCACATGTTCGTCTGCTCCGACACCGACCATTGCGAGAAGCGGCGCGCCGAAGGACATCGCGGCCACCTTGCGGCTGAAAGCCATGTTACCGCAGGAAAGATGAGGCCAGCAGAATGACCGGCGACCCACTGCTGCGCGTCTCCGAACTGTCCAAATTCTACGGCTCGCGCGTCGGCTGCGAGAATGTCACCTTCGACCTGTGGCCGGGTGAGGTTCTGGCCGTCGTCGGCGAATCCGGCTCCGGCAAGACGACGCTGCTCAACTGCCTGTCGACGCGGCTGCTACCATCTTCTGGCACCGCCAGCTACCGCATGCGCGACGGCCAGTTCCGCGAACTCTACCTTATGAGCGAGGCCGAGTGCCGCTTCCTGATGCGCACCGACTGGGGCTTTGTTCATCAGAACCCCGCCGACGGCTTGCGCATGACGGTGTCTGCCGGCGCCAATGTCGGCGAGCGGCTAATGGCGGTCGGTGACCGCCATTACGGCAAGATCCGCGCCACTGCCGTCGACTGGCTGTCGCGCGTCGAGATCGACGAGGACCGCATCGACGACGAGCCGCGCGCCTTTTCCGGCGGCATGCGCCAGCGCCTGCAAATCGCCCGCAACCTCGTCACCGGACCGAGGCTGGTGTTCATGGACGAGCCGACCGGCGGCCTCGACGTCTCGGTGCAGGCGCGCCTGCTCGATTTGCTGCGCGGGTTGGTCACCGATCTCGGCCTGGCGGCCATCGTCGTCACCCACGATCTCGCCGTCGCCCGGCTTCTGTCGCAGCGTATGATGGTGATGAAAGACGGCCGTGTCGTCGAAAGCGGCCTGACGGATCGCGTGCTCGACGATCCCCGCGCGCCTTACACGCAATTGCTTGTTTCCTCGATTCTACAGGTGTGAAGATGGCGCCAAGGCACCCCCCTCTGGCCTGCCGGCCATCTCCCCCTCAAGGGGGGAGATCAGCAGCTTTTATGTCCCGCCCCTTCTACGATGCAGAAGAATGGCGAAGTCGAACGCGACAGCCAATCTCCCCCCTTGAGGGGGAGATGCCTGGCAAGGCAGAGGGGGTGTTGGCCCGCGGACGAACAACGATTGGAGAACCTTCTGATGCCGACGCCCCTCGTTGTTTCCGGCGTCGCCAAAAGCTTCACCATGCATCTGCGCGACGGCATCAGATTGCCGGTTGTCGCCGGCGTCTCATTCTCGATCCGGGCCGGTGAATGCGCCGTGCTCGGCGGGCCTTCCGGCGCCGGCAAAAGCTCGATCCTGAAAATGCTCTATGGCAATTATGCCGTCGATGAAGGCCAGATCATCGTTCAGCATGAGGGCGGCCTGATCGATCTCGCCATCGCCAGCCCGCGCACGGTGCTTTCCGTGCGCCGCCAGACGATCGGCTATGTCAGCCAGTTCCTGCGCACCGTGCCGCGCGTCTCCGCGCTCGACGTGGTCGCCGAGCCGCTGGTCGAACGCGGCGAGGACCGCGAGAGCGCGCGGAAAAAAGCACGCACCTTGCTGGGGCAGCTCAATTTGCCGGAAAAGCTCTGGGCGCTGCCGCCGGCGACTTTCTCGGGCGGTGAGCAGCAGCGCGTCAATATCGCGCGCGGCTTCATCACCGAGCATCCGGTCTTGCTGCTCGACGAGCCGACAGCTTCGCTCGATTCGAAAAACCGCGACGTTGTGGTTGCGTTGATCGCCGCCAAGAAGGCCGGCGGTGTCGCCTTGCTCGGCATCTTCCATGACCCGGATGTGCGTGACGCCGTCGCCGATCGCATCATCGACGTGACCTCTTTCGCCGCCGGAAAAATCGCTGCATGAGCAGGAAACTATCGGAAGCGCCGTTGGTCCACGCCACGGCGCAGGTCGAGAACTCGACATTGGGGCGCTGGACAGAGATCGCCGACCGCAGCCGCGTGTCCGAAAGCATCCTCGGCGACTATTCCTACATCATGCAGGACTGCGTCGTCTGGTGCGCGACCATCGGCAAGTTCTCCAACATAGCCGCCGCCGTGCGCATCAACGCCACAAACCACCCGACCTGGCGGCCGACGCTGCATCACTTCACCTATCGCGCCTCCGACTATTGGGACGACGCCGAGCACGAAACAGAATTCTTCGCCCAGCGCCGCGCCAAACGCGTCTCCATCGGCCACGACACCTGGCTCGGCCACGGCTCGACCATCCTGCCCGGCGTCACCGTCGGCGATGGTGCTGCCGTAGGCGCCGGCGCTGTGGTGTCGAAGGATGTCGCGCCCTACACCATCGTTGGCGGGGTGCCAGCCAAGCCGATCCGCGAGCGTTTCGATCGCCGCACGGCCGAACGCTACCAGGCGCTCGCCTGGTGGGACTGGGACCACGCCAGGCTGCGCGCCGCGCTCGACGATTTTCGCGTACTCGAGGCAGACGCGTTCCTCGAGAAATACGGCGCCTGATCGGGTGCGATCACCCCCACTTGCCGCACGGCTGTGGAGCGTAACAAAACTGACATCGTGATGACATGGCAGGTTCATGTCGCTGCGCTAGGCGAGAACCAGACGATCAATTCAGGTCTGGAACTCTTCGATGTTATCGACCCCTGCCACGCTCGAAATCCGCGGCGTCTCGCGCCGATTTGGCAAGAACACCGCTGTCAGCGCCATCGACCTGTCGATCCCACAGGGCCAGATGGTCGGCATCATCGGTCGTTCCGGCGCCGGCAAATCCACCCTCCTTCGCATGATCAACCGTCTCATCGACCCCAGCCAGGGATCGATTTTTTTTGACGGTGCCGAGGTCTCGCGGCTGCGTGGCTCGCCGCTGCGACGCTGGCAGCGCGACTGCGCCATGATCTTCCAGCAGTTCAACCTGGTGCCGCGCCTCGATGTGCTAACCAATGTGCTGCTCGGCCGTCTCAATCATCGCTCGACCTTTTCCAACCTGCTCGGCATGTTTACCCGCGCCGAATGCGCTGAGGCGATTGCAGCACTCGAGCGCCTCGACATCGCCCGCACCGCACTGCAGCCAGCCGGCACGCTGTCTGGCGGCCAGCAGCAGCGCGTCGCCATTGCCCGCGCCATGATGCAGCAGCCCAAGGTGCTGCTCGCCGATGAGCCGATCGCTTCGCTCGACCCGCTCAACGCCAAGGTGGTGATGGACTCGCTGCAGGACATCAACCTGCGCGAAGGCATCACCGTCGTCACCAATCTGCACACGCTGGACACCGCCCGCACCTATTGCAACCGCATCATCGGCATGGCTGCCGGCAAGATCGTCTTCGACGGTCCGCCGGAAGCGCTCAACCGCGAGGCCGTGCGCCTGGTCTATGGCGCCGACGGCAACGGCGTCGATATCTCCGAGGCCATCACCTCGACCAGCATCGCCTACAAGCAAAAGATCGCCGCATCCGCCAGCCCGCTCGAGCCCGCATTCCCCGGGTACTGATCCATGATCCCGAAAAGTGGATACCGGTTTTCGGAAAAGATCATGGACCAAAACTGAGCCGCACTGGATCGACCGCCCGCGTCAAGGGCACTTGCAAAAATCAAGAACGCTGCCGGCGCGGGGCCGGAACTTACAGGAGAGACATCAAATGTTCAGGAAGATGGTATTCGGCGCCGTTTCGGCTCTCGCCATGGCAACCAGCGCCGCGCATGCGGCCGACCTCAAGGAATTCCGCGTCGGCATCCTCGGCGGAGAGAACGAAACCGACCGCCTGCGCAATTATCAGTGCCTGGCCGATCACCTGAAGACCGAATTCGGCTTCGAAAAGGTCTCGCTGTTCCCCGCCGCCGACTATGACGGCGTCATCCAGGGCCTGCTCGGCGGCACGCTCGACTTCGCCGAACTCGGCGCTTCCGGCTACGCCAGCGTCTACATCAAGGACCCGAAGGCGGTCACCCCGATCCTCACCACCCAGCAGACCGACGGCGCCACCGGCTATTATTCCATCGGCCTGGCGCTGAAGTCTTCGGGCATTACCGACATCAAGTCGGCCAAGGGCAAGAAGCTCGGCTACGCCGATCCGGACTCGACCTCGGGCTACCTGATCCCGCTGACCCAGATCCCGAAGGACACCGGCGCCTCGAACGACGCCTACTTCGCCTCGACCCAGTTCAATGGCGGCCATGAAAACAACATCCTCGCCGTTCGCGACGGCAAGGTCGACGTTGCGGTTGACGATTCCTCCGGCATCGGCGACTTCAAGAACGGCTACACCTCCGGCACCTTCCACAAGGTCACCGCCAAGGGCGCCGTCGACCCCAACGACTTCGTCGAAGTCTGGCGCTCGGGCCTGATCCCGAACGGCCCACTGGTCGTGCGCACCGCGCTCGGCGACGACATGACCGCCAAGCTTGCCGCCTTCTTCACCGACCTGCCGAAGAAGGACAAGGCCTGTTTCGAAGGCGTCGAAGGCGGCGACTTCACCGGTTACGTCCCGGTCAAGCCTGACTTCTACAACGTCATCGTCGAAGCCCGTAAGGCAGCCATCGGCGGCTGACGGCAAAATCAGAAAGGGCGACGTGAAAAACGCCGCCCTTTTTGCATGTCCCGATCATGACCATCTCAGCAACAGCCCGCTCCAACGCGACCCTGCAGGTAGCCAACGCCTGGCAGCGCCAGATATCGTTGCGGCGGCTTTATACCATCCTCGGCATCGGCCTGCTGCTGGCGGCGACGCTGTCGAGCATGTGGTTCGCCGACGAGGCCAATGCCGGTCACTTCTGGGACCGGCTGCCGCATATATTCGACTTCCTCAGCTGGCTGATCCCGAAGGACTGGAACGACGTCTGGCGGGCGCTGTTCGACATCGCCTCGCCGCATGACACCGGCACCCAGGAGTTCAACTTCCCGCTCGGCCGCGTCTATGTCTGGGGCGGCTTCTACATCCCCGAATATTTCGAGCTGATGCTGACCACACTCAACGTGGCGCTGGTCTCGACTTTCATCGGTTTCATCTTCGCCGTGCCGTTTTCGTTCATCGCCGCGCGCAACCTGACGCCGCATCCGGCGCTGCGGCTCGTCGTCAAGCGCTTCATGGAATTGCTGCGCGCCTTTCCCGAAATCGTCATTGCCGGCCTGTTCGCCGCCATTGTCTCGACCGGGCCGATCGCAGCCATCATCGCCATTGGCCTGCATTCGATCGGCGCGCTGGGCAAGCTGTTCTATGAAATCAACGAGAACATCGACATGCGCGCCGAAGAGGGCCTGAGAGCGGTCGGCGGCAACTGGTTCGAGCGCGTGCGCTTCGCCGACCTGCCGCAGGTGCTGCCCAATTTCATGTCCTACACATTGCTGCGCGTCGAGATCAACGTGCGGGCCTCGACCATTATCGGCGCCGTCGGCGGCGGCGGTATCGGCGAGGAACTGAAGCTCTCGATATCGCGCGGTTTCGGCGCCAAGACGGTGGCGTTGGTGCTGCTGTTGTTCACGACGATCTTCATCGTCGACCAGTTCTCCGCCTGGCTGCGCCGCAAGCTGGTCGGCGAGCAAGCTTTTCTGATGAGCGCTTAAATGACCGCTTTGACCACTGATCAGGTCCAGTCGATCGAGGAACGCTATCCGCAAATCTTTCGGCGGCCGGCCTACAAGCGCTTCGCGCCGCTGTTCCTGTTCGGCGGCATCCTGCTCTACCTCGTTTACGCCTTGTGGTTTTTCGACCTGCCGCAGGTGATGCGCGACTCGCATTGGGAGCGCCTGCCGCTCTTCCTGACGCAATGGATCAGCTACGATCTGCAGCCTGAATTCCGCCTCGACCAGCCTGAAATCACGCCGAAATACCCGCGGTTTTCAGCACTCGGCGAGAACCCAGATCCCGACTGGGTTGTCAAGAACGCGGATGGCACCTTCACCGTCCTGATCGATGGCGCGGCCAGGTCCGTCACCTTCGACAAGACCAAAGCGACGATCGTCGCCAATGGCGAGATGGTGCCGGTGGCGCTGACCAGCGGTAAGCCGGTAATTACAGGTCCGGTGCCTGGCTGGATCACCGCGCATGACGACGAGATCGTCGCCAGGATGGGCTTTGTCGGCGAAGTGCGCGTCACCGTCGATCGCGTCAAGGTCCGCAAGCGCTTCCTCGGCTGGGCAAATTTCGTCTTCGACACGCGCTCGCCCTTCTTCGGCAAATCGGCCAGTGAAGTGATCTCGCTGATCTGGTCCGGACCGGAACTTAAGCCTGGCACCTCGAACCTCGCGCTCGCCGGCGACAACATCTGGAACAATGCGCAGTGGCAGCATGGCGACGTCTGGACGAAACTGCTGCAGACCATCGTCATGGCCTTTCTCGGCACGTTGCTCGGCGGCCTCGTCGCCTTCCCGCTCGCCTTCTTCGCCGCCCGCAACATCACGCCGAGCGGATTGTTCGGCCAGGTGCTCAAGCGCTTCTTCGATTTCATGCGATCGGTCGACATGCTGATCTGGGCGCTGTTCTTCACCCGCGCCTTCGGCCCGGGACCGCTCGCCGGCAGCGCCGCGATCTTCTTCACCGAAATAGGCACGCTCGGCAAAATCTATTCGGAAAGCCTGGAAAACATCGACGACAAACCGCGCGAGGGCATCAAGTCGACCGGCGCCAACGGCCTGCTGGTGCAGCGCTATGGGGTCATGCCGGAAGTGATCCCGGTCTTCATCAGCCAGACGCTCTACCAGTGGGAATCCAACACAAGAGGCGCCACCATCATCGGCGCCGTCGGCGCTGGCGGCATCGGCCTGAAACTCTGGGAAGCCATGCGCACCAATTCCAACTGGGCCAACGTCTTCTACATGGTGCTGCTGATCCTGCTCGTCGTGTTTGTGTTCGACAACATCTCGAATTTCCTGAGGCGCCGGCTCAGCCGGACCATCCATGATTACAACAGGATGCAGGCCGAGGAGGGGTGACGTGCGAGGGACAGCACCCCCCTCTGTCCTGCCGGACAGAGGGGGGTGTGAAGGAACGCAGCACTCCTTGGGCGGCGCGGCTAAGCCGCCCGCTTCCACCCATCCCTGATATGCCTGTATCCCTCGCGATAAACTGCCTCCGGCGTCTCGGAAAAATCCCGCCACACCTTGGTCGCCGCCGTCAGATCCTTCAGCGACCTGCCAAACGCCTCGATCGTCAGCCAGTCGTCATAGCCGCTCTTGCGGATGGCCGCGAAAGTCTCTTTCCACGGAATGTTCCCGCGTCCCGGCACGCCGCGATCGTTCTCCGAAATGTGGACGTGCACGACATTCCGCCGGTGCTTCATGTAGGCGCCGATCGGGTCGGCCTCCTCGATATTGGCGTGGAAGGTGTCGTACATCGCCTTGATGTGCGGCCGGTCGATGGCGTCGACGTGCTCGGACAGATCGGCCATCGTGTTCAGCAGATAGCACTCGAAACGGTTGAGCGCCTCCAACCCGATGGTAACGTTCCGCTTGCCGGCATGATCGCCAATGGCGCGCTGCGAGGCGATCGAGCGCTTCTTCTCGGCAGCGGTCGGCCCGCTGCCGGAGAAGGCGCCGAGCGTCGAATGCAGCGGCCCGCTCAGCGTACTCGCGCCGAGCGCCTGGGCGCAATCGATCGCCCATTTCATGTAGCCGATGCCGGCCTTGCGGGTCGCGGCATCCGGCGAAATCAGATTCATCGCCGGGTCGCCCATCGCCGTAACAGCCGTGCGCTCCAACCCGATGCGGTCGAGCAAATCGCCAAGCTTCTTGTAGTCCTCTGGCGTGCCTGAGAAGATCGGTATCTCGACGCCGTCGAAGCCGGTCGCCTTGATGTCGCGCAGCAACGGCTCGTGTTTCTTAGACACGGAAGTCGTCCACAAAAACATGCACATGCCGATTTTCATCGACAGCCCCTCCCCATTTGACGGCGCGCTGGTTTCTTTCGCACCTCGCACCATGCGCCCTCATTCGGCCGCTTAGCGGCCACCTTCTCCCCGAAGGGAGAAGAGACTTGGCGCCGGCGCTACCTAAAGTTTCGTCCACGCCCCGTTCTTCTTCGACGACTTCACGCAGGCCTCGATGAACGCCATACCTTCGACGCCGTCCTGGATGGTCGGGAACACCACGTCCTTGCCCGGCTTGCCGCCCTTCTTGCGTGCCGCGCGGATCGCGCGCGCCGCCTCCTGGTAGATGTTGGCGAAGCCTTCGAGATAGCCTTCCGGATGGCCAGACGGAACGCGGCTGACGCGTCCCGCAACCGGCAGCGCGCCGGCGCCGTTGCGGGTGAGCAGCTGCTTGGGCTGGCCAAACGGCGTGTACCAGAGATAGTTCGGATCGGCCTGCACCCATTCCAGGCCGCCTTTAGAGCCATAGATGCGCAGCTTCAGCCCGTTCTCGTGGCCGGGCGCCACCTGGCTTGCCCAGATCATGCCCTTGGCCGGATGCACCTTGCCGACCGGCTTGAAGCGCAGCATGACATTGACATTGTCGTCGAGCAGTCGCCCCGGCACGAAAGCGTCGAGATCGGCCGACAGGGAATCGAGCTCCAGACCCGAGACGAAGCGCGCCAGATTGTAGGCATGTGTGCCGATGTCGCCGAGCGCGCCGCCCGCGCCCGCCTGCTTGGGGTCGGAGCGCCACGCCGCCTGCTTCTGGCCGGTGGCGGCAAGATCCTCGGTCAGCCAGTCCTGCGGGTACTCGGACTGAAGGATGCGGATGTCGCCAAGCTGCCCCTTGGCCACCATCTCGCGCGCCTGCCGGATCATCGGATAGGCAGTGTAATTGTGGGTCAGCACGAACACCTTGCCGGTCTTTTCGACTATCGCCGCTAGCTTCCTGGCTTCAGCCAAGGTGGTCGCCAGCGGCTTGTCGCAGATGACGTGGATGCCGGCCTCGAGAAACGCTTTGGCCGCCGGCACGTGCACATTGTTAGGGGTGACGATCGCCACCGCCTCGATGCCGTCCGGGCGCTTGGCCTCGGCCTTGGCCATCTCGGCATAGGAGGCGTAGCTGCGCGCCGGGTCGAGACCGAGTTCGGCGGCGGAAGCCTTGGCGCGCTCGGGATTGGCCGACAGGGCGCCGGCCACCAGCACGAAGTCATTGTCCATGCGCGCCGCGATCCGGTGCACCGCGCCGATGAAGGCGCCTTGGCCGCCGCCGACCATACCATAACGGATCGGGCCGCCCCCCGCTTCCGACTTCGATGCGCCGACCATGTCTTTCTCCTGCTTGTGTCAAATACCCATCATGGCGCGCAGCATCTTCTTGTCGGTGGTGCCGCCGGCGAAATCATCAAAGGCCTTTTCCGTCACCCGGATAATGTGGTGCTGGATGAAGGGCGCGCCTTCGGCCGCGCCGTCCTCCGGATGCTTGAGGCAACACTCCCACTCCAGCACCGCCCAGGAATCGTAGCCATACTGGGTAAGCTTGGAGAAGATGCCGCCGAAATCGACCTGCCCGTCGCCAAGCGAGCGGAATCGCCCCGCGCGATTGGTCCAGCTCTGATAGCCGGAATAGACGCCTTGCCGCCCCGTCGGATTGAACTCGGCATCCTTGGCATGGAAGGCCTTGATCCGCTCGTGATAGATGTCGATGAATTCGAGATAGTCGAGCTGCTGCAAAAGGAAATGCGACGGGTCGTAGTTGATGTTGCAGCGCTTGTGGCCGCCAACCGCATCTAGGAACATCTCGAAGGTGGCGCCGTCGAAGATGTCCTCGCCAGGATGGATCTCGTAGCCGACATCGACGCCGTTTTCGTCATAGACGTCGAGGATCGGCTTCCAGCGTGTGCCGAGTTCGGCAAAGGCCTCCTCGATCAGCCCGGCCGGCCGCTGTGGCCAGGGATAGAGATACGGGAAGGCCAGAGCGCCGGAAAACGTCACCGAGGTTTTCAGGCCAAGATTCTTCGAGGCCTTGGCGCCGAACTCCATCTGTTCGACCGCCCATTTCTGCCTGGCCTTGGGGTTGTTGTGCACCGCAGGCGGTGCAAAGCCGTCGAACTGGGCATCATAGGCCGGGTGCACCGCCACCAGCTGCCCTTGAAGATGCGTCGACAGTTCGGTGATCTCGACGCCGGCATCCGCGCAGATGCCTTTCACCTCGTCGCAATAGGTCTTGGAAGATGCCGCCTTCTTGAGGTCGAACAGGCGTGCATCCCAGGTCGGGATCTGCACGCCCTTGTAACCGAGACCGGCCGCCCATTTGGTGATCGAGGCCAGCGAATTGAACGGCGCGGTATCCCCCGCGAACTGCGCCAGAAACAGCCCCGGACCCTTCATTGTCGACGGCATCGGCATCCTCCCAATTCATTTTTCCAAGGACCAAGCATAGCGCCTGATGAAAGCAGGGCCAGCCTCTTTGGTCTCTTGCGATGTGCATTCTCGTATCGGCATTCTGGTATTACCAAATACCGAAAATGGGTCAAGCCATTTGACTCACGCGCAAAGCTGCCAGGGCATTCCATTTTTGGCGATATATACCAGCATAATCAATACGGTACACAGATGTCGATATCGCATGGCGGCGGTTCTTGCCGCGCGACAAAAATTGCTGTAGACCTCCATTAGGGCCCAATTGGTCGAACCAGTTGCGCAAAAACGCTGGAGCGCCTTGGGGAGGAAACACGCGACGCGCCTTGTGGGGCGCATCGCAGGCGAACTGGCACAGACGAATTCTGGGAAGGATAGACCATGCATCTTTCGACGCACAACTGGATGCGCGCGGAACCGTTGGAGGTGACGCTGAAGCGCATCAAGAAATTCGGCTACGAGTCGATCGAGATTTCCGGCGAGCCCGAGCAATACAAGACCAAGGAGACCCGCGCGCTGCTGAAAGAATACGGCATCCGCTGCTGGGGGTCGGTGACGCTGATGCTGGGCGAACGCAACCTTGCCGCCAGGGACCAGGGCCAGCGCGAACGCTCGGTGCAGTACGTCAAGGACGTGCTGACCATGGTCAGCGAACTTGATGGCGAGATCATAACGCTGGTGCCCGCGACCGTCGGCAAAGTGGTACCGGACGGCACCGAGGAAGAGGAATGGAAGTGGGTGGTCGACGCCACCCGCGAATGCTTCACCCATGCCAAGAAGGTCGGCGTCAAGATCGCGGTCGAGCCGCTCAACCGCTTCGAGACCTATCTGTTCAACCGCGGCGCGCAGGCGTTGGCCCTGGCCGATGCGGTCAGCCCCGAATGCGGCGTCTGCCTCGACGCCTATCACATCCATATGGAAGAATTTAACGTCCATGACGCGATCCGTCAGGTCGGCAAACGGCTGTTCGACTTCCACGTCGCCGACAACAACCGCTTTGCCGCCGGCCTTGGCCAGATCGATTGGCCACGGATCGTGCAGACGCTGAAGGAAGTCGGCTATGACGGCGCGCTGACCAACGAATTCGTCGCGCCCGTCGACCGCACACCCGCCGCGCCCTATCCCGACATGGTCGACCGGAATCCGGTCGACATTTCTCCCGAACAGCTGAAGTTCATCCAGGATCACGGCTCCAGCGTGCTGACGGAGAAATTCTACACCGACCAGATGCGCATCACGGCCGAAACGCTGCTGCCGCTGATCAAGTAGCCGATCGGGATGCGCATCAAAACGGTCCAGGCGTGGTGGGTCCGCGTGCCGATTGAGGCCGCGAAGCAGCATCGCAGCGACTTTGGCCAGGTGACGACGTTCGACGCCGCCATCCTGCGCATTGAGACTGACGACGGGCTGATCGGCTGGGGCGAGGGCAAGAACGCCGCCGGCAGCGCCGGCAGCTATGGTGCGCTGGTCTACATGCTGAATCACGAGGTCGGGCCGCAGCTGATCGGCCGCGACCCCGCCGACATCGGCATGATCTGGGAGATGCTCTACAACGGCGTGCGCCATGACAGTGCCGCGCGCGCCGGCCATGCCATGCCGCAGCTGGCGCGGCGCGGCATGAGCATTGCGGCAATCAGCGCCGTCGATATCGCGCTCTGGGATATTCTGGGGAAGTCGTTGGGACAGCCGGTGTGGCGGCTCATCGGCGGCCGCAAGCTCGACCGCATGCCGGCCTACGCCTCCGGCGGCTGGGCTGCCGCCGAGGCTATCGGCGAGCAGCTCAAATCCTACATCGCCAAAGGCGGCTTCAGGGCGCTGAAGATGCGCGTCGGCGCCATGGACGGCGCCCCGCACATTTCCGCCGCCCGCGTCCGCGCCGCACGGCAGGCGCTCGGTCCTGACGTCGAGTTGATGGTCGACGCGCACGGCACCTATACGGTGGCCGAGGCCAAGCGCTTCATCAGCCTGGCCAGCGATCTCGACCTCGCCTGGTTCGAGGAGCCTGTTATCGCCGACGACAAGGCTGGTATGGCCGAGGTGCGCGCCTCGGGCTCGATCCCGATCGCCACCGGCGAAAGCGAAGCGACGCGCTACGCCTTCCGCGATCTCGCGGTGCTGAAATCCGCCGACATCTTCCAGCCGGATCCGGCCTTTTGCGGCGGTATCAGCGAGGCGATGAAGATCGGCACCATCGCCAGTGCCTTCAATCTGCGCTTTGCCCCGCATCTGTGGGCCGGCGCGCCATGCTTTTTCGCCGGCCTGCATGTTTGTGCGGCCTCGCCTGCCAGTTTTACCGTCGAATATTCGCTCGGCGCCAACCCCATGATCCACGATCTTATCGAAGAGACTGTCGAAGCAAGGGACGGTATGATAGCGATCCCTGAAAAGCCGGGTCTGGGATTCACCATTTCGGAGCGGTTCCTGGAGGCGCACGCGCAACGCGGTTGACGATGAAAGAAAAGAACCTTCTCGCCGAACTCGCCGCCTATCTCTTCGCCCATTCGGACAAGGAGAGCGGCCGCACGCCCTCGGAGCGCGAGCTGGCGGAGCATTTCGGTGTCAGCCGCGGCCAGATCCGCGAGGCGCTGGCCATTCTGGAGGCCATGCGCATCGTCGAGCGCCGCGCCAAATCCGGCATCTATGTCGACACCAGGCAGGCCAGTGTAGAAGCCTTGGCTCTTTTCGCCCGCGCGGGCCTGCCGCTCAATCCGGTGCAGATCTACGAGACCGTCGAACTGCGCAAGATCCACGAGATCAAGGCCGCCGAACTTGCCTGTTCGCGTGCCACCGAAGAGAATTTCGAACGCCTGCGGGAGATCCTGAAAGCCTCGGAGGAGTGCATCGCCGCCGGCGAAGGCCTCGCCAAGGAAGACCGCGAATTCCACCTCGAAATCGTGCGGGCGACCAAGAACGGCGTCTTCCACAATATCTGCAGCGTCTATTACCTGATGGGCGAGCAGCGGCTGCCGATCTACTTCAACGATCCCGAGCGCTCAGTGCGCTCGCATGCCGAGCATATCCAGATCTACGAGGCGCTGCTGCGTCGCGACGGCAATCTCGCCCAGGCGCTGATGAGCGCCCACCTGCAAGGCGCGGAAAGCTACTGGAAGGGGATCATCGAGGGCCGCGAGGCGCAAGCGCAAAGCCTGGCATTTGAGAAAGCCTAGAGCAATTCCAGGAAAAGTGTGAAACGGTTTTCCCGGGAAAGCGCGCAGCGCTTTCCCTTGGGAATTGCGACAAACACGAGAGCCCCATGCCCAGAATCCTGTCGACGCACACGCTGCATCCGCGTGCCTCCGCCATGCTGGCGGGCGCCGGTGAACTCGTCGTCGCCTCAGCGCTCGATGCGGCAACGCTGACCGCCGAGGCGAAGCATGCCGACGTCATTATCGTTCGCGCACCGCTGCCGCCGTCGCTGTTCAAAAACGCCACGAAACTCAGAGCAGCGGTCCGCCACGGCGCCGGGCTCGACATGGTGCCGATGGAGGCCGCGGCCGCGGCCGGCGTGCTGGTCGCCAACGTGCCGGCGGTCAATGCGCGTTCGGTCGCTGAATATGTGATGTTCGCGGCCCTTGCCCTGCTTCGGCGCTTCCGTTCGGTCGACCGCGACTTGCGCGCCAAGGGCTGGAATGCCGGCCGCGACCACGCCAGCCATGCCAGCGAGCTTGCCGGCAAGACCATCGGCATCATCGGCTTCGGCGCCATCGGTCAGGCAGTCGCCCATATCGCCGCGCACGGCTTTGGCCTCGACGTCGTGGCGACGACCCGCAGCATGCAGCCGGCACCCGACAGGATCGGCTTCCTGTCGATCGATGCGCTGGTCGAACAGAGCGACATCATCGTGCTCTGCTGCCCGCTGACGGAAGAGACGCGCGGCTTGATCAGCCGCGAACGCATTGCCCGCATGAAGCCCGATACGCTTTTGATCAACATTTCGCGCGGGCCGGTGATCGATGACGAGGCGCTGATCGAGGCCTTGCGCAAGGACCGCATCGGCGGCGCCGCGCTCGATGTCTTTGCCACGCAGCCGCTGCCGCCGGCTCATCCCTATTTCAGCTTCGACAATGTCATCGTCACCCCGCACATGGCCGGCATTACCGAGCAGTCGATGATGCGCATGGGGGTGGGTGCTGCCGGCGAGACCTTGCTTGTGCTGGCCAACCGGCTGCCTGTCAATCTGCGCAATCCCGACGTGGTCGAGCATTACCGCAGACGGTTTCCTGCCGACTGACGTTTCTGCAAGCCGCCTCAATTTTCGCGGATTTGGCGTCGACCTTCGCCGATATGGTCAAGAGCGTCGTGAGAGTTCTTCTTCTGATTGCCGGTACAAGCGTAGGGACAGCCAAGGCTCAGGCCGAAAGCAGCTACGTGCCTTGCGACAACGGCCTGCGCTGCGTGATGGCGCCCTGCCCTTCTACCAGCGCGCTCGACCTCGCCACCGGAAAGGTCGTCAAGGGTGTGTGGGTCGACATCGACGGCTTGCCGCAGCAGGACAAGGCGCTTGACCTTTCCGACAAGCTCTATGCCGGCAAGCTCGTTGTCACAGGAACAATCGAGAACCGGCCACACAGCTTCAACGGCAAGCAGCACGACGTGCCGACATTGTTTGCGACGGGCATCCTGCGCACCGCCAAGGACAGCGAACGCAAGCACTGCTCGTCGGGTTGACTATTACCGACCAAGCAGCCGCTCGATTTCAACCGCGATGCGCAGCAGATGGTGGTCATGGCCATTGCGCGCCACCAGCATCAGCCCGGCCGGCAGCGTCATGCCGGGCATCGGTAGCGAGATCGCGCAGAGGTCGAACTGGTTGGCGACCTGGGTGTTGCGCAGCAGCAGACCTTCAGTGCGTTCACGCAGAGCCGTATCCTCGGCCATCGAAACGATAGTCGGCGCTGTCACCGGCGTGGTCGGCAGAGCCAGCACATCGACCGAACCCAACCGCTCGTCCATGGCTATGCACAGTGCCGCGCGACGACGCATTGCCCTGATATAAACCGGCGTCGGTATGGCCGCCGCCCGCGACAGCGGCCCGCTGACATGGGGATCGACCGGCATCGATGCGCCCGTCGCCAGCCAGTCGGCATGGATTTCAGCACCTTCCATGGCCGCTATCGAGCCGCGTTTGGTGGCCAGGCGCAGATCGGCAATGAGGTCGTCGATCGAAATGTCCGTGAGCCACGCGCCTGCCTGCTCGATCCCGGCAAGGCTGCGATCGAACGCGGCGGCAATCTCCGTTTCCGTGTCTTCGAAAAGCAGGCCGCGCGGAATGCCGACACGAAGCCCGGCAAGCGCTAACGGCAGGTGCAGTTGCGGCATCTGCTCGCCCGTCATCGCGGCGTCAGCCAGGGCACACGCAGCAACACTCAGCGCCAGCGGCCCGATCGAATCCAGCGTCGCAGAAAGGGGATAGGCACCAGTCAGCGGCACGCGCCGCGCCGTCGGCTTGAAACCGACGACGCCGTTCAGCGATGCCGGGATGCGCACCGAACCGCCGGTGTCGGAGCCGATGGAAATGTCGCTCGTCCCCTCGCCAACGGACACGGCGGCGCCCGACGACGAACCGCCCGGAATGCGGCTGGTGTCGGCGGCATTGCCCGGTGTGCCGTAGTGCATGTTGTCGCCGATGGCGGTGAAGGCGAATTCGGTCATGTTGGTCTTGCCGATGATGACGGCGCCGGCCTGGCGCAGACGGTTGACGACCGCAGCGTCGTGCCGACGGGGCGCGGTGTCCCTCAGCATCAGCGACCCGGCCGTGGTCGGCTCGCCGGCGACATCGAACAGATCCTTGATCGACACGATGGTGCCGTCGAGCGGCCCGAGCGATACGCCGGCCTTCTTGCGCGCATCGGTGGCCTCGGCCGCTGCGCGCGCCGCCTCGGCATAGAGTTTGGTGAACACCTTCTCGCCTGCCGCGCAACTGGCAAGACGTGACAGGATGATCTCGAGACGATCGCGGATTGATTGCATGTCGATGTCGGATTCCGTCAAGGTGGAGCGTCTTTAAGGCATATGGGCCGCTAGGTCAGCGGAAGGAATAGCCCGGACAGCGTGCCTTTGCACCTGCCAGCGATAGGAAGGGACTGATGCTGTACAAAGGCAGCTGCCACTGCGGCAAGGTTGCGTTCGAATTCAAGGCGCAGCTGACCGGCGCCGTGCGGTGCAATTGTTCGATCTGCTCGCGCAAGGGCGCGCTGTTGGCCGCCATCCCGCATGACAGCCTGACGGTGCTGGCGTGGGGCGACGATCTCGGCACCTACACATTCGGCAATCATGCAATGGCGCATCGCTTCTGCCGCACCTGCGGCATCCATCCCTTTGCCGAGGATGTCAGTCAGGGCAGCGAACGCAGCGCCTACATCAACCTCAACTGCGTCGCCGATTTCGATCCCACCGGCCTGCCGGTCTTCGACTTCGACGGCCGCGCGGTCTGACCCTACGGTGGCCTCTCACCACAAAAGCAACGCCCCGAAAACCTTGATAGTTCTCGGGCCCGCTGCTTTAGCCAAGGATGGCTATCGGCTATTCGACGCGCTTAGGGCCGCGCGCGAACACAACGATCGCCGCCAGCAAGGTCGCAGCGCCACAATAGGCGAAGGCGCTGGCCACACCGGCATTGTCGACCACCAGGCCGCCGAAGACGGCGCGTTTCTGGTGCTCGCCGTTTCTTGCGTCTTTCCCGCTCGCGCCTTTGCCCTCGAGGACAGCCTTGCTGAAAGTTCCCGGCAACTGGCGCGCGCCGGTTCATGCGCACACCGCCGACTATCGCGCGTTGGTCATCAAGGGTCTGTGGGCGCATTGGCAAATGGACGGCGGCGAAGCGACGAAGGTCGAATTGCCGCGGGGATCCTACTGGACCCAGAAGGCCAACGAGATGCACGACGACGCCTGCCTCTCAGAGACGGAGTGCGTGATCCTGCTGATCAACGATACGCCTTACGAGACCTACTTCCAGAAATAGTCAGGCGGCGCCGTCGTTCGACCGCAACTAGCTGGCGTGCCGCAAGCTCACGCCGCTGCCCTTGTCGAACAGCACCACCTTGTCCTGATTCCAGGCAAAGCGCACCGGCTGCTCGATCTGGACATCGGTTCTGGCCGGCACCGTGGCGCGCAGCGTCGTGTCGCCGACCCGCAGAGTCAGGATCTTTTCCACGCCATGGTTCTCGACATCGTGGACGCGTGCCTCGACCGGCGCACCGCTTTCAAGATACACATCCTCAGGTCGAATACCGAAGACGAGCGGGCGACCGTCGGTCGCACCGCCCGCCTTGGCACCCCCAGAGAAAGGCAGTTCGAAATTCAGCGGCGCCATCACCGCGCGGCCGTTGACCAGCTTGCCATCGATCAGGTTCATCGGCGGCGAGCCGACGAAGCTGGCCACATAGGTATCGCGCGGATTGTTATAGATCTCGTGCGGCGTGCCGGTCTGGATGATGCGGCCATGGTTGAGCACGCCCACCTTGTCGCCCATCGACATCGCCTCGATCTGGTCGTGGGTGACGAACAGGAAGGTGGCGCCAAGCTGGATCTGCAGGTTCTTCAGTTCCGTGCGCAGCGCCTCGCGCAGTTTGGCGTCGAGCGCCGACAGCGGTTCGTCCATCAGGAACACGCGCGGCTTGCGCACGATGGCGCGCCCGATAGAGACGCGCTGCATCTCGCCGCCTGAAAGGCGGTCGGTCTTGCGGTCGAGCAGATGCTCGATCCGCAGTGTCTTGGCCGCTCGTGCAACACGGTCCTTGATCTCGGCATCCGGCAGCCGACGTATCTTCGGCTTCAGCGGGAATTCGAGATTTTCGCGGACTGTATAGCGCGGATAGAGCGAATATTGCTGAAGCACCAGCGCCACATCGCGCTCGGCCGCACCCCAGTCGGCGACGTCGACGCCGTCGATGAACACCTGACCCTCGGTCGGCTTTTCCAGACCCGCGATCATGCGCAGCGTCGTCGTCTTGCCGGCGCCGGTCTCGCCGAGCAGCACGAAGAACTCGCCATCGGCGATCTCGAGATCGAGCCCGGTCAGTGCGGTGTGGTTGCCGAAGCTCTTGGAAATATTCTTGAGCTGGATATGAGCCATCAGAGCCTCACCTCAAGCGACTTGCCGCTTGCCGTGTCGAAGAAATGTGCTTGCGTCGGATCGATCCTGGCGAAGACCTTTTCGCCCGGGCCGCCGACGAAGCCGCTCTTGGTGCGCGCGCGCAGCATCTTGGAGCCGACCTTGAGATCGACAATGTCGAACGAGCCGAGCGGCTCGACGATCTGTGTCTCGACCGGCAAGAAACCCTCCGCTGCTTCATGGCGCACCAGCACGCCTTCGGGCCGGATGCCGAGCGCCAGCTGGCCGCCGGCATGGCCGTTGAGCTTGGACAAAAGCGTGCGCGGAAATTCGAAGCCGGCGGCAGCGCCACCGACGGTGACCGAGGCCGCCGATGCGGTCTCGGCGATCGCCGCATCGGCGACGTTCATCACCGGGCTGCCGACGAACTGCGCCACGAACAGATTGGCCGGATGCGAATAGACCTCGTCGGGCGAACCGACCTGCTGCAGCACGCCCTCATGCATGATCACGATGCGGTCGGCGAGGCTCATCGCCTCGATCTGGTCGTGCGTGACATAGATGGTGGTCGAGCCCTGTTTGATGTGCAGCCGCTTGATCTCGGCCCGCATCTCTTCGCGCAGCTTGGCGTCGAGGGCGCCGATCGGCTCGTCCATCAGCATCGCCTTCGGCCGCCGCACCAGAGCCCGGCCGATGGCCACACGCTGCATGTCGCCGCCCGACAGCGCCGACGGCTTCTTGGCCAGCAGTTCCGTGATCTGCAGCGTCTTGGCGACCGAGCGCACCTCGCTATCGATCTCGGCCTTGCTCTTGCGCGTCGCGCGCAAGGGAAAAGCAATGTTCTCATAGACGCTCATATGCGGGTAGAGCGAGAACGACTGGAACACCATGGCGATGTCGCGGTCGGCGGCCTTGAGGTGTTGCACCGGCTTGCCGTCGATGAGGATGTCACCGCCGTCGATCGTCTCCAGCCCGGCAACCGCCCTCAATGTCGTCGTCTTGCCGCAACCCGACTGACCGAGCAGCACGATGAACTCGTTGTCGTCGATCTTGAGGTTGAGGTCCTTGATGACCTGGACCGCACCGAAGAATTTCTGGACGCCGCGAAGCTCAATCTGGGTCAATGCTCTGCTCCCGGATTGCGCACCTGGCCGGTACCGGCCTTCTCCGCCGGCGCGATCTTCGAGGTGATGTTGAAGCCGATCAGGCCGATCAGGATGATGGTCACGCCATAGCTGTGCAGCAGCAGGTTCCACGGCTGGCAAAGCGCGATGATGCCGAGGACCATCAGCACCTGAGACCCCGGTTCGAGATATTTCTGGTTGATGGCTCGAAAGCTCATTTGCGGATCGCTCCGAAGGACATGCCGCGCAGCAAATGGTTGCGGAGCAGGAAGGTGAAGATTGCGACCGGCAGCAGGAACAGGAAGGTTCCGGCGGCGATCACCGTCCAGTCGGGCAGGCCGGCGCCGACCTGGCTGGGGATGAAGGGCGGCGCCGTCTGGGCGCGGCGGTTGGTCATGATCAGCGCGAAAGCATACTCGTTCCACGCCGTGATGAAGCAGAAAACCGCGGTCGCGGCGATGCCGGTGGCGGCCTCCGGCAGCACGATCTTGAAGAAGGCTTCCATGCGGGTGTAGCCGTCGACCAGCGCTGCCTCTTCATACTCCTTCGGGATCTCGTCCATGAACCCCTTCATCAGCCACACCGAAAAGGACAGGTTGAAGGCGGTATAAAGGATGATCAGCCCAATATGGGAATCGTTGAGGCCGACGGCCCGGTACATCAGGAACATCGGGATCGCGACCACCACCGGCGGCAGCATGCGCGTCGACAGGATAAAGAAGAGCAGATCCGCCTCCCCCTTCACCTTGAAGCGCGAGAAGCCGTAGGCGGTGAAGGTACCCATGCCGACAGCCAGCACCGTCGAGGTGATGGCGATGATCAGCGAGTTCATGAAGCGGCTCGGATAGCCGGACCATTGCACCTGGCCCTTGCCGTCGCGCACGATCTTTTCACCGCCGTCGAACACGACACGTTCCCACCAGGGTGCCGCCGCATACTCTTCCGGCGACGGCGGGTTGCGCATCTGCGAGCGCTTGGTGAACAGCTTGACGAACGGCGATATCTCGGGCTGGAACACCACCGTCGGCGGGATGGTCGTGGCAAGATTGCGCGGCTTGAACGCCGTCGAGGCGATCCAGTAGATCGGCGCCAGGAAGATGATCGTCACCAAAAGGACGGCGACGATGGCGACGCGATTGAAGCCTATTTCGGAAGAAGTGCGGACGGCGGCCATCTCAGCGCTCCTTCACCTTGTTGAGGTACTTGACGTAGATGTTGGTGATGGCCAGCACCATGATCAGCACGATGTAGGCGAGCGCGCAGGAGCGCCCGGTCTGCCATTCCTGGAACGCCATCTTGTACAGCCGGATAGAGATCAGCTCGGCCGTCGGCTGGCTGGTCAGGATATAGGCGAGGTCGAAGGTCTTGAACGCTTCCATGGTGCGGAAGATGACCGCGATCATCAGGATCGGCGCGACCAGCGGCAGCGTGATGCGGAAGAAGGTGTAGAACGGTCCGGCGCGGTCGATCGCCGCTGCTTCGTAGAGATGCTTCGGCACCGCTGAAAGGCCGGCCAGCGACAACAGCATGACAAAGGGTGACCACATCCAGATGTCGGTCAGCGCAACCGCATAGAGCGCCATCTTGGGGTCGGCCAGCCACTCGAAATTGCCGAGGCCAAGCGCATAGTTGATGACCCCCCATGACGGATCATAGAGCAGTTTCCAGAACAGACCGACGACGGCCATCGACAGCATCATCGGCAGCAGCAGCAGCGTTGTGATGAGACCCTTGAGGGGAATATCCCTGTTGAGCAGCATGGCCACGCCGAAGCCGACGAGCAGCTGACCCGCGACCGAGATGATGACGTACTTGGCGGTGATGGCGAAGTTGGACCAGACATAGGGGTCGTTGAGCAGGTCGCGATAATTCTGCAGCCCGACGAAATTCGCCGGCGCGTTGGTCGACGCGCGGAAATCGGTGAAGGAATAGCCCAGCGAATAGATCAGCGGGAAAATGTTGAAGACGATCAGGAACAGGATCGTCGGGATTATGAAGAGGTTGCGGATCGACATGTCGCTCAAGCCGCGTGCAGCGGCCCGCGAGGAAGTGTCCAGCGTGGTGATCATCGTGGTCGCCAAGACCCTGCTCCCGTTTCGGAAAAAAGAACGGAGGAGGCACGGATGCCTCCTCCGCGAGAAAAGCTGCTTATTGGCCGCGGCCGTATTTCTTGAACGTCGCGTTCCAGTCGCCTGCGAGCGCGTCCAGCGTTTCCTTGGCGGTGCCTTCGCCGCCGATCATGTAGGGATAGACGCGCTGGTTGAGCTGCTGCAGCAGCTCGGCATATTCCGGCACCGCCCAGAAGTCCTTCACCTTGAACATGGTCTCGTAGAAGGCCTTGTTGTACGGCGTGGCGTTCTGGAACTCCTCCGACTTGAGCACGGCGGCACTGCAGGTGTAGCCGCCGAGCGCCGCCCACTTCTTCTGGGTCTCGTCCTTGATGAACCATTCAAGGAACTTCGTCGCCTCTTCCTGCTTCTTGGAGTAGGAAACGATGGAGATGCCCTGACCGCCGAGTGCGGCGAACTGATCGCCGTTCGGGCCTGGAGGATTGGCGAAGAAGCCGGTGTTCTTGGCGTTCGGGTTCGACGCCTCGTTGATCAGCGAGGGGAAGAACGCGAAGTAGTTCATGCTCATCGCGGCCAGGTTTTCGGTGATCGCCTGATTGTCCTCGACGAAGAACGACTTGGCCCAGCCCGGAGGCGTGAACGTGTAGAGTTCCTTGTAGGCGTCGAGTGCGGCGATTGCCTTGTCGGAGTTGATGAAACCGTCGACCTTGTAAGTCTTGTAGTCACCCAGTTCGCCGCCGAAGGAGAACAGCGCGTTTTCGAAGCCCATCGCCATCGCGTCATAGGAATTGTCGGTGTAGATGGCGATGCCGTATCGCTTCTGATCCGGCCGATAGAAGAACTCCGCGATGTCGCGCAGCGCCTTGAAATCCTTCGGCACGTCGAGATCGTAGCCGTATTTGGCCTTGAAGGCTTCCTTTTCCTTCGGGTCCTCGAACCAGTCCTTGCGATAGGACCAGCCGACAGCGTCGCCTTCGAGCGGGATCGCCCAGTACTTGCTGCTGCCGCCCGGATACTCGGCGTAATATTTCACCGTTGCCGGCGCCATCACTTCGCCAAGCTTGTGCTTGTTGAAGAAGTCGGTCAGGTCGACATAGTGGCCACCGGTCGAGCCGGCGCCGAGCCATTGCGAGTCGCCGACGACCATATCATAGGCGTCGCCATGGGCGTTGAACTCGGTGAAAGCCTTGGTCTGGAAGTCGGACCAGGGCGTGGTTTCCACCGTGATCTTGACGCCGGTTTCCTTCTCGTACTCGTTGCCGAGTTCCTGCAGATAATTGGCCGGATCCCATTCCGCCCAAAAGATGGTGAGCTCCTTGTCCTGCGCGTAGACGGACGTTCCGCAGGCAAGTACTAAGCCGATACCAGCAAGCAGGCTGGTCATTGTCTTGCGCATAATGATTTCCTCCCTTGTGCGCATTCTACCTTGTCATGCGAGCCGGCGGTGAAGCCGGCCCTGGTAGTTCCTCCCGAGATCGCACCTTTCCGGTTCCAAGCCTCCTCGCTTTGCCGGAAAATGGATCGCAGCTCTCACTTTTGATCCGCTTTTTCTGTCCTGATCTGGTATTACCAATTTTGGATAGCCGTCAAGCTCTTTCTTGGATCACCACCGGACCTTGTATAACCGGATTTTTCATGTATCCGACTGTTTTCCCTGAATTTTCCTACTCGTTGATATAGGAGAGCCTTGTTTCGGCACTGCCATCCCGGTTAACATCAATAGTGGGCATCCAAATCTGGTCGAACCAGATTGGCGCTATTTCGCCAATGCCGCTGTTGGGGCCGCATCGATTTCAGCCGTCGATTCCGCCACCGCGGCGCGCACAAGGGCGCCCGCCGCCCATTGCGCGACCGACCGCATGCCGCGGCTATCGAGCCCCCATATATCCTTCAGCACGATCAGCACTTCGACGCCGAACATCATCGACAGCGCCTGCGCCAGGCGCTTGAACTCGCGCGGCGGCAGCCGGCCCTTGAGCGGTGCGATGGCATCCTTCAGCAGCTGGACGCGATGTCCGCGCGTGAATTGCGGCTCGCCGCCCAGCGTGCCCGCCTGCCGCTGCGCCCATTGGTCGAGCGACAGTTTCAGCGCCGCCTTGAAAGTTGCCTCGAAAGCCTCGATGCGCGGCATGGCGGTGTCGAACAGTTCGGCGACGCGGCGCCCGGCATCTTTCGAATCCGATTGCCAGGTCAGGATCGGCCCAAGCCCCTCGTCGACCACCGCCTGCACCAGGGCTGCCTGGCTTGGGAAATAGCGATAGGCGGTGGCGCGCGACACTTGCGCCGCCTCCGCGACTTCGCTGACCGACGGGGTAACGCCCGCCTGCATCAGCCGCGTCGCCGTCTCCAGCATCAGCCGTTTTGTGCGGGCCCGCGGGCCGCGTTCGGCAGCCTCGTTGGCGTCGTCGTTCCCAGCGGCTTGTTGACGTGAGACTTCCATGTCAATACGATACGCGCGTCTCAAAAAATTGCAATGACCTTTGCCCACCGAAAGGCCGGCAAAGGGCGACAGGCGGCCCGGCGCCGGTCGGCCGGTGACGGGAGAAACGCGATGAAGCGCATCTACGTGGTGGGCACAGCCGACACCAAGGGCGAGGAACTTGCCTTCCTGGCCGATACTATTGCCGCCACCGGCAGTTCGGTTGCCCGTGTCGACATCGGAACGCGCGGCGCCACCGTGCCGGTCGATATCCCGGCCAGCGAGGTCGCGGCGCATCATCCGGATGGAGCCAGTGGTGTGCTCGGCATCGATGATCGCGGCACGGCAGTGGCCGGCATGGGCGCCGCCTTCACCGGTTTCATTCAGTCGCGCGACGACATATCAGGCGTGATCGGCATTGGGGGCGGCGGCGGCACGTCGATCATCACTGCTGGCATGCGCGCGCTGCCGCTTGGGCTGCCCAAGATCATGGTCTCGACGCTCGCCTCCGGCGACACCGCGCCCTATGTCGACGTCTCCGACATCATCATGATGCCATCGGTCACCGATATGGCGGGACTGAACCGGCTCTCCCGCACGGTGCTGCACAACGCGGCGCAAGCGATCGCCGGCATGGCCGCAAAGCCGGCGCCGACTGCCACCGGCAAGCCGGCACTCGGGCTCACCATGTTCGGCGTCACCACGCCTTGCGTGACCGCCATCGCGGATCAGTTGCGCGCCAATTATGACTGCATGGTTTTCCACGCCACCGGCACCGGCGGCCGCTCGATGGAGAAGCTCGCGGACTCGGGCCTGCTCGCCGGCGTCATCGACATCACCACGACGGAAGTCTGCGACCTGCTGCTCGGCGGCGTGCTGCCTGCGACGGAGGACCGCTTCGGCGCCATCGCCCGCACCAAGCTGCCCTATGTAGGCTCGGTCGGCGCGCTGGACATGGTCAATTTCTGGGCGCCGCCGACCATTCCCGAGAAGTTTAGGGGCCGGCTGTTCTACGAGCACAATCCCAACGTCACACTGATGCGCACCACGGTGGACGAATGCCGCGGTATAGGCGAGTGGATCGGCACCAGGCTCGCTCGCTGCGAGGGCCCTGTGCATTTCCTGATCCCCGAAAAAGGCGTCTCGGCACTCGACATCGAGGGCGGCGCCTTCTTCGACCCCGAAGCCGACGCCGTGCTGTTCGATGCCGTCGAGCGCACCATCAAGCCGAACGCCGCGCGCCGGGTCTCACGCCTGCCGTTGCACATCAACGATCCGGAATTTGCCAAAGCCGCAACCGCGGCCTTCCTCGACATCGCCAGATAGTGAGAGCCAACAAATGCCCGCAATACCGCGCAAGGACATATTGAAGAAGTTCAAGGCGATGATCGCCGACGGCGTGCCCATCGTTGGGGCGGCGCCGGCACCGGCCTGTCGGCCAAGGCCGAGGAAGCCGGCGGCATCGACCTCATCATCATCTACAATTCCGGCCGCTATCGCATGGCCGGGCGCGGCTCGGCTGCGGGCCTGCTCGCCTATGGCAACGCCAACGAGATCGTCAAGGAAATGGCCTATGAGGTGCTGCCGGTGGTCAAAAAGACGCCGGTGCTGGCCGGTGTCAACGGCACCGATCCCTTCGTCATCATGCCGCTGCTGCTTGCCGAGCTGAAGACGATGGGCTTTTCCGGCGTGCAGAATTTCCCGACCATCGGCCTGTTCGATGGCAGCATGCGCCAGAGTTTTGAGGAAACCGGCATGGGCTTCGGGCTGGAGGTCGACATGATCGCCGAGGCGCACAAGCTCGATCTTCTGACCACGCCCTATGTCTTCAACCCCGACGAGGCGCGCGCCATGACAAAAGCCGGCGCCGACATCGTCGTTGCCCATATGGGGGTGACGACCGGCGGCTCGATCGGAGCCACGTCGGCCAAGTCGCTCGACGACTGCGTGGTCGAGATCGACGTCATCGCCAACGCGGCGCGCTCGGTGCGCAAGGATGTCATCCTGCTTTGCCATGGCGGGCCGATCTCGATGCCGGACGACGCGAGATACATTCTCGACCGCTGCAAGGGCCTGCATGGCTTTTATGGCGCGAGTTCGATGGAACGGCTGCCGGCTGAAGCCGCGATCGCCAGGCAGACGGCGGATTTCAAGGCCGTCACGCTGCACAACCAGAAGAAAAAGAAGGGATGAGATCATGACCGACAAGAGCAAGGTATTCGTATACCCGAAGGACGTGAGCGCCTTCGGCTTTGACTGGGGCAAGCTGTCGCTGACGGTCGCGCCTGAAGTGAATGGCGCTGAGCGCTTTTCCGGCGGCGTCGT
This sequence comes from Mesorhizobium sp. C264A, assembly GCF_040324515.1. Classification (NCBI taxonomy): domain Bacteria; kingdom Pseudomonadati; phylum Pseudomonadota; class Alphaproteobacteria; order Hyphomicrobiales; family Phyllobacteriaceae; genus Mesorhizobium; species Mesorhizobium sp. C264A. The sequence continues at coordinate 2,171,210 of NZ_JAMYVY010000002.1, read as the reverse complement.
CGACCTGCCCTCAGGCAAGGGCCACACCCGCCACAACCACCCCGGCGCGGAAGAAATCATCTTCGTCATCTCAGGCAATGGCGAACAAATGGTCGAGGACGAGAACGGCAATCCGGTCGTCGCCAAGGTCGGCCCCGGCTGCACCATCTATGTGCCGGAAAGCCGTTTCCATTCGACACTGAACACGGGCGATGGGCCGATGCAGCTCTTCGTCGTCTATTCGCCGGTCGGACCGGAGCTGGTGCTGCGGGAGTTGCCGGATTTCAGGTTGATCCCGGCGGGGAAGTAATCGCGAAAGGCCCCCTTCATCCGGCCGCTTCGCGGCCACCTTCTCCCCGAGGGGAGAAGAGGCAGAAGCCAGCGCCGGCGCAAACTCCTCTCCCCTCGGGGAGAGGTCGGATAGCCCCGAATTGCCCTTCGCAATTCGGATGGCAATCCGGGTGAGGGGGTAGCGCCGAGCTAGGCTATCCCACCTCTATTCCACCCCCGCGCCCGATCCCCAAACATCAGATATCCCGTATCCGTCACCGCCAACGTGTCCTCCAACTTGATGAACCCCCGCGTCGGGTGAAGCATGGTCGTCTCCACCGACAGCACCATGTTTGTCTCCAGCGGCTTGGCGGCATAGGTGCCTTCATAGGTCACCGGATGGTTGGTCATCAGGAACGGAGCCTCATGCGTGATCAGCCCCATGCCGTGGGCGAAGAAATCCGTGTAGGGCGCGACCTTGGAGGCCTTCAGCACGCCCTCGGCATGCGAAATCATATCGCCGCCGACGGTGCCTGAGCTCACCTTCGAGAACGCCGCCTGCTGCACTGTCTCGACCTCGGCCAACAGATCTTCCAGTTCGGCATCCGGTTCGCCCAGAATGCCCATGCGGCAGAGGTCGCCAATATAGCCGTGATAATTGCCGCCGGAATCGATCGACAGCACGTCGCCCTTTTTCCAAGCCTGCGGTGACGCCGCGCGGTTGTGGCTGGCGCCCAACGTCAGCAGGCAATATTCGAAATGCGCGCCGTGATTGGTTTCTTCGCGCCGCAGATGCTCGATGATCTCCGCCTTGGTCGTGCCTTCATGCGCCCACCGGATGGTCGCCAGCATGGAATCCGTGATTAGCTCGGAGGCAATACGCAGCTTTTCCAGCTCGGCGTCCGTCTTGATGGCGCGCATGCTCTCCAGCATGCCGGTCGCGTCGATCAGCCTGGCATCCGGCAACGCCTTGCGGATCAGCGCATAGGCGTCCGACGGCAGGAAGGCCGGCTCGATGCCGAGGCGGGCGCCGGCCTTGCCGATCTTGCTGATGTGCTCGACCGCAAGATTGGCAGCATCGAGCGTGCCCCAGCAGGCGGCATGCAGCGTCGGCGTCCAGAACGGGTTGTTCTGGTGCTCGGCGCCTTCCATGCGGTTGCCGATATAGGCGGCATGATCGGGCCCGCCCTTTTCATAGAGGACGACAGGCAGGTAACGGCTATGGCCGATCGCATCCATGGCGGCAAAGAAGATGAACTTGTAGCCGCCGAGCAGATACTGCGTGTTGTGCTTGGACGTCGCGAGCAGAACATCGATGCCGGCCTCTTCCATCAGCCGGTCGACCCTCGCCTGATCGAACGGGATATTGCTGACGGCGCTCTTGCCCGGGGCGATGTTCATCTTTCTCTCCCTGATATCAGTGGGATCGCCGGCCGTACTACGTCCAATCCCTTGACTTCGATCAAATCTGCACCATTTCGTCCACTCTGGTCCAGCCAGAAACAGGTTAGAATGATTCGGCAGGCTGTCACCAAGTCGTCATTGCTGCACATTTAGGAAATCTGGTCCCACCAGAATATCAGAATGAAAGGGCCACCTCTAAACTGGTCCAGCGGACGAAAATTTCAAAGCCAAGCAACGATGCGCCAATTCCGTCTCTGGCGAATCCCTTGGCAAGGGCCATAATCGCCGTGAGGATGCTGGCGGCTGCCGCCAGCTCCGAGGGGTGCGCCCATCTGGTCGCGGAGAGGACGGAGTTTGATCATGTCGGATATCTCCAGACGCACGCTGCTTGGCGGCTCAGCTTTGCTGCTGGCCTCCACCGCCATGCCCACATTCAGCTGGGCGCAGACGCCGAAGAAGGGCGGGCGGCTGGTGCTCGCCGCCGATTCCGAACCGCGCAATCTCAATCCTGCGATCGTCGCCTCCAACGGCGTCTTCTTCATCTCCAGCAAGATCGTCGAAACGCTGGCCGAGGCCTCCTTCGACGGCAAGGACGGGCTCCAGCCGCGGCTGGCACTCAGCTGGGAGGGCGCGGCCGACGGCCTGTCGGTGACGTTCAAACTACGCGAGGGCGTCAAATGGCATGACGGCAAGCCGTTCACCTCGGCCGACGTCGCCTTCTCGGCGCTGCAGATCTGGAAACCGCTGCAAAATCTCGGCCGCACCGTGTTCAAGGATCTGGCCAGTGTCGACACCCCGGACGATCTCACCGCCGTGTTGAAATTCGCCAAGCCGACGCCGTTCCAGCTGATACGCAACGCCTTGCCGGCGCTGTCGAGCGTGGTGCCGAAACATATCTACGAAGTCGGCAAGATCGAGGACAACCCGGCCAACAACGCGCCCATCGGCACGGGACCGTTCAAGTTCGGCGAATAGAAGGCCGGCCAGTATTACAAGCTGACCAGGAATGCGGATTACTGGGCCAAGGACGAGCCGTATCTCGACGAGATCATCTACCAGGTGCTGCCCGACCGCACGTCGGCTGCAGCGGCGCTCGAGGCCGAAGAGATCCAGCTCGCCGCCTTCTCCGCCGTGCCCCTGGCCGACCTCGACCGCATCTCCAAAGTGCCGGGCCTGAAGGTGATCTCCAAGGGCTATGAGGGGCTGACCTATCAGCTCGTCGTCGAGATCAACCATCGCCGCAAGGAACTGGCCGACGTGAAGGTCCGCCAGGCGATCGCGCATGCCATCGACAAGGACTTCGTCGTCAAGACAGTGTTCCTCGGCTATGCCGCCACCGCCACCGGCCCGGTGCCGACGAACGATCCGCAATTCTACACTGCCGACGTGCCGATCTATCCATTCGACGTCGCCAAGGCCAACGCCTTGCTCGACGACGCGGGGTACAAGCGCGCCGATGACGGCAAGCGTTTTGCGCTGAAACTCCTGCCGGCACCCTATTTCAACGAGACCAAGCAGTTCGGCGACTATCTGCGCCAGGCGCTGGCGGCAATCGGCATCGACGCCGTGATCGTCAACAACGACTCGGCCGCGCACATCAAGGCCGTCTACACCGACCACGCCTTCGACCTCGCCGTCGGCCCGCCGGTGTTCCGCGGCGACCCGGCGATCTCGACCACCATCCTGGTGCAGAGCGGCATTCCCGACGGCGTGCCGTTCTCCAACCAGGGCGGCTACAAGAACGCCGCGCTCGACGCGCTGATCGCCAAAGCTTCGGAGACGCTGGATACGTCAGCGCGCACCGACCTCTACAAGGAATTCCAGAAACAGGTCGCGGCGGACCTGCCGCTGATCAACGTCGCCGAATGGAGCTTCATCAGCGTCGCGCGCGAGACGGTGGGGAACATCGCCAACAACCCGCGCTGGGCGGTTTCGAACTGGGCGGACACGTATCTGGAATCGTGACACATTTGCGCGGATGAAAGTTCGCAAAGAAATTGGTGTGAAGGCATGGCGTAGGGCCGCGTTTCGTCACACCCCCCTCTGCCCTGCCGGACATCTCCCCCGCAAGGGGGGAGATCAGCAGCTTCGCTGTCGCGTACATCCGGCATCGAAGATTGGCGAAGGCAGAGGCGACATCCAATCTCCCCCTTGCGGGGGAGATGTCCGGCAGGACAGAGGGGGGTGCCTAGACACCGCACCTCTCCCGACTGGCGCAGCGCTATGCCTTTCCCATGACCCGTGCCCTCACCCTCATTCGCCGTCGCCTCGTCGGCAGCATCTTCGTGCTGCTGATCGTCATCATCGGCACATTCCTCCTCCTGGAAGCCGCCCCCGGTGACGCGGTCGACGCCTACATCGTCTCGACCGGTGGCGATGCCGGCATGATCGAATTGCTGCGCCATCGCTGGGGCCTCGACCAGTCCGAGTTGACCCGGCTCGCCAACTACCTCTGGGCGCTGCTGCATTTCGACCTTGGCCAGTCCGTTACCTTCTCGCGGCCAATTCGCGATGTCATCCTGGAACGCCTGCCGACGACACTGCTCCTGATGGTCACCGCCACCGCGCTCTCCTTCGGGCTCGGCTCGGCGCTCGGCATCTACGCCGGCGCCAGACCCGGCAGCTTTCGCGACCGCTTCCTGTCGATCGGCTCGCTGGCGCTTTATGCCGTGCCGGGCTTCTGGCTCGGCCTGGTGCTGATCGTCGTCTTTGCCGTCGACCTGCGCTGGCTGCCGATCGGCGGCATCGAGAGCCTGGCCTCGGACAAGACCGGTTTTGACCGCGCCACCGACATCGCCGTCCACCTCGTCCTGCCGGTTTCCGCGCTCGGCTTCATCTATCTCGCGCTCTATCTGCGCATGATGCGCGCCGGCATGGCCGAGGCGTGGCGGCAGGATTTTGTGCTCGCCGCCCGCGCCAGGGGGTTGTCGCGCCGCCGCATCGTGCTCGCCCATGTCGCCCGCAACGCGCTCTTGCCGCTGATCACCATGCTCGGCCTGCAATCGGCGCAGATGCTGGGCGGCAGCGTCGTCATCGAAAGCGTTTTTGCCGTGCCCGGCCTCGGCCGGCTGGCGCAGGAAGCGGTCGCCTCGCGCGACACGCCGCTGCTGCTCGGCATCATCCTCACCAGCGCCGTCCTCGTCATTGCCATCAACCTTGCAGTCGACATCGCCTACGCCTTCCTCGACCCGCGCGTCGGCGCCAGCGAGGCCAGCGCGTGAGCGCGCTGCCGCGCTTCCTGCGCCGGCCGGAAGCGGTCGCCGGCGCGATCATCCTGGCGCTTCTGTTCGCCATGGCGCTGTTTGCGTCGCTGCTCTTCCCCGGCGACCCGCAGGCCATTGCCGGACCAGCACTGCTGCCGCCGTTCCAGGACTGGTCGCTGCCGCTCGGCACCGACCGGCTCGGCCGTGACGTGCTGGCCGAACTGTTCCACGGCGCCCGCACCTCGCTGGCGGTCGGCCTGGCGGCGGCGGCGGCGGCACTCTTCGTCGGCGCGATCGTCGGCACGCTGGCCGGCTTTGCCGGCGGCCTTGTCGACGAGGGGCTGATGCGCATCATCGATGCCTTCCAGACCGTGCCGAGTTTTCTCTTGGCGCTGGCCTTCGTCAGCGTCGTCGGGCCGTCGCTCGGCGTCGTCGTCACGGCAATAGCGCTTGGCGCCTGGACCGGACCGGCGCGTGTAGCCCGCGCCGAAGTGCTGTCGATCCGCGAGCGCGATTACGTCGCCGGCGCTCGCGTCATCGGCATGCATCCGCTTGAGATCGCTTTTCGCGAAGTGCTTCCCAACGCTCTGCCGCCGGTGCTGGCCTTGTCCTCGGTGATCGTGGCGGCCGCGATCCTCACCGAGGCAGCGCTTTCCTTCCTCGGCCTCGGCGACCCCAATCGCGTCACCTGGGGCGGCATGATTGCCGAGGGCCGCACTGTGCTGCGAACCGCGCCCTTTCTGTCGATCGTTCCGGGCATTGCCCTGGTACTGACCGTGCTCGGTATCTATCTCGCCGGCGAAGGCGTGGTGGAGACGACGGCGGTGCGGAGGAGCCTGTCGTGACCGCACTGGCTGAGATACGCGATCTGTCAGTGCGCTATCGGCGAGATGGCAGCGAGGTGACGGCGCTGAAGGGGGTCAGCCTGGATGTTATTGCCGGCGAGCGGCTGGCGATTATCGGCGAAAGCGGTTCGGGCAAGAGCACGCTGGTGCTGGCGGTGGCTGGACTGCTGCCGGCGAGCGCCAAGATTGAAGGGCATGTCAAGTGGCAATTTCAGGCGCCGCGATCCTTCCCACCCCCCTCTGTCCTGCCGGACATCTCCCCCGCAAGGGGGGAGATCAGCAGCTTTGCCGACGGCTTCCCTTCTGCAACGTTCGTGGTTGGCGAAGGCGGAGATGAGAGAGCAATCTCCCCCCTTGCGGGGGAGATGTCCGGCAGGACAGAGGGGGGTGTGACGGAACGCCGACCTCTCAAATTAACCGAGCCCAGCACGCTCCCCCTTCCCGGCCGCGACATTGGTTTCGTCTTCCAGGACCCCTCCGCCAGCCTCGACCCCGTCATGAACGTCGGCAAACAGATCGCCGAAGTCGCCCGCGCCCATCTCGGACTCGACTGGCCACAAGCTTACGCCAAAGCCAAAACCCTGCTCCAACGTGTCCGGCTGCCCGACCCACAAACCGCCATGCGTGCTTTCCCGCACCAGCTCTCCGGCGGCCAGAAGCAGCGCGTTGCTGTTGCCGCGGCCATTGCAGCCGGTCCGAAACTGCTGATCGCCGATGAGGCGACCAGCGAGCTGGACACCATTGTGCAAGCCGAAATCGTCAGCCTCATTCGGCAACTGGTGGCGGAGGACGGCATGACGCTGCTGTTCATCAGCCACGACATCGCGCTGGCCGCCGAACTCGCAGAGCGTATCGCTGTATTCCGGAACGCCGAACTGATCGAACTCGGCCCGACGGAGCAAATCATAAACGCCCCGCGCCATGCCTATACGCGAACGCTGCTCGACGCCCATCTCGGCCTCGACGCCGATCCGCTGCTACGACGGGCGCCGGCATGAACTTGCTCACCGTCTCCGGTCTTACCAAGCGATACCGTCGTGGCGGCAAGGCCATCGCGGCCGTCGACGGTGTCTCCTTCGCCATCGAACCCGGCGAGACGCTGGCGCTGGCCGGGCCCTCCGGCAGCGGCAAGTCGACGATCGCGCGGCTGGTGCTTAGGTTGATCGAGCCCGACGCCGGCACCGTCCAGTTCGAAGGCGATGACTTTCTGCTCTTGAAGGGTGCGGCCCTGCGCACCAAGCGCGCGCGCCTGGAAATGGTGTTCCAGGATCCGCTCGCCGCGTTCAACCCGCGCGCCACGGTGGCTCGCGTGCTTGACGATCCCTTGCGCATCCATGCCATCGCTTCCCGCGCCGAGAGGCCGGCCCGCATTGCTGCCTTGCTGGATCGCGTCGGGCTGGCAGCCGATCTCGCCCCGCGCGCCATTCACGAAATCTCCGGCGGCCAGCGCCAGCGCGTCGCCATCGCCCGCGCCATCGCAACCAAACCGTCGCTGATCGTGCTCGACGAGGCGGTGTCGGCGCTCGACGTTTCGGTCCGCGGACAGATCCTTGCGTTGCTGCTCGACCTGCAAGCCAGGGAACGGATCGCCTATCTCTTCATTTCGCATGATCTCGGCGTCGTACGGGCCATCGCCCACCGCGTCGTTCTTCTCGACGCCGGGCGGATCGCCGAGAGCGGCGACGCCCGCAACGTTATCGACGCGCCGCAGTCGGCAATCGGCAAGGCGCTGGTTGCGGCGGCGCCAAGATTGGACAGAAGCAGCAGGCAAGTACCATGACCGAACCAGAAGCCAGAGCCGAAAAACTCTCGCGCGAACTCGATTCCGCCTTCCGTAACCGCGCCGATCTCTACCGTCTGTTTCTCGACGAGCTGACCGGCGAACTCGGCGCGGAAAAGGCCGAGGCGATCATGATCCGCACCATCGAGCAGCGCGGCAAGGAGGTGGCGGCGGCCGCCTTCGTCCGTTTCGGACCTAACGACGCGCCGGCCATCGGCGAGGCATTTTTGGCCGTCAGCCCGGATGGCGGCCTGATGTATCCGACCGATGTCGAGCGCGGGCCGGACCACATCGCCTTCAAGGTGAAGCGTTGTCCGCTGAAGGACGCCTGGGTCGAGGCCGGTGTCGGTGATGAAAAACTCGCCACGCTCTGCCGCATCGCCGGCGCTTTCGACCGTGGTCTGTTCGAGGCAACGGGCGTGCGCTTCGACAATGTCACCTGGACGCCGGGCCACGGCTCCGGCTGCTGCCACATCGCGCTGACCAACCGGGATGCCGCCGAATAAGCAGTTGCTGATCAGCCGGCGGCAAACACATGCAGCTCCGTGCCCGCCTGTTCGGCAGCAGTGCGCAGGTCGGCCTTCGGTTCGCTGTCGGTGACGATATCGGCAATGTCATCGAGCCCGCAGATGCGTTCGAGACTGCTGCGGCCAAACTTGTCGTGGGTCACCACCAGCACCGTCGACAATGAACGCGATATCATCGCGCGTTTAACGGCTGCGGCGCCCGAGATCATGTCGCTCGGACCATCGGCGCTTATCCCCGATGCCCCGATAATGGCGACGTCGGCATTGTAGCGGCGCAGAAACTCGACGGTGTCTTCGCCCAACACGCTGCCTTCCCGGCTATCATAGGTCCCGGGGCAGAGCAGCACCCGAAAGGTCGGATTGGCGCCGGCCACAGAGGCCACTCCGGTGGAATTGGTGATGATGGTCAGGTCGCGCTTCAGCTGCGAAAGGTTGCGCGCCACCTCATAGGTGGTCGAACCGCCGTCGATCATCACGATCTGGCCCTTCTCGACAAGGCTTGCCGCGCCGCGGCCGATGCGGGCGCGCTCCTCGATCAGGGTCAGGCCACGCTCCGAAATCACCGGTTCTGATGTCACCAGCGAGATCGTCGCACCGCCATAGGTGCGGTTGATCAGCCCGGCATCGCCGAGTTCGATGAGATCGCGGCGGATGGTCTCGCCGGCGACGCCGATGCGCCGTGCGAGCTTGGAGATGCGTATCGACGCCGACCGGCGCACTTCCGAAAGGATAAGCGCGTGCCGCTCCTTCTTCGTCAGTCGGCCTTGGTCCATGACTATTCCATTCCCTTTGCTGCAATCAGCGCGTCGCCAAGCTCGGCAAATCCCTCCGCGCCGCGCCCGCTTGTGACGAAGGCGGGAGACGCCGGAAGCTCGCCGGCGAAGTCCAGCACATTAGCGACGCCGACGCTGTTGGGGAAGAAGCCGAACATTGGTGCATCGTTTGGACTATCGCCGACGAAGACAATGCTGTCCTTGTCGTGGTCGATATCTATACCGAAACAGTCCCGCAAGAATAGCCGGCTTGTCGACAGTTTGTCGTATTTGCCGAACCAGCCATTGACGTGGATGGACGAGATTTTCGCCGTCGCGCCATAGCGCTGGAAGATGCCGATGATCTTCAGAACCTCGGTTTTGGGCAGCGGCGCCACGTCCTCGCAAAAATCGATCGCCAGATCGGCCTGGCGATAGGCCTGGTCGGCCGCGACCGCCGCACCCGGAACTTCGCGCAGAACGGTTTGCTCGATCTCCTTGAGGCGCGCGGCATCGGCCTGCCGTTCGGCAGCGCTCTTGGCGTAGTGGCGAACAATCCGCTTTTTGGCGTCGTCGTAGCGGAAATAGAAGGCGCCGTTCTCGCCAATCACGCCGTCCACCGGCCATTGCCGGGCGATCAGGTCGCACCAGCCGGCAGGGCGGCCGGTAACCGGCGCGACAATGAATCCGGCCTGCTTCAGCCGCTCGAGCGCCGCATAGGCTTTTGTCGGCAACCGCCCTTTGTCGGTCAAGGTGTCGTCTATGTCGGTCAGCACGACAGCGATGTTGCGCCGGTCCAGCGCGGTGAAGTCGGTGAGCGGACGCAGCACCCGCTCAGGCTCCCGCCGCAACCGTTTCGAGCGAGGCAGCAGCGACGTCGAGCATGGTGAACCTGTCGCGGATCAGCCGCGCATTGGCGACCGCCTCGTCGTAGAAGCCAGCGGGAATGGCGACCTCCTGCGGCGTGGTTGGGGCGCCGACGGCGCGCAGTGCTGCCGCGATCTCGCGCGCCGGGCGTGCCACCCCCAGCAGCCTTTCGCGATGCGAGCGCCACTGCCTGGCCAGCATGGTGTTGACAGCGTCCGCCTGTTCGCGGTCCAGCAGCTTGGGCTTGAATGCCGCCCAGCAGGAACGTCCGAGCGTTTCGCCGAAGATTTCGATGAAGCGGTCTGGCGTATCGGCGGACGGCGCGAGCTGCAGCTCCCGCAGCGCCAGCACGCGTTCCTGCAGCCGCGCCATCGTCAACGTCGTCACCGCTATGTGCTCGCCGTGATGCGCCTCGGGCAATCCCTGGCCCCGCATGTCGATATAGTGGGCGATGAGATGTTCGCCCTGACTGGCCGGATAGGAGCCGCCGCACAAAGTCATGCCAAGGCCGGACATGACCAGCGTGCGCACCAGCACTTCCATCGCCTCAAGGTCGCCGGTCCCGAGTTCGCCGGCTTTGGCGATAAGCGCCTCCTCGTCCTCGGCCAGAAGCATGAACGGCGCCTCCCGGTAGGGCGTGCCGAGCAACAGATGCGCCATCAGCCAATCGGTCTGCGCGGTCGGCCGCGCCATCGAATCGCCGAAGCCGGCAGCGATCAGCCGGTGCGGCGCTCGCGCCATGACATCGAGATCGAGGAAGACACCGACCGGCAGGCTCGCCGTCAGCGATTTCTTCAGGCCGTCCTCTGTGATTGCCGCAGACACCGAGGTGTAGCCGTTCATCGACGGCGCGGTGCCGAACACCGCATAGGGCTTTTGGGTCAGATGGGCGGCATATTTGGTGATGTCATTGATCGAGCCGGATCCGACCGCGACCAGACCGCTGGCGTCTTTCGTGCGGGCGATCACCGATCGCACGGCGTCCATGTCGGGATGCGGATGGCGCGGCAGGATGATCTTGTCGACATCGATCGAGCCGCGCAGCGCAATGGACACTCTCTCGCCGAGAGCCAGCCTTGTGTCGGGATCCATGACAACGGCGAGCCTGCGGCCGAGCGGCAGCGGCTTGACCAGCGCATCGGCTTCGTCGCCGAGACCGCGCCCTATGACGATGGTCTTCAGCGGCACCGACAGCATTCCCTGGCTATCCGGGTCAGGCAGCGTGCCGGCAATAAGGCGATCGAGCATTTGTCTGGACATAGGATGCAGTCCGGTCAGTCAGCATGAAGCGGGGTCAGGGCATCGAACAAGGTGCGATACCGGCGGTAACTTCTGTCGTAGGCGGCCTTGGCGGAAGGATCAGGGTCGATCGTCTCGATGTGGCCGGCCAGCCTTTCAGCCGCCTGCCGCACTGAGGAGGTAAGGCCGATGGCTGCGGCGGCAAGGATTGCCGCACCGATCGGCGAGGCATCGGCCGCACCCACGATCTCGACCGGCCTGCCGCTGACATCGGCCCGGATTTGCCCCCACACCCGGCTGCGCGCGCCACCGCCTGAGAGCCGGATGCGCCCGGTTGTTATGCCGAGCTCGTCCAGCCGGTCGACAACGTCGCGCATGGCGAAGGCGCAGCCTTCCAGCACTGCGCGAGCGCAGGCCGCTTTGCCGTGGAAGGATGTCAGGCCGTAGAAAGCGGCACGCGCTTCGGCGATCCAGCGCGGCGCCATGGCACCGGACAAGGCCGGCAGGAACAGCAAATCGTCGCTGCCGGCAACCACCGTCGCCGCCAGTTCCGACATCGCCGCCGGCGAATCGACGCCGAAGGTTGTTAGAAACCACGTCACCGCGCCCCCCGAGAGCCATCCGGGATTGGAGATGAAATAGCCGTCGCCGAGAAAGCCATGGGTCTCGACCAGGCCGCCGGGGTCGAGGCGAAGCGTGCCGGACACCGCGCCGACCACTTCGGCCGTGCCGAGATTGCAGGCGACGACACCGGGCACGACGACCCCGGCGCCTATGGCGGCCGAAAAATCATCGCCGGTGCCGACCGCCAGCGGCGTGCCCACAGGCAGACCGGTGAGCTCGGCGCCGGCGTGCGTCAAGGCGCCGGCGATCTCAGATGCATCGTCGATGCCGGGCAATTTATCTGCATCGATGTCGAAGGCCGCCAGCAGATCGCCGGCATAATTGTGCTCCTTCAGTCCATAGAGCATGGTTGTCGAGGCCAGCGCGTGATCGATGACGGCACGACCGCACAGCGCCGCGACCACGAACGATACCGGTTGATGCCAGAGCGCCACTCGGCGCGCTTCGGGCAGGTTGCGCGCGGCCCAGCGGATTTTCGCCGCCATATGGGTGGCGTCCAGAACGAGACCGGTGCGCTCACGGATGAAGTCCGGGTCGATGCCGGCGATCTCTCCTGCCGCCCGCCGGTCCATCCAGATGATGCACGGAGCCAGCGCCTCACCATTGCGATCGACCGCGACGCAGCCGTCGAGCTGGCCGGCAATGGCAATACCCTTGATGTCGGACGGCGCAAGCCCAGCCTTGTCGAGCGCGCCGGCAATGGCCGGCTTGAGCGCCGCCAGCCACAGCGCCGGGTTCTGTTCGGCCCAGCCGGGCGCCGGGAAGGCCGGCTGGTACAACACAGCGGCCTCGCCACGCAGCCGCAATTCGTCATCGACAACGATCGCCTTCAGGCTTTGTGTGCCGAGATCGATGCCGATGACTGGCATTAGACGCGCTCGCAATCCGCGAGGACATCCCGCAGTTGCGAGAGGATAGAACCTTTCGTCGGCGAATAGGAGCCATCGAAAACCGCTGTGCCAATGGTAAAAGCGTTGGCTCCGGCCAGCTTGATTGCCTTGATCCGATCGGCTGATGCCACAGCGCCGGCGACGATCAGATGCCGCGACGGACCAAGCCCGCGCCGGGCTGCGCGCACCAGTTCGGCCGGGTCGGCCTCGGTGGCGCGATAGGCGAGGATGTCGCATCCCGCACAACCCTTCTCGGCGAAGGCGCGGCAGTCGGCCTCGACATCCTCGGCCGAACCGCCGAGCTTGGTCGGATGGCCGACCGGCCGCCCGGGAAAAGGGTAGTATTCGGTGCCGCTCCCCTCCAGCAACGCCATGATCTCGTCGACCTGAGTACCACCGAGCAGGCGCTGGATGCCGAGATCCCTGGCGATGCGCGCGGAATTAAGGCAGGCCTCAGCCGTCGTCGAGACAACTTCCATGTAAGTGGTGGCGCCTGTCCGGCCAATGGCGACAGCGAGCTTGCGCAGCACATCCGGCGCGACGCCAATATCCTTGAAGCCGACATGCTTCAGGCCGACCGGCTCAATCAAATCGACCAGGTCGAGACAGTCCTCGACCGTGCGATCGTTGCGCGTCAGCATGAAGATGAAGTCCATCCGAAAGGTCCCTCGCCTGGTCGGGAAAGCCGGTTTGCTGCCGGTCTGTTAACACCTCCCAACCAATTGTTGCAAGGTGCCACATTTTGATTTGCAGTACCACACATTTTATGACAAAACGGGCGCCGGCCCGCCAGGCACGACTTCTAGGGAGAGGGAAGAATGCTCAAGCCGCTGAGACGTACCGCGTCCAGACTGCTCGTCGCGGTCGTATTTGTGTGGCCCCTGACGTGGCAAGTGACACAAGCGGACGCGTGGGATCTGAAAGAGGCGTCGAAACCCTATAGCGGCCAGACCATCCGCATGGTCGGCGAGGCGCTGCCGCCGCTCGAAGCGCTGAAGAAGATGGCGCCGGAGTTTGAAAAACAGACCGGCATCCATGTCGAAGTCGAGATGTACGAGCACTCGGAAGCCGTCAACAAGGTGCAGCTCGATCTCAACTCGCACCGCGGCCGCTACGACGTCATCATCCAGCCGCATCGCGAACTCGGCAAGTTCGCCACCAACAACCATCTGGTCGAAATCGCCAAGATGATGGCCGACCCGGCTTTGCGCGATCCGAGCTTCGAGCCGGAGAAGCAGCTCTACCAGACCGCCTGGCACGAAATCTCCTGGTATGACGGCAAGGAGTACGGCTTCCCCTTCACAGTGCTCAACATGTTCATGTGGTATCGCTCGGACCTGCTCGCCGATCCCAAGGAGCAGGCAGGCTTCAAGGCCAAGTATGGCTACGGCCTCGCTCCCGCCAAGGACTGGAAGCAATACCGCGATATCGCCGAATGGTTCTATCGCCCCGACCAGGGTTTTTACGGCACCGCCCTGCAGGGCAAGCGCCATGAGGCACTGTGGTATGAGTGGCTCAATTTCCTTTATTCCTTCGGCGGCGACGTGCTCGACGTGAAGAGCGGCTCGGCCTGCGGCCCGGTCATCGTCAACAGCCCCAAGGCCGTCGCCTCGCTCGAATATTACAAGAGCCTGCTGCAATTCTCGCCGCCGGACAGCCTCAACTATTTCTGGGATGATGTCATGGCGCTGATGCAGCAAGCCAAGGTCGCCGAGCTGATCATGTGGAACGACGCAACCTATGCCGTGTCGGTCGACACCACGGCCTCCACCGTGGTCGGCAAGGTTGGCTTCGATCTCGTGCCGCAAGGCGACGGCGGGAAGATCGGCCAGGTCGAGGGCTGGACCTATCTCATCCCGGTCTATTCGAAGAACCAGCAGGCCGCCTTCCTCTTCGTCCAGTGGATGATGGGCTATGACCGCCAGCTCGAACAGCATCTCAATGGCGGCGCTTCAGGTCGGCCGGATGTCTATGCCTCCGCCGAGGTGCAGAAGCTGCCCTATGCCAAGGCTTCGATGGAGGCCAACGAGCATGCGGTGCCGAAGGCGACGCTGCCGCAATCGGCCGAGATGACCGACATACTAGTGCGCGAACTGTCATCCTACCTCGCCGGCGAAAAGGAGGCGCAGGCCGCCCTCGACACCGCCGCCACCGACATCTCGACACTGCTCGGTTCTTGCGCACCCATGACCTATCCGGCACGATAGGCCTTGAGATGTCGCGCAGAGGCTACCCGCACAAGCGGGTAGCCGTTCTTGTCCGCAGGAAACGCCCGTGACGAACCGCACTCCATCGCCGCGCGGAATGCCGCTTCTCGACCGTGGGGTGGGGCCGCTCTTGATGCTGCCGGCGACGCTGCTCGTCGTCGTCTTCCTGGTCGGCCCGTTCTACTACATGGTCTACACCGCGCTGACCGACCTCAGCTTCGCCGACGCCAGCCATGCCGGCGCCTTCGTCGGTTTCGACAATTTCCGCAAGCTGATGCGCAACGACCCATTCTTCTGGGCATCGTTCCTGCTGACGCTGAAATTCGTCATCATCGCCGTCGGCCTGGAATTCCTGCTCGGCTTTGCGCTGGCCTTCCTGATCTTCCGCTTCGTCGCCAGCCAGCGGCTTCTCACCACACTGCTGCTCATCCCGATGATGATCGCGCCGGTCGCCGTCGGGCTGATCTGGCGGCTGCTGTTGCAGGGCGATTTCGGCATGCTCACCTTCTACATGCGCAAGGTCGGCCTGCTGGCGCAGAATTCGGCGGTGCTTTCGGCACCCGACCTGGTGTTTCCGACCATCGTCGCCATCGATGTCTGGCAGTGGACGCCTTTCGTCACCCTGATCATGCTCGCCGGGATGATGAGCCTGCCGCGCGCGCCGTTCGAGGCGGCGATGATGGATGGCGCCAAACCGTTCCAGATTTTCCGAAACGTCATGCTGCCGCTGCTGCGGCCGGTCATCGCGCTCGTGCTGCTGCTGCGCGGCATCGACGCCTTCAAGGAGTTCGACAAGGTTTTCCTGATGACCGGCGGCGGACCGGGAACGCTGACCGAGCTGGTCTCGATCTACGCCTACCGCGTCAATTTCCGTAACTGGGACCTCGGCTACGGCGCCGCGGTCGCCTTCATGATCTATCTCGTCGTGCTGATCCTGTGCTCGGTCTTCTACAAGGCCGTCTACTGGTCGAGCCGCAAGCAGGTGGGGGCGTTTTGAGGGCGCTGCGATGATCGATCAGTCCACCAACCGCGCCTGGAAAAGCTTTGCCTGGGCGGTGTTGCTCGTCGCCGTCGTGGTGGCGCTGACGCCTTATGTCTGGATGGTGCTGGCGTCGTTCAAGAACCGCGTCGATCTTCTGTCTTCTGTGCCGAAATGGATTTTTTCGCCGACGCTTGCCAACTATCCCGCCGTCTTCATCGACAAGGGATACTGGCCGCTGGCGATCAATTCGGTGCTGATCTCGGTGTCGTCGACCATACTCTGCATCGTCATCGGCGCGCCAGCGGCCTATGGCTTTGCCCGCTCGGATTTTCCCGGCAAGGAAGACCTGTTCTTCTTCTTCCTGACCACGCGCATGGCGCCGCCGATCTCAATCGCCGTGCCGCTGTTCCTGTTCTTCACCTCGCTGGGCCTGATCGACACCATCTACGCCGTTGTGATCGCCCACACCTCCTTCAACCTGTCGCTCGTCGTCTGGATGATGCGCGGCTTCTTCGCCGAAATCCCCAGGGAGATCGACGAGGCCGCGATGATGGACGGCCGCTCGCGGCTCGGCGCATTCTTCTTCGTCGTCGCGCCGCTGGCCGCACCCGGCATCGGCGCCACAGCGGTGCTCTGCTTCATCCTGTCGTGGAACGAGTTCCTCTATGCCTTCATCCTCGTCGCTTTCGACGGGCGGCCGCTGACCGTCGGCATACCGGGGCTGGTGACGCCGCATGGCACGCTCTGGGGACAGGTCGCGGCAGTCGCGATCGTGGCAACGCTGCCGATCGTGCTTTTCACGTTCCTTGTCCAGAAACAGCTCGTCCGCGGCCTCACCTTCGGCGCGGTCAAGGGTTGAAGGGATCTTGTATGGCAATTGTTTTCGACGGCGTCACCAAGGCCTTCCCGGACGGGACGGTGGCGCTGCAGGCGCTCGATCTTGCTTTCGAGCCCGGCGAATTCCTGGTTCTGCTCGGCCCGTCCGGTTCCGGCAAGACGACAGCCTGCCGGCTGCTCGCCGGGCTGGAGCGGCCGACCGCCGGGCGCATCATGGTCGAGGGCCTCGATGTCACCGACCTGCCGCCGCGCCTGCGCGGCATGGGCATGGTGTTCCAGAACTATGCGCTCTACAGCCATAAGAGCGTCTACGAGAACATCGCCTATCCCTTGCGCATCCGAAAGATGCCGGCCGCCGAGCTTGACCGCTGCGTCCGCGCCATGGCCGAGCTGCTCGAAATCACCCGTTACCTCGACCGCCGCCCTTCGCAATTGTCGGGCGGCCAGGCGCAGCGCGTGGCTGTGGCCCGCGCACTCGTCTGGCAGCCGAGCCTCTGTCTGATGGACGAGCCGCTGTCCAATCTCGACGCCTTGTTGCGGCTCCACATGCGCACCGAGCTGAAGCGTCTGCATCGCGAGCTGAAAAAGACCTTCGTCTTCGTCACCCACGACCAGGAAGAGGCGATGACGCTGGCGACCAGGGTCGCGGTGTTGCGCGAAGGCGCACTGATCCAGTACGACGACCCGCGCGAGATCTATCGGCGGCCTGCCAATCGCTTCATCGCCGAATTCATCGGCCGTCCAGCGATGAACACGTTCGATGGCGATGTCCGCGCCGGCGTCTTCCACGCCAGCGGTTTCACTTGCCCGCTTCCGGGAAAGCCTGATGGTCCCATCGTGCTCGGCATTCGCCCGGAGCAGATCCAGCTTGTCGACGCGACTGCCGGCGACGCCATCCTGTTTGCCGTCGACGTCGTCGAACCGGTCGAGCCGGACGTGCTGATCTTCGCCAATAGCGAGGCCAACGCGCTGATCGTCAGGACTGTGAATGACGATCGCGCTTTCGATCCCGGCCAGCCGCTTTATCTACGCTTTCCGCCGGCAGCGCTGCACACATTCGATGCTGTGTCGGGAGCGCGGCTGCCGTGAGCACGCTGCTCGCTTTGGTGCCGCTGGCCGCCGCAGCCTTGGTCTGGTGGCTGTTCTACAGCTTCAACCGGTCGCGGCGCTGGTTCTCGACAGGCGAACTCATCTTCTGGGACGCCATTGCACTGGTAACCCTGCAGCTTGTCTGGCTGATCTGGTTCTGAATGCGCATTCCAGCAACGCAGATCAGTAGCCCAGCGCACAACCGTCCTTGCGAGGATCGGAGGCACCGGTGAGCGTGCCCTTTTCCCAATCGATCAGCACCAGCTGGCCGCCGCCATGCGGCTCCTCGGCGATCGAAACCTGATGACCGCGCTGACGCAGGCCGGCGATCGCCTCAGCCGGAATCCCGCGCTCGGCCAGCACGGCATTGTCCTTGTAGAACACCCGTGGCGCATCCAGTGCCTGCTGCGGGTCCATCCCGAAATCGATCATGTTGGTCAACAGATGGACATGGCCGAACGGCTGGTAGCCGCCGCCCATCACCCCGAACGGCATCACCACCTTACCCCCTCGCGTCGCCATGCCAGGCATGATGGTGTGCATCGGTCGCTTTCGCGGCGCGATACGATTTGGATGGCCTTCCGTGAGGCGAAAACTGCTGCCGCGATTCTGCAGCACGACGCCTGTCTTGGGACCGACGACGCCGCTGCCGAAGGAACCGAAGGTCGAGTTGATGAAGCTGACCGAATTGCGGTCGCGGTCGACCACGGAGATATAGACGGTGTCGCTGCGCGACAGCTCAAGCCGCGGCAGATGCGTCATGGCGAGGGCCGGATCGATGGCGGCGCGCAGCCGCTCCGCATACGCTGCCGACAACAGTTTCTCGACGGGGACATCAACGAAATCCTGGTCGCCGATGAAAGTGTCGCGGTCCTGATAGGCAAGCCGGCCGGCTTCGATCTCGAGATGCAGCCGCTCGGCGCTGTTCGGCTCCAGCGAGTTAAGCGCAAAGCCGGAAAGCACATTGAGCATGATCAGCGCCGTCATGCCCTGATTGTTCGGCGGCATCTGGTGGATGTCGTGGCCGCGATAGGATGTCTTCACTGACTTGACGTAGTCGCCTTGGGTCTCGGCGAAATCCTCCAATGCATGCAGCCCGCCCAGCGCGCGAAGACGCGCTACCAGGTCCTCGGCGACCGCGCCTTCATAGAAGCCGGCGCGACCTTGGCTCGAGACGACGCGCAAGGTTTCCGCCAGTTGCGGTTGGCGGTGCAGATCGCCCGCCTGCGGCGCCCTGCCCTCCGGCAGGAAGATGCGCGCGGCATGTTCATCGGCTGAGAGCAGGGCGACCTCGTCGGCCCAGTCGAAGGCGACGCGATCATAAACGACATAGCCTTGTTCGGCATAGCGAATGGCTGGCGCCAGCGCGGCGTCGATGCCCTTTTTTCCGTGGTCCTCGAGTAGCCGGCACCATGCATCGATGGCGCCTGGTATGGTGACGGCATGCGGTCCGGCCGCAGGCAGTTCGCTATGCCCCCGCTCCAGATACCATTCGGCGGTTGCCGCAGCGGGCGAACGCCCCGAGCCGTTGAAAGCGAGAACATCGCCCTCGCCTTTGGGACTGTAGAGCACAAAACAGTCGCCGCCGATGCCGGTCGATTGCGGCTCGACGACGCCTTGCACCGCCGCAGCGCAGACAGCGGCATCCATGGCATTGCCGCCGGAGCGCAGCATGTCGATGGCGGCCAGCGTCGCCAGCGGATGCGATGTCGCCCCCATCGCTTCTGTCGCGCGAACCGGCGAGCGGCCGGGGAACTGAAAATCACGCATGCAATCGCCTCCAATGATTTCGCGCCCGCCGGCCGCAGCCTTCAATGCTTGATGCGGTCGCGCATCGCGTACCACAACATCCCCAGCACATAGAGCGGACCGCGTAGCGCGGTTCCACCCGGGAACGGCATCGGCGTCAGCGTCGAGAACAGATCGAGCCGTGAGGCATCACCGGTGATCGCTTCGGCGAGCAGTTTGCCCGACAGCGTCGACAGGATGACGCCCTTGCCGGAATAGCCATGCGCGAAATAGACCTCGCCATAGTGCCCGACATGCGGCAGCCGCGATGTCGTCACCGACACCAGCCCGCCCCAGGCATGGTCGATACGGCAGCCCTTCAATTGCGGGAAAGTGGCTTCCATATGCGGCCGCACGAAGCCGGCGATGTCGGCCGGCGGCGACGGCGTGTAACGCTCGCCGCCACCGAACAGCAGGCGTCCGTCCGCCGACATGCGGTAGTAGTTGACGACGAAGCGTGTGTCGGACACCGCCACATTGGCCGGGATGACATTGCGTTTACCCTCCAACGGCTCGGTGGCGACGATGTAGTTGCCGACCGGCATGATACGGCTGTTGACGCGTGGCTCCAGCCCATTGAGCAGCGCATCGCCCGCCAATACGACATGCTTGGCCCGTACCGAACCCTTCGATGTCGAGACCCGGATCGATGGTTCCAGCTCCAGCTTCACCGCCACCGAATTCTCATGAATGGTGACGCCGGCGGCCACGGCTGCTCGGGCAAGCCCGAGCGTGTAGTTCAGCGGATGCATGTGGCCGCCAAGCGGCTCATACATCGCCCCACGATAGGGCGTGTCCACCTTGCCGCGCGCCTGCGCTGCCGACAGGATCTCGACGTCGCGGAACTTCATCACGCTTTCGAGGCATTTCGCCTCTTCTTCGAGGTCTCTGAGATCAGAGCCGTTGACCGCGCCGACGAGATGGCCGGTCAGCCGCAGATCGCAATCGATGGCGTGGCGCTCGATGATGTCGAGCACCAGGCCGCGCGCTTCGAAGGCAAGGTCGAACAGCACCTTCGCCCGCTCGGGACCATAGAGCTTGACCAACCCCTTGGCGCCTTTGCGCAGGCCAGGGATCATCTGGCCGCCATTGCGGCCCGACGCGCCCCAGCCGATCTTGCCGCCTTCGAGCAGCACCACCTTCAGGCCGCGCTCGGCGGCATGAAGGGCGGCCGACAGGCCGGTGCAGCCGCCGCCGACCACCACCAGATCGGCGCCGACATCTCCCACCAGCGCCGGATGTTCCGGCGCCGGATTGGCGGTGGCGACATAGTAGGATTTGCCGATATCGAGGCCCGAATTGAAACCCGTTGAGCCGGAGGCCATGATCACACCTTCAGCAGCAAATGGTCGCGTTCCCAACTCGTCACCACGCTTTGGAACAGGTCGAGTTCGACGCTCTTGACGCGCAGATAGGTCTGGAAAAAATCCTCGCCGAGCAATGCCCGCACCGGCTCGCAAGCAGTGAAACGATCAAGCGCCTCCTCCATCGTTTTCGGCAGCGTGCTTTTGATCCTGTAGGCATTGCCCGAGGCCTCAGCCGAGCGCGCCAGCTTCTGCTCGACGCCGAGATAGCCGGCAAGCAGCGAACCGGCGATCGCCAGATAGGGATTGCAATCCGCACCCGGCAAGCGGTTCTCTACCCGCCGGGCGGCGCGGCCACCTGCCGGCACGCGCAGGCCGCAGGAGCGGTTGTCATGCGACCATTCGATGTTGGCCGGCGCGCTGTGGTTCGGCCGGATGCGGCGGAACGAGTTCACGTTGGGTGCGAATAGCGGCATGATCTCGGGCACATATTTCTGCAGGCCGCCGATGAAATGGCCGAACATTTCGGTGTCTGCATCATCTCTGTCGGCAAACAGCGCGGCGCCTGTCGTTTCATCGACGACAGACATGTGCAGATGCATCGAGCTGCCGGCCTGCGCGGCGATCGGCTTGGCCATGAAGGTGGCGTGCATGCCGCTCTGCTGCGCTGCCTGGCGCGTCAGCCGCTTGAACAGCAGCACCTGGTCGGCGAGTGGCACCGCGTCGCCGTGCAGCAGATTGATCTCCAGCTGCGCGGTGCCCGATTCATGGATCAGCGTGTCGAGCGGCAGGCCGGCGGCTGCGGCATAATCATAGACGCGCCTTATCACCGGCTCGAATTCTTCCAGCGCCACCATGTCATAGGGATGCTGCGAGCCCTCGACGCGGCCATTGGCGCCAACCGGTGCCGTCAGCGGCTGGTCGGGATTCGGATTGGGCGCGGTCAGATAGAATTCGACTTCCGGCGCCACCACCGCGCGCCAACCGCGCTTCCGGTAGAGATCGAGCACGGCGCGCAGCACATGTCGTGGCGAGGCCATCCAGGGCTTGCCTTCCATGTGGAAGGCGTCGGCGAAGACATAGGCTTTGCCAGCGCCACCGCCCGGCGCCAGGCACAGCGTCGACATATCAGGCACCATGCGCATATCCGGGTCTTGATAGGCAAAGCCTTCGTCGATCGAACCGGAGTAGCGGCCATCGATGCTGACCAGGAAAGCGCTGCTCGGCAGGTAAAGTGCGCGGTCTTCCAGCGCCTTGAGGAATTTTGCTGTCGGCAGCGCCTTGCCGCGCAGCACGCCATTCATGTCGGGCACCAGGCACTCGACCTCCGTGATGCCGTGCTGGGCGAGCCAGGCCTTGGGATCGTTGCCGGTGAAGAGAGCGGTGTTGGTATTTTTGTCCTGCATTTTGGTTCACGTACCTATGAGAGAGAGTATGGCTTGCGCGGCCACATCCGTTCCAGGGGTCAGCGCCATCTTGGCAGCATTGTCCCTGAGGCGGGCGCGCATCGCATCGTCGGCCAGCAGGCCGAGAATGGCTCTCTCCAATCCCCCTTCGGTCCAGGCGTCGCGGCCGATATGGTCGCCCACGCCCGTCTCTCCCGCGCGTTGCGCATTGTCATGTCCGTCCCAGCAATAGGGCATGATCAGCGACGGCACGCCGAAGCGCAGCGCCTCGCAAAAACTGTTGTTTCCTCCGTGATGAATAAACAGGTCCGACTTCGCCACCACCGAAGGCTGCGGAAACCAGGCGTCGAGATAGACATTGTCCGGCACCGCGCGGTAGGCGTCGCGCAGGCCGCCGGCATTGACGATGAAGCGCGCCGGCAGCCGGTCGAAGACGGCGAGCATGCGTTCGATCAGCCCGACATCCATCGCGCCGAGACTGCCGAAGCTGACATAGACCAGCGGCCCGCCATTGCGCGGAAACACCGGCACCTCGAACGGCCCTTCCGAGCGCACGCAGCCTTCGAGATAGACGAAGCGTTTGGGGTCGAGCGGCTCGGCCCGCTCACGCCGTACGATCGCTGGCGTCAGCAGCAGATTGAGGTCGGGTGATGTCTCGAGGAACAGGCCCTTGGGCAACGGCGCCAGGCCGGCATCCGCGCGAAAACGGTTGAAGCGCTCATGCGCGGGTGCGGAGGCCGCGAGATAGCGCGCTTCGAACGCCGCACGTTGCGGGTCGTCGGCACCCATCCCCGAGAGATAGGGCGGCACCTCGGCATCCGGCAGTTCCGTCTCGGCACAGGAGACGACGCGCACCCACGGGCAGCCGGCGGCGGCGATCGCCGGGAACATGATGACGTTGTCGAGCACCACCACATCCGGCTTCAGCCGCGCCAGCAATTGGCGCAGCGGCGCCTCGGCGTTGACGGCGGTGTCGACGATCGCTTGCCAGGTCGGCGCGACATAGGTCTCGAGCTGGTCGATCGGGCTCAGCCGGAAATGCGGCAGGTGCCGGCGCACGAAGGCCTGCCAATAGCTCTGCCGCTCGCTGTCGCTCAGCGGCTCATCCGTCGGCAGCGGGTATTCCTGGAAGCCATAGTCGGTAAAGACGCCGGAGAAGCCGGCATGGCAGATGAAGACGGGGCGAGCGCCCCGTGCGCGCAATGCCTGTGCGATACCGACGCAATTCAACGCGGCGCCGAAACTGGCTTCGGGAAACAGCGCGATGGTCGGGCTGGCTTTACGCGTCAATTATTCCTCTTCAATCCGGCCGGCTGATCATGCCGAACAGTGCGGGAGCTCCGCGGCTGGCTGCTTGCGGTCGCTGGCTGCGGGAGAGCCGCAGGTGGATGCGAAGCAGATCGGCAGCCACCTCATACTGCCGGCTTTCAAGATAGTCGAGTATGCCCGAGTGTTCGCGCAACGATTGCCGCAGCCGAAACACGTTGACGCCGGAATAGATGCCCGGCAGCCGGCGCAGGCGGAGATGATCGGCCAATGCATCCGACACAAAACGGTTGGCGCAGCCCTCGGCGATCATGCCATGAAAATCCATGTCCAGCCGCTGGAACTCGCGCGTGTCGAATGTCTCGTCCGGCAGCGCTGCAAGCGCTTCCATGCCTTGCCGCAACATTGCTGCCCGCGCCCCGTCCAGCCGAAAGCCTGGCGTCAGGATGGCCGCCGGCTCCAGCACCAGGCGGAACTCGTAGCTTTCGCCTTGCGCCTCCGGATCGTCCGGCGCGCGGCGAAACAACCAGGATTGCCCAGGCGCACGATCCAGAAGATTCTCGTCGGTCAGTTTGTTAAGTGCTTTTAGTACCGTCTTGCGATCAGCGTCGTAGCGTCGCATCAGCCCCGCGATGGTCACCGTCTGGTCCAACCGTCGCGCCGAGCGGTCGCGCAGGATGGCTTCGGCGAGCTCGTCTTCCTCCGCACTGGGTAGTTCGGCGGCAATGGCGGGCTGGGCGGCGAGGTCGACCGTCAGATGATAACCGCTGTCGGCCTCCCAGCGCACCACGCCCCGTTCCGCGAGCAGGCCGAGTGCCGCGCGTACGGGCGTGCGCGAGACATTACACAGCGAGGCGATCTGCTGTTCGGGCAGGCGGGCGCCAGGCTCGAAGCCACGCTGCCGCGCCACATCCAGGATGCGTTGCGCCAGATCGAGATGGTTGGTGCGAGGTCGTCTGGCTACGGCTTGCATGACTTTTCTCGAATGCGAATGTGGCGCATTGGTCTGGCTGATCGCCGGAACAGGGACAATCGGCCAAATTCCTCCGTCGGTTGACAGATTATGGATTGACGTACTTTTTTCTGCAATAGTACTGTCGGCACAATCGGCGAGAAAAGACCGAGGGAACAGGATCGAGGCAGGCGCGCGCGTCGCCGGCCTTGGTCCGGCAAATGATTTCGACGATCAAACCGAATGGGAGACTGCCATGACCGCTACCAGCCTGCGGCGCCGTGCGCTCAATACATCCTCAATCGCTCTCGGTCTCGCCCTGACGCTCTCGGTGCCGGCCGCCGCAGCCGACCTCGTTATTTCGAACTGGGATGGGTACATGGCACCCGACGCCATGGCCGCTTTCAAGACCGCCACCGGCGTTGCCGGCGAAGTGGTGGTGCACGCCACCAATGAAGAGATCATGGGCAAGCTGATTGCCGCCGGCGGCAAGGGCTATGACGTGGTCTTCGTCTCCTCGCCCTTCGCCGAAGTATTAAACAAGCTTGGCCTGACCGAGCCGATCGACCATGCCAAGATCCCCAACCTCGCCAACCTCTATCCCGAAGCGACCAAGCTGCCGCACGATGTCGGCAACGCTTTCTCCGTGCCTTACACCTGGGGCACGACGGGCCTCTGCTACCGCTCTGACCTTGTCAAGACGGCGCCCACGAGCTGGAGCGACCTGCTCGCCCCTTCCGACGAGATGAAGGGCAAGACCACCATGCTGGCGACCGATCGCTGGCTGCTGGCCGCCGGGCAGCTCGACAAGGGCTATTCGGTCAATGAGACCGACCCGGCCAAGATGGCCGAGGTCAAGGACCTCTTGATCTCCGCCAAGAAGACCCTGCTCGCCTATGACGACACCACCTTCTATTCCAAGCTGGTTTCCGGCGAGGCGCTGATGGTGCAGGCCTGGGACGGCTGGTGCAATTACGGCATCGCCGACAAGCCGGAGATCAAATACGTCGTCCCTAAAGAAGGTTCGGACCTGTGGGTCGACACGATGGTGGTGATGAAGGCGTCCGAGCACAAGGACGACGCCTTCAAGTTCATCAACTTCATGCTCGACGCCAAGAACCACGCCTGGGCGGCGCAGAACATCGACTACAAGGTGCCGAACAAGCCGGCGATGGAAAGCCTGCCGGCCGACTTCCTGGCCAAATTCCCCAACATGGCGATGCCGGTGGCCGATCTCGTCAAGTTCGAGCAGTTGCGTGACGTCGGCGAAGCCCAGCGCGACTATTCCAAGATCGTCAGCGAGATCAAGGCCGCGCAGTAAGCGGCGCAGACTTCACGGCCGGCAGCACTTCTGCCGCCGGCCCTGAGCGGTACCCGAGAAATTGTCCCAGACCCGACTTCGTTCCTCTCTGCTGATGGCCCCGGCGCTGGTCTGGCTGACCGCGCTGATGGTTATCCCATGCGCCCTGGTGCTGGCGCTCGCCTTCTTCCGGCGCGGCGTCTATGGCGGCATCGACTACACTTTGACGCTGGAAAATTTCGGGTTGGTCTTCGACCCGCTCTATGCCGGCATCTTCCTCAACTCAGCACGTATCGCCGGTACCGCGACGCTCATCGCAGTCGTGATCGGCTATGCCGCGGCCTATGCAATTGCCGCCGCACCACGCCGGTGGCAGCCGGTGTTCCTGTTCTTCGCCGTGCTGCCGTTCTGGTCCAATTACCTGATCCGCACCTATGCCTGGATCGTGCTGCTGAACCGCGAAGGGCTGATCACCCAGCTCTTGCGCTGGTTCGGCTACACCGGCGAGTCGCCCTCGATGCTCTATACCGAAGGCGCGGTCATCGCAGGCCTCGTCTACAACTATCTGCCCTTCGTCATCCTCGCCTGCTACGCGCCGCTGTCGCGCCTCAACCCGGAACTGGCCGAGGCATCGCGCGATCTCGGCGCCTCCGCTGCCACCACCTTCCGACGTGTCATCCTGCCGCTGACCGTGCCCGGCATCGCTGCGGGTGCTGTCTTCGTCTTTGTGCTGTCGATCGGCAATTTTGTCACCCCGGCGCTGCTCGGTGGCGGCCGCTTCCAGATGATCGGCAACCTCGTCTACGACCAGTTCCTGACTGCTAATGACTGGCCGTTCGGCGCAGCGCTCGCCATGGCGCTGATCGCCATCATGCTTCTGGTGCTGATGGCGCAGGCGCTCGCCGCCGACCGCGCCGCGGGGCGTGCGGCTGAGGCAAGGGGTGACGCCTATGGCTGAGCGCCGCGCAATTCTTGCCTTCTCCCCGTTCACCGGGAGAAGGTGCCCCGAAGGGGCGGATGAGGGGCGGCGTCAACCTTTGCGACGCTCAACGCTGCCCCCCGTCTGCCTGCCGGTAGCTTCTACCCGCGAACAGGGAGAAGGACTCTGGTCGTTCGCTTGCCCTCCAATTGTCGGAGGCCGGCGATGACCCATTCCTTCACCCGTACGCTCGGCATGCGTACGATCCTCACCCTCGTCTTCGCCTTCCTCTACATCCCGATCGCCGTGCTGGTGGCGCTGTCCTTCAACGAAGGCGGATTGCCGACGGCATGGTCGGGCTTTTCGCTGAAATGGTATGCCTCGCTGGCCGGCAATTCCGCCATCCTTTCCGCTGCGCTCAACACGCTGATCGTGGCGTTGGTCTCCACGGCCATCGCCACGCTGCTCGGCACGCTGCTGGCCATCGGCATCGAGATGCGCCGGCAATACGGCAGGGGTCTCGAGGCGCTGATCTTCGCACCGATGATCATCCCCGACATCGTCCTGGCGATCGCTCTGCTGTCGTTCTTCTCCATGCTAAACCTGACCATGGGCCTGCACACCATCATCCTCGCCCATGTCGTCTTCAACCTCGCCTTCGTCTGCTCGGTGGTGCGCGCAAGGCTAAAGAGTTTCGACTGGTCGATCGTCGAGGCCTCCGCCGACCTCGGCGCCTCGGCTCTGACCACCTTCCGGCGTGTGACATTGCCGGTCATCGCGCCGGCAGTGATTGCCGGCGCTCTGCTTGCCTTCACGCTCTCGGTCGACGAGTTCATCATCGCCTTCTTCACCGCCGGTGCCGGCCGCGCCTCGACGACGCTGCCGATGCAGATCTACGCCATGATCCGCTTCGGCATCACGCCGGAGATCAACGCGCTGGCGACCATCGTCATGGCGGTATCCATCACCGCGCTGACCCTGTCGCAGCGGCTCAACCGTGGGATCATCGGCCAATGAGCGAACCGCGCACGCTGCTGGCCATTGATAACGTTTCGAAGAAGTTCGGCCGGGTCACCGCCGTCGACGGCATCTCGCTCGACATCCGCGAAAACGAGTTCTTCGCGCTGCTTGGACCCTCCGGCTGCGGCAAGACCACGCTGCTGCGCATGCTGGCCGGCTTCGAGACGCCAACCGACGGCCGCATACTGCTCGATGGCAAGGACATCGCCCGGACCCCGCCCAACAAGCGGCCGGTCAATCTGATGTTCCAGTCCTACGCGCTGTTCCCGCATATGAGCGTGCGCGCCAATGTCTCCTACGGGTTGGAGATGGAGCGCTTGCCGAAAGCTGAAATCCGTTCCCGCGTCGAGGCCATTCTGGCCACCACCGAGCTTGTCCCCTTCGCCGACCGTAAGCCTGAGCAATTGTCGGGTGGCCAGAAGCAGCGCGTCGCGCTCGCCCGCGCGCTGGTCAAACGGCCTCGGTTGCTGCTGCTCGACGAACCGCTGGGCGCGCTGGACAAGAAACTGCGCGGCGCCATGCAGATGGAGCTGAAGCGCCTGCAGCACGAAGTCGGCATCACCTTCGTCATCGTCACCCACGACCAGGAAGAGTCACTCGTCATGGCCGACCGCATGGCGGTGCTCAAGGACGGCCAGCTGCTGCAATGCGACACGCCGCACGCGATCTACGAGCATCCCACCGACCGTTTCGTCGCCGACTTCATCGGCGTGATGAATTTCGTACCGGGCAAGGTGTCTGCGGATGGCGTGATCGCCGCGAACGGCGCGCGCATCACCGGCAAGGTTCCCGCCAAGCTCACACCCGGCGCTTCCGCTGTCGCTTCGGTGCGACCCGAGCGCATCCGGCTGTTCCCGTCACCCGAGACCGCCAACCACACCGCCGGCACGGTCGAGGCGCTGGCCTATCACGGGCTGGACCTGCAGCTGCATATCCGCACGCCTCTGTCGCCAAAACCGTTCCTGGTGCGCGTCACCGCCGATGCCGCCGACCGCCGGCCGGTCTCGTCGGGCGACCAGGTCGAACTCGGCTGGGACGCCGCCGATGTCAGAATTTTTCAGGAATAGGAGAGCTTGATGGCGCAGAAGACGATCGCGTTTTTTCCCGAAGCGGCCTACGGCCCGGCGCTCAATTCGGTCGGCATCGCGCAAGCCGTCGAGGCGCGCGGCCATAAGGCAGTGTTCCTGTCCGACCCCGGCTTTGTCGATGTCTACAAGGGTTACGGCTTCGAAGCGCATCCGGTGAACCTGTCGGAGCCGATGCCGCCCGAGCAGATGGCGAAATTCTGGGAAGACTTCATCAACGGCCACATCCCGAACTTCCGCAAATCGCCCTACGATCAGGTCGACAATTACGTGAAGGATTGCTGGACCGCGATCGTCGACAGCGCCAAATGGGCGCAGAAGGATTTGCCGCGAGTCCTGGCCGCCATCAAGCCTGATGTCATTTGCGTCGACAATGTCATCCTGTTTCCGGCCATCAAACAGTTCGGCAAGCCTTGGGTGCGCGTCATCTCCTGCTCGGAAAACGAGATCGAGGATGAGGACATCCCGCCGCATCTCTCCGGTTGCGGCGAGAACGACCATGTGGGCCACCAGCGCTATCGCGATCATTTCAATGCGGTGATCAAGCCCATCCACGACGACTTCAACGCCTTCCTCACCGCAAACAATGAAGCGCCATACCCGGTCGGTCAGTTCTTCGAGACCTCGCCCTATCTCAATCTGCTGCTCTATCCCGAAGCGGCAAAGTTCAAACGCCGCCATCCGCTTGATACGACGAAATTCCAGTATCTCGAAGGCTGCGTGCGGCAGGAAAAGCCATACGCCGTGCCGACCTTCGCCGAGAACAATGACGGGCCGCTGCTCTATGTCTCCTTCGGCAGCCTCGGCGCCGGCGATGTCGATTTGTTGAAGCGCATCATCACAACACTGGGCAAGACCCGTTACCGCGCGCTGGTCAATGTCGGCGGCTACAAGGACCTGTACACGGATGTGCCGGACAACGTCATCGTCGAGAGCTGGTTTCCGCAGCCTTCAGTCATCCCGCAGGTCGATGCCGTAATCCACCATGGCGGCAACAACTCGTTCACAGAGTGCCTCTATTTCGGCAAGCCGGCCATCATCATGCCCTATGTCTGGGACGGCCACGACAACGCCACCCGCGTCCAGGAAACCGGCCACGGCTTCGGTATGCCGCGCTACGACTGGAGCGACGCCCAGCTGATCAGCAGAATCGAAGCCTGCCTGACTGACACCAAGATGAAGATCAGGCTGGCGAAGACCTCGGCGCAGATGCAGGCCCAGAACGGGCCTGAGAAGGCAGCCGGGCTGCTGGAGGCGCTGCTGTGACCTCCTCCGCCCCACACCTCTACCAAGCCTCCACACGCACCGACCTCGTCGACTGGGGCGCCCAGTCCGACGCGCTGGACGGCGCGTCGCACTCGACCGGCAGGCTTGTCCACAAAGCACCCAACAACCAGCCGGAATCCGGCATCTGGGTCTGCACGCCCGGCCGCTGGCGGCTCTCGATTCCGCGCGACGAATTGTGCCATTTCGTCGCCGGCCGCGCGACGTACCGGTCGGATGCCGGGGAGGTGGTAGAAGTCGCAGCCGGGACCGTGGTCATGTTCCCTGCCGGCTGGACAGGCGAATGCACCGTGCATGAGACCATGCGCAACATCTACATGCTGGCTTGAACAGCAACGGAGCTTCCCAATATGCCGACACCGCGCTGGCCAAAGGCCTCGACCGTGAAACTGGAGGACTGGGGCGGGGGCAGCAACACGCTTGCCGGCTCGCCGCGCGCCTCGGGCAGGATCCTCTCGCAGAACCCGAACGGCTCAAGCGAATGCGGCCTGTGGTCGTGCACGCCAGGCAGCCGCAAGATTACCTTTGCCGCCGAGGAGTTCTGCCATTTCCTGTCGGGCCGCGGACCTATGTCCGCGAGAATGGCGAAGAGATCCCGGTCGAGGCCGGCATGCTGGTGTTCTTCCCCGCCGGCTGGGCCGGCACCTCCACCATCACGCAAACACTGACCAAGGCCTTCATGTGCCGCTGAGCACTTTTTTAAAGGAAATCGCCATGACCACGCCCATCATGGAATCCCCGCTTGCCATCACCGACCTCGTCGACTGGGGCGTCATCCCGACCATGATCGAGGGCGTGTCCCACACCTCGGGCAAGCTGCTCTACAAGGGCCGGAGGGCCGTTCGGAATGCGGCCTGTGGGTCTGCACCCCCGGCAAATGGCACTGCCATGTCACCCGCGACGAGTTCTGCCACTTCCTCGAGGGCCGCTGCACCTATGTGCACGAATCGGGCGAGGTCATCGAGATCGAGCCGGACACGGCGGCGTTCTTCCCGCAGGACTGGAAAGGCGTCTGCACCGTCCATGAGACCATCAAGAAAGTCTACATGATCCGCTGAGCGGACCTGAAAGGACGACCATGCAATTCTCCGCTGACCGGCCGGCTTTCTTCGTCAATCCGGACTACCGGCCGATGACCGGCACGGCAAAACCGGTGATCGATCCGGCGACGCTGGAGACCGTCGGCTCGATCTCCGCCGCAACGGACGGTGAGGTCGATGCGGTGCTGTGTGCCGCAACCACGGCACAAGCCGCCTGGAAGAAGCTCGATGCCAAGAGCCGGGCAAAGCATCTGCATGCGGTCGCCAACGCCATCGAGGCGGCGGACTTCACGCGCTGCGCCGAGCTGATGGTGCGCGAGATGGGCAAGCCCTATCCCGAAGCGATCGGCGAGATCGCCAATTGCGCGCCGATCTTCCGCTACTATGCCGAGATGGCGCGCGACGACGCCGGCAAGATCGCCGGCACGACGCAGGCCGGGTCGTTCCAGTATGCGCGCTACGAGCCGTATGGCGTCTCCGTGCACATCATGCCTTACAACTTCCCGATCCTGCTGATGTGCTGGACCGTTGCGGCCTCGCTTGCCGCCGGCAACGGCTGCGTCATCAAGCCGGCCGAAGCGACGACGCTGTCGACGCTGGACTACATGACGGTGTTCCGTTCACTGCCGGAAGGGCTGGTCGCCTGCCTGCCTGGCACGGCCGCCACCGCGCAGGCGCTGATCGCCTCCGAGCGCACCCACGCTGTCGCCTTCACCGGCTCGGTCGCCGCCGGCAAAGCCGTGGCAGTCGCCTGCGCCGAGCGCATGAAGCCTTGCGTC
This sequence comes from Mesorhizobium sp. C264A, assembly GCF_040324515.1. Taxonomy (NCBI): domain Bacteria; kingdom Pseudomonadati; phylum Pseudomonadota; class Alphaproteobacteria; order Hyphomicrobiales; family Phyllobacteriaceae; genus Mesorhizobium; species Mesorhizobium sp. C264A. The sequence goes on along the minus strand of NZ_JAMYVY010000002.1, from coordinate 2,139,572 downwards.
ATCGAAGCCGGCGGCAGCGATCCGCTGATCATCAGCGAGCACGCGCCGCTCGACGTGGCGGCAGCCGGCAGCGTCACCGCCGCCTTCCACCTGACCGGCCAGGTCTGCACCTCGGCCGAACGCTTCTTTGTCGTCGACTCGGTTCACGATCGCTTCGTCGAGCTGTTCGCCGAGAAGACGCGGGCGCTGCGCATCGGCAATGGCATGGACAAGACCGAGATCGGCCCGCTGGTCAGCGAAGCCGCCCGGGCGAAAGTGATGCGGCTGGTCGATGATGCTATCGGCAACGGCGCTATAGCCGTTGCCGGCGGGCGCATTCCGCCGGCGCACAACACTGGCTGGTTCTACGAGCCAACGATCCTGACCGGGGTTACGCCCGATATGGCGATCATGGGCGAAGAGTGTTTCGGGCCGGTCGCAGCGATCTGCCGCGTAAAGGATTTCGACGAAGCGATCCGGCTTGCCAATGACAGCCCGTTCGGGCTCGGCGCCTCGGTCTTCACCACCGACCTCGCCGAGGCGCATGAGGCGGCCGAGCGGCTCGAGGCCGGCATGGTCTGGGTCAACAACCCGCTGATCGACAATGACGCCTTGCCCTTCGGCGGCTGGAAGGCATCAGGCCTTGGCCGCGAGCTGGGACGCCAGGGACTCGACGCCTTCCGACGCTCCAAGATGGTCATCATCGACCACAGACCGGCGATCCAGGACTGGTGGTATCCTTACCCCGACAGCTGGTTCCGCGAGACAGGCGGCCGCAAGCACGTGTGAGCCCGGCCAGTCCATAACGTAAGCTGATGCTTACGCATCTGCCGAGATGGGCCGGCTATTTCAACGCTTGAAGCTTGTCGATCGCGGCAGTGAATCCGGCAAGCGAGACCGGAATGGTCACCGGCTTGCGCGTCACCGACTCGATGCCGATGTTCAGGTTGGTTCCCGATTTCATCGCCTTGACGAGGTCCGCCGACAAAGGGGTCGCGGCATAGGCGCCGTTCTGGTCGCTGGTCTGGATGGCAATGGTCGTCTTCTGCCCCTGGTCGATCTGGTACGAGGCGCCGGAAGGCAGGAACAGCCCGTGCGGCAAGGCCAGCAGCATCGCGAGGTTGCCATTGCCGTTGTCGCGGCGAACCGTAACGGTAAGAACGCGCTGCCCCGTCTTGGCCTCGGTAAGGTTTTGCGAAACCTGGCATTGAAGCTCGGTTCCGGTTGATCCGCTGGAGCAGTTTAGCGCCCACGGATTGCCTTCTGCAGGCTTTGTCTCGGCAGATTTGGTTGACTTCGGCTCTTCGGCAAGCGCCGACCCTGCCGACACGACCAGCCATAGCGCGCCGACCCAGGCGGCCCGCCCACAAACGGTTCTCAGCAATGAAGCCACCCGATCCTCGTCGTGTCAGGGTTTCGCCGAGCGCGTTGATACAACAGCCGAGCCTGGCGGGGAAGCCAATACGGTACATGAGCGCCGGCTAAATTACTGTTGCTGGATTACCACAATAAACAACTTTGAAATCTTGTATGTGTAAAGCAAACAATCGATGCTCGCTATACACTGGCATTCGGATAGTATTATCGACGGAGCGTGTACTCGTCGGGGTTCGCAAGGGATGGAGACGACCGAGAAAACTCGGCAGATCAATGACATGGCGACGCACGGAAGAAGGTTCCGGGCGAATACCAAGTATCGCCGGTCAGGTTTTTCCAGACATCTCTGGAAGACGACTGCGCTGTCCACTCTGGCACTTGCCCTTTCCGGCATAGCCGCCCATGCCGGCGACACCGGACTGTGGCAGCCGCAGGTCCGCGCCATCATCGGCGCCAACAACAATGGCGGCAACACGGCGATCGAGGGTTTCCTGCCGCTGAAGCAGAACCTCGAATCCGTTCTCTTTCTCGATGTGCGCTCGAAATACGATTTCGACGACGGCTTCGGCCAGGACGTCGGCCTCGGCGTTCGCCGCATCGTCAATCCGGATCTGATGATCGGCGGCTACGCCTATCTCAACATCCAGAACCAGGACAGTCACCAGTTCGTCGCCTCGACGCTCGGCCTCGAGGCCATCACCTCAAAATACGATGCGCACGTAAACGTCTATCTGCCGATCAGCGGCGACCGCAGCACGGCCGGGCAAGAGTCGAGCCTGTCGCTGGTCGGGCATCAGCTGATCGAGCAGATATCGGCCATCGCCCACCGCGATTACGCGGCCTGGGGCATCGAGGGCGAGGTCGGCGTTCAGGTGCCGCTCAACCTGCCCGAGAACCATTCACTGCGTTTCGATGTCGGCGCCTACCATTTCGGCGATCCCGACGGCGACGACGGCAGCATCACCGGCGCCAAGGCCGGCCTGGAATATTCGATCGGCGACGTCATCGGCAAAGGCACGTCGCTGACCTTCACCGGCGAGGTGCGCAACGACAACCGCGATGACACCCAGTTCGCCGGCAGCATCCGGCTGACGGTGCCGCTCAACGCTTTCGACAAGGGCTCGTCTTCGGCCGATGACGGCGCCGAGCCGGTCTATCCGGTCAGCCCCGGCCTGCGCAAACGCGTCAACGAGCGCGTACGCGGCGACATCGGCGTTCGCATCGAGAGCCAGGACAAAGTTACCGGCACGTCGACGCGGGTGGCGATCAATGCCGCCACCAACACGGCATTCGGCCAGTTCTTCTTCGCCGATGGTGACAACGACGCGCTCGGCCTCGGCACGATCGGCGACCCGACCACGCTCGACAATGCAGTCGCCGGCGCCGGCGCTAACGGCGTCGTCGTCGCGCTGGGCGGCAAGGGAAACATTACGACAGCCGGCGTGACGCTCGCCAACGGACAGACCGTTATCGGCGGTGGCGGCGGTGTCCAGGCGCGGCTCGCCGACGGCAGCATCGGCACCTACAATTTCGGCGGCTCCAACGGCACCATCCAGGGCACCAACCCCGCCAACAACGTCCTGACGCTCGCCAATGGCAACACGCTGAGCGGTATCACCATCACCGGCGGCAAGGACGGCATCTTCGGCAACAACATCACCGGCGCCACGTTGACCAACGTCACGGTCACCGGCACCGGCGGCCACGGCGCCGACTTCACCGGTACATCGACCGGCGTCAATGGCTCGAACTTCACCGCGACCGGCAACGGCCTCGACGGACTGCACATCGAAGGCGACGGCACCTATAACTTCACCGGCACGACGCTGCTGCAGGGCAATGGCGACGACGGCCTGGATATAACCGGCCACGGCACCTACACTTTCGCCACCCTCAACTCGCTCGACAACAACGATGCCGGCATTACCGTGAAGGGCACCGGGGTCGCCGGCTCGATCACCATCACCGGTGGCCAGGTGTCGGGCAACAAGGCACTCGGCGACGACGGCGTCGGTGTCTTCATCGATCCGATCACCGCCCATATCGTGCTGGATTCGATCACCCAGACCGGCGGCGCATCGGGCGTCGTGCTCGAGAATCTTTCGGGCAGCTTCACCGTCAACGGCGCGACGACGATCTCGAACACGACCGGACCGGCCATCGCGATCACGGATTCGCCGGCCGCGATCCGCTTCGGCGACATCAACATCACCGATCCCGGCACCGACGGCATGGTGTTTACCGGCGTCAATGCGTCCGTCATCGCCGGCAACATCATCATCTCCGGGCTCGGCTCCGGCATCGGCCTCGACTTCTCCGGCAGCCAGACTAATTTCACGGCGCAGTCGCTGAACATAAACGGCACCGGCGGCACGACGTCCATCGGGATCGACCTTGTCCAGACCAACGGCGGCACGATCATCATCACCAATGGCGGCACCATCGCCAATGTCGGCACCGGCGTGCGGCTCGGCATTGCCGGCTCGCCGGCCGACACCGCCAACGCCCAATTCACCTTCGGTGGCGGCTTGATCGGCGGCAACCTCGCCTCGCTCGACGCACGCGGCCTCAATTCCGGTTCGGGCCAATACGCATTCGGCACGACGACGTTCAACGGGCCGCAACTGTTCGACCAGACGCAGCTGATCTTTGTCGCCGCAGGCGGCACAGGCGACGGTACCTCGCTTTCGGACCTGGCTTCGATCACCGACGCCGACAACAATACCGACGGCACCGCGATTTTCGTGCTGGTCAATCGCGGTGTCATCGACGACACCGACGGCTTTACGCTCGAAGCGGGGCAGACCCTGGCCTCTTTCGGCAACGGCCGCACCTTCTCGCTCGGCGGCCTGCCGATCAATGTGACCGGCGACAACGTCGATCCCGGCAGCACCATCTCGGATGCGGCCGGTGCCGCAACGCTGACCGCTTCGGGCAGCGGCGACGTCGTCACGCTGGCCAACAATACCTCGCTCCAGGACTTCAACATCTCCGGCGGTACTGCCAACGGCATCCATGGCAGCGGCGTTACCGGCGTCGTGCTGACCGGCATGACCGTGTCGGGGGCCGCCCTCAATGGCGTGCTGTTCGATGGCGCCAACGACGTTTCCGGCAGCAATCTGAGCTCGACCGGTAATGGCGGCGCTGGGCTGTCGATCCAGGGCGACGGCACCTACAATTTCACCGGCACGACGACGGTGTCGGATAATGCCGGCGACGGCTTGCTGATCAACAGCAATGCCATCACCAGCTTCCAGACGCTCAACGCGACCAGCAATGGCGGCAGCGGCGTCCAGGCCACGTCAACTGGCACCGGCTCGCTTTCGATCGACGGCGGTACCGTCAACAACAACACCACATCCGCCTTTACAGCGTCGAATATCGGGCTCGGTGTCACGCTCTCCAACATCGGCCACGTCGGCGGCACAACCGGCGTCAGCCTTTCGGGCGTCAGCGGCAGCGTCAGCGTTACCGGCCCGACGACGATCGGCAGCACCACCGGCGACGGCATCTCGATCAGCGGCAGCACGGCAACGGTCGGCTTCAGCGGCGACGTGCTCATCAGCCAGGTGCTTGGCAATGGCATCGCGCTCAACGGCAACACCGGCGCCGTCAGCTTCGGCTATGCGGAAATCGGTGCGCCGGGCCTCAACGGCATCGATATTGGGGGGAATACCGGGTCAGTCACATTCTCTGGCCCCACCATCGTTGTCATCGGTTCTGCCGATGGCAGCGCGGGCATTAACTTCAGCGGCACAAACAACGACGTCAGTTTCGGTACGACGACGGTGTTGCTCGGCGAAGGGCTGAACCAGACGGGCATTGACTTCAGCGGCTCGTCAACGACAGCCGATTTCGGGCTGACCAGCATTACCGGCACCGGCGACCTGACCTCGCGCGGCATCGACCTGTCGTCGACGACCGGCAACAAGACGATCACCTTCCTGCAGGGCTCCAGGATCGACAATGTCGGCGTCGGTGTCGAATTGTCGTCAGGCGGCACCACGGCCACGTCGGCCAACGCCAACTTCACCTTCGGCGACGGCAATTCCGCCGATGGGCTGGAATCCTTCATCACCGCGGCAACCGGCGGCTACACTGTCAATACGATCGGGCTGGATCCGGCGCTCGGCAACTACGACTTCGACGATGTCTTCTTCACCGGCGATGCCCAACTGGCGGTAACTGTCGGCGGGGTCGTCATGATCTCGCAGACAGGCGGCACTGTTCACGCGGGCACGAATGGGCTGAGCGCCGATGTCACCACCGTGACGGCCGCGCAGGCCGATGCCATGGTCGGCACGCAGACCTACGCCTTTGTCGGCACCGTCGATCTCAGCGCGACGCCGTTCACGCTCGATTCGGGACAGTCGATCACCGGTTTCGGCAACGGCAATTCCATCCTCACCTCCGGTACGTTCCAGCCGGTCAATGTGCAGGGCAATCTCGGCGCCACCGGCGGCAATGTCACCGGCGATGAGGGCGTGGTCAAGAGCACGGGCGACACCCTTCATCTGCTCGGCAGCAATCAGGTGCGCAACACCGCCTTCGACTACAGCGGCGGCAGCGGCTCGGTGTTCGTCATCGACCAGAGCGTGGGTGGCTTCAACAATTCCGGCGGCACCGTTGTCGAAGGCGTCACCGTCAGCAATGTCGCTGCCGGCCAGACGGCGTTCAACGTCGACGGCCTCACCGGCAACCTGTCGATTATCAACAACAATATCAACGTTGCCGGCACGCTGCTCGATGTCGACGGCGGCAACGGCAACATTACGGTCACCCGCGGCAACTTGCCCAACAGCGCGACGCCCGGCACGCTGACCGGTGGCGGCATCGCAATCGCCAACCGCACCGGCGGCTTGGTCAACTTCACGGACAAGGCGACGATCGGCGGCAGCGGCGTATCGCTGACCAACAACACCGGCGCCACAATCACCTTCGCCGATGTCGACATCACCACGGACGCCGCAACGGCGTTCACTGCAACCGGAGGCGGCTCGGTCAACGTCACGACCGGAACGATCAATGCCACCAATGCGGGAGCGGTGGCGCTCGACGGCATTGCGGCCAACATCAATTTCGCCTCGACAAGCGCCAGCTTCAATTCCGGCAGCGGTGTCGACCTGCAGCATCTGACCGGTACGGTCGCGCTCGGCACCGGCACGCTGACCAACACCGGTTCGGGTACAGCCTTCAATGTCGGCTCGGCGGCCGATCAGAGCGGCGGCAATGCAATCATCTCCTATGCTGGCACCATCGCCAGCAACGGCACCGGGGCCGCCGTCTCGATCCAGGAACTGACCGGCGGCTCGGTGACGCTGTCGGGCAATCTGACCGACGGCAACGCAGCCGATGGCGGCCAGATCTTCATCGGTGGCATCGCCAACGGCACGGCGGCGACCGTCACCTTCTCGGGAAGCAGCAAGAAGATAAGCTCTGGCGCGACGACAGCTGTACAGATCGGCTACACGGGCCCCCTCTCCGCCATCGTCCCGTATGACAACACGGACGGCACGATCAACTTCACCAATGGCGGCCTGGATATAACGACAACGACCGGAGAAGGCTTCGGCGCCGCCTTCGGCGGCACCGTCAGCGTCTCCGGCACCGGCAACAAGATCGCCTCCGGCGGCAATGGTCTGTTCATTGTCCTCGCCGACGTCGGCGCCGCCGGCGTCACCTTCGACAGCGTCTCGGCCGTATCGACATCGGACGCTGCCGGCGTCTTGCTGACAGGGTCCAATCTGGCGGGCGACGTCAACATTGGCGGCCTGAAAGATACCGGCTACATGGGCGCCTCGCTGAACGCCCTGCTCGGCGCCGGTGCGGTGAATTTCACCGGCACGACCGATCTCGACGTCAGCTACCGAGGGTTCGATATCGGCGGCCCGCAAGTGGGCACCATAAACATCGCCAACGTCGCCGGCTCCACCCTGACCATCGACGGTGGGGAAGCCGGCATTGTCACGAACGGCCTGCAGGCAGGAATCATCAACGTTGGCGGCAATGGCGGCGTCGCAAGCATCGGCGCGACGACAAGCACCACCGGTGCGGCTATCGCCGTCAGCGGCGGTAACGACCTCATTCACGCCACGCTGAACTACAACGGCTCGATCAAGGTCGACACCGGCATGGTCGTGCAGGCCGTGGCCGACTGGAGCGAGCTCAACATGAGCGGTTCGGTCGTTTCGACTACGGCAGCAACTGGCATTGGTACGGCGGCCTTCGTCTTCACCGGCAACGCCAACGGCGTCTACAATATTTCAAGCACGATCGATCATACCGGCACGGGCATCGGCGTGCGGTTTGACGGATCGTCTAACGGGACGGCCACCTTCTCCGGTGCGTCGAAGATCTTCAACACCAGCAGCGGCACCAACGACGCGATCGTCAAGTTGCCCAGCATCAGCCCGACCCAGGGCATGGGCACGCTCAACTTCACCAATGGCGGCCTGGTCATCACCACCTCGAGCGGCGCCGGCTTCACCGCCAGCACTTTCGGCGCCGGCACGGTCAGCGTCAGCGGCACGGGCAACTCGATAACCACGACGACAGGCACCGCGCTCAACCTCGACAACGCGACGGTCGGCGCCGGCGGCATCAATTTCAGCTCCATCTCGGTCAATGGAGCGGCGACTGGCGTTTCGCTCAACAATGTCAGCGGCGGCACGCTCAATCTCGGCACGGTGAACCTGCAAGGCATCACCTCGACCGGCGTCGACATTTCCGGCACGCTCGGCTCGACGGTAAACTTCGCCAGCCTGACCATCGCCATGCCCGGCGACAATTCGACCGGCATCACCTTCGCCGATGCCGTCGTCAACAGCATCTTCACGACTGGCGGTTTCACGCTCACCAGTGCTTCCTCGACCGGCACCACCGCCGTCAACCTGTCCAACACCACCGGCACCGGCACCATCCAGCTCGGCGATCCGAACACGGCCGGCGCATCCTCCACCATCGGCGGCGCCGGCGCCGGACCCGGCATCGGCTTCCAGTTCACCCCGACGACGGCGATCAACTTGATCTATGGCGACGGCGAAAGCGCGGTCGACAAGCTGTCGACGGTCAAGGCAATCGACATCCTCAATTCCACCGGCGTTTTCCCGGTCGGCGGCACCTATAATTTCCAGGATGTCGACGGCGCAAATGGCGGCTTCATCGGCGACCTCTCCGAGGCCCAGGGACCGACCACCTATTATGTCGATCAGGAAGGCGACGGCGACGGCACCGCCGCCAATCCGGGCTCGATTGCCGGCGCGGAAGCGTCGGGCGCCTCGGTTGTCATCCTTGTCGACACGTCGCAGAACGGCACCAGCAACCTCATCGACATGATGCAGGCTCAGCAGAATGGCGGCGGCAACAACACGCTCAACCTTGCCGATGGCCAGATCCTGATCGGTCTCAAGGCCGGCGATTCCATCGATACCGCGCCGCTGGGCGCCGTCGGCGGCGGCCTCGGCGGCAACTTCAGCTTCAGCGGCATCAATGCCTCGACCGTCATCACGGCAGCGTCCAATGTCGACAGCGTGCTGGCGACGCTGACGACCGCGAACGGCAACACCATCGATTTCTCCGGCAAGGCCGGCATCGAAAATGTCATCGTGCAGAACACCGGTGCGGGCCTTGGCATCTCCGGCACCAACATCACCGATCTTATCCTGCGCCGCGCCACGATCGCCGGCGGCACCGGTGGCGCCCTGTCGCTTACCGACGGCGCCGCTGCCAGCCAGATCGCACTGTCGAACCTGATCCTGTCGGCAACCGGCGGCGACATTGCCAAGGTTGACGGCACGATCGGCGCCGGGCTGATGAAGGTCAGCGCCTTCTCCGACATCACGCTTCTGGGCAACAATGGCGAAACCGGCGGCTTTGGGGTGAGCGGTGTAACCTTCGATGCCGTTCCAGCGACTGTCGGCATCGACCAGGTCGACGGCGACGCCTTCGTCGCCGGCACAAGCACCAATGGCGTCGGCGGTTATGGCCTGACGCTATCCGGTGTATCCGGCGATATCCAGTTCGACAGCATCACCGCCTACGGTGGCGTCAACGGCATCGCCTTCAATGGCGTTGACGCCACCGTCACGGTCAGCGGCGCCACCACCATCACCGGCACCAGCAGCTTCGGCATAGACGTCACCGGCGCCAACACCGGTACGTTCACCTTCGGCGCGGTGACGGTCAACAACACCGCCACGGCCGGCGACGGCATCCATGTGGTATCAGGCACGGTCAACGTCACCGGCCTCGCCAACATCGATACGACGAGCGGCGTCGGCCTGTCGCAGAGCGGCGGCACGACAAGCTTCACCGGCGGTGTGACCATCGACACCACGACCGGCACGGCCATCGTGGGCACCGGCGGCACGATGGGCATCACCGCTTCCGCTGCAGCCCAGACGGTAAATTCGACCAGCGGTCAGTCGATCAGCCTCACCAACGTCGCCGCCACCATTGCGCTTGACTCGACCTCGTCGGGCGGCGGCACCAACAATGTTGGCCTGGCCAATGTCACCGGAACAGTCAGCCTCGGATCCGGCGCATTGAGCGGCGCTTCGGGCGTCGCATTCCTGGTCAATGGCGGCGCTGCGACCGTCAGCTATGGCGGCTCCGTCACCAAGACCACCGCCGGCAAGATCGTCGACATCTCCGGCGTCACCGGCGGTTCGGTCACACTGTCCGGCGCGCTCAGCGCCACCGGCGGTTTCGACAATGGTATCTATGTCCACGGCAACTCCGGCGGGACCATCACTCTCAGCGGTGGCACGAAGACGCTGACCACTGGCGCCAATACGGCGGTCGACTTGACGACCAACACCGGCGCGACGATCAACTTCGATACGGGTGGCCTGGTGATTACCACCACCTCCGGCACGGGCTTCAACGCCAGCGGCGGTGGCACGGTCAGCGTCGGCGCGCTCCTCAGCGACAACAGCATCACCACGACGGCCGGCGGCACCGCGTTGAACCTCAATGGCGTTACGATTGGCGCTGCGGGCATGAATTTCGACAGTGTTTCGGCCACTGCCGCCGCAACCGGCATCTCGCTGACCAATATCGCCTCGTCCGGCGGCGGGGCCATCATTCTCGGCACGGTCAACCTGCAAGGCATCACCACGCGTGGTGTCGATGTTTCCGGCACGCTTGGCGCGGCGCTGTCCTTCAACGATCTCGACATCGGCCTGAACAGCACCACGGGCGTGGCCTTCGACCTCAACGGTGCCACCATCAATGCGGCGGTGACGGCCAATGACTTCGATGTCACCAATGCCGCCGCCGCCGGCACCTCGATAGGCGTCGACCTGCGTGGCACCACTGGCGGCCAGACGGTACGCCTCGGCGATGCCGTTGTCGGCGGCGCCAGCTCCAGCATTGCCGGCGTCAACACCGGCGTGTTCCTCAACAGCGCCACCAACCTCGCTTTCACCTATGGCGACGGCGAATCGGCGACCGACCAGCTCTCGACCATCGGCGCCAATGTAGGCATCGACGCATCCAGTGCGCCGGTTGCCGGCACCTACAATTTCCAGGATGTGAACTTCCAGTCGGCTCCCGGCCTGGGCTTCGGAGTCGGCAAGGTCTATTTCGTCGGCGCGTCCGCGACCGGTGACGGCAGCGGTCGCGACCAGAACAATCTCGCGACGCTGGCCACCGCCGAAGCAGCAGCCGTGGCGACGGACATTCTGGTTCTCGTCAACGATGGCGGCACCATCACCGCGGCAGGCAGCAATGGCAACGACACGCTGGCTCTCGCCACCGGCGAGCAGGTGCGCGGCTTCGGCAACGGCAACATCAATCTGGCGCTGACAGTGCCCTCCACCATCCAGCTCGCCAGCAACAGCATCTCGATCATCGACCAGACGCCCAATGGCGCCGCGACGCTGACGACGAGCGCCGGCAACAATGTCATCACGCTCGGCGCCAGCGGCAACATCATCGACGGCTTCATCCTGAATGGCAGCCCGGCGGGTGCCGCGCGTGGCGTCAAGGACAATGGCGCGGGTGCTGCGAATACCGTCATCAGCAACATGACCATCAGCAATTTCGCCACGCAGGGTATCGAGATTACCCCGTCGAACAGCACGACGATCAACAACGTTACTTTCTCCGGCAACGCCAGCGATGTGTGGCTGAACGCGTCCAACACCACCATCACCAACGTCACCAGCACCGGCGCCACCGGCATTGCTTTCAAACTCGACAACACCACCGGCACGACGACGCTGACCAACGTCAACATCACCACGGCGGCGACCGGAACCGGCATCGCCTTCGGTGGCGCGTCGGGCGCTGGCGGCACGATTGCCGGTACCAATGTCGACATATCGGGCGGCAGCGGCCTTTCGGTGACCGGCGGCAACGCGGTGATCAGCTTCGACGGCGCCAGCTCCATCATCAGCACGTCGGGCGCGGCGGCCACGATCTCGACCCGCGCTGGCGGCAGCTTCACCTTCGCCGGCTCGGTGATCGCCAACGGCGCTGCGAGCGGCATCAGCATTTCCGGCGCGACGGCGGCCAATACGGTGAGCTTCACCGGTACGGTCGATCTCGGCACCACGACGCCGATGACCGGCACCGCAGTCGCAATCAACAACGGCGCCACGGCCTCGACCGTCAGCTTCGCAAACCTCGACATCGTCACAAGCGGCACCACCGGATTCAGCGCCAGCAATGGCGGCACGGTCAATGTCACGACCGGCACGGTGAGCTCCACTTCCGCGCAGGCGGTCAACCTCAACGGCATCGCCACCACCGGCATCAATTTCACCTCGACCAATTCGACCGGCGGAACCAACAACGTGTCGCTGACCAATGTCACCGGCGCCGGCACTGTCAGCCTCGGCTCCGGTGCGCTCGGCGGCGCGACCGGCGCGGCCTTCCTGGTCACCGGCGGCTCGGCCAATGTCAGCTATGCCGGCTCGGTCACCAAGACCACGGCCGGAAACGTCGTCAGCATCTCCACCCGTACCGCCGGCACCACGACATTGTCGGGCACTCTCAGCGCCACCAGCGGCGTGGCCAACGGGATCCTCGTCAACGCCAACACCGGCGGCACGATCAACTTCTCCGGCGCCAGCAAGATACTGACCACCGGAGCCAACAATGCCGTCGACCTGACGGCGAACACCAACACGGCGGTCAACTTCACCGGCGGCGGCCTAGCCATCACCACCACCTCCGGCACCGGCTTCAACGCCACGAGCAACGGTACTGGCACCGTGACCGTTATCGGCTCGGGCAACACGATTTCGACCGGCAGCGGCGTCGCGGTCAACCTTGACAGCGTTGCTATCGCGGCGGGCGGCGTGACCTTCGCTTCCACAAACAAAGGCGCCGGCGGCACCAGCGCCGTCATCCTCGATTCCGTCACCGGTTCGGGAGCGATCGACCTCGGCACCGGCGCGCTGGTGGGCGGAACAAGCGCCGTGATCCGTATCGGCGATGGCCTAGGCACCGCCAACAGCGGCGGCACGGCGGCGTTCACCTATGCCGGCGCGATCACCAGCGGCAGCACCGGCCAGGCGGTCAACATCCAGGATCGCGCCCTGACCGCCGGCAACATCACCCTGTCGGGCAACATCACGCATAATGCGGCGGGCCAGATCGGCATCCTGCTGGACGACAATGTCGCCGGCATCATCACCTTCTCCGGCGCGTCGAAATCGATCACCTCGACCACGGCGGCTGGCGTCAGCCTGAGCGACAATGCCGGCGCGACGATCAACTTCACCAATGGCGGGCTGGTCATCGCCACGACCAGCGGCGCCGGTTTCAGCGCCACCGGCCCCGGTCCGGCAGCCACCGGCGGCGGCACGGTGACGGTGCAGGGCACCGGCAACACCATCGCGTCCGGCACGGGCACGGCTCTTAATGTCGCCAATACGACGATCGGCGCCGGCGACGTGACGTTCAGGAGCATTGCGTCCAATGGTGCAGCCAACGGCATCGTGCTCAACAACACCGGCACCAGCGGCAATCTGGTGGTGACCGGCACCGGCGCGACGGGGGGCAGCGGCGGCACGATCCAGAACTCGACCGGCGATGGCGTCAGCCTGACCGACACTCAGGATGTCAGCCTGAGCAACATGATCATCAGCGACAATGCGGGCAACGGCATAAAGGGGCTGCGGGTCAACGGCGTGGTGCTCAACGGTCTGACCCTGAACAGCAATGCCGATGCCAACACCGAGTCCGGAATCCTGTTCAACGAACTTACCGGCAACGCCTCGCACGTCACCACGTTCACCAACCTTACTGTCTCGAACTCTTTCACCCACAATGTGCAAGTCATCAATTCCGGCGGCACGTTGACGAACCTTGTGGTGAGCGGCGGTACGTTCTCGAACAACGGCACCTCAAACAATGCCGGCAGCGACTTCATCTTCGAGGCGGACGGCGCCGGTGTCGCCGGCGCGCCGACGATGACGCTGACCGTCGACGGCGCAACCTTCACCGGCAACAACGCCTATCCCGGACCGGGAGTCATCCCTGGAACCGGTCTGTTCGTCATTGCCAATGACGGTACCGTCAACGCTCACATCGGCGAGACCACGGGAAATCTATTCAACAATCTGAACAACGGCATCAACCTCACCCAGAGCAGCAATTCCGGCGCCGGCACGGGCGGCAATCTGAATTTCACCGTCCGGAACAACACCGTCACCAACAGCGACTCGACGGCCATCAACGTGTTCAGCAGCGGCGACCTCGCACGGACGCTTGACGGCACAATCGCCAACAACGTCATCGGTACGCAAGGCGTAGCAACCTCGGGATCGCGAACCGGCAACGGCATCAGGATTGGGCATGAAAGCCTCGGCGTCGCCAAGGTGCTGATCGACAACAACATTATCCAGAGCATCGGCGTCAACGGCATAAGCGGTGGCGACAGCGTCTCGATCACGCAGCTCGTGCAGCCGGGCACCGTGCACGCGACGGTCACCAACAACACCATTCGTGACAATGCCGACAGCCGCGGCATCACGGTCACCGCCACATTTGCCGGCGCTATCATCAATGCCGACGTTCATGCCAACACCATCACCAACGTCAACAACGCCAATGCCATCCGCTTCCTCGCGGACGGCCTCGGCGGCGCCGACGGCACGATCAACGTACCGCAGGCGAGCGAGGCCGGTATCGAAACCGTCAATGGCGGGGCAACGGCACTGACGGACACCCGGACGTTCTTCAACCAGCCGCTGCCACTGCTGCCTGCCGCGACACCGTAGTCAGCAACCTTGGATTTCGTCCTAGGAAATATATTTTGTGAATTTGATATCGACTTGTTGTCTTACTTAGGCATAATACAAGAATTCAGACAGTAAGCGGCCAACGGAGGGAACGGGGATGAGTGAGCCTTATTTAGGTGAAGTCAAGATCATTTCCTGGAACTATGCACCGCGCGGCTGGGCATTTTGTAACGGCCAGTTGTTGCCGCTTAACCAGAACCAGCCATTGTTCTCACTTCTTGGCACCAGGTACGGCGGCAACGGCCAGACAAATTTTGCCCTTCCGGATATGAGGGGACGTGCGCCGGTTCATACGGGCGGCCCTATTGGTGCAATTGTCGGCGGCCAGGGCGGCGAAGAGTTTCACACGCTCACGCTCGGCGAAATGCCGACACACAACCATTTCGTCAACGCATCGAACACTGCCGGCAACGTCAACAATCCATCCGGCGCGCTGTTGGGGGCGAACGCCAGCCCGATCTATCAGCCGCCTGGCAGCGCGGTGGCTATGGCGAAGGAAAACATCACTTTCGTCGGTGGCGGCCAGCCGCATGAGAACAGATCGCCCTATCTCGTCTTGAATTTCATCATTGCCCTGCAAGGCATATTCCCGTCGCGAAATTAAGAGGACGCTTCGATGAGCCAACCTTTTGTCGGCGAGATCAGGATGTTCGGTGGCAATTTCCCTCCGAATGGCTGGGCGTTCTGCCAAGGCCAGTTGATGCCGATCTCCGAGAACGAAACCTTGTTCAATCTGATCGGTACGACCTATGGCGGCGACGGGGAGGAAACATTCGCCCTGCCCAACCTCGCATCCCGCATCCCCGTCCATGCTGGCAAGGGCCCGCTGGTCAGCCAGACCTATATCATCGGAGAACTGGGCGGGGTCGAATCCGTCACTGTTTCAACCCAACAAATGCCGAACCATTCCCATACCTGGACCGGTTCGTCGAATATCGCCAAGAATCCGGGTCCGTCCGGCGGTGTCCTGGCGACATCGAGCCTGCTGACGCCCTATGTGGGTATCGCACCTGATGGCAACATGGCCGCCGGAGCCATTTCGCCGGCCGGCGGCAGCCAGCCTCACGACAATATGGTGCCGTTCCTCGCCGTCAGTTTCATCATCTCGCTATTTGGCATCTTCCCCCAGCAAAGCTAGAGACTTGCCATGACCAATCCGTTCGTCGCCGAAATTCGAATTTTTGCCGGAGATTTCGCCCCGACGGGGTGGGCGACCTGCGATGGCCAGCTCCTGCCAATCTCGCAGAATACGGCGCTGTTTTCGCTGCTGGGCACAGTTTACGGCGGCGACGGCAAGTCGACCTTCGCGTTGCCGAATATGGCTGGCTCCGCGCCCATGGGGCAAGGACAGGGCAATGGCTTGTCGGAGCGGTTTCTCGGCGAGACGGGTGGCGAAACGTCCATCACCCTTCTGCAAACGGAAATGCCGCAACATAATCATTTTGTCGCGATGTCCACCGAGAGTGGCGCCCAGGGAACTCTTACCGATGCGGTTGTTCTGGGGAAGTCGGGGGGCGGAACGCTGTATCAGAACAACACTTCGCAAAATCTGGTCCAGATGGACCCCCAGGCACTGAGCATGGCGGGCAGTACGTTGCCTCACAACAACCTGCCTCCCTATCTGGCGATGACGTTCATCATTGCCATGCAAGGCGTTTATCCGGCGCGTCCGTAAGCGCCACTCCATGATCCAGCTTCCGATTGTGGACAACGGGCCTGTTATATTTTGCTGGGTGCGCGCGGCGCGGATTGATCTGACGTTCCGCCCGATGGCGGACGCCGATCTGCCGTTCCTGTCGGCGCTCTACGCCTCGACCCGCGCCGAAGAACTTGCCGTCACGCCGTGGAGCGATGCGCAGAAAACGGCGTTCCTCGACATGCAGTTTCAAGCGCAGCACGCGCATTACCAGAAATACTATCCCAACGCCGACTGGCTGGTGATCGAGCAGGCAAGGCAAGATATCGGTCGCCTGTATATCGAGCGCTCGGCGAGCGAGCATTGCATCATAGATATCGCCTTCCTGCCGGCGCATCGCGGCAAGGGGTCTGGCGGTGCGTTGCTCGCCGATCTCATCGATGAGGCCGCCGCCGTCGGCAAGTCGGTCTCGATCCATGTCGAGAAGAACAATCCAGCGCGGCGGCTCTACAAACGCCTCAGCTTCACCGTTGCCGAGGACAAGGGCCTCTACGACCTGATGATCCGTTCGCCGTAAGGGCCGTGCCGGTCGTCACGTGCCGCGATACCAGGAGACGATGGTGAAACGTTCGTTGCGCGTGACCGGGGTGACTTCATGCGTCGTTTCCGAACGAAAGGCGACGAGAGAGCCCGGCAACGCGGGCATGGCAACGCGCAGGCCCGGGCCGCTGTAAGGCCCATGCAGGACCAGCGAGCCGCCTGCATAGCTTTTTGGCGAAGGGTTGTCCGATTGACGGTTGAGAAAGATCACCGCCGAGATCTTTCGGAACCCCGACTCGTCGTGAATGAGCGGCGTGTTGCCATCCTGGTGCGGCACAAAGAAATCGCCTTGCCGATAGTGAAGGAACTGAGGTTTCTCGACCTGGCCGAGCAGCAGCCCGAAATGCCGCTCCAGAGCCGCCTTCTGCTGCGCCAACAGGGCACTCACTCGCTCTTCAGTGGCCTGCGAAACATCGGCGCGCACGGTCTTTCGGATCTCCGGCCATGCCATCTTCTGGTCGGCACGCCCCAGCAGGCCGGCCGGACGGCCCACGGCCGCCCGAATTTCCACGCACAGTGCGCTACACGCCGCTCCGTCAAATACGTCCGCAATCTCGATATAGTCGATCATATGTCGAGCCGCCGCGCTGCCAAATCGCCCTGATGGCCGGAGCGTCCCCGTGGCCGATCCGGTCGAAAAAAATCAGTTGAATACCGCCTCGTAAAGCCGCCCTGCCTCATCGGCAGCGATCGGCACGATGAAGATCTCATGGGCGCCGCTTTTGCCGTTGAACCGATAGATAGCCTGCGGCAGCGCCGCGTCGCGCGGCCCCCTGAACAGCAGCGTGAAGCCACCGCCGTCGCGCGGGCTGTTGGCAATGGGCTGCACCGCGCTCAGTTCCATCGTGAGCGTCTGACCGCCGGCTTCGACGGAAAAGCTCTGCCCCTGCTCGAAATCCGAAAGCGATGCCATGCGCCTGCCCTGGTTCGTCTGTCTTTCAGACGGCTCTCTTGAGATGTCTATCCCGTCAGCCAATCTCGCCGCTTCATGGCGTGCTGTCTATAGAGCTCGATCTCCAGAAGTACAAAAGAGCACGATCAAACAAACAGATAGATTTATCTTGGCCACGTAGGGTGAAGCAGCCGTCAACGCGTTGCGCACCGGCAGCCACTGGCCTAAACCGGAATGGTATAAGAGGAGAACACTAGGGATGACTGACGCGAAAACAGACACGGCCCCGGCCGGAAGCACCGCGACCAACGCGCTGCCGCTGTTCTACAAAAAACCCGAGGCGCTCAATCCGCTGCGGCACGGCTCACTCGGCCTTACGGCGCGGGCCGATTTCTCCTTTGCCCGCACCGCGCACGCCATCCCCGTCGTCGCATCGGAAATGCCCGCGGCGATGCGCTCCTATCCGATCGTTTTCATTGGCGACGCCAAGGCGCCTGTCATCATCACCGGTCTGCGCCAGGACCAGAACCTGTTCGTAGGCGCCGACGGCAAATGGGCGGAGCCGCATTACATTCCCGCCTATGTCCGCCGTTACCCCTTCATCCTCGCCGATGAATCGAAAACGACCGGCCGCCTGACGTTGTGCATCGACCGTGCCAGCGAACGCGTCGTCGAGCAGATGCCTTCGTCCAAGGACAGCGACGAGACCGCGCCCTTCTTCGACGGCAACGAGCCGGCCGAGGCCTCGAAGCAGGCGCTCGCCTTCTGCAGCCAGTTCCAGACCGACTTCAATGCGACTCGCGCCATGATCGACAAGATCGACGCGCACGGCCTGTTCGCGCCGCGGCAGAGCAAGGTGACGCTGGAGGGCGGCGAGACCCTCAACCTCACCGACTTTCAGGTGATCGACGAGCCGGCCTTCAACAAATTGAGCGACGAGGCGTTTCTTGATCTCAGGAAATCCGGCGCGCTTGCGCTGCTCTATTGCCATCTCGCCTCGAGCAACAGCTGGACCTCGCTGGCCTTCCAGGCGTCATTGCGGCGAGCTGGCTGACGCGGCCCGCGACGAAAAGCTTCGGCAAGGCGCGGGTTGTTTAAATCAACGGTTCGCGCCTTCGCACGACGATCTCTCCGCGGCTCGAATCATGCTGTTGTCGTGCAGATCGCTTGCCATGACGGGCTGGCGAACTCCCAATGCTCGACGTGTAGTCTCGCCGAAATGCGCCGAGGCGGCATCACCCCCCGGTTCGCGGACCTGTCAATAAAGTCGAGCACGCCAGCCTTGCTGCCCTCCTCGATCGTTGAATAGCCGGTCGCGGCCATCGATCACGGTCCGAACGCAAAAAGCCCGCCTAAGCGGGCTTTTTTTGTTGGTTGCGGGGACAGGATTTGAACCTGTGACCTTCAGGTTATGAGCCTGACGAGCTACCGGGCTGCTCCACCCCGCGTCACCTCCAGGGCAAGCTCTTGCTTGCTCCGGACTCTCCAGGGCAAGCTCTTGCTTGCTCCGGACTCTCCAGGGCAAGCTCTTGCCTGCTCCGGATCTGAAGCAAGCGTTTGCTTGCTTATCTGGACGTAAGCCTGGGCCTATGAACAGGCTGGCTTACAGATAGGTAGAAGTCTCACCAAATGAAAGGGCCGCTTGCGCGGCCCGTGATCCCTTGGCGGGCCTTTTCGTAGAGAGAAGATTTCAGTTTCATCCGGTTTGCGGATGAGAGTTCAACGTGCGTTTTGCAGACCTGGCAGCGACCTACTCTCCCGCGTCTTGAGACGAAGTACCATCAGCGCTGGAGCGTTTCACGGCCGAGTTCGGAATGGGATCGGGTGCAGCCGCTCCGCCATAACCACCAGGTCGGCAAAACGCACGTTATATCGAGAAGCTGTTTTTCGTGCCAAGGCGACGTTTGTGTTTTGCTTTCGGGCGCAAGCCCGCAAGCGCGACTGCGCGTCGCCGGTTTTCCGGCGCCCTCGCGGAGCATAGGCCCTGGAAGGGCCGCTCATGCGTGAGCGCTGGTCAGATCATCGTGTTCACGATGAGCATAAGGAATGAGAACGATCAAGCCGATCGAACTATTAGTACCGGTAAGCTTCAAGCGTTGCCGCTCTTCCACACCCGGCCTATCAACGTGGTCGTCTTCCACGGTTCTCAGGGAATACTCGTTTTAAGGTGGGTTTCCCGCTTAGATGCCTTCAGCGGTTATCCCGTCCGGATATAGCTACCCTGCTATGCGGCTGGCGCCACAACAGGTCCACCAGAGATCCGTCCATCCCGGTCCTCTCGTACTAGGGACAGATCCTTTCAATATTCCTACACCCACGGCAGATAGGGACCGAACTGTCTCACGACGTTCTGAACCCAACTCACGTACCGCTTTAAATGGCGAACAGCCATACCCTTGGGACCTGCTCCAGCCCCAGGATGCGATGAGTCGACATCGAGGTGCCAAACAACCCCGTCGATATGGACTCTTGGGGGTCATCAGCCTGTTATCCCCGGCGTACCTTTTATCCGTTGAGCGATGGCCCTTCCACGCGGGACCACCGGATCACTATGACCGACTTTCGTCTCTGCTCGACTTGTCAGTCTCGCAGTCAGGCAGGCTTATGCCATTGCACTCAGCGAACGATTTCCGACCGTTCTGAGCCCACCATCGCGCGCCTCCGTTACTCTTTAGGAGGCGACCGCCCCAGTCAAACTACCCACCATACATTGTCCCGGACCCGGATAACGGGCCGCGGTTAGACATCCATAGTAATAAGGGTGGTATTTCAAGGATGGCTCCACCTGAGCTGGCGCCCAGGTTTCAAAGCCTACCACCTATCCTACACATGCCACTACGAATGCCAATGTAAAGCTATAGTAAAGGTGCACGGGGTCTTTCCGTCTAACCGCAGGAACCCCGCATCTTCACGGGGAATTCAATTTCACTGAGTCTATGCTGGAGACAGCGGGGAAGTCGTTACGCCATTCGTGCAGGTCGGAACTTACCCGACAAGGAATTTCGCTACCTTAGGACCGTTATAGTTACGGCCGCCGTTTACTGGGGCTTCGATTCAGAGCTTGCACCCCTCCTCTTAACCTTCCAGCACCGGGCAGGCGTCAGACCCTATACGTCGTCTTGCGACTTCGCAGAGCCCTGTGTTTTTGATAAACAGTCGCTACCCCCTGGTCTGTGCCACCCTCCTCTACTTGCGTAGAAAAGGGTCACGCTTCTTCCGAAGTTACGCGTGCAATTTGCCGAGTTCCTTCAGCATAGTTCTCTCAAGCGCCTTGGTATACTCTACCTGACCACCAGTGTCGGTTTCGGGTACGGTTTATAAGGAGGAGCTATTTCCTGGAACCGCTCCGCTGCCCGTTCAATCCGATAAGATTGGACAACTTGTGCGATCCGTCACTACCTCCAAGCCCACGAATATTAACGTGGTTCCCATCGACTACGCGTTTCCGCCTCGTCTTAGGGGCCGGCTAACCCTGCTCAGATTAGCTTTAAGCAGGAACCCTTGGTCTTTCGGCGGGGGAGTCTCTCACTCCCCTTACGTTACTCATGTCAGCATTCGCACTTCTGATACCTCCACCACCCCTCACGGGTATGGCTTCGTCAGCTTACAGAACGCTCCGCTACCGCTTGGCCCTTGCGGACCAAACCCTAAGCTTCGGTGTATGGCTTTAGCCCCGTTACATTTTCGGCGCAAAGACCCTTATTTAGACCAGTGAGCTGTTACGCTTTCTTTAAATGATGGCTGCTTCTAAGCCAACATCCTGGTTGTTTTGGGATCCTCACATCCTTTCCCACTTAGCCATAACTTGGGGACCTTAGCTGTAGGTCAGGGTTGTTTCCCTTTTCACGACGGACGTTAGCACCCGCCGTGTGTCTGCCGACTAGTACTCCCAGGTATTCGGAGTTTGGTTAGGTTTGGTAATCCGGTGAGGACCCCTAGCCCATCCAGTGCTCTACCCCCTGGGGTATTCGGTCGACGCTCTACCTAAATAGATTTCGCGGAGAACCAGCTATTTCCGAGTTTGATTGGCCTTTCACCCCTAGCCACAAGTCATCCCGAACTATTGCAACAGTTATGGGTTCGGTCCTCCAGTAAGTGTTACCTTACCTTCAACCTGCTCATGGCTAGATCACTCGGTTTCGGGTCTAATGCGACGAACTGAACGCCCTGTTCAGACTCGCTTTCGCTGCGCCTACACCTAGCGGTTTAAGCTTGCTCGTCACACTAAGTCGCTGACCCATTATACAAAAGGTACGTGGTGACCCTTGCGGGCTCCCACTGTTTGTAGGCAATCGGTTTCAGGTACTCTTTCACTCCCCTTGTCGGGGTGCTTTT
>NZ_JAMYVY010000002.1:2107500-2112500 GCF_040324515.1 Mesorhizobium sp. C264A | reverse complement strand
TACCCAGGACCAGACCCGTTCGGCATCGACTGCGAAAGCAATGCTGACGGCACGTCGCCAGCTGATGATCCGCGGACCAGGCATGATCTCGACCCGCTCTGTGCCGCACTGTGGAAAAGTCGACACGCTCAGGCAATGGTCGCGGATGCCGACAACGAAATTCCAAGCGATCGCCGGCGACGCACGGGTCGGCTACGTCGTCATAGAACTGGCCGAGTTCAGTTTCCGCCTTGGGGTGGAAGACAATGCGGTACTCCATTGCCTATTTGGCTTTCGCCTGCTTCGCGTGATGACGCGCCTCGAGTCGCGAAAAAACCGTCTCGACAGGGATGCCCTTAGCCGGATCCTGCCGGAGCTCGGTCAGGCGCGCCGGAACCTCCTCGCGCAGCCATCTCTCCCGCTCCGCCTCGAAATCCTCGAGCATACGCAGGCCGGCGTGAACATCTCTGGCATTGTTGTAGCGGCCTGATTCGAGCTGCTTCCTGGTAAAGCTCTCATAGTGGTCGTTCAGAGCGTAGTCGGCACGGCAACCTCCTGGAAGATTATGGCGCCGATCAAAGCCCGGTAACAATAGATAGCAATGATTGGAAGCGCACGATCACGGTTCGTTTTCCAAGATCTGATGGCGAGAGAATGGTTCGTCGCCTGGTTTTGCAGGATCCAAAGCGTCCGGTCACCATCGCGCCGGCGCGTGGCGGTTGCCGCGCTGACAGAGCCGGGAGCCAACCGGCTTCGCGTGGGCAAAGGTGCCGAATACAAAAGGCCTGCGAGCTGCGGGCGGTTGGGGGTCATGATTTGGCTTTTCTGTCCCACGGTCGGCTTCGCCTGCTTCCGACCCCTGGTGCAGGTTAAAATCGCCATCGATCACGGTCCGAACGCAAAAAGCGTAAGCGCGAATTTCCCCGCACCTTTTGCTGTTGAGTGCTCTGATGCATGCAGGTGTCCACCGAAATAGGTGGACACCTTGTGATGGAAGAAGATGAGCAGAAACTGCGGGTGAGGCTTGTCGGTCGGGACGGGCGACGCCGATACGAGGCCGCATCGAAGGAGCGTCTTGTCTCGGCCTGCCTTGAGCCTGGCGTGTCGGTATCGAGGCTCGCGCTCGAACATGGGGTCAATGCGAACCTTCTTCGGAAGTGGATAAAGAAGCGCGCGGAGACCCAGTCCCTCCCGCCGTCCCCGCCACCTGCGTTCATCCCGGTTCAGATTGAAAGCACTTCCGATCGGGCCTTGCTGCGACAGAGCAGCATGGCTGCGGTGGATTTGCCGGAGACTTGCGATGGGGTGCGTTGGTCGGCATCGAAAAGGACAGCGCATTTGTCCTCTCCAGCCAAGGTGAGCGCGTCGCTGCCGAACGGCGTGACGTTGACGCTGGAATGCGGTGATCTGGATGCATTGACGGCGACCATCGGAGCACTGGGTCATGTTCAGACTGGGCGCTGACCTGAAAGTCTACCTGCACCGCGAGCCGATCGACTTCCGGGCCGGCATCAACAGCCTCGCGGTTCTGGTCCAAGAGACGATGGCGCTCGATCCGTTTGCTCCGGCAGTTTTTGCGTTCTGCAATCGCCGTCGCGACCGGATGAAGCTCCTGTTCTTCGATCGGTCGGGCTTTGTGCTGGTCCTGAAGCGGCTGACCGAGGACAGGTTCAGGTGGCCGCGCCGGGAGGCAGCGGTGATCACGCTTACGACCGAGCAATTGCACTGGATCCTCGATGGCATCGATATCGATGCGATGGTCCGCCATCCGGTGCGGCAATATCAGGTTGCCGGTTGAGGGCTCTCGAATTGAGCGATTGACGCGGCGGCATGCTTTCGATTCAAGAATCTGATGAATCGACCCGGCGAACCGACTGTTGAAGAGTTGATGGCGCGCATTGCTGCGCTGCAGGCGCAGAACCGTCAACTCGCCGAACGGGTCGTCAAACTCGAGGAAGAGCTGGCGCTTGCACGACTGCATCGTTTTGCGCCGAAGAGCGAAAAGCACATTGACCGCCTCTTCAATGAAGCCGAACAGGCCGCGGATGAGGATGACGCCGACAGCGAAGATGGCGATGTCGTTGTCCTGCCGGACACGGGCTTGCCGGCGACCGAAGGGGCGACGGGAAAGAAGCGCGGCCGCAAGGCCTTGCCGGAAAACCTGCCGCGCGAGCGTGTCGAGTACGACCTTCCCGACGACCAGAAGGCTTGTCCTTGCTGCCGTCATCAGATGCATCGCATGGGCGAGGCCGTTACCGAGCAGCTTCATATCGAGGTGAAGGCGAAGGTTCTGCAGAATGTGCGGTTCAAATATGCTTGCCGCCATTGTGAGCGTACCGGCATCAACACGCCGGTCGTGACCGCGCCGATGCCCGCGCAACCTTTGCCGGGCAGCATCGCCACGGCTTCGACGCTGGCCTTCGCGCTCGTTCATAAGTACGTCGACGGCACACCGCTCTACCGCCTGGCGCAGGCCTTCGAGCGCGCGGGTGTTCCTGTCAGCCGTGGCGCTCTGGGCCACTGGGTGATCGGCTCGAGCGAAAAGCATCTCTCCCGCATCTATGACGCCCTGAAGCTGCGGCTCAGATCGCAGCCCCTCATCCATGGCGACGAGACCACGGTCCAGGTGCTGAAGGAAATGGACAGAGCGGCCGCCAGCACCTCGTACATGTGGGCATACCGGAGCGGCCACGACAGTGACGAGCCGATCGTGCTGCTCGATTATCAACCGGGTCGCGGCCAGATACACCCGCAGACTTTCTTGGGCGATTACCGCGGCATCGTCATGAGCGACGGCTATTCCGCTTGGCGCACGCTGGAAGGGGCAACGCATCTTGGCTGCATGGCCCATTCGAGGCGGCGCTTCGTCGATGCCCTAAAGGCGAGGAAGAAAGGCGGCGGCCCGCCGGAACAGGCACTCCGGTTCTTCGAACAGCTCTATCGGGTTGAAAGGCAGGCGCGGAACGAAATCCCCGATGACGGCGAAACGCGAGATCACTGCATTCGCCGCTTCCGCCAGCAACATAGTGTCCCCATCCTCCAGGCTCTCAAGGCATGGCTCGACGACATCGCCCCAAAAGTCTTGCCGGACAGCAAGCTCGGCGACGCCGTGTCCTACACCCTGAACCAATGGGGATATCTGACGCGTTACACCGAGGACGGCAGCATGCCGATCGACAACAATCTTCTCGAGCGTGACATCAGGATTTTTGCAACTGGCAGGAAGAGTTGGTTGTTCAGCGATACCGTCGACGGAGCCAAGGCCAGCGCCGTCATCTACAGCCTGACGTTGACCTGCCGCGCCTGTGGCGTCGAGCCGTTAGCGTGGTTGCGCCACGTCCTCACTGAACTGCCTCAGCGCCCCGAGAACGTGGCTATCGACGATCTCCTGCCCTTCAACTTCCTCAAAGCCGCCGCAGCCTGACCCGACGCGTCCGTCTGAAAGCGATCAGTTGTTGCAAGGGCCGTCAATGTGCGGGGAAATGAGCGCTTACCAAAAAGCCCGCCTAAGCGGGCTTTTTTGTTGGTTGCGGGGACAGGATTTGAACCTGTGACCTTCAGGTTATGAGCCTGACGAGCTACCGGGCTGCTCCACCCCGCGTCACCTCCAGGGCAAGCTCTTGCTTGCTCCGGACTCTCCAGGGCAAGCTCTTGCTTGCTCCGGACTCTCCAGGGCAAGCTCTTGCTTGCTCCGGACTCTCCAGGGCAAGCTCTTGCTTGCTCCGGACTCTCCAGGGCAAGCTCTTGCCTGCTCCGGATCTGAAGCAAGCGTTTGCTTGCTTATCTGGACGTAAGCCTGGGCCTATGAACAGGCTGGCTTACAGATAGGTAGAAGTCTCACCAAATGAAAGGGCCGCTTGCGCGGCCCGTGATCCCTTGGCGGGCCTTTTCGTAGAGAGAAGATTTCAGTTTCATCCGGTTTGCGGATGAGAGTTCAACGTGCGTTTTGCAGACCTGGCAGCGACCTACTCTCCCGCGTCTTGAGACGAAGTACCATCAGCGCTGGAGCGTTTCACGGCCGAGTTCGGAATGGGATCGGGTGCAGCCGCTCCGCCATAACCACCAGGTCGGCAAAACGCACGTTATATCGAGAAGCTGTTTTTTCGTGCCAAGGCGACGTTTGTGTTTTGCTTTCGGGCGCAAGCCCGCAAGCGCGACTGCGCGTCGCCGGTTTTCCGGCGCCCTCGCGGAGCATAGGCCCTGGAAGGGCCGCTCATGCGTGAGCGCTGGTCAGATCATCGTGTTCACGATGAGCATAAGGAATGAGAACGATCAAGCCGATCGAACTATTAGTACCGGTAAGCTTCAAGCGTTGCCGCTCTTCCACACCCGGCCTATCAACGTGGTCGTCTTCCACGGTTCTCAGGGAATACTCGTTTTAAGGTGGGTTTCCCGCTTAGATGCCTTCAGCGGTTATCCCGTCCGGATATAGCTACCCTGCTATGCGGCTGGCGCCACAACAGGTCCACCAGAGATCCGTCCATCCCGGTCCTCTCGTACTAGGGACAGATCCTTTCAATATTCCTACACCCACGGCAGATAGGGACCGAACTGTCTCACGACGTTCTGAACCCAACTCACGTACCGCTTTAAATGGCGAACAGCCATACCCTTGGGACCTGCTCCAGCCCCAGGATGCGATGAGTCGACATCGAGGTGCCAAACAACCCCGTCGATATGGACTCTTGGGGTCATCAGCCTGTTATCCCCGGCGTACCTTTTATCCGTTGAGCGATGGCCCTTCCACGCGGGACCACCGGATCACTATGACCGACTTTCGTCTCTGCTCGACTTGTCAGTCTCGCAGTCAGGCAGGCTTATGCCATTGCACTCAGCGAACGATTTCCGACCGTTCTGAGCCCACCATCGCGCGCCTCCGTTACTCTTTAGGAGGCGACCGCCCCAGTCAAACTACCCACCATACATTGTCCCGGACCCGGATAACGGGCCGCGGTTAGACATCCATAGTAATAAGGGTGGTATTTCAAGGATGGCTCCACCTGAGCTGGCGCCCAGGTTTC
>NZ_JAMYVY010000002.1:0-2102500 GCF_040324515.1 Mesorhizobium sp. C264A | reverse complement strand
CGTTGCCAAAAAGGAGCCCTATTGCCGCCGCATTGCCGTTCGACACCAAGGCCAACAAAGAAGGGCTCGGCGCGGCCCGCAAGGTGCCTTCCTATAAGAGCCAAAGCGGGGTCTGCGCATCACCGGTTCGGACCCTCCTACAAGAGGATTTAGGAGGCTCCTATAAGAGGATAAAGTCGCCTCTCTGTAAGGAGCTGTAAAACAGAGCGTGTGCGCGGGGATTTCGCCGCTTCGTTGACTTCACTCGCCGTGACAGGCAAATGTCATGGCCCAACAGAAGCGAAACGCCGTTCCGCCCGGGGAAGAAGCAGCCTTTCTGGATGCCAGACACGGAAGATGTCATAGCCGAACTCGGCAATGAGCCGCCGCTGATCGCGGATGGCCGCAGCGGCCCGCCCGACCGGCGCGAGGTTTCGGCGCGCTGGCTGTCGGGCACCTTTCTTACCGGCGTGACCTCGAGTGTGCTGATGGGCGTGGCGTTGTTTGCCGCCCTTGACGGCCGCCAGCAGCTGGCAACCCCGCCCGAAATCGCCGAACTGGCCCAGCTCGAAAGCGGCGGCGATTCCGGCGAGGTCGCCAAGACCACCAGGCTGGTGGCGCCGCGCCAGATCGCCAAGGCCAAGGACCGCCGGCGCATGGAAGTGTCGATGGTGACCAAGGTCGGCGACCGCGACGTTATCCACACCATGCCGTTCGTGCAGATCAAGATGGCGCTGGCAGCCGGCCACACCACCAACCGCGCCTATCCGCCTTTCGACCCGATGCAGGTGTTCGGCGACGATGGCGACTCGACGCCGGCGCAGCCGGCGACGGCCTCCGCAGTTGGCGGCCAGATCTACGGCGCCAAGGTCGAAAGCGAGATGAGCCTCAAGACGGTCGATTTCCCGGTCGAGACGGCCTCCTTCGACGAAAAAAGCGACCTGTCCGCCGACGAGGTTGAAAAAGTGGTGCGCGAAGCCGGCACCGACCTCAGCGACGGCGCCGTGCAGGTCGCCTCCCTGCATTATGTCGACCCGCAGCGATTCGGCGATGCCTTCGCCGAATCGATGGCCGGCTCCTACGACGTCAAGATCGTGCCGGAAAACGTCTCGGTGGCGCCGCGCGTCGCGCTCGACGACCAGACCCCGGCTTTCGCCGAGGAAATCATTCCCTTCACCAGGGACCGCGACATTGCCGAGGCTTTCGCTGATTCGGGCTATACGGGCGATGACGCCACCGGCATGGCGGAGGCGATCGGCAAGCTGCTCAACGCACCGGCGCTGAAGACCGGAACCGTGCTGCGCGTCGGGCTCGAGGTACATGGCGACGCCGCCAAGGTCGTTCGCACCAGCGTCTATGACAAGACAACGCACATCGTCACCATCGCGCTCGACGACCGCGGCCAGTATGTGCCGGCGCAGGAACCGGAGCCGAACCCCGAATTGCTGACCGCGTTCGATGATTCGTCGGCGCCGGTGGTGGTGCGCGGCAATCTGCCGAACGTCTATGACGGCATCTACCGCGCCGCCTATTCCTACGGCATGTCGAAGAAGCTGACCCAGCAACTGGTCAAGCTCCTGGCCTCCGGCGTCGACTTCCAGTCCAGGCTCAATCCATCGGACCGCATCGACGTGCTGTTCTCGCAGCCGGACGGCGACGACCAGGCCTCCGACGAATCGGAACTGCTCTATGTCTCGTCGACCTTCGGCGGCCAGACGCGCAATTTCTACCGATTCCAGATGCAGGACGGCTCGACCGACTATTTCGACGAGGACGGATCGAGCGCCGAGCAGTTCCTGTTGCGCAACCCCCTGCCCGCCGGGAAATTCCGCTCCGGCTTCGGCGCCCGCCGACATCCGATCCTCGGTTATGTCCGCATGCATACCGGCGTCGACTGGGCGGCGCCGATCGGAACGCCGATTATCGCCGCCGGCAACGGCACCATCGAAAAGGCCGGCTGGGCCGGCGGTTACGGCAAGCAGATCATCATTCGCCATGCCAATGGCTACGAGACCTCCTACAATCACCAGAGCGCCTTTGCCAAAGGCATCGAACCGGGCGTTCATGTCCGCCAGGGCCAGACCATCGGCTTCCTCGGTCAGACCGGCCTCTCCACCGGTCCGCATCTTCACTACGAGCTGATCGTCAACGGCACCAAGGTCGACCCGATGCGCGTGCGCCTGCCGGTCGGCAAGGTGCTGAAGGGCGACGACCTGGTCGCTTTCAAGCGCGAGCGCGAGCGCATCGATGAACTGCTCAAGCAGGAAGACAGCAATCCGCTGAAGGTCGCGAGCGCCAAGATCGAAGGCTAATGCATGTCGCCCAGAAGTGTGCCGCGGCTCTGGGACAAGGACATGCGTCAAAACAAAGACTTAAAGCGCGTCGTATGAATCCGTTTCAGCGCGACGCGCTTTAAGCCGTCACACTCGACGCCGGCGAATCATAATCGCCCCATCAGAGCATTCCGAATCGGGTCGGCTCCGAATCAGGTCGACTGCTCCTCTTCGGCTCGTGACCAAGGCAGCTTTTGCCCCGAAACGGTGGCCCAGGCGATAATAGCGGCAAGGAGGCAAAGCACGGCCGTCACTGTCGACACGGCCGCGAACGCCGCATCGCTGGCGGCGAGCCGTGTTGCATCAAGGTCTGACGCCAGGCCGGCCAATGCCGGTTCTCCGAACCCCGGAATGCCCGGCCTGACGCTGGTATCGAGCATCGTCGAATAGACCCAGGCCGCGAGCGAGCCCATCGCCGCCACAGCAATCAGCCCGCCAATGCGCGAAACCGCATTGTTGATGCCGGAAGCGGCGCCGGTATCCTTGTCCTCGACCGCGGTCATGACCGCCGTCGACAGCGGCGACACCACCAGCGCCATGCCGAGCCCCATCACCGCCATCAGCGGAAAGATACCGGTCCAGAAATTGTGCATGCCGGCATGAGTGAGCAAAGCCAGCCCGGCAAAGGCGATGGCGACCACCAGGCAGCCGCTGGCGATCGGAAAACGCGGACCGATGCGATCCGACCACTGGCCGACGAGACCCGACAGCAGCGCGATCAACGCCGACAGCGGCAGGAAGATGAAACCGACCTCTTTGGTGCTCAGCCCCCATCCGGCGATCAACAGCATCGGCAGGTAGAACAGATTGGCCGACAGCGCGAAATACAGGAAGAAGGTGGCGAGGTTGGCGCCGGCGAAGGCGCCGATCCGAAACAGCTTGAGATCGATCATCGGCTCGCGCTGCCGAAGCTCGAAGACGATGAAGATGATAAGCAGCACGGCGCCTGCGGCGATGCTCGGCCCCGACATCAGCCCGCTGCCTTCGGCGCTCATCGAGGTCAGTCCGTAGGCAAGCGCCCCGAAGGCAAGCGTGGCGAGAGCGGCGCCGCCGAGATCGAGGCTTCGCTTCTCCGTCGGCGCGTCGGCGGGAATCTTGGCCAGCAGGAGATAGATCGAGATCAGCCCGAGCGGCAGGTTGACGGCGAAGATCGCCCGCCAGATACCGCCGCCAAAGGCCGACAGGACGAAGCCACCCAGCACTGGACCGAGCGCCGTCGTCAGCGCCGAGGCGGCGGCCCAGATGCCGATCGCCCGGCCGCGCTCCTTCTTCGGATAGGCCTTGGCGATGATGGCGAGGCTGCCCGGCACCATGATCGCCGCACCAAGGCCCTGAATGGCGCGAAAGGCGATGAGCACCAGCGCATTCGGCGCCACCGCGCAGGCCAGCGAAGCGACGATGAACAGCGCAATGCCGGCAACGAAGGCGCGCCTGAGGCCAAACCGGTCGCCGGCGGCGCCGCCGGCCAGAATCAGCGCCGACAGCGTCAGCGCATAGGCGTTGGAAATCCACTGGACCTCGGCCAGGCTGGCGCCGAGGTCGACGCGCATTGCCGGCATGGCAATGGCCAGGATCGACCCGTCGATGAAGCCGAGCGCTGACGCCAGGATCGCCGCTACCAGTACGAACTTGCGCTGCGACTGCGGGCAAAATGTACCGTTGGAAAGCGACCTGGTCAGGGGAACGGCTGCGGCTTCACTCGGAGACTTCATCAGCGCCTGCTTAGACTTGTTGCGGGCCGGCAACAACCAGCCAGCGCCCTGCGCTCATGAATCCAGCTTAGATGTCGGCCTGCCTTATGGGCAGGCCGACATCACTGCGCTGGAGCGCTCACTTGCTCCGCAACATCATCGGCCGAGGGACCGCCGACGAACTCGACGGTGACGCCCGGCGACACCAGCTTGGCCAGTTCACGCGCATCCCAGTTGGTCAGGCGCACGCAGCCATGGCTTTCGGTCTTGCCGATCTTGGAGGGATCGGGCGTGCCGTGAATGCCATAGGTCGGCTTGTCCAGCGCAATCCACACCGAGCCGACCGGGCCGTTCGGACCCGGCGGGATGGTCAGGATCTTGTCGTTCTGGCCCTGCTTGAAATTGATGCTGGGGTTGTAGGTGTAGTTCGGATCGAGCGCGACGCGCGACACCGTATGGGTGCCGGTCGGCGAGGGCGTGTCGGCTGAACCGATGGTGGCCGGATAGGCCGCGACCAGCTTGCCACCGGCGTCATAGGCGAACACCTGCTTCTTGTCCTTGTCGGCGACGATGCGGGCAACCGGCGTCGCCACCAGCCTGCCGAAATTGGCGACCTTGATGATGGTGCCGGGACGGCTGAAGTCGGCCTCGGGATTGAGCCCCTTCAGGTAGTTCTCGTCCATGTGGAACCGTTCGGCCAAGGCTTCGGTGACGGAGGTGTAAGCCATGCGGTCGAGCTGCGCCTTCTGGCTGTAATCCTCCGGTATCGAGGCGACATAAGGCCCGGCCGCGTCCTCGGGCGTGATCGTATAATTGGCGAAAGCATCGCCACCGGTTTGCGCCAGCGCAGCCTGGATGCCGACCGCGTCGGTCGAGCGCAGATTGCTGCCGGTGATCTGGTTATAGGCGGCAAGCGCCTTGTCGACATTGGAGCCGAAGCGCCCGTCGACGACGCCGGGTGAAGCGCCGGCGCGGTCGAGCAGCACCTGCAAGGCGGCTACATCCTGGCGTGCGCCGAGTGAAAGCGAGGGATCGACCACGGTCTTGCCACCGGCTTTCGGCGGCAGCGCGGCCTGGTCGGCGGGCGCCGCCGGTTCGGCGGGATCGATAGAGGCTTCGTTCAGCGGCTGGCGCTTGACGGGCCGCGGTTCAGCGGATTTCGGCGCTTCCGGATAGGTGTCGCTGTCATTGGCATCATCCTGCGGAGCGGCCCCCAGGAATCTGTCGCTTTCAGGATCGTATTCATCAACCGGCGGGCCGGGGATTCGTCCCTGATCGTCCAGTTGCCTGCGGCGGAAACGCGCCATGTCTTCGGGATCGTCGAGATAGTAGCGGTCGTCGTCTTCGACCGGTGCGCGTCCAAGCTCACGTGCCCGCATTTCCCGGCGCAGCGCGCGGCGGTCGAGCCTGGTCTGCGGCGGCTGGATGGCGATGACCTTGCCGGTCTCGGCATCGACGATGACGCGGTTGCCCCTGGCGTCGTAATAGATGTCGAGATTGCCGTCCTGGGCAAGCACAATGCCGCCGCTATCGGCGGCGCGGACGGCCGGCAGTGCGTTGTCCACAGTCGGCGATGCCATGGCGCTGGACGTGAGCAGCCCGGCGGCGAGCACCGAAAAGGCAAGGATCGTGCGGAACATGGTGGTCAAACTCTCCGGTACTTACAGCGCCGCGCGTCCGTTTGGACGCGCAAAGGACGCTGTAACACTTCATGTCTGCGCATGATCCTTTCCGAAAATCGAATTTCGATTTTCGGGGTCATGCGTAATTGCCGCCGCCCGGCAGTGTTCCCACCAGAACGTTCTCGCCACCGTTTGGATGCGCAAGGAACGCCCTGATCGTCAAAAGCCTGCAGGCAAACCCCTTCGCCAGCAAACCACAACATAAGCTTTCCAACATGAACCGGGCATGAAGATGGCGGATTACTGGTTGCTACAGGCCCAATTCCTTGCGCGTCTGCTTCGTCAGCTTGAGGACGACGAGGCGGTGGCTTTCGCCGAGATAGTCCTTCAGCGCATCATCATCCATGCTCTGGCTTGTCTGACGCTGGATCCATTTCATGCCGCGCGAGGCGAGATAGGGCGCCGGCCGGCAGCCGGGCTGATCCTTCAGCACGTCATAAGCCATTTCAGAGCATTTGAAGGTGACGAAGACGCCACCCTCCCGGTCATGGCCGGCGATGGTGAAGACCTTGCCACCGACTTTCCAGACATCGGCCCCGCCCCACTGCACGACATGCGTCGTCTGCGGCAGCGAGGCGCAGAAGCTGTTGTAGTCGTCCAGCGTCATCTGCACCCCCGTCAAAGGATTGTTGTTTCATAAGAAAATGCCGCGCGTCCGGTCGGACGCGCGGCGTTGGATCAGGCTGCCGCGTCGGTCGGCACCACAGTGGGCCTGGACCGGAAATTCAACCGGTCGGAGCCGGCGGTGACCTTGACGGTCGAGCCGTCGAGGATCTCGCCAAGCAGGATTTTTTCCGCCAGCGGATCTTGCAGGTCCTTCTGCATCACCCGCTTCAGCGGCCGAGCGCCATAGGCCGGGTCGTAGCCCTTCGCCGCCAGCCAGTCGATCGATTCCTGGTCGAGCGACAGTGTGATCTTGCGGTCGACGAGCAGATTTTCCAGCCGCTTGAGCTGGATCTCGACGATGCGACCCATATCCTGCCGGCGCAGCCGGTGGAACAGGATCACCTCGTCGACGCGGTTGAGGAACTCCGGCCTGAACGAGGCTCTCACCACGCTCATAACCTCGTCGCGCACGGCATCGACATCCTGCTCTTCGCCGAGATTGACCAGATATTCGGCGCCGAGGTTCGACGTCATGACGATCAGCGTGTTGCGAAAGTCGACCGTGCGGCCCTGCCCGTCGGTCAGCCGCCCGTCGTCGAGCACCTGCAACAGGACGTTGAAGACATCCGGATGCGCCTTCTCGATCTCGTCGAACAGCACGACCTGATAGGGCCGGCGCCGCACCGCTTCGGTCAGCGCACCGCCTTCCTCATAGCCGACATAACCGGGAGGCGCTCCGATCAGCCGGGCGACCGAGTGCTTCTCCATGTATTCCGACATGTCGATGCGCACCATAGCGCTCTCGTCGTCGAACAGGAAATTGGCCAGCGCCTTAGTCAGTTCGGTCTTGCCGACGCCGGTCGGTCCGAGGAACATGAACGAGCCGATCGGCCGGTTCGGATCCTGCAGCCCGGCCCGGGCACGACGCACGGCCTTGGACACCGCCTGCACCGCTTCGCCCTGGCCGACGACTCGCTTGCCGATCTCGTCTTCCATGCGCAGCAGCTTGTCGCGCTCGCCCTGCAGCATCTTGTCGACCGGAATGCCGGTCCAGCGCGACACGATATGGGCGACGTGGTCGGGCGTGACCACCTCTTCGACCATGCCGGCCTTGCCGTCCTGGGCTTCGGCTTCCTTCAGCTTCTTTTCCAGTTCCGGGATCTTGCCATAGGCAAGCTCGCCGGCGCGCTGGAATTCACCCTTGCGCTGGGCAATGGCGAGGTCGTTGCGGGCCGCGTCGAGCTGCTTCTTGAGGTCAGCGGCGAGGCCAAGCTTCTGCTTCTCCGACTGCCATTTGGCGGTGATCTCGGTCGATTCCTCCTCGAGGCCGACGAGTTCCTTTTCGAGACGCGCGAGCCGGTCCTTTGACGCCTCGTCCTTCTCGACCTTCAGTGCCTCGCGCTCGATCTTGAGCTGCATGATGCGGCGATCGATTTCGTCCAGCGCCTCGGGCTTGGAATCGACCTGCATCCTCAGCCGCGACGCGGCTTCGTCGACAAGGTCGATCGCCTTGTCCGGCAGGAAACGGTCGGCGATGTAGCGGTTGGACAAGGTCGCCGCCGCGACCAGCGCCGAATCCGAGATGCGCACCTTGTGGTGCTGCTCGTACTTCTCCTTCAGGCCACGCAGGATCGACACGGTATCTTCCACCGACGGCTCGTTGACGAAGACCGGCTGGAACCGGCGGGCAAGGGCCGCGTCCTTCTCGACATGCTTCCTGTATTCATCGAGCGTGGTCGCGCCGACGCAGTGCAGTTCGCCGCGCGCCAGTGCCGGCTTCAACAGGTTCGAAGCGTCCATGGCGCCATCGGCCTTGCCGGCGCCGACCAGCGTGTGCATCTCGTCGATGAACAGGATGATGCCGCCGGCCGCCGAGGTGACTTCGTTGAGCACGGCCTTCAGCCGCTCCTCGAACTCGCCGCGATATTTGGCGCCGGCAATCAGCGCGCCCATGTCGAGCGCCATCAACTGCTTGTCCTTCAGCGATTCGGGCACGTCGCCATTGACGATGCGCAGCGCCAGACCTTCGGCGATCGCCGTTTTGCCGACGCCCGGCTCGCCGATCAGCACCGGGTTGTTCTTGGTACGCCGCGACAGCACCTGGATGGTGCGGCGGATCTCGTCGTCACGGCCAATCACAGGGTCGAGCTTGCCGGCGCGGGCATCGGCGGTGAGGTCGCGCGCGTATTTCTTCAGCGCGTCATAGCCCTGCTCGGCGCTCGCCGAATCGGCGGTACGGCCCTTGCGGACGTCGTTGATCACCTGGTTCAGCGCCTGCGCTGTGACGCCGGCCTTGGACAGGATATCGGCCGTCTTGGCCGACTTCTCCATCGCCAGCGCCTGCAGCAGCCGCTCGACCGTGACAAAACTGTCGCCGGCTTTCTTGGCCAATTCCTCGGCGGTCGAAAACACCTTGGCCAGCGGCTGCGCCAGATAAAGCTGGCCGTTGCCGCCTTCCACCTTCGGCATGGCCTCAAGGGCGGTCTCGACGCCAAGCTTGACGTCGCGCACGTTGCCGCCGGCGCGCTCGATCAGCGAGGCGGCCAGCCCCTCATCGTCATCGACGAGGACCTTCAGCATATGTTCGGGAGTGAATTGCTGGTGATTGCGCGAGAGCGCCATGGTCTGGGCGGACTGGATGAATCCGCGGACGCGCTCGGAGTATTTCTCGAGGTTCATTTCTGTCTCCTTCCATCACCGGCCCGCTTTGCGGCACCGGATCAGATTGCGGTGACGGGCCCGCTCATCCGAGCCGGGTCCAGTTCACGCCAGATATGGGGCGCAAGCCATTGCCGCTCAAGACGTCCGGCTGATGATATTGCATGGCCGAGCAAACGAAAACGGCGGAGATTTCTCTCCGCCGTTTCATCGACTTATGTCTTGTGGGTCAGTTGTTGGCGTCGACGGCGAACGGGTCGCCGGCAGGGCTTTCGGCCGGCGCCGCATCCATCACGTCAACAGCGGCAGCGGTCTCGCCGGGGCCATCCACCACCTGGCCACCACCAGACTGTTCGTCACCGACCTGATCGGCATTGTTGCGCGGGCGGCGCGGACGCCGCGGGCGACGGGCAGCGCCGCTCTCGGTGGCTGCCTCATTGAGTTCGGCCCGGGCGGCAAGAGCCGCCGGCGACAGGTTTTCGTACAGCGGCGCCGGCTCGGAGAAACCGCTCTCGGCTTCGGGCTCAACGGCGGAAACGGTTTCCGCCTGTGCCGGGGTTTCGGTGAAGCGCTGCTGGTCGCCGCGCTGGCCGTTCTGCTCGCCACGCTGGGCAAAGTCGCCACGCTGGTCGTTCTGGCCATAGCCGCCATTGGGGCGGCGGTCACGGTTGCGGCCATTGTTGTCGCGGCCGTTGTTGTTGCGGCCATTATTGTCACGGCCATTATTATCACGGCCACTGTTGTTCTCGCGGCCGTTTTCCTGGCCGTATGCGAGTTCGGCCGGCGTGCCCTCAATCGTCGGCTGCGGACCGTTGCCGTGGTTCGCCATCGGCGCTTGAGTCTCGCCGCCATTGCCGCTGCCGGCATTGTCAAAATCGTCGCGATCTTCATCGTCGTCGAATTCGTCGCGGTTCTGCGGGGCATTCTGGATCGGCATCTGCGCCTGTGCGGCGGCAATGATGCGGTTGTAGTGCTCGGCGTGCTGGAGGTAATTCTCCGCCATAACCCGGTCGCCGGAGCTTTGCGCGTCACGGGCCAGAGTGGCGTATTTTTCGGCGATCTGCTGAGCCGATCCACGGATTTTCACGTCCGGGCCGTTGCTCTCGTAGTTGCGCGTCAGGGGATTTGGGCCCTTGCGGTTGTTGTTATTGTTATTGTTGTTGCCACCGCCGCCGCCATTGTTGTTGCGACCGCGCATGCGCCTGTTCTGCTGTTGTGGCCTCATAAGACTCTCTTCATTTTGAAATTTTCGAAAAACGTTTCACGAACGGAGGCGCTCATGCAGCCAGCCGTTTCGTTTCTTCACCGGCGTTCGCCCGCATCAATTGCGTTGGCGCCACGTGTCATCCTGTTCCGGTTACATCACTTGCCGGACGATTCCCGCACGAAGCTTGGGCGTCGTTTGCGCAAGAAGGCAGCTATTTCCAAGGAAAACCGAATCGCTAAGAGCACTGCCTGCTTCGTCCCATCCGGTTAGGGCGGACCCTAGCCGCATTCCCCGGCATTGCCAAGCGCTTTTTTGCACTGCGTCAAGGCTTTCCCTGTTCAAACATAAGAACCCTGTCGTTTCCGCCAAGATCGACAAATGCCCCGGCCAGCCTGTAGCCGGCTGCCGCGAATATGTCTTTGACCTCATTGCGCTGCGTGTGGCCGATCTCGACCGCTATCTTGCCTTGTGCTTCCAGAAACTTTGCCGCCTCGGCAGCGATGATCCTGTAGGGGCCAAGACCGTCCACACCGCCATCAAGGGCTCTGTGCGGATCGAAATCGCGGACCTCGTCCTGCAGATTTCCAATGTCTCCAGTCGGTATATAGGGAGGGTTTGCGGCAATTACATGGTATCGGCCCGAAACTTTTTCGAACCAGTCGGACTGCAGCCCCACGAACCGGCCGGCGAGTCCGAGTTGCTCGGCATTGCGTATCGCGGTTGCCAGCGCGCCTTGTGAAATATCGACCCCGGTGGCCGTCGCGGCCGGAACCGCGCTGAGCAGCGCCAGCGCAATCGCGCCGGTACCGGTGCCGAGATCGAGGATACGGCATTCCCCCAGCCTTTCGGCCGTCGCGCCGGCAAAAGGCAGGATCGCCTCGACCAGCGTTTCGGTGTCCGGCCGCGGCTCCAGCGTTTCCGGCGACAGCGACAGCCGCAGGCCGTAAAACTCGCGAAACCCGAGGATGCGGTGCACCGGTTCGCCGGCCATGCGGCGCTGCAGAGCAGCGCCGATTGCGGCAACCGCACCCGCATCGACCGTCCGTTGCGGGTCGGCGATCGCCTGCGTACGGTCCGTGCCGGAAAAATGCTCGACGATCAGCCTGGCATCCAGCGCCGGGTCGGAAAGGCCGGCCGCGGCAAGCCGCTCCCGCGCCACCCGCAACAACGGCCCGAGCGCGCCGGGCAACATGTCAGCCATCGAGGCCAATATCGGCGAGCAGCTTCGACTGATGGTCGGCAATCAGCGCATTGATGACCTCATCGAGCTCGCCCATCATCACCCGGTCGAGCTTGTAGAGCGTCAGGTTGATACGATGGTCGGTAAGGCGGCCCTGCGGGAAATTGTAGGTGCGGATGCGCTCCGAACGGTCGCCCGAACCAACCTGCGATTTGCGTGACTCCGAGCGCTCCTCGTCCGCCTTGCTGCGCTCGAGGTCGTAAAGCCGCGCACGCAGAATCTGCATGGCTTTCGCCCGGTTCTGATGCTGCGACTTCTCCGCCTGCACCACCATGATACCGGTCGGCAAATGGGTGATGCGCACGGCCGAATCGGTGGTGTTGACGTGCTGGCCACCCGAACCCGAGGCGCGCATCGTGTCGATGCGGATGTCTTCGGCGCGGATGTCGATGTCGACCTCTTCGGCTTCCGGCAGAACGGCAACCGTCGCCGCCGAGGTGTGGATGCGCCCGCT
The DNA here is from genome assembly GCF_040324515.1 of Mesorhizobium sp. C264A. Taxonomy (NCBI): domain Bacteria; kingdom Pseudomonadati; phylum Pseudomonadota; class Alphaproteobacteria; order Hyphomicrobiales; family Phyllobacteriaceae; genus Mesorhizobium; species Mesorhizobium sp. C264A. Next base: position 2,090,650 of record NZ_JAMYVY010000002.1, on the reverse strand, counting down.
GGCCTCGGTCGCCGGCACGCGCTGCACGCGGTGCACGCCGGATTCGAATTTCAGATGGGCAAAGACGCCCCTACCGGAAATGGTGGCGATGATTTCCTTGAAGCCGCCGGCATCGCCGTCGCTGGCCGACACCGTCTCGAAGCGCCAGCCGCGTTCGGCGGCATAGCGCTCATACATGCGAAACAGGTCGCCGGCGAACAATGCCGCCTCATCGCCGCCGGTGCCGGCGCGGATTTCAAGGATGGCGTTCTTGTCGTCGGCCGCGTCCTTGGGCAACAGCAGGATCTGGATGTCCTTCTGCAGCTCTTCGATTCGCGCTTCGACGCCCGGCAAATCTGCCTCCGCCAGGGCCCGCATCTCTGCGTCGGTGCCCTTGTCGGCAAGCATCGCCTCGAGGTCGGCTTGCTCGCGCTCGACTGAGCGCAGTTCCCTGACCTTGGCCACCATGTCCTGCAGCTCGGCATATTCGGAAGCCATCTTCACATAGGCATCGGCTGCCGGGCCGGCCGACATCTGCGCTTCGAGCATCTCGAAACGCTTGACGACCTGATCCATACGCTCGCGGGGAAGATTGACCATGGCTAATGCTATAGCGGGATGGAGCGGTCGTCGGCGAAGGCCTGCAGCAGCGCCCGCATCGGCAGCCCTTGAGCTGGCGCCATCAGATTGTCGGCAAAGAAAGCCTCCAATTCCTCCAGTGGCAGTTCGGTCAACATCGCCTTGACCGGGCCGATCGAGGCTGGAGACATCGAGATCGAGCGGTAGCCGAGGCCGATCAGCGCCATGGCGGAAATGGGTTTTCCGGCAAGCTCGCCGCACAGCGTCACCGGCGTGTGGTTGCGAACCCCGGCGTCGGCGATCTGCTTCAGAACCCGCAGGAACGGCGTCGACAGCGTGTCGAAGCGGTCGGAGAGCTGCGTGTTCCCCCGATCGACCGCCATGACGAACTGGAACAGGTCGTTGGAGCCGACCGAGACGAAATCGACCGCCTTCATCAACTCGTCGAGCTGGAACAGCAGCGACGGCACTTCCAGCATGGCGCCCACCTTGAGGCTGGTCGGCAGATGGTGGGCAAAGCGGGAGAGATGCCGCACTTCGCGGTCGATGATCTCGCGCGCTTGGGCGATTTCGCCGAGCTCGGTCACCATCGGCAGCATCAGCTTCAGTTCGCGCCCGCCGCAGGCCTTCAGCAGAGCGCGGATCTGGGTCCTGAGCAGACCCGGCCGGTCGAGCGTCAGCCGGATCGCGCGCCAGCCGAGCGCAGGGTTTTCTTCCTGGACAGCGCCCTTGAAGTAGGGCAGCACCTTGTCGCCGCCGATGTCGATGGTGCGGAAGGTGACCGGCTTGCCACGCGCCGCGTCCAGCACGTCGCGGTAGAGCCGCTCCTGCGCCTCGGCGCGCGGGAAGGTCGAGGCGACCATGAACTGCAATTCGGTGCGGAACAGGCCGATGCCGGCCGCTCCCGCCTCGGCCAGCTGCGGCAGGTCGACGGCCAGGCCCGCGTTCATCAGCAGGTCGACCTGGACGCCGTCCTTGGTCACCGACGGCTTCTTGCGCAGTTCCCGGTAGACTTCCTGCCGGCGCGCCCGGAAGCGCACTTTTTCGGCATAGGCAGCTTCGAGGTCGGGCTGCGGCCGCAGATGGATGGTGCCTTCCTCGCCGTCGACGATGATGGCATCGCCGTTTTCCGCCATGGAAACGGCGCCCTTCATCTGGCCGGCGACCGGAATGCCCATGGCGCGCGCTACGATGACGACATGGCTGGTGGCAGCGCCGTCTTCCAGCACCACGCCGCGCAGCTTGTCCCTGGGATAATCAAGCAGTTCGGCCGCGCCCATCGAGCGCGCGACCAGGATGGCATCCTTCGGCAGTGACGCCGCGACGTCGTCAGGCCCGCGCCCCATCAGCTGGCGCAGCAGCCGGTTGGCGAGATCGTCGAAGTCGCTCATCCTCTCGCGCAAATAAGGATCCGTCATGTGCAGCATGCGGGCGCGCATGTCGCTTTGGACCTTTTCCACCGCCGCTTCCGCCGTCAGGCCGTTGCGGATCGCCTCTTCCAGCCGGCGCACCCAGCCGCGGTCGTTGGCAAACATGCGATACGCTTCGAGCACCTCGCGATGTTCGCCCTCGAAGGCGACATCGCGCCGCTCCAGCATGTCGTCGATGGAAAGCCTGAGCGAACCGAGCGACGTCTCCAGCCGTCGCACCTCTTCCTCACTGTCCTCGTTGAAGAGATTGGTGACGACGATGCGTGGCTCATGCAGCACGACATGGCCGAGGCCGACGCCCTCGTTGAAGGACAGGCCGGTAAAGCTGACGGGACGCCGCAGGTCGAGTTCGAGGCCGGGCCGGGTCAGGCGCGCGAGATCCCCGGTGGCGATCATCTCGGCGATGACCATGGCGGTCGTTTCCAGCGCCTCGACCTCGTCGTCGCGGTAGTGGCGCATGGTCTTGTTCTGCACCACCAGCACGCCCAGCGTGCGCCCTGCCCTGAGTACGGGCACGCCGAGGAAGGAATTGTAGATCTCTTCGCCCGTCTCCGGCAGGTAGGCGAAGGCCGGATGTTCCTGCGCATTTGAGAGGTTGAGCGGCCGCGCGCTCGCGGCAATGGTGCCGACGAGGCCCTGCCCCAGCCGCAGCTGCGCCAAATGGACGGCGTTCGGGTTCAGACCTTCGGTGGCATAGAGTTCGAGCACCGAATCGGCGCGCAGCACATAGAGCGAGCAGACCTCGGCGACCATGTTGGAGGCGATGTCGCGCACGATCCGGTCGAGCCGCTCCTGCGGCTCCAGCGGCTCCTGCATGAGCTCGCGGAGCCGTTTCAGCAGAACGCGCGGGCCACTGGCCGTATCACGCATCGCGGCTTCTTCTCCAATGGGCATTTTGCCCGCCGCAGTTTCCACTGCGACCGGCGCACACGCAACAACTCAAATCGCTCTCGCTACTGCTTATCCAGACCGTACACGGAATGCAAAGTACGAACCGCGAGTTCCGTGTAGGGACCGTCGATCAGTATCGAAATCTTGATCTCGGAGGTAGTGATGGCGCGGATGTTGATCGCCTTGTCGGCCAGCGCCTTGAAAGCGGTGGCGGCCACACCGGCATGGCTGCGCATGCCGATGCCGATGACCGAAACCTTCGACATGCCGGCTTCCGACTGCACCACGTCATAGCCGATCGAAGCCTTCAGACGCTCCAGCACGGCCAACGCCTTGTCCACGTCGCCGGACGGCACGGTGAAGGTCATGTCGGTGAACTTGCCGTCCTCGGAGATGTTCTGGACGATCATGTCGACATTGATGTTGGCCTCGGCCAGCGGGCCGAAAATGCCGGCGGCAACGCCCGGGCGGTCGCCGACGCGGCGCAGAGAAATCTGCGCTTCGTCCTTGGCGTAGGCAATTCCGGTGACGACCTGCTGTTCCACGATCTCTTCCTCGTCGCAAATGAGCGTTCCCGGAGGATTGAGCAAATCCCCCATTCCGGGCGCATCGGGATCGTCGAAGGACGACCGCACGAACGTACGCACCCTGTGCACCATGGCAAGCTCGACCGAGCGCACCTGCAAGACCTTGGCACCGAGCGAGGCCATTTCGAGCATTTCCTCGAACGAAATCTTGCTGAGCCGCCGCGCCTTCGGCTCGATGCGCGGATCGGTGGTGTAGACGCCGTCGACATCGGTGTAGATGTCGCAGCGGTCGGCCTTGACCGCCGCGGCAATGGCCACCGCGCTTGTGTCGGAGCCGCCGCGGCCGAGCGTGGCGATGCGGTTGTCCGGGCCGATGCCCTGGAAGCCGGCGACGACAGCCACCTGGCCCTCGCCGAAGCGCTTGATCAGGAACGCGCCGTCAATTTCGAGGATGCGCGCCGCGCCATGCGCGTTGTCGGTCTTGATCGGGATCTGCCAGCCCTGCCAGGAGCGGGCATGGACGCCCATATTCTGCAGTGTGATCGCCAGCAGGCCGGCAGTCACCTGCTCGCCCGAGGCGACCACGGCGTCATACTCGCGCGCGTCGTGCATGGGCGAGGCTTCGCGCGTCCAGCCAACCAGTTCATTGGTCTTGCCCGCCATCGCCGAAACCACGACAGCGACCTCATGGCCGGCATCGACCTCCCGTTTGACGTGACGCGCCACATTGCGGATGCGGGCGATGTCGGCGACGGAGGTTCCGCCGAATTTCATCACGATGCGCGCCATGGAAGCGAAATGCCTTTGACTGAAGCCGGCCCAGGACCGAAAGGGAAGTAAGCGCTCGACAGAAGCCGGCCGCTGAATGCGCGCCTCCTTAGCCAAATGATCACGGTTTCGCAAGGCTGGCGGCGGATGCCGGCTTCAGGATCGCGGCATATTGCGTTCGGCCCCGCCGCCGCTTACCAAATGCTGCCCGCGGGAAACTCCTTTTGGTCCGGCATATCGAATGATTGTTCGCCTTCGACGCGCCATGCGGTGGCAATCGCTGCCGCTGTTCATCGGCTTCGCCGTGCTGGCGTTGATCGTCGGCACACGCGCCGTGCTGGTCGAGACCCAGAGAGCCAATCGTGAGGCCGCGCGCGAGGCGGTCGAGTATCAGGAATTGCTTTCCGGTTTGCTTGCCATGGCTCAGGAGGCCGAGACCAGCCAGCGCGGCTATCTCCTGACCGGCGAGAAATCCTACCTCCAGCCTTATCGGCAGGCGGTCGACGCCATTCCGGGCCAGCTTGCGCGCATCGACGGCATGACCGCGCCGGACGACGAACTCGTGCAGCAGATCAACCACGTCAAGGACGCGCTTTCACAAAACCAGGCCGAATTGGCTGAGACGATTGCACTCTACGATCGCGGCGATGCGGCAAAAGCTCTGGAACTGGTCCGCAGCGGCCAGGGCAAGGCCGCCATGGACCAGATCCGGGCCAGCATGGACACGATCCGGCGCATTGGCGGCGCAGCCATCGCCGCGCGCGACGCTCATACCGACCGGGTCGAAAACTGGCTGCGAATCGGCTCGATAGCGGCGCTGCTGGCGATCTTCCTGCTTGGCGCCTACACGGTTCGCCTTTCGCGCCGCCGGTTCCGCGCAGTGGCGATCGCCCAGGAAGAGCTGATGCGCAAGAACATCGAGCTCGGCAACGAAATCCAGACGCGTGAAAAGGCCGAATCGCAGATCCGCCAGATGCAGAAGATGGAGGCTGTGGGCCAGCTGACCGGCGGTATCGCCCACGATTTCAACAACATGCTGGCGGTAATCATCAGCGCCATGAACCTCGCCCAGCGCAAGCTGGCGCGGGGCGAGCACGACATCATGAAATTCATCGAAGCGGCGACCGATGCGGCGACCCGGGCCGCAAACTTGACGTCACGGCTGCTTGCCTTCTCGCGCCAGCAGCCGCTCGCGCCTCAGGTTGTAGACGCCAATCGTCTGGTCGCCGGCATGTCGGACCTGCTTCGGCGGGCGCTCGGCGAAACCATCCGCATCGAAACCGTGCTGGCTGGCGGCCTGTGGAAGACCCATGCCGATCCGAGCCAGCTCGAAAATGCCATTCTCAATCTGGCGGTCAATGCGCGCGACGCCATGGGCGAGGACGGCAAGATGACCATCGAGACCGCCAACAGCCACCTCGACGAGGGCTACGCCGCCACCCATGCCGAGGTCAAAGCCGGCCAGTATGTGATGATCGCGGTCAGCGACACCGGCGCCGGCATGCCGGCGGACGTCATGGAGCGGGCTTTCGAGCCGTTTTTCACCACCAAGCCGGTCGACAAGGGCACCGGCCTCGGGCTGAGCCAAGTGTTCGGCTTCGTCAAACAGTCCGGCGGACACGTCAAGATTTACTCGGAACCCGGCCAAGGCACCACGATCAGGATCTACCTGCCGCGCTTCTTCGGCCCGGAAGAGGCCGCCATATCTTCGGAACGAGCCGGAAATCCTGCCGTGCCGGTCACCGAAACCATCCTTGTCGTGGAGGACGATCCACGCGTGCGGGCTTCCACCACCGATGCCATGCGCGAACTCGGCTACACCGTCATTCATGCCGCAAGCGGCCAGGAAGCGCTGGAAAAGCTGGGCGACAACCCTGGTGTGGCGCTCATGTTCACCGATATCGTCATGCCGGTGATGAATGGCCGCAAGCTCGCCGAGGAGGCGCTGGCGCGCATGCCGAAGCTGAAGGTGATCTTCACCACCGGCTTCACCAGGAACGCCGTCGTCCACAATGGCGTGCTCGACCATGACGTGCATTTCCTGGCCAAGCCCTTCACCATCGAGCAGCTGGCGGCGAAATTGCGCGACGTGCTGGACGCAAAATGACCGAGACCCTGGAAATCGTCACCTTTCGCCTCAAGCCTGGAGCGGAAGCGGGCTTTGCCGCCGCCAACGACCTGGTCGCCGACTGGCTGGCGCGGCAACCTGGTTTCGTAAACCGCTGCCTGGCGCGGCGGGACGATGGCGGATGGGTCGATGTGGTGCGCTGGCGAAGTCGCGAGCAGGCTCTCGCCGCCGCAGGCCGGATCATGGCCGAGATCGGCGATTGCGAAGCGATGCGGGCCATCGATCCCGCAAGTGTTGCGATGGAACATGCGGCGATTGTGATCTCGAGGCCATAGGTCGACTAGCCAGCAGTCGCAAAAACCGGCCTTGACTTTCTTGCCCCGGCACCCGACTTCCTAGCGTCCGAGGAGACCCGCCCTATGCCAGAGGCCCGACGATCGACAATCGATGCCGGAGAAGTGGAACGCTTTTCCGCGCTTGCCGCCGAATGGTGGAACCCGAACGGCAAATTCCGTCCGCTGCACAAATTCAACCCGGTCCGGCTTGCCTATATCCGGGACCAGGTGGCGGCGCGCTTCGGCCGCGATCCGCGGGCGGCGCGGCCGTTCGAAGGCCTGCGTTTCCTCGATATCGGCTGCGGCGGTGGGTTGTTGTGCGAGCCGATGGCAAGGCTTGGCGCCGAAGTGGTCGGCGCCGACGCCTCGGCAACCAACATCGAGGTGGCGAAGCTGCACGCGGCCGAAGGCGGCGTGACGGTGGATTATCGCGCTACGACCGCTGAGGATTTGGCCGATTCCGGCGAGAAATTCGACGTCGTCCTCAACATGGAAGTCGTCGAGCATGTTGCCGATGTCGACCTGTTCATCGGCAAGTGCGGCGAGATGGTCAAGCCCGGCGGCATCATGTTCGTGGCCACCATCAACCGCACGCTGAAGGCACTGGGCCTGGCCATCATCGGCGCCGAATATGTGCTGCGCTGGCTGCCGCGCGGCACCCACCAGTTCGGCAAGCTGGTGCGGCCCGAAGAGCTTGAAAAGGCGCTCGGCAGCGCCGCCATGACCATCATCGACCGCACCGGCGTGACCTACAATCCTCTCGCCGACCGCTGGGCACGCTCCAAGGACATGGACGTCAACTATATGGTGCTGGCGGAAAAACGATCGGTCTGAACGAAAGGGGGCGGCCGTGGACACTATGAGGGCCCGAGAGCTGGCGCTCGATCTTCCCGAAACGGTCGAGCAATCGCATTTCGGCAAGGCTGACTTCCGCGTCCGCAACCGTATCTTCGTCTCGCTGCCCGAAGCCGACCGTGCTGTCGTCAAGCTCGACCGCGACCAGCAAGAGATGATGGCCGCGGCTGAGCCATCGGTTTTCAGGCCCGTGACAGGCGGCTGGGGCCAAAAGGGATGGACGTCGATCATGCTCGAAGCCTGCGACGAACAGACATTCCGCAGCGCCGTTCGGACGGCCTGGCGAAACGTCGCCCCGCCGGCGCTACGGAAGCGCCTCGACGCGAGCCAAATTTAAGCTTGAGCAGTTCGAGCAAAGTGTGAAGCGGTTTTCCCGGGAAAAGCGCATAGCGCTTTGCCTAGGGAATTGCGTAAACCAAAGACCCTATGCCTTCTGGCTCTGCGCCTTGGTGGTGATGATCACGCCGATGGTGATGATCACCGCGCCGGCCCAGGTCAGCAACTGGTAGTGCTCGCCGAGGAAGATGGTTCCGGCAAACAGGCCGACGGCCGCCGCCACATAGCCGATCTGGCTGAGATAGACCGGACCGCCCACGGCCTGCAGCCGGAAGAAGAAGGCAAACATCGCCGAGGCCGAAGCGACCTGCGCCACGACAACCAGCGGCACGGCGCCAAGCGGGGCGAAGGCACTGAGGCCGAACAGCGCGAGAATGCCGATCAGCAGCAGCGTCGCCGAGGCCAGGTGGCTGCCGACGGCCAGTTCGATCGGACCGGTGCCTTCGGGCCAGTCGACGGTGCGATAGATATTGCCGGCGGCAAGGCTGACCGGGATCAAAAGTCCGGCCAGCACCCAGTAGACATCGGCCGGCTGGCCGGCCTCGCCGCGCGTCACCGCCACCATGACGGCGCCGATGAAGCCGACGGCGATACCGATACTGCCGAGCGTATTTGGCCGTCGAACGCCGAGCAGGATCGAAAACACCAGTGTGATGACCGGCGACAGCGTGAACATGATGCCGGTATAGCCGGCGCCGAGATGCGGGATAGCCGAAAACATCAGCAGATTGGGCACGGCGTAGGACACGGCGGCGGTGATGAAGAAATAGCGCAGTCTGTGCGAGGTGAGCCGCATGCGCTCGCCGTTCGCGAGCAACGCGCACAGCAGCACGCCCCCGGCGCCGAACGAGATGACGAAGGCCCAGACCATGGCCGGAACGCCGGCAGCCGTCGCCAGCTTGCCGAACGGCAGGGTCAGGCCGAGCAGGCCGCCGGTGACGACCAGCAGGCCAAGCGCCGATTCCCAGAGAAATTTCATCGGATGGTCCCGTCACTCACTTGCGGCACTGGGTCGAAACTGTATCTTGAGGTAGCATACCACAAATATTCTTAACGTCAAGATACTTAGCGGTGAGACAGATGGATCGCGCAGCAAAGGCGGTGGAGCAATGGAAGCGGGAACGGCCGGACCTGGAGGTGTCGCCAATGCTGGTGCTTGGGCGGCTGAACGAAGCCTCGTCGCTAATCGCCCGCGAGCGCCTCGCCCCGCTGTTTGCCCGTTTCGGACTGCAGGCCGGCGAATTCGATGTGCTGGCGACGCTGCGCCGCTCCGGCCAGCCTTACGCGCTGACACCGACCGCTCTCTACGAGGCGACGATGGTGACCTCCGGCGCCATGACCAACCGGCTCGACCGGCTTGAGAAGGCCGGACTGATCCTGCGCGGCCCGCACCCCAACGACCGGCGCGGCATTGTCGTGCAACTGACCGAAAAAGGTCTCGCCTTGATCGATGAGGCCGTGACCGCCCACGTCGCCAACGAGCATGAAATCCTCGCCGGGCTCACCGGCACGGAGCGGGGGGCACTGGCTCAGTTGCTTGGCAAATTGATCGATAGCGCCAGCTGATCGCTCAGTTGCGCTCCTCGGGAAAGCTCGGGATCGGCATGAAATCGATGCCATCCTCGGCCAAGCTCTTGGCTTCGTCCAACGTCGCCTCGCCATAGATGCCGCGCGCATCGCTCTCGCCGAAATGGATCTTGCGCGCTTCTTCGGCAAACTTGTCGCCGACATAGTCGGCATTCTCGCGCACCTTCTCGGCCATCGCCTTCAGCTGCGCCAGCGCCTGCTTCTGGGTTTCGCCCATGGCCAGCGCGATCGTTTCTCGGCTGCGCGCGGTGGACACCGCCGGCGCCATCAGCGCCTTTTGCACCTTGTGTGAGCCGCAGCTCGGGCAATCGACAAAGCCACGCTTTTTCTGCGTGTCGAAATCGTCATTGCTGCGAAACCAGCCCTCGAACTCGTGCTCATGCTCGCAGATCAGGGCAAAGCGGATCACGAAGCCGCGCCCCTCAGCCGCGGCACTTCAGCCGTGCCGGAATTGACGGCAAAATCGCGCGCATTCCTAAGGTTGGGGATTTTTTTGCGCGCGGCCGACGACTGTGCGGTGTCGATCTCGGCGATAATCACGCCCGGCTCGGCATGGACGGCCTCGGCGATAATGCGACCCCATGGGTCGACGATCAGCGAATGGCCATAGGTTTCGCGGCCATCCTCATGCAGGCCACCTTGTGCTGCAGCAACCACATAGGCGCCGTTCTCGATGGCACGGGCTCGCAGCAGCACATGCCAGTGCGCCTCGCCGGTCTGGCGGGTGAAGGCGGCAGGCACCGACAAGAGGTCGGCGCCGGCCATCGCCTCGGCGCGGAACAGCTGTGGAAAGCGTAGATCGTAGCAGACGGCAAAGCCGAGACTGGCGCCGTCGATCTCGGTGACGACGGCCTCGGTGCCCGGCTCATAGGCGGCGGATTCGCGCCAGCTCTCGCCATTGTCGAGGTCGACATCGAACATGTGGATCTTGTCGTAGGTGGCAAGGGTGGCGCCGTCCGGCCCAAACAGCAGCGCCCGGTTGGCGAGCTTGCCGTCGGTGCGCAGGATGGCGGTCGAGCCGATGTGCAGGAAGACGCCGAGTTCGCTGGCGAGCTTGCGCGCGGCCGCCACAACGATGTCCTTGTCTTCCAAGGTGAAGGAAGCAGCCCTGGCTTCCTTGTCGCGGATCAGCGCACCGGTCATTTCCGGGGTCTGGATGTAGGTTGCACCGAGGCCTGCCGCTTCGCGCACCAGCCGTTCGAGATCGACCGCGTTGCGCTCGGAGCTCTCGCCCGAACGCATCTGGATCGCCGCCGCCTTGAAAATACCCATCGTCACGTCCTCTTTGAGCAATTCCAGGAAAAGTGTGTAACGGTTTTCCGTCCGGAATTGCGTAAAAACAAAGACATAGAGCGGCGCTACGAACCGCTCTTTGTCGTCGAGCCGTTGGCAAGCAGCCTGTCCAGTTGGCCCCGCGCCTCCAATTCGTGGAGGTCGTCGGAGCCGCCGACATGCGTGTCGCCGATGAAAATCTGCGGAAAGGTCGAGCGGCCATGCGCCCGCGAAATCATTTCCTGGCGCAATTCCGGCGAAAACGAAGCGTCATGCTCGGTGTAAGCGACGCCCTTGCGGTCGAGCAGCCGCTTGGCCGCCGCGCAATAGCCGCACATCATACGGGTGTAAATCGTCACATCGAGCATCGGTCCGTGCCTTTCCTCGACCTTATATAGTCGCGGACTCGTCGGCCCGAAAGTCCCCCGGCAGGACACGCGCGAAGGTCAGCACATCGACCGCTCCGGCGCCGCCCTTCTTCAGCGCCTTGGCGACCGAGCGCACGGTAGCGCCGGTGGTGTAGACATCGTCGACCAGAAGCACGCGGCGCCCAGTGATCTCGATTTCGGCTTCCGCAGGCACACGGAAGGCGGCGCGCACATTGTCCTCTCGCTCCTGCCGCTCCAGCCCGACCTGCTGGCGCGTGAGCTTGACGCGCCGGACCGCCGAGGGCGAGAAAGGCAGCCCGCTAAGCTGCGAAACCGCCCTTGCCAACTCCGCCGACTGGTTGAACTGCCGTCGAAAGAAGCGCCGCCAGTGCAGCGGCACCGGCACGACGACATCGGCGTCTGCAACTAGCTCGGCCCCGGCGCGGAGCATCCAGCGCGCCATCCATGGCGCCAGATCGGTGCGGTCCTGGTATTTCAGCCCTTGCACCATCTGGCGGGCGACACCGGAATAGGCCACAGCCGCCCGCGCCCGCTCGAACGGCGGCGGATCGGCGATCGCCTCGGCCGACAGGAACCCCTCGCCCATATCGTGGGTGAATGGCGTGCCCATCACCGCGCACCATGGCCGCTCCAGCAGCCTCAGCTTCGGCCAGCAGGCACCGCACAAAACGCCGGGTTGCGAGACGTGCCTGCGACAGCCGGCACAGACCGGCGGGAACAGCATCCGCGCCGGCCAGTCCAACATGGCCAGTTTCAACATGATTTGAGCGAGGCTCTTGATCTCCATCACCGGATCGGCCACGTGGTTTTGTCGTCCGCGCCAGGATATCACTAGACAGACAAACAGGGATGTCTACCGTTGCAGCCGATCATCGATACTGAACTTTGGCTGGTGCGCAAGCGCAGGGCGCTGGCCCACCCCGTAGCCGGCGCGGATTTTCTGATGCGGCCGGCGGCGGAAGACCTTGCCGACCGGCTCGGCGCGGTCGAGCGGAAATTCGGCAAGGCCGCGGTGCTGTTTTGCCAGACGCCGGACGCAACGGACGTGGTCGCTGCAAGCGGCAAGGCAGCGGAGATCGTGCGCGTCGAGGCAGATCCAGCGTTTCTGGACGGCCGGCCAGGGCTGATAGCACCGCTGGAAACAGTGCCGTTCCAGCCGGAAAGCCTCGACCTCGTCGTTTCACTTCTGTCGTTGCAGGCGATGAACGACATTCCCGGCATGCTGGTGCAGATCCGCCGCGCTCTGCGGCCCGACGGGCTTTTCCTCGGCGCCTTTGCCGGCGCCGGCACGCTTTCCGAATTGCGCGAAAGCCTGCTCGCCGCCGAGACCGAACTCTATGGCGGCGCCAGCCCGCGTGTCATCCCCTTCACCGATGTTCGCGACGCCGGCGCACTGCTGCAGCGCGCCGGACTGGCGCTGCCGGTGGCCGACGTCGAAACGGTGACCGTCCGCTACGATACCCTCTTCGACCTCATTGCCGATCTCAGGGCGATGGGCGAAACCAGCGCGCTGACCGATCGCAGCCGGCGACCGGGAGCGCGAAAGCATTTTACCCGTGCCGCCGAAATCTATGCCGAACGCTTTTCGGACGCTGATGGCCGCATCAGGGCAAGCTTTTCCATCGTCTGGATGTCGGGCTGGGCGCCCGATGCCTCGCAGCAAAAGCCCTTGAAACCGGGTTCGGCGAAGGTCTCGCTGAAGACGATACTGGAAAACCCCGGCGGGCGGTGACGGCGCTCCGGATCAGTGCTCGGCGAAGGCGTTTGCGAGCCTGCTGTTGTTGTCGCTGAACAGAAACTGGATCGCATTGCTGGCCTTGCCGACACCCCCGACGATGGCAAGCGACAGCACCGCAACGATCAGGCCATATTCAATGGCCGTGGCGCCTGTTTCGTCCTGCAAAAATCGGCGCAGCAATGGCTTCATGATCGTCGATCCCTCTCATCCCCGACCATATCGCCGACCTGTTAAGAAAGGTTAACGGCACAAGCTTAACAGGCTGTGAAATGGGCCTGCGTTGAGGAAGTTCTCAAGCTGGTGTCGACCTTGTTGGTCAGCAGTCGCCGCTGCGTTGGCCGTCGGCGCGGATGATGCAGACTGAGCTCGGTGAGGGCTGCAGCACGCTTCTGCGCAGCGTATAGGTGGCCCGCGAGCCGATCGAACCCGTGCTCATCGGGTCGAGACCGCCTGCAAGAGCATCGCGGCTGGATGATCGCGTCTGGTTGTCCAGCACGGGGACCGCGATCAGCGCCAGCGCCACTGCGGCCGAGCCGAACAACAGCGTGACGCGCAATAAGCCGACGCCGGCGGCGCGAAAGCTGCGATCTGGCCGGATCGAGTCCCATTCCCTGTCGAGGCTCATGCAATCGCTCCCCGCGAACCCGCTTTGCCGCAATTTTTCACGACGAGATAAATCTTCCATTAACGCTGGCTAGATCAGACCGCGAAATGGCTTTGTATCACAACAGGTCGATGAGGAACTGGATTAGCGGCGCGTCGGCCGGCGGCATGGGATAGTCGCGCATCTGCTTTGGCCGCACCCATTTCAACGCCTGCCCTTCCCTGGGCTGCGCGATGCCGCGGAAGCGGCGGCAGACGAACAGGGGCATCAGGAGATGGAAATCATCATAGGAATGGCTGGCGAAGGTGAGCGGCGCCAGGCAAGGAATGTCAGTCTCGATGCCGATTTCTTCCTGCAGTTCGCGGATCAGGCATTGTTCCGGCGTCTCGCCTGGCTCTACCTTGCCGCCGGGAAATTCCCACAGGCCGGCAAGCTGTTTGCCCTCGGGCCGCTGCGCCAGAAGCACCCGCCCATCGGTATCGACCAGCGCGCACGCGGCGACCAGCAGCAGGCGTTTGCCGGTGATCTCGCTCATGCGCCCGGCGGCCGGCGATAGTGGTAGCGATAGACTTCGTCGAAGCCCAGTGAGCGATAGAGCGCCAGCGCCGGCGCATTGCCGGCCTCGACCTGCAGCCAGGCTTCGCGAGCGCCACGCAGCCTCGCCCACTTCAGCGCCGACAGGATCAGGTTGCGGCCATGGCCCTGATTGCGCGCCGACTTGGCGGTGGCGATCTCGAACAGACCGGCAAGATCGCCGTCATGGACGCAGATCAGCACCGCCAGAGGGTCGGCCCCTTCCTCCAGCGCAAACAGCCCGACTTCGGGTTGGATAGCGCCGATGATTTCCGAAAGACCGGGCCGCAGCGATGCATCCGAGCCGCTGACCTTGAGCGACGCGCCGAGAAAGCGGCTGATATCCTTCAGCGGAATCTGGTCCATGGCCGGCGCCAGTTGCGCGTCCGCCAGCGGCAGCCGCATCACCAGGGATTCGTCGAATGTGCTCCAGCCCTCATTGTCGAGATGCTTGGCTAGGTCCGGCCCCGACAGCGGCGAGATGCGGAAGGTCAGCGGCCTGCCATAGGCGTCGAAGCGCCGGCTGGCGCGGCCGATGCGCTCGGCAATGTGCTGGGTGTCGCCGGGATCGAGCGGGTTGACCGAGTTCAGCCGCTTGGCCGGATGGCCGGCTGTCAGCCGCACCACCCAGGTGCCGTCATAATGCACGGCCGCCGCCGGCCAGGCGCGAAAACCCGCCGCCTCGTAGCGGCGCACGATGGCCAGCATGCTTGCCGGATGCCTGGAAGCCAACCCATCAACTCCGGTAATCGCCATTGATGGCGACATATTCCTTGGTGAGGTCGCAGGTCCACACCGTCGCCTTGCCGCGGCCGATACCGATATCGGCGCGGATGCGAATGTCGTCGCGCTTCATATAGGCCGAGGTCGCTTCCTCGGAGTAGCCCGGGTCGCGTTCGCCCTCATGCGCCAGACGGTTGTCGCCGAACCAGATCGACAGCCGGTCGCGATCGGCCGGCTCGCCGGCCTTGCCGACGGCCATGACGACGCGGCCCCAATTGGCGTCCTCGCCGGCAACCGCCGTCTTGACCAGCGGCGAATTGGCGATGGACAGCGCGATGCGCTTGGCCGAGCGCGCCGATTTGGCGCCGGTAACGGTGACTTCGACCTGCTTGCGGGCGCCCTCGCCGTCGCGCACCACTTGCAGCGCCAGCGATTTGAGCACCTTGCCCAGCGCCCGGCGGAAGGCGCCGAGACGGGCATCCTTGGGATCGCTGATGGCGGGCGCGCCGCGCTTGGCAGCGGCTCCGGTGGCGAACAACAGCAGCGTGTCGCTGGTCGAGGTGTCGCTGTCGACGGTGACGGCGTTGAAGGTCTTGGCCGTGCCGCGCGACAACAAGTCCTGCAGCACGGGGGCGGCGATCGGCGCATCGGTGGCGATGAAGGACAGCATAGTCGCCATATCGGGCGCGATCATGCCGGCGCCCTTGGAGATGCCATTGATGATGACGTCGGTGTCGCCGAGCTTGACCGTCGCTGTCGCCACTTTCGGATAGGTGTCGGTGGTCATGATGGCCTTTGCCGCCTCGGTCCACAGATCCGGCTTGCCGTCCTTGACCAGTCCGGCGAGCAAATGGCTGAATTTGGTGGTGTCGAGCGGCTCGCCGATTACCCCGGTGGAAGCGAGGAACACTTCGCCTGGCGTGCAGCCTGCGGCCTTGGCCGCGGCCTCGCCGGTCAGTTGGGTGGAGGCGCGGCCCTTCTTGCCGGTGAACGCGTTGGCGTTGCCGGAATTGACGACCAGCACCCGCGCCTTGCCGGCGCCAAGGTTCTCGCGGCAGAAGTCGACCGGTGCCGAGGGGCATTTCGACTTCGTGAACACGCCGGCAACCGCTGTGCCGGCATCGAAGACCATGGCCAAGAGGTCGGTACGGTTCTTGTACTTGATCCCGGCCTCGGCGGTGGCGATGCGCACGCCCTCGATGGCAGGCATTTTGGGATATTTCTTCGGCGCGAGCGGCGAAATCGTTGCGGACATTGGAGACCTCTGGCGAGGGAAAAACGCTGGGCGAAGGCCGGTTTGCCCGATAGCACGGCCCGGCGCAAGGGCGTTTTCTTGGCCGCCGCTGTCGGCAAGCCACCAGGGATTAAGCTTGCATTTCAAATCCGTTGGCGTCACCGGGGCCTCTGGCGTTATGATATCGGCCATGGGCAGGCTGGTGATCTTGGCGGTGGCGTATATGGGGCTTTTGCTCCTAAGCGCCGATGCGCAGCCGGAACGGCGCGTGGCGCTGGTCATCGGCAATGGCACCTATGCCGAAGCCGGCACGCTCACCAATCCGGTCAACGATGCCCTCGATATTGCCGGCAAGCTGCGCTCGATCGGCTTCGACGTCATCGAGGGCAACGATCTCGGCAAGCGCGAACTCGAGCGCAAGATCGGCGAATTTTCCGACGCGCTGGAAGGTGCGGGCGTCGGGCTTTTCTATTACGCCGGCCACGGCCTGCAGGTGGAAGGGCGCAACTACATCGTGCCGGTCGACGCCCGGCTCGACATGCCGGTCAAGCTGCAGCTCGAAGCCGTGCCGATCGACGAAGTCCTCGATATCATGGAGCAGCAGACCAAGGTCAGCCTGGTCTTCCTCGACGCCTGCCGCAACAATCCCTTTGCCCGCAGCCTGAGTCGCACCGCCACCACGCGCTCGGCAACGGCGCTTGCCGGTCTGGCGCAGTTCGATTCGACGCGCGGCTCCTTCATCGCCTTCTCGACGGCGCCAGGCGCTGTCGCCATGGACGGCACCGGGCGCAATTCGCCGTTCGCCGCCGCCCTGCTGCGGCACATGGCCGAGCCCGGCCAGAGCATCAACGACATGATGATCGCGGTGCGCCGCGACGTGGTTTCCGAAACCCGTGAGGGCCAGCGCCCATGGGAACAGGGCTCGCTGCTCGAACGGTTTGAGTTTGTGCCTGACGGTGTGGCTGCAGCGCCGCCGCCGGCCGTTGCGCCGGCGCAGTCCAGCCAGGTGGCAGCGCTCGAACGTTCCGTTGGCGACGACAAAACCGCGATCGAGAAATTTCTGCGCGACGCCTATCTTGCGCCCGATGCCGCGGCGATCGGCGAGACCGTCAAACGGCTCTATGCGCCTTCCGCCACCATCTTCGGCACGCGCTATGACAGCGACGCCGTCGTCAAGCTCAAGACGGACTGGTTCGCGCAATTTGCATCCTGGTCGTTCAATCTCGAGCCCGGCAGCCTCGAGGTGACGCCGCAGGGCGAGAACCGCGCCGAAGCCGTGTTCGCGATGAGCTATGACTATATGTCGAAAGACAAATCGGCGGCGCGCATGACCGGCAAGGCACGCGTCACGCTTGGGCTTGTGAAGAGCGACGGCCAATGGCGGATCGCCTCGGAAACCTCGCAAGCGATGAACTGAAATCCCCGCCAAGGGCGAATGTGAGACCTGTTTCTACACCGCTGGAAACGGGCCGTTTCGTTTGACTGCCAGCTAACCTATATTGTCTACGAAATTGCTGGCGAGGACAAATATGGGCGAGGATCCGGCGCGCAGATCGATTGGGGCGCGGCGCAATCCGGACAGCGCCGAGGCCATTCTCGAGGCCGCGGAGGCACTACTGGTCGAGGCCGGCTATGCCGGCTTCTCCATCGAGGCCGTCGCGCGGCGTGCCCGCGCCGGCAAACCCACGATCTATCGCTGGTGGCCGAGCAAGGCGGCCCTGCTGCTGGAGGTCTACAAGCGGCAAAAGCGTGTCGACGTCCCCGATACCGGCAGTCTCGAAGACGACCTCGTCGGTTTCCTGAGGAACCTCTTCGCGCATTGGCGCGA
The DNA here is from genome assembly GCF_040324515.1 of Mesorhizobium sp. C264A. NCBI lineage: Bacteria > Pseudomonadati > Pseudomonadota > Alphaproteobacteria > Hyphomicrobiales > Phyllobacteriaceae > Mesorhizobium > Mesorhizobium sp. C264A. Next base: position 2,072,934 of record NZ_JAMYVY010000002.1, on the reverse strand, counting down.
CACATCCTCGGGCAGCGTATTCCGCTCGCTGATCGCCGAGGCCCAGTCGGACGAAGCGGCGGCCGCGGCCCTGACTGGCTATGCCGATGGGCGCGTGTCCCACACCGCTCGGATCATCGAGCGCGCCAAGGCGCGCGGCGAGGTTGCGGCCGATATCGACGCAGCGCTGGTCGCCGACCTCATCGCTTCCTATGCCTGGAAACACCTTTTGACCAACCGGCTGGACGAAGATGAGGCGACAATCCGTGCCACTGCCCGCTATGTGATGTCAGGCATCTCCCGCAATTGAAAAGGGCGCCGAACGGCGCCCTTTGCATGTTTTTTCGGTGCCGGCCTTACTTGCCGGCTTCCATCGTGTCGACGGCCTTCTTCAGATTGGCGTCGGGGATTTCGACCTTGGCGGCGCCGCGCAGCTGCTTGACCAGTGCGAAATACTTGTCGCGGATCACCGCCTGCTTGGCCTGGTCCTTGACGTCGTCGAAGGCCGGCGGCTGTTTGGTGCGCTTGTCCTCGAGCTTGATGACATGCCAGCCGAATTGCGTTTGCACCGGCTCCTTGGTGTATTTGCCGATTTCGAGCGCAACTGCCGCCTTGTCGAATTCCGGCACCATCTGCCCCGGGCCGAACCAGCCGAGATCACCGCCATTGGTCTTGCCCGAGGGATCGCTGGTATGCTCGTTGGCGAGCTTCTGGAAGTCTGCGCCGCCATCGAGCTGCTTGATGATCGCCTCGGCCTCTTCCTTCGTCTTCACGAGGATGTGACGGGCATGAATCTCATTGACCGGCGGCGTGCTGGCGATTTCCTGGTCGTAGCGGGCGCGCACCTCGGCATCGGTAACCTTGTCGACGACGCCCTTCTCGACCATCTCGCCATGCAGCGCGCGCTGCTGCAGGAACGCCATGCGGCGCTGGAATTCGGGATCCTTGTCGAGCCCGGTAGCGACCGCCTGGGCGGCCATGACGCGGATTTCGATGGCCGCCGAAAGGGCGGCGGCGCGGCGCTGCTCGGGTGGCAACTGCGAGAACTGCTGCGACAGCTCGCCCTCGGCAAGCCCAAGGTCCGCCTCGGTCAGCTTCTGGCCATTGACGGTAGCGATAACGGCGTTCGGATCGACGGGGGCTGCCGCCGGCGCTGCTGCGGCATCGGCCGGGGCGGGAGCGGCTTCCTGGGCCATCAGCGGAGACAGCGACAGGGCCGACAGGCCGAAAGCCAAGCCAAGGCTGGCGAGCGACGCACGGCGAAACAGTAAGGACATCAAGATTAACTCCAAGGGGGGATTGGTAGGCTTGCAGATCAGCCGGATTGTGGCGGAATTTGGCGCTGCCCATAGGGCTAACGCGGCGTTGACATCAGTTGAGCCCCCTCTTATCTGTCCAACGACTTTGCGTCCAGAACCGTTTTCCGGGCGCTTTTTGTGTTTGTCCGCGTTTCACGCGGAATTGATGGGGCCGGCCGGCGCTCATCTCAAAATTGAGAATTCTATCGAAAGGACCATCGGATGGTCAGTCTCGGCGGTCTCGCCCGTAAGGTTTTCGGTTCCTCCAACGATCGTCGCGTAAAATCGACCCGGCCGCGTGTCGAGGCGATCAACGCCATGGAAAACGAGATGCGGGCGCTGTCCGACGCCGAGCTTCAGGCCCGCACGGAAAAATTCCGCCAGGATATCGCCAACGGCGCTACGCTCGATGACCTGCTGGTGCCGGCCTTCGCCACCGTCCGCGAGGCATCCCGCCGCGTGCTCGGCATGCGCCCGTTCGACGTGCAGCTGATCGGCGGCATGGTGCTGCACAATGGCGGCATCGCCGAAATGCGCACCGGCGAGGGCAAGACCCTGGTCGCCACCCTGCCCGTTTATCTCAACGCGCTTGCCGGCAAGGGCGTCCATGTCGTCACCGTCAACGACTATCTCGCCACCCGCGACTCCGAATGGATGGGCCGCGTCTACAAATTCCTCGGCCTCTCGGTCGGCGTCATCGTCCATGGCCTGTCCGACGAGGAGCGCCGCGTCGCCTACGCGTCCGATGTTACCTATGCCACGAACAACGAGCTCGGCTTCGACTATTTGCGCGACAACATGAAGTATGAGCGCGCGCAGATGGTGCAGCGCGGCCACAATTACGCGATCGTCGACGAAGTCGATTCCATCCTGGTCGACGAGGCGCGCACGCCGCTGATCATTTCCGGTCCGCTCGAAGACCGTTCAGAAATGTACAACACCATCGATGCCTTCATGCTGCAGCTCGGCCCAGCCGACTACGAGATCGACGAGAAGCAGAAGACCTCGATCTTCACCGAGGAAGGCACCGAGAAGCTGGAAAACCTGCTGCGCGCGGCCGGCCTGCTCAAGGGCGAGTCGCTCTATGACGTCGAGAACGTCGCCATCGTCCACCACGTCAACAACGCGCTGAAGGCGCACCGGCTGTTCCAGAAGGACAAGGACTACATCGTCCGCAACGACGAGATCGTCATCATCGACGAATTCACCGGCCGCATGATGCCGGGACGCCGCTATTCGGAAGGCCTGCACCAGGCGCTCGAAGCCAAGGAGCATGTCGCGATCCAGCCGGAAAACCAGACGCTGGCCTCCGTCACCTTCCAGAACTATTTCCGCCTCTACAAGAAGCTGTCCGGCATGACCGGCACGGCGCTGACCGAGGCCGAGGAGTTCGGCAACATTTACGGCCTCGAAGTCACCGAGATCCCGACCAATCTGCCGGTCATCCGCAAGGACGAGGACGACGAGGTCTACCGGACGGTCGAGGAGAAGTACAAGGCGATCGTCAAGGAGATCAAGGAAGCGCGCGCCAAGGGCCAGCCGACGCTGGTCGGCACCACCTCGATCGAGAAATCCGAGCAGTTGGCCGAGCGCCTGCGCAAGGAAGGGTTCAAGGATTTCGAAGTGCTGAACGCCCGCCATCACGAGCGCGAAGCGGCCATCGTCGCCCAGGCCGGCAAGCCCGGCGCCATCACCATCGCCACCAACATGGCGGGACGCGGCACCGACATCAAGCTCGGCGGCAACGCCGAGATGCGCATCGAGGACGAACTGGGCGACATGCCTGCTGGTCCCGAGCGAGAGGCGCGCGAAAAGGAAATCATTGCCGATGTCGAGCGCCTGAAGGAAAAGGCGCTGGCCGCCGGCGGCCTCTACGTGCTCGCCACCGAGCGCCATGAATCGCGCCGCATCGACAACCAGCTCCGCGGCCGCTCCGGCCGCCAGGGCGACCCCGGCCGTTCGAAATTCTTCCTGTCGCTGCAGGACGATCTGATGCGCATCTTCGGCTCCGAGCGCATGGACGGCATGCTGCAGAAGCTTGGCCTCAAGGAAGACGAGGCCATCATCCATCCGTGGATCAACAAGGCGCTGGAAAAGGCGCAGAAGAAGGTCGAAGCGCGCAACTTCGACATCCGCAAGAACCTGTTGAAATACGACGACGTCTCGAACGACCAGCGCAAGGTGGTGTTCGAGCAGCGCATCGAATTGATGGACGGCGAAGGCCTGTCCGAGACGATCGCCGAGATGCGCGAAGGCGTCATCGAGGAGATCGTCACCAAGAACATCCCCGAAAACGCCTATGCCGAGCAGTGGAACGTCGCCGGCCTCAAGGCCGAGGTCGCCGAATTCCTCAATCTCGACCTGCCGGTCGAGGACTGGGTCAAGGAAGAAGGCATTGCCGAGGACGACATCCGCGAGCGCCTGACCAAGGCCGCCGACGCCGCCGCCAAGGAGCGCGCCGAGCGCTTCGGCCCAGACGTGATGAGCTATGTCGAACGCTCGGTGGTGTTGCAGACGCTCGATCATCTGTGGCGCGAGCACATCGTCAACCTCGACCATCTGCGTTCGGTCGTCGGCTTCCGCGGCTACGCCCAGCGCGACCCGCTGCAGGAATACAAGAGCGAGGCGTTCGAGCTGTTCCAGGCGCTGCTCGGCAATCTGCGCCAGGCCGTCACCGCGCAATTGATGCGCGTCGAACTGGTCCGCCAGGCCGCCGAAGCGCCGCCGCCCGAAGCGCCTGAAATGTTCGGCAGCCACATTGACGGCACCACGGGCGAGGACGATTTCGAGGGTGGCGAGACCGCACTTCTGGTCCGCCAGGAGAGCAACGCCATCGTCGCTCCCGAAGACCGCGATCCGAACAACCAGGCGACCTGGGGCAAGATCGGCCGCAACGAAGCCTGCCCCTGCGGCTCCGGCAAGAAATACAAACACTGCCACGGCGCGTTCGCCTGACGCTTTGTTTGGCGGCTCGATCTGTAAGGGTAGTAACTTACTCATTGAGGATCGTTGTTGGCTGTGGCGTGCTCGCGGCGGTGCTTCATGAGAGAGCAAGCCGTTATGTCATACTCCCTTGCGCACTTTGAGGCTTACCGTCATTTTGAGGTTGGGTGAGGGGAGCTTAGTGTCTAACATTACCAATCCAAAAGAACTGGAAGATTGGCTCGGAGACAAACCGATCGAATGGGGGCAGTTCATCGTCCTTAGATCGGCGCTTAGGACAATTCCTGCGCTATCGAATGAGTTCGAAAAAGGAAAAAGGTTATTCTCTTTTGAATCCAAAGAGAGCAGAATATTAGAAGCATTTAGAGGCGTTTATCTCGCACACAATTTTCTTTCGTTTAGCGAGGGAATTACCCCCAACAAATACTCACTTATTCTGGATAGGATGAGTGACACCCGGGATTATCTCTTAAAGATCGGGTCACAGGCACCACACGCAGCCAAAGCAGCGATGACGTCGGTCAGCACTAGTCTGAGCGCTATGGTCGATTATGACCCTCAGCGAGCTTCTATTGCGGTTTCACAAGCCGCTACTGCTGCTTCTCGAATTGCCGCACTACGACATCAGGAGCCTGCCAGCGAGGCAGCTGCTCATTCGGCCCGTCTTTCAATTTGGCGATCTGTGGATTGGGACGCGTCAGGACTTGTTGGCCAACCGATGACAAATTGGCCAGTGAAGTCTCTTTGGGAAGGCCGAACACCGGAATGGGCATCGAAGGGTATTCAAAGGTTATTTTCAAATCTAGAAGGAGGTGGCCACCCTTGGTGGATGTGGAATGAATGGTATCTTGCGATGACATCTGGTCAGCCGGCTGTAGAGATCAGCAGAAACCCTCAAACTGATCTTGCTCTAGCGGTGAAATCAAATGAATGGTGGCGGCGGAGTGCGGAAAAAGTCAATTTGGATATCTTGCACTTTTACGATCCCGAGCGAGTAAGTGTCGCACAATTCATCCTGAACTTCCTCGCCGAAAGGAGATCGCCCGCGCGCAACGATGAAATTGCCGACGCTTTCGCGAAAGCAAAGTACCCTATTGTCCCTAAGACAATGAGGGGGCAACTCAGCCGGTTGGCATCGTCGGGCCAAATTGTCCGTGTCCAGCAGGGGCTTTACGCCTCCTCTGGTAATCTGAAAGAAGATTCTGAAACTGCTTTGCCCCCACCACTTCCTTCTCAGGGACATGGCCCAAATCTAGGGATTTTCAAGGGAAAGGTTGCGCTGGTCCGGCCTCCCGATATCGACGATATAGGCAACGATGTCACGCGCCTCGCCAAGTTTCGGCCGCTAGTCGGCGACGCGCTGGACGAGTTGTTGTCGGCAACACCAACGCCTGCCAACCCCCAAGCGAATGACCCATATGAAAGATTGAGACGCCACGCTCGTACTTACAGAGAGAACTTGGCGGGTGATCTCAGAACTCTTGACTACGAATTACTGTTTGGACTGGGCACGATGCTCATGAACCGACTGGACGCCGATCTCAGTAGGTCCAGCGAGTCTGACTACGCTCCGCTGTCGGACCGTCAGCGAACTGCTCTTAAAGATTTCAAGGGACATCATGGGCCCTTCATAACGGGCTCAAAAGCGGGCCTAGCAGCAATAGACGATGCGGAACGACTCGACCGCAATCCGACAGAGGAAAAAGAATTCAAGGAAACGGTCAGCGGCTTTGCTGCAGCGCTACAAAACGAGTCCTCAATCATCGATACTCAGGCAGGGGCGATCATCGTCGATGCGGCGAACGCGATCGGCGAGGGGCGACAAGCCGAGAGATCCTTCCTCTTTGGCAAAGGTGCCATTCGGAATGCCATTATTGTGGTCAGTGCTGGCGGTGTCATTGCAACTCTCGCTTCTATCGCTGTGGCCAGCGGAGGCGTCGTGGCTCTAATTAGCTCCGCGCTGGGGCTCGTCGTTCTCGAAGGAACCAAGCGATCGAAAGCGTTCAAGGTGGTTTCTGAGCCCGTCCAGAGGTTGCTAGATCAACTCTCGGACCTCGACATGGAAAAGCTGGCGGCATTGTCGGACAGAAACATGGAGCCATATGTTCGATTCATGTTGAAAGAAGAAGGAAGGCTGCGAGCGATCGCGGGCAACCGGCCGGAATTGGAGTGGCTCCATAAGCAGCTTGATTTGATTAAGAAAAATAACAGACCGAAACAGTGACTGCCCAATGGCGAACAAGACGTTCGCTTAAAACTCGCTTCGTTGCAACGTTATGCAACCTTGGGGACAGGGAGGAGGCGTGAAGGATCGCCGACCTTCGCGTTCTCCCTCCCCAAAAATCCCTCACAACAACCCCGAATCGCGCGCCGCCGCCGTCGCTTCGCCGCGCGAGACCGCGTCCAGCTTGCCCAGCACCGCCGAGACATGGTGATCGACCGTCTTTGGCGAAATCGTCAATTGCTCGGCGATCCGCTTGTTGGAGAGGCCGCGTTCGATCAGCTGCAGCACCTGCATCTGGCGCAAGGTGAGGCCGGCGAGGTTGGCGCGCGTCGAGCGGCGCGGGCCGCGGGCGATGCCGCCAACGCCGTTCCTGCGCATGATATCGCGCAGGCGCTGGGCCGCCGGCCTTGCCCCCAGGCCGTCGAAAATATCCAATGCCAGACGCTGCCCCTCGTCATCGCCGAGGATGAGCGCCAGTCCGCGCTCGTATGGCGCATTCAATTCGGACCAGAGTGCCGAAGCCGAACGCCAGTCGCCGGTCAGGAGCAGCCGGTATGGTGTCGCCATCTTGGCGGTGTCGCCGGCCGGCATATCGGGAGAGAGCAATGTTCGCCACAGAGCCAGCTCCCCGACATGGGCACGCGAGCGCACCGGCGTTTCGGCGCGGGTGATCAGCGCCAGCGCCTCTTGCCTGTCGGCCAGGCCCAGCCATGCCTGCTCCGCCATCAGCGCCGCGTAAGAGCTCAGCATCTGCAGGTCGCCGCCGCTTCCGACCAGACGCGCCATTTCGGCGAACAGCGGCTCGGCCGAGGGATCGCCGCGCCTCAGGCGCAGTTTCGCCAGTGCCAGCAGCGCCGGAAACCGGCTCACGGTGGTTGTCCGATCATTATCGATGACATCGCTTGCCGTCGCGGCGGCCTCATCCCATTGGCCCTGACGCAGCTGCACATCGGCCAGCATGCCCCTGAGATAGTCGCGCCAGGTGCCGAGGTCGTTCTCGGTGCAATAGTGGATGCCGCTCTCCAGCACCGGACGCGCCGCGTCGTAGCTCATCTGGGTGATCTCGAAACAGGCGCGGTTGGTGAAGGCGCGCGCGGCATGTTCCTGGAAATTGCCTTGGAGCGCAATTTCAAGGCTTTGGTCGAGGCGCAGGCGTCCGGCATCCGGATTGAGCCACTGCTCGACGCAGCCGACATTGTTGAGGGCATGCGACGCGATGTCGGGACGGTTCATGCGCGCAGCCAGCGCCGCTGCCTTCTCGCCATAGAACAGCGTGTCCTCCACCCTCTCCGACAGCATCGCCAGGTGTGAAAGGTTCGAATAGGCCATGGCGAGTTCCGGCCCGGCGGGAGCCGCCTCCAGCATCGCCACCGCCTCGGCGCCGAAGGCGGCGGCCGCCTCGCGGTCATCGGCCATTTCGCTCAGCCGGGAGAGCCATCTCAGGCTGTCGCCCTCCTTCAGCCTGTTGCCGCCTGCCTGATGCAACCGGCGCGCCTCGCCCTGCGCTGCAAGCGCGTCGTCGATCTTGCCGATGAGATGGCACTCGAACGCATGGCTTTCGTAGAGCGCGGCGCGGTCAATCACCGGCAGGCTGTCGGCCTGCTGCAAGGCGATCTCGTAATAGCCGGCGGCATCGCGATGGGCGCCGACGCGCGACGCCTCGCACGCGGCGATCGGCGCAAGTTCGCGCACCGCCGCCAGATTGTGCGCCTCGACCGCATGATGCACCAGGCGGCCTGTGGAGACGTCGCCATTTTCGAGCAGTGCCGCCAGCGCACGCTGGTTGAACTGCCGCCTGTGCGACGTCGTCAGCATCATTTCGATGGCGCGTCGCGCGATGTCGTGGCGGAAGGCGTAGCCGTCGCCCAGATCGTCGAGCAGCCCGTTGGCGACACACTCGGCCAGTTGGCCGGCGCTGGCGACGCCGCACAGGCCCTGCAGGGCCCAGGCGTCGGCGCGGCGCGGAAACACCGACACCGCGTCGAGCATTGCGCGGGCGCCTGGCGACAGCCGTTCAGCCCGCGCCAACACGGCGTCGCGCACGCTTGCCGGCAGCGCCGTTTCGTTTTCGGCCGACAGCAATTCGGTGACGAAGAAGGCATTGCCGGCGGTCGCCCGGTAGATGGCGTCGCCATCGCGTCCGGCCGCATCGGCGAGCGACAGCACGGCCGCCTGGCTGAGCAGCGGCACGTCGATGCGCGCCACGCTGCCGGCCGGGATTTCGCCCAGGGCGCGGCGCACCCGCATCTGTCCCTCGCTGCGGTCGGTGCGCGCCGTCAGCAACAGCAGGATGTGGGTGTTGACGATACGCCGGCCGAGGAAGCGCACGAAATCGAGCGTCGCATCGTCGGCCCAGTGCAGGTCTTCGATGATCAGCAGGCACGGCCCCTTGGCCGCAAAAGCGTCGAGCGCATCGGAAAACAGCGGCAGTCTCTGCCCATGCCGGGCGTCGATTGCGCGCGGCAGCGCCCATTGCGCCTCACGGGCCAGATCGTAAAGCGGCCCCAGCGGATCGGGGATCGACAGATCCTCGCAAGCGCTGCGCAACGTCGCCGCGCTCTCTCCGACACGGGCCGCGAATGCCTCGACAAGCGCCGTCTTGCCGGCGCCGGCCTCCCCGGCCAGCACGGCGACGCGGCCATGGCCGCCTATTGCATCGCCAAGCAGGCTCTCCAACTGCTGCAGCTGCGTCTGCCGTTCCAGAAGCATCATTGTCATCGTCTCACAGGATCGGAGTTTTCCCACCATGGCGGGCCGCTCACGATTAGCCCGTGAAGAAAGCGACGCAATGTGACTTTGCACACATTGCCGTGCCTCTTTCCACAAAGAACGACGCCAATATAGGGAATCGTCCCGTCCAATATGGGGAATCGTTCCGATGCGCGGGCCGGGCGGGCGTGGTCAACGTCCAGCCGCGCTCCGATCGAGCGTGAACCAATGGAAAAGGAAACCTTCCATGCCTCGCTACCTGATTGAACGCACATTTCCGGACGGCCTCAACATACCGATGACCGACATCGGCGCCAGCGCGGTGGGCGGCGTCGTCATGCGCAATGCCGAAAAGGGCGTCACCTGGATCCAGTCCTTCGTCACGCCCGACAAGAAGCACAGCTTCTGCATCTACGACGCGCCGACGCCCGAAGCGATCCGCAGCACCGCTCAGAAAAACTCGCTGCCGGTCGACAAGATCACGGAGGTGCGGGTTCTTGACCCTTACTTTTACCTCTGATCCTGCGTTCGGTCGCCACGGTGATGAGCATCAAACTGTCCTTCGCGGCCATGGCGAACTGCCTGATGGCCTGCCGCTCGGTGGAATCGGGCCTGTCCTGGGAAAGACCGGCCGGCCAACCTCCGTGCTCGGCCGTCTATGGCGGTTCGCGTCGAAGCTGCCTGCGTATCTGTCTGAAAGGCGGCGCTTGCCCCCGGAAGGCGACTATCTGAGGCGCGACATCGGGCTATCGGAGCGGGACGTCCCGCAGGAATATTGGCAATATTACTTTTGGGATCGTTGATTTTTCACGGTTTTTAAGGGCTGCGGCCAAAGCCCGGCAACGGAAGCCGCATCGCATGAACCGGGACGGACAAACCAAATCCTAAACCAACGCCGCAGCTTCGGGCAGCCTGATCGGCCGCCGTCGCCTCGAGCGTCAACAAACGGACGGAAGACCATGACCATAACTCTTTGGACGACACGCTTCGCGGCTTTCGCCGCCATCTCGATCGCGGCGGGTGCGGCCGCCCAGGCGCACGACGCCAACCCGCTGGCCGAAAAGGTGCGCGCCGCCAACAGCCGCTTCGAAAATGTGGCAGCCGCCACTGCCGAAGGCTATGCCCCCATCCCTTGCGCCAGCGGCATCACCGGCGGCGCCATGGGCATCCACTATGTCAACGGCGCCTATCTCAAGGACGATGCCGTCGATGTCGCCAAGCCCGAAGCGGTGATGTACGAGCCGACGGCCGACGGCAGCCTGAAGCTGATAGCGGTCGAATACATCACCTCGAAGGGCCCGGCCTCGCTCGAAGGCCAGCTGTTCAACTTCAACAGCGCCCCCAATCGCTACGGCCTCGGCCCGTTCTACGAACTGCACGTCTGGGCATGGAAACAGAACCCGACGGGCGCCTTCGCCGACATGAACCCGAACGTGTCGTGCGACGCCATGAAGGGGATGTAACGCCTCACATGTGACACCTCGGGCACCGGACATCCGGTGCCTGGCCGTCCCCCTTGGCGGGGGAGGGGCGAGCGAAACGCCGACCGGCTCCCCAGTCTTCCCCGGCGTTCGCTCGCCTTTTGTTATGCCCCGGCATACGATGACGCACCTTGCACACGCGGCCGTCCTTGGCCCCTCGGCGCACCCGCACCTGCCCACCCTTTCTTAAGGTGTTTCGGATACATCGAAACCTTGAAAAGAGGCGGAAAACGGAGAGACATCGGGGTGCGGTTTTCCGCGGCGACGACGGCCGGGCGGTTCTTGCCGCAGCGCTTGGCGCTGCGCATGGGGCCTCTGCTTGGCCGCATCGATGCGGTGCTGTTCACCGCCGACGAGCGCGGCGAAGCCGGTCGCATGTCGCTGATCGCCTTTGCCATCCGCATCGTCAGCGCCGTCATCGCCTTCATCAGCCAGGTGCTGATGGCGCGCTGGATGGGCTCGTTCGAATACGGCATCTTCGTCCTCGTCTGGGTGACGATGGTCATCGTCGGCAACCTTGCTTGCCTCGGCTTCCACACCTCGGTTATCCGCTTCATCCCCGAATACCGCGAACGCAACATGATGGCCGAGCTGCGCGGCATCGTGGTCGCCAGCCGCCTGTTCGTGCTGATTGCCTCGACCGCGATCGCCGGACTTGGCGCACTGGGCGTCTGGCTGTGCGCGAACTGGATCGAGAGCTACTATGTGATGCCCTTCATCCTCGGCCTGTTCTGCCTGCCGATGATCGCCATGGGCGACCTGCTGCAAGGCCAGTCACGCGCCAATTCCTGGGCGTTGTTTGCGCTGTCGCCGACCTATCTGGTGCGGCCGGTGCTGATCCTGGCGCTGATGGCGCTGATGCTGGCAATGGGCTATGCGCCCGACGCCAGGACAGCGATCTTCGCCTCGATCGCCGCCACCTACGCCACCACGCTCGGCCAGCTCATCGGCGTGACCACGCGCATGGGCAGGAATATCCCGCCCGGGCCGATGAAGGTGCATTTCGGCGAGTGGTTCATCGTCTCGCTGCCGATCTTCCTGGTCGAGAGCTTCTTCTTCCTGCTCACCAACGCCGACGTGCTGATGGTCGGCGCCTATCTCCAGCCCAATGACGTCGCCGTCTATTTCGCCACCGTCAAGACGCTGGCGCTGGTGCATTTCGTCTATTTCTCCGTCAAGGCCGGCGTTGCCCAGCGCTATGCGCAGTTCACCCATGGCGAACCGGAAAAGCTCGCCGCCTTCGCCCGCGAGACGGTGTCATGGACGTTCTGGCCGTCGCTGCTGATGGCGCTGCTGGTGCTGGCGCTCGGCGAACCGATGCTGGTGCTGTTCGGCCCCGAATTCACCGCCGGCTATCCGCTGCTGTTCCTGCTGGTGTTCGGCGTCGTGGCGCGCGCCGCCGTCGGCCCGTGCGAAAGCCTGTTGACGATGAGCGGCAACCAGAACATCTGCGCCGCCGTCTATGCCATGACGCTGGCCTTCAACATCGGCCTCAACGTGGTGCTGATCCCGCTCTTTGGCCTGTGGGGGGCGGCGATCGCCACCAGCCTCGCCATGGTCTTCGAGGCCAGCGCCCTGTCCTTCACCGTCTGGCGCAAGCTCGGCATCGTCATGCTGATCTTCGTGCCCGCTGCCGAGGGAGCCGCCTGATGGCCGCCATCCCGCTGATCGAGGAAACCAGCGGCGGTCCGGCCGGCGCCATGGTGTCGGGCCTTGCCGGCCTGGCGCGCGACGCCGATCCGGCGCATCTCGAGATGCTCGCCAACAACCGGCCGCTGCGCAAGCTGGCGATCTATCCGGCTTCGGCCGGCTTCGAACTGGTCGAGGAACTCGACTATCTGTGCACCCGCACGATCGAGCCCAACGTCTTCTTCAACCCGCGCTTTCTGGCGCCGGCCATGCCCCGGCTGGAAGATCGCGAGGTCAAGCTGGCGGTGATCCGCGACGGCGACGAATACCGCAACCGGCTGCGCCTGCTGGTGCCGTTCTCGGTCGAAAGGCCGGCCGTGCCGCTCGGCGTTCCGGTGATGCGCACCTGGTCGAGCCCGTTCGGCCCGATCGGCACACCGCTGGTCGACCACGACGACCCGATCGGCGTCGTCGAGGATTTCTTCGGCATGCTGTCGCGGCCGCATCTCAAGCTGCCGAAGGTCTTCGTGCTGCCCGACATGCGCCTCGACGGCCCATTGGCCAGCGTGCTGGCCACCGTTGCCGAGACGCGCGGCCTGACAATGGTCACCACCGGCAAGGCGGACCGGCCGGTGCTCGAAAGCACGCTCGACGGCGAGGCCTATCTGAAGGCATCGCTGCGCGCGCACCACTACCGCGAATTCCGCCGCCTGAAACGGCGCCTGGGGGATCTCGGCAGGCTGGAACATGTCGTGGCGCGGGGACCGGACGAAATCCGCCACGCCATCGAAAGTTTCCTGACGCTGGAGGCGGCCGGCTGGAAGGGCCGCGAGCGCACCGCCATGGCCATCGACCGCTACCGCGCCGCCTTTGCCCGCGAAGCCGTGCACCGGCTGGCCGAGCACGACATGTGCCGCATCCATTCGCTGACGCTGGACGGCCGCACGATCGCCTGCCTGGTCGTCTTCGTCGAGGCCGGCGTCGCCTACACCTGGAAGACCGCCTATGACGAGACGCTGGCGACCTATTCGCCGGGCACGCTGCTGATGATCGAGGTGACCAGGCAGCATCTCGACGACCCCAACATCATGATGACCGATTCCTGCGCCGTGCCCGACCACCCGGTGATGAGCCGGCTGTGGAGCGAGCGCAAGCCGATGGGCTCGCTGGTGATCGGGCTGACGCCGGATGCCGACCGCCTCGCCCGCCAGGCCGCCTCGCAGCTGCATCTCTACCGCGAAACCCGCAACATGGCCCGCCTGCTGCGCAATCGCGTGAAGAGTTTGCTGGGACGGCGATAGAGCCGAACGGCAAATTCTGAAAACCCTTCTTGAGCTCCACCGTTAAGCCTCACCAATACAAACCAAATCTCGCTGATTGTTGCACTTCAGCAACAATCTATTAACAATCGCTGATCCCCAGTCGACTCGGTTGCAATCCGCAAATATCTTCAACTCGAGGGTTGATTTATGGGGGATTGAAATATGCGGGAGTATTTCAAAAGAGCGTACGCCGATTGTGCGGATAAGGGCTGCTCCGTTAAAATTTCGAAATCGGCCAACGGATTGAAAGCACCGCGCGGCACGATGGCAGCGCTTTTGATCGCCAGAACCATCACGCCGGCTGGGATACCGACGATCGCGCTGTCAGGCCTGCTTTATGGAACCCACTCCGCCAGCGCCGTAAATGCAGTTTGCGTAGACGGAAACACCATAAATTTGGGTGACGATGAAGATTGCGACGCGTTTCTCGCCGAACAGACCAGTTTCGATATCAGCGGAACCGACCTCACAGTCGGCGCTCTTGAGACCGGCGGCGTCCATCTGAATACCGGCGTTAATGGCCTCTCCACTTTTGACGACAACGTGAATATGGATGGCATAGTCCAAATACACGAAGCGGTGGTCAACATTGGAGCGTTCGGCGGCAGCTTGAAAGCAGTCTCAGGCGCCAATGTCGATATGGACGGAAACCAGATCCACAATGTCGGAACGCCGACAGCTGGGACCGATGCCGCAAACAAGGACTACGTCGACGGCGTTGTCGGTGCTGGTGCGGCCAAGAACGTTGAGCAGGATGCCAGGCTCGACGGCGTCGAGGCCAAGAACACAGAGCAGGATACAACTCTCGCGAATCACGAGACTCGCATCACCCAAACGGAAGCGAAGGACGTGCAGCAGGACGGCCGCCTTGATGGGCACGACACCATGCTCGCCTCGCTCGACACACGCGTCACGACAAACACCGCCGATATCACTGCTCTTGATGGACGGGTCGGCGCGCTGGAGGACAGCTTCGGCGACCTGGGACGTACTATCTCTCAAAACCGCACCGAGGCACGGCAAGGTATCGCGGCAGCCATAGCGATGACAACGGCACCGATGCCGTCTGCTCCGGGCCGCACGAGTTGGGCCAGCAACGTCGGTTATTTCAAGGGCGCGACAGCTTTCGGCGGTTCGCTGGCTCATCGCTTCGATTTCGACGAACCTTTCGCATTCACGGCAGGCTACGCGTACGGCGGCGGCAGCAGCCATGGCTTCCGCCTCGGGCTGGCGGGCGAGTTCTAGGCTGACGGCATTGTTGGCTGCGGCAGGCAGATCCGGGATGGTTCGATTGGGATGGTTGCTGGCCGTAGGCGTTGTAGTCTTCGGCGCATGCTCATCCCCTGCATATCCTCAGGTGAAGAAAGAAAACCGTAGCGCGGTCAAAGCGTCCGACGCGCCAAAGCCGGCTGACATCGACCGAAACGGGATTTTGATCCTGGTGCGATCGATCCTGCTTGCGCTCGACCAGGCCAACAAGACAGGAAATTATTCTGTCTTGCGCGATCTGGGCGCGCCCGTTTTTCAAGTTAACAATGCGGCCCGTTTAGCCGAGGTTTTTTCCACTCAGCGCAAAGAGAAGTGGGACATGAGCGGCGTTGCAACGCTGGAGCCGCAACTGACTCAACCGCCCCAGATCGAATCCAACGGGATGCTGCATATTGTTGGATTCTTTCCCTCCGCCGCTGCCCAATTGAACTTTGAATTTCTCTTTGCGCCGGATGACCGGCAGTGGAAAATCTCCGGCATGGCGGTCAGGCTAGGCTCTACTGCTCCACAGGCACCGGATAATCCACCAATCCCAAGCCCCGCGCCATCGACAGAAAAGCCCGATGCACCGAGCGGAGATATCGTCATAGGGAAGCCGGCAGGCAAGAAGTAGTTCACGCAACCACGTGAAAGCTGGAGAAAGGCGCTGGATCAACGCTAAAAGCCCAGCTATGGGTCGCGCGGCAATTTCGGCCGGCCTTCACGACAAGCCATCCTGATGATCAGAACCTTTTTGCGTCACGCCGGTCCCCGTGCGGCCTTTTCGCTGCTTGCACTGCTGCCTGTCCGCGCCGAGGCCGATAGCTGTCCCGAGGATTGCAGCGAGCCCGCGCCGTCCATCAACATCTACAGCCACACCGCCGCCGGCCATCTCAGCCCGGCCACGCTGGGCGCACTGCCGCGCGTATATGTGCCGAACCGCTCGTCCAACAGCGTCACGGTGATCGACACCATGACGCTCAAGGAAGTCGACAGGTTCCCGGTCGGCAGCAAACCGCAGCACGTCGTGCCGTCCTGGGACCTGAAGACGCTCTGGGTCGCCAACAATGGCACCGGCAAGAACGGCAGCCTGACGCCGATCGACCCGATGACCGGCAAGCCCGGCCCGCAGATCGCCGTGGACGATCCCTACAATTTGTATTTCATGCCGGGCGCGGCCATCGTCGTCGACGAAGCCCTGGAGCGGCTCGATTTCCGCGATCCCCACACCATGGCGCTGAGGTCGAGCCTGCCGACGCCCACTTGCCCCGGCATCAACCACGCCGATTTCTCGGCCGACGGCGCCTACGCGATTTTCACCTGCGAATACGGCAATGGCGGACTGGCCAAGATCGACCTGAAGAACCAGAAGGTGCTTGGCCATCTCGACTTCTCGAAAATGGGCATGCCGCAGGACATCCGCCTCTCGCCCGACGGCAAGGTTTTTTACGTCGCCGACATGATGAATGACGGCGTGTTCCTCGTCGATGGCGACAGTTTCAAGGAGATCGGCTTCATCCCGACCGGCATCGGCGCCCATGGCTTCGTCGTCAGCCGCGACGGCAAGCGGCTCTATGTCTCGAACCGGGGCTCGCACAAGATGGAGCAGGGCCAGGCAAAGGGACCGGGCAGCGTGACGGTGATCGACTTCGCTACCCGCGCGGTCGTCACGCAATGGCCGATCCCCGGCGGCGGCAGCCCCGACATGGGCAACGTCAGCGCCGACGGCAAACAACTATGGCTGTCCGGCCGGTTCGACAGTGCCGCCTACATGATCGACACGACATCAGGCGCGGTGACCAAGTTTCGGGTTGGCTCAGAGCCGCACGGCCTGACGGTGTGGCCGCAACCGGGACGGTATTCCCAAGGCCATACGGGAAATATGCGCTAAGTCCGCGTTCGAGGCGCGCTCGAACGCAAGAGGTCGCAAAGGGCGACCGCTCGTCGGCCCGGAACGAGCAGGGGCTTTCCTTGGACACCGCGAAGCTGTAGCTCCACACACTGGTTTCGGATACCGCCAGAAGATGAACCTCCGCCGCATCGTCCTCATCGTCGCGCTTCTCAATCTTGCCTATTTCGGGATCGAGTTCGCTGTGGCGCTCGCCATTGGATCAGTGTCCCTGTTCGCCGACAGCATCGACTTTCTTGAAGATGCTTCCGTGAACCTCCTTATCCTGCTCGCACTTGGGTGGTCTGTGCGCTCCCGTGCGCGGGTGGGGATGGCATTGGCGCTCCTCCTCCTCATGCCGGGTCTGGCAACGCTCTGGACGGCTTGGGAAAAGTTCAACGTGCCGGTGCCGCCGCAGCCTATCGCCTTGACCTTGGCGGGACTTGGCGCTCTCGCCGTCAACCTGTCCTGTGCCTACATGCTGGCCGCGCACCGGCATCGTGGCGCCAGCCTCACAAAGGCGGCCTTCCTGTCGGCCCGCAACGACGCCTTGGCCAACATCGCCATTATTGCCGCAGGGTTGGTCACGGCCTTGCTCTGGCATTCCGCGTGGCCCGATTTGGCGGTGGGATTGGGGATCGCGGTCATGAACGCCGACGCGGCCCGCGAAGTGTGGGAAGCTGCCCGTGAAGAACACCGTGCGGCGGCCTGAGAGCAGGCAGAGCTGGGCTGCCGGCCGCCGCTGATTGGCGCTCCTCGCTGTCATCCGCAGCAGCCGCGGTTGGCTCTGTGTCGAGGCACTGTTCGAACCCGGAGGGTTCGCAAGGGCGACCGCCCGTCGGCCGGTCAGGCCGCCCCATCGGAGCTCGTGAACGAAGCGAACTGGCGTGAGATCAAAAATGGTGCCCCTAGCCGGAATCGAACCAGCACTCCTTGCGGAACTCGATTTTGAGTCGAGCGCGTCTACCAATTCCGCCATAGGGGCTCAGGCCCAAAGGCCTGGATGGGCGCGGACTATACGGTTGGAGGCCTGTTCGTCAACTGGCCAAATGCGCCGCCGTGCCCTGCTTGCGGCAAAAGCCCGCCTTTCTGTTTCGTGAAGCTCCTGCCATTGTGCGGCGCGGAAAACCTTTCTAGACAGACGCGTATCAAAGCGCGTTGCGTCTGGGCAACTTGCATCCAGGAGAGCCGATGCTTCGCGGACTTTACGACTGGACCTTGTCGCTGGCGGCCCGCAAATCCGCCGAATGGTGGCTGGCCTTCATCGCCTTCGTCGAAAGCTCGGTGTTTTTCATACCTGCCGACGTCTTGTACCTGCCCATGGCGTTGGCGCGGCCCGAACGCGCCTATCGCTATGCGCTGACCGCCACTGTCGCGTCGGTGCTGGGCGGCATTGCCGGCTGGCTGATCGGTTACTATGCCTACGACACGATAGCACGGCCGATGCTGGAGCACTTTGGCGGCCTTGACGCGTTCGAGAGGTGGCAGTCGGCCGGCACCGGGCTGATGCTGGTGCTGCTTGTCACATCGGGTGCCGCCCACTTGCCGCCGATCAAGGTGGTCACCATTCTGGCAGGCGCCCTCCACGTCAATCTTGTCGTCTTCATCGTCTCCGCCATCCTGGCGCGTGGCGCTCGTTTCCTGCTTCTTGCCTGGCTGCTGCGCCGCTATGGCGAGGAGATCAAGGAATTCATCGAGAAGCGTTTGGGATTGATCGTCGGCGCCGGCGCTGCCGCCCTGATTTTGCTCTATATCGTCGTCAAATACGCCTTCTGACCGCCCAAGGCGGGCGGTGGGTCAGGACTATGCCGGCGGACGGCGATTTAAACGGACGAAACATGACAGCCACGATGACAGCCGATACCGGACGCCAGCGCACGCGCACCGCTTTGTTTCTCGCCGTGGCCATGGCCGCCACGGTCGGCTCCGCGCTCGCCTTCCAGCACATAGGCGGCTACATCCCCTGCCATCTCTGCCTGGAACAGCGCACGCCCTATTATATCGGCGCCCCGCTGATGCTGCTGGCGGTGATCGCCTCGATGTTCAGCGCACCCGCATGGCTGACGCGCGGCCTGCTTGCCGTCGGCGGCCTGCTGATGCTCTACGGGCTCTATCTCGGCGTCTATCATTCGGGCGTCGAATGGGCCTGGTGGCAGGGTCCGGCCGATTGCACGGCCGGCGCCGGCCCGGTCGATACCGGCGGCAAAGGCGTGCTCGACGCGCTCGACAAATTCGTGCCGCCATCCTGCGACAAGGCAGCCCTTCGTATCCTCGGCCTGTCGCTGGCCGGCTGGAACGCCATCGCCAGCTTCATCCTCGCCGCCGTCGCCTTCCGAGGCGCGCTGGCGCGCGACTAATCAAGTGCGAGGTCGCGCCATGCGGCCAGTCTCTTAATGTTGGCACCGCCCCTCATTGCCCTGCCGGGCATTTCTCCCCGTATAGTGACGGGGAGAAAGACGCAGTCATCAATGGTTTCGCCAATCCCGAACGCTGAAAGAAGGGCGCCAGATTTGCAGCCAATTCCCTTCTCCCCGTCACTATACGGGGAGAAGGTGGCGGCAGCCGGATGAGGGGCAGCACCTGATATCGGCGATTGCCCTGGCAAGGCCGATCGGGCCAATCCCTACGGCTCCAACTCCACATCCCAGTAGAGATAATCCATCCAGCTTTCATGCAGATGGTTGGGCGGGAACAGCCGGCCATTGTTGTGCAGGTCGTGCACGGTCGGCTGGTAGGGCTTCTGCAGCGGCCACATCTTGGCGTGCGCCGGCATCATGCCGCCCTTCCTCAGATTGCAGGGTGAACAGGCGGCCACGACATTCTCCCACGTCGTCGCCCCGCCGCGATGGCGCGGGATGACGTGGTCAAAGGTCAGATCCTCGGGCGTGCCGCAATACTGGCACTGGAAGCGGTCGCGCAGGAACACGTTGAAGCGGGTGAATGCCGGGTGCCTCGACGGCTTCACATAGGCCTTCAGGCTGACGACGCTGGGCAGCTTCATCGAAAAGGTCGGCGAAGACACCGCATGCTCGTATTCGGCGACGATGTTGACCCGGTCGAGGAACACCGCCTTGATGGCGTCCTGCCAGGACCAGAGCGACAAGGGGTAATAGCTGAGCGGACGGTAATCCGCATTCAGCACCAGCGCAGGAAGCCCATCCGGAGATACGGCAACCGTCACTTGTTGACCTCCTCGTTCTAGAACCGATCGGCGCGGATACTGTAAGCCCGACATGACAGGGATGTGAAGCGGATTGTCATCAGCCAAAAGCGGCAAAAATGCAGGATTTTCATGCTTTTTTGCCGATTCAGGCCGGAGGTGCTGCGTCCCGGCCCCTGGTTTCGCGATAATAGGACCAGAAAAGCCGCGATGCGACGCCTCGCCACGGGCTCCATGATTCGGCCAGAGAGATCAGCGTTTTCTCCGGCGGACGCGGCTCTATGCCGAGCGCGTGGCCAACCGCGCTCTGCAGCGCGACGTCGCGCGCGGGGAAAATATCGGGGTGGCCGGCGGCAAACAGGAGATAGACTTCCGCCGTCCACGGGCCGATGCCCGGCACCGCGATCATAGCCGCGATCGCCTCTTCGGCGTCGAGCGAACAGAGGTGATGCAGGTCGAGCCCCTCAACCACGGCCTGCGCAACCGCCATCAGACCGCGCTGCTTCGGCCGCGACAGCCCAGCCTCACGAAACATGTCCTCGCCGGCGGCAAGGATCGCCTGCGGCGTTAGCGGATCGACCAGTTTCACCAGCCGGCCGAAAATGGCATCGGCGCTCGCACGGGATACTTGTTGCGAAACGATAATGGAGGCCAGGCTTCGAAAGCCGGGCTCCGACAGCCGCAGCGGCACCTCTCCGGCCATGCCGCGCACCTTTTCCAGGCGCGGATCGATTGCGCAAAGCGCATCCAGCCCGCGCGCAATATCGTCCAGTGTCGCGATGCGTTGCATGTTTCTTGTTCCTGAACCGACCGCACGGTAGCAATTGGCAAAACCGCTGCACAACCCGATTGCCGCTTGTGAGATGACGCTCCTGACATTCCGCTTCGCGCCGAGCCCGAATGGCGAACTGCATCTCGGCCATGCCTGTTCGGCACTGCTCAACCAGCAACTGGCGCGTGCGGCCGGCGGCCGCCTGCTGCTGCGCATCGAGGACATCGACACGATCCGCTGCACGCCTGAATTCGAGGCCGGCATCTTTCGCGACCTCGAATGGTTAGGTCTCGAATGGGAACAGCCGGTGCGGCGCCAGGCCGAGCATTTCACCGACTATCAGGCCGTGCTCGACCGGCTGGTCCGCGAAGAACTCGTCTACCCTGCCTTCATGAGCCGTGGCGAGATCAGGGCCTTCATCGCCGACAGCGAAAAGCGCGGCCGCGACTGGCCGCGCGACCCGGACGGCGTGCCGCTTTATCCCGGCGCCGACAAGGCGCTGCCGATCAGCGAACGCAACCGCCGCATCGCCGAAAATGCGCCCTTCGCCTGGCGCCTCGACGTTAAGGCGGCGCTGGCGCGCGTCGGCACGGATTTGTCCTGGCGCGAATTCACCAACGAGACGCTTTCGGCGACGCAGCGCGTCGAGGCGCGTCCGCAAGACTGGGGCGACGTCATTCTGGCGCGCCGCGACATACCGACCAGCTATCACCTGGCCGTCGTCGTCGACGACGCCCTGCAAGGTGTGAGCCATGTCGTGCGTGGCCGCGACCTCTATTCCGCGACTGGCATCCAGCGCTTGCTGCAAGAATTGCTCGGCCTCGGCCAGCCGCAGTATTTCCACCACCGTCTCATACTCGGACCTGATGGGCGCAAACTGTCGAAGAGTTTTGCTGATACCGGCCTTGCCGCGCTGAGGCAGGCAGGCATGTCGCCGGACGATGTCAGGCGGCTGGTCGGGCTATGACTAAAGCCGGGCCAGCCCCGCCTTGAGCAGCGCCAACGCGCCGATAAACGCGAAGGCGCCGCCCAGTCCCCAGGCAACCGCGAGCTTCAGATCTCTCAGGACGATGCCATGTTCGTTCGCGGCCATGACCGCGACGAAAAAGCCGAGCGTGAACAGCAATGTGTTGCCGGTCGACCCAAAACCGTCCTCCTGCATGATGGCGTCGAGCGCTGAACCGAAGAAGAAGCCGAACACGGCCACACTGGCCACCGTCATCAACAGCCAGCTTGTATCGAGATGCAACAGCATGCGCGCTCCCTGTCGAAGCCAAAACGCCATGTCGCCGGATCGATCGACAGAAGTCGATTGCCCTGACGCCGCCCTTTGAATTCGACCACCTCCTACATCAGGATGAACTTATGTACCAATTGTTTCGCTTTGCTTGCCGGATTGAACCGCATTAGAGCAATTGCCGTATTTGTCTCTTCACCGAATCGGACCTCTCCACCGGAAACGGCTTCCCCGAAAATGCACAGTCTCAAGCGGTTCATCCCCGCCTCGTTTGTCGTCCTGTGGGCGACAGGTTTCATCGGCGCGCGCTACGCCATGCCCTGGGCCGAGCCCTTCACCTTTTTGGCGGCCCGCTTTGTCATCGCCGCCTTGCTGCTCGCCGGCCTGATGCTCGTGCTTGGCTCGAAGCGAGCCACAAGGGCAGAAGCGCTTCACGCCACGGTCGCCGGCATCCTCATGCATGGCATCTATCTCGGCGCGGTGTTCTGGGCGATCCACAGGGGCATGCCCGCCGGGCTTTCGGCGCTGATCGTCGGCCTGCAGCCACTGATCACCGCCGTGCTTGCCGGCCGATTCCTCGGCGAGGCCATCCTGCCGCGCCACTGGGCCGGCCTTGCCGTCGGCCTTGTGGGGGTGATGATCGTGCTGTGGCCGAAGCTCGGCGCTCTCGGCGGCGGCGTTACGCCCGAAACCCTGGCGGCGTCGCTGGTCTCGGTGCTGGGCATGAGCGCCGGGACCATCTGGCAGAAGCGCTATGCCTCGGGTGGCGACCTGGTGGCGGCGACGATGTGGCAATATATCGGCGGCGGCTCGCTGATGATCCTGGCCTCGCTGGCCCTTGAGACCCATACGGTGATCATCAACGGGGAACTGATCTTCGCCATGGCCTGGCTGGTCCTGGTGCTGTCGATCGGCGCCATCTTCCTGCTGATGGTGATGATTCGCGACGGCGAGATGTCGAAGGTCGCGTCGCTGTTCTACCTGGTGCCGGCCGTCACCGCTGTCATCGCCTGGGCGCTGTTCGGCGAACGGCTCAGCCTCGTGCAGATCGTTGGCATGGCAATCGCGACGCTCGGCGTCGGGCTGGCCACGGCTCGGCCAGCCAAAACCTAGCTGCCGACACGCGCGCGCGCTTCGAGAAAGCGGCTGATCGCCGCATTGAGTTCGCCGCCGAGGATGAAGATCGCCGACAGCATATAGAGGAAAACCACGGCGATCATGATCGAGGCGAGGCCGGCATAGGTCGTCACATAGGACGAGAAATGGTCGAGGTAGGTCGCGAACATCGTCGAGCCGACAAGCCACGCAGCCAGAGTGAAGATGATGCCAGGCACCAGCGAGACAAAGCGGCGCTTGCCCGCCGGCAGCCAATAGTGGACGGCAAACAAGCCACCAATGATGACGGTTGAGGCGATGACGTAACGCCACAGCGTGATCGTGCCCGTATAGGGTTTGATCCACTCGAAATGAGCTTCCGCCAGCCGCGCCAGCAAGGGCGCAAAGACCAGGAGCACGCTGATCGCCAGGAAACCGGCCGTCGCGATCAGCACGAAGAAAATGCTCTGCACCCGGCGGTAGATGATGCCGCGCGTTTCGGCGACGCGGTAGGCGCGGTTGAGCGAGGTGCGCAGCGCCTCGATGCCGTTGGAGGCGAAATAGGCCGCCAGCAGCACGCCGTAGGTCAAAAGATCGGTGCGCCGCACGGTCAGCACGTTGAGCACTTCGCGCGCGATAGGCTTGGCGATCTGTTCGGGCCAGGTGTCGAAGACCAGGTGCACGGCAGTATCGGCGAACGCCTGCGCGCCGAGGAAGCTCGCCAGCGTGGTGGCGAAGATCAGGAACGGGAACAGCGCCATGAGCGAAGTGATCGCCAGATGGCTGGCCATGGCCCAGCCGTCATCGGTGTTGAAATGGCCAAGCGCGTCATAGAGCACGCGGCGCAGCACGACGATATTCCGCATCAAGAGCCGCGTTCCCTTCGATTGTCTCGACGCCGCGAATATGGGAAGGGATTGTGGCAAATGGCAACCCTTGCTCAAACCACGATGCCGCCTGCCAAAGAGTTGCGCACCATCATCGTCACCGGCGCCTCGTCCGGGATAGGCGCCTACTGCGCCCGTGCGCTGAAGGCGGATGGCTGGCGCGTGTTTGCAACGGCGCGCAAGCCGGATGACATAGCCGCACTTGAAGCCGACGGCATCGAGGCGTTTTACCTCGATTACCGTGAGCCGGACTCTATCGAAGCCCTTGTGGGCTCGGTGCAGGAGCGGACAGGCGGACGCCTCGACGCCCTGTTCAACAACGGCGCCCATGCACAGCCCGGCGCTGTGGAAGACCTGCCGGTTGCGGCATTGCGCGAGCAGTTCGAGGCCAATTTCTTCGGCTGGCACGACCTCACCCGACGCATCGTACCGGTAATGCGTCGCCAGGGACATGGCCGCCTCGTTCATTGTTCCTCGATCCTTGGGCTCGCGCCGGTGCCTTTTCGCGGCGCCTACTCAGCCTCCAAGCACGCGATCGAAGGCCTGATGCTGTGCATGCAGCAGGAACTCAGGGGCAGCGGCATCCATGTCTCGCTGATCGAACCGGGGCCGGTGACCTCGAAAATCGCCAGCAACGGGCTGTTCTGGTTCCTGAAGAACATCGACCACGAGAATTCCGTCCACCACGTCGCCTATGCCGCGCAACTGGCGCGGCTTCGGGCCGGCGGCAGTTCATCGCCGCTGAAAAAGGGGCCGGAGGTGGTCTATGCGGCCTTGCGCCATGCTCTTCTGTCGCGGCGCCCGCGCCCGCACTATGTGGTAACAGTGCCGGCCAGAATCGGCGTGATGCTCAAGCGCATCCTGCCGGCATCGATGCTCTACCGCGTTCTGGCCGGACGCGCCTGATCGCAACAGAACTGGGAACAGATCATGGCAACCGTCATCAAAGTCCTCCTCGTCCTCGTCATGGTCGCCGTGGTGATCGTGCTTGTCCGCGGCCTCATCAACATGATGCGCGGCGGCTCCGGTGTGAGCTCGAACAAGCTGATGCAGGCACGCGTGCTGCTGCAGGCGCTGGCGTTGGCACTGATCCTGCTGGTGGTGTATTTCACCCGCAAGTGACGGCCGTTCGGGAGGCGACGTGGTCAAGCTCAACAAGATCTACACCCGCACCGGCGATGACGGCACCACTGGCCTCGGCACCGGTGAACGCAGGCTGAAATCCGACCTGCGCGTCGATGCCTACGGCACCGTCGATGAAGCCAATGCCTGCATCGGTATCGCCCGCCTGCACACAGCGGCAAGTTATCCCGCCATCGACGCCATGCTGTCCCGCATCCAGAACGATTTGTTCGACCTCGGCGCCGATCTCGCCGTGCCCGACGACGGCAAGCCGCTGGGCTACGAGCCGCTGCGCATCATCGCCTCGCAGACCGACCGCGTCGAAAAGGATATCGACCTTCTCAACAAGGATCTGCAGCCGCTCAAATCCTTCGTGCTCAATGGCGGCACGCCGGCGGCGGCAGCACTTCATCTTGCCCGCACCGTGGCGCGACGGGCCGAGCGGATCATGGTGGCGCTGGCGCAGGACCCGGCCGAACATGTCAATCGCGAGGGGCTGAAATACATAAACCGCGTCTCCGACTTTCTGTTCGTCGCCGCCCGTGCGGTCAATGACAACGGAAATGCCGACGTGTTATGGGTGCCCGGCAAGAACCGCTGAATTTTCTCGAAGGCGGGAAAGGGCTTGGGGCATGTTCATCCCGCTTTACGACTCCAACAGGTTGCGCCACATCCGGCTGCAATATGTGACGATCGGCCTGATCGCGGCCAACGCGTTGGTCTTTCTCATCACCACGATCGGCGGCGAAAATTTCAACAATGCCGCCGTGCTCGGCCTCGGCTTTATTCCTTCCGTTGTCCACGATACGGCAGAACTCTCGCCCCAATTCGTCGTCATTCCGGAGAGCCTGAGTTACCTCACCTATGCCTTCCTGCATGCCGATATCTTTCATCTCGGCGGCAACATGCTGTTCCTGTGGGTGTTCGGCGATAATGTCGAGGACGCACTCGGCCACATCCGCTACCTCATCTTCTACCTGCTTTGCGCCATCGCCGGCGCCTTCTTGCAGGGGCTCGTCGCCTGGAGTTCGGAGGTTCCGCTGATCGGCGCCTCCGGCGCCATTGCCGGCGTCGTCGCCGCCTATCTGGTCCTCTACCCCCGGGTGAAAGTGTGGGTGCTGGTCTTTGCCCGGATTCCGCTGCGTATCCCGGCCTTCATCCCGCTGATCCTGTGGATCGGCTTCCAGGTGGTGATGTTTGCCGCCGGCGGCGAAAACCAGATATCCTGGGCCTGCCATATTGGCGGCATCATTGCCGGTGGCGTGCTGGTGCTCATCATGCGCAGCCGCGGCGTGCCGCTGCTCGCCGGTGACGACGGCGAGCCGGAACCCGCCGATCAGCCAGCCGCTTCTATTGGGCCGGCGCCAGCCGGTCCGGCTCCCGTGCAACCTGAGACGCGTTGGGGCCGGGGTGGCGCTTCCGGTCACAACTGAACCGATTTGAGTGGTTTGGCCGCTGCCGTGGCATATTGACGTGTTGCGTCGCCACAACTACGGAGAGCGCCACCGCTAGGCGGCAGAAGACCAGAATTCGTCCGGCCAGGATTCCGTTTGGCCGCAATTCAGTCAGGAATGTCGGCTTTCGACAACTCTGCGGAGGCGCACGCTGCTATAGCGCGCCCGGATATCTCAGGAGAGGTGACAGGCAAATGAAGATCCTTGTGCCCGTGAAGCGGGTTGTGGATGCGAACGTCAAGGTTCGCGTCAAGGCTGATGGTTCGGCGGTTGAACTCGCCAATGTCAAGATGGCGATGAACCCGTTCGACGAGATCGCGGTGGAAGAGGCACTCCGGCTGAAGGAAGCCGGCAAGGCCGAAGAGATCATCGTCGTTTCGATCGGCCCGCAGCAGGCGCAGGAAACGCTCCGCACCGCGCTCGCCATGGGCGCCGACCGCGCCATCCTGGTCAAGACAGATGAACAGACCGAGCCGCTCGGCGTCGCCAAGGTGCTGAAGGGCGTCGTCGACGCCGAGCAGCCCGGCCTCGTGATCCTCGGCAAGCAGGCGATCGATGATGACTCGAACCAGACCGGCCAGATGCTGGCCGCCCTGCTCGGCTGGGCACAGGGCACCTTCGCCTCCAAGGTCGTGCTCGACGGCGACAAGGCCAAGGTGACGCGCGAAGTCGATGGCGGCCTGCAGACGGTGGAACTAAAGATGCCGGCGATCATCACCGCCGATCTTCGCCTCAACCAGCCGCGCTACGCCTCGCTGCCCAACATCATGAAGGCCAAGAAGAAGCCGCTCGACGAAAAGAGCCCGGCCGATTACGGCGCCGACGTCAAGCCGCGCCTGAAGGTGCTCAAGACCGAGGAGCCCAGCGGCCGCAAGGCGGGCGTGAAGGTCAAGAGCGTCGCCGAACTGGTCGACAAGCTGAAGAACGAAGCCGGCGTGCTCTGAGACTGGAAGGAACAGATAAAATGACCATTCTCCTCATCGCAGAACACGACAACGCAACTCTTTCCGACCAGACCGCCAAAGCGCTCTCGGCGGCGCTGCAGATCGGTTCGGACGTGCATGTGCTGGTCGCCGGCAAAGGCGCCAAAGGCGCTGCCGACGCCGCCGCCAAGCTCAAGGGCGTGAGCAAGGTGCTGCTGGCCGAGGCCGACGAACTGGCCGAGCGCCTCGCCGAACCGCTCGCCGCACTCGTTGTCTCGCTGGCCGGCGCCTACGACACCATAATCGGGCCGGCGACCTCGTCGGGCAAGAACGTCGCGCCGCGCGTGGCGGCCCTGCTCGATGTCGCGCAAGTCTCCGAGATCATCGAAGTGGTTTCACCAGACACGTTCAAGCGGCCGATCTATGCTGGCAATGCGATCCAGACGGTGCAGTCTACCGACGCCAAGAGGGTCATCACTGTGCGCACCGCCTCCTTCCAGGCTGCCCCCGAGGGCGGCTCGGCAGCTGTCGAGACGGTCAAGGCCGCGGCCAATCCCGGCCTCTCCACTTTCGTCGAGAACAAACTCTCGGAAACCGACCGTCCGGAGCTGACCTCGGCAAAGATCATCATTTCGGGCGGCCGCGCGCTCGGCTCCTCGGAAAAGTTCCAGGAAGTCATCCTGCCGGTCGCCGACAAGCTCGGTGCAGCCGTCGGCGCCTCGCGCGCTGCCGTCGACGCCGGCTACGCCCCGAATGACTGGCAGGTCGGCCAGACCGGCAAGGTCGTGGCGCCGGACCTCTATATTGCCGTCGGCATTTCCGGCGCCATCCAGCACCTTGCTGGCATGAAGGATTCGAAGGTCATCGTCGCCATCAACAAGGACGAAGAGGCGCCGATCTTCCAGGTTGCCGATTACGGCCTGGTCGGCGACCTGTTCGTCATCCTGCCGGAACTGCAAAAGGCGCTTTGACGCTCTCTGCCAAAGCGTATTAAATTGTGAAAGGGTGGGGTAGACGAAGCTGCCCCACCCTTTTAGTTTGCACTGCACAAAAAGCAGGCCGCAAAGGCCTTTTCGACGGGATCGCTGCAAATGGCCAAGATCGAGACGATCGGCATCATCGGCGCCGGCCAGATGGGCGGCGGCATCGCGCATGTATCAGCACTTTCGGGTTTCAAGGTGCTGATCTACGACGTCTCGCCCGACCGTATCGAGAAGGGCATTGCCACGGTCAGCGGCAACATGGCCCGTCAGGTCGGCTCCGGCAAGCTTGAGGAAAAGCTGCGTAACGAAGCGATGGCGCGCATTTCCGCAGCCCCCACCATGGCTGATCTCGCCGGTGCCGATCTGGTTATCGAGGCGGCGACCGAGGACGAGACGGTCAAGCGCAAGATTTACGCGCAGCTCTGTCCCCAGCTCAACCCGGAAGCCATTCTGGCGACCAACACCTCGTCGATTTCGATCACCCGGCTTGCGGCGCAGACCGACCGTCCCGAGCGTTTTATCGGCATACATTTCATGAACCCCGTGCCGCTGATGAAGCTGGTCGAACTGGTGCGCGGCATCGCTACCGAGGATCAGACCTTCGAGGCGGCCAAGGCCTATGTGAAACAGCTCGACAAGACCATCACCGTCTCTGAAGATTTTCCGGCCTTCATCGTCAACCGCATTCTGTTGCCGATGATCAACGAGGCGATCTACACGCTCTATGAGGGGGTCGGCTCGGTCGATGCCATCGACACCGCCATGCGGCTCGGCGCCAACCATCCGATGGGACCGCTGCAGCTCGCCGATTTCATCGGCCTCGACACCTGCCTGTCGATTATGCAGGTGCTGCATGACGGCCTGTCGGATTCGAAATATCGCCCCTGCCCGCTGCTGGTGAAATATGTCGAGGCCGGCTGGCTCGGCCGCAAGACCGGGCGCGGCTTCTACGACTATCGCGGCGAGCATCCGGTTCCGACGCGCTAACCACCAGAACGAAAGTTCCGTGCTCCCTCAGGACGCCGCTGCAAGCGGCGGCTCTGCTTGGCCTCTTGACCCGGTATCGTCAGGCGCCACGGAAACACAGCCGCGGCCGGCGGCCTTGGCCGCATAGCAGGCAGCATCGGCCCGGGCGATGATCTCGTCGACTTCACCGCTGTTGCTGTGGATTGGCGCCAGCCCGATGCTGGCATCGATCGCATGCGGCCGGCCGTCCCAGCTGAACTGCAGGCCGCGGATGGCGTCGATGACCGAGCGTGCGGCAATCCTGGCGCCGGCGCTCGGCCCGGCTTTCAGGATGACCGCGAATTCGTCGCCGCCGAGGCGGGCCACGATATCCTCCGGCCCAAGCGCACCGCGAATGGCCTCGGCAACCCGCTTCAGCAAGGCGTCGCCGGCGGCGTGCCCGCCAGTGTCGTTGACCAGCTTGAAATGGTCTAGATCGATGAACATGAAATGATGTTCGCCCGCCGGCCTGGCTGTGCCGGCCTTGCGGCTCCGGTCGACCAGTTCCTCCATGGTGCGGATAAAGCTCGAACGGTTGGCAAGGCCAGTCAGCGCATCATGCGCGGCGGCATAGGCGAGCTGGCGCTGCAAGGCGCGCGCATCGGTGAAGTCCTGGAAGACAATGACAAGACCGCAGAACTCCTGGCGGTCGTTCATGATCGGCGACACCACCTGGCGGATGCTGCAGCGTGTGTCGTCGCGACGGATGAGGACGGCGCGACTGTTCTGGTCGACAGGGCTGGCGCTGCCGAGCGCCGGCCGCGTCATGCCGATCCTTTGCCCGGTTTCTTCGTCCACCGCCCAGTAGACATGGCCAAGCGTCTTGCCGAGCGCCTCTGCGCCAACAACGCCGGTGAGCTTTTCGGCGACAGGGTTCATGAAGGTGATGCGGTTTGCGGCATCGGTGCAGATGACGGCGTCGCCGATCGACTGCAGCGTCACCCTCAGCCGCTCCTTCTCGTCGGCCAGCATTGCCGCCGATACGATGAGGCTTTCCTCGGTTTGCTTGCGCTGGGTGATGTCGGTCAGGCTGCCGATGGCCCTGACCAGCCGTCCGTCCTTGTCGCGTTCGAGCGTCTTGCCGCGGTCGAGGATCCAGACCCAGTGGCCATCCTTGTGGCGCATCCGGAACTCGGCTTCGAAGAACGGTGTCCTGCCCTCCAGATGGGCACGATCGGCTTCGGCGACGTTTTCGCGATCGTCGGGGTGGATCATCGCCAGCCAGCGGTCGGGGTCGCCGTCCAGTTCGCCATCGGCATAGCCCAGCATCTTCACCCAGGTGGCGGAGTAGGTGGTGCCGCCCTTCCGCATATCAAGATCCCAGACGCCTTGTCCGGCGCTGGCCAGGGCAAAATTCCAGCGCGTTTCGGCCTCGGCTATGCGCGCCTCGGATTGCTTGCGCGCATCGATATCCTCGATCTGGGAGACCAGGTAGAGCGGGCTCCCGCTCTTCTCGTCGCGAATGACGGAACCGGCAAGATGGGCCCATACCGGCGTGCCGTCCTTCCTGAGGTAGCGCTTTTCGAAGTGGAAGGCGTTGACGGTGCCCGCCCGCATGCCGTCCATCGTCTCACGGCCGATCTGCACATCGTCGGGATGGGTGATCTGGAAGAAGGTCAGCGCCTCGATCTCCTGCTTGCTATAGCCGAGCATGGCGGCGAAGGCCGGGTTGGTTTCATGGATGCGGCCGTCGAGGCCGACAATGGCGATGCCGATCGCCGAATCCTCCATGGCGCGGCGGAAACGCTGCTCGCTTTCGGCGATCTGCCGGCGGTCGTCCAGTATCCGGTAAATGAACAGGGCGGCGAGAATCAGCGCAACGGCGGCGACCGGCACCGATATCTGCAGGCAGAGTTTCAGCACTTCGGCGCTGACATCGAGCCGCGACAGCAGGAGCGCGACCACGGCAGCGCAAAGCCCTCCGGCCGCAAGCACCAAAGCCACCTGACTGTCAGCCCGCAGGCTTTTTCGCTCTCGTCGCATCACTGTGCATGCCACCCCATGCGCAACACATTTCTGCAAAAAACACTGGATGATCGATTTTAAGGAAAGGTTGCGCCGGAGCCACCGGCAACACGGTGAACCCGCAAACAATTCCCGGCATGATTAAGGATCGGTGATTATTGGGCGATCTTGAACGGCCCGGTCACCAGCGCACGAAGAACCGTCCCCCGAGCGCGCCCAGACCGGCGAGGACGGCGATGGCGAGCGTGTACCAGTTGGCGACGAAAAGCGGCGAATCGTCGAAGCAGTGCGCGGCGTAGAAGGTCGCCGCCAGGCCGCCGGCGAGCAGTCCCGCGACCGCCCCGGCCAACACCGGCCGCGTCGGCGCGCCATAGCGCAGCATCCACAGGAAGACGGCAAGCGGGCCGATGCCGATCAGCGGGATGAAGCCCATGCAGATCATCATGTTGGAGCCGACCATGCGCGTGCTCCACATCGGCTCCGGCACCATGAACAGTTCGAGAGCCACCGCCACGGCCACCAGCAGCGGCGCCGCCAGCATCCAGGCCGCGGCTCTTGCCGTCGAAGCGCCCGGCGTCGACAACGCCCGGACCAGGCCAAAGGCGGTGACGGCGAGCACGATGGTGAACACGAACTTCGCCAGGAACCGCATCGTGTGCATGGCGGTCATGATGTCGGGACGCGGGCCGATGGTGAGAAAGAAGACCAGAGCCGCGATCACCGCCGCGGCTGCCGCCGCCATCAACCAGGCCGAGCGCAGCGGCATCGCCTTGCTGCTTGTGTCGGCGTCGAGTGCCTTGATGAGATCCTCCGTCCTCATGTCACTGCCGCCCGAAGCGCCCCTGCCCAAATCGCTTGGCGATCGCGGCAAGCCCGCGATGCAGCGACACCCGCACCGCCGTCTCGCTGACGCCGAGCGTGGCCGCCGTCTCGCCGATGGAGCGGCCGTCGACCGAGATCGAAGAAACGACGGAACGCTGCGCAGCCGGCAGTCCGTCCAGCGCCCGGTTGATGTCGCGTTCGCTGACGGTCTCGGTTTCCGGCTCGGCAAAGGTCTCGGCGATCTCGTCGATCTCGATTTCGATGCGCCGTCCGCGCCGCCGGAAAGCATCGATCAGCTTGAAGCGGGCTATCGCATAGATCCATGGCAACACCGGCGCGTCCTGGCGCCAGGTATGCCGTTTCACATGAATGGCCAGCAAGGTTTCCTGCACAACATCCTCGGGATCGACCCCGCCCTGTACGATCTTGCGCCTCGCAAAGCCGCGAACCAGCGCGGCGATCCGGTGCAAAAAGTCGGCGTAGGCCCTTTCATCTCCCGCGATCGCGGCCCGCATCAGCCGGGAAAGCTCGGCCTCATCCTTGCCGCTCACAAGAGTTCACTCCCCGATCTTCGCGCCTCGGCACCGATTTGTTACGTGTCCGGCGAAATGATGTCCAAGCCAAAGTGCCGCAAAATCACGAAAGTTTGCGGGAGCGGCGACCGATTGAAGCAGCCGAGCAATGTTGACTACTGCTGTCAGGTATCGATAGGTGCAGCCTGCGAAACCAGAACCACCGAGATTGAGGATGACGCCATGAGATACACGCTCTCCACCCTAGCGGGGGCCACAGCGCTGGCCGTGAGCATGATCGCCGGGCCGGCGATGGCCGCGGATGCCGGCATCATCGTCTACAACGCCCAGCATGAGAGCCTGGCCAAGGAATGGGTCGAAGGTTTCACCAAGGAAACCGGCATCAAGGTCACGCTGCGCAATGGCGGCGACAGCGATTTCTCCAACCAGATCGTCGCCGAGGGCGCTTCTTCGCCGGCCGACGTGTTCCTGACCGAAAACTCGCCGGCGATGACCCTGGTCGAAGCGGCGGGCCTTTTCGCGCCGGTCGACGCCGACACGCTGGCGCAAGTCCCGGCCGAATTCCAGCCGAGCAGCGGCAGATGGGTGGGTGTCGCGGCGCGCAGCACCGTCTTTGCCTACAACAAAACCAAGCTCACGGCCGAAAAGCTGCCCAAATCGATGCTCGATCTCGCCGATCCGAGCTGGAAAGGCCGCTGGGCAGCCTCGCCTTCCGGCGCCGATTTTCAGGCCATCGTCAGCGCGTTGCTCGAGCTCAAGGGCGAAGCCGCAACCGCCGACTGGCTGAAGGCCATGAAGGAGAATTTCACCGCCTACAAGGGCAACGGCACGGTGATGAAGGCGGTCAATGCCGGCGAGATCGAAGGCGGAATCATCTACCACTATTACTATTTCGGCGATCAGGCAAAGACCGGCGAAAACAGCAAGAACGTCGAACTGCATTATTTCAAGAACCAGGATCCCGGCGCTTTCGTCTCGATCTCCGGCGGCGGCGTGCTCGCCTCGAGCAAGCACCCGAAGGAAGCCCAGGCGTTCCTCAAATGGGTGACCGGGAAAGGCGGCCAGGACGTGCTGAAGACCGGCACGTCCTTCGAATACGCTATCGGCAAGGACGCGCAGTCCAATCCCAAGCTGGTGCCGCTGGCCGACCTGCAGGCGCCGAAGGTCGATCCGGCGACACTGAACTCCAAAAAGGTGACGGACCTGATGACGGCAGCCGGCTTGCTTTAGGCTGGGTTCGTCCTAAAAGGGCAACGATTGCGCTCCTGCCGGACTTTCCGCAGGAGCGCTCTGTTTTCGAGATGGCATTGTCCATGACGACACATTGCGTTTCCGGCCGCGCCTGCGGCGCCCCCGCCCCGGCGGCAGTGGCGCGGTCGAGCTGATGCAAACTGCGGTCGATCTCGCACGTTCAGGCCAGACAGTCGGGCGGTCCCGCCGGAAGCCCATGTCCTGGATCGCGCTTGTCGCCATAATTGTCTCGCTGCTGTCGCTGCTGCCGCTGGCGTTCATCATCTGGATCGGCGTGCAGATCGGCTGGGACACTGCTTCGGCCCTGGTCTTCCGGCCGCGCGTCGGCGAACTTCTGGTCAACACCGTGCTTCTGGTGGCGCTCACCGTGCCGATCGCCACCGTGCTGTCGGTGACGCTGGCATGGCTGACCGAGCGCAGCGACCTGCCAGGCGCCCGCCTCTGGGCCTGGCTGTCGGTCGCGCCGCTTGCCATCCCCGCCTTCGTGCACTCCTATGCCTGGATTACCCTGGTCCCGGGACTGCATGGCCTGTGGGCCGGCGTGCTGGTGTCGGTCCTTGCCTATTTCCCATTCCTCTATTTGCCACTAGCGGCCGCATTGCGCCGGCTGGATCCCGCCCTGGAAGATGCGGCCGCAGCGCTTGGCCTCGGACCATGGCGCGTGTTTTGGCGCGTCGTGCTGCCGCAGCTCAGGCTCGCCATTTGCGGCGGTGCGCTGCTGGTTGGACTTCATCTGCTTGCCGAATATGGCCTCTATGTCTTCATCCGCTTCGACACTTTCACCACCGCGATCGTCGACCAGTTCCAGTCGACCTTCAACGGCCCCGCCGCCAACATGCTGGCCGGCGTCCTGGTGACATGCTGCTTCGTGCTGCTCGCTCTGGAGGTGCTGGTGCGCGGCGAAGAGCGCTATGCCCGCGTCGGCTCAGGCGCGGCGCGCCACCGGCAGCGCTCGAGGCTCGGGCGCGCCACGCTGGCTTGCCTGGCTCTGCCTGCCGTCACCACGCTGCTCGCCATCGGCGTGCCCTTCGTCACCATCGGCCGCTGGCTGGTCGCCGGCGGCGCCGATGTCTGGCGTTTGGACGAGATCGGCCTGGCGCTGGGCCAGACGCTGTTCCTGGCGCTGGCCGGCGCCTTGCTTGCGACCATCGCCGCCATGCCGATGGCCTGGATCTCGATCCGCGCGCCGGGACCGCTGCAGCGGCTGCTCGAAGGCTGCAACTACATTGTCGGTTCGCTGCCCGGCGTGGTCATCGCGCTGGCCTTGGTCACCATTACCGTGCGCATCGCCATGCCGCTCTACCAGACGCTGTTCACAATCCTCGTCGCCTATGCCCTGATGTTCCTGCCGCGCGCCTTGATCAGCCTCAGAGCCTCGATCGCACAGGCGCCGGTCGAGCTCGAACGCGCCGCCGCCAGCCTTGGCCGGCCGCCGCTGAAGGCGCTTTGGTCGACAACGATTCGCCTGTCGGCGCCGGGGGCTGCGGCCGGCATGGCGCTGGTCGCGCTCGGCATCATGAACGAGCTGACCGCCACCCAGATGCTGGCGCCCAACGGCACGCGCACGCTGGCCATGGCGTTCTGGTCCTATAGCGGCGAGATCGACTATGCCTCCGCCGCCCCTTACGCCTTCATCATGGTGGCGATGTCGCTGCCGCTGACCTGGCTGCTCTATGTCCAGTCGAAACGGATGGCCGGGCGATGAGCTTTCTCGAAATCAATGGCCTCACCAAGCACTACGGCCCGGTCGCAGCCCTTGCCGGCATCGAGCTCAGCGCCGCAAGCGGCAGTCGCACCGCGATCGTCGGCCCGTCCGGCTGCGGCAAGACGACGTTGCTGCGGCTGATCGCCGGCTTCGAGGCGCCCGACCAGGGCCGCGTCGTGCTCGACGGCGAGGTGCTGGCCAATGGCGGCCATGCGGTGCCGGCGCACCGCCGCGGCATTGGCCTGGTGGCGCAGGACGGCGCCCTGTTCCCGCATCTCAGCATCGGCGACAATATCGGCTTTGGCATGGCCCGCGGCGAGGACCAGCGCGCCGAGCGCATCGCCGAGCTCGCCTATACCGTCGGGCTCGACAAGGCGATCCTCAAGCGCCGCCCGCACCAGCTCTCCGGCGGCCAGCAGCAGCGTGTGGCGCTGGCCCGCGCCATGGCGATGAAGCCCAGGCTGATGCTTCTCGACGAACCGTTCTCGGCGCTCGACACTGGTCTGCGCGCCTCGATGCGCAAGGCGGTCGCCGAACTACTCGAAGCCGCCGGCATCACCACCATCCTGGTCACCCACGACCAGGCCGAGGCGCTGTCCTTCGCCAGCCAGGTGGCGGTCATGCGCGACGGAAAGTTCTCTCAGATCGGCACACCGCGAGAACTCTATCTGCAGCCGAAAGACCGCATGGTTGCCGAGTTTCTTGGCGACGCCATCATCTTGCCGGCAAAGATTTCAGGCGGCTTCGCCACCTCCTCGCTTGGTCGCATAGCCGTCGACTCGAAGGAGCGGCGCGACATCGCCCGCATCATGCTGCGACCGGAGCAGGTGCAGGTAAAGCGCACGTCGCGCGAAGGCATGTCGGGTCCTGCGGGCACGATATTCGCCGAGGTGACGGACTCGGAATTCGCAGGCTCGATGTGCACCATTGCCGTGCGGCTGTTGAACAACCCCGATCCGCCCGACGCCGCGGCAATAGGCAGCACGCCGCTGATCCTGCGCAAACCGGGTATCGACGCGCCTTCCGTCGGCGAGATCGTGCGCCTGACCGTCTCCGGCAAGGCGCATGTCTTCGCCTGAACTGCCGATGCGTCGGATTGGCGCGAGCGGCTGCGTCAATCGACTCGTTTCCCAGCATTGTCGAACCAATGCAGCTTCTCGGCCCTGGCCACGACGCGCAGTTGATCGCCGGGTTTGGCCGTGGCGCGGCCGGCCACACGCACGACGATGCGGTTGCCGCCGGCGGCACAGTGAAGAAAGCTTTCGGCTCCCACAGGTTCGACCGCCTCGACCGCCGCAGGCAGAATAAGCGCGCCGGATGATGCCTCGGCACTGAAGGTGACGTCGGCATCCTCAGGGCGGAAGCCAAGCGTGGCGGCGTTCGTGGGCGCAAAGTCAATCGTCTTGCCATCAATCAGCGCTGGACCAGCCGATGCTTGCAAAAGAGGCAAAAGGTTCATCGGGGGCGCGCCGATGAAGGAGGCGACGAAGGTCGAGGCCGGCTTCTCGTAAATGTCAAGCGGCGCGCCCGTCTGCTCGACCAATCCGCCATTCATGACGACGAGAATATCGGCCAGCGTCATCGCCTCAAGCTGATCGTGGGTGACGTAGACCGAGGTGACACCGAGCGAGCGCTGCAAATTCTTGATTTCAACCCGCATCTGGCCGCGCAGTTTGGCGTCGAGGTTGGAAAGCGGCTCGTCGAACAGGAAGACTTTCGGATTGCGCACGATTGCGCGACCCATGGCCACGCGCTGGCGTTGGCCGCCGGAAAGCTCGCGTGGGCGCCGGTCGAGCAGCGCCGTGAGTTCCAGCACCTTGGCGGTCGAGCGAACCCTGCTGTCGATCTCGTCCTTGGGAGTACCCCGGTTGCGCAACCCGTAGGCCATGTTGTCGTAGACCTTCATATGCGGGTAGAGCGCATAGTTCTGGAACACCATGGCGATGTCGCGCTCGGTCGGACCGATCGTGTTGACGATCTTGCCGTCGATAGCGACGGTGCCGGAAGAAATGGTCTCAAGCCCGGCGATCATCCGCAGCAGCGTGGACTTGCCGCAGCCGGACGGCCCAACCAGCACGCAAAGCTCCTTGTCGGGAATGGCGATCGAGACACCCCTCACCGCCTCGACGCCGCCGGGATAGACTTTCTTCACATCCTTCAGATCGACGGTCGCCATCAGCTTCTCACTTTTCGGAATCGACAAGTCCGCGCACGAACCAGCGTTGCATCAGCACCACGATCAGGATCGGCGGCAGTATGGCCAGCATCGCGGTGACCATGACCAGATGCCATTGGGTATCGGCATCGGCGAAGGAGACCATCTTTCTAAGTGCGATGACGATGGTGTTCATGTCATTGCTGTTGGTGACGAGCAGCGGCCACAGGTACTGCGTCCAGCCATAAATGAAGAGGATGACGAACAGCGCCGCGATGTTGGTGCGCGACAGCGGCAGCAGGATGTCGAAAAAGAATCGCCATGGTCCGGCGCCGTCGACACGCGCCGCTTCCACCAACTCACCTGGGATGGTCATGAAGAACTGGCGAAACAGAAGCGTGGCGGTGGCCGAGGCGATCAGCGGAATGATCAGGCCGGCATAGGTGTCGATCATGCCGAGATCGACCATCACCTTGTAGGTCGGCAGGATGCGCACCTCGACGGGAAGCATCAGCGTGATGAAGATCAGCCAGAAGAAGACCATCCGAAGCGGAAAACGGAAGAACACGATCGCATAGGCCGAAAGGATCGAGATGAAAATCTTCCCCACCGCGATGCCGAGCGCCATGATCGTGGTGTTGAGCAGCAATCGGCCGACACTGACGCCGCCGATGCGGCCGACACCGCCGAACAGCGCCTCGCTGTAATTGTTCCAGACCTGGTCGCCGGGCAAAAGAGGCAATGGCGGCTTGAGGATGGTCTGCAGCGTCTGCGTGGAGGCAACGAAGGTGTAGTAGATCGGGAAAGCGACGATCAGGATGCCCAGGATGAGCACGGCGTGGGCGATGAGGGCGCGAAGCGGGGACTGACCAATCATCGCTCGCGCTCAACCGTAGTGGACTTTGCGTTCCACATAGCGGAACTGGATGGCCGTGAGTGAGATGACGATGACCATCAGGATGACCGACTGCGCGGCCGAATCGCCGAGGATCAAATTGACGAAACCGTCATTGTAGACCTTGTAGACCAGCGTCTCGGTGGCCTTGCCTGGCCCGCCGCCGGTGACGGCATGAACGATACCGAAAGTGTCGAACAGCGCATAGACAGTGTTGACGACCAGCAGGAAGAAGGTCGTCGGTGCGAGCAGCGGGAAGACGATGGTCCAGAAGCGCTTCGTCTCCCCGGCGCCGTCCATGGCCGCCGCCTCTATCAACGTCTTCGGCACCGCCTGCAGCCCGGCGACGAAGAACAGGAAATTGTAGCTGATCTGCTTCCAGGCAGCCGCAGATACCAGCAGGATCATGGCTTGGTTTCCGTTAAGCAAGGGATCCCAGGCGATGCCGAGACCTCTCAACGCGTAGGCCAGCGAACCGATCGAGGGGTTGAACAGAAACAGCCACAACATGCCGGCAATCGCCGGCGCCACCGCATACGGCCAGATCAGCAGCGTGCGATAAAGGCCTTTGCCGCGCACCACCTTCTCGGCCATGACGGCAAGCAACAGGGCCACACCCATGGCGACCATCGCGGTCGCCAGAGAGAACACCAGCGTAACTTTGATCGAGTTGAGGTAGGCCGGGTCGGCCAGCACCTTGCGAAAATTGGCGAGCCCGACGAACTTGCTCTTCAGCCCGAACGGGTCTCCCCTGAGCATCGACTGGTAGAGCGCCTGCCCCGTCGGCCAGTAGAAAAAGATCAGCGTAATGGCGAGTTGCGGCGCCACCAGCAGATAAGGCAGGGTCTTGTTGGGAAAGACGACGCGTGGAGACAGGGTGATTCCCTCGCTGTGCAGGAAATCGTCCACGCGGGTCCGCGTGGACGAGGTTCAACTGACAAATCGCTTCAGTTTCCGATCGCTTCCTGAATCGCCTTGTTGCCGCGTGCGACCGCGTTGTCGAGCGCCTGCTGCGCAGTCTGCTGGCCGGCCAGCATCTTCTCGAACTCCTCGTTCTCGATGTCGCGCACCTGCGGCAGGTTGACGAGGCGCACGCCCTTCGAGTTCTCGGTCGGCGCCTTGCCCAGCATCTGCAGGATCGGCGTCTCACGGCCCGGATTCTTGTCATAGAAGCCGGACTTCTTGGTCGCCTCATAGGCAGCGAGCGTCACCGGCAGATAACCCGACTTCTGGTGCAGATACTCCTGCACTTCGGTCTTGGACAGGTAGGAGAAGAACGCCGCGACGCCCTTGTATTCCTCGTCCGATTTGTTGCCGAACACCCACAGGCTGGCGCCGCCCGGCGTGGTGTTCTGGGGCGCGCCCTTGGCGTCACTATCATAGGGAAGCTGGCCGATGCCGTAGTTCATGCCCGACTTGACGATGTCACCGAGACCCCCCGACGATTCGGTGAAGATGCCGCATTCTCCGGCAAGAAAGATCTGCTTGGCTTCGGATGTACGGCCGCCATATTTGAAGGTGCCGTCCTTGGCCAGGTCGGCGAGCGCCTGGAAATGATTGACGAAGATCGGCGCATTGATCTTGAGCTCGACGTCGGTTCCGGCAAGTCCGTTCTGGTTGGTGCCATAGGAAACGTCGTTCCAGGCAGCGAAGGCCTCAAGGTGGATCCAGGTCAACCACGTCGAGGTATAGCCGCAGGAAGCGGCGCCGCTCGCTTTGATCTTCTTGGCGGCTTCCCACACCTCGTTCCAGGTCTTTGGCGGATTGTTCACATCAAGCCCGGCCTTCTGGAAGATATCCTTGTTATAGTAGAGGATGGGCGACGAGGAATTATAGGGGAAGGACAGCATGGTCCCGTCCGGCTTCGAATAGTAGCCGACGATGCCGGGCAAATACTGGCTCTTGTCGAAGGTCACGCCGGCGCTGGTCAGCACATCGGCCACCGGCTTGATCGCACCTTCGGCGGCCAT
Organism: Mesorhizobium sp. C264A; assembly: GCF_040324515.1. Lineage (NCBI taxonomy): Bacteria > Pseudomonadati > Pseudomonadota > Alphaproteobacteria > Hyphomicrobiales > Phyllobacteriaceae > Mesorhizobium > Mesorhizobium sp. C264A. The sequence goes on along the minus strand of NZ_JAMYVY010000002.1, from coordinate 2,032,279 downwards.
CATGACGCCGGTACCCACGTCGAACACCTGGATGATGTCGGGCGCTTGCCCCGCACGAAAGGCAGCGATGCCGGCATTCAGCGTTTCGGGATAGGTGCCCTTGAAAACAGGGAGAATTTCATAGTCGCTCTGGCTGGCATTGAAATCCTTGGCGATCTTGTCGACCACCTCGGCATTGGCGCCGGTCATTGCATGCCACCAACTGATCTGGGTGGCGGCGAAGGCGGAGGTGGTGGAAAGCAGGGTCAAGGTGGCGGCAACACCGGCCGCAAAGCCGAACAACTTCATGTTTCATCTCCCGTTTGTCATTGGCGAAAGGGGCGCTCCCGCGAACGCAATATGTGTCTCTGATGACAATCGGACAACGGATTTGTTGCTGTTTCGTGAATTTCATACCCGGCTAACTTCGCGCCCCCTCGCCTTGCAACGAGGACCGAGAGAAATGCCAAGCCGGCTCAGCGATAGAATGGGGCATGGTGGGCCTGCAAGGATCGCCGACCGCCCAGCGATGCGTGAAGGGCCCGCGTGACAGCGCCACGCACCTGCACCGTGCGGCCGCCAAACCGGCGCTCGGCCAGATCGAGATCGGCCGAGCGGCATCGCGCCAGGCGCTGCTGTAACCGTGCGTCTGGAATGAGACAGGATCGCCGCAACGTACAACCCGAAAAACCCGCTGTAGTTGTAGTTCGCATAACCGATTCTTCGTCAAGCGTGGCATACTAATCAAGTGGACGGCTTGATTGCTGTGGGAGAGCAGGTGGGGCGAGATGCTGACGGTCTATAATTGTATCGTGCATGAGCACGATCTGAGACTGGTCGCACTGGCAGCGCTCATTTGCGGTATTTCTTCCTTCTCGGCGGTCAACCTGCTTCGCCATGTCGACCGCTCGAGCGAGCGCAACCGCTATACCTGGCTGATGATAGCAGCCACTTCCACCGGCTTCGGTATCTGGGCGACGCACTTCATCGCAATGCTTGCCTTTTCTCCCGGAATCCCCAACGCCTACAATACGGAAATGTCGGCGCTTTCGCTCGCCGGTTCCGTCGCCCTGACCGCTGCGGGCATGTGGATCGCCACCTTGCGCCGGGGCATCGACTACCCTCTGGTCGGCGGCGCGGTCCTCGGCGCTGGTATCGCCGCCATGCACTATATCGGCATGGCCGCCTTCGAGGTCGAAGGGCGCATCGTCTGGAACCCGCTGCTGGTCGGCGTCTCGGTGCTGACAGGCGTCACCCTCGCCGCGCTGGCGCTGCTGGTGGTGTTGCGACGGCCGTCCATGCAGGCCACAATCGCCGCCGCCATCCTGTTGACGCTGGCGATCTGCAGCCTGCACTTCATCGCCATGGGCGCGGTGTCGATCTTCCCGGACTCCTCCATCGAGATATCGCAGTTCACGGTCGAACCGGTGTCGCAGGCCTTCGCCGCCGCTGCAGTCAGCCTGGCTATCCTGGTGCTTTCAGCCGCAGCATTGTGGATCGACCTTCGCTTCCGGCGTCACAAGCTCGAGGCCGAGCGCATGCACGGCCTCGCCAACGCCGCCGTCGAGGGGCTGATCGTCTGCGATGGCGCCCGCATCGTCAGCGCCAATGACAGCATCGCGGCACTCACCGGCATTGCGCCGGAAGTGCTGAACGCCATGCTGCTTGGCGATCTCTTCGGCGAACGCACCGCGGCCGGCATGTCCGACTGCAGCGGACAGGCACAGGAAGCCGAACTCAGAGCCCATGACGGCGCCACCATCCCCGTCGAACTTATCGCCAGAAGCATCGACTATTGCGGCAAGCGGCACAGCGTTGTCGCCGTGCGCGACATCCGCGAACGCCGGAAGGCCGAGCAGGAGATCCTGCGCCTCGCCCATTTCGACCCGCTGACCGAGCTCCCCAACCGCCGCAGTTTCTCCGGCCGGCTCGAGGCCGAAATTGCCGCAATGGACCGCGGCGGCAAGGGTGGGCATCTTGCGCTGCTGCTGCTCGACCTCGACCGCTTCAAGGAAGTGAACGACCTGTTCGGGCATGGCGCCGGCGATGCCATGCTGCAGAAGGTGGCGCTATGCGCCTCCGCCGTGCTCCGCCACGGACAGATGCTGGCGCGTCTCGGCGGCGACGAGTTCGCCATCATCGCTCCGAACCTTCCCGATCCGCAGGCGGCCGGCCGCATCGCCGAGGCGGTGCTGGCGGCCATGCGCGAGGAAAACCGGCTGTCGGTCGGTGGCGGGCTGGTGTCGGCCAGCATCGGCATTGCACTTTATCCGCTCGACGCCGATGAGCCGACACTCCTGGTCAGCCACGCCGACACCGCGCTCTACCGCGCCAAGGCCGAGGGCAAGGACACTTACCGTTACTTCGAGGCCTCGATGGGCGCCGAGGCGCGAGACCGGCGCGTGATGGAGCACGAACTGCGCCAGGCCATGGCGCGCGATGAGTTTCGCCTCGTCTACCAGCCACAAAAGGAGATCAGCAGCGGGCGGATGGTCGGGTTCGAAGCGCTGATCCGCTGGCGCCATCCGCAGCGCGGCGACGTGTCGCCGGCGACCTTCATCCCGGTGGCCGAAGACAGCGGCGTCATCATCCAGATCGGCGAATGGGTGCTGGCGACGGCCTGCGCCGAGGCAGCGCGCTGGAAGAACCCTCTCACCGTCGCGGTCAATGTCTCGGCGGTGCAGCTCCACAATCCGAATTTCAGCCGCAAGGTGCATGAAGTCCTGCTCGGCTCCGGCCTGACGCCCGGCAGGCTCGAACTCGAGATCACCGAAACGGCGCTGGTCAAGGACATGCCGCGCGCGCTGGCGACCTTGCGCCAGGTGAAGGCGCTTGGCGTGCGTGTGGCGATGGACGATTTCGGCACCGGCTACTCCTCGCTGTCCAATCTCCGCGCCTTCCCCTTCGACAAGATCAAGATCGACGGCTCATTCATCAAATCAGTCGACAGCAACGGCCAGGTGGCAGCCATCGTGCGCGCCGTTCTGGGGCTTGGCCGCGGTCTCGGCCTGCCGGTTCTGGCCGAGGGCGTCGAGACGCTGGGCGAGCTGAAATTCCTCGACGCCGAGGCCTGCGAGATCGGCCAGGGCTACTATCTAGGCCGGCCCAGCCCGATCGAGGCGTTCAGCGAACTGACCGGCGTAGCGGCACCGGCGGCACAAGACGACGCCGGCGTCAAACAACGCGGCGGCAGCATCTTGATGCTGCCGCCGGCGGCGGCCCTGCGCTCAGCCTAGAGCAATTAGTGTGAAACGGTTTTCCGTCCGAAATTGCGTCGAAACAAAAAAGTTAGCGCGGGTAGCCGTTTCGACGAAACGGTGAACCGCTCTAAGGGGCGAGTGCGGCCTCGACCAGGCGCTTGGCATCCGGTCCCGACCATTCGGCCGGTCCGTTCATATGCGCGACCAGGCAGCCTTCGCCATCGATCAGCATGGTGACGGGGAGGCCTAGCGCCAAGCCGCGCGTCTTGACGTCGTTGAACAGCGCCAGCGTCGAATCGCGGTAGTAGCCGAGCGACCCGATGCCGATATCGGCGAGGAACTTCTTGGGCTTCACATCGTCGCCGGCATCGACATTGACCGCGACCACTTCGAAGGCATCGCTGCCCTTTTCCTTCTGCAAGGCGTCGAGCGCCGGCATTTCCGCACGGCAGGGCGCGCACCACGTCGCCCACAGGTTGAGCAGCACGGTCTTGCCGGCATGATCGGCGATCGTCATCGGCTTGCCGTCGGGACCGTTGAAGGCGAGACTTTTCAGCGATTGCGGCGGATCGGCGGGCAGCAATGCCGCCACCTGGCCGGTGGCCGCGGCGGCAACCTTTTTGGCGCGGTCGCTCTTGGCGGCGCAGGCGACGTCGTCCTTGCTGTTGCCCGCGCCGGCCGCAGGTGCGCTGCCGGTGGCTGCGTTGTTGCCAGACCCGCTCTCGCTGACATATACCGCGACCGCGCCGGCCAGCACGCCCGCCAGCAAAGCGGCGAGGATCAGGCGCGGGGCCGGGAAGTATCTGTTACCGTCTGCCATTTTCTAAGACTGCTCCGGAGCACGGGTTATAGCGATGAGCGACAAGAAGGCCAGCAACCAGATGTGGGGCGGACGTTTTGCCTCGGGTCCGGCCGCGATCATGGAAGCGATCAACGCGTCGATTTCGTTCGACCGCAAACTCTATGCCCAAGACATAAGAGGTTCGATCGCCCACAGCGAGATGTTGGCTGAAACGGGCATTATTTCGGCGGCCGATCAAGAAAAAATCGCTCACGGGCTGAACACGATCCTGAAAGAGATCGAGGCCGGCACGTTCGAGTTCTCGACCCGGCTGGAAGACATTCACATGAACATCGAGGCCCGCCTTGCCGACCTGATCGGCCCGGCCGCCGGCCGCCTGCACACCGCCCGCTCGCGCAATGACCAGGTGGCGGTGGATCTCCGGCTCTGGGTCAAGGACGAGTGCTTTCGCGTCGCCGAGGCGCTGAAGGGGCTGATCTCAGCCTTGCTCGATCGCGCCGAGGAGCATGCGGCGACCGTGATGCCCGGCTTCACCCACATGCAGGCGGCGCAGCCGGTGACCTTCGGCCACCATTGCATGGCCTATGTCGAGATGTTTTCGCGCGACCTGTCGCGCGTCCGCGACGCCATCGAGCGGATGGATGAAAGCCCGCTCGGCGCGGCAGCGCTTGCCGGCACCAGTTTTCCGATCGATCGCCACAAGACCGCCAAGGCGCTCGGCTTCCGCGAGCCGATGCGCAATTCGTTGGACAGCGTCTCCGACCGCGATTTCGCGCTGGAGTTTTTGAGCCTGGTGGCGATCTCCGCCACGCATCTGTCGCGGCTCGCCGAAGAAATCATCATCTGGTCGACGCCGCAATTCGGCTTTGTCAGACTGTCGGACAGTTTCTCCACCGGCTCCTCAATCATGCCGCAGAAGAAGAACCCGGACGCCGCCGAACTGGTGCGCGGCAAGACCGGCCGCGTCACCGGCCATCTCGTCGGGCTGCTGACGGTGATGAAGGGCATGCCGCTGACCTATGGCAAGGACATGCAGGAAGACAAGGAATCGGTCTTCGACGCCGCCGAGACGCTCGATCTGATGCTGGCGGCGATGACCGGCATGGTGCGCGACATGACGGTCAATGCCGCCGCCATGAAGAAGGCCGCCAGCTCGGGCCACGCGACCGCGACCGACCTCGCCGACTGGCTGGTGCGAACGCTGGGCCTGCCCTTCCGTGAGGCACACCATGTCACCGGCGGCGCAGTGGCGTTGGCCGAAGAGAAGAAGGTGAGCCTTGAAAAGCTGTCGCTGGAGGATCTGCAGTCGATCAACCCCGGCATGACGGCAGACATCTTCTCGGTTCTGGCGGTGCAGAATTCGGTGAAGAGCCGCACCAGTTTCGGCGGCACGGCGCCGTCGGAGGTCAGGAAGCAGATCCGCAGCTGGAAAAAGCGCATCGCCAAGGCATGATGCCGGGGTGCAATGCGCCTAAAACTCGGTTAAAAGCGCAGCACATAAAGTTTCGGACGGATGGATCGATGACCGCAAGCAGGATTTTGGTGACGCTGACGCTGCTGACGGCGATGGCTGCCGTGACCGCTTGCGGCCGTAAGGCTGGTCTCGACACGCCCTATGAAGCGGCCGTCCAGGCCCGCAAGGACGCCGAGCGCGCCAAACAGCCGGTGCCGCCGGAGCCGGAAAAACCGGTCGTGGACAAGAAATTCATCCTCGACCCGCTGATCTAGGGCCGATGAGACCGGCTTGGTCTTTCTGACCAGGTCTCGTGCTAACCAGGTCTCGTGCTCCAACTTCCGGAAACACTCTCGTGAACCATTTCGACTACCGCGACGGCGTGCTCCATGCCGAGGACGTGCCGATACCAGACATCGCCGCAAGCGTCGGCACGCCGTTCTATTGTTATTCGACGGCAACCTTGACCAGACACTACCGGGTGTTCGCCGGGGCTTTTGCCGGTCTCGACACGCTGGTCTGTTACGCCTTGAAGGCGAATTCCAACCAGGCGGTGCTGCGGACGCTGGCAAAGCTCGGCGCCGGCGCCGATACCGTCTCGGAAGGCGAAATGCGCCGCGCGCTCGCCGCCGGCATCCCGGCCAGCAAGATCGTATTCTCGGGCGTCGGCAAGACCGCGCGCGAAATGGATTTTGCGCTCGAGGCCGGCATTCTCTGCTTCAATGTCGAATCCGAGCCGGAGCTGGAGTTGCTGTCGGCCCGCGCCACCGCGCTCGGCAAGGTGGCGCCGGTCTCGCTGCGCATCAACCCGGATGTCGACGCCAGGACGCACAGGAAGATCTCCACCGGCAAGGCCGAGAACAAGTTCGGCATTCCATGGCAAAGGGCGCGCCAGGTCTATGCCCGCGCGGCCAGTTTGCCGGGCACCAAGCCCATCGGCATCGATACCCACATCGGCAGCCAGATCACCGAGTTGCAGCCCTTTGACGATGCTTTCGCGCTTCTGGCGGAACTGGTCGGCGCGCTGCGCGCCGATGGCCACGCCGTCGAGCATGTCGATCTCGGCGGCGGCCTCGGCATCCCCTACCGCACCGACAACAGCCCGCCGCCTTTGCCCGATGCCTATGCCGAGATCGTCAGGAAGCATCTGACAAAGCTTGGAGTGAAGGTGATGTTCGAGCCGGGCCGGCTGATCGTCGGCAATGCCGGCATTCTGGTCTCGGAAGTGATCTTCGTGAAGGAAGGCGACGCCAAGAACTTCCTCGTCGTCGACGCCGCCATGAACGATCTGATCCGGCCGACGCTCTACGATGCCTTCCACGACATCAAGCCGGTGGTGCAGCCGCCGGCCGACACGCCGCGCATGGCGGTCGACGTCGTCGGCCCGGTCTGCGAGACAGGCGACTATCTCGGCCTCGACCGTGACCTGCCCCGGCTCAAGTCTGGCGACCTAATTGCCGTCACCACCGCCGGCGCCTATGGCGCGGTGCAATCCGGCACCTACAACACCCGCCTACTTGTGCCTGAGGTTCTGGTCGACGGCGACCGTTTCCACGTCGTGCGCCGGCGCCAGACCTATGACGAGCTGATCGGCCTGGATTCGGTGCCCGACTGGCTTGCATAGGAGCCGGCACGGCGGCTGCGCTACAGCCGGTTTTGGATGAGCATCCTTGTGTCGGCGATCCTGTCCTCGTCGCGGCGGTAGAACGTCCATTGCTTGATTCGCTTGGGGCGCAGCAGGCCGGCCTGGGTAAGCACGCGCATATGTTCGGAGAGCGTCGCCTGAGTAATGCCGAGCTTCTCCGCGATCAGCAGCGCGCAAACGCCGTCCTCGACCAGATCGCCATCTGCCTGGGCCGGGAAATGCGCCTGCGGATCCTTCAGCCAGTCGAGGATCTGCAGCCTGCGTTCGTTGGCCATCGCCTTGAAGACATCAACCTCTTGCATTTAGCCATTTTGCCAAGTTACTAATTGCTGTCAATCCCAAGGAGATGGTCATGACGAACGGCAACACCGTCACGCGCGAACGCATCGCCGCGATGGAACCGCGCATCCGCCGCTATATCAGGCACACGCCGGTGCTGCGCGTCGACATGGCCGATTTCGACCGGCCGCCGCTGGCGGTCGACCTCAAGCTCGAATGCCTGCAGCATTCCGGTTCGTTCAAAGCGCGCGGCGCCTTCACCAATCTGCTCGAACGGCCGGTGCCTGCGGCCGGCGTGGTTGCGGCTTCGGGCGGCAATCATGGCGCCGCGGTCGCCTATGCCGCCATGCGGCTTGGCCACAAGGCGACGATCTTCGTTCCCGAAGTCAGCCCGGCGGCCAAGCTGCAGCGCATCCGCGGCTACGGCGCCGAACTGATCGTCGGCGGCGCCCGCTATGCCGAGGCGCTGACCGCCAGCGAGGCTTTTGCTGAAAAGACCGGCGCGCTGCAGATCCATGCCTTCAACCAGGAGGAAACATTGGTCGGCCAAGGCACGCTCGGCCTCGAAATCGAAAACGATCTGCCCGACATCGACACGCTGCTGGTCGCTGTCGGCGGCGGCGGCCTGATCGGCGGCATCGCCGCCTGGTTTGCCGGCCGCATCAGGATCATCGCCATCGAGCCCGAAGGCGCGCCGACGCTGCATCACGCCTTCGAAGCCGGCCACCCCGTCGATGCGCCGGCCGAAGGCGTCGCCGCCGATTCGCTGGCGCCCAAACGCGTCGGCGAGATGATGTTCCCGATCGCCGAGGCCTTCGTCGAACGCTCCATCCTGGTCACCGACGACGCCATCATCGCCGCGCAAAAGGCGCTGTGGGAGCGGGTGCGGATCATCGCCGAGCCGGGCGGCGCAGCGGCCTTCGCAGCGCTGCTGTCCGGCCGCTACACGCCGGCGCCGGGCGAGCGGATCGCCGTCCTTGTATGCGGCTCGAATACCGATCCGGCGAAATTCTAAACCTTGCTTCGACTGAAGTGGGACGCAACCCCGTCAAAGCTTTTCAAGTTTTCCGGAACCGCCTCGCCTTTGCCGTGTTTGCTGGTAAACTTCTGCTTGTTGAGTCCGGGCTATCCCGCCCGGGTAGGAAGGGCCGATGACGGAACGCACCATTTCCAGTGGCGATCGCAGCCTGGCCGGGCGGCTTGCCCTGAGCCGGCTGGCGACACGGGTCTCGATGACGGTCGAGCGCGGCTGGCCGCTGCTTCTGCCGCTGCTCATCGTCGCCAGCCTGTTTCTCAGCCTCTCCTGGCTCGGCCTTTTCCCCCGGCTGCCTGACATTGCGCGCATTATCCTGGTCACGGCGTTCGGTATTGCCACGCTGGCGGCGCTCTATCCGCTGCGTTTCTTCAAGCTTCCATCCGCCGCTGAAATCGACCGCCGTATCGAGGCCGCCAACCAGTTGCAGCACAGCCCGGTGCTGGTGCAGACCGACCGTCCCAGCGGCAAGGAAAGCATCTTTTCCCAGGCGTTGTGGCGCGAACACCAAAAGCGCATGGCCGACAAGCTCGGCAGCCTTGGCGCCGACCTGCCGCGTACCCGCGTGCCGGAGCGCGATCCGTGGGCATTGCGTGCCGTGGCGGCGCTGCTGTTGGTCACCGCTTTTGCCTTCTCCTTCGGACCGTCCGGCGGCAGGATGTCCGATGGTTTCAGTGCCCATGCGGCGCGCGACATCGTACCGCCGCGCATCGATGCCTGGGTGACCCCGCCGGCCTATACCGGCAAGCCGCCCATCTTCTTGACCGCGCCAGTCATCGATGGCAACGCCAAGCAGGCGGTTGCCACCTTCACCGTGCCGCAAGGCAGCGACGTCTCGCTGCGCGTGACCGGCGGCTCCGGCGAGGAAACGCTAACCTTTGCCGACAAGGGCGGCAATGCTCGCGCCATCGACCCGTCGGGACCACAGGTGGCGGCCGTCAAGGCAGCGGCGGTCAACCCGGCGACCCCCAAGCTGCGCCAGTTCACCGGCAAGCTGACCGCCGACGGCACGCTGACGCTGAAGTCGGGCGAAGCCGATCTCGGTCGCTGGGCCTTCGCGGTGATCCCCGACAAGCCGCCGACGATCCGCTTCGTCGGCGAGCCCAAGCGCGCCGTCAACGGCGCCTTCGAGCTCAACTACCAGATCGACGACGACTATGGCGCGGCCACCGCAAAGGCGGTTTTCGCGCTGGCCGATCCGGCGGCGCCCGATGCGCATCCGCTCTACGGTCCGCCTGACCTGCCGCTGGCGCTGCCGCGCCGCGGCGGCAAGGCGAACGCCGCCAAGACCACCAAGGACCTCACCGAGCACGTCTGGGCCGGCGCCAGCATCAAGCTGTCGCTTGTCGCCACCGACGATGCCGGACACACCGCGACCAGCGAGACCAAGACTATTGTGATGCCGGAGCGGCCCTTCGCCAACCCGCTGGCGCGGGCGGTGGTCGAGCAGCGCCGCCTGCTGGCGCTCGACGCCAATGCCAAGCCGCGCGTGCTCGACCTGATGGACGCCATCACGCTGCGGCCCGAGGACACGTTCGACAACATGTCGCATTACCTCGCCATCATGAGCGCCCGCAGCCGGCTGAAGATGTCGGACAGCGACGATCAGTTGCGCAACGAGGTTGCCTATCTCTGGGAAATCGCGCTCGGCATCGAGGAAGGCAATCTCTCGTCCGCCGAAAAGCGGCTCCGCCAGGCCCAGCAGGCGCTGCAGGACGCCATCAAGCGCGGCGCCAGCGACGAAGAGATCGAAAAGGCGATGAAGGAACTGCGCGAGGCGATGAACGAATTCCTGCAGGAATTCGCCGAGCGCGCCAAGCAGAACCCGAACGCGCCGCAGATGCAGCAGAATGGTCGCGAACTGCGTCAGAGTGATATCGACCGCATGATGGACCAGATCGAGAACCTGGCGAAGTCGGGCGACCGCGACAAGGCGCAGGAGCTGCTGTCGCAGCTGGAAAACATGATGAACAACCTGCAGGCCGGCCGTCAGCAGCAGGGCGGCGAGCAGGACAGCGAGATGCGCCAGCAGATGGACAAGCTGGGCGAGATCATGCGCCGCCAGCAGGAGATGATGAACGACACCTACCGCATGGACCAGATGCAGCGCGGAGATAATCAGCAGCCCGGCGAAGGCAATGGCGACGACCCGGACCAGCCGGGCGTCGGCAAGGATCGCGATCCTCTCGCCCGGCCGAAGTCGATGACACCGCAGGAATTCGCCGATGCGATGAAGCAGTTGCAGGAAGGCCAGGGCCAGTTGCAGAGCGAACTCGACAAGCTGAAGAAGGGCCTGGAAGGCATGGGCATGCAACCCAATGAGGGGTTTGGCGACGCTGGCAAATCCATGGGCAATGCCGAAAAGTCGCTTGGCGAAGGCGAAGGCGACCAGGCAGTCGGCCACCAGGGTCGCGCGCTGGAAGCGCTGCGCAAGGGCGCCAAGGAGATGATGAAGCAGCTGCAGGCGATGCAGGGCGACCAGGGCGGCAGCCAGGAAGGCGGCCGCCAACAGGACGCCGGCCGCGATCCGCTGGGCCGACCGCGCGCCAGCCGCGGACCCGATTTCGGCGATTCGGTGAAGGTGCCCGACGAGATCGACGTGCAGCGCGCCCGCCAGATTCTCGAGGCGATTCGCAAGCGGCTCGGCAACGCGCTCAGCCCCGACATCGAGCGCAGCTACCTCGAGCGGCTGCTGGAGCTGAAGTAGCCTCCAAGGCAACATCCGTCGAACTGAATGGTATCAGCGCCATGCCGAAACTCGGTGCCGTCACGCCCATCCTGCGCATCTTCGACATCGCCAAGGCACGCGAATTCTATGTCGACTTTCTCGGCTTCAAGGTCGAGTTCGAGCACCGCTTCGACGACAATGCGCCGCTCTACATGGGTGTAATCCGCGACGGCTGTGTCCTGCATCTGAGCGAACATCATGGCGACGGCGCGCCGGGTATAGCCATGCGCATCAAGGTCGAGGACATCGCGGCATTGCACCGCGAACTGATCGGCAAGAGATACCGCTACGCCCGGCCGGGCCTCGAAACCACGTCGTGGCAGACCCGTGAAGTGTCGGTCGGCGACCCCTTCGGCAATCGCCTGCATTTCTACGAGGATGCAACAGACTAAGCCGGCCGGTTGACGAACGCCTCGCGGATCGCCTCCTGCATGCCGTCGATAGCTTCGCCTGAGGCATTTGGGCTGCGGTGCATCACCACATTCGAGGAATCGATATGGCCGAACCCGTCAGCGGCGGTGAGTTCACGACAGCCATCCGGAATATTGCTGTGCGAGATCGGCGCGATCGCCAGGCCAGAGGTGACGGCGAGCTTCAGGCCGCCGGTGGTGTCGCTGGTATAGGCGACACGGTAGGCCAGCCCACGCTGCTCAAGCGATTTGATGGCAAAGTCCTTGCACCAGCCGGCCCGGTTGTAGAGCGCGATCGGCACCGGCCGCTCCTCATGCATGTGATGCAGGCTCGATGTCACCCACACGGTCGGATCGTGCATCAGCACCTCGCCGCCGGAAGGATCCTGCCATTCGAACACCACGGCGAGGTCGAGTTCACCGGCCGCCAACGCTGCCAGCTGGGCGCCCGAATGTGCATAGCGCACGGTGACCTCCACCTTGGTGTGACGCTTCGAGAAGGCGCCGAGCGCGCGCGACAGGATGGCGTGACCATATTCCTCGGGAATGCCGATGCGCACAGGCCCGCCAAGCGGTGCCGCCGCCATCGATGCCGCCGTCTCGTCGAGCAGAGAGACGATGCGGCGGGCATTGACGATCAGCTCGCCGCCACGGCGCGTCAGCGCCACGCCGCGCGAGCCGCGTTCGAACAGGCTGTCGCCGACCAGCTCCTCGAGCTTCTTCATCTGCATCGACACCGCCGACTGGGTGCGCCCGGCCTGCTCCGCCGCCCGGGTGAAATTGCCCGCTTCGGCAATGGCGACGAAGGTGCGCAGGAGATCGCTGTCGAGGGTTGGCCGCATCGAATCCGTCATAAGCAAATTTGATCTCTGGTATCATTCCAATTCGTTTGCAACATGTCAAACGCCGCAGCATAGTCCGCTCACCCATTGGATATGCCGCCGCGAAACCGGCTGCGGACCAATCAAAGAGTCCTCACTCATACCCGCTGCCCGAAACGGTGGCGGGTTCTTTTTACCCAGGCCGGGCGCCTGCGGGCAGTTAAGGCAAGGGCCGGCAGAACAACATGCGCAACCGGATCGTTCTCGGCATCATCAGCCTGTGCCTTGGCGTGCTGGTGTTCTCGCTCCAGGACCCGCTGGTCAAGGCGGTGTCGGCCGGCTATCCCGTGACCGAGGTGATGTGGATCCGCTCGATCGTCGCTTTGCCGATCCTGATCGTTCTCGTTCGCGCCGATGTCGGCCTGCGGGCCATCGCCTCGAAGCGGTTCGGCCTGCTGACGATACGCGCCTTCATCCAGTTCTCCTCCTATACGGTCTACTATCTGGCGATCGCTGCCTTGCCGCTCGCCGACGCGGTGGCGCTCTATTTCATGGCGCCCCTGTTCATCATGGCGATAGCCGGGCCCTATCTCGGCGAGCGGGTATCCTGGCAGGCTCTCGCCACCGTGCTGATCGGCATGCTGGGCGTGGTCGTGATGCTGCGCCCGGGCGCCGGCCTGTTCGACTGGGCGGCGCTGCTTTCGTTGGGCTCGGCTTTGCTCTACGGCTTTTCACAGCTGATGGCGCGCAAGATCGGCGACACCGAATCCTCCACCGTCATGGCCTTCTACCAGAACGGCGCCTATCTGGTCGGCGCCGCTGCGGTTGCCGGCACATTCTGGCTTGCCGGCATAACCCATGCTGTCCACCCCAGCCTCGAATTCCTGGTGCGGCCGTGGGTCTGGCCGACGACACCGGATTTCCTCAAGATGGCGGCCTGCGGGTTCGTCGCTTCGGCCGGCATGATCCTGCTGTCACAGGCCTACAGGCTGGCGCCCGCCAACCGCGTCGCCACCTTCGAATACACCGGGATTATCTGGTCGCCGCTGTGGGGCTTCCTGTTCTTCGACGAGGTGCCGCGCTCGACCACCGCCATCGGTGCGGCGCTGATCATCGGCGCCGGTCTGCTGGCGCTCAACACCGAACGGCGCCGGAGCGCTGCGCCTGTCCTCGCCGCGTCTCAGGATGCCGCCTGAAGCGTGTCAGGCGAAGCAGGCGAGCGCCTGGTCGACCCGCGAGCGGATTTCGGCCAGCGTGAAAGGCTTTTGCACGACGTCGATAATGATGCCGTTCAATTCCTCGGCGCGCTCGCGCTGGTCGGCATAGCCGGTCATCAGCAGGATCTTCATGTCAGGGAAAAGCCTGGCTGCGGCGATCGCCATCTCGATGCCGTCCATTTCCGGCATGCGGATATCGGAGACGACGAGGTCGTAGCCGCCGCCTGCAGCACTGACCATCGCCAGCCCCTGCGCGCCGTCGGCGGCGATATCGATCGAGTGCCCGGCGCGTTCGAGCGCGCGGGCGGCGAGGGTGCGGACGGACTCATCGTCCTCGACGATCAGAAGCTTTGCCATGGGCCGGAATTTGGCGGGCAAAAGTTGACTTTTTCTGAAAATTTGCAGCGTCGGGGGCCTTTTCTCAGGCATCGCCTTTGACGACACCGACAAACGGCAGTTCGCGAAAAGCGTGAGCGACGTCCATGCCGTAGCCGACGACGAAGTAATCGGGACAGTCGAAGCCGACATAGTCGGCGTTCAGCTCCGTCTGGCGGCGCATGCGCTTGTCCAACAGCACCGCGATGGCGCAGCTTTTGGCGCCGCGCGACAGCATCAGGTTGCGGGTGAAGGAGAGCGTCTTGCCCGACTCCAGGATATCGTCGATCAGCAGCACGTCGCGGCCGGCGACCTCATTGTCGATGTCGCGCAGCACCCTCACCTCGCCGCTGGTGGTGCCGGCGCCATAGCTGGAAATGAAGATGAACTCGACCTCCGGCGACAGCCCGACATCGTGCATGGCGCGGATCAGATCGGCGGCGAAGATGAACGAGCCCTTCAGCACCGAAATCACCAGCAGGTCGTGATAGTCGTGCTCGGCGATCTCCTTGGCGAGTTCGAGATTGCGCCGCGCGATCGCGGACGCCGAAAACAGGACCTCGATGTCCTTGCCGCGCACAACTGGCATCAACAACCTTTCCAGAGAAACCGACTAGCCGGCGAAGGTGACCGCCACGGCCTTGACGCCGTTTCTAGGCACATCGAGGCGGCTGGAAAAGCCGAATCTTTCGCCGGGCGCCAGAGAACGGTTGGATGTCCCCAGAGTATAGCGGGTGATGCGGCTGTCATTGCCGGTGACACGTATCTCCAGCGGCGGCAATTGTCCCGCCTTCAAACCGTCATTGACGGCCTCGCCGTCCACGAACAGCACCGGGGTGGGTCCTGAGGCGTCGACACGCGACGTGACGCCGGCAATGCTGAGTACGGCGCCCTCCGGCTGTTCGACTGACCAGAACGGCGTCTGGCGCACCAGCGCGTGGCCACCCGAGACCCAGAAGGCGGCAAGGGCCGCACCGATGCCGGCAGTCCAGAAGATCGGCCCGCCACGCGATGCCGGCCGCCCGGCTGACGGATCTGATTTGCGCAGCATCTCCATGCCTTCGATCGACGGCGTCGCGATGTCGCGCGCCGGCGTCGGCATGGCTTCTATCAGTGGGATCGGCTGCGGCAGCACCTCATAATCCGCATCGACGATGTCGGTCGCCACAGGACGCGATTCCGGTGCGACACTTGTCCCGGTCATGATTTCGCCGGAAACCGGGCGCGCGGTTCGTTGCTCAGCCATCATGGCCCCGCTGTTGCCTCTTCGTTTTTTTGCGTAAATGGAAATGGTTAACGCTTCCCCACCGGAACCCTTGTGACGCACTCAAAAACAGCGAAAATTAACCGACGGTTAACCATGGCGGCCGATGGTCGTCGGACAGAAAGGGCTGGCACGCCGCCGCCCTCAGGTCGTCGCACGTGATCCGCTTCGAAAATGTCGGCCTCCGCTATGGCATGGGTCCGGAAATCCTCCGCGACATCTCCCTGCACATTCCGGAGAGCTCCTTCCAGTTCCTGAGCGGGCCCTCCGGCGCCGGCAAGACGACGCTGCTGCGCCTTCTGTTCATGTCGCTGAAGCCGACGCGCGGGCTGATCACCATCTTCGGCAAGGACCGCTCGCGCATCTCGCGCGCTGAACTGCCGCATCTCAGGCGCCGCATCGGCGTGGTGTTCCAGGATTTCCGTTTGCTCGACCACATGACCACTTATGAGAATGTCGCTCTGCCGCTGCGAGTGCGCGGCCGCGAGGAAGCGAGCTACCGCACCGACGTCACCGAACTTTTGAAATGGGTTGGCCTGGGCGAGCGCATGCATGTGCTGCCGCCGGTCCTTTCGGGTGGCGAAAAGCAGCGCGCGGCAATCGCCCGGGCCTTGATCGAACAGCCCGAAATCCTGCTTGCCGACGAGCCGACCGGCAATGTCGACCCGCCACTGGCACGCCGGCTGCTCAGGCTGTTCATCGAGCTCAACCGGCTCGGCACCGCGGTGGTGATCGCCACTCACGATCTCGGCCTGATGGAACAGGTCGACGCGCGCCGCATGATCCTGGCCGGCGGAAGGCTGGATATTTATGACTGAAGTATCGGCCGAACAGCTGCATGAAGACGCCGCCGAACCGGCGACGACGACGCAGCGCGTCCAGCGCCGCATGGCGCCGATCGTGCCGGCGCAGAATATTGCCGGCCGCGCCTTGGTGCTGGTGATCGCCATCATGACCTTCCTGTCCTGCCTGACTTTCGGCGCCGTCACGCTGGTGCGCGACACTGCCTCGGTCTGGGAAAACCAGATCTCGCGCGAGGCGACGATTCAGATCAAACCGGTCGACGGCCTCGACATGGAGGCAGCCCTTGCCCAGGCCTCGCAGATCGTCGGCGAATTCCCCGGCGTGAAGGAAACCCGGATCATCGATCGCGACGCCACCGCGCGTCTGTTGGAGCCATGGCTGGGCTCGGGCCTGAATATCGACGAATTGCCGGTGCCGCGCCTGATCATCGTCACCATCGACGAGACCAGTCCGCCCGACTTTAGCGCCATCCGTGCGGCGCTCACGCCCAAGCTGCCGAGTGCTTCGCTCGACGATCACCGTACATGGGTCGACCGGCTGGTCGCCATGGCCCGCACCACGGTCACCATCGGCATCGCCGTGCTGGTCCTGATGCTGTCGGCGACGGTGCTGACCGTAGTGTTTGCGACGCGCGGCGCTATGGCGGGTAACGGCCATATCATCGAAGTGCTGCATTTCGTCGGCGCCGAGGCGCGCTTCATCGCGCGCGAATTCCGCTGGCATTTCCTGGTCACCGGGATGAAGGGCGCGGCCGCCGGCGGCGCAGCCGCGATCCTGGTTTTCATCGTCTTTTCCTGGTGGTCGTCGCGCAACATGGCAACGCCGCAGGCCGACCAGGCCACTGCTTTGTTCGGCAATTTCGCCATCGGATCGGCAGGCTATCTCGGTGTCGGCCTGATGGTGCTGGTGATCGGCGGACTGACGGCGGCGACCTCGCACGCCACAGTCGTCGCCTATCTCAGCGACATCGATGTCCGCCAGCCGGATGCGGGGTGAACCGTGAGGGCAGAAGCGAAAACAGTTCGGGGGCAAGGACAGGAATGGAAGGGACGATCACGGATCGAAAACCGACGTAACGCAATGTGCGCTTTTTTCCTTACCAAAAAGGCATTTCAGGATTAACCATAGGACGATGAACGCGCGGGAGTCGACCGGAACGGCTGGACAGATGCCAGTGGTGCGTTCGCGTGTGCGCACCGGGCTGGGCCGTTTGCGCACCGCCCTGCGTCTCGCCTCCCTCTGTCTACTGCTGCTGGTGGCCCTGTTTGCCGGTGGCTTCGGCTGGTTCGCCAGCAAGGTCAGCCACATGACGACTCCGGCCAACCCGGCCAAGGCCGATGCGATCATCGTCTTGACCGGCGGTCAGGCCCGCCTCGACGCAGCACTCGATCTGCTTGCCTCCGGCAAGGGCGAGCGGCTGCTGATCTCAGGCGTGCATCCCTCTGCCAGCCGCCGCCAATTGCAGGCTGCTACCGGCGGCGACAAGGCGCTGTTTTCCTGCTGTGTCGACATCGACCGCGCCGCGCTCGACACGATCGGCAATGCCGAGGAAAGCGCTAAATGGATGGAGAGCCACGCCTATGGCAGCGTCATCCTCGTCACCAACAATTACCACATGCCGCGCAGCCTGCTCGAGATGGGCCGCCTGCTGCATGGCGCCAGGCTTGAACCCTATCCGGTGGTCAACACTAATCTGGACAATGGCGACTGGCTGACCAAGCCAGAAGCGCTGCGCGTGCTTCTGACCGAATACAGCAAATACCTGCTGGCGCTGGCGCGCGGCGTCGTCCCGGTCCGCCAGACCGCCGACACCGTCGCACTGGCCGAGGTTTCGACCGCCAAGGACTAAAGCAATTCCAGGAAAAGTGTGTAGCGGTTTTCCCGGGAAAAACACGTACGCTTTCCCTTGGGAATTGCGTCCAAACAGACGACTCTGACGGCGCTCGATTACCCCTTGGCCGTGCCGTCTTCCGCGCCACGCAGCCGCGCAATCTCCTGTTCGAGGCTTTCAATCCGCTTGTCGCGTTCGGCGAGTGCGGCCGCGACATCGGCGGCCTCGAATCGCTGCGGAATGTGTTGCGGGCAATTGGCATCCCAGGCCGAGACGGTGAACAGGATGACCTGCTCGGAGCGCGCCTTGTAGTCCTGCGGCATCAGCCTTGCCAGAAGCTCGGCATCGTCCTCGACGACCCGCGCCGTGCCCCAGATCTTGACGCGCTGGCGATGCGCATAGTCGATCAGGAACAGGAATGCTTGGTTGTTGTCGGCGAGATTCCCTTGCGTGATGAACTGCCTGTTCCCGGAGAAATCGGCAAAGCCGATGGTCTTTTCGTCCAGCACCTTGAGGAAGCCGGCTGGCCCGCCGCGATGCTGGATATAGGGCTGACCCTCGCCATTGGCCGTCGACAGGAAGACGCTGGTCTGCGCCGCGATGAAGTCGGCGAGGTCGGGCGTGATATGGGCGCGCCATCCGCCGCGCTCCTCGGCGCTGGCATAGCCCTTGCGCGAACCTTTGCGGGTCTGGATCGCCTTGACGGTCGGCGTGAAGGCGACATCGCTGGTGAAAGTATGAGCATTCATGGAAGCCTCCGCGAGGCCGAAACACGGCCATTGTACGCGAAGAGGTAGATCCTTCCATGTTTTGGATGTAGATGGCATAGTTGCAAGCTATCCTTCCAATTTCCGGAAGAAAGTATGGATCGTCTCGAAGCCATGTCGCTGTTCGTCGCCGCGGTGGAAGAGGGCAGCCTTTCCGCTGCCGGCCGCCATTTCGGCATTCCACTGGCAACGGTCAGCCGCAAGGTTTCCGACCTCGAAAAGCACCTTCAGGCGCGCCTGCTGAACCGTTCGACCCGGCAGCTCACGCTGACCGATGCCGGCCAGGTCTATCTCGCCGCCTGCCGCCGCATCCTCGGCGAGGTCGGCGAAGCCGAACGCACCGCTGCCGGCGAATACAGCACGCCGACCGGCGACCTGTTCATCACCGCGCCGGTCGTTTTTGGTCGCCTGCACGTGCTGCCTGTCGTCACCGAATTCCTGGCGGCTTATCCTCAAGTCAACATTCGCCTGACGCTGGCTGACCGGATAACCCAACTGGCGGAGGAACATCTCGACCTTGCCATCCGCATCGGCGAGCTTGCGCCTTCGAGCCTCATTGCCATCCGCGTCGGCGCGATCCGTCGCGTCGTGTGCGCCAGCCCCGCCTATATCGCCGCGCATGGCATGCCGCGGACGCCGGACGATCTGGCCGCGCATGAATGCATCAGTTTCGAAGGGCCTGCAGCGCTCGCCAGCTGGAGCTTTGCCGGCGACAAGGGCGAACTGATCGTGCCGATCCACTCACGGCTGCGCGTCAACACGGCGGAAGCTGCAATCGATGCCGCGATTGCAGGCGCCGGGATGACGCGGGTGCTCTCCTACCAGATCGCGGACGCAGTACGTTCCGGCGTGCTCGTCCCGGTCTTGCGACCCTTCGAGCCGCAGCCGTGGCCGGTGAGCCTCGTCCATGCCGGCCAAGGCCTGCTGGCGGTGAAACTAAGGGCGTTCCTCGATTTCGCCGCTCCGCGGCTGAAGCAGCGGCTGTTGCAGGCGACGTGGTGAGTTGAGACTGGCTTGAGTCAGTGGCGAGCCGGCCTATGTCAGGCCATTGCGGCGTTTCCTTTTTGCCCGCGCTTGGTGTAACCAACGCACACCTCCTCAACGGGCCCTTCCCCGCATGCTCTATATCCGCTCGCTGGCGTTCA
Source organism: Mesorhizobium sp. C264A (assembly GCF_040324515.1). Taxonomy (NCBI): domain Bacteria; kingdom Pseudomonadati; phylum Pseudomonadota; class Alphaproteobacteria; order Hyphomicrobiales; family Phyllobacteriaceae; genus Mesorhizobium; species Mesorhizobium sp. C264A. Next base: position 2,012,526 of record NZ_JAMYVY010000002.1, on the reverse strand, counting down.
ACTTCGTCTTCTATGTCAATCTGATCGTCCAGATGGTCCTCTGGACCCCTTACTACTTCCTCTCGCCACGCCATCGCGCCTGGTTCGTGCCGAAATTCTGGTCGCGCACCAGCCTGTGGCTCTACGACAAGATCGCCGGCACCAGGAGCGACATCACCGGCGTCGAGAACCTGCCGGAGGGCTCTTTCATCCTGGCGCCGAAACACCAGTCGTTTTGGGACGCGATCGCTTTCTTTCCCTTCCTCCACGATCCGCTTTATATCCTGAAGCGCGAGCTGACCTGGATCCCCTTCTTCGGCTGGTACATCCTGAAGATGCGGATGATCCCGGTTCACCGCGGCAGCCGCTCCAAGGCGTTGAAGCAGGTCGTTGCATCGACAAAGCAGGAGATGGGGCGCAATCCGCGCCAGCTGATTATCTACCCCGAAGGCACGCGCCGAGCGCCAGGCGACGAGCCGGCTTACAAATACGGCATTGTCGAGCTCTATACGCAGCTTGGCGTCCCGGTGGTACCGGTCGCCCATGTCGCCGGCCTCTATTGGCCTCGCCGCAAATTCTTGCGCTTTCCCGGCACCATCAAGGCCCGCTTCCTGCCGCCGATTCCGCCCGGGCTCGGCAAGGACGAATTCATGGACCGGCTGATCGGCGATACGGAAGTCGCCTGCGACCAGCTGCTGATCGAGGCATCGCAGGCTCCTAACCCGCCGCAAATGCCGCCGACGGCGGTCAAGCGGCTGGCCGAACTCGCCGCGGCCGCCAGAGCAATTCCAGGAAAAGTGTGAGCGGTTTTTTCCGTCCTGAATTGCGCCAAAACAAAAAAGGCCAAAGCTTGATCTCTTCTGCGGGCCGGCTCAAGGCCACGCCGCCAGCGCCGTGGTCAGCACCAGCGTCGCCGCGAAGGCCAGATTGATGATCCGCGACGCCAGCGGCTGGCGCAGGGTGCGGGCGAAGGCCGCGCCGGCCAGCAGCCACAGCATATGGATGGCTACGATCATCAGGGTGAGAACCGCCAGCCTGGCCGGGATGCCGAGAGCATCGGCGCCGGCTGCGGTCGCGGAGCCAGCAAGGACCGCAGCAATCGCCACATAGGCTTTCGGGTTGGCAACGGCGAGCAGGAAGCCGCCGAGGAAGGTCGGCAGAACCGCGCTGCTGTCACGCGCGGCCAGCGGCGGCGCTGTCGCTATTCTGTAGGCGAGGTAGAGAATATAGGCGGCGGAAGCGACCGCCAGCACTGGCGCTACGCCCGGCATCGAGGTGAGGATAGCCTTGATGCCGGTGGCCACGACCAGCAGCACCGCGACCGTGCCTAAAATGATCCCCGATGTGTAGTGAAGCGAATTGCGCAGGCCGAAGGCGGCCCCTATCGCCGTGACGCTGATCGTCGCCGGGCCAGGACTGCCCATGACGACGGTTGCCGCCAGCACCAGCGCCAGCAATTGCTGCCAGGGCTGCGCCTGCGAAAGAAGGTCTGCGGCCATGCTGCCTCTTCTCCACAATAATGGAGAACAGTGTGGCAAGGCAGACAGCCGTCGTCTTGAACGATCGTGCCGAACCTGCGCGGCTAGGCGCTGGCCTTGTCCAGCGCCACGAGATCCTCCGCGCTGAGCTTCAGCGATGCGGCGCGCACCAGGCTGTCGACCTGGTCCAGCGTCGTTGCGCTGGCGATCGGCGCGGTGATGCCGGGCTGCGCCATCACCCAGGCGAGTGCTACTTCCGCCTGCTTGGCCGAATGGCGCGCCGCCACAGTGTCGAGTGCGGCCAGAATGCGCATGCCGCGCGCATTGAGATAAGCCTTCACGCCGCCGCCGCGTTCACTTTTGCCGAGATCGGCCTCGCTACGGTATTTGCCGCTCAAAAACCCCTTGGCGAGACTGAAATAGGTGATGACGCCGATATCCTCGGCCACGCACAGATCATGCAGCGGCCCGTCGAAGGATGAGCGGTCGTAGAGATTGTATTCCGGCTGCAGCACGCTGTAGCGCGGCAGCCCGCGCAGGCTGGCAACATCGAGCGCGGCGCGCAGCTGGCCGGCGTCAAGATTCGAGGCGCCGATATGGCGGACCTTGCCGGCAGCGAGCAGCTTCTGGTAGGCGCCGAGCGTCTCCTCATAAGGGGTTGTCGGGTCCGGCCAATGCGAGAGATAAAGGTCGATCACGTCGGTCTGCAGTCGCTTGAGCGACGCCTCGACTGCCCTTTCGATATGGGCAGCGGACAGATCCTTCTTGCCTTGTCCCATATCCGAGCCGACTTTGGTGATGACGATGATCTTGTCACGGTTGCCGCGGCTTTTCATCCATTTGCCGATGATGGTCTCGGACTCGCCGCCCGCGTGGCCGGGCACCCAGCGCGAATAGGCATCGGCCGTATCGATAGCGTTGAGGCCGGCGCCGCCGAACCGGTCGAGTAGGTCGAAGGAGGTCTTCTCGTCCGCGGTCCAGCCGAAGACATTGCCGCCCAGGACCAGCGGCGCGATGGAAAGGTCGGTTTGACCGAGACGGCGTTTTTGCAAGACGGGGCTCCGTGGGCTGGCGGCGGGCGGCCCGAATGCTTCGGGCCGCAGCTAAGCTAGGTCTCGCCGCGCCGAGGTCAAAGGCCTCAGCCAATTTTTCCAGCGGGCCAGCGCTTCACAAAGGCGCGAGCGCTTCGCCTGCAGGCTCGCCGTGGTCTACTGGCTCACGAGGCGATCCGCTTCGCCACCTCTTCCAGCCAGTGGTCGCTGATACCCAGCGCCGCGAGATGCTGCAGCGTGTTGAGCACATAGTCCTCGTTGTTTCCGGACTGGCCGACGGCGCCACGGATAACACCTGCCGCATGCGCGGGGTCGAGCCCGCCGGCATACTGCTCATGCTGGCGGTCGACGATATAGGCGACCGCTTTCACTCTCTCTCCCGCAGCCGCCCCATTCCCGTCGAGGCTGATATCGAGCACACGCTCGAGGTAGACGCTGGTCACCAATTCGCGCTCGCGCAGATAGGTCAGCACCTCATCGCGCAGCTCGCCGGGCACGCGAAAGGCCAGCCCGATGCAGGAGCCCCCACGGTCGAGGCCTAGCACCAGGCCCGGCCGCTGGCGCGTGCCGCGATGCACGAAGGAATAGACGCACAGCGACCGGCGGTAGCCGTAAAGCCGCGCGCGGCGGGTCTCCACATGCGCAAATCCCGGCCGCCAGATCAGCGAGCCGTAGCCAAAAACCCAAAAATCGCCCATATCGCCAAGCCTGATTGCACGAGAGTGACGCCGCCGCATCGGAATCGGTGCTCTTCTGTTCTTTTTGCTTGTTGCGTAAGCCACAGTCCACCCGCAACACGCCCGCGTTAATGAAAGCCGCAGCATGACGTCAAGTGACGAGCGTCCGTCGAAGTTTCGCCGCCGGCTGATGTGGCTCGCTGCCTTGGTCGTTATGCTGTTCGGCGTCTACAGCGCGGTCTGGTTCTATGTCGCCGGTCGCGTCAGCAGCGAAGCCGACAAGGCGGTGGCCTCGCTCAAGGACAAAGGCATCGAGGCCGGCTGCGCCAACCTCACCGTCAGCGGCTACCCCCTGCGTTTTGCCATCTCCTGTGACAATCTGGCTTACGAGGACGACGCCAGGAACGTTGCCGCCTCGGCAGGCAGCTTCAACTTCGTTGCAGAACTCATCCGGCCTTTGTCGCCTGCCGCCGAGTTGCGTGGGCCACTGCGGACCTCGGTGCCCGGGATGGCGCCGCTATGGATCGATTGGGACAATCTGCAGGCCAATGCCAAGCTCTCCTGGCCCTTGCCACGCAGCATTTCGCTGCAGGCCGAGAGCTTGTCCGGCCAGACCGATCCGGCCGACGACACCGACCCGGTTTCACTGTTCAGCGCCGGAACGGCGGCGGGCGAGTTGCGGCCGGACGGTCAGGACCTTGGCTATACCGGAAGCTTCACCGATCTTGAGATCGACGCCGACGCGATCGGCGGGCGCGTGCTGCCGCCGCTCGACGGCAGCGGCGACGCGACGCTGAAGAACGGCGTCGCGCTGATGAAGACGCAGGCCAGGAGCCTGCGCGGCCAGGCGGTCGGCATCCACAAGCTCGATCTGTCGTCGGGAACCGCGCGCATCACCGTCTCCGGCCCGGTGTCGGTCGACGCCAACGGCCAGGTCAATGCCGACCTGACGATCAAGCTGCAGGATCCCAAAGCCGTGGCGGCAATCCTCGCCACCGCAATCCCCGAGCAGAAGAGCCAGATCGAGCAAGGCTTTGCCGGTCTGGCGCTGCTCGGCAACGAACCGTCGATGCCGCTCAAGGTGGTGAAGGGCAAGGTCTCGCTCGGCTTCATTCCGCTGGGCAAGATCAAGCCGCTCGATTAGAGCAATTCCAGGAAAGTGTGAGCGGTTTTCCGTCCGGAATTGCGTTAAAACAAAGAGATAGAGCATGATCGCAAAGAGCGGGAATGGCTTTTGGGGAGAGATCATGCTCGAGCAAGCCGACGCATGAACCGACCGGTGAAACTGCTGAGCGTTGGCGCGCTGACGCTGGATACCATCCTGCGCGTCGAAACCCTGCCCACGCATCAGGGCAAGTTCATCGCCTCGGACGGGATCCAGATCGCCTCGGGCATGGCGACAAGTGCTGCCTGCGCCGCCCGCCGTCTCGGCGCCGAGGTGTTCCTGTGGGCAAGTGCAGGTGGCGATGCCGTCGGCGACCAATTGCTGGCCGGCATCGAGGCCGAGGGCGTCGATTGCGGCTTTGTCCGCCGCGTCGAAGGCGCCCGCTCGGCGCTGGCCGCGATCCTGGTCGACGCTCATGGCGAGCGCATCATCGTGCCCTTCTACGACCCAAAGGCGCAGGCCGACCCCGAGGCGGTGCCTGTCGCCGATCTTTCCGGCTTCGATGTCGTGCTGGTCGATGTGCGCTGGCCGGGCGCCGCCGCTCTTGCCTTGACCGCCGCGCGCAGCGCCGGCCGTCCCGCCATCCTCGACGCCGACACGGCGCCGGTTGAGGTGCTGGAGCGCCTGCTGCCGCTGGCATCGCACATCGTCGCTTCGGAGACGGCGGCACGCATCGTCTGCGGCCATGCGCTGGACCCCGAAACCGCCTGCGCCGACCTCGCCAGCCGCACAGACGCCTTTGTCGCGGTTACCGGCGGAGCCGCGGGAAGCTGGTGGCATGACCGGTCCGCCGGATGGGTGCGCCACATCGCGGCGCCGAAGGTCAAGGCGGTCGACACGCTGGCCGCCGGCGACGTTTTCCACGGCGCCTTTGCCGTTGGACTTGCTGAGGCCATGCCGGTCGAGCACGCGTTGCGCTTTGCCAGCGCGGCGGCCGCGCTCAAATGCCAGCGCTTCGGCGGCCGGCTGGGCGCGCCGGACCGCGCCGAGACAATGGCCATGGTCGCGGCGACCTGGCGCGTCTGAAACAGGTTTAACTTTTCACCGGGTGCTCGATCGCCTGGCGGCCGAAGTCCGGCACGTCGATGTCCTGGCCGGCTTCGATGATCGAGCGTCGCACGGCGCGGGTCCGGGTGAACAGGTCGAACAGCTTGTCGCCGTCGCCCCAGCGGATCGCCCGCTGCAGCGAGGCGAGGTCCTCCGAAAAGCGCGCCAGCATTTCCAGGATGGCATCCTTGTTGTGCAGGCACACGTCGCGCCACATGGTCGGGTCGGAGGCGGCCAGACGGGTGAAGTCGCGGAAACCGGAAGCCGAATATTTGATCACTTCCGACTTGGTCACCGATTCCAGATCGTCGGCGGTGCCGACGATGTTGTAGGCAATGATGTGCGGAAGATGCGAAACGATGGCCAGCGTCATGTCATGATGCTGCGGGTCCATCGTGTCGATGTTGGAGCCGCAGCGCCGCCAGAATTCCGACAGCTTTTCCAGCGCGGCCGGATCGGTTCCCGGCAGCGGCGTGAAGATGCACCAGCGGTTTTCGAACAGCTCGGCGAAACCCGCATCCGGGCCCGATTTCTCCGTACCCGCCAGCGGGTGTCCCGGAATGAAGTGCACGCCGTCCGGCACATAGGGCTGCATTTGCGCAATGACGGAGGCCTTGGTCGAACCGACATCGGTGAGGATGGCGCCTTTTTTCAGCGCCGCTGCGATCTCTTGCGCCACCTCGCCCGACGATCCCACAGGCACCGAGACGATGATCAGGTCGGCGTCGCGGACCGCTTCCCTGGCGCCGGTGGTGTAGCTCTCGCCAAGACCGAGCTCCTTCGCCCGCGCCAGCGTGGCCGGGCTGCGCGTCGCGATGGCGACATGGCGGGCCAGGCCCTCGCGGCGGATGATTCGGGCCAGCGACGAGCCGATCAGGCCGATGCCGACCAGCGCGATCTTTTCAAACATCGGTAATGTCATTGTTTCAGCTTTTCAGGAATGTCGTGAGGGCATCGATGACGCCGCGATTTGCTTCTTCGGTGCCGACGCTCATGCGCAGCGCATTGGGAAAGCCATAGCCGGTAACGCGCCGCAATATATAGCCGCGCTGGGTGAGGTAATCGTCCGCCGCCTCAGCCGAATGCCTCTTGTCGTCGGGAAAGTGGATGAGGACGAAATTGCCGACGCTGGGCGTCACGCGCAGCCCAAGCTTCGTCAGTTCTTCATTCAGCCAGGTAAGCCAGGTCTCGTTGTGCAACGAACTGCGCTCGACATGGGCGCGGTCGCGGATGGCGGCAATGCCGGCCTCGATCGCTGTTGCGTTAACGTTGAAAGGGCCGCGGATGCGGTTGATGGCATCGACGATGTGCAGTGGGCCATACATCCAGCCGATGCGCGCGCCGCCAAGGCCAAGCTTGGAGAAGGTGCGGGTCATGACCACATTCTGTGCGCTGCCCGCCAGCTCGATGCCGGCCTCATAGTCATTGCGCCTGACATATTCGGCATAGGCCGCGTCGAGCACCAGAAGCACGTTGCCCGGGAGAGCGGAATGCAGGCGGCGGACCTCCTGGAACGGCAGATAGGTTCCGGTCGGATTGTTGGGATTGGCGAGGAAGATGATTTTGGTCCGCGGCGTCACCGCGGCCAGGATCGCGTCGACGTCGGCGCGTTCCTCGGTTTCCTTGATCGTCACCGGTGTCCCGCCGGCCGACTGGATGTAGATCTTGTAGATCATGAAGGCGTGTTCGGTGATGATGGCCTCATCGCCGGCCGCCAGATAGGTCTGCGCCAGCAGGCCCAAAATCTCGTCGGAACCGTTGGAGCAGATGATGTTTGCCGGGTTGAGGCCATGCACCTCGGCGATCGCCTCGCGCAGCCGGCGGGCGGTGCCGTCGGGATAGACATCGAGCTTGCTGGCCACTTCGCGCGCGGCCTCGATCGCCTTCGGCGACGGGCCGAGCGGGTTCTCGTTCGACGACAATTTATGGACCTTGGCGACGCCGGCCGGTGCCGTGCTCTTGCCCGGCACATAGGCGTCGATGTCCATAATGCCCGCGCGGGGCGTCGGCCGTGCCTTGTCCGCTGTCTTGTCCATGCCGCAAATCCATCGAGAATGCCTCCGTCCGGAGGCCGCAGCGGAAATACAAGCCGTAGCCGCGAATGTCGAGAGGCGGGCAATAGCTGGCCGTTGACGCCGGGCCGCACGAGTTCTAGAAGAACGCAACAGTTCCGTGGTGATTTGGCCGGTCGGCTTGCAGCCACGTTAAACAACTCGCTAAAGGGCCGTTTGCGTGACGTAACCGGCTTTGCGATCGCATTGCCGGTTTTTTATTGCCTGACGGCGGGCAAGGAGAGTCACATGGCCGCGCTCCGCGCTACAAAAACCAACAACGAGGCCGACAACCCGTCGAGCCCTGTGTTGCGTTTTGGCCCTGACAAGCCGCTGAAGCTCGACGCCGGCACGCTTTTGTCGCCGTTCCAGATCGCCTACCAGACATATGGCGCCCTCAACGATGCCCGCACCAACGCCATCCTGGTCTGCCACGCGCTGACCGGCGACCAGCATGTCGCCAGCACCAATCCGGTGACCGGCAAGCCCGGCTGGTGGGAAGTGCTGATCGGTCCCGGCAAGATCATCGACACCAACCGCTTCTTCGTCATTTGCTCCAACGTCATCGGCGGCTGCCTCGGCTCCACCGGTCCGGCCTCGACCAATCCCGCCACCGGCAAGCCCTACGGCCTCGACCTGCCAATCATCACCATCCGCGACATGGTGCGGGCGCAACTGATGCTGGTCGACCATTTCGGCATCGAAAAGCTGTTTTGCGTGCTCGGCGGCTCGATGGGCGGCATGCAGGTGCTGGAATGGGCGTCATGCTATTCCGAGCGCGTCTTCTCGGCCCTGCCGATCGCCACAGGCGCACGCCATTCCTCGCAGAACATCGCCTTCCACGAGGTCGGCCGCCAGGCTGTCATGGCTGATCCGGACTGGCATGGCGGCAAATATTTCGAGCACGGCAAGCGCCCGGAAAAGGGGCTCGCCGTGGCGCGCATGGCCGCCCACATCACCTATCTGTCGGAAGCCGCCCTGCATCGGAAATTCGGCCGCAATCTGCAGGACCGCGAAGCGCTGACCTTCGGTTTCGACGCAGATTTCCAGATCGAAAGCTATCTGCGCCACCAGGGCATGACATTCGTCGACCGCTTCGACGCCAACTCCTACCTCTACATGACCCGTTCGATGGATTATTTCGACCTCGCCGCCGACCATGGCGGCCGGTTGGCAGATGCCTTTGCCGGGACCAAGACCCGCTTCTGCCTGGTGTCCTTCACCTCGGACTGGCTGTTCCCGACCGAGGAGAGCCGCTCGATCGTGCATGCGCTCAACGCCGCCGGCGCCTCCGTCTCCTTCGTCGAGATCGACACCGACCGCGGCCATGATGCCTTCCTGCTCGATGAACCCGAACTGTTTGCCGCCATCAAGGGCTTCATCGGCTCGGCGGCCCGCGCAAGGGGGCTCGCCTCATGAGCGTCAATGGCAGCCAGCGCGTCGACCTCGAAGTGGTGGCCAACCTGATACCGCCGCAGTCGCGGGTGCTCGATGTCGGCTCCGGCGACGGCCTGCTGCTCGAACTCCTGCAGGAGACCAAGCAGGTCGACGGCCGCGGGCTGGAGCTGTCACAGCGCGGCGTCAATGAATGCGTGGCGCGCGGTCTCTCGGTCATCCAGGGCGATGCCGATACCGACCTCGAATTCTATCCGGACAAGGGTTTTGACTTCGTCGTCCTGTCTCAGACGCTGCAGGCGACCCGCAACCCGAAGCTGGTGCTCGACGAGCTGCTGCGAATCGGCAACCGCGCCATCGTCTCCTTCCCCAATTTCGGCCACTGGCGGGTGCGGCTGTCGCTGTTCGTCAAGGGCCGGATGCCGGTGACCGCGGACCTGCCCTATTCCTGGTACGACACGCCCAACATCCATTTCTGCACCATCCGCGACTTCGTCAATCTGGTCGAGGAACTCGGCGCTTCGGTCGAGAAAGCCACCGCGCTCGACGGCAACGGCCAGAAGATCGGCCTGTCGATGCCATGGTGGTTCTGGAATTTCTTCGGCCAGCAAGCGGTGTTCTTGCTGAAGCGGTAGTTTGCCCCTATTCCAGCACGTCCGTCGCCTTGTGCGGGTGCTGAACGCCATCGGCGATGATCACATCGGCGTGGGAGTTGTCGGTGCGCAAGGCCAGAATCTCCCGATAGGCTGATGAATCGTACCAGCCCTACGCATGCGCCCTGTCCGGAAACTCGATGACGATCAGATGCCCGGGCCATTCGTTTTCGACCACGTCCATGTCGCCGCCGTGGACAAGGAAGCGGCCGCCGAACGGCTCCAATGTGGCGTCGATCCTCTGCAGATACTCGACAATCTGCGGGCCCATTGTGACTTGACGCATATGGGCGACGGCGTAGGCGGCCATGGCTGAACTCCCTGTGAGATCGAAGCCCGACGACCGGCTTCGTTGGCGCAATCTGCAGACATGATGGCCATCGGTCGATTACGTCTGGGGTAATCGGCCGGCTTACCGGCGTCCTGGCTCAACAGTTTGTGATGACATTGCCGCTGGTTTTTTGTAGCGTCGAATCGAATGCCATCCCGGGGTAAGGCTTGGACGGCGACCATCAAAACCTCCGGCCTCCAGGCATTTCGGGGCACAATCGAAGCAACATGTCCAAGGCAACCGACCTCGCTCCGCTGATCTCGGTGATCACACCGACGCACAATCGCCGCAGCAAGGTGGTGCGCGCCGTGGAGAGCGTGCTGGCGCAGAATTTTCCCCGGTTCGAACACATTGTCGTCGATGACGGCTCGACCGACGGTACGGCAGCCGCACTTGCCGAAATCCGCGATCCACGGCTGATCTATGTTGGCTCGAAATGGCGCGGCGCCAATGCCGCCCGCAATGCCGGCATCGAGCGGGCGCAGGCGCCGGTGGTGACATTCCTCGATTCCGACGACGTCTATTTGCCGGATCGCCTGGCGCGGACGCTGGAGCAGTTCGACAACAATCCCTCGCTCGAAGTGCTGATCAGTTCCTTCGTGTCGCTGAAGGGCAATCGCCGCACCAACTGCGTCAACCGCGAGGCGCTGCTGAGCCGCGACTCGCTGGAGCGGGCCCTTGTCGCGCAGACCATCTTCATTGCCGGGTCGGCAATCACCGCCCGGCGCGAGTCGCTGCTGGCCATCGGCGGCTACGACAGTGACGTCACGCGCATGCAGGATCGCGAATTGTTGCTGCGCTTTGCCCGTCGCAGCGGCGCGCAGCTGTCCGAAGTGATCGACTGGAAAAAGTACAACTCGGAGAATTCGATCTCCGGTCGCCGGGACGGCTATGTCGAAGCCTATGCGAGCTTGATCGACAAGCACCCCTATATCGCCGACCGCTACCCCTACATTCCGCCTTACATGATCGCCCGGCAGCTCATCGCCGATGCACTCAAGGGCAGGGTTTCGCAGGCGTTCTCCGGCTATATGGCCAACCGGTCGTCGAAGGCGCTTGGCTATTCGCTGCCGCAGCTGTTGCGTGGCTATGTCGGCGGCCGGCGCTGGCGCCGCGATCTCTATGCCGAATTTCGCGACAAATACGGTGCACGGCCGGCCTGAAGTTTGCCGACAAGCCGCGCAGCGGCTTTCCCCTCCGAACTGCCTCAAACCTCATTTGTCGAGTTCCGGCAGATATGGGTCGGAATATAGCCGCCGGTCGCGTTCGCCCTGCAGGCAGTCCATGGGTGCGGCGGCATCGATCGGGACCACGGTCGCATCGGCGATGCCGCTCACCTCCAGGATCAACTTGCGGCGTATGGCGGTGGCGAATTCCGAGGCCGCATAGATCGGCAACACGAAGGAGCCGGGCCCACCGGTGACGCAGTCGTCATAATACTGGTCGAGATGGCTGAAGGTCGGCGACGGGCTGATCAGGATCGGCAGGCCGTTGATGACGATGCCCTTGGCCACCGCCGCATCGCGTGTCGTGGCGACGGGCAGCCCGGTGTTGTTGGGACCGTCGCCGGAAATGTCGATGACGCTGCGTGGCGCATCGAACCCCGTGCCCTCGAACAGCCCGGCGCCGAAGGCAAGCGCACCGGAAATCGAGGTGCCGCGAAAGCTGCGGAACGGCCGCGCTTCTATTCTGTCGGCTAAGGCGTTGGCGCTCTCTGCGCTGTCGATCACCTGCCAGGCGATGACGCCATCCTCGCGCACGACGCCCGCCCATTCGAAATAGGCAAGCGCGATGCGCCCGGTGGTTCCCGAGCGCACGGCCTTGATGAAATCGGGATGCCTGAGCGCCTCGACATAGCCAGCGCGCTGCAGCGCGAACTCCCTCTCGTCCATCGACTGTGAGATGTCGACGGCCAGCACCAGTTCGACATCCACGGCAACGGCCGGGGCAGCCACGGGCGTGGTGCAGGCAAGGCAGGCAAGCAGGCTGAGCGCATCGAGCATGGCCGCACCACGGATGTTTCGACCCGTGAATCTTCGCCGCGATCGCGGCGAAATAAAGCCCCTTCTACTTCTTTCGCCGCACGGCCGCTTTCGGCGGCGGGTCGATGGCGCCGGTCCTGACTCGGGCGGGTTTCAATGGCGCAGCACCCGTATCCTTCACGATGTTCAATGCGCGTGGAAAGAAATGACCATTGTGCAGTCCGCGCCCGATGTTGAGGATCGCGGTTTCCGGCAGGCGTTTCTCCAGCATGGACAGTACCCTTCGCAGCGAAGGACCATCGAACGCGTCCATCGCTTCGTCGATGATCACCCATTTCGGCTGCCGCAAGGCCAGCCTGGCGAAGGCCAGCGACCGCTGTTCGTCATCGTTGAGTTCACGCTCCCAGCGTGCGGAACGGTCGAGCGAGGATGACAGCCGCTCGAGGCCGACCTCGGCCAGCACCGCCCCAAAATCAGCATCGCCAGCCGGCGCCGAGCCATTCGGATGCAGCACTTCGCGTAACGTGCCGGCAGGAAAATACGGAACACGCGGCACGAAAATCGGCGTTTCTCCGGCCGGCAAGCCGATCCGCCCGCTGCCCCAGGGCCAAAGGCCGGCAATGGCGCGGAAGAACAATGTCTTGCCGGCGCCTGGGTCGCCGGTGATCATGACGCGCTCACCGGGATGGATCTCGACATGGCTGTCTGAAAGTTTGGTGCAGCCCTCCGGCGAGGCCACTTGGAGCTTCTCGAAGGTCAGGCTGCTATTGGCGTTATCGCCGAATTCGATGCGCTTTTCCTTGTCGTGCAACACATCGGTTTCATCGAGCGCAATGCGGAAGTCGGCAACGCGCATCAGCGTGGCGCGCCAGTCGGCGATGCCGCCGATATTGTTGATGAACCAGCGCAGCGACGAGTGCACCTGGTTGAAGGCGCCGACCGCCATCATCAAGCCGCCAAAGCTGATATCGCCTGAAAAATAGACCGGCGATGCCACAAGGATCGGCGCCACCACGGTGATCCAGCCATAGGTATCGGTCACCCAGGAAAGGTTGATCTGCGCTTTGTAGATGTTTCGCATCGCGCCCAGCACCGTGCCAAGGTCGATTTCGAGCCGTCTCTTGGCATCGGCTTCGCCGTGATAGAGCGCGATGGCGTCGACATTCTCGTTGACGCGCACCATCCCGGAACGCAGCTCGGCCTCGCGGGTGTAGCGGTCGCTGTTGAGGCGGATCAGCGGCCGCCCGACCAGCCAGCTCAGCCAGGAGGCGATGCCGGCATAGAGGAACGCGGCCCAGACCATGTAGCCCGGTATCGCCAGCGACCAGCCGTTGATGTGGAAGACGAAGCCCGACGAGAGTTGCCAAAGCACGCCGACGAACGACACCAGCAGGATGAAGGATTGCAGCAGGCCGACGCCGAGGTCCGTCGACAGATCGGACAGATGCGCGGCATCCTGCTGCATGCGCTGGTCGGGATTGACGCCGATGGCGCCGGCATTGGCGAGCCGGAAGGCCCGCGCCGGCCGCATCCATTGGTCGATCAGGTCGAGCGTCAGCGCCTCGCGCAGCTTCAGCCGGATCATCTGGTTGAGCCAGGTCTGAGCGATGTTGAGCAGGAGCAGCGTGCCGGCAATCACGGCAAAGATCATCAGCTGATGCAGGAAGGCCGCCATGTCGCGACGCGCCAGCGCATCGTAGAAAGGCTGGTTCCAGCGGTTGAGCAGAACCTGGCCGATCGACGTGGCGACGATGACCGCCATAATGCCGACCGACGTCCAGACCAGCCACTTGCGCACCGGTGAGCCTATCAGCGCCCGTTTGATCGTCGCCACCTGATCGCGCAGGCTGCTGGCTTCGACGGTTACCGGCTGAGCGGTGGCGGACTTGTCCGGTTGATCAGCCATGCACGAGGTCCTTGCGTTCAGAAGCGTTGCTGAAACCAGATGGAGATACCTGAAGGCATCCGCCGCTCAAACGGACCGCGAATGCATCTGCGACAGATAGGTGGGAAAAACCCACGCAACACCAGTTTTCATGATGATCACGAAGGTGTCACCTGACGCGTCGTCGATGTCACCCCTTCCGCCCGGCGGCCAAGCCGCGTCGCACCGTGCGGTGACAGTACCGGCACGAAGACACGGCGCGAGGCGCGCTGCGCGACCGGCACGCCCTGATAGAGCCGCTTCTGCGCCTCGACCACGATGACGCCGGAAAAGATCGGCCAGAACCGCCGGCCGGCGCGCTCCAGCACATTGTGGAACCGCATCATGAAGCGCCGCGGCGATGGCGGGAAGAACAGCGCGTCGGACCAGGAAGCCGGTGTGAAATTCGCCTCGCGCAGCAATTCTGTCAGCTGGCCGCGCGAGAACGGCCGGCCATTGCCGAACGGCGTGTGCTCGAACCGCGCCCAGACACCCCGCCGGTTGGGCACGACGATGACGACGCGCCCTGCCGGCGACAGCACCCGCCAGATCTCGTTCAGCGTCTCGCGCGGGTTTTCGACATGTTCGAGCGAATGCACGAGCAGCATGCGGTCGATGCAGGAATCGACCAGCGGCAATTCCTCGTCGAAGACCAGCGCCGTAGCCGTCGGCCCGTTCGCCGGCCAGACGACGGCGCCTTGCGTAGCAGGCATGAAGGCAAACACCCGCTCGGCATCGGTGCCGAACCGCTCCAGCCACGGCAAGGTATAGCCGAGCCCGACCAGCCGCTCATTGGGCACTGTTGCCCATATTGAGGACAGCGCCATGGTGATCGAGCGTTCAGCCAGGCGGCCGAGCGTGGTCGAATAGAAGGATCGGAGATCGACGATATCGGAATGCATGCGCGGGACGGTAGCTGCGATGCCGCCCAAGTTCAACAAAGCCGGCACGTTCTGCAAAGCTAGAGTGACATCGGCGGCCAAGCGCCCTATGTCTGCGCCAACAGATGGAGAGATGCCAATGCCCGTCGAAATCGAACAGTTCATGTGCCGCAGCGACAATTTCGGCGTGCTGGTGCATGACCCGAAAAGCGGCGAGACCGCCATCATCGACGCGCCCGAAGAAGCGCCGATCATTGCCGCGATCGAGCGTACCGGCTGGAAGCCGACGATGATCCTGACCACCCACCACCATGTCGACCATGTCGAGGCCAATCTGGCACTGAAGGAGCGCTTCAAGCTGCGCATCGTCGGACCGGAGGCTGAAAAGGAAAAGATCCCCGGCATCGACGAGACCGTCGGGCAAGGCTCGGTCGTCCATCTCGGCGGCGAGCGGATCGATGTCATCGCCACGCCCGGCCACACAGCGGGCCATGTCTCCTATCATTTTCCGGCCTCGAAAGTGGCGTTCACCGCCGACACTTTGTTCGCGCTCGGCTGCGGCCGGCTGTTCGAATGCAAGCCGCCGGTGATGTATGAGTCGCTGAAGAAGCTCGCCGCACTCCCGGCCGACACGGTCATCTATTGCGGCCATGAGTATACGCTTTCGAACGCCCGCTTTGCGTTGACCGTCGACCCGACCAATTCGGCGCTCAGGGAACGCGCCGCCAAAATCGAGACCCTGCGCGCCGACAACAAGGCGACGCTGCCGACCACGATCGGCGAGGAATTGTCGACCAATCCGTTCCTGCGCTGGCACGACCCGGCGATCCGCAAGCATCTCGGTATGGAGGCGGCCCCGGACGCCGAAGTGTTCGCGGAAATTCGCAAGCGCAAGGACAATTTCTGAGAATCGTTCCGGGATCAGCCATGACCAGCGCCGCTGAAATCATCGCCACGCTCGGCCTCAAGCCGCATCCGGAAGGCGGCTGGTATGCCGAGACCTTTCGCGACGGCGCCGGGCGGGGCCATTCGACGGCGATCTATTTCCTCCTTGAACAGGACCAGATTTCGGCCTGGCACCGGGTCAAGGACGCGGCCGAGGTCTGGCATTTCCATGCCGGGGCGCCGCTGGCGCTGTCGATGTGCGAGGAAGGCAGTCCAAAGGTTAACCAGGTGATCGAGCAGGTGCTCGGCATTGAACTTGCGGCGGGCGAGCGGCCGCAGATCGTTGTGCCGGCCGGCTGGTGGCAATCAGCGCGCAGCCTCGGCGAATGGACGTTGGTCGGCTGCACCGTGGCGCCGGGCTTCGACTTCGCCGCGTTTGAAATGGCCGAGCCGGGCTGGCAGCCTTAGGCCAGAAGAAAACCAAGAGTTATGCAGAGCTGGGCGGCATAGTAGAGCACCCAGACCGCATAACGGATGCCGGCGCGATAGGGTGCTATTGCCGGAACCAGGAATTTCTCCGCGGCAAGCAGCCCGTCCGATGCCATGAACATAACAGCGCCGCCGATGACCCACGGATTGTCGAGCGTCAACGCCGAGATGCCCATCGCCAGAATGGCCGCGATATAGATGGCGATCGGCACCCGCAGGCCGGGACTGACACGGCGCCAGAGCGCCGCCAGCATGACGACTGCGAAGGCCGCCATGGCAAGCGCGATGGCGCCGCGCCATGTCTCGGTGCTGAGCACATCCAGCCCGCCGCCGCCGCGCAGGAAGAGCGGCACATAGAGGACATGCGCCGCAAGGAAGCTGGCCAGCCCGCCGAGGAAGGCCTTTTCGCCGTCACGCGACAGGAAGGCATCGCCGACGCCGCTGAGCAGCAGTGCGACGACGAGCAACAGCGGCCCACCTTGCATGAAGGCCAGCGCCGCAAGCATGGCCACGGCCAGCGTCTTTGCCGCCGAGCGGGCCAGCGTCGGCCGCATATCCAGGGTGAAGGCGTAGATCACTGCCGCCACCAGCGAAAAAATCAATGTTGCATTTGCGTTGGCGTCGATGCCGCCGGCAAACGGCATCGTCATGCGCTTGCCCCGCCAGTTGCCGCCTTGCGCAGGAACAACGATTTCGCCGCCAGCGCCGCCCCACCCGTGATCAACACGCAGGCCGCCAGGATACGCAGCGACGGCTCGGCAACGCCCGCCGCGATCAGCACCAATGTCGACAGCAGTGGCGCCGCATAGCTTGCCGCGCCGAGCACCTGGATGTTGCCGCGCTTTACGCCGATATCCCAGGCGTAGAAGGCGGCACCCACCGGCATCAACCCCAAACCAACCACCGCCAGCCACTGGCCGGGGCCATCGGGCAGCACCATCTTTTCCAGCAGAAGATGGCAGATGAGGGACAGGGCTGCCGTGGCGGCGCAGAACCAGGTGACGATCGAGGTTGGCACCGCCGGAAAGCGCCGCGACAGCAGCGAATAGGACGACCACAGCAGCGCACAGACGGCCGCCATCGCATAGCCGAAGGTGTAGCGAGCATCGAAGGCGAGGCCGCCACCCTTGGTGACGATCAGCACGGTCCCGGCGAGCCCGAGCAGCGCGCCGACGACATGGTTCCAGGCCAGCTTCTCGCCCGGCATCAGCGCTGATCCCAGCACGATCAGCAGCGGCCACAGATAGGCGATCAGGCTTGCCTCCACCGCCGGCGCGTTGCGCAGCGCGGTGAAATAGAAGAAATGGTAGCCGAACAGTCCGGCAATGCCGATCACCCAGACCTGGCGTGGGATCTTCAGGCTTTTATCGGTCGCCGGCATGAACAGCCGGGCAACCAGCCCGACCGCGGTGCCGATGGTGAAGGTGATGGCCGAGAGCAAGAATGGCGGCACGGCGCCCGACGCATCGGTGAGCAACGCCAGCAGCGCCCACATGGCGACCGCCGAGAAACCGATCAGTGTTGCGCGCCCCATGCCCGTCTCCGGCGACTCGCCCCATTTCTATCGGGTGGGCGCGTCTATTCAGTAGCTTCGAACCGCCCCGCGCTGACAGTCAAGGTGCCGATCTGCGTCCCGACCGTGGCGTGGATCGGCGCATATATGCCGGTTTGGCCGAGCGGTGCAAACGTCACCATCATCTGGCTCTTCTTCTTCAGGTAATTCAGCGCCTTGCGGCCCTTGCGGTAGCCTGCCACCGGCTCGAAGCTCATCTTGCAGGTAACGGTGTCGCCCTTGTAGCCCTTGACCGAGATCGATCCTTTCGAGGCGTAGGTCAGCGTCAGGTCGGCGCGCATCTCGCCGTCATAGAATTTCACCTTGCGCCCGCAGACCTGGTCGAGGCTGTCGGCATGGATGACGGTAGCCGCCATCGGATCGAGCACCGATGCCAGATCGTTGCTGCCCAGCGGTATCCAGTTTTTGGGATTGCGCTTTTTCGGCTCGGGAATGACCTGGGTGGCGGTCACCGCGCCATTGGCAAAGCGGATATCGACCATGGAAGCCTTCTTGCCGGACTTATAATCGGCGCGAAATACCTGCGGCTGCATCTGCTTGCCCAGGATCTTGCCCTTTGACGAGATCGTGCCGCTCGTGTCGTCGAACAAGGTGGCGAGACCGGCGCTGGAGACGGTGCCCTCTATGGAATAGCTATCGCCTTCGTAGTGGCTGGAAAATGTCGCCTTGGCCACGGAAAGGCCGAGGAACGACACCGTGTATTCGCCCTTGAAGGACTGTGCGGTGGCTGCGGGCGCGGCGGCAAGGATTGATGTCGGCAAAGGCGCGACAAGTATGGCGACAACGGCATGTGACGGGCGAAGCATGGCGGGCTCGGTCCTTGATTTTTTAACCGGAAGCGGGCGACTCCGGCTCGAAATGTCCCTGTCCGACCGCTTATAGGCTGAATTCCGGCCTTTATGTGAAACGCTCGTCACAGTCGTGGGCAAGCCGGAGCTTGACGCATTGGCGAAATGCAACTATGGAACGCCAACTTTTCCATAAGGCCGCCTGACTGAAACCGCGCGCCACCCGGCGCGGGCGAACAAGGTTTGGCAGGCTAGACAGAACTGAAGGTTAGAACCATGTCCCGCACCTGCGAACTCACTGCCAAGGCAGTCCAAACCGGCAACAATGTGAGCCACGCCAACAACAAGACCAAGCGCCGCTTCCTGCCGAACCTCGTCAATGTGACGCTGATTTCGGAAGCGCTGAACCAGAATGTGCGCCTGCGCATTTCGGCCAACGCGCTGCGTTCGGTCGAGCATCGCGGCGGCCTCGACGCCTTCCTGGCCAAGGCCGACGCCAAGGAATTGTCGCAGCGCGCGCGGCTGCTGAAGAAGCAGATCGCCAAGAAGCTGGCCGACCAGCCCGCCGCTTAACGATATCAAGGCGGGGGACGACCGCCCTGAGCATCGGAGCAATCCGATGCTCAAAACTTCTAAGGCAGCAGCATCGGAGCAATCCGATGCTCAAAACTTGCAAGGCAGCGCGATCCGGATTTCGGCTGGCGCCTGGCTGGTTCCATTACCCAGGATAAAAAAATGACTTCCTTCTCGCGATATCTGCCCTTTGTGGCCGCCATGGCGCTTGTCGTCGTGGCATCGAACATCCTCGTGCAGTTCCCGATGCAGGGCCAGGCCGGCGGTCTGTCGCTGGGCGACATCCTGACCTGGGGCGCCTTCACCTATCCCTTCTCCTTCCTGGTCACCGACCTTGCCAACCGCCGCTACGGCCCGACCGTGGCGCGCCGCATCGTCTTTGTCGGCTTCATGACTGCGGTGGTCTGCTCGATCCTCGTCCCGCCCTTCCTGTTTCGCCACGGCCTGATCGAGTTCGAGACATCAGCCGACCGGCTGGTGCGCATCGCCGCAGCTTCGGGCGCGGCCTTCCTTTGCGCGCAATTGCTCGACGTCACCGTGTTCAACCGGTTGCGCCGGCAGAGCTGGTGGCGCGCGCCGATCGTCGGCACGCTGGTCGGCTCGGTGTTCGACACCCTGGTATTCTTCAGCATCGCCTTTTCGGCCGCCTTCGCTTTTGCCGGCCCGAACGACAGTTTTGCGCTGGAGACGGCGCCGCTGATGGGCGTGCTGCCGGTCGAGACCATGCGCTGGGTCTCCTGGGCGCTGGGCGACCTTTCGGTGAAGCTGATCATCGCTGTTGTGGCCCTGATCCCCTACCGGCTGCTCGCCGCCCACTGGAGCCAGCCGACCGTGGCTGTCTAGGCCGTGATCCCTTGGGTCCAGCTCGGCTCGGCCAAAACGCCTGACGGCGGACAGGAACTGCGCCTCAAGCAGCGCGGCAGCGAATTCTCGATCATGCTCGGCACCAATGAGCTGATGAACAGCCGCCTCAGCGGCTCCGAAGAAGCGCTGGCCAAGCTCTCCTGTGAAAAGATCGGCGGCCGCGCCCAACCGAAAATCCTGATCGGCGGCCTCGGCATGGGTTTTACGCTGCGCGCTGCGCTTGCCCAATTGGGCGCCGACGCAGGCATCACGGTTGCCGAGCTTGTCCCCGCCGTCATCGCCTGGGCGCGCGGCCCCATGGAGGCGGTCTTCGCCGGCTGTCTCGACGATCCCCGTGTGACGGTTCGCGAAGCCGACGTCGGGCACATCATAAGATCCGACAAGGCAGCCTGGGACGCCATCCTGCTCGATGTCGACAATGGCCCCGAAGGCATCGTCTACAAGGGCAACGACGCCCTCTATGGCGCTGCCGGCCTCGGCGCGGCGCGTACAGCGCTCAGGCCCGGAGGCGTGCTGGCTGTTTGGTCGCAAGGCCCCGACGCCGGCTTCACACGTAGGCTCAATCAGGCGGGCTTTGTCGTGGACGAGGTGAAGATGCGCGCCAATGGCAAGCGCGGCGCGCGCCACGTCATCTGGATCGCCACCAACCCGTGATAGGGTCCGCGACCCTCAATCCTGGTGCAGGATGAATTCCAGATAGAGGTTGCGCTGCAGGATCGAATGGTTGTCGTCCGAGATCAGCGACACCATCAGCGCTCCGTCATCGCGGGTCCAGACGTCGAGCCCTTCCATATTGTCGATCTGGTAGCCCATATCGGCTTCCATCAGCACCGGCCCGTCGGCAACAGCGCCCTTCTCGACGCTTTCGCCATAGATGCGTCGCAGCCGCATCCTGACACCGCCGGCCATCGAGAAACTGCGCTCCAGCAGCAAGAGATCGCCATCCGGCAGGAAAGCGCCGTCGGTGATGTCGAAATCGCCGTTGCGCTTGACCGTGAAGACGCCCTTGTGCGGCCCTTCGATGATGGCGGCATAGATGTTGCCAGCCTTGTCCAAGCTCTTTTCCGAGACCACGACGAGGCCGCCCTCGTGCTGGCCGTTGGGATTGGCGTGGGTGACGGTCTCGAAACCGCGGTTCTGTCGCAGTTCGCGGGCTGGAACCAGAAAGTTCAGTTGCTTGAACGGCGCCGTCATGTTGCTGGCGTCGATCTTGAACTGGGCGACGCGGTGATCGCGCTCGAAGCCGACGGTGGCGATGCCGTCCTTGACTGCAAGGCCCTCGGCATCGACTTCCCATTTCCTGTCGATCGGCCGGCCCTCCTCATCGACCATCTGCTGCATGCGAAAATTCTGGATGCCGGACGGCCGCTTGTCGGCATTATGGGTAATCGAGCCGAAGAACCAGAAGCCCGTATCGGCGACGCCGATGAAATCGCTGCCGGGTTTGACGAACCGAAATGCCGACAGCGCGCCGAAATCGCGCGTCGTCGAGTTCATCTCAAGACCGCCGATGAATTCCAGCGGCCCAAACTGCTTGTCGGCGCTGCCGATATGGAAGGTGGTGATCGGTCGCGCCGAGACTTCGACCGGCTCGACCGCGCTTGGGCCGGCGGCGATGGCCGGCGCAAACGCCATGCCGGACAAGGCAGTGACCGCGAAGAGCATCTGCCGAAACCCGCCGCGCAAAAAAATCATCCGGCGCGCCGGTAGCCGCCGCGACGTGTATCGCGCACGTTTTCCTCGGCGAACAGCGAGGCCAGCTGCTCGGTCATGGCGCCGGCCAGTTCCTCGGCATCGACGATGGTGACGGCGCGCCTGTAATAGCGGGTGACGTCGTGGCCGATGCCGATGGCCAGAAGCTCGACCGGCGAGCGCGTCTCGATCAGCTCGATGACGGCGCGCAGGTGCCGCTCGAGATAGTTGCCAGGATTGACCGACAGCGTCGAATCGTCGACCGGCGCGCCGTCCGAGATCATCATCAGGATCTTGCGCTGTTCGGGCCGGGCGATCAGCCGGTTGTGGGCCCACAGCAGCGCCTCACCGTCGATGTTTTCCTTGAGCAGGCCCTCGCGCATCATCAGGCCGAGATTGCGCCGGGCGCGGCGCCATGGATGATCGGCGGATTTGTAGATGATGTGGCGCAGATCGTTGAGCCGGCCGGGGTTCGGCGGCTTGCCGTCCTTCAGCCACTTCTCGCGAGCCTGTCCGCCCTTCCACGCCCGCGTGGTGAAGCCGAGGATCTCGACCGAGACGCCGCAGCGCTCCAGCGTGCGCGCCAGAATGTCGGCACAGGTGGCGGCAACGGTGATCGGCCGGCCGCGCATCGAGCCGGAATTGTCGAGCACCAGCGTCACCACCGTGTCGCGGAATTTGGTGTCGCGCTCCTGCTTGAACGACAAGGGCTGCATCGGGTCGATGACGACACGAACCAGGCGTGCCGGATCGAGATAACCCTCTTCGAGGTCGAAATCCCAGGAACGGTTCTGCTGCGCCATCAGGCGGCGCTGCAGCCGGTTGGCGAGCCGGCCGACGACGCCGGAGAGATTGGCCAACTGCTTGTCGAGGAAGGCGCGCAGCCGGTCGAGTTCTTCTTCCTCGCACAGCTCTTCCGCACCGACCGTCTCGTCGAAGGCGGTGGTGAAAACCTTGTAGTCGATCTCTTTCGGCAGGTTGGCGAACGGGTTGTCGTTACGGCGCGCCTCGCCCGGCGTTTCGGCGTCCGCATCGTCATCGTCGGAAAGATCGTCGGCAGTGGCGTCGGAGGCCTCAGTCTCGGACGACTGTTCGTCGTCGGCCGAGGCCTCGGCATCCTCGGATTGCGACTGCTCGGAGCCGGAATCCTCTTCGCCGCCCTCCTCGCTCTGCTCCTCGCCTTGCGGCTGGTTCTCGTCATTGTCCTCGGAGTCTTCGGTCTCTTGATCGTCGCCGAGTTCCTCGGCCATCTCCATGGACGCCAGCATCTCACGCACGACGCGGGCGAAGGCCTGCTGGTCGCCGAGCTTGGCCGACAGTCCGTCGAGATCGGCCTTGGCCTTCTCCTCGACCCAGGGCCGCCAGAGTTCGACCAGCCGCTCGCCGCTCTTCGGGATCGGCCGCCCGGTCAGCTTCTCGCGCACCATCAGCGCCAGCGCTTCCTCGATCGGCGCGTCGGCCTTGTCCTTGACGTCGACAAGGTTGGCCTTGGCGTATTTGTCCTCCAGCATGGAGCCGATATTGTCGGCGACGCCCTGCATGGCGCGGCTGCCGATCGCCTCGACGCGGGCCTGTTCCACGGCGTCATAGATCGAGCGCGCCAGCTTGCCTTCCGGCGCCAGTTTGGTGTGGATACGCTGATCGTGGCAGGCGCGCTTCAGCGCCATGGAATCGCCCAGGCCACGAGTAATCGCGATGTCTGTCTTGGACGCTTTCTTCGGCAGTTCGGGCAGACGGGCGCGGCTGCCGGCGAGCGCCGGGCGGTCCTTGGCGAAACCGACTTCGAGCTCCTTGTCGCCGGCGATGGCGCGCATGCAGACGGTGACGGCACGCTTGAAGCTGTCGGCTTCAGACCCCGTCTTCGACTTGTTGCGCGTGTTGTCGCCCGGACCCGCCATCGAGGCTCTGCTCAGCCCAGCACCACGTTGGCGGCGCTCTCGGGCAGGTCCTCGCCGAAGGCGCGCTGGTAGAACTCGGCCACCACCGAACGCTCCAGCTCGTCGCACTTGTTGAGGAAGGTCAGCCGGAACGCCATGCCGATATTGCCGAAGATCTCGGCATTTTCGGCCCAGGTGATGACGGTACGCGGGCTCATCACGGTCGACAGATCGCCATTGATGAAGGCCGAGCGCGTCATGTCGGCGACCCGCACCATCTTGTTGACGATGTCCTTGCCCTTGCCGTCGCGATAGTGCTTGGCCTTGGCCAGCACGATGTTCACCTCATTGTCGTGCGGCAGGTAGTTCAGCGTGGTGACGATCGACCAGCGATCCATCTGCGCCTGGTTGATCTGCTGCGTGCCGTGATAGAGGCCGGTAGTGTCGCCGAGGCCGACCGTGTTGGCGGTCGAAAACAGCCGGAACGCCGGATGCGGGCGGATAACCCGGCTCTGGTCGAGCAGCGTCAGGCGGCCCGACGATTCCAGCACGCGCTGGATGACGAACATCACGTCCGGACGGCCTGCATCGTACTCGTCGAAGCAGAGCGCGACATTGTGCTGGTAGGCCCAGGGCAGGATGCCGTCGCGGAATTCGGTGATCTGCAGGCCATCCTTGACGACGATGGCGTCCTTGCCGACGAGGTCGATACGGCTGACATGGCTGTCGAGGTTGACGCGCACGCAGGGCCAGTTAAGGCGGGCGGCGACCTGTTCGATATGGGTCGATTTGCCGGTGCCGTGATAGCCAGACACCATGACGCGGCGGTTGTAGGCAAAGCCGGCAAGGATCGCCAGCGTCGTCGCCTTGTCGAACAGATAATCCGGATCGATGTCCGGCACATGTTCCGAGGTCACCGAATAGGCCGGCACCACCATCTTGGACTCGAAGCCGAATTTGTCTTTCACCGACACCGTCGTGTCGGGCAAATTGGCGATGTCGCGATCGACCTTGTTCATCTCTATCCAAGTCTCCACGGGCGAAATGCCTGATTTCGCCGGCAATCGATTTTGTCCGGGGGCGGTCTTAGAGCCTTTTCCACCCTTATGAAAGTTGGAAAACGACACGAACCGTTAGGTTGCTCAGCACAAACCCGCCTGCTTGAGCACGCGATAGGCCTGCAGCACATCGCGGAACCGGTCTTCCGAACCTCTATCGCCGCCATTCGCATCCGGATGGTGGCGCTTCACAAGTTCCTTATAGCGCGCCTTGATGTCCTTGCCAGTCGCCTTCGTATCAAGGCCAAGCGTTTCCAGCGCCTTGGCCTCAAGCGGCTTGGCCTTGCGTTCGCGCGCCTCGCGCGGGTCCTTCGGCCCTTTGAACAGATCGAAGGGATCGCGCATGCGGTTGTAATAGCCGGCGCGACCGGAACGCTGCTGGGCGAAATCGGGCGAGGAGCGCGTCGAGGCGCCGGCGACGCCCATCTTCCATGTCGGCCGGTGGCCGGTCATCGCTTCCTTCTGGAAGCGGGCTATCTCGGTGTCCGGCACGCCGGAGAAGTAGTTGAAACCCTTGTTGTATTCGCGCACATGATCGAAGCAGAACTGAAAATACTCGCCTTCCTTCATGCGTCCGACCGGCGCCCGGTGGGTACCGGCCTCCTTGCAGCCGTCCCACTGGCAGATCGGCGAGTGCGACTTCAGCTCCGCATCCTTGTCGGGACGGACCCGAATTTTCTCGAAATATTTGGGGTACGGTTTCATCTCACCCATTTATGGGCTGTTCGCACGTGCGAAACAAGAATTGACATTTTCGCGATCATCGCCCTAACCGCTGAATCGCGGCATAAAGCAGGGCGAATGGCGATTTTTGAGGCGGCCCGGCGGGATCGATCCCGATTTCCCGATCACGCCTTGCAGATATGGTGAAGGGAGATGGCGATGTCCATACAGGCGACGATGGAAGACAAGCTGAACAAGGCGTTTTCGCCGGAGCGGCTGGCGATCGTCAATGAAAGCCACCTTCATGCCGGTCATCACCACCACGGCTCCGACGATCACGGTGCCTATGACGGCACCGGCGAGACGCATTTTCGCGTCCGCATCGTCTCATCCGTCTTTGCCGGCATGAGCCGCATCGACCGCCACCGCGCCGTCAACGAATTGCTCGCAGCGGAGCTGCAAGCCGGCGTCCATGCGCTGGCAATCGAACCGGCTGCACCCGGCGAAAAGACCCGTTGGTAAGTCTCTCCGCCTCAGATCACCGCTTCGATGAGAAACGGTCCCGGACGCGACAGGGCACTGTCGAGCAGCGCGTCGAACCGCTCGCACGTGTCGGCGCGGGCCGCCTCGACGCCCATGCCTTTGGCCAGCGCAACCCAGTCCAGCGCCGGATGGTCGAGATCGAGCATGCGCCTAGCGTTCTCGCCGATCTCATTGACCCCGACATTCTTCATTTCGCCATGCAGGATGGCGTAGGTCCGGTTGGAAAAGATGATGGTCACGACGTCAAGCTTTTCCCTGGCCTGGGTCCACAGTCCCTGCACCGTGTACATGCCGCTGCCGTCGGCCTCGAGATTGATCACCTTGCGGTCCGGGCAGGCGATCGCTGCTCCTGTCGCCATCGGAATGCCGCCGCCGATCGATCCGCCCGTACCCATCATGTAGTCGTGCGGCGCCGCAAAGGCGGATAGCGCGAAGAACCGTCTCGCCGAGGTGACCGCTTCGTCGCAGACGATGGCATTGGCCGGAAGTTTGCGCGCCACCGACAGCGCGATGGCATCGTCCGTCAGTCTGCCGCTCAGCGTCGGTTCGTCTGGAAAGGCGGTTGCGGCGGCGAATTGCTGCGTCGGCTTGATGCCGACCTCGGCAGCCAGCGCCTCCAGCGCCGCTTTCAGATCCTGGCCATGCGCCGCCAGCGAAAGCACCTTGCAATCGTCCCGAACCAGCCGCCCGGGCTTGCCGGGATAGGCGAAGAAGGCAACCGGCTCCTTGGCGCCGACCAGCACCAGCAAGTCGATATCCCGGAGCATGGCCGTCGCCGCATCGACCGGATAGGGAATGCGGGTCGGGGCGAACCGCCCGCGGCCGCGCTGCATGCGGGCGATCAGAACCTCACTGAACAGCCTGACATCGCTTCCCGATGACATTCTCCCTGCGATTTCAAGTCCATCGGCGCGCGCCGCCTGCCCACGCACCACCATGCCGACACGGCCCGGCGCGGCGCGGATTGCTTCGGCGATCGTGCGCACAACAGCCATGTCGACGGCGGGCGGCGGCTCCAGCTTCACCTTGCCAGGCGAAATCGCAGCAACTTCGCCCCAGGCGGCATCCGCAGGCAGGATCAAGGTCGTGACGCCAGGCGGCGTGAGTGAGGCGCGGAAAGCCGCCTCTGCGGCCGGCACAATATCGGCCGGCCCCTTGACGCGGCCAACCCAGTTCGACATCGGCGACGCCAGGCCTTCTATGTCGCTGGTCAGCGGGGCATCGAGCGGCAGATGGTAAGAAGCATGGTCGCCGACAATGTTGATCATCGGGCTGCGCGCACGCCTTGCGTTGTGCATGTTGGCCAAACCGTTGGCGAGACCCGGTCCGGTATGCAGCAACGTTGCTGCCGGGCGGTCGGTCATGCGCGCATAGCCGTCCGCGGCGCCGGTCACCACGCCCTCGAACAGGCCGAGCACGCAACGCATCTGAGGTTTGCGGTCCAGTGCGGCAACGAAATGCATTTCGGATGTGCCAGGATTGGCGAAGCAGACCGTGACGTCATTGGCCAGGAGCACGTCGCACAGCAGATCGGCGCCATTCATGATTTTCTTTCCCAATCGACAATTCAGGAACAATTGCACCTGTAGGCGCCGGGTCGGCAATGTCCCGCCGGGGCTTTTGGTCTGATCCAGGACGCCTCGCGGGATCCGGCGATCAACCGACGGTCCATTCAGGAAGGCCAGCATCGCGGCGGTCAACGCGTCGCCGTCCTCGCCGAAGTCGTGATTGATCGACATATGCGTGTAGGCGTTGCCGTCGAACAGCGTCACTTCAGTGCCGATGGCGCGCAGGCGTTTGGCAAAGCCTTCGATTGGTCGTCGCGGCCTTCGGCGCGCGAATAGGCGATGAAGGTCGGCGGATGCTTGTGTCCATCGAGATAGCTGGCCGGCGACAACGCCGCCCATCAGCGCCGCAGCACCGGGCAACCCGCCATTCCAGCCACTCCGAATGTTTCCTCCCAAGCCTTCTACCCGGATTGCAGCCACTCTCCTTCATGTGAAGGGAACCAACAATGCTTTCCGACAGTTGAAGGTGATGAGGCGATTGGAATCCAGATCGGCTCCGAGGGCAGAACATCATGCGTGCAACCCAATCCGACGTCTTCGATCTTTTTTCGGAAATTTATGCCAATGCGGCGGACGAAGAGGTCAGCATCCAACAGTATCTTCTTGCCTGTCGGGAAGACAAATCGATGTACGCTTCGGCGCCCGAAAGGATGGTCGACGCAATCGGCGAACCAAAACTGGTTGACACCAGCAAAGACGAGCGCCTCGGCCGCATTTTCGCGAATCGGACCCTCAAGATCTACCCTCATTTTTCCGACTTCTATGGAATGGAGGATACGATCGAGCGCATAGCTGGATATTTCCGCTATGCCTCGCAGGGGCTCGAAGAACGCAAGCAGATCCTCTATCTCCTCGGCCCGGTCGGCGGCGGCAAATCCTCTCTGGCCGAGCGCCTGAAGAAACTGATGGAGCAGCGCCCGATCTACACGCTGAAGGTCGGCAACCAGATCAGCCCGGTTTTCGAGTCGCCGCTTGGGCTGTTTCATCCCGATCACATGGGTGATCTGCTAGAGGATAAATACGGCATAGCCCGGCGCCGGCTGAACGGATTGATTTCGCCATGGGCGGCCAAGCGCCTCGACGAATTGTCTGGCGACATTTCCAAATTCAGCGTCGTCAAGCTGATGCCTTCGCGGCTGCGCCAGATCGGCATTGCCAAGACCGAACCTGGCGATGAGAACAATCAGGATGTCTCGGCCCTGGTCGGCAAGGTCGACATCAGGCAATTGGAAAATTTTAGCCAGTCCGACCCCGATGCCTATTCCTATAGCGGTGGCCTGAACCGGACCACGCAAGGTCTGCTTGAATTCGTCGAGATGTTCAAGGCACCCATCAAGGTTCTGCATCCGCTGCTGACCGCAACACAGGAAGGCAGTTACAACGGCACTGAAAATTTCGGCGCCTTTCCCTACCAGGGGATCATCGTCGCCCATTCCAACGAGTCGGAATGGCAACAGTTCAAGAGCAACAAGAACAACGAGGCGTTTCTCGATCGCATCCTGGTGGTCAAGGTACCCTATTGCCTGCGGATCACCGAAGAGAGGCAGATCTATGAGAAATTGCTGCGTGAGAGCGAGTTGGCCGCCAGCCCCTGTGCCCCTGAAGTTTTGGACATCCTCAGCCGCTTTGCAGTTTCGACGCGCTTGGCCGAGCACGACAACTCGCCGCTCTACACCAAGATGCGCGCCTATGACGGCGAAAATCTGAAGGAAGTCGATCCCAGGGCAAAGTCGGTCCAAGAATATCGCGACGCCGCCGGCGTCGATGAAGGCATGACGGGCGTCAGCACGCGCTTTGCCTTTAAGATCCTTTCGCAGACATTCAACTTCGACAATGAGGAGGTGGCCGCGGATCCTGTGCATCTGATGTACATTCTGGAGGAGGCGATCAAGCGGGAGCAGTTCCCGAAGGAAACGGAAGCGGCCTATCTTGAATTCATCAAGTCGGAGCTTGCGGCGCGCTACGCCGAGTTCATCGGCCACGAAATCCAGAAGGCCTATCTGGAGTCCTATAGCGAATACGGCCAGAACCTCTTCGACCGCTACATCGCCTATGCGGATGCCTGGATTGAGGACCAGGACTACAAGGACCCCGACACCGGCCAGATCCTCAACCGGGAGATCCTGGACAACGAACTTTCGCAGGTCGAGAAACCGGCAGGCATCGCCAATCCCAAGGACTTCCGTAACGAGGTGGTGAAGTTCACTCTGCGCGCTCGCGCAAGAAACCACGGCCGCAACCCGTCATGGACCAGCTATGAAAAACTGCGCGAGGTCATCGAGAAGCGGATGTTCGGACAGGTCGAGGACCTCTTGCCGGTGATCAGCTTCGGCTCCAAGCAAGACAGCGTTACGGAAAAGCGCCACAACGAATTCGTGCAGCGCATGATCGAGCGTGGCTACACAGAACGGCAGGTACGCCGGCTGGTGGACTGGTACATGCGGGTGAACAAGGCGGGTTGACAGAGCCGGATGGTTCCATGCCGATCTTCATCGACCGTCGCCTGAACCCCAAGGACAAGAGCCTTGGCAATCGACAGCGCTTCCTCAGGCGTGCTCGCGAGGAGTTGAAGCGGAGCATTCGCGATCAAATCCGCACTGGCAGGATCGCCGACGTGGATACTGAGCACGCCGTGCCCATGCCTGAAAGGAAAACAGCCGAGCCGAGCTTCAACGATGACAGGGCCAGCGGACGGCGCCGACACATCCTTCCGGGCAACAGGCATTTTTCCCCTGGAGACCTGCTCCCGAAGCCGCATGGGGGCGGCGCGGCGTCGTCGCCAGGAAACACGGCGTCGGAAGACGATTTTCGTTTCGTGCTGTCACGCGAGGAGGTGCTCGAACTCTTTTTTGAGGATCTCGAACTGCCCGACCTGGTTAAGCTCAATCTCAAGGAAATCCTTGCCTTCAAGCCGCGCCGGGCCGGCTTCGCGGCAACCGGTTCCCCGACCAACATCAATGCCGGCCGCACCATGCGCAACAGCCTAGGCCGGCGCATTGCGCTGAGGCGCCCCACGCAGCAGGAACTGGAGGCGATCCTCCGGGAAATCGTCACGCTTGAGTCGGCCCCGGCCGGCGCGGCGGTGCGCCAGCGCATCGCGGAATTACGCGACGAGCTTGACCGGCTGGAGCGACGGCGCAGGCGAATTGCCTTTGTCGATCCGGTCGATATCCGATTCAACCGCTTCGACGCCCGGCCGGTGCCGAATGCCAATGCCGTCATGTTCTGCCTTATGGACGTGTCCGGATCGATGGGCCAACGCGAAAAGGACTTGGCCAAACGCTTCTTCGTGCTGCTGCACCTGTTCTTGAAACGGCGCTACGAACGCACGGAGATCGTCTTCATCCGCCATACCCATGAGGCGCACGAAGTGGATGAGGACACGTTCTTCTACAACACGCAGAGCGGCGGTACGATCGTCTCCACCGCGCTCGACGAAATGCACCGCATTATCGGCCAGCGCTATCCTGCCAGCGAGTGGAACATTTACGCCGCGCAGGCCTCTGACGGGGACAATTTCACCACCGATTCCGAGCGATGCATAGAGCTCATGAACGGCAAGCTCATGCGCCTGTGCCAGTATTTCGCCTATGTCGAGATCATCGACGAACGCGAGAGCCACATATTCGGTGCTACCGAAAACGGGACGTCGCTTTGGCGCGCCTACAGTACGATCGAGCTGAAATGGCCCAACTTCCAGATGAGCCGCATCGCTGCTCCCGCGGATATTTACCCGGTCTTCCACCGGCTCTTCGCCAGGCAGCCGGCGGCCATCAAGAGCGCTTGAGAGAGAGAGAGAGAGAGAGAGAGAGATGGTCAGGCGAGCCAACGAAACGAATTTGTTGTTTTCCGGTTCTGACTGGAATTTCGAGAAATTATCGCGGGCTTTTGAAGAGATCGAGGCGATCGCGGTCGACGAGTTGCATCTCGATACTTACCCGGTCCAGATGGAGATAATCTCCTCCCAGCAGATGCTCGACGCCTACTCATCTATCGGCATGCCACTGATGTATCGGCATTGGTCGTTCGGCAAACATTTCCTTCACCAGGAGCTTCTTTACCGTAAGGGTGGTCGGGGGCTGGCCTATGAACTGGTCATCAACTCCAATCCGTGCATCGTCTACCTAATGGAGGAAAACACCATGGCGTTGCAGGCCCTTGTGACGGCCCACGCGGCGCTTGGCCACAATCATTTCTTCAAGAACAATCATCTGTTTCAGCAATGGACCGACGCCGGGGCAATCCTGGGTTATCTGGACTTCGCCAAGGGCTACATCGCCCGGTGCGAGGAGCGGCACGGCCTTGCAGCAGTGGAGGCCATTCTCGATTCCGCCCATGCGCTGATGGAACAAGGGGTGTTCCGCTACCACCGGCCGCCAAAGCTCTCGTCGGAGCGACAGCGCGAAGGGCTTCGCGAGCGCCTCGAATACGAAGAGCGCTCCTACAACGATCTGTGGCGCACGCTGCCGCCGTCGCAGAACAAAAACAAGTCCGGCAATGAGGATCAAGGGATGGCGGAGCGCAAGAGATCGCTCAACCTGCCCGAGGAAAACCTCCTGTATTTCCTCGAGAAGAACAGCCTGATCCTGGAACCCTGGCAGCGCGAGATCATCAGGATCGTCCGCGTCATCGCGCAATATTTCTACCCGCAGCGACAGACTCAAGTGATGAATGAAGGCTGCGCCACCTTCGTGCATTATACGCTCATGAACATGCTATTCGATCGTGGCCGGATCGGCGAAGGTGCCATGCTCGAAATCCTGCGCAACCATTCGAACGTGATCTTCCAGCCGGCCTTTGACGATCCCCGGTTTTCAGGCATCAATCCCTATGCCCTCGGCCTCGACATGATGCAGGACATACAGCGCATTTCGACCGAGCCAACGGCGGAGGACCGCGACTGGTTCCCGGACATTGCAGGACATGGCAACTGGCGCGAGGTCCTGCTTGAGGCCTGGGCCAACCACCGCGACGAATCCTTTATCCGCCAGTATCTCAGCCCGAGCTTGATCCGAAAATGGCGGTTCTTCGTGCTTGGCGATGGAGCCGACCAACCGCATTTCGAAGTCGCCTCGATCCACAACGAACGTGGCTATCACAAGATACGCGCCCAGCTTGCCCACAGTTACGACCTTGGAGCGAATCGGCCGGACATCCAGGTGATTGATGTCGACCTGCTCGGCGACCGGCAGTTGCGGCTGCAACACAGGGTAAAGGATGGTGTTGTGCTCGAAGGCGCTAGCCGTGACGCGACGCTCCGCCATGTACGCAGCCTCTGGGGCTACGAGGTCAGCCTGGTTGCAGTTGACGCTCAAACCGGTGCGACCATCCACGAACGGTCTACGAGCCAGATCGCGGCATAAACTCGGCAAAGAGCGTTCTGTTGCGGGCCTGCTCGGTACCTTTAGGATTCGCCCGCCGGCCTGATCCTGATCCTGGCGATCCGGTTCTTGTCGCGTTTCATCACCACGAAGCGCTTGCCGTGGAAGGTGAAAGCCTGCTTTTCCTCGGGGATCGACTGCGTCTCGTGGATGACCAGGCCGGCAATGGTGGTCGCTTCCTCGTCAGGCAGGTTCCAGTCGAGCGCCCGGTTGAGATCGCGGATCGGCACGGTGCCGTCGACGACCACGGAACCGTCCGCCTCCTGCTTGACGCCCTGAATGTCGACATCGTGCTCGTCGGCGATCTCGCCAACGATCTCCTCGATAATGTCCTCCAGCGTCACCAGCCCTTCGACCTCGCCATATTCGTCGACGACGATAGCGAAATGCGCCTTGGCGCGCAGGAAGGCGTTGAGCTGTTCCTGCAGCGTGGTGGTGTCGGGCACGAACCAAGGCTTCGACGCGATCTTCATCACGTCGATCCGGGAAAAGTCGTTGCCGACCTCGTTCAGCGCTCGCAGCAGGTCCTTGGCGTGCAGCACGCCGACAATGTTGTCGAGCGAGCCTTTCCACAACGGCATGCGGGTGTGTGGGCTTTGCAGGATCTCGCGCACCACCGCTTCCGGCCCATTGTCGGCATTGACCGAGCGCATATTGGTGCGGTGGACCATGATGTCGGAGACTTCGAGTTCGGCGAGATCGAACAGCCCGCCGACGCGGTCGCGGTCCTCTCGCACCATCTGGCCGTCGCGGCGGAAATCGTCGACCGCGCCGCGCAACTCGTCCTGGGTCGAGCGCTGCGGCTCGATGCGCGACAACTCATAGCCGAACATGGCAAGCAGGCGCGTGCGCACGGCCAGGACCAGCAGGATAAGGATGGCAAGGACGGCGACGACGGTCCAGCCCGGTTCGTTGATCATCGCCGCCGGCTTTCCTGGCCCGGATGGTTCTCCCTCAGGAACGAAAGCACTTCCGACGCCGGTACATCCTTGGCAATAAAAGCCTGGCCAACGCCGCGCGTCAGGATGAATGTCAGCGCGCCGCGCGACACTTTCTTGTCCTGGGTGATGAAGCCAAGCAGCGCCTCGGCATCGGGCAACTCACCAGGGATGTCGGCCATCCGCCAGGGTAGACCGACGGCGCGAAGATGCGCCTCCACGCGCGCCGCGTCGTCCGGGCTGGCCAGATTGAGCCTTGCGGAAAAACGGTGCGCCAAGGCCATGCCGATGGCGACGCCTTCGCCATGGACGAGGCGGGCGCCGTCATACTGTGTGGCGCCTTCCAGCGCATGGCCGAATGTGTGGCCAAGATTGAGCAGTGCGCGGTCGCCGGTTTCGAACTCGTCGCGGGCGACGACATCGGCCTTGGCGCGGCACGCCTCGGCAATGGCCTCGGTCCGCTCCGGTCCGCCAGCGAACACCTTTTCCCAGTTCGCTTCCAGCCAGGCGAAAAACGCCGGTCGGTCGATCAACCCGTATTTGGCAAGCTCGGCATAGCCGGCGCGAAATTCGCGGATCGGCAGCGTGTCGAGCACTTCGGTGTCGGCCAGCACCAGCTTCGGCTGGTGGAAGACGCCGACCAGATTCTTGCCGCGCGGGCTGTTGATGCCGGTCTTCCCACCGACCGAGGAATCGACCTGCGCCAGCAGCGAGGTTGGAATCTGGACGAAATTCATGCCGCGGCGCACGATGCCGGCGGCAAAGCCGGTCAGGTCGCCGATGACGCCACCGCCGAGCGCAATGACGGCATCGCCGCGCTCCAGCTTGGCGGCGAGCACGCCGTCGACTACCTCTTCGAGATGGGCAAAGCTCTTGGTCTTTTCGCCGGCCGGCAAAGTGATGACGGCAGGCTGGATGCCGCCTGTTTCCAGACCGGCCTTCAGCGCGTCGAGATGTGCCGCCGCGACATTGTCGTCGGTGACCACCGCCGCTCTCGTGCGGGGCAGGCGGCGCGAAATCTCGGCGCCGGCGCGCGCCAAAAGGCCGGGGCCGATCAGGATGTCATAGGCACGCTCGCCAAGGCCGACCTCGACAGTGACCGGTTCGCTCACAGCCGCACCTCGCCCGGCGCAGTCGGAGCCGGAATGCCGAAATGCCCGCACAGCGCGTCGACAACCTCGGTCGCAATGACCTCCTTGCGGTCGTCGCGTGTCGGCACGGTGATGTTGGACGTGGCATAGACCGGGTAGCGCTCGCCCATCAGCCGCTCGAGCACGGCGCGCGGATCGGCGCTTTTGAGCAACGGCCGGTTCTGCTTCTTGGACACGCGTTCCATCAATAGGTCGATCTCGGCCTTCAGCCACACCGACACGCCATGCCCGGCGATCGCTTCCCGCGTCTGCGCATTCATGAACGCGCCGCCGCCGGTCGACAGCACCTGCGGCCCACTCTCCAGCACGCGCAGGATGACGCGCTGCTCCAATGCCCGGAATTCGGTCTCGCCATAGCGTTCGAACAATTCCGGCACCGTCATGCGCGACACGGTTTCGATCTCCTGGTCGCTGTCGACGAAGGGCAGCGACAGCATCGTCGCCACCTTGCGGCCGATCGCCGTCTTTCCGGCGCCCATCAGGCCGACAAAGACGATCGAGCGGCTGCCCAGCCTGTCGAGCAGCGCGGCATGGCTATCGCCGGGAGGATTTGCTGGTAACGCGTTCATGAGACCATGCTGTTTCTAAGCCGTCTTTGCCGGCGTATCGACATCAAAAGCCCGTTTGCGTCAAGCACAGCGCCTTTCGCACGCAGAGCCCTTCGTCCTTGAATTGACGGAATTAGCGTCCCATAAGGACACAGGGCTTGGAATCGCAGAGCAAGAAGACGGGCGAAGATTGATGCCGACACTGTTCCGCTTTGTCGTGACGATGATGATTCTTGCCGGCATTGCCTATGGTACGATGGTGGCGTTGGCGATGTTCGTCGAGCCGAAAAAAGCCGAAATCACCGTGCGCATTCCACCGGAAAAGCTGAACCCCAAGAAAAACTGACCCAAAACTGACCCCTGGAACATGAACAGCGCGGCTCGCATCGAAGCCTTTCTCGAGATGATGAGCGCCGAACGCGGTGCGGCTGCAAACACGCTGTCTTCCTACCGCCGTGATCTCGAAGACGCTTCGCAGCAGATTGCCGGCGGGCTTGCCGCTGCCGCCGCAGCCGACATCCGCGCCTATCTCGACGATATCGCGGCGCGCGGCTTTGCGTCGACGTCGCAGGCGCGCAAACTGTCGGCGATCCGCCAGTTCTTCAAGTTTCTCTACGCCGAGGGCTTGCGCGGCGACGACCCGACCGGCACGCTGGACAGTCCAAAAAAAGGCCGGCCGCTGCCCAAGACGATGAGCGAGGCCGATACCGGTCGGCTGCTCGACCGTGCGGCGCTTGAGACAGGCGATGGCGTCAATGGCGACCGGGTGGCGGCACTGCGCCTGCACGCTTTGGTCGAGGTGCTCTATGCCACCGGGTTGCGCGTCTCCGAACTTGTCGGCCTGCCGGTGACCGTCGCCCAGCGCGACGACCGCTTCTTCATGGTGCGCGGCAAGGGCGACAAGGAGCGCATGGTGCCGCTGTCGGCCAAGGCCCGCATGGCGATGCGGGCATGGCTCACGGCCCGGGCGTCGGTGCCGGCTTTCGCCGACAGCCCGTTTCTGTTCCCGGCCGCCGGCGACAGCGGCTTTCTCTCCCGGCAGGTCTTTGCCCGCGACCTCAAAGGCCTTGCGGCGCGGGCCGGCATATCGGCGGCCAAAATTTCGCCGCATGTGCTGCGCCATGCTTTTGCCAGCCATCTCCTGCAGAACGGCGCCGATCTCAGGGCGGTGCAGCAGCTGCTCGGCCACGCCGATATCTCGACCACGCAGATTTACACGCATGTGCTGGAAGAGCGGTTGGTGCGGTTGGTCAACGATCATCATCCGCTTGCCGACTAGGCCTCATATCGCTATGTGAGGGCAACGTGCCCGCGCGGAGCCTACATCTGCGCGATGTTTGCCTTCCGACGCATCGGTCCGCTCAAGAATGTACAATTACCTCGATTTCGAAAAGCCGGTGCAGGACCTTGAACTCAAGATCCTCGAGCTGAAGAAGCTTGCCGAGAATGGCGAGGCGGTCGACGTCGGCGACGAAATCAGCCGGCTCGAGAAGCGCGTGCGCGACGCGCTGCGCGACATCTACAAGGCGCTGACGCCGTGGCAGAAGGTGCAGGTCGCGCGCCACACCGACAGACCGCATTGCCTCGACTACATCAAGGGTCTGTTCAGCGATTTCACGCCGCTCGCCGGCGACCGTAATTTCGGCGAGGACCAGGCGATCATCGGCGGCTTCGCCCGCTTCCGCGGCGAACCGGTGGCCGTCATCGGCCAGGAAAAGGGCTCCGACACGGCGAGCCGGCTCAAGCACAATTTCGGCTCGGTGCGCCCTGAAGGCTACCGCAAGGCCGTGCGGCTGATGGAACTTGCCGACCGTTTCCAGATCCCACTTCTGACGCTGGTCGACACCGCCGGCGCCTACCCCGGCGTTGGCGCCGAGGAACGCGGCCAGGCTGAAGCCATCGCCCGCTCAACCTCGGCCTGCCTCGGCCTCAAAGTGCCATCGATTTCGGTCGTCATCGGCGAAGGCGGTTCGGGCGGCGCCATTGCGATCGCCACCGCCAACCGCGTCTACATGCTGGAACACGCCATCTATTCGGTGATCTCGCCGGAAGGCGCTGCCTCGATCCTGTGGCGCGACACGACGCGCTCGAAAGATGCGGCGACCAACATGAAGATCACCGCCCAGGACCTTCTGGAAATGAAGATCATCGACGCCATCATTGCCGAGCCGCTCGGCGGCGCCCAGCGCGCGCCCGAAACGGTGATCGCCGCCACCGGCGACCTCATCGCCAAGACGATGAAGGATTTTGCCGGCGCCAACACCGATTTTCGCGAACAGCGCCGCGAAAAATATCTGGCGATGGGCCGCAGCCTCTGATTTTGGCCGGCAGCGCACCGCAATGTGGCGTCAAGGAGCAATTTCGCCACAAAAATGCCGCCGCATTCGGCTCAATAAAAAATCCGTGACACCGGGCGAATTGCCGTGGGGGGCGCCGTCCGACGCTTGCGGTAAGGAATTTTCAAGGTTAACGGGCTTAGGGTCCGTCAGTGTTCAGCATGCAGGCCCGGGCGCTATCCGGCCGTGACGCGAGAAAAAGACATAGCCGTATCCATGTTTACCAAGCTTGCCCGCACTGGACTTCTGATCGCCGCGCTTGGCGTTGCCGGCTGCAACGATTCCTCGATGAAGAATTTTGCGCCGGAAGCCAGCAAGCCGCTGCCGGACAAGATCCTGGCCGACATGAAGGCCAAGGGCATGATCCGCACCTCGTCGGTGATGGCTCGCATCTTCAAGGAAGAAGGCAAGCTCGAAATCTGGAAGGCCAAGACCACCGGCCGCTACGAGATGGTCGCCAGCTACGACATCTGCAAATGGTCGGGCAAGCTCGGCCCGAAATACACCGAGGGCGACCGCCAGGCGCCGGAAGGTTTCTATACGGTCCGCCCGTCGCAGATGAATCCGCGCTCGAACTATCACCTGTCCTTCAACATCGGCTATCCCAACGCCTATGACCGTGCCAATGGCCGCACCGGCGCCAATCTGATGGTGCACGGCGCCTGCTCGTCGTCGGGCTGTTATTCGATGACCGATCCGCAGATCGAGCAGATCTACGCTTTTGGTCGCGATGCCTTCCAGGGCGGCCAGACCGAGTTCCAGATCCAGGCCTTCCCATTCCGCATGACCGCCGCCAACATGGCGCGTTACCGCAACGACCCGAACTATGAGTTCTGGAAGATGCTGAAGGTCGGTTACGACAATTTCGAGATCACCAAGGTGCCGCCGAAAGTCGATGTCTGCGACAAGCGCTATGTCTTCAACCAGGTGGCGCCCGAGGGCACGACATTCGATCCGACCGGCGCCTGCCCGGCGACCACGCAGCCGGATTCGCTGAAGAGCGCACTCAACGCCTATCAAAGCAGCTATGACGCGGCCTTCACCGGCGCGGTCAAGGCCAGTGTTCCGGCGCCCAAGCCGACCATTGCCGGCATCAAGGAAGCCAGCATCGTTTCCGACTGGTCGAAGCGCCGCGCCCGGGGCGAGCGCGTGCCGATCGAACCGCCGTCGCTGAATTCCGACGGCACGTTGACCGAGACGGCGCGCATGGGCCGCATCGATTCGCCGGCCGGCCGCAAAATGGCGGCGCTGGACGCTGAGAAGGAGGCCAAGCGCAAGGCCGAGGAACAGCGGGTTGCTGCCATTGAGGCAGCGAAGGCCGCCAAGGCCCAGGCACTGGCTGAAAAGCAAGCGGCAAAGGCCCAAGCGCTTGCCGAAAAGGAAGCAGCCAAGCAGGCCACCCAGCAGCCGGTCGCCACTGCGAGCGTCGAGGCGGCGCCTGCGGAACCGCCGGCGGACGAAAGCCGGATGTCGAAGATCAAGAACAAGCTGCTAGGCATGTTCGGCGGCTGAGGTTTTCGCCTTGCCGATGCATGCCTCCCAAAAGTGCGCAGCGGTTTTGGGACAATGACATGCATGAAGACAAACAAACAAATCACACCGCGATCTATGACCTCAAGGGCCTGAACTGCCCCCTGCCCGTTCTCAAGGCGAAAAAACGCCTGGCGGCAATGCAGCCGGGCAGCCGGCTTTGGCTGGAGACCACCGACCCGCTGGCGGTCATCGACATCCCCGCCTTTTGCGCCGACGCTGGCCACCAGCTTGTTGAAACATCAGCCGTCAGCGGCGGCCACCGCTTCCTGGTCGAACGCGGCGCATAGCGAGCCTGACAATCAGCCCCCGGCTATCGCCAGCGGATTGCTCTCCAGCGCCGCGCGATCCGGCGTGTCGATCGACGGCCGGTTGGTGAAGGCGGAAAACAGCCGGCGCACATAATCTTCCGGCATATCGAGCGTGATCAGCACCAGCCTGGTGCCGCGTTGGCCGTCCGGCCAGGCCAGCAGCCGCGCCGGCGGATGCAGGATCTTCTGCACCCCGTGGACGACAAGCGGCCGCGACGGGTCCTCCGCAAGCTCGATGACGCCCTTCATCCGCAAAAGCTTGTCGCCATGCGCAGAACGCAGCAGGTCGAGGAACATCTCGATCGCCGAAAACGGCACCGGGCCGTCATGGACCAGCGAGTAGGAGCGCACGCGGGAATCGTGGCGGTGGTGGTGCTCATGCTCGCCGTGGTCATGATCATGATGATGGTGGTGCTCATGGGCGGCTTCTTCGCCGAGCCAGCGCCGGACATCGGCGGATTTGGTCGCCGGATTGTAGAGGCCGCAATCGAACAGCGCCGTGACGCCGGTTCGGCCGTCGCCGGCGTCCAGCACCACGGCGCCTGGATTGAGCTGATGGAGTCGCGTTCGCAAAGCATCGACGTCGCCGGGATCGCTGGCCAGATCGACCTTGGTCAGCACGATGCGATCGGCGACCGCCACCTGCTTGACCGCCTCGACATGGCCGTCGAGCGTCGCATTGCCGTTGACCGCGTCGACCAGCGTGATGACGCCATCAAGTCGGAAGGCCTGCACAAGGGCGGGATGCGCCATGATCGACTGCAGCACCGGCGCCGGATCGGCGAGCCCGGTGGTTTCGACGACGACGCGGGCAAGGCGGGCGATACGGCCGGTCTGCAGCCGGTCGACGAGGTCAGCCAGCGTATCGACCAGTTCGCCGCGCACCGTGCAGCACAGACAGCCGTCGGACAACTGGATGATGCCGTCCGAGGCCTGCTCGACCAGCAGATGGTCGATCGCCACCTCACCGAATTCGTTGATGATGACGGCCGTGTCGACCAGTGCCGGATCTTTGAGCAGCCGGTTGAGCAATGTCGTCTTGCCGGCGCCGAGGAAGCCGGTGACCACCGTGACGGGTATCGGAAAGCCAGCCATCGCCTAGTTCGCGGCTTTGACCAGCTGGTCGCCCTGCACCGCGGTTGCTTGGCCCACCACGGCCGGTTCGGCCCCCTTTGGCGCCGGAATGTCTGGCCGCCAGCTCGGCAGCGGCACATCGGCGTATTCCTGGCCGCCCTGGTCGAGCATCGCCTTCGGCGCCGGCCCGGTGGCGCCGCCGAGGCCCACGGCAACCAGCGTCGGCACGTGGTCGAGCTTTTCCTGATAGGGCGATTTCGGCACGTCGGCACCCTTCGCGGCCACCGGCGGAGCCGCCTCGGACTGCTCGTGCGGCGCCTTCTTCCTGCAGATCTCATCATGCATGTCGTTGGGTGACATTGTATCGCCATAGGAAGGCATGGCCGCGACCGTGAGCCAGTTCGGGTCGGGCGTGGCAAAGCCCTGGTCGAGCAGCCTGGCGGCGGTCTCGGCACGGCTGATCGCCGATTTTTCGCCGAGCACGACCGCGACCAGCGTGCGGCCATTGCGTGTCGCCGAGCCGATCATGTTGAAGCCCGAGGGACAGACGAACCCGGTTTTCATGCCGTCGGCGCCGGGATAGCGCCCGATCAAGAGATTGTAGTTGGAGATCGCCTTCTTGCCGACGGCAAGGCCTTCGATCGAGAACCAGGGGGCGTATTGCGGGAATTCCTTGCGGATCGCCATCACCAGCAGGGCAAGATCGCGCGCCGTCGTGTACTGCTCCGGCGAAAACAGGCCGTTCGGATTGACGAAATGCGTTCCGGTCATGCCAAGCCGCGCCGCCTCCGCATTCATGCGAACGGCGAATCCGGCCTGCGAGCCGCCTATGTTTTCGCCGATGGCCATGGCGATATCGTTGGCCGATTTGACCAGCATCATCTTCAACGCATTGTCGAGCCGCATCACCGAGCCCGGCTTGAAGCCCATCTTGCTCGGCGGTTCGCCCGCCGAATGCTTGGTCACCTTGATCGGTGAATCGAGCTGGACCTCGCCGGCGGCAATCGCCCGGAAGGTGACATAGGCGGTCATCAGCTTGCTCAGCGAAGCGGGATACCAGCGCTTG
The DNA here is from genome assembly GCF_040324515.1 of Mesorhizobium sp. C264A. Classification (NCBI taxonomy): domain Bacteria; kingdom Pseudomonadati; phylum Pseudomonadota; class Alphaproteobacteria; order Hyphomicrobiales; family Phyllobacteriaceae; genus Mesorhizobium; species Mesorhizobium sp. C264A. Next base: position 1,971,003 of record NZ_JAMYVY010000002.1, on the reverse strand, counting down.
AAGGCGTCCTGGTGCTGCAGAACCTTGCCGCTGTTGAGGTCGAACAGGATCACCGGATTGGCCAAAGCTGGCCCAGCCAGCATAGGTAGCGCCAAGCCGCCCGTTAGCAGTAATTTGAGGATATGGCTGTGCCGCATCATGGAATCCGAAATCGCCTCTTGCCGTAGTCGCCCCTGGCTCCGTAAGATTTCGTTACGCGATGGCCAGCATGACCTGATCCGGCCCTCAATTTCCGGATCACATTGTCTGGGGTGCTATTTACCCTATGTGACGCCAAGATGGCAAAGTGCCAAGATGGCAACAAGCATGGCAATCACAATTGCAATCAAGCAGGCCAGATCGTCTGCTCCAACAGCGAGATGGAACCATTATGCCGATTCTCAACCGCGCCGCCGAGATGCAGGATGAAGTTGCCGGCTGGCGACGCCATCTGCACCAGACGCCAGAACTGAATTTCGATGTCTTCAAGACCGCCGCCTTCGTCACCGAGAAGCTGAAGGAATTCGGCTGCGACGACGTGGTGACGGGCCTCGGCAAGACCGGCGTCGTCGGCATCATCCATGGCCGCAAGGGGCAAGGCGCGACCATCGGCTTGCGCGCCGACATGGACGCGCTGCCGATCAACGAGATCACCGGCAAGCCCTATGCCTCGACCATTCCTGGCAAAATGCATGCCTGCGGCCATGACGGCCATACGGCGATGCTTTTGGGCGCCGCCAAATATCTGACCGAAACGCGCAATTTCGCCGGCTCGGTCGCGGTCATCTTCCAGCCGGCGGAAGAGGGCGGCGGCGGCGGCAACGAGATGGTCAAGGACGGCATGATGGAGCGTTTCGATATTTCGCGCGTCTTTGGCATGCACAACATGCCGGGCCTGCCGGTGGGCCAGTTCGCCATCCGGCCGGGCCCGATCATGGCGGCGACCGCCGAGTTCACCATCACCGTGAAGGGCCGCGGCGGCCATGCGGCGATGCCGCACGGCACGATCGACCCGATCGTCATCACCAGCCAGTTGGTCGGCGCCCTTCAGACGGTCGCTTCGCGCAGCACCGATCCGGTCGAGGCGGTGGTGGTTTCGGTGACGAAGTTCCACGCCGGCGACGCCTACAACGTCATTCCCGAGACCGCCGAGATTGCCGGCACGGTGCGCACACTGAAGAAAGAGATCGCCAAGAAGTCGGAAGAGCGCATCCGCACCATCTGCGAAGGAATAGCCACCGCCTTCGGCGCGACGATCACTGTCGACTATGACGCCAACTATCCCGTGACCTTCAATCATCCGGAAGAAACGGTCTTTGCCGGCGATGTCGCGGCACATGTCGCCGGCGACACCCAGGTCCACCGCGCCATCCAGCCGGTGATGGGCGGCGAAGACTTCTCCTACATGCTGGAAGCCCGACCTGGCGCCTTCATCTTCATCGGCAATGGCGAGACCGCCGGCCTCCATCATCCGGCCTACGACTTCAACGACGAAGTCATACCGCACGGCATGAGCTACTGGGTGAAACTGGCCGAAACGGCGCTGGCAGCCTGACCTGCCCCGACGAAAGGCCGGCCGATTAGCCTTCGGCCGGCCTCTTCATTGCCTTCGGCGAGCCTCTTGGCGAAACGATCGGAAGCGGCTATGTGTCGGGCCGCGTGGTCCCGTAGCTCAGTAGGATAGAGCGGCAGATTCCTAATCTGTAGGTCACAGGTTCGATTCCTGTCGGGATCACCAGCAAGATCAAAGGCTTGGTGACTGAGATAGCCTGTCGGCATGTTGCAGCACTGATGGACTGGTTTTCGGTGATTTTCACGGACGCGACCAAGCAAGCAGCCTGACTTTAGTTCCATAGAAAAAGTCCATCCCTGAGGTCTCAGGAGCGAGCTTTAAGCATCTACAGCCGCGAAGAGAATCGACCTCTTGCAAGTACAATTTCAGATCGAGCGATGGTTCCCAGTCGATCCGTTACGGTCTGAGTTCGGCGCCGCCAACTCAACGAAGCCGGCCGTATCCTAGCTGGCAACCAGGGGCACCGTGACGGTCGTGGCGTAATTTATCGGATACTGGTCGAAATACGGGAAAGCGATGACGAAGGCATAGCTGGCGGTCAGATGCGCCATCTTGAAACCGCCGCTGGCAGGGTCGGTCGCGATCGTCACAATGACGTTCTTCAGACCCAGGTTCACCAATTTCTGCGTGGCGATGGCCTGGATGTCGCTCTGCGAAAGCGTGTTGTTCAGCTGCAGCGCCCGGGAAGAGGTTTCCAGTGTATAGCGGACGGTCGACACGGCATTCATGGCCCAGCCGAAGGCGAAGATTCCGAACAAAAGCATCACCAGGAAAGGCGCGATCAAGGCGAATTCCAGCCCGGCTGCGCCGGAGCAGTCACGGCGCCACCTGGATCCGATCCTTTCAGCGGACACGGATCACCTGCTGATGACTGATCGCGCGCGGGTCCGGGAAGACACCGAAGTTAAACGGGGGCACCCAGGTGCCCGTCGCCGTTATCTGGACGAAGACGGTCGGCAGCTTCGTTCCGCCGCAAATGGTGGTCGCATCCACGACCGTGGCGCCGCACAAATAGGAGCGGACCAGTACGACCGCGGCGTCGTCGGGCTTGTCGTTCCAGCTCGAAAGCGCGACCGCCTGCGTTCCGGTGTCATTGGACGCGCCGGCCATTACGAGATTGGCCGCGGTTTTGACGCCCGCGCGCATCTGCAGGTAACTCGTTACGTAGGACCAGCCGTCGGCGATGCCGAGGCAGACGAGGCACAGGATGGGCAGCAACATGGAAAACTCGACGGCAGCTATCCCGGATTTGTCCAGGACAATGCGCAAGGTCCGCCCACCCATCCCGCTACTCGACGAGCTGAACGGATTGCGTCGCCGGAATGTTCTTCATCCCGAGGCTGGTGCAGTCCTGCTTGATGGTCGTACTGCCGGACCACTGGATGGTGTCGGCGACGACCTGAGTGCAGCCGCCGTTCCCCGAGAAGTTGCCAAGGTAGTTGACCTGCTGCCTGGGGAAATAGATGGCGCCGGTCAAAAGCGAGTCCGCTGTGCCGTTGAAGGTGCTCTGTGCCGCAGTCCCGGTCCTGTCGCCGTAGAACAGCACGCCGGAATAGGCTCCGGAGGTAGGCGCGCTCAGCGTCACCTTGGCGTTGCCGTTCATGCTGACGGTGTTGCTGCCTGCCATGAAGATGGTTACCCCGCTGCCGGCGACGACCGCGTTGGCGTTGACCTTCATACCGCCCTGCACGACGTAGACGCCGGGCTGCAGGGTGACGTTGCCGCTGAGGCTCATGCCGCTACAGTAGGTGCCAGGCTGGAGTGTTTGCGACGTCTTGTTGCCATTGACATTCTTGCAAGGGTTGCCGGCTGTCGGCGTCGCCAAGCCGGAGAAAGGATCGGCTGCCGGCAAGGCTCGGGTGATGTTGGACTTGCAGACTGTGGTCGCTGGATTGTTCAGCACCATGCCGCCGACCGTGATCAGGCAGTCGGCCTTGAGCACCGCCGAGCCCTGCGTCTTTATGGCGTCCGAGGCAATCGAGTCCGACATGACCGAACAGCCGGTGAGGTTGACGGTGGTGTTGCCGGAAAAGAGCGCAGCCTGGGAGGCCGACGGACTGAGCGCCAGCACGCAAGCTTTGGAGGCGTCATTGATCAGCGCCACCGCCCTTGCCTGTTCGGCAACGGGCGCCTGGTTGAAAATCGCCGTGAAGTAGCGGTCGAGGTTCTGCTTGACGATGACCTCCACTGCCTTCTTCGCGGTGTTCGGGCCGGACAATGGCGGCGTGTTGACCTGGATCGTGCCCGGCGTGGCAAAATTGTTCGAGGTCGCGGACTGCGTGGCGGCGGCGATGATGGTCGGGTTATCGGAACCCGCGACTTTCTCGAGCGCGCCGGCATAGGCCGCGGCATCGGCAACGGCCTGCAGCTTGAGGCTGCTGTAATACCAGAAGGATGTCTCCACACCGAGGCCGGCGCCGCCAACCACGACCGGCAAGGTGAAGGCAACGATGACGGCAACGTTACCGTTCGTGGCGCGCCTTAGGCGGCTCAAAGCAAACCAAATCCGGGTGAACGCGTTGGATGCCATATGTATTAGAAACCACGAATAGATAAACGAATGTCTAAAAACTCCATTCCGATTCGACGTAGTCGAACGGGCTAGCTAGGCGCAAGTTGCAGCGACCGCGCAACATCCTGTCGGAGGTTCCGCCCCAATCGACGAATGCGAAATATGCCGCTATCCCGAACTTTGTTGTCGACCAAGTGACATTTAAATGCCCCCTCTGCGAAGAAGCTATCGAGAAGACAGGGGACACCGCGCTGCCGGTAAGGGGAAAGATCGGCTCACGCCGCCTCAGGAACTTTGTGCAATCCGTCCGGGGCTGGCTCTGAGGGCCACACACGCCCGAAACCAACTACTCCAGCCACAATCAGTCCGTGAGGCGCCCACGAAACAACGTGGTGCCGTCGGTCAGCTGCGACCTGGAGATATCCCGGAACCCAGCTTCGGCCATCCACCCGCGATACTGACCTTCCGTGTACGATTCGCCTGCGCGGTAAAGGTTCAGGAAGGTGAGATTGAGAAAGACACCCTCAGGCGGGCCGAGACGGTCGTCATCGACGACACCCCACCCCGCAATTGCGATCTCGCCTCCTTGGGTGAGGCAACGCGCCGCGTTCAGGATCGAACTGCGCGCCTGGTCCGGCGGCAGGACCTGGACGACAGCCTTCAGGATTGCCAAGTCATGCCGGCCGGTCGATGGCGCGACCGTTATGTCGCCTTCTTCGACAACCACATCGCCGGCACCGTATTCCGACAGGATCGCTGGTGCGACCGCCGCGACCGTCGGGAGTTCCATCAAAGTCGCCGCAATATGCGGCCATCGCTCGCGAAGACCGACCAGAATGGTCCCGGCGCCGCCGCCGATGTCGATCACCGAACTGACCGCCGAGAAGTCCAGTTCACGGGCGAGATTTCGGCCGAAAATCACCCCTCCCGGTGCGAGCATGCGGCTGAAGGCCGCTGCGGATTCTGGCCCCGCTTCGGAAAAGTCGTGCAGCGCGGCCGGCCGATTCTGCCGCAGCGACTCTGCGGTCAAAAGGTCGGCTCCCCAGAGTTCGCGCAGCAGCACATGATCGCCGCCGCGATAGGTCGGCTTGGACGCGTCGAGGAACTCCGACGCTTCGGCTCCGTTGCGAAACTGACCATCCTCGACGTCGAGGAGACCGATGCTGGCGAGCGCGTAGAGGAACCGCGACAGACGAGCGGGCTCGACTTTGAGCGCTGCCCCAAGGCTGTCGGCAGTCGCAGCATCGCCGCCGAGCCAGGTGAAGATGCCAAGGTCCAGCCCGGCACGAAGCGCCAAGGCGGGGGGCACCCCTGCGATCAGCTTGTCGATCCGATCGGAATCCACCATGTCATATCCCGTTGTGCGATCCAGGATCGACTTTGAACAGCTCGGCCAACCTCGTCAAATCAGTTCGCCAGCGCGCCGCTCTCCGCGTCGAGCAGGTTCAGCTTGGCGGTATCGGGTTCGACGTAAAGCGTATCTCCGGGGCCAGCGCTGATCCTACCAGCGCCCGCGACCGTTGTGCGCCGGCCCGGCATACCTCAAAAATCCGGCTGTGATAATGGCTGGTCGCGCCTTCGGACGCTACGCAGGCAAGGCCAGCAGCGCCAGTCCGGCCAGCGCCGAGCCGGCCAATGTCGGCAGCATGCCGATCCTCAGTTTCAGCATGGCGACCATGGCGGCCGCCGCCAGCAGCGCGGCGCGCCAATCCAGCGACGACAGCACCGGTAGCTCCATCCCAAGACCAAAACGGTGCACCGCGCCGAAGACGACATGCAGTGCGAACCACAGCGCAAGGTTCATCACCACGCCGACCACAGCCGCCGTGATCGCACTCAGCGCCGCCGACAGCGCCTTGTTGCCGCGCAGCGCCTCGATGTAGGGGGCACCCAGAAAGATCCAGAAGAAGCACGGCACGAACGTCACCCAGAGCGTCAGCAATGCGCCGAGCGATCCGGCCACAAGCGGTCCCATCGCACCGGCGTGACGATAGGCGGCGACGAAGCCGACGAACTGCAGCACCAGGATCAATGGTCCCGGCGTCGTCTCGGCCAGACCAAGCCCATCGACCATTTCACCCGGCGCCAGCCAGCCGAACGAGGTCACCGCTGCCTGCGCGACATAGGAGAGCGCAGCGTAGGCGCCGCCGAATGTGACCACCGCCATCAGGCTGAAGAAGCCGCCAAGCTGTGCCCAAACACTGGCAGGGCCGGTCAGCGCCAGGATCAGTACGACCGGCCCGAGCCAGATCGGCAGCCAGATCGCGATGGTGCGCGGCGCGTGCCATTTCGTCGGCTTGGTGTGAGCGAGGTCGCCGCGTTCGAACATGACGTCGACGGCGCCCCTGACATCGGGCAAATTGTCCTTGCCGCGTGCGGCTCCGGAAAAACGCGCCGGTGCCAAGCGGTTGCCGATCCAGCCGGTCAGCCCTGCAACCAGGATGATCAGCGGAAACGGCAGCCTGATGACATAGATGGCAAGGAACGCGGCCACCGCGATCGCCATCATCACCCGGTTCTTGAGCGCCCGTTTGCCGATGCGGAGGACCGCCTCGACGACGACGGCCAGCACCGCCGCCTTGATGCCGAAAAACAGCGCCTCGATGACGGGCGCATCATTGTAAAGCACGTAGAAGATGCTGAGGCCCAGCATGACAAACGCACCGGGCAGCACGAACAGGATGCCGGCAACGAGGCCGCCGGCGGTCCGGTGCAGCAGCCAGCCGATATAGATGGCGAGCTGCTGTGCCTCGGGGCCTGGCAGAAGCATGCAGTAGTTGAGCGCATGCAGGAACCGCTGCTCGCCGATCCAGCGGCGATCCTCGACCAATTCCTTGTGCATCAGCGCGATCTGTCCGGCCGGCCCGCCGAAGGAGAGCAGGCCGATCCTTGCCCACAGTTTCGCGGCTTGGCGGAAGGTCGGGACGATCGGAGCCTCGGTAGCCTGTGCATCGTCGTCCGCGGCGAGGGCGCTCATGGCGCTTTGCCCGCGCTGGGCCAATTGTGGGTTTCGTCAGTGGCATCGCGGCACCATCTGAAGAACGCATCGTAGAGCAGCATGCCGGCATCAAGCTGTTCGAGATCGTCGCGGAACATGCGCGACAGCCCGAGCGATGCAGCGAGGAACCCGGCCGCCTGCGGTACGAGATCGAGGCGCGCCGTATCGGCTGCACGCACGATCAGCGCAAGGCGATCGAGCGCTTCGGACCGCAACCCGAACTCTTCGATCATCGTGTCGAAGGTGCAGCGCTCGCCGCGATGGCTCCAGAACACGTCGTCGATGTCGAAGGCAACCGCCCCAAACCGATCGGCGGCCGCCAGCACTTCAGACGGCTCGACAAACAGGAACACCGCCGAGGGATCGACGAAGCGGCGGATCAGCCAAGGACAGGCGATGCGGTCGACCTTGGGGCGGGCACGCGTCACCCAGACCGTGCGGCCCTTGTCGTCGCGGGGCGGTATCTTGTCGGCCTTGACCAGAAGTCCCTTGGCCGCCTGCCACGCCTCGAAGCCGCCTTCAAGGGATTCGGCAGCAATGCCCTCATGGCGCAGCCACGCGGCAACGCCTTGCGAGAGCTTCAGCCCCTTCTGGCAGATGACGACAGCATGAGCCCCCGTGAACTCGGCCGCCCAGCTCGAAACAGACTTGAAGTCGCGCCGGCACGAGGCCGGAAGCAGCCGCGGATCGACGTCGTAGTCTTCGTCGATGCGGACATCGACAAGAACAGGCGCGTCGGACAGACCGACAAGGCGGGAAAGCTGCGCTACGGTGATTGCGGTTGTTGACGGCATGGCGTCCACCTCCAGAGTGAGAGTTTGGACGCGATCATTGGGCTGACGCCTCACGGGGTCGTCGCGAAGGAACCCCTTGCCACAATGCTGGATTGATCTTTCGTCTTTGTCAAGGAAAGAGCGGCGCCGGGGGAGCGCGCCTACTGCGCCGTCCAGCCGCCATCCATCGGCAAAGTCGTGCCGGTAATCTGCCTGGCCGAGTCCGAGCACAGAAACAGCGTCAGCGCGGCGAGCTCCTCGACGGTGACGAATTGCTTCGTCGGCTGTGCCGCCAGGAGCACGTCGCGCTTGACCTGTTCCTCGGTCATGCCGCGCGCCTTCATCGTGTCGGGGATCTGCTTTTCGACCAGTGACGTCCAGACATAGCCGGGCGCGATGGCGTTGACGGTGATGCCGTCCTGCGCGACTTCCAGCGCTACCGTCTTGGTCAGACCCGCTATGCCGTGCTTGGCCGAGACGTAAGCCGACTTGAACGGCGAGGCGACCAGTGCATGCGCCGACGCGGTGTTGATGATGCGGCCCCATTTGCGCGCCTTCATGCCGGGCACCACGGCCTTGATCGCGTAAAAGGCGGCAAGCAGATTGATGCGGATGATGGCTTCCCACTTGTCGTCGGGAAACTCCTCGATTGGCGCGACATGCTGTATCCCGGCATTGTTGACCAGAATGTCGAGGCTGCCCAAGGCCTGCTCGGCTTCGCGCACCATGGCGGTCACCGCTGCGCCGTCCATCATGTTGGCGCCGGAGTAGCGGCACTGGACGCCAAAATCCTTCTCGATGCCGGCGCGCTCCTGTTCGATCGCCGCGGCTTCGCCAAGGCCGTTGATCGTGACGTTGGCGCCCTCGGCGGCAAGGGCGCGGGCAATGGCCAGGCCAATGCCGCTGGTCGATCCGGTGACGAGCGCATTCTTCGAAGAAAGGGAACCCATGGAGATCTCGCGACTGTTATGAGGACTACAAAGGCACATAGTTTGTGCGCCGCAACATGACAATGCCATAACCATATGTCGGCGCCATCACAGCCCTAAAACGCGCTTTGCCGGCCTCGCCGAGCGCCGTCTCAAGGCTGACACGGCAGTGTTATGGTGCGGCGCAACATAGTCGGCCGCGCATTCGCGCAGTCATTCCTGAACCATCGATCCAACGAATCAGGGGGCTGTAGCTTGAAATCGCCGATGTCGTGATGCGTGCCTATGCCATGCCGCTCACCAACCGTCCTTTCCGCCCGGCCCGTATCGCTTCTTCGATCCGACGCCCTGAGCTATCCTGCAATCTCCAGCAGGGCCGATACCAGCAAGTGGCGTTCGTCGGCGGACAGCACGTCGGAATCGAAGAGGTTCATGCTGCGCAGCCCTTCGATGGCCAGAAAGCAGACCAGCAGCGTCTTGAGGTCCGGCGTCTCGCTCTTCAGCCGCTGCAGCAGCTGCGACTTGAAGGCTTTTATCGGCGTCAGGAAATCCGGATCCTCGGCGATCGCCGAGAATATCCACGAAGCCGTCGGCTTCGGCTCCTCGCAATCATCCGCCGAGAGCCGGATATAGGTGGCGAGCAGGCTCTCGCCGCTGGCGCCGGCGACACGGCCCGATTCCAGCGCCAGCTCGAACGCGCGCAGGTAATTCTCCACCAGGCCCTGCATCAGTTTGGCCTTGGTCGGAAAGTTATATAACAGGCCGCCTTTCGACACGCCGGCGCGGCTGGCGACGGCGTCAAGCGACAGGCTGCCGGGACCGGCCTCGCGTGCGACATCGGCGGCGGCGGCGAGTATCTTGTCGCGCGAATTTGCCCTTTGGGTCTTCATCGATCCCTTCCCCCGCACCAGCCTAGGCGGAATTGACAAGACCGTCCAGACGGTACAGTAAGTCCGCCGTCATTTGTAATCGGGACCTGGCGTCGATAAGTGTCCCGCTATTCGGCTATTTTGCCGGACATCGGCCGAGGGGACAGTTCGTGAAGCGCTTCATCTCTATCACCGCAATTCTGCTTCTGCTCGCTCTGGTGTGCGTCGGCGTTGTCGGCTTCAACCTGTTCCGCGACAACGCTATCAAACAGTATTTCGCCACCATGAAGCCGCCGGCGACGACCGTATCGACGGTTGTCGTCAAGCCTTCCGACTGGACGCCGGGGGTCGAGGCGATCGGCACGGTACGCGCCGTGCGCGGTGTCGACCTTACCGTCGAGACCAGCGGCATCGTCAAGGACATCCTTTTCCATGCCAACCAGAAGGTGCCGGTCGATTCGGTCCTGCTGCAGCTCGACGATGCCGTCGAACGCGCGGATCTGGTCGCGGCCAAGGCGCAGTCCGTGTCCGACAAGACGGCGCTCGAACGCGCGCTGGAGCTGCAGCGGCGCGGCGTCGGAACGGATGCCACGCTCGACACCGCTCAAGCCGCTGCATCGGCCTCCGCCGCGCAGGTCAACAAGCTGCAGGCCGTGCTCGATCAGAAGCAGCTGACGGCGCCGTTCGCCGGCACCGTGGGCATCCCCAAGATCGACCTCGGCCAATATCTCTCGCCCGGCAACGCAGTGGTGACCTTGCAGGATCTGGACACCATGCGGGTCGATTTCTCGGTACCCGAACAGCAGCTGCCGCTGCTCAAGATAGGCCAGGCGGTGCGGCTCGGCCTCGGCGGCACCGGCGGCGGCGCCGACATGCCGTTTGCCGGCTCCATTCGCGGCATCGATCCCAAGATCGACGCTTCAAGCCGCCTGGTGTCCGTCCGCGGCGAGGTCGCCAACCCTGACGGCAAGCTGACGCCCGGCCAGTTCGTCCAGGTTCGCGTCGAGCTGCCGCAGGAGAAAAACATTCTGTCCTTGCCGCAGACGGCATTGACGTCGAGCCTCTATGGCGACTTCGTCTTCGTCGTCGTTCCGGCGAAGCCGGCGGAAGGCGCCCCAGCCGCGAAACCCGAGGAAAAGCCTGCTGCAGGGGCCGACGCGGCAAAGCCGGCGGCAGATGCAAAGCCGGCAGACGCGAAACCGGCTGCCGAAGACGCCGCGGCGAAGCCCGCGGACAAGCCGGCTGTCGACCCGGCGAAGCCCGCGGCAGAACCGGAAAAACCGGCGCTCGTGCTGTCGCAGGTGTTCGTGAAGCCCGGCCGCCGCAACGACGGCATGGTCGAGATCGTCGAGGGCATCAAGGCTGGAGACGAGGTCGTCACCGCCGGCCAAAACCGTCTCTTCAACGGCATGTCCGTCGCTGTCGACAACACCATTGACCCCAGCAAGTCGGCGAACCAGCAGGCTCAGCAATGAACTTTTCCGACATCTTCATTCGCCGGCCGGTCCTCTCCACCGTCCTCGCCTGTATGATCCTGCTCCTGGGTTTCCAGGGCATCTTCAACCTGTCGATCCGGCAGTATCCCAAGGTTGACGAGACGGCGATCACCATCACCACCGCCTATCCCGGCGCCAGCGCCGACCTGATCCAGGGCTTCATCTCCGCCCCGATCGCGCGGGCCGTCGCCTCGACCGAGAACATCGACTACGTCACCTCGTCCAGCCGGCCGTCTTCGAGCACTGTGGTCGTCCAGATGAAGCTCGGCTCCAATCCGGATGTCGCGCTGACCGAGGTCCTGTCGAAAGTGCAGGGCGTACGCGGCACCTTGCCGGATGCATCTAAGGACCCGGTCATCGTCAAGGGCACCGGCCAAGAGTTCGCGATGATGTACATCTCGATGCAGAATCCGAACATGAGCAAGGAGCAACTCACCGAATATATCGAGCGCGTCGTGCGGCCCCGCATGTCGACGGTCGAAGGTGTCGCCGACGTGCAGATCTTCGGCGCCGAGGAATATTCGATGCGGGTCTGGATCGACCCGGTCAAGCTTGCTGCGCGTGGCGTCACCGCCGCCGAAGTGCTGGCGGCGATCAACAACTCCAACTTCCTGTCGGCGCCCGGCAACACCGAGAACGAATATGTCGTCTCCTCGATCACGGTTCGCTCGACGCTGCAGACGCCTGAGGCCTTTGCCGAGCTTCCGCTGCGCTCGACGGACGGCCAGGTGGTGCGCTTGCGCGACGTGGCGCGAGTCGAGCTTGCCGCCGAGAGCACCGACACGAGGGTGAGCTTCAATGGCAAGCCCGGCACCTTCCTCGCCATCTTCCCGACGCCGGCCGCCAACCCGCTGACAACGGCGGAGGCGATCCACAAGATCGTGCCTTTGATTCAAGAGACGCTGCCGAAAGGCATGACCATCGAAATCGTCTACGATTCCACCGAACAGATCAGCGCCTCGATCGATGAAGTGTTCAAGACCATCGCCGAAGCCGTCGCCATCGTCGTTGTGGTCATCCTGTTGTTCCTCGGCTCATTCCGCTCGGTGATGATGCCGATCGTGACCATCCCGCTGTCGCTGGTCGGCGTCTGCTTCCTTTTGTTTGCGGTCGGCTATTCGATCAACCTTCTGTCGCTGCTGGCCATGGTGCTGGCCATCGGCCTTGTCGTCGACGACGCTATCGTGGTGGTGGAGAACATCCATCGCCACATGGAGGAGGACCACATGTCGCCGATGCAGGCGGCCTTCAACGGCATGCGCGAGATTTTCTCCGCCATCGTGGCCATGACCATCACGCTCGCCGCCGTGTTCGCGCCGCTGGCCTTCACCGGCGGCCTGACCGGTGCGCTGTTCCGCGAGTTCGCGGTGACGCTCGCCGGTTCGGTGGTGCTGTCCGGCCTCATAGCCGTCACCATCACGCCGATGATGGCGGCGCGTCTGCTCAAGGCGGGATCGCACAGTCGCTTCCAGCGCGTCGTCGACGGAACCTTCAGCCGTGTCGAGCATGTCTATGAGCGGGCGGTAACCGCCTCCTTGAGAAATCGACCGGTGACGCTGCTGATGGTCGTGGCGCTGGTTGCGCTCACCGGCTTCATGTTCACCAAGACCTCGAGCGAACTGGCGCCGGAAGAGGACCAGGGCTTCCTGTTGTCGATCGTGACGGCACCGCGCTACGCGACCTCGGACTACACCGAGACCTACGTCAACCAGATCCTCGGCTTGGTGAAGGACATTCCCGAAACCAGGGCGCAATTCTCCGCCGTTGCCTTTGGCGGCGCCACCAACGGCGCCTTTGTCGGCTTCGCCTTCAAGGATTGGGCCGAGCGCCAGCGCAACTCAAAGGAGCTTCAAGCCGATATCCAGGGACGCCTCGGCAAGGTGGCCGGCGTCGAGGCCTTCGTCTTCGCGCCGCCGACGCTGCCGGGCTCCGGCGGCGGCCTGCCGATCTCCATGGTGGTGCGCTCGACCGGTGGTTCCGCCGAGGTCTACGAGGCGGCCGAGCAGATTAAGAACAAGGCGCAGGCCTCCGGCCGCTTCATCGTCGTGCAAAACTCGATGTCCTTTGACGCTCCGCAGGTGACGGTGACCATCGACCGCGACCGCGCGGCGGCTCTCAACCTGCCGATCGCCGACATCGGCCAGACGCTGACGCTGCTGGTCGGCGGCGCCGAAGTGGCTCAGTTCGACCGCGATTCCAACAGCTACGACATCATCCCGCAGGTGCCGAAGGAATTCCGCGACAATCCCGAGAAGCTCGGCGAATATTTCGTGCGTAGCGTGACCGGCGAAATGGTGCCGCTTTCAGCGGTAGTGAAGATTTCGACCAACGCCGCGCCGGCCGCGATCGAGCAGTTCAACCAGCTGAACTCGGCGACGATATCAGCGCTGCCGCTTCCCGGCGTCACCACGGGCGACGGGCTGCAGACCCTGGAGAACCTTGCCAAGGAGAGCCTGCCCGATACCTTCTTCATCGATTATTCCGGCCAGTCCCGGCAGGAGAAGGAGCAAGGCAACACGATCCTTATCGCGTTCGCAGCCGCCGTAATCGTCATCTATCTGGTGCTGGCGGCGCAGTTCGAAAGCTTCCGCGACCCGCTGATCATCATGATGGCGGTGCCACTGTCGATCTTTGGCGCCATCGTGCCGCTCAATCTGGGGCTTGGAACGCTCAATATCTACACGCAGGTCGGCCTGATCACACTGATAGGTCTGATCACCAAGCACGGCATTCTTCTGGTCGAGTTCGCCAACCAGCAGCGCGAGTTGCATGGCATGAGGCGGCGCGATGCGATCGTCGCCTCGGCCAAGGTGCGCTTGCGGCCGATCCTGATGACGACAGCGGCGATGGCGCTCGGCGTCGTGCCGCTGATCGTGTCCAGTGGTGCTGGTGCGGCGGCGCGCTATTCGATGGGCCTCGTAATCTTCACCGGCATCCTGGTCGGAACCATGTTCACCCTGTTCGTGGTGCCGATGTTCTACACCTTCATCGCCAGCAAGGACCTGCCGCACCACGCCGAAAAGCCAGACCCGAAGCTGATGCCGGTGCACGCGGACTGAGCGCGAACGGCGTCAGCGAACAAACGAAAAGAGGCCGGAAATTTCCGGCCTCTTTTTTGACTGGATTGATTTACCGCGAAGCCCCGATGGAGCTCCAAGGCGGGAACTTGCGGTGCGGCATGACCTGTCCGGCTGCGCTGCACCATCGCTCCAAACGCAGTCTGCTACTTGACGATGACGATGCTGGTGTTGGTCGGGCCGAAGGTTTCGACCAACTGGTAGAAGTCGGCGGCATTGTCGGGATGCAGCCGCACGCAGCCATGCGACGCCGGCCGTCCCAGCCGCTTGATGGCGTTGGTCGCATGCACGGCGTAGCCGCCGCTGAAGAAGACCGAGTGCGGCATCGGCGCGTTGTCGTATTTCTTCGAATGCCACATCTCGTACATGCGGGTCGGCTTGAACGAGCCGGTCGGCGTGACATGCGCACTGTCGCCGGTCGAGACCTTCCAGGCGAAAGTCGGCCGGCCATCGACCAGCACTTCCATGGTCTGCTGCGACAGCGAAACTCGCGCGACGATCTGGTTTGCCGCGGCATGGGCGGTGCTGTTGGCAGCGCCAAGCAGAAGCGCGGCGCCGGCAGCGGCGGCGGCGACGTTGATGAGTTTGGCGGAAATGGCTTTGTACATGATGGCTCCCCTTTGCCGGCCGGGCCGGCGTCAATTCGATGGCCGCTTATCCCTGCGTCATGTTTCAGGCTGATTTCGATCGACGCTCGTTTGTGTTTCGAATCTGTTTCCTCGGGTTAACAAGCAAGGTGGACAACAAGGAGCGTGCTCCCGTCTTCGCTGCGCACTCCCGATCACGCACCGCCCCCCAAACGAAAGTGCTGATGTCCTTATATGAAAGAAGATTGGCATCGCTCGAAACCGACTTGCAACAAAGCGCGGCCTGGGCGGCATGATCTGGTTACAGGCTCGCGGCAAAGTCATCCCAACGAGAACAGCCGGCGCCAACGAAAAATGAGCATCAAATCGACAACCCTGTCCTGGCTCTTCAGGATAAGCATCGCCGCATTTGTCGTCGGCGGCATCGGCACAGTAGCCGGCACCCCGATGACGAAACTGGCGGTGATGAATTCGGGTGAGATTTCGACGCTGCATGCCGCGCTGTTCATAGCCTTGGTCTGGATTGTCTCCAGTCTGCGCATCAACCGTCTCAGGGCCCTCTGGCGGGTCGGCCTCGGGTTGAAGTGGATGCGCGGCCCCTCCGGCAACTTGCTGCCGAGAGGACCGAAGGCCCGCGTCGCAACGGGGGGCTCCGTGGGCGACGCGGGCACTTCGGGTTTATCCTGAAGCACCCGCGGTTCTGATTTTGGGGACAACCGATGAAGACGAAATCTGCAGCCTCCGTGCTTTCGGTACTGCTCTATGCACAAGGCCTGCTCGGCTTTGCCGGTCTCGCCACGGTTCTTCTGAAGGACCGCGCGCATGCCGCCAGCGAAATCGTAGTCGCCAGCGAATTGCCGTCGGGACCATCGCTTCTGGTGGTGCGCTGACGCCTATGCATGGCGCCCAAGATTGCGCAGCTTTTTTGGGCGAGCCGAGGAACAATCCAGCCTCCCAACCCTCAGTCGGCGCGCTGCGTCGGCGGGTCGAACCGGTAGCCTGCGCCGCGTATAGTTGTGATGGTTTCGGTGTCGAGCTTGCGGCGCAGCCGCACGATGCGCGAATCGATCGAGCGGTCGAAGGCATCGGCATTTTCGGCGGGCGCCGCCGCAATGATGTCGTCGCGCGTCAGCACCTTGCGCGGGCTGGCCAGAAACAGCCTGAGCAGCGCCACCTGGCCCGGCGACAGCTGTTCTTCCGTACCCGAACGGTGCATGACGATGGCCGACCGCAAATCGACGGTGGCATTTTCCAGCACGATCAGTTCCTGGGCGGACCTGCCGCGCCGCGTCAGCAGGCCGCCGATGCGCGCGGCAAGCTCCCTGACATTGAGCGGACTTTCGACGACATCTGCGGCGCCAAGCTCGAGCGCCAGCACCTTGTCGACCAGATCGGCCGGCCGGCAGATCAGGATGAAATCCGGCGCCGCCTTCCCGTCCGCGCTCTGGCCGCCGCCATAACGCCTGAGCAGGTCCCGCCCCTCCGCCTGGCTGAGGCTGTCGCCGACGATGACGATATCGATGCCTCCGGCCGAAAGCAGGGATTCAGCTTCCCAGGGCTGCCGCGCCTCGCGCACGTCATGGCCGCGCCGGTCGAGATGATCGGCAAGATCGCCGGCCACCACATCGGCGACGGAAACCAGCGCGATGACGGATCGTGCAGCCATGTTTTTCTTCCCGTTCCCCCGCAACCGGATATGAGTGCTGGACATCATGTTTATACCCAATCTACTTTCCGCTGAAAGCGGGAGCGAGGCCATAGTGCGGGCACGGATTGTCATCGTCGAGGACGAGCCCGATCTCCGGGACGCGGTCGCCGAGTATCTCGGCGCCAACGGCTACGATGTGACCCAGGCCGGAAGCGCGGCCGAGGCGCGCGCCTTGCTGGAGACGGAACCGTTTCATTTGGCCATTCTCGACATCGCCATGCCGGGCGAGGACGGACTGTCGCTCGGCCGCTGGCTGCGCTCGAAAATACCGGTCGGCATCATCTATGCCACGGCTGCCGGCACCGCACTCGACCGCATTGTCGGGCTGGAGCTTGGCGCCGACGACTACATCGTCAAGCCCTACGAGTTGCGTGAGGTGCTGGCTCGTGTGCGCAGCGTGCTGCGCCGCGTTCCGCAGCCGAGCCCGCCCAGGCGGCGAAGACACAAGCCGATGGCGGCCGCCGCCTGACCTTCGGCCCGTTCCAGGCCGACCTCGACGGCAGGCTTGTCACCGGCGCCAACGGCGCCGTCATCGACATGGCCAAGAGCGAGTTCGATGTGCTGGAGGTTTTCCTGACCCGCGCCAACCGGCTGTTGACGCGATCGGCGATCTCCGAGGCGATTGGTTTTGTCGAGGATCCTGAATCGTCGCGCGCCGTCGACATTCGCATCATGCGGCTGCGCAAGAAGATCGAAACCGATCCGGCCAATCCGAAATTTTTGCGCACGGTGCGCGGCGAAGGCTATATCTTCTCGCTGCCGACCGGTGACGGGCACTAGAGCAATTACAGGAAAAGTGTACGCGGTTTCCGCCCGGAATTGTGTGAAAACAAAGAGATAGAGGCTTCTCCGTTTCCGTGAAACGGTGAAGCGCTTTAGCAATTCCAGGAACAGTGCGTAGCGATTTTCCGTTCGGGATTGCATTGAAACATGGAGCGTTTCACCTTTTTCGTGAAATGCTCCATAGCTGCCTAATTCGACGGCCCTTTACTGATGGCTGACATGACCGCTGAACCAGCACCACGTATGGACCCGCAAGGCGCTCGCCAGAGCGCCGCGATGACGGCTGTGCGAGTCGTCCGCCGGTTGCGCGATGCCGGCGACTGGCAGCGCGAGATGGAAACCATCCTCGAAACGCTCTGCAGCGCCATGAATTGCCAGCGCGGCATCCTG
Source organism: Mesorhizobium sp. C264A (assembly GCF_040324515.1). Classification (NCBI taxonomy): domain Bacteria; kingdom Pseudomonadati; phylum Pseudomonadota; class Alphaproteobacteria; order Hyphomicrobiales; family Phyllobacteriaceae; genus Mesorhizobium; species Mesorhizobium sp. C264A. The sequence goes on along the minus strand of NZ_JAMYVY010000002.1, from coordinate 1,953,329 downwards.
TTCAGGCTGCGCGAATTGCCCGGCCAGGGCTTCGCCCAATCGGTCGCCGCCTACTGGATCGATCCTCGCTTCGGCGGCGAACTGGCTTCGCCGACGGTGATCATGCAGTCGATCGTCGATACCGATCCGCTGCTGGAGCGGATTGGAGAGGACGAGCGGCAAGGCAAAATCTTCGCCGGCCATACGCGCGATCTCGACGGGTTCCTCAGGGCCGATTTCGAAAAGCAGCACATCAAGTCGTTCCTGTCGGTATCGGTGTTCGCGCACGGTCATCTGTGGGGCACGTTCGCGGTCAATGACTGCCTAAACGAGCGCGAATGGACCGAAGAGGAAGAGGCGACGATGCACATCATCGCGCTCGCCATCGGCGACGCCATCGAGCACTCGCCGTCCGACGCCCATGCCAGCGAAGTCATCCGCCGCACCATGCTGCAGGCGTCGCTCGACGCGATCATCGTCATCGACGAGACCGGCTCGATCATCGAATTCAATCCGGCCGCCGAAAAGATGTTCGGCTATCAGCGCAGCGACATCCTCGGCAAGGACCTGCTCGATACCGTGGTGCCGGAATATTACCGCAAGGGCTATGTCTCGGGCGCCGAATACATGTCTGGCCGCGGCGCGCCGATGGTTGGCCAGCGGCTTGAGACCGTGACACAGAATGCGGCCGGCGAGGTGTTTCCCATCGAATTGACGGCGACCGAGATGCGGGTGGCCGACCGTCAGCTCATCTTCGGTTCGATCCGCGATCTGCGCGATAAGCTGCGCGCCGAAGAAGAGATCAACCGCCAGCGCGAAAAACTGCACCAGAACGAGAAGATGGCGGCGATGGGTTCGCTGCTGGCCGGTGTTTCGCACGAGCTCAACAATCCGCTCGCCGTGGTCGTTGCTCAGTCGACGCTGCTGCATGAATTCGCCACCGACCCGCAGACCAAGGTTCGCGCCGAGAAAGTGCGCGCCGCTGCCGAGCGCTGCGGCCGCATCGTCAAAAGCTTCCTGTCGATGGTGCGCCTGCATCCGGCGGCGCAGGCCGAGACCGATCTCAACCAGGTGATCCGCGCGGCACTCGAAGTGACCGCCTATGGCGCACGCTCGAGCGGCATCATCATCGACACCGATTTCGCGCCCGGCCCGCTGCTGGCGATGGCCGATGCCGACCACGTCACGCAGGTGGCCGCCAATTTCCTAATCAACAGCCAACACGCTCTGGCCGGTATCGGCGGCGACCGCCTGATCAAGGTGCGGACATTCCGCAGCGATCGCGGCAACCCCGGGTTTTCGGTCGAGGACAACGGACCGGGCATTCCCGAGGCGATCCGCAGCCGCATCTTCGAATCCTATTTCACCACCAAGCCGGTCGGCGTCGGCACCGGCATCGGCCTGTCGATCTCGAAATCGATCGTCGAGCGCCACAACGGCAATATCTGGTTCGAGGAGGTGCTGCCGCGCGGCGCGCGCTTCGTCGTCCAGCTGCCGGTAATCACCGGCGGCGCGGCAGCAGCCGGCGACAGCCCGGCTCGTTCCAGCGGCTTGCGCTATGCGCTGATCATCGACGACGAACCCGACGTCGCCGGCTCCCTCTCCGACATCCTGGAACTGATGGGTATCAAGTCGCGGGTTGTGCCGGCCTGGACGTCGGCGGCGGCGACCTTGACCGGCCACATGCCGCCAGACATCGTCTTTTCCGACTTGCGCATGCCCGGCACCAGCGGCATTGCCATCTACCGCGAATTGCTCGCCGACAACCTGGCGCTGGCCAAACGCTTCGTGCTGGTCACCGGCGACCTGATCGGCGCCAAGGCCGAGATCGAAGCCTTGCCGGCGCCGCAGCGCCCGCAAATCCTGGAAAAGCCGTTCTCGACGCTGGACGTCCGCGGCGTACTCTCGGCAATAGCCGACCAGGTCGCCTCCGCCGGCTAAGTTTTCGAAGCACCCACGTAGGGTCTATCGAGATTCGGGTCAGGCCGAGTCGAGAATGGTGGTTCCCGAGAACCGGAGCGGAGCGTACTTGAAGTACGCGAGCACCGGAAGCGCAGGGAACCTCCATGCGCAGGCCGGCCTCACCCGAATCTCGATAGACCCTAAAAAAGAGGCTCCCGACCGAGGGAAGCGGCGGGAGCCAAGAACGAGCGCGGGAGGAAGCGCTCGGGAGGTTCAGAAAACGTTGGGTGTCGTGGTCAGCGGCGCTGCGTTGGCGATCATGCGGACGGCACGCGCCTTGTGCACGCCGGACTGGGCGGCGATGACGCGCAGGCACTCCGCGCTCTCGGCGCCCCAGGCCTGGCCCTGGCAGGCAAAATCGATTTCCGGCTCCGGCAGCCGGGCGGTCTTGATGGTGGTCAGCGCGCCCTGGACGACATTGGCCGGCGGGTTGAGCGAAGCGAAGGCCGGACCGGAAGCCGGTGTCAGGAACATGACGGCCAGAGCGCAGGCGCCCAGCATGGAGAACATCGCAACCGGATGGTCGCTGGCGCGCTGACGCAGTGCCGGTTTGGCGCGCCGTTCGTTGCTGGTGATCTCGATTTTCGTATGCATTGCTGCCCCCCTTCGTTTTCTTATGAAACGAACCTAAGCGCGCCTGGTAACGGGCGAATGATGCGCTTGGCTTGCCCGCGTAACAGGTTTGAAACAAGAAATTCGGGCATATCCGGACAGATCCGGTCATGTGCCGACGGCAAGATGCATTTGCGAAGCTGTTTCATGCGCGCAATCAAATGTTGACGACAGGCGGGCCGCGAACGCACCAAGCCCGCTTCCTGTCGGCCGCACTATGAACAAGCTCACACTGCGGATCGAATTTGCGGACGCCAGGTATTTTTCGTCTCGGAGCGGGCCGTGTTTGCAAGCTCGGCACGGCCAAATCCGCACGCCGGACAGCTATTTCACGACCCCGGTTAACGCCCGGATATTCCGGGATTTTCTGGCTTTCAGCCGGCCCTGTTGTGCCGACTTGAAAAGTTGAGATTTCTACAAGCCGTTGCATTTCAACGCAAAATATGGTTTTATTGAATGAGTATTCAATAAAAGAAGAGCTTTTTTATGAACCCGCATCTCCGTGACGTGGCGATCCCCAATGATTGGGACCGGCGGGGTCTGCCGGGCTGGAGTTATCACTCCGACGCGCTTCTCGAACTTGAGAAGGAATACGTCTTCCGCAACCATTGGCAGATCGCCGGCCATGTCTGCGACGTGCCGAATGCCGGCGACTATCTGACTATGGACGTGGTCGGCGAGCGGGCGCTCATCGTGCGCGGCAAGGACGGCGTCTTGCGCGCCTTCAACAACATGTGCCGGCATCGCGGCAGCCGCGTCGTCGCCGACAGCCAGGGCACCTGCAAGAACGCGCTAGTCTGCCCGTTCCATGGCTGGGTCTACAATCTCGACGGCACGCTGCGCGGCGCCGCCCGGCCGCGCTCCTTCCCCGAGCTCGACAAGACCGAATTCGGCCTGATGCCGCTCGACCTTGAGATATGGATGGGCTTCATCTTTGTCCGCTTTCGCAAGGGGGGCCCGCAGCCTTCGGTGGCCGAACTGTTGAAGCCGATCGAGGCCGAGATGGCCCACTACAATGCGGCCGAGATGGTGCCGTCCTGGGGCATCTGGACACAGAAAACGCCGGTCAACTGGAAGTCGGTGCGCGACGTCGACAATGAAGGCTACCACGTCGCCATGGCGCATCCGGCGCTGCAGGATCTCTACGGCTCGACCTATTTCGATGAGCCGTTCATCAACGGCGTGTCGCGCTCGTTTGCCACCTACAATCCGCATGCCGGCCGGCGCTGGAGCGTGCGCGAATACATCAAGCTCACGCCCGATGCCTCACACCTGCCGGAGCATCTGCGCAGGGCCTGGATCTATTACGGCATCTTCCCCAACAACGCGCTGTCGATCATGCCGGAATCGGTGCAGTTCTATCAGGAGTTCCCGCTGTCGACCGGCGAGACGCTGCTGCGCGGCGCCATCTACCGCTACCCCGACGAGACCCGGGAACAGGCGGCCGCCCGCTATCTCGCCTACCGCATCGACCGCGATACCATGAACGAGGACGTGCAGCTTTCCGTCTGGTCAAACGAGTCCATGATCTCGGAGGCCTTCGAGGGTTTTTATCTCTCCGACCTCGAATACGGTGTGCGCACCCACCACGACCATCTGCGCAAGGAGATCCCGGTGCTGGGCCTGGAGACGGCGCCGGAGGAGAAGGACATGTGGAACCTCAATGAGGCTATGCGCTCGCAGGTGTAGGGGCGGAACTGCCAGTCACCCCTGCCACACGCCCTCTTTGCGCAGATCGTCCATGGTCCGCGAAATGCCTTCGCGCAGGATCGCCACCATGTCGTCGATCTGCTCTCGCGTGATGATCAGCGGCGGCGACATCACGCACATGTTGATCAGCGGCCGGACCAGGAGGCCGAGTTCGTGGCAATGCGCGTCGATGCGCTTGCCGACATCCTTGTCGAGCTGCAGCGGATCCTTGCTTTCGCGGTCGGCTACGCACTCGACGCAGCCCATCAGGCCCATGCCGCGGACTTCGCCAACCAGCGGCAGTTCCTCCAGCGTCTTCAACTGCGCCTGGAAATAGGGCGCGACATCGCGCGTGTGGGCCAGCACGCTGTCTTCCAGGATATCGAGGTTCTTCAGCGCCACCGCGCAGCCGATGGGATGACTGGTATAGGTCAGGCCATGGCCGAACATCGCATCGGGATGGTTGGAACGGCGCATTTCCTGAAGCAGCCGCTCCGAGATGATGACGCCGCCAAGCGGGAAATAGCCTGATGTAACGCCCTTGGCGAAGGTGATCATGTCGGGGTCGATGCCGAAGCCATCGCCGGAGGCAAAGACATGGCCGAGCCGCCCGAAGCCGGTCACCACCTCATCGGAGATATAGAGGATATCGTTGTCCCTGCAGATTTCGCGAATGCGCTTGAGATAGCCATCCGGCGGCACGACGACGCCGCCGGATGCCTGCACCGGTTCGCCGACGAAAGCACCGATCTTCTCTGCGCCGACGCGGGCGACCGCATCGCGAAACTGATCGACCAGGAAATCGCAGAAGGCGGCGATGTCAATGCCTTTCGGCCGCCGGAACGGGTCTGGCGAGGACAGTTTGACGACCAGATCGTCGGCGCCGTCCATCCAGTCGCGGTCGCGCGGCCGGCCGTTGAGCGAGGCCGACAGATAGGTCGAGCCGTGATAGGCGCCGCCGCGGCTGAGGATCAGCTTCTTTTCCGGCCGCCCGCGCACATTGTTGTAGAACTGCATGAAGCGCAGTGCCGTCTCGACAGCCGACGATCCGCCGGTGGTGAAGAAGGTATGGCTGAGATCGCCCGGCGCATGATCGGCGAGGCGCTTGGCGAGCTCGGCCGACGGCGCATTCATCGTATACCAGGGCGTGTTGTAGGACAGCATCATCGCCTGGTCGTACATCACCCTGGCCAGCTCCTCGCGGCGGTGGCCGACATTGATGCACCACATGCCGGCCGGCCCGTCGATCAGTCGCTTGCCTGTTACATCGGTGATGTAGATGCCATCGCCCTCGCCGATCAGCGCACGCGCTTCATTGCCGACCGAGCCGGCATAAGGCCAGGGCTGGATGAGATGGCGCTTGGCCAGCTCGACCGCATCGCCACCGTCAGCCATTTCCATCGCTCTTAGGTCTCTTGCAGCCGCCATCATTGCCTCGCATCGTCTGAGCGTAATTTCACCGGACAGAAAGCGAAGCGCCAAGGGCAGGAAAGCCGGCTTTCTTCACTTCATTTTGAATGTCCGTTCAATCAATATTACAGAAATAGCGCTTGATTTCAATGCACGGATGCGCTCATGATGAAAGAAAGCCGGCAAGCTTGAGCGCAACCAGCAAAGCGCGCTCCGCAAAAATTGGGAACAGGCAGCCGGCCCGGTCGATGGGAGCATCATGGCGGAACAGTTCGAGCCAGCAACCGAGATCACGCCCGGGTCGCTGCAATGACGGTAGCTGCCGAAGGGGTGCCCACGCGGCGCATGACGCGAGCAAGGCGAAACGCCCTTCTGCAGTCCGAGTCCGTCCAGGGCCTTGCCCTGATCAGCCCGACCTTGGTCTACGCTTTGATCCTGCTGCTGGTGCCGATCCTGGTGGTCTTCGCCCACTCCTTCTGGACGCAGAACTACCTCACCATCGACCATACATTCACGCTGGAGAATTATCGCATCGCGCTGACCGAGCCGATCTACCGCGATCTGCTCTGGCGCTCGCTCTACATTTCGCTGACGGTGAGCTTTTTCACCGTCATCCTCGCCTATCCGATCGCCTATTTCATCTCGTTCCATGGCGGTCGCCACAAGAGCCTGTGGCTGTTCCTGATCACCATCCCGTTCTGGACCAGCTATCTCCTGCGCGTGATGTCATGGAAAGTCATCCTCGGCTATAATGGCGTGCTGAATTCCGGCCTGATGGGCCTCGGCATCATCGACGAACCATCGACCGCGCTACTCTACAATTCCAGCGCCGTCATCATCACGCTCACACACGCCTGGGCGGCCTTTGCCATCCTGCCGATCTTCGTTTCGCTCGAGAAGGTCGACCGCACCTTGGTCGAGGCTGCCACCGATCTTGGCGACGGCCCGCTGCGCTCCTTCCTGCGCGTGACGCTGCCGCTGTCGGCGCCGGGCGTCATCTCGGCCGCTCTCATCGTCATGATCCCCACCGTCGGCGACTACGTCACCCCAAGGCTGGTCGGCGGCAAGGATGGCGTGATGATCGCCAATGCCATCGAGTCGCAGTTTCACAAGGCCTCCAACTGGCCACTCGGCGCGGCACTGTCCGTGACCACCATGCTGGTCGTGACGCTGATGGCGGGCGCCACCGTGCTCATCATCCGCGCGCTGCAGAGGCTGGCGCGATGACGGCGAGGCGGCGCCTTTTCCCCGGCGGCTGGCTGTCCGCCTACGCCCTCCTCTACGTCGTCTTTCTCTATCTGCCGGTGATCTTCCTGCCGATCTTCTCGATCAACACCGCGCCGACGCCAAAATTTCCTCTCACCGGCTATACGCTGAAATGGTACCAAGACCTGCCGAAGACGCCGGCGCTGCTTGACGCCGCCTGGAACAGCCTGATCGTCGGTATCTCGGCATCGGTGCTGTCGACGCTGCTCGGCATCCTCGCCGCCCGCTCGATCACCCGCTACCGCTATCCCGGCCGCCGCACAATCAATGGCCTGATCATGGCGCCGCTGGTGCTGCCGGAAATCATCCTCGCCATCTCCATGCTGCTGGTCATGCTGCAGTTAGGCCTGAGCCTGTCGCTGTTCACCGTCGTGCTCGGCCATGTCCTGATCTGCATTCCCTATTCGATGACGGTGCTGACCGCCGGTTTCGAGGGCTTCGACCGCAGCCTCGAAGAAGCCTCCGCCGATCTCGGCGAGAGTGCCTTCGGCACCTTCCGGCGGGTGACGCTGCCGATGGTGGCGCCGGCGATCATTTCCAGCCTCCTGGTCTGCTTCACCATCTCGCTCGACGAGTTCGTCATCGCTTTCTTCCTGACCGGCACCGAGACGACGCTGCCGATCTATATCTGGGGCCAGTTGCGCTTTGCCGCCAAGCTGCCGGGTGTGTTGGCGCTGGGCACGCTGCTGCTGGTTGCCTCTTTCGTTTTGATGACCGTTGCCGAGATCCTGCGCCGTCATGCGGCCAGACGCACCCAGAGCGAGGGAGGCCTCTATGCCTGAGCAGTCCCGGGCCGAACGGCCTCAGGATGAGCCATCCAAGCAAGATAAGTCCGAGCGGGCCCAATCTGATCGACCCCAAACCGACCGAGCAATGATCGAAATCCGCAGCGTTACCCGCAGCTATGGGGCGTTCAAGGCGCTCGACGACGCCTCGCTGACCATCAAGGAGGGCGAATTCTTTTCGCTGCTCGGCCCTTCCGGCTGCGGCAAGACCACGCTGCTGCGCATGATTGCCGGTTTCGACAACCCGACCAGCGGCTCGATCTCGGTCGGCGGCCAGTCGATGGAAGGCATCCCCGCCAACCGCCGGCCGACCAACATGGTATTCCAGAGTTATGCCATCTTCCCGCATCTCAATGTCGAGCAGAATGTCGCCTATGGGCTGAAACGGCTCAGGCTGGGAGGAACGGAAGAAAAGCGCCGCGTCGAGGAAGCGCTGGCGCAGGTGTCGCTCACCGGCCTCGGCAAACGCCTCGCCACCGAGCTTTCCGGCGGCCAGCGCCAGCGCGTGGCGCTCGCCCGCGCCTTGGTGATGCGGCCCAAGGTGCTGCTGCTCGACGAGCCGCTGTCGGCTCTCGACAAGAAATTGCGCGAGCAGATGCAGGTCGAACTGCGCCGCCTGCAGCAGGCGGTCGGCATCACCTTCGTGCTGGTCACCCATGACCAGTATGAGGCGCTCGCTATGTCCGACCGCATCGCCGTAATGTTCGGCGGCAAGATCGCCCAGGTCGCCTCGCCCAAGGAAATCTACCAGCGGCCGGTCAACCGCCAGGTCGCCGATTTCCTCGGCGGCATGAATTTCGTAAAAGCGCAGATCATAGAGGAGAATGCCGCCTCGCTGGTCGTCGACACGCTGGGCTTCGGCCGCGTCAGGACCGACAAGCCGAAGGCCTTCATGCGCAATGGCGGCGGCGCCACTCTGGGCATCAGGCCGGAGCGATTGCGCGTGCTGTGGGACAATGCGACGGCGAAATTCGAAGTGGCCGGCAAGGTGGTCGAACGCCACTATTTTGGCGAGATCACCCACCTGATCGTCGAGATACCCGGATTGGAAAAGCCACTGTCGGTCACCGAGACCAACGACTTCGGCGCCGACGATATCCCCGTCGGCACGTCGGTCCGCCTCGGCTACGATCCCGAGGCCCTGGTGGCGATGGCGGACTGAGCATGATCCCGAAAAGTGGGAACCGATTTTCGGAATAAGATCATGCTCCACTAAGAATTTTAAGTTCCGTCGCGATCTGTTTGGCTGCGATCCGCCCCATCACGATGGCGCCTTCGACATAGCCCGGGAATGACGGCGACAGTTCCGACGATGCTAAATGAACCGGGGCAGCGCCGGCACGGATCGTGCGCTCGGCATCCCGTGCCGTCACATCGACAATTAGGTCGCTGTAGGCGCCGCCGCTCCAGCGGTCATCGATCCAGTCGCGCTGGCTGAAATCGATAATGCCGGCCGCCTCCGGGCCAAGGGCATCAACGAGCCTTGCCGTGACCTCCGCACGCAGCGCCGCGTCCGCGAGCGGACGCCAACGCAACGCCAGTGGTCCGCCGACGAAGACGACCAGCGCGGCATGTTGCGCATCCTTGCTGGCGTCACAGGCGAACAGGCCCGGCAGGTCGCGCCACATCACCATGCCGCACAGGTCGCGCTCGCGCCAGAACGGCGTGGGATAGCGCACCAGGATCTTGATCACCGCACCGCTTTCCCAGACGCCGAGCGCCTTTGCGAGAGCCGGCGGCAGAGCGGGCGCGAAATCCAGCTTCGCGGCCGTCGCCGGCGGCAGCGCGACCAGCACTTTTCGCGCTTCGATGGAGCTGCCTGCCGAGACGGCACGAACCCCTTGCGGGCCGTGCTCGATGCGCGTAACCGGCTCGTTCAGCCAAACCCTGTCGCCGAGATCTCCGGCCATATCCTCGGCCAGCGACTGCATGGTTTCGAGCAGCGAATATTGCAGCTCAGGCACCTCGTTGGTGATGCGGCGGTCATTGTCGATGAGGTACCACAGCGGCACCTTGTCCATCGCCAGGCACCACAGGCCTTCGATTATCGAGCGGAAAGCCGTCTTGGCGTCAGTGGGATCATGCTGGCGTTCGAGCCAGGCGGCAGCGCTCATGCCGGCGATCGAGGGATCGTCCGGCTCGATCGCATTCATCCGCTCGCGGATTGCCATCGCGCCATGATAGGTCCGTTCGGCCTCTTCGACCGACAGCGATGGATGGGTGATGAAATCGCCATTCACATAGGTTTCGACGAAGGCCTTGCCACGGGACGCGGCCAGCGCCGTCACCTCCGGCATGTCTTCGCAGAAAAACTGGCCGCCGCTGTCGATGCGCTCGCCAAGCCCGTTGCGAATAGCCTCGACCCTGCCGCCGACGCGGTCGCGTGCTTCGAGCAGCACGACATCGATGCCGGCCTTTCTCAGCTCAAGCGCAGCCGACAGGCCCGTGAAACCGGCGCCGACGATGACGACATCGGTTCTTTCAGTCCTGTCGCTCAATAGCCGGCCTTGATCTTCTCGAATTCCGTGACCATGCGCTGCTTGAGCTCAGGCGGCACCGGCTGCTGGAACAGCGTCTTGTCCAAGAACTTGTCGAGATTGTCGAAGCCACGGTCGCTCAGCACCTGATGGTCGATCGCGGCCATCCCGGCGCTGTTGCCGTGGCCGTAGCCGAAGGTCTTGACCAAGTAATCGGACACGGCATGCGCGTTGACCGCACTGAGGAAATCATAGGCCTGATCGAGCTTGCCCGGCGCATCCTTCATCAGCACATAGCCGCACACCCAGGTGGATATGCCTTCCCTCGTGTCGCGGTTCATGGCGATCGGCATGCCTTGGCCCTTGAGCGTCACGAAGGTCTCATTCCAGCCCCAGACGAGGTCGACCTCATTGCCGGTAAAGGCCTGGTTGAGGTCGGTGTCGTCGGTCCAGTAAAAGCGGACGTTCTTGTGGACGTCACGCAGGAAGGCGGACGCCTCCTGGAACTGCGCGTCGGTCATCTTGGTCCAGTCCTTGAGGCCGATGACCAGGCTGGCCAGCGCATAGGCGTCATCGACATTGTCGCCGATGGTGACGCGGCCCTTCAATTTGGGATCGGCGAAAATCTTCAGCGACTGCGCTTCCTCCGCCGTGACCTTGTCGGTGCGGCAGAGCAGCGAAGTGTTGCCCCAGTCGAACGGCATGAACCAGGCCTTGCCGTCGGCGGTGACGGCGAGATCCTTCATCGCCATGATGCCGGGATTGAGATCCTGCCAGCCGGCGATCCGGGAGGTGTCGAGCGGCTGCAGAATGCCGGCCGCGCGCCACTTGGTCACGCTTTGCGAGCAGGGGTGGGCGATGTCGGCCTTGAAGCCGGCGCGCATCTTCTGGAACGCTTCCTCCTCGTCGCCGAAGAAAGCAAAGGTCGGCTCGGCGCCGTATTTGGCGGTGTAGTCGGGGTGCAGCAACGGATCTTCATAACCCGACCAGTCGAACACGACGAGGTCTCCGCCGCCTTCGGCATAAGCAAGCACGGCGCCTGCGCCGACCGTAAGGGCGGCAGCAAGAGCAAGGCGGCGAAGCATGGAATTCATGGCGCGAAACTCCTCATCGCGAAAAGCGGCCGGGCGACGTTACGGAATTTCAGCGGCCTTGGCGAGACCGTCTGCCCGGCGCACTGACAGGCAGACGGAGGAAGCCGGACAGAGCTTTAGTACCCCGCCTTGATCTTCTCGAATTCGGCGATCATCTTGAGCTTGAGCGACGACGGCACGGGCGATTGGAACAGGGTCTTGTCGACGAATCTCTGCACATCGTCATAGCCCTTTTCTTTCAGGATCGCCGGGTCGACGCCGGCCATGCCCTTGGCGTTGGCCTGGCCATAACCCCAGTCCTTGACCAGCACCTTGGCGGTCTCGGGATCGTTGATCGCGTTGAGGTAGTCATAGGCCTTGTCGACATTGCCGGGTGCGTCCTTGAACAGCACGTAGCCGCAGACCCAGGTCGAGATGCCTTCGTCCGTATCCTTCTTGGACTTGATCGGCACACCGGCAGCGACGGATTGTACCGTGGCATCGTTCCATGCCCAGGCGAGATCGACCTCGCCGCCGCTCAGCAACTGGACGACGTCCGTGGTATCGGTCCAGTAGGAGCGGACATTCTTGTGCACCTGGCGCAGGAAGTCGGACGCCTGCTTGAACTGGTCGTCCGTCATCTTGGTCCAGTCCTTGAGCCCCATGGCAAGGCTGGCCAGCGCATAGGCGTCGTCGACATTGTCGCCGATCGAGACCCGCCCCTTGAACTTGGGATCGGCGAAGGCCTTCAGCGACTGCACATCCTTCGCGTCGATCTTGTCGGAGTTGTAGGTGAGCTGGGTGTTGCCCCAGTCCCACGGCATGAACCAGGCCTTGCCGTCCGAAGTGGTGGCCAGATCCTTCATCGCCATGATGCCGGGATTGAGTTCCTTCCAGCCGGTGATCTTCGAGGTGTCGAGCGGCTGCAGCAGCCCCGCCTCGCGCCACTTTGTCACGCTCTGCGAGCAGGGATGACCAAGATCGGCCTTGAAGCCGGAGCGCACTTTTTCGAAGGCTTCGTCCTCGTCGCCGAAGAAGGCGAAGGTCGGCGAGTCGCCGTTCTTCTCGACATATTTGGGGTGGAAGCTCGGGTCCTCATAGCCGGACCAGTCGAACACGATCAGGTCCTTGTCGGCGGGGACCGCAATCGCCGCGGCCGAACCAGCCAGCGTCGCCGTCAGCGCCAATGTCAGTGTCAGGCGTCGGGCTATTCTTTTCATGCTGTTCCATCCTCTTTGTTTCTGATTGTTCGCTCCGGCTTGGATCCGCCGGTTGTTGTCAACGTCCGCTGTCCGGCGGGTAGTGCTTCGGAAAGGCGGCCGACAGGAATTCGTTTGCCGCCTGTAGCGCGCTCTCACGGGTGACGTCCTCGGTCCCCATCATCAGCCGCAGCCACAAGCCCTCCAGCATGGCGCTGAGCGCCAGCGCCATGACCTGCGGCTCATAGCCATAACCACCGCCCTGCTTGAGCGTGGCACAGAGGTCGATGAAGATCTTCTGGTAGGCCGCGTCGCGCGCGCCGCACAGCGCCTGGTAGGTCGGCCGCGACTTGGCCTCGCCCCAGAACGCGCACCACGCCGCGAGCTTGCGCTTGTTGCAGATCGAACGGTCGAAATCGGCGGCGACCAGCGCCCGCAGCTGCCGGGCTGGATCCTCGCCGGCCTTGGTCAGCGCGACGCGCCAATGCGCCGCATATTCGTCGGCCATATAGGCCAGCGTGGCGACGAGCAGCTTCTCCTTGCTCTCGAAATGAAAGTTGACGATGCCGCGCGACAGGCCGGCGCCGTCAGCGACATCGGCCATCGTCGTTTCCGAATAACCGCGCTTGGCCAGCGAATCGATGGTCGCTTCGATCAGCTGCTGTTGCCTGACCTCCTTCGACGCCTTGCGGCCGCGTTTTTCCGGCTCGGTTTTTCCAGACGTGTCGGAGGATCGCTCTTCGCGCGCTGCAGCTTTCATCGGTGCCGTCATGCTCCACCTTGCCGGCTATCCCACCACAGCCGGCTTCCACCCGCGAAGATGAGTGGGACGGTGCTCGCCACTGTCAAGCACCTTCTGCATGGCTTCCCAGGTCTTGATGTTCTTGTCGACATAGGCCGCTCCGACCGCGACTGCCGCCGTCTCGTAGAGCGGGCCTTTCAGCCTTTCCAGCTCGCCGCGCGCGACCTTGCGATACCAAGAATTGCGGTCTCTGACGGCGACATCGGCAAAGCCGGCGCTGCGCATCGCTTGCGCATAGCGTGCCGGCGAGGCCATGGCGAAGGACAGGCCTTCGGCTGCGACATAGGCCTTCATCTCAGATGACGGCTCGCCGTCATGGCCGATCAGCCAGTCGGAGGCGGCAAAGACGCCGTCCGGCTTCAGCACACGGAAGATTTCGGCAAACAGCGCGTCCTTGTCGGACACGTGCACCAGCGCATCCTTGGAGAAGACGACATCGAACGAAGCGTCGGCAAAAGGCAGCGGCCCCGGCGGCGCCTGGACGAAGCTGGCGCGGTCTGAAAGCCCTCGTGCAGCGGCATGCTTTCTGGCCGCCTCGATCACCGGCCGCTCGATGTCGAAGCCGGTGGCATGAGCAGCACCGTGGCGCTCCACCAGATGCAGCGCGATGCCGCCGGAGCCGCAGCCGATGTCGAGGATCGTCTTGCCCCTGAGCGACAGCCCTTCGACCACCCGGTCGACCTCGTCTGGTCCGCCCGGCGACAGATAGCCCTCGCCCCACAGCGCCTCGAGGAAGCGGATCGCGGCGTCGTCATATTCCGGCTCGCCATCTGCCGTTTCGATCATCAGACCTTAAGTCCCGTCAGCCGAATTGCGCAGGTTCGAATGCCGGCAAAGCGTAGCGTATTAACAGGAAAACGCAATATCGTTTGTTGAACATTCATTCAGAATGGCTGGACAGAATAGCCGCTGCCGTGCCAAATTCCGCGCATTCGGCGACAAATCACGCGAAAATGAAGGGTCGAGCACCATGAAGGCTGGGCGCGAATGAAAGCTTGGGATGCGATCGTCATCGGCGGCGGACACAACGGCCTGGTCAACGCCTGCTATTTGCAACGCGCCGGGCTCGACGTGCTGGTGGTGGAAAAGAACGACTGGGTCGGCGGCGCCGCCACCAGCCGCGAGCTGACGCCGGGCTTCCTCTACTCCAACTGCTCCTATGTCTGCTCGCTGTTTCGCCCCGAGATCATGCGCGACCTCGAACTGCCGCGTTTCGGCTTGCAGGTTATTTCCTATGAAGGCGGCGCCGTGTTCACCCGCGACGGCGACTACCTCGCCAACTACCGTGACCACGATGCGCACCGGCGCGAATTCGCCCGCTTCTCCAGGCGCGACGCGGAGGCCTATGACCGCTATTCGCGCGACGTGACGCGGCAGTGCCGTTTCATCCAGCCGCTGCTGATGCGCACCGCACCGGACCCGGCCAGTCTCAAGCCGCGCGACCTCGGAGAGCTTCTCTATCTCGGCAAGAAATTCGTCGGCCTGTCATCAGAAGAAATGGCGCTGACGCTGCGCTTCTGGACCATGTCGATCTCGGAATTCCTCGACGAATATTTTGAGACCGATGTCATCAAGGCGAACTTCGCTTTGTCCGGCATTATCGGTACCGCGCTCGGGCCGATGTCGCCCGGCACAGCCTACGTGCTGCTGCACCATTATATGGGTGAGGTCGACGGCTCGGTCGGCGCCTGGGGCTATGCGCGCGGCGGCATGGGCGCCGTCACCAAGGCGCTCGCCGCTTCATTCAAGGCGTCCGGCGGCGCTATCCGCACCGGCGCCGAGGTCGACCATGTGCTGGTGAGCCGAGGCAAGGCCAAGGGCGTGGTGCTGGCCGGCGGCGAGGAGGTCTACGGCAAGCTCGTCGTCTCCAACGCCGACGTCAAACGCACATTCCTGAAACTGGTCGAGGAGAAGGAACTGCCCGACATTTTCCTGCGGCGGGTCAGGAACTTCAAGATCCGCGGCTCCTCCGGCAAGGTCAACATCGCGCTGGATTCTCTGCCGGAATTCCCGGCACTGCCGAAGGATTCACCCGTTTATCGCGGCGACATGCATTTCACCGATTCCATGGAGCGCATGGAGCGCGCCTATGACGACTGGAAGGCCGGTCGCTGGTCGGCCGACCCATTCCTCGACATGGTCATCCCAACGACGCTCGACCCGACCATGGCGCCGCCGGGCAAGCATTTCATGAGCTGCTTCGTGCAGTACGCACCGCCCAAGGTGAAGGGCCAGGACTGGACCGATGCCGACCGCGACGGTTTCGCCGAAAGCGTAGTTGCGCAGATCGCCGAATACTCGCCAGGCTTCCGCGACCGCATCGTCCATATGGAGGTGCGCACGCCGCGCGAGATCGAAGCCGAGGTCGGCCTCACCGAAGGCAACATTTTCCAGGGCGAGCTGACCTTCGACCAGCTGCTGTTCAACCGCCCGGTGCCGGGCTACGCACAATACCGCTCGCCGGTCGGCGGGCTCTATATGTGCGGCTCCTCGACACATCCCGGCGGCGGCGTCATGGGCGCACCCGGCCGCAATGCGGCAGCCGAGATCCTGCGCGACCTCGCCAAATCGACCTCCCATATGAGCCCGGCCCATGACGTCATTTGATGCCATCATCATAGGCGGCGGCCATAACGGCCTTGTCGCTGCCGCCACTCTGGCGAAAGCCGGCCGCAAGGTTCTGGTGCTGGAAGCGGCCGGCGATGTCGGCGGCGCGGCGCGCACCGAAGAGTTTGCGCCAGGTTTTCGGGTCTCCTCGATCGCGCATGTGCTGAACCGCCTGCACCCCGACGTGGTGAAGATATTGGAGCTGGAGAAACACGGGCTGCAGGTCACCCGCGCAGACTTCATTCCGTCGGTCGCCTTGGCGAGGGACGGCCCGCCGCTTGTCCTGCATGGCGCCTATGGCGAAGTGCTGACCGGCTCCACTCCGTCCGAGCAGTCCGCCTGGAAGGAATTGCGCGCGCAACTCATGCGCTATGCCGGCATCCTGAAACCGTTCCTGTCGCGGCGCCCGCCCGATCTCGGTGGCATGTCCCTGCTTGAAACCGCAGCGCTCGGCCAGACGGCCGTGGCGCTGAAAAAGCTCGGCAAGGAAGACATGCGCGATTTCCTGCGGGTGCTCCTGTTGAACGTCGCCGACCTGCTCGACGAACAGCTTGCCGATCTCAGGCTGAAGGGCCTGCTTGCCTTCGACGCCACGCTTGGCAGCCACCTCGGCCCGCGTTCGCCGACCTCGCTGCTTGGCCTCTATTACCGGCTGGCCGGCGAGACTGACGGTGCGGCCGGGGCACAGATGCTGCCGAAAGGTGGTATGGGTGCGGTCGTTGCCGCCATTCGCGCGGCGGCGGAGAAAGCCGGCGTCACCATCCGCACGGCAGCGCCCGTGGCCAGAATAGTCGTCGAGAAAGGGCGCGCCCTCGGCGTGACCCTCGACGGCGGCGAGGTGCTGCACGCCAGAACGATCGTCTCCGCCATCAACCCGGCGACGACCATGCTCGATCTCGTCGGCCCGCGCGAGATCGACACGGGTTTCGTGCGCAAGGTAAAGAACATCCGCATGAGGGGCGACGCGGCGAAGCTCCATCTGGCGCTCGAACGGCAACCGCAATTTTCCGGCGTCGGCGCCGATAATCACAAGGGCCGTCTGGTCATCGCGCCCTCGGCCGACCATGTCGAGCGCGCCTTCAACCCGTCAAAATATGGCGAGTTCTCAGCCGAACCGGTGATGGAGATCACACTGCCGTCGCTCTCCGACCCGTCGCTCGCGCCAAGCGGCGCCTGCGTGCTGTCGGCGATCGTGCAATACGCGCCTTATGCGCTGAAAGAGGGTTGGGATGCCGGCAAGCCGAAATTCCTCAAGGCTGTTATGGCGCAGCTCGAAGCGTACGCCCCCGGTATCGGCAAGTCCGTGCTGCATGCCGAGCTTTTGACGCCAGCCGATATCGAAGCCAATTGCCGCATGCCGGGCGGCCATTGGCACCACGGCGAATTGCAGGCCGACCAGATGTTGATGTCGCGGCCCGTCTCCGGCTGGTCGGGCTACGACACGCCGATCGAGGGGCTGTTCCTGGCCGGCGCCGGTTCGCATCCGGGCGGCGGCGTTTCGGGTGCTCCCGGTTTGAATGCGGCGCGGCGCATCATCGCGATGAAGGGATGATCGGATGTTTCAGCCAGTCAACGCCGCACTTTACGGCGAAGGAATGCCGTCATGACGAGTCCGATCAACAACGCCGCCCGCACCACAGCGCAGTCGCATTTCCGCACACTGCGTCTCGGCACGCCGTTCCAGCCGCGCATCGATGCGCTGGCCAAAACTCAGGACTGGTACAATTGGGCCGGCTATCGCGCGCCGCGTTCGCTGTGGGACGAGGAACTCGAATATTTCGCCATCCGCAGCCAGGCGGCTTTGTTCGACATCTCGCCGATGACCAAATACCGCATCGAGGGGCCGGATGCCGAAGCCTTCCTCGATCGCGTCACGCTGCGCGATGTCACCAAGCTGAAACCGGGCCGCGTCCACTACACCGCATGGTGCGACGACGAAGGTTTTGTCCTCGATGACGGCACGCTGTTCCGGCTGTCGCCGACCCGCTTCCGCCTGTGTTCGCAGGAGCGGCACCTGCCCTGGCTGCTCGACAGCGCCATCGGTTTCGAAGTGACCGTCGAAGAAGAGACTGAAAGCGTCGCTGGTCTCGCTCTGCAAGGCCCAACCTCCTTCGCCGTGCTGCGCGAGGCCGGCTTTGCCGGCGTTGAAAAACTCAAAGTGTTCGATCTCGCCGAGTTCCCGCACGATGGCGGCACTATCACCATCTCGCGCACCGGCTTCACCGGCGATCTCGGCTACGAACTGTTCGTGCCGGCCGAAAAAGCGCTCAGCCTCTGGGACCGCCTGATGACGGCAGGCGAACTGCGCGGCATCCGCGCCATCGGCTACGCCGCCCTCAACCGCGCCCGGCTGGAAGCCGGCCTCATCGTCGCCAATGCCGACTTCACCACCGCCGAGCATGCCATTCGCGCCGACCGTCTGCGCATGCCGGACGAGATCGGTCTCGGCTTTATGGTCGATTTGGGAAAAGGCCATTTCAATGGCCGCCGCGCCATGCTCGAAGCGCGCGCCAAACGCAAGCTGCGCCATGTGCTGGTCGGGCTGGAGATCGAAGGCAACATCCCGGCCGAACACGCCATCGTCTACCACAAGAAGCATCAGGAGGTCGGGCTGGTCAGCGCCGCCATGTGGTCGCCGATGGCCAAGCGCAATATCGCCATCGCCTCGCTGACGCGTCCCTATGGTGATAGGATGGTCGAAGACCTCTGGGTCGAGATCTACGCAATGCGCGAGTTGCAGTACCAGAAGCTGATGAAGCGGGCCAAGGTGGTGGCCCGTCCTTTCATCAAGCTCGACCGCCGCACCGCCAATCCGCCGGCGGATTTCTGATCATGGCCGACGAACCGGATGATGAGACGGAAGCCGCCGAACAGTGGCAGCTGGTCAACACGCCGCTCGGCGAAAAATGGTCGGGTCGTACCCGCTATGCCGCCGCCATGTACTTCTACAAGCGCGGCGAAATGAGCGCCGAGACGCTCGAAGTCTACCGCATCTGCGCGCGGCTGGACTGGGAGAACCCGCTGCCGATGATCAGGGATCGCGGCGGCCAGGATTGGCTGAAGCGCATGGGCGCTTAAGCCTCAGCCTATGGTTCTTTCGAGAACGTTCAGCCAGTTGCGATAGGCGATCTTCTCGATCAGCGCGCGTCCGAAGCCGCGCGCGGCCAGCGCATCTACCAGCTTTGGCAGACCGGCAACGTCGCCGATGACCGCCGGGATCATGGCGCCGTCGAAATCGGAGCCGAGACCGACGCCGTCCTCGCCCAGCGCCTGCAGCAGCGAGTCGACATGGCGCACCATGATGTCGAGGCTGGTGTCCGAGTTCATCCGTCCGTCTTCACGCAGGAAGCCGGTTGCGAAGTTGAGCCCGACCATGCCGCCGGTCTCGCGGATGGCGCCGAGCTGCCAGTCCGTCAGGTTGCGCGAATGGGTGCACAGCGCATGCACGTTGGAATGAGTGGCGACCAGCGGCGCATCGCTGAGCGCGGCGACATCGCGAAAGCCCTTTTCGTTGAGATGTGACAGGTCGATCATGATCTTGAGCTGATTGCAGGCCTTGACCAGCGCCTTGCCGGCATCGGTCAGCCCCGGTCCGGTATCGGGCGACGACGGAAAGCGGAACGGGACGCCATGGCCGAAGGCGTTGGGTCGGCTCCAGACAATGCCGAGCGAGCGCAGGCCGGCTTCGTAGAGCACGTCGAGCAAGGTAAGTTCGGGATCGATCGCCTCGACGCCTTCGATGTGAAACACCGCCGCGATCGAACCTTTCGCCATCGCCTCGCGAATGTCACCGGCACTGCGGCAGACGGTCAGCGCCCCCGCTCGCTCCAGCCGAAACAGGATCGAGGCCATGCCGATGGTGGAATTGAGCGCATCAGCGCGCGGCAGTTCCGGCGGCAACGGCTCATTGTCGCTCGGCGCCGGCGGCACCGCAGAGCGTTTGCTCTTCTCGACCGGCGGTGGAAAGATCGCGAACATGCCGCCGGCAAAGCCGCCCTTCTTGGCGCGCGGCAGATCTATATGACCGCCCTGCGTCCCCTCGATGAACAGCTTTTCGACGTCGGTGTCTTTCGACTGGTACAGTCGCAGCAGCGTGTCGTTGTGGCCGTCGAAGACGGGGACGAGATCGGATTCGGTCATCAGGAAGCCATTCGGTCAGTTGGCAGGAGCGGACGAACCGCAGCGAACTGTGTACTTAGGCAAGAAGGCCGAACTGCGCAAATGCCAGAGAGGTGTTCGCTCTTGTGGCTGAGCGACTCCGACCACCTGCCGGGTCCCCACTGCTTCGCAGCGTCCCGGCGTTCGCCGGCCTTTCATCGTGCCACTGGCACGATGAATTCGCCTTCGGCGACCGGCAACTCACCCCACAAGGGAAGAAGGGAAAAAGGTCTATTGCTTCAGCACATCCGCCCATTCCGGATGGCGGCGGAACTGGGCGTTGGCGAAGGGGCAGAGCGGAATGATCTTCTTGCCCACTGCCCGCGCATCCTCGACGGCGCGGGTGACGAGCCGAAGGCCGGCGCCCTGGCCGCGAAACACGTCCGGCACTTCGGTGTGATCGATGATGATCTGGTGCTCGCCGACCTTGGTGAAGGTCATTTCCGCCTCGGCGCCGCCGGGTCCGCGCAGCACATAACGTCCCTTCGAGCCGCGGTCCTCGAGTTCGATCTCAGGCGATTCGTCAGGCATCGCTTGCTCCTTCAACCGGCACGGCAGCGAAAAGCCGCCTTGCCGCTTCGATCTCGTTTGGCCGAATTTCGTGGCCGCCATCGTGCCACTCCACTGTGACATCGGCGCCATCGGCGCGCAAATAGGCCTCCAGCCGGGATGTCAGGTTGGGCGGGCAAATCGGATCGCGTTTGCCGGCGGTGACCAGGATGCGGCGTCCGGCAATGCTGCCCTGCACCTGCGGTTCGAACGGGATCAGCGGGTGCATCAGCACCGCCGCATCGAACAGCTCGGGCGCGGCGAACATTACGGACGCCAGGATGTTGGCGCCGTTGGAATAGCCGAGACCCAAGACCGAAGATGGCCTTGCCGCTGCCACCTGCGCCTTGATGAAACCGGCCATCTTGCCGGTCGCCCGCGCGAGGTCGTCCATGTCGTAGACGCCCTCGCCGGTGCGGCGGAAGAAACGCGCCGCACCATGCTCGGAAACATCGCCGCGCGGCGACACGATCGTCGCCTGTGGCGCGAGGTCGCGCCCAAGCGACAGCAGCTGGCTCTCGTCCGCGCCGGTGCCGTGAAAGACGAAGAGCAGCGGGCCGCCGGGCGAACCCGGCAGCGCCTTATGGATGTAAGCTTGCTTGCTCATCGTCTCAGCCCTCCAGCTTCTGCAGATGCTCTTCAAGATAGGGCCGCAGATGCTGGTGCTGCGTCGGCAGTTTCAGGGCTTCGCCGAGATGGGCGGTGTCCTCGTCGCGGTCGAAGCCCGGCTCATTGGTGGCGACTTCGAACAGCACGCCGCCCGGCGTGCGGAAGTAGATCGCCCAGAAATAGTCGCGGTCGATCACCGGCGTCACGCCATAACCCGTATCGATCAGCGCCTTGCGCACTTCGAGCTGCTGGGCGCGGTTCTCCACCGCGAAGGCGACATGGTGGACCGAGCCGGCGCCGAGATTGGCAAAGCCCGCCGTAGGCAGCGATTCGATGTCGACGACATCAGCGCCGTTGCCGTTCTTGATGGCGAGCCGGCTGACACTGCCGGACTTGTCCACTTGCTCATAGCCCATGAACTTCAACAGCTCTTCCGTAGCGCCACCATCCTTCAATCTGAGCGAGACCGAGTGGAAGCCGCGTATCGCCTCATCAGCGGGAATGCCGCCTTTCAACCATGGCGCGCGGCTGTCCGCTTTGTCTTCGACCAGCGCGAAACCGTCGCGGTCGGGACCGGCGAAGGCCAGCCGCTTCTCGCCGAACGTCTCTTCGCGGGAGACACCCGCAACGCCTTCATCGGCGAAGCGCTTTTCCCAATAGCCGAGCGTGCCGGCCGGCACCGAATAGGCCGTGGTACCGACCTCGCCGACGCCGTGGCGGCCCCTGGCAATGTCCGGGAACGGAAAATAGGTCATCACCGAGCCGGGCGTACCGTGCTCGTCACCATAATAGAGGTGATAGACATCTGGCGCGTCGAAGTTGACCGTCTTCTTGACCCGGCGCAGGCCGAGCTTGTGCGTGAAGAAATCATTGTTCTGGCGCGCATCGCCGGCCATCGACGTCACGTGATGCAGGCCCTTGATCTGGTCGAGCATTGTCTTGCTCCTTCCCTTCGGTTTGCGGCTCTTGCCGCTGTCCACGCCTATATGAGTGGCCGCCTGGCAATGCAAAGGCGGCAAACTCAGAATGGACTGTATCCCAATAGTGAACAGCAGGAAATTTTCGTTCACCATTTTAGCAAGACTGACAGGCTTGCGCTGCCGCCAAATTCCGGTTCATTGAACGTCTTCCCGACGTGACAGGATAGAGCATTGGCCGCGAAAAGCAGACGCCCGAACATCCTATTGATCTCCTGCGACCAATGGCGGGGCGATTGCCTGTCGGCTGCCGGCCATGCCGTGGTGAAGACGCCGAATGCCGATGCGCTCGCCGCCGAAGGCGTCCTGTTCAAGCGGCATTACGGCGGCGCGGCGCCCTGCTCGCCGGCCCGCGCGTGCCTCTACACCGGCCTCTACCAGATGAACAATCGCGTCTGCCGCAACGGCACGCCGCTCGACGCCCGCCACGGCAACATGGCGCTTTCGGCCCGCGCCCTCGGCTATGATCCGACTTTGTTCGGCTACACCGACGTCTCGCCCGATCCGCGCACGATGGCGCCGGGCGATCCCCGGCTGAAAAGCTATGAGGGCGTGCTGCCCGGCTTCAGCGTTCGCCAGTTCCTGCCTGAGCATCAGAAACCATGGCTGTCATGGCTGAAGGCACGTGGCGTCGACACCAGCGCGGGCTCTCCCGGCATTCACCGCCCCGTGGGCGGGGAAGCGGGCGACGCCGTGACCAGCGCGCCGCCTGTCTATTCCAGGGACGAGACGCCGACCGCTTTTCTTGCCGGCGAATTCATTCGCTGGCTGGACGAACAGGATTCGCCATGGTTCGCGCATGTCTCCTTCATCAGCCCGCATCCGCCCTTTGTCGTACCGCGGCCCTACAACACGCTGTATGATCCGGCGGACGGACCGCCCTTCCGCCATGTCGAGACTTGGCAGGCCGAGGCGCAAAGGCATCCCTATCTGGCTTACGACCTTGGTCGCCAGAAGCGGAGAAGCTTCCGCCCCGGCACCGACGGCCACGTGCGCGACTGGGGCGACGACAACATCCGGGCCATCCGCGCGATCTATTACGGCATGATCTCGGAGGTCGACGCGCAGCTTGGCCGCATCTGGCAAGCGATCAAGACGGCGAATGCATGGGATGACACCATCATCGTGCTGACTTCGGACCACGCCGAGATGATGGGCGACCATTTCATGCTGGGCAAAGGCGGCTTCTTCGACGGCAGCTATCACATCCCATTGATCGTGCGCGACCCGCGTCACGGCAATGCAGCCGGCTCGACCGTCAACCACTTCACCGAGGCCGTCGACATCTTCCCGACCTTGCTCGATCTGCTGGACGCCGACGCCCAGCTGCATCTCGACGGCCGCTCGCTAAAACCGTTCCTGCAAGATGAACCGCCTAAGGATTGGCGCGACGCGGCGCATTGGGAGTTCGACTTCCGCTCGATTGCCAGCGGTGAGGCCGAACGGCATTTCGGCATCGGCTCGCGCCAGTGCAACCTCGCCGTCATCCGTACGGAAAAATTCAAATACGTGCATTTCGGCGGCGGCCTGCCGCCGCTGCTCTTCGACATGCAGAAGGATCCGGGCGAACTGGCCAACGTTGCCGCCGACCCGGCCTATCTCAGCGTGCGGCTTGAATTTGCCGAGCGACTGCTTGCCTGGCGCGCCGAGCATCTTGACCAGTCGTTGGCGCTTGCAGAGCTGACGGACGAAGGGGTGGTGGATATGTGGGCAGGCAGTAGGCAGCAGGCAGCAGGCAGCAGAATGTTTCCGGCTGCCTGATGCCTAGTCGCTTGGTTTTTCGCCTACTGCCTAATCCCTACTGCCTATTCCCTTACTGTACCATCATCCGCTGCTGGTCGCGCTTCTCGGCATAGCTGCCCTTGTCATACGCAGCCTGCGCCTGCAGCTGCTCCTTGGTGAAGTTGGTGTAGAGATATTTGTTGCCGTCCTTGTCGGTCATGAATTTGAGCTTGTCCATGCCGACCGCGACCTCCTTGGCGCCGATGCCTAGAAAGCCGCCGACATCGATGATGACGGCATCCGGCTTGCTGTCGGGCGTGAGCACGACGTCGCCGATCTCGCCGACCTTGGCGTCGTTGGCGCCATAGACGGTGGTGCCCTTCAGGTCGTCGCCTCTGATGTTGCCGACCGGCATTTCGGTCAGTGTCGACTTGTCGATCGCTGCCGTTTGCGTCGGATCGGTGGCTTTTGTACCGGCCGGAGCTTCCGCGGTCTTGTCCGCTGGCTGAGCATTGTCAGCCGGTGCAACGGCCGTCGGGGCAGCGGGAGCAGTCGGCTGCGTTGCGTCGGAGGTTGTCGTCACCGGCGCCGGATCATAGGGCTTGCGGTCGAAATCAGGCTGCGCCTGCAGTTCCTCCTTGGTCGTCTGCGCCACCAGCCAGCGATCGCCGTTCTTTTCGGCCCACCGTGCCTTGGCGAAATCATAGGTGACGTTCTTTTCACCCATGCCGAGGAAGCCGCCGACGCCGATCACCAGCGACTGCGCCTTGCCATCCTTGGTCAGCACGATGTCGTTGACGTCGCCGATATTCTGGGCATCGTCGCCAGTGCCATTGTAGACATTCTCGCCGATGATGTTGGTTGCGAGATTGCCGTCAGCGCGTTTCACCGCCGGTTCTGACGGCGCGGCGTTGAGATCAACCGGCTTCTGCGGGTCGTTCTGCGCCGTGGAAGCAGGCGCCGGGGCCGGATCGTAGGGCTTACGGTCGAAGTCGGGCAGCGCCGTCAACGCTTCTTTCGTCGTCTCGGCGACGAGCCAGCGATCACCATTCCTCTCGACCCATTGCAACTTGCCGTAGTCGAAGGCGACGTTCTTGCTGCCTATGCCGAGGAAGCCGCCAACGCCGATAATGGCGGATTTCGCCTGGCCGTTTTCATCGAGGACGACGTCGCTGACGTCACCGATCTTCTGCGCATCGTCGCCAGTGCCATTGTACACCGACTCCCCGATGACATTGGTCATCAGCGCGCCGTCGGCCTGTTGCGGCGCCGGCGCGATGGTGGCAGGGGCTTCAGCCGGCGCTGGGGTCGTCGCCGGGGTCGTCGTTGACTGCGCAAACGCACCGGTAGCGATCAGCGTTGCGAGTGCGGTCGTCGCGAACAGTGTGCGGATCATGATTAAGTCTCCTCTTGCGTGATCTCGTGCGCGCCGCAATCGGCAAACCACTTGCCGGGAGACCGAAGGCGGCGCCTCCAATGGGATCACAACGTTGTGACAAGGCGCTTGTTCCGAAAAAACGGGAGCATCGAAATACCCTGGGCAAGTCCGCGGAATCGCCCGACATTCCCGCCCGGCCGATGGAACCTTTGCCAAGCTTGCCCGTTTCAGCCTGCGGCTGGCATTCCGGCCGCTAAAAATAATACGGAGTGGGGCATGCGATTTGCAGCGGTGCTGAACCGGGACGGCGGCACCTTGCGGACCACCGATCTTTCAGCGCTAACCGACCGGATGCGCCAGACGCTCGAGGCGGCTGGTCACTCCATCGAGATCGACATCGTCGCCGGCAAGGAGATTGTCGCGGCGCTCGACAAGGTCGCCGCGCGGCGCGACTTCGACGTCGTGCTGGCCGGTGGCGGCGACGGCACCATTTCGGCCGCCGCGGGGCGGCTGATGAATGGCAAGAAGGCGCTGGCCGTCCTGCCTGCAGGAACAATGAACCTGTTCGCCCGCGGCCTTGGAATTCCGCAGACCATCGATGGCGCGCTGAAGTCCTTTGCCGACGGCGAGATCATGGCGGTCGATATCGCGAGCGCGAATGGCCGGCCGTTCGTGCATCAGTTCTCGATCGGCCTGCACGCCAGGATGGTGAAGCTGCGCGACAATATGGAATTCGCCTCGCGCCTGGGAAAGATTCGCGCCTCGGCCAAGGCCGCTTGGACGACGATCAACAATCCTCCAGCCATGAAGGTGACATTGACGGTCGGCGAAGCCGAAATCGTGACCCGCATCAGCGGCATCGGCATTTCCAACAATCTGTTTGGCGAAGGCCATCTGCCTTATGCCGACAATCCTGCCGGCGGCGTGCTCGGCATCTATGTAACCGTGGCGCGGCAGCGTGGCGAGCTGGTCAGGGCGCTCTTCGACATGGCTCGAGGCAGGTGGCGCGACAGCGACCATGTCGAAACCCATCAGGCCGACAAGGCAATCGTGAAAATCCATACAGGGAGCAAGAAATTCGGCGCCGTCATCGACGGCGAACTGGTCAAGCTGGAGCGTGAAACGACAATCCAGATCCACCCTGGCGCACTGAACGTCCTGGTTCCGGCGCAAGCCGCCCAGGCAAAGGCCGCCTGATGCGATTACGAATGACGAGGAAAACCCTAGCCGCCCGACTGCCCCTCGCCGGCTGGCGCGCTCTGGTTGGCCGGCGCGGTCTGGCCGGTGGGCTGCCCCTGGCTTTCAGGGGTATCTGGATCTATCTTTTGGCCATAAATCTCGGCCGCTCCCCAAGCAATGAAAGCCAGGAGCAACGCGGCGACCAATATGCGCAGGCCGTGCCAGCCCCAGCGCCCCTGACGGGCTTTGTTTTCAGGGGCGATCTTAGTCATTGGCGGCGTTCCCGTCGTGCAACCGGGATGGTGGATAAAACCATCGCCGGCGAAACATGGTGGGGTAACGATTGCTTGCTACAAAAGTTCCGGCGCGCGACGGCCGCGCAAGGTGCGCGCCACCGCGGGTGGGGCCTGCAAGCGAGGGGGCTTGGTGGATAGCAAGGTGGCGAAGCAGGCTGGTTTGCCGGTTGAGGTCCGCCGCGCCGTGGCGGCGCCGGAGCGGCTTGCCGTACTGCACGGGCTTGACGCGATCGACACCGACTCCGATCCCGACTTCGATCGCATCACCGGCCTTGCCGCCGCCGTGATGCGGGCGCCGATCGCGCTCGTCACGCTGCTCGACACCGAACGACAGTGGTTCAAATCCTGTGTCGGCTTCAACGAGACCGAAACCGCGACCGACATATCGTTCTGCGCCCATACCATTGCCGCCGGCGACGAGCCCATGGTGGTGCCGGATGCCAGCATCGACCCTCGCTTCTCCCGCAACCCGCTGGTCACCGGCGAACACCATGTCCGCTTTTATGTCGGCGCGCCGATGGTGGTCGCCGGCGCGCGCGTCGGTACGGTGTGCGTACTCGACCGGGAGCCGCATGAACTTCCGTCCGCTGCCGCGCTCGATCATTTGAAATCGCTGGCCAGCCTCGCCGCCAGCCTGTTTACCCTCAAGGACGCCACCCGCAGCGGCGCCATTGCCACGGCTGCTTTGGCGCAGGAGGAAAAGCGCCGAGCCATAGCGCTCGATGCCGCCTCGCTCGCCAGTTGGGCCTGGGATATCCGCACCGACATGATCGAATGCGACGTGCGTTTGTCGGAGCTGTTCAACCTGCCGCGTTCGAACCGGCTGCGGGCGCGCGACATTTTGGCCGCCATCGACCCGCGCGACGTCTACCAGACCGAGACGCGCTTTCGCGATGCCCTGACCGGCAGCGACGACTATTTCGGCGAATACCGGGTCAAAGGCTTCGATCCGCCGCGCTGGATAGTCACCCGCGGCCGCGTCATCGAGCGCGACGGCGAAGGCAAGCCGACGCTTATCTTTGGCGTCAACTACGACATCTCGGAACGCAAGCTCGGCGAGGACCGGCAAAGGCTGCTGCTGCGTGAGCTCAACCATCGGGTCAAGAACACGCTGGCGACGGTGCAGGCGCTGGCGACGCAGACCGTTCGCCACGCTCGCCGCCCAAGCGAATTCCTGGAAGCCTTCGGCGCCAGGCTGCAGGCGCTGGGCGCTGCCCATAACCTGCTGTCGGATCGCGAATGGCGCGGCATCGGTATTCGCGAACTGATGCAGATCGAGGTCAAGCCGTTCGATTCGGCAGAACGGCCGCGCATCGTGATCTCCGGTCCGGAGCTGCTGCTTTCGCCTGACCAGGCGGTGGGGCTCGGCCTGATCATGCACGAACTGGCCAGCAACGCGCTGCAATACGGATCGCTGTCGGTTGGCTCGGGGAAGGTCGATGTCGACTGGAAGGCGGCGGGCAAGAAAGGCGCGCGCCGCCTTGTGCTGACCTGGAGCGAAAGCGGTGGGCCGAAAGTCGACCCGCCGGAACGCCAGGGCTTCGGCTCTATCCTGATCCGCCGCAGCCTCGCGAAGGTTTTATCGAGCGAAGTGACCCACGAATTCCGCAGCGAAGGCGTGTTCGCCGAAATATCGATGCCGCTTGAAGATCTGCCGGCTTAAAGCAATTTCAGAAGTGCGAAGCGGTTTTCCCGGGAACAGCGTATCAGCGCGACGCGCTTTAGTCGGCTTCGCTGTCTGGATCGCCCGGATCCGGCTTGACGTTCTCACGGTAGATGGCATAGGCCGCGAGCGCGATCATCGGGCCGAGAATGACGCCCTTCCCGCCTTTCCCCTTGAGCAAGGCCGGCAGCACGGCAAGCGCCGCGGTGATACCGAGCGCCTTCAGGTCGGCATTGCGCCTTCGCGCACGTCGGCGTGCACGCGTTCCAGCCGCAAGTTGATGAATGAGCACGATAAGCCCGGCCAGTACCAGGAAACCAGCGGCGAAGCCAAGACAGGCGGCCATCGAGCCATAACGGTCAGCCGCCCAGATGTAGGCCGCCCCCAGGAGAAACCCGAGGCCGCACAGGGCAGCCACGGCGGCGAGCCCGTAGACGATTGCCGCCGTGCGCGCGCGGCGCATGGCGGCAATGGCTTCACCCGAGGCCAAGGCCGAGATAAGCGGTGCCAGCATGCCCATCTCTGTCGAAACTAGCGCCGGGCAAGAAGCGCAAACAGGAAGCCGACGCCGGCCGCGATCGCCAGTGAAGTGACCGGCTTCTCGCGCACATTGGCCGTGATCTGGGCCTCAAGATCCTTGGCGTTGCCACGCAGGCTGTCGAAGACGGCTTCGCCCTGCGCGCGCAACTGGTCGACGCCTTCGGCAGCAGCGCGCCGCGCCGTGCCGTAACCATGTTCGCCGGTCTTGGCCAATTGCTTGGTCAACTTTTCGATATCCGCCTTCAACTGCCGAATGTCGGCTTCCAGGTCGGCGTTCGTCTGACTTTCGTTGGCGGTTTTTCCTGCGGCAGTTGCCATTCTAAACTCCTTGCGTTTGCTTGGCTTCAAACGCCCGACACACGTCATGGTTCCGAAATCGGAGACCGTATCCATGAAAGGGTGTTTGCAAGTGCGAGTCCAGCCCCAGATGGAGGCCTGCCTGTCAGATCAGCGGCCGACGGCCTTCGCTTAGGCCCTCCCAGCGCGCGAGATCCTTCAGCCCCTCCCCGTCGATCACTTCGCAACCGCCGTCGCGCCAGGCGATCAGCTTGCGATCGATGAGCTTGCGGATCGTCTTGTTGGTGTGGACCAGCGACAGGCCGAGCGTATCGGCGACATGCTGCTGGGTAATCGGGATTTGCACCGGCGCCTTGCCGTTGAGCCCGACTGCCGCCGCGCGGCTGGCGATGAAGGCAATGAGATAGGCGGTGCGCTCGACCGCCGTGCGCCGACCGACGCTGAGCAGGTTCTCGTCCAGCATGCGCTCCTCGCGCGACGCCAGCCAGGTAATGTCGTAAGCAAGGCCCGGATGGTTGCGGTAGAGCTCGTGCAGGTTTTCACGCTCGAAGACGCACAACAGCATGGGCGACAGCGCCTCGACCGAGTGCTGCATTTCGCCCATCAGGCTGCCCTGCAGCCCGATAAGATCGCCGGGCATGGAGTAGTTCAGGATCTGGCGCCTGCCGTCCGACAATAGTTTGTAGCGGAAGGCCCAGCCCGAAAGCACGGTGTAGAGATGAGCACTTTGGCTGCCTTCGACCAGCACTGTGGCGCCCTTGTCGACGGCCAGTTCGCCCTTCTTGAACATGCTGACATAGGCAAGCTCCTGCTTCTCGAATTCCCGGAACACCGGCAATGGCCGAAGCGGGCAGATCTCGCATGGGTACTGACGGCTGGAAAACGAACGACCATTCTGGCCAGACATTTCGATCCCTCTTTCGAAAGTCTCTTGCCAGAGACTGAGTGCTACGCCTTTGCAAGGCCGCGGTTCCGCTGCCGATGGCATGTCTTTTTTAAATGACAGGATGGCAAATAGCGATCATGACTCGCTACACTCCACTGAGGCGAATTCGAAGCTCGCTTTTGGAGTAGAGCCGGTGGGCGAACTTTTCGGATTAAGGCCTGACCGATCCCCCCAAGGTCCGCGATGCGGTTGACTGGAGTCACTGTACCCGATGCTGCAAGAATTGAGGAGAGATTGCCAAGTGCCGCCATTGCTTGAGGGATTGCGAATTCTTGTCTTGGAGGATGAATTCCTGATCGCCATGGATGTCGAGCAGCTTTGCCGCGACCATGGCGCGAGCGACGTAGTGATTGCCCGCGCTCTGGCCGAGATCGATGAGCAGAAGGTCGTTGGCGAGTTCGACGCCGCTATCGTGGACCTCATGCTGGGCGGAACGTCCACACTCGATTTCGCCGCGCGGCTGCGCCAATGGGGCCTGCCGTTTGTCTTTGCCTCCGGCTATTCGGACCCCGATGAGATCAAAGGGTCTTTTCCCGGCATCCGCCTGGTCACCAAGCCTTATTCGGGGACCGATCTCGTCGAGGCTCTGGCGGCGGCCTGCGGCCGCGCGCCAGTCTGAGATATCTTCGATGCGTATGTGTAAAGAGCCCAGGCCCGCAAACGGGGCCTCCGCCGTCAGGCAGCGTTTGAACCCGTCACCTGGGACGAGATCGCGTCCGGCCCGTATTCGTCTTCGCCGGAGATTTTGAGGATCTCCTGCAACCGCGTGCGGGCCCGGCTGACCCGGCTCTTGATCGTTCCGACCGCACAGCCGCAGATTTCGGCGGCCTCTTCATAGGAAAAGCCTGAAGCGCCGATGAGGATGATGGCTTCGCGCTGGTCCTCGGGGAGTTGCTCGAGCGCGCCGCGGAAATCCTTGAGGTCAAGCTGGCCGTGCTGAGCCGGATGAACGGCAAGCCTGGCCGTCATGATGCCGTCGCTGTCCTGCACCTCGCGGCCGCGCTTGCGCATCTGGGAATAGAACTCGTTGCGCAGGATGGTGAACAGCCATGCCTTGAGATTGGTGCCGGGCTGAAAGCTCTCATGCTTGTCCCAAGCCTTGACCAGCGTCTCCTGCACCAGATCGTCGGCCTTGTCGGCATTCTGCGTCAGCGACACGGCAAAGGCCCGCAGGCTCGGGATCGAGCCGAGCAGGTCGGTCTTGAACCCTTGTGAGACAGCTGCCATGCCTCAGTCCTTCTTCTGTGCAGGTTCGGCCTTTTCCAATTGGCTGAGCAACTGGGCAAAGCGATCCGGCACATTGTCCGAGACCAGCTCGTCATAATATTGTTTGAGTTTGCGGCCGATTTCCGAATTCGCCCCGAGCGGGTCGCCGGAATTGGCCCGGCGCCTGTCAGCGGCGCCAGCCAGCGTTTCTTTATTCATGTCCTTCATTTCGCCCTTAAATCCAGCGCCCCGAGCCGCCCCATTACACAACGCAAAGCGGCCCCCTCGTCTGGTTGCCCATCGCACCACAAACGTCGCCCGTACGGTTTCGTTCCACAAGTCTCGGAACTTTTTCGCAAAACCCGCGTTTGGGTGTTGGGGCTTGCAATCAGCTCGACCTGCAATCTATGCAATCACGTCATCTGAGGGAGACGTCTACCATGAGCCTTTCCGCAACCATCGCTCCGCACCTGCCGTTCCTGCGCCGCTTTTCACGCGCCGTATCCGGATCGCAGGAGAGTGGCGATGCGCTGGTCGCCGCGATGCTCGAAGCCATCATCGCCGACGTCGACATCTTCCCGCAAGCGTCAAGCGACCGCATCGCGCTCTACAAGGTATTCGCCAAACTGTTCACCTCCATTGCCATCCGCGTTCCGCAGGAGCAGGCACAATCGGCATGGGAGCAGCGCGCCGCCGCCAATCTGAACGCCATTGCGCCACGGCCACGCCAGGCTTTCCTGCTGGTCGCGGTCGAAGGCTTCGGTGAAGACGAGGCAGCTGAAATTCTCGATGTCGACGCCAAGGAATTCTCCGAACTGCTTGCCCAGGCGAGCAACGAGATCTCTCGCCAGGTGGCGACCGATGTGCTGATCATCGAGGACGAGCCGCTGATCGCCATGGACATCGAGGAAATGGTCGAGAGCCTCGGCCACCACGTGGTCGGAACCGCGCGCACCCATACCGAGGCGGTGGCGATGTTCGGCAAGACAAGGCCGAAGATGGTGCTGGCCGACATTCAGCTTGCCGATGGCAGCTCGGGTATCGATGCGGTCAACGAAATCCTGTCGTCGACTTCGGTGCCGGTAATCTTCATCACCGCCTTCCCCGAACGTCTGCTGACCGGCGAGCGGCCTGAACCGGCCTTCCTCGTCACCAAGCCGTTCAATCCCGACATGGTCAAGGCGCTGATCAGCCAAGCGCTGTTCTTCGACCGGCAGGCCAAGGCCGCCGCGTGAAGTAGGGCCTTCAATCTCCAACTTTTCGCCGCCTCGCAGCGTTGCCGGCACTGGCGATCGCCTAGCCCGGCGATCGGCGGCTGCCCGGCGCTCCGTATGGGGCGCACGCGCGTGAATCAACTCGCATCCGGCCTCTTCCAAAGACCTTCTTTTTCGGCAAATGGTGGAACAAACAGCAATCACTCACGTTCTTGATTCAGTATCGGAAGGAGACAGATCATGCTCTACTGGGCGCTCGTATTTCTCGTCGTGGCGATCATCGCCGGCGCGCTTGGTTTCGGCGGCATCGCCGGTACCTCGGCCGGTATCGCGCAAATATTGTTCTTCATCTTTCTCGCCTTCCTCGTCATCTCGCTTCTGGCCGGCCTGTTCAGACGGGCATCGTAGGAGCGGGCGAACACTGGAAGCCGCACCCCTCAAACGGTTTCCAGCCACCGCCGGGCGATGTCCTCCAACGGGACATCGTCCGGCGGACCTTTTCTGGGGACCTACTCAGGAACTGAGTCCAAGTGAATCGTTCGGTCCTGATCAGGTGGACAGGTGATTGATGCGTTCTATTGGCGGAGGCGAGAGCGGACAGGGCGACGAGGTGATCGCACTGCACCCGGCTGAAAGCGGAATGCAGCTTGGCCGCGCCTTGCTTCACGCTCTGCACAATGCCGGCATTTCCGTCCTCTATCAGGATCGTGAATTGAAGACTGTATGGGCCCGCAACATGCGTGCGCCGTGGGTTTCCGACACAGCCGACAGCAACGGCGCGCTGCCACCGGCGCAAGCTGAGCAAATCGCCGCCGCCAAAAGCAATGTGATCGCTTGCGGCAATCCGGAACGCCTTGAACTGAGTGTTCCCACCGGTGATGGCATGCGCTGGTTCCAGGTATGGGTCGATGCCGATCGGGGCCATCGCGGCGACGTGCAGGGCGTCGTCACCACGATGGTGGAAACCACCGAGCAGAAACGCCGCGAACAGACGCTGAAGACGCTGTTGCGCGAAGTCAGCCACCGCTCCAAGAACCTGTTGGCCATCATCCAAAGTATTGCCACCCAGACCGGCCGCTATTCCGAGACACCCGACGATTTCCTGAAGCGCTTTCGCGGCCGCCTGCAGTCACTGGCTTCCTCCCAGGATCTGGTAACGTCGTCGAACTGGCGGGGTGCAGCACTTCGCGAGCTTATCCGCGGCCAGGTCGTTCGCTACGGCGCCGATCCCGCGCAGAGCCTGCGCTTCAATGGCGTCAACCCCTACCTCAATCCCAACGCGGCCATTCATATTGGACTGGCAATGCACGAACTCGCCGTCAATTCATTCAGCTACGGCGCCCTGGCGCGGCCGGACGGCTTTGTCGAGGTAACCGCCGATCTGTCGAACGTCGCAGAGGCCGCAGACAAGCCGGCTTTGTCGCTGACCTGGGTCGAGGCCATTGTCGCCAATGATAACAGGCGCACCGAGAAACGCTTCGGCAGCGTTGCCCTCGAACGTGTCGTGCCGGCATCGCTGAACGGCACGGCGACGCTGGAGATCACCAGTGACCGCCTCGAATATCGCCTCGTCGTTCCGCACGGCAATTTCGAAACCGAATGAGCGGCGGGATTCCTTAACCGGCTGTTCACCATAAAATCCGATGCTGTGGTTCCCAGAGATTGCTGGATCTTGACCGATTCAACCGATGTTTCGGCCGCAGCCTGCAACGCGAGTATGGGAGGAATGATCATGACGGTTGCCGATATGAACAGGCTGGAGCAGGCCGCCCGGGTGTCGATGAGCGGCTTTCAGGATCCTGACGCTTCAGCCTCGCCTTTGCAGCACGCCTGGCATCCCTTGCTTCGCGTCGCCGCTGTCGCGCTCGTCGCCGCTGTTGTGCTGATCGTGGCGTCGCAATTGGTCTGAGCCAGATGCTCAGGTTCACGCTGCTCCCAAGCAGCCTGGCTCAGAAACTGTCCAGCTCGTAGCCGACCAATTATTAACGCCCCTTTCGGCACAGGAACTTTGACGGCTGTGGACCGTTCTTATGGCGAGAGGACGTGTCGCCGTGGAACACATCGCCGCTTTGCTTCTGGTAATTGGCTGTTCGAACAACATGACCGAATGCCGTGAACTGCCGGTGCCGGTCAGTGTTTTCGAAACCGCCGAAGCATGCACGGCAGAACGTCCATTCGCTGCCGGCGACGTGCAGGGTCAGGCCGAGCACGTCGTTGCCAAATGTCTTACGGTCGACCCCGCGCTGGAGGATGATTACGACCAGATCGTCTGGAACGTGCGCCCGGACGGCACCCTCGACGCGTCTTTGCAGATTTCCAGTGTCGTGGTCGCGTCGAACGCCACGCGCCGCGAAAAAGACTCTCTTAGCCAACAATAAGATCGAGCGGGCAAAGGCTGCTGTTTCGTGCTAAATAGCGGCTGGAGCTTACTAAAGTGAGGACAAAAGTGAGGAGAGATTCTATGCGGAAATTGATTATTGCCATGGTTGCGGTGGTCGCCGTCAGCGGCTGCAGCACGACCGAGCAGGATGTCGGTGTCGGCGCCGGTGTCGGTGCTTTGGCCGGCGGACTGATCGGCGGCGGCAAGGGTGCGCTGATCGGCGCAGCCGTTGGCGCCGGTTCCGGCCTGCTGGTGCGCAACCTGCGCAACGGCTATTGCCAGTATCGCGACAATCGCGGCCGGCTCTACACCGCTCGCTGCTGATCCGCTTCAAAAGCGTCAGACAATCGCGACGGAGACCGGTCAGCCGGTCTCCGTTTGTTTGACTGCATCAGGCTGCGGGATCCTGATTTCCACCGTAAGCCCATCGATGCGAAAATCTCGGGCAATCGTGCCGCGCAATTCGCGCGTGACATTGAGGTCGATCAGCTTGGTGCCGAAGCCGGTCTTCGCCGGCGCTTCGAGTTCCTTCTGCCCGGCCTCGCGCCAGTTCAGAACCAGCATCCGCTCGGACCCGCGCCCCTCGAACGACCAGTCGACCTTGAGCGCACCCACGGAATTGCCGGCCTCGCCATATTTCAGCGCATTCGTCGCCAGTTCGTGAAAGGTCAGGCCAAGCGCCTGCGTCGTCCTCTCGTCGAGCAGCACCTGAGGCCCTGACAATATCCCTTCCGGAAGCTCCTTGCCGAACACCTGGCCGAGCTCGATGCGCAGCAGGTCGCCAAGATCGGCCTTCTGCCAGCGCGAACGCGTCAGCATATCCTGGGAAGCCGCCATTGCCTGCAGGCGGGCTGAGAAGGAAGTTGAGAACTCCTTCACGTCGGTTGCTTGCGCTGCCGTCTGGCGCGCAATCGCCAGCACCCGCGTGATCGAATTCTTGATCCGATGCTTCATCTCCTGCAGCATCAAATCCTTTTCGAGCAGGCTTTTTTCCGTCGTTTCATGCAGCAGCGACTTGGCGTCGTAGGCGCGCTCCTGGTAGCGCGCCACCAACGCGATGGCCCCGGCCAGAAGCAGGCCGAACAGCCCGAGCATGACCGGAATGGCGCGCGAGGACGGTTGCGAAAATGCACTTGTCGGCCGAAACAGCACCGTCCACGGCCGACCGGCGACGATGATCTTGCGCGTCACCAACAGCCTGTCGCCAAAGCTCGCAACCGGCGGCGTTTCCGACTGGAACAGAAGATTGTCGGCGTCGGCCGTGCCGTCATAGACCGCGGTGTTGACCGGCAGCAAAGGCGTGCGGCTGAGCGCGGTCTGGAACAGGTCGCGGGCGCGGAAGGCCGCGTAGAGAAGGCCTGATGTCGATGATCTGGACGCATTGATACCATCCGGCGCGGTTTCGACATTGAGCCTGACGAAGACCAGGAAACCGGTAAAGGTCTGCGCCGCGCCAGTGTCCTGGCCGAGCTGGACCAGACCGCTTGCGTGCTGTGCGTCATCGGCCATCGCTTTTTCGATCGCCTCGCGCCGCACCGGCTCGGTGAACATGTCGTAGCCGATGGTGGATTCGTTGGCAGGGTCGAGCGGCTCGAACAGCACGACGGGCGTGCGCCATGGCTGTGTCGTGTCCGGATAGACCGTGTGGGCGGCGCCGCGGTCGCGCAACATGTCGCGCTCGACCGCCGCTTCGTCACCGGTCTTGGCCAGCCTGAGATAGCCGATGCCGCGCAGGCCGGCGAAATTGTTATCGACATCGAGGGCGCTGAAGAAGGCCTTGAATTCGCTACCTGAAATCTCGCCATTGCGGGCGTCGAACAGCGCCTGCGTCGAGCGCAGCAGTGACAGATGCAGATCGATACGGCTTTCGATGCGGTTGAGCGCGTCGTCGGCCGTCGCCTCGAACTTGATGCGCGCCGCTTCCTGGGTCGCGAAATAGGCGAAGCCCGCCATCGTCAGGCTGATCAGTGCAACGGCAATGAAGGCAAGGATCGGGAAAAACTTCTTCAACGCAGGCCCATGGACGGTTCGGGACCTTTATGGGCAAGTCGCCGCGGCAAGACAATGGCGCGGCTAAGCCATAATGACAGCTGGCATATCATGCATATTTAGCCGGCTTATCGATCTCGAGCATCAGTGAACATGACAGCTGACGATAGCGTGGTCTCAGGCCGCGATCTTCAGCGCACCCGGACCGGGAATGGCGCCGGGCGGGCACTTTCCCAGGATGATCATGCCGAGCACTTCGTCCTGGGTCACATCGGTGGTGCGCGCGGTGCCGACGACCTGGCCGTTCTTCATCACGCAGACTCGGTCGGCAAGCTCGAACACGTCGTGAATGTCGTGGCTGATCAGGAAAATGCCGATGCCGTCGGCCTTGAGCTGCTTGACCAGTTCGCCGACCTGCGCCGTCTCCTGCGGCCCAAGCGCGGCCGTCGGTTCGTCCATGATCAGGATGCGGGCGTTGAACAGGATGGCGCGTGCGATCGCCACCGACTGGCGCTGGCCGCCCGACAGCTTGATTACCGGCTCCTTGAACCGCTGGAAGCGCGGATTGAGCCGGCCCATCACCTTGCGCGCCTCGGCCTCCATGGCGACATCGTCGAGTGTCCCCCACGCGGTCATCAGTTCGCGGCCGAGGAAGAGGTTGGCGGCAGCGTCGACATTGTCGGCCAGCGCAAGCGTCTGGTAGATCGTTTCGATGCCGTATTTCTTGGCGTCGCGCGGATTGGAGATCGAGGCCTCCTGGCCGTTGACCAAGATCTGGCCGGCATCGCGCTTGTAGGCGCCCGACAGGATCTTGATCAGCGTCGACTTACCGGCGCCGTTGTGGCCAAGCAGCGCCACCACTTCGCCCGGGAAAAGATCGATGGACGCATCGTCGACGGCGCGAATGCCACCGAACGCGATCGAGATGTTGCGCATGTCGATCAGTGGCGTACCGGTGGGAGCCGTTTTTTCCATAATCGTTCCTCCCTAGACGCGCTTGCGGTAGACGGTGTCGAGCCAGACGGCGATGACCAGGACAGCGCCAACGACAATGCTCTGCAGCGGCGAGTCGATGCCGAGCAGCACCATGCCGGATTGCAGCGACTGCATCAGAAGCGCGCCGAGCATGGCGCCCATCACCGTTCCGGCGCCGCCCGCGAGCGACGTGCCGCCGATGACAGCGGCCGCGATCACCAAAAGCTCGTCCAGTGTGCCCAGCGCATTGGTTGACGCATTGAGACGGGCCGACGAGATCGCCGCGCTGATTGCAGCCAGCACACCCATGATCATGAACACCTTCATGGTCACCCAGCGCGTGTTGATGCCGGCGAGTTCCGCTGCCTCCGGATTGCCGCCGATGGCGAAGACATAGCGGCCGAAACGCGTGCGCTTGGTGATGAACGTCATGATGATGCCGACAATCACCGCCATCAGCACCGGTATGGCGATGCCATGCGCGATGAACAGCCCGCCTTCGGGAACGGTGATGCCGTTCTGCTGTGCGTACTGGCGCACGATGCCGATCGGCCATGGATAGGAATTGGCGATCCACACGGCGCCGAGGATGGCCGCGCAAGCGACCACGCCAAGCAAGGTCTCGGCCCAGACGGGGCGCAGTGGAAAGCTGAAGCGCTTGCGCTGCGAGCGACCGTTGAGCAGCGCGAAGGCGACCGCCGCGCAGGCGACAATGCCGACGATCCAGCTGGCAGCGGCGCCAATCGAGCCGCGTGGTCCGCCGCCCATCAGCTGGAAGGTGGCGTCGAGTGGCGCGACCGTGCGCCCGCTGGTGATGAGCCATGCCATGCCGCGCCAGACCAGCAGGCCACCAAGCGTCACGATAAAGGCCGGAACCTGCATATAGGCGATGATGAAGCCCTGGAACGCGCCGATCAGCAGACCAAGCACCACGCCGGCGGCAAGCGCGACGATCCAGAGCCAGGGGTTTCCAAGCTGGAAGCCGATGACGCGAATCAGGAATTCGGCCTGTGCCACGCCCATGATCATGCCGATCACGCCTTCGACGGAGCCCACCGAAAGGTCGATGTTGCGCATCACGATGACCAATACCATGCCGGTCGCCATGATCGCGACCGAGGACGTCTGCACCGACAGGTTCCAAAGATTGCGCGGCGTCAGGAAAAGCCCACCCGACAGGATATGTATGCCGACCCAGATGACCAGCAGCGCGCCGACCATGCCGAGCATGCGCGTGTCGAGCTCGGTCGCTTTCAGGAACCGGGCGACCGCGCCGAGTTCAGACGCTCGTGCCGTATCGGCCTGCGGATTTGAGGTCGTGTCGGTCATGATGTCCTCCAGCGGCTTGCCGTCTGGCGCGGATGCCGGACCACAGCCTAGAAGTTTGCCGCCGATGGCGGAAACACACAATTCTCGTAGAGAAAACGCCGCGGCTTGACAGCCGCGGCGCCTCATTTCTTCAAGTCGTCGAGATCAGTTGCAAGCCGCGACGCTGCCGGCGGCGACGCCCGTGCAGACTTCGTCCTTCTTGATCCAGCCGGCGTCGATGACGACGTTGAGGTTGTCCTTGGTGATCGCGACGGGGGTCAGGAACAGCGACTTGACGGTGTTGCCGCCAGGCGTGGTGAAGTCCTTGGCGCCGGCAATGTCGCCCGTCTTCTTGCCATCGGCAAGCTGCGAGGCGATCTCGGCGGCGTTCTTGCCGAGTTCGCGCGCGTCCTTCCACACCGACACCGTCTGCGTGCCGAGCGCGATGCGGTTCAGAGCGGCATGGTCGCCGTCCTGGCCGGAGACCGGAACCGTTCCGGCAAGGCCCTGCGCCGTCAGCGCGGCGACAACGCCGCCGGCGGTGCCGTCATTGGCCGCAACCACGGCATCGACCTTGTTGTCATTGGCGGTCAGGAACTGTTCCATGTTCTTCTGGGCATTGGCCGGCAGCCAGCCATCGGTATAGGCCTCGCCGACATTCTTGATCTTGCCCGAGTCGATGGCTTCCTTGAGCACTTCCATCGAGCCCGAGAACAGGAAATCGGCATTCGGATCCGAGCCCGAGCCCTTGATGAAGACATAGTTGCCTTCGGGCTTCGCCTTGAACACTTCGCGGGCCTGCATGCGGCCGACTTCCTTGTTATCGAAGGTCAGGTAGAAGACGTCCTTGTTCTCGATCAGGCGGTCATAGCCGACGACCGGAATGCCTTCGTCCAGCGCCTTCTGCACCGCCGGGCCGATGGCCGAGGCGTCCTGCGCCAGGATGATCAGCGAGTTGGCGCCCTGCGAGATCAGGCTTTCGACGTCGGTCAGCTGCTTGCCGGGATTGGACTGCGCGTCGGCCGAAATGTACTTGTCGCCGGCAGCCTCGATCGCCGTTTTCATCGCCGCCTCGTCGGTCTTCCAGCGCTCTTCCTGGAAGTTCGACCACGACACGCCGATGACCTTGTCCTTCGCCTGCGCGACCGACATCAGCGCCAGCGACATGGCGACACCCGCCAGCATGGCGGCTGCAAATCTGTTCATCATAATCCTCCCTGCGCCGCGTGCGGCGCGACAAAACTGGCCCGAGGGCCGGCACACAGAGGCCCTATTTTTTCGAGCCTCGAAAAAATACTGGTTCAATGATAAGGCGCTGTC
This sequence comes from Mesorhizobium sp. C264A, assembly GCF_040324515.1. NCBI lineage: Bacteria > Pseudomonadati > Pseudomonadota > Alphaproteobacteria > Hyphomicrobiales > Phyllobacteriaceae > Mesorhizobium > Mesorhizobium sp. C264A. The sequence goes on along the minus strand of NZ_JAMYVY010000002.1, from coordinate 1,912,762 downwards.
AACATCGATTCTGATGGATTCTGATGGCCTTGCCGAATTTTTTCGAGGTCCGCAATAAACAATGACAGGGCTGCCGGCGTCTGCCAATATTTGGCTGGTGCCGTCGAACGCCTTCACTATCATGAGGCGCGAGGAGGCCGGGAGGAAACAAATGTCGGTTGGAATCCGCCACGACGATCTGCGCCGTCGCAACCGTGCCATGGTGATTTCGGCCGTGCGCCGGGCCGGCCAGCCGTCGCGGACCGAGATTGCGGCGACCACCGGCCTCAGCCACTCGACCATATCGGCAATCTCGTCTGATCTGATTCAAGAAGGCGTCCTGATTGAAGGCAAACCTGGCGAGACAGGCGCACTGAAACGCGGCCGGCCGCAGGTCGGCCTTGGCCTCAACCCGGAAGCGGCGGCGGTGATGACCGTCGTGCTGTCGCTCAATTTCCTGTCCGTCACCGTCATCGACTATGCCGGCCACGTCGTCGCCGAGGAACAGCGCCGGCTGGACACGCTGACCAAGCCGCGCGACGAGCTGATTGGCGAATGCGTAGCAATCGTCCGGCGGCGGCTTGAGGATCCCGACCTCGATGTCCAGAGCATCGCCCGCATTGCCATGGGCATCCAGGGCATCACCGATTCGCAGGCGCGCGCCATGCTGTGGTCGCCAATCACGCCACTGACCGACATTGCCTTCGCCGACATGTTGGAAGTGGAATTCGGCATTCCGGCCACCATGGAGAACGACTGCAATATGATGGCGGTGGCGCTGCAATGGCGCCAGCCCGAGCGCTACCGCGACAACTTTATCGCCATCCTCTTGTCGCACGGCATCGGCATGGGACTGGTGCTGAAAGGCGAACTGTTCACCGGCACCCATTCCTCGGGCGGCGAGTTCGGCCACATGATCCACCGTCCGGGCGGCGCGCTCTGCCGCTGCGGGCGGCGCGGCTGCGTCGAGGCCTATGCCGGAAACTACGCCATCTGGCGCAGCGCCAAAATGATGGGCGAGGATGCCGAGCCGGTCGATATCGGCGACGCTGATATGCGCGCACTCGCCGCGCGCGCCCGCGAAACCGATGGCCCGGAGCGCGAAGCCTATCGCAGGGCCGGTGAGGCGCTCGGCTTCGGCCTCGGCAGCCTGTTTGCTCTGATCGATCCGGCACCCGTCGCCATGGTCGGCGTCAGCGCCGCCGCCTTCGACCTGATCGAACCGGCATTGCGCGAAGCGATCGCCCAGACCGCCGGCGGCCAGCACTCGAAATCGATCTCCTTCGACACCGAGCCCAACGAGCTGCCGCTGATCCGCGAAGGCTGCGCCATGCGCGCGCTCGGCTTCGTCGACCAGGAGATTTTCGCGCCGGGCATTCAGGCGAAATCCGGCAAGCATGTCGCCTGAATGGCCGGCAACGGCGCGACGCGCAGCATCCTAGTCTTCCCTAATAGCGTAGCCGGCGCCGCGAATGGTACGGATGACATCCGGCATGCGGCCGTTGTTGACGGCCTTGCGCAGCCGCCCGACATGCACGTCGACGGTTCGCTCGTCTATATAGATCGTCTCGCCCCAGACATTGTCGAGCAGTTGGCTGCGCGAGAACACGCGGCCGGGATGGCGCATCATGAATTCGAGCAGCCGGAACTCGGTCGGTCCGAGCCTGATCTCGCTCTTCTTGCGGTAGACCCGGTGCGATTCTCGATCGAGCACGATGTCGCCGACCTTGAGCACGCTCGACAGCACTTCCGGCTTGGCGCGGCGCAGCAGCGCTTTCACGCGCGCCATGAACTCCGGCGTCGAGAATGGCTTGACCAGATAGTCGTCGGCACCGGTGGACAGGCCGCGCACGCGGTCGCTTTCCTCACCGCGCGCGGTCAGCATGATGATCGGCAGCCGCTCGGTTTCGGGCCGCACTCTAAGCCGCCGGCAGAGCTCGATGCCGGAAACAGCCGGCACCATCCAGTCGAGCACCAGGAGATCGGGCACGTTTTCCTGCAGGCGGATCTCGGCCTCGTCGCCGCGTGTCACCACCTCGACCTGATAGCCTTCGGATTCGAGGTTGTAGCGGAGGAGCACGCCTAGTGGCTCCTCGTCCTCCACGACCATGATGCGTGGCGCGATCATAGGCAGTTCACCCTCATCAGGCCGGCGTGGCCATCGCCGTCTCGTCCTGCTTCGGACGATTGGCGGGCAATTGCTGGCCGGTCAGCACATAATACGCATTTTCGGCGATGTTGGTGACATGATCGCCGATGCGCTCAAGATTCTTGGCGCAGAACAAGAGATGCGTGCAGGCGGTGATGTTGCGAGGGTCTTCCATCATGTAGGTCAAGAGCTCACGAAACACGGACGTGTATTTGACGTCGATGCGCTCGTCGTCATTCCTGAGTTTTGCAAGAGCTGCCGCATCGGTGGCGGCATATTCCTCGACGACGCCTTGCACCTGGATCAGCACCAGTTGCGCCATGGCATCGATGGAGTGCGAGAGGTCGCGCGGCGTGACGCTCAAGCCCACGGTGCCGACGCGTTTGGCGATGTTCTTGGCGAGATCGCCGATGCGCTCGAGGTCGCCGGCCATGCGGATCGAGCCGACCACGGCGCGCAGATCGTTGGCCATCGGCTGGCGCTTGGCGATCAGCGTGATGGCGCGGTCGTCCAGTTCGCGCTGGCGCGCATCCATGATGGCGTCGTCGGAAACGACACGCTGTGCCAGCGCATTGTCCGAATTGAGCAGCGCCCTGGTCGAGCCGCTGACCATCGAGCCTGCCAGATCGCCCATGTCGCGGATCAGCTTGCTGATCTGCCCGAGCTCTTCATCGAAGGAGGCGACGGTATGTTCACCCATGATCTTGGTCCTCGTGCCTGAAATTCACCCGCCGGAAGGTTCAGCCGAAGCGGCCGGTAATGTAATCTTGGGTGCGCTTGTCGTCGGGGTTGGTGAACATCTTGTCGGTTGCGCCCTCCTCGACGAGATAGCCGAGATGGAACATCGCCGTGCGCTGCGACACGCGCGCCGCCTGCTGCATCGAATGGGTGACGATGACGATCGTGTAGTTCTGGCGCAGTTCGTCGATCAGCTCCTCGACACGGGCGGTGGCGATCGGATCAAGCGCCGAGCAGGGCTCATCCATCAGGATCACTTCCGGCGACACGGCGATGGCGCGCGCGATGCACAGGCGCTGCTGCTGGCCGCCGGACAGGCCGGTGCCGGGCTCCTGCAGGCGGTCCTTGACCTCGTTCCAGATCGCCGCCTTCTTCAGGCTCTGCTCGACGATCTGGTCCATGTCGGACTTGCGCTTGGCCAGCCCATGGATGCGCGGGCCGTAGGCGACGTTCTCGTAGATCGACTTCGGGAACGGATTGGGTTTCTGGAACACCATGCCGACGCGTGCGCGCAGTTCGACGACATCGATGTTCTTGTCGTAGATGTCGTCTTCATCGAGCGTGATCTTGCCGGTCACCCGCGCCGAATCGATGGTGTCGTTCATGCGGTTGAGGCAGCGCAGGAAGGTCGACTTGCCGCAGCCGGACGGGCCGATCAGCGCCGTCACCTGGTTCTGGCGGACGTCGAGATTGACGTCGAACAACGCCTGCTTCTCGCCGTAGAAGACGCCGACCTTGTCGCCGCGCATCTTGATGACTTCGTTCGACTTGGCGTTCATTTTGTCGCCCACTGCATTTTCAAGGGACTGTTCGGTCATGATGTTCATACCAAATTGCCTTTTTTCTACCAGCGCCGCTCGAACCGGCGCCGAAGCACGATCGCGGTGATGTTCATGGCCATGAGGAAGACGAGCAGGATGATGATGGCGCCGGACATGCGCTCGACAAAAGCGCGCTCAGCCTCGTTTGCCCACATATAGATCTGCACCGGCAGCGCGGTCGCCGGATCGAAAGGCGTCGTCGGATAATCGGCGACGAAAGCGACCATGCCGATCAAGAGCAGCGGTGCTGTCTCGCCGAGCGCACGCGCCAGGCCGATGATGGTGCCGGTAAGGATGCCCGGAGCGGCAAGCGGCAGGATGTGGTGGAACACCATCTGCATCTTGGAGGCGCCGAGGCCGAGCGCCGCCGAGCGGATCGACGGCGGCACCGCGGCAAGGGCGGCGCGCGTGGCGATGACGATGGTCGGCAGCGTCATCAGCGTCAGCACCAGGCCGCCGACGAAGGAAGCCGAGCGCGGCATGCCGAGGAAGTTGATGAACACGGCAAGGCCGAGCAGGCCGAAGACGATCGACGGCACCGCCGCGAGATTGTTGATGTTGACCTCGATCAGGTCGGTGAAGCGGTTCTTCTTGGCGAATTCCTCGAGATAGATCGAGGCGGCGACGCCGATCGGCAGCGCCAGCAACAGCACGATCACCATCATGTAGAACGAGCCGATGATCGCCACGCCCATGCCCGACGTTTCGGGCCGGCTGGAGGCGCCATAGGTGAACAGGCCGGTGTTGAAATGCTCGGCCATCACGCCGTCGGCTTTAAGCTTGTTCATCCAGTCGATCTGCTGGTTGGACACCTTGCGGCGCGCTTCATCGACGCCGAGGTCGATCTGACCCTTGAAGGCCGAGTCGAGGTTCGCGGCAGCCAGGATGTCGACGTCACGCGTCCTGCCGATCACCGACGGATCGGCGGAGACGATGTCGCGCAGCTGGACGCGGGCGCCTTCCGACAGGAAGCCCTTGAGCTTCAGCATCATCGGCTTGTTGGCCGGATCGATGCCGAGCTTGGCCACCAGCGCGTTTTCGGCGAGCTTGGGATAGTTCGCCTTGATCAGCACGGTAGGGTCGGTGGCGCGCTTGCCGGAGGGATCGATCACCTTCTCGTCGAAGGTCACCGGCAGCGTCACGGTCGTCTGCCAGAAGGCGGTGTAGCCTTTCGAGACGATGGTGATCAGCATGATGGCCAGGAACGCCAGGCCCACCGAGATCGCAATCACGCCATAGATGCGGAACCGGCGTTCGGCGGCATAGCGCGCCTTCAGCCCGATGTCGCGGCGCGGACGCGCGACGGCACCCGCCATCGTGTCCAGGGGGATGTCGGTCATTCGTACTGCTCCCGGTACTTGCGCACGATGTAGAGGGCGACGATGTTCATCACCAGCGTCAGCGCGAACAGCGTCAGGCCGAGCGCGAAGGCGACCAGCGTCTGCGGCGAGTTGAACTCGAGATCGCCGGTCAGCTGGTTGACAATCTTGACGGTGATGGTCGTCATCGCCTCGAACGGATTGGCCGTCAGATTGGCGGCGACGCCCGCCGCCAGCACGACGATCATCGTCTCGCCGATGGCGCGCGACGCCGTCAACAGGATGGCGCCGACGATGCCGGGCAGTGCCGCCGGCAGGATCACCCGCTTGATCGTCTCGGAGCGCGTGGCACCGAGGCCGAGCGAGCCGTCACGCATTGCGCGCGGCACCGCGGTGATGATGTCGTCGGACAAAGAGGACACGACCGGGATCAGCATGACGCCCATCACCAGGCCGGCGGTGAAGATGCTCTGGCCCTGGATGAAGGGAGAGCCGCCGGTGAGGGCTGCCGAGAGGTCGCGCAGGAACGGTCCGAGCGTGACCACGGCGAAGATGCCGTAGACGATGGTCGGGATGCCGGCCAGCAGTTCAAGCGCGGGCTTGACCACCGACCGGACGCTGCGCGAGGCGTATTCGGACATGTAGACCGCCGACATCAGCCCGACCGGCACTGCGACCAGAAGCGCAACGGCGGCGATGTAGAGCGTGCCGGCCAGTAGCGGGATCAGGCCGAACTGACCCTGGCTGCCGCCGGAACCGGCGGCGGCGAAACGCGGATCCCACACCGTTCCGAAGAAGAAGCTCATCGGCGACACGCTCTCGAAGAAGGTGATGGTCTGGAACAGCATCGACAGCACGATGCCGACCGTGGTCAGGATGGCGATGGTCGAGGCCGCAAGCAGCCCCCACAGCATCAGCTTCTCGACGTTGTTGCGCGCCCTGGCGCGCGGCGCGATCTGCCTCAGCGCATAGAAGGCGCCGGCGACCGACAGCGCGAAGGTCAGCACGGCGCTGAACAGGCCGAGCCGGTCCTGGACCTGGTTCGCCTCGACCGCGATCGGAATCATATAGTCCTGGGTGTCGCTGGCCAGTGCCACGCCCTTGGCGGCGAGCAGCGGCTGCAATTCGGCGAAAGTAGCGGGAAGTGCGGTATCGCCATCGAGCCGGCGCAGGCCCTTGGCCAGGCTCTTCACCAGGCTGGCGTCGAGCGCTTCGCTGGCCACCTTTGTGTCGGCGGTGCGCTCGGGCAAAGCGGCATGGATATGCCGGTCGAGATAGAAGGAAGAGCCGATATCCCAGACGGCGAGCAAAAGGACGGCAGGCAGGACCGCGATCAGAAAGGCCCACCAGCCATGATAATGCGCGCGCGAATGCGGCTTGACCTTGCCGGTATCCTGCGCCGCGGCGCGCTGGCGGCCGATCACAAAAGCGACCACGCCTATGGCAATGACTATGGCGAGTACGAGCAAGGACGACATCACCCACCCCAGGGAAAATTCAGATCGCCGCCGCCGTTGCGGCAAGCGGCGAAATCAGGGCGCGGATTTGGTCCGCGCCCTGATCCGGTCGGTTGATTACATTGTCTTTCCGGCGGCGAAGGCGTCGCGCTGGCCCTGACGTTCGGCGTCGGGAGCGGAAACCAGGCCGTACTGGGCGAGCGGGCTTTCCGGGCCGATCATCTGGTCATCAAGGAAGAACTCGACATATTCCTTGAGGCCGGGAACGACGCCCAGATGCGCCTTCTTGACGTAGAAGAACAACGGCCGCGACACGGGGTACGTGCCATCGGCGATGGTCTGCGTCGAAGGCACGATGCCTTCCACGGTAGCGACCTTCAGCTTGTCGGCATTGTTCTCGTAGAAGGCGAGGCCGAACACGCCAACGCCGGTCTTGTTGGAGTCGATGCGGGCCAGCGTCTCGGTGTAGTCGCCATCGATGTCGACAGCCTTGCCGTCCTTGCGGATGGCGATGCAGGTCTTGCCGATTTCCTTGTCGTCGGCGATGCCGGCAGCCTTCAAAGCGGCCTTGTCGCAGCCGGCGTCGAGCAGCTTGGTCTCGAACACTTCACGGGTGCCGTGCTTCTCACCCGGGATATAGGCGGCGATATCCCAGTCGGGCAGCTTCGGATTGACCTGGTTCCACTTGGTGTTCGGGTTGTCGACCAGCTTGCCGTCGACCACCAGCTTGGCGGCGAGCGCCTTGTAGATGTCGGCGGGAACCAGCGCCCAGTCCGGACCCTTGATGTCGGTGGCAAAGACGATGCCGTCATAGCCGATGCGGACTTCCTGGACGTCCTTGACGCCGGCGTCGGCGCAGGACTTCAGCTCGTCCTTCTTGATCGGGCGCGAGGAGTTGGCGATGTCGATCGTGTCTTCGCCGACGCCCTTGCAGAACTCCTTGATGCCGGCGCCGCTGCCGCCGGACTCGACCACCGGGGTCTTGAAGTTGGTGAAGGTTTCGCCGAACTGCTCGGCGACGATCTTGGCGTAAGGCAGCACGGTCGACGAACCGGCGACCTGGATCTGGTCACGCGCAGCGGCGACACCGGACGATGCGGCGAACGCTACCGCCACGGCCGATGCCGTAACGAGGAATTTCTTCATGTGGCCTGCTCCTGTTCGGAAGATGGTCTCTTGGCGCCCTCTTCAAACCGGCGCCCGCTGAGGCCAATAGCCTTCGATTATTACAGTCGCATGACAGTTTCGTGTCAGCCCGGTAACGTCGCACAGACGCCTCGTGAGCCGCAGCCTTTAAGCCGGTTTGTGGGGATGGAAGTTGCCGCTGGAATCAGACGCTTGCGCGATTCGTGCTGGCATCAAGTCCCGGCAGATCGCAGGCCGCGATGCCGAGAAAGAAAAACCGGACGGGAGCGCGTTGCCCGTGGCCAGAGCGAATTTTGGCCGAGCCATCGCCAAAAACAGGTCCGTTGGGGTAGATTCGACGCTGTTTCTTGTCGGCGGTCGCTTGCTCCCGCCCGTAACTGAATGAGCGGTTTCGTTGCGACCATTGTCCTGACTGGGCGCCAGCTTTGATATGGTGCGATCGCACCATAGCCTTGGCTGTTGCGGCGCGGCCGAATCCCGGCCGGCGCCGCAGGTTGCTATCCAGCGTCTCGTTGGGCTTCGCCTGATATGCCGACCCAGCGCTCGACCTTTTCGAGCAGCGCCCTGGGGCTGATCGGCTTGGGCAGATAGTCGTCCATGCCGGCTTCCAGGCAGCGCTCACGGTCGCCCTTCAAGGCATGCGCGGTGACGCCGACGATCGGGATATGCATACCCGTATGTTCTTCCAGCCGGCGAATTGCGGCGGTGGCCTCGAGCCCGTTCATCTCCGGCATCGAGACGTCCATCAGGATCATGCGCGGATTAAGCCGGCCGAAGGCATCAAGCGCCTTGCGGCCGTTGCCGACGATTTCGAAACTGTAGCCGGTTTCGCCGATTATCTGGGTGAACACCATCTGGTTCACTTCATTGTCCTCCGCAACGAGGATGTCGAGCCGACGTTCATCCCCGGCGGCCCGGGCGCGGGCACGAACCGGCGGCGGTTGCAGCAGGGCGCGTTCCGAGGCAGCGAGCGGCGGCTTTGCCGGCGACGGTTCGTTCCTGCCGCCGCCGGAACCGCTGCTTGCCGCCGGCAGCACACGGCCGTCTGTGATATTGTGATGGTGCCGCTGGATGGTGGCGACCAGCGTTTCCAGAAGCACCGAGGAACGCGCCGGCTTGATTAGCTGGGCGTCGATGCCGAGATCGCGATAGCTGGTGTTGGCGAGCGACTGGTCGACCGAAGTCAGCATGATGATCGGCGTGTCGGCCAGCCCTGCGGTGCTGCGCACGACGCGCGCCATCTCGGCGCCGCTCATCCCCGGCATCTGATAATCGAGCACGACGCAATCGACCGGCACGCCGTAGGCAGCCGCGGCGACCAGCACCTTGAGCCCTTCGGGTCCGCTTTCGGCGGCGCAGGAATCGAAGGTCCATGACGCCATCTGCTCGCTCAGGATCGATCGGTTGACGGCATTGTCGTCGACGATCAGCACCCGTGAGCCGGTCACGTCGACCGGCATGATCCGCCGTCCGGTCTGTTCCTCGGCCCTGGGCAATGTCACGGTGAACCAGAAGGTCGAGCCCTTGCCTTCGGCGCTCTCGACACCGATCTCGCCGCCCATCAACTCGACCAGCCGCGAGGTGATGGCGAGCCCGAGCCCCGTGCCTTCGTGGCGTCTGGTCGACGAGGTGTCGGCCTGACTGAATTTTTCGAAGACGAGCTTCAGTTTCTGCTGCGGAATGCCGATGCCGGTGTCGGTGACCGAAACGGTAAGCTTTGTCCCCGTCGGCCCCCTTTGTCCGGTCACGTCGACCAGCACGTGGCCTTCGTCGGTAAACTTCACCGCGTTGCCGACCAGATTGGTGACGATCTGCCTCATGCGACCGACATCGCCGACGAACAGGCTTTCCAGGCCCGGCTCGACGCGCACGATGAGCTCGAGGTCCTTCTCCTTGGCGCGCGTCGATATCAGCGTCGCCACATCCTCGATCGCTTCGGGCAGGTTGAAGGGCGCAGGGTCGAGCACCAGCTGTCCGGCATCGATCTTGGAGAAGTCCAGTATGTCGTTGATGATGGTCAAGAGCGCGTTACCCGATTTGACGATGATGTCGGTGAACGTCTTCTGCTTGGGATCGAGGTCGGATTTGGCCAGCAACTCGGCCATGCCGAGTACGCCGTTCATCGGCGTGCGGATCTCGTGGCTCATATTGGCCAGGAATTCCGACTTGGCGCGGTCGGCCAGTACGGCGCGCTGGCGCGCCTCGCGCAGTTCGGCCTCGCGCAGCTTCAGTTCGGTGATGTCGGTGGTCGACCCAATCAGATAGAGCGAACCATCGGACGCGATCATCGCGCCCTTGCGGGCGAACTGGTGGCGCACGCTGCCGTCGGCAAGCGTCACCGTTTCCTCGATCTCCTGTGTATCGCCTGTGCGCAGCACGGCGAGATCGCTGTTGACGAAGGCTTCGCCGTCCTCGCCGAAAATCTCGATGTCCGTCTTGCCGATCGCGTCTTCCCTGCGGAGGCCGGTGAGGTCGCACCAGCCCTTGTTGACGTAGAACTGCCTGAGGTCGGAGCGCTTGGCGTAGATCGACACCGGCACGTTGTCGATGAGATTGCGGAACACCTCGTTCTCGCGCATGCTCTCTTCCAACGCCTGCTCGCGCGCCTTGACGTCGGTGATGTCGGTGCTGGACCCGACCAGGTGCACCGACCCATCGAGCGCCACCAGCCGGCTCTTGCGCGTCATCAATTGCCGCACCGTGCCGTCGCGATGGGTAACGGGCTCCTCGATCTCGCGGCCGCGGCCGGTGACGACGACCTGGGTGTCGTCATGGGTGTAGGTTTCGGCGTCGTCTATGCCGAAAAGCTGGAGATCGGTTCGGCCGATGACCTCCTCCTTGGGGATGCCGGTCAGCGCGCACCAGGCCTTGTTGACGAATTCCATGCTCAGATCCTGCGCCTTGATGAAGGCGGCGACCGGCAGTTCGTCCATGACGTGGCGGAACAGGTCGATCTGGCGCATGCTTTCCTGCAGCGCCTTTTCGCGGCTCTTGATCTCCGAGATGTCGACGCGCACGCCGATGAAGGTGCCGTCCTCGGTGCGCATATCGTAGACCTGATACCAGCGGCCGTCGGGATTGCTCCGTTCGTAGGAGGAGTTCGGCAGGCGGTAGCGGGCGAGAATGGCATCCAGCCAGATGTCTCGATCGCCGTCATAGAGCTTGTCGGTCTCCGGATCGCCACTGAAGCGGAAATATCCCACGGAATGTCCAAGTTCCAACGCCTCGCGGAAGGTGCGGCCGGGCTGCCATGCCGGTTTCAGCGCCGGCAGCGTGTCCTGCAGCTTGCGATTGGCAAAGATGAACTTGTCGTCGCGGTCATAGATGATGACGGCCGCCGGCAGCGACTCCAGCACCGTGGCGAGGTTCTTGCGCGCGTCCTCGGCCTCGGTCTCGCGGCGCTTCATGTCGGAAATGTCGAACAGGAAACCGGCGACATAGTTGCGGCCACTGGGCATGCCGACGCGGTTCTTGCGCACGATGCGCGAGCGGCTGGCGCCCTCGGCGTCGAAAGTCTCCTCGACCTCGTAGGGCGTGCCGGTCGCCAGCACGGCGCGTTCGCTGTCTTCGAATTGCGCGGCGTCCTTTTGCTTGAGGAAGTCGCCGCCGGGCCTGCCCAGCATCGCTTGCGGGCTCTGTCCGAACAGTGCCGAAAACGCCTCATTGACGAAGACGAAACGCAGATTGTCGTCCTTTACGAAGATCGGGTCCTTGACGCCGTTGATCACCGCCTCGGCCAGCCGCGATTTCTCCAGCGCTTGGGCGAGTTCAGCCTCGCGATCCTTCATGTTGGTGACGTCGACATAGGAGATCAGCCTTTTGCCGCCGGCGAGCGGCGCCAGCGAGGCAATCAGCGTACGGCCGTCATTGCGTGGCAGTTGCCTGGAGCCCACCAGGCCGGCCGAGATTTCTGCTTCGCGCTCGGCGATGTGGTCCTGCCATTCCGCATCGTCAGCACCGTACGGGTCCATATCGCGGCTGGCCTGCATCAGTTCGCGGAAGCCGCAGCCGATGCCGGCGCGCCGGGGATCGATTTCCCAGAAATCATAGAAGGCGCGGTTGATCACCTCCGCGCGCATGTCGGCATCGAGGACGAGCACGCCGATCGGCATCTGGTCGACCATCGTGCGAAGATTGGCGAAGGTCTCGGTGATCTTGGCGTTGGCACTCTCGATCTCGGCGTCGCGACGCTTGAGCTCGGAGACGTCGTAGTAGGTCAACAGCCGCTTGCCGCCGGACAACGCCGTCACGGAGAACATCATCGTCCTGCCATTGGCATGGAGAAATTCGCGTGGCGCAACCGAGCCGGCGCTGATCTCCTCGATGCGGGTGGCGAGGTAGTGCTGCCACTGCTGTCCATCGAGATCGCCGTAGATGCCGTTGCGGCGGTTGAGTTCCATCAACAGGCTGAACGGCGCGCCGACCGTGACGGCGCCGTCGGGGATCCTGGAGAGCTCGCGATAGGCCTTGTTGACGATGAGCGTGTCGAACTTCGCGTCAAGCACCACGACGCCCATATGCATGGCATCCATTGTCCGCTCGAGATCGGCGAGGTGCTGCGTAGCCTCGCCGGCCGGCGGATCGCTCTCGTCCTGCCGCAGTTCGTCCAGCGCACCGGCCAGTGCCGTGACGTTGCGGCCGATGCCGCGATAGCCGATGAATTCGCCTTCGCCGTCGAACCGCGGGGAACCGGTGATCGAAACCCAGCGGCAGCCGGGACGGCCGCCCTTCAACTCATAAACAAAGTCGCGAAACGGCCGATGCGCCTGCAGATCCTCCAGATGCGCGGCGGCGTGTCGATTGCCGTGCACCATCTGCTTGAGGAAATCGAAGCGGAAACGGCCAAGAATGCTGGCGGGATCGATGCCGGTGGCGGCCTGGTAGTTCTCCGAAAGCCAGGAAAAGCGCAGCTCGGCGTCGGTCTCCCAGACCCAGTCGGCGCCGGCCCCGACCAGTTCGCGCAGCGCTTCGGGCGAACCCCCGACGGACGTATCCTCGCCGTTCACCACCCCTTTTAGGGAACCGCGTCCGCCACGTGTTCCAACAGTCCCGTCAGCCATCCCGTTCCCACCCCGAAAGCCAAGGCCGAACCCCCTCAGCGGTTCGCCGGCGGAATGTGCCCGAGAAGCATTAATGATCCGCTAACCATAACCAATCCAGACTGCGGCCAGAGCCACATTGCCCTGCGGTATTCCGCCGGTTGTCGGCGGAACCCCGGCCGGGCTATAAGTCGGCGGGGGTGTTGCTGATGACCGGTTGGATCGTGCCTTGTTTCCTGTGCATGGCGCTGCTTGCGGGCAGCGGCTGCGCACGCAGCTATGACGGCACGGTGGTGATCCCGAAGCCGCTCGATATCAGGCGGGTCTGGGATCGCGATCCGTCGCAGACTGAGGCCAGCCGGATGCAGGCGGCAGCCGGTGTGTTTCCGACGCCGCCGCCGCAGGAGCCCTACCGGCCCGCGGCACGCAGGCACACAACACAAATAGCTGCGCCAAGGCGGCACGTCAGGTCCAGCCCTCCCAGCATGGCTTCCGAACCGGCCAATCCGCTCACCTGCAAGAATGTCAGCGAACCCGGCAAACGCTACAGGATGGTTTGCGAATAGCTGGTACTAGAGCAATTCCAGGAAAAGTGTGAAACGGTTTTCCGTCCGGAATAGCGTAAAACAAAGACATAGAGCGGTTCGCCGTTTCGGTGAAACGGTGAAACGCTCTAGGCGCAGGTTACTCCGCCGGGAAGAAAGCCGGCCCGACCACCCTGACCGGCCGCGAGCCGGCCAATGGCTCGACCGATTGTCGCTGGGCGGCGCCCCTGGCCTCTGCAGCGTCTGCGCCAGGCTGGGGAAGTTGCGCCACGGTGCCAAGATCCGGCTTCGCTGACGGCAAAGGAATGATCGCGTTGGCCATATTGGCTGGCGTCACCGTGCGCGCTCTCAGCTCGGCAACGCGTCGGTGATAGCGCTTGAGGTCGCAGGCCCTGAAGTTCGCATCATCGCGATATTTGAAGGCCGTCGGCAGGTCCTTGTAGGATGTGCGCGTATCGAGCGCGACCATCTCTTCGGTTTCAAGGCTTGGGTCACTGAGCATGTACAGGTCGACGCCGGCATCGTCGCAGAGTAGCGGCACTGATCGACCATCTCCTTGACATCGCCGCCTTGCACGAACTGCGATTTCGGCGCCGGGAAGAAATAGCCGTCGGAGAGACGAACGCAAAACAGCATCGAATTGCTGCCGATCATGGCACCAGCCGGACGCTGTCTTTGTTGCCCGGCGGCGGGCCTGCAGCCGAGCGCGACGAGCCTGGCCTGCAGTCCGGACGCATCCCGGCGCGAAATCGCGGCGTCGGCGATCTGGCGTTGCACCTGTGTGCGGCTTTTGGCGAGGTCGGCGCAAGCATTGAAGAAGCCCCCCACCGCACTTTGCGCCGTGCACCGGCGTTGCCTCTCCAGCCCCTGGATCGCCGCAAGCTGGCGACGTAGCTGCGCAAGCTCGGAGCTGATCCCGCCGCTGCGGCCGGACGGTGCCAGCTGGCTCCTGAGCGCGGCGCATGGATCGGCAAGGGAAGCCGAAATGCCGAGGACGCTTGCCGACACCAGTGCAAAGGTCACGACAAGCCACAAACGCATCATCGGCGACACCTGGTCCTTGTACCCCTGTGGAGCCGATCGCCGCTCCAGCCGATTGAGCCTCAATGCGTGAGGCAAGTCTAATTGAAGAGACGCCAACAACCGCCAGGTATTTTATGCCGAGTGTATTATGCCGGTCCTGTAAATTCGCTATTACACTTTTGTTTCAAGATTGAGACGTAGCCAGGCTTGGGCGAGCCCAGGCCGCCGCAATCATCGATCCCGCGTTGTCGGCCCTTGCGGATGAAACCTTTCTCCGGTGTCTCGCGTTGTGTCGGGCAAAGGAGACGAAGATGTCTATTCACTTCACTGTCTCTGGCCTGACCAGGAACCTGTTCCACTCGCTGGGGCTGGACCATGAGCGGGCGCCGAGAGCGCTCGATCCCGAACAGAGCCTGTTGCTGGAATGCTATCTGGCCGGACAGATTCCGGAATCCGCCTGGGCCGACTACGTCTTCGAGACGCCGGAACTGCAGCGGCATGTCGATATCAGACGCCCGCACAACTGATCAGAGCAACTTCAGGAAAAGTGTGAGTCGTTTTTCCGGGAAAAGCGCGTAGCGCTTTCCCCTGGGAATCGCCTCAAGACAACGAGGGAGCGGGTCGCCGTTTCGGCGAAACGGTGAAACGCTCGCCCGCTCGCCTACTGCTTGGGCGAAGCGAATTGCACGGTGAAGACATTGCCCGCGACGCCTTGCGCCAGCGTCGGCGAGAAGCTCAACGGCAGGCACTTTTGCAGGGCAGTGGTTGCGGCGTCGACGAACGACTTCCTGGTATCCGCATCGCCATCGACCTTGATCGCCGTCGGCCGCGGCGGACCGATCAGCGTGCCGTCGCGCTTGAAGCTGAAGCTCAAGGTGACGCTGGCATTTCCAGCACCCGCCGGCGGCGTCCAGCACGCCTGGATGGCATCGCCGACCTCCGCCATCGTGTCGAGCGGCGCGGCATTGCACGGGTAGCCTCCGACCAACACAACACCGGCAATCGCAAACACTCTCGCTACGCCCTTCATCGCAAAGCTCCTCGTGTGTCGTCCGCCGACCATGATGGTAGGGTCGAAGCAGACTGTGGCAATATGCCTGATGTCAGACTTTACGGCATGAGACGGGCCTGATGGCGCATCGGCGAAAAGCAAAAGGCCGGCATTGCGCCGACCTTTCCCTTCACCCTTGCGCCAGTACATCCGTGGTCGCGCGGTGCCTTCAATAGACAGCGTTCTGGTTAATGAATCCTTAGCGTTGCGCGCTGGCCTGCGACTTCACATAGGCGATGTAGCCGCGCACGTCGCCGGCCGGCTCGGCATAGGCCTGGCCGAGTTTCTTCTCCATCGTCGTGACATACTCCTTGGCCCATTTTGGCAGCGCATAGTCGATGACGGCCAGGAACTCCAGCGTCGATGCCAGGCGTATGTCGGCGATCGACGGGTGCTTGCCGCCGATGAACGGCTTGCCGTCCCTGAAGAAGGAGTGAAACACCTCCAGCGGCTCGGCAATCGCCGCCATGGCGGCCTTCTGCGCCTCCGACTTCTTCTCCGGATGAGCGTCGCTATGGCCGACCTCGCCGGCATAGTGCGGGAAACCCAGCGCCGGATAGGTGGCGCGCGCCACATACGGGTAGAGCGTGCCGATCAGGTAGAACATGGCGCTGTCGACCATCGCCCGCTTGGCCGGCGCCTTGGGATAGAATTTCTCCAGCCCGTGCTTGTTGGCGAGATACTGCATGATGGCACAGCTCTCCCACAGCACGCCGCGCGGCAGCCCCTTGTCCTCGATCATCGGCGTCAGATGCGCCGGATTGCGCGCCATATATTCGGGCGAGCGCGTGTGGCCCCAGGCGTCAGTCTCGGCGGCGTCGAACCCGGCCGCACGGGCAAACACCCGGACGGTCATGTTGTTCACGCTTGGCTTCAGCATCGAGAGCTTCAGCGCCGGTTTTTTCGCCGCCTTGGCCTTCGGCGCGGATTTCTTGGCAGCCGGCCTCGTCGCGGTTTTCGCGGCCGGCTTTGCGGCTGCCTTCGGCGCGGCCTTTACCGCCGCTTTTGCCGCCGGCTTCGCAGCCGCTTTTGCCGCAGGCTTGGGCGCTGATTTGCCAGCGCTCTTAACTGTCTTTGCCATTGTGGTCCTCCCCTTTTGCTGGCCGTCAGTATGGATTCTTCGGCGTCCGGTCGTCCGACAAGGTCGCGCGCGACCACTCGACCAGCGTCTGGATCGCGTCGGCAAGGTGCACTTCGGCGATGTTGTAGTCGCCGCGCGCAACGCGCAGCTTGTGCGCCTGCATCAAGACGTCGGCATGGGTGAAGCCGGCCGGCGGCTCGAAGCGGTAGGACGCCAGCTCGATCAGAAGGCCGAGCGGATCCTCGAAATAGATCGAATCCATGAAGCCGCGATCCTTGACGCCGCTGTGCTTGATGGCGCGCTCGTCGAGCCGGGCGACCGCCTGCAGGAAGGTCACGCGCGACACCGAGAACGCAATATGATGGACGCAGCCCGGTTCGGTGGGCGTGCGCCGCTTGACCGGCGTGCGGCTCTCGTCGGTGAAGACGGTGATCAACCTGCCGTCGCCGGGATCGAAATAGAGATGGCTTTCGCTTGGCTTGTCGAGATTGGGTTGCTCGAAAATGAACGGCATGCCGAGCACGCCCTCCCAGAAATCGATCGAGGTCTGGCGGCCGGCGCCGACGAGGGTGATGTGATGGACGCCCTGCGATTGCAGTTTCCGCATCGGTCTCCTCCTCGCCGACCCTCGCCTATGTTCCCCGGCGTCTTGCGCGCCGCAACGAGCCCTTTGGCAAGGCTTCGTACATGATGCTAGTGCAATTGGCCGCGCCGCGCCAGAAGCTCGCGGAGACTGCCGGCGCTGGATGGTGAAAGCGGCTTGAGTTGCATGACCTGAGGCTACGCGACCGCTCTGAGCTCGGCTTCCGCCAGCGTGCCCAGGCCCGCGCATTCGGCGCATGCCATGGTCTGCCCGGGACAGCCGGCCCGATGCGTGCCTTGCGGGCAGCAATGCCCTTTCGACTCGCGCCATTTCAAGCAATCGAAAACCTGCCCGCTGCCGTGACAGCGCGGGCATATCATTTTTGCCGAACTCATACCTGCGCTACCCAACCCAAATCCGCGTTGCCGCAGATGCTATCCCCGCACCGCAAGTAACAGAGATTGCTACGCTTTCAAGCGTATTGACCTGACTTAAATTGGGTGTAATCGGCATCGGACATCCACCCCTGGCTTTTCCCGGCACGCCAGGTTTCTTCGCACCGTTACGGCACCTTTTGCCTATAACCACTGGAGCTGTGCCAGCGCGAGAGCTAGCCATGTCCCCGGAACCCATCATTCGCCTTGGGGACCAAGACATCACTATGAGATCGACTTAAAGAAGAAAGAGAGGGAGAATATGGCTCGAAAAACGTCATCCATCATGGCAATGATGTACTAGAAACAATAAATCGGCAAAAGTATTATGGAAAAGAAAGAAATTGAAACATGGCTAGCGGAAATTCGACCCGAGCACGTCCGTCTAAAAGATGCGGTAGAAACGATAGTTAAAAGCCTACTGACATCGAGCAAAATTGAGTTTCTGACTGTTTCTGGCAGAACGAAAACGGTTCAAGGATGCCTGGAGAAGATAAAGAGGAAAAAGTACAAAGACCCAAAAAACAACTAACGGACGTTAGCGGTGTTAGGATAATTGTTTTCTTCGAATCAGATGTAAAGGCCGTTGCCAACATCATCGAGAATACCTTTCACGTCGACCACGAAAATAGCTTAGACCAGGACTCTCTCCTCTCCGCTAGCCAAGTTGGATACAGATCGGTTCACTATGTATGTGACCTCGGAGAGAAACGTGTTTTATTGCCAGAATTCGAAGGACTCGCAGGTTTGAAGTTCGAATTCCAAATCAGGACCGTGCTACAGCACGCGTGGGCTGAGTTAGCTCATGATCGGAATTACAAATTCTCTGGAATCTTACCACGGCAGATTGAAAGGAAGTTGTACCTATATGCTGGGATGCTTGAGATCGCAGACAAAGGATTTAGCGAGTTATCTGCCGAGATCGACAACTACATCGCAGAATCTTATGCTGAGACAGAGAGAGGAAATCTCGACTACGAGCTAAACTCGCTTAATCTCGAGCAGTTCGTCCGGCAATGGGTAACAGAAAATGAGTTGTCACTAAAGGAGTATAACTTCAAAGACGGGTTTAATGACCTGATAAAGGAATTAAACAGCTATGGAGTAACCAACGTACGGGAACTTAACGACATTATACCAAATGATTACGCCAGAGAAATAAAGAAATTTGGACGAAAATCTACCATCTATGGATTTGTTAGGGACTGGATGATCGTCAACGACTTGAAGAATTTTTTAGAAAACGTCGAGGTTGATTGGTTTTTTGCGAAAAAAGACATGGAGTTTTTGGAAGATTTATTATCACCCGAGGAGTGCGCATTACTTCTCACGAAAGTGGGATGGGATCCTACCGAACACTCTGAGTAGCAACCAACTTGGTACGCCCAAGGGGAATCGAACCCCTGTTCCCGCCGTGAGAGCGCTGTTTCTCGGTATCTCTGGAAGCCTGCGCTAGCCCGTATTTTCCTCGGCAAAGCCTTATCATGCAAGGAAAGTATGAAGCAGCGACTAGCGGGGGCTAGCCGCAGCCCGCCCCGGCATTATATACTCCGAACTTACCGGAAAGTTGCCGGGCGAGCGCGGAGACAAGACATATGGCTAGAAAGGTAAGATCCACAGAGCTGGACACGCGGGCGGCGCGCAACAGGCTGCCGACCGGGGAGGCGGTGCACTGGAGGAGCATTGTGCCAAAAGGCAAGCTGCACCTCGGGTATCGGCGGCGACTGAAGAAAGACCCCGGTGTGTGGATCGTTCGTCGCTGGGTGGGCAAGTCGCCTGACTGCACAAACGGCTATAAGAAAACCACGCTGAAGGGCGTGGCGGACGACTATCAGGACGCGAACGGTACGGACGTGCTGTCCTTCGCCGATGCGCAGCGCCTTGCCCACGAGGTAGCCGACCGTGCCGCAGCGCCGTCCGTGCAGACCTCCCCTGCGACTGTGGCCGGTGTGGTCAAGGTCTACACCGACGGCCGCGACAGGCGCGAAGCCGGTCGTCAGGGCCGCGCGGTGCGGTCCGACGCCAGCCAGCGGCTGGGCCGATATGTCGTAGGATGGGAGCCGGCGACGGCAGGTGGCCGCAAGGCCATTGCGCCCGCGCCTCTGGCCGCTGTGAGGCTCGCCGACCTGTCCGAGGCCGACCTTAAGCGGTGGCGCGCCGCCCTCCCCGGCAGCCTCCGGGCTACGACCGTGCGCAGGCTGTGCTCCGACCTCCATGCCGCGCTCAAGGCTGGCTACGAGGCGAGCCGGGCGGACCTGCCCGCCTCCTTGCTGGCGACCATAAGCTACGGCCTGAAGGCACCCGCCACCGACGACGACCATGCCGAGACTTCTTCCCGCGACGACCAGATCCTGTCCGACGCCGAGCTTGCCCGACTACTTGCGGCTACCCGCGACATCGACACCGAGATGGGTTGGGAGGGGGACCTGTGGCGGATGATCCTTGTACTGACGGCGACCGGGGCGCGGTTCTCGCAGGTAGTCCGCCTCCGCGTCCGCGACTTCCAGCCCGATATCGGCCGGCTGATGGTCCCGGTCAGCCGCAAGGGAAATCGGTCGAGGCAGAAGAACTCCACCCACGTGCCGGTTCCGGTCGGCGCCGACGTGGTGGAGGCGCTTCGCCCTGCTGTGGTCGGCCGCGCGGCCGACGCGCCCCTGCTGGAGCGCTGGCGCGTCGTCCAGGTCGGCCCGGCTCGGTGGGAGCGGACAAGCCGGGGGCCGTGGCTTGGTGCGTCAGAGCTTACGCGGCCCTTCCACCTGATCCGCGACAGGGCCAAGCTGCCGGCCGCGATACCCTACTCGCTGCGGCACACGTCCATCGTGCGCGGCATCCGGGCCAACCTGCCCATCCGCCTTGTGGCCGCCACGCACGACACGTCCGTAGGCATCATCGAGAAGCACTATAGCAAGTTCATCGTCACTGGGCTGGAAGACATGCTACGTGCGGCTATCGTACCGCTGGTTCCCCCGGCTAGCGCCGGGGAGAATGTTGTGTCCATCGAGCAGGCGCGGGTGGCGAAATGAGCAAGAAGCCAGAAGCATTCAGCAGCAATCGGTTCATCTGGGAGGCGGGCGACCTAATTTCGGTGGGCGAGGAGACGCAGCCGTTCGATACTCCGTCGTCATCGTTCGAACACGGCAGGAAGCCGCCGCTGCCGGAAGGTAAGATGCCAGCGCCGAAGTTGGAGGCAGCGGTTCGCGATCTCGCCGAGTGGCTGCGTCAGGAGGCGGATCGCCAGTTGGACGAAGCACTCATCCCCGAGTTTCAGGCCGGCCAGAAGTCCGCCGCTGAAATCGACGACGGGCTCGTCCAGGCTGCCATAGACGGCCTGCCAACGATATACGAGGACGAGAAGGCAGCAATTCTTGACGGCAATGCTAATCGGCTTCGGGGCGAGCCTGATCCTTGGCGGGGTATGATTCGTTGCCTGAGAACAGGCGCGGCGACGGCAGAGTTCTTGCGAGCGCTTGCTGTTCTCATGGAGGCCAATGTGCTCCACCAGAGAGCAACGGCAACCAAGACCTCAAGCGAACAGGCGCTTCGCGACCGAGCCCTAGTCTACACAGCAATCATCGAGAGGGCATACTCGCCGAAGCCGAACCAGAGCGAGCGATGGGCCAAGGCAGTCATAGTTCACGAAGAGCGGCGCATTGGCGAAAGCCCGGAACAGGCGACCACCCGTGTCTACAATGACCTAGGCCGTTTCGACCTCAAGGCGGCCAAGCGTAAGGCCAGCATAGACGCCGCCATCGAGCGGCTGCGAAGTTGCCGGGTCGTACCCCGACCGTAGTCTCGTTCGCGCGCGCTAAGCGCGCGGGCGTGAAGCGCTAGCCCAGAGCGACCATCCTTTTACGTGTGCAATCCTGCACACACAAAAGGAGATGTCTGCATGGCATATACCGACCCGTTCCGTGTGGCTGAGTACACCATGATTATCCTCTACGACCTGTACAAGGAGCGCGACGAGGTACTTCGGCGATTTCACGCGGTCTTCCCCGAGGAGCGCTGGGAGTACGCGAAGCTCACCGATGCAGCGCTCTGGCATTGCGTAGAGATAGCCGCGCCGCCGTTCCACATCACCGCTGCCGCTAGCCGTTGGCGCGCATGGGTTGAAGCAGTGTCTCTCGTGAGCAAGAACGGTCAAATCCGCTTCTTGGCGGTCGCGTCGAACAGCGACGACTGATCTAATCTCAACCAAGTTAAAAGCTCCGCGCGCTTAGCGCGCGGGGCTAACTCTCGGCGCCTGCGAAAGCTTATACTAGCCGCAGGAAAGCAAAGGAGCCACCATCATGGACAATGTACTTAAGGAAGCGTCCGACCGCGACGGATACACCATCCCGGAGTTCTGCCGCAGATTCGGAATCTCGACTCCCACCTACTACAAGATGCGCGCCGCCGGAGAGGGGCCGCGCGAGATGCGCAAGGTGGGCTCGGTGGTTCGCATAAGCGCCGGCGCAATCGCCGACTGGGTGCGCGAGGGCGAAGCTTCCGCCGATGCCGAGGCCCACAGGGCCAAGCTGAAGCAGCGGTCGCAGTTCGCCACTTCCGGGGGCGCGCGCTGATGCCGCGCCCACCTAGCAGCGATGCCAGCCTGAGCCCGGCGCAGCGCCTGTGCGGCGTTCGCCCCGGCGCTGCCGAGCGCTGCTGGAAGTCGGCCTACCTGCACGGCCTGCCCCAGCCTTTCGTAGTGGGCGCAAGGGTAGTGGCTACCGGCGCCAATGCCATCTGCGAGTTGGAACTGGAAGACCACGGCACCGTCAGGATGCGGGCGGCCGATGTGACCTGCTATCGAAAGTTCCAAGGTCACTGCGCGGAGACGCTGTTCTTCGTGTTCGGCTGGGTCGACCACGGCAGCTGGATCTATGGCCTGCTCCGCGCCCTGTGCGAGACGGCTGGGCGAGATGCGGAGGGGCGGCCATGAACGCTATGTCCCAGCCAGAGGCCGCCAACCCCTTGATTGACAAGGCGGCAAGTTTCCATGACGTGTTCGCCGGGTCGGACGAGAAGCATGGCAAGTACCATGGCCCCTTGAGGCTCGTCGGCGACAAGATGGAGATGAAGGACGCCGGCGGAAATGGCGCGGTGACAGTGCCCGGGCCGGCAACCGCCGAGCTGTGGCGGCTGCATCTAGACGGCACTGTTCCGCTGGGCGTTCATCCGCTGCGCAGCGACGGGATGTGCCGGTGGGGCGTTATAGACCTCGACGGCAAGGACGTGGACGGCGGGTACGCCGGCATCAACCATGCCGATCTTGTCGGCGCTTGCGCGAAGGAGGGCTACCCCTTGTGATATGCCGGTCGAAGTCGGGCGGCGCTCATCTATTCCTATTCCTTGCAGACTGGACGCCGCAGGCCTCTGTCGGCCGGGCGCTGACCCACATGGCTGTGCGGCTTGGTTATCCCGATGCCGACGCATATCCGCCATCGCAAGGCGTCGGCAACTGGATCAACATGCCGTACTTCAAGGGCGAAGAGTCCGATCGCTACTGCGTCAAGAAGGGTCGGCCGTTAGGTATCTCGGTTGCCGAGTTCATCGACTGGGCCGAGACCAACAAGGTATCGGCGAGCCAGCTGGCCGAAATCGCCCGACCTAAGCGAGAGAATAGGCTCGAAACCGACGGGCCAGATCGCGCGAATCGCGAGCTGATGAAGCTCTGCTTAGAAATCGCTGGGCAGCGCGACGGGGGCCGGGGCGTGTTGCTGAACAAGCATGCCTTTAAGATGGGGACCATGGTCGGCGCGGGCTGGATCGGTGAGGAGGAAGTGTTCGCCGCGCTGCTTCGCGCAGCTTCACAGGACAGCGTCGATCCACTCCCTCTCGGGCAGGTGATGGGCCACATCAAGAATGGCCTGGAGGCCGGCCGGGAAAAGCCCGCCGAGGACGACGCTGATGCCGACCGATACCCCAAGATCGATCAGCTGGTAGTCTGGACCGGCGGCGACGAGGCGGAATGGGAATTCAGGCTCGCCGGCTGGCCGCCTGTGCAAATGACGGTGCGCGAGGCCATGAACTTCCGCCACTTCAACACCCGATGCGCAGCGGAGGGCATTGGCCCTTTCCGGCCCCTGAAGGAGCTTCCGTGGAACGACCTTCTGGCCGAGGCTCTGCGTGGCGCTGAGGTGCGCGAGATACCACAGGACGAGACGGTGGAGTTTCAGTTCCAGGAGATGCTGTACAATTTCCTGTTCGACCGACACCACGGGACATCGATGGACGACGCTCTGACCGGCCGACCGGTACACGACGAAGATGCCGACAGAGTCTACTTCAAGGTCGCCGGGTTAAGGGACCATGCCTGCAGGACCAGCGGCGAGTTCCGCCATGCCACTGCGCACAAGCTGGGAACCATGCTCAATGGCATCGGCGGTCCCACCGATCAAGGCAAGACCACAAAGAAGATTAAGGGCAAGACCGTGGAGCTTCGCTGGATGCGCATGTCCCTGTTCGACAAACAGACGGAGCCGCTGTCGGTACCGCCTGTGCCGGGGGAGCCCATATGAGCCAAAGCAGAGAAAAGCCGTGCTGGCTGCAACTCGGCTTTGCTGCAAACCCTTGCAGCGCCTCGTATAAACGTATGCGTAAAGCCGAAAAGCCCTTAAAGCCGTTAGGTGTACGCGCGACTGTAGGTGCAGCCTTATACGCGCGCCTTTAGGCCTTTCGGCTTTAACGAAAAAAAGCGGGCGCAGACCCCCGGCAGCGGGGCGGCCGGTAGGCGCGCAAGTCGGCCGTCGCGCCCCCTGCCAGCCCCGCCAGCGCCTTCGGACGGGCGGCGGCGTAAAAGGGCGGGCCGTAAACCGGCGAGGGCTGGCGCGGCGAGCAGCTAAGTACACGCCCTTGAGCCACAATTCTTGTGATAAACCCAATTTCGAGGTGCGCAAACATTGTTGCCTAATATGTAAGCAGATATTGTTCTGCGTTGATTTGGGTTGGTCTGAGGGGCTGAAATGACTGTCAAATTGCGAATAGATTTGAGTCAAGGGATTCTCGAAGTGGAGGGCGAAGAAGACTTTGTGCGTGAGATCCACAAAGAGTTTCAAAGCTATGCCAGCAAGCCCCCCCCGGGGGCAACTAGTCGTGCTGCACCTGAGAAAGAGGAGGGGGAGGGGGAGGATAGCTCGGAAGCTGTCAACACGGATCAACAGCAGCCCCTCAAAAAGCGTAAGCAAGCTAGGAAGCAAAAGACGACTGTAGACGGACAGGCTTCAAAGAACAAGGCTGGATCATATCAGCCAGCGGTGCTGAAGGAGTTAAAACTTGATGGCTTGAAGGAATATTATCAGGTTTACGATCCAATTTCGCATCAAGAGAAGGTTTTGATTTTTGGTTCATACTTTAAAGAAGAGAAAAATCTTCCTGTTTTTACAGCAAACCACCTGTTCACATGCTACAGAGTGCTTAACGAAAAACCCCCTGGTGCTTTTCTTCAAGTAATTCGTGATACTAGCGCCAAGAAAAGTTGGTTAAATTACGTCGATACCGACAACATCTCTGTCGTGCACATTGGCGAAACTTATTTGGCGCATGACATGAGACGGAAAAGTGACGCGAAATGACAAGCCCTGCCGAGCGCTTTTATAGTTCTATCTCTGCGGTCGGCAGCCTGACTCAAGCAAGACTGATCGACCTGTTCGCGTATTTTGTGCAGGAAGAGCTTGGAAATGAGTCAATAGCTCCCCTGGACATAAAGAATGCATTCGAGGTCTGCGACCTGACGGTTCCTGCTCGGATCGCCGCACATCTGTCGGAACGATCGAAGGGCAGGAGCCCTAGCTACATCAAGACAAGCGCCGGCTATCGGCTCACACGCCAGCTTAAAGACGAATTAGCGACTCAGCTTGGTGCCGAGATTCACACCGTCCAGATACCAGCAGAACTTAGAAAGTTGGAATCTCAGCTACCTGAAGGGCCACGAAAGAAGTTTCTTGGAGAAGCGTTGGACTGCTTCGGTGTCGACGCGCACCGGGCTACAATGATCATGATGTGGTTGCTTACACTCGACCATTTATTCGAGTTTATCCTTGCCAAACATCTACCGGCTTTCAATGCCGTTCTGGCCAAAAATACTGACAGGCGGGTACGGATAACAAGCGTAGCCGCACGCGACGACTTTGCTGAAATTCCCGAGGGAAAATTCATTGAGTTTTGCCGATCGGCAGGGATAATATCGAATGATGCGCGCAAGATTCTGGATGACAAACTGGGTACCCGAAACTCGGCAGCCCATCCATCGACCATCAGTTTTACACGCGCCAAGGTCGTCGACTTCGCCGAAGATTTGTTCAACAATGTCATGCTGAAGTATCCGCTCTGACGATTGGTCCGCTCCGCCCGATTTCCCGACGAGATCGCTGCGCGTCGCCGAAAGACGCGCTTCCGCCCGCCTAGGGCGGAAACCCGACGTCCACGTTAGTCAGGATTAGCCAAGCATATCATAGGCTTAGATGGTAGCACGCGGTATATTAGCTCCGACAGGTAATGTACCGGAGCAAATATGCCCCCTGCAAAGCAGCCGTATAGGCGTAGGACGCCAGGCACTTCGCCACCGGGTGTCCCCCCGGTCACAAAGACTAGCGGCATCACCGAGGCCCACTTCATTCGGATCAGGTCGATGGTCGGTACCGGGGTGTTCCGCGACGGGATGACCGTGGGCGAGTATCTGCGCGCTGCGCGCTCGCGCGACGTCGCCATTCGCCAGATCGCCAGCAGCCTGAAGACCAAGGCCATCAGCATCGAGGAGACGTTCGGACCGGCCCCGGAGGCAACGGAATGAGCATCACCGTTCTTCCGTCGTCGGGCGTGAAGCCGGTCTTTGGCGACGTTGCCCGCACCCGCGTCACCAATGGTCGCGATCTGCTGCCCGGCGTCGACGGACGGACGCACTGGGCGCGGCGAATGCGCGACCTGATCGCCCTGCACGTGTCCGACCTTGGCGGCGCTCAGGCCTGCAGCGAGGCCGAGAAGAGCATCGTCCGCCGGGTGGCAACGCTGACCATCGAGATGGAGAAGCTGGAGGAGCGCTTCGCCAATGCCCCGCCTGACCACATCTCGCACCCCGACCTCGACATGTACCAGCGGATGGCCAACACACTGCGCCGGCTGCTGGACACGAACGGGCTCCAGCGCCGGTCGCGCGACATCACCCCGACCCTCGACCAGTACATGAGCGGGGGCAGTCAGTGAGCACCGCGCCCCTGAGCATCCTCGCCGCCAGTGCCGACCCCAACCTGTTCGGCCGATGGTTTCGCCGCCGTGAGAGTTGGGAGGTCTGGTTCGCCTTCCTTGCGGCGCTGTTCGGCCTTCCGATGGACGAGGAGCAGGCCGAGCTGTACCGCCGCCACACCGGCCGCACCGCCCCACCCACGGCGGCGGCGTCCGAGGCGTGGCTGGTAGTAGGCCGGCGCGGCGGCAAGAGCTTCGTCATGGCGCTGGTGGCCGTGTACCTGGCCTGCTTCCGCCAGTACCGCCAGCACCTCCAGCCGGGCGAGCGCGCCACGATCCTCGTCGTCGCCGCCGACCGGAAGCAGGCGCGCACCATAATGCGATACGTCGACGGCCTGCTCAGCAACATCCCGATCCTCCGGTCGATGGTGCTGAACCAGACAAGCGAGTCAGTCGACCTGAACAATGCCGTTACCATCGAGGTAGGCACTGCCTCGCACCGGTCGACACGCGGTTACACCTTCGCCGCCGTGCTGTGCGACGAGATCGCCTTCTGGCGAACCGACGACAGCGCCGAGCCGGACTATGCCATTCTCGACGCCATCCGCCCCGGCATGGCCACGATACCGGGTGCGATGCTGATATGCGCCTCGAGCCCCTACGCCCGGCGCGGCGCACTGTGGGATGCCTTCCGGCGTCACTGGGCGGCCGAGGGCGCACCGCTGGTCTGGCGCGCCGCTACCCGGGAGATGAACCCATCCGTGCCGCAGTCGCTGATCGACGAGGCGACCGAGCGCGATGCCGCATCGGCTCGCGCCGAGTACCTCGCCGAGTTCCGCGCGGACATGGAGATGCTGCTGACCCGCGAGGCCGTCGCCGCATGCGTCTCCCCCGGCATCCGCGAGCGTGGCCCGACGCGCAGGCACAGGTACTTTGCCTTTGTCGATCCGTCCGGCGGCAGCGCCGACAGCATGACGCTTGCCATCGCCCACTGCGAGAGCGAAGACGTGATCCTCGACGCGGTGAGGGAGGCAGTGCCGCCGTTCTCGCCTGAGGCGGTCGTTGCCGAGTTTGCCAAGCTAATTCATTCCTATGGTGCCAGCGAGGTGACCGGCGACCGCTACGGCGGCGAGTTCCCGCGCGAGCTTTTCCGGCGCCACGGGCTCGGCTACCGGCTGGCCGACAAGACCCGGTCCGAGCTGTACCTTTCTCTGGTGCCGGCAATGAACTCCGGCAGGGCAAGCCTGCTCGACCTGCGAAAGCTGGAAGAACAGCTAGTCGGCCTGGAGCGACGCACCAGCCGGGGAGGCCGAGACATCGTCGACCACGCACCCGGCGCCCACGACGACATTGCCAACGCCGTGGCGGGTGCTGTCGTGGGCGCGCTGGGCGTCGCCTCCCGGCCACGGGCGGCGACAGGATCGGTCGGCTACGACGGGGTCCTTCACTTCAAGGCGGCCGAGTCGCCCGGCCGGTCGTGGCATCGCGGGCCGGGCATAAGCGCGGTCGACGGCAAGCCCATCGTCGCCAAGCAGCTGCCGCCACTCAGGCTTCACGTCAACTAGGAGATAGACCCATGCCAGCACCAATGAAGGACAGCGACAACGTTCCGGTCAGCATCCACGAGGAGATGATCACCCGGCACTATGCTCGCGATCCGGAGACAAGGGAGGTCGTCGGAGACCCAACAATCGGCATCATGCAAGACGCCATGCAGGCCGCGCGGATCGCCACCGAGAAGGCCAAGCGGATTGCCACCGCCGTGATGGCCAACGAGATGGTCACGGTCCCGGCGCGCCACCGAGAGGTGAAGGACAAGGGCTGGCGCGCCGTGGAGCCGGGGCTGCGCCAGCTGGACGCCGCAAGGGCGGCTGCCGTCAAGGAGATCGACCGGCTGGCAGCTCTGACCAGCGCGCCACCCCGGCCGACCAGCGCCGTCGACGTCATGCTCGCCAGCGAGGTCCGCGCCCGGTTCGCGTCCATGGGCGACAAGCAGCGCGCCGCCGCGCTGGCCGCCGCAGTGGCAGACGACACGGTCGTCGCCGCTGTGCTCAACGGTCCCGCCATGCTTTCCGGCATCACGGCCGAGGCGATGGAGATGCTGCGCCACCGCTGGCGCAGTGAGCGCCACGGCCCAGACGTAGACCGGATGCAGCGGCTGGGCCGGGCAGTGGAGGACATCGACCGCGCCGGACAGCTGGTTGTAAGGTTCTACTCCGGCCTGAGCAGCAGCGAGGTTGTGGAAAGGGCCGAGGCGTCAGAAAGGGCGGTGCAGGAGGCTCTCCGCGCCTGACAGACGCTGCGCCGGGGATATCTCCTTCCCTACGGCGCGCGATGAGCGGGCCGTCTGTTCATGGCTGGTCAGGCGGCCCGCGACCATATTATACCGAAAGTACTACCGACGCCCGACACCCGCGCTGGCGGTTTAGTCTAACTACTGGTATTTAAGGTGAATTCCTGGTACGCCCAAGGGGAATCGAACCCCTGTTCCCGCCGTGAGAGGGCGGTGTCCTGACCGCTAGACGATGGGCGCGTTCAAGAACCGGCGATATAGGCTGACGGTTTGGAAAAAGCAACTGGGCTTCGAACGGCCGGACCGCTTCTGTGCAATCTCGGTTTGCGGACTTAGCGTTTCGGCTCGATCAGGTCCCACAGATTGCCGTAGAGATCGGCGAAAACCGCCACGGTGCCGTACGGCTCATGGCGTGGCGTTTCATGGAAATCGACGCCGTTTTCCAGCATCGTCGCATGGTCCCTGGCAAAATCGTCGGTTTCGAGAAACAAAACCACGCGGCCGCCGGTCTGGTCGCCGACGCGGCTTTTCTGCACATCGTCCAACGCTTCCGCCAGAAGCAGCCGCGGGCCTTGCCCGGCCGACGGCGTCACCGTCACCCAGCGCTTGCCGTCGCCGAGATCGATGTTGTCGCAGAGCGCAAAGCCAAGCTTGCCGACATACCAGGCAATCGCCTCGTCATAATCGGCGACGACGAGCGTAACGGTTGCTATGCGGCGATGGTCGGCAAACCCGGTCATTGTTTCGGCCCGCTCATTTGTTGCGGATGGCGAAGCGGCCGATGATACGGCGCTCGGCGATGTCGTAGACGAAGATGGTGCGGCTGCCGTCGCTGATCTCGGCGTCGATCGAAATGCGATTGCCCGACAGAGCCTGGCTGATCACCTTGGCTCCGACCGGGAGCACTATGTCGGCCGCGAGCGGCTCGCCGGGCGGAACTGGAATGTCGTTGGCGAGCGGCGGGTTCGCGGGCGGCGCTTTGCGCGATTTGTAGACAATGGCCGCGATCACCACCATAAGGGCCAGCAAAAGCAGGCCGAGATTGATGGCCATGAAACGGATGAGCCTGCCGCGCACCTTTTCGATCTCGGGATCGAGCGGCTTTTCTTCTTCATCGGCAACGGGCCGGGCCATGGCAGAACTTTCCGGAACTTTTTTCGATGAGCGCTCATAGCGAAGAGACCCCTGAATTGATAGAGGCTGGACAATTCATAGAGGCGGCGCCGACCGTGCTCGAAGCCGGCGCGGAAGCGGCCGGCCAGCGCCTCGACCAGTGGCTGGCGAGCGCCCTTGGTCCCGACATGTCGCGCAGCCGGGTGCAGATGCTGATCCGGCAAGGTGCCGTTTCGATCGACGGCAAGCCGGTCGACGAGACCAAGCGCAAGATGAGTGCCGGCGAGCGCGTATCGGTCGTCATGCCCGAGCCGGAACCGGCCGAACCGCAAGGCGAGCCCATCGTGCTCGACGTGCTTTATGAGGACGACGAGCTGATCGTCATCAACAAGCCGGCCGGCCTCGTCGTCCATCCCGGCGCCGGCAACTGGACCGGCACGCTGGTCAATGCCCTGATCCACCACTGCGGCGACAGTCTTTCAGGCATTGGCGGCGTCAGGCGGCCGGGCATCGTCCATCGGCTGGACAAGGAAACCAGCGGCGTCATGGTGGTGGCCAAGACCGACCGCGCCCACAAGGCGCTGTCGGAGGCCTTTGCCGACCACGGCCGCACCGGCGACCTCGAACGTGCTTATTTGGCGCTGGTCTGGGGAATCCCGTCGCGGCCGACCGGAACGGTCGACGCGCCGCTTGGCCGTGCCGCCGACCGCGTGCGCCGCGCCGTCGTGCCGGAAGGCCGTGACGACGCCCGCCACGCCGTGACCCATTTCACCGTCAAGGAGCGTTTCGGCGAGGGCCAGCAGGCGTTCGCCACCGCCAGCCTGGTCGAATGCCGGCTGGAAACCGGCCGCACCCACCAGATCCGCGTTCACATGGCTCATATCGGCCATCCCGTCATCGGCGACCCCGATTACGGCCAGGCCTTCCGCACCAAGGCCAACCGGCTGCCCGAACTGCTGAAGGGTCAGGTCAAGGCATTTTCCAGGCAGGCTTTGCATGCCTGGCTCCTTGCATTTCGGCACCCGGCTACCCATTTATCGATGAGGTTCGAGGCGCCGATACCGGGGGACATGGAGGAACTCGTCGGCGGCTTCGGCAAGCTCTGAACCAGCCAGCTAAAACCTGAGCGGCATTGTTCACTTCAGCGTGACACACTGTTTCGTGTTGAACAAATGCCTGTCTTTTCTGGTTTTGTTCCTATATAAATCAGTTGTCGCGGGCGAGCCTTTTGGTGCTCGCGTCACATGCCCGCCGCGTTTCGGGGGCATCACTCCAATAGAGAGGGGGCGCAATCATGGCCCAGTCACTACCTAGTATTGTTTCCGGCGAAGGCGGCCTCAGCCGCTACCTGGAAGAAATCCGCCGCTTTCCGATGCTTCAGCCGCAGGAAGAGTACATGCTCGCCAAGCGCTACGCCGAGCATGAAGACACCAGCGCTGCGCACAAGCTCGTCACCAGCCACCTTCGGCTTGTTGCCAAGATTGCCATGGGCTATCGCGGCTACGGCCTGCCGATCGGCGAAGTGATCTCGGAAGGCAATGTCGGCCTGATGCAGGCCGTCAAGAAATTCGAACCCGAGCGTGGCTTCCGCCTCGCTACCTACGCCATGTGGTGGATCAAGGCCTCGATCCAGGAGTACATCCTGCGCTCGTGGAGCCTGGTCAAGATGGGCACGACCGCCAATCAGAAGCGCCTGTTCTTTAACCTGCGCAAGGTAAAGGGCAAGATCCAGGCGCTGGACGATGGCGACCTCAAGCCCGACCAGATCACCGAGATCGCCACCCGGCTGAACGTGTCGGAAGCCGAAGTCGTGTCGATGAACCGCCGCCTGTCGGGCGACGCGTCGCTGAACGCGCCGATCCGCGCCAGCGAAGGTGAATCCGGCGAATGGCAGGACTGGCTGGTCGATGACCACGAAAGCCAGGAAGACATGCTGATCGAACAGGACGAGCTGGAAAACCGCCGCGGCATGCTGTCGGGTGCTTTGGCCGTGCTCAACGATCGTGAGCGGCGCATCTTCGAGGCACGCCGCCTCGCCGAGGAGCCGCTGACGCTGGAAGAGCTGTCGTCCGAGTTCGACATCAGCCGCGAGCGCGTGCGCCAGATCGAGGTGCGCGCCTTCGAGAAGGTGCAGGACGCGGTCAAGGCCGCCGCCAAGCGCCAGATGCAGGCGCTGCGCACGATCGAGGCGCAGCCCGCGGCGTAAAGCCGGGTTCGGCTAAGGAACAGAAGGCGGCGTCGGGAAACCGGCGCCGCTTTTTATGTCTTACGCTTACGCTGGCAATTGGCGAAAGCATTCTTGACATCCAATCTCCCCCTTGCGGGGGAGATGTCCGGCAGGACAGAGGGGGTGTGAAGGATCGCCCACTTCGGTTTTGGCTACCCTATCGGAATTGACGGCACAGCTACCCGACTGACAGGTCAGCGGGACAGCACCCCCCTCTGCCCTGCCGGGCATCTCCCCCGCACGGGGGAAGATCGGCAGCTTCGCCAACTGCCCTCTCAAAGCCCATCCAGCGGAAACTTCAGATACCGCCTTCCATTAACCTCCGGCTCCGGCAGCCGTCCGCCATTCATGTTGACCTGCAGCGCATGCAGGATCAGCCGCGGCATCGGCAGTGTCTTGTCGCGCGCTTCGCGCAAGGCGACGAACTCGGCTTCGCTGCGCGCCGCAACGAGGTGGATATTCTTTGCCCTCTGCTCGGCGACCGTGCTCTCCCAGCACGGCTCGCGCCCGCCGGCCTGATAGTCGTGGCCGACAAACACCCGCGTTTCGTCCGGCAGCGCCAGAACGCCCTCAATCGAATGCCACAGCCGCGCGGCACTGCCGCCGGGAAAATCCGTCCTTGCCGAGCCGCTGTCGGGCATGAACAGCGTGTCGTGGACGAAGGCTGCGTCGCCGATGACATAGGTGATCGAGGCCAGCGTGTGGCCGGGCGAGAACAGCACCTTGACCGGAAGGTTGCCGATCATGAACGTTTCGCCTTCCCCAAACAGCCGGTCCCACTGCGAGCCGTCAGCGGGGAAATCCGGCCAGTTGTAGATCGCCTTCCACAGCGCCTGGACTTCGATGATCCTGTCGCCGATCGCCGTCGGCGCGCCGGTCCTTTCCTTGAGATAGTGCGCCGCCGAGAAATGATCGGCATGCGGATGGGTGTCCAGGATCCACTCGAGCTCCAGCCCGTTTTCGCGGATAAAATCCAGCAAGGCGTCGGCATTCTTCGTCGCCGTCGCGCCGGATTTTTCGTCGAAGTCGAGGATCGGGTCGATGACGGCGCAGCGTCTCGTCACCGGGTCGGTGACGACATACTGGATGGCGCCGGTCGGCTTGTCGTAGAAGCCGGCGACCTCAGGTTTGGCCGAAGCGATGTCCAATGTCCGGCCCCCCTGCCCCTTGCCCGACAGGAACCGTTTTCTCCGTCGGGTTGAACAACAGCATGGTCATCTGGCAAAGCGCGCCGGTCAAGCACGCCTTGCCAGAAATAGGACTGAAGCCCGAAATAGCTCCGACGGAGAAAACCTAGGCTGACGGCTGCTTGGTCTTCCTGAGATAGGGCAGGATCGTCTCGAAAGCGCCAAAACGCTTGACCGCATCTTCGTTCGAAACCGCGGCGGTGATGATCACATCCTCGCCCTGCTTCCAGTTGGCCGGCGTCGCCACCTGGTGCTTGGCGGTCAGCTGCATGGAATCGACCGCGCGCAGGATCTCGTCGAAGTTGCGGCCCGTCGTCATCGGGTAAGTCAGCACCAGCTTGATCTTCTTGTCCGGCCCGATGACATAGACCGAGCGCACCGTGGCGTTGTCGGCCGGCGTGCGGCCTTCCGACGTCTCGCCGGCGCCCGCCGGCAGCATGTCATAGAGCTTGGCGACCTTGAGGTCCTTGTCGCCGATCAGCGGGTAGTTCACCGTCTGGCCGGTCGCCGTCTTGATGTCGGCCTGCCACTTGTCGTGGCTCGCAACGGGATCGACGGAAATGCCGATGACCTTGACGTTGCGCTTCTTGAACTCGCCTTCGAGCCCCGCCATCGTGCCCAGCTCGGTGGTGCAGACCGGGGTGAAATTCTTCGGATGGCTGAACAGGATCGCCCAGCCGTCGCCGATCCAGTCATGAAACTTGATCGGCCCTTGCGTGGTCTCGGCGGTGAAGTCAGGCGCGATGTCGTTGATACGAAGGCTCATGGCATTATTTCCCCAGCAACAGATTTCGTCAGGAGCGGCCGTGGACGGCGTCAACGCTCCGGCATTCCCGCATCTTAGCGCAAAAATCGCGGCTGCAGGACAATAGGAAACTATTATTGGCGACGGAACGAGCACTTTCGTTCTACGGACCGACGTTGGGCCGACAATCTTTCGTTTGTGCGGGGAAGGCTCAGGCCTTGTTGACCGCCAGCGACGTGGCCAGGTCTTCCATGCGCTGGGCGAGCGCGCCGAGCGCGCTGGTCAGCACGGTGTCGTTCTTGTCGGCCTTGGTCAGCGCTTCGTCGCGAGTCTTGCGCAGCGTCTGCACTTCGGTCTCCATGCCCTTGACCCGCTTCTGCAGCTCCGAAAGCTCGTCCATCACCATGATGCCGGCCATCACCGTCAGCCGCTGGTCGCCGATCTCGCCGAACGAATCCTTCAGATGCGAGACATAACGGTCGAACCGCTCGGCGAGGTCGATCAGGTGCTCTTCCTGACCTTCGTCGCAAGCCATGCGATACTGCTTGCCGTCGATGGAAACCGTGACCTGTGCCATGGCCTGCAGCTCCTACCTGTCCAGCACCGCGCGGATGGT
Organism: Mesorhizobium sp. C264A; assembly: GCF_040324515.1. NCBI lineage: Bacteria > Pseudomonadati > Pseudomonadota > Alphaproteobacteria > Hyphomicrobiales > Phyllobacteriaceae > Mesorhizobium > Mesorhizobium sp. C264A. The sequence goes on along the minus strand of NZ_JAMYVY010000002.1, from coordinate 1,878,057 downwards.
TTCCATGGCGGTCACCAAGCGGCGCGACACTTCCTTGTTGGCATCTTCCAGCCGTTCGGCGCGGGCTTCGGAATTGTCGAGTTCCTGCGCCAGCCGTGAACGGTCGGCGTTCATGCGCTGCACCTCAGCCTCGGCTTCGGAATAGTCGCGCTCGTGCTCGAGCTTGGCCGCGACGGCGTTTTCCAGCCCCTCGATGGCCTTGCCCAGCCTGTGGATGACTTCCTTGAGTGTGGTTTCGCCGGTCATGGCCTTCGTCCTGTGCCCTGCCCATCACCGAATCGCTTCGCGTTCAGAACGCGTTAACAAGGAAACATTAGGCACCGGGTGAAGGCAACGTCAACAAAGCTCTCGCGACTGTCCCCCGCTAACGCTAATGTAGGTCGCCCCATGAGGTCTCAAAGCCATCACAAGACCGGCAAATGTGCAGCCGATTTGTTGACTAAAAGCCCGTGGCTGCTATGTGTCGCGCACTCTTTCCTGGGCTCTGCCAAGCCCACAAATCCCCACCCCGGAGGTACCATGACGTCGCGTGAACAACATGACCGGATGGCCAATGCGATCCGTTTTCTCTCCATGGACGCCGTCGAGAAGTCCCAGTCCGGCCATCCCGGCCTGCCCATGGGCTGCGCCGACATCGCCACAGTGCTGTTCACCCGCTTTCTGAAATATGATCCGAAGAACCCCCATTGGCCGGACCGAGACCGCTTCATCCTGTCGGCCGGCCACGGTTCTATGCTGCTCTACTCGCTGCTGCATCTGACCGGTTACGAGGACATGACCCTCGACCAGATCAAGCATTTCCGCCAGCTGGGTTCCAAGACTGCCGGCCATCCCGAATACGGCCATGCCACCGGCATCGAGACGACGACCGGCCCGCTCGGCCAGGGTCTCGCCAATTCGGTCGGCTTCGCGCTCGGCGAGCGCATCATGAACGCCGCCTTCGGCAACGACCTCGTCGACCACTACACCTATGTGCTGGCCGGCGACGGCTGCCTGATGGAAGGTGTTTCCCAGGAAGCCATCGCGCTGGCCGGGCACCTCAAGCTCAACAAGCTGATCGTCTTCTGGGACAACAACAACATCTCGATCGACGGTCCGGTTTCGCTTGCAGACAACACCGACCAGGTCGCCCGCTTCCAGGCCTCGGGCTGGAACGCCAGCCACATTGACGGCACCGACCCCGAGGCAATCGCCTACGCCATCGAAGCCGCCCGCCATTCCGACAAGCCGACGATGATTGCCTGCAAGACGACCATCGGCTTCGGCGCCCCGACCAAGGCCGGCACCAACAAGGCGCATGGCTCACCGCTCGGCGCCGACGAGATCGCCGGCGCGCGGAAATTCTTCAACTGGGACTCCCCGCCCTTCGAAATTCCGGCCGACATTCTCGACGCCTGGCGCACCGCCGGCAAGGCCGGCGTCAAGCCGCGCACCGACTGGGAAGGCCGGCTCGCCAAGGCCAAGCCCGAGCTGAAGGCCGACTTCGAGCGCCGCCTCGCCGGCAAGCTGCCGTCGAATTTCGATGCCGTCATTGCCGACTACAAGAAGAAGCTGTCGGCCGACAAGCCGAAGGTCGCCACCCGCAAATCGTCGGAAATGGCGCTGGAAGTCATCAACGGCGCGGTGCCGGAAACCATCGGCGGCTCTGCCGACCTGACGGGCTCCAACAACACCAAGACCAGCCAGACCAAGAACATCACGCCGGACGATTACGGCCAGCGCTATGTCCACTACGGCATCCGCGAGCATGGCATGGCGGCCGCCCTCAACGGCCTGACGCTGCATGGCGGCCTCATCGCCTATGGTGGCACCTTCATGTGCTTCTCCGACTATGCCCGTCCGTCGATGCGGCTGGCGTCGCTGATGGGCATCCGCTCGATCTTCGTCATGACCCATGATTCGATCGGTTTGGGCGAAGACGGCCCGACCCACCAGCCGGTCGAGCACCTGGCGGCGCTCCGCGCCATCCCCAACCACAATGTCTTCCGCCCGGCCGACGCGGTGGAAACCGCCGAATGCTGGCAGATTGCCATTGAATCGGAAAAGACCCCGTCCACCCTGGCACTGACCCGCCAGAACCTGCCGACGGTGCGCACCGAGCACTCGGCCAGGAACCTCTCGAGCCAGGGCGCCTATGAGCTGGCCGCGGCGAGCGGCGAAGCGGCGGTGACGATCTTCGCCACCGGCTCCGAGGTCGAGATCGCGCTCGGCGCCCGTGATTTGCTTGAAAAGCATGGGCACCCGACCCGCGTCGTCTCGGTGCCTTGCTTCGAACTGTTCGACCAGCAGAGCGACGCCTATCGCAAGGAGACGATCGGCAACGCGCCGATCAAGATGGCGATCGAGGCCGGCATCCGCCAGGGCTGGGATCACCTGATCGGCTCCGACGGCATCTTCATCGGCATGACCGGCTTCGGCGCTTCCGGCACCATCGAGCAGCTCTACCCGCATTTCGGCATCACCGCCGAAGCCGCGGCCAAGGCGGCGGAAGCGCGCCTGCACGGCAAGTAAGATCAGGGTCAGTCCCGCGCACCTCCAAGGCGGATTCGCGGGGCTGGACCAACCTAATCGATTTAAATTCGGCCTTCTGAGGCTGGATTCTTGTGCCATCCGCCGCTATGAAGCTGCGGACCCATCTGCCGCCTCCAGCTCCCAGGGAGAGTAAAATGACCGTCAGAGTTGCCATCAACGGATTTGGCCGCATCGGCCGCAACATCCTGCGCGCCATCCATGAATCCGGCCGCAAGGACATCGACGTCGTCGCCGTCAACGACCTCGGCCCGGTCGAGACCAACGCGCATCTGCTGCGCTATGACAGCGTGCACGGCCGCTTCCCGCACGAAGTGTCGGTCTCGGGCGACCAGATCACCGTCGGCAAGGAGACCTTCAAGGTCACCGCGATCAAGGACCCGGCGCAACTGCCGTGGAAGGAACTCGGCATCGACATCGCGCTCGAATGCACCGGCATCTTCACCGCCCGCGACAAGGCTGCCGCGCATTTGACCGCCGGCGCCAAGCGCGTCGTCGTCTCCGCGCCTGCCGAAGGTGCTGACCTCACCGTCGTCTACGGCATCAACCACGACAAGCTGACCAAGGACCACATCGTCATCTCGAATGCGTCCTGCACCACCAACTGCCTGGCGCCGCTGGCCGCAGTGCTGCACGAGACCGTCGGCATCGAAAAGGGCATGATGACGACGATCCACTCCTACACCGGCGACCAGCCGACGCTGGACACCATGCACAAGGATCTCTACCGCGGCCGCGCGGCTGCCCTGTCGCAGATCCCGACCTCGACCGGTGCGGCCAAGGCGATCGGCCTGGTGCTGCCCGACCTCAAGGGCAAGCTCGACGGCATCTCGATCCGCGTGCCGACCCCCAACGTCTCGGTCGTCGACTTCAAGTTCATCGCCAAGCGCGCCACCACCGTGAAGGAGATAAACGAAGCGGTGATCGCTGCCTCCAACGGCAAGCTGAAGGGCATTCTCGGCGTCACCCATCATCCGAATGTGTCGATCGACTTCAACCACGATCCGCGCTCGTCGATCCTGGCGCTCGACCAGACCAAGGTCATGGACGGCAACTTCGTTTCGGTGCTGTCCTGGTACGACAATGAGTGGGGCTTCTCCAACCGCATGGCCGACACCTCGGTCGCCTTCGGCAAGACCATCGCCTGACCTGAAGGCATCGTCTCGCAGCTTCGAACGCCCGGCTGTGCCCGGGCGTTTTTCGTCAGCGCGCCGGGCAAGGCGCGCCGAGCCGCCAAACGCCGGAAAATCAGCGGCATAAGGCAAAAAGCCATCCTTGCGCCTTGCACCGGCCATGCCTTCGCCCCACTCTCCCGTGAATCGGTAGAAAGAGGAATTCGAGGGGCAAATCACGGATGGAGCATGCGATCTATCTCGTCACGCTGGTCGGCACAGCGCTAGTCGTCGCCGCAGCGTTCTCGAGCCTGATCGCCTTCCGCTTCGGCGCCCCGTTGCTGCTGCTCTTCCTCTGCATCGGCCTCGCCAGCGGCGTCGATGGTCTCGGCATCGAATTCGACAATGCGCGCGTGGCATATTTTGCCGGCTCGCTGGCGCTGGCGGTCATCCTGTTCGATTCCGGTTTCGGCACGCCGCTCAACGCGCTGCGCCAGGCGGCCGGACCGGCGGTGTCGCTGGCGACCTTCGGCGTAATCCTGACCACTGGCCTGTTCGGCGCCGCCGCCTATTACCTGCTCGACCTCAGCTGGCTGGAATCCTTCCTGCTCGGCGCCGCGGTCGCCTCGACCGATGCGGCGGCCGTCTTCTTCCTGCTACGCGCCGGCGAGATCAATCTGCGCGAACGCGTGCGCGCGACACTGGAAGTCGAATCCGGCACCAACGACCCGATCGCCATCTTCCTGACCATCACGCTGGTCGAGATCATCGCCGCCCACGCCAATCCCGCGACCCATGTGCTGGTCACCGACCTGATCCTCGGCTTCCTCCTCAATATGGGGCTCGGCGCCGTCGTCGGCGTGCTTGGCGGGCTCGGCATCGTGCGCCTCGTCGACCGGCTCAACCTCGACCATGGCTTGCTGCCGATCTTCGTGCTGACCCTGTCGCTGATGGTGTTCGCCGCGGCCGGCGCCATTGGCGGCTCGGGCTTCCTGGCGGTCTATCTCGCCGGGCTGATTGCCGGCAACTCCGACATCCGCGCCGTCACCATCCTGAAGCGCTTCCAGGACGGCATGTCGTGGCTGGCACAGATCATCATGTTCCTGATCCTCGGCCTGTTCGCAACACCCTCGCAGTTTCCGGCGATCATGGTGCCGGCGGTGCTGCTCGGCCTGTTCCTGATGTTTGTCGCGCGCCCTGTCGCCGTCTGGCTCTGCCTGATCCCGTACCGCCTGCCGCGTCCCGAGATCGCCTTCGTCTCCTGGGTCGGCCTGCGCGGCGCCGTGTCCATCCTGCTTGCCATCACCCCGCTGCTCGGCGGACTGGAGAACGGCCGCACCATCTTCAACGTCGCCTTCATCATCGTGCTGGTATCGCTGGTGGTGCAGGGCTGGTCGGTCGGTCCGCTGGCGCGCCGGCTCGGCCTGATCGTGCCGGCGAGGCTTGGGCCGCTCGACAAGGTCGAACTCGAACTGCCGGGCTCCGCCCACCACGAACTGCTCGCCTACCGCGTCGCGCCGGGCAGCCCGGTGGCGCGCGGCGAGCGCATCCCGCGCTGGGCACGGCCCTCGCTGGTGCTGCGCGACGGCCGCTCGATGCGTTTCCAGGACATGGGCCGGCTCGCGGCCGGCGACCAGGTCTACATCTTCGTGCCCGACCGCTATCCGCGCCTGCTTGACAAGCTGTTTGCCAGCCGCGCCGTAGTCGACCCCGAGGATGCCGACTTCTTCGGCGCCTTTGCCGTCGATCCCGCCCGCTCGGCCGCAGAACTCGAGGCCGCATACACACCGGGATTGAGCGAAGCCGAGCAGAAGCTCACCGTCGGCGCGCTGGTGACGGCAAGGCTTGGCGGCCATGCCGAATATGCCGACCGGGTGCTGATCGGCCCGATCGAATTGATCGTCCGCGACGTCGACGACAAGGGCAAGATCACCGGTCTCGGCCTCTCCTTCGAGCCGACCGCGCCGGTGGCGCGGGTTCCGGTGTTCCTGAGCGCCGGCGAGATCGGCGATCGTGTCTCCGCCTTCATCCGCAACTGGCGCAAGCCGACCGAGACGCAGACTGCAGAGGCGATAGCCAATGAGAAGGCCCTTGAGCCGACGGCGGAAAAGGTAACGACCGAAGGCTGACAAGCGATCGGTTCACGCTGACGTCCCGCATCATCACGACAGCCTTCTCCTTGATCTCAAAATTTAGCTCGCACTCCGGCTCAAGCCTTGCATCGTCATCGATGCGAGGTATGGTCCCGGCGATTTTCCACGGAAAGGAACCCGCATGGCCGCCTTCAAGACACTCGACGATATCGGCAATATCAGCGGCAAGCGCGTGCTGGTGCGCGTCGACCTCAACGTGCCCGTCGCCGACGGCAAGGTCACCGACGCCACCCGCATCGAACGCATCGCGCCGACCATCGCCGAGCTGTCCGGCAAGGGCGCCAAGGTCATCCTGCTCGCGCATTTCGGCCGCCCGAAGGATGGTCCCTCGCCCGAATTCTCGCTGGAGCCGATCGCCAAGGCTGCCGCGGAGGTGCTTGGCCGCCCCGTCGGCTTTGCCGGCGACTGCGTCGGCGACACGGCGGGCAGTGCGGTCGCCGCCATGAACAAGGGCGATGTGCTGCTGCTGGAAAACACCCGCTTCCACAAGACCGAGGAGAAGAACGACCCGGCCTTTACAGAGCGGCTCGCCGCCAATGGCGATATCTTCGTCAACGACGCCTTTTCCGCCGCCCACCGGGCGCACTCCTCGACCGAAGGCCTGGCGCGGCTGTTGCCGTCCTATGCCGGCCGCACCATGCAGGCCGAGCTCGAGGCGCTGGAGAAGGGGCTCGGCAATCCGGTCCGCCCTGTCGTCGCCATTGTCGGTGGCGCCAAGGTGTCGACCAAGATCGACCTGTTGATGAACCTGGTGAAGAAGGTCGACGCGCTGGTCATCGGCGGCGGCATGGCCAACACTTTTCTCGCCGCGCGTGGCACCGCTGTCGGCAAGTCGCTGTGCGAGCATGACCTTGCCGCGACCGCCAAGCAGATCATGATCGAGGCCGCCGAGGCAGGCTGCGCCATCATCCTGCCTGTCGACGGTGTCGTCGCCAAGGAATTCAAGGCGGGTGCGGCCAGCGAGACCGTTGCCATTTCGGATGTCCCGGCTGACGGCATGATCCTCGATGTCGGCGAAAAGACCGTGAAGACGATCGGTGAATGGATCGACCGCGCCGCGACGCTGGTCTGGAACGGCCCGCTCGGCGCCTTCGAGATCGAGCCTTTCGACCACGCCACGGTGGCGGCGGCCAGGCACGCGGCGGCCCGCACCAGGGCCGGCAAGCTGGTCTCGGTCGCCGGTGGCGGCGATACGGTGGCCGCCCTCAACCATGCCGGCGTCGCCGACGACTTCACCTATGTCTCGACCGCCGGCGGCGCTTTCCTCGAATGGATGGAAGGCAAGCCGCTGCCCGGCGTCGACGTGCTGAAGAAACAAGCCTGACCGGATCGGGGGCGCAAAAACGGACGCCAGGAACTTTCAATCGATTCGAGCTTTCCGATCCCATTCCTTTGGCGGTAGACTTCCGTTACGCGCGGAACGTACCCCCTTAGGAGAAGAAAAATGAGCGAACGTCTCGAAGACATTGCCGCCGCGATGGTGGCCGGCGGCAAGGGCCTGCTGGCCGCCGATGAGAGCTCCGGCACCATCAAGAAGCGCTTCGACGTTATCGGCGTCGAATCGACCGCCGATAGCCGCCGCGACTACCGCGAGATGATGTTCCGCGCCAAGGACGCAATGACGAAGTACATCTCCGGCGTCATTCTCTACGACGAGACCATCCGTCAGAAGGCTGCCGACGGCACGCCTCTGGTCGACATCATCAAGGCGGCGGGCGCCATTCCCGGCATCAAGGTCGATGCCGGCGCCAAGCCGCTCGCCGGCTTTCCCGGCGATACCGTTACCGAAGGCCTCGACGGCTTGCGCGAGCGGCTCGCGGATTATTACAAGCTCGGCGCCCGCTTCGCCAAATGGCGCGCGGTGATCGACATCGACACCGGCAAGGGCGTGCCCTCGGTCAATTCGATTGCCTCCAACGCCCATGCGCTGGCCCGCTATGCCGCACTGTGCCAGGAGGCTGGCATCGTGCCGATCGTCGAGCCGGAAGTGCTGATGGACGGCGCGCACGACATCGACACCTGCTACGACATCTCGAAGGCAACGCTGATCAAGCTCTATGACGAGCTGCATGCGGCGCGCGTTTTGCTGGGAGGCACCATCCTGAAGCCGAACATGGTGCTGGCCGGCAGGAAGTCGGGCAAGGTGAGCAGCCCCGAAGAGGTCGCGGAAAAGACCATAAAACTGTTCCGCGAAACCGTACCGGCAGCGGTGCCGGGCATCGCCTTCCTTTCGGGCGGGCAGTCGGACGAGGAGGCGACCGCCAACCTCAACGCCATCAACGCCATCGGCCAGCATCCGTGGAAGCTGACCTTCTCCTATGGCCGCGCCTTGCAGGCCGCCCCGCAAAAGGCCTGGAGCGGCAAGGCATCGAACGTCGCCGCCGGCCAGGCCGCCTTCACCCATCGTGCCCACATGAACCATCTGGCGGCGCTGGGACAATGGACGGCGAGCCTCGAACAGGCCGCCTGAGCGCAGTCCTCCCGTTGTCATACAACCCGGGCCGATGCGCCCGGGTTTGTTTATGCAAAGCCCGGCTTGGACGGAGTTCGTCCATCCTTATCTCCTTTTCGGCAAAAGCTGACGGCGATGTCGGTTTCTGCCCACCCCAAACGTCCTTGGGTGAACAGACAGGGAGAACTTCATGACTCGCAGCAAGGTGGTTTCGCGTGAAGACTGGTTTGAGGCGCACAAGGCGCATCTGGCGCGCGAGAAGGAATTGACACGGTTGCGTGAGCGCATCGCCGCCGAGCGGCGTGAACTGCCCTGGATGAAAATCCGCAAGGACTATGTCTTCGAGACCGAGCAGGGTCCGAAGAACCTGGCCGGACTGTTCGGCGCCAACAGCCAACTGATCGTCTACCACTTCATGATGACGCCAGGATCGAACCACCGCTGCGAAGGATGCTCCTTCCTTGCCGACCATATAGACGGCGCCGATCAGCATCTGAGGCACCACGACGTGTCGCTGGTGGTGGTTGCGCGCGCGCCGCTGGCGGAACTGCTGCCTTACAAGCAGCGTATGGGCTGGAAATTCGACTGGGTGTCGTCCTACGCCTCGGATTTCAACTTCGACATGCAGGTCTCCTTCACCGACAAGCAGATCGCGGCCGGCGACACCACCTACAATTTCGAGACGCGTCCGCGCACGTCAAAGGACCTTCCCGGCACCAGTGTTTTCTACAAGGACGAGAACGGCGACATATTCCTTACCTTTATGTCGCGCGCCCGCGGCGGCGAGGCCCAGATCGGCACTTACGACTATCTCGACATGACACCGAAGGGCCGCGGCGAAAATGGCCCTTATCATAGCCTGATGGACTGGGTGCGGCTGCATGACGAATATCAGGACAAGCCGGCGGACAAGCCGAACTGCTGCGACTAGAAGCTCGTTCACCTCAGGCGAAACTTGCGCTAAGGCTGCCACTGATCTCTAAACGGTATCGCCATGCGCTTCCCGGCCCTTCTTACCTGGCTCGCCTACCCCGTTTATGTCTGGCAGGGCCTCGGCGTGCGCCGCCGCACCACCCGCATGCTGCCGGCACAAGGGCCGGTCATGCACGAAATATCGGGCAAGGCGCCGGCCATCTCGCTGCTGGTGCTGGGCGATTCCTCGGCCGCTTCCGTCGGCATCGGCAATTCCGAGAACGGGCTTGCCGCGCAGCTTGCAATGCTGGTCGCAAAACGAACCGGCCTTGCCGTGCGGTGGCGCGCCGCCGGATTCAACTCGGCAACGTCGGGCCAGATCCGCGACCATGTGCTGCCCAATCTGTCGGCCGATCGGTGGACGCATATAGTGCTGGCCATCGGCACCAACGACACCAAGAATTTCCACTCGGTGCCGCTCTTCAAGAAAGAGTTCGGCGGCCTGCTTTACGCGCTGCGCGCCAAATGGCCGGAGGCCCGCGTCGTCTGGTCGCCGGTGCTGGAATTCACCCGTGCGCCGGCCATGCCGCCGCTGCTCGGCAAGATACTCGAAATCCGCGCTACCGCAATGAACCGCATGGGCGAGCGCCTCTGTTTCGAGCGCGGCGCCGTGCCGGCGCCACGGCTGCCGATCACCAACCCTGAGGCCGGCTTTGCCTCCGATGGCTTTCATGCCTCGGAAGCCGGTTACCGCGCCTGGGCCGAACATCTGGTCGGATGGGTGCTCGCCGATTGACCTGAGGGGGCACAAGCTCGGACTGGTGGGCTTCAGAGAACTGACGTGAGTATTCCAAATACTGTTGATTGCAGCCTGCTTCCAATGGATCTGAGCCAGAATATCATCCAGCAGCAATGGATGAGCTACGGCCTGGATTCCGAAACCGGCAACGACACCTGCACGCTGACCGGCAACCGCGCCGAATCGAGCAAGCATGTCATTCCGGCCGGCCCGGCCAACGCCACGCCCTCTATTGCGGCGAACCTGCCGGAATTCGTGACGACGCGCGGTGGCGATTATTTCTTCGTGCCCAGCCTCAACGCCATCCGGATGATCGCCGTGGGAACGGTGGACCCGACCGGACCCTCAAGGCTATGTCCAGTGCCCCAGCGCACCCGCCAGCGCGATGGCCGCCATGGCGATCAGGGCCAGCTTCCAGAAATCGCCGCGCCGCTTCAGGCCCGGCCAGCCGAGCGGCTTGATCAGCTGAATGGCCATCATGCCGATGATGACGAGCGCGAGGAGTTTCGACATGCCCGCCTTTGAGCAGCATCGCGACAGGCTGTCAAAGCGGTTCTTGCATGGTCTCGGTCGACTTGGCCATTCCTGACAAAAGGCTCGTTTCCGAACCGACCGCGAAGCACCTCGCAGCTTTCTTCAACGAGCTGACATGCTCCTGACAGACTGCTGTCAGGAGGGGTATGCGATAGTGTCTCCATCAGAGAAGAGGAGATGGTCATGAACAGCTTTGGTATTTTGAACAGCGTACAGCACTATGTCGGCAAGATCCGCACGATGCGCAATGAAGTCCGTACCCAGCGCTTCCTGAACTCCTTGCCGGCGGACATCCGCAAGGACATTGGCTGGCCGGATATGTATGAGGGTCACAGCCGCATTCGCGAGATCTGAGGCGTTTTACATGACAATGCTTGGATGCGGACCCCGCAACGCCCGGATCATTGACATGGACCCCCGGGCGGTGACGCCTTGGGCTGGCGCAAAGACTTTTGGCGCCTGCTACGGACAATGCTGAAGGCTCCTGACAGAATGCTGTCAGGAGCACCATGCCACAAACGTGTCAGGAGACATGAATGGTGAAAAGCTGGAACGACAGGCTGAACACGCCGGGCGTCAACGGCGTGAAGCCGACGCCACGCACAATGGGCGACGTCGTCGAGGGCCAGCCGATGCTGGTGCCGACGGCCCGTCAGGTCGATGATTTCATCCGCACGATCCCCAACGGCCTCGAGATGGATGTACGCGCCTTGCGCACCGCGCTCGCCATCGAGCATGGGGCGCAAGTGACATGTCCGGTCACCATCGGCTATCATCTGCGAACCGTCGCCGAAGCCGCCAATGAGGATCTCGAACGCGGCATGACGCTGAACGATATCACGCCGTACTGGCTCGACGTGAACACGCCGACAACGAAGAAGTTGTCCTTCGGCGCGGAATTCGTCGCCGTGCAGCGCAAGCGCGAAGGACTTAAACCATAATGCGTGTCGCCCAAAAGTGCGCAGCGGTTTTTGGGAGAGCGACAAGCATAAAACAGGACATGGATGTCACCCGGAACCGGTTTTGGGACCATGACATTCATAGACAAGCAGCCGAGGGACCATACGATGCGACGTGCCGACAGGCTCTTTCAGATCGTGCAGCACCTGCGTGGCGGCCGGCTGGTCACCGCCCAGAAGCTCGGCACATGGCTCGAGGTTTCCGAGCGGACCATCTACCGCGACATCGCCGATTTGCAGTCGACCGGAGTGCCGATCGACGGCGAGGCCGGCGTCGGCTACATGATGAGGGAGGGTTTCGATCTTCCGCCGCTGATGTTCACGCGTGACGAAATCGTCGCGCTGGTCGCCGGCGCCCGCATGGTGCGGGCCTTTGGCGGCGCGGCCATGGCGCGTGCGGCCGACGAGGCGCTGGTCAAGATCGGCGCCGTCCTGCCCGACGCCGAGAAGGACCGCATCGCCCGCACCGAGATCCACACGCCGATGTGGGTGGTGAGCGACGCCGCGCGTGAGGCGATCGACGTGATCGAGCGCGCTGTCGAGAAGCGACAGGTACTGACCATCGACTACCGCGACGAGGCCGGCCGCGGCACCGGGCGCGACATCCGCCCGCTCGGCCTTTGGTTCTGGGGCAAGGTATGGACGCTGGTTGCCTGGTGCGAGATGCGCGACGATTTCCGCGCCTTCCGCATCGACCGCATCGCCTCGGTGGTCATTGCCGGCCGCATCTTCAAGCCGGAGCGCGGCAAGCAGCTCGCCGATTTCTACCGCGCGGTCGAGCGCAGCGAGGATTATGGCATGACGCCGGACCGGGCGGCGCGCAGCTGAGATTTCGACAATCAGTTAAAAAGCCCGCTCGAAGCGGGCTTTTTTGTTGAACTGTCGCAAACCTCACTCGTCGTCCGCATCTTCCTTCTTGGACTTGAGCGCCGAAAGCTTGGCGAACACGGCGTTGGCGTCCAGTTCGGCATCCTCGTCCTTCGGCTTCTCCGGCGCCGGCACCAGGCGCTCGGTCACGGCAGCCGGCAGCAGCGTGTCGCCGACAGGCTGCGCCTGCTCGCGGCCGCGCGAGGCGCGGTTGACTTCCATGTCGAGGTCGATCTGCGAAGCGAGACCCAGCGTCACCGGGTCCATCGGCTGCAGATTGGCCGAATTCCAGTGCTTGCGCTCGCGGATCTGTTCGATCGTCGACTTGGTCGTGCCGACCAGGCGCGAAATCTGCGCATCCTTCAATTCCGGATGGTTGCGGACCAGCCACAGGATGGCGTTGGGCCGGTCCTGGCGCTTCGACAGCGGTGTGTAGCGGGGACCCTTGCGCTTGGATTCCGGCACCCGCACCTTGGGGTCGGACAATTTCAGGCGCTGGTTCGGATCCTTCTCGGCGCGCGCGATCTCGTCGCGGGTCAGCTGTCCGGTCATGATCGGATCCATGCCCTTGATGCCCTGCGCCGATTCGCCGTCGGCGATCGCCTTGACCTCGAGCGGATGCAACCCGCAGAACTGCGCGATCTGCTCGAAGGAAAGCGCGGTGTTGTCGACCAGCCAGACGGCGGTCGCCTTGGGCATCAGCAGCGTATTGGCCATTTCAAAAATCCTTCTCGTTCGCCCGCGTTCCCGCGCGGGCGGTGGTTTAGAGCCACCAAAATGGGAAATTCGCGGCCTGTATAACCGCTCCGCTGCCGTTTCGCAATGTTTTTGGCGCAGGGCGCAGCCGTCGGACACCGGACAGCGGGGGAGGCCAGGAGGACCTCGGCTCCGGCGATCATTGATGCCGAGTTGTACAGGGGGTCCAAAACGACAAAACCCGCCGGACAGGGTCCAGCGGGTTCGGAACCGGCGACGGGATACCGTCTGCGGCGGCTCTTGCTTCTGCCGCGTGGTCAGGCCTCATCGGCCGACCAGGCTTCGAATTAGATGGCCTTGCGGGCAATCCTCTCGATGTCGCCGCGGCTGATGCCGAGGTCGCTGAGCTGACGGGCGTTGAGCTTGTTCAGCTCGCGCACGGTTTCGTTGTACATACGCCAGTTACGGAAAGCGCGGATCGGGTTCATGGTTGTCCTCCAGTTGTTGGATCAAATCGTTTCGATGACGCTTAGATAGGCAGCGCTGCCCACGAATTGAACAGACGTCTTTGCATAGCCGCAATGCAAATGCTGCATTGCAGCATTAAGCTTCTGTTCATCTTGCCGACACGCTGAGCGCGGAGCATGGCGCGAGGTTCAGGTCAGGCCGAGCAGAGAATGGCGGCTCCCGAGAACCGGAGCGGAGCGTACTTCAGTACGTGACACCGGCCTACGCCGGCCGTAGCCTTAACTGCCGCAACCCCTCATGAGGGCTTCGGCCGGCGAAGGCCGGAAGCGCAGGGAGCCGCCATTCGCAGGCCGGCCTCACCTGAATCTCGCCCCATCTAGCCGACGTCGAGAACGATCTTGCCTATATGCTCGCCCTCTTCCATGCGCTCATGCGCCCGCCAGGCGTCGGTCAGCGGGAAGATCATGTCCATCACCGGTGCTACCTTCCGGGTGCCGAGCAGCGGCCACACCTGTGCTTCCAGTGCGGCGGCGAGCGCCGCCTTGAACTCGACCGTGCGAGGCCGCAGCGTCGAGCCGGTGTGGGTCAGCCGCTTGACCATGATTTTCGAGAAATCGGCGCTCGCCACCGCGCCGGCCTGGACGGCGATCTGGACGATCCTGCCCTCGACCGCGGCGGCCTCGTAGTTGCGCGCGATATAGTCGCCGCCGACCATGTCGAGAATGACGTCGGCCCCCTTGCCACCGGTCGCATCCTTGACCGCCGCGACGAAATCCTCCTCGCGGTAGTTGATCGCCCGGTCGGCGCCGAGCTTCAGGCAGGCGTCGCATTTCTCCTTCGAGCCGGCGGTGGTGACGACATAGGCGCCGAAGGCCGACGCCAGCTGGATCGCCGTGGTGCCGATGCCCGATGAGCCGCCATGGACCAGCAGCGTCTCACCCTTTTTCAAGCCGCCGCGCTCGAACACATTGTGCCAGACGGTGAAATAGTTTTCCGGAACCGCGGCCGCCTCCGTGTGGGTGAAGCCGGCGGGCAGCGGCAGCACGCTGCCGGCATGAACCTTGACATATTCGGCATAACCGCCCCCCGGCGTCAGCGCGCAGACCCGGTCGCCGATGCGCCAGCGCGATATCTCGTCGCCAAGGGCGGCCACTTCGCCCGATGCCTCGAGACCGGGCAGGTCGGAAGCGCCGGGCGGCGCCGGATAGGCGCCCTTGCGCTGCTGCACGTCGGGGCGGTTGACGCCGGCCGCACGCACCCGGATCAGGATTTCGCCGGGACCAGGCACCGGCACGTCGCGCGTTTCCGGTTTCAGCACCCGCGGCCCGCCCGGTTGCGAGATCGCGATGGCCGTCATTGTGGCTGGAATTTTATGTCCGCTCGCCATGAAATTTCCCGTCTCGGTCCGCCGGTCTGTCGCCGGCTGCCAGCTTCTTGCCGGCTGTTTGCATCTGCGCCCCTGCCCTATGTATGCTGATTGCCGGATCAGGCAAATGGCCAAACCAGCGCAATACTGAATAGGGAGGAGCGACGATGGCGATCTTCGACGACGAACCCAAAAAGAAAGCCCGCCCGCATGAGATCGGACAGGATCTGGCGCTGCTTTCGGTCGGTGACCTGACCGAACGGATCAGCATCCTGCGCGAGGAGATTGCCCGGCTCGAAGCCGAACTCCAGACCAAGGGCAGCACCAAATCGGCGGCCGAAGCCCTGTTTCGCCGCGGCTAGCTTTCGCATTAGTTTCGGCGTTGAGCATCCGCCGCCGAAAAGCCCGAATGCGCCTGTCTTCAGACCCCGCCAACAATCTCCAGACGGATCAAACAATGTTTGCAAGCTACAGGCCGATCCTCTCGCTGCTTCGCGGCACCGCTTTCCTGCTCGCGGCTTCGGGGCTGCACGGCCTGTTGTTGCCGTTGCGCGGCCAGCTCGAAGGGTTTTCGACCGCATCGCTCGGTCTGATGGGCACGGCCTGGGCCGGTGGCTTCGTCACCGGCTGCTTCTTCGCACCGCGCCTGGTGCGCCGCGCCGGCCACGTCCGGGCGTTCGGCGCCTTTGCCGCTTCGGGCGCCATCGTGGCGTTGCTTACCGGCCTGATCATCGACGAATATGTCTGGATCCTGCTGCGCGCCTTCACCGGCTTCACCATGGCCGGAGCCTTCATGGTCATCGAAAGCTGGCTGAACGAGAAGGCCACCAACGAGAACCGCGGCACCGTCTTCGGCCTCTACATGATGGTCACCTATGCCTCGATCATGGGCGGCCAGATGATCGTTGCGGGCGGCGACGTCAGATCGGCGTCGCTGTTCATGATCACCGGCATATTGTTCTGCCTGTCGCTGATCCCGACCGCGGTGTCGTCGGCTTCGTCTCCCAAGCCTTTGCAGGACGTCAAGCTCGATGTCAAAGGTCTCTACGCCAACTCGCCGGTGTCGGCGATCGCCTGCCTGTTGGTCGGCATCGCCAATGGCGCCTGGGGCACGCTTGGCGCCGTCTACGGCGCCCGTATCGGCATCTCCACCGCCCAGATCGCACTGATGATGAGCCTTGTCGTTATTGCCGGCGCGGCCATGCAGCTTCCGGCCGGACGCCTCTCCGACAAGACCGACCGCCGTTTCGTGCTGGCGGGCGCGGCTTTCGGCGCCGCACTGTTCGCCATCCTGATCTTCCTGTTCGAACCGCGTTCCGCCGTCCTCGTCATTGTCTTCGCCGCCGCCTACGGCGCCTTTGCCTACACGCTCTATTCGATCGCCGTGGCGCATGCCAACGACCACGCCCGATCGGAGGATTTCGTCAAGGTCTCGGGCGGCCTGCTGCTTCTGTATGGCTTCGGAACCATGATCGGGCCCTTGCTGGCTGCCGCCCTGATGGGCTGGCTCCGCCCCGAAGGCCTGTTCCTGGCCACCGCGCTGGCGCATCTCAGCCTCGCCGCCTACACGCTGCTGCGCATCAGCCGCCGCGCGCCGGTGCCGATCGAAGACCGCGATGCCTTCAAGACCCAGCCGGCCGATCGCTCGGTCACCCCTGAAGCACTGCGGCTCAGAAAAGCGGAAGCCGACGGTTGAGATTTGAAAAGCTTTGCCCCACAAGTATAGGCATGATCTTTTCTGACGCCTTCATGGCGATTGCCGACCCCAACCGGCGCTATCTTCTGGAAGAGCTCCGGCGTGGCCCGAAAACCGTCAACGAGCTGGCTTCGGGCCTTCCAGTCTCCCGCCCGGCCGTGTCCCAGCATTTGAAAGTGCTGCTGGACGCCGGTCTGGTTCAGGCCAGGGCCGAGGGCACGAGGCGGGTCTATACAGTCAGCAGTGCCGGCTTCCTCAAGCTCAATATTTGGCTTGATCAGTTCTGGGAAGCATAGGCCGAGATTCCAGCTCGCCTCCCTGGCTTTCAAGTGTCCGTTGCCAGCGCCTTGCCCAGCGCATCGAGCAGGAATCCGGTACCATGCTCGCGCGATGACGGTGTGTCGTGCCCATCGAGAAACGCGCCCTGCTCGGTCAGCACCAGACGCGTGCCCGTGCCTTCCGGGCGAAGCTCAATTGTCGCCAGCGAAACCGAGATTCTGACATCACCGAACAGCATGTCGTAGCTGTAGACGATGCGCTGGTTGGGCACGATGTCCTGATAGGTGGCGGTATAGGTGTGGATCGGCCCGTCCTTCGGCCCGCCGGCATTGACCTCCTGGCCGCCGACGCGAAAATCCATTTCGTGCCTGTGGGTCATCGGGTTGTCGGGGTCGGCGAACCAGCGCCGCTTGGCGGCCGGATCGCTGAGCGCGAAATAGACTTTCGCCGGTGCAACTGGATAGAGGCGCTCGAGGACGAAGGTGGAGTGGACGACGGATCGTTCGGCCATTTCAGGTCCTCTTGGTCAGCTTGATGGTTTCTGCGCGACGAAGACGCCGTCGCGATAGGACGCGCCGAAATAGACTTCGACGGCGCGCAACCTGTCGTCATGGAACAGATGCAGTTCGGTGTTGCGGAAGGTCTTTCCGTCCGCCGTCTCGCAGCGATAGAGGACAAAGGCGGCGTCCTCGTCCTCGCATATCCGCTCGATGACGATCGAGCTGAAGGCCGGGCTGTCCGGCCAGCAGCGCTCGAAATAGGTCGCACGGTCGATGGCGTCGTCATAGGGGCTGGTGAAGGTGAAATCGTCGGCGAGCACCGCCGCGACGGCAGCCTTGTTATTCGCCTGGTAGGCGGAAAAATAGCCGCGGATCAACTCCGCTCTGCTTTTGCCGGGCATGGTCATTTCTCCTCTGCTTCAGGTCATTCGGTCTCGGCGAGAAAATCGCCGAGCCGGTCGAGCCGACGCTCCCATGTCAGCCGCCGTTCGTTGATCCAGTGTTCTGCGCTGCGCAGCGCCTGCGGCGCGATCTGGCAGGTGCGCACGCGGCCGAGCTTTTCCGAGCGCACCAGCCCGCTTGCTTCGAGCACGTTGAGATGCTGGACGACGGCCGACAGCGACATCGCCAGCGGTTCGGCCAACTGGCTGACCGAGGCCGGCCCACGCGACAGCCGTTCGACCATGCTGCGCCTGGCCGGGTCTGCGAGCGCCTGGAACATCAGGTCGAGCTGGGCGGGATCGTGCAGCATCGCGATCAGCCGTTATTGTAGGGAAAGAACTTGAAGTAGGGCTGCGCCTCCTCGACCACCCGGGCGAAGGACGGCCGCTTGAGCAGGCGGTCGTGGTAGTGTTTCACGGCCGGATAGCTGTCGCCGAACGGCTCGACCTTGTTGGCGTAGAACAGCGCCGGCGAGGCGGCGCAGTCGGCCATGGTGAAGGTGGGGCCGGCCGCCCAGATTTTCGAACGCATCTCCTCCTCGATGATCGCATAAGCGTTGCGCAGTTGCGCGCGCGCCTCATCGACCCCGAATGGATCGGTCTTGTCCTGCGGGCGCAACCTGTCGCCGACGATCTTCTGCATCGGAGCCTGCACATAGAAATCGTAGAAACGGTCGGCCTGGCGGACCTGGAGAGCAAGGTCGGCCTCGGCCGGGATAAGCTCGACCGGCCCGGGATAATTCGCCGCCAGATATTCGATGACGATGGTCGATTCCAGCACCGTGCGATTGCGTGCATCGTCACGCAGCGCCGGCATCTTGCCGGTCGGCGACACCTTCAGGAATGCTGCCCGCGACTGCTCGTCGCCGAGGTCGACGATAACCGGCGTGAAGGGCGTGTCGTTCTCGTAGAACGCAATCAGCGGTTTCCAGCAGAACGATGCCAGCGGATGGAAATGGAAGGTCAGGGACATTTTTTGCTCGTCTGTTTGTGGTTCGTCGATACTGGAGCGGTGCCAGCCAGCGCCAACACTGAAGCATTTACTTAACTATTTCCGTGAGGCGAATGTGTCAAGGTTCGAGACTGCCTTCAGGGCTTGGTATGCGTGACGATGGCGGCAACGATCGTGCCCCAGTCGTCGGGATGCAGTTCGTGGCCACCGCCTTCCACGCGGACAAGCCGCCCGCCGGCAACAGCGTCGGCAAGGGCTGCGCCATGCTCGACCGGAAAGATCGGATCCGATGTCCCGTGAATGACGAGCAGCGGAACCTTGATCTCGCGCAGGCGTCCTTTCAGATCCTCGCAGCTCTTCAGCATGAAATGGTTGGTCGCGCTCAGGAAGCCGCCGGATCGGTCGTAGTCCCGTTCGACGAACGCCCGCATCGCCTTCTCGTCGAACGGATGCGCGGTGCTGGCGATCGCACGCACGTCCTTGACGACGAAGCCGATCACCTGGTCGCGGTTCGACCAGTCGACCTTGGCGCCACCGGCCGAGTGCTCCATATAGGCTTCGGTCGCCCCCGGCAGCTGCGATGTGTCGATCACCACCGGCGAACTGCTGATCGCCGTCAGCGAGATGACACGCGAGGGATGTTTCAACACCAGTCGTTGCGCGATCATGCCGCCCATCGACATCCCGACCACATGCGCCTTTCCTATGCCATAGCTGTCGAGGACGCGCACCGCATCGTCCGCCATGTGGTCGAACGTATACGGCGGCTCGCCCGGCGTATATTTGGTCGACAGGCCGGTGTCACGATTGTCGTAGCGGATCACGAAGCGGCCTTCGCCGGCGAGTTTTTTGCAGAGCGCCTCCGGCCACCAGAGCATCGAGGCCATGGCGCCCATGATCAGCAGAACGGCTGGATCGCCGGGATCGCCGAACGTCTGGGAGGCTATTTCGGGTGCCTCGGCGTTTGTCATGGAACTCTCCTCGCTCCGGCCATCAAACTGATTGCGTTTTGCAATCGGTTGCACGATAATAAAACTGATACGATAATGCAACTGGTTTTTTGAGGAGAGTCGGATGAAAACCGAACACCGCTCGGGATGCCCGATCAATCTGTCGCTGGAAGTGTTCGGCGATCGCTGGAGCCTGATCATCCTGCGCGACATGATTTTTGGCGGCAAACGCCACTTTCGCGAACTGCTCAACGGCTCGATCGAGGGCATCGCTTCCAACATCCTGGCCGACCGGCTGAAGCGGCTGATGGAACTCGGCATGCTGACCAAGGCCGACGACCCCTCGCACAAGCAGAAGGCGATCTACAGCCTGACCGAGATGGCCATCACGCTGGTGCCGATCATGGCGCATCTCGGCGCTTGGGGCCGCGTCTGGCTGCCGGTGAGCGAGGAGCTTTCGATCCGCGCCGAACTGCTGGAGAAAGGCGGGCCGCCAATGTGGGAGCAGTTCATGGACGAGTTGCGCCACGACCATCTGGGCACGCCTGTCGCCACACCCGCGCAGCCTTCCGTCCGCGCTACATTGCAGGCCGGATATGAGGCGGTGGTAGCCCGCAAGGCGTCGAGCGGCATCGAGGCCCCGGCCGCTTGACCAACTTATTTCCCCATTATCAGGCCGGCTCTGCTATCAAGGGGCTGAAAAACATAATTTACGGGATTGGATAACGCTCTTGGTCGAGAACTCTAAGGATACTGCCCGCGCCAGGGCAGATATGCGTTTCAAGAAGCAGGAAGAGGCAGCCACGGTGCGGCAAAAGGCGATGGCGGAGTATGTCGCCGAGGCCGACGCCCGCCAGGCCAAGACCAACAAGCTCCGGGCATTGCGCCTTGCCAAGGAAGCGGAAGACCTCGCCAACGCCCCTGCCGTTCCGGTCAAGAAAGCGCCCCGAGCCAAGAAAAAATAGCGCGGCCTTCTTCATCGACGCCCGATCTGGATGCCGGCGGATCGTATCCGCCATGTGCCACGATCAGCAATGCCCGCCATTCCGCTTTCCCGCGCGAAGCAATTTCAACCGCAACCGGGATTTCGCATCCCGCATGTCAGGTCGATGATTGACGCGTTTTGATCAGGAGACAGCCATGACCGCACTGACCCTCGAAAAAGCCAAGCACATCATCGACGCCGCCTTCGCCAAGGGCGCCGAGATGAAGCTCAAACCGCTCGGCGTTTCCGTGCTGGATGCCGGCGCGCATCTCGTCGCCTTCCAGCGTCAGGACGGCGCCTCGTTCCTGCGCCCGCAAATGTCGGCCGGCAAGGCCTATGGCGCGCTCGCCATCGGCATGGGCTCGCGCCGTGTCGAGGCTTTCGCCAAGGAGCGGCCGCATCTCGTCGCCGGCATTTCGGACGTTTCGGGTGGACGCGTATTGCCTGTCGTCGGCGGCGTGTTGATCCGCGACAAGGCAGGCGCCGTCATCGGCGCCGTCGGAATTTCGGGCGATACGTCTGACAATGACGAGGCCGCCGCCATCGCCGGCATCGAAGCGGCGGGCTTCATCGCCGATCCGGGCTGAGGGGGAGCTTCGTCATCCCAGGGCGAAGCAGGAGCGAAGCTCCGTCGCGAAGACCCCGGGATCCATGCCGCGACCTTTGCCGCAAGTGTAAGCGGAGCAGAATTCTGAACCGTTGCAACGCCTTAGCTTCACGGAATGGATCCCAAGGTCTGCGCCGCGTCGCTTCGCTCCTTGCTTCGCCCCAGGAGGACCAGAAAGAGCAGCCACGCCAATCGCGAACGGATGCGACCATCCAACGAAGGCGGCTAGTTCAAATTTATGTCTCTACTCGCCGACCGCATCGACACCGAAAACCCGGCCAGCACATCGAACAGGGCGATCACCATCAGCGTGAAGAAGACGGAGTGCGCCGCGCCCTTCACCAGCAGGAACTCGACCAGGAACGCCACGAAGACCAGCGTCGACAACAGATGGTCCATGATCGAGGCGTTCGTGGTGCGCACCGACTTCACCATTTCGAGGAACAGGAAGATCAGCCCGATCACCACCATCAGGTCGCCGAGCGTCATCGAGAACACCCCGCCCGACATCATGCTGAACGAGAAGATCTCGGTCGCCCACGGATCGTCGCCGCTGCCGAATATTCCGAGGAGTCCGAGATTGTAGGCCACGAAGGGCACGATCAGCAGCGGGATGGCACCGAACATCAGGCGTCTCCTCTAGCAATTCCAGGAAAGCGGTTTCCCAAGGAATTGCCTAAACAATGGGGGCACCTTCTGTAGAATGCCCCGCAGGCACGCCGTCAAGATTTTTCGCTAGCGCCCGCAAACACGGAAAAAGACCGCGCGAAACAACCCTGTCAGCCACAGTTGCCCCGGCTGACCACCGACACGCCGGGATTCAGCGCTTGAACTGGCCTGTCCGCACGGCGGCGCCGATAGCGTTGAGGATGAAAAGGCCGGCGGTCATCGAGGTGATCTCGTTGACGTCGCGCGCCGGCGCGATCTCGACGATGTCGATGCCGACGACACGTCCCTTGGCGAACAGCCCCTTGATCAGTTCGATCGTCTGCCGGTAGCTGATGCCGCCAGGCGCCGGGCCTTCGACCGCCGGCATGACAGCGGGATCGAGACCGTCGGCATCGATGGTCAGGTAATAGCGGCCACGGTCCGGGATGCGCTTGAGCAGCGCCGCCGTACCGATATCCTGCCATTCATTGGCGGTGACGATGTTGGAGCCGTAGGCGCGGGCCGCCTCGACCTCCTCGAGCCGGGCGCTGCCCTGGCCGCGGATGCCGAGCTGGAAAATCCCGGCTATATGCGCCATCTCCGAAGCGCGGCGGATGGGGCTGGAATAGCCTTCCCTGACCCCGTTGACATTGTCGCGCCAGTCGAGATGGGCATCGATCTGAACCAGGGTGATCGGCCCTTCGCCGTCAAGCGCCCGCAGGATCGGGATCGGAATGCCGTGATCGCCGCCAATGGTGATCGGCAAGGCGGCGGCGACGCGGATCTTTCGGATCGCCGCTTCGGCCAACCTGTAGTGGCCGCCGGCGGCATCGCCGGGGACATCGCCGACATCGACCACCTTGACGTCCTGCCCGTCGAACAGGGTTCCGCCAATGTCGAAATCATAGCGGTCGAGCCCGAGGCTGATGCGCTGCGAGGCGCGCCGCACCGCCGTCGGCGCGTTGGTCTGGTCGTTGACCAGCTCGTCGATCGTGTAGGGACTGCCGTAAGGCATGCCGATGATGGCGACATCCGCCTTCAGCGCATCGAGGTCCTCGACCAGCGGGAAGTTCATGAAGGTCTGGAAGATATCGCGCGGTGCTGTGGTGAGCTTGGTCATGCGGTCCCTCTGAAGCCGGCCGATCATCGCGCGGAAGCGCCGCGACAAGGCATCACTCAATACAGCACCGCCGCCGCAGCTTGTATCGCCACGGACGCCCGGTCTTTGGCATAGTTGGCGGCGCGACGCGCACCAAACGCAAAAAAACCGGCCAATGGCCGGTTCTTTTGGCATTCAAACCCTTCGAAAGCTGGTCTCAGCTTTCCTTGGGCGTCAGCACCTGGCGACCGCGATACATGCCGGTCTTCAGGTCGATATGGTGCGGGCGGCGCATTTCGCCGGAATTCTTGTCCTCGACATAGGTCGGGGCCTTGAGAGCGTCGGCCGAGCGGCGCATGCCGCGCTTGGACGGAGAGGTTTTTCGTTTCGGAACGGCCATGGATATGCTCCACTACATGGTCAAAATGCCCCGATAGCCCTCGTGAAAGGGCCGCGTCAGGGCCATAATCTGAGAAAGTCGGGTGCCTATACACGCCCTGCGCCGTTTTGGCCAGCACCGTGGCGATTTTTTTTGAGCCGGCAGCGGTTCGACCTAATCAAGACAACCGACATACGCGCCCGAACGGCCGGCGCGGCGTTCGATCAGCGACGCCAGGCGCCGCAGACCCGGACCGGGCTTGGCCGGATTGCGGGCGATCGGATTGGGCAGCGAGACGGCCAGCAATGCCGCCTGCCGCCGCGACAGCTGTTTGGCCGAAACGCCGAAATGGTGCTGCGCCGCCGCCTCGATGCCGTAAATGCCCGGCCCCCATTCGGCGATGTTGAGGTAGATCTCCATGATCCGCCGTTTCGACATCACCGCGTCGAAATAGACGGCCAGCGGCAGTTCGATCACCTTGCGCACCGAGCCCAGCGGCCGCGACCACAGGAAAAGGTTCTTCACCGTCTGCATGGTGATGGTCGAGGCGCCGCGCGTCGCCTCGCCGGCCAGCGCATCGTCGACGACGCCGCGCAATTCGCCGAGATCGATGCCGCGATGGAAGCAGAATTGCCCGTCCTCCGACATGATCACCGAATTGGCCAGCACCGGGGACACATCGTCGATCGACACCCAGCGCCGGTCGTAACCGGAGAAGGTCGCGAGGTCTTTGACCATCAAGGTCGATATCGGATGCACGACGGACGGCAGATAGAGGAAGGTCAGCCCAACGGGTATCGCCGCCAGCACGACGGCGACGACCAGGCCGCGCCGTGCCAGGCGCTTCAGACCGGCGCGGTTCACGCGCCTTGGTCGCGCCATCTCAAACCCTTCGGTTTCATGATCGACGATCGGTTCCGTCAAGCCGCCCCCACCCGCGCCACTCTCCCGCCTCCGGCATAATGGCGCGAGGCTTCTTGCGCAACGTCTGAGTGTCGGCTACCGCTCCCGGCCATGACGAAAGACGAGCAATTGGCCTTTGAGGCCGCACTTCTGGGGCGGGCGGCGGCGATCGAGGCCGGGCTCAGGCTGCTGCTCGACGGCCGCACGCTTGCCGGCGAGATCGCCCGACCGGAGCGTCTGATGGCGGCCATGCGCCATGGCGTGCTGAACGGCGGCAAGCGGCTGCGCCCCTTCCTGGTCATGGAAAGTGCCGCCCTTTTTGGCGCCGATGGCGAGGCGGCGATGCGCGTGGCGGCGGCGCTCGAATGCGTGCATTGCTATTCGCTGATCCATGACGATCTGCCTGCCATGGACGACGACGATCTGCGCCGCGGCCAGCCGACCGTGCACAAGGCCTTCGATGAAGCCACCGCCATCCTTGCCGGCGATGCGCTTCTGACGCTTGCCTTCGATGTCCTCGCCGATGAGGCGACGGCGCTGCCGGCGGAGCGCAGGGCGGCGCTGGTGCTGGCGCTGGCGCGCGCGGCCGGCACTGGGGGCATGGTCGGCGGGCAGACGCTCGATCTCGAAGCCGAGCGCAGCAGGCCGGACGAAGCCGGCATTATCCGGCTGCAGGCGATGAAAACCGGCGCGCTGATCCGCTTCGCCTGCGAAGCCGGCGCGATCATTGCCGGCGCCGCACCGCAGGACCGCGACCGGCTGGCCGAATTCGGCTCGGCGGTCGGGCTTGCCTTCCAGCTTGCCGACGACCTGCTCGACCTGACCGCCGATGCCAGCCAGATGGGCAAGGCGACCGGCAAGGACGCAGCCGCCGGCAAGGCGACGCTGGTGGCGCTGCATGGCGCGAACTGGGCGCGCAGCCAGCTCCATGGGCTGGTCAAGCAGGCCCATGAATTGCTCGAGCCTTACGGCGGACAGGCAGCCTTGCTGAAGGCAGCGGCAAGCTTCGTTGCAATCCGCAACAACTGAGGTTTGGGCGATCGGATGCCGAACCGTTTTCGGAATTTGTCGGCCTTGCGCTGCCTTGCTTTGGTGTCTCTCAAATGCCCCAAAGCAACTGGGCGCGCTATCTGACCTTGACGACGACCTTGCCCTTGGCGCGTCCTGTTTCGACGTAAGCCAGCGCCTCATTGGTCGCTTCAAAAGGAAAGACCCTGTCGACGACCGGGCGAATCGCCCCATCTTCGATGAGGGACGTGATTTTGCTCAGTTGCTCACCTTGCGCCGACATGAACAGGAACGAAAATCCCACGCCCCGGCGCTTGGCTTTGGTCCTGATACCACGGCTCAGCAGCCGCAGCAGCAGCCTTAGCACCACGTTCAGTCCCTGTTTCCTGGCAAATTCGGGATCCGGAGGACCGGAAATCGAGATGAGCTTCCCACCCGGTTTCAGCACAGTCAGGGATTTCTCAAGCGTCTTGGCGTCCTGGCTGTTCAGGACGACGTCGTAGCCCGACAGGATTTTCTCGAAGTCGTCCTTCCTGTAGTCGACGACGACATCGGCGCCGAGATCCCTGACCAGATCGTTGCTTGCCGCGCCCGCTGTTGTCGCAACGATCGCGCCGAGGTGCTTTGCCAACTGGATGGCGAATGTCCCCACGCCGCCGGAGCCAGCCTGGATGAAGATCTTCTGGCCTGTCTTCAGACCCGCCCTCTCGATGAGAGCCTGCCAGGCGGTCAGACCGACCAGCGGGATCGAGGCCGCCTCTTCCATGCTGAGGTTCGCCGGCTTCAGCGCCACGTCGGCTTCATCGATTGCGATGAATTCGGCGAATGTCCCGATCCGGCCGTCGCGCGGCCGCGCATAGACGGCGTCGCTGGGTTTGAATTTGCGGACTTTCGAGCCCACCCTGACAACCCTCCCGGCAACGTCGTGACCGAGGATGAAGGGCCGGCGATAGGGAAGGACGAGTTTGAATTCGCCGGTCCTGATTTTGGAATCCAGCAGGTTCACCCCGGCGGCATGGACCTCGACCAGGACGTCATTGTCCAGCAGCTCCGGCTCCGGCATCTCGGCCAGCCGCAAAATGCCTTTCTTGTTATATTTATCGACAACGAATGCCTTCATGGCAGTGACTTTCTGAGAGTGTCCGTTGGTGTGCCGTTTGTGTGTGAAATTCTCCGTCCCGCCGTTGTTCAGACCGGCAGGCGGAACTGCTTGCGCAAGGTCTTGTCGAACATCCCCGCGGGGGCGAAGCGGCGCAGCAGGCTGACCTGGCGCGCTGCCTTCCCTGCGGTATAGCGCCGTCGCGGACGGGCGTCGGTCGCTGCCTTGACGACCACATCCGCCACCACTTCCGGCCGATCGGCTTTGGGCATCACATCGGCAAGCAGCGCCTTGAGACCGGCGCGCGCCTGATCGTAGTCCTTCAACAGGGAATCCGGCTCGATGCCGTTCTGGTCGAAGACGGTGCGCACGAATGCCGGCTCGATGACCGAGACGCGAATGTTGAAGGCGCGAACCTCATGATCGAGCGATTCCGAATAGCCCTCCAGCGCGTGCTTGACCGCCGAGTAGTGCGCTGAGTATGGCGCAGGCACCAATCCTAGAATCGAGCCGATGTTGACGATGCGCCCTTGGCCGCGGCGCCGCATCGACGGCAACACCGCATTGGTCATGCGCATGACGCCGAACAGATTGACGTCGAACAGAACCTGCACCTGTGCGACCGAAGATTCCTCGGCGCCGCCAAGCAGGCCGACACCGGCATTGTTCACCAGCAGATCGATACGACCGGTCTGGGCCAGCACGGTTGCAACGAGGGCGCTGACGGACTCCCCGTCGGTCACGTCGCAGGTCAGCATGGACACCTTAGCCGGGCCGTTGCCGGCCTTGCTGCGGCTTGTCCCGAAGACGGTATACCCCGCCCGCGCCGAGGCCTCGGCAGTGGCGCGGCCGATGCCCGAAGAGGCTCCGGTCACGACTGCGGTTCTTCCCGAAAGGGTACTCATTTGATACTCCACAGACATGAGGGCTAGCTTTTTGCCGTTGATTGAGTTATGATCGTAATATCACATTACACCTATAATGCAATAGCAGAAAGGAAGAGCGCCATGCGCTACGAAAAGGGCCGAAAGGAAGCCTCTCGCGATCGCATCGTCGAGGTCGCAGCCCAGCGTTTTCGCGGTGACGGCATCGCCGCGTCCGGACTGGCAGCCATCATGGGCGACGCCGGACTGACGAACGGAGCCTTCTATCCGCATTTCCAGTCCAAGGCGGAGCTTGTGCGTGAAAGCCTTGTAGCGGCACTGGAGAGCCAGTCGCAGCAACTGCAGGAGGTATTGGCAGCCGGTGGTCCGGAGATGGGCATAGCGGCGTATCTGTCAGCTGAGCACCGGGACAATCCGGGAGCCGGCTGCGCGTCGGCCGCCCTGTTGCCGGAACTCGCGCGTCAGCCGCCCGAAACGCGCCAAGTCTATACCGAACGCTTGCTGGTTCTGGTGCGCCAGTTGTCTGCAGTACTTCCGCAGACCAAGGACCCGGAAGCCGCCGCCCTGGGCGTTTTTGCGACCCTCATAGGCACGCTTCAGCTGGCCCGCGCGGCAGCGGGGACGGAATTGTCGGATCGCATCCTTGCGGCAGGAGCAGACGCCGCGCGCAGCCTGATCCAGCCACGTGACGGCGAGAAGGCATCCTAGAGGTCGGTGGCGGCAGCGGCAAAGGGCCCTGACATCGTCCTGCGGGTCGCACACAGGAAAGGCCGGCCTTTGGAGGCAGGCCGAACCGCTATTTCGCCCGATTCAATCTCAGGTCTAGTGCAGATGCCTGAGCTTGTCGGGATTGCGCATGACATAGACGGCCGCGATCTTGCCGTCCTCGATGTCAAGCGCGGTGGTCTGCAATTCGCCATCGGCCTCCCGCGTGACGAACCCCGGCAGGCCATTGACGAAGCCGACGCGCACCAGCGTCGAGCGATTGTCGCGCAGCCAGGCCGCGACTTGCGCGTATTGCTTCATGACGGCGTCGAAGCCCAGCACCGGCGCCAAAGCCGCCGGACGCTTGCCGCCGCCATCGGCATGAGCGCTGACATCTTCCGTCAGCAGCGCGCCGAGCGCCTGCATGTCGCCGCTGCGCGATGCCGCGTAAAAGGCTTCGGCGATCTCCAGGCCACGCTGCTTCTCCACCTTGAAGCGGGGCCGCGCCTCGCGGACATGGCCCCGTGCGCGAGCGGCAAGCTGGCGGCAGGCGGCTGAATCGCGCTCGATGGCGGTCGCGACCTCCTCGAATTCCAGCCCGAACACATCGTGCAGGAGAAAGGCCGCCCGCTCGAGCGGCGAAAGCCGCTCCAGCGCCAACATCAGCGGCAAGGTGACATCTTCAAGATCGTCCTCTTCGACGATCGGCTCGGGCAGCCAAGGGCCGATATAGGTCTCGCGCTGGCGCCGCGTGGATTTGAGCTGGTCAAGGCAAAGCCGCGTCACCGTGCGGCGCAGGAACGCTTCTGGCTCACGAACCTGCGAGCGGTCGGTCCCCATCCAGCGGATGAAGGCATCCTGCACGACATCCTCGGCGTCGCTCACCGAGCCCAGCATGCGATAGGCGACCCGCATCAGCTTCGGACGCAGCGGGCCGAAGCCCGCTGCCGCGTCGTCGGGTGCCGTCGCCGTCATCAGGCCGCCTTGGCGCTGGCGCGTATCGTTGCTGCGTCGGTGTAGAGCCCGAAGCCAACGGCGATGCGGTTCCAGCCATTGATGATGTTGATCAAAACGGTGAGCTTCACCTGCTCCTCCTCGGTGAAATGCGCCTTAAGATCATCATAGGCGCTTTCGCGGTCCTGTCCTTCCGAGAGGCGCGTCAGCGCATCGGTCCAGCCGAGCGCAGCACGCTCGCGGTCGCTGTAGCAGGGCGCTTCGCGCCAGGCCGGCAGCAGATAGATGCGCTGCTCGGTCTCGCCATTCTCGCGCGCTTCGGTGGCATGCAGATTGATGCAGTTGGCGCAGCCATTGATCTGCGACGCCCGAAGCTTCACCAGCTCGTTGAGGCTGTGCTCGAGCCCGGCGGCGACGGAGAGTTCGGTCGATGCGCGCTGCCACTGCTTGATCAGCGCAGGGGCGGCGGCGAAGAGGTCGATTTTGGCAGTCATGATTGCAGTCCTTGTGTTGGGTACGCCATCATGACGAGGCAGGTCCGGCCGGTGTGACATTCAGGCTGGATTTTTTCGAAGGTGCTTTCCCGGCGCGTTCAATCGTCTTTGATCAGCACGATCTTCGCCGGATCGAAATCGATCCCGACCATCGTCCCTTCCGCCACGGCGGGTGTGACATCAGGCGATGTCGCGAACAGTTCGACCGCTGGATCGCTGATCGCGATGCGGTATTCCATGTGGTCGCCGAGATACGAGCTCTTGACCACCTGGCCCTTCATGGTGCCCGCTGGCTGGCCGGGCAAGATTCGCACGGCATTCGGGCGCACAGCGAGCATCGCCGGTCCCGGAGCGTTACCGCGACCCGGCATGTCGAGCAGCAAGGGTCCGACCTTGACCCTTGCACTGGTCGCATTGCTGGAAAGCACCTCGACGTCGAGCAGATTGGCGTCGCCCATAAAGTCGGCGATGAAACGGTTGGTCGGCTCGTTGTAGAGGTCGCGCGGCGTGCCGTCCTGGGCGACGCGAGCGGCGTTCATGACGATGATGCGGTCGGAGACGGCGAGCGCCTCTTCCTGGTCATGCGTGACATAGACCATGGTCAGCGCCAGATCTTGCTGCAGGCCGCGGATTTCGTCGCGCACCCGCCGGCGCAGCTTGGCGTCGAGATTGGACAGCGGCTCGTCGAACAGCAGCACCTTCGGCTCCAGTACGATGGCGCGCGCCACCGCGACGCGCTGCTGCTGGCCGCCGGACAATTCGCTCGGCTGGCGCTTCTCGTAGCCGGACAGGCCGACAAGCGACAGCTTTTCGGCGGCGCGCTCGGCTGCCTGCGCCTTGCCAAGCCCCATCGCCCGCAGGCCGTAGCTAACATTCTCCATCACGTTCATATGCGGAAACAGCGCATAGGACTGGAACACCATGGAGACATCGCGCTCGGCGGCGGACAGCAAGGTGACGTCCTTGTCGTCGATCAGGATGCGCCCGGTGCTGGTCTGTTCCAGCCCGGCGATCAGCCTGAGCGTCGTGGTCTTGCCGCAACCCGAGGGCCCGAGCAGCGTCACCAGGCTGGCCGGCGCGATGTCGAAGCTGACGTTGTCGACGGCGATCACCGCGCCATATTTCTTGGTGACGCCCTCGAACCGCACCGCTGGCCTGTCCGTCGCAACCGGGGCAGCAGTCTTCGCCGTCTGATCCACGCCGCTTCTCCCCATCAGATTGCTGCCACAACGGCTTCCGGACCAGGCCGGCGCCGGCCGAGCCGGCGTTCGCCGACCAGCAGCTGGATGCCGATCAGGATGACCATCATGACGACGATCATCACCGCCGAATAGACAATCGCGATGCCGTATTCGCCGACATCTGCGCGCCCGACAATGTAGACCGTGGCAAGGTTGAACCGGCCGCTCGCCAGGAAGATGACGGCGCTGACCGCCGTCACCGCGCGCACGAAACTGTAGATCATCGCGGTCACGATCGCCGGCTTCAGGATCGGCAGGATCACCCGCCGCAAGGTAGCAAAAGACCGCGCCCCAAGCGTCAGCGATGCCTCGTCCAGGCTCTTGTCGATCTGGCCCAGATTGGCGAGCCCGGCACGGATCGCCACTGGCATGTTACGGAAGATGAAGGAGATGACGATGATCAACCCGGTACCGGTCAACTGCACCGGCGGCACGTTGAAGGCAAGGATATAGCTGACGCCGATCACCGTGCCGGGAATGGCGAAACTCATCATGGCCAGGAACTCGAACATGGTACGCCCGGCGAAACGCTGCCGGTCGAGCAGATAGGCCGTCAGGATGCCGAGCGCCGCGGTGAACGGCATCGCCACCAGCGCAAGGCCGATGGTCATCAGCAGCGACGGCCAGGCCGAGCCGCTGAAAAACCAGCCATTGACGCCTTTCTCGATCGAAAAGGCGGTGAGGAAATATTGGAGCGTCGGCGTGTTGTCGCGCCCGATCGATTGCACGAAACCGCCGCCCAGGATGATGCCGTAGACCACGATGGTCAGAACCAGCCACGGAACGACGGCGGCGTAGCAGCCGATCCGCAAGGCCTTGGGCAGCGTCGCCGGTACGCCGCCATCGCCCTTGCCTGCGACGGTGACGTAGCTGCGGCTGCCGATCCAGCGGCGCTGGATGACGAAGGCTGCCAGCGTGAACATCAACAGCACGATCGCCAGCACCGCCGCGCGACCCTGGTCGTGCGCCGCGCCAACCACCGCGAAGAATATATCGGTCGACAGCACGTTGAAATTGCCTCCCAGCACCAGCGGATTGGCGAAATCGGCCATGCTCTCGATGAACGAGATCAGGAAGGCGCTGGCCAGGCCCGGCCGGATCAACGGCCAGGTGACGGTGCGAAACGTCCGCCAGCGGCTGGCGCGCAAGGTCTGCGACGCCTCCTCCATGCTCGGGCTGACCCCTTGCAGCACGCCGACCAAAACCAGGAAGGCGATCGGCGTTAAGGCCAGCACCTGCGCGATGGTGATGCCGGCCATGCCATAGATCCAGCGGCTGCGCGGAATGCCGAGATGCACCGACATGAGGTTGGTGACGATGCCGGCGCGGCCGAACAGCAGGATCAGCGCCAGGCCGATGACGAAGGGCGGCGTGATGATCGGCAGGATGGACAGGCCGCGCAGCAACCATTTGGCCGGCAGCTTGGTGCGTAGCGCGATCAGCGCCAGCGCTAGGCCGAGCGCCGTGCAGAAAAAGCCGACGAGGACTGCGATCGCCACCGTGTTCCACGCCACGCCGCAGGAGCCCTCGCCATAGAGGCAGCGCAGGCTCCATATGTTGGCGCTAAAGATCTTATCGAAGAACAGCGCCGGCACGACATTGCCGTCATTGTCCTTGATGGCCGAGGTGAGGATCGACAGCAGCGGATAGGCGACGAACAGGATCAGCGAAGCAATCACGATTGAGAGCGAGCCGACGACGAAACGGTCGCCCTTGCACCATCCCCGCGCGGCGAGCGCCTCGGCGATGAACATCAGCATCGCCACGGCATAGAGCGCCGCGCCCCAGCCAAGCCCCGGCTGCATCGGTCCCGGCGTGCCGGCGATCCGGGTAAGCAAGCCAAATCCCCAGCCCGAATGGATGATGGAAAAGCCTTCGATGGCCAGCCACAGCAGGCCCGCCGCGCCTGCAACCGCAAGGCTCTTGGGGTTATTGCGCGCCACCAGCCTGCTCGCCAGCAGAAGCGGCAGGACAAGCGGCAACAGCCAGGGCCGGCCACCGAGCGCCAGGATGATGGCCGGTGTCGCATCCGCCGGCTGTGCCAGCCAGTCGAACGACAGGAAGCCGCCTTCGACCTTGTACCAAGGCAAGAGCACGAAGCTCGCCCACGCGGCCATTACCCAGGCGAGCGCGCTGCGTCCAGGAGCGGAACTGACCATGGAACCGGCCGCGGCCATTCAATGTCTTTCTGTTGCCAAAGGATGGTGCGCCGGCTGCCGCGAAGGGCAGCCGGCGATCAGATGCTAGAGTGAGCGCAAAAGAACGCGCTCAGCCGCCATTGCGGACCTCGTCGGTGAACTTCTTCAACAGTCGCTTGCGTTCGGCCGACGAGCCGTATTTGGCGAAGTCGTAGTCGATCAGCTTGATCTTCGAGAGGTCCGGCGCCTCGGGCGGCACCGGCGTGGCGGTGTTCGACGGGATCTGGAAGCTGCCGTTCGGCGCCGCGAGCTTCTGCGCATCCGGGCTCAGCGCCCAGTCGTAGAATTTCTGCGCCTCTTCGACATGCTTGGCGCCCGTCACGATGCTCATCGAGCCGATCTCGAAGCCGGTGCCCTCGCAAGGCGAAACCACCTTCACCGCCGGGTTCTGCTTGGCCGCGTTGATGACGTCGTGCTGGAAGGAGATGCCGATCAGCGTCTCGCCCTTGCCGACGGCGAGTGCCGGCGCGGCCCCTGCCTTGGTGTATTCGGCGATGTTCTTGTTGAGCTGCTTGAGATAGTCGAATGCCTTGTCCTCGCCCATCAGCTGGACGATGGTGGCAAGCATGGTCCAGGCCGTGCCCGATGAATTCGGGTCGGCCATCTCGATCTCGCCCTGGAATTCCGGCTTGACCAGATCGGCCCAGCACGCCGGCGCGGTCAGCCCGCGCTGCTTCAGATCTTCCTCATTATAGCCGTAACCGAGCGCACCGAGATAAATGCCGACCGTGCGGTTCTTCGACCTGTCGGCCTGCTTCAGCGCCCAGTCGCGCAAGTTTGCCAGTTGCGGCGACTTGTATTCCTGGGTGAGGCCCTCTTCCGCCGCCTGCAGATGCGGGTCGCCGGTGCCGCCCCACCAGATATCGGCTTGCGGATTGTCCTTCTCGGCCCGGAGGCGGGCGTAGATTTCGCCGGCGCTCATGCGGGTCATGTCGACGCTGACGCCCGTCTCCTTCTGGTAGGTGGTCGCCATCGCCCGGCACCAGGCCTCGTCGACGGCGCAATACATTGTGAGGCTGCGGTCGGCCGCCTGGGCGGCACTCGCCAATCCGAACATGGCCAGCGCCGCGCCAAGGCCAAGCCAGGCGGCGCGCAAGCCTTGCTTACTGTCAAATGTCTTCATCGATATTCCTCCCTGTCTTCTCACTGGAAACGATCTACCCGTCGTCGAGCGGCACTCCGATCACCTGGGACAATGTCGCCGCAACGCCGGGTGCTGCCGCTAGCACGGGATTGCCCTTCGCCATGCCGTCGCCGTCGAGGAACCGGTTCACACGGCCGCCGGCCTCCTCCACCAGCAGCAATCCGGCCAGGCAGTCCCACGAATTGATGTGCAGCTCGGCATAGGCATCCGAGCGGCCGTCGGCCACATAGGCCAGCCCAAGCGCTCCGGAGCCGGAGCGCCGCACATTGGCGCCGAGTGCCCAGACAAGGCTCACCTTGTCCAGATAGTCGCGATTGGGAATCCTGGGCGACCAGCCGAACTCGACAAAGGCGCGGTCGAACGCTTGCGTCGGCGACACATGGATCGGCGCGCCATTGCGCGTCGCGCCCTGCCCGCGACGGGCAAAGTACGTTTCGCCGATGGCCGGATTGGCAATGCCGCCGATCTCGCTGCGGCCGTTCTCGACGAAAGCTATCGAAATGCAGAAATGCGGAATACCGCGCATGAAATTGGCGGTGCCGTCGATGGGGTCGACGACCCACATGCGGGCAGAGCCCATGCCACCGCCTTCCTCGCCCAAAAACCCGTCCTGCGGAAAAGCCTCTGCCAGCGTCGCGCGGATGTGCTCCTCGACCTTGCCGTCGGTTTCAGTGAGAAAATCCTGCGGGCCTTTCATCGCCACCGGCTGGACGGCGCCCTGCCGGGCATAGCCTTCCATCGCCAGTTGCCCGGCCGTGACAAGCAGTTTCCGGCAGACCTCGGCACGCCTGTCCATCTCGGCCTTGGACAGCCGGTCCGCCTTCGGATGCGCCGCCGCCCTGCTCATGCAGCCGGTCCGGACAATCGCGCCCTCAAAGCCGTCTTCGGCGAAATGGACAGGGTATTCCTCCGATGCCACTCTTGAGCCGGCTTGTATTGCACGGCTGTGCAAAGCTGTTGCATTCGGCCATGCCTGTCAAGTGCGGTGGGTGGCAATGGCAGGAGAGTTGCATTACATTGCACTGGCGTGCAAAGAATCACGAAAACAGCAGCGAGAGCGTTCGCTTGACGGTTCCGAGAATCCGCACCGGTTTTTCCAGCGCCCAGCAGGTTGCCGACCTCGCCGGGGTTTCACGCTCGGCCGTGTCACGTACCTTCACGCCCGGCGCTTCCGTTTCCGGGGAAACCCGCGAGCGGGTGATGCTGGCGGCCGAGCAACTCGGCTATCACGTCAACCATCTGGCTCGCGGCCTGATGCGGGCTTCGACCGGCATCGTCTGCCTCATCGTTGCCGATGGCGACACGCCCTATCATGCCCGCCTGCAGAAGGCGCTGACCCAACATCTGCGGGACGCCGGCAAAATGGCCATGGTGTTCAACACCTCCGGCCCCAGCCACCATGTCGACCAGGCGCTGCGCAACACGCTGAACTATCGCGCCGATGCGAGCATCGTTCTGTCCGGCTCGCCGCCGCAGTTGCTGATCCGCACCTGTCTTGAGAACGGCCAGCGGCTGGTGCTGATCAATCGCGATGACCGCTTCGACGGCCCGCACAATATCGGTGTCGACAACGCTGCAGCCGCAGAGGCAGCGCTGCATGCCTTCATCCGGGCCGGCTGTACCCGCCCCGCTTTGGTGACCTCGGCTGCCGGCACGCCCAGCCTGCTCTCCCGCGAAACCGCCTTCCTTACCGCCGCGCAGAAGGAAGGGCTGGAGGTGACCGTGTGGCGCGAGGGCCGCACCGGCTATGCCACCGGAGCCGATGGCGCCAGGCGACTCTTTTCCGGCCGGCAGCGGCCGGATGCGGCGTTCTGCGTGACCGACCTGATTGCGTGCGGCTTTCTCGATGCGGCCCGCCACGAGTTCGGCATCAACGTACCCCGCGATCTCTGCGTCATCGGCTTTGACGACATTGAACAGGCCGACTGGGCCTCTTACCGGCTGACGACGTTCTCGCCGCCGATCGAGGAGATCGCCAGGCGCGCCGTGCGGCTCGCGACCGGCGCGCGGGAGGAGGCTGGCAGCCGCCTGATCTGCCATGCGCCCATGGTCTGGCGCAGCACGGTGAGGCCGGGCCAGGGCTGATGCGAAACATGTGTCGGTCAAGACGGGAAACGTACCGATGTCCAAGAAAAAGGCCAGGAAGACCCGCCAGGCGGCAAGACCGGTGGAGATAGCTGTAGGCCCCGAAATCCGGAGCATGATGCGCAAGTTCGGCCTGACCGAGGAAGAAGCACTGCGCATGATGCGCGAATGCGAAGCCACCCTCTATGGCGCCAACTCCGGGCACGTGCAGCCAGGATCTTGACGGCCCGCCAGGCGCGAACGGAATTTTAATGTAAATCAAGCGTAATCCCGACCGTTAAAATGATGCGTATGTGTTGGGGTTGCGCATGCCGGAATATTCTTTCTTCATCCGCTCGATCCGGATCCGCTACATCTCGGGATTGCTCATCTTTGCGCTGGCTTCCACCGCGGTGATGTTTGCGCTCAATCGCGTCAATTCCTTCCGCCACGACATCGACGCGCTGAGCAGCAATCTCGTCGTCTTCACCCGCGACCTGCGCAACGCCTCCAGCTTTGCCGAAACCGCCAGCACGACCTGGCGCACCGAAACCCGTGACGGCCTTGCCGCCGCCGCGCGCGGCCATTCGCAACGCCTGACCAGCGAGATCGAAACACTGTCCGCGGAGTTGGCCGCGATCAAGCCGAGCCTGTCGGCCAAAACGCTGGACGAACTCTCGTCGGCCGCCGTCAACGGCGACCTGTTCTGGTCGTCGCGCGACATCGTGCGCAACTTCAACCTGATGTCGGCGGCGCAACAGACCGACGAATGGAGTTCGCGCGAAATCCTCAACCAGAACGACCTGTTCGTCCAGCCGATGCTGGTGCGTGTGCGTACCGCCATGGATGGCGAACGCCATCTGGCCGACGCCTCCAGCGACAGGCTGCTGTTGTGGGCAAGCGGCCTTCTGTTCGCGGTTCTTGCCATCGTTGCCCTCTGGATCTTCCGGCCGATGGAAAAGGCGATCCGCCGCGCCTTCACCGAATCCGCCGCATCCTTGTTCAAGGCCGAAGCGGCCGACCGCGCCAAATCGGAATTCCTGGCCAATATGAGCCATGAGATCCGCACGCCGATGAATGGCGTGCTGGGCATGGCCGAACTGCTCGCCAAGACCGAGCTTAACGCGCGCCAGAAGACCTTCACCGAAGTCATCGTCAAGTCCGGCAATGCGCTGCTCACCATCATCAACGACATCCTCGATTTCTCCAAGATCAATGCCGGTCAGCTGACGCTCGATCCTGCACCCTTCCGGCTTGCCGAAGCGGTCGAGGACGTGGCCACACTGGTGTCGGCGCGCGTCGCCGAAAAGAACCTCGAGCTGATCGTGCGTGTCGACCCGCGCCTGCCTGCCCATGTCGTCGGCGATGCCGGACGGTTTCGTCAGATCGTCACCAATCTGCTCGGCAATGCGGTGAAGTTCACCGAGAAGGGCCATGTGCTGATCGATGTCGGCGGCGAGGTGGTCGACGGCATCGTCCAGCTCAAGGTCCGCGTCGAGGACACAGGCATCGGCATTCCTGCCGAGAAGCTCGAGAACGTGTTCGAGAAATTCGCGCAGGTCGACGGCTCGTCGACGCGCCGCCATGAAGGCACCGGCCTCGGCCTTGCCATCGCCGCCCGCCTCATCGACCTGATGGGCGGCAAGATCGGCCTCGAAAGCGAGATCGGCCGCGGCTCGGTGTTCTGGTTCGCCGTGCCGCTGCCGGCGCATCAGCAGGACACGCGCAACGAGATCGTGCCGGTCGATGTCACCGGCGCCCGCGTGCTGGTCATCGACGACAACCCGGTCAACCGCGAGATCTTGCTGGAGCAGCTCAGAAGCTGGAGCTTCGACTGCGCGGCCGCCGAAAGCGGCGCCGTCGGCCTCGCCTTTCTAGACCGGGCCAGCCAACTCGGTGCTGCGGTCGACTGCATCATCCTCGACTACCAGATGCCCGGCATGAACGGCGCCGATGTCGCCAAGGCGATTTCCGCCGACAGCCGTCTCTCCGCCATCCCGGTGGTGCTGCTGACCTCCGTCGACCAGGTCGATTTCGGCAAGATGGTCATCGATTTCGGCATCGCCGCGCATCTCACCAAGCCGGCGCGCTCGGCCATCCTGCTCGGCACCGTCATCTCGGCCATCCAGAAAGCGCGGGCCCAGATCGGCAAGGCCCAGTTCGTTCGCGAGCCTGTCGTTCCGCAGGCGGCACCCGTGACGCCACCCGCCTTCACCGTCATTCGCGGCCCGGCAATTCCGGCGGCCACAGTGCCTGAATCGATCGCCACGCCAAACGGCCCGATCGATATTCTGATCGCCGAGGACAATGACGTGAACCAGCTGGTCTTCGGCCAGATCCTCAATGGGCTTGGCCTCAGCTACCGCATCGCCAGCAATGGCCGCACGGCCGTCGAGATGTACCGGGCGCTGCGGCCGAAGCTGATCCTCATGGACGTCTCCATGCCGGAGATGAA
Organism: Mesorhizobium sp. C264A; assembly: GCF_040324515.1. Lineage (NCBI taxonomy): Bacteria > Pseudomonadati > Pseudomonadota > Alphaproteobacteria > Hyphomicrobiales > Phyllobacteriaceae > Mesorhizobium > Mesorhizobium sp. C264A. The sequence continues at coordinate 1,839,526 of NZ_JAMYVY010000002.1, read as the reverse complement.
CGGCTACGAGGCGACCCGCGCCATCCGGGCGGCGGAGGCAGCGAGTGGCAATCACACACCAATCATCGGCGTCACCGCGCACGCACTGAAGGGCGACCGCGACAAATGTATCGAGTCCGGAATGGACGACTATCTGCCCAAGCCGGTGTCGCCCGACCGCCTCGGCAGCAAGATCGGCACATGGCTCAGCGAAACGGTCGCGGTAAAGAGGCTTGATCAAATCGCCGCGTCCAGACGATAGCGGCGCATCCAGTCCAGACTAATCTCGTCCGAGAGCTTGGCGACGCCAGGCTTTATGTCGGCGGCATTCGGCGCCGGAACACCCAGGGCCTCGCAGATGGATGCCAATGCCGCTGCCGGATCGGCTGACAGGCGCTCATAGCCGATTCGCAGCGGGACGATCCCCTGCTCCGCGAACCAGACGTTCCAGGCCGCGTCATAGGCTTCGAGTTCGGCAAGCTCGCGCTGGATCCGCTTGAAATCGTAGCGGGGTTCCTGCGGCGGTGCGACTCGTTCGATCTCGGTTCCGTCGGGCGCGATGTGCCAAAGCCCGGTCTGCTCGGCCTTGATCAGCGACACCGCCTGCGCCAGCTTGTTTTCGCGCGAAAGATGGATGTAGAGGACCCGCCCGAAGGCCTTTTCAAAGCGTGCTTTGTCCGATGGCAGGTCTGGGTAGATCCGGTCGAGGATGGCCGAGAGTTCACCCAGGTTCTCCCGCATCAGGCGCAAGCCGAAGACGGCTGTTCCGCCCTTTCCCGCGCTGATTGCCGCCTTGAGGTAGGCGACATCGAAGTCATGCGCGCTCATCGTCTCGGGATGCGGCAATTTCCACTCTTCGGCCCATTCCGCCTTGTCCTCCCGCCTATAGAAGGAGTGCGGATCGCCGGCTGTTTTCATCGATGCCAGCAGACCGCACAGCAATGTGCTTCCGGTTCTCGGCGTGCCGCAGATTATGTAGCCGTCACGCATCTGGGGGCTCTGTCGCTTGTCATGGATTGGGCTACCTCGCCAGGCGCGGTGACACGCGCGCTTCGCTAATGGATCCAGTCTAGCCGCGCCGGAAGGGATAGAGGAATTGCTGCCAGTATCCGTTCGGAACGGGATGTCCGTGAATGCCGTAGCCGTTCGGCCAGCGTCCTTCAGGCATATGGTGGGTACCGAACAGCCGGTCGAGCAGCGGGAAATGGATGGCGAAGTTTACGTCGATCGCTTCTTTCTCGAGGCCGTGATGCCAGTGGTGGTAACGCGGCGACACCAGCACCTTTTCGACTGGACCGAAACTGGTTCCGATGTTGGAATGGATGAAAGACGAATAGACGTAGACGATCAATATATACGTCTGGATAGCCGATTCATCGAACCCCAGCACGAACATCGGGGTGGCCGTCAGGCTGCGCAGCACGATGATTTCCAGGAAATGCATGCGCGCACCGGCAATCCAGTCCATCGACTTGGCGGAATGGTGCACGGCATGGAACTTCCACAGCCAGGGAATGCGATGGAAGGCCCGATGCACCCAATACTGGGCAAGGTCGGTCAGGAACATCACCGCCAGCAACTGCACCAGCCACGGCAAGTCGTGGACCCAGGCGCGCACCGAACCAAGGGCGCCCTGTGCATTGACGAAGTTGGACGGCGCCAAGGTCAGGTAGGTCAAAATCTGCACCAGCAGCGATGAGACCAGATAGTAGAACAGGTCCTCGCGCCATTCGTCGCGGAACACGGTCTGATCCTTGTTGCGCGCGAAAAGACGTTCGAGCGGAACGAACAGCACACCCATGAACAGAGCGTTCAGGATGAAGAAATCAAGCCCGAAGAACACCCCTTCGATGTGCAGTTGATGGCGCACCGGAAGCATGCCGACCAGCGACGCCAGCAGCACAGTGAACATCGCTGCCGCGCCGAGCGTCTTTTGCCTGCGCAGCGTCATGCTGAGGATCGCCAGGATATAGCCGGAGATGAGGACGAAATAGAGCACCGGCTTGAAGAACAGCATCTGGTGGATGGGGGCCAGATCCGGCATCGATGTAAGCGACGGGTAGCGCAGCACGATGACCATCAGCAGGGCGGTGACCCCGGCAAGCAAGCCAATCGAGCCGGACAGCCAGCCAGAACCGAACGGCCGTTTGGCGCGAGGCGTTTCAAGTTCACCGACGACGCGTCTAAGGAAATTTGTCACCGGCATGATGTTCCCCCGTTAACGGCCTTCAAAAGGTCTCGCCGGAAATTTCCACCCGTCTTACTACAGCAGGGCTCATAAATATTTAATCGACACGACTTTGCAGGCCAGAGACGGCTATCGGCTTTTGGGGCAATTGGTAAAAGCTGCGATCGTGTCAAAGACACCAGCCACTATAGTCGGAACCTTTCCTGGATGCGAAGGGCGCATTCGAGCGGCGTCAGCCGGCTGGTGTCGACTTCGAGGTCGTAGTCCGTGCCTTTGTGGACGCGCCCATATTGCCAGCGCGCCAGGCCGGGCAGCCTGTCGGCGCGCGCGGCCTCGCGCGCTTCCAGCACCTCCAGCGGCGCCATGACGCCGACCAGATGCAGGTCAAAGCTCGACAGCAACTCGACATACTCCGCTATCTCGTCATTGAAGATCACGTCGTCGACAATGAGATTGTTGCCTTGCCCGGCCATGGCGGCGATGGCATGGCGCATGCCGCGCATGGTTCGCGCGCCGATCGGCCCGCTCCTGATCACCACCGACCGCTTGCCGTCCTCCAGCACCGTCTCAAAGGAAAACCCGTCGGCATGATCCTGCAGCGCCTGCGGCAGCATCTCGAGGAAGGCATCCATCTGGACATGCAGGAAGGGCTCAGCGGTGATCGTCTGCAGCGCCCTGGCGATCGAACTCTTGCCGGCGCTGCCGACGCCATTGAGCAGGACGATTTTGGCCTTCATGTCGCCCCCTCGGCCTACCGGTTGCGCACGACGATGCAGGCGCCGCCGATGCTTTGCAGTTTCTGGCAGATGGCATTGGCAGCAGTGCGGTCGTCGACGCCGATCCTGACGGCATAAATGCCGCGCCGGCCGATCGGCGTGCGCACCCGGCTGACCACCGGATCATGCCCGGACAGCAGGGCCGGGAACCGGCTCCGTACCCGCAGCCACTGATTGATCGCCGCACCCCTGCGGAAATTGCCGGCCACCTGCACGCCCCACGGCTTCACATTGATCGAGGCCATCGCCACGGTTCTCGACATGATCACCGGCAGTTTGCGGCAGGCGACGGCAAAGGTGGTTTTCGCATCGAGCGGCTCAATCGTTCCGGCGTAGGCGCTGTCGGAAAACTTGTCGGCCGGTTCGCCCATGATGTCGAAGACGTAGCTTTCGGTTTCCATCGGCAGGAAACCGCCGGAACTCAGCCAGCGAGAAACGCGGCTCTCGCCGGCATTGTAGGCAGCGGCGGCCAGGCCGAGATTGCCGAAGCCGGTCTTCATTTCGGCGAGGTATTTTGCCGAAGCCGGGATTGCTTGCTCGATGTCGAAGGAATTGGCCAGCCCGCGCATCTTGGCGGTGCCCGGCATGAACTGCGCGATGCCTTCGGCACCGACAGGGCTCACCGCATTGGGGTCGAAGCGGCTTTCCTTCCAGATCAGCCGGGCGAAGTAATCCTTGGGCAGGCCGTTCTGCTCGGCATGCGTTTCGATCAGGTCGCAGACGCGGCCGATCAATCGTTTCGCCGCCGAGCGCGATTGCGGCGGATCGGCCTGGGCGCCGGTCGACCATGACAGACCGCAAAGCAGGATCAGCGTCGCCCTGAGGAAACGCCGCATCATCTATTCCGCTGCGGCTTTGCCGTGCTGTCCAAACCGCTGCTCGATATAGTCGGCGACCATTTTCTCGAAATCAGCTGCGATCGACGGGCCGCGCAGCGTCGCCGACTTCTTGCCGTCGACGAAGACGGGCGCGGTCGGCGTCTCGCCGGTGCCGGGCAGCGAGATGCCGATATCGGCGTGCTTGGATTCGCCGGGACCGTTGACGATGCAGCCCATCACCGCGACCTTGAGGTTCTCGACGCCGGGGTATTTCTCGCGCCAGACCGGCATGTTCTTGCGCAAGTCGGCCTGGATGTTCTGCGCCAGCTCCTGAAACACGGTCGACGTGGTGCGGCCGCAGCCGGGGCAAGCCGCGACGATCGGCACGAACTGACGGAAGCCCATGGTCTGCAGCAATTCCTGCGACACCTGCACCTCGCGGGTGCGGTCGCCATTCGGCTCCGGCGTCAGCGAGATGCGGATGGTGTCGCCGATGCCTTGCTGCAAAAGGATGCCCATGGCGGCCGACGAGGCGACGATGCCCTTGGAGCCCATGCCGGCTTCGGTGAGGCCGAGATGCAGCGCATGGTTGGAGCGGGTGGCGAGTTCGGTATAGACGGCGATCAAATCCTGCACGCCGCTGACCTTGGCCGACAGGATGATCTTTTCGCGGGCCAGGCCGATCTCTTCCGCCATTTCGGCAGAAAGAATCGCCGACTGCACGATCGCCTCGCGCGTCACCTCCTGCGCCGTCAGCGGAAAGCCTTGGCGCTGGTTTTCGTCCATCAGCCGGGTCAGCAACTCCTGATCGAGCGACCCCCAATTGACGCCGATGCGCACCGGCTTGTCATGCTTGATCGCCATTTCAACGATCGCGGCGAACTGGCGGTCCTTCTTGTCCTTGAAGCCGACATTGCCGGGATTGATGCGGTACTTGGCCAGCGCCTCGGCACAGGCCGGATGGTCGGCCAGCAGCTTGTGGCCGATATAGTGGAAGTCGCCGACCAGCGGCACATTGATGCCGAGCCGCTCGAGCCGTTCGCGGATGCGCGGCACGGCGGCGGCGCTCTCGTCCCGATCGACGGTGATGCGCACGATCTCGGAGCCGGCGCGATGCAAAGCCGCAACCTGCGCGACGGTCTGGTCGATATCGGCCGTGTCGGTGTTGGTCATCGACTGCACGACGACCGGCGCGCCGCCGCCGACGACCACGCCGCCGACATCGACGCCGACCGATGTCCGGCGCGCAAAGGGGAGGAAAAATACCCGGTCATGCCGGCAGCCTCTTGATCACCCGAGCGACATACGTCCACGTCGACGCACGCTCAAACAGCTATCAGCGCACAGCGCTGAGGTTCGGGCATGAGGTGGAGGAGCAAAGATGGCTTGTCAATGGCGACAGACAAGCAGAGCCGCCAAATCGCAGCAGCGCGGCGCCCCACAGACGGGTTTCGCCGGCCAACAGTATCGGAATCAGTAGCAAAAACAGGCCTCCGGCGGCATGTCGCCACCGGAGCGATAGTCACGCGCCAAGGCGGCGCTTCTAATCCTGGAAGGGCGTCAGTGTCTCGTCGGTTTCGCCTTCAGTTTTTCAATCTCGTCCTTGAGTGCCAGCTTGCGTCGCTTCAGATTCACGATTTCGAGGTCGTCGACCGATGGATGGTTCATCGCATCGTCGATCTCGCGTTCGATGTCACCGTGTTTCCGCTGCAACTCATCAAGATGGGATGCAAGAGACATGATTGGTTCTCCCTTTCATGGTTTTCCTCGATTGCAGCCGTCAAAGGCACGTCCACCGCAGGTCGCATCTGTGACGGCACCATGACAGTCTGCCACCATCCGGCTGCGATGTCGAATGCTGCGTGGTAGCATTCCACGACAATGTGATATGTGATATTGGCTGCGCGCCGGCGGCAATTGATGCCGCCCCCGCCCAATCATGCCCATTGCCGGGCGCCGCAGACATGCAGACGGTAGAGAATGTCCGACCAGGAAAAGGCCGATGTCCGCCTCGAATTTTCCCGCCTGAAGCAGGAGCATGCCGATTTCGACGCGGCCATCAATGCGATGATCGCCATGGGCTGCGACCCCTTGCAGATCCAGCGTATGAAGAAGAAGAAGCTTTTCCTCAAGGACCGGCTGATGGCGCTGGAAGACAAGATCATTCCGGACATCATCGCTTAGCCGACGGCCTCGGGGCCTAACTGCTCACCCCGCTATCGACAGCCGCGCCGCGCGATGGCGCAGCAACGTCAGCAATTCGTCGGTCTTCTCCGCTGAAGTGTCGATCGGCACCACCAGGCACATCGTCGCCTCGACCTTGCCGGCGGCCGCGAAGACAGGGGCGGCCAGGCATTTGGTGTAGGCGTCGACCAGCCCCGAAGTGATGCAATAGCCGGTCGTTCTGGCCGTCGCGATATCGGCAATGAAGTCGTCGAACTGCAGCCTGCGGCCGTCGGGCAGCAAAAGGTCGTCTTCCGAGACCATGTCCTGGATGGCGGCCCTTTCCAATCCGGCCAGAAGCAGCCGCCCCGATGCCGTCCATGGCAGCGGGATCTGCAGGCCGGTGGCCGAGCTGATGCGGAACGGCCTGGTGCCGGGGCTGGAATGGACGATGGTATAGCGCCCGCTTTGCAGCATGCACAATTCGGAGGTCTCGCCGGTCTCGCGCGACAGATTGTCGACCTCCTGCCGGCCCCGCCTAAGCAGGTCGTTGCCCCTGACATAGTCCATTCCATAGAGGTAGAGCTTCTTGCCGAAATAGACCCGGTTGCCGTCGCCCTCCATCTCCAGGAGACCCGCATCGACCAGCGAGCGCACCAGCGTATAGGCGGTGGAGCGCGGCGCATTCACCCCCTTGGCGAGATCGCCAATGCCGATGGCGCGCTGCGTAACATGCAGGAAGTCCAGGATCTCCAGCACCCGGTTGAGGCCCTTCTCGCGCGAGCCGGAGGTCTTGTCGGGCGTCGGGCTCTCGGCTGGACCAAGCTCCGCCCGATCCGTGAGGCCATTGCTGTCTTGCATAACTGATTCCTGATGTTAGTATCTGTCTTGTATAGGATACATGTGTCTATTGTAAGAGACAATCAGGTCGGCGACACGTGTGTCTGTAAGGGGAACTCAAACAACAGGAGGTCGCAGTGAACGACACATCCAAACGAGATTTTCTGAAACTGGGCATGGCCGGGCTCGCAACGGCGGGCGTGATGACCGTTGTCAGCGCCGAAAAGGCGGCGGCACAAGCCGCATCCGACAGCGTTCTGCGCACCGCGCTTGACCGCGGCAAGCTGATCGTCGGCACCGGCAGCACCAACGCGCCATGGCATTTCGAAAACGATGCCGGCGAGCTGGTCGGCATGGACATCACCATGGGCCGCATCCTGGCCAAGGGTCTGTTCGACGATCCGAGCAAGGTCGAGTTCGTCATGCAGGATCCGGCGCAGCGCATCCCCAATGTCACCACCAACAAGGTCGACATCACCATCCAGTTCATGACCATGACCGCGCAGCGCTCGCAGCTGATCCACTTCTCCAGGCCATACTATGTCGAGGGCGTCGCCCTGCTGACGCTGCCGACTGCGGAAAACAAGACCTTCGACAAGCTGCTCGCCGGCGGCTCGGCGACGCGCATCTCGATCCTGCAGAATGTCGATGCCGAAAGCTCGGTCCATTACGCCCTGCCGGAGGCGCAGGTGCTGCAGATCGACACCCAGGCCAATGTGCTGCAGGCACTGGAATCGAAACGCGCCGATGCCGCCGCCGTCGATCTTTCAACCGTGCGCTGGCTGGCCTCGCGCAACCCCGACAAATATTTCGATGCCGGCAAGAGCTGGTACTCGATGCTCTACGGCGCGGCGGTCAGGCAGGGCGACCTGGACTGGCTGACCTTCGTCAACCAGACCTTCACCATCGCCATGTTCGGCCATGAGACCGCACTCTACGACGCCGCCTTCAAGGACTATTTCGGCCAGGAGCCGCCGGCCCGCCATCCCGGTTTCCCGGTTGTCTGACAAGTGCTGGCGGAAGGGTTAGCCCTTCCGCCTTCTAGTTCGCATCCCCTTGGTTATTGCGGGAGACGCATGGGCTATACGCTCAACTTCAACCTGATCTGGCGCCATTTCGACAAGCTGTGGGGCGGCCTTCTGCTCAGCCTCGAGCTTGCCGTGATTTCGATTGCCATCGGCGTCGTCATCGGCCTGGTGCTGGCGGTCTGGTATGTCTCGGCCGGACGCGTGGTGCGCGCCATCATTGCGGCTTACGTCGAATTCATCCGCAACGTGCCGCTGATCCTGCTCGTCTATCTTGTCTTCTACGGCCTGCCGACGGTGATCGACGTCGCCTACGACGCGCCGACCTCGTTCGTGCTGACGCTGTCGGTCTATAGCGGCGCCTATCTGGTCGAGGTGTTCCGCTCCGGCCTCGAAGCCGTGCCGCGCGGCCAGCTCGATGCCGGCAAGGCGATCGGGCTCACGCCTTGGCAGCGGCTGGTTCATGTGCGCCTGCCGACCATGCTGCGCATCACGCTGCCGGCGCTGTCCAACACCTTCATCTCGCTGTTCAAGGACACGTCGATCGCCTCGGTGATCTCGGTGCCCGAGCTCACCTTCGGCGCCCAGTGGATCAACTTCAACACCTTCCGCATCGTCGAGGTCTATCTGGTGACGACGGCGATGTATCTGGTGACCGGCTACACCCTGCTCTTCGGGCTGCGGCTGGTCGAACGCCGGTTCAGGGCTGCGCGCTGACATGCTGAGCCAGATCCTCTACGCCGTACCGTTCCTCGCCCAGGGCTTCGCCATCACCTTGTGGGTGTCGCTGCTGGTCGTGGTGCTGTCGCTGATTGCCGGCGTCGCGCTCGGCGTCGGCCTGGTCTACGGCCCGGTGCCGCTGCGCTGGGCCGTGCGCATCTTCTCCGACACCATCCGCGGCATCCCGATCCTGGTGCTGATGTTCTTCGTCTATTACGGCCTGCCGGCCATCGGCCTGCATCTGCAATCCTTCTCGGCGGCGGTGCTGGCGCTGACCTTGTTCAAGACGGCGCAGGTCATTGAGTATCTCCGCGGCGCCGTCGGCTCCATTCCCAAGGGCCAGTCAGAAGCGGCGATGGCCATTGGGCTGACTTTTCGCCAGCGGCTCACCTACGTCATCTTTCCGCAGGCCTTCCGGCGCTTCCTGCCGCCCTGGATCAACGGCGTCACCGATGCGGTCAAGGGCAGCGCCCTGGTCTCGCTGCTCGGCATCACCGACCTGATGCAGGCGATCAATCAGGTCATCGGCCGCACCTATGAGGCGATGCCGCTCTACATCCTCGGCGCCTTGATCTATTTCGCCGTCAACTATGCGCTTTCCTACGCCAGCCGGCGGCTGGAACGGCGCTTTGCCTTCATCCGGGACTAGCACGATGGCCACAAGCTCGAACGACAATGCCGCCCTTCTCGACATTGCCGGGGTCTCGAAAGCCTTTGGTTCGGTCGAGGTGCTTCGCTCGGTCAGCCTCAAGGTGGACAGGGGCGAGGTGGTCACCGTCATCGGCCCTTCCGGCAGCGGCAAAACCACCCTGCTGCGCTGCGTCAACTTTCTCGAAAGCTACGACTCAGGCTCGATCCGCATCGACGGCAAGGAGGTCGGTTTTCGTGAGGCCGGCGCGCGCCAGCGGCGCAGCGAGCGCGACCTTGCCAAGCGCAGCGAGCGCGACCTTGCCAATATGCGCGCCGAAACCGGCATGGTGTTCCAGAGCTTCAACCTGTTTCCGCACCTCACCGCCGCCGGCAACATCATGCTCGGCCTCACCAAGGTGCGCGGCAAGAGCAAGGCCGAGGCGCGCCAGATCGCCGAGCATTGGCTGAGCCGCGTCGGCCTCGCCCACAAGGCCGACAGCCTGCCGGCGGAACTCTCCGGGGGCCAGCAGCAGCGCGTCGGCATAGCGCGGGCAGTCGCCATGGAGCCGAAGATCCTGCTGCTCGACGAGATCACCTCCGCGCTCGATCCCGAATTGGTCGGCGAGGTGCTGGCCGTTGTGCGCAGCCTGGCCGAAGACGGCATGACAATGGTGATGGTCACGCACGAGATGGCCTTTGCCCGCGACGCTTCGAGCCGCATTGTCTTCATGGCCGATGGCGGTGTCAGCGCTGTTGGCCCGCCGAAGGAGATCCTTGCCGAAGAGACCACCAATGAGCGCCTGCGCTCTTTCCTGGCGCGGTTCCGCGCCTCGCATTTCTGACATGGGCGGCCCAAAGCAATTCCAGGAAAAGTGTAAGCGGTTTTCCCGGGAAAAGCGCGAAGCGCTTTCCCTTGGGAATTGCGTAAAACAACAGGCCGGCCCAAGGAGAATTCTTCCATGACGCCTTACATCCGGCTCGCCGAGCTCGGCCTAACGCTGCCCGAGCCGCCGACGCCGATCGCCAATTTCGTCACCCATGCGGAAAGCGGCCGGCTGATCTTTCTTTCGGGTCAAGGGCCGCTGCGCGCCGACGGCACGCTGTACACCGGCAAGGTCGGCGAGGACGTCACCGTCGAGCAGGCCTATGAGCATGCCCGCCTCACCGGCCTCAACCTGCTCGCCGTCATGCACGCCGCCGCCGGCGATCTCGGCCGCATCGTGCGCGTCGTCAAATTGCTCGGCTTCGTCAATGCGACGCCGACCTTCAGCGACCACCCGAAAGTGGTCAATGGCTGCTCGGACCTGTTCGCCAGCGTCTTCGACAAGATCGGCGGCCATGCCCGCTCGGCGATCGGGGTCGGCTCGCTGCCTGGAAACATCACCGTCGAAATCGAAGCGGTCGTCGAGATCGCCGCCTGACCGTCAAGGGATTGCTGAACATGAAAACCTATTCCGACACCGGCTCCAACACCACGATCCGTGAACGGCTGGGACTGCGGCCGATCATCAACGTCTCCGGCACGATGACGACGCTCGGCGCCTCGATCATCGTTCCCGAGGCGATCAGCGCCATGGCCGAGATCGCCTCGCAATGGGTGGAGATGGACGATCTGCAGCGCGCCGCAAGCGTGATCACCGCCCGCCTCACCGGCGGCGAGGCCGGCTTCATCACCGCCTGCTGCGCCTCAGGCATCACAATGGCGATCGCCGGGGCGATGACCGGCACCAATTTGCTGGCGATCGAACGGCTGCCCGACGATACCGAAGGGCTGAAGTCCGAAGTCGTCATCCAGCTCGGCCATATCGTCAATTACGGCGCACCGATCGACCAGTCGATCCGCGTCGCCGGCGCCAAGGTCATTCCGGCCGGCACGGTCAGCGTCACGCAGGATTATCATGTGCGCGAGGCTATCAACGAGCGCACGGCGGCGGCGCTCTACGTCGTGGCGCACCACACCGTGCAATACGGCATGCTTTCCCTAGAGGAATTCTGCGATATCTGCCACGCCAGGGGCGTGCCGGTGATCGTCGATGCGGCTTCCGAATATGACCTGCGCAGCTTCCTGGCGCGCGGCGCCGACATCGTCGTCTACAGCGGCCACAAATTCCTTTCGGGGCCGACCAGCGGCATCGTCGCCGGCCGCAAGGATCTCGTCCGCGCCGCCTATCTGCAAAACCGTGGCGTCGCCCGCGCCATGAAGGTCGGCAAGGAAAGCATCGCCGGCACGATGGCGGCGCTCGAAGCCTGGGAAAAGCGCGACCATGCCGGCATCCGCCGACGCGAGGAAGCGGCGCTCCATCTGTGGAGGGATTCGCTGCAGGGAATACCCGGCATCGTCGCAAACATCATTCCCGACCCGACCGCCAATCCGCTCGACCGGCTGCAGATCTTCGTCTCCCCCGAAAGCCGCTTCAGTGCCGCCGGCCTCGCCTCGGCATTGGCGGCCGGATCGCCGCCCATCATCGTGCGCAACCACGAAGTCGAGCGTGGCCATTTCTTCCTCGACCCGTGCAACCTGCACCCAGGCGAGGCCGAGATCGTCGCCGAACGCCTCCGCGCCGTGCTCACCGCGGCCGACAGGCCGGCGGATGCGATGAGACAGCCGCGAAAGGATTCATCCGGCGCCCTGCGCTGGCCGGACTAGGCTGCGGCGGCCGCCATCCTTGCGGGCCAGCCCGAATTCCGCTAAGGCGCGCCTTTACCGCCGGGAGCATGCGCTTGACCGACCACCGCGCCGACGTCGCCATCATCATGGGCAGCCAGTCCGACTGGGCGACGATGCGCCACGCCGCCGAAACGCTGGAGGCGCTGGGCATTCCGCACAAGCGGCTGATCGTCTCCGCCCACCGCACCCCGGACCGCCTCTATGATTTCGCCAAAGGCGCCAAGGCGGCCGGCTACAAGGTGATCATCGCCGGCGCCGGCGGCGCCGCCCACCTGCCCGGCATGACGGCGGCGATGACGCCGCTGCCGGTGTTCGGCGTGCCGGTCGAATCGAAGGCGCTGTCCGGCCAGGATTCGCTGCTCTCCATCGTCCAGATGCCGGCCGGCATTCCGGTCGGCACGCTTGCCATCGGCAAGGCGGGTGCGGCCAACGCGGCCCTTCTGGCGGCCGCCGTGCTGGCGCTGCACGACGAAAAACTTGCCGCCCGCCTGGATGCCTGGCGCACCGCCCAAACCGCCAGGGTCGCCACCGAACCGACGGACGCGCCGTGAGCCTGCCCGCCGGATCGAGCATCGGCATCATCGGCGGCGGCCAGCTCGGCCGCATGCTGGCTGTTGCCGCAGCGCGCCTCGGCTACCGCACAATTATCCTCGAACCGCAGGCCGATTGCCCGGCGGCTCAGGTCGCCAACCGCCAGATCACCGCCGCCTATGACGATGCGGACGCCCTTGCCGAACTGGCGGCAGTCAGCGCCGTCGTCACCTACGAATTCGAGAATGTGCCGGTAGCGGCTGCCGGCGCGCTCGCCGCCAAGGTCCCGGTCTATCCGCCGCCCAGGGCGCTGGAAGTCGCCCAGGACCGGGTGGCGGAGAAGCTATTCCTGAACGGCATCGGCATCAGGACAGCGGATTTCCGCTCCGTCGACAATGACGACGAGCTGACGGCGGCGCTGAGAGAGTTCGGTGGCAGCGGCATCTTGAAAACCCGCCGCATGGGCTATGACGGCAAGGGCCAGCGCGTCTTCCGCAACATGGAGACGGGCGGCTTTGCCGGCACATGCGAGACCATGGGCAATGTGCCGCTGATCCTCGAATCCTTCGTCGCTTTCGAGCGCGAAATCTCGGTCATCGCCGCGCGCGGGTTGGACGGCGCGGTCGCCGCCTACGATCCGGCTGAGAACGTCCACCGCGACGGCATCCTGCATACCTCGACCCTGCCGGCCCAGATCAGGCTGGAGACGGCGGCGACGGCACAGGGGTCGGCAGCGAAAATCCTGGCGGCCCTCGACTATGTCGGCGTCATCGGCGTCGAGTTCTTCGTTCTTGCCGATGGCACGCTGCTGGCCAACGAAATGGCGCCGCGCGTGCACAATTCCGGCCACTGGACGGAAGCCGCCTGCATCGTTTCGCAATTCGAGCAGCATATCCGCGCCATTGCCGGCCTGCCGCTGGGCAACCCTGGCCGGCATTCAAACTGCATCATGGAAAACCTGATCGGCGACGATGTGCTGCGCGTACCCGCTTTGCTCGCCGAGCCCGATCTGATGCTGCATCTCTACGGCAAGGCGGAAGCGCGCCCAGGCCGCAAGATGGGCCATTTCACGCGCATCAGCCGCCGTAGCTAAGCCATTCCGGCACTTTGCGCGAGGGCGTGGCTCGAGCCCTATTGCAACTCGTCGTTCAGATCCCCGTCCTCGTCGGGGCTGGCGCAACTCGCATCGCCTTCCCTACAATTGGCGCCCGCGGTGAGCTGTTTGATGCGCTGGTCCGTCAGTTCGGTCAGGCATTGTGAAACCTCCATCGGATGGATGGAGCCGCCCTCGCTGTCTGTCGTCGTATAGGCGCATTCGGCGTCGCGGAAGGCGATCCAGGCGCGTTGCGCGACCTGCAGCAGCTTCCTGCCCTTGTCGTCGTTGCGACCGACGAGATCCTTGTAGGCCTGGTTGAGCTTGGCATCGGCGGCCCGATAGTCCTCGCCGGCGCAGATGTTCATCATCTGCTGGCTGTCGTCGTTGCGGTCGCATTCCTGCGCCTGCGCGATGGAGGCGGCTGCCAGAACGGCAAGGCTCGCGGACACAAACAACAGGCGCATAGAGGTCTCCAAATCGGCTTGCGGGTGCCGCACCATTCCAGCCCGCCTTCGGCCGCGCAATGGCGTGGAGCCGAGATGGCGGATATTTGATGGCCAAAGCCATTCTCGGCCTCTATCCAGCACGCTTGCGGTTGACACGGGCAAGGCTCCTCGTTTATGAGCCACCGCAAGTTCAAAGGCGCGCTTTTCAGGCGCGCCTTAATAATTCGGCCCGGACAGGGCCCAGACCGACGGGCAAGACCATGAAGATCAAGAATTCGCTCAAGGCGCTGAAGGCGCGTCACCGCGACAACCAGCTGGTTCGCCGCAAGGGCCGCGTCTACATCATCAACAAGACCGCTCCACGCTACAAGGCGCGCCAGGGCTGAGTGTTCGGCCGGAGGCTCGTTGCCTCCGTCCATACGATGGTAATTGCCTGGTTCCAGGCACTTTCACGCTAATTTCAGTTTGACGATCCGCCGTCCGGGGTTAGATTCCGGCGATGCGGATTCTTTTTGCATTTTTGGCGACCCTGTTTCTTTTCGGCGTCGCTCCGGCGTCGGCGGACGATCCGCCGGCAAAGCCGCCGGTTGCCCTGACCAGGGAAGCCAGGCTCGACCAACTGTTTGCCGAGCTGAAGCGCGAGCGCAACGAAAAGGCGGCCGAGCGCATCGCCGGGCGCATCTGGGGCGAATGGTTCCAGTCCGGCAGCGCCTCGATCGACCTGATGATGCAATGGTCGCAAAAGGCGATGGACGACCAGAAGTTCGACGTCGCCCTCGACTTCCTCGACCAGGTCGTCATCCTGCAGCCAAAATATGCCGAAGGCTGGAACCGGCGCGCCACCGTCCATTACATGATGAAGAATTTCGGGAAATCGATGTCCGACATCGACCAGACGCTGCAGCTGGAACCGCGCCATTTCGGCGCGCTTTCCGGCCTGGCCCAGATCATGGCCGCCACCGGCCACAAGCAATCGGCGCTTGAAGCCTGGCAGAAGGTGCTTACCATCTATCCGATGATGCGCAGCGCCCAGGACCAGGTCGCGGCAATTTCGGAAGAGCTTGCCGGCGAAGGAATTTGATTAGGCAGTAGGAATTAGGGATTAGTGAGTAGTCAGTAGAGAAGATTGGTCGAGACACCACCTCCCTACTCCCTACTCCCTACTCCCTACTCCCTACTCCCTACTCCCTACTCCCTAGAACTTATCCCTCCACCCCCGTATCTCCGCGCATGAACATCATTTACGCCGCCTGTGCTTTGCTCCTCGCGCTCGTCTTTGCCTTGGCCGGTGTCACCCGCGCCGGCGCGTGGCTGATCGAGTGGCGAAACCCGCCGGCCGGCGAATTTGCCGACATCGACGCCACCCGCATCCACTATGTCCACGTGCCGGCGCCGCAAAATGCCGAGCTTCCGGCGATCGTCTTCATCCATGGCGCCAGCGCCAATCTCAGGGATCAGATGCTGCCGATCAGGCCTTTGCTCGAAGGCCGCGCCGAAATGGTCTTCCTCGACCGGCCTGGCTTCGGCTGGTCGGAACGCGGCCCCGGCAACAATGAGAGCCCGTCGGCGCAGGCCAACACAACTGCCAAGCTGATGGACCGTCTCGGCATCCACAAGGCGGTCATCGTCGGCCATTCCTTCGGTGGCGTGATCACCGCCGCCTTTGGCCGCGAGCACCCCGACAAGACGCTCGGCCTGGT
The DNA here is from genome assembly GCF_040324515.1 of Mesorhizobium sp. C264A. Taxonomy (NCBI): domain Bacteria; kingdom Pseudomonadati; phylum Pseudomonadota; class Alphaproteobacteria; order Hyphomicrobiales; family Phyllobacteriaceae; genus Mesorhizobium; species Mesorhizobium sp. C264A. The sequence continues at coordinate 1,823,946 of NZ_JAMYVY010000002.1, read as the reverse complement.
CTTCCTGTCGCCGGTCAGCCACCCCTGGCCGGGCGGCGCGACCGCCTGGTACTACAAGCTGACCGCCACCCCCATCATCGGCTGGCTGTTCTCGGAGACATTGACCTATCCGGCAGGCACGCTGCAGATGGACAGCGCCACGGCCTGCGTGTTTTCTCCCAACAAGGTGCCGGAAGGCTATGTCGGCAATGCCTCGATTCCGCTGGTGCTGCGTCCCGGCGCTTTCCGCGCCAACGCCATCGATGTCGCCGGCCTCTACGACTATACGCTGAAGGCCGCGCCGCATTACCGCGACATCACAGCGCCGACGATTGTCATCTCGGGCGACCGCGACAAGGTGGTCTATGCCTCGATCCATTCGGTCGGCCTGGTCAGGGACATCCCCGGCGCCGAACTGATCTGGGTCCACAATCTGGGCCACAAGCCGGATTGGATCGCGCCAGACCTCGTCGTCGGTGCCATCGAAAAAGTCGCCGGCAAGGTCGTCGACCTGCAGGCAATGGCAAAAACCGTGGAAGCACGCATCGCCGGCGATGCCTACAACGATGCACAGTGCCCCGACATTACGGTGCCCGACGCGCAACTCGCCCCGACGTGACGGCGCATGTATGTCCTGAAGCACGGAATCAAGAAAAACCCCGAAGCGTTCTGGGCGCTACCGGATCGCATCTTCTTCGGCTACGGCGCCTGCCACATCCTTGCGGGCACCTTCCTCAGCCATCCTCCCCTGGACGGATTCTACGGCGAACGGATCATTCCGGGCGAGGATTTCTACGGCAACCATATCTACATGACGAACGGCGTGATCGCCTTCGACTATCACGGCTATTCCAGCCGAGAGCGGCTTCTGCAGCACCACGGAAGGGGATGGGCTTCGCATAGCGCAGGCTGGCACTGCACGCTGGAAAGGGTCGATTTCGACCTGCTCGACACCGCCGACCTCAACCGGCGAAAGATGCGCGGCCCGGATCAGTATCTCTATGACCCACTCCCTCGCGCACACCGCTTCCTTCAGCGTATCGATCACGCCGAAGGTGCGGCAAGAGCGCTGCGAACTGTGATGAGTTGAAGCCTCTGTCAACCTATGTTGCGGGTGGCCTGCACGTCCGATCCGACATAGGCGATGCGCAGCATGTTGGTCGAACCCGGCGTCCTCAGCGGCACGCCCGCCGTGATGATGACACGGTCGCCCGGCTGGCCGAACCCCTCTTCGAAAGCGATGCGGCAGGCGCGGTCGACCATGTCGTCGAGGTCGCTGGCGTCGGGCGAGACGACGCAATGCGTGCCCCACAAAAGCGACAGCCGCCGCGCCGTGTTGAGGATCGGCGACAGCGCGATGATCGGCACTTGCGGCCGCTCGCGCGCGGCGCGCAGGCCGGTGGTGCCCGACGCCGTATAGGTTATGATCGCCGACAGTTTCAGAGTCTCGGCAATCTCGCGGGCGGCGAGCGAAATGGCGTCGGCGCCGGTTGCTTCCGGTTCCGAGCGCTGCGCGTTGATGATGCCGGCATAGGTCGGGTCGGTTTCGACCTTGGTGGCGATGCGGTTCATCATCGCCACCGCCTCGACCGGATAGGCGCCGGCAGCGGATTCGGCTGAAAGCATGATGGCGTCGGCGCCCTCGAACACGGCGATCGACACGTCGGACACCTCGGCGCGGGTCGGCACCGGCGCGGTGATCATCGATTCCAGCATCTGCGTGGCGACCACCACCGGCTTGCCGGCGCGGCGCGCGGCGCGCGTGATCTGCTTCTGGATGCCGGGCACCGCTTCCAGCGGCATTTCCACACCGAGATCGCCGCGGGCGACCATCAGCGCGTCGGAGAGTTCGATGATTTCGGCCAGCCGGGCGACGGCCTGCGGCTTTTCAATCTTGGCCATGATCAGTGCCCGGCCGCGCGCGATCTTGCGGGCTTCCGCCAAATCCTCCGGCCGCTGCACGAAGGACAGCGCCACCCAGTCGACGCTTTCCGCCAGCACCGCATCGAGGTCCTTGCGGTCCTTTTCGGTCAGCGCACCGACCGGCAGGTCGGTGTCGGGCAGGCTGACGCCCTTCTTGTCGGAAATGGTGGTGCCGGCGACGACGGTGCAGGTGATAGACTTGCCGTCGCTCTTCACCGCCCTGAGCTCCAGCTTGCCGTCATCGATCAACAGACGGTGGCCGGCCTCGACCGAGCTCAGGATTTCGGGATGCGGCAGGTAGACCCGGGTCGACGTGCCGGGCTCGGGATTGTTGTCGAGGGTGAAGGTCTGGCCCGGCGTCAGAACCTCCTTGCCGTTGGCGAACTTGCCGACGCGCAGCTTCGGTCCCTGCAAATCGGCCAGGATGCCGATCGGACGGCCAACTTTCTCCTCGACCGCGCGGATGCGGCCGACCAGCGTGCGCATCAACTCGTGATCGGTGTGGCTCATATTGATGCGGAAGACATCGGCGCCGGCTTCGAACAGCTTCTGCAGCATCTCCTCGGACGAGGAGGCAGGACCGATGGTGGCGAGGATCTTGACCTTGCGGCTACGTCTCATTGACTGTTTGTTCCCGGGGCGGCTGGAGCGCCTCCCGTTGTGGACTCATCGGTCAGCTGGACCATCCAGCTTGCCTGCTCGCCCGTGTCATATTCCTGGAATCCGGCGCGCTGGAAGCCCCGAGCGACGCAATCGGTAACGCCTGCGATCTTGAACTCTTTTTCAGCCACGCACATGTTGATCGGGCCATCCCAGCGCCCGCCGCGCTCGGCGTCTTCTGCATAAAGATAGTAAAACCTCGATGACAGCGGACCTTCGATCAGCGTCTTGCAGCTCGATCCTTCGATGTGCCACCACCCCTCGGTGATCCAGCCTGCCTTGGCGCGGTAGCCGATGCCGACGCCGACCAGGTTCTGCGTGGCGTTGCAGACGCGGAAATCGGCGCGGGCGGGCGAAGCCGCGACCAGCGCGGTGAGCCCTAGCGTCAGGGTCAGGAGCGGCACGGCAAAGGCGGTGCGCGCACGCGGCCTGCCGGCGGAACCCATCCCGAAACCCCTCAATAACGTCATCTGCATCTCTCAACGCCCCTTTTCGGAAAAGTCCGGGCGCATGTCAACGCGCCGTTCTGTCCAATTCCAATCGATTTAGAAAGGCCCCCGACACGCGATCTGCCGCGCGTCACAGGATTTTCGCAGAAACCGTGGCCAAACAACGGCATTGCGCAACAGTCCTCTTCGTGGGAATGACGATACCACCCTCCCCGGAAGCCAGCGAACAGACCTTTCCAGCCAATGACCCGATCCACAGTTTTCGCGCCTTTCGATATCGTCGAAGGCGACCGCAAGCGAGGCATCGTGCTTGTCGCCGACCATGCCCGCCGCGACCTGCCGGAGGAGTATGGCAGTCTCGGCCTGCCGGCGGCGGAACTCGATCGCCATATCGCCTACGACATCGGTGTCGAGACGGTGACGCGCGAACTTGCCGCAGCGCTCGACGTGCCGGCGGTGATCGCCAATTTTTCGCGGCTGCTGATCGATCCCAATCGCGGCGAGGACGACCCGACGCTGATCCGCCAGCTCTATGACGGCACCGTCGTGCCGGGAAACTATCCCATGGCACCGGCCGAACGCGAAAGGCGGCTCGACGGCTTCTACCGGCCTTATCAGGACGCGGTCGGCGCCATGATCGCGTCGGTGGCGCACGCCTCAGGCAAAGCGCCGTTCATCTTCTCCGTACACTCCTTCACCCCTGTCATGCAGGGCTTCATCCGCCCTTGGCATGTCGGCATATTGTGGGACCTCGACGACCGCGTGGCGCGGCCGCTGATCGACATGCTGGCGCAGGATAAAAACCTCGTCGTCGGCGACAATGAACCCTATGACGGCGCGTTGCGCGGCGACACCATGTTCAAGCACGCCATCGTCAACGGCTTTGCCCATGCGCTGATCGAGATCCGGCAGGACCTGATATCAGACCGCAAGGGGGCGCTGGCCTGGGCGGAACGGCTGGCGCCGATCGTTGACGCCATCGACCGCCGTCCCGATATACATCAGGTGAAGATGTTCGGCTCGCGCACCGGGCCGCTGTGAGGATCCAAGGCAATGACCGAACTCAGCGATGACCAGAAACGCGATTTCGAGGCCGCGGCCTTCCGCCGGCTGGTCGATCATCTGCGCGAGCGCAGCGATGTGCAAAACATCGACCTGATGAACCTCGCCGGCTTCTGCCGCAACTGCCTGTCGAACTGGTATCGCGAAGCGGCCGAGGCTGAGGGCGTCGATCTCGGCAAGGATCAGTCGCGCGAAATCGTCTACGGCATGCCCTATGCGCAATGGCAGGCGCTGAACCAGACCGAGGCTTCGGACGCCAAGAAAGCGGAGTTCGAGGCAAGACGGCCGAGGGATCACTGAAGTAGCGCGCGGTTCACAGGATTGACGTCGGCGGGACAGCGCCTAACGGTTTCCCCTTAGATGTGGCCACAAGCTTTTCGCAGCCCAGCGCTTGACGAGAAATTGAATCGATCTAATTTGCCGCGCAAAGCCATTCCTTGACCGGATTCGGGCCATGAACGCGCAAAACACCATGCAGAGCGCCCTTCAGGGGCGATGGGCCGTAGCCGCGATCTTCCTCGCCAACGGATTCCTGACCGGCAGCTGGGCGCCGCAGATTCCGGTGTTCCTGACCCGGCTCGACATCTCGAAATTCACCCTCGGTCTGCTGATCCTTCTGTTCGGCGTCGGCGCGGTCGCGGCCATGAGCTGGTGCGGCCATCTGATCTCCAGGCATGGCTCGCGCACCGTGTTGCGCTGGTTCGGCCTGTGCGGCAGCCTCGGCCTGCTGATCGTGGCGCTGGGGCCCAACGTCCCGCTGGCGGCGATCGCCATGATCATCTTCGGCGGCTCGATCGGCGGCATGGATGTCGCCATGAACGCCAATGCGGTGGTGGTCGAGCGCCGGCTCTCCCGCGCCATCATGTCGTCGTCGCACGGCTTCTGGAGCCTCGGCGGTTTCGCCGGTGGCGGTCTGGGCGGTTACGCCATCCAGACTTACGGCCACCTCGCCCATGCGGCTGTAGTCACGATCATTGCTTTTGCCGTCATCGCCGTGGCGGTCGGCTACCTCATCGCCGAGGACAAGCCGCAGGCCGCCGAGCATCACAGATTAACGCTGCCGGCCAACCCGCTGGTCTATCTTGTCGGGCTGATGGCGCTGCTGACGATGATTTCCGAGGGCGCCGTGCTCGACTGGGCAGCGCTTTATCTCCGGCAGGAGCTCGGCGCCGACCTCGCCATCGCCGGCCTTGCCTACGCCGCCTTCTCCGGCGTCATGGCTGTCATGCGCTTTTTCGGCGACGGCGTGCGCAACCGCTTCGGCGCGGTGGCGACGCTGCGCGGCTCGGCGGTGGTCGCCGCCGCCGGCATGCTGGTCGCCGGCCTGTCGCCTTCGCCCTGGATCGCCATCGCGGCTTTTGCCCTGTGCGGCTTCGGCATCGCCAATATGGTGCCGATCATCTTCTCGGCCGGCGGCAACCAGGAAGGCATGTCGTCGGGCACCGGCATGAGCGTGGTCACCACCATGGGCTATTCCGGCATATTGGTAGCGCCGTCGGCGATCGGCTTCGTCGCCGAGCATTCCAGCTTCGGGCCGATCTTCGTCGCCATGTCGGGGCTGTTGATCGTCGTGCTTTTGATGGCCGGGCTCGCTCACCGCGCCGAATTCGCGGCCGCCCCCGCCGAATAGCGCTTCAGCTCCTCATAGAGGAAATCCGCGACGCGGCGGATGCGCACGCTGGTGCGCACGTCACGATGCATGGCCAGCCACACCGGCAGGCTGGGCAGTGGCAGGCCGGGCAGCAGTTTCTCCAGCGACGGGTCGCTGTCCGCCAGCGGCTCCTGGCCAAGACCGACGCCGTTTCCCGCCCGCAGCGCTTCCCACAGAACGATCTGGTTGTCGGCCCTGAAGCGGAAGCTGCTCCGGGTGACGGGGATGCCGGCCTGGGTAAAGCCCCGGATCATCTCGTCGCTGCGGTCGAAGCCGATCAGCGGATGGTCGAGAAGGTCGGCGGGCTTGAGCGGGCGGCCGTGCCTGTCGAGATAGGATTTCGCCGCGCAGCAGCAGAGTTTGATATCGCAGACCTTGCGCGCCGTCAGCTCGTTCTGCGCCGGCTTGACCATGCGGATGGCGATATCGGCATCCCTTCGCAGCAGGTTCTCGACCTGGTTCGAGGCGACGATCTCGACCTCGATGCCGGATTCCTCGATGCCGAGCCGCGCCGTCATCCTCGGCAGCACATAGGCCGCCACCACCTCGCTGGCGGCAATGCGCACCGTGCCTTCGATCGCCTCGACCGAGCCCAATGCCAATAGTGAGAACGCGCTCGCCTGCTCGCTCACGGCCTTGCCGCGTTCGAACAGCGTGGCGCCTGCTTCCGTCAGCGCATAGCCGCGCCGCCCGCGCCGGAACAAGGTGACGCCCAACGCCTGTTCGAGCTCACCGATGTGACGCCCGAGCGTCGGTTGGCTGGCCGACAGTTTGCGCGCTGCGGCCGACAGGCTGCCGGTCTCCGCCACGGTGACGAAACTCTTGATCAGGTTCCAGTCGATGTCTTCCATTCATTTATGAATAACAAATCTGCATCCATAGTCAATTTTCATTCGCGTATGAACGCATCATATTCGCCGTGCAAACACAGACACGGAGAAGAAAAATGACCAAGATCGCAATTCTAGGCGCCAATGGCCGGCTCGGCCGCGTGGTTGGGAAAGCCTTCATCGACGCCGGTTTCGACGTCCGCGCCGTCACCCGCAGCGGCAAGGTCCCAGCCGAACTCAAGGGCGCCACCGCCGTCGCCGGCGATGCGCTCGACCGCGAGGCGCTGATCCGCGCCACGCAGGGTGTCGACATCGTCTTCAACGGTCTCAACCCGATCTACACCGACTGGAGCAAATGCCTGCCGATGGCGGAGAACGTCATGGCCGCCTGCCATGCCAACGGCGCGCTGCATCTTTTCCCCGGCACTGTCTACAATTACGGCTCGCCGATGCCTGAGGTGGTCACCGAAGACGCGCCATTTCGTCCGACGACCGAGAAGGGCCGCATCCGCTGCGCCATGGAAGCGCTGTTTCGCCGCGAGGCGGATGCCGGCCGCGTCCGCACCATCATCCTGCGCGCCGGCGATTTCTTCGGCGGCACGGGCAGCGGTTCATGGTTCGACCTCGTCGTCGCCGCCAAGATGAACAAGGGCGTCTACACAGCGCCTGGCCCTGCCAACCTCGTGCACGAATGGGCCTATTTGCCGGACTTCGCCATCGGCTTCGTCGGCCTGGCGCGCAATCAGGGCAAGCTCGGCTTCTTTGAGGCGCTCAACTTCCCCGGCCACGCCGTCACCGACATGGACATAAAGGCCGCCGCCGAGAAGGCGCTGGGCCGTCCGCTGAAACTGACCTTCATGCCTTGGTGGGTGCTGCGCGCCGGCAGCCCGTTCGTGGCGATGTGGCGCGAGATCGTCTCGATGTCCTATCTGCGCTTCGAACCGCACCGGCTCGTGTCCGACCGGCTGGCAAGCATCATCGGCGAAGTCCCGCACACGCCGCTGGACGAGGCCGTGGCCGAGGCATTGAAGGACATCGGCATCAGCCTCGACAATGCAAAAGACGCCGCTTAAATGCATGTCGCCCAGAAGTGTGCGCGGTTCTGGGACAACGACATGCATCAAAACAAAGACTTTAGACAAAAATCTCTCTCGCGGTGCTGGCCCAATCGCTGGAAATCAGCAACCGGATGGTCATTATGAGGAGACTGTTTATAACGGTCGGCGAGATCACCATCACCAAGGGGAGACGATGCGTTACATACGTCCGCTTTCAATCGAAGACGCCGTTGGCCTGCTGGCCGACGCTTCCGGCACATCAGCCATTCTCGCTGGAGGCAGTGACCTCCTCGTTCGGATGAAGGGCGGGTTTGTCGATCCCGACCTGATCGTCGATATCAAGGCGATCGAGGGCTTGAGCGAGATCAGGGAGACGGCCGACGGCTTCAGCATCGGCGCCACCGTCCCCTGCGCCGTCCTGGGCGAGAGCGCGGTTCTGAAGAAGGCCTGGCCCGGTGTCGTCGAAGCGTCGAAGCTGATCGGCTCTAAACAGGTCCAGGGCCGCTGCACCATCGTTGGCAATCTGTGCAACGCATCGCCGGCCGCCGACAGCGTCCCGGCCTTGGTGGCCGCCGCCGCAAAGGCCGTGGTTGCCGGTCCGTCGGGCAAGCGCACCATTCCGGTCGAGGCTGTGCCGATCGGGCCTGGCAAGACCTCGCTCACCAAGGGTGAGATCGTCGAGGCGATCCTGCTCGACAAGCGCGCGCCGCGTTCGGGCGACGCCTACCTCAGATTCATCCCGCGCACCGAGATGGACATCGCGGTGGTCAGCGCCGGCGTGAAGCTGTCGCTCGACGAGCATGGCGTCATAACAGCCGCCCGCGTCGCGCTGGGCGCCGCGGCCCCGACCGTGCTTCTGGTGGAAGAAGCAGCCGAGGCTCTCATCGGCAGGAAGCTGGATGAGGCGGCACTTGAGCGGCTCGCCAAGATCTGCGCTGGGGCCTGCCGCCCCATCGACGACAAGCGCGGCACCATCGAGTTCAGACGAAAAGTTGCGGGCGTGCTGGCCGGACGGGCCGCGACGACCGCCTACGCACGCGCAGGAGGCAAATGATGGCCGGTGTAGCAGTTTCAACGACGATCAACGGCGATCAAGTCGAATACCTTTGCCAGCCCGACGAGACGTTGCTCGACGTCCTGCGCGATCGGCTCGGGCTGACCGGCGCCAAGGAAGGCTGCGGCACCGGCGACTGCGGCGCCTGCTCGATCATTCTCGACAATCGGCTGGTCTGCTCCTGCCTTGTGCTTGGCGCTGAAGCCGAAGGCCGGCATATCGAAACCGTCGAGGGCATGGCGCATGGCGATCAGTTGCATCCGCTGCAGCAGAAATTCCTCGAGCATGCAGCCTTGCAATGCGGCATCTGCACGCCGGGCTTCCTGATCGCGGCGAAGGACCTTTTGGCCAAGAACCCCGATCCGACCGAGGAAGAAATCCGCTTCGGCCTCGCCGGAAACCTCTGCCGCTGCACCGGCTACGACAAGATCGTGCGCGCGGTCCAGGATGCGGCCAATGTGATGAAGGGAGCGCACGCATGAACTTCGATCCACGCTTTTCGGGCCGCAAATTCTCCTCCGTCGGCACGCGGCCTATCCGTCCCGACGGCGTCGACAAGGTGACGGGCCGCGCGCGCTACGGCGCCGACTTCAACATGGCGGGACAGCTGGTCGGGCGTGTCCTGCGCAGCCCGCATGCGCATGCCAGGATCCTCAAGATCGACACTTCGAAAGCGGAAAAGCTCGCCGGCGTGAAAGCGGTGATCACCGCCGCCGACCTGCCCGATCTCACCGATGGCGATGCCGCCATGTACGACGTCCTCGACAATTGCATGGCGCGCGGCAAGGCGCTCTATGACGGCCACGCCGTGGCCGCGGTCGCCGCCGTCGATGCCCGCACGGCCAGGCAGGCGCTGAAGCTCATCGAGGTCGAATACGAGCTGTTGCCGCATGTGACCGATGTCGACGAGGCGATGAAGCACACCGCGCCGTTGATCAACGACACGATCTTCACCGAGGGTCTCGAGGAAAAGCCGGCAAAGCCGTCCAACGTCACCAAGCGCAGCCAGTTTGGCCATGGCGATGTCCATCAGGGCTTTGGCCACGCCGATGTCATCGTCGAGCGCTCCTTCAAGACCGAACAGACGCATCAGGGCTATATCGAGCCGCACGCCTGCGTTGCGAGCGTCTCGTCCGACGGCACCGCCGACCTCTGGGTCTGCACGCAGGGCCATTTCGTCTACCGCCAGCATTGTGCGCAACTGCTCGGGCTGGAAGCCTCGAAGCTGCGCGTCACCTCGTCTGAAATCGGCGGCGGCTTTGGCGGCAAGACCCACGTCTGGGCCGAGCCGGTGGCACTCGCTCTGTCGCGCAAGGCAGGACGGCCGGTGAAGCTGGTGATGACCCGCGACGAGGTGTTCCGCGCCTCGGGTCCGACCAGCGCCACCTCGATCGACGTCAAGATCGGCGCCCGCAAGGACGGCACCATCACCGCCGCCGAAGCGACGCTGCGCTACACCAGCGGCCCCTATGCCGGCACATGGGCCGAGATCGGCGCCATGACGGCCTTCGCCTGCTACAAGCTCGATAACGTCAAGACGGTCGGCTTCGAAGTGCTGGTCAACCGGCCGAAGACCGCGGCCTATCGCGCACCCTCCGCACCGATGGCGGCGTTCGCGGTGGAAAGCGCTGTGGATGAGCTGGCCAAGGAACTCGGCATGGACCCGGTCGAGTTCCGCATCAAGAACGCCGCGCAGGAAGGCACCCGCTCTTCCTATGGCCCCGTCTACGGCCCGATCGGCATCGGCCCGACGCTGGAGGCGGCCAAGCACCATCCGCACATGAAGGCGCCGCTGGGCAAGAACCAGGGCCGCGGCATGGCTTGCGGCTTCTGGTTCAACTTCGGTGGCCAGACCTGCGTGGACCTGAACATCGGCATGGACGGCTCGGTGTCGCTGGCCGTCGGCACGGTGGACGTAGGCGGTTCGCGCGCGTCGCTGTCGCTGGTGGCGGCGGAGGAGCTCGGCATCGACTATGCCCAGCTCAAGGCGGTGGTCGCCGACACGTCCTCGCTCGGCTACAACGACATGACCGACGGCAGCCGCGGCACCTTCTCGTCCTCGATGGCGACCATCTCGGCTGCCCGCAACGCCATCAAGATCCTGCGTGAGCGCGCCGCCCAGACGTGGGACATCCCTGTCGACGACGTGGTCTGGGAAAACGGCCACGCCATCGCCAAAGGCGAGAAGTACGGCAATCTTGCAGCCCTGTCGCTGAAGGAGATCGCCGCCGCTTCCGGCAAGACCGGCGGGCCGATCGCCGGCCACAGCGAGCTCGTCGCCGACGGCGCCGGCGTCTCCTTCGCCACCCACATCTGCGACATCGAGGTCGACCCCGATACCGGCTCGACCAGGGTGATCCGCTACACGGTGATCCAGGATGCCGGCAAGGCGGTGCACCCGACCTATGTCGAGGGCCAGTACCAGGGCGGCGCCGCGCAAGGCATCGGCTGGGCGCTCAACGAGGAGTACATCTACGGCAAGGATGGGCGTCTCCAGAACGCCGGCTTCCTCGACTACCGCATCCCGGTCTGCTCGGACCTGCCGATGATCGACACGCAGATCCTCGAGATACCCAACCCCAACCACCCCTATGGCGTGCGCGGCGTCGGCGAAACCTCGATCGTCCCGCCGCTGGCGGCCATCGCCAATGCCGTCTCGAACGCAGCCGGCGTGCGCATGACCCACATCCCGATGTCGCCGCCACGGGTTCTCGCCGCGATCGAGGCGGAACGGGGAGGCTAGGGCAAAAATGAGGTTCTTGCCCTAATGGTCGAAGTGACGCTCTGGGGCGCGCTGGGCCAGCTCGCCGGCGGCCAGAGCAAGGTCGAGGTCGAGGCCAAGGACATAAGGGAGCTGTTCAGGAAACTGGCTGAACAGTATCCCGGCATCGAGCCCTGGATCGAGAAGGGCATTGCGGTGGCGATCGACGGCACGATCTATCGCGATACGTGGTCGAAGGAATTGCCGCCGGGGGCGGAGATTTTTCTGCTGCCGCGGCTGGCTGGGGGGTGATGGGGAGCTGCCGCCGCATCGCCTGGCATCAAGGCCTTGAACGTCTTGGATTGGGCCCGCAAGCAGACTGTCAGGTTTAGCGAATTGGGGTTTGGTGAACTGACATTTGGGAGAACCAGCAACATGGTTAGCCGCCGGTAAGAATTCCAAAACCACCAATCTAGTGGCATCTCATTGAAACCTGCCCTCTATTAGACGATTGTATAACTACCAGTTTTTCATCGCCTCTTGAGATTTACGCGTATCTCATCACCCAGGAACCAACCACCTCCCTCGCTCCACGAAGAGATGATTCCGCGAGTCTCAAGCCATTGGACCAATGCACGATTTTCATCTGATCTTGGCAATCTTGGAGTGTGATATCCTGTCGTGATCTCAGAGAACGGATCTGGAAGCGCCGCAAGCACTTCGCGCGCTTCGTCGACCGCCATAGTCGAGTGAAACTTGTTGAACAGGGAAATCTGCGTCTCAACGGGCCTTGAATTCAGGATCAGTGACCGCGCTTTAGCCGCATCAATGCCGGATATACGAACGTTGGTTCGGTCAAGAATCGGGCCTATGAGTGCCGCTCGTTTGGGCAGTTCCGTTAGCGTATTCAAATCGATCAGGTCGATTATCGCGCGCTTATCGTCATCTGTTATGTCGGCTTGAAGGAGCCCTTCTCGGAAGACGTCGTCGAGACCAAACATTCCGGGATCGGTGAGATAAGCTTCGATGTTTTCTGCCAAGAAAAGGACCGGCAAGCCTGTATTGGCGTCTAGGCTTTCAAGAGTCTCCTTTGAAAAGGTGATTTTACGCTCCTCTATGAGAATAGTATTTTTCGAAGAATCTAGGCTTTTGGGAAAATTATTGAACGGATTGGGCAACGCTCGGACATACTCCCGGTAACTGTCATCGCTCAGTGCATTCGCGTTAACAAGGAATTGGCGTAGCGGCAGTGTCTCGGGACCGTTACGCAGACTGTGCTTCAGAATTACCGCGCGCACATCTTTCTGATCAAGATAGGCCACCAGGATTTCCGCTGCGAAGCCACTGCCTCCCATGAACGAGATACAATTGTCCCATTTCGGCTCGATACGTCGCAGCTCAAATACCGTGGCGTGCAACTTCTCCGGAACACCCTCCAGCGCTGGCAGGAGAGCGGTCTGTCGACCGAGAAATTCACGAAGATTGTCTTCGTCAAGTCCCTCGCGACCTAGGAGATCGGTTATCGCTGCCGCATCTTCTTCAGAATTGTCGTGAAGCTCAAGGAGCACGTCGCTAAGATAGATATCAAGATCGCGTTCGACCCTGGTGATCAAGGCAGGATCTGTGAGCGAACGCAGCGTAGTGTAATTGCGCTCGCGAAACGCCATGAGATTGGTCTCGCCTATGACCTCGCGATAGATGTGTTCCACATTGGCAATCGAGAGTTCAAAAAGACCTCGTCTTGCCATGAAGCGCACGATGCCGGTGAACTTCCCTATTGCCGGAAGGTCTCGAACCTCGAAGCCAATGCGCTCGAGGCGTTCGGGTGCCAAGTCAGGTGCAAGTGCCAGAATTTCAGGGAGTTTCGCCGCGACGAAATCAGGGAACTCGTCGCCATCGCGCGCTAGTGTTTCTAGCGCCCTTTCCGGCAGGTTGGTTACCAATTGTGTGATATGGTAAAGATTGCGCTTGCTGGCGATTGCCATCGGAACGAACTGCCTCCATTCGTCAGCCAGGCGGGAAAGCAAGTTGGGGACGGCGCGTCCCGTGGCGTAGTAGGCCTCTAAGAAATCTTCGCAGCCTTCGAACTGGGACGCGATAACTCGAAAAACTTACGAGTCTGATCGCTGTAGCGGCTCGCCTCGTTTAGAAGGCAGTCAACCAATTTGACGTTAAGAACATAGCTTTGCCCGAAATCTGCTTCGCGCATCGCTGCGATGACCTCATCCGGGTTGTCAATCTGAAAGTCGGGGTCGGGAGTAAGGAACGCCCGTATCTGGATCAGAAACTTGTTGTCATTAGGCGACAGCCGACCAGAATGGAACAGTGACGTATATTGATAATACGTATCGTCGAGATGGCCTTCTAGAATCAAGAAGCGAGCCAGCTCGCCCTTTTCGCCGAAGCCGTCGAAAAGATCAGTTACACGGTCGGCGCTTGAACGCACGAGTTCATTGAACTTGGCTGTTCGAAGTGTCGCGATCTTCGCTCTAAGCTCGCGAATCCGTTGCAAGCTCTCGCTCTTGTTGGCCTCAGATTTGCTTTCAACTTCCGCCTTGCGCTGAAAGTAGGTTTTCTTGCTATCCACTTCGCTCTGCAAGGCGGAGATATCGATCCGCTGTCGGTTATTATAGAAATCGGGGTAGGTAATATGCGGAACTGCGACTAACTGTTCAAAGGCGTCGTGCCCAACAAGCGACTGAAATGCGATCCAAGACTGCCCGTCAAGGCTGATGCTATTGACGTTCGCAGGAAGCATCTGAACGAGCGTCATTGCGTAGATTTGGCGCAATTCTTTCAGGTCAGAAGGTGTCTGCCTTTCGGCAACGTCAATCTTTCCTTCGATTTCCGCTATCTCTGCCTTACAGGCCACCTCCTCGTGCGCAACGAGTTCATCGTGGCGGCCTAGAATGTCAGCGAGATTGCCTTCGCCCCGGTGCAGTTGTTCGAAATCCCTGGGGTAGACGTTCTTATATATCAGGACCGCGAGAAGCTTGTTGGCGTTGAGAGTATTTTCGTCGTCGGTCTCCAAATTGGCGACGTAGATGGCGTATTCATTGAAGATATTCTGAATAAGTCTCAGGTCGTCCAGATACCGTGAGACTTCTAGAAGGAACTGTCGATCAAGACGACCGTCGAGCTCAAGCCTCTTTCCCTGCTCCAGCACCATATCAATCGAATTCGAAGCGTTTATGATGGGGATAACAGGAATGACGAATTCGAAGAACTTGGTCCGGTCTGTATTGATAAATACGTCGTCGCGCAGAGCGTAAAGAAATCTAATAGTTCGCCTGACTCCCGCGTTCGCATTCACCAAGCCGTTGATTTCACGCAACGTCACGAATATTTCTGTATCTTCGAATCGGTCCAGATCCTCAATTATTACGAGATCGTATTCTGTTGACTGAAAGAAGTAGATAATTTCATCCAAATGACGGTTAAGTATTGAATCGAGATTGTCTGATGCTGGCCTTATTTCTATGTCTTTTAGAGAGATACTTTTGAGTGACAGCCCAAAGCTGGCGACATAAAAGTTGTGCAGCGCGACCCACAAAAAAAGCAACGAAAACCCGAATATCGTGAAATTCGGCCAATTGCTGAATTCGAGTGGATCGAAAAAGGTGCCGCTGATTATCGCTTCCCGCTTTGTGAATACGTACCAAATCGAAAGTAAGCCGAACATGATGTACAGCGATTTGAAGATCGACAGGACGCCTGGGGATTGAATTCGCTTAAAGCGCGACAGTGGAAGTTTGTTGGCATCTGCACCATACAGCATTTGCTGTAGTATGCTTCTTTCAATCTCCTGCTGGCTCACTTTGAGGCTTGGGGTGCTAGCTTCTTTGTCGCTTGGTGGGCTGGCCTCTTTCACGAACGCCGCGAGAGATATGTGAAGTGAAGGTCTTCGGTATCTTTTCAGGAACGATTGGATGATGCTGCTTTTTCCTGAACCATAAGGCCCCGTCAGCGCTATATTGTTCACCTTCGGGTCTGTCGTCGCGAATAGCAAAGCTTCGGAATATACACCGGCCTTGTCAGCTTGGTCGGTCGGTGCAAGATTTACAAATTTTGCCTTTGTAACGGCGGGTCGCCCAATACCTTCCAAGAAGGCGCCGAAACTAGTGAACCAGCCACCCAGCCAATTTGTTAATGTTGGAATTCGTTCGCCCATAAGTAACCTAAATATCACTGATCCAAGCGAACAATATCACTGAGGAGCCGGAAAACACCTACTTTTCGTCTCCAAGAGCTCCGCATTGGGAATCGATCAGTAGAGCCCCGCGCCCGCAATCATAGCGGGAAGTAGCCAAAGGCAATAGTCTCGATGATTGGCAGCTTTCGGGCGCTCACGGTATCAGCCGCAACGACCGAGATTGGGCGCAAAGCGGCCTGTCATGTACGACGGAGCTAAACTGCGGGTAAACGCGGTCTCCGAGGCCGAGGCCCGCATCACCTATCGCGGCCTCGCCCCTAAGCCCCCAGCGTCGGCTCGGTATTCACCTCCAGCGCCTCTTCCGCTTCATCCTCCTCGCCCAGCACCTCGCCATGCACCCCCAGCGGGCGCCCGATCCAGAGGGGATCGACCAGATGGTCGCGCTTGGGGTTGGTGGTGTTGGGGTGGATGAGGATGCTCAGGCCGCCATGGTTCAGCATCAGCCATGGGACCAGCGTGGCGAAGATCTCGGTGGCGAAGGAGACCTGGTACATGGCCTGCTCGTGCGGGCCGACCGGCTCGTCGCGCCAGTTGCCCAGGCGCACGCGGAAGCGTTCGCCGATGCGCAGGCGCAGCCATTCGGCCTGCTGCCGTTCGGCTTGCCCGTCATAGTAGATGTGGGCGTGATAGCTGGCGATCTCGGCGAGCGGCCTGGGCGGGCTGGCGGTGTTCACCTTGATGGCTCCCTCGGTGATTGTGGTGCGGGCAGCGTATACGCAAGGGTGCGGGGTGGCCAAGGGGGCACAGCGTGTCCTCGTCATCTCGATTTCGGGCCAATCGCATATGGAGCTCCCCCACTCCGTCTCGGCTTCGCCGAGCCACCTCTACCCCCACATTCGTGGGGGAGAGGAAATGCTAATCGCCGAGGTCGCTGCCTTGAAAAGCTTGGCATTTCCTCTCCCCCATGGACATGGGGGAGAGGTGGCCGCGAAGCGGACGGAGTGGGGGCGGGCGCCGCCGTATGCCTATTGCCAGCACTTCATCGGGCGAGGAACCGCTGATCGCAGAGGTCTCTTGCCCCAATCAAACCCTGCCCATCAGCACCAGGATCAGCAGCACCACAAGCACAACGCCGACTATTCCGGACGGCCCATAACCCCAGGAGCGCGAATGCGGCCAGGCCGGTACGGCGCCGATCAGGATCAGGATCAGAACTATGATGAGAATGGTGCTGACGGTCATAAGAGTCCCTCGCTTTGCTCTTCAGATGCGAGGGGACAATGCAAAAGGCCGCCCGGTTGTTCCGGACGGCCTTTTGTCTGCCTGGGGAAAGCTGGGCTATTCCGCTGCTTTCGGAAAGGCGATTGCAGGCTCGTCGAGCGGACCCGGTCGCGGCCCCATAGGCGCATCGGGCTTCTTGTCGCGGCCGAACAGCCGGCGGAAGAAGGCATAGAAGCGGCTGTTCTTGCTGCGCGTGAAGATCATCAGCATGGACGGCGTCACCACCAGCGTCAGCAGCGTGGCAAAGGACAGGCCGAAGACGATCGCCGAGGACAGCGAAATCCACCATTGCGTCGACGGCGCGTTGATCGTCGTCTCGTGATGGAAGATTTCCAAGCCGAGGCCAAAGGCGATTGGCAGCACGCCAAGGATGGCCGAGACCGCCGTCAGCACCACCGGACGGGCACGTTCGCGGCAGGTCTGCAGCACCGCCTCCATCTTGTCCCAGCCCTCTTCGCGCAGCCGGTCATAGGTGTCGATCAAGACGATGTTGTTGTTCACCACCACGCCGGCCAGCGCGATGACGCCGATGCCCGACATGACGATGCCGAAGGCTTCGCCGGTCAGCAGCAGCCCCAGGAACACGCCGATCGTCGCCATGACCACGCAGGACAGCACCAGCAGCACGCTGGTGAACTTGTTGAACTGCATCAACAGCACCAGGAAGATCAGGAAGATCGCCGCACCGAAGGCCTTGCCGAGGAACGCGCTGGCTTCGGCGCTGTCCTCGTTCGACCCCGCCAACTTCCAGCGTATGCCGTTGTCGAGCTTCATGTCGGTGACCGCCTTGGTCACCTCCGCCTGCACCGCCGCAACCTGCGTGCCGGCGGCGACGTTGGCCTGGACGACCACGGTGCGGGCGCCGTCGATGCGGTTGAGGATGCCGACGGTCGGCTCCGGCTTGCGCACGACGAAGTTCGAGATCGGCACCGAGCCTTGCGCGGTCTGCACCCGGAGTTCGTCGAGCGTCGACAGCGTGCGCCGGTCTTCGGGCAGGCGCAGCCTGATGTCGACGGCATCGTCGGCGCCGGCCGGCCGGTACTCGGACAGCTTCAACCCATTGGTCACCAACTGCACCACGGTGCCGACGGCGGTCGGGCTGATGCCGTACTGCGCCGCCTTGGCGCGGTCGACCTCGAGCGCCCAGTCGACGCCGGGCGGCGGCAGGCCGTCGGAAACGTCGATCACGCCGGGCACCTTGGCGATGCGCGCCGCGACCGCGCGGGCCTGGTCGTCGAGCCCTTTTGGATCGATGGCCGAAAGCCGGAGCTGGACCGCCTTGCCTGTGGGAGGACCGGCCTCCGGCACGCGCACTTCGACATCGACGCCGGGAATGCCGGCCATGACGGTGCGCAGCTCATCCAGGATATTGTTCGCCGATTTGCGCTCGCGCCAGTCGATGAACTCATACTGGATGACGCCGACGACGTCCTCCGGCACGTCCTGTCCGCCGCCCTGCGTCTTGCCGACGCGGGTATAGACCGATTTGACGCCAGGCCAGCCAAGCAGCCGGTTTTCGGCGATCCTGGTCGCCGTGTCCATTTCGGCCAGCGAGAGATTGCCGCGGGCGTGCACATAGAGCAGGCCGTAATCGGGCTCGACGCTGGGGAAGAACTCGACGCCGGCGCCATATTTCGAATAGGCGAAGCCGACGCCGGTGAGCAGCACGGCTGTGAGCACCAGCACAGTGATCGGGAAGCGCACCGCCTGCTTGACCAGCGCCATGTACCAGCCGTCGCGATTTTGTTCCTCGTGATGCTCCGGCGCCTTGGCGAAGAGCGCGCCCAGCGTCGGCGCGAACACCAGCGCATAAAGCATCGAGGCCGACAGCGTGACGATCAGCGTGATCGGCATGTATTTCATGAAGTCGCCGATGATGCCGGGCCAGAACAGCAGCGGCGAAAACGCCGCGATGCGCGTCATGGTCGCGGCGATGACCGGACCGGCCATGCGCTTGGCGGCAAGCGTGAAGGCTTCCGCCTTCGGCATGCCTTCGCCCATGCGCCGTTCGGCGAATTCGGTGACGATGATGGCGTCGTCGACCAGCATGCCGACCGCCAGGATAAGGCTGAACAGCACGATCATGTTGATCGTGTAGCCCATCATCGCCAAGAGCAGGATGCCGATCAGGAAGGATGACGGAATGGCAAGCCCGATCAGCAGCGAGGCGCGGCCCGACAGCGCATAGAGGATGACGATGAACACCAGGATGACGGCGATCATCACGTGGTTCTGCAGGTCGCCCAGCAGCTGGTTGACGAAGACAGACTTGTCCTGCGTGTAGGTGATGTTCATGCCTTCCGGCATCGTCTTGACGTAGGCGTCGGACACTTCCCGCACCTTGGCCAGCGTGTCGATCAGGTTGGCGCCGATGCGCTTCTTGACTTCGATGGCGATGGCCGGCTTGCCGTTGAGGCGAGTGATGGTCTCGGCGTCGGCGAAGGTCGAACGCACCGTGGCGATGTCCTTCGCCTGCACGACGGCATTGGGGCCGGCGACCACCGGCAAGGACGCGACATCCTCGGGTGTCTCGATCAGCGACGGCACCTTGACCGCGTATTTGCCTTCCGAACCCTCGATATTGCCGGCGGCGACCAGGCTGTTGGAAGCGCCGACCGCGCCGATCAACTGGTCGAGCTGCAGGCCGTAGGAGGACAGCTTCATCGGGTCGATGACGACCTCGACGAGATCGTCGCGCGCGCCTTGTATGGTGCCCTCAAGAACGCCCGGGACTTCCTCGATGCGGTCGCGCAGTTCGCGCGCCGCCGCCGTAAGCACACGCTCGGGCACATCGCCGGACAGCGTGACGACCAGGACGGGAAACTCGGAAATGTTGACCTCGGTAACAACCGGTTCTTCTGCCGCTTGGGGAAGGTCAGCCTTCGCGTCCTGAACCTTCGAGCGTGTATCAGTCACCGCGGTGTCGACTTTTATAGACGGCAGAAACTCAAGGAAGACAAAGGCACCGCCCTGATAGGCGGATGATTTCATCTCCTTTAACCCCTTGAGACTCTTAAGCTTTGCCTCCAGAGGCCTAAGCAGAAGTCTTTCAGCGTCTTCGGGCGCGATGCCTTGATAGGCAACATTTATATAAACATAAGGGGTAGGAACGTCGGGTTCCGCTTCCTTCGGTGTCGACTGATAGGCGACCCAGCCCGCCAGCAGCAGGAAGACCAGCACCGCAATGGTCAGCCGGGCATTGTTGATCGCGAGTTTGACGATATCCATGGCCTGTTCTCAAGATTTCAGGAGCCGCATTGCGGCCGGTTGCCCCCGTCCGGGGCCACCCGGCGCTACTGCGTTGTCGCTTCGCCCAACAGTTTCTGGATGGTCGCCTGGTCGGCCTCGACCGGCTTGACGACGTCCCCTTCCTTGACGAGCTCCTGGCCGGCGACGATGACGCGGGCATCGGCTGGAATGCCGCCAAGCACCAGGCCCTTCGGCGAGTCGTCAACGAGGTCGATCGGGAAGAACACCACCTTGTTGTCCTTGTCGACGGCACGGATGCCAAGGTCGCCCTTGTCGCCCAGCGTCACCACGGAGCGCGGCAACATGACGGCATCGGTCGGCTGCGCGCTGAGCGAAATCTCGGCCGTCATGCCGGCCGGCACGGAGCCATCGGCATTGGGCACGGCAATCTCGACGCGGAAGGTGCGGGTCGCCGACGAGGCGTCGCGGCTGATGTAGCGCACCGTGCCTTCGACGGTCTGGCCGCTGACCAGCCGCACAGCAGCCTTGTCGCCGAGCTTGAGATAGCCGAGGTCGCGTTCGCTGACTTCGCCGCGCGCAATCACCGGATCGAGCTTGAGGATGGTTGCCACCTCGCCGCCCTGCATGACGGAACTGCCGAGCTCCACCGGCACCCGGTCGATGACGCCGTCGAAGGGCGCCTTGACCAGATTGCGGTCGAGCTCGGCCTGCGCCGTTTCCAGCTGCGACTGCGCAGCGGTCAGGTTCGAACGCGCCGTGTCGAGCTGTAGCTTGGGCAGATTGCCGGTCTTCATGAGCCGCAGCGATGCGTCGAGTTCAGCCTGGCGCTGCACGACGAGCTGCTTGGCATTGTCGACCATCGAGATCTTTTCTTCCGCCGCAAGCATCAGCACCAGATCGCCGGTCTTGACGTGATCGCCCTGCTTGACCGGCAGCTTTTCGATGACGCCGGCGACACGCGTCGCCAGCACGGCGCGCTTGTCGGCCTCGGTCAGCCCGGAAATGCGGATGGCGCGGGCATAGGTCTTGCGCGGCGGCGTCACCACAGCGACGGTGCGCAGCGGCGCCTTCGGTTCGGCCTCGGCCGCCTTGGCTGCATCCGGCGCCTTGGCCTGATCGCCGGTCTTGGCCTGATCGCTTGTCTTGGCCTGATCGCCTGCCTTGCCAGCACCTTCGACAGCGGCGCTGCCGACGGACGAGAACGCGCCTGTTCCCATCCAGGCGGCGAAGCCGATGAGCACGACAATAGCGGCAAGCTTGTGAAACCTGATCTTCGGCATCATTGTTTTTCCACTGCGGGGTTCGGCCAAGTCGTTATCCAACAGGGTGTCCGTCGTCTAACAGCTACCGTGTCTTCCAACTCGGGCGCGTCGCCGATATGGGTGCGCGCCAGGCCGTGTTCAATTTGCCGTGAACGGCGAAGCCGCGCTTCTACATCAAAGTTGCATCGCAATACAGTCGAAAAGTTGCAGGGGCATTGCGCAAGGCAGGCGTAGTGTGGCCAACGGAAACGGTTTTATCGGCGCCCCGTCAGGCGGCGGAACCACAGTCTCGGAACCATACGGATGTTGGAGGCGCTTTGTTTTCAAGGCGTTTTGGGCACTGACATTCCCTGTGCCCGCACTAGTTTTTGACGCTCAAATGTGGGCGCGCCCTGCGTCGTCGCGACTTGAATGGCAGTAGGCGTCAGTATGATTTTGTATACCGTCACACGCAGAAGTTGCGCCGCATCGGGAAAGCCGCCGGCGCTGCTCCGAAAAACTCAGGCCCGCCGGCGTTCCGCCTCCGGCTTCTTGCGGGCGGCGAGAAATTCCTTCACCCGCCGTCCCGGTGCCGGCCCGCGCACCGGTTTGAAGCCGTCATCGAGTTCGCCGGAAAGATCGAGCGTCGGCCGCTTGCCGACGGCGTCGTAATTCTCCTCCAGCCAGTCGCTGGCCGCTATACGGCCAAGGTCTCTGAGATAGCTCAGGAAGGCCCATTCCGCATTGACCTTGGACGACGCCGACAGATCCTTGAACGCCTCGTCGGCATCGATGCGGTGCATGCGGATGTCGCGGTATTCGCCGCGCGGCAGCCGGCCCGCGGCGATCAGTTCCTTGACGAAGGCGATCGAGCGGAATTCGTTCAGCAGCCCGGCATTGAAGGTGATCTCGTCGATGCGGTTCTGGATCTCGTTGGCGCTTCTCGGCGTGCCTTCGCGCACCACCGGATTGATCTGCACCAAAAGCACATCCTCGGTCGCCGCCGTCTTGAAGAACGGGAACAGCGCCGGATTGCCGCCATAGCCGCCATCCCAATAGGGCACGCCCTTGATCTCGACGGCGCGGAACAATTGCGGCAGGCAGGCCGAGGCCATTACCGTGTCGAGGTCGATCTCGCCATCGGAAAAGACGCGCAGCTGGCCGGTCTCGACATTTGTCGCCGAAATGAACAGCTCCATCGACTTGCAGGCGTGGACATTTTTGAAATCGATCTCCTGCTCGACCACGTCGCGCAGCGGGTTCAAGCCCAGCGGATTGGCGACATAGGGCGAAAACACTCGCGACATGGTGTCGAAGAAGAAATAGCCGGGCGTGTTCTCGATCGACCAGTTGCCCCAGGCGACGTCCCACGGCATGCGCTGCACCGGGCTGAAGCGGCCCTTGGCCGCCACCGCGCGCCAGAAATCGTCGAGCTTTTGCCGTGCACCCTCGACGCCGGCGCGCACAAACCCATCGGCCAGCGCCACCGCATTCATGGCGCCGGCGCTGGTGCCGGACACCGCCGCGATCTCCAGCCTGCCATCCTCCAGCAGCCGGTCGAGCACGCCCCAGGAGAAGGCCCCGTGCGAGCCGCCGCCCTGCAGCGCGATGTTGATCTTCTTCGTTTCCTCCGCCTTGCCGTTTTTGGTCATGGCGTTCCTGTTCGGTTTGGTCGCTGCTGCCTCATTCCGCCCGGGGATCGGGCGGGTTCGACTGCAGCGGACTTATATTGCAGCGCAGCATATAAGGGATGACCAAGGCAAGAACACGAACACGGTCGCGTGATCACATGAAATTTTGGTCATGGGGAATGGTCCTCCACGCCCAGGTCTTCGCCCTACGAATACCCCCACCCTTGATCCCTCCCCACAAGGGGGAGGGAGACTTGGTAGACGCTGATCTCAGCAAACCACCGACGTTTCGGCGGCGCGCGCCAGCTGCCCTCCCCCTTGTGGGGGTCCGAAGGACGGGCGAGACCCGTGGCTCGCCCCGGCAAGCTAGGGTGGGGTCCTCTTCGCAACAATCTGAACTTGGAACCTCAGGCCACGAGGTCCGGCACCGGCCCGACATAGCGCGATTGTGGACGGATCAGCCGCCCCGTCGTCTGCTGTTCGCGCGCATGCGCGATCCAGCCGGCGACACGTCCGGCGGCAAAGACATTGCTGAACGCCTGTGGCGGAAAGCCAGCCGCCTCAAGCACAAGCGCTGTGTAAAACTCGACATTGGTCTGCAGCGAGCGCTGCGGCTTGGCGATCCGCAGCACTTCGAGCGCCGTCTGCTCGACCTGTTCGGCGAAGGCCAGGCGGCGGCCGGCTTCGCCCTCGCTGCCGAGCTGCCGCACGACGGCTTTCAGTACATCGGCGCGCGGATCGCGCACGCGGTAGATACGATGGCCGAAACCCATGATGCGCTCGCCATGCGCGACCTTCTCGCGCAGCCAACCGGCCGCGTCGCCATGCGCCTGGATTGCATCGAGCATCTCGATCACCGGGCCGGGCGCGCCGCCGTGCAGCGGCCCCTTGAGCGCGCCGAGCCCGGCCAGCACCGACGATGTCAGCCCTGCCAGCGTCGATGCGACGACGCGGGTGGCAAAGGTCGAGGCGTTGAGGCCGTGATCGCACACGGTGACCAGATAGGTGTCGAGTGCCCTTGCCAGCGCCGGCGACGGGACGGATCCCTCGAGCATCCTCAGCATGTCGGCGGCATGATCGGCCTTCGCGTCAGGTGCGATCGGCTGCTCGCCACGCGCCAGCCGCAGCAGAGCCGGCGTCAGCACGGCGGGCGCCGCGATCAGCCGCAAGGCGTCCGTCAGCGTCTCGCCATCCGGCAGCAGCGCCATGCCGGCGCGCATGGCGCCATAGATCTCAATCGGTGCGAGCAGCGGCAGCGAGGGTGCAAGCCGCTCGAACAGCTCGACGCGAGCCTTGCCCAGCCTCGCTGCCAGTTCGGCATCGCCGGGAAGGCCGTCGAAGAAGCCGTCGAGCAACAGGCGAACCACTTGCGCATAGCGCCAGCGTCCCGCCAATTCCGGCAGCGAATGACCGCGGATCGTCAGGCGGCCACCAAGGCCATCGACATCGGAGAGCACGGTCTCCGCCGCCACCACATCATCGAGCCCGTTCGCCATATCTCATCTCCTTGCAGCTTTTCTGCATGGGAGATAAGGGTTAGGCTGCGCCTCGATCAATCTTGATCAATATAATCAATGTATGGGCTAAAAATGTCCGAATGGCTGTCGCGGGAAGAGGCGCTGGAAAGGCTCAAGGTGCGGCCGCAGACGCTTTACGCCTATGTCAGCCGTGGCCGCATCGGCATGCGGCCGGATGAGAGCGACCCGCGCCGCAGCCAGTACCGCGCCGACGACATCGCCGCACTGGCGACCCACCGGGCGCGCGGCCGCAGTCCCTCGGCCATCGCCGAGAGTGCGATCGCCTGGGGCGAACCCTCGATTGCAACAGCAATTTCGACCGTTCTGCACGGGAGCCTCATCTACCGAGGGCAAGACGCCGTTGCGCTCTCCAAATCGGCGACGCTGGAGGAAACCGCCGCTCTGCTGTGGGCCTCGGCCGAACCGGTGACGTTCAAAGCTCCGTCACCTGAAGCGCCTCATCCAGTCGGCCGCGCCTCGGCCTTTGCGCAGCTTGCCATGCTTGCAGGCCACGGGCGGCCTTCGCTAGGACGCAGCGCCGCCTCGCTGTGCACCGAGGCCGCGCGCACAGTCGGAGCGCTGGCGCAGTCGCTGGGCGCTGAAGCCGGCACAGCGCCCGTCCATAAGCGCCTGGCGCAGGGCTGGTCGGTGGATGATGCCGGCGCGGAAGCGATCCGCTGCGCCCTCGTCCTGCTCGCCGATCATGAACTCAACGCATCGACCTTCGCCGCCCGCGTCGCAGCGTCCACAGGCGCCTCGCCTGCCGCATGCCTGCTGGCCGGCCTGGCAACGCTGTCCGGCCCGCGCCACGGTGGCGCCGGCGAAGCGGTGATGCAACTGGCTGAAGATGCAGCAGCCCACGGCGCGGATGCGGCGATCCGGCGCTGGCTCGGCCATGATCGGCCCTTGCCGGCGTTCGGCCATCCGCTCTATCCCGACGGCGATCCCCGTGCCACCGCACTTCTGGAAGTCATCCCTGTCGACGAGACGCTGCAACAGCTGCAAAAAGCCGCCATGGCGGCGGTCGGTGCCCAGCCCAACATCGACTTCGCCCTGGCCGCACTAACGCGCGGCCTTGGCTTGCCGCGCGATGCACCGTTCCAGCTGTTTGCGCTTGGACGCAGCGTCGGCTGGGCCGCGCATATGGTCGAACAGATCATTAGCGGCAGCATCATCAGGCCGCGTGGCCGCTATGAGGGACGCGTGACTTAAGCCGACCTGGCCGTGTTCCCGAAACGCGCACGGTACGCGACGGGCGTCGTGGCGAATTGCCGGCGGAAGTGATGCCGCAACGTGCCTGCCGCGCCAAAGCCGGCGGTCTCGGCAATCC
Source organism: Mesorhizobium sp. C264A (assembly GCF_040324515.1). Classification (NCBI taxonomy): domain Bacteria; kingdom Pseudomonadati; phylum Pseudomonadota; class Alphaproteobacteria; order Hyphomicrobiales; family Phyllobacteriaceae; genus Mesorhizobium; species Mesorhizobium sp. C264A. Next base: position 1,798,216 of record NZ_JAMYVY010000002.1, on the reverse strand, counting down.
GTTCGATCGGCATGGCGGTGTCTTCCAGCAGCGTGCGCGCCCGCGAAAGCCGTTCCGACAGCAGCCAGCGCGCCGGCGTGACGCCGGTTGCGGCCGCAAAGCGGCGCAGAAACGTCCGCTCGCTCATCCCGGCAAGCTCGGCCAAGATGGCGACGGGATAGTCGGCGGAAATATTGGCGCGCATCCTGTCGATCAACGGTCCAAGCCGGCTGCGCTCATGTGGCTCGGGAACGGAGCTCTCGACATACTGCGCCTGGCCGCCGTCGCGATGCGGCGGCACGACCAGACGGCGCGCCACCATGTTTGCAGCCTTGGTGCCGAAGTCGCGCCGAACCAGATGCAGGCAGAGGTCGATGCCCGCGGCACTGCCTGCCGATGTCAGCACATTGCCCTCATCGATGTACAAAACGTCCGGAATCACGGTGATGTCGGGGTACATCTCCGTCAGCTTCTCGCTGTAGCGCCAATGCGTGGTCGCTCTTTTGCCCGCAAGCAGGCCGGCGGCGGCAAGCACGAACACGCCCGAACAGATCGAAAGAATGCGAGAGCCGCGCTCGTGTGCCTTTCGAAGCGCCTCGATCAGCGCCGGCGGCACCGGAGCCTCCGTTCCGCGCCATCCCGGTACGATCACCGTGCCGGCCTGGCCGATCAGATCGATCCCGCCGTCGGCAACAATACGCACGCCGCCCAGCGCGCGCATTTCACCGGTATCAATACCGGCAACTGCAAAACGGTACCAATCCTCACCCATTTCCGGCCGGGGCAAGGCGAAGATCTCAACCGCCACGCCAAACTCGAACGTGCACAGGCCGTCATAGGCAACGGCAACGACAAGAGGGTTGGCAGGGCGCGGATTGGCAGAGGATGGCATGATCTTGACGATATATGGCAAAGCTGCCAGCTGCAATCGCCCTGCTTCCTGTCTTATCTCTCCGTCGCATCAGCAATGGAGATACGAGGATGAGCCACGTGACAGACATTCCGGCGGCATCGCCGGATATCGCCCGCGACCATTTTCTGCGCCGGCTTTCCGTCGAGACCGACTGTTCCGACGTCGCCGCCGCACTGCGTGCCGGGGAGCCGGACTTTGTTCTCCTGCATGTGGTCGGTTCGCCGGAAGCCTATGGACGCCGCCATGTGCCGGGCGCGCTGCATCTGCCCCACCGCGAAATATCGGCCGGGCGGATGGTGCAATGGCCCGAAAGGACGCTGTTCGTCGTCTATTGCGCGGGACCGCATTGCAATGGCGCGGATCAGGCGGCCTTCAAGCTGGCCAGCCTCGGTCGTCCCGTGAAGATCATGATCGGCGGCATAACCGGTTGGCAGGACGAGGACCTTCCTTTCGCTTCAGGCAAGGAGCCCGGTGTCTTGCACGCGTGAGGCCACGCGATATGGTCGGCCTTGAAGACTGAGCAAGCATGCAGAAGGCGATGGTTAGAATTCGTCCATTCGAGCGCCAGGATGTCGGTGCGGTGCTCGCCCTCATGCGGGCGCTAGCCGTCTTCGAGGGTTATGACGACAAGCTTCGCGTCACCGAAGCGAACCTCATCGAGCACGGGCTGGGGCCATCGCCCCGGTTCGGCGTGTTGGTGGCGGAGCGAGAGGGCGTGATCGTCGGCATCGCCGTCCACTACCTCATCCCCTGGACCTACGACCTGAAGCCGGTTGTCTGGCTGAAGGAACTCTACGTCACTGAAGCGACGCGCGGCATGGGGGTCGGCCATGCGCTTGTTGAACAGCTTCGCCAACACGCTTTGAGCATTGGCGCCTCCGCCATCAAATGGACGGTGCTGAAATCCAACTCGCCGGCCAAAGCCTTCTACCGCTCGCTCGACGGCCAGCCCGACGATATCTGGGAACCGTGGCAGCTGAAAATCGACCCGTGACAGCCGCCTCGACCAACTGAGGGCGGTCGACCATGCGGCGGTCGCTTACGACATGGTGTCAAGCTTGCGCTGCATGGCGGCGATCTGTTGCTTCAGTTCCTGAAGGTCGTCGCCGCTCTTTTCCGGGACATCCTTGCGGGCCGGCTCGGGTGCAGCCGCGGCCGCAGCATTTGTGGCGGCGGTCGGGAAGGGCGTGAACAGGCGCATCGCGTTCTGGAACATTTCCATGTTGCGGCGTGTCTGCTCTTCCAGCGCCTTGATCGGAGTGGCGATCTTCATTACATCCAGCGGCGACTTGCCGATCGCGCCCTTCATCTGCTCGCGGAACCGCTCCTGTTCCTTGGAGAAGGCCATCATCGACTGTTCGAGGAAGCTCGGCACGATCTGCTGCATCTGGTCGCCATAGAAAGCGATCAACTGGCGCAGGAACGGGATCGGCAGCATGTTCTGCCCATCCTTGTTCTCCAGTTCGAAGATGATCTGCGTCAGCACCGGATGGGTAATGTCGTCACCGGTCTTGGCGTCCTGGACGGTGAACTCCTCGCCCTTCTTGACCATCTCGGCCAGATCCTCGAGCGTCACATAGGTGCTGGTGCCGGTATTGTAGAGCCGGCGATTGGCATATTTCTTGATAATGATAGGGTCGTCTTTCGCGGCCATCAGCATCCTCCCGGGACACCGGCGCGCCTGAGTAAGCCGCCGGTAACGATTGCGCCATTTTTAAGGATATGCGCAAAAGCTCTATAATTCCAAGCGCTTTGTGCAGTGCGGCATCATTTATTGCTGCATGGCCGGCCAATTATGCTGCGCAGCAAAGGTTGGGCGATCCCGCCGGCCGCTCACGCCCTGCTTGCGGCGCTTGGCCGGCATGCCCATTTCCGGTTTGACTTGGGGTGTGGAACGAGCAAGAAAAGTCCCAACAAGCCCCCAAGAACACGACACCTCGAAGTCTGGAGAGAAAAATGTCCGCTTCCAATTCAATCGTCGTTGCCAGCGCCGCACGCACGGCTGTCGGCTCTTTCAACGGCGCCTTCGCCGCCACCCCGGCGCATGAACTTGGCGCCGTCGTCATCAGGGAGCTTTTGGCGCGCGCCGGCGTCGAGCCGGGTGAAGTCGACGAGGTCATTCTCGGCCAGGTGCTGACCGCCGCGCAGGGCCAGAACCCCGCCCGCCAGGCGTCGATCAATGCCGGCCTGCCCAAGGAGACCACCGCCTGGGGGCTCAACCAGGTTTGCGGCTCCGGCCTGCGCGCCATCGCGCTCGGCATGCAGCAGATCGCCGCCGGCGACGCCACGGTGATCATCGCCGGCGGCCAGGAATCGATGTCGCTGTCGCCGCATGCCGAGCACCTGCGCGCCGGCGTCAAGATGGGCGACTACAAGATGATCGATACCATGATCAAGGACGGGTTGTGGGACGCCTTCAATGGCTACCACATGGGCAACACCGCCGAGAACGTCGCCCGCCAGTTCCAGATCACCCGCGACGACCAGGACCAGTTTGCGCTGGCCTCGCAAAACAAGGCCGAGGCCGCGCAGAAGGCCGGCAAGTTCAAGGACGAGATCGTCGCCTTCACGATCAAGGGCAGGAAGGGCGACACTGTCGTCGACCAGGACGAGTACATCCGCCACGGCGCCACCATCGACGCCATGTCCAAGCTGAAGCCGGCTTTCGACAAGGACGGCACCGTGACCGCCGCGAACGCGTCGGGCATCAATGACGGCGCCGCCGGCGCGCTGCTGATGAGCGAGGCTGAAGCCACAAGGCGCGGCATCACCCCGCTGGTGCGCATCGCATCCTGGGCGACGGCCGGCGTCGATCCGGCGATCATGGGAACCGGACCTATTCCCGCCTCGAAGCGGGCGCTCGAGAAGGCCGGCTGGTCGGTCAAGGACCTCGACCTTGTCGAGGCCAATGAAGCCTTCGCCGCGCAGGCCTGCGCCGTCAACAAGGGCATGGGCTGGGATACGTCGATCGTCAACGTCAATGGCGGCGCCATCGCCATCGGCCATCCGATCGGCGCGTCGGGCGCCCGCGTCTTCAACACGCTGGTTTTCGAGATGCGCCGCCGCGGCGCCAAGAAGGGCCTTGCCACGCTGTGCATCGGCGGCGGCATGGGCGTCGCTCTGTGCGTGGAAGCGCTGTGAACAAGAAGTGAGTAGTGAATAGGGAGTAGTGAATAGGGAAGAAGGAGCAGCGCGGCGGGATATCGATCCCTACTCGCTATTCCCTACTCCCTATTCCCTTCTTCCGACCAAAGGGAGGAAGAACTTTCAATGACCAAAGTAGCGCTCGTCACCGGTGGATCGCGCGGCATCGGCGCCGCCATATCGATCGGCCTGAAGAATGCCGGTTACACCGTTGCCGCCAACTATGCCGGCAATGACGAGGCAGCGGGGAAGTTCAGCGCACAAACCGGCATCAAGGCCTACAAATGGTCGGTCGCCGACTACGACGCCTGTGCCGCCGGAATCAAACAGGTCGAGGCCGATCTCGGCCCGGTCTCGGTGCTGGTCAACAATGCCGGCATTACCCGCGACGCCATGTTCCACAAGCTGACGCGCGAGCAGTGGAAGGAAGTCATCGACACCAATCTGTCTGGGGTCTTCAACATGACGCATCCGCTGTGGGGCGGCATGCGCGACCGCAAATTCGGCCGCGTCATCACCATTTCCTCCATCAACGGCCAGAAAGGCCAGGCCGGCCAGGTCAACTATTCCGCCGCAAAGGCCGGCGACATCGGCTTCTCGAAGGCGCTGGCGCAGGAGGGCGCGCGCGCGGGCATCACAGTCAATGTCATCTGCCCCGGCTACATCGCCACCGAGATGGTCAAGGCGATCGACCAGAAGGTGCTGAATGAACGCATCATCCCGCAGATTCCGGTCGGCCGCCTCGGCGAACCGGAAGAGATCGCGCGTTGCGTCGTCTTCCTCGCTTCCGAAGACGCCGGCTTCATCACCGGTTCGACCATCACAGCCAATGGCGGCCAGTATTTCGCCTGAACGACAGCATTTCGCCCGGTAGGACGGGCCGGCTTATGGCCCGTTTTTTCATCGCCGGCCGGCGATGTTCCCGGGCTGCGCGCTAGACATTGACCCGTTCCGGCACGCAAAGATTAACGATTTCCAGGCGCCCTGTGCAAAACCCGGTTCGCAAGCTGTGAATTCTCGGTGGACAAGCTGTGGATAACACAACATGTTGGGGTGAACAAACCAGGAAAATCCCGCCATCGCTGATTCATCGCCGATTCGTTCCGGCTTTTAGCGCAACGTTAGCGACCAAGGCCGAAAATCACCGGCAAATGGTTAAGGCCGATTAAGAAAATTCAACAATTTCATAATGTTGGCCGAGGCGTATCGGATCACGACGATGCCCCGCCGGCAAAGGTTAACGCCAATGGTCGCCTTGCAGGAATCGGGCCAGTTTCCGCGATTCAGCATATGGTGAGACTCAGGCTCGCAAAATCCACATGTAGCCGTGAACAAAAGCTGAATCTGCCGGAGTCACTGATTCGTCGCCGATTCGTTCCAGACTCGTTCCAACTGTTAATTGAGACCTCAAAGACGACCGTGGGATTGCCGGCCGGAACATTCCGCTTTCGCTTCGCGCCTGAAATCCCTATGTGTCGCCTGTCATACGCGCCACGCGAGGCGCGCTCCCGACAACACGATGCAGAAAGCCTCATCTCCAGGCCGATGAACATCCAGCCGAAACACACCGAGCCGCTGATCCTGTCGGGCCGCGACGTGACTGCCGTGCTGGGTCCGACCAACACCGGCAAGACCCATCTCGCCATCGAGCGCATGGTGGCGCATGAGAGCGGCATTATCGGCCTGCCGCTCCGCCTTCTGGCGCGCGAGGTCTATGCCCGCGTCTGCGAAAAGGTCGGCGCCCACAAGGTGGCGCTCATCACCGGCGAGGAAAAAATCCAGCCGCCCGGCGCGAAATATTCGGTCTGCACCGTCGAAGCCATGCCGCGCGAGACCGACGTTGCCTTCGTCGCCATCGACGAGGTGCAGCTCGCCGGCGACCTCGAGCGCGGCCATATCTTCACCGACCGAATCCTGCACCTGCGCGGGCGCCAGGAAACGCTGCTGCTCGGCGCGGCCACCATGCATGGCATCCTGCAAAAGCTGCTGAGAGGCGTCTCGGTGGTGACGCGCCCTCGCCTGTCGCACCTGGCCTATGCCGGTTCGAAGAAATTGACCCGCCTGCCGCGGCGTACGGCGATCGTCGCTTTCTCCGCCGACGAGGTCTATGCCATCGCTGAGCTGATCCGCCGCCAGCAAGGAGGAGCGGCGGTCGTGCTAGGCGCGCTGTCGCCCCGCACCCGCAATGCCCAGGTGGCAATGTTCCAGGCAGGGGACGTCGACTATCTCGTCGCCACCGACGCCATCGGCATGGGGCTCAACCTTGATCTCGATCATGTCGCCTTCGCCCAGAACCGCAAATTCGACGGCTACCAGTACCGCAACCTGACGGCGGCCGAGCTCGGCCAGATCGCCGGCCGCGCCGGCCGGCATCTGCGCGACGGCACCTTCGGCGTCACCGGCCAGGTCGATCCGCTGGACGAGGAACTGGTCAAGCGCATCGAGGGGCACGAGTTCGATCCGGTGAAGGTGCTGCAATGGCGCACCGCGCATTTCGACTTCGCCAGCCTCGACGCGCTGAAGCGCTCGATCGAGGCCAACGCGCCGGTCGAAGGCCTGACGCGCGCGCTGCCGGCGGTCGATGCGCAGGCGCTCGAACATCTCTCCCGCGACGAGGACATCCGCGCGCTGGCTACCAATGCCAAGCGCGTCGCGCTGCTGTGGGAAGCCTGCGCGTTGCCGGACTACCGCAAGATCGCGCCGGCCCAGCACTCCGACCTGATCGCTTCTATCTACACCGACCTCGCCAAACACGGCCATGTCGACGAGAACTACATGGCCGAGCAGGTGCGCCGCGCCGATACGACCGAGGGGGACATCGACACGCTGTCGCACCGCATTGCGCAGATCCGCACCTGGACATTCGTGTCCAACCGGCCGGGCTGGCTGGCCGATCAGGCACACTGGCGGGAAAAGACGCGCGAAATCGAAGACAGATTGTCGGATGCGCTGCATGAGCGGTTGACGAAACGGTTTGTAGACCGCAGGACTTCCGTCCTCATGCGGCGCCTTAGAGAAAATACAATGCCTGAAGCCGAAATCAGTCCTACCGGAACCGTCCTTGTCGAAGGCCATCATGTCGGCGAGTTGCAAGGGTTCCGTTTCACCGCCGACCAGAGCGCCGGCGGCGAAGACGCCAAGGCCGTGCGCACGGCAGCGCAAAAAGCGCTGGCCGCCGAGTTCGAGGCACGTGCCGAACGCTTCGGCGCCTGCGCCAATGGCGACCTTGCGCTTGGCTCCGACGGCACGCTGCGCTGGATCGGCGCGCCGATCGGCACGCTGGTTGCCGGCGAGGACGCGCTGAAGCCGCGCCTGGTGCTTTTGGCCGACGAGCAGTTGACCGGTCCCGCCCGCGACAAGGTCGCCGCGCGCGCCGAGCGCTTCGTCAACTTCCAGATCGAATCCTTGCTGAAGCCGCTGGTCGACTTGAAGAATGCCGAGCAGATCGCCGGCATCGGCCGTGGCATCGCCTTCCAGCTCGTCGAGCATTTCGGCCTCATCAACCGCCGCGACATCGCCGAGGAAATGAAGTCGCTCGACCAGGAGGGTCGCGCCGCCTTGCGCCGGCTCGGTGTGCGCTTCGGCGCCTACCATGTCTTCGTGCCGGCGCTGATCAAGCCGGCGCCCGCCGGACTGATTACGCTGTTGTGGGCGCTGAAGAATGACGGCAAGGACAAGCCCGGCTTTGGCGACGTGGTGCACGCACTGGCTTCCGGCCGCACCTCGGTGGTCATCGATCCGGCTTTCGACAAGACTTTCTACAAGCTTGCCGGCTACCGCAATCTCGGCCGCCGCGCCGTGCGCATCGACATTCTGGAACGGCTGGCTGACCTGATCCGCCCGGCGACCAACTGGAAGCCCGGTCTGGGACAGCGCCCGGACGGCGCCTATGACGGCCAGTCCTTCATGGTGACGCCGCCGATGATGTCGATCCTCGGCGCCACCGCCGACGACATGGAAGAGATTCTGAAGGGCCTCGGCTATCGCGCCGAGCCGAAGCCACCGGCAGAGGTGAAGGCGCGGCTCGAAGCGCAGGACAATGCCGCGCGGCAAGCGGCTGCGGCCAAGCTGGCTGCGGACGCGGCTGCAAAAGCCGAACAGGCCAAGGCGGCGGAAGCCGCTGCAAGAGAAGCCGCCGCTGAAGCGCCGGCCGTTGGATCGGAGCCGGATGCGGTTGCCGCCGCTGAGTCTGCGGCTGAGCAGCCCGTCGCCGAAGCCGCAGCGGAGGCTGTTGCTGCGGACGCTCAGCCGGGCGGGCCTCAAGAGGGTACGGAGCCAACTCCGGCCGCTGAAGCTACCGCCGAAGCTCCAGCCATCGCGGAAGCAACGGCAGAGCCTGTCGCGGACGAGCAAGTCGAAGCTCACGCAGAAATCGCGGAAGAAGCTCCGGCTGTTGCGGGAGCTGACGACACTGCCGACGCCACCGTCGCCGAAAACGCCGACGCCCTTACCTCTCCCTCGATGGCGGAGGTCGCGGCGCAAAGCGACGCGGGTGACAGCGCTGACGAAGCAGATAGTGCAAACGATGCAAGTGCAACCGCCGACGCCGACGCTGCCCCCACCCCGGCGCTGCGCGCCGACCTTCCCCACGAGGGGGAGGGTGGAAGCGCTGAGCCTGTCCCCGAGGCCGAAGCGCCAAAGCCCATCTTGCTGTGGCGGCAGGGTCGTTTCGAGCAGCGCCCGCGCCATCGGCAAGACAACCGCAGAGACAATCGCCCGCGTAACGGCCAGGCTAGCCGCGCCGATGCGCCGGCCGACGCTGCCGGCGGACAGCCGGCACCGGGCGAACGGCCGGCCTATCAGGGCCGGCGCGACCAGCGCGACGGTGCCGCCAAGCCACGCTTCGACCGTTCGAAGTTCAAGCCCAAGCCGCAGGCCGAGGGCGAACAGCGCCGCGACGGCAAGCCGCAAGGCGAGCGTCCGCGCGAGGGCGGGCCTGACTGGAAAGGCGGCAGGCCGGAAGGCAAAGGCGGACCGCAAGGCGCCAAGCCGGCTTTCCAGGCCAAGCCACGCGAGGAACGCCCGGCGCGCTTCGATCCGGACTCGCCCTTCGCCAAGCTCGCCGCCTTGCGCGACCAGTTGAAGAAATAAGCCCCAGGTTCGCTGCGATGATTGCTGAAGGTCGTCAGCGCATCGACAAGTGGCTGTTCTTTTCGCGCGCGATAAAATCGCGCTCGCTGGCGGCCAAGCTGGTTGTCGCCGGACGCGTCCGCATTAATAGCGACAAAGCAGCGCAGGCCTCCGATCTGGTCAAGCCTGGCGACGTTTTGACCATTACGCACGAGCGCCGCATCTTCGTTTGGAAGGTGCTTGGCACCGGCGTGCGGCGCGGTCCGGCCGAGGAAGCGCGCACGCTCTACGAGGACATGTCCCCGCCGCCGGCCCCAAAAGGCGAGGCTGTTGCCGATGCCATTCCGGCGCTGCGCGACGCCGGCAGCGGCCGGCCGACCAAGAAAGAGCGCAGGCAAACCGACCGGCTGTTCGGCGAAGACTGAAGCCTTGGCCGTCTGCGCCATGCCGGCGGTCTGGAATTTCATTCCGGACACGCGGGCCCCGCCTGCAATGGCTGCCCTTGCAAGCGGCAGGCAAAGGCGTTACCTCACCAAAAAAGCCGCCGCATCGGCCCGAAAATCGGAAATCGATTTTTCGGAAGGCACGATGCGCAGATTCAAAGTGTCAGAGCGTACTTTATGCGTCCAAGTGGACGCACGTCGCTCTAGCAAGAACGGGACGTCCCGGAGCCGACCAATGACCTATGTCGTGACCGACAACTGCATCAAATGCAAGTACATGGACTGCATCGAGGTCTGTCCGGTCGACTGCTTCTACGAGGGCGAGAACATGCTTGTCATACATCCCGACGAGTGCATCGACTGCGGCGTCTGCGAACCGGAATGCCCGGCCGATGCAATTAAGCCCGACACCGAGCCGGGCCTCGACAAATGGCTGCAGGTCAACACCGAATACGCCGAGAAATGGCCCAACATCACCGCCAAGAAGGCGCCTCCGGCAGATGCCAAGAGCTTCGACGGCGAGGCCGGCAAGTTCGAGAAATATTTCTCCGCCGAGCCCGGCGAAGGCGACTGAGCACATGACGCTGGAATCGGAATCGATTTCGGAAAGGGTGATGCGCAAAGCAAAAAAGTGCGGCCTATTGGATCGTCATAACGCTGCGTAACGCGCATCATACATTAACTGCCTTGACAGGCGGCGAAGGCGCTCGACCTTCGCGTTTGCAGCAAAACCTTGATTCTTCCGACTTTTTGTGCTACACCAGTTGAAACATGCCGGTGACACAACGTCGATTTATGGCGCAAGCGCCCCAAATCACTGAAAGGTGAAATCCCCAATCGGACCAGAGCGATCTGGGCCAGGCAGTCGCTATGTATGCGGTTTGCCGGTCCCGGCTTTTTCCGATGGGTTCATCTGTTGTGCGGCTAACGATCGGTGTCCCCGGTCGCATGCGTTCGGACCGGCAGGCCGCCGGTGCCACAACAAGGAGTTCAGGGCGTAATGGCAACGATCACCCCGCAGAAGAAGTCCACCTCGGCACGCCACGGTTTCAAGACCGGCGAGTACATTGTCTATCCGGCACACGGCGTCGGCCAGATCGTCTCGATCGACGAGCAGGAAGTTGCGGGCCACAAGCTGGAACTGTTCGTCATCGACTTCCAGAAGGACAAGATGCGCCTGAAGGTTCCGGTCGCCAAGGCGACCTCCATCGGCATGCGCAAGCTGTCGGAAGAGGATTATGTCGAGCGCGCGCTGAAGGTCGTCCAGGGCCGCGCCCGCGTCAAGCGCACCATGTGGTCTCGCCGTGCGCAGGAATATGATGCCAAGATCAATTCGGGCGACCTGATCTCGATCTCGGAAGTCGTGCGCGACCTCTACCGTGCCGACAACCAGCCGGAACAGTCCTATTCCGAGCGTCAGCTCTATGAGGCGGCACTCGACCGCATGGCGCGCGAGATCGCGGCAGTCAACCGCATGTCGGAAACCGAAGCCGTGCGCCTGATCGAGGTCAACCTCAACAAGGGCCCGAAGCGAGGCGCCAAGGCCGACAATGAGGAAGCCGAGCAGGAAGAAGCTGCCTGATCGCTTTCACCGTCGAAATCATGAAAAACCCGGCCTTGTGCCGGGTTTTTGTTTTTACCCCCTTGTGGGGTTCCAAGGACGGGCGAGACCCGTGGCTCGCCCAGGCAGGGTCGCTGCGAAGCAGCGAGGATGGGGGACGGCACCAGACCCGACCCGGACCTTCCGTCCGACCTCCCCACAAGGGGGAGGTAGAAGGCTCAGCCGCCGGCTTCCTTCTCCGCCTCCTGCTTCAGCGTCGCAATAAAACGCTTCGTCCGTTCACGCTCCGGGTTGGAGAACACCACGGCGGACGGCCCCTTCTCGACGATGACGCCGGCGTCGAGGAACACCACTTCCTGCGCAATCTTGGAGGCAAGGCGAAGGTCGTGCGTGGCCATCACCATGGTCGTGCCTTCGCTGGCGAGCTTTCCCAGCACGTCGACCACTTCCTGCGCCAGTTCCGGATCGAGCGCCGAGGTCGGCTCGTCGCAAAGCAGCACTTTCGGCGACGGCGCCAGGGCGCGGGCGATGGCCACACGCTGCTGCTGGCCGCCCGACAGCGTTGCCGGCCAATCGTCCGCCTTGTGCGCCATGCCGACCTTCTCGAGCAGCGCCAATGCCCGCTCGCGCGCCTTTGCCGTCGGCCATTTCAGCACCGTCACCAGGCCTTCCATGACGTTCTCGATCGCGGTGCGATGCGGGAACAGCTGGAAATTCTGGAACACCATGCCGGTCTGCAGCCGCAGGCGCTGGATGTCGCGGCTGGGGATCTTGACGCCGGGACGGAATTCCAGCGTCTCGTCGCCGATGCGCACCATGCCCGAGGTCGGGATCTCCAACAGGTTGATGCAGCGCAGCAGTGTGCTCTTGCCGCCGCCGGAGGGGCCGACAAGCGCGGTGACGCTGCCTTCGGCAATGGTGACCGTCACGCCCTTCAGCACCAGATTGTCGCCGAAGCGCTTTTCAATGTCGGTGAGGCCGATCATGAGCGCGCCTCCAGGAAGCCGCCATAACGGTTGAGCCGCTCCTCCAGCCGCGTCTGCAAGGCCGAAAGCACCGAGCTCATCGCCAGATAAAGGATCGCCGCCTCGACATAGAGGATCAGCGGCTCATAGGTGGTGGCGACGATGCGCTGCGCCGCCTGGAACATCTCCGGCACAGTGATGGCGGCGGCCAGCGACGTATCCTTGACCAGCGAGATGAAGGTGTTGGACAGCGGCGGCACGGCGACGCGGCCGGCTTGCGGCAGGATGGTGCGCCGCATCGCCTGGCTCCAGGTCATGCCGATCGAATAGGCCGCCTCCCACTGGCCCTTCGGCACCGAGCCGATCACGGCGCGGATAATTTCCGAACTGTAGGCGCCTATGTTGAGGGTGAAGCCAATCAGCGCCGCCGGAAAAGCGTCCAGCAATATGCCGACCGAAGGCAGGCCGTAAAAGATCAGGAACAGCTGCACCAGAAGCGGCGTGCCGCGAAAGATCCAGACATAGAAGCGGACCACGGCAACCAGAGGCTTGGGACCGAACAGCCGCACCAGGGCGACAACCAGGCCGACGAACAGGCCGAGTGCGAACGACAGCAATGTCAGCGGTACGGTGAAGATCAACGCCGCCCACAGCAGTGTCGGCAACGAGTCCAGCATCAGGTGTAGCCAGTGCGGCACGAACGGCTCCTCCCCCACAGACCGCCGCGGTGACGGCAGTGCGATTGTGTGCTTCTCATATCATGCGAAAAACGGCGAGCCGTCAAAGACGGCCCGCCGCTATTTGTCATTGCCGGCAAACCGCCGGGAGATGGCCTTTACTGCGAGACATCCTGGCCGAAATAAGTGTCGGCGATCTTCTTGTAGGTGCCGTCGGCCTTGATGTCGGCCAGCGCCTTGTTGATCGCCGCGACCAGCTCCGGATCACCCTTGCGCACGATGACGCCGGAATAGTCGGCGTTCTCTTCCTGCGCGGCGATCTTCACATTGGCGTCCGGCTTGTGCTTCTTGAAGTCGAGGAAAGACAGGCTGTCATTGATGGTGGCGTCGGCGCGGCCGGTGAGCAGCAGCTGGATCGACTGGTCGAAGCCGTCGGTGCCGACGAGTTCGGCGCCGTTGGTCTCGGCGAGCTTGCCGAAATTCGATGTCAACGACTGTGCCGACTTCTTGCCCTTGAGGTCGGCGAAGGTCTTGATGTCGGTATTGTCGCCGCGCACGATCAGCACGGCCTTGGAGGCGATGTAAGGATCGGAGAAATCGTACTTGGCCTTGCGCGCGTCGGTGATGCCGACCTCGTTGATCACGGCGTCGTAGCGGTTGGCGTCGAGGCCGGCGATCAGCCCGTCCCATTTGCCTTCGAGGAACTCGACCTTGACGCCGAGCTTGTCGCCGATCGCCTTGGCGATCTCGACGTCGAAGCCGACCAGCGCGCCGGAAGCATCATGATAGGTGAAGGGCGCATAGGTGCCTTCGGTGCCGACCTTGAGGGTGCCGGCCTGCTTGATCTGGTCAAGATTGGCGCCGGCATGACCTGATGTAACAGCCAGAACCTGAAGCGTTCCGGCGACGATGAGCGAATTGAGCCATTTCATTTCTGTGTGATCCCGTCCTTGGCCGGTGTCCGGCGCTTGTGAGAGCCGGAAACTGACAGATACAGCGCAGCAAAATAAGGAACCAGATTTCAAAAAACGACGATCCAGAAATCAGATTCTCAAAGCAGCTCGGATCGGTGCCAATAGTCCCGATCTGCGGTGTCGATGCGCCCTGTCGGACCGCACAAAACAACCGCCATCGGCGGCGGAACCAATCCCCGGTGTGGCACGTTCATGGCTTGTTGTAGGGCGCGGCGTTTCCATTTCAAGAACCCTTGGCTGCGCTAGGCCCGAAGCAATTCCAGGAAAGTGGGAAAGCGGTTTCCTTCGGAATTGCGTCAAACAGAGATAACGGCCGCCAGGCCGTCCGAAAATGTCCGGAGCAGGAGCGCGGCATGATCGAAGACACGGCAGGACGGACCATGGTCCGCACGGCAATGAAAGCCCCTTACCTCGAGCGCGATGAGGAACATGTTCTCGCCTTGCGCTGGAAGGAAAACCAGGATCAGCAGGCGCTGCATCAGATTACCGTCGCCCATATGCGGCTGGTCATCTCCATGGCTTCGAAATTCCGACATTACGGCCTGCCGCTCGGCGATCTGGTCCAGGAGGGCCATGTCGGGCTGCTGGAAGCAGCCGCGCGTTTCGAGCCGGAGCGCGAGGTGCGCTTCTCGACCTATGCGACATGGTGGATCCGCGCTTCGATGCAGGACTACATCCTGCGCAACTGGTCGATCGTTCGCGGCGGCACCTCTTCGGCGCAAAAGGCGCTGTTCTTCAACCTGCGGCGCCTGCGCGCCCGTCTTGCCAATGGCGCCGAGCCGATCTCTAACGCTACGCTCTACCGCGAAGTCTCGGTAGCCCTCGGCGTCTCCGAGGCCGATGTCGAGAAGATGGATTCCAGGCTTTCAGCACCTGACTCTTCGCTCAACGCACCGCTCGCCGATGAGGCCGGTACCACCGAGCGGATGGACTTCCTGATTTCGGACGATCCATTGCCTGACGAGGTCGCCGGCGACACCATCGACGTCGAACGGCGCCTGATGTGGCTGAAGACGGCGCTCCGCGCGCTCAATGCCCGCGAACTCAGGATCATCGAGGAGCGTCGGCTGACAGACGAAGGTGCGACGCTTGAGGCGCTCGGCGAGACGCTCGGCATTTCCAAGGAGCGTGTCCGTCAGATCGAGGCCCGCGCCATGGAAAAGCTCAAGCTCGCGCTGGTCAAGCAGAATCCGGAGTTCATGGCGGCCTGAGATTGCCAGGAACGGGGGTACCGCCCCGAGTTATCTCAGAAAAGTTATCTCAGAAAAAAGCACTACGAAGGCTGGGGTTTCTGACGAAGACCGGCGCTATCTGTCCGTGACGATCTTGACCTTGTCGCCGGCCGAAACCGAGGCGCCCGGCGACATCGCGTTGAGCACGCGGAACAGATCGAGCTTGCGGTCGACGCCGACCATCTGCGCCGAAAGTGTGCCCATCGTCTGCCCGGCCTGTACCGTGACGACGCGGATATGCAGCGGCTTCAGTGCCGCTTTCTCGGCGGGGCTGAGCACGCGGAACGAACCGCTGACCGAGCGTGCCACCGGATCGAGTGTCGTGCTGGCCGAGGGGGCGGCCGTCAGCAGGCGATAGACCTGGCCGCCGGCGCGGATCACTGCAATGTCGAACTGCCAGCCATCGGCGCCGGCGTGCGCTGTCGCCGCCTCGTTGCCGTCGATCGTCTCCTGGCGCACACTGGTCTCGTCGAGACCGGCCACCCAGCCGCTTCTGATGTAGTCGGTCAGCGCACGATCCTTGTCGATCGACACACCGTCGAAGCGGATCGCCATGTCGCCAGGACCGGTCGCCGTCACCGCCGCTGCCGAATTGTCGATGATGAAGCCGTCGGGCACGGTGAACGAAACGCCGAGGCCCGGATGCAGGAAGGTCTGGCCGCGCACATAGCCCTCTTCCGGCGTGTCGCCATAGAGCAGGCCGTCTATCCCGGCCAGGAAGGAATCGCGGTCGCGGGTGCCGATGCCCGGCGCGCCGAACTGGCGGGCGTGGCGCTGCGCCAGATCAATTCGCTGCGGCGTGTTGGGGTGCGTGGCCAGGAAGTCGAGGCTGGCGTCGGTGGCGCCGCTGATCGAGCGGAAATCGGTATAGGCCGACATCGACTGCAGGAAACGCCCGGCGGCATAGGGATCGTAACCCGCCTCGCCGATCGACTTGATGCCAATCGCGTCTGCCTCCAGCTCCTGGTTGCGCGAGAACTGCGCCAGCCTCAGCTTGCCGCGGATCAATGCCTGCTTGGCGGTCGGGCTGTCGCCCAGCACATCGGAGACCACCTTGGTCGCCAGGCCTTCCTCGGCCTCGAGCTGCTGGCGCTGCAAGCCGTGATTGGCGGTGACGTGGCCCATCTCATGCGCGATGACGGCGGCGAGTTCGGCCGAATCATTGGCCAGCGCCAGCAGGCCGCGGGTGACGTAGAGATAGCCGCCCGGCAGCGCGAAAGCGTTGACGTTTGGCGAATTGAGGATGGTGATGCGATAGGTCTGGGTCGGATTGGCCGACACCACGGTCAGGCTGCCGACAACCTTGGCCACCATGCGCTCGAGCTTGGGATCGGAATATTCGCCGGCATAGGTGGCAAGGATGCGCGGATGCTGTGCCTTCGCCAGTTCGGCAAGCTTGCTGTTGGCGGCGACATTATCGACCGTGATCGGCTTGTCGGAAGGCTGGAAGCCGGATTCCTGCACTTCGGGAGGCGTGAACATCTGGCAGCTGGCCAGCGCCACGGCAAGGCCGGCCAGCGCGAGGAAGCGCACCAGCGGTCTGCGTTTCAAAGTGTCAGTGCCGGTCGGCAGCACGGCGTTCCTTCAGCTCTCGGCGCATGATTTGGACCGGGGCCCGCGCCAGCGAAAAATCGGTTTTCGTTGGCAATCCTGCACATCAAAAAACCTACAGCGTTTACGCATCCGGCCGGGTGCGGCGCTGTAGGGGCAAATCACGGCTCGTGCCGGACCAGTACTAAGCGGACCTAGCCACATCGACTGGACCATGGCAAGCAAGCGCCACATCGCCTGTAGCCGGTTTGGTCGTAAATTATGTCCGCTTCCGGGCAATATCGCGTGATCCGCCCGAACTTGCGCCGATATAGCGCCGAAACGCTTCAGGGCCAGTGCCGTCGAAAAAATCGGCGGCAGGTCCCGTCGCGGTAACCCTGCCATTGTCCAGAAAAACCATCTGCTCGCCGATACGGCGAGCGTCTTCCGGCTGATGCGTGACGAACAGCACCGTCATCGCCCGCTCGGCATGAACGCCGGACACCAGGTCGAGCATGTCGTCGCGCAGCGCTGGCCCGAGCGAAGCGAACGGCTCGTCGAGCAGCAGCACCGGCCGGTCGCGCACCAGAACGCGGGCGAGCGCCACGCGCTGCCTTTCGCCGCCGGAGAGTTCGCGCGGCAGGCGCATTTCCTTGCCGGCCAGGCCGACGCGGTCAAGCGCCTCGGCGATTGCGGCGCGATCGGCGTCGGTCAGGTTGAGCGATGGCGAGCGGCCGAGCCCGACATTCTTCTCCACCGAGAGATGAGCAAACAGATTGTTTTCCTGGAATACCATCGACACCGGCCGCACCGAAGGCGGCTCGGCGCCGACATCGGCGCCGCCGATCAGCACACGACCGAACTCCGGCGTCTCGAAACCAGCCACCAGATTGAGCAAGGTCGATTTGCCCGAACCACTTGCCCCCATGATGGCGGTGATCTTCGATGTATCGAATTCGACATCGAACAGGAATGACGTTTCGCCATAGCTGAACGAGACCTTGTCCAGCCGGACAGTCGTTCCTTTCTCCATGGCGGACGTCACGATCTCTCTCCCCGTCCCAGCCAGTCTGCCGCGACCACCAACGCAAGGCAGACCGCCCCGAGCAGCAAAGCCAGCCCGGCAGCATCGGCCGTGCGATAGCTGCCCATGCGCGCCAGCAGGAGATAGGGCAAGGTCTGCACCGAATCGCTGCCGAACAGCGCGATGACGCCGAGATCGCCGAGCGACAGTGCCATGGCGAAAGCAAAGCCGGTGGCCAGCGGCCGCCGGAGCGATGGCCAGTCGACCAGAAGCAGCCGGTTCCAGCCCGCAATGCCGAGCTGTGCGCACAGCTTTTCGTGGCGCTCGCTCGCCGCATCATAGGCCGGGCGCATCGCGCGGATGGCAAAGGGCATCGCCATCACCGCATTGACGGTGACGACCATGACCGGCGCGATGGCAAAGACATCGCTGACCGTGCGCAGCAGGAGAAACCAGCCGGCGCCGATGACGATGGGCGGCACGACGAGGACGAAGCCGGCGCCGGTGTCGGTGGCATGTTCGAGCAATGAACGGGCACTGGACCGGCGGCGCAGCGACAGTGCCCGCCGAGCCATGATCAGCGACAGCGACAGCGCCACCGAAAGTAGCGCCGCCGAGAGGGCGAGACCGGCGCTGGTCAGGGTCGCCTGACGCACGGCACTCTCGCCCGCCAGCCGGCCGAGATCGGCGCCGAGGCCGGACGCGACGGTGGCCGCCATTGGTCCGGCGACGAACAGCAAGGCGAGCACGATCAGGACGGCGTTGAACGCTGTTTCTGCTTTGCCGGCCAAGTGATAGCGGCGCGGCGCGACAGGCAAATTGGCGTCGCCGGTCACATTGGCGCCGAGCCGCGTCAGCGCCAGCATGACGGCAAAAGTCAGCGCGATCTGCAGCACCGTCAGCGTCACCGCTCGCGCCGGATCGAAGTCGAAACGCAGCGCCTGATAGATGGCGACTTCCAGCGTCGTCGCCGCCGGCCCGCCGCCGAGGATCAGGACGATGGTGAAGGAGGTGATGCAAAGCATGAAGACAAGCCCGGCGACGCCCGGCAGCGCGGCGCGCAGCACCGGCCACTCGATCAGCCGGAAGGCTGGCCTCGCTCCCATGCCGAGCTGGCTCGCCAGCCGCCATTGATCGGCCGGCACCGTTCCCAGCGCTTCGAGGAACAGCCGGGTGGCCAGCGGCAGGTTGAAGAAGACGTGGGCGACGAGGATGCCCGACAGCCCATAGATGTCGGGCCAGCTCTGGCCACCGATCGCGGCGAAATAACCGGCGCGGCCATAGAGCGCCAGTATGCCCAGCGCTGCGACAATCGCCGGCAAGGCAAGGGGCACAGTGAACAGCTGCAGGATGAAGCCGCGTCCGAAGAAGCGCGGATGCCGCGACAGCGCCCGGGCGACGAAGAGCGCCGGTACGGCGGAAAGCAGAGTCGAGAGCGCAGCCTGCCAGAGCGTGAAGCGGACAACGCGCAGGAGATAGAGGTCAAAGGCGGACGCGGCGCCGGAAAGGTCGTGCGCGCCTTCGCGGATAAGGCCGGCGAAGGCGCCACCGATCAGTAGCGCGATTGCCGCAAGCGCGACAATGCCGGCCGTGATGCGGGGGTCAGAGGGATAGTGCGCACGCATTTCGCGCTATCCAACCCTACGGCGCACGTTCGCTGCTGACGCAAATATTTCACGGAAGTCGAGTTCCCGCCCACCCCTCTCTGGCCTGCCGGCCATCTCCCCCGCAAGGGGGGAGATTAGCAGCTTCGCTCCCCGCCCCATCCTCGCAGCGTTGGAGGTTGGCGAAAGCTTCCGAGCGCTTGATCTCCCCCCTTGCGGGGGAGATGGCCGGCAGGCCAGAGGGGGTGTTCAAGCGCCATCCTGAATTCCTACTTGCTCATCACCGCCAGCCATTCATCCACCCAGGCCTTGCGATTTGCCGCGACCTCTTCCGGGCTGAACAGCAAGGTCTTCGCCGGCTTGACCAGCCTATCAAAAGCCGGATTGAGCGGCTTGTCGGTTTTCCCAGCCGGGAACATCCAGTTGGTCTCCGGAATGACATCCTGGAATTTCGGCCCGGTCATGAAGGCCAGAAACTTTGCCGCCAGCGGGTTCTTCGCGCCCGTGGTGGTGATGCCGGCGACCTCGACCTGCAAATACTCGCCTTCTTCGAACGACGCCGCCTGGAAGCGCCCGGTGTTCTCGGCCACCATGTGGTAGGCCGGCGATGTCGTATAGGACAGCACCATCGGCGCCTCGCCCTTGGTGAACAGGCCATAGGCCTCGCTCCAGCCGGGCGTCGCCGTCAGCACTTTGCCCTTGAGTTTGGCCCAGGCTTCCGGCGCCTTGTCGCCATAGACCGACTTAACCCACAGCAGCAGGCCGAGGCCCGGCGTCGACGTCCTCGGATCCTGGATGACGATCTTGTCGGCGGCATCGCCCTCGACCAGTTCCTTCAGGCTCTTCGGTGGGTTCTTCAGCTTCTCGGTGTCGTAGACGACGGCGAAATAACCATAATCATAGGGCACGAAAGTGTCGTCGCTCCAGCCGCCCGGCACGTTGTTTTCAGCCACCGCGCCATGTCGGACAAACAGGCCGGAAGCCTTGGCTTCCGCGGTGAGGTTGGTGTCGAGGCCAAGCACGATATCTGCTTTGGTCGAGGCTCCTTCCAGCTTGACGCGGTTGAGAAGTGCGACGCCGTCGGCCGCCGAGACGAAGTCGACGCTGCAGCCGCACTCGGCTTCGAATTCCTTCTTCACCTGGGGGCCCGGACCCCAGTCGGCAGTGAAACTCTCATAGGTATAGATCGTGAGTTTTTCCTGCGCTGACGCAGGGCTTGCCAGTAGCGAAACAGCAAGCCCCAGCGCTGGGACAAGACGGGACAAAAACATGCGCATCGGCGCCTCCTTCATTCGTGTTGAAAGGAATTGAGGCGTCGGGCTGTCCGAAGCGTCTAATCCCTCCGCCGGTACAAACCGGATCAGGTTCAGCGGGTTGGCGAGACTGCCTCTCAGCCGGTCCGCGAAGATCGCGTCCGGCACCCCGTTAGAGCGTTTCGACACATAGGCCCGGCCAAGGTGCCACGCAAGTGGAAGTTTGCCCGAGCATGATCCCGGAAAGTGGAATCCGTTTCCGGAAAAGATCATGCTCCAACAAAGAGTGACGGTGCCGCTCGGCCTTCCGTTTCGTCGGCGGGGCTGGTAAGGGCCAGCGGATATGAGCACATTCACCATCCTGCTTGGCGGCGATCTCGTCCGCACGCCGCGGCTCGACCGGCAGGTCGCGGGCACGCGCGTCATCGCCGCCGACGCCGGCATCGATCATGCCCGCCTGCTCGGCCTGATGCCGGAGCTGTGGGTCGGCGATTTCGATTCCGTGCCGGCGGACCTGCCTGCCGATCTCGCCGCCGTGCCGCGGGAGGTGTTTCCTCCCGAAAAGGACAAGACCGATGGCGAACTGGCGATCGCGGCGGCATTGGAACGCGGCGCCACCAGCCTGGTGCTGGCCGGCGCTTTCGGCGGCAAGCGCGCCGACCACGCCTTCCTCCATCTGGCGCTCAGCCTGCGGCTGGCAGAGACAGGCACAAAAGTGCTGTTGACCAGCGGAGCGCAGGAAGGCGCCCCTCTGCTGCCTGGCAAGGCCGGCTTCGACTATGCCGACGGAACGCTGTTTTCGGTGCTCGGCTTTTCCGATCTTTCGGGCCTCACCGTGTCCGGCGCGAAGTGGCCGCTCGACCATGTCGAGGTCGTGTTCGGCTCGTCGCTGACCATCTCGAACGAGGTCAAGTCCAACACGACCGGGGGCGGCCTCGAAATCGCGCTCGGCCATGGCCGCGCGCTGCTGCTCGCCCACCCCTACCCCTTGCCTGAAAGCTGACATGGCCCCGCCCCTTCTCAACCTCGACGGCATAAGACTGACCTTTGGCGGCACGCCGCTGCTCGACGGCGCCGAACTGACGGCGTCCGCCGGTGACAAGATCGCGCTCGTCGGCCGCAACGGCTCCGGCAAGTCGACGCTCCTGAAGATTGCCGCCGGTCTGATCGAGCCGCAAGACGGCGAGGTCTTCCGCCAGCCTTCGGCAACGGTGCGCTATCTCCCGCAAATGCCCGACATGGACGGCTTTGCCAATGTGCGTGCCTATGTCGAGGCTGGGCTTGGGCCTGCCGACGATCCCTACCGCGCCACATATCTGATGGAGCATCTCGGCCTCGCCGGCACGGAGAACCCCAACGATCTCTCCGGTGGCGAGGCGCGCCGCGCAGCACTTGCCCGCGTCATGGCGCCCGAACCCGATATTCTGCTGCTTGATGAGCCGACGAACCATCTCGATTTGTCGGTCATCGAATGGCTGGAAGAGGAGCTCGTCCGGACGTCTTCGGCGCTGATCGTCATCTCGCACGACCGTCGCTTCCTCGAACGCGTCTCGCGCGCCACTGTCTGGCTCGACCGTGGCCAGACCCGCCGCCTCGACAAGGGCTTTGGCCATTTCGAGGAATGGCGCGACCTTGTGCTGGAAGAGGAAGAGCGCGAACAGCACAAGCTCGGCCGCCAGATCGTGCGCGAGGAGCATTGGCTGCGCTATGGCGTGACGGCTCGCCGTAAACGCAACATGCGCCGCCTGGGCGAACTGCAGACCATGCGCCAGCGTTTTCGCGGCCATCGCGGCGCCGAGGGCTCGGCCACCATGGTGGCCAGCGACGCCGCCGAATCCGGCAAGCTGGTGATCGAGGCCAAGAACATCGAAAAGAGCTTTGGCGACCTCACCGTGGTCAAAAGCTTCTCGACCCGCATCCAGCGCGGCGATCGCGTCGGCCTTGTCGGGCCGAACGGGGCCGGCAAGACGACGCTGTTGAAGATGCTTACCGGCGAGATGAAGCCCGACGCCGGCTCGGTGCGGCTCGGCACCAATCTGGAAATCGCCACGCTCGACCAGAAGCGCGAGGCGGTCGATCCGGCCGAGACCCTGGCGCAGTATCTCACGGACGGGCGCGGCGAAAACCTCGTCATCAATGGCGAGCAGCGCCATGTCGTGTCCTACATGAAGGATTTCCTGTTCAAGCCGGAACAGGCGCGCACCCCGGTGCGCGAGCTGTCCGGCGGCGAACGGGCGCGGCTGCTCCTGGCGCGTGTTCTGGCGCGGCCGGCCAACCTTCTGGTGCTCGACGAGCCGACCAACGATCTCGACATGGAGACGCTGGAACTGTTGCAGGAACTTGTCGCCGGCTTTGCCGGCACGGTCATCCTGGTCAGCCACGACCGCGACTTCCTCGACCGCACCGTCACCAGCATCATCGCCCCGGACGGAGGCGGCCGCTGGATCGAATATGCCGGTGGCTATTCCGACATGCTCGCGCAGCGCGGCGGCACCCGGCTCGACGACCGCAAGGCGCGCGCCAAGGCCGAAGCCAGCGATGCGCCGGCGCCCGGCAAGAGCGAGCCGGCAGCGCCAAAAGGGCCGTCTAAGAAACTGTCGTTCAAGCAGAAATTCGCCCTGGAATCCTTGCCCAAGAAGATCGAGGCGATAATGGCCTCGATCTCGCGGTTGGAAAACAACATTGCCGATCCCGCCTATTACGAGCGCGACCCGGCCTCGTTCCAAAAGACCATCGCCGCCCTCGACAAAGAACGCGCCACGCTGGCCGCACTCGAGGAAGAGTGGCTGGAACTGGAAATGCTGCGTGAGGAGATGGAGGGGTAGCATTGCCTGCGGTCTTTTATGCGCGTATGTTGTGCGCATGAAAGGAGGCATCTCCGTGCTTCAATCGACGCCAAAAACTCAGCGGACCTCTGTGAACACGTCCATTGACTCTCAGTTGATCAAGGACGCCAAAGCGTTGGGCATCAACATCTCCCGCGCTGCCGAAGCAGGGATCGCGAAAGCGATTGCGGCGGAGAAAACGCGTCGATGGCAAGAAGAAAACAGGGAAGCCATCGAAAGCTCCAACGAATATGTCCGAAAGAACGGACTGCCATTGGCTAAACACCGGCCGTTCTGATGGCGCGTTACGATTTCTATCGGAGTACCGAGAGCGACGGTTATCTTCTCGACGTGCAGTCAGATATGCTTGAAGGGCTGAGCACGAGGGTGGTCGTTCCTTTGATGCCGCCCGAGATTGCCCCGCTTCCTGGCCGCCGCCTGAACCCGACCTTCGCTATAAACGGCAAAGATCTTGTGATGGTCACACAGTTTGTGTCGGCCTTCAGCGCGTCCGAATTGCGGATGCCAGAGGGAAACCTTTCTAGACATCACGACGACATCGTCGCCGCGCTCGACATGCTGTTCCAGGGCTTCTGAGCGAAGGCAGCCGCTACTGCCGCCCGTCAACCTGCCGTCTTGGCCTGCCAGGCCTTCAGCGCCTCGTCGAACACCTTCTCGCCCGGAATGCCCTTTTCCATGGTCAGCAGCGCCCGGCGTCCGGTCTTGTAGACCACCGGCACGTCGATCCAGTCCTGGCCTCGAAGCAAGGTCATATTGGCGTCCTCGTCGGCCTTGGTGTCGTTGAGCGCCACCAGGAAGAAGCCGTCGGCGATCTTGGCCGGAATGCCGATCAGCGGGCTGCCGGCATCCTGTTCCGAACTCTTCATGGCGACGCGCAGGATGTTGTCGACGCCACCGCCGTCAAAGCCCTCGGGCGTCAGGAAGATCATCTCGATGATGTGGCTGGCCGGCAGCGTCTGGTCGGTATTGCGGCGGATGGTCATGCGCAGCTGGATGTCCTTGCCGGGAATGGTCGCCTCGGCGCGGATCGCCGGCTCGGGCGGCAGGTCGCCGCCGGGCGATTCCTGCACCAGCGACCAGACGATGCTGCCGGGTTCGGCCGAACCTTGCGCGGTCGAGGTGCGTTCCTCGTAGAAGATCGCCTTCTGGCCGACCGCAACGGTCGGCGCGGGAGCGGCGGCCGCCGGCGCAGCGGGCGGCGTGCCGGCCGCGGGCGGCGTGGCGGCGGCATCAGCCGGTGCTGCCCCGTTGGCCGGCGGAGCGACGCCATCGGCGCGCGGCGTTGCCGGTGGCGTGGCGGAAGCGTCGGGCGCCGGCGTGGCGGGCGCGCCCGTGGCTGCGGCGTCGCCGGCCGGCGGGGTCGCAGGCGCTGGAGCCGCAGGTGGCGCTGGAGCCGGGGGTGGCGGTGTGGTCAGCGCGGCGACGGACTCGCCCTCGCCGATGCCGCTTTGACCGGCCGCGGGACCGGGGTCGGTTTCACCGCCTTCGGGCGACAGGCGCTGGGTGAACTTCGTTCCCTCGCCGGCAGCGGCCGGTGCCGGTGCATCGGCCGCGGGCTTGGCCGGCGCCGGCTTTACCAGCGGTTCGGTCGAGACCGTCTTGGTGTCGCCGCCGAGGCCCAGCATCGAGCCAAAGGCATCCTTGTTCAGCCAGATGCCATAGCCGCCGCCGGCGACCACCAGAAGCGCGACGACAGCCGCGATCAACCCGCCATAGCTGCGCCTGCGCTCGGCTGGGCGCAGGCGCTGGAACGTGTCCGCGACCGGCTGCTCGTCATTGGCGAACACATCGGCGCTGTCGTCGTCGGCGTCCAGCTCCACGGCTTGCTTGTCGATGGTTTCTGCACGCGCCGCAGGCGACGGCGGTGTCGGCGCGGGCCTCTGCCAGCTCGGCTCTGTCCTGGCGGTCGGCGCCGGCTGCACGGGTTTCGCCGGCTGCCAGGCCGGCGCAGGCGTGGCGGAAGGCTTTACATGACTGGACTGGTTCTTGTTGCGGTCTATGGAGGAGAAGATGTGCTCCAGCTCCGCCAGCGGATCGGATGCCGGCACCGCCCTGGCATAGTCGCGCTCGACGCTCGATATGGCATCTTCCAGGGATCGCTTCTGCGTGCTTATGGCTTCGGCGGCCAGCGGCGGCGAATACTCCGCAAGCTTCTTCGCCAGCATGGTACGAACGCTTTCATAGATCCGCGTACGCTTTTCGGGCGTTTCGTCGCCGTGCTTGTCGAGCGCCTTTTTCAGAATAGCAACGAAATCTGCCATGCTTCAGTCGACCTGTATTTGTTTCCGCGCCGGCCCCCGCAAATCGGCCGCGATGCCCGGAAAGGCTTCAGAAAACTAGTCTTGAAACGGATCGGTCACAAGTATCGTGTCGTCCCGTTCCGGGCTGGTGGAAAGGAGCGCGACGGGTGCCCCGATCAGCTCCTCGATGTAACGGACATATTTGACGGCCTGCGCCGGAAGGTCGTTCCAACTGCGCGCGCCGGCTGTGGTGCCTTTCCAGCCTTCGAGCGTCTCGTAGACCGGCTCGACACGCGCCTGCGCGCCCTGGCTGGCCGGCAGATAGTCGATCGTTTCGCCGTCGAGACGGTAGCCGGTGCAGACCTTGATCTCATCCAGCCCGTCGAGCACGTCGAGTTTGGTCAGGGCGATGCCCTTGATACCGTTGACGGCGACGGCCTGGCGCACCAGCACGGCGTCGAACCAGCCGCAACGGCGTTTGCGCCCGGTGACGACGCCGAATTCGTGGCCACGCGTACCGAGAAATTCGCCGATCTCGTTCTTCTGCTCGGTCGGGAACGGGCCTTCGCCGACACGCGTCGTATAGGCCTTGGTGATGCCCAGGACATAGCCGATGGCGCCGGGGCCCACCCCCGAGCCGGCGGCTGCCTGGCCGGCAACGGTGTTGGACGAGGTGACGAACGGATAGGTGCCGTGGTCGATGTCGAGCAGCGTGCCTTGCGCGCCCTCGAACAGGATGCGTTCGCCGGCGCGGCGCTTGTCGTCGAGGATTTTCCAGACGCGGTCCATATAGGGCAGGATCTCATCGGCGACCGAGGTCAGCTCGGTCATGATCGCCTCATGCGTGACTTCGCCATGGCCAAGCCCGCGACGCAGCGCATTGTGATGCGTCAGCAGCCTGTCGACCTTGAGGGGCAGCGTTTCCAAATCCGCCAGATCCATCACCCGAACCGCGCGCCGGCCCACCTTGTCTTCATAGGCTGGGCCGATGCCACGACGCGTCGTGCCAATTTTCGTCCCGGAATTGGAGGCGGCGTCCTCGCGGAATCCGTCCAGCTCCCGGTGCAGCGACAGGATAAGCGCGGTGTTTTCGGCTATTTTCAGGCGGTCCGGCGTGACCTCGACGCCTTGCGCCTTGAGTTTTGCCACTTCGGCGACAAAGGCGTGCGGGTCGAAGACGACGCCATTGCCGATGATCGACAGCTTGCCTTGCCGCACCACGCCCGACGGCAGCAGCGACAGTTTGTAGACCTTGCCATCGACGACCAGCGTATGGCCGGCATTGTGGCCGCCCTGGAAGCGCACGACCACGTCGGCGCGCTCCGACAACCAGTCGACGATCTTGCCCTTGCCTTCGTCGCCCCATTGCGAGCCGACGACCACCACATTGGCCATGTTTCTTTTCCCTTGAGATGCCGCCCTGGCGGCCTGGATATGGTTCGAAACGACAGGCCTCTATAGCGTCAAGACCTCGCAAGCGCGACCTTTCTTTGCCGCCGAAAATGCCCTGAGGCACAACAATTTTCGGCTTTGACATCATTTACTTGCGTCGGCGGGGGCAATAGGCCGGCAAACACAACTTCCCAGGCGGCCGGAATCCCGCAATGCATCGACGCGCCTACCTGTTCCTGCTGCTGACCACCTTGTTGTGGGGCGGCAATTCCGTCGCCGGCAAGCTGGCGGTCGATCACGTCTCGCCGATGACGCTGGTCTTCCTGCGCTGGGTGCTGGCCGTCGCGATCCTGCTGCCGATCGGCTGGCGCACGATCAGGGAGGACTGGCCGGTGGTGCGCAAACACTGGTTCGTCCTGGCTGCACTTGGCGCCAGCGGCTTCACTCTGTTCAACACCATTTTCTACACCGCGCTCAACTACACGACGGCGATCAATGTCTCGATCGAACAGGCGGCGATGCCGGTCTTGATCATCATTGCCAATTTCTTCTTCTTCCGCCTGCGCGTGAGCTGGGCTCAGATTGCGGGCGTGGTGCTGACCATCTTCGGCGTCATCTTGACTGCCTGCCACGGCGATCCGCGCCGGCTGCTCACATTGGAACTCAATTTCGGCGACGCCATCATGCTGGTCGCGGTCGTCCTCTACAGCGGTTATTCGGTCGGGCTGCGGCTGAAGCCGGTGATGCGCTGGCAGAGCCTGATGTTGTCCCTGGCGATCGCTGCCCTCATCACCTCGCTGCCGTTCTTCCTGTGGGAGGTCGCCGCCGGCAAGGTTATCGTCCCCGATATCAGCGGCTGGGTGGTCATCGTCTATACCGCGATCGGCGCTTCGGTCATTTCGCAGATCACTTACATCAGGGGCAACGAACTGATCGGCGCCAACCGTGCCGGGCTGTTCATCAATCTGGTGCCGATCTTCGGCACGCTGCTGTCAGTGCTGATCGTCGGCGAGACATTCCAGCTCTACCAGGCGCTGGCGCTTGCCCTGGTGCTGGGCGGCATTTCGCTCGCCGAATACAGCGGGCGCAAGATGGCGGCACCGAACCCCTGCGGATAACATTTGGCCGCTGCCGCGCTGCGCCGCCGTCGCGATAACTGCTGCCGCGCGCCGACCTGGAACATTTTACCTCTGGCGTAGTTTGCTTGCGTGGGAGGCAACAAGATGAGCCACAACCCTCGCAGCACAGCAAGCATTGCCGGTCACCCCATTCATCCAATGCTGATTCCGTTTCCGATCGCCTTCTTTGTCGGCGCCTTCGTTTGCGATCTGATTTTCTGGCAAACAGCCGATCCAGGGTGGGTCACCGGATCGCTTTGGCTTCTCGGCGCCGGCCTGATCATGGGCGCCTTGGCCGCTCTTA
The DNA here is from genome assembly GCF_040324515.1 of Mesorhizobium sp. C264A. Classification (NCBI taxonomy): domain Bacteria; kingdom Pseudomonadati; phylum Pseudomonadota; class Alphaproteobacteria; order Hyphomicrobiales; family Phyllobacteriaceae; genus Mesorhizobium; species Mesorhizobium sp. C264A. The sequence continues at coordinate 1,769,947 of NZ_JAMYVY010000002.1, read as the reverse complement.
CCGGCCTGACGGATGTTCTCGGCGATGTTCAGATCCGCAATCTCACGACGGCATGGCTCCATGCCGGCGGCAACGTGCTCGTCGTGCTGATCGAGCTTTATAACTGGTACTCGCGTTATGTCGGTGGAGCGGCGGCTGTGATCCCGACCGGCTTTATCTTATCGCTGATCGTGGTTCTGATCCTGCTGTTTACAGGGTGGAAGGGCTGGGAACTGGTCTATCGGCATCGCGTAGGCGTCTCCGACGGCTCAGACGAATTGACCTGAACCGGCCTCTGCGACGGCCGCCCAATGATGGGGGGAGGACCGCCGCATCCGCCACGCCGTCAACTACATTGCGTTGACGTCGAACTGCAGCCGCTTGGCCGAGTCGATGGACTTGTGCGCCTTGACCTGTTCCAGCACTTTCTCCGGGAACGGCGCGTCGAGATAGAGCAGCGCGATGGCGTCGCCGCCCGGCCGGTTGCGTCCGAGCTGGAAGTTGGCGATGTTGACGCCGTTCTCACCGCACACCGTGCCGAGCAGGCCGATAATGCCGGGCGCATCGGCATTGGTTGTGTAGAGCATGTGCTGGCCGACCTCGGCGTCGAGATTGATGCCCTTGATCTGGATGAAGCGCGGCTTGCCGTCGGAGAAGCAGGTGCCGGCGATCGAGCGCGTCATGTGCTCGGTCTTCACCGTCAGCTTGATGTAGCCGTCGAACACGCCCGACTTGTCGCGCTTGACCTCGGCGACGATGATGCCGCGCTCCTTCACCATGATCGGCGCCGACACCATATTGACGTCGGCGACCTGCGGCCGGATCAGTCCGGCAAGCGTGGCACTGATCAGGGCACGCGTGTTCATCGTCGCGGTCGAGCCGTCGAACAGGATCTCGACCTCGTTGATCGGGTCCTCGGTGACTTGGCCGACAAAGGCGCCGAGCACTTCGGCGAGCTTGACGAACGGCTTTAGCCGCGGTGCTTCCTCGGCCGTGATCGAGGGCATGTTGATGGCATTCGAAACCGCACCCTTGATCAGATAGTCGGCCATCTGCTCGGCTACTTGCAGCGCAACATTTTCCTGTGCTTCCGCTGTCGAGGCGCCGAGATGCGGCGTTGCCACCACATTCTCCATGCCGAACAGCGCGTTGTTCTCCGCCGGTTCGACCTCGAACACATCGACGCCGGCGCCCGCCACCTTGCCGCTCTTCAGCGCCGCGACCAGATCGGCTTCGACGATGAGCCCGCCACGCGCGCAATTGATGATGCGCACGCCGTTCTTCATTTTGGCGATCGCCGCCGCGTCGATGATGTTGCGCGTCTTGTCGGTCAGCGGCGTGTGCAGCGTGATGAAATCGGCGCGGGCGAAAAGCTCGTCCAGCTCGATCTTGTCGACGCCGAGTTCCTCGGCGCGCTTGTCCGACAGGAACGGATCGAAGGCAACGACATGCATCTTCAGGCCGACGCCGCGCGTGGCAACGATCGAGCCGATATTGCCGCAGCCGATGACGCCCAGCGTCTTGCCGGTGATCTCGACGCCCATGAAGCGGTTCTTTTCCCATTTGCCGGCATGGGTCGAGGCATTGGCCTCCGGGATCTGCCGGGCGAGTGCAAAGATCATGGCCACCGCATGTTCGGCCGTGGTGATCGAATTGCCGAAGGGCGTGTTCATCACGATGATGCCCTTGCGGCTCGCCGCGGGGATGTCGACATTGTCGACACCGATGCCGGCGCGGCCGACGACCTTGAGTCTTGTCGCTGCGTTGATCAGTTTTTCCGTGACCTTGGTCGCCGAGCGGATGGCAAGACCATCATACTGGTCGATGACTTCGAGCAGCTTTTCCTTGTCCTTGCCGAGATCGGGCAAATAGTCGACCTCGATGCCGCGGTCCTTGAATATCTGGACGGCGGTGGTGGAGAGTTTGTCAGAGACGAGAACGCGGGGCGCCATGGCGGCCTCCTTGAACTGGATTGTTGGGAAAGGGCGGCCCGCAGGCCGCCACGAATTCTCAGGCTGCGGCCTTCACCGAAGCCTTCTGCGTGGCGAAGGCCCAGTCGAGCCAGGGCAGCAGCGCCTCGAGATCGGAGGTCTCGACGGTGGCGCCGCACCAGATGCGCAGACCGGAAGGTGCGTCACGATAGGAGCCGATGTCGTAGGCGACGCCTTCCTTGTCGAGCACAGAGACGATCGCCTTGGCGAAGGCCGCCTGCCCGTCGGCGTCGAGCGCCGCGACATCGGCGTCGGTGAAGGACAGACATACGGACGTGTTGGACCGTGTCGCCGCATCGACCGCGAGATGGCCGAGCCAGGACGACTTGTCGACAAAGCCATCGAGCACGGCGGCATTGGCATCGGCTCTGGCAATCAACGCATCGAGACCGCCGATCGACTTCGCCCAATGAAGCGCATCGAGATAGTCCTCGACGCACAGCATTGACGGCGTGTTGATGGTCTCGCCCTTGAAGACGCCTTCGATCAGCTTGCCGCCCGAGGTCAGGCGGAAGATTTTCGGCAGCGGCCACGCCGGCTTGTAGGTTTCCAGTCGCTCGACGGCGCGAGGCGACAGGATCAGCATGCCGTGTGCGCCCTCGCCGCCCAGCACTTTCTGCCAGGAGAAGGTGACGACATCGAGCTTCTGGAAATCGAGCCTCTGCGCGAATGCGGCCGAGGTCGCGTCGCAGATGGTCAGGCCTTTGCGGTCGGCTGGAATGAAATCGCCATTCGGCACGCGCACGCCTGAGGTCGTGCCGTTCCAGGTGAAGACCACATCGCGGTCGAAATCGATTTTGGTGAGATCCGGCAGCTCGCCATAGCCTGCCTCGATCCTTCTGATATCGACGAGCTTCAGCTGCTTGACCACATCGGTCACCCAGCCGGAGCCAAAGCTTTCCCATGCCACCATGTCGACACCGCGTTCACCGAGCAGCGACCACAGCGCCATCTCGACAGCACCCGTGTCCGACGCCGGCACGATGCCGATACGGTAATCGGCCGGAACCTGGAGAATCTCGCGCGTCAACTCGATGGCCTGTTCGAGCTTGGTCTTGCCGATCTTGGCGCGGTGCGAACGGCCGAGCGCGGCATTCTTCAGCGCCTCGACCGACCAGCCGGGGCGTTTTGCGCAGGGACCTGAGGAGAAATTGGGGTTTGCCGGACGGAGTCCGGGCTTCGTATGCGTCGTCATCGTGGTCTATCCTTCCAGATAGTGGCCCCTCGTTGGGGAGGGGTGGCCCACGGACGGCGATATGCGTTCAGCCCTCAGGCGTCAAGAGGAAAGTTTTTGTCGCTGACAAGATAGAAGCAGTCCGGGATCAGGATGTCGTGAGCCCAAACGCAAACGGCGGATCGAAGAGATCCGCCGTCGGGTTTCGTATCTGCAGCCAGCCTACCAGAGGTCGTAGCGCAGCCCGAGCTTGACCGTCTGATAATTGATGCCCTTGTGGATGTTGAAGGCGCCGCTGTCATAAGCGACATATTTGGCGCCCGGCACCGAGAAATATTCGTAGCCAAGGTCAACCGACACGTTCTTGGCCACCTGATAGGAAAGACCGCCCCCGATCGAATAGGCAAGGTTGAATTTGCCCTCCTTATCCGTTGCACCCTCGTAACCGGCCGGATCATCACAAGAGAACCCGCCCGTGCCGGACGAATTGGGGGCCACTTCCACGCAATCCTTCGCCCCAATGCTCCTGTAATATTTATTGTATGCGACACCGACCCCTCCGCCAAGATATGGAGTGATTCCAACATAGGTGCCGAGATCCACATAGCCATTGGCCATGATGCTGTAGCCTTTGTTGGAAGCATTGTCGGAAAGATCGCATGCCTGCGTAGCCGCGACGGAATTGATGGTGCCAAAACCGTCGTCCACAAGCGTATGGCCGTCGCAAGTGGCTGCCAACTTGGCGTGTTCCCCGAATTTGTCGGTCGGAAGAATCCCGCCGTTCAGTTCGACCCGAAGATAGTCGTTGACATGATACCCCATACCGAAACTGCCTGTGAAAAGGCTGCTCTCATCGGTAAAGCTGTTAAGCGGGCCGGTTGTCGCTTCCTCATGCTCGAAGGGATGGCTGAACGCGTAGCCGACATCGCCGCGCAGATACCAGCCCGAGCCGACCTCGACCGGTTGATAGTCCGGCGCCTGATCGACATAGATCGGCGGGTCGTAGTCCGCGGCTTGCGCCGGCGTCAGCAGCGCTAGCGCGAGTGCGGCAAGTGCCGGCGCTGTCAGCAATTTGAAATTCATGGGTCCCCGGCTCCTGAAATTGGCGCTCTTCATTTTGATCGCAAGCGCCGTTTCAGTGGGCATTGTTAACCATAGTGGTTAAGTGCGGGTTAAGGATAACGCGACGTTACCGATTTGATTTCGATAGGCTTTCTCCTCCGCACGCCGCGGCCTGGAAGTGCACCGCAATCGGCAAACAAAAACCGCCCGGCATGGCCGGGCGGTTCGCAAATTCCTGGATTTCGAAGCGACTACTTGGTGTAGACCGGCTCCGGTTCGGGAACGTAGGGCTCCGGCGGCGGGGCGCAGTCCGACCGGCCGAACTGGTAGCGCAGGCCGCCGCGCACTTCGTGCACGTTGATGCCTCGATCGAAGCCCGGGCCGACATCGCTGTCGGAGGCGTAGTTGAACATCTTGCCACCATTGATGTGGCTGTAGCGATAGCCGAGATCGAGCTTGACCCGGTCGGTCAGGCAGTAGGAGGCGCCGGCCATGAGGGCATAGGCAAAGCGCCAGCCCTTGCCGCCGCTGTGCTCGAAGGAGCCATCGAGATCGGTATTGTGCAGCGTATCCCACTTGACCCAGGCACCACCGATGCCGGCGCCGACATAGGGCGTCACGCCGTGCCAGGTGCCGATATCGACATAGGCATTGGCCAGGAGCAGCATCGCCGAATAGGACGATGTGTCGACGGAGGTACAAGCTATGCCGCCGCCGCAGAAACCATTGGTCGAGCCGCGGAAATTGGACTTGCCCATCCAGTCGAAGGTCAGATCGGTGCGGAAGTACCGGTTGACCTGGTAACCGACACCGGCGCCGGCCGAAAAGGAACTCTTCAACTTGCCGGAGGCGAACGAACCGGGGAGTTGGGGCGGTGCCGGGCTGTAGGTGGTGTAGTCACCACCGCGGAACTTCGACCAGTGATAGTCGATATCGCCGCGGATGTACCAGCCGCCGAAATCGGCCGGCTGCTCGTAGGCGATCGGCGCCGGCGCCTCTTCGACCACTGGCGGCTCCGCCAGATCGGCGGCGAATACTGGCCCGGCCACGCCTGCGAACAGCGCGGCAAGGAAAGCCATTTTTGCTGCATTGAACATGTTTGTCACCCCTGAGAACCCGTCGGAACTTTGAATCCGCTCGAATGTGTTTGACCTCAGTTGTGGATAATGAATTGCAAAAGTTAAAAGGCGTTTAACCCTGTCGATTAACCACGAATTCTCGACATTTTAGCAAACGGCCTCCGCCGGCATGACGCTTGGACCAACCCTGGCCGAAACAAAAAGCCCGCCTGCAGGCGGGCTTGAAGTCTTGAGCCGGCAGTTCGCCCCTGCCCGTCGGAGGCAGCGCAATCAGGCGGCGCTGCGCGTTTCCGAGATGATGTCGACGATGTCGTTGACCACGGCCTCGACCAGCTGTGGGTCGTCGCCCTCGGCCATGACGCGGATCAGCGGCTCGGTGCCCGAGGGCCGGATAACCAGGCGGCCGGCCTTGCCTAGACGGTTGCGCGCATCTTCGATCGCCGCCTTGACCAAGGCTTCTTCAAGCGGCTTGCCGCCGGCGATGCGGACATTCTTCAACAGTTGCGGCACCGGCTCGAATTTCTTCGACAATTCGCTGACCGGCCGGTTCTGCCGCTTGATGCAGGCCAGCACCTGCAGAGCCGAGACCAGCCCGTCGCCAGTGGTCGAGAAATCGGACAGCACAATGTGGCCCGACTGCTCGCCGCCGACATTCAACCCGTGCGCGCGCATATGCTCAACGACATAGCGGTCGCCGACCTTGGTGCGATGCAGCTGCAGCTTCATGTCGCCAAGGAAGCGTTCGAGGCCGAGATTGGACATCACCGTCGAGACGACGCCGCCGCCGGCCAGTCGCCCGCTCTGGTGCCAGGACTCTGCGATCAGCGCCATGATCTGGTCACCGTCGACGATGGCGCCGTTCTCGTCGACGATGACGACACGGTCGGCATCGCCGTCGAGTGCGATGCCGATATCGGCGCGCACTTCATGCACCTTCTTCTGCAGGCCGGCCGGATGGGTCGAGCCGCATTCCTTGTTGATGTTGAAACCGTTCGGATCGACATTGATGGCAATGACCTCGGCGCCCAGTTCCCAAAGTGCGGCGGGCGCCACCTTGTAGGCTGCGCCATTGGCGCAATCGACGACGATCCTGAGACCCGACAGCGACATCGAGCGCGGCAGCGTGCGCTTGGCGAATTCGATGTAGCGGTCATGCACGCCGTCGACGCGCTTGGCGCGGCCGAGCCCGTCGGAATCGGCGAGCGCCAGTTCGATATCCTTGTCGAGCATGCTCTCGATGCGCTCCTCGATCTCGTCGGAGAGCTTGTAGCCATCGGGACCGAACAGCTTGATGCCGTTGTCGTAATAAGGGTTGTGCGAGGCCGAGATCATGACGCCGATATCGGCGCGCAGCGAGCGCACCAGCATGGCGACCGCCGGTGTCGGGATCGGGCCGAGCAGGAACACATCCATGCCGGCCGCGCACAGGCCGGACACCATGGCGTTTTCGATCATGTAGCCGGACAGCCTGGTGTCCTTGCCGAGCACGACGCGGTGGCGATGGCTGCCGCGCTGGAACGACAGGCCGGCGGCCATGCCGACCCGCATCGCGATCTCAGCCGTCATCGGAAACTTGTTGGCGCGCCCGCGAATGCCGTCGGTGCCAAAATAACGTCCTGCCATGCTTGCCAGAATCCCCGTCGGTTTTCAGCCGGCTCGTAATGCCACAATTGGTCCGAGCCCGACTATCACATTGTGTGATTGTATATTACCAATTCTTAGAAAATCATTGTAGCAGGCTGTTCGGAGCGTTGGCAGCGTATCATGACACGGTGTTGCCGCAATATAGCATTCACACTGGGCCACACTGCGCAGATTGGGCCGGTAAGCCGGGACTGTTGGAGGGGCAGATCGCAAGGGTCCATCACCTTATCGGGAGAACGCCGTTTAGCATCTGGCGCAGCCTAGCGTTGAGAGCTATTGATTGACACAGATACAACCTATGGGCGCAGCAACGGGAGAACGCCATGCTCATCCACCGACTTGCAACTTTGACGGGTCTTGCCGTCGCAACCTTGTTCATGGCGGCGCCCGCCAACGCGCTGACCATGGCCCAGTGTAGTACCAAGTATAATGCCGCCAAGGACGCCGGCACGCTGAACGGGCAGACCTGGAATCAGTATCGGAAGGCCGAGTGCGGCACCGACGCGGCGGCCACCACCGAGACCGCAAAGCCGGCGGCCAAGAAGGCCGCTGCGGCCAAGACGGACACGACCAAGGCCGCCGCTGCTGATGACGGCGCCAAGGGTCTGACGGCCAAGGAATGCAGCGCTAAGTACCAGGCTGCCAAGGCCGCCGGTACGCTCAATGGCGCAAAGTGGAACGACTTCCGCAAGACCGAATGCGCCGCCGGCGCATCCGCCTCGGCAGAACCGGCCAAGGCCACGACCAAGGCCGCAGCCACAACCGACGATGGCGCCAAGGGCCTGACGGCCAAGGAATGCAGCACCAAATACCAGGCGGCAAAGGCCGCCGGCACGCTGAACGGCGTGAAGTGGAACGACTTCCGCAAGACCGAATGCGCCGCCGGGGCTTCGGCCGCGGCAGCACCCGCCAAGGCAACCACCAAGGCAGCTGCCGACAGCAGCGGCAAGGGCCTGAGCATGGCCGATTGCAGCGCCAAGTACCAGGCTGCCAAGTCTGCCAATACGCTGGGCGGCAAGAAGTGGAACGACTTCCGCAAGGCCGAATGCGGCGCAGGCGCAGATGACGACGACACCGTGCCCGCTCCGAGCGAGGCGACCTATACCAGCGAGCCCGAGAAGCCCTCGGTCACCGCTCCCAAGGGCGTGAAGTTCCCGGCCGCGATCTCGAAGAAATACGCCGGCGAGACGCCGGCCAAGGGCCGCATGCATACCTGCCTCGAGGTGTATTATGCCAACAAGGACGCCAACACGCTCAATGGCCTGCGCTGGATCCAGAAGGGCGGCGGCTTCTACAGCCTCTGCAATGCCAAGCTGAAGAGCTGATCGCGTAGCCATATTCTCCAGACAAAGGCCCGCGCATCGCAGCATGCGCGGGCCTTTTTATTGCGCTCGAACACACCCGGCGTTGATCGCGTTTCCATATCGCGGAAGCTGTCGGCATCATCTATTCGCCCACACTGCCCACCCCAGACATATCGGTGGTTCGCAAAGATTCCAGTTGGACATATGCAGAACAAATGGTATACAAAAGGACATCGAACTTTTGTCAACCAGGAGGGTCTTATGTCCAGATTGAAATTGGCGGCATTGGCTGTGACGGCATGGATTGCGTGGAGCGTCGCCCCTGCAAGCGCACTGACGATGAAGGAATGCGGCGAGGCCTATCGCACAGCCAAGGAAGGCGGCACTCTGAACGGCATGGATTGGACCGCTTTCCGCACCGAGAAATGCGCGACGTCAGCTGCGGAGAGTGCCAATGCGGATGCGGTCAAAACCGAGCCGCAGTCGCAGAAGGAAACCAGCGCGGCGGTCGCCCCCGCTGTAGCGCCGACGGGCGTGACATTCCCGACCACCCTCGCCGCCGAATTCAAGACCGAGAAGCCCTCGAAGGCGCGTATGAAGACCTGCCTGCAGGGCTACCACGGCAACAAGGACGCGGGTACGTTGAACGGCCTTCGCTGGATCCAGAAGGGCGGCGGCTATTACAGCCTCTGCAACGCCAAGCTGAAGAGCTGATCGACCAGCAGCGTTTGAAGATCGAAGGCCCCCAACCGCAAGGTTGGCGGGCCTTCTCTTGGGTCTTGCCCCGTCAAGCGCCTTGTTTCGAGAGCTGGAGCAGTGCGACCAGGCTTGTAAGATCGGCATTGGCCTGGCCGGCAGCCACCCCGCGCTTCATCAGGCTTTGCATCGGCAAGACGAGTTCGGTGCTGACATCAGCCGACCTGCTGGCATCGATGAGATTGACGTAGGCATCAGCCTGCATGCCCAGGTTGGAAACGACATTGCTGGTGTGATCGCAACTGTCGATCTGTTCCGCCCACTTCGGCAGCAGGCCTTGCATCGACTGAAGCCAGGAGGCCAGCAGCGGCATGAACTCGCCGGCCGGGATCCCTGCTGCGCCCGTCAATGCCAACGCCTGCAGAACGCCCGCGAACATGCCGTACATGCCGCTCAGAAGCGAGATATCATAGAGCGGCGCGAGGCAAGCATCCTCACCGAGGAATTTGCTGGTGCCGAGCGCTCCGAGCTGCCCCGAACAGGCATCGAACGCCTGGCGCGAACCGCTGTAGAGAATCAGGGCGTGCGGCCCGCCGATCATCGGCGGCACCGCCATGATGCCGCCGTCGATATAGCTGGCGCCCTGGCTCACCGCCCAGCCCGACATCGCCCGCGCCTGCTCGGGCGTGCCGTTGGTGAGATTGACCAATGTGCGGCCCGACAGCGCCTCTCGGCTTGGGCCGAGCACCTCACGAACGGTGTCATAGACAAGCAGGCACGCCACGATCAGTGGACTCCATCTGACGGCTTCCTCGACACTCTTGGCCACAATGGCGCCCTTGGCTGCCAAAGCCTCAGCCTTTGCCGGAGAACGGTTCCACACCGTCACCGCATGTCCCTGGTTCAGAAAGGCTTCGGCAAGCGCAGTGCCCATGGCGCCGAGACCGATTACTGTTATGTCGCTCATTCTGCTTCTCCTTGGTTTGGTTGCGCGGTTACGCCGGTGTCGGGGTCAGGTCCTGGCCAAGGCCACCGTCCACGGTCAGCCGCGCGCCCGTGGTGAAGGTCGCGTCGAACGCCAGGAACAGCACTGCACGCGCCACCTCCTCCATCGTGCCGTGGCGCTTCATCGGCGTGACCGCGTCGCCGATCGCCATGAAGGCGGCCCGCTCCTCGGCCGAGGCGTCGGCCACACCCATCGTCGGCGTATCGATGAAACCAGGGCTGACCACATTCACGCGGATCCGGCGCGGCAGAAGCTCGGCGGCCAGGACCTTGGCGAAGGCGCGCAGTGCCGCCTTCGATCCGGAATAGACGCTCATGCCGCCGGTGCCGGATTCGTCGGTGATCGACGAGGTGAAGACTATCGCGCCACCATCCCTGATGAGGGGCAGCAGGCGCTGCGCGGTGAAGAAAGCGCCTTTGGTGTTGATGTCGAAGGTGCGATCGTAACTGTCCTCGGTGACCCGCTCCACGGGTTCGAGATTGGCCACCCCGGCATTGACGTGAAGGAAGTCGATGTGGCCAAGCTTCTGCCCCACTTCGGCACCGAGCGTGACGATATCGGCCATGTCTGAGATATCGGACCGCACGACATGAGCTCGCGAAAGCAGCTTGGCTCGCGCGGCCTCGATGTTGCGCTGGTCGCGGCCGGTGACCAGGACCTCGGCGCCGCTTTCGATCAGGGCTTCGGCAACGGCGAGCCCCATGCCGTGCGTCCCGCCGATGACAACGGCCTTCTTGTTTGCGTATCGTGTCATGATCCATCCCTTTTTGACAAAATCCGGCCGCCGACGGCCTTTGCAGGTCGAAGCGAGGTACCGATATGATGTTGTGGTGTTCGCCGATGCCGGCGAGCTGGTTTGAAGCTATGGACCGGCTTGGTTTTTCTCAAGTACCGACAAAAATGTAAGCTACCCACCGATTGCTCAGAATTGGATGAAACATGGGAAAGAAACAGCCAGATAGTTGCGGATTGGGGCCGGCGCTGGAGGTCATCAGCGGCAAATGGAAGGCGCTACTGCTCTGGCAGATTCACAAGGCGCCGGCACGATTCGGTGAGCTGAAGCGGCTGGTGCCTGACATCAGCGAAAAGATGCTGATCCAACAGCTGCGCGAAATGGAGGCCGACGGCATCGTCCATCGCGAAATCTTTCCCGAGGTGCCGCCGAGGGTCGAATACTCGATTACCGAATTCGGCATCGAGCTGGACAATGCCCTGATCCCGCTGGCCAGATGGGGCAAGCAACATGCTGGCCGGACTGACGGTGTGCGCCCCGGCAAAGCAAATGCATCCGTCCCGCATGCTATTTGAGAGACCCTGAATAGCAAAACGCCGCGGATTGAGCCGCGGCGTTTTCTTGCATCACATGATGTCAGCTCAGCTCGACGGCTGAGGCTCCATGCCGCCTTCGGGCTCGGGACCCTTCTTGCGGCGGCCGGACTTCGGCACAGCCGAGCCGCGGCTTGTGGGGGTGTCATCCCCCAAATCTCGCGCGGGCTTCTGCCCGGCGATCAGCTGCTTGATCTCTTCGCCCGAAAGCGTCTCGTATTCGAGCAGGCCCTGCGCCAGAGCGATCCATTCCTTCTTCTTCTTGGTCAGAATGGACTTGGCCGTGACATAGGCCTCGTCGATCAGGCGGCGTACTTCGGCGTCGATGATCTGCGCAGTCTCTTCCGAGACGTTCTGCGTGCGCGCCACCGAATGGCCGAGGAAAACCTCTTCCTGGTTGTCGCCATAGGCGACGTGGCCGAGCTTGTCGGAGAAGCCCCAGCGCGTCACCATGGCGCGCGCCAGCTTTGTCGCCTGCTCGATGTCCGAGGACGCGCCGGAGGTGATGTTCTCCTTGCCGAACTTGAACTCCTCTGCGACGCGGCCGCCCATCATGATGGCAAGCCGCGAGATCATGTATTTGTAGCTCATCGAATAGCGGTCGCCTTCCGGCAGTTGCATGACCATGCCGAGCGCGCGACCGCGCGGGATGATGGTCGCCTTGTGCAGCGGATCGGCCGACGGCACGTTGAGCGCCAGGATGGCGTGGCCGGCCTCGTGATAGGCCGTGAGTTCCTTTTCGGCCTGGGTCATGGCCGACGAGCGGCGCTCGGCGCCCATCATGATCTTGTCCTTGGCGTCCTCGAACTCGGCCATGGTGACAAGGCGCTTGTTGCGGCGCGCCGCCATCAGAGCGGATTCATTGACAAGGTTCATCAGGTCGGCGCCCGAGAAGCCCGGCGTGCCGCGTGCGATCACCTTGAGGTCGACATTCGGTGCCAGCGGCACGTTGCGCACATGCACCTTGAGGATCTTCTCGCGGCCGACGATGTCGGGGTTCGGCACCACCACCTGGCGGTCGAAGCGACCCGGACGCAGCAGCGCCGGATCGAGCACGTCGGGCCGGTTGGTGGCGGCGATAAGGATGATGCTCTCGTTGGACTCGAAGCCGTCCATCTCGACCAGCAGTTGGTTCAGCGTCTGCTCGCGCTCGTCATTGCCACCGCCGAGGCCGGCGCCGCGATGGCGGCCCACAGCGTCGATTTCGTCGATGAAGATGATGCAGGGAGCATTCTTCTTGGCCTGGTCGAACATGTCGCGGACACGGCTTGCGCCGACGCCGACGAACATCTCGACGAAGTCGGAACCCGAAATGGTAAAGAACGGCACATTGGCCTCGCCGGCGACCGAGCGCGCAAGCAGCGTCTTGCCGGTGCCAGGAGGGCCGACCAGAAGCACGCCGCGCGGGATCTTGCCGCCGAGGCGCTGGAACTTCTGCGGATCGCGCAGGAACTCGACGATCTCTTCCAGATCTTCCTTGGCCTCGTCGACGCCGGCGACATCCTGGAAGGTGACGCGGCCATGCGCCTCAGTGAGAAGCTTGGCCTTCGACTTGCCGAAACCCATGGCGCGGCCGGAGCCGGACTGCATCTGGCGCATGAAGAATATCCACACGCCAAGGATCAGGATCATCGGCAGGTAGGAGATCAGATAGCTGAACAGCGAGTTGGAACCGTCCGACTCAGGCCGCGCATTGATGGTGACGTTCTTGTCCTGCAGCCGCGAGACCAGCTGCGGATCGCCAGGCGAATAGGTCTGGAAGCCATTGGCGTTGTCAGCGTAGGTGCCCGTGATGCGGGCGCCGGCGATGACCACCGTCTTGACCCGGCCGGCCGCGACCTCTTGCAGGAACTGCGAATAGGGAACGTCGGTCGAGGCCCCGCGAGTCTGCGGCGTCTGGAACAGATTGAAGAGAGCAATGAGCAGGACCGCTATGATCGCCCAGAGCGCGAGATTGCGATAATTCGGATTCATCAATTGTCCCGTTGGTGCCCGCTGGGACACGCGTCATGAGAGGAAACTTGCGCCTAACATAGGGAGAGCGCCCCCCCTTGCCAAGCATAACAGCACGTCTGGGTTAAGCTTTCGCGCCATGATCAACCGGCACTGTGGCGGCCAAAGGGCAAGCCGGGACAGGCGGTGCGCCGATCAACTCGGCCACGGCCTGCGCCAACACCAGATCGAAGCACGGCAGAAAACGGGCAAAGGGCGCAACGGCGGGACTGACGGCGATTGCCGCCGCCGCCGCTACATCCCCTGCAAAACCAAGGCATTCGCCGCCGCGCCATAGCGCCGGTTCCGCAGCCAGGGCGGCGCGCACAAGGCTTGGCGGCGCGCCATCCCCGGCAATCGGCGTTTTGGCGGCGGCAGCGGCGCCAAGCGGCGCGATCAACCATGCACCCGAACTGTCGCCCAATGTGATCGCCCCGGCTTCGATGTCTGGCGTGATCCGCCGGCGACCGTCCCAAAGCAGAGTGCCAGCTATTGGCGCGGAACGCGGCAGGTCGCGCGATTCACGGCGCAGGAAGATGCCGTTTCGCCTGATATCGACGACCGCCCGCGACAATGTGGCGCAAAGCCGACCGGCCCGCATTTGCTCGAACAGCGCTTCGCCGCGCGCCTGGTCCGGCAACAAGGCGGTGCCGCCCGTCGCCGCCAGCAGGACACGCAGCGCATAGACCGCGGCTCGCGTGTCGTCAGCTTCGGCAAGACCGGGATCGAGACGGATGAGACCCCTCGCCGGCCGGCTGGCAAATTCACCGATCAGGGCGGCGGCGCGGCGACCGAGTTGTTCGCGCTCGCCGGCGGCCCGCCTGGCCAGGCCGATCGCTTCGGCAAAACGCTGCCCGCTCCGGTCTTCGCCGAGCACGGCCCGGATGCGCGGGCGTTCGAAATTCGTGTCGATGTTGGTCGGATCCTCGACCCAGCCGACATGTTCGCGCTGCAGGAAGGCGCGCAACGCCGCGCGCCGAGCGCCGAGCAGCGGCCGCGCGATCCAGATCCGCCAGTCATAGAGGGTGGCAGGCGCCATGCCGGCGAGACCTCGGCCTGCAAGCTCTCGCCCGTCATTCCGCGCGGCTCGCATCAGGACGGTCTCGGCCTGGTCGTCGGCGGTGTGGCCGGTCACGATCACACCAATGCCTTGCGCCTGCGCTGCCTCGGCCAGCAACCGGTAGCGCGCCTCGCGCGCCGCCGCGGGCAGGCCGGCCGACGGCTTGGCGCCGGACCAGTTGAGCGTCCGGTGCGCGATGCCGCGCTCGGCACAAAGCTTTGCCACGCTGCGCGCTTCGGCTGCTGCTTCCGGACGCAGGCCGTGGTCGATCGTCACCGCCAGCAGCCGGGCTGTCGGGGCGCTGCGGTCGAGGTGAGCCTTGAGGAGAAGAAGGAGGGCGGTCGAGTCGCTGCCGCCGGACACGGCCGCAAGCGCGCCGTTGGTAAAGTCGATCTGCGAAAAATTCGAAAGGTCAGGCTCGGTATCGAGCATCAATGCATGTCGCGCAAAAGTGGTCCCGGTTCTGGGACAACACGGCAAAGACTAGCACGCCGCCAGCGCCCTCTCCTGCTTGACGCGTTCCTTGAGCGCGGCCGAAATATCGGGATAGCGCTTGCCGATCTCGCCGAAGGTGGCGCAGGCGACATCCTTCTGCTTGAGGCCGACCAGCGACACGCCAAGCTTCAGGAGCATGTCAGGCGCCTTCTTGGCCTTCGGATAGTCCTTGCTGGCGGAGAGGAAAACCTCGGCAGCGTCATGATACTTCTGCTGGCCAAGCAGCGATTCGCCAAGCCAGTAATGCGCGTCCGCCGCCTTGGCGTCCTTCGGGAAGCGGGCGATGTGGTCGCGAAAACCCTGCTCGGCGGTGCTGTAGTCGCCCGACAGGATGAACTGGTAGGAGTTGCGGTAGATCTCTTCCGGGTTGTTGGTGGCAGGCAGCGCCGCCACCACCGTGCCGTCCGACTTGCCGGTCTTAGCCCCGGCAGCCGGCGCCTCGGCGGCGGGAGCCGCACCTTCCGCCGGCGCCGCTGCCTGCGTGTTGCCGCCGGCGTCGATTACATTGCCGTTCTTGTCGACGGTAATGGTGCCGAAGGTCTTGGGCGGCGTGCCGTTGATCACCTTGCCGGGATCGCCGGTCTGCGATTCGACGATGACCTCGCCGACGCTCTGGCCGCCATCCGACTGCGCGCCGGCATCGGCCGGCGCCTGGTCTGCCGGGGCCTCGGCGACGCCGGTGCCCGCGCCACCGTCCTGCGGCGCGGCCTCCGATTTCTTCTGCGCGGGCGGCTGCCCGCTGGAGCCGCCTTCCAACTGCTGGAAGCGGAACTCGTTGTCTTCCTGCTGCTTGCGCATCTGCTCCTGCATCTGCAGGATCTGGAAGTTGAGTTCCTCGAGCTTGCCGTTCATCTGCCGGAGCTGATCTTCCAGCCCCGCGGCGGCGGTGCCGTCCTGCTGCTGCGCGATCTGTTGCTGCTCCGGCTTCTCCTTCTTGCCGAAAATGCCGAGCGTCGGCAGATGGAAGGAAAAGCCGCTATCCGCGGGTTGTCCGGTGCCGCTCGCAGAAGCCGCGAAGCCTGATACGAGCAGCAGCGCAAGCGTGCCGCTCAAGACCGATCTGAAATGCATGTGCCTCTCGCCGTGAATATCGTGAGCCTGTTCGCGCCTTCCGATCACAGTGGGACCGGCACGACGCCCTCGGCTCTTAGCAGGAGGCGAGACTTCGGCCAAATTTTGTTTCCGGGTTTGTTTCCGGGGCCGAAACTGAAAAAGGCGGCCACAAGACCGCCTTTCGCATGGAGGTGTTGCAATTATGCGACTAAGGCCGCCGTCTTACTCATCAGGAGCCGGCGCCGGAGAGCGTGGTGACGGCGCGGCGATTCTGCGACCAGCAGGAGATGTCGTCGCAGACCGCGACCGGACGTTCCTTGCCGTAGGAAATCGTCTTCAATCGGCTCGCCGAGACGCCCCTGGCGACCAGGAAGTCGCGAGTGGCGGCGGCGCGGCGGGCGCCGAGAGCCAGATTGTATTCACGTGTGCCGCGTTCGTCAGCATGGCCTTCGACGACGATGGCGTACTGCTTGTATTGGTTGAGCCACTGCGCCTGGCGCGACAGCGTCGTCTGCGCATCGGCGCGGATCGCGGTCGAGTCCGTGTCGAAGAAGATGCGGTCGCCAATGTTGACGGTGAAGTCCTGCGCCGAGCCCGGCGTTGCCGCACCCGCGCCATTGAGACCGAGATCGGCAGCGTTGTTCGGGGTTTTCTTCGAGGCGCAACCGGTGATGGCGAGCATCGCGATCAGGGCGATCATCGCCGGGTTTCTGGTAAGTGCTGCGATACGGCCCATGCCGCCTCTCCTTCGTATTCGAGTGATCGTATTTCGAGTGATTTCGTTGATCACCCAGTAACCACGTTTGGGTTAACCGGCATTCAAGAAATACGGTTAATGTTTGGTTTCGATCGTCCGTCCACGACCTTCAAATCCACGGTCACAGTTGGCGCGGACCCTAGGCGGAAATGCGGCCGAAACGCGACTAATGAATGGAAAAGGGGCCAAACGGGCCCCTTTTTAGCAGGTGTGGCAATTCGGCCGAACCTACTCCAGCAGCGGCGACCAGGCGGGATCCGACGCGAAATTCGCGGTCGGGATCGACTGTTCGTTGCGGCCGGTGAGATCGACGGAAACCAGTTTTGGGCCGCCGGCGGAGTCGCGGAAGAACATCAGCACGCGGCCGTTGGGCGCCCAGGTCGGTCCCTCCTGCTGGAAGCCCGAGGAAAGGATGCGCTCGCCCGAACCGTCGGTCTTCATGACGCCGATCTGGAATTCGCCGCCCGTCTGCTTGGTGAAGGCGACGAGGTCGCCGCGCGGCGACCATACCGGCGTCGAATAGACGCCGTCGCCGAACGAAATGCGGGTCTGGTCCGAGCCGTCGGCGCCCATCACATAAATCTGCGCACGGCCGCCACGATCGGAAGTGAATACCACCTTGCTGCCGTCGGGCGAATAAGAGGGCGAGGTGTCGATGGCGGTCGAGTTGGTCAGCCGGGTGGTCGAGCGGCTTCGCAGGTCCATGGCGAAGATGTTGGAATTGCCGTCATCGCGCAGCAGGCTCATGATCACCTTCTGGCCGTCGGGCGAGAAGCGCGGCGCAAAGGTCATGCCGGGAAAGTTGCCGACCAGTTCGCGCTGTCCGGTCTCGATCTGCAGCAGATAGACCCGCGGCTGGCCGCTTTCATACGACATGTAAGTGATTTCCTGCCGATTCGGCGAGAAACGCGGCGTCAGCACGATCGAGCGGCCATCGGAGAGATAGCGCACATTGGCGCCGTCCTGGTCCATGATGGCGAGCCGCTTCTTGCGCGCATTCTTGGCGCCGGATTCGTCGATGAAGACGACGCGTGTGTCGAAATAGCCCTTCTCGCCGGTGAGCTTCTCATAGATCGCATCGGCGATGATGTGGGCGACACGGCGTTGATTTGCGTCGTTGGCGAAAAACTGCTCCCCGGCTATCTGCTGGTTGCCAAAAATATCCCATAGTCGGTACTGGGCGCGGATTCGGCCGTCCGCCTCCTTGCTCACGCTGCCGGTGACCAGCGCCTGCGCATTGATCACCTTCCAGTCGTCGAAACGGGGCTGCGCATCCGGATTGGCGATCTTCTCGATGAAGGCGTTCTTGTCTATCGGTGCGAAGAGACCGGAGCGCTTCAGGTCGGCGGTGACGATCTCGGAAATCTGCGCGCCGAGCCCTCCCTGGAAATCTGGGATGGCGATCGGCATCGGTTCGACATTGCCTTTGTTGACGTTGAGCTCGAGGGTTGCTCGAGCAGGCAAGGTGACGACGGCGTTCATGCCCATCGCCATCGCGGCGACCATCAGGAGCGGCTTGAGGATGGATTTCATGTCTTCTCGCTTCTCTTGCTGATTTCTGGGTGCTCAGGCTACAGGCCAAGCATCGCTCTGGGATCGAAGTTGACGCGAACGTCGGACCAAATGTCATGCTTTCCGGCGGGCACCTGCAGGCCGGCGACATCGCATTTCTGCACAGCGCGAACCGCGCTGCTGTCGAATTGGGGGTTGCCGCTGGACTTCTCGACGGTCGGACGGCCCTCCAGCTTGCCGGAGGCATCCAGGCTGAAACGGATCACCACGGTGAAATCCTCAGAACCCTCAAGCCCAACCGGGAGGGTCCAGCAGCCACCGAGCTGTTCTTCCAATGCCCCTTGCTCGGACTTCGACAGCTTCTGGCCTTGATCCTTGTCGCCGCCTAGCGATGCCTGCTGGGTCGAGCGCTTGGCGCCGCCGCCGGATGGCTTCTGCTTGTCGAGCAAAGCCTTGATGTCAGCCTCATTGAACTGCTTGTCATCCGACTTCGGCTTCGACGAGGCTTCCTTGACCGGCTTGTCGGTGTCCTTGCGGTCCGGAGCCTTCGCGCTTTCGGCCTGCGCCGGCTGCGGCTTCGGCCGTGCTTCGGGAGCAGGAGCGGAAGTCGGAAGCTGCGCTTCTTCCAGAGGCTGCTGATCCGATATGGCTTCGGCGACCGCATCGGGCTTCACGCGTGGCTTCGGCTCTATGGCGGCGGTCGTGTCCGGCTGCGGTGTTGGTGCAGGCTCCTTCACCGGGGTCGGCTTCGGTTCAACCTGCTTCACCGGCTCGGGCTTGACCTCTTCCTTCGGCTGCGGCTCCGGCGCCACCTCCGTCGCAGGTGTCGGCTTCGGCGCTTCCTTTGGCTTCGGCGTGTCCTCGGTCTTCGGCTTTTCGGTCGGCGTCGGCGCCGGAGCAGCCGTCGCTGTTTTCTCCACCGGCTTCGGCTTGGGATCGTCCGTCACCGGCTTGTCGGTATCAACGCTGTTCTCGCCGATTTTCTGTGCATCTGGCACGATGTCGGGACGCTTGGTCGGCATCGGCGCCGGCTTTTCGTGCATTACCGCCTTCTTGTCGCCCTGCAGCGTCTGCGCAATGGCTTCCATGGGAACGATGTCGACCGCTATCGACTCGACATCCGTGGACGGCAGCGCGGCCGGCGCCGACAGGGTGAACAGGCCGAAAGCCAGTGCCACCGTATGCAGTATCACCGATGTGGTGAGGCCGGTCTTCATCGTGCGTCTACTGATCCTGTTGCTGCAGTGAAATCAGGCCGATATTCTTGTAGCCGGCGGCCTGGATGAGGGCCATGACCTCCATCGCGGCGCCATAGTTAGTCGCCTTGTCGCCGCGGATGAAGATGCGCTCTTCGTAGCCGGTCTTGGAAATCGCCTGCAGTTTGGCGACCAGCTCTTCCCTTGGGATTTCGGTCTCCTGCAGGAAAATCTTGCCGGCCGCGTCGATCGAAACGGTGATCGGCTGGGTGTCGGCGTTCATAGCCTTGGCCTTCGTCTCCGGCAGGTCGACCGGCACTCCGACCGTCAACATAGGTGCGGCGACCATGAAGATAATCAAGAGCACCAGCATCACGTCGACCATCGGCGTGACGTTGATTTCCGACATCAATGCATGGTGGCGGCCGCGCCGCCTGTGTCCGCGCCCGCCGCGTCCTGCCATGCCAACCGACATACCCATCTTCTTACCTCAGCCCTTAGGCGCTACTTTTTCATCGATTTGGCGCGAGAGTATGGCGGAGAACTCATCCGAGAACCCTTCCATCCGCACCGCGATCTTGTTCGCGTCGGATGACAGCTTGTTGTAGGCGATAACCGCCGGTATGGCGGCGAGAAGACCGATGGCCGTCGCCAGCAGCGCTTCGGCAATGCCGGGTGCAACAACCGCGAGACTGGTGTTCTTCGAACCGGCAATCGCCTGGAACGAGGTCATGATGCCGATGACGGTGCCGAACAGGCCGATGAAGGGTGCAGCCGAACCGGTGGTGGCGAGAAAGCCGAGACGGCCCTCCAGCTTCTCCATCTCGCGCGTCAACGCCAGGTCCATCGCCTTGTCGATGCGGGTCTGCAGGCCGAGCGGCGATTTGGCCCCCTTCTCGAAGCTCTTCTTCCATTCGCGCATGGCGGCGACGAAGATCGCACCCATGCCCGTGGTCTTGCGGTCGGCAAGCGTGCGATAGAGCTCTTCCAGCGACTGCCCCGACCAGAACACCTGTTCGAAGCGATTGAGCGACAGACGCATGCGGGCATAGCTGACCAGCTTGTCGACGATGATCGCCCAGGTCCAGACCGAGGCGCAGAGCAGACCGATCATGACCAGCTTGACCACCCAGCTGGCCTGTGTGAACAGCGCCCAAATCGACAATTGCGCTGCCGGATCGGCGAGTGCGGTAGTTTCCATGCTTCAGTCCTTAAGATTTTCCGGGCATCGCTGGCGGCTGGCCCATGGGCATCCCTTGTGGTCCGTTCGCGCTTGGCTTCCGGATTAACCCCAAAATGCACCGTTGGCGGCCTTTTCAGGGCAAATATTGGTGAAAGGAAGGCGCGCGGATTCTTCCAATCTTCACCGATCTCTTCATGAACCGTTATGGTTAAGGATGGGTTAGGAAATATGGCGCGGCGCATTGCCGCGCCAAGGGACGACGCGGACCATCCATCCACAATCGAATGCGCTGCCGATTGGCCGCCCGTTGCCGGCCGGCAGGCCTGGATATCAGCTTGCTCCTGGTAGAAAGGCCGCGATCCATTCTTTCGGAAAGCGCTTCGGCCGGCCGTTCTCGCCAATGATCGCCGCCTCGACCTTTGCTTCGACCAGAACCTCTGTCCCGCGTTTCAATTGCTGCGCCATGACGATGCGGGCGCCGGAAATATCCTGCGTTGATGTGTCGATGGTCAGGATGTCGTCCATGCGGGCAGGCGAGCGGAAGTCGATCTCCATGCGCCGCACCACCCAGACGATCCGTTCGCCGTGCTTGCCTTCGTGAAGTTCTGTGTGGTGGACGCCCGCCAGCCTGAGATAGTCCGAGCGCCCGCGCTCGAAGAATTCGAGATAGCGCGCATGGTAGACGACGCCGGAAAAATCGGTGTCGGCATAATAGACTCGCGCCATCAGCCGATGGCCGAATTCCGTCAAGGCTCCGGAAAGCCCGGCAGCAAGCGCCGCCGATTCACCATGATCGTCCATCGCGCTTTCCTTTTTGCCCCCGGCGGGGCACCTGTCTTGCCAAAATCACCAGCGCAGCAAACCCGATGGCACTGTTGACGGCGATGATCAAGACCTTGATGGCAGCGCTGCTGGTGCTGGCGGCGTCTGCGCTTCCCGGTCAGGCCGCGACCTTTTCGATGAAGCGCGGCCTCAACCTCGACCAGTGGACGACCTGGGTCGGGGAAGACAAATGGAACGACCGACAAGCCATCCTGCCCTATCCGGAATGGCGCAAGTTCCTCGACGAGGGTGACCTCAAGGCGCTGAAGGCCGCCGGTTTCGACTTTCTGCGCATGCCGGTCGACCCCTCGCCGTTTATGTCGGACCAGACGCTGGCGCTGCGCGACGACCTCTATGCCAGCGTGCGAGACTCGGCGCGCATGATCAACCGGGCCGGTCTGAAAGTGATCGTCGACATGCACCTGATCCCGGCCGGCGGCGGCCGCGAGATCGGCATGGGCCAGGTGATGGACGATCCCGCAACCTTCGAGGCCTATGTCGAGGTCGTCCGCAAAATGGCGCGCACGCTTGCCACTGAGGACCCGGCGCAGGTCGCTTTCGAGCCGATGAACGAGCCTATCGTCGACTGCGACAGCGAGGGCACCAGCCTGTGGCCGGAGCGTCAGCAAAAGCTGTTCGCGGCCGCGCGCGCCTCGGCCACCAGGCTGACGCTGATCCTGACCGGCGCCTGTTATTCCAGTGCGGCTTCGCTGGTCAGGATCGACCCAAAGTCGATCCCCGACGACAACATCATCTGGACCTTCCACTCCTACGACCCGTTCCTGCTGACGCATCAGGGCGCGACCTGGGCCGGCGATTTCATTCTCTATGTTACCGGCCTGCCCTATCCGCTGACCGCGGTGCCGCGCGCCGAGCTCGATGCGACGCTGGATGCGATCCGCGCCAAGATAAAAGCCGAGGCGCCACGGACCAGACGGAACGGCCTGCTCGCCTATCTCGATGAACAAGTCGCCAGCATGGACACGGACGAAAAGCTGCTCGGCGTCATGGATGCGCCGTTCGAAAAGGTCGAGGCCTGGGCGAAGGCCAACGCCATCAAGCCGGAAAACATCACGCTGGGCGAGTTCGGCATGATCCGCCAGGAATATGGCAATCCCTATGTGATGCCGCCCAAATACCGCGCGGCCTATGTCAAGGACATGATCGCGCGCGCCGAGGCGCATGGCTTCTCATGGTCGGTGTGGAGTTTTGGCGGCGCCTTCGGCATCGTCGACGCTTTCAACGGCGAAAAGGCCGAACCCGCCGTGATGGATGCGATCCGCTCGCTCCATTAGCCCTAGGGCATGTCGAGATTCAGGTCAGGCCGAGTCGAAAATGAGGGGTCCGAAAACCGGAACGGAGCGGACTTTGGTCCGTGACTACCGGAAGCGCAGGAACACCTCATTTGCAGGCCGGCATCACCTGAATACCGGCATGCCCTAACCGAGGTCGATCTGCAGGATCTCCGGCCGCATGCCAAAGCGCACCGGCGCGATGCTGAAGCCGAGTCCGCCTGACACGATCAAATTGCGGTCATTCTCGACGACATGGCCATAGGCAAAGCGGTTGCCGAAGCGGGACGGCACCACCGGTGAATAGCCGAACAGCCTGACCTGCCCGCCATGTGTGTGGCCCGACAGCGTCAGCGAAACCCGCCACGGCACTTTCGGGAAAATGTCAGGCTCATGCGCAAGCAGGATGATCGGTGCCTGGTCGGTGATCTTGGCCAGCGTGCCGTCGAGATCGTCCAGGCCTTCAAATCTGTCGCGGCCTGCGGCCTTGTTCGGTAACAGTGCCAGCTGGTCGGCGAGCCCGGCGATCCAGAAGCCGTATCCATCCTTTTGCAGGCGCACGGCGTCGTTCTCCAGAACCGAGATGCCGGATTCCTCCGATGCCTTGCGCGCCACAGTCCCCGCTCCGGCCTGCTGCGCGAAAGGATCGTGCCACCAGTCGTGATTGCCGAGGATCGACAGCACACCAAGCGGCGCCTTCAGTCCTGACAAGGCCGGCGCCCATTCATGGGCCTCCACCCGGTTCGTCACCAGGGACATGCCTGAGAAATAGTCGCCGAGCAGTACGATCAGATCGGGCTTCAGCACGTTCGCATCTTCGACGAGCGAAGCGATCCGCTCAGGCGTCATCCAGGGACGGCAGGCGTGAATATCGGCAAGTGCTACGACGCGCAGCTTGAGATCTGCAGGCCAATGCGGCGGCGTCAGCTGGTAGCGCTTCACATGCGTCAACAGCATCGGCTCGATGCCGACCGCATAGGCACTGAGCGAAGCCAGCGAGAGGAACGAACCTCCGGCGAATTTCAGGAACCCGCGTCTGGTGATCACTTTTCTGGCTCCGACCTTGATCGGAGCAGTTCGCGCCGACATTGCGACGCCCGATACAATCGAGGAATGCGCCTTCACGCTGGCAGGTTTGAGGAGATTCTGCACAGAAATCCGTTCCGAAGAACAAATGTCCGTTACTCTTCCTGGAACAGGTTGATCTGCTGCTGTGCCAGATCCTTTGGCGCGTCGAGGCCGAGATGGCGCCAGGCGTTGGCGGTCAGCACGCGGCCGCGTGGCGTGCGTTGGATGAAACCCTGCTGGATCAGATAGGGCTCGATAATGTCCTCGATGGCGTCGCGCGGCTCGGAGAGGCCGGCGGCGATGGTTTCGATGCCGACCGGCCCACCACCGAAATTGCGCGCGATCATCGAGAGATAGCGGCGGTCGAGTGCGTCGAGGCCGAGCGCGTCGACCTCGAGCCGGGTGAGAGCTTCGTCGGCAATCTGCTTGTCGACGTGGCCGTCGCCGGCGACGGAGGCGAAATCGCGCACGCGGCGCAGCAGCCGGCCGGCGATGCGCGGCGTGCCGCGGGCCCGACGTGCGATCTCCAGCGCGCCATCGTCGCCAAGCGGCATTTGCAGGATGCGGGCGCCGCGCCGCACGATCTGCTCCAGTTCCTCGACAGAATAGAAATTGAGCCGCACCGGAATGCCGAAACGGTCGCGCAGCGGGTTGGTCAAAAGGCCGAGCCTGGTGGTGGCGGCGACGAGCGTGAAGCGGGCAAGATCGATCTTGACCGAGCGTGCCGCCGGACCTTCGCCGATGATCAGGTCGAGCTGGAAATCCTCCATCGCCGGGTAAAGGATCTCCTCGACTGCCGGATTGAGCCGGTGGATCTCATCGATGAACAGCACATCGCGGTCTTCGAGATTGGTGAGAAGTGCGGCGAGATCGCCGGCCTTGGCGATCACCGGACCGGAGGTCGAGCGGAAATTGACGCCGAGCTCGCGCGCCATGATCTGCGCCAGCGTTGTCTTGCCAAGCCCCGGCGGCCCGACGAACAGCACATGGTCAAGCGCCTCGCTGCGGCCCTTGGCGGCCTCGATGAAGACTTTGAGATTGGCCCGCACTGCGGCCTGGCCGACGAAATCGGCGAGCGTCTGCGGCCGCAAGGTCTGCTCAGCATCCTCGCCGCGCTTTTCCGGGGCAATGAGGCGGGGTGAAAGGCTCATGCGGCCTTCCTCGCACAGGGCAAAGGACCGGACAAGCAATCACTCACCGCGCCAGTTCCTTCAGCCCGAAACGAATGAGCTTCGAGGCATCGGCGTCCTCGCCGGCCGTCTTCAGCGCCGCCGCGACAGCATTGGCTGCTGTGTCGCGCGAATAGCCGAGATTGACCAGCGCCGAGACGGCGTCGGTAATCGGCGCCGGCGCCACGCCTTCGCCGAGCTCCTGCTTAAGGCCGATGGTGCCGGAGGCGGTTCCGGCATAGGCCGGCGCCTTGTTCTTCAACTCGGTGACGATGCGCTCGGCCACCTTCTTGCCGACGCCGGGCGCGCGGCTGACCATGGCGATGTCGCGCAGCGCGATCGCATTGGCGAGGTCTGCCGGCGCCAGCGTCGACAGGATGGCCAGCGCCACCTTGGCGCCGACGCCTTGCACATTGCTCATCAACAGCCGGAACCATTCGCGCTCAAGCACCGACTGGAAACCGTAGAGCCGGATCATGTCCTCGCGCACATAGGTCTCGATGAACAGCACCACCGCCTCGCCGGGCGAAGGCAGCGCGGCCAGCGTGCGCGCCGAGCAATAGGCGACATAGCCGACGCCGTGCACATCGACGTGGCAGAAATCCTCCTCGATCTCGTCCAGCGTGCCTTTCAATTTGCCGATCATGCGTGATCCCTCATGCCAGCGCCATCCTGTAGGCGACGCTTTGCCGGTGATGCGCGTGGCAGATGGCGATAGCCAACGCGTCTGCGGCATGTTCGGTGTCGAAAACGGCTTTCGGCAACAGCACCTTTACCATCATGTGGATCTGCTTCTTGTCGCCATGGCCAACGCCGATCACCGCCTTTTTGACGGCATTGGGGGCATATTCGGCCACAACAAGGCCGGCGCGCGCCGGCACCAGCATGGCTATGCCGCGCGCCTGGCCGAGCTTCAGTGTCGCCACCGCATCCTTGTTGACGAAGGTTTGCTCGACGGCCGCTTCCTGGGGCATGGCCGCATGCAGGATCTCGGCCAGCCCGTCATGCAATTGGCAGAGCCGTGTCGCCAGCGCCGCCTTGTCGTCGGAGCGTACAGTGCCGGAGCTGATAAAGCGCAGCGAGTTGCCGAGGCTCTCGACGATGCCCCAGCCGGTGCGCCTCAGCCCCGGATCGATACCGATAATGCGAATCGCTTCCCTCATGCGCGAAGTCTACCTCCGGCGCACAGCGATGTCAGCGAAATGTGAACAAACCGGAAACGGAGGCGTTTAACCTCGAGCGAAAGCCGTGTTCAGCAGCGTGATCTGGTCGGAAACCGGATTGGCGCGGCGGGCGGCGGCAGGCGTCTCGGCAAACGCGCCGCCATAGATCTCTTCGTCCATGCGGCGCACCAGCGCCTGCAGGCGCAGCGAGCGGGTGACGAGGTCGAGGAAATCCTTCGGCAGTTCGCCCCAGCCGACCGCTTCGTCATGCGCCGAGGCGGTGTCGAGACGCACCTTGGATTTTTCCGAAGCGACCTGGTCGCGGGTCATCTCGCCGGAATTTGCCGCCCGCTGCAAAAGCAGCCAGGAGGCGACTTGCATCAACCTTGTGGTCAGCCGCATCGATTCGGCCGCATAGAGCGTCGCCGCCAGCCTGGACAGCTTCTTGGCCTCGGCCCGGCCCTTGCCGTCAAGATACTCGGCTGCCTGTTCGACCAGGCCCATGCCTTCCTGGTAGAGCGGTTTGAAGGATTGGGAGAAAACCCGGCGTTCCGCCAGCTTGATGGTTTTCGCGATGCCCTTCGAAGGCTCGTTCATCGATACGCCCCTGCACTGCCCCGTCGGCTGATTCGGCTTCTCGCCGTCACGCCGGCACCCTAGATGACTGAAGCTTGAAAATGCGCTTCGCCGCCGGCGAAGGCAAGCACATGTTTAACAAACGGTTAACGCCTGCGCAGGGGCGCCAAGCGGACCAAAAGCAGACAAAAAAAGAGCCGCGGATAAGGCGGCTCTCAGGAGTTTAACAGGGAGGCGTCAAACGAAGTGGCTCCAACCACTCGGTAAGAATCCAGATCACTGGATGGACATAGTAAACACCTGTAAAGCTTAATGAACCCTTAACGGCGCGGATATTTCTTGATCGACCGCTGCCCTTCTGTGCCGTATCAGCACAACGGTGCCCTAAGCCTGATCGTCGGCTTGTTCATGCCTTCTTCCACACAGCCGGCAAGGAAATGAAGGCGAACAGCAGCATTGCCGCATAAAACCCCATCGAGGAGGAAGCCAGCACCGGCTCGATCTCCGGATGGCCGGCAAGTTCAAAGTAAAGCCCGATCATCAGTGCGATGCCGCAGATTGCCGTCAGCCAGAAATGCACGACGGCAATCGTCTTTTGCCCGACCGCTGGAAACAGGTGGTAGAAGAAGGCAAACACCGCCGACATCAGCCAGCCCGCCACCATGGTGTGCGCGTGGGTCGGCATCTGCCCATGGTCATTGGAGATCGCCATATGCAGGCCGAGCGCCATGCCGCACAGGGAATAGATGACGGCCAGGGTGAAGAAATTTCGTGCTACGCCTTGCATGGGATACCCTCGATGGTTGTTGCAGACTTGGTCCGACCGCGCGCGGCCAAAATGGAGCGTCGGTCGCGAGCGGCTTAGTCCCCGCAGGTTTCAGGATCATGCCGCGAAACCAGCCAATGCCGACACGGCGTCCATCCGGCAAATGCCGGGTATTGTGCGGGCTGCGGTAAAATCCGGCGACGGCGCCACCGCAACAAGCCGGCACAGACGCGGCATCTTCTGGATACATGTACGGAGATAATCCGCCCTCCTTCGGAAGCAGACGCGCGAAAGCAGCGTTTACCCCCGGAACGATGCACAAGGAGCGGCAATGGACTGGTATTCTCTCTTCAAATTCCTGCACGTCATGGCAGCGATCCTCTGGCTCGGCGGCGGTTTCGCCATGCTGCTGATTTCGATACTCGCCGATCGCGCCGGCGACGACGAGACGCTGATGGTCATGCTGAGAACGACGGACAAACTCGGCTTGCGTCTGTTCGTGCCGGCGTCCGTCGCGACCCTGGCTTCTGGCCTGGTGCTGACTTCGCTATGGACCGGCTTCTCCGACCTTTGGGTCGTCATCGGCCTTTGCGGCTACGCCGCCGCGTTTCTGACCGGTATCCTCGTGCTGAAGCCTTCGTTCGAAAAGCTTGCCACAATGCTTGCCGCGGACGGCATGACCCCGGCTGCCATAGCGTTTGGGCGCCGCATGATACGGATCGTCAAGTTCGATTTCGTCATCATGATCGTCGTCGTCGCCGACATGGTGCTGAAGCCGACCGCGCACGACATCGCCACTCTCGGCGCAATGGCGGTCGTGGTCATGGGTGGTGCATCGCTGACCTTTGCGAGCGCCCCGCGAACCAAACCGGCAGCCGCCTGAGCGGGATTTAGAGCAGGCCGGCGATCCCGTCCCAAAGCAGCTTGACCGCGACCACGGCCACGGTCGCGTAGGTGAAGGGATAAAAAATCTCCGGCCGCATGCGCCGCACCAGCCAGGCGCCGGCGATGGTGGCCAGCGGCGCCAGCGGCATCAGCACGGCCGACGCCGTCAGGTTGGTGGTGTCGAACTGGCCAAGCGCGAAGTAGGGGATCAGCTTCAGCGCGTTGGTGGCGGCAAAGAAGATCGCCGATGTCCCCGACAGCACCTTCGGATCGAGCCGGATCGGCAGCGCATAGACCTGGAAGGGGGGCCCGCCGACATGGGCGACGAAGCTGGTGAAGCCGGCGACGGTGCCCCAGAAGGCGGCGGCGATGCGGTTGGGCGCCGCCGCATGGTCGGAACCGTGGCGGAACTGGAGATAGAGCCAGCGCAGCACGAAGATCAGCGCGACAGCGCCGACGATCAGCCGCACCATCTCTTCGGTTACGAGCGCTGCCGTCAGCCAGCCGAGCCCAATGCCGATCACCGCGCCCGGCATCATGTCGACCAGCATCTTTCTGTCGTAGACGCCCCACCACGTCCACACCGAAACGATGTCCATCAGGCACAGGATCGGCAGCAGGATGGCCGCCGCCTGCACCGGCGGCATGGCCAGCGCCATCAAAGGCACGCCAACGAAGCCGACAGCGCCGCCGAAGCCGCCTTTCGACAGCCCGACAAGTATCACCGCCGGAATGGCGGCGGCATAAAACCACGGATCGGCGAGCAGA
The DNA here is from genome assembly GCF_040324515.1 of Mesorhizobium sp. C264A. Taxonomy (NCBI): domain Bacteria; kingdom Pseudomonadati; phylum Pseudomonadota; class Alphaproteobacteria; order Hyphomicrobiales; family Phyllobacteriaceae; genus Mesorhizobium; species Mesorhizobium sp. C264A. The sequence continues at coordinate 1,740,929 of NZ_JAMYVY010000002.1, read as the reverse complement.
CCTGACATGAACTGGAAAAGCTGGAGGGAAGACGGTTGCCCTGCAATAGCCCAGAAACCCTTGCGCCGCGACCGGGAAAATGCCGGCCGTGTCGATCAACTGTGCGTAAAGCGACGGTTCCGGATTTGCGGCAAGATCGTCGCCGATGCATAAGGGCGCCATCCCCGCTGCATCAGGTTTTGGCCCCAGGTTTTTGACCCCAGGTTTTTGACTCCAGGTTTTGACAATGAGCGAACCCCACATCCGCCGCGCCCAAGCGGCCGACCTGTCTGCCATCGTAGTCATGCTCGCCGACGATCCACTTGGCCGCAGCCGCGAGGATGCCACCGAGCCACTCGCCAAGGTCTATCGCGACGCCTTTGCCGCCATCGAAGCCGACCCCAACCAGTTTCTTGCCGTGATGACGGAAGGGGGCCGCGTCATCGGCACGTTGCAGATCAGCTATCTCGCCGGGCTGTCGCTGCAGGGCGCCTTGCGGGGCCAGATCGAGGCTGTGCGCGTCGTCGCAGACCGCCGCGGCGAACGGCTGGGACAGCGTCTGCTGGAATGGGCGATCGAACAGTGCCGTGAACGCGGCTGCAAGATTATCCAGCTGACCACCAACAAGAGCCGCCAGGACGCGCATCGCTTCTATGACCGGCTCGGCTTCAAGGCCAGCCACATCGGCTACAAGCTGGAGCTTAATTCAGTGGCGGCGGACGGCGCCGGATCGGCTGCGCCTTGATGATGGCGGTGCTGGTCTCCGCCTTGTCGGCGATGCGGTCGAGAAGCTTGTCGAGCTCGCCGATGGAGCGCACGTAGAGCCGGGCCACGAAACAGTCGTCGCCGGTGACCTTGTCGCATTCGCCGAATTCCGGGATCTCCTCGATCAGCTTCTGGACGATATGCAGCTTGCCCGGCAGTGGCCGCACCCGCACGATCGCCTGCAACGGAAACCCCAGCGCTTCCGGGTCGATCTCGATGGTGAAGGCGCGGATGACGCCGCGTTCCTCGAGCCGCCGCAGCCGTTCCGAGACGCTCGGCGACGACAGCCCGACCTGCTGCGCCAGATCCTTCAACGAAGTCCGCGAATCCAGGATCAGGATGTCGAGAAGCTTTCTGTCCAACTCGTCCAGCATTTTCATCTCCTCGCAAAAGGGCGGATGTAGCCTCATTAAATTAGGCTACTACCGGATATCACCTTTCATGGGGCATATAAACCCTCAGGTCCATATGAGATTATGCGTCAACAGATATCAGAGGTATTGTCATGGACAACACGGTACGCGGCACGATCGAGATGACGGCGGCGATGACGATCGTCGGCACGATCGGCTGGTTTGTCGTCATGTCGGGCCAGCCCGTTATGGACGTGGTGTTCTGGCGCTGCGCCTTCGGAGCGGTGGCGCTGCTGATCACCTGCGCGGCACTCGGGCTGCTGCGCGGCAGGCTGACGCTGCGCATTGTTGCCATCGCCGCTCTTGGCGGCGCGGCCATTGTCATCAACTGGCTGTTGCTGTTCAGCGCCTTCTCCCGCGCCTCGATCTCGATTGCCACGGCGGTCTACAACACGCAACCGTTCATGCTGGTCGGCTTCGGCGCGCTGTTCTTCGGCGAGCGGCTGACCCTGGCCAAGCTGACCTGGCTCGGCATCGCCTTCGCCGGCATGCTGCTGATCGTGCAGACAGGGCCCGATGCGGGTGTCGGTTCCGGCATAACCGGCACAGATTATGTCATCGGCATCGTCATGGCGCTCGGAGCGGCCTTCTTCTGGGCTGTCGCGGCAATCGTCGCAAAGAAGCTCAAGGGCACCCCGCCGCATCTGATCGCGCTGATGCAGGTCTGCGTCGGCGTCGTCATGCTAGCGCCCTTCGCCAACCTCTCGCATTTGCCCGCCGATGCCTGGAGCTGGGCCATGCTGGCCACGCTTGGCGTCGTTCACACCGGCCTGGTGTACATATTGATGTACGCCGCCATCCAAAAACTGCCGACGCATCTGCAGGGGTCGCTGTCCTTCATCTATCCTGTCGTTGCGATCCTGGTCGATGTCATGGCCTTCGGCCACCGGCTGCATCCGGCCCAGCTCGTCGGCGCAGCCGCCATCCTGATCGCCGCCGCCGGCATGAATCTCGGCTGGACTTTGTGGAGGGCCAAATCGCCGGCCGAAAGCCCGCAAGCCGTCAAATGAGCCGCAGAGCGTCGGCTCGCCGGCGATCGTAAACCAAAGCCATCGCATCGATCCCCGCCCGCCTGTTCAAGGCGGGCGCTTTGTTCTATGCCGCAATGCAACCATCTTCGCCCGGCATAGGCGAAACCCGGGATCGAAAGCCAATGAACGACGCAACACCCCCCAACCGCTGCCGCATCGTGCTGATCGCACCCAAGGACGCTCCGGCGCAGCGCATTGCGGCTGCCTTCGACGGCGGTGATATCGCTTCGCTGATCCTGCCTGAGAACGGCATGGACGAGGCTGCCTTCCAGGCCTTTGCAGAACAGATCGTACCGGCCGCGCAAGCGGCCGGCATCGCCGTCATCATCGCCGGCGATACCCGCATTGCCGGCCGTGTCCAGGCCGACGGCATTCATGTCGAGGTTTCCAAGGACGCGCTCGCCGAGACCATCGAACACTTCCAGGGCAAGATGATGGTCGGCGCCGGTGGCGCCAAGACGCGCGACGACGCGCTGGAACTCGGCGAAACCAGGCCCGACTACATCTTCTTCGGCCGCTTCGGCTACGACAACAAGCCGGAACCGCATCCGCGCAACCTGTCGCTCGGGCAATGGTGGGCGGACGTGATTGAGATCCCTTGCATCGTCATGGCCGGTTCCGCCATCGCTTCGGTAGAAGCGGTGGCCGCCACTGGCGCCGAGTTCGTGGCGCTGTCCAGCGCCGTCTTGGCCGAAGGCGCCGATCCGAAGGCGGCGATTGCCGCCGCCAATGCGCTGCTCGACCAAACCGCGCCGCGCTTCGAGGGCTGACGTGCGCCGACATGGACTTCCTCTCGCGGTTCTCGTTGCGGCCTTGATGAGCGGGGCAGCGATCGCGGCGGAGACCGTTCCGCTGCCGCAGCCGAGGCCGGACACCAGCGCGCCCGCCCTCAGCGTGCCGGATGCGGTCGCCCCCGATGCGGGTGCCCCAAAAGCCGGTGCCACGGATTCCGGCGTCCATATCGACAAGCCGATCGACACCCCGCTGCCGCAGCCGGCGACAACCGCGCCGCTGCCGTCGGCCGACGCGATCAACCCCGAACGTTTCGGCGCCAAGCCGGCGGACCCCGCCTATGGCGCTTTCCAGCGCGGTCTTTACAAGACCGCCTACAATCTGGCGTTGGTGCGGGCCAAGAATGGCGACCCGGCGGCGCAAACGCTCGTGGCCGAGATTCTGTCGCGCGGGCTGGGCGTGCCGCTCAACCCGGCTGAGGCCGCCAAATGGTATGCGCAGGCCGCCGAGCAGGGGATTCCTGAATCGCAGTTCCAGTATGCGCTGATGCTGCTCGACGGCCGCTACGTCAAGAAGGACGAGAAGGGAGCCTATGCGCTGATGCAGGCCGCCGCCGAGGCCGGCAACCGGCTGGCGCAGTTCAACTTCGCGCAATTGCTCGTGCAGCAGGATCCGGGCGATGCCGGCATCGCCCGGGCTGTGCCCTATTATGAGCGTGCCGCGGCGACAGGGCTTGCCGACGCCCAGTATGCGATGGCGCAGGTCTATGCCAATGGCGTCGGCGGCAAGACGCGAGACGATGCAAAGGCGCGCAGCTTGCTGGCACAGGCTGCCAGGCAGAACTACGACACCGCGCAGATCGATCTTGCCGCCTGGATGATCGAGGGCCGGGGCGGTGTTCGCGACCTGAAATCCGGCTTCAACTGGATGAAGCAGGCAGCTGAAGGCGGCAATGTCGCTGCCCAGAACCGGTTGGCAAAGCTCTATATGGGCGGCATCGGAACCGACCCCGACCTGATCCTGGCCGGGGCCTGGTATGTGGTCGCCCGCCGCGCCGGCCTTATCGATCCGGAGATGGACGATTTCCTGCAAGGGCTGACCGACGATCAGACAAAGCAAGCCTTGCAGAAGGCCAACCGCCTGCCCTGACACGCAACGTCACTGTGTATGATCCAGCACGACCTTGCCGAAGGGAGAGCCGTGTTCGAGATGGCGAAAGGCCTGCGCTGCCTCTGCCCATGGGAAGACCCGGTCGATCACCGGCCTCAACCGATTGACGGCGAGCGCCCGGTTCATCGCTTCGAAGGACTCGCGCGAGCCGACCGGTATGCCGCGTGCTTTCACCTGGCGTCGGAAGATGTCGAGCGGATTGATCACCCCTTCGCTGCCGCCGAGATAGCCGATGACGTTGATCTGGGCGCCGCGCGCCGACGCCTTGAGCGACTGCGCGAAACTTTGTGGCCCACCGACTTCGATGATGTGATCGGCGCCGCGGCCATCGGTCAGCGCCAGCACGGCCGACGACCAGTCTGGATTGTCGCGGTAGTTGACGCCATCATGCGCGCCAAGCCCCTTCGCCCGGGCAAGCTTCTCATCGCTGCTCGACGTAACAATGACGCGCGCTCCGGCCGCCCTTGCGAACTGCACGGCAAACAGCGACACGCCGCCGGTGCCGAGGCTGAGCACGGTTTCGCCTGGCTTGAGCTTGCCCTCGGTGAACAACGCATGCCAGGCAGTGACGGCGGCGCAAGGCAATGTCGCCGCCTCTACGTCGCTGAGATGCGCCGGCGCGATGACAGCCGCCTGTTCGTCCAGCCGGGCGAATTCGCTCAGCAAACCGTCGATCGGGCCGCCGCGCTGGTAGGAAGGTTCGGCCATGGCGAAGCTGCCGCCGACCCATCGCTGCCAGAACGTGCCGCAGACCCGGTCGCCAACCTTGAAGCGGCTGACCTCGGAGCCAACCGCAACGACCTCGCCGACGCCGTCGGAAAGCGGCACCAGCGGCAAGGGGAATGTCGTATGATAGCTGCCGCGCGCGATCTCGACATCGCGGTAGTTGAGCGCCGTCGCCCTGACGCGGACGATCATCTCCTGGCGGCCGGGCTCCGGTATTGGCCGTTCGACCATCTTGAGATTGTCGATGCCGCCTGGGCTCTGCAGTTCGATTGCCTTCATTGTCGTCCTCCTTTCGTTTGAAAGGAAAATTGCTTGCCAGGCGATGGATTTCAAATTCATAATGTTTACAATGATTATGCCTACGAGACATGGTTCTGGCTATGCTTGAGGAATTGCGCACGCTCGCCCTGTTTGCCGAGGAGGGCTCGATCCAGAAGGTCGCCCGGCGCCTGCCGCTGACCCAGCCGGCTGTGACCCGGCAAATCCAGCGGCTGGAGGACATGCTTGGCACGACGCTGCTCGACCGCCGGCAAAAGCCGCCGCGACTGACGCCGACGGGGCTGGAAGTGCTGGCGCGCGGCCGCGATATCATCGCTTCCGTAGAAGCGCTGAAATCCTTCGCCGGAAAGACCGAGCCGGAAGGACTGTTCCGCCTGGGTCTCGCCCATGGCCTCTCGGACCGCGACATCGCCGGGGCCATCGCCAACGCCGCGGCGGCGTTCCCGAAAGTGTCGCTACGGCTCAAGACCGGCTGGAGCGCCGAACTGATCGATCAGTTCGAACGCGGCGAGCTCGATGTGACGATTGTTCTGCGATCGTCGGATAAGCCAGGCCCGGAAGCGCTTGGCACTGAACGTCTTGGCGTCATAGCTGCGTCCACCGTCCCCGATCCGGAAGACGGTGGCCGGACACCCATGCCGTGGGTGCTTAGTCCGGCCCCTTGCGACGCGCGCCAGAAACTCATGTCGGTTCTGGTCGGCGGAAGGCGTTGTTTCGAGATCGCGGCGGAGATACAGGATCCGGCCTTGCAGATGGAATGGGTCCGTCGGGGGCACGGCCTTGGGCTAATGCCGTTGCGTCTTGCAAGGCGCCGACTTCCCGACGGCCTCATGCTCGTCAACACGGAAGATGTCGACCTTTCCTTACAGGTCGCCGCACTTCGCTCGCCTCATCTCAACCGGCTGACTGAGGCTGCGGATGCCATCGTCGAGGCCGTCGGCAAAGTCATTGCAGCCCAAGTTTGAGGCTACCAGCCGCTGTCGGGCGATCTGGCATCCCTTGCCTCTCCTGCCGATTTGTGGTCTTGGGGGCCCGAAATCGCTTGTCCAGCGACCATCCCCATACCAACGGCCAAGCCGTTGGTAGCATCCCGGATCAATCTCATCATGGCCAAGATCAATGGCAACGAAATCCGTCCCGGCTATGTCATCGAACACGATGGCGGCCTCTGGGTGGCGGTCAGGACCAACACCGTCAAGCCCGGCAAGGGCGGCGCGTACAACCAGGTCGAACTGAAGAACCTGATCAACGGCACCAAGCTCAACGAGCGCTTCCGCTCGGCGGAGACCGTCGAGCAGATCCGGCTCGATCTGAAGGATTTTTCCTTCCTCTACGCCCAGGACGACGCGCTGGTGTTCATGGACACGCAGAGCTACGAGCAACTCGAGCTGGCGAAGGATTTCGTCGGCGACCGCGCCGCCTTCCTGCAGGACGGCATGATGGTGACGGTCCAGCTCTATGAGGACAGGCCGATCGGCATTTCGCTGCCCGACCAGGTGACGCTGACCATCACCGAGGCCGACCCGGTGGTGAAGGGCCAGACGGCCGCGTCCTCGTACAAGCCGGCGGTGCTGGAAAACGGCATCCGCGTGCTGGTGCCGCCATTCATCGGCGCCGGCGAACGCATCGTCGTCGACACCAACGAACTCACCTACATGCGCCGCGCAGACTGACGCGTAGGCAGGAACAGATACGATGGCACGCTCCGCACTTCTCAATGTCATGGTCCAGGCCGCCATGAAGGCCGGCCGCTCGCTGTCGCGCGACTTCGGCGAGGTGCAGAACCTGCAGGTGTCGATGAAGGGACCGGGCGACTATGTCAGCCAAGCCGACCGCAAGGCCGAGGACATCCTGTTTGCCGAACTGTCGAAGGTGCGGCCGGGCTATGCCTTCCTGATGGAAGAGCGCGGCATGATCGCAGGGGACGACGACCAGCACCGTTGGATCGTCGACCCGCTCGACGGCACCACCAATTTCCTGCACGGCATTCCGATCTTTTCCATCTCGATCGCGCTGGAGCGACAGGGCCAGTTGGTCGCCGCCGTCATCTACAATCCGGCAATGGATGAGCTCTACACCGCCGAGCGCGGCGGCGGCGCCTTCATGAACGATCGCCGGCTGCGCGTTGCCGGCCGCAGCAAGCTCACCGACTGCGTCATCGGCTGCGGCGTGCCGCATCTCGGCCGCGGCCAGCACGGCAATTTTCTCGTCGAGTTGCGCAATGTGATGGCCGAGGTCTCGGGCGTGCGCCGCCTGGGTTCCGCCGCGCTCGATCTCGCTTATGTCGCCGCCGGCCGCATGGACGGCTTTTGGGAAACCGGCCTGTCGGCCTGGGACATTGCCGCCGGCCTGCTGCTGATCCGCGAGGCCGGTGGCTTCGTCTCCGACATGGATGGCGGCCAGGATATGCTCGAGGCGGGTTCGCTCGTCGCTGGCAACGAGGTCATCCAGCGCGCGCTGCTCAAGGCGGTGAAGAAGCCGATCTCGGCGCGCTGATTACTTGGCATGCCGGCGCGGCGCGCTGAAGCGCCGCAGTCGCAAAACCGCAATCAAAGCTTGAAATACTGCCCGGCGGCCGCCCAGATAAGGGTGACGCAGGATCTTTATGACGAGCATACCTTCACTATCCTCGCGAGAAGCGCAGCCAGACCAGCCAATTGAAATCCCTTTTGTCGGGCGTTGGCACTATTCGCGTGCGGAGATGATCGCCGATGGCATCGTCCACGCGGTCGGCATCGTGCTGGCAATAGCCGCCGGCTCGGCGTTGCTGGCGCTGGCCGCCTTCCATGCCGGTCCCGGCGAATACATCGCCGCCGCCTTCTTCGTGGTGTCGCTGCTGACTGTGCTGTCGATTTCGCTGACCTACAATCTGTGGCCGGTGACGTCGCCGGCGAAGTGGATCTTGCGGCGCTTCGATCATGCGGCGATCTATCTCCTGATCGCCGCGACCTACACACCCTTTCTGGCCCAGCTCGACGGCTCGCCGCTGGCGCTGCCGATGATTGTGCTTGTCTGGACCGCTGCTTTGACCGGCATTGCCATGAAAGTGTTCCTGCCCGGCCGCTTCGATCGTCTGGCCATTGTCTTCTATCTCGCCATCGGCTGGAGCGGCGTCGTCCTGGTCAAGCCGCTGGTGGCGACGTTGCCGACGACTTCGATCGCGCTGATTGTCGCCGGCGGCATCGTGTACTCCTGCGGCGTCATCTTCTTCGCCTGGAAACGCCTGCGCTTCCACAATGCCCTCTGGCACGGCTTTGTCGTCACCGGCGCCGGGCTGCATCTTGCCGCCATGGTCGACTGCCTGGTCGTCAACCGCCTCTGAACGGCGTGGTGCGGCCCGACAGTCGGGCAATATTGCCAAGCGCCATTCAATTTGGTCACAATTCCGTTTAGAGTCGCGAATTACGTGATCGGCGGCACTGGAGCGGTTCCAGGGAAGTATGAGCGGCTTCCCGTTCGGAATTGCGTCAAGGCAAATAGAGCATCGGAAACGGGGCACGGATGGCTTTTCTCAGATCCTTCGGCGTGGGCAGGCGTTCTGATGTCCTGATGTACGATCCGCACAAACTGTCGAGCCCGCAGGTCTTCCTCCTGACCATGGTCATCTTCCTGGTCATCGTCGCCTTCATCGCCGCCATCCTCACCCGCCAGATCTCGACCGCTTTCGGGAGCAATCCCGGCCTCAACGGCCTGATCGTCGGCGTCCTTGTGGTCGGCATCCTGCTTGCCTTCGCCCAGGTCGGACGACTGTTTCGCGAAGTGCGCTGGGTCAATTCCTTCCGCGCCGGTTCCGAAACCACCGAGCCGGTGCTGCTGGCGCCGATGAAGGCGATGATCGGCCGCTCCTCGACGGTCGCCTTCTCGACGTCTTCGATGCGCACCATGCTGGATTCGATCGCCACCCGCCTCGACGAAAGCCGCGACACCTCGCGCTATCTCGTCGGGTTGCTGGTGTTCCTCGGTCTGCTCGGCACCTTCTGGGGCCTGCTCAACACCATCGGCTCGATCCGCGAAACCATCGAATCGCTCGATCCCGGCACCGGCGACGCCGCCGCCGTGCTCGATTCGCTGAAGCAGGGGCTGTCGGCGCCGCTGGCCGGCATGGGTACGGCCTTTTCGTCCTCGCTGTTCGGCCTTTCCGGGTCGCTGGTGCTAGGCTTCCTCGACCTGCAGGCCGGCCGCGCGCAGACCCGCTTCTATACCGAGCTTGAAAACTGGCTGTCCTCGGTCACCGATCTCTCCTCCGACATCGCCGTCGCCGACCCGGCCAAGACTGAATCCTCCGACGAGATCCGGGTCCTGTCGGAACGGCTGCGCAGCATGCAGGAAAGCGGCGGCGGCTCCAATCCGCGCGTCGCCACCGCCATGGCCAATCTCGCCGACGGCATTTCCGGCCTGGTCAAGAACATGCGCTCCGAGCAGCAGATCATGCGCGACTGGGTCGAGGCCCAGTCGGACGAGCAGAAGGCGATGCGCAACACGCTGGAAAAGATCGCCGACGCGCTGAAGAAACCCGGGGTCCACTAGCATGGCTCTCGCCAGGGGCCGGCGCACCGATCGCCGGATCGACTATTGGCCGGGCTTCGTCGACGCGCTGTCGACGCTGCTGCTGGCCATCATGTTCCTGCTCACCGTTTTCGTGCTGGCGCAGTTCCTGCTCGGACGCGAACTCTCCGGCAAGGATACGGCGCTCACGCGCCTCAACTCGCAGATCAACGAACTGACGCAGTTGCTGGCGCTGGAGCGCTCGAGCGCGCAGGACAAGGACGATTCGCTGGCCAATCTGCAGGCGTCGCTGTCGGCGGCGGAAGCTGAGAAGAGCCGGCTCGAGCAGCTGCTGGCGCAAGGCGCCGGCGCCGGCGACGCCGCCAACCAGCGCGCCGCGGAACTCGGCGGCGAACTCGACAGCCAGCGCCAGATCAGCCAGCAGGCGCTGAGCCAGGTCGAGATCCTGAACCAGCAGATCGCGGCACTGCGCAAGCAGATCGGCGCGCTCGAGGACGCCCTCAATGTGTCCGAAACGCGCGACCGCGATTCCAACACCAAGATCGCCGATCTCGGCCGTCGGCTCAACGTCGCGCTGGCGCAGCGCGTGCAGGAGCTGAACCGCTATCGCTCCGACTTCTTCGGCCGCCTGCGCGAAATCCTCGCCGACCGCGAGAACATCCGCATCGTCGGCGACCGCTTCGTCTTCCAGTCGGAAGTTCTGTTCCCGACCGGCTCGGAAGTGATCAACGATGCCGGCAAGGTCGAGATGAAGAAGCTCGCCGATGCCATCATCGAGTTGCAAAAGGAAATCCCGCCCGAGATCAACTGGGTGCTGCGCGTCGACGGCCACACCGACAACAAGCCGCTGTCCGGCGCCGGCCGCTATCGCGACAATTGGGAATTGTCGACGGCGCGTTCGACCTCGGTGGTCAAGTTCCTGATCGAGAACGGCGTGCCCGCCAACCGGCTGGTTGCGGCCGGCTTCGGCGAATTCCAGCCGCTCGACCCCGCCGACACCGAAGACGCCCGCAACAAGAACCGACGCATTGAACTGAAGCTCACCGAACGGTGATTTTCAGTCACGCGAAATTGTTTGCCGGCTCAACTCTAGGGCGCAACGCCAGGTCGGCAAGGCCTGAAAACATTATCTTTCTTTAATTACACTTCGCGTTTCCGGGCTCCTACTTTGACGCGCAGGGCCGAGAACCGCCGGCGATGCCTCCCATCGCGACGCGACGGAACCGGACGGCCCGCTTCCGGAAGGCGGAGCGAAAGCGCTTGCCCCTTCCATAGCAGGAGGAGACGCACATCATGCGCTCTTTGAAGACTCTCAGGACCGCAACCCTCACGACACTTCTGATCACTGTTCCACTCGCCGGCGCCTATGCCGCCGGACATCACAAGGGCGCCCTCGACGCCAGCGACCCGACCGACATGACCGGTCCGCGCGTGACCGGCCTGATCGAGCAGGTGCGGGGCGTCGAACAGGGCATCACGGATGCGCGCGAGACGAAGGGCATCTCGACCTCGGAAGCGCAGTGGCTGCATCTGCGTGCTGCGCATATCGGCCAGGCCGCCGAACGGGTCGCCGCTTCTGACCATGGCCGGATCCCGGCCGCGCAATATCACGATCTGCTGCGCCGCCTCGACAATGTCGATCAGAGGCTGATGTCCGACATCGGCAGCGGCTTCATGATCGGTGATGGCTCCGACGGCGGAAATTATCCGAACGGCTGAGATCCGCTCTGATATCTCCAGGAATGAGGAAGGGACTGTCTGACGCCCCCGGATCTGGCTCCGAGGGCGTCTTTTTTGTCACCAGCCCAGCCACAGCGCAGCGAGGGCCAGCACCGCCGGCACGGTCTGAATATAGAGGATCTTCCGGCTGGCAGTCGCCGCGCCATAGAGGCCGGCGACGGCGATGCAAAGCAGGAAGAACACCTTGATCTGGAATCCCGCCGCGCCGAGATAGAGGCCCCAGATCAGCCCGGCGGCAAGGAAGCCGTTGTAGAGCCCCTGATTGGCGGCGAGCACCTTCGATGCGCTGGCGAAGTCCGGCTTGAGGTTGAACACCCTGTGCCCGCGCGGTGTGTCCCACGCCACCATCTCCAGATAGACGATAAAGAGGTGGATCAGGGCCACCAGCCCGACCAGGATATTGCCGATCATCTTAGTCTCCCCTCCATGGCGGTGTTCCACCGTCAGCCAGCATTCCACGCACCAGCTCACCGGCGCAAGCTGCATAGCCACCTTTGAGGGTTGCCAATCCTGGCGCGTTGGTATCTTTTCCGCGGTCCAAAACGCGGAACCTGTCATGTCTTTTCAGAAACTCGATGATCTCGGCCACAAGCTCGAAGCGCTGGAACATGCGCTCGCTATCCTCGGCGCCGACGAGGCGACCCACATGGCCGTCGGCGGCGGCGAGAAGCGCGCCGAAGCCATGTCGTCCCTGGCCGGGATGCTGCATATCAGGGCAACGGCGCCGGAGATCGCCGACTGGCTCGCCGCCGCCGAACAGGAGGCGCTGAACGAGGAGCAGCAGGCGGCGGTCCGCGAACTGCGTCGCCAATACACCAACCTGACCTGCCTGCCGGTCGAATTCGTCGAGCGCCAGACGGTGGCGCGTATGCGCTCCGAGCAGCTCTGGCGCGACCTGCGCGCCAAGAATGACTGGGCCGGATTCCTGCCGGCGCTCGAAGGTGTCATCGCGCTGGTGCGCGAGGAAGCCGCCCTGCGCGCCGACGCGCTCGGCCTCGATCCCTACGACGCACTGATGGAGCAATACGATCCTGGCAACCGCGCCGCCGACATCACGCCGGTCTTCACCGAGCTGAAGACATTCCTGAAGGGCTTCGTGCCGGAAGCGCTGGCCGTACAGGAAGCGCAACTGGCCAAGCGCCCGCTGAAGCCGCTCTCCGGCAGCTATGCGATCGACAAACAGCGCGAGCTTGGTCTCGCCATGATGGCTTCGGTCGGCTTCGACCTCACCCATGGTTCTCTGTCGGTATCGCACCATCCCTTCTGCGGCGGGGTGCCGAGCGACGTGCGCATCACCACCCGCTACAAAACGTCCGATTTCCTGTCGGCTTTGATGGGCGTGCTGCACGAGACCGGCCACGCGCTCTACGAGCAGAACCTGCCGAAGGCCTGGGCGCACTGGCCGCTCGGCAAGGCGCGCGGCATGGCGGTGCATGAAAGCCAGAGTCTGTTCGTCGAGAAACAGGTCGGCCGCAACCCCGAATTCTGGCGCTGGGCGCTGCCCGTGGTCGAAAAGCATCTCGGCGAAGCCTGGTCGCTGGACGACATCCTGCCGCATGTGCACCGGGTCGAGCGCGGCCTGATCCGCGTCGATGCCGACGAGGTAACCTACCCGCTGCATGTCATCCTGCGCTACGAGTTGGAGCAGGAGCTGGTCTCGGGGCGGCTGCAGGCAGCCGACCTGCCCGAAGCCTGGGACGCCAAGATGCGGCAGTATCTTGGCCTTTCGACCATCGACAACCCAGCCGACGGACCGATGCAGGACGTGCATTGGCCGGGCGCCGCCTTCGGCTATTTCCCGTCCTATACGCTGGGCGCCATGATGGCGGCGCAGCAATGGGCTGCGCTGACGCGCGACCATCCTTCAGCCGACAGCGAGCTTGCCAAGGGCAATTTCGCCGCCATCAATGACTGGCGCCGCGACAAGATCTGGTCGCAGGGATCGCGCTGGTCGACGCCCGAACTGCTTGAGCGCGCCACCGGCGAAAAGCTCAACGCCGCGTATTTCACCGAGCATCTCCGCAAGCGGTATGGTCCCGCCTGATTGCGGGTTGCTACTCCGCGGCACCCCTGAAGGCGCTTGCTCCGGTTTCGAACTGCAGCTTGGCCAGCCTTGCATAGATGCCGCCCTTGGCGACCAGGCTCTGGTGCGTGCCTTCCTCGACGATGCGGCCGCCATCCATGACCAGGATGCGGTCGGCCTTCAGCACGGTCGCCAGCCGGTGGGCGATGACGATGGTGGTGCGGCCCTGCATCAGCCGTTCCAGCGCCGTCTGCACCAGCGTTTCGCTTTCGGCGTCGAGCGCCGACGTGGCTTCGTCGAGCAGCAGGATCGGCGCGTCGCGCAGGATGGCGCGGGCGATCGCCACGCGCTGACGTTGGCCGCCGGACAAGGTGACGCCGCGCTCGCCGACCTGGCTATCGTAGCCCTTGTCGAGCCTGAGGATGAACTCGTCGGCCAGCGCGTCCCCGGCGGCGGCCTCGATCTCGGCATTCGTCGCGCCCGGCCGGCCAAAGCCGATATTGTCGCGCGCGCTTGCCGCAAAGATGGTGACATCCTGCGGCACGATCGCAATGCGCTCCCGCACTTCAGCCGGATCGGCTTCGCGCACGTCGATGCCGTCAATGGCGATGCGGCCGGTTTCGGGATCGTAGAAGCGCAGAATCAGCGAAAAGACGGTGCTCTTTCCGGCGCCCGACGGGCCGACGATCGCCACCGTCTCGCCCGGCTTGACCTGAAAACTCAAGCCGTGGACGGCGGCACGGTCCGGCCTTGCCGGGTAGGAGAAGGAGACGTCGTCGAAGCTGATCGCGCCTGTCGCCTTGGCGGGCAGCGGCAGCGGATTGGCCGGCGGTTGAATCGCCGGCGTCTCGTCGAGTATCTCGGTCAGCCTTTCGGCCGCACCCGCCGCCTGGGCAAGCTCGCCCCAGACTTCCGACAGTGCGCCCAGCGCGCCTGCGGCAAACACGGAGTAAAGCAGGAACTGGCCGAGCGTGCCGGGCGACATCGTGCCGGCAAGCACGTCACGCGAGCCGAACCACAACACCGCCACGACCGAGGAAAAGATCATGAAGATGGCAAAGAAGGTGAGCAGCGAGCGGGAGAAGATCGACGAGCGCGCCGCCTGGAAGGCGGCTTCCACCGCGGCCGAGAACCGCCCGGTGACCAGCGTCTCGTTGGTGAACGCCTGCAGCGTGCGCACCGCGCCGATCTGCTCGCTGGCATAGGCGGTCGCTTGCGCCAGCGTATCCTGCGCCTGCCGTGACCGGCGCCTCACCGAACGGCCAAACGCGACCAGCGGCAGCACGATGAGCGGAATGGCCGCGATCACCAGGCCCGACAGTTTCGGGCTGGTGACGACCATCATCGCCACCGCGCCAAGGCCGAGGATGACGTTGCGCAACGCCACGGAGGCGGTGGCGCCGACGGCGGATTTCACCTGCGTGGTGTCGGCGGCAAGCCGCGAGACGATCTCGCCCGACTGGGCGGTGTCGAAGAAGGATGGCGAAAGCGTCGTGACATGCGAAAACACGTCGCTGCGGATGTCGGCAACGACCCGCTCGCCGAGCGTGATGACGAAGTAGTAGCGTCCGGCCGATGCCGCCGCCAGAATGGCTGCCATCGCCACCAAAGCGGCGAAATATTCGGCGATGAAGACGGTGCCGGAAGCGCTGAAACCGTGGTCGATCATGCGCCGCACGGCCAGCGGCAGCGCCAGCGTCGTCGCTGCGGCGATGGCGAGCGAAATGAGGGCGCCTATGACCAGTTTGCGGTAGCGGAATATGTAGGGATATAGGCGCCTGAGCGGCCCGAGCGAGCGCCTGCGCCCGTCTTGCTCGCCGCTGATGTCCGCCATGACCGTTTCCTCTGGCCGCTCCAGGTGGGCGCGTTCAATATGCGCCTGCCGTGGCCTTGTGATTCAATTCCGGCTGATGTATAGGCTCGCCGACCGTTTTAGAAGCCGTGGCTTTTCAATAGCTGCGGCTTCGAGTTTTAAAAAGGGGCGCATCGACGCAGGCCGCGGGCCCGTCTGTAGCGCCGCAAGCCAGGAAGCACGACAATGAAGGCCGATATCCATCCCGACTACCACACCATCAAGGTCGTCATGACCGATGGCACCGAATACTCGACCCGTTCGACCTGGGGCAAGGAAGGCGATACGATGAACCTCGATATCGATCCGACCACGCACCCGGCCTGGACCGGCGGCCAGCAGACCCTGCTCGACCGCGGCGGCCGCCTGTCGAAGTTCAAGAAGCGCTTCGAAGGTTTCGGCCTCTAAAGTTTACCTGTATCGCTGAATAAAGAACCCGCCTTTGTGGCGGGTTTTTTGTTGCCGTCAAAGTCAGTCGCTTCAAGCTAACGCGCCGATACCTCCCGCTTGTGGGGAGGTCGGCCCAAGGGTCGGGTGCGGTCCGACGCCTCCACCCTGCTGCTTCGAAGCGACCCTTCCCAGAGTGGTGCGAGCCTACCCGTCCACCAATTCCCGCAGCGCCATGCGCTTGTAGGCGGCGACCAGCCTGTCGCCCTCCTGCCGATCGACCGAGATCGCCAGCCGCACGGCAGCCTCGCCCATCTGCCAGACGAGGAAGGCCGTCGTCTCCAGCGCCACCGGATCGGCGCCGGGATGCAGCCGCTTCAGCACCGTGGTCAGGAATTCGGCATTCGCCCGGCTGTCGGCAAGTTCGAGCTGGCGCAGCGCCTTGTCGGCCTGCGTGCCCGACCAGATGTCGCGCATCACCGGCTCGGCCAGGAACAGCTGATAGTAGATATCCACCAGCTCCGAAAACGCCTGCCGCAGGCCCTCGGCGTCGACGACATCCTTGAGCGCCGAGGAGATGCAGGCCTGGCTTTCGGCGGTGTAGCGCTCGGCCAGCGCCCAGACGATCGCCCGCTTGTCGGGAAAGAACTGGTAGAGCGAGCCGATCGACACCGCGGCCCGCTCCGCCACCTCGCCCATGCGCATGGCGTCGCTGCCTTGCTCGGCAATCAGCGCCGAGGCTGCGGCCAGCATGCGCTCGACCCGCTCGCGGCTGCGCTGCTGGGTGGGCGCCCGTCGCGGCGATGCGACCTGCTCCTGGGCAGATGCGGGCGTTGCTGTGTCTTCCATGACGGCCTCCGGTCTCGACAAAATCTGCCAACAAACGGCTTGACTCCCAAAATACGAGGGTTTATCACATTTTGCAAATGTGAGGATTACTCATATTGTAACAAAGGAAAACCACCATGACCGACACCAAACCAGTCCTGATTCTCGGTGGCACTGGCAAGACCGGCCGTCGCCTCGCCGGGCGGCTGACCTCACAGGGCATTCCCGTGCGCATCGGCTCGCGTTCCGGCAGCCCCCGCTTCGACTGGGAGGTTCCGGCGACCTGGGAGCCTGCCATGCAGGGCGTGGGCGCCGTCTACATCAGTTACTATCCCGACATCGCCGTGCCGGGCGCCGCCGAGACCGTCGGCGCCTTCGCCGGGCTTGCGGTGGCAAATGGCGTCACCCGCATGGTGCTGCTCTCCGGCCGCGGCGAGACCGAAGCCCAGCGCGCCGAAGAGATGGTCAAAGCCTCGGGCGCTGACTGGACCATCCTGCGTTGCGCTTGGTTTTCGCAGAATTTCAGTGAAGGTTTTCTCGTCGAGTCCTTGCGGCAAGGCGAAGTGGCTTTGCCTGTCGGCCCTGTTGGCGAGCCCTTCGTCGATGTCGACGACATCGCCGATGCTGCCTTCGTTGCGCTGACCGAACCGGGTCATGTCGGCCAGCTCTATGAGTTGACCGGGCCGCGGCTGCTAAGCTTCGCCGACGCGGTTGCCGAGATCGCCAAGGCGACCGGCCGCGACATCCGCTATATCAAGATCTCGCATGACGAATTCACCGCCGCGACGGCGGCATACGAACTGCCGCCCGAAATCGCCTGGCTGCTCAACGAGCTGTTCACCGAAGTGCTTGACGGCCGCAACGAGACGCTGACCGACGGCGTCCAGCGTGTGCTCGGCCGCGCGCCGAAAGACTTTTCCGCCTACGCAAATGAAACCGCTGCAACCGGCATCTGGAGCAACTGAGATGATCAAGCTTCTTCCCACCCTCACCATCATCGCCGCCATCGGCTCGGGCGTCGTCGGCGGCGTGTTCTTCGCCTTTTCCAACTTTATCATGGCGGCGCTTGCCCGGCTGCCGGTCCCCCAAGGCATCGCAGCGATGAATTCGATCAACATCACGGTGATCACGCCCACCTTCATGACGGCGCTGTTCGGCACCGGCCTGCTCTGTCTGGTGCTTATCGCCGCCGTTCTCATGGGGTGGAGCCAGTCCGGCTCATACTGGCTGCTTGCCGGCGCCGTGATCTATTTGATCGGCAACCCGATCGTGACCATGGTCTTCAATGTGCCGCTCAACGATGCGCTCGCCGCCGTCGACCCGGCCAGCGCCAATGGCGCAGCCGTGTGGGCGAACCATCTGAATCAATGGGTGATGTGGAACCACGTCCGCACCATCACCGCCATCGTGTCGATGGCCTGCTTCATGTTCGCATTGCTCTGAAAAATGACACTTCGCAAACGCAAGGACCTCGCCTCAAGCGGGGTCCTTTTGCGAGTGACCCTTGCGGTCGGAATGACCGAGATCGCGGCCCGGATCGATGACGTCGCGCACCAGCTGCTTGAGCTTGGCGGCATCGGGAAAGCCGCCGTCGCGCTTGCGGTCCCAGACCAGCACATCGTTGCAGGAAACGGTGAAGATGCCGCCTGTGCCCGGCACCAGCGTCACTTCACCAAGATCCGTGCCGAAGGTGGAGAGCAGTTCCTGCGCCATCCAGCCGGCCCGCAACAGCCACTGGCACTGGGTGCAATAGGTGATGACCACGCGGGGCCTCTCCGGCACACTCATGTCTGGGCCTCCTGTATGCGCACCGTGGTATTTGCGAATCGATCGTGTATCGGGTCGTCGCCCAGAGCTATGGATATCGCAATCCAGACCGGCCAGATCAGCACCAAAACGAGGGCAGCGGATGCAACCACTATTTCCAGGCTGGAGTAATCCTGCACGCCACCGGGAGCGGTGCCCCAAGCCTGAAAAGCATACCAGCTTCCCGTCAGGACGATCGGTAATGCGCCGAGAAACTTGATAAGTTGCCGCCGAACAGCCTTTCTCGCCGGCAGGCCGACCCTATGTCTGTCGTCCTCATCATGTACAGTGAGCTCCGTGAGCCGCTTGCCGATTGATTGGCCGGACTTCAACTCCATAATGAGGAGATAAGACGCCAGAGCGATCAGCTCGAGGAAACCCAGGTCCAATGCTGCAGGCCTGAAATTCCCTTGCGAATCCAGATCGATCGAGATGGAGGAGGTTTCTCCAGGCTTTGAGCCCGGCGCCGTACCCACGCTCCATATGGCGACCGGCAAACCGAGTACTGATGTTCTACACACCTGCCAATCATAACGGGCAAGTGTCGGGGCACCGTGAACCGTACCCTCCTGGCATAGTTTCCAGTTCAGCCAAAAGCTGCCTTTTACGCCACCGTTGGTCAGCAGAAATAGAGCCCCTACGAGCAAATAGAGGGCGATCAGGATTACAAGGTAGTCGATGAGTGCAGCGAGAAACCGTCGCCATATGCCGGGCCGGCGAGGCCAGGCCACCGCATCGGCAAAACTTGCCTCTTTATAGTCGGTCATCGCCCCCCCTGATAACTGACTAATCTATAGGCAGGCCGCCGTCATACAGCAATATTCGCATCCGCCTGTATTGCACGGACCTACGCCGCGCTGAGCTTGGCCATGGTCTCGTCGTCGACCTCGAAATTGGCGTAGACGCTCTGCACGTCGTCATCGTCCTCGAGCGTTGCCACCAGTTTCATCAGCGATTGCGCCCGCTCTTCGTCGACCGGGACATTGTTCTGCGGCTGCCAGATCGGCTTCACCGATTCGGCCTCGCCAAGCGAGGCTTCCAGCGCCTTAGACACTTCGCCCATACTCTCGAACGCACAGTAGATGGTGTGGCCTTCCTCGTCGGACTCGACGTCATCGGCGCCGGCCTCGATCGCCGCGTCCATCACCTTGTCGGCGCTGCCGGCGGAGGCCGGATAGTAAATCTCGCCGGCGCGGTTCCACATGAACGACACCGAGCCGGTTTCACCAAGCGCACCGCCGGCTTTGGTGAAGGCGGCGCGCACGTTCGAGGCCGAGCGGTTGCGGTTGTCGGTCAGCGCCTCGACGATCAGCGCCACGCCGCCTGGCCCATAGCCTTCATAGCGCACCGCTTCGTAATTCTCGGCATCGCCCATCGATGCCTTGTTGATGGCGCGCTGGATGTTGTCCTTCGGCATCGACACCGCCTTGGCGTTCTGAATGGCCAGGCGCAAACGCGGGTTCATCGACGGATCCGGTGTTCCGCTCTTGGCGGCGACGGTGATTTCGCGCGCCAGCTTGGAAAACATTTTCGACCGCACCGCGTCCTGCCGGCCCTTGCGGTGCATGATGTTCTTGAACTGTGAATGGCCGGCCATGGCACCCCTGTCGTCTTCGGCTAGAGCATCCCGAAGCGAGGTGGTCTCACCTCGTCCTCCCGGGTACTCGAATTCAAATTTTCAGAGCCGTCCAAGGTGCAACGCGATGGATGCACGGCGTTCTCTGTCGGAATGGCCGGCTTATAGATAAATCGGCTCAATTCGTCCAGCCGCGCCGGTTCAGCCCTCCAGATCGGACTTCAGCCGGTCGATAATGCTGAGCGCATGGCCGGCATACTGGCTGATCCAGCGGTCGTGGATGTGCTTGATCGGCAGCGCGTTGAGATGGTTCCAGCGCTCTCGCCCTTGGCGCTTTGCCACCACCAGTTCGGCTTCTTCCAGCACCTTGAGATGCAGCATGACGGTGCAGCGATCGATGTCGGGAAACGCCTCGCACAACATGCCGGTCGTCTGCGGCGCATCCTTCAGCCGATCCAGCAATTCGCGACGGCGCGGATGCGCCAATGCCTTGAAAACGTGATCGTCTGCGGTTTGGCTTGACATGTTATGTTTCTATAACATATCGTCGAGCCAATCAAGGAAGGAGCTGTGGATATGTCTCTTGGATTCAGAGTTTCCGGGCGCATCGGCAAACCGGTCGCCGAAGTCTTCGACGCCGTCGTCAATCCCAAAAAGCTGAGTGGCTATTTCACCACCATCGGCGGCGCCAGCGCGCCGCTGAAGGCCGGCACCGGGGTGGTCTGGTGGGGCAAGGTGCCCGTCGAAGTCGATGAGGTGATCAAGGACCGCCATATCGTGCTGCGCTGGGATGCCACCGATGCCGAAGGCAAGCCCGCCTACAAGACACGCATCGAGATGAACTTCGAGCCGCTGGACGATGGCGGCACCCTTGTGACCATTGCTGAATCCGGCTGGCCGGAAGGCGTAGTCGGCCTGCAGAAATCCTACCTCAATTGCGAGGGCTGGTCGCAGATGCTGGCCTGCATGAAGGCCTATGTCGAATACGGCATCAATCTGCGCGACGGCTACTACCGCGGCGAGATGAGGGGCGAGCCGGCCAACGAGACAAACAGATGAACAGCGCAACGGAGCCCGCAATGACCGCGAAAATGACAGGTGGAATCAACATCGCCATGAAAGTCCCGTCACATCAGTACGAGGCGACGATCGCCTTCTATCGCGACGTCGTCGGCTTGAATCCATTCACCGCCAAGACGCCGGCCATCGGCTTCGAGCTTGGCCCAAACCGTCTGTGGATCGACGAGGCGCCGATGCTGAGCCAGGCCGAAGTCTGGCTTGAGCTTTTCACCGACAATTCTGCAGCCATTGCGGATCATCTCGCCAAGGCCGGCGTCGTCCGTTGCGACGCGGTCGAGCCCCTGGGCGAAGGCTTTCGCGGCTTCTGGATCGCCAACCCGGCCAGCATCGTTCACATGGTGCGCGAGCCTGACGCCTGGTGAGCGCAAACCGGACAAGGAAAGGAGCATCGATGGAAATTCACAAAACGCCGACTGCCGAAGCCGGCATGCTGATCAGGCGGCCGGTCGCCGAGGTCTTCGAGGCGATCGTCGACCCGGCCATCACCACGAAATTCTGGTTTACCCACAGTAGCGGCCGGCTGGATAGCCGCAAAGAGGTTCGCTGGGAGTGGCGCATGTACGGGGCCTCGGCGATGGTCAATGTCAGCGAGATCGTCGAGAACAAGAAGATCGTCATGCAATGGAGCGATCCGCCGACCACTGTGGTCTGGACATTCACGGAGATGCCCGGCGCCGAAACGCCTGACGGTGCGACCTTTCTTGAGGTCAGCAATTTCGGCTTCGCCGGCACCGCCGACGAGCAGGTCAAGCAGGCGGTCGGCTCGACCGACGGCTTCGCACTGGTGTTGGCTGGTGCCAAAGCATGGCTGGAACAGGGCCTGTCGCTTGGCCTGATCGGCGACCGTTATCCGAAGGGCGTGCCGGGGCGCTAGGATCGCCCCGATCGCCCAGCCTCAATGCCCACCGCTGGATTTCTTCCTTCGCCGCGCCAGCATGTTGAGGCCCTCGACCAGGGCGGAAAAGCCCATCGCGGCGTAGATGTAGCCCTTCGGCACATGATAGCCCATGCCGTCGGCGATCAGCGTCATGCCGATCATCAGCAGGAAGCCCAGCGCCAGCATGACGATGCTCGGGTTCTTGGCGATGAAATTGGCCAGCGGCCCGGCCGCCAGCATCATCACGCTCACCGCCACGATCACGGCGATGTACATGATGGCAATCTCGTCGGTCATGCCGACGGCGGTGATGATCGAATCGATCGAAAAGACGAGATCGAGCAGCAGGATCTGGAAGATGGCGCCGGCAAGCGAGATCTGCAGCGTCTCGCCCATCATCGTATCCTTGTGGTCGTCGGGATCGACGGTGTGGTGGATTTCCTTGGTCGCCTTCCAGACCAGGAACAGGCCGCCGGCAATCAGGATCAGGTCGCGCCAGGAAAAGCCATGGCCGAACGCTGTGAACACCGGCGTCGTCAGCTGCACGATGATGGAGATGGTTGCGAGCAGCACCAGCCGCATGATCAGCGCCGCCGAGATGCCGAGACGGCGGGCGCGGGCGCGCTGCGCCTCAGGCAATTTGTTGGTCAGGATCGAGATGAAGATCAGATTGTCGATGCCGAGCACGACCTCGAGGACGATCAGCGTCAGCAACGCGACCCACGCGGTTGGATCGGCAACAAATTGAAAATGCGGCGCCAGGAATTCAACGAGCTGCACGGAGGTCGTCCCCTCTACGATCTAGAGCAGTTTCGTCGCCAGTTAGGTACTATATTCCACCATATCAATGTCACGACCAGAACGATGGCGCGGTTTCTTCAAGCCGAGGCCCGCGGCGAAACGGCGCGATCTTTTCGGCCAGGCCCGTCCGGTCGGAAATGTCGACGCCGACGCCGCACAATGTCGCCGGTCCGGTCGCCGCCTCGAAGCGGCCTTTCGGCACTTTCGACAGGAAGCGGTTGAGCGGCTCTTCCTTGTCCATGCCGAGCGAGGAATCATAGTCGCCGCACATGCCGGCATCGGACATGTAGCCGGTGCCGCCATTGAGGATCTGGTGGTCGGCCGTCGGCTGGTGCGTATGGGTGCCGATGACGAGGCTGGCGCGGCCGTCGACGAAATGCGCGAAGCACATTTTCTCCGAGGTCGCTTCGGCATGGAAGTCGATGACCACGGCATCGGCCTGCTCGCCCAGCGGACAGGCGGCCAGCTCGCGCTCGCCGGCCTGGAACGGATCGTCGAGCTCGGGATGCATGAACACCCGGCCCATGATGTTGGCGACCAGCACGCGCGCGCCGTTTTTGGCGATATAGACGCCGGAACCGCGCCCCGGCGTTCCCTTGGGGAAGTTGGACGGGCGCAAAAAGCGCTCCTCGCGCGGCGCGAAGATCAGTGCGTCGCGCTGGTCCCAGACATGGTTGCCGGTGGTGACGACATCGGCACCGGCGGCGATGGTGTCGCGAAAAATGTCTTCGGTGATGCCGAAGCCGCCGGCGGCGTTCTCGCCATTGACGATGACGAAGTCGAGTTTGAAATCCGAGATCAGGCTGGGCAGTTGTTCCCACACCGCCGTACGTCCCGATTTGCCCACCATGTCGCCGAGGAAGAGAAGTCTCATGCCCACTTCTATCCAGAGGCACGGACGCTAGGCAAGCGCTACCCGGGCGATTGGCGCTAACGCCGGCCGAAAGTACCACGCTGCCGTTGAGACGGCTTTGCGCTCGCGCCCGCGACGCGAACTGCCGAAGGCATCATCGGTGACGCCGGCGGTGCGGCGCGTCCGCGCAGCCAGAAGAACCAGACGTAGAAAACAGTGAACCCACCAGTAGCGGCCAGGAGCAACAGCCCGCCGCGCCAGCCCTTCATCGCCGCGGTATCGAGGATCGATGGATTGGCAGGGTTGTAATACAACTCCACCGCGTCGCCTTTGGACGCCGTGTAGAGGCCGATGTCCTTTCCCTTGCCGGACCACGTCATCGGTGCATCGTTCGCGACATAGGTGACAGCGACGTTGATGCCTTTCGCGGTGAGGCCATTACCCTGGGCTTCGCTGTAGGAACTGACATCCGTCACAGTGGCAACGGCCTGCTGCCAGGCGAACTGGTGATGCAGGGCAGTTCCCACAATATGCACTGCCATCGCGAACAGCGCCACCGCGATAAGGACGAACGGCATCAGCAGGAAGCGTGCGAAGACAAACATGATGGCCGCCATCGGCTCGGACTGTGTTGCCGGAATACTATCCGGCACGTCTTGGAAACGCGTTAAGCGGGATCGCGGTCTTTTAAGCGATGTCGAAGCGGCGCAAACCGCTCTCGGTCAGTATTTCCGGGATGATGACGTCGTGCGCCTCATCCGGCACGAGACCCACCTCCTGGCAATCGAAAGCGACGCCGATCAGTCGTGGCGGCTGGCCCTCGTCGATCAGCCTGGCGATGGCGCGGTCGTAATAGCCGGCGCCATACCCGATGCGATGACCGCGGCTGTCGAAGGCCGCGAGCGGCACCAGCATCACCGCGGGATCGAGAACCTCGGCCTCCGCATGCGGACCGACCGTGCCAAAACCCATCTCGACCATCGGCGCGCCGCGCACCAGTTCGCGAAAGACGATGGTGGTCTTGTCGAGGATGGCCGGCAGGCAAAGCCTGGCCCCCTTCTCGCGCAAGGCGAACATCAGCGGCCTGATGTCGACTTCCGATCGCATCGGCCAGAAAGCTGAAACGATCTGACCCGGCTCGATGGCGAGGTGGTCGCGCGCCGTCTCGGCCATCTCAAGCGCGATCTCCACCCGCCACAGCGGATCGAGCGCATCGCGGCGGCCGAGTGCCTCGAGGCGCAGCTGCTTTTTCAGGGCTTTGGGAGATGTCATGCGCGGACGATAGAAAAGGTCGGATCTGGGTGACGTTTCATGAGCGACGTTTTCTACCACATCATCCGCCAAACTGGGCGGATACAGGTAAGTGACGATCCACACAACCGGTGGAGAGAGCGATCCCGGGAACCTACAAAGTAGGTGGGCGCCGTATGAGAAAACCCACGGGTCTTCCCAGGGACAGCTCCCTAAGGATCGTTAAGGCCCCGGGGAAAATGTTCTCCTGCCGGGAAGCGCAGACCGCCAAGCCCAATATAGGCGGCTGGTCGGTCAAGCGCTAGTGACATGAGGTAGTGTCTCAGTTTGAAATTTGAAATATGCGAAAGCGCCTATCCGGGTTTGCCCGCATAGGCGGAAACGCCTATATGCTTAGCGGAAAGCATGGAGTGGTTGTGTGGCGATCCGTTGCCTTGTTAAAATTGAAAACGAAGCGTCGATGTGGACCTTCGCGTCAACGCCTGTGATAGGCGACTGGGTGCACATGCCATCCGGCGATAGTCTGGCCATCTACGCGGTAACCGAGATAACACATGCGCCGCAGCCGGCGGACGTGGAGAAGGTGCCGCTGGTGTTTGTCACTCTGGAAAGCACATAGGAGTAGCAATGCCAACCGGACCTAAAGGCCAGAAGCGCCCCGCCGACGTGATCGGCAACGCCGGCCGCGTCATGCGCATTGCCACTGGCGATGAAGACGACACCGTGATCGACGACGGCAAAGACCCCGCTGCGAAGGCGCTGGGCGCCAAGGGCGGGAAGAAGCGCGCCGAGAACATGACGCCAGAGCGGCGCGCTGAAATTGCCAAGAAGGCAGCGGAAAAGCGGTGGGCTAAGACTTAATTTCGAGTTTGCGGGCCGCCTTCACTCTCTTTTCGACTACCCTAATCGGCTCGGCAACCGGAAGGTTTTCCGGCATCGTTGAGCCGTTTTCGCGCATCACCTTCCGCACGTCCTGCGCAATCTTCTTATTGCGGTCTATGACCCGGTATTCGCCTTTGATGCCTTCTTTTTTGATGACGTCAGCGGCCATGTTCATCTGAAATTCGTTTGCCGACAATTCCAGCGGCCCGGCGTAGTCGAAGGGGTTGTCTTCCCGCTTCAAACCTTTTCGCGCCATCACATCGCGTCTCGGCATATCATAGAGGCCCTGATACCGGGCATCGTGAAACAGAGCTTGCTTCGAATTGGGGACGCCAGCTTCCTTCGCCACTCCGCTGACAGTGCGGAACGCGGTCGTCACTTTGTCCCGCAGATTCAGCCGCTTCTCATCCTGGGTCAGTGCGTCTTCTGCTTCCATGCGATGGGTCTGGACAACGAAGTAAGCCTGAGCGGCGGCGATCTCGGCTTTGCTCGGGTCGCCGTTCATGGCGATGAGACGGCACGCGGCGCGACTGAGGAAGTAATCCAAGCCTTCTCGTTTTCCGCCCCCTCCGAGTTCCATCATTTTGCTTGCACGAGCAATATGATGTGACGGATCAATCGTGTTAGCCGTGAATGAGGAGGCGGCACGCTCAATCACTGGCTCGAACTTATCCCATACAGGGTAACCCAACACTGGATGGATATCCCGGGCCATCCAGTATTCCTGCCCGTTCGAGCCTTCCTGTCTGAGCTTTTCCAGTCGGTCGATGGTTGATCGGTAGGCAGGAAGTTCCTCAATCGCTGTTACCATGTCGAATCCTCTTGCGCGTGATGCATCCCATCACATACCATCGTCACATACAGGAGTCGATGGCATGACCGAACGGAAGAAGATTGAAGAGCGCCTTCGCAAAAAAGAGCAGGAGGTCGCGTCTCTCGAAGAGAAGACCAAGGTAGCTCGCGTCTATGTTCAGGCGTTGCGGGACATCCTCAAAATGTTGGCCACCGACGGCGACGACAACAATACCGATGCGGAAACCGTGCTGCGCACCGGAAGCGCTGTCGCAGATGCGCGGCATGTGATCCTAAAGAAGCGAGCCCCTGTCCATATCAACGAGATACTGGAAGCGCTTGGCCGGGAAGCCACGCGGGAGGCGAAGGCATCGCTGACAAGCTCGCTCGCCGCATATGTTCGGCGCGGAGAGATTTTTACACGTCCAGCCCCGAACACGTTTGGATTGGCCGAACTAGGCCACGAAACAATCGAGGAGGAAGCGGCCGAGCCACCGCCGAACTTTGGAAGGCCAACGCCGCCTCGGCCATCACGACCACCGGAACCGGAACCGGACGAAGACATTCCGTTTTAAAGTGAACTTTTGATGCTTGACACTAAGCATAAAAGTTCACATATGAGGGGCATGAACAAGCTGCCCCTCAAAACCCGCGTCCAAATCCTCACCATGCTTTGCGAGGGTTCTTCGATGCGCTCTACCTCCCCCGTTGCCGACGTGTCGATCAACACGGTTTCAAAGCTGCTGGTCGATGCCGGCAAGTTCTGCGCCGATCTGCATGACAGTGAAGTCCGAAACGTGGCTTCCAAGCGCGTCCAGTGCGATGAAATCTGGTCGTTCGTCGGCGCGAAGGCCAAGAACGTTTCGGCCATGAAAGCCCCGGTTGAAGGCGCTGGCGACGTGTGGACGTGGACCGCTCTCGACAGCGACAGCAAGCTTATCATTTCCTGGCTCGTGGGCGGTCGCGATGGCGAATATGCACTGGCATTCATGGATGACGTGAAGGACCGTCTTGCAAACCGCGTCCAGCTTACGACCGACGGTCACCGCGCCTATCTCAATGCGGTCGAGGAAGCATTTGGAGCGGACATCGACTATGCGATGCTGATCAAGCAGTACGGCGAACCGGAAGGCAAGAAGACCTCGCCAGAGCGCCGCTACAGCCCCGCCGTCTGCACCGGCGCAACCAAGACGCGGATTGAAGGCAACCCGGACCCGATGCATGTCAGCACGTCGCATATCGAGCGCGCTAATCTCACCATGCGCATGGCAAACCGCCGCTTCACACGCCTGACCAATGCGTTCTCAAAGAAGTTCGAAAACCATGTCCACATGGTCGCGATTTACACGGTCTGGTACAACTTCATAAAAATGCACAAGACGCTGAAAACGACGCCGGCAATGGCGGCTGGCGTGTCACAAACTCTCTGGTCCATGGAAGATCTTTGCGAGAAGATGGACGCTGTTGCTCCGAAGCCGGGGAAACGAGGTCCTTATAAGAAGCGGGAACAGTGAGTTTCATGAAAGCGGAGTATAAGGGTCATAGGATTGTGGAAGCCGATAAACTCGCGTTCGATCTCTCTACATGGCGTCCGTCCGATCCAACTGATTTTTCGGTCACCATTGATTTCTATGCGGGAGAAGAGGGCAAAGAAGGCTCGGATGCTTTCACTGCCACGGTGTGTTCGCCGACATGGTTTCTTCGGTCCCACAAAGAAGCGGTATTTTCTGGTGAAAGCGTGATTTTCATGCGGACGTTCGATCACCTTCAACTGGAAAAATTTCTCATCGCTCGATGTGCTTCGGCTGAGGGCAATAGCTGGCATGAGATAGCCTTTGAGCTTTCGCGGGTCGGGCTATGGGAATTCGAATACAAGCTCTGAATTTCAAACTGAGACACTACCTGACATGAGCCGATGTTTCCATTTCGATCTCACACGCTTTGGTCGCAGCCGGCTCGCCCTTGCACAGGTCAAGCAGCGTCCTTACGCTCGCGCTGACCAACCGAGGAGCAAGTATGCGTTTCGAAGGCACGGCGGCCTATGTCGCCGACAAGGATCTGATGGTGGCGGTGAACGCCGCGATCGCGCTGGAGCGGCCGTTGCTGGTCAAGGGCGAGCCGGGCACCGGCAAGACCGAGCTTGCCCGCCAGGTGGCATCGGCGCTCGGCCTCGACCTGATCGAATGGCACGTCAAGTCGACCACCCGTGCGCAGCAGGGACTGTATGAATATGATGCTGTCTCGCGGCTGCGCGACAGCCAGCTCGGCGATGCCAGGTTCAACGACATCAAAAACTACATCAAGCGCGGCAAGCTCTGGCACGCCTTCGCGGCCGGTAAGAAGGTCGTGCTGTTGATCGACGAGATCGACAAGGCCGATATCGAATTCCCCAACGACCTGCTGCAGGAACTCGACCGGATGGAGTTCTTCGTCTACGAAACCGGCGAAACGATCCGCGCCGCTGTGCGCCCCATCGTCATCATCACTTCCAACAATGAGAAGGAACTGCCCGACGCCTTCCTGCGCCGGTGCTTCTTCCACTACATCCGCTTTCCCGATGTCGACACGCTGCACAAAATCGTCGACGTGCACTATCCCGGCATAAAGCAGAATTTGGTGCGTGCTGCCCTGACCCAGTTCTACGAGATCCGCGATGTGCAGGGGTTGAAGAAGAAGCCGTCGACCTCCGAGGCGCTCGACTGGATCCGCCTGCTGGTCGCCGACGACATCGCACCCGAGGATCTGCGCGCCGACCCCAGGAGCGCGCTGCCGAAGCTGCACGGCGCACTGCTCAAGAACGAACAGGACGTGCATCTGTTTGAACGCCTGGCCTTCATGGCCAGACGGCAGGGGTGAGGATCGAGGGTTGGCTGACAGCTACGGGCGGCTTTGGCCGCTTACTCCGCGGGAGCAAACCCTCTCTCCTGCGGCGCGACGCGCTTCGGCCCGAAGATGACGAAGCCGATGACCGACAGGGCGAGAACGCCGATCCCGCAATAGAGCATGACCCAGCCGAAACCATTGACCAGCGCGGCATGCACGATGGCGCCGGATGGGTCGAGGGCTGCGAGCTTCGGCGTCCCCTGCGCAAGGCCCTCCAGATTGCCGGTGGCGACCCTTTCCGCCAGTGCCCGCAACTCATCCGGCTCCAAAGCCGCGCCGAGTGTGGCCCGCAGGTGGGAAACGATACCTTGCGTCAGCAGCAGGCCGAGCACCGCGATGTTGATAGCGAGCGTGATCAGGCGTGCGCTGATGTCGATGCCGGACGCCATGCCGGCACGATCCGGCGATACCGCGCCGGTCGTGGTATTGGTGGTCGGCGAATTGGTGAGACCGATGCCGATGCCGGCAATCAGCGTGCCGGGCAGCATGGTCAGCCAGGTGGCGCCCTCGAGCCTGGAGCCGATCCACATGGCGATGAAACCGATCCCTAGCGTCAGCAGACCGAGCGGGATGGCAATTCGTGCCTGATAGCGCGCGCGAATGCGCTCGGCGATCGGCGGCATCACCATGAAGGGCAGCGTGTAGACGAGCAACAGCAGGCCGGTCGTCGTGCTGTCATAGCCGAGAACGCCCGAATAATAGATCGGCAGATAGATGATGAACGGCCAGTAACTGAAATTCATGCCGATGGCGCCCATGATCGCGCCGGAAAACTGGCGGATGCGGAACGCGGAGAAATCGAACATCGGATAGGGATTCACCCTCTCGGCCACAAGGAAAGCGATGAACGCAGCCACGGAGGCTGATATCACGCCGATGCGGGCGCTGGTCCCGAGATCCGCACCTTGCGTGATCAGATAGGAAAAGCCGAACACCGCCGCCGACAGCGTCAGCATGCCGGCCCAGTCGAGCTTCTGGGCGTTGTGATCGCGCGATTGCGTGACACCGGCGCCGATAAAGGCGAGCGCCAGGATCGCCAGCGGCACGTGGATGAGGAACACCCATTGCCAGTTCGACAGCGCCACGATCAAGCCACCGATGGCGGGCCCGAAACCGAGCCCGATGCCTGAGACGACGCTCCAGGCGACGAAAGCCTTGCCGCGTTCGCGGCCGTCCTGGAACTGGTGAGACAGCACGGCGACGCTGCAGGTCAGCATCGCGCCGCCGGCGAGGCCTTGCAGGAAGCGGGCGGCTATCAGCAGTGCAGCACTCGGAGCCAGGCCGCACAGCAGCGAGGCGAGGCCGAAGGCGACGGTGGTGATCACCATCACGCTCTTGCGGCCGAAACGGTCGGCCAATGTCCCTGTCGCCATCAGCACTGTCGTGCAGGCGATGGTGTAGGCATTCATGATCCACTGCAAATCCCTGAAATTGCCGGCGAGCACGCTTTCCAGTTTCGGCAGGATCACCGGCACGCTGGAGATTTCGAGCCCGAACAGCAGCGACGCCAGGCACACGCCGGTGAGCGCTATGGTGTTTCGTTGAATTGGCATATCGATCTCTTTCCATCCGAGCATGAGGCGCTCTTCAAACCGCGACCAGTTTGAGATAGAGGAGACTCGACCATGAAAAAAGGCTATGCTCGGCTATATCAGAAATGACAAAACGGAATGATCGGCCCAATGGAGTGCTGCGATGACCAGTCTTGATGTGGACGCCGTACGAACCTTTGTGATGGTGGCCGATCTGCAGAGCTTCACCCAGGCGGCATCGGCGCTGGGCAGCACGCAGGCGACGATCAGCGTCAAGCTGCGCCGCCTTGAGGAGAAGCTCGGCGCGCGATTGATTGAAAGAACGCCGCGCCGCGTCAGCCTGTCGGCACGAGGCGCCGTCTTCCTCCCCGCCGCGCGTGACTTCCTTGCCGCGCACGAGCGCGCCATGGCGGAGTTTGCGTCAGCACCGTGCCGGCTTGCGCTCGGCTTTGTCGATCATGCCGCCGGTCCGGCGCTGTCCATTCTGATTGCCCAGCTCCATGCGCACGATCCATCGCTGACGCTCAGTTTGAGGATCGATACCAGCACGGTGCTCAAGGAAGCTTTCGATCACGGCGAGCTCGATGCAGTCATCGTGCACCGCGAAGGCGACAGCCGTCCTGGCCGGACCTTGTCGCGCAACCACTATGGCTGGTTCGCAGCACCTTCCTTCGAGTGGCAGCGCGGAACGCCGTTGCGCCTCGCGCTCTTAAGCACCGTGTGCAACTGTCCGGATCGTGTGCGGGCGGTCGAGGCGCTGGACAAAGCAGGCATCGCCTGGGAGGAGGCCTTCGTCGGCGGCGGCGGCGCGGCCGTCAACATTGCGATATCGGCGGGCTTTGCCGTTTCGGCGCTGGCTCACTGCGTCGCTCCGCCCGGCCTGATCGAGGTTGGCCGCAAGCTCGGCCTGCCGTCGCTTGACCCCTCCGAAGTGGTCCTGCATTCGCACAATCTGGCGCCGCGGGCGCGTGACGCGCTGCAAATGCTGGCGACCGCATTTCGCGAGTACAATTCGCCGGT
The DNA here is from genome assembly GCF_040324515.1 of Mesorhizobium sp. C264A. Taxonomy (NCBI): domain Bacteria; kingdom Pseudomonadati; phylum Pseudomonadota; class Alphaproteobacteria; order Hyphomicrobiales; family Phyllobacteriaceae; genus Mesorhizobium; species Mesorhizobium sp. C264A. The sequence goes on along the minus strand of NZ_JAMYVY010000002.1, from coordinate 1,709,145 downwards.
GGATTAGGCGATGGTGTTTCCGATCTGATTCCGCCGGAATCCGATAAGGCTTTGGAGGAACCGAAATGACGGAGATCACCGTCCGCCCGCTGGCGCTGGCCGACCATGCCGACTGGCGGCGGCTGTGGACTGCCTACCTCACCTTCTACGAGACCAAGCTGCCCGACGAGGTCTACGACATCACCTGGAAACGACTGTTCACGGAAGGTGAATTCGAACCGAAGGGGTTTATCGCCACGCTCGACGGCAAGGCGGTCGGCCTGACCCATTATCTCTATCACCGCTCCGGCTGGTCGGAGAAAAACAACTGCTACCTGCAGGACCTGTTCGCCGACCCTGATGTGCGCGGCAAGGGCATCGGTGCGGCCCTCATTGAAGCGGTCAAGCAGGAAGCCGGCAAGATCGGCGTCAAGAACGTCTATTGGATGACCCACGAAACCAACGCCACAGCGCGCAAGCTCTACGACCATGTCGCGCGGCGGACAGGTTTTATCGAGTATGATCTGCTATGATGCGAGCGCGATCGAAATAACGCGGAAGGAGCCGAATGATCCGCTATGTCGGAATCGTGGATGGCAGTGACGGCGTTTGGGGAGTGCGGATGCCCTATCTCGCCGGCTGCCACGGGGCCGGCGCAAACCCGGCTGAAGCGATAGCCGATGCCGCGTCGGCTATGCGCGAATGGGGCGGAAGCCCGCATCGCAAAGCACTTGCCCATGCCCAACCCACGTACTGTGGCAAATCTTCTGCAATCCGGCGAAATCGACAGTGCCCGTGGCGACTCCGCCGTGACCGTTCGGCATAGATAACGGCCAACCATGTTCCTCCCCTTCTTTCTCGAACTAAAGGCCGCGCGGGTTCCCGTTTCGCTCAGGGAATATCTGTCGCTGCTGGAAGGGCTGGAGGCCGGGCTGGTCGACTATGACGTCCAGGGTTTTTACTACCTCGCCCGCGCCGCGCTTGTGAAGGACGAACGCCATATCGACCGCTTCGACCAGGTGTTTGCGCATGTCTTCAAGGGGATCGAGGCGCTCACCGGCCCCGATGCCGTCGGTGTCGCCAACATCCCTGAGGAATGGCTGCGCCGGCTCGCCGAAAAGCACCTGACCGAGGAAGAGAAGAAACTGATCGAGGCGCTCGGCGGTTTCGACAAGCTGATGGAGACACTGAAGCAGCGGCTGGAGGAGCAGAAAGGCCGCCATCAGGGCGGCTCGAAATGGATCGGCACCGGCGGCACTTCGCCTTTCGGCGCCTATGGCTACAATCCCGAAGGCGTGCGCATCGGCCAGCATGAAAGCCGCAATCGCCGTGCGGTGAAAGTCTGGGACAAGCGCGAGTTCAAAAATTTCGACGACGCCGTCGAGCTCGGCACCCGCAACATCAAGGTGGCGCTGAAGCGCCTGCGCCGCTGGGTGCGCGAGGGTGCGGAGGAAGAGTTCGACCTGCCCGGCACCATCCATGCCACCGCCGAGCACGGCTATCTCGATGTGCAGACGCGCCCCGAACGGCGCAACGCCGTGAAGCTCTTGATGTTCTTCGATGTCGGCGGCTCGATGGACGACCACATCAAAAGCGTCGAGGAGCTGTTTTCGGCCGCCCGCGCCGAATTCCGCCAGCTCGAATATTTCTACTTCCACAACTGCCTCTACGAGGGCGTCTGGAAGGACAACCGCCGCAGGCATGCCGAGACCATCCCGACCTTCGACCTGCTCCACAAATACGGCCCGGACTACAAGGTCATCGTCGTCGGCGACGCTTCGATGAGCCCTTACGAGATCGCGCATCCCGGCGGCTCGGTCGAGCATTGGAACCCGGAAGCCGGCAGCGTCTGGCTTGGCCGGCTGCTGCAGCAATGGCCGAATGCGGTCTGGCTGAACCCCGAAAACCAGAAAAACTGGGGCTTCACCCATTCGATCGCGATGATCCGCGATCTCTTCGGCGGCCGCATGTTCCCGCTGACGATGGCCGGGCTGGAAGCCGCGACCAAGCAGCTTTCACGCAAGCATTGATATGAGAGGAAAACCGATGACCTGCTTTCTTTGCCCGCAATGCGGCGTCCAGTTCGCGGCAACGCAGACCCCTCCAGAAAATTGCCCGATCTGCGAGGACGAGCGGCAATATGTGCGCTGGGAAGGCCAGGCCTGGATCACTGGGGAAGAACTCTCTGCCGGGCATAGGCTTGTGATGAAGGACGATGCCGGCGTTCTCGCTTTCGGCATCGAGCCGCGCTTTGCTATCGGCCAGCGGGCGCTGCTGGCGCAGACGCCGCACGGCAATGTGCTGTGGGATTGCATCTCGATGGTGAGCGACGAGGCGGTAGCCGAAATCAACCGTCGCGGCGGCCTGGCCGCGATCGCCATTTCGCACTGCCACTATTATTCGGTGATGGTCGAGTGGAGCGAGGCGTTTGGCGGCGTGCCGATCTATCTCCATGCCGACGACCGCCAGTGGATCATGCGGCCGCACAACGCCATCGTCAGCTGGGCGGGCGAGACGCTGGCCATAAACCCGTCGCTGACACTCGTGCGTTGCGGTGGCCATTTTGCCGGCGGCCAGGTGCTGCATTGGAAACGCGATGACGGTAACGCCCTGCTGTCCGGCGACATATTGCAGGTGACGCCGACGCGTCGCCATGTCAGCTTCATGTACAGCTATCCGAACTACATTCCGCTCAATGCGCCGGCCGTGCGACGCATCGCGGCGGCACTTGAGCCTTTCGAATTCGACGACATCTACGGCGCGTGGTGGCAGCAGAACATCATCGGCGGCGCAAGAACGGCATTTCATGCGTCGATCGCCCGCTATCTTCAGGCGATTGGGTAGGAGCTCGGCTGAAAATGCGAGCAAAACACGTAACAAACGCCTATCTCTAAGCGAATATAGCTTGCAACCAACAACAAGCCGCCAAGGCTGAGGAGATCAAATGGACACCCACACCTACCCTGTCACCCGCACCGACGCCGAATGGCGCGCCCGCCTGACGCCCGAGCAATATGCGGTCATGCGCGGCCATGGCACCGAACGGCCCGGAAGCTGCGCGCTGCTCTACGAAAAGCGCGCCGGCACCTTTTCCTGCGTCGGCTGCGACCAGCCGCTGTTCGAATCCAAGCTCAAGTTCGAGAGCGGCACCGGCTGGCCGAGCTTCAATGATCCGGTGCCCGGTTCGGTCGAAAACACCGTCGACCGCAGCTACGGCATGGTCCGCACCGAATGCCACTGCGCCCGCTGCGGCAGCCATCTCGGCCATGTCTTCGAGGACGGCCCGCCGCCGACCGGCCTGCGCTATTGCATCAACGGCGTGGCGCTGAAATTCGAGCCGGCGGCTTAAGCCGCGGCTTGACCACCATCTTCAAAGGGCGGCTTCGGCCGCCTTTTTCGTGTCAATCTTCTCAGACAACCACCACCAGGATCAGCCAAAGCGTAGCCCCGAGCGTCATCAACGAAGCCTTGGCGCCACTGGATTTTTCCGTGGTTCGCCAGACGGCAAAGGTCAGAAAGATGTTGTAGGGCACGGGCGCGAAATGCACCGCCAGGACGACGGCGAGCGGCAGCTTCAAGCCGAGCAGAATGAGCGCGGCCACCGACGAGGCGATGTTGATCGCAGTGCCGACAAGGACTAGATCGCGCCAGAACAACCGCTCGACCGGAACCGCGCCTTGCCAGCGCGAGCCGAAGAAGGATCCGATGCTTTGCACCAACACCTGATAGCTATCCCTCTCTCAGCACGTCGGTGACGGCGCGCTCGAAGCGCGAGCATTCCGTCACCAGCCAGTCGGCCATGGCCGGCCAGTTGTCCTCGGCATAGCAGTTCACCCGCCACATCGAATTGATGCCGAGGGCCTCGCAGCTCTGCTCCGGCCTGAGCTTCAGCCTGTCTTCGATTGCCGGTTGGAACGGCTTCAGCCGCGACCAGACCCCGGTCGCGCCGAACTTCTCGTTACGGCCGAAAAAGACGCCAACTTGGCTTTGCGCCGGCGCGACATACATGGACAGGACCAGAGCGAAGTCGGGCAGCCCGCGCTGCCAGAACCAGGGTCCGCGCCGCGCCATGGAAGCGCGTTCCTCCGGATGCCGTTCGGCGAACAGCGCCCAGAAGCTGCGTTGGCGGAATTCAGAGGCGCGGCGGGCGCCGAAGTCGAATTCGCTCATGGTTCGATGCCCGTTCCAGCATCATTCCTTGGCCCGAGACTGTTTCGAATTCGCTCTGGCGATATCAGCCGGAGTAGAATTTCCAGACTGCCTTACACCATGCCGAGCGCGGCCTTGTAGAGATCGAGGATGGTTTCCTCTTCCTGGCGCTCGGCCTGGTCCTTCTTGCGCAGCCGGATGATCGACCGCATCGCCTTGGTGTCGAAGCCGGTGCCCTTGGCCTCGGCGAACACTTCCTTGATGTCGTCGGCGATGGTCTTCTTTTCTTCCTCGAGCCGCTCGATGCGCTCGATGAAGGCGCGCAACTGGCCGGCGGCAACAGTCTGGCTGGTATCTGTGATGTCGTCGGCCATGTTTTTTCTCCGCTACTTTTTCGCACCGCGATTCTGGCGCGGTAAATTGGGAGCGGGTTCGATGCCCGAGCAGGCGCGGCGGGTCAAGCCATTATCGGCGCTTCGTGAACGGCTGCTGCCAGCCGTCCCCAGTGTGATGGATCCGCGCGTCAGCCAAACGCGATCAACAGATCCTTCGCATCGATCTGATCGCCGGCCTTGACCAGCACTTCGGCCACTGTGCCGTCGCGCTCGGCATGCAGGGCCGTCTCCATCTTCATGGCTTCGATCGACAACAGCACGTCGCCGGCCTTGACAGCTTGGCCGGCGGCAACCGAAAGGGCGGAGACCACGCCCGGCATCGGCGCGCCGACATGCGCCTCGTTGCCGGGCTCGGCCTTGCGCCGAGCCTTGGCCGCCGAGGCGCCATGCGCCCTGTCCGGCACCCGGACACGGCGCGGCTGGCCGTTGAGCTCGAAGAACACGGTGACCATGCCCTTCTCATCGACGTCGCCGATCGCAAGGCAGCGCACTACAAGCGTCTTGCCTTTTTCGATGTCCAGGAAGATCTCATCCTCGGACTTCATGCCGTAGAAATAGGTCGGCGTCGGCAGCACACTGACCGGCCCGTAGGTTTCCTGCGCGGCGGCGAAGTCGGTGAACACCTTCGGATACATCAGCCAGGAGGCGAATTCGTACTCCGAGAGCTTGCGCTCCAGCTTCTGCTCGATCTCCCTGCGGCTGGCCTTGAGGTCGGCTGGCTTGAGCAGCGAGCCCGGCCGTACGGTGATCGGCTTGGTTTCCTTCAATGCCTTCTTCTGCAGCTTCGCAGGCCAGCCGCCGGGCGACTGGCCGAGATCGCCGTGCAGCATCGAGACGACCGAGTCCGGGAAGGCGATGTCCTTGGCCGGGTTTTCGACGTCGGCAACGGTCAGATCCTGGCTCACCATCATCAGCGCCATGTCGCCGACCACCTTGGACGACGGCGTCACCTTGACGATGTCACCGAACATCAAATTGACGTCGTGATAGGCTTGTGCCACCTCGTGCCAACGCGTTTCCAGCCCCAGCGAACGCGCCTGTTCCTTGAGGTTGGTGAACTGGCCGCCCGGCATTTCGTGCAGATAGACTTCCGAGGCTGGCCCCTTGAGGTCGCTTTCGAAGGCGGCATACTGGTTGCGCACCGCTTCCCAGTAGAAGGAGATTTTGCGGATCCATTGCGGATCGAGGCCGGGATCGCGCTCGGTTCCCTTCAGCGCCTCGACGATCGAGCCCAGGCAAGGCTGCGAGGTGTTGCCGGAGAAGGAATCCATCGCCGCGTCGATGGCGTCGACGCCACTTTCCACGCCCGCCAGCACCGTCGCCGCCGACAGGCCTGACGTGTCGTGGGTGTGGAAATGGATCGGCAGGTCGGTGGCCTCGCGCAGCGCCTTGAACAGCACGCGGGCGGCGGCAGGCTTCAAAAGCCCGGCCATGTCCTTGACGGCGATGATATGCGCGCCGGCTGCCTGCAATTCTTTCGCCAACCCGACATAGTATTTAAGGTCGTATTTGGCGCGCGCCGGATCGAGGATGTCGCCGGTGTAGCAGATCGCCGCTTCGACCAGCTTGCCCTCGGCGCCCACCGCGTCCATGGCGACGCGCATATTCTCGACCCAGTTCAGGCAGTCGAATACGCGGAACAGGTCGACGCCGCCGGCCGCCGCATGGCTGACGAAATGTTGCACCACATTGTCGGGATAGTTGGTGTAGCCGACGCCGTTGGCGCCGCGCAGAAGCATCTGCAGCAAAAGGTTGGGGGCGGCTTCGCGCACTTTGCTCAGCCGCTCCCACGGATCCTCGGTCAGGAAGCGCATGGCGACGTCGAAAGTGGCGCCGCCCCAGCATTCCAGCGACAGCAGCCGCGGCAGCGCCCGCGCATATGTGCCGGCGATGCCGGCAATGTCATGCGTGCGCATACGGGTGGCGAGCAGCGACTGGTGGCCGTCGCGCATCGTCGTGTCGGTGACAAGCACCTCTTTTTGCTCACGCATCCAGGCAGCGAATTTCTCCGGCCCCAACGCGTCGAGCTTCTGCTTGCTGCCATCAGGCACATTGCCGTTGAGATAGGGCACGACAGGCGCTGCCGCATCGGCCTTGGGCATCGGACGGCCGCGGGTTTCGGGATGGCCGTTGACGCTGACGTCGGCCAGATAGTTGAGCAGCTTGGTGGCGCGGTCCTGCCGCTTCACCTGCGCGAACAGCTCCGGCGTCGTGTCGATGAACCTGGTCGTATAGGAATTATCGGCGAAGCGCGGGTGGTTGATGATTGCCTCGAGGAAGGTGAGGTTGGTCGCCACGCCGCGGATGCGGAACTCGCGCAACGCCCGGTTCATGCGGGCGATCGCCTCGGCCGGTGTCGGCGCCCAGGCAGTCACCTTCTCCAGCAGCGGATCGTAGAAGCGGGTGATGACCGCGCCCGAATAGGCGGTGCCGCCGTCGAGGCGGATGCCGAAACCGGCGGCTTCGCGATAAGCGGTGATGCGGCCGTAGTCCGGAATGAAACTATGCTCCGGATCCTCGGTCGTGATGCGGCACTGCAGCGCATGACCGTTCAGCCTGATGTCGGCCTGCGCCGGCACGCCCGACTCTTTCGTGCCGATGGCAAAGCCTTCCAGTATGTGGATCTGCGCCTTGACGATGTCGATGCCGGTCACCTGCTCGGTGACGGTGTGCTCGACCTGGATGCGCGGATTGACCTCGATGAAGTAGAATTTGCCGGTGTCGGCGTCCTGCAGGAATTCCACCGTACCGGCGCCGATATAGCTGGTCTCCCGCGCGATCTTGAGCGCATAGCCGCAAAGCTCCTGGCGCAATACCTCGCTGAGATAGGGCGCCGGCGCCCGTTCGACGACCTTCTGGTTGCGGCGCTGGATCGAGCAGTCGCGCTCGAACAGATGTACAGCGTTGCCATGCGTGTCGCCGAGCACCTGGACTTCGACATGGCGGGCGCGCTCGATCAGCTTTTCGAGATAGACCTCGTCCTTGCCGAAGGCGGCCTTGGCCTCGCGCTTGCCTTCCATCACCTCGCGGGCGAGGTCGGCTTCCGTGCGGATGGCGCGCATGCCGCGCCCGCCCCCGCCCCACGATGCCTTGAGCATCACCGGATAGCCGACTGTCTTGGCGAGCTGCTTGACTGCTTCCATGTCGTCCGGCAGCGGTTCGGTTGCCGGCACCACCGGCACGCCAACCTCGATGGCCAGATTGCGCGCGGCGACCTTGTTGCCGAGCCGGCGCATCGTGTCGGGCTTCGGTCCGATGAAGGTGATGCCGGCCTCGGCGCAGGCATCTGCGAATTCAGGGCTTTCCGACAGAAGGCCATAGCCTGGATGGATGGCGTCGGCGCCGGACAGCCTGGCGACGCGGATCACTTCCTCGATCGACAGATAGCTTTCGATCGGCCCCATGTCCCTGGCCAGATGCGGCCCGCGCCCGACCTGGTAGCTTTCATCGGCCTTGAACCGATGCAGCGAATATTTGTCCTCCTCGGCCCAGATCGCCACGGTTTTGAGGCCGAGCTCGTTGGCCGCGCGAAAGACGCGGATGGCAATTTCGGACCGGTTGGCGACGAGGATCTTCGTGATGGCCAAGGAAGCAGGCTCCGGACAGGAGGGTGGGGCAGAGGCATGATTAACGCGAAAATGCTGCAGTGCAACCAAAATCGGGGAGAGGTTAAACCGATTTAAATGCGATTCTAGCACCACCGATCGAAAAGATGCGTGCGATTGGCGTCGCGAGGTGACGCTAATTGTCGTGCCCGCACAAATTCGACCCGGCTAGCGGCTTATCCAGCCACCCTCGCTGCGCCCTGTCACCAAAGAAAAATGCCCGGCGCGAGCGCCGGGCATTCCATAGAGCTGTGTCCCGAATTACGACTTCGGGAACCAGGAGATCTTGCCGTCCGGACCCTTCTTCCATTCGTACATGATGTAGCCCGGGAGCTTCGGATCGCCCTTCGCGTCATAGGCGAGATCGCCCAGAACGGTCTTGAACGGACCCTTCTCGTGCAGCGCCTTGGCCACTTCCACGGGGTCGTTCGACTTGGCCACGGCAGCAGCCTCGGCGATCACCTGCATGGCGGCGTAGGAGTAGAGAGTGTAGGCTTCCGGCTCGAAGCCCTGAGCGCGGAACTTCTCGACCAGTGCCTTGTTCTCCGGGATCAGGCGCGGATCGGGACCGAAGGTGTTGAGCGTGCCGATAACCGCATCGCCGGCGATCGCAGCCAGCTCGTCGGTGACGATGCCGTCGCCCGACATCAGGGTAGCCTTGAGGCCCTGGTCCGCCGACTGGCGGATGATCAGGCCGGCTTCGGTATGCAGGCCGCCCCAATAGATCAGGGTAACACCGGCATCCTTCATCTTGGCAATCAGCGCCGAGAAGTCCTTGTCGCCGACATTGACGCCTTCGTACATGACTTCGGTCAGGCCGGCTGCGTTCATCGCCTTCTTGGTCTCGTCGGCAAGGCCCTGACCATAGGGGGTCTTGTCGTGGATGACGGCAACCTTGGCGTCCTTGAAGTTGGTCGCGATATAGCCGCCGGCGATGCCGCCCTGCTGGTCATCGCGTCCGCAGGTGCGGAACACGTTCCACAGGCCGCGCTCGGTGAATTTCGGGTTGGTCGCCGCAGGCGTCACTTCGACGATGTTGTTGTCGACGTAGACTTCCTGCGAAACCGGGATCGAGACGCCCGAGTTGAAGTGGCCGATCACGAACTTCACGCCGTCGCCGACGAACTTGTTGCCGACCGAAATGCCCTGCTTCGGATCGGAGACGTCGTCGCCGACTTCGAGCTTGATCTGCTCGCCGTTCATGCCGCCTGCTGCGTTGATGTCGGCAACGGCCGCTTCCGCACCCTTCTGCAGCTGCGCACCGAAGGCCGCATTCGGACCGGTGATCGGACCTGCGACGCCGACGATAACGTCAGCCCATGCATTGCCACCGAACGCGACAAGCGCGGTCAGGGCAACGGCGGACAAAAGTGATTTCTTCATTTAAACGCTCCCATTTACGAGGTGGGCGTGGATGAAACTTTCATGCGATGCCCACCCTTATCGCAGAAAGCGTACTTTGCCGATTTTCAGGCCCTTGTCACGCCGATTCATCCCCGGAACGGCGTTAATGATGAACGTCAACCTTTCGGTTTCCAGCTTAAGATCGAAGCCCGTTCGTAAAGCCAATTATACTGCGTCACCATCTGGTTCGTACGCGTGTATTGATAGCCGACAAACCCCAATATCATGAGCACGATTGTGTCCACGACATAGTATTGTAGCGAAAACATCGTGCCGCCGAACAAGGCATGATGGATGAACCTGATGCCGATGCCGAGGCCCAGCAGATAGGCGAACAGCGCCGGCAGGCTGCGCCATGTCTGGGCGCTGGCCTTGCCGGTCATCCATGCCGCCCAGCCGCCGAGCAGACAGGTGACGAAGAAGAACTGCCAGATGGAAGGTTCCTCGTGAAGAATGCCTTGCATGATGAAGACTCCCTAGCATGATCCCGAAAAGTTGCAGACTTTTCGGACAAAGGTCATGCGACAAACAAACAAGTTGGAGCGGAATACCGTATGCATACATTCCGCTCCAAAATCAGTGATGGCCGCCTTCGAGATAGGCCGCCCGCACTTCCGGATTGGCGAGCAATTCCTTGCCTGTGCCGCTCATGGTCACGTTGCCGTTGACCATGACATAGCCGCGCGTGGCGAGCTTGAGCGCACCGAAGGCGTTCTGCTCGACCAGGAACACGGTCAGCCCTTGCGTGCGGTTCAGCTCGCGGATGGCATCGAAGATCTGCTTGACGATCAGCGGCGCCAGACCCAGCGACGGCTCGTCGAGCAACAGCAGCTTAGGCCGCGCCATCAGCGCACGTCCGATCGACAGCATCTGCTGCTCACCGCCCGACAGCGTGCCGCCGCGCTGGGCAATGCGCTCCTTGAGGCGCGGGAACAGCGCGAACACCTTCTCAGCATCTTCGTCATAGTGCTTGAGATTGTCGAGACCGGCGCCCATCTGCAGGTTTTCCATCACCGTCATGCGCGGGAAAATGCGCCTGCCTTCCGGCGACTGCGCAATGCGCATGCGGGCGATCTCGTGCGTCGGCATCTGGGTGATGTCGGTGCCGGCGAAAGTGATTGAGCCGGCACGAGCGCGCGGCGCACCGAAGATGGTCATCATCAGCGTCGACTTGCCGGCGCCGTTGGCGCCGATCAGCGCGACGATCTCGCCCTGGTTGACGTGGACATCGACGCCGTTCAGCGCCTTGATGTTGCCGTAGTAGGTCTCGACGCCCTTGATGTCGAGCAGCGTTGTCTCGGCCATCACTTACGCCCTCCGCGCGGCTTGCCTGTCGGGGATTTGGTGGCCGCCGGTTTGGACTTGGCCGTTAGACGCTCGGACGGTGCTCTTGGCGCGGAGTTGGCTCTTGTATCGTATTGGGTGGCCTTTGAAGCTCCCTTCGACACTGTGACCCGCTCGCCCTGGCTGTGGCCGATCGTGTCGCTTACCGGGCCGGCGAGATAGGAAGACGATGTGCCTGGTCCGTGAGCCGAATCCGGCCCGATGTCCAGCTGCTCGATGACGTCTTCATCGCCGACCTCGGTCAGCACCGTCTCGACCTCCTCGTCGTCGACGCCGAGATAGGCGGCGATGACGCGCGGGTCGGTACGCACCGATTGCGGGCTGCCGTCGGAAATCTTGCGGCCATATTCAAGCACCACGACATGGTCGGAAATCTGCATGACCACCGACATGTCATGTTCGATCAGCAGGATCGAGGTACTGCTCTTGATGTCCATCAGCAGCGAATTCAGCGCAGCCGACTCCTTCGGATTGAGACCGGCCGCAGGCTCGTCGAGGCACAGAAGTTCGGGCCCAGTGCACATGGCGCGCGCAATCTCGAGGCGCCGCTGCGCGCCATAGGGCAGGTCGCCGGCCGGATCGTCGGCGCGATCGACAAGGTCGGCCTTCTCCAGCCAGTGCTTGGCAAGCTCCACCGATTCAGCCGAGGCTCTGCGGTAGCCGCCGATCCCGAACAGGCCCAGGATCGTATAGCCGGATGCCTTCATCAGCTTGTTGTGCTGGGCAACCAGCAGATTCTCCAGCAGCGTCATGCCCGAGAACAGGCGGATGTTCTGGAAGGTGCGCGCCACCTTGGCGCGCGCCGGGATCTCATGATTGGGCAGCCGTTCGAGCAGGAAGCTCGAGCCGTCGGCCCGGTTGAGCGTAATCATGCCTTCCGACGGCTTGTAGAAGCCGGTGATGCAATTGAAGACGGTGGTCTTGCCGGCGCCATTGGGTCCGATCAGAGCGGTGATCTCGCCGCGCTTGGCCTGGAACGACAGATCGCCGATGGCGATCAGGCCGCCGAACTTCATCGAAAGATGCTCGACCTGGAGGATGGCGTCTTTCATACCCGGATTGGTCTTCTGAATGGAGGTCGCGCTCATCAGCCGTGCCCTTCCTTGGTGAAGGAGGAGGAGACCGCTTTTCGTTCACTGAGGAAGGCCGTCGGTTCACGGCTGCCGACAAAGCCGCGCGGCTTCCACAGCATGACGATGACCATCGCCATGCCGAACAAAAGCATGCGGTAAAGCTCCGGGGTGAAATCTTTTCCGAAGACACTTTTCAGGAAATCGAGTTCGCGCAGCGCCTCGGTGCCGCCGATCATCACCAGCGCGGCGACCGCGATGCCGACCAGCGAGCCCATGCCGCCGAGCACCACGATGGCCAGGATGATCGCCGATTCCAGGAAGACGAAGGATTCAGGGCTGACGAAGCCTTGCCGTGCGGCGAAGAAGGCGCCGGCAAAACCGCCGAACATGGCGCCGGTGGCAAAGGCGGTGAGCTTGGTGGTGGTGGTGTTGATGCCAAGCGAGCGGCAGGCAATCTCGTCCTCGCGCAGCGCCTCCCAGGCGCGGCCGACAGGCATGCGCCTGAGCCTGATGGTGACGAAGGCGGTCAGCAGCGCCAGCCCGAGAATCAGATAGTAGAGGAAGATCTTGTAGTAGGCGCTCGACTGGGCAATGTGCAGCACCTTGCCGATGTAGTTCGGGTCGGTCGAATTAAACGTCATCAGGCCGAAGAAGGTGACCTTCGGGATGCCGGAGATGCCGGCCGAGCCGTTGGTGACTTCACGCCAGTTGATCAGCACCAGGCGGATGATCTCGCCGAAGGCCAGCGTCACGATCGCCAGGTAATCGCCACGAAGCCTGAGCACCGGAAAGCCGAGCATAACGCCCCAGAAGGCGGCCATGGCGCCGGCGGCGGGCAGCAGGATCCAGAACGACAGGCCGTATTGCGAACCGAGCAACGCATAGGCATAGGCGCCGACCGCGTAAAAGGCGACGTAGCCGAGATCGAGCAGGCCGGCGAGGCCCACGACGATGTTCAGCCCCCAGGCCAGCATCACATAGATCAGGATCTGGATGCCGAAATTATCGACCCACTTCAACGAGCCCTGCAGGCCGCCGGTTATCGACCACGCGTAGATCGACAGCACCACGACGACGAGGATCGGGTATAGCACCAGCGCCGCAATGCCGAGCTTGGTGAAATTGGCGTGGATGAAGGAGCGGAAATAGAAGATCACGCAAGCGAGCGCGTAAATGACAGCCAATGCGCGCAGGAACTGAAGGTAGCCGGCCAGATCGGGTCCCACCAACGCCGGCAGGGCGCTGCCAGACGCAACCAGGACAACCGCCAGCACGACGGCGACGATGAAGGCCGGAAGCAGGAAGAAGCGCGACGCGACGCTCGCCGGCAACAGGCCGGTGGCGACATTGGTGATCTTCTGATTGGCCATGAACGGCTGGCCATATGCAATGTAGAAGAAGCGGCCAAGCATGGTCAGCACGACCACGGTGATGAGCAGCAACCAGCGCTGCACCAGGATCAGCTGGTTGCTGATGTTCTGGTCGGTCTTCAGGCCGATGAAGAGAATGAACAACCCCAGCGAGATGGCGCCGGCATAGAACGCTTCGCGCAATGCACGCTGCACGGGGGAGGCGACGGTGTCGCGCTCCGAGGATACGGAAACCGCCATTGTCTCAGACCTTTTCGACTTCTGGCCGGCCCAAAATGCCGGAAGGCAGGAAGATCAGCACGATCGCCAGGATCGAGAACGCCGCGACGTCCTTGTAGTCGATCGAGAAATACGCCGACCACATGCTCTCGATGAAGCCGATCAAAAGCCCGCCAAGCACCGCGCCCGGCAGAGACCCGATGCCGCCGAGAACGGCCGCGGTGAAGGCCTTGACCCCCGGCACAAAGCCGTCGGAAAAGGCGATGACGCCGTAATACATCAGGAATAACGTGCCCGCGACGGCCGCAAGCGCTGCACCCATGATGAAGGTGATCGAGATCGTACGGTCGACATCGACGCCGAGCAGCGCCGCCATCTTGCGGTCCTGCTCGCACGCCCTTTGCGCCCGGCCGAGGGAAGTCCTGTTGACCAGGTACCAGAACAGCGCCAGCAGCACGGCGGTGACGACGACGATGATGATCTGCTTCAGCGACACGCTGATGCCGTTGATGTTGTAGACTTGGCTGACCATCGGCGGGATCGGCTTGTTGCGCGGACCTTGCGTCACCTGGATGAAGTTCGACAGCGCGATCGACATGCCGATGGCGGTGATCAGCGGCGCCAGCCGGAACGAACCGCGCAGCGGCCGGTAGGCCACCTTCTCGATCGTCCAGTTGTAGAGGCTGGTGAGCAGCATCGCCACGATCATCATGATCAGCAGCGCCAGGACGACCGGGACCGAATAGAACAAGGAGCCGAGGATGAGGAAGACAACGAGGGCGGCGAATGCCCCGACCATGAAAATGTCGCCGTGGGCGAAGTTGATCATGCCGATGATGCCGTAGACCATCGTGTAGCCGATTGCGATCAGCCCATAGATCGATCCCAGCGTCAGCCCATTGATAAGCTGCTGGACAAAGTACTGCATGTGTACGTGGCTCCCCTGGAATGTCGCCCATGCAGACGCATTCCTTTTGGTATTTCCCCTAGTCGTAAAGTTTCGAGCCCGGATTGCAACGTGATTTTTCAAACGTCCAGCGTGTTTTGCCGGCACGCCTTCCGATTGCCCGTTTTTTTGCTCCCGACCCCTGGACTATCGCGGACCCTATCATTGGCATAACGCAATGTCTTTGACGATTCAGCCGGACCAGCGACCTCATTTCGAAGAAATCCCGGTCAGAATTAGGTGATGAGACGAATCCTTGCGTTGTTGGCGGCTTCGTTTTTTAGCCACATTCCGTAGTGACCAGCTGCAACATGGGTTACTTCCGACTATGGCGGTGGATGCCTCGCCCAACGCGCTAACCTTTCGCTGACTGGTTTCGCCAAGAGGTCCCGCCCTGGGTCCAAGTCCTGGCCTCGGTGGATGATCGGCAGCCTACCGTATCACTTAACCACAAAACCGTGCGCGAACGGATCGCGGTCGTCGATGAAGATGGTGTTCAGGCCGGTCATCCGCGCCCAGCCGCCGATCGAGGGAATGATGGCCGGCTTGCCGGCAACAGTGACATCCCTCTCGACCTTGCCCTTGAACAGCGAGCCGATGATCGATTCGTGGACAAAACTGTCGCCGGCCTTGAGCTTGCCCTTGGCGTGGAGCTGCGCCATGCGCGCCGAGGTGCCGGTGCCGCAAGGTGAGCGGTCGATCGCCTTGTCGCCATAGAAGACCGCGTTGCGCGCATCGGCGCCCGCCATTGTCGGCTCGCCCGTCCACAGCATGTGGGACAGCCGGTTGATGCCGGGGTTTTCCGGATGCACGAACGAGTACTTCTCGTTGAGCCGCTGCCGCACCACGGGGCTCCAGGCGATGAAATCGCTGGCGGAATAATCAGCCATGTCGCGAAAATTCGCCTGCGGCTCGACGATTGCGTAGAAATTGCCGCCATAGGCGACATCGACAGTGATCTCGCCAAGCAGCGGGCAGTCGACCGTCAGTCCCTCGGCATAAAGGAAGGACGGCACATTCGTGATGCGCACCTCCTCGACATAGTCGCCGACTTGCTTGTATTCGGCGATAACCAGCCCGGCCGGTGTGTCGAGCCGGAGCACGCCGGGTGTCTTCGGCTTGATCAGCCCATGTTCGATGGCCATCGTCACCGTGCCGATCGTGCCGTGGCCGCACATCGGCAGGCAGCCCGACGTCTCGATGAACAGGATGGCTATGTCGCAATCCTCGCGCGTCGGCGGATAGAGGATCGAGCCCGACATGACATCGTGGCCGCGCGGCTCGAACATCAGCCCGGTGCGGATCCAGTCATACTCCGCCAGGAAATGCGCCCGCCGCTCCATCATCGTCGGCCCCTGAAGCAAAGGGCCGCCGCCGGCGACCAGCCGCACCGGATTACCGCAGGTATGGCCGTCGATGCAAAAGAAGGATTTTTTGGCCATGATTTCCTCGAACTCAAAACCGTTGCGGGCTGAAGGGAGCAAGATCGATCGGCGAAGTTTGCCCGAGAACAAGATCGCGGATCAAGCGGCCGCTGGCCGCCGCCTGGGTCAGGCCGAGATGGCCATGGCCAAAGGCGTAGACGACGTTGGACGCGGTGCGCGCCGTGCCGATGACGGGCAACGAATCCGGCAGCGACGGGCGACACCCCATCCACTCGCGGCCACCTGACGCGTCCAGCCCCGGAAGGAATTGTCTGGCTTTTTCCAGCATGGCCTTCGAACGCGCAAAATTCGGCGGCCGGTCGAGACCGCCCAACTCGACGGCGCCGCCGACGCGCAAGCCCGTCTCGAGTGGCGTGATGACGAAGCCATGGCCGGAAAAGATCAGCATCCGCTGCACGTCGAAAGCGGTCTTCGGCAGTGTCGTGTTGTAGCCGCGCTCGGTTTCGAGCGGGATGGTGTCGCCAAGCGCCTTCGTCAGCAGATGCGACCATGCCCCGGCGGCCACGACAAGATGTCTTGCCTGCCTGGTCGTGCCGTCCGTCAGCGTCAGCGTCGCGCCATCAGGATTGGCGGCGACGCGCTCTATGCGCGCCTTTTCGAAACGCGCGCCCAGCCTTTCGGCATAGGCCCACACCCCCTTGCCGAGCAGTTTCGGATCGGCGACGGTCTTCCAGCCCGGCACGAAGGTGCCCTTGATGAAGCGCGGCGACAGTCCCGGCTGCAGCCGCGCCAGTTCGTCGCCTTCGACATGGCGAAAGCCGATGCCGAAGCGCTCGCGCGCCGCCCAGCCCGGCAGCCCGGCCTGAAATTCGGCCTCGCTTTCATAAAGCTCCAGCGAGCCGTCCTCGCGCAGCATCAGCCGCGTGCCGGAACGGTCGAGCAGGCCCATCCATTCAGCCTCGGCGAGCTTCATCATGCCTGCCTGAGCAGCAAGGCTCGCCTCATATTTTTCTGGTGCGCCAGCGCGCCAGAAGCGCAACAGCCAAGGCAACAGCTTCGGCAAGTAGGCCGGCGGGATGCTGAGTGGCCCGAGCGGATCGGCAAGCCATTTCGGCAAGTGCCGCATCATGCCCTTGTGCGCCAGCGGCAGCACGTCGGAGAAGGCGAAGGCGGCGGCATTGCCGGAGCTCGTCTCCTCGCAGATGCCGGTGCGGTCGAAGACCGTGACGCTGCGCCCGGCCTCGGCCAGCATGGCCGCCGCGCAGATGCCGACAATGCCGCCACCGACAATGGCGATATCTACCCCTTCTCCCCGTTCACGGGGTGAGGAGTGGTCCGCGAAGCGGTGGAAAAGCCGACTGCTTGGCTTTCCGAACGACGAACGCCCGGAGCGCCAGCGAAGGGCTGCGGGGCCCGAAGGGCGGATGAGGGGCGGCGGCCCTCCTCTGTGTCCCTGGAATTTCCTTGCACGTCGGCGCTGCCCCTCATCTGGCTGCCGCCATCTTCTCCCCGTGCACGTGCACGGGGAGAAGAAAGCCTTCAGAACTGCGGCAGCTTCGGCCGTACCGCCAGCGCGTCCTTGACGATCTTCTCGACCGCTTTGCGGCGCTCGCCCGACAGCGGCTGGCGCGGCATGCGCACGCGGTCATTTGTGTCGATCGCGAGCACTTCGGCAAGCTTGATGTTTTGGACCAGATAGGTCGAGACATCGAGATCGAGCAGCGGCCGGAACCAGCGGTAGATCGAAAGCGCCTCCTCGCGGCGGCCCTGCTTCATCAGCTGGTAGATGGCGACGGTCTCGCGCGGGAAGGCGACGACCAGACCCGCCACCCAGCCGATGGCGCCCACCGACAGCGCCTCGAAGGCGAGATTGTCGACGCCGGTGAACAAATCGTAGCGGTCGCCGAAGCGGTTGATGATCTCTGTCGAGCGGCGGATGTCGTCGGAGGACTCCTTGATGGCGACGAAGCGCTTGTCGGCGGCCAGTTCCTCCATCTGGTCGACGGTGACGTCGACGCGGTAGGCGAGGCGGTTGGAGTAGATCATCACCGGCAGGTCGCCGGCCTGAGCGACGGCGCGCAAGGCGGCGACCGTCTCTTCCGGGTTGGTGTGATAGATCGGGCTCGGTACCACCATCAGCCCGTTGGCGCCTTCCCGGCTCGCGCGCTTTGCGATGCTCGCCGCCTCGCGGGTGCCCGCCTCGTTGACCGTCAGCAGCACCGGCTTGTTGCCTGCAACTTTCTGGGCAGTCTTCAGCACCTCGATCTTCTCGTCATGCGACAGCATCGGCCCTTCGCCGAGCGAACCGCAGACGATGATACCGTCGCAGCCTGCCTCCATCTGCAAAGCAAAGCAGCGCTCCATCTCGGCATGATCGAGGCGGTCGTCATCAGTAAACTTGGTCGTGACGGCGGGGAAAACTCCGGTCCACATGATCGTCTCTCCATCTGATATATCAGCCGTATATCTATTTGAAAACCGGCTGTCAACGCGGAATTCGTTATGATATATGTGAGATATATCAGGAGCCCACCTTTGATATCCAGTGAGACAGCATACCCCGAGCCGGCCGCCGCCAAGGCCTACCATGTACTCGAGCATATGATCGTGACGTTGGAACTGGCGCCGGCGAGCTTTGTCACCGAAGGCGCCCTCATCGAGAAGCTGGCGCTAGGACGCACGCCGGTGCGCGAAGCGATCCAGCGCCTCGCCTGGGAAGGACTGCTGGATGTCAGGCCACGCGCCGGCATCGCCATTGCCCCGCTTCATCCCGGCGACTGGCTGCGCGTGCTGGATGCCAGGCGCGGCGTCGAGGTGGTGCTGGCGCGCTCGGCCGCCCGCTTCGTCACCCGTGAGGCCGCCGACCTGTTTCATGAGGCAGCCCTTGCCATGCAGAAGGCCGTCATCTCGGGCAATGTGCTGGCCTTCATCCAGGCCGACAAGGCGCTCGACGAGGCCTTGGCGATGGCCGCCGACAACCCGTTTGCGGCCCGTCTGGCCGCGCCCCTGCAGACCCACAGCCGCCGCTTCTGGTTCCGCTACAGGGCCGACACAGGACTGGCCGAATCGGCTGAGCACCACGTCGCGCTAATCCGCTCGATCCTGGCTGGTGACGAAGAGGCTGCCGCCAAGGACGCCAAACGCCTTATGGCACTGCTGCGCGGCCATGCCGAAGTGGCCGCCACACGCTGAACTCCGTCTCTGCTCCAGACTTCCGACCGGTTTTTATCAGGTGCCCGGCAAGACTGCGGCCATGGTCGCCCCGTCCCAGCCTTCGCCAGCCGTGATGATGCAGCTTTGGCCGTGTGTGTCGGTGGCCAGGATGGTCCAGGTGCCCTGGTCGGAGACGAATATCTCAAGCACCACATTCGGGTTCACCAGGCCACGAGCGGCTTGGTTTTCGTGGAACTTCTCGCCGAGCGCCTTGACCAAGTCGGTCCGCGCCGCGCATTGATCGGCTTTGGCCTCGGCGATGCCGGACATCGCGAACACCGCAAAGAATATCGCCGCCACAAGACGTCGTGTCATCTGACACCTCCTTGCGCCAGACGAGAACCCCGGCTGCAACCGGCGCTATTTTGATGGCCTGCACACGGCAGGAATGCAATTTAAGGCAGATGACAGGCTCTTGGTTCCATCGCTTGAACGTGATCGCCAATGTCGGTTTCGTACAAAGAAAGGCCCGGGACGTTGAACCCGGGCCTTCTTGCCGATCTTCGAAATCGTCCGGTCAGTTCATCGTCGGGATGACGAACTCGGCACCGTCCTTGACGCCGGAGGGCCAGCGCGAGGTCACCGTCTTGGTCTTGGTGTAGAAGCGGAACGCGTCCGGACCATGCTGGTTGAGGTCGCCGAAGGACGACGCCTTCCAGCCGCCGAACGTGTAGTAAGCGATCGGAACTGGGATCGGCACGTTGATGCCGACCATGCCGACCTGGACGCGCGAAGCAAAATCACGAGCAGCATCCCCGTCACGGGTGAAGATGGCCACGCCATTGCCCATCTCATGATCGTTGGCGAGCTTGATGGCGCTCTCATAGGTCGGCGCACGCACCACCGACAGCACCGGACCAAAGATCTCTTCCTTGTAGATGCGCATGTCAGCGGTCACATTGTCGAACAGGCAGCCGCCCATATAGTAGCCATCCTCGTAGCCCTGCATGGAGAAGCCGCGGCCATCGACGACCAGCTTGGCGCCTTCCTTGACGCCGGTGTCGACATAACCCTTGACGCGTTCCAATGCCTGCGCCGTCACCAGCGGGCCGAAATCGGCGGACGAATCCGTCGACGGGCCGACCTTGAGGCTTTCGACACGCGGGATCAGCTTTTCCATCAGCCGGTTGGCGGTGTCGTTGCCGACGGGAACGGCAACCGAGATCGCCATGCAGCGCTCGCCGGCCGAGCCGTAGCCCGCGCCGATCAGCGCGTCGACGGTCTGGTCCATGTCGGCATCGGGCATGATGATCATGTGGTTCTTGGCGCCGCCGAAGCACTGCACGCGTTTTCCCGCGGCCGTGCCGCGCGAGTAGATGTAATGCGCGATCGGCGTCGAGCCGACAAAGCCGATAGCCTTGATATCAGGATCGTCGAGGATGGCGTCGACGACATCCTTGTCGCCATTGACGACGTTGAGAACGCCAGCCGGCAGGCCAGCCTCGAGGAACAGTTCGGCGATGCGCATCGGCACGCCAGGGTCACGCTCGGAAGGCTTCAGGATAAAGGCGTTGCCGCAGGCCAGCGCCGGGGCAATCTTCCACAACGGGATCATCGCCGGGAAATTGAACGGGGTGATGCCGGCAACGACGCCAAGCGGCTGGCGCATCGAATAGACATCGATGCCGGGGCCGGCGCCGTCGGTGAACTCGCCCTTCATCATGTGAGGCGCACCGATGCAGACTTCGACCACTTCGAGGCCGCGCTGGATGTCGCCCTTGGCGTCGGCGATGGTCTTGCCGTGCTCGCGCGCCAGGAGATCGGCCAGTTCGTCATAGTCGCGAGCAACCAGTTCAAGAAACTTCATCAGCACGCGCACACGCCGCTGCGGGTTGGTCGCAGCCCATTTGATCTGTGCTTCCTTGGCGTTCAGCACAGCCGCACGCAGTTCCGCCGGCGACGCCAGCGCCACCGTGCCGCGCACCGAGCCGTCCATGGGCTGCATGACGTCCTGCTTGCGCCCGCTGGTCCCGGCGACATGCTTGCCGCCGATGAAATGACCGTATTCGATCATGGTTTCTCTCCCTGAGTTTGTGATGAAGCATTCAACGCCTTTGCAGGCGCGAAGGCAACGCGAGGGGAAACGCAACCGTTGTGCAAGAAATAGACAACGAAGGACGAGTGTGCATTAATTGCCGCAAATTACAGATTGCTGAAAGGCCCGAAGGTTGCGCTCCGTCACACCCCCCTCTGTCCTGCCGGACATCTCCCCCGCAAGGGGGAGATCAGATGTGGCCGCCGCCTTCGCAAATCTTCAACGCAGCAAAAGAGACGCAGGTGGCGGAGCTGCCAATCTCCCTCCTTGCGGGGGAGATGGCCGGCAGGCCAGAGGGGGGTGGGCGGGAACGCCGCGTTCGCCGCTAGCCCGGACCACCCCCATGAACTGGGATGACGTCCGCATCTTCCTCGCCGTGGCCCGCGCCGGGCAGATCCTTGGCGCCGCCAAGCGGCTGGAACTCAATCACGCCACCGTCTCGCGCCGCATCGCAGCGCTTGAGGATGCGTTACGGACAAAACTGTTTCGCCGGCTTACCACCGGCAGCGAGCTGACGCCGGCCGGCCAGCGCTTTCTCGACATTGCCGAGCGCATGGAAGCCGACATGATCGCCGCGCGCTCCGCCGTGTCGGGCGAAGGCGACGATATCTCAGGCACCGTGCGCATCGGCGCGCCCGACGGGTTTGGCGTCGCATTCCTCGCCACGCGTCTTGGCGCGCTGACCGCGCTGCACCGCGAACTCACCATCCAACTGGTGCCGGTGCCGCGCTCCTTCTCGCTGTCGCGGCGCGAGGCCGACATCGCCATCACCGTCGAGCGGCCGAGCGAAGGCAGGCTGGTGGCGGGAAAGCTGGTCGACTACACACTCGGCCTGTTTGCCTCGCGCGCCTATGCGCAGGCGCACGGCTTACCCGAAACCGCTGCCGAACTCGGCCAGCATACGCTGATCGGCTATGTCCCAGACCTGATCGTCAGCCCGTCGCTCGACTATGCGGCAGAGTTCAGCCCGGACTGGCGCACCAGCTTCGCCATCTCCTCAGCGCTGGGCCAGGCCGAAGCGGTGCGGTCGGGCGCTGGCATCGGCATCTTGCACACCTTTGTCGCCCGCTCGATGCCGGAGCTGATCCCCGTCGACATCGTGACGCCGATCCGCCGCGCCTACTGGCTGGTCTATCATGAATCGGTCCGGCCGCTGCGCCGCGTGCAGATCGTCGCCAACTTCATCACCAAGGCGGTCGAGAGAGAGCGCGGGCTGTTTGTCTGATGGCCGCGCCGCCTTGCCTTCGCCACAAAATCGGCCAGTGTGGCAACAAGCGCGATGTCGCCTATCATTAGGGATTGGCTGCGCCGGGTGGGACACTTTTTTGCAAAGCTGGTGCGGATCAAAATGCGAGCGGTGCTCGCCATCTTGCCGCTTGTCGCGCTTTCCGCCTGCGCCAATCCATGGACCGCAGTTCCGGAAGCCGAACTGCCCAAGCCGGTCCGCATCGCAATGGCCCGCCCGTCGCCTTTCGTCTTCGGCAATTACTGCGGTCCCGGCACCCGCACCGGCGACCTCTCGGCTCGCCCTGTCAATCGCCTCGACAGCGCCTGCCAAATCCATGACGCCTGCTACATCGCGCGCCATAATCATTGCGACTGCGACGCCGCGCTCGTCGCCTCGGCAAAGGCGATCCGTGATGACAAGACAGCGCCGAAAAAGGTGCGCGGCGAGGCCGAGCTTTTGATCGCCACTTTCGCACTTCCCGTCTGCAAGGTCTTTCCGCAAGGCTTTATGCCGCCGCGCGACCCGGCTGAGCTGAAGACGATGAACGGGGCCACGGGATGAACCGCGCCATCTGCCTGGCTCTGGCCGGGCTGGGGCTGGCGGCCCTTGTCGGTTGCGCCGCCCCGATCCGGCACAGCTGCGATTTCTTCCCCGATGCGAAGGATTGCGGCCGGCCGTCGGTATCGGCCGGCACGCCCGGACCGCAGACTGCAGCAGCAGCGTTTTTCGGCGATGCCGGTGCCAGCGACTATGAAAGGCAGTTCCTGGCGCTGCTCGCCCACAACCAGATCGGCGCCATCGACAGGGCGAACGGCACCGGTCCGTTCGGCCATGACCGCCACGCCATCGCCAACCGCGATTTCCAGGCCACCTACCGGACGCTGGAACAGCTGGCGAAGCCGGTTAGCGCCGAACAGATGCCGGCAGGTAGGGGCACCGGCGAAGGCCATTTCAACGGCCGTTGGCGCGTGTCGCGGCAGACGCTCTATGTCAACGCCGCCGCGCGGCCCTCCGCGCCAAAGACGTTCAGCTTTTCCGGCCTGCAGGCGCGCTCGATCGAGATCGTGATGCGCCAGGCGGGAAAGCAGCCGGTTGAGATATCTGGCGCCTGCGACGGGGCGCTGGCGATTCGCGCCGGCGGTGGCTCGCGCAGCGTGGCGAGCGGTGCCGCCTTCCGCCTCCGCCTGTCGGCCGGGCAAACCGCCAGCCTGTTCCCCAGCGATGGTTTGAACCGTTGCAGCCTCAAGCTCAGCTCCAGTCTGGCGCCGGCAGGCGCCCCGCTCACCATCCTGCGCGAAGAGGTTGCCTATCCGGCGATAGCCGCGCTCGACAGCCGCTACGAGCGTTGTCCAGTGCCCGATCCATCCCGCCTGGATAAGCTTGCCAGCGTCTTTTACGCCGGCCGCTGGCTGTCGCAGAGCTGTTCGCTGCCGCTCGGGTCACCGCGCCTGTTACGCAAGTCGCGCGACGGCTTTAACGCCAAGGTCGAAGCGCTGCTCGGCGCGCCTTTACCCGACAGCGCCTTCGACAAGGCCGACCCCGAACTGCCGCTCGATTTCTCGCGCGCGCCGAAACTCAAGCTGGTCTATCTGTCGTCGCTGGAGTTCAAGGCCGATTTTTCCGGCCGCGTCATCGAGCGGCTGATCCGCCATCACGCAGGCCTCGGCACCAAAGTGCGCATCATGGTCACAGACGTGCTGGAGCGCGACAAGGACGACGCGCTGCTGCACCGGCTGGCGGCCGATTATCCCAATGTCGAGTTGCAGGAATATCGCTGGCGGGCCGACCACGGCGCGCCGGTCGACGAGCAACTGTCACAGCTGCACAAGACCCATCACGTCAAGATGCTGGCGACACTTGCCGAGGATCCCGCCCGCTCGCGCGTCATCATCGGCGGCCGCAACATTCATGACGGCTTCCTGTTCCACAAGCCGATCGACCTGTCGCGCTATCCGAACCTCGAGCAATACGGCAAGACCGACGGCCTCTCGCTCAACTACTATTCGAACTGGAGCGATTTCGACATCGAGTTTGCTGACCCGGCCACGGTCGAGACGCTGGCCGCGCATCTCTCGACATTGTGGCTGCGCGACGCCGACACCAACATCGCAAGACCCTTCTCCATTCCGGTGCGCTCCGACAGCCGGCGCCCGCCGGGCACGGTGCGCCATTTCATTTCCGTGCCCTACGAGGACAACCATGCGCTCGAGACCTATTTCGTCGAGCTGATCGACACTGCCCGGCACCATATCGAGATCGTCAATCCCTACCTTAATCTGACGCCGAAGCTCAGCCTGGCCATCGAGCGGGCGCTGGCGCGCGGCGTCAGGATCGACATTGTCGGCCGCATCGACCTCAAGGGCGATATTGGCGGCAAGCTGCTGACCGCGCTCAACAAGCTGTTCGTCGAGAAATATGGCGACCGCATCAACATCCGCGAATTCAAGGCGCCCGATGTCGTGCTGCACTCCAAGATAATGATGATCGACGAAAGGCTGGTGACGATCTCGTCGGTCAATCTCAACAACCGCAGTTTCTTCCACGATCTGGAGAACGGCATGACGGTGCTCGACCCTGCCTTCTACGCCAGGATGCAGCCGGTCTATGACGACTATGTCGCCCATTCGAACCCGGTATCGACCAAGGTGACGATACCGTGGGCCTACCGATGGCTGTTCTCGAAGGGTTGGGTGAAGGAGGCGTTTTGAGGGGCTGGCGAGGCTGAAGGAATGCCGTTCTGTAGCGATCCTTTACACCCCTCTGTCCGGTAGGACAGAGGGGTGCTGGCCGCCAGCTTTAAAAAGCACCCCTACCTCAAATACCGCTCCGGCCCCAGCTCCCGCACATCGATATCAGGCACCTTGCTGGAGATGATGTCGGACAGCACCTTGGCCGAGCCGCAGGCCATGGTCCAGCCAAGCGTGCCGTGCCCGGTGTTGAGATAGAGGTTGGAGAACTCGGTGCGGCCGACCAGCGGCGGCCCGTCCGGCGTCATCGGCCGCAGCCCGCACCAGAAGGACGCCGCCTTGAGGTCGCCGCCATCCGGGAACAGATCGCCGACCGAATGTTCGAGGGTGCGCCGGCGCGATTCATGCAGCCTGAGATCGAAGCCGGAAATCTCCGCCGTGCCGCCGACGCGGATGCGGTCGCCGAGCCTGGTGATCGCCACCTTGTAGGTTTCGTCCATTACCGTCGACACCGGGGCGGCGGCCGCGTCCTTGATCGGAACGGTGATCGAATAGCCCTTGACCGGATAGACCGGGATCGGGCGCCTGAGCAGGCGCATGAAGCGCGCCGAATAGCTGCCCAGCGCCAGCACATAAGCGTCGGCCGCGCGCGAGCGCTGGTCGGTGCCGACGCTGACGATGCGATTGCGGTTCTTGGAGAAGCGCCGGATCTGCGTACCGTACTCGAACGTGACGCCGCGCGCCACGCAGAGCTCGGCCAGCCGATCGGTGAACATCTTGCAGTCGCCAGTTTCGTCGCCGGGCAATCTCAGCCCGCCGACAAACTTTTCCCGCACGCCGGCCAGCGCAGGTTCGGCGCCAATGCAGCCTTCGGGATCGAGCAACTCGTAGGGAACGCCATATTTCTTCAGCACCTCTACATCGCCGCCGGTGCCGTCGAGCTGCTTTTGCGTGCGAAACAGCTGCAGCGTGCCCTTGGTCCGCTCATCATAAGCGATGCCGGTCGCCTCGCGCAGCGCCTTCAGCGTGTCGCGGCTGTATTCGGCGAGCGGCACCATGCGCGCCTTGTTGATGGCATAGCGATCCGCGGTGCAATTGCGCAGCATCTTGATGAGCCATGTCCACATATACGGATCGAAGGCCGGCCGCACCACCAGCGGGCCGTGCTTCATCAACAGCCACTTGATTGCCTTCAGCGGAATGCCGGGGCCGGCCCAGGGCGAAGCATAGCCCGGCGAGATCTCGCCGGCATTGGCGAAGCTGGTTTCCAGCGCCGGCCCTTTCTGGCGGTCGAACACCGTCACCTCGTGGCCGGCCTCAGCGAGATAATAGGCAGTGGTGACCCCGATAACGCCGCCGCCCAACACGAAGATCTTCATCGCATCACTCTCCACGACGACTTCCGTCAGAGGGCCGCCGCCTCCTGTCTGCCGGATTCTGCGGCGTCCGCCAAGGGGCGGCGTGTCGCGGCTCTATTCGTTGATATAGCGGCGGTGGAAGCGGGGGCCGAGACTGGTCAGGATTTCATAACCGATCGTGCCGGCATGACCGGCGGCGTCATCGACGCTCTGCGAGGGGCCCAGGAGTTCGACAAGGTCGCCCTCGCGCAGCCGGCCGGCCGGCAGGGCCGAGATGTCGAGTATGATCGAATCCATCGACACCCGCCCGACAAAGGGCAGTCGCACGCCGTCGAGCCAGGCAGCCGAAGCCGCGCGCCGGTGCCAGCCATCGGCATAGCCGAGCGAGATCGTGGCCGCGCGCAAGGGACCGCTGGCCAGAAACGCATGTCCGTAGCCGACGCCCGCGCCCTTATCGATGCCGCGTGTCTGGATGATCTTTGCCTCGAGCCGCACCACCGGCAGCATCGGGTTCGCCTCATCAGGCGTCGGATTGATGCCGTAGAGCGCAGCGCCCGGACGCGCGAGGTCGTACTGATAGCGCGGCCCAAGAAAGATGCCGGAGGAATTGTCGAGCGACGCCGGCGCCTTGGGCAGCATTTTGCGCAGCCGTTCGAACTCTTTGAGCTGCGCGTCATTGGCCGGATTGCCCGGCTCGTCGGCGCGGGCCAGATGGCTCATGACGAGGACGACATCGACGCCGGCGAAAGCATCGGCCGTAAGCGCCTCGACCTCTGCCGGCGCCATGCCCAGCCGCGACATGCCGCTGTCGACCTGGATGGCGGCCTTGAGCTTGCGGCCGGCCTTTTGGCCTGCCTCGCTCCACGCCTTCAGTTGCCCGGTGCTGTTGATGACGGGAACAAGGTCGGCGGCCACCGCTTCAGGTTCCGAGCCCGGCGGCAGGCCGTTCAGCACATGGATTTCCAGCTTCGGTCCGAGTGCGTCGCGCAGCGCGACACCCTCGGTGAGATGCGCGACAAAGAAGCTGTCGCAGCCTTCGGCAACCAGTGCCGCCGCCACTTGCCGCGCGCCGAGCCCGTAACCGTCGGCCTTGACGACGCCGGCGTAGCGCACGCCGCCGAGCTTTGCCTTCAGCCGCCGGTAATTCTCCCTGACCGCGCCGAGATCGATGGTGAGAATGGCGCCGGCCGCCGCTTCGCTGATGGTATCTTTGGCTTTATGCATCGCAGATCCGACGAAGTCGGCGCTGCCCCTCATTGTCCTGCCGGATATTTCTCCCCGGCCCTGTACGGGGAGTTGAAGAGCGGTCCGCGTAAGGCGGACGAAAAGCCAACTGCTTGGCTTTTCGAGTGACGAAAGCCGGCAGGCAGGTGAGGGGCAGCCCATACGCTGCGCTAAGAGGCCATTGCCCGGCGTCGTTCATATGGATCTCGTGGCTGCGGGTGTCCCGATCAATAAAGCACGAATCAGGTGCCGTGCGAACCGTCACATCCAGCTAGGCAAGATGACGGAACGTCGCCACCACATCCTCATAGACGTTACGTTTGAACGGCACTATCAGATCGGGCAGGTCCTGCATTGGCCGCCATGCCCATTCATCGAATTCGGCGGTGTGGCCGCCGGGCGGCGGATTGATCTGGATCTCGCTGGCCTCGCCGTGAAAGCGGTAGGCGAA
Organism: Mesorhizobium sp. C264A; assembly: GCF_040324515.1. NCBI lineage: Bacteria > Pseudomonadati > Pseudomonadota > Alphaproteobacteria > Hyphomicrobiales > Phyllobacteriaceae > Mesorhizobium > Mesorhizobium sp. C264A. The sequence goes on along the minus strand of NZ_JAMYVY010000002.1, from coordinate 1,681,080 downwards.
CCATTTCTGCGTCTGGCCGCGATAACGCCCCTTGAGGGCTATGCCGACCAGATCGGGCGGCAGGTCGTAATTGATCCAGTGCGGCGCCTCGGCCAGCAGCGTGACCGAGCGCATGCCGGTCTCTTCATAGAGCTCGCGCCCGGCCGCCTGCAGCGGCTCCTCGCCCTCGTCGATGCCACCTTGCGGCATCTGCCAGAGCTGCGTGGTGCCGGCGAATTCGCTGTCCGGCTCGGCGATGCGGTGCCCGACCCAGACCAGCCCGTCGCCATTGAGGATCATCAGCCCGACACAGGGGCGGTATGGCAGCGTCTCGGGGTCGACAGGTTTCTTCGTCATGATCAGCCTTTTTCCGGGTCGATGGCCACCGCCGAGATCGGCACGATCTCGATGCCGCGCTTTTTTGCTTGGACCACCCAGGACGCCACGGTATCGACGGTGAGGTCGAAGGCCGAGCCGATGCCGACGGCGGAGCCTTTGGCACGCGCGGTCGCTTCCAGCGCGTCGAGCTTTTTCAGGATGGCGCCGCGGTCCTGCACGGCGTCGATTGCCGTATCGCCGGCGACGAACGGCACACCGTCCTTCAAGGCGAGATCGGACGCCAGGCTCCGCGCGGACGAGCCGTCATCGACATAGGCAAGGCCGCGCTTGCCAAGCTCGGCCATGAACGGCCCCATCGCCGTTGCGTCGGCCGAAAAGCGCGCCCCCATATAGTTCATGACGCCGGTATAGTTGGTGGTCCGCGACAGCGCCCAGCGCAGATTCTTCAGATTGTCGTCCTGGCTTGCCGCCACCGTCAGCGTGTTGCGGCCGGGATTGACGTTGGGATAGTCGAACGGTTCGAGCGGCACCTGCATGACCACCTCATGCCCGCTCTGCCGTGCCGCCTGCATCCAGCGGCCGATGCTGTTGCCTTGCGGCGCAAAAGCCAGCGTCACTTCGGCCGGCAGCTTGGCGATCGCGGCCTGCGTGCCGGTCTGCGACACGGCAAGCCCGCCGATGACGATTGCCACTCGAGCGCCACGCGAACCCGACCACGGCCGCGCATAGACATCGAACGGCCGCCGGCCGTCAGCGGCGCGAACCGGCAACGGGCCGGTGTCGCTGGCCTCGATCAGCGCCCTGTCGGGGATATGCGCGATCTTCAGGTTCTGGCCGATCGTCGACGGGTCGTGGATGACGATGGCTGCATTGGGCGGGCCATCACCCTCCTGGGACTGCACATGGATGATCTGCGGACCGCTGGCCTTGGGCGTTTCCGCCTTCGGCGCTGCCGCCGTCGCTTGAGCAGTGGGCGCTGCGGCCGCGGGCTCGGCCGCCGCCGTCACCTTCGGCGTCGAGACCGCGATTGCTTCCGGTTTGCGGAACGGCTTCTCGCGCAGCGCGATCGCGCCGGAGATGCCGACCGCGGCCAGCACGACCAGCGTCGCCGCGACGGCGCCAGCGCTGATCCCGCGCGACGCGGCACGCGGTCGGACGGTCTGTCCGAGCGGGCGTTCGATGTCCTTGCCGACGTCAGCCAAGCCGCATCCCCGGGCGCGTGATCAGCGAAATCTTTTCGCCATGCGCAGATCCAAAACTGACGGCGCGTCCCCTGCGCCTTTTGAGGCGCAGCGCCCAGCTGCCCCCGAATCAAACTGCCGGAACCTCACGGTCCCGGCAGCATTGCATCGCTTCGATTGGGCAGCCAGAGCTACCAGTCGATTTTACTGGTTAAGCACTGCCTTCTCCGGATTCGGCGGGAATGCCGGGTCGGTCTTCTGGCCGCGCAGCAGCTGTTCGGCATAGATCAGCTGCAGATCGTCCTTCGGATCCGGCGGCACATAGGCAGCCGAGCCCGAACCGGTATCGCTCTCGTCGGCGCCCTTGATGTGGCCCTTGAGGTCAGATTCACCGCGCGTCAGGTCCCTGCCCTGCAGTTCGGGCGGCAGCGGCTGGTCGACCTTGATGTCGGGCGTGATGCCCTTGCCCTGGATCGACTTGCCGGACGGCGTGTAATAGAGCGCCGTCGTCAGGCGCAGCGCGCCGTTCTCGCCAAGCGGGATGATGGTCTGCACCGAGCCCTTGCCGAATGACTGCGTGCCGACCACTGTGGCGCGGCGCAGGTCCTGCAGCGCGCCGGCGACGATCTCGGAGGCGCTGGCCGAACCGCCATTGACGAGCACGATCAGCGGCTTGGCGCCGATGTCGTCGCCTGCCTTGGCGTCGAAGCGTGTGACGTCCTTCGGGTCGCGGCCGCGGGTCGAGACGATCTCGCCACGGTCGAGGAAGGCGTCGGACACGCTCACCGCCTGGTCGAGCAGGCCGCCCGGGTTGAGCCTGAGATCGAGCACATAGCCCTTGAGCTTGTCGTTCGGCACCTGCTTCTTGATGGTGTCGATGGCGTTCTCGAGGTCGTCATAGGTCTTTTCGGTGAAGGAGGTGATCTTCATGTAGCCGATGTCGTTCTCGACCCGGAACTTGACCGCCTTGACCTTGATGATATCGCGCACCACCGTCAGCTCGATCGGCTTGTCGGCGCCCTGGCGCAGGATCGTCAGCTTGATCGGCGTATTGACCAGGCCGCGCATCTTTTCGACCGCATCGTTGAGCGTCAGGCCGCGAACCTCTTGGCCGTCGATCTTGGCGATATAGTCGCCGGCCAGCACGCCTGCCTTGGCAGCCGGGGTGTCGTCGATCGGCGTGATCACCTTGACCAGGTCGTTCTCCATGGTGACCTCGATGCCGAGGCCGCCGAACTCACCCTTGGTCTGCACGCGCATGTCCTGCGCCTGCTCGGCATTCATGTAGGAGGAGTGCGGGTCGAGCGAGGTGAGCATGCCGTTGATGGCGTTTTCGACCAGCGACTTGTCGTCCGGCGGCGTCACATACTGCGCCCGCACGCGCTCGAAGATGTCGCCGAAGATCGCCAGTTGCTTGTAGGTCTCGGAGCCTGCAGCGTTCGCCGTCGAGCCGGGCGCGCCATAGACCAGGCTCATCGCTGACGCGCCCATCAGCGCACCGGCAATAAGAAGCGACAGTTTCCGCATCATTTCACGTCCTTCCAGAGAAGCGGTCCGCCCACCATGGGGTCGGATCGACGGGTTTTCCATCCTTGCGGAACTCGACATAGAGTTCCGGCGTGGCATTTCCATTCTTCGAGGCCGAGGTGCTTGCCACCCGGGCCTCTCCCATCGCGCCGACCGGCTCTCCTGCGAGCACCGACTGGCCAGACGCGACGCTGATTCTGCTCATCCCCGCCAGGACGACATGATAGCCGTCTCCCGCATTGAGGATCAAGAGTTGACCATAGGAGCGAAAAGGCCCCGCATAAAGCACATTTCCGTCCGCCGGTGCCGTGACGATGGCTCCCGATTGTGTCGCAACCATGTCGCCAAGCATCACCGCGCCGTTACCGTCATCGGCCCCGAAACGCAGCTTGATCTTGCCGGTGACCGGCAGCGAGACTTGTCCCTGAAGTGCCGAAAACGGCGCGGCGGCGGTGAGGCGGTTGCCTTCCGGCACGGGCAGCGAAGCCAGCTCCGTCGACGCGGTTGTGCCTGCATCGGCGTTATCGGCGTCCGGCTTATCGCTGTCGGCCGCTTTCTGTTCGCCTGCCTTGACGGCATCCGCCGCCTTGCGGCTCTTGTCGGCTTCAAGCGAAGCGATCAGCTCTTTCAGGCTGCCGGCCTTGGCCGCAAGCGCATGGGACCGCTGCTTTTCAGCGGCCATCGCCGTCCAGGTGTCCGCCTCGAGCTTCTGCTTGGCTTCGAGCAGCATGGAGAGGCGTTTCTTTTCCGCCGTCTGCTCGCCGACCGCCGCCGTCAGCCGCGTCCGCTCGGCCTCGATCGAGGCCGTCACCCGGGTCTGTTCCCTGAGGTCGGCCAGCAATTTGTCGGTCTGCTGGCGCAGTTCCGGCACCACTGCGCCGAGCAGGATGGCGCTGCGCACCGACGACAGCGCGTCTTCCGGCTTGACCAGGATCGCCGGCGGCGGATTGAGCCCCATGCGCTGCAGCGCGCCCAGCACCTCGGCCAGCACGTCGCGCCGCGCCGCCAGCGAGACACGGATCTTCTGTTCCTCGCCCTTCAGTCCTTCGAGCCTGGCGCCGATATCCTCGATGTCCTGGCCGAGCTTCTGCTCGGTCATCGCCGACTGGATAAGCGCCGCGGTGATCGAGGCATGGTCCTTCTTGACCGAAGCAATGTCGGCGGCGAGCTTGGCCAGCCGTTCGGACGACAGCGTGATCTCGGCCGACACCTTCTCATATTCGGCACGGCTCAGATCGGGGTCGGGCGCCACGTCCAGCGTATTTTCGGCCCGCGCAAGCCCGAGCGAAAGCAAAACCACCGCTGCAGCGATGCCGCAGCGCGCGTGCCGGAAGCCCGTTCGTAATTTCCCGTTGTCAGCCATTGAAGCCCGACTCTATGCGTGGCTTCGTTAACGAACCATCAACCATGATCGAACCGAAGCCTAGCACAAAACAGCCGCGCATTGGGGCGGAAATCCGGACGATTGACCCACCACCCAGTGATTTACGAACGGTGGTAGGGATGTCCCGAAAGAATCGTTGCCGCCCGATAGAGCTGCTCGCCCAGCATGACGCGCACCAGTTGGTGCGGCCAGGTCGCCGCGCCGAACGAGACTATCAGCTCAGCCTGGTCGCGAACCGACTGGTCGTGCCCGTCGGCGCCGCCAATGGCGATGACCAGCGCCTTGCGGCCGCCGTCGCGCAACTGGCCGATACGGTTGGCGAAATCGTCTGAGGACAGGTTCTTGCCGCGTTCGTCGAGCAGGAACAGCGCCGTGCCCGGCTGCAACTGTGCCTGCAGCTTCTGGCCTTCCTCGCGGCGGCGCTCATTGGCGTTCTGGGCTCGTCCCTCGGCGATCTCGGCGACACCAGAGAATTCGAACCCGATCGCCGGGCCGCTCTTGGCGAAACGCTCGAAATAGCGGTCGGCGAGTTCTCTATCGGGGCCGGCCTTCATCCGGCCCACGGCATGAACTGCTATCTTCATCCCTGCCTCGGCGAGCTTTCAATCCATGTCGCACCCAGGATGGTTACGACATGAGACGGAGCTCAGTGCAAGGTCTCTTCCTCGAGGTCCGGCGCCTGCCACATCTTTTCAAGATTGTAGAATTCGCGGACTTCTGGGCGGAAGACATGGACGATGATGTCGCCTGAATCGATCAGGACCCAGTCGGCGCCGGACAGCCCCTCGACGCGCGCCGTGCCGAGACCGGCATCCTTGAGCGCCTTGAGCAGGTGGTCGGCGACAGCCGAGACATGACGGTGCGACCGGCCCGACGCGATGACCATATAGTCGCCGAGGCTCGATTTCCGCTGAATGTCGATTGAGACAATATTTTCGGCCTTGGAGTCTTCCAGACTGGCAAGGACTGTCTTGATGGCACGGGACACGGCGTCATCTACGCTGATCCTGGCCGGCGAAGGCATGATGTCAGCCTTCTTCCGCAATGCTGTTCTCAGTGTATTTCCTTTCGCAGCAAGAACAACCAAATCACCCACGAAATCAGGTGACACCCTATAGATAGGCAGAGTTCCCTTGCAGTTTCAAGACGGGAGGCCCTGCCACCGCGAACGCAGTGCACGACTTCCGGTTCCGGAGCCTTGAGAAAAATCGGAACCCATGGCCGCGGCAGGGGTTATCGACACACCCCCCAAACGGATTTTCCTGATGCCAATCGACCCCCAGAACACGCTGCTCACCGTGCAGGCTGGCCTTGCGCAACTCAGCACGCTGATCGTTTCCTATTCCTTCTCCGCCATCGGCGCCATCATCCTGCTGGTCGTCGGCTATCTCGTCGCCGGGCTCGCAGAACGATCGATCTCAGCCGGCCTCGGCCATATCCATGGTTTCGACGCGACGCTGCGCCATTTCTTCTCGAAGATCGTGCGCTACGCCATCCTGATCCTGGTGGTCATCATGGTGCTCGGCCAGTTCGGCGTTCAGACGGCCTCGATCATCGCCGCCATCGGCGCCATCGGGCTGGCAATCGGCCTGGCGCTGCAAGGCACGCTGCAGAACATCGCCGCAGGCATCATGCTTCTGGCGCTCAGGCCATTCCGCATCGGCGAATATGTCGAGGTCGGCGCCATTTCCGGCACCGTCGAGGAAATCGGCCTGTTCGCCACCAAGCTCCGCACGACAGACGGCGTCTATGTGCTGGCGCCCAATTCGACGCTGTGGAACCAGCCGGTGCGCAATTTTACCCGCAACGGTGTGCGCCGCGGAGACATCACGCTGAGCATCGGCTCCTGGAACGACATCGACCTGGCGCAGAAAACCATGCTGGGCGTTGCCGGCGGCGAGCGCCGCGTCAAGCGAGAGCCGGCGCCGATCGCCTTCGTCGCCACGGTGGGCGATGCCAGCGTCGCCATCACCTTGCGCTACTGGACCACGGCGGCGGATTTCTTCGCCACCCAGATCGATCTCACCAAACGCGTCAAGCAGGCGTTCGACGCCGAAGCCATTTCGGTTCCCGCACCTCCGCCGGAGGCTCGACAGGAAACTGCCGCCACCAGGCAGTAGGAGCTGTGAAACCGTTCAGCGCTTATCTTCCGGGGCGTAGGCGAGCTCCACCGGCAGCGGCGCCTGCGCCGACATCGGCGCGAAACTGCTGGTCTCCGTAGCGGGGACGGCGCGCGTGGTGGCCACTCGCCACAGCACGAACAGGCAGAAGACAGTGGCGATGACGATGGCCACATAAATGAAGGCCTGCGTGCCATAGACAGCCGACAGGGCCGTCACGATACCCGGCACGATGAACCCCGACAGCGACCAGGCAAACAGCAACGAACTCGACAGCGCCACCATGTCGTCCTTGCCGGCGCGGTCGGCGGCATGCGCGCTGGCCAGCGAATAGATCGATTCCGAGGCGCCGTCCCAGACGATGTAGATCACCACGAGCACCATCAGCGCGCCGCCGTCGAAGCCGATGGCCAGAATACCGGCGACGATGGCCAGTGCCGCAGCGCCGGCCAGCACGTAACGGCGATCGGTACGGTCGGAAATCCAGCCGAGCGGTATCTGCAGGATCAGCGTGCCGACGGGCATCGCCGACAAAAGCAGCGCCACATCGGCCTGGCTATAGCCTTTGGCCGTGGCATGGATCGGTGCGAACCCGGCGATCGCCATCGACAGACCGCCGACGGCCAGCATGCCGGCCAGGCCGACCGGCGAGATCCGCCAGGCGCGGCCAAGCGCCACGGAGGCTGCGCGAGGTGGCGGCGGTTGAGCCAACCGCGTCATGCCGACCGGCAGGATCGACACTGCGGTGAAGGCAATGCCGATCAGCGGCGCCTGCGCCGTCGCGATGTCGACCGCCGCCAGCAGGGCATAGCCGACGCCAAGTCCGGCGACATAGGCGACGTAAAACACCGCCATCACCCGGCCGCGAATGGCGTTTGCGACGGCATCGTTGAGCCAGCTCTGGGCGACGATGAACAGGCCGCATATTGCAAAACCGTAAAGCGCGCGCGCCGCGATCCACAGCAGCGGGTAGGTGCCGGCGCCAATGGCGGCATTCGACAGCGCTATCAGCGCCGACAGCACCATGAAGGCGCGGGCGTGCCCGACGCGGCGCACCAGCGGCCCGGTCAGGATACAGCCGGCAAGTCCGCCGGCAGACAGGCCGGTGATGATCAGCCCGGCCCAGGTCGGATCGAAGCGCTCGACGCCAAGCCGGACCGGGATATAGGCGAACATCAACCCGTTGCCGACCGCGATCAGCGCCATCGACACGATTACGCTGGCAATGGCGATCACGGGCGCCGGCGGGGCGCCATGATTGGGGCCGATGTCGGTCTGGTTCACTGAAGTGGCCATATCCAGCGCAGCATCGCCCAGCCAATCGCGAAAGGCCGCCGTAAAAGCGACATCGGCGATCTGGTCTTACGGAGTTACCCCTTGGCTTGCTTGCGAATAGCACTCGATGACAGCGACGAACGCGGGCCGTGAATAAAAGTCCAGGCCGGCGCCTTCATGCGGGCGAGCCGGGGCGCGTCACCCTCGTCGACGCGGGCATAGTCGAAGGTTTTGGCCACGACCGAGGACAGGAAGGACAGCGTCGCGCCCGGGCGGTCGATGACGGCGATCGGGAAGGTCATGACGATCTGGCGCCAGCGCTGCCAGCGGTGGAAATCGCGAAGCGAGTCGGCGCCCATGATCCAGACGAAATCGACGCCGGGATTGCGTGCCTTGACCAACGCCAGCGTGTCGGCGGTGAAGCGAATATGATGCGCCGCCTCGAAGGCGGTGACCTTGATCTTCGGGTTCTTGGCGATCTGCTCCGACTGCAGCAGCCGGTCGCTCAGCGGCGCCAATTCCCTCGTGCTCTTCAGCGGATTGCCTGGAGTGACCATCCACCAGAGCTGGTCGAGCGCGAGGCGCCGCAAGGCAATTTCCGCCACCAGCGCATGGCCGGCATGCGGCGGGTTGAACGATCCGCCGAACAGGCCGACGGCGAGGCCTTTCTCGGCATGCGGCATGCGGAGGTAGTGCGAGGGGATGGCGGGCTGAAGGGACGACAGCATGGTGCTAGGCACCCCCCTCTGCCCTACCGGGCATCTCCCCCGCAAGGGGGGAGATCAGCAGCTCCGGCAAAGGCACTTTTCTTGCAACGTTAGTGATTGGCGAAAGCGGAAGAAAAAGCTGATCTCCCCCCTTGCGGGGGAGATGTCCGGCAGGACAGAGGGGGGTGTCTGGGCTCAATGCCTCAAGCCCTGACGCGAATGATTCAAGGCCTCACCTGTCCCGACCCGCGCACGCGGTATTTGAACGAGGTCAGCTGTTCGACGCCGACCGGACCGCGCGCATGCATCTTGCCGGTGGCGATGCCGATCTCGGCTCCCATGCCGAATTCGCCGCCATCTGCGAACTGCGTCGAGGCATTGTGCAAAAGGATCGCCGAGTCGATCTCGTTGAAGAACCGCTCGACCGCTTTGGTATCCTCGGCGATGATCGCCTCTGTGTGGTGTGAGGAGAACGTCTCGATATGGTCGATGGCGCCGGCAATTCCGTCTACCAGCTTTACCGCGATGACGGCGTCGAGATATTCGGTCACCCAGTCGGCATCGGTCGCCGGCTTGGCGTCGAAGAACAGCTTCATCACTTCCTGATCGGCATGGATCTCGCAGCCGGCGGCGCGTAGCGCGTCAAGGATCGGCACCAGATGCGTGGAGGCCGCCGCGCGGTCGACCAGCAAAGTCTCTGCAGCGCCACAGACACCGGTGCGCCGCATCTTGGCGTTGACGGCGATCCTGACCGCCATGTCAAGATCGGCCGAGCGGTCGATGTAGAGATGGCAGATGCCTTCAAGATGGGCAAAGACCGGCACCCGCGCCTCGCTCTGGACGCGCCCGACCAGGCTCTTGCCGCCCCGCGGAATGATGACGTCGAGATTGCCGGAAAGCCCTTTCAGCATCTCACCGACGGCGGCGCGGTCAGTGGTCGGCACGAACTGGATGGCGTCTTCGGGCAAACCAGCGGCCTTCAGGCCCTCGACCACGCAGGCATGGATGGCGGCGGATGAATTGAGCGAGTCCGAGCCGCCGCGCAGGATCACCGGATTGCCGGCCTTGAGGCAGAGTGCGCCGGCATCCGCCGTCACATTCGGCCGGCTTTCATAAATGACGCCGACAACGCCGAGCGGCGTGCGCACGCGCTCGATCTGCAGGCCGTTGGGGCGATCCCAGGCCGCGATCACATCGCCGACCGGGTCCCTGAGCTCGGCGATTTCACGGATGCCATCCGCCATGGCACGGGTGCGCGCCGGATCGAGCTTCAGCCGGTCCATGAACGAGCCGGACAATCCCGATTCGTGGCCATTCGAGACATCGATGGCGTTGGCGTCGAGAATGTCCTGCTCACGCGAAATGATCGCGTCGGCCATGGCGACGAGTGCGGCATTCTTGGCGTTGGTCGTGGCGATAGCCAGCGGTCGGGCGGCGGCGCGCGCATTGCGGCCTATCCGTGCCATCAAACTGGCTACATCTTCGCCTTGGTGTTTGTTCAACATCTGACCGCTCCGGTGAAGCCTGGTGGATTTACACGCGGCCGGCCTTCGCGGCAATGGCCGCAAATTCGGGAGAGCAGAATGAAGAGCGCCGCAGTCTTGTTTGCTTTGGCCACGATGCTGGCGCCCACCGGCCTTCGCGCAGCCGATTACTGCGATGACAAGATCGAACTCGGCGAGAGCCCCGATGGCCTGGCCATGACCATGGTAGGTTCGATGATGTCCCTCGTACTCGCTGAGCGCTATTGCGGCGCGCTACCGACGCCGTTTTCCCAAATCTACGTCGTAGTTGAGGAGGGACATGGATGTGGGCCGCGTGTGAGGCTTGAAGCAGAATTCAAGAAAAAGATGGAGGAGGAAAAAGCGACAGACGCAATGATGGCCGACTCAGTCATGCACGACCTCATCGCAGACGGGACGGACCTCCCCCAAGCCGAAATGGATAAACGTGCCAAGGCTATCATTGAAGGACAGTTGGGAGGTTGCAGCAAGCTTCTGAAAATTCAACGGGACGTTCAGGAGAGGTACCGCAACCCGCCCAAATGGCCGCGTGAACCTGACAAGTAGCGCGCCGTCAATCGCAGGGCCGCGCCTCACTCGGCCGCGCCGCTCACTACCAGATCGTCGCGGTGAATCATCGCCGAGCGCGCCTCGTAGCCGAGCACGGTTTCGATCTCGGCGGTCTTCAGGCCTGCGATCCTTACGGCATCGGCGGCATCATAGGCAACCAGCCCGCGCGCGATCTCGCGCCCTTCGGGCGACAGGATCGCCACCGTGTCGCCGCGCGAGAAATTGCCGCTGACCAGCCTGACGCCCGCCGGCAGCAGCGATTTGCCGGACAGCAGCGCACCGATGGCGCCGGCGTCGACGGTGAGCCGCCCGGCCGGTTCGAGCTGGCCGGCGATCCAGGTCTTGTAGCCTTTCACCGGATTGGCGCTCGGCCTGAAGAAGGTGGCGCGCTCGCCACGCTCGATCGCCATCAGTGGCGACAGCCTGGTGCCCGAGGTGATGATCATGGCGGTGCCGGCGGCGGTGGCGATCTTGCCGGCATCGAGCTTGGTGCGCATGCCGCCGCGCGACAGTTCGGATGCGGCCGCCCCGGCCATAGCCTCGATATCGGGCGTGATGCGGTCGACCACCGGAATGAATTTTGCATCGGGATCGCGCGCCGGCGGCGCCGTATAGAGCCCGTCAATGTCGGAGAGCAGCACAAGCAGGTCGGCGCCCATCATCGTCGCCACCCGGGCCGCCAGCCGGTCATTGTCGCCATAGCGGATTTCGGAGGTCGCTACCGTGTCGTTCTCATTGATGACCGGCACCGCCTTCATCTTGAGCAGCGTCGAGATCGTCGCGCGGGCATTCAGATAGCGTCGGCGCTCCTCGGTGTCGCCGAGCGTCAGCAGGATCTGGCCCGATTTCAGCGCACCCTTGCCCAGCGCATCCGACCATGCGCCGGCGAGCGCAATTTGCCCGACGGCGGCCGCCGCCTGGCTCTCCTCGAGCTTCAGCGCCCGTTTTCCGAGACCGAGAATGGTGCGGCCGAGCGCAATGGCGCCGGACGACACGACCAGGATCTCGGCGCCGCCATTGGCCAGCACCGCAATATCCTCGGCAAGCGAAGCCAGCCAGTCGCGCTTCAGGCCGCTGGTGCGGTCGACCAGCAAGGCCGAACCGATCTTGACCGTGATGCGCCGGTATTTTGTCAGCGACCGCGCCGTCATCGTTATCGGTCCCAGCGGGTCTCGACGGGAGCGGCAGCCCTGTCGCGCGCTTCGCCGACAACTGCCATCAGCGCGCGCAGCACCGCTTCGACGCCCTCGCCGGTGGCCGCCGACAGCAGCATCGGCGCGCGGCCGGCAGCGCGTTTGAGGGACGCAACCTTCTTCTTGCGCTCATCGGCGTCAAGGATATCCACCTGGCTGAGCGCGACGATCTCGACCTTCTCGATCAGCCCATTGCCATAGGCGTCGAGCTCGGCGCGCACGGTCTTGTAGGCCTTGCCCGGGTTTTCCTCCTGCGCCGAGACCAGGTGCAGAAGTACACGCGTGCGCTCGACATGGCCGAGGAAGCGGTCGCCGATGCCGACACCCTCATGCGCGCCCTCGATGAGGCCCGGAATGTCGGCGATGACGAATTCGCGCGCATCGATGCGGGCAACGCCGAGGCCGGGATGCAGCGTGGTGAAGGGGTAGTCTGCGATCTTCGGCTTGGCCGCGGTGACGGTTGCCAAAAAAGTCGACTTGCCTGCATTGGGCAGCCCGACCAGGCCGGCGTCGGCAATCAGCTTCAGCCGCAGCCAGACATTCATCTCTTCGCCGGGCTGGCCGGGATTGGCGCGGCGAGGCGCCTGGTTGGTCGAGGTCTTGAAATGCTGGTTGCCGAAACCGCCATTGCCGCCCTTGGCCAGCAGGAAGCGCTGGCCGACCACGGTCAGGTCGCAGATCAGCGTCTCATTGTCCTCGGCAAACACCTGGGTTCCGGCCGGCACCTTGAGCGTCACATCGGCGCCCTTGGCGCCGGTCATGTTGCGGCCCATGCCGTGGACACCAGTCTTGGCCTTGAAATGCTGCTGATAGCGATAGTCGATCAGCGTGTTGAGACCGTTGACCGCTTCCAGCCAGACATCGCCGCCGCGGCCGCCGTCGCCGCCATCCGGGCCGCCGAACTCGATGAATTTTTCGCGCCGGAACGACACAGAGCCGGCGCCACCGTCGCCGGAGCGGATATAAACCTTGGCTTGATCGAGAAATTTCATTGGACTACGCAGTTTCTGTTGGCCTTGCGGCTTTGCTCTAGATCTTGCGCCTTGCTCTAAACCAAGGCGCGGCCAAGGGCGAGGCCGTTTTGCGACTAAAGCGCCGGATGCCCTTTTGTCGGGGACGCGGTAGCAGTGTTCGCGGACGGAGCTTGAGGGGCGCGGGAATGAAGGTTGTAAGCTACAACATCCAGTACGGTATCGGTCTGGATGGCCGCTACGATCTCGGCCGCATCACCGAGGCGGTTCGCGGCGCCGACGTGATCGCGCTGCAGGAAGTGACCCGCAACAATCCGAGGAACGGCAACCGCGATATGGTGGCCGAGATCGGCGAGGCGCTGCCCGAATATTTTGCCGCTTACGGCAGCAATTTCGAGGTCAATGTCGGCTCGCGCCTGGAGGCCGGCCGCGCCATCACCACCACTTTCCAGCTCGGCAACATGGTGCTGTCGAAGACACCGATCCATCTGTCGCGCAATCTGCTTTTGCCGCGCAGCCGCAGCCTTGAGGCGATGAACTTCCAGCGCGGCGCACTCGAGGCGCTGGTCGAGACCCCGCTCGGCTTCATCCGCTTCTATTCCACGCATCTCGACCATCGCAGTCCGGTTGAACGCGCCAGCCAGATCCGTTTCCTGCGCCAGCGCCTGTTGAACTATGCCTTCGAGGGCGGCGGCCTCTCCGGCATTCCCGAGATCGGCCTGCCGGACCTGCCCTATCCCGAAGCCTTCATAGTCATGGGCGACTTCAACATGCTGCCCGGCTCGCCCGAATATGTCGAACTCGTCGGCCGCCCGGACCATGAATTCGGCATGCCGCTGACCGCCGATCTCGCCGTCGACGTCGCCCAGCGCCTGAACACACCAGACGTCGTCACCTGGGTCGATCCCACGCGACCCGAAGACACAAGCCGCCACAAACGCATCGACTACATCTTCACCTCGGCCTCGCTCGCCGGATCGCTGAAGCGCCTGTGGGTCGACCGTGAAGCGGTCGGCTCGGACCATCTCCCGATTTGGGTCGAGATGGGCTGAGTTGAGTCCGATCCACAACCAACGTTGCCAAACCTGTCGTTTGGAGGCACGCGCTAGGTGTGTTGAGATTCAGGTCAGGCCGAGCCGAAAACACTGGTTTTCGAGAACCGGAGCGGAGCGTACTTAAGTACGTGCACCGGAAGCGCATAAACCCGCGTTTGCAGGCCGGCCTCACCTAATATCAAAACACCTAGAAATGCACCCAGTTTCGAAGACTGATCCAGGTCTTTCTGTCCAGCCGGTACCGCTCGACCGGCACCTGGCCGGCGACGATCGAGTTCAGCATGCCCTGGCCGGCATACTGGAAGCCGCATTTGTGGATGACGCGGCGCGAGGCCGGATTGATCACCCGCGTCGAAGCCTGCAGCACCTGGATCGAGGTCCGTTGGAAGGCGAGGTCGACCAACGCGTGCGCGGCCTCCGTCGCATAGCCGCGCTTCCAGTAGGGCTCGCCGATCCAGTAGCCGAGCTCCAGCCCGCGGTCGGTCATGTTGAGGCCGGCGCAGCCGACGAAAATGTCGGTACTGGCCAGCGTCAGCGCATAGGCGATGCCGGCCCGGCGCGATCTCGTCATAGCCAGGAAGGCGCGTGCCTCGGCCTCGCCATAGGGGTGCGGCATGCGGGCCAGCATCTCGGCGACGTGACGGTTGTCGGCAAGCTCGACCAGTTGCGCGATGTCGGCTTCGCACGGGGCGCGCATCACCAGCCGCTCCGTGGCCAGCACCGGGCAATCTATCGCGTAACTTTCGTCTTCGGTGTCTTCCGCTTCGGCAACCATTCGACGTCCTCCAGGCAAGAAAAAAGGGGAGATGGAAAACCCATCTCCCCTGATCCTTTTCCTGGCTCCATTCAATGGTTTGGCCAGACACCGGTTCCCGAGATGGGCGCCGGTTTTATAGTGCGGAACCGGCTACTCCGCGGCTTTGGTAATCGGGTTGACCGATACGTAGGTTCGGCCGTTGGCTTTTTTGTTGAAGGTGACTGCGCCGGTCTCGAGCGCAAAAAGGGTGTGGTCCGTGCCCATGCCGACATTGACGCCGGGATGCCAGGTGGTGCCGCGTTGACGGATGATGATGTTGCCCGGGATGACGGCTTCGCCGCCGAACTTCTTCACGCCCAGACGCTTGGAATGCGAGTCGCGACCGTTGCGCGACGAGCCGCCAGCTTTCTTGTGTGCCATCTAACTAACTCCGATGCGCCCTGGGGCGCTTGAATGGTCTTATGAACGCGTTCGCGTTCCGTTTCAAGTCCGATCCGGCAACCTTGTCGCCGGTTCGTTTTACTTCTTCGCCAGTTCCTTGGCCTGCTCGCGCCAGTCGTTGATCTGGTCGGTGCTGAAGGGCATGTGCGCGTCGATCTTGGCCACGTCCTTGTCCGACAGCTTGGCAAGCTGGGCGAAGGTGGTGATGCCCTGCTCGTGCAGCTGGCCGGCGGCAACCGGGCCGATGCCCTTGATCACGGCCAAATCGTCCGGCTCGCCCTTCGGCGCCTTGAACAGCGGCGCGGCGACGGCGGTCTCCGTCTTGGCTTCATCCTTCGGAGCAGCCTCGGCTTTGGCTTCCTTCTTCGCCTTGGCTTCCTTCGGCGCGGCCTCAGCCTTCGCCTCGGGCGCTACGTCAGCCTTGACTTCCTTGGCTTCCACCTTGGCTGCGGCCTTCTTGGAAGGCTTGGCGCCACCCAGCAGGATCTCGGCGATCCGCACGGTGGTCAGAAGCTGGCGGTGGCCGATCTTGCGGCGCGAATTCTGCCGGCGGCGCTTCTTGAAAGCGATGACGGTGCGGTTCTTGCCCTGCTCGACGACTTCCGCCGTGACCAGAGCGCCATCGACGAACGGGGCGCCGAAGGTGACATTTTCGCCTTCGCCATGGGCGAGGACGCTGCCGATTTCGACGATATCGCCGACATTGGCTTCGAGCTTCTCGATCTTCAGGAGATCGTTGGCGGCAACGCGATACTGCTTACCGCCCGTTTTAATGACTGCGAACATTTTTTGCCTTTCGCTGTTCGGTCGGCCTCGATGAGCCGCGTCACGCGGTTCGGCCGTCTTTTGTCAGTCTGCGGGTTCGAAAAACAAGCGGCGTGGAAGAACCCTCCACGCCGATTGCGCGCTTCCCCTAACCGAAGGTTCGGTACGAGTCAAGGCAAACGGGCGGAATCCTTGGCCACGCCGCCTCCTTGCCGCCCCCGATCTCTCCGGTCGAGGACCGGTTGGCCCCATCTGCCGACGTGGCCGCAACGCAGCCCTCCAGACAGAGCCCGCACAGGAAGCTGAATTCCCCCGCGGATTTGGCCTTGTAACCTGCCCGCCCAGCCGTTATCTAGTGCGCCGGCAACGGCCGACCATGACCGCGGAGAGGTGGCAGAGTGGTCGAATGCACCGCACTCGAAATGCGGCATGGGTGCAAGCCCATCGGGGGTTCGAATCCCTCCCTCTCCGCCACCCTACGCCCTGCGGGCTTCGGGTGGCAGGCCACCCGGAACCGCATCTGGGCGTAGGAGTGTCGCCCGAAGCTACGAAGTAGCGTAGGGGGACCGGAATGAAGCAGGATGCCCTCCGAAGCTTCAGCGTAGAGGCTCCCGCTAGGCAACGAGGCCTTGCCTGATCTGGTTTACCTCTTCGATCGGCACGGGATGCCCGGTGAGGAAGCCCTGCATCAAATTTACCCCCAGGCGCTGCAGCAATATGTACTGCTCCTCCGTTTCGACGCCCTCGGCGAGCACGACATGGCCGAGATTGCGAAGCAGCACGACCATGTCCCGCAACAGGCTCAAGCCACGAGACGTCTGGCAATCGTGGAGGAAGCTGCGATCAATCTTGACCACGTCGAATTTGAAGCGGCGGAGCCATGTCAAGCCGGCAAATCCCGTTCCGAAGTCGTCCAGCCAGATCTGAACGCCGAGTTTTCGCAACCGCTCCACGTTTCTTACCGCTTGCGCCTCCAGAAAGATGTCACTGCCTTCAGTGATTTCGATGGCCAGTTTCTGGGGCGCAAGGCCGTGCCTGCCAAGAATCTCGGTGATCCGGAGTGAAAAGTTAGGAGCCTTGAGCTGAAGAACGGAGACGTTCACCGTCACGACCGAGCCCAATCCGTATTCCGCCATGTCACCGCAGGCTCGATCGATCAGCCACGTACCCAGTTCCACGATCGCTCCGGTCTGCTCGGCAACGGGTATGAATACGGACGGACTGATCATGGTGCCGTCGAAGTCGCATACCCGCATCAGACTCTCGTGGCCCAGCACGCGTCCCGACGCCAGCTCGCGAATTGGCTGGTAGGCGACAGAAACGAGCTGGTTGGAAACTGCCACCTTCAGCAGTTCTGAAAGATTTTCGCCGGAGCGATCCTGGCTGGTGGCATGCGGGTCGTAAATCGTGAACGTAGCCCGACCGGCAAACTTGGACGCGTAGAGCGCGCGGTCAGCTTCCTGCAGCAGGATTCTAAGCTCTATGCTCTGATCGGCGCGCGTCAACGACGCCCCGGCACTGATCGTTACGATGTTGAGCTTGTCGCCCCGATCAGGGTGGTAGATATCCAAATCCTCTACAGCGCGACAGAATTTCTTCGTTATCTCATGAAGGTGAGCCCGCCCGGTGACCTTGCAGAGAATGACGAATTCTTCTCCGCCATAGCGGGCCGCGATGGCGTTGTTGGCAGCCGCCATCTCGGAGAGGACATGGGCGAGTTTGATCAGGCAATCGTCGCCGGCCTGATGACCAAGTCCGTCATTGAACCTTTTGAAGTAGTCGACGTCGATCAGAATGAGCCCTATCTCGTCGTCGTCCGCGGCCCAGTCTTCGCGCAGCTCCGAGAATTCTCGAATGATCGCCCTGCGGTTCTTCATTCCCGTGAGCGGATCGGTGTCGGCGATTTCGGTTAGCTTTTGCCCCTTCTTGATAGCAGCCTGCTCCTGGAATTGTGCCCGAAGCGCGTGCAGGAAGGTCTGGTAACGCTCCAGGCTCAGCCGCCACGAAAGATAAAGCGACAAGACGAGGCAGTTCACGAAATAGGCCGACAACACGACCCGACCGGCGATGTCGGCCTGAAGGGAGAACATCGCGGCGTACACAAAGCTTGCGGCGACCGTCGCGGAGGCAAGGGCTGAAAGCCAAAAACGGAAGTTGAAGAACAGATTCGCACCCAGGATGAACACGGTGCCAAAAACCATGAAATGGGAGAGGGCATCCTGATGCTCTGTTCCAACAGCGGAGACGAGCCACCCAAGGGCACCGGATACAATCGCCAGCGCTGCTACAAGGTGCAAGGTGGCAAGGGCAAAGCCCCGTCGGGCGACAAATTCGACAAGCGCCAGGGAAGTGATCCCTAGCGTAACGCGCGTCAAAACAAGCCGGCCGGCGATATCCGGAAAAAGAAACCAATCGAAAAGGCCATAGGCCACATAGCTGAATACAGCAGCCGCAATACCCCATCGCACAAGGCTGCGATTCTCATCGGCATCCTTCTGCAGGAACAGTGTCAGGAGTTCCGGATCGGCGGAATGCCACCGCGGACGTCCAATCGCTGCCGCCACCTTCTGGGCAACGTCCTCGCTCAGTTGCATCGCAACGCTCCTCCGCGATCTGCAGTAGCGAATGCAACAGCCGACGTCGCCTGCGGTCGGGGAATGAAGACGTCCCTGTCCGCAAGAAAAGTCAGATGTCGCTAACCGAGGGTAAACGGGCGGTTCGGATTTAGCCAGTTTGCAGGATTGATGGCCGTTCCGTTGATTAAAATTTTACTAAAATTTTATTAAAATTGTTAGCATTGGTTGGCGGCGCACCTATGCTGCTGGCCGGGGACCGGGGCGGTAAACCGGAGAGTAAACGGCATGCCTATCAAGCCAAAACTGCAGCTCGACCAATACAGCCTGGTCACCACCAGGCTGATGAAGAAACATGTTGCGACCTCCGAAGAGGCGGCTGACTCCGACGAGTTGAGGGACAGCACGGCCCAGCTCGCCCTGATACTGGACCTTGCTCATCAAGCCTTTGCGCGAAACAAACCGGCCGCCCCCGTCGTCCATCGTTTGGCGGGGCGACTCCACAAGCTCCGCCGGCAGGTTGCTACCGCGGTTTGGCAGAAACTCGTTCCTTTGGCTCAGCAGCATCGGGTCGCGGAATATTTGCTCCAGGACCCGTTCACGCGGTGGTCGGTCGAAAAACCGCGCGGGTATTCGGGCGATGCAGGCCTGCTGGATATTTACTACAAGCATCCGATCGCCGACGAGATCGTGGCCTCGTCGACCTTACTTGGTCGGCAAATCTATGCGTACACCAGTGAAGCTGCCAGTTCGGTGGCGGGGCGCGAGCGGCGGGATATTCTGGCCAGGACCGTGGACGAGACGGCCAGCAGTGTGGAAAAGGCTGAGGTGCTGGCGATTGCCTGCGGCCACCTCAGGGAAGCCGAACGCTCCGACGCGTTGGCCAGGCATAAACTGCAACGTTGGATCGGCCTGGATCAGGACCCCGTCAGCGTAGCCACGGTGAACCACGACTTTGCCGGCACGGCAGTCGAGGCAGTCCAGGGTTCCGTACGCGGCATCCTACGCCGCGCCTACGCCCTTGGCACATTCGATCTCGTCTACGCATCGGGGCTTTACGATTACCTGCCGCGTGCCATCGGCGTCCGCCTGCTTCAAAGAGCCATGGAACTCGTCAAGCCCGGTGGCGAATTCCTGTTTGCCAATTTCAGCGACGAGATAACGACGGATGGTTACATGGAGACTTTCATGGATTGGCCGCTCATCCTACGTTCGGCCGACGATATGTGGGACATCATCAATGCCGCCCTCGGCGGGAGTCCTTTCGACGCGAAAGTCTACTATGGCTCGAACCGGAATATCGTTTACGGCAAGGTGAGGAAGGGCGATCTCTAACTAGGCGCGGGAATCGCGCGCGCATCCCCGTAACAAGGTAGGTCTGCCATGACGAGGCCATGCCTTCGCCGGCTTTCCGGCGACGGGCGAGCAGGTCGTCCGGGCTGCGGGCGGCCTACGCCGTGTTCGTTCTGCTTGCCGCCATACAGATGTGGCGGCGGTTCCAGCAGCACGACGGTGCTGCCCGCTCGGCGGGCTGCGTCTGGCCGTGTTGCTGGCACTGCCGCTGATCGCCAGGCTGTCGGTCGTGCAATGCAACGCGACTGGCCGGCCTGATCAGGCCTCGAAATAGCGGGCACGATCGAGATCGGCGATGAGCCCCGGCCCGGTCGGCTGCCATCCCAGCGCAGTGCGGGTCTGCTCACTTGACGCCGACAAGTCCCTGCCGATGAAATGCCCGAGAAAGCCGAAATGCGCAGCCGCGTCCTCGGGGCCTATGGAAGCGACCGGCAGGCCGAGCCGGCGGCCGATGATCTCGGCGATCTCTTTGCTCGCCACGCCCTGTTCGGCAACCGCATGATAGCTGACGCCGCCCGCCCCCTTCTCCACCGCCAGCCTGTACAGGGTGGCGGCGTCGAACCGGTGCACCGCCGCCCAGCGATTTGCGCCGTCGCCAACATAGGCCGAGACGCCCTTTTCACGCGCAATGGCAATCAGCATCGGCACGAAACCGTGATCGCCCTCGCCATGGACCGTCGGCGCCAGCCGCACCGTCGATGCGCGCACCCCGCGCGCTGCGAACGCCACGGCCGTTGCCTCCGAAGCGCGCGGCATGGAGGCCGACGGCGGCGCGGGTTTGTCGTCTTCGGTTGCCGGCCTTCCCTGCGCAAAACCGGCGAGGCCGGAGGTGACAAGCAGCGGCCGCTCGGAACCCTCGAGCGCCGCGCCGAGCGTTTCGATGGCGCGCTGGTCAACTGCGCAACTGGCGGCGAATCTCGAAAAGTCGTGGTTGAAGGCCGTGTGGATGACGCCATCCGATTGGGCAGCGCCGCTGCGCAGGCTGTCGAAATCCTCGATATCGCCGCGATGCGCCTCGGCACCCGCTGCCACGATCGACTTCGCACCTGCTCCCGACCGTGCGAGGCCAAGCACCTGATGGCCCGCCCCGAGCAATTCCCGCACAACCGCCGAACCGACAAAACCGGTGGCGCCCGTAACGAACACACGCATGATCATTTCTCCTTGGTTTTTGTCGAACGCCGTAAAGGCAGCCCGTTGCGAAGGAGATAGAAGTTTGAGATCATACGATCTATACTGTAAAATCCGAGATATCTTCGCAATCGTCCGAGAACGCTCATGGATCCGCTGTCAGACGTGCTGTCGCTACTGAAGCCGCGCAATTACCTGTCGGCTGGGCTGGAAACCGGTGGCGACTGGGCGATCCAGTTTCCTGACCAGCAGGCCGCCATCAAATGCGGCGCCGTGGTGTCCGGCCGATGCTGGCTGTCGGTCGAGGGCGTCCCTGACGCGGTGCGGCTGGACGTGGGCGACTGCTTCCTGTTGCCGCGCGGCCGGCCTTTCCGCCTTGCCAGCGATCTCGGCCTGCCGACGGTCGATGCGCGAACGATCTTTTCACCGGCGCGGACCGGCGGCATCACCGTCCATAATGGCGGCGGCGATTTCCTCCTGGTCAGCAGTCGCTTCACGCTGTCCGGCGACCATGCCGGCATCCTCTTGCGGATGCTGCCGCCCATCGTCCACATCCGCGGCGAGAGCGACCATTCGGCGCTTCGCTGGCCGGTGGAGCGGATGATGCAGGAATTGCGCCAGCGGCGTCCCGGCGGCTTTCTCATCGTCGAGCACCTCGCCCACATGATCCTGATCGAGGCCTTGCGCCTGCATATGACCGCGCAAGGCAATGTCGGCTGGCTGTTCGCACTGACCGACAGGCAGATCGGCGCGGCGATCGGCGCCATGCACGAGGACCCGGCGCATGGCTGGACATTGCAGCAACTGGCGGAGCGCGCGGGCATGTCGCGATCGACTTTTGCGCTCAGATTCAAGCAGACGGTCGGGGCCTCACCCCTGGATTATCTGACGCGCTGGCGCATGATGCTGGCCGGCGACAGGCTGATGCATTCCGGCGATCCGGTTTCCGTCATCGCGCTGGCGCTCGGCTACGAATCCGAAAGCGCCTTCAGCACGGCATTCAAGCGCGTCATGGGCTGTTCGCCGCGGCAGTACAGCCGCCGGGAGCCGGACCTGACTGCGCAGGCCGAACGCGAAGCCGCCTGAGGCGGCGATCCGATCGCCTTGATCACCTTGCCCTTAAAGGCTGAAGCGCGAACGAAACTCGGTGAACGACATCGCCAGATGGTTCTCGTCCACATGGCCGGTGATTCCGTCCACACTGCGCGAGTCGAGTTGTAGCGGGCGAGCCAGAGCGGACAATTGCCGAAGCCGCTCGGATTTCCCAGCGCGCTTCGACCGCTGCGGCCCTTCTGCTCAGATCGATCCCTTGCTTGCTCCATGGCATGCGCTTGACAATCGACTGATTCGCAACCCTTCGGGAATATAAGTATTTCAGTTAACTTAGGGATAATCGGCAGCAGGAACTAGATTTCAGACGCTCAATTGACACGAGCAAAATCGCGTTTTTCATGCTTTCAGAATGACTTGCTCGCGTGCTGGCGGTTAACCGGCACCAACTTCTCCGATTTCCTTGCCTCTACGGCTGGGTAGCGCAATAGGGTTAATTGCGCGATTGCTAATATGCCTATATCTTAGGCGGCGCGGGGGGCCTCATATCTTCCCGCAGTGGCCGGTGCGGTGAAGCCCCACAAGCATGCCCAACCTGCACCGGCCATTCCCTATGGCTGGGTATGGTGTTCCCGCTCGGCAATCTTTTCCAAGAGCTTCCGTGAAGCCTCTAGGACGCGTCGCGTTTCGGCGATGGTCGATTGCAGGGAGTCCAGTTGGCTCTCCGCTCGGAGCTGGCTACGGCGGGCGATTTCAATGAACTGGTGGTCAGGTTCCCACCGGTCTTTCATCGGGCTTAGCCTCTCTACAGACGAACGAACTTGTCGAGAAGCAGGCGTATCCGCTGGCCCTCAGCATAGGACAGCGCAAACGGTTCAATCACGAATGATCGGGTAATTTCCTGGTCTTCCTTGGCCACAGGAACGGACCATTCGCCGCCGGCTTCGACCACTTCCACGCAAGGCAATGCTTTGCGGATTGGACCCACGTTTCCACCACAGCCTCTATACGAAAAGCAATGGTAACCTCGAGTTTTATACTCCCGTCGAAAGCGGGTTTTCAACAACAAAGATGGTCTGAATCATACCATTCGGGTCAGGGATAGCGGCTGCCGACGTAGCGTCTCCAAGGCCGAGAAAACCGCCATCCGCGCGCAACAGCGGGTTTCCATAGTCACGGCTACATCCGAAGAATCGACCGCATAGATTCAGGAATGTGTGTTGTCGTCACGGTTCCATACAATTTGGAAGGCCATTCCCCTACGGCAGGGTAGCGCCAAAATGAAAGGATAAGCGGGCGGGCAAGTTGAAGGCGTACTGATGCCGGATCGGGCTTTGGTCCAGCAAAACCCCTTTCAGCCTGGCGTCTCGGAAAGGTGCGCGGCAATGGCGCTGACAAAAATCGCGCCGAACTCCTTGAGCTTGGCCGCACCTACGCCGTTGACCCCGGCAAAATCGTCGAGGTCTTGCGGACGACGCTCGGCCATGTCGATCAGTGTACGATCCGAAAACACCACATAGGCCGGCACCTGGCGTTCCTTGGCCAGACGCAGCCGCAGCGTCTTCAGCGTCGCGAGCAGCGACGCATCTACATTTTCGCTCTGGGGGCTCTGCCCGGCACGAGCCGCGCGGCGCGCGGCGCGCGTGCGCATCTCGACCCGATACTGGAACGGCACCTCGCCCCGGCCGAGTGCGTGGCCCTTGTCCGCGATGGCCAACCCGCCATGGCCGGCCGGGTCCGGCATCAGGAAACCGTTCGCGACCAGCTGGCGAATCATAGATTGCCAAAAATCCTTCTTGTGCGCGGCGCCATTGCCGAAGGCTGCCAGCCTGTGATGCCCCCTTGCCGCGATCTTTTCAGTCTCGTGGCCGATCAGGATGTCGATGACATGGCCGGCGCCGAAGCGCTCGCCGCTCTGCGCCACCGCCGCCAGGATGAGGCGCGCCTCGGCGGTGCCGTCGGCGCGCGGCGCCTGTTCCAGGCAATTGTCGCAATTGCCGCAAGGGACCGCCTCTTCACCGAAATAACCGAGCAGCACCTGGCGGCGGCACTCGGCCGTCTCGCAATAGCCGATCAGCGTATCGAGCCGGCCATGCGAGCGGCGCTTGTGTTCGACAGCGGCGTCCTCGTCGTCGATGAACATGCGGCGCATGCGGATATCGCCGAGGCCGTAAAGCATATGCGCCTCAGCCGCCCGCCCGTCACGACCGGCACGGCCGATCTCCTGGTAATAGGCTTCCAGGCTGCCGGGCAGATCGGTGTGGAAGACATAGGCGACATCAGGCTTGTCGATCCCCATGCCGAAGGCGATGGTCGCCACCATGACGACGCCCGACAGGGTCATGAAGGCGTTTTGATTCGCATCGCGCGCCTCCTTGCTCATCCCGGCGTGATAGGCGAGCGCGGTCACGCCGTTCTTTTCGAGAAACGCCGCCATCTCTTCGGTCTTCTTGCGCGACAGGCAGTAGACGATGCCGCTGCGCCCCTGATGGCGCTCGATGAAGTTGAGCAACTGCCGCTTGCTGTCCTGCTTGGGCTCGATGGCAAGCTTGATGTTGGGCCGGTCGAAGCCAAGCACCTGCGTTTCGACACGCCCGCCAAACAGCCGTCTCTCGATGTCTGCCCGCGTCGTCTCGTCCGCCGTCGCCGTCACCGCAATGATCGGTACGTCGGGAAAGATGCCACGCAGCTGCGACAGGTCATCATATTCGCGCCGGAACGCCGGCCCCCACTGCGAAATGCAATGCGCCTCGTCGATGGCGATCAGGCTGACATCGAGCCTGGCAAGCGCATCCAGCATCCGCTCGGTCATCAGCCGTTCCGGCGCGAGGTAGAGCAGCCGCGTCTGGCCCGACGCGACGCGGCGCCATGCCGCGACATTGGCATCACGGTCTATCGAGGAATTGATCGTATCGGCGGCGACGCCGGCGAGGCGCAGTGCCGCGACCTGATCCTGCATCAGCGCCACCAGCGGCGAAACGACAATGGTCAGCCCACCCTTGACCAGCGCCGGAACCTGGTAGCACAGCGATTTGCCGGCACCCGTTGGCATGACGGCCAGCACATGGCGGCCGCCAAGCAGCGCCTCCATCACCGCGGCCTGTCCGGGACGGAAATCGTCGAAGCCGAACACGTCCTTGAGGACGCGCCGTTTGCGATCGTGCGTCGGCACGCTTGTCGTCGATATCTGCATCACTGATGTTTTTGCGATCGGCCGCCCGAAGCAGCGGCGTGGCCAGAACGATTAGCGCAGCCCCTGCGTGACCACAACAAGCAGCAGCAACACCCCACCGGCGATCGACCTGATTGGCATCGTTAAACCTATCTTCACCATGTTGCGGCACCGTCCAACCCTGCGGCGATGTTTCGAGTACCGCTGCGCCACGAGCGCACAGGCAACAGCCCGCGCCTCCCCAGGAGGCGCGGGTTTCCTGTTTCTGGAATTGCCGAAAAAGGTTCAGGCCAGGAAATCGGCGCGGTGCGGGGTAAAGCTGTCGACCAGGCGCCCGGCCTCCAGCGCCTTGACGCCGTGCACCAGATTGGACGGCACGATGAAGCTGCCGCCGGTCTCGATGGTCGCGGTGCGGCCGTCGATGGTCACCTCGAAGCGACCTTCGGCGACATAGCTGGCCTGGACATGCGGGTGCGAATGCAGTGCGCCGACGCCGCCCTTGTCGAAACCGAACTCGACCATCATCAGTTCGTCGGTGTGCAGGAGAACGCGCCGCCTGTTGCCGTCCGGCGTCGGCGTCCAGGCGCTCTCGCCGGGCTGCGCGAAGATCTTTGCCTCGGTCATTGTCCTCTCCTCATCGCGCCAGCCAGCCGCCGTCGACCGGAACCACGGCGCCATGCATATAGTCGGACGCCGGCGCCAGCAGGAAGACGGCGGCGTCGCCTATGTCTTCCGGCCCGCCCCAACGGCCGGCCGGGATGCGCGCCAGTATGGCGGCGCTGCGGTCGGGATCGGCGCGCAGCGCCTGCGTGTTGTTGGTTTCGATATAGCCGGGCGCAATCGCATTGACGTTGATGCCTTTCGCCGCCCATTCGCAGGCGAGCAGCCTTGTGACGCCGAGCGCGCCATGTTTCGACGCGGTGTAGGAGGCGACACGAATGCCGCCCTGGAAACTCAGCACCGAGGCGATGTTGACGATCTTGCCGCGCCGGCCCGGATCGGCCAGCACGCGCCTGGCAAAACCCTGGCTCAAAAAGAACAGCGTCTTCAGATTGACGTCGATGACGTCGTCCCAGTCGGTTTCCGAGAAATCGACCGCATCGGCGCGGCGGATGACGCCGGCATTGTTGACCAGGCCGTCGAGCGGTCCGGTCTTTTCCCACACCTGGTCGAGCATGGCCTTGGCGGCTACGTGATCGGCGAGATCGCACTGCACGGCCTCAAATGGCCCGCCCAGTTCGCTGACCCTCTTTTGCGTATCGTCCATCGCCGAGCGGCCGACGCCGATCACCGTACCGCCGGCGCGCGCGATCGAGACGGCGATGCCTTGGCCGATGCCGGTGTTCGCGCCGGTGACCAGGATACGCTTGCCGGCCAGGCTGAAGGAGGAAGGGCCGCTCAACGCAATTCACCCAGCGGCACCGGATCGACATCGGTGTAGTCGACATTGTCGCCGGCCATCGCCCAGATGAAGGCATAGTTCGAGGTGCCGGCCCCCGAATGGATCGACCAGCCCGGCGACAGCACCGCCTCCTCGTTGGCCATCACCAGATGCCGCGTTTCGTCCGGCTCGCCCATGAAATGGAAGACGCGCGCCGTCTCCGGCAGGTCGAAATAGAGATAGGCCTCCATGCGCCGGTCATGCACATGGCAAGGCATGGTGTTCCACACCGAGCCCGGCGCCAGCTGCGTCATGCCGACCACCAGCTGGCAGGTCTTGACGCCATCGGCATGAATGAACTGGAAGATCGAGCGTTCGTTGCAGGTTTCCTTGCTGCCGAGATCGAGGCGCTTGGCATCGCCAATGCGGATCAGCCGGTTGGGATGGGTGTGATGCGCAGGCGCGCTGAGCAGATAGAACTTGGCCAGTGCGCCCTCTTCGGCCGATGCGAACGAAACGTCGGTGCTGCCCATGCCGAGATAGAGCATGTCGCGCGCCTGCAACTGGTGGGTCTCGCCATTTGCCGTCACCGAGCCGGCGCCGCCGATATTGACGATGATCAGTTCGCGGCGGTCGAGAAAATTCTTGGTCCCCGTCGGCTTGATCGCTTCCAGCGGCAGCGCTGTCCCTTCCGGCACGGCGCCGCCGACGATCATGCGGTCATAATGGGCATAGGTCAGGCTGACGCGTCCCGGCTGGAACAGGTCGTCAATATGGAAGTTGTGCCGCAGTTCGTCGGTGCCCATGGAAGCCGCGGCGACCGGGTCGATGGCGAAACGCGAGGTGAAATCGGTATGCGGGTGACTTTGAGTCATTGCTGCTCCAGCTGAATGAATGGCTATTTGGTTGCCGACGCCTTGACCGAGTCGGCGTAGTAGACCTGGCGGGCGTGCAGCCGCTCGCGGTAGCGCTCTTGGCTGGCGGTGAGATGAGCGCGCATCGCCTCGCGCGCAGCTTCGGCGTCGCCCGAGGTGATCGCATTCAGGATCACCAGATGCTCGCGCTGCAGCCCGCGCTGATAGCTGTCGGATTGCACAAGTTCCGTCGACCAGGGCGAGGTCACGTCGCAGGGAATGGCGCGGCGTCCGAGCACATCGAGCATCTCGACATAGAACGGGTTGTTGGTGGCGCTGGCGATTGCCCGGTGGAAGGCGAGATCGGCCGGACCGGTCGGCTCGCTGTTGAGAAGCAGCCGTTCGAATTCGAAGAACGCTTCCTGGATCGCTGCTTCCTGCGCGGCGTTGCGGCGAATGGCGGCGAGCCCGGCCGATTCGATTTCGACGGCCAGGCGCACTTCGAGCACATTGAGCGCGATGGAATCCTTGCTGCCCATGTCGGCGGCGAGCGCGCCGAACATCGTTGAGATGTGCTCGGTGACGAACACGCCTGCGCCCTGGCGCGCCTCGACCAGCCCGTCGGCGGCGAGCTTGGCCAGCGCTTCGCGGATGACGGTGCGGCTGACGCCGAAGGTCTCGGTCAGCTGGCCCTCGGTCGGCAATTTGTGGCCGGGCAGGATCTCGCCCGCCTGCAACTGCTTGCGGATCGCCGCAACGACGGTCTCCGACAGTTTGGGTTTTCTCTCGACCCTGAGATCAACAGCGCTATCCGATGCCATATCGCACCCCTGTTTGAAGACGCCTATTTGAACACGCTCGGCAACCAGAGCGAAATCGCCGGAATATAGGTCACCAGCCCCAGAACCACGATGCCCGCGCCATAGAACGGCCAGATCGAGCGCATCGCTTCCCAGACCGTAATCTTGCCGACGGCACAGGCGACGAACTGCACCGTGCCGACCGGTGGCGTGTTGAGGCCAATGCCGAGATTGAGGATGGTGATGACGCCGAAATGCACGGGGTCGACGCCGTAATGGGTGACCAGCGGCAGGAAGATCGGCGTGCAGATGATGATCATCGGCCCCATGTCCATGAAGGTGCCGAGCAGCAGCATCAAGACGTTGAGCAGAAGCAGCACCACCAGCGGATCGGTGGAGATGGCGTTCATGCCTGCGATCAGCAACACCGGCACTTTGAGATAGGCCATCAGCCAGCTGAACGAGGCCGCCGTGCCGATGATCAGCAGCACCATTGAGGTCGTGCGCACCGCGCCCTTTGTGGCATGGACGAAATCGCCCCAGGCCATCGACCGGTAGACGAAGACGGTGACCAGCAAAGCGTAGATGATGGCGATGCAGGAGCTTTCCGTCGCCGTGAAAATGCCCGAGCGAACGCCGCCGAAGATGATCCCGATGAGCAGAAGTCCGGGGATGGCGATGACCGCCAGCTGGCCGACACGCGAGAAGCCGGGAAAAGCCTCGACCGGGTAGCCGCGGCTGCGGGCGACGAAATAGGCGGTGACCATCAGCGAAGCGGCGAACAGCAGACCCGGCAGGATACCGGCGGTGAACAGGTCGGCGATCGAAATCTTGCCGCCGCCGGCGATCGAATAGATGATCATGTTCTGCGACGGCGGCAGAAGCAGCGCGATCAGCGCCGCCATCGAGGTGACGTTGACGGCATAGTCGGCTCCGTAGCCGCGCGCTTTCATCTGCGGGATCATCAGCCCGCCGACGGCAGCGGCTTCCGCCACCGCCGAGCCGGAAATGCCGCCGAACAACGTCGCGGCGATGATGTTGACCTGACCGAGCCCACCGCGGACATGACCGACCAGCGAGCCGGCAAAGGAAACGATGCGCTGCGCGATGCCGCCGCGCACCATCAGGTCGCCGGCAAAGATGAAGAACGGGATCGCCATCAGCGAGAACGCCGACATGCCCGACTTCAATTGCTGGAACACCACCAGGGGCGGCAGGCCGAGATAAAGCACGGTGGCGAAGGACGCCGCACCCAGGCAAAAGGCGATCGGCGTGCCGGCAAACATCAAAAGCGTGAAGACGCCAAACAGGATCCAGAGTTCCATCTAGGCCTCCTGCACGGCCGGCATTTCCGGCACTTCTTCGAGATTGATATCCTTGTCGATGTCGGCGCCGGACCAGCGCAGCGCGATGCGTTCGGCCGAGAACAGGCAGATCAGAAAGCCGCCGGCAACCAGCGGCAGATAGTCGAAACCGCCGGGAAGTTCGAGCGCCGGGATGACAGTGTGCCAGGTCAGCCCGACCAGCTTGCAGCCGTACCAGACCATGCCGAAGCCGAAGCCGAACGCGATCAGGTCGGACAGGGTGCGCAGCGCCCATTTGCTGCCCTTGGGCAGGATATAGAGCAGCACGTCGAAGCCCATATGGTAATTCTCGCGCACGCCGACGGCAGCGCCCAGGAAGATGAACCAGTTCATCAGCATGATGGCGGTGACTTCGGTCCAGCTCGGTGACGCGTTGAGCACGAAGCGGGAAAACACCTGGTAGGCAACAAGCGCGGTCATGGCGACCATCCCGATGCCCGCGAGATAGAGCGCACCGTCGCAAATCTTCGAAAGCACCGCGCTGAAGCGCGGTGGCGCTCCGCTCCTGGCCGTTCCCGCAGTCATCCGATCCTCCCGGTCTTTCCGTCCCCTAAAAGCGATTGGCGGGGCGGCGCCATGCCGCCCCGCCAGAAAATCACTTGGTCGCCTGGATGCGCGTCGCGAGGTCCTTGAGCTCCGGCGTCTTCAGATACTTGTCGTAGACCGGCTTCATCGCATCGATCAGCGGCTGCTTGTCGATCTCGCTGACCTTGACGCCGGCCTTCTCGACGATCTCTCGCGACTTCTTCTCCTGCGCGTCCCACAATTCGCGCATCTTGACGACGCTATCCTTGGCCGCCTGCTTGACGATCGCCTGGTCTTCCGGCGTCAGTCTGTCCCAGCTCGATTTCGACATCACCAGCACTTCCGGCACGATCTGGTGCTGGTCGACGGTATAGTGCTTGGCGACTTCGTAGTGCTTGGCGGATTCGAAGCTGGGCCAGTTGTTCTCGGCGCCGTCGATGACGCCGGTTTCGAGCGCCGAATAGACCTCGCCATAGGCCATCGGCGTGGCGTTTGCGCCAAGCGCGTTGACCATGTCGACGAACACGTCGGACTGGATGACGCGGAACTTCATGCCTTTCAGATCGGCGATCGAGGTGATGTCCTTCTTGGTGTTGTAGAAGGAACGGGCGCCGGAATCGTAGAAGGCAAGGCCGACCAGATCATGCGTCTCGAAGGCCTTGAGGATCTCGTCGCCGATCGGCCCGTCCATGACATGGCGCATGTGCTCGACCGAACGGAACATGTAGGGCAGCGACGGCACCGCGGTTTCCGGCACGATGCCGTTGAACGGACCCATCGAGACGCGGTTCAGATCGATTACACCGGTCTGCGTCTGCTCGATCGTGTCTTTTTCCTCGCCGAGCTGCGCCGAATGATAGACCTCGACCGAATAGCGGCCGGCGGTGCGCTC
This sequence comes from Mesorhizobium sp. C264A, assembly GCF_040324515.1. Lineage (NCBI taxonomy): Bacteria > Pseudomonadati > Pseudomonadota > Alphaproteobacteria > Hyphomicrobiales > Phyllobacteriaceae > Mesorhizobium > Mesorhizobium sp. C264A. The sequence continues at coordinate 1,650,219 of NZ_JAMYVY010000002.1, read as the reverse complement.
CTTGATGAGCTCGCCGAGATATTTGACCGCCTCGACGGTCGGATACCCGTCCGGATGGGTGTCGGCCGAGCGCAGTACGGTCTGGGCGCCGGCAACGCCGATCATCAGCGAGCCGAAGGCGAATGTGGCTGCCATCAGTTTTGAAAAATGCAACATGACTGTCTTCCTCCCTTTTAAAATTCCACGCGCCCGGCTCACAGCCGGTACGCCTTCTTGGCAAGCGTGTAGGCAAGCTCCCGCGCCAGCTCATGCGCCTCGTCCTCACGCAGCCGGTGCTCGGCGACGAGACGGGCGAGAAAGGCGCAGTCAACCCGGCGCGCCACATCGTGACGGGCGGGAATCGACGGAAAGGCACGGGTGTCATCGTTGAAGCCGACGGTGTTGTAGAAGCCGGCGGTCTCGGTGGTCATCTCGCGGAACCGGCGCATGCCTTCCGGACTGTCGTGGAACCACCAGGCCGGCCCGAGCTTCAACGCCGGATAGACGCCGGCCAGCGGCGCCAGTTCGCGCGCGTAGCTGGTCTCGTCGAGCGTGAACAGAATGATGGAGAGGTCGCGCTCCAGCCCGACGCAGTCGAGCAAGGGTTTGAGCGCCGCGGCATAGTCGGTGCGGGTCGGAATATCGAAGCCTTTGTCGCGGCCGAATTTTTGGAAAACACCAGGCGAGTGGTTGCGCCAGGAGCCGGGATGGATCTGCATGACCAGCCCGTCGTCGCGGCTCATCTTGGCCATTTCGGTCAGCATCTGGGCGCGAAACAGCTTGCGCTCGCGCTCGTCGTCCGAGCCGCGGCGGATGCGGTTGAACAGCTCTTCCGCCGCCGCATCGGAAAGATTGGCGGTCTCGGCCGTCGGATGGCCGTGGTCCGACGAGGTTGCGCCGAAGCTTTTGAAGAAGGCGCGGCGCTGGCGATGCGCGTCGAGATAGCCGGCCCATGTGCCGGTGTCGCAGCCGGCGATCTCGCCCAGACGATCGAGATTGGCCGAAAATCCTTCGAAGTCGGGATCGACGACGGCATCCGGCCTGTAGGCAGTGATGACGCGGCCCTGCCAGCCGCTGTCGCGGATCGTCTTGTGCCATTGGAGATCGTCGAGTGCGCCCTCGGTCGTCGCGATGACCTCGATGTTGAAGCGCTCGAACAGCGCGCGTGGGCGATAATCGTCGCGCTGCAAAAGCGCCGCGATGGTGTCGTAATGGCGGCTAGCGGTGCTGGCGTTGAGCGGCTCTTCGATGCCGAACAGATGCTCGAGCACATGGTCGAGCCACAACCGCGTCGGCGTGCCGCGGAAGAGGTAATAGTGCTCGGCGAAGCGCCGCCAGATCGCCCTGGGATCGGTCTCGACCGGCGAGCCGTCGAGGGTCGGGACGCCGAGATCTTCCAGCCGCACGCCCTGGCTGAACAGCATACGGAAAATGTAGTGGTCGGGCACCACCAGCAATTGCGCGGGATCGGGGAATGGCTCGTTGAGCGCATACCAACGCGGATCGGTGTGGCCGTGCGGGCTGATGATCGGCAGGTCCTTGATGCCGGCATGGAGATCGCGCGCGATCGACAGCGCGCGCCCTTCGGCGGCAAAAAGCAGATCCGGATCGGTCAGTCCCGCCACGTCGTTCCTCCCAGGGGCGATATCGGTAGGATTGGAAAGAAATAATGTCAACATACAAAAACTGGATTGTTGTATGATGACTTTTAACCGGCGTCAGGTCATTGTGCGGCGGAAGAGCGGATGTTACGCCGCTAGCAGATCCCGCCCCGCACACCATCCAGCGACAAGCCGCGCCCAACAAGCCAAGCCATGACCAGCAGACGCCTTTCCAACGCAACAGTGCAATCCTTGCCGGCCTCGGTCGCGGTCCCCCCTATGATCGCGCCAGTGTCGCCCCAGGCATCGTCCATCTCGGCGTTGGAGCCTTCCACCGTGCCCATCAGGCCGCCTATGTCGATGACTGCCTAGCGGCCGGCGAGACCGGCTGGGGCATTGTCGGCGTCTCGCTGCGCAGCCCCGACACGCGCGATGCGCTGACGCCACAGGACGGGCTCTACACGCTGGCGGTGCGCGGCAGCGATGGCGAAGCGCTGCACATTATCGGCTCGATCCAGTCGATGCTGGTCGCGCCGGAAGACCCCGGCGCGGTGCTGGCCGCGCTGACCGACCCGCGCACCCGCATCGTCACCCTGACCATCACCGAAAAGGCCTATCTCAGGGCCGCCGACGGCAGCCTCGACGAAAACCATCCCGATATCGTCCACGATCTGGGCAATCCCGCATCTCCCAGGACAGCGCATGGATTCCTGGCGGAAGCGCTGGTGCGACGCCGGGCCGCCGGCACGCCGCCCTTCACCGTGCTTTGCTGCGACAACCTGCCGGCCAATGGCGCCACGCTGCACCGGCTGCTGGTCGGGTTTGCAAAACTGCGCGATGCCGGCGCTGCTGCTTCAGGCGACGCTGCCCTCGCCGGTCATATAGCCGATGACGTTGCATTCCCATCGAGCATGGTCGACCGCATCGTGCCGGCAACCACCGATGCCGACCGGGCGCGCATCGCGGTCGAACTCGGCCTCGAGGACGCCTGGCCGGTGATGACCGAACCGTTCCGGCAATGGGTGATCGAAAACAGGTTTCCAGCCGGCCGCCCGGCCTGGGAGAAATTCGGCGTCACCATGGTCGAGGATGTCCGGCCGTTCGAGGACATGAAGCTTCGGCTGCTCAACGGCGCCCATTCGGGCATCGCCTATATCGGCCTGCTCAGCGGCCACGTCACCGTCGACCGCGCCTTCGCGGATCCCGCGATCCGCGCGTTCGTCGACCGGCTCTGGGCCGAGGCCATCCCGACATTGCCTGGGGATGCCGGGCTCGACACGTCAGCCTATACGGCCGAACTTGCCGAACGTTTCTCCAACACCGCGCTGGCCCACCGCACCGCGCAGATCGCCAATGACGGCAGCCAGAAATTGCCGCAGCGCATTGTCGCTACCGCCATCGAGTGCATCCAGGCCGGCCTGGTCCCGGAGCATCTGACGCTGGTGATCGCCGCCTGGATCGCCGCCTGCGAGGCGCGCGGCAAGGACCTGCCGGAAGCCCACTTTACCGATCCGCTCGACGCGGCGCTGGCGGCGCTCGACGAACGACGGATGCTGGAACGAGTAGCGGCGGTGTTCGACTGGGCCGGCTTCGCCAGCGGCAAGCCCGAGCGGCAGACGCTGATCGAACTGGTCGCCGCTCATCGCGAGCATATCCTGCAAGGCGGGATCGTGCTTGCGCTCTCAGCGCTCGGCATACCGGAGCCGACAAACGTAGGCTGAAGCTGGTCCGGAACCGCCCATTTCAAGCCTATTGTCCCGCCGGAGCGTCCAGCCTCTGCCGCGACGAATACTCCGTGCCTTGCGAATTCCAGAACAGTCGCACTGCCTTGCCGACCAGGTTTTCGGCAGGAACGAAGCCGACACTGAGCCGGCTATCGGAGGAATTATCCCTGTTGTCGCCAAGCACGAAATAGTGGCCTTCGGGCACGTCGAACACCCGCGTGTTGTCGGTTATTGAATTGTCCGTAAGACTGATGACGGAATAGGAAACGCCGTTGGGGAGGGTTTCACGTTGCAGTCTGGCGCTTTGGGGAGAGTCCTCGGAGCTGTACGGACCAACATCCTCGAGTTTGACCGCCACACCATTGATGCGAAGGATTCCGTCGACCATCTGGATTTTGTCGCCCGGCAGTCCAACGACCCGCTTGACGTAGTCGATGCTCGGATCCGCTGGAAATTTGAACACCACAATATCTCCGCGCTTCGGCTCGGCGGCAAAGATCCGGCCTTCGAAGGGCAGCAGCCCAAGAGGAACACTGTAGCGGCTGTAACCATAGGCAAACTTCGAGACGAAGAAATAGTCGCCGAGTTCCAGCGTTGGTGTCATGCTGCCTGCCGGGGTCGAAAACGGCTGGAAGAGGAATGTGCGGATCGCTAACGCGGCTCCGTAGGAGGTCAGCACGGCCAACAGCAGCACCGAAAGGCCGTGTGAATACCACCGGTTCGGTCTGTATCGTGACGCGAAAGGCACGACGAGCGCTACCCACAGGACCATGAGACCTAAACTGGAGAGATCCACCAGCCAGGCGAGATCGACCCCCGGCAGAACCGGGAATCCCACATATGTCAGCGCAATGCTTATGGCGCTGATCACCACCAGGCTGGCAACCGCCGGCCGGCCGGCGCCGATCCAAAGGAACCCGCCGAACGGACCGCCAAAGGCCGCGATCAGCGCCGTCGTCCACCGGGATCGCGAGGCCGCTTCCGGTTGCGTTGTCTGTTCCGTCATCGGCCACCCCAAATCGATAGACAGCCGGACTGTCGAACAACCAGAAAGCAGGGGCAAGCCCCGATCCGACTGTACCGCCGCAGCCAAATCGCGGTTCCGCCGGCGCCATCGCCTAATACAAGCTCATCTCGCCCTGACTGGCAGCCGGCATGCCGCCACCCGATCTGATCATGCTGGCTGCCCGCCCTGAAATCCCGCCAAGGCCCTGCGCCTATGCGAGACGATCCAGGATGGCGGCCGCAACAAAAAAGCCGGGCTGAGCCCGGCCTTTTCTTCAAGTCATTCTGCGGCTTACGCCGGCAGCAGCGCGCCTTCGAGCGTGGTAAGCTGGCTAAGGAACTGCTCCGCCTTGCTGCGGCTCTGGTCGTCCTTGGCGTCGGCGGCGTCTTCCTTGGCTTCCTGGATGCGGCGGGCGAGATCGGCGCGGTCGATATCGCCGACGGCGACCGCCGATTCGGCGAGCAGCGTGCAGCCGGCAGGGACGATGTCGGCAAAGCCGCCGAACACCACATAGCGCTCTTCCTTGCCGCCGGCGGTCTTCAGCGTGACGACGCCCGGCTTGATCGTGGTCATGACTGGCGCATGGTGCGCCATGACTGTCATTTCACCTTCGGCGCCTGGAATGACGACGGACTCGACCTGCTCGGAAACCAGGAGGCGCTCCGGCGAGACCAGTTCGAACTTGAAAGCTTCAGCCATGTCAATTTAGTGAGTAGGGAATAGTGAGTAGGGAGTAGGGAGAGGACAGCTGTCCTGATCACCCGGCCGCTATTCACTACTGACTACTGACTACTCCCTATTGCCTTGATTACGCTGCTTCAGCCGCCAGGCGCTGAGCCTTCTCGACCGCTTCGTCGATGCCGCCGACCATGTAGAAGGCGGCTTCCGGCAGGTGATCGTAGTCGCCGTTGCAGAGGCCCTTGAAGCCCTTGATTGTGTCGGCGAGGTCGACCAGCTTGCCCGGCGCACCCGTAAACACTTCGGCGACGAAGAACGGCTGCGACAGGAAGCGCTCGATCTTGCGGGCGCGGGCCACCGTCTGCTTGTCCTCTTCCGACAGCTCATCCATGCCAAGGATGGCGATAATGTCCTGCAGCGACTTGTAGCGCTGGAGGATCGACTGCACCTGGCGGGCGACGGCATAGTGCTCCTCGCCGACGACCAGCGGATCGAGCATGCGCGAGGTCGAGTCGAGCGGATCGACGGCGGGGTAGATGCCCTTTTCCGAGATCGCGCGGTTGAGCACGGTCGTCGCGTCCAGGTGGGCGAACGAGGTCGCAGGCGCCGGGTCGGTCAAATCGTCGGCCGGCACGTAGATCGCCTGCACCGAAGTGATCGAACCCTTGGTCGTTGTGGTGATGCGTTCCTGCAGCGCACCCATGTCGGTGGCCAGCGTTGGCTGGTAACCCACGGCCGAAGGAATACGGCCGAGCAGCGCAGACACTTCAGAACCGGCCTGCGTGAAGCGGAAGATGTTGTCGACGAAGAACAGCACGTCCTGGCCCTGGTCGCGGAAATATTCGGCGACCGTCAGGCCGGTCAGGCCGACGCGGGCACGCGCGCCCGGCGGCTCGTTCATCTGGCCATAGACCAGTGCCGCCTTGGAGCCTTCGCCGCCGCCCTTCTTGTTGACGCCGGACTCGATGAACTCGTGATAAAGATCGTTGCCCTCGCGGGTGCGCTCGCCGACGCCGGCGAAGACCGAGAAGCCGCCATGCGCCTTGGCGACGTTGTTGATCAGCTCCTGGATCAGAACCGTCTTGCCGACGCCGGCGCCGCCGAACAGGCCGATCTTGCCTCCGCGGGCGTAGGGCGCCAGAAGGTCGAGCACCTTGATGCCGGTGATCAGGATCTGCGCTTCCGTCGACTGTTCGACATAGGTAGGCGCCGGCTGGTGGATGGCGCGCATCTCGATGCCGTCGACCGGGCCTTCTTCGTCGACCGGCTCGCCGATGACGTTGATGATGCGGCCGAGCATGCCCGGGCCGACCGGAACGGTGATCGGCGCGCCGGTGTCATAGACGTCCTGGCCGCGAACCAGGCCTTCGGTGGAATCCATGGCGATGCAGCGCACGGTGTTTTCGCCCAGATGCTGGGCAACTTCGAGCACCAGGCGGTTGCCGACATTGGAGGTTTCGATGGCGTTCAAAATGGCCGGCAGATGATCACCGAACTGCACGTCGACGACGGCGCCGATGACCTGGCGAACCTTGCCGATGGCGCCGGTCTTCTTGACGGCAACGCTCGTCGTCTTCGCTGCCGGGGCCGCGGCCTTGGCGGGCGCGGCCGCCTTCTTGGCCGGAGCGGCCTTCGCCGCTGCTGCCGGAGCCTTGGTGGCCGCCTTGGGGGCCGTCTTCGCTGGGGTCGCTGCTTTCGCCATCGTCTTTACCCTTCTCGTCCTTTGTTTCTCACGCTCCATCAGAAGGTCGATGACCTCCTGGCGGTCGCGCCTAGAGCGCTTCGGCGCCCGAAATGATTTCGATCAGTTCCTTGGTGATCTGCGCCTGGCGCTGGCGGTTATAGGTGATCGACAGTTTGTTGATCATGTCGCCGGCGTTGCGCGTTGCATTGTCCATGGCGCTCATTTTGGCGCCCATCTCGCCGGCTGCGTTTTCGAGCAGCGCGCGGAAGACCTGGACCGAGATGTTGCGCGGAATGAGGTCGGTGAGGATCTCGCCCGGCTCCGGCTCGTATTCGTAGACGGCATTGCCACCGGCGGTCGCTTCGGCGGGAGCGGAAGCCACGCCGGCAGGAATGATCTGCTGCGCGGTCGGAATCTGGCTGATCACCGACTTGAACTGCGAATAAAACAGCGTGCAGATATCGAAGCCGCCTTCGCCGAACAGATGGATGATCTTACGGGCGATCGCATCGGCATTGACGAAGCCGAGCTTCTTGACATCGCGCAGGTCGACGCGGTCGATAATCAGCGAGGCATAGTCTCGGCGCAGAATGTCGAAACCCTTCTTGCCGACGCAGATGATCTTGACCTGCTTGCCGTCGGCCAGAAGCCGGCGGATATGGTCGCGGGCCAGACGTGCGATCTGCGAGTTGAAGCCGCCGCACAGGCCGCGCTCGGCGGTGCAGACGACGAGCAGATGCACATCGTCCTTGCCGGTGCCGGTCATCAGCGCCGGGGCATCGCCGCCGCCGCCGATCGCCTGCGTGATATTGGCCAGCACCGCAGCCATCCGCTCGGAATAGGGACGCGCCGCCTCCGCTGCTTCCTGCGCGCGGCGCAGCTTCGCCGCGGCGACCATCTGCATCGCCTTGGTGATCTTCTGCGTCGCCTTGACCGAGGCGATACGGTTACGAAGGTCTTTTAATGAAGGCATGCTTCAAACCTGATCCCGAGCGTCCGGCTTCTTCTCAAGCGAAGGTCTTGGCGAAGGCGTCGATCTCGGCCTTCAGCTTGGCGCGCAGATCGTCCGACAGCGCCTTTTCCTTGCGGATGCCGTCCAGCACGTCCTTGCCGGCCGAGCGCATATGGCTGAGCAGGCCGTGCTCGAACTTGCCGACCTGGTTCAGCGCCAGCTTGTCGAGATAGCCGTTGACGCCGGCGAAGATCACCGTGACCTGCTCCTCGACCTTGAGGGGCGAGAACTGCGGCTGCTTCAACAGTTCGGTCAGGCGCGAGCCGCGGTTGAGCAGGCGCTGCGTGGCGGCGTCGAGATCGGAGCCGAACTGCGCGAACGCAGCCATTTCGCGGTACTGCGCGAGCTCTCCCTTGATCGAGCCGGCGACCTGCTTCATCGCCTTGATTTGCGCCGACGAACCAACGCGCGACACCGACAGGCCGACGTTGACCGCCGGACGGATGCCCTGGAAGAACAGGTTGGTTTCGAGGAAGATCTGGCCGTCGGTGATCGAGATCACGTTGGTCGGGATGTAGGCCGACACGTCGTTGGCCTGCGTCTCGATGATCGGCAGCGCGGTCAGCGAACCGCCGCCCAGATCGTCGTTGAGCTTGGCGGCGCGCTCGAGCAGGCGCGAATGCAGGTAGAACACGTCGCCCGGATAGGCTTCGCGGCCCGGCGGGCGGCGCAGCAAGAGCGACATCTGGCGATAGGCGACGGCCTGCTTCGACAGATCGTCATAGCTGATCAGCGCATGCATGCCGTTGTCGCGGAAATATTCGCCCATGGTGGCGCCGGTGAACGGCGCCAGGAACTGCATCGGCGCCGGATCGGAAGCGGTGGCGGCGACGATGATCGAATATTCAAGCGCGCCGCGCTCTTCGAGAACCTTCACGAACTGCGCGACCGTCGAGCGCTTCTGCCCGATGGCGACGTAGACGCAGTAGAGCTTTTCCTTTTCCGGTCCGTTGTCGTGCACGGCCTTCTGGTTGAGCATCGTGTCGAGGATGATCGCGGTTTTGCCGGTCTGGCGATCGCCGATGACCAGCTCGCGCTGGCCGCGACCGACCGGGATCAATGCATCGATGGCCTTGAGGCCGGTCGACATCGGCTCGTTGACCGACTTGCGCGGGATGATGCCTGGCGCCTTGACGTCCACGCGCTTGCGTTCGGTCGCCTTGATCGGGCCCTTGCCGTCGATCGGATTGCCGAGCGCGTCGACGACGCGGCCGAGCAGGCCCATGCCGACAGGCGTATCGACGATGGCGCCGGTGCGCTTGACGATGTCGCCTTCCTTGATGTCGCGGTCGGCGCCGAAGATGACGACGCCGACATTGTCGGCTTCGAGGTTGAGCGCCATGCCGCGGATGCCGCCGGGGAACTCGACCATTTCGCCGGCCTGGACATTGTCGAGGCCGTAGACGCGAGCGATACCGTCACCCACGGACAGCACCTGGCCGACTTCGGAGACCTCGGCCTCCTTGCCGAAATTCTTGATCTGGTCTTTGAGAATTGCGGAAATTTCCGCGGCGCGGATGTCCATCAGCCGACCTCTTTCAGTGCAAGCTTGAGCGAATTGAGTTTGGTTTTGAGCGACGTATCGATCTGGCGCGAGCCCATCTTGACCACCAGCCCGCCGAGCAGCGACGGATCGACGGTAACAGTGATGGCCACGTCCTTGCCGGCGACGCTTTTCAGCGCGGCCTTGAGTTCCGTCTGCTGGGCAGCCGTCAGTTCATGCGCCGAAGTGACCTCGGCTGATGTCTCACCGCGCTGTTCGGCAGAGATCCGGCGAAATGCCTTGATCATGCCGGGCACCGCGAAGAGCCGGCGGTTGCGGGCGACGACGCGCAGGAAATTGCCGGTCAGGCCGGTAATGCCGGCCTTGTCGGCGATCGACGCGATTGCCTTGGCCTGGTCCTCGCTGGAGAACACCGGGCTGTTGATGAGGCGCGTCAGGTCGGCGCTGTCATCCAGCATCTTGGCGAAACTGTTGAGGTCGGCCTCGACCTTGGCCACCGAATTCGACTGCAGCGCAAGTTCGAACAGCGAACCCGCGTAGCGTTCTGCGACACCTGAGATTGGCGATGACGATTGAGCCACGGACCGTCTTTTCTCTTGTCTGAGGGGCCGCAGATTGTTGGCGCGAGCAAAAACTCTGGCTAAATCTTTGACCTTACTAAGTTTTTCCAAGCACGGAGGCGCGGCTTCCGCTATCCCCGGCCGAAAGTCGATTGCCGTCTAGCACAGGCATTTTAAGACCGCAATGCGTCGTTCCGCATGCTTTTCGGGCACTATTGTCGCATCCGGCCGCAGAGTTCAACCGAAGCCTTTGGATTGGCTGCCGATTCAGGGCAGAAAGCCGAAGACGAAGGCGAGCGGCAACGCGGCCAGGACGAGTTCGACGACGATCGACGCCCAGTTGAAAGGCGTGTTGGCGCCGTCCGACATCATCGACAGCAAACGGCCAAAAGCGGTGAACAGCCAGGAAAAGCCGAGTGCCATATAGAGCCACGGCTGCGCCAACAGAATGCAGCACAGGCTGACGCCGAGATAGAAGCCCGACATCCGGCCGCGCCCTTCCGCGATTGCCGCTGCCCTTTCGGCCCGGACCTGCAGCCGCAGAATCCGAAATGCCAGCCCTGGCGCGAGGAAAAACAGCAGACCGAGCGCCAAGGTGACGACGGCGCTAGACCAAGCCAGCCATTCGCCCTGGCTGGTCGGCCACGGAAACGCAAATTCCATCTTGCTTTCATCCCCTCACAGCAATGCCGGATGTATTGAATGTCGCTGCAAAAAGAAGTCAAGCGCGCGGCAGTTTTGGCACGCAATTCGTGAAGGAGCGGAAGGCTGTTTAGGCCGCGCGCGCGTCCGCCCAGCATCGTGGCCAACCTGTATTATCAGGCGACGCCTCCCTCCTATCTGCAGGACCGGTTTTGCACAGCCAAAGGCCCCGACACCGATCGCCTTTATTTCCTGACCAGGCACCTCAATCTGGCCGGCACGGAAGCAGATCGATGGAAGCTGAAAGTTGTCGGCAGCGGCAATGTCGCCGTGGCCGCCCAGCCCTGATCCTTGTTTTGACCCTTCAGGGCAGCATGAATGCGACCGCCGCCTCAGCATGGATGCGCGTGGTGTCGAACACCGGAATGTCGAAATCGCGCTCGCCAATCAACATGGTGATCTCGGTGCAGCCCATGATGACGCCATCGATCTTCTCATCGCGCCGCAGACGGGCGACCTCGTCGATATAGGCCGCCTTCGATGCCGCGTTGACGATGCCCCGGCAAAGCTCGTCGTAGATTACCTGGTGCACCATGTCGCGCCCGGCCTGGTCCGGCACCACGGGCTGCAGCCCGTATTTCTCCCTCAGCCGGCCCTTGTAGAAATCCTGCTCCATGGTGAAGCGGGTCGCCAGCAGCGCCGGCCGCTTGACGCCGGCGCCCTTGACCGCGACGGCCGTGGCGTCGGCAATGTGGATAAGCGGGATCGACACCGCCGCCTGCACCCGGTCGGCGAGCTTGTGCATGGTGTTGGTGCAGATTAAAAGCCCCTCTGCGCCGCCCGCCTCCAGCTTGCGCGCCGCATCCGCCAGCAGCACGCCCGCACTGTCCCAGTCGCCATGATGCTGCCGGTCGGCGATTTCGGCGAAGTCGAAGGAATAGAGCAACAGCTTTGCCGAATGCAGCCCGCTCAGCCGCTCGCGCACGATCTCGTTGAGCAGGCGATAATAGATCGCCGTCGATTCCCAGCTCATGCCGCCGATGAGGCCAAGGGTTTTCATGCGCTGAGCCTCCAGCAGGACCGAACGATCTCTCTCACAGAAAAGCTTTACGGGTCGATGTCAACCTTAACGCGCGCCGTACCACGCTCTTCGGCCCGCCTCCACAAACATCACCGCGCGCCCGATTCGGTCATCCTCGCATTGGCGCCGAGATGATGCAGGCTTTGTGTCGTGTGCCTTGAACTCCAGGCAACCGGCGGATCGGGCAGATCGAGATCGAACTGTGCCCGCCCGAGCAGCGAATTGACGATCTTGGCGCTGCGCCAAGCCATCAGGCTGAGCTGCGGCTCGGCTATGCCATGGCTGAGCCGGCCGGCATTGAGCGCGTAGATCCGGCGGTCGTCGGGCCCGTCCCATTCGACCTCGAAGCTGGCGTTGAGCCTGTAATGACCGCGCTCGTCCAGCGCGATCCTGTTCATGAGCGGCGCCATGCAATCAGGAATGGCAAAGGCATAGCCGGTGGCCAGAACCACCGCATCGACGGTGCGCGTCTCGATGGCGCCGTCGAAGCCGTTGCGCATGATCAGCCGGTATTCGCTGCCTTCCCGCGTCACGTTCAGCACTTCGCGGTGCGGCGTCATGTTGACCGCCGTCGTTTCCTCCGAGAGGTGCCGCAGCGTGTAAAGCTGGCGATAGATCGCCTTCAGTGTGCTCGTCGATGCGCCGTCACCGGCAAGCAGTTGCTGTTCCAGGATCGTCTCACGCCGCCCTTGCGGCAGCCGATGGAAGCTTTCGACATAGCCCGGCGTGAAGAGTTCGTCGGTGAAAGGCGAGTCGTCCAGTGGCAGGAAATTCGGCCGCATCGAGATCCACTCGATTTCGCGGCCGGCGAAGCGGTCGGAGGAGATCAGATGCAGAAGCACTTCGGCGCCGCTCTGGCCACCGCCGATCACGGCGACACGCTGTCCGCTCAGGCGATCGAGGCGGTTGGCGGCCTGGGCGTTGTGGAAGCATTGATCGGAGGCCGCCGCCCGCGCCCAGGCGGGGATGTTGGGCACCAGCCCGACGGCAATGGCGAGATTGCGCGCGTTCACCTGCTCGCGGCCGATACGCAGCCTGAAATTCGTTCCGTCGAAGTCGATCCGGTCGACGGCGCTGGCGAAGCGCAGCGAAGACAAGTTCTCGCCGACCCATCCGAGATAGCGGGCGAATTCCGGCCGCGGGATGGCTGAGAAATCCGCGTTGAGGAATTCATAGAACCGCTTCTGCGCGACCAGATAGGACATGAACGACCATGGGCTGGTCGGATGCGTCGCGGTGACGAGATCCTTGAGGAAGGATGTCTGCAGTTCGACGCCCGGCAGCATCATGCCCGGGTGCCATTCGAGCCGCGTCGCCCTGTCGAAGAAGCGCGCGTCGACGCCGTCCACCGCATCGAGATGGGCGGCGAGGCTGAGGTTGAACGGCCCGATGCCGATGCCGGCGAGGTCAAGCGTATCGGTCATGGCGAACTCCTTGTGGAGCTGGCTGGGCTGATGGGAGATCGCCGGGCTGACTCGGGGTTAAGCGGATTGTCGAGCGGTGTGCCGAGGTCAGGCAGAGGGCGTTCGCCGCTGTCGCCGTACCCGATCGCGAACCGCACCTTGTTGATGGCGATGCGTGGGATCTTCGGAGCAAACAGATCGAAGAGCGCGAACCGTTCCGACAGATCCGGGTTCTGCGCCTGGTAGCGCCGGATGGCGGCGGCCAGGATGGCGTAGAAAGTCCTCTCGTCGAAGCGGTCATAGGCGGCCAGCGCCTCGGATAGGAAGCGCAGAACGCTGACGATGTGTCCCGTTTGCAGATGCTGGAGAAGATGTGCCGGCGGCCGGCGCTTCAGCGTCGACAGGATTTTGGGGTCGAGGCCGGCCAGTTCGGGAAACGGCTGGTCGACGAGATCGAGGTCGCCCTGGAAATCCTTGACCGCCACGCCGAGAGGCGTCGCTCCGTCGAGGATGATGGTGACGTTCTGGCCATGGGCGATGAAGCCGACGCCGTAACGGCACATGAAGTGGTAGAGCGGCACGAAGGCCGTGGAGAACAGGCGATCGAGCCATGCCTCCGGACCAAGGCCGGACTGCTCCATCAGGGCGCTGGCGATCGGCCTGCCATGCGCGTCGCGCTGCGGCAGGGCGCCCATCATCATCGGCCGCTGGCCCGCCGGCAGATCCTTTTCGGGGCTTTCGCGCCAGATGGCGCCCAGCATCTCGCAAAATTGGTAGGGCGCGCCTTCAACGCCGGTGTAGTGCGGGTGCGGATAGAAGGCGCCGGCGACTTCCCTCAGCACCTTGACGTCCTTGAGCACCGGGTCCGCGGCCGCCACCGTGGCCAGCCAGCGCGACAGATCGGCGCCGATCGCCATGTATTTGCCCGGCACGCCGCGCCACGCTGAGGTGTTGAGGACGGTCAGCGGCAGCTTGACGTGCAGCGCCTCGGGCCGTGCCACATTGGCAAGCGTGCGCAGCGACTGCAAGGGCAGGAACGGATCGCCGAACTGGCCAAGCGGCACCAGCCGGCCGGCGGCGATCTCGCTACCATATTGCGAGGCGATCATCGCCTGCCACTGCCAGGGGTGGACCGGCAGCAGCCTATGCGTCGATCGCGAGATCCCGGCGGCGCTGAAAGCCGCTTCGAGCCTTGCGCGCTCGTAGTCGCCGAGTGCGGCCTGCAGCAGCGCCTCTTCGTCGAGCCCGCAGTCAAGCGCCAGCAGGCAGCGATCGCTGGCGGCGGCAAGCCAGAAGAGCTGGAATGCGGTGGCCGATTCTGGCGCGTAGCGCTCGAAGTCGTCCCGTCCCCAGCCAAGCCGTCCCTTGTTGGCAGGGGCCTTCGGATGGCCGTCGAGCAATGCCTGCAACTCGGTATCCGGCAGCGCGGCTAGATCGGCGGCCGGTCGATTGCCGCGTGCCTTGGCGATCCGCATGTCGGCCATCAGCGTGTTGTAAAGCTCCTTCGCATAGGTGCAGAATGTTGCCGGCGACATGCCGAGCGTCTCGCGCGCGTCGGCGAAGAAGGCGACCGCATCGTCGACCGGCAGCTCGATGCCGGCGTCGCGAGTCAGCGTCTCCGGACGGACGGCGATCTGGCCCCACAGGCGCCGCGTCGCGGCAAAGCGATAGGTCACGCCGGGGCCGGGCGTCAGCTCCCATCGGCCGGGCGAAAGCTCGCGCGGCGACAGGCACTCCTCGAAGGTCAGTTCGGAAATGGCCTTGGCGATGGCGTCGCGGTTGATCGCGGCCCAGCGTGTCGCCTCCCCCGCTTTGGCAATCGGTTGCTGCACCGTCACAGCGGCACCTCGCGGAAGAAGCGCTCGCGTTCGCAGCAGACCAGCGCCGCGCGCTTGTGCGGGAAGTCGAACTCCTTGACTTTGTCGTAGGCGGCGCCGGCGCAATAGCTCAGCATCTTCTGGTGCGCGGCGCGTGGCTCGCCGACGACGCGCTGCGTGCGCGGCTCGTCGAGGAACAGATAGTGGGTGACGGAGCGGAACAGTGACAGCGTCTTCGGCCGGCCGAGATGGCGCATATTGCCGATCAGCCCATGCCAGCCGCGGTCCCAGTCGAGCGGCTCATAATAGGGCCCGAGCCGGTCCTCCTTGGCCCAGTAGAACTCGAAATAGCCGGTCGGCTCGCCGTCTAAGCTGGCGATGACGCCGAAAATATGCGGATCGCTTTCCTGCTCGGCGAGATATTTGTCGAGATCCTCATGGCTCTGGGCAAGTTCCCAGAAGAAGGCGACGCGGCCATCGTTCATCCAGCGATGGAAGAGGTCGAGATCGGTCCGGCGGTCGATCGGCCGCAGCGACACGGTGAGGCCGATTTCCGGAATCCAGCGTTCGTACATCGGGCCGCAGGGGCGCGGTTGGCGCAATGGCGGCAGCCGGTCTTCCGGGCCGATAGCGGTCGTCAATGCCGGATAGGTGACATGCGAGGCCTGGCTGCGCCACAGCAGCGGCAGCTGGCGCAGGACCGAGCGATGGATGACGGCGCATTCCGGTTCACCCGGAACCGTCTCGGTGGCCAGCGCCGAAACCGGCCACAGCGTCTTGGCCGCCGGCAGGAAGGCGCAGTCGAAGGAAGGATGCAGGCGCAGCACGGCGTCGACGAGACCTGCCAGGATTTGCGGTTGGTCGAGGCGGCCGCCAATAAACGCGACATCGTCGATGAGCAGGCGGCCATCCGCGTCGGAGATGCGGGCCTGTCCCACCGCTGTTCCCTCAGCGTTGACCAGGCTGACATGGCCATCGCCGGCACAAATGGCGAGCGGCTCCGCGGCCGAGGCCAGATGCTGCCATCCTTCGTTGCCGGCGACGGTGGCGGGTGACCAGTTTTTCGCAGCCTCGATGTTCATGCGTATTCTCTCACATGCAGGGGGTTCGGAAGCTCGACGTAACCTGCCAGCGGGTCGGTCACTTCGGTGTTCTCATTGATGTCGCGCAGCGCGATCAGGAAATTGCCCTTGGCGGCGAGCGTCGGCGCGTTGAGCAAATAGTCGACGCAGGACCGGTCAGCCATCGGCGTGGCGGCCAGCCGCTCGAGCGAGCGGCGGAATATCGCCAGCAGATCGTCTTCGTTGGTGAGGCCAGCGGCGGCAAGGGCTGCGACGGCGGCGAAAGCGCCATTGACGACCAGATAGTAGCCGAACAGCTTCGCGGCCGCTTCCGCTGGGAAGACATGATCGCCCGCCTGACCGGCCTCGGGCACGAATTCGCGCAGCCTGGGCAGGAATTCCTCGACATAACCAGTGCCCTGGCAGTCGCGAAAATAGAGCGCATTCGGCCAGCCTCCGGAAAGACCGACGACGAGGTTCTGCTGATGGGCGCCGAACAGCAGGCCGAATTCCGAGAAGGCAACGATAAACGGCTCGATGGCAGCATGAAGGAAACGCTCGAACCACAAACGCGCCGTTTCCTCGACAGGTCGCTTCTCGTCGCGGGCGATACGGTGGACCAGGTCGGACAGATGGCTTTCGGTACGGCCGGGATGGCGCTCGCAAAGCGCGCCGAGAACGGCAGCCGACGGATTGCCCGTGCCGCGAAACGGATTTTCGCGAAACGAGACGATGGTATCCGTCATCAGCCGGCCGTCTTCGTCACGCAGGCCGAACCAGGCGGGCTCACCCAGCACCGTCATGGTCGGGCAGCGCCGCTGCAAGGCATAGCCGAGCTTGCCCTTGACCAGCCGGTGCACCGAAAGGCCGCGCCGGCACTCATGCTCCTCGACGATGCGCCTGGAATTGGTCAGGCGCAGGCTGAGCGAGAATTTCAGCATCCACTCGGCTTCAGCTGAATGAACCGTGCGCAGCGAGGTCGTGGCCCGCCACGCTGGTCCGCCGAGCCCAACATCGACGATACGGCCGGCGCAAAACAGGCGCTCGACGCGGTCTTCCAGCATGAGCCGTACGGCCTGCCACGGATGCATCGGAACGAGAACCTTGCCCTGTTGCTTGCCAGCCCGAGCAAGCAGCTGCGGATCGCTGGCGGCAAGCCCGCGGACCATCTCGGTGACATCTAGCGGCTCGACGCTGCCCCCAGTGAGGATGGTCGGGTCGACGGCCCACCAGCGCAGTTTGAACGCATTGCAGTATTCATGCCCGAAGCGCGCGGAATCCGTGTGCGTGAACTCTTCGCGACTCATCGGCGCCGGATGCACGGCATGGCCGAAGCGCAGGGCGCTTTCGGCATCGATGAAATCAGGATCGCCTTCGGAGAAGGGCCGCGACGATCCACGCGCCGCAGTCGCGTCAGCGATTGCGGCGATGCTGGCCAGGCTGCGGCGCAGGAAGGTCAGTCGGCTTTTCGCTGTCGCCCGGCCGGCAATGTCAGGCTCCGCCAGGATCAGCGCCAAAAGACTGAAAAGGTCGATCTCGGACGCCTCGCCATCGGCCCCCTCGCTACTAATATCGAGGCGCCAGAGCGGCATCGCGAAATCGTGGTAACCAACCTTCGAGCGATGCCGCGCCTCGACGAGCACCGCCGCGCGCGAGGCAGGGAAATTCAGACGCAGCACGGCCGCCTGCGCCCGAAACAGCCCGGTTTGGCTGGCGTCGACGAATTCCCAGCCATCCCATTCCCGCAGCAACGCGTTGAGGAACGGGCTTAATGCAGAGGAAGATTCTGGTTTTACTTGTTCCATGTGCATCCTCATAAATCCACACAATACTGTAGTATTATATCTTATACGCTGTGGCTATTAGAACATTTCTGTTGATTATTTATTCTAACCAGGAAATAAGCTTCGCGTTATGACGACCAGTATGAAAAATCGATCTTCGCTTCTTCGCCGCCTGGCAATCGCGGTCTCGGCAATCGGCTTCGGCCAGTCGGCCTTCGTATCGCTCGTTCCCCTGGTGATGGAGCGGCTGAGGCTCGACACGTTTGCGATCGGCGCGGCAACTGCTGTCGGCGCGGCGGCCTTTCTGGTCGGCTCGCCGCTGTGGGGCCGTATGGGCGAGCGGCTTGGCCATGCCAGGCTGCTGCGCTTGCTCGGCCTCTCCATGCTGGCCGGCCAGGCGGTGTTCGCCATTCTGCTGATAGCCGGCATGGGAGCCGCGCTCGGCATCGCTTTGCTGATGCTTTCGCGAACCGTGTACGGTTTTGCCACGTCCGGCGTCATGCCGACGGCGCAGGTCTGGGCCAGCCGCTCGGTTGCCGATGACAGGCGACAGGCCGCGCTGGGACTGCTTGGCGCCGGCGTCAGCATGGGGCGGCTGGCCGGCGCGCTGGCGGCAACGGCTGCCGTCCTGTCGCCGCTGCTGCCGCCCATCCTGTTCCTGTTCAGCCCGCTGTTGCTGTGGTTCGCGCCGGGCAAAGGGGAAGCCGGCGGACGGAGCGACGGCAAGGCAGCCGACGTCGGCCGTGGAATATCGCCCTTCGATCGCCGCGCTCTGCCTTGCCTGGCGATGGGCTTGTGCCTGACGCTCGGCTTCGGACAGGTGCAGATGATGCTCGGCCCGATGGCCCAGCAGCGTTTTGGCCTTGGTGCGACGCAGGCCACGACGGTGACCGGCCTGGCCCTGATGCTGGTCGCCATCGTCATGGTTTTGGTCCAGGGACTGCTCATGGCGCGCCTGCGGCTGGCGGAGCGCAACAGCGTCGTCGTCGGCTGTCTCATGGTTTGCGTCGGCATGACGGCGCTGGCCGTCACGGCCAGCCATGTTGCCTCGGCAGCGTCTCTGGTGGTGGCGGCGGCCGGCATTGCCCTGGCGACACCCGGCTACACCGCCTGGCTGATGAAGCGCCTGGAGCCCGGCGAGCAGGGCGCGGCGGCCGGCTGGCTCACCAGCACCCATGTGCTCGGCCAGAGCATCGGCGCATTGGCCGGCGGCTTTGCCTTCACGCTCTGGCCCTTTGCGCCGCTGGCCGGCTGCGCGGCGCTGGCGCTGGCCGCTGCCTGTCTCGCTGCCATGGTTCGCAAGCACTAGCCAAACCGCGCTCATTCGGCGACCTCCGGCAGCGGCTGCATCGGAGTACCCGGCTGGGCTTTTGCGGCATCGGCGAAATGGGCATTCAGCATGCGATAGGTCGCCACCACGGCGATGCCCGACAGCACTGTCGCCAGGGTGAACAGCGCGGAGTAGCCGAGCATGTCGGCGAGGCGGCCGGCCAGCATGGAGCCGACGAGATAGACGATAAGCTGGGCGCAGGACAGGATGGTGAAATCGGTGCCGGGTTGGTCCGACGACGTGACGGACATGAACAGGCTGTAGAGCGCCACGATCTCCATGTAGCGCACCAGCGTCTGCAGGAACGAGGCGCCGAAGATCGGCCAGAAGCCGGCGATAGCGCCGAAAGCGTGCAGCGCGAAGATCAGGAAGCAGATGGTTCGCAGCGCGCCGAGCAGGCCGAGCACCGAGGCGGCGCCCCTTTTGTGCAGCAGCCACGCCGCCAGCGCCGAGCCGCCGAGCCCGACGGTGAGCGCGGCGCCGCCTGAGAGATAACCGATTATATCGAGCGGCACGCCGGCATCGACGAGATAGGAGCCTTCCATCGACTTCACCAGCCCCTCGCTGGCGCGGTAGATGAGCGCGATCCACAGGATCTGGCGCGCCTCCGGCCGGCGCAGGAAACGCAGGATCGAGGGGCGGTCCATGGACGCCTGCGGCGCGCTGGCGACGGGATCGGTCTCGCGCATGGCGAAGGCGGCGACCAGCGGGATGATGGACAGCGCGGCCACCATGGCCACCATGGTTTGCCAGCCGGCATGATGATAAGCTAACAGGCCGAGCGTGCCGCCGAGAACGACGCCGAGCGCGACGGCGCCGCCCTGGATCGCATTGCCGATCGGCCTGTCCTTCGGGTCGAGATATTTGGCCGCGTAGCCGTCGGTGGCGATGTCCTGGGTCGACATCAACAGGCTCACGACAAGGCCGACGGCAAAGATACCGGCGACATCGGTCGGCTCGATCCAAAGCATGGCGGCGATGCCGGCGATGACGCCGATCTGGGTGATGATGACCCAGCCGGCGCGATGGGCGCGGGCCACTGGCCGAAAGCGATCGACCAGCGGCGCCCACAGGAATTTCAGCACCAGCGGCAGCATCAGCAGCGCCATCATGCCGATGGCGGTGCGCGACACGCCTTGCTCGCGCAGGATCGGCGGGATCGCCGCGGCAAACAGATAGCTCGGGATGGCCTGCGCCAGATAAAGGCAGGCGAGAACGACGAAAAGCCGCAGGCGCGAAAGCCCGGCTGGCGCCGGCCGGTCTGCGTCGGCGCTCATTTGACATAGTCCTTCGGTGCGTAACCGTTCAGGAAGGCGCCGGCCTCCGCCCGGCTGCGGGTGACGAGCACTGGAAAGCCGAACAGGCTTTGCCAGACGCGCTGCATGTTCTCGTCGGCGGCGGGGCGCACCAGCGCACAGGCGCGGCAGCCTTTTTCGAGCTGCTCGCGTTCCGCCTTGTACCAGAGGTTTTGCGCCTTGCGCTGGGCGTCGCTCAGCGCGATCTCGATGCGGATATCGACCAGGAGCACGAACGGCTCCCGTTCCTGCGAAAGGCGGCCGAGCGCCTCGATATAGCGCGCGCCATCCGCCGGATCGGCTGGCGCTTCTGCCAGCAGCGAGACCAATGCACCGTTTCGTTGGAGAGACACCGCCACCGCCGCCCCTCAGAATGTGATCTGGTAGGACAACGCAACCGAACGTCCCAGACCCGGAACGTCGGCGCCGCGGGTCGCCGATGCGGAAGGGTTGATGTAGTAGGTGTCGAACACATTGCGCACGGCAAGGTTCAGCACGCTTTCATTGCCGAACGTCTTCGAGACGGCGAGATTGACCAGTGCTGCACCGTCCAGTTCCTGGGTGGCGATGCGGTCGCGTCCGGAAAACAGCTCCAACTCGCTGCGCAGGGTCAGCTCGTTCTCGAAACGGGTGGTGAGATAGACCAGGCCCTTGTAGGTCGAGGGGACACGGTTGTTCGGCAGATACTCGTTCGCTTCGATGTGGCCGTCGCGATCCGCGTCGTATTTGCCTTCGACATAGCCGACCGATCCGCCCAGCGTGAACATGCCGCTGAGGTCTGCCTCGAGATTGGCTTCGACGCCCCAGATACGTTCCTTCTGCTGCGATACCCGGTTGTTGACGATGTCGTAGCTGACGCCGTTGTCCGAGGTCGACAGATAGGTGCTGACGCCGCCGCGATAGTCGCCCCAATCGCCGCGCAGACCGGCTTCCCAGGTGTTCACCAGCTGGGGTTCAGGCGCGATATCGGCATAGCTGATCGCGTAATCCGGCGCGTTGGTGCATGGCAGCAGCGGCCGGATGGCGGTGCCATAGGCGTCGCAGGTTTCGGCGTTGGAGTTCAACCCGGCCCGGCGGGTGAAGCCGCCAATGTCGGTCAGGCTGTAGCCTTGCGAGAAATTGCCGAAAAGCTGCATCCTTTCGGTCAGATCGTAGACGGCGCCGGCGTTGAAGGTGACGGCGTCGTAGTCGAACGAGCCGCCGGTCACCTGGATCGCCGGCAGGCCGATAATGTTCCGGCCTAGCAGAACGGCAGCGGCAGGCCGGGTGAAGTCTTCAACGTTGAGATAAAACTGGTCGTAGCGCGCGCCGCCGCTGATGCGAAAGCGATCCGTCACCGAAATTTCGCCCTGCGCAAACAAGGCAACCGAGTTCTGGGTCGTGGGCGAGATGGCGTCCTGGCCGTTGGTCAGCTGCTGATCGGTGGCATCGAAAACGTAGTCGGCGCCCCAGGTCAGTGTGCTGCCCTGAGTGATAAAGTCCATCGGCGTGTTGACGGTCAGGTTGACGCCGCTGCGCCGCGATTGCAGCGCCGTCTGGTTGAAGTCGGCGGTCGGGTCCGTACCCGGCGGCAGGATCACCGGCCGCGTCGGGTTCGTCGGTAAATACACCTGGCTGTTGACGGCCGAGAATTTGGTAAAGGGCGACTGCTTGAAGATGTCGTTGTAGAACGCCTTGACCTCGAGGTTTCCGAGCGCGAAGTCGCTGTCGGTGTATTTGGCGGTCAGATATTTCGAATCTTCCTTCAGCGGCTTGCCTTCATAGGGATCGCCGAAATCCGGGGAGACCGGATTGGTCGTGTAATCGGTGAACCAGTCCGGCTTCTGGTTGGCATAGGTCCAGTCGACGCTGGCCTCGAAGCGCCTGGAATCGAACTGGTAGCCGGCCACGCCGAAGAGATTGCCCGTGCCGGTGCGGTCGCCGCCGCCTTGCCCAAGCATGGCGTCGGAAGCCACCTCGTTGCCGTGGCCGTCATAGGTGCGGCGCGACAGATCACCGGACGCCGAGAAGAAATAATCGAAATCGCCTTTCTTGCCCTCGACCGAGACACTGGTGCTTGGCCCGGCCGACTTGCCGGGGTTTTCGGTGAAGGCGGTGACGCCGGTGCGCACCGTCACCTTCGGCTTGTCGCTGTCGCCGCGCTTGATGATGAAGTTGATCGTGCCGCCGGTGGCGCCGGCGCCATAAAGGCTGGACGCGCCATTGATGACTTCGATGCGCTCGACCGAATTCAGGTCGATCATCGACAGGATGCGTGAGACGTCCCGCAGCGGTGTGTTGCGCGGCACACCGTCGACCATGATGAGAACGCTGCGCCCGCGGAAGGTTTCCGAAGCGCCGGAAATGGTCTGGTTGCGTGGCGCGTAGCCGGGGACGATGCGGCTGATCAGGGTCGCGGCGTCGATATTTTCCTGCGCGGCTTCCTCGACCTGTTCCTGTTCCACGACCTGGACAGACTGAGCGACGCTGGAAATCGACCTTTCATTGCGGCCGGTGACCAGTATCTGATCGAGCACGGTGGCTCCCTGCTGGTCCGTCGGAGCGGCTTCCTGGGCAAATGCCGCGCCTGCCATAATCGACGAACCCAAAGCCGATGACCAAAGAAGCGTACTGAAAAATCTGCGCATGCTGTCCCCATCCATGCCCTGGTCCCCAGCGCCAGAGCGGAAAGGCCCAGTTATAATTCATGATAAAACGAGTCAACATTTATTTTGTGGCTTTTCAAATCAGGATTAGTCAGCGAACGGATGGGAGCCGGGTACATGAACGGCGCGCATTTAGCCGGCACTAAGATGCTGAGTTTTCTTGACAAACGGCTTACGGGCGGCCGGCGGCGGCGTCAGCCTTTGTGCTTACAAGAAGCTCTGCGGATCGATGTCGACCTGCACGCGGACCGAGCCGCGCTGCTTCGGCCCTTCGGCCAGCATGGTGCGGATGAAGCCTTGGATGTCGGCGCGCTTTTCACCCTGGATCAGCAAACGGAAACGATGGCGCCCACCGAGCAGCGACAGCGGCGCCTCGGCCGGACCGAGCACGAACAGGTCGCTGGCCTGGGGTGCTGCACGGCGCAGGCCGCGCGCGTGGCCTTCGGCCTCGGCCCGCGTCACCGCACTGACGATGACGCCGGCAAGCCTGCCGAAGGGCGGCAGGGCTGCCCGTTCGCGCTCAGTGATCTCGCGTTCGTAAAAGGCCTCGGCATCGCCCGAGACGATCGCCCGCATCACCGGATGGTCCGGCTGGAAAGTCTGCAGCAGGCCGAGGCTCTTCTTGCCGGTGCGGCCGGCGCGTCCAGTCACCTGGCTGAGCAATTGGAAGGTGCGCTCAGCGGCGCGCGGATCGCCATTGGCGAGGCCGAGATCGGCATCGACGACGCCGACCAGCGTCATGTTGGGAAAGTTATGGCCCTTGGCGACCAGCTGCGTGCCGATGACGATGTCGGCCTCGCCATTGGCGATGGCCTCGAGCTCCAGCCGCAGCCGGCGCACCCCGCCCATCAAATCGGATGACAGGACGATCGTGCGCGCGTCGGGGAAATGCGCCACGACTTCTTCAGCTATCCGCTCGACGCCAGGCCCGCAGGCGACCAGATGGTCGAGCGTGCCGCATTCGGGACAGGCCTCCGGCCGCTTCTCATTGTGCCCGCAATGGTGGCAGACGAGTTGGCCGCGAAAGCGGTGCTCGACCAGCCAGGCCGAGCAGACCGGGCAGCCGAAGCGGTGGCCGCAGACCCGGCACAGTGTCAGCGGCGCGTAGCCGCGCCGGTTGAGGAACAGCAGCGACTGCTCTTGTCTCTCCAGCGTGCGCTGCATCTCTCCAATCAGCAGCGGCGACAGGAAGCCGCCGCGGGCCGGCGGCGCACGCCGCATGTCGATCGTCTTGAGATCGGGAAGCGCGGCCTCGGCGAAGCGCGCCGACAGCACCGCCCTGCTGTAGCGGCCCTGCTGCGCATTGACCCGGCTTTCGACCGATGGCGTCGCCGATGCCAGCACCACCGGAAAGCTGCTGATATGGCCGCGCACCACCGCCATGTCGCGGGCATTGTAGAAGACGCGGTCTTCCTGCTTGTAGGCAGGGTCGTGTTCCTCGTCGACGACGATGAGGCCGAGTTCCTTGAAAGGCAGGAACAGCGCCGAGCGCGCGCCGGCGACGACGCGCACGCCGCCTTCCGCCACCTGTCGCCAGACCTTTTCGCGCATTCTGGGCGGCAGGTCGGAATGCCATTCCGCCGGCTTGGCGCCGAAGCGCTGCTGGAAGCGTTCGAGGAAGGCATGCGTCAGCGCGATCTCCGGCAAAAGTATCAACACCTGCTTGCCCTGATCGAGAGCCGCCGCCACCGCTTCGAAATAAACCTCCGTCTTGCCCGAACCGGTGACGCCGTCGAGCAGCGTGACATTGAAAGCGGCGGCCGCGACATTGGCGCGCAGCATGGCGGCCGCATCGGCCTGGTCCGGCATCAGCTCCGGCATGGCGTAGGAGGGGTCGGGTGCTGCGACCACCGGTCGCGGCGGGATCATCACCGTCTCGAACACGCCTTGCGCCTTGAGCCCCTCGATCACCGTCGACGACACGCCCGCCGCATGCGCCAGCCCGGATCGCGTCCAGGCAAGCCCGCCTTCGGCCGTCTCCAGCACGCGCGTCCTGGCATCCGTCATCCGGTCGGGCATGACGAGGGTTCGCTGCAGGCCCTCGATCCACGGTTCGGGGTCAAAGGCCTCCGGCGCCCTGAGCAGCATGCGCGCCACCATGCCGGGCGGCGACAGTGTGTACTGCGCCAGCCAATCGACAAAGCGGCGCATGCCGCGGTCGATCGGCGGACAGTCGAAAACCTGCTCGATCGGCCGCAATTTCCTGGCGTCGACCTTCTCGACCACGCCGTCCCAGACGATGCCGGCAACCTGGCGCGGGCCGAGCGGCACGCGCACGATCGAGCCCGGCACCACGCGCATGCCGGCGGGCACAGCGTAGGTGTAGGGCCGTTCGGCGGGCATCGGCACCAGCACCGGCGCGGCTGCGACAAAGGGCGAATCTTCGATCATCGGGCGTGACCTTGCCCCGACTTTGGTCTAGATCAAAGGGCAACCCCGAATGTGCATGGCATGCACATGGAAATCTTTCAGGAGACCCCCATGAAATTTTTGTCGACACCGCTGACATCAAGGACATCAAGGAACTGAACGACCTGGGGCTGCTCGACGGCGTTACCACCAATCCCTCGCTGATCCTGAAATCCGGCGGCAAGATCGCCGAGGTCACCAAGCAGATCTGCGACATCGTCAAGGGTCCTGTCTCGGCCGAGGTCGTTGCATCCGAATACAAGGATATGATGGCCGAAGCCAAGGTCCTGGCCAAGATCGCCGACAATATCTGCATCAAGGTGCCGCTGACGCTCGACGGCCTGCGCGCCTGCAGGACGATCCGCACCGAAATGAACCGCATGGTCAATGTGACGCTGTGCTTCTCGGCCAACCAGGCGCTGCTCGCAGCCAAGGCCGGCGCCTCGTTCATCTCGCCCTTCGTCGGCCGCGTCGACGACACCGGCGCCGACGGCATGGAGCTGATCCAGGAAATCCGTCAGATCTACGACAACTATGATTTCGACACCGAGATCCTCGTCGCTTCGGTTCGCACCGTGAACCACGTCAAGCAGGCGGCCCTGATCGGCGCCGATGTCGTTACCGCGCCGGCCGCGACGCTGAAGGCGCTGGTCAAGCACCCGTTGACCGACAAGGGCCTGGATCAGTTCGCTGCCGACTGGGCCAAGACCGGCCAGAAGATCGGCTGAGATCGGTTCGATACAAACGAAAAAAGGCCGGGAAACCGGCCTTTTTGTTGCGGACTGCTAAAAGTCTAGTTGGCAGCGCCAGGGAATGCTCAGGCCTTCTTGCCGTGCCTGACCAAGTCCTGGGCGACCGACAGGCTCACCATTTCAGCCAGTTCACGCGCGGCGCGGTTCTCGGCGTCGAGCTGTGCCCGGTAGGAGGCGAACTCCTGCGTCGGCTTGTCGAAGGATGATGGGATCGACCGTTTGCCGGTTGCGATCACCACGCCGGTCCTGGCATCGGTCAGCACATAGTTTGCGGTCAGCGTCACCGTGCCTGCCGTCGGCTCGTCTTCGTCGGTCTGGATCTGCACCACCGCGGCCGATTCGACCAGTTCGGTGACGCCGAGATCGAGCATGTAGACCGGTGCCGTCGTTTCGCCGGCACCCTGGCCGAAGGCGAAGATCAGATTGTTGCGGACCTGCTGGGCATAGCGGGTCTTGACCGGCTTGACCGCGATCGAGGCGAGCTCCGCCGACGCACTGACAGTCGAGCCTGCCGTCAGCGGCGCGCTCGAATAGAGCGGCCTGACCGTGCAGGCCGAAACCAGCGTCATCGAGGCCACCAGCCCGCAGAGCGCGGTGCGGCGCAGCAAGCGCGTCGTCTTTTCCAGATCGGGCCCCATCCTTCTGAGGTCAAGCAACGACATTGACGATCCTCTGCGGCACGATGATCACCTTGCGGGGCGCCTTACCTTCCAGCGCTTTCTGCACGAAGTCGAGAGCCAGAACCGCTTTTTCGACCGCACCTTGGTCCGCGTCGCGGGCAATTGTCAAATCGCCGCGCTTCTTGCCGTTGACCTGAACCGGCAGCACGATCTCGTTGTCGACCACCAGCGCCGGGTCGTAGACCGGCCATGGCCGTTCGGCGACCAGATCGGTGCCGCCGAGCGTGTGCCAGCACTCTTCGGCCAGATGCGGCATGACCGGCGCGACCACATGCACAAGGATCTCCACCGCCTCGCGGCAGGCGCCTTTCAGCGCCGCATCGGCCTTGCCCTCGGCAACGTCGTTGAGCGGCGTGTTCAAGGCATTGGCAAGTTCGTAGATGCGGGCGATGGCCCGGTTGAAGCCGAGCTTCTCGATATCCTCGCCGATCGCTTTCAGGATCTTGTGCGCGGCCTTGGAAACGGCACCGGCCTCGCCATCCTGCGCCGCCTGTGGCTTGACGCCATCGAGCGTCTCGGCGGCGATCGACACCAGGCGCCAGACACGCTGGATGAAACGGTGCGCGCCGGCGGCGCCATCGTCGGTCCATTCCACGTCGCGTTCGGGCGGCGAATCCGACAGCATGAACCAGCGCGCGGTGTCGGCGCCGTAGCCGTCGGTGATGTCTTCCGGGCTCACCGTGTTCTTCTTCGACTTCGACATCTTTTCGAGCGAGCCGATCGCCGCCTCTTCGCCGGTGGCGATCTCGATGGCGCGGCGCTTGCCGCCGACATCCTCGATCTTGACCTCAGCCGGTGACAGCCAGCGGCCATTGTTCGACGCACCGCCGACGCGGTAGGTCTCATGCACCACCATGCCTTGCGTGAACAGGCCCTTGAATGGCTCGGCCAGGTCGAGATGCCCGGTCGCGCGCATGGCGCGGGTGAAGAAGCGCGAATAGAGCAGATGGAGGATCGCGTGCTCGATGCCGCCAATATACTGGTCGACGGCCAGCCAGTCATCGGCAGCCTTGGGCTCCGTCGGCTCATTGGCCCAGGGCGCGGTGAAGCGCGCGAAATACCAGGACGAATCGACGAACGTGTCCATCGTGTCGGTCTCGCGGCGCGCATCCTTGCCGCATTGCGGGCACTTCACATGCCGCCAGGTCGGGTGGCGGTCGAGCGGATTGCCGGGACGGTCGAACTCGATGTCGTCGGGCAGCTTGACGGG
The DNA here is from genome assembly GCF_040324515.1 of Mesorhizobium sp. C264A. Classification (NCBI taxonomy): domain Bacteria; kingdom Pseudomonadati; phylum Pseudomonadota; class Alphaproteobacteria; order Hyphomicrobiales; family Phyllobacteriaceae; genus Mesorhizobium; species Mesorhizobium sp. C264A. Next base: position 1,622,362 of record NZ_JAMYVY010000002.1, on the reverse strand, counting down.
CAGGTCGGCCTTCGGCACCGGCACGACGCCGCAATCCTCGCAATGGATCATCGGGATCGGGCAGCCCCAGTAGCGCTGACGCGAAATGCCCCAGTCGCGCAAGCGGAAGTTCACCTTGCGCTCCGCCATTGGCCGGCCGCCGATGGTCTTCTGCTCCAGGAGCTTTGCCACCTCGTCGAACGCCTGCTCCGGCTTCAGGCCGTCGAGGAAACGCGAATTGATCATCACGCCGTCATCGACATAGGCCTCTTCCGTAACCTGGAAGGTCTTGGCGTCGGCATCTTCCGGCATCACCACCGGGATCACCGGCAGGCCGTATCTGTTGGCGAAATCGAGGTCGCGCTGGTCGCCCGACGGGCAGCCGAATATGGCGCCGGTGCCGTATTCCATCAGCACGAAATTGGCGACATAGACCGGCAGCGTCCACGAGTCGTCGAACGGATGAACGACGCGGATGCCGGTGTCGAAGCCCTTTTTCTCCGCCGTCTCAAGCGCGGCCACCGAGGTGCCCATATGTCTGATTTCGTCAATGAACTTGGCCAGTTCGACATTGGTCTCGGCGGCCTTCCTGGCCAGCGGATGGTCGGCGGCGACAGCCATGAAGGAGGCGCCGAAAATGGTGTCGGGCCTGGTCGTGTAGACTTCCAGCTCGTGCGTGTCCCCAACCGGAGCAGCCAGCGGCCAGCGGACCAGCAGCCCTTCCGAGCGGCCGATCCAGTTCTGCTGCATCAGCTTGACCTTTTCCGGCCATTCGCCGAGGCCGTCCAGCGAGTCCAGCAGGTCCTGCGCAAAATCGGTGATCTTGAAGAACCACTGCGTCAGCTCACGCTGTTCGACCAGCGCGCCCGAGCGCCAGCCGCGCCCGTCGATGACCTGCTCGTTGGCGAGCACCGTCATGTCCTCCGGGTCCCAATTGACCTTGGAGGATTTGCGCGTCACCAGCCCTTTCTCGACGAAATCGAGAAACAGCATCTGCTGGCGGTGGTAATAGTCGACGTCGCAGGTGGCGAACTCACGCGTCCAGTCCAGCGACAGGCCCATCATCTTGAGCTGTTCGCGCATGGCGGCGATGTTGGCGTAGGTCCATTCCTTGGGATGGACCTTGTTCTGCATCGCCGCATTTTCGGCCGGCATGCCGAAAGCGTCCCAGCCCATAGGGTGCAGCACGTTGAAACCCTTGGCCCGCTTGTAGCGCGCCACCACGTCGCCCATCGTGTAGTTGCGGGTGTGGCCGATATGGATCTTCCCCGAGGGATAGGGGAACATCTCCAGCACGTAGTATTTCGGCTTCGGGTCGTCGTTCTGCGCTTCGAACAGCTTCTTTTCGGCCCAGGCCTTCTGCCATTTGGGCTCTGACGCGCGCGGATTGTATCGTTCGGTTGCCATCGGATGATTTTCACTTAAAAGCAGGCGCAGACCGCCGGACAAGGCCCGGTGGCCAAGGTAAATGTCGTGGCGGTGTTCACCATGGATTGCCGGACCCGTCAACTGCGGTGAGCCGGCGAGGGCTAGAAAGACAGGCAGGATATAGGCATGGCGAGCGCCGTCGAACAGTTTTTCGCCGTCAGGACGAGGATCGCTGCCGCCGAGCGCGAGGCCGGCCGCGACGCCGGCTCCGTGACGCTGGTTGCTGTGTCGAAGACTTTTGAGGCCGACGCCATCCGCCCGGTCATCGAGGCCGGCCAGCGCGTCTTTGGCGAAAACCGGGTGCAGGAGGCGCAAGGCAAATGGCCGGCGCTGAAAACTGAATTCCCCGACATCGAGCTGCATCTGATCGGCCCGCTGCAGTCGAACAAGGCGAAGGAAGCCGTCGCGCTCGCCGACGTCATCGAGACCGTCGACCGCGAGAAGATCGCCGCCGAACTCGCCAAGGAGATCGCTAGGCAAGGCCGTGCACCAAAACTCTATGTCCAGGTCAATACCGGCTCGGAGCCGCAAAAGGCCGGCATCGAGCCGCGCGACGCCGTTGCCTTCGTTGCCCGCTGCCGCGATGTCCACGGCCTCGCCATCGAAGGCCTGATGTGCATCCCGCCGGCGGACGAGAATCCCGGCCCGCATTTCGCCCTGCTGGAAAAGCTCGGCAAGGAGGCCGGCGTCGCCAAACTGTCGATGGGCATGTCCGGCGACTACGAGACCGCGATCGCCTTCGGCGCCACCAGCGTCCGGGTCGGCTCGGCGATTTTTGGGAGCCGGTAGTCGTCGGCTTCGCGAGACACCTGTCGATCCCCGATTTTTCGAGCTAATGTATCGAGCACATCCGGCCGAGTTAGCGAGGACTATTCTTCTTGGACTGGCACCTCAGGGACGCACGAAACAATCTTTCGAAGCTTGTGCGACAGGCGCGCGAAGAAGGGCCGCAAACCATCACCTTGCGCGGAAAGCCAGCTGCCGTCGTGTTGTCTCCTGATGACTATGACCAACTGATCGGCGCAAAGCCTTCGCTTGCGGAATATCTCCTCTCCGGTCCCGCATGGGACGACGATTTCGTCGAGGAGGTCAACCGCCGCTCAGAGACGATGATCCGACCCGTGGAATTCTGATAGATTTTCGACACAAACATCGCCTCGCGCATCTCGCCACGGTTGACGAGTTCTATGGGGCCAGATGCATCCGGTCGATTACGCCACCACTGGAAACGAAACGTACCGTTCCTATTTGCTTTGCGTAATCACCAAATCTTCTGGAGCTGCCACCATGCGCTACAATCAACTCGGAAATACGGGGATGTTCGTCTCCGAACTCTGCCTCGGCACAATGACCTTCGGCGCCGCCGGCGAGAATGCCCAATGGGGTCTGATCGCCAGCCTCGACCAGAAGGGCGTCAACGACATCGTTGGCCGTTCGATCGCCGCCGGCGTCAATTTCTTCGACACCGCCGACGTCTACTCCTTCGGCCAGTCCGAGCGCCTGCTCGGCCAGTCGCTCAGGGATCTCGGCGTCAAGCGCTCGGACGTCGTCATTGCCACCAAGGTGCATGGCGCCATGGGCCAGGGCCCGAACGAGCGCGGCTCTTCGCGAGGCCACATCATGGATTCGGTCGAGGGCAGCCTGGAGCGGCTGCAGCTCGACCATATCGACCTCTATCAGTTGCACGGCACCGATACGGTGACGCCGATCGACGAGACGCTACGGGCACTTGATGACCTGGTTGCCAGCGGCAAGGTTCGCTATGTCGGCGTCTCCAACTGGCAGGCATGGCGCATCGCCAAGGCTCTGGGCATTGCCGAGCGCAAGGGGTTCTCCCGCTTCGAGACCATCCAGTCCTATTACTCGATCGCCGGCCGCGATCTCGAGCGTGAGATCGTGCCGCTCATCAACGAGGAGAAGCTCGGCTTGATGGTGTGGTCGCCGATGGCCGGCGGCCTGCTGTCGGGCAAATACGGTCCCGGCGCGCCCGGCAATGGCGAGGGCCGCCGCGCCGCCTTCAACTTCCCGCCGGTCGATGAGGACCGCGCCTGGGCAGCCGTCGCCGTCATGCGCGACATCGCCAAAAAGCACGATGTCAGCGTCGCTACGGTCGCGCTCGGTTATGTCCTGGCCAAACCTTTCGTCATGAGCGTCATCATCGGCGCCAGCCGCATGGAGCAGCTCGAGCAGAACCTAGCCGCGGCCGAGGTGAAGCTCGACGCCGACGATCTCGCCAAACTGGATGAGGTCAGCGCGCTGCCGGCCGAATATCCCGGCTGGATGCTGGAGCGTCAGGGCGCCGGTCGCCGCCCGGCGCCGTTCACCCCGAAGAAATAGTCATCGCTGTCGCCTGATGCTTGGGGGGTCATCTGGCTCCCCAACGTCTTTTCAGCTCATCCGCACGCTCTCGACCAGAAAGTCGAGAAACGCCCGCACCCGTGCGGGCAAATGCCGGCCCTGGCCGACATAGACGGCGTGGGTAGGCTCCTCGTCGCCCGGATTGAAATCCTCCAGCAGCGCCGTCAGCCGCCCCGCCGCGATGTCATCGGCCACATGCCAGTGTGCCAGCCGGGCGATGCCGGCGCCGCCGACCGCCATCAACCGCATCGACTCGCCATCGCCGACCAGCGTGTTTCCGGTGATCGGCACCATGACGGCGTTCCCGGTTGCATCGACAAACGACCAGCCATCGACATGCCGGACAAAGCCGAAAGCCATGCGATTGTGCCGGTCGAGATCTGCTGGAACCAGCGGCGTGCCATGCGTCTTGAGATAGGACGGTGCGGCAACGACTGTCATCCGGCTTTGCCCGAGCTTGCGCGCCACCAGCCGCGACTCGCCGAGCGGCCCGGCGCGGATGGCGACGTCGGCACGCTCAGCCATCAAATCGATGACGCTGTCGGTCAGCACCAGATCGACCGAAATCCCGGGGTAGCGTTCGAGGAAATCAGGCAGCAGCGGGATCAGCCGATGCACCCCGAAGGGCACATAGGAGTTGACGCGCAGCCGTCCGCGCGGCGCGGCACCCACGGCCGCCTCGCGCTCGGCCGCCGCCATATCGGCCAGGATGCGCACCCCGCTGTCATAGAACGCCGTCCCTTCCGGCGTCAGCTGCAGCTTGCGCGTCGAGCGCGTGACCAGCCGCGCGCCGAGCCTTGCCTCCAGTCGCGCGATCAGCTTGCTCACCGCCGACGGTGTCATACGCAGCGAACGAGCCGCAGCCGAGAAACTGCCCGCCTCGACGACGCGGACGAACACTTCGATCTCGCCGGAACGGTTGATATCGGGTCTGGCCATTTGTGAATCTATTTCACAGGAAATATGCCCAAGGCAAGTCTGGTTCACAAGGCATGGCAACACGATCTCTGCGGTCGGGGCGCGGGTCTGGTCGCGTTCATCGAGTTCGAACTGGAAACCGCCATGCCTCTTGCTCTCTACGCCCTCGCTGCCGGCGCCTTCGGCATCGGTGTCACCGAATTCGTCATCATGGGGCTGCTGATCGATGTCAGCAAAGATCTCGGAGTCTCGATCTCGGCCGCCGGCCAGTTGATTTCGGGCTACGCGTTGGGCGTCGTCATCGGCGCGCCGCTTTTGACCATCGCCACCGGCAACTGGCCCCGCAAGACCGTCCTTCTGGCCCTTATGGCGATCTTCACGCTCGGCAACCTCGCCTGTGCGATCGCCCCCGACTACTGGACGCTGATGGGCGCCCGCATCATCACCGCCTTTGCCCATGGCACTTTCTTTGGCGTCGGCTCGGTGGTCGCCACCGGCCTGGTCGCGCCCAACAAGAAGGCCTCGGCGATCGCGCTGATGTTCACCGGCCTGACTATCGCCAACATCCTCGGCGTGCCCTTCGGCACCTGGCTCGGCCAGACCTTCGGCTGGCGCGCCACCTTCTGGGCCGTAACCCTGGTCGGCTTGGCAGCCTTTGCCGTCATCCTGCTTCTGGTGCCGCGCAGCAAGGAAGCGCCCGAGAAGACCAATCTGCGCGCCGACCTCGCAGTGCTGCGCCGCACGCCGGTGCTGCTCGGCCTCGCCACCACCGTGCTCGGCTATGCCGGCGTCTTCGCCGTCTTCACCTACATCGCCCCGCTGCTCACCGAGATCACCGGTTTTGGGGAAGCCGCCGTGTCGCCGATCCTGCTCGTCTTCGGTGGCGGTCTTATCGCCGGCAATCTGCTTGGCGGCAAGGTCGCCGACCGCTGGCTGGTGCCGGCGGTGCTCGGCAGCCTCGTGGTGCTGGCGTTGGTGCTGGCCACAATGACCTTCGCCGTCCACAGCCAAATCCTGGCCGTCATCTATGTCGGCCTGCTTGGTGCCGCCGCCTTCGCCACCGTGGCGCCGCTGCAGATGTGGGTGCTGGAAAAGGCGCAAGGCGCGGGCCAGAGCCTCGCCTCGTCCTTCAACATCGCCGCCTTCAACCTCGGCAATGCCGCCGGCGCTTGGCTTGGCGGCGCGGTGATTGCCCATGGCCTCGGCCTCGGCTCACTAACCTGGATCGCCGCTTTGCTGCCGGTCGCGGCTCTTGGCGTCGCTGCCCTGGCGCTGCGCCTCGATCGCGCCCCCACAATCGGGGTGCCGGTCTGCGCCCAGTCATGAGCATCACGCGCAATCCTTCTTCGACATCATCAAGGAGCATAAAATGGATTATCGACGTCTCGGCGCATCGGGCCTGAAAGTGCCCGCACTCTCTTTCGGCGCCGGCACTTTCGGCGGCTCCGGGCCGCTGTTCGGGGCCTGGGGCAACAGCGATGCCAAGGAAGCGCGGCGGCTGATCGACATCTGCCTCGAGGCCGGCGTCAATCTGTTCGACACCGCCGATGTCTATTCGAACGGCGCCTCCGAGGAAGTGCTTGGCGAAGCCATCAAAGGCCGCCGCGACGCGGTGCTGATCTCGACCAAGACTTCGCTGCCGATGGGCGACAGACCGGCCGACTACGGCTCGTCGCGCTCGCGGCTGATCAAAGCCGTCGACGCCGCCCTGAAGCGCATGGGCACCGATTACATCGACCTGTTGCAGCTGCACGCCTTCGATGCCGGCACGCCGATCGAGGAGGTGTTGTCGACGCTGGACGACCTCGTGCGCGCCGGCAAGCTGCGCTATGTCGGCGTCTCCAACTTCTCCGGCTGGCAACTGATGAAGTCGCTGGCCGAGGCCGACAAGCATGGCTACCCGCGCTACGCCGCGCATCAGGTCTACTACTCGCTGGTCGGTCGCGACTATGAATGGGAGCTGATGCCGCTCGGTATCGACCAGGGCATCGGCGCGCTGGTGTGGAGCCCGCTCGGCTGGGGCCGCCTGACCGGCAAGATCCGCCGCGGCCAGCCCCTGCCGGAAAAGAGCCGGCTGCACGACACCGCCGATTTCGGCCCGCCGGTCGCGGACGAACATCTCTACCGGGTCATGGATGCGCTTGATGCGATGGCTGAAGAGACCGGCAAGACCGTGCCGCAGATCGCCATCAACTGGCTCTTGCAGCGCCCGACCGTGTCCTCGGTCATCATCGGCGCCCGCAACGAGGAACAGCTGCGCCAGAACCTCGGCGCCGTCGGCTGGGCGTTGACGCCGGAGCAGATCAAAAAACTCGACGCTGCAAGCGAGGTCACAGCGCCCTACCCGTACTTCCCCTATCGCCGCCAGGAAGGTTTCGCCCGGCTGAACCCCCCGGCGGTGTGATCGCCGACGTTGAAGCTGCCAATCTCCCCCGCAAGGGGGAGATCAGCTATACTGCCGCTTAGTGCAGCACGAACTCCCCATCCACCTTCCGCCATTCGTTCGGCGCGATCAGCTTCTGGTGCGTGTAGCTGATCGAATGCAGCGGCCCGTCGAGCCTGGCCTTCCAGAACTCGATGAACTTGATCAGCACCGGAAACTTCGGCGCCAGATCGTAATCCTGCCAGATGAAGCTCTGCAGCAGATGCGGGTGGTCGGGAAAATGGTACAGAATCTTGGCCGTGGTCAGGCCATACCCCTTGAGCATCAGGTCCATTTCGGAATGATCGCGCATGACAGCCCCTTGGCCTAGTTGATTCTCCATTCCTCCCAACACCGAATTGTGCGCGCCGTTCCTTAACTGTCTATGATTTTCCTGATCCCAGTCGGGTTTTATGCACGAAAACATGCAGTTAGCAGCGACCGCTGCCGAGTGCTGATACAACCGAAACGGGAGCTGCGGCATCCCGCCACGCGAATCCAACGTCTAATGTTGCCGTCAGCGCGGAACTGTTAATAATGCCGCCGAATTCGCGGCTGCGTCGCCGTGATCCTGGCTGTGGTCAAGCCGGCGGGGTGGTTTGGGAGGAAAGTGAAGACATGTCCGAGGTGAAGATCCACCGCGTCCAGCCGGCGTGGAAGAAGAATGCGCTGATCGACAATGACACCTACCTCAAATGGTATGCTGACAGCGTGAAGAATCCGGACAAGTTCTGGGGCAAGCACGGCAAGCGCATCGACTGGTTCAAGCCGTTCAGCAAGGTCAAGAACACCTCCTTCGAGGGCAAGGTCTCGATCAAATGGTTCGAGGACGGCGAAACCAACGTCTCCTACAACTGCATCGACCGCCATTTGAAGAAGCGCGGCAACCAGACAGCCATCATCTGGGAAGGCGACAATCCCTACGACGACAAGAAGGTCACCTATAACGAGCTTCACGAGCATGTCTGCCGGCTCGCCAATGTGATGAAGAAGCACGGCGTCAGGAAGGGCGACCGCGTCACCATCTACATGCCGATGATCCCGGAAGCCGCCTACGCGATGCTGGCTTGCACCCGCATCGGCGCCATCCACTCGATCGTCTTCGGCGGCTTTTCACCGGACGCCTTGGCCGGCCGCATCGATGACTGCAAGTCGACCTTCGTCATCACGGCCGACGAGGGCCTGCGCGGCGGCAAGCCGATCCCGCTGAAGGAAAACACCGACAGAGCGATCGAAATCGCCGCCAAGGCCGGCACCAAGGTCGAAAAAGTGGTCGTCGTGCGCCGCACCGGCGGCAAGACCGGCTGGGTTCAGGGACGCGACATCTGGTACCATGACGAGATCGCCACGGTGAAGGGCGACTGCAAGCCGGAGAAGATGAAGGCCGAGGATCCGCTGTTCATCCTCTACACCTCAGGCTCGACCGGCAAGCCGAAGGGCGTGCTGCACACCACTGCCGGCTATCTTGTCTATGTCTCGATGACCCACCAATATGTCTTCGACTACCATGATGGCGATATCTACTGGTGCACCGCCGATGTCGGTTGGGTCACCGGCCACAGCTATATCGTCTATGGCCCGCTCGCCAACGGCGCCACCACGCTGATGTTCGAGGGCGTGCCGAACTACCCCTCGCAGTCGCGCTTCTGGGAAGTCATCGACAAGCACAAGGTCAACATCTTCTACACTGCGCCGACGGCACTGCGCGCGCTGATGGGCGCCGGCGACGAACCGGTGAAGAAGACCTCGCGCAAGTCGCTGCGCGTGCTGGGCTCGGTCGGCGAACCGATCAATCCGGAAGCATGGGAGTGGTATTTCAACGTCGTCGGCAACGGCAAGGTGCCGATCGTCGACACATGGTGGCAGACCGAGACCGGCGGCATCCTGATCACGCCGCTGCCCGGCGCCACCGACCTCAAGGCCGGTTCGGCGACGCGGCCCTTCTTCGGCATCAAACCGCAACTGGTCGACGGCGAAGGCAAGGTGCTGGAAGGGGCGGCCGACGGCAATCTCTGCATCGCCGATTCCTGGCCCGGCCAGATGCGCACGGTCTATGGCGATCACGACCGCTTCGTGCAGACCTATTTCTCCACCTACAAGGGCAAATACTTCACCGGAGACGGCTGTCGCCGCGACGCCGACGGCTATTACTGGATCACCGGCCGCGTCGACGACGTCATCAACGTTTCCGGCCACCGCATGGGAACGGCCGAGGTCGAATCGGCGCTCGTCAGCCACGAGAAGGTGTCGGAAGCAGCTGTCGTCGGCTATCCCCACGACATCAAGGGCCAGGGCATCTACAGCTACGTTACCTTGATGAAAGGCGTGGAGCCGAGCGAGGAACTGCGCAAGGAGCTCGTGGCCCATGTCCGCAAGGAGATCGGCGCCATCGCCTCGCCCGACAAGCTGCAGTTCGCGCCCGGACTGCCGAAAACCCGCTCCGGCAAGATCATGCGCCGTATCCTGCGCAAGATCGCCGAGGACGATTTTTCCGCGCTCGGCGATACCTCGACACTGGCCGATCCGGCGGTGGTCGATGATCTAATCGCCAACCGCCAGAACAAGAAGGGCTGAGGGGATTTGATGGCTGCACTGGGCGCAGTCACGGAGCTCTGGCGTTACCCTGCAAGTTCGCTTGCCGGCGAACGCCAGGACGCCATTTCGGTCGGCCTTGAAACCATCGACGGCGACCGGCTGTTCGGCCTTGTCGATGTCTCGGACAATGAGATCGCGCGGCCCGACCGCGACGCCAAGTGGCACAAGGTGCCGCGCATCCGCACCCGGCTGAGCAAGGACCGCAAGCTGGAGATCGCCGTTCCCGACGGCGACTGGCTGGTAGCGCCGGGCGCTGAATGCGACAGCGCCGTCTCGACCTATCTCGGCTTCGCCGCCTCGATCCGGCCGTTCAGCCAGGACAACGCTCCCGGCTACACCGGCCCGCTGACCGCGGCGCGCTACCGCAAAGCGCCGATCCATCTCTTGACCACCGCATCGCCGGCCCGGCTCAAGGCGCTGCACCCCGAAGGCATTCCCGATCCGCGCCGCTTCCGCCCCAACATCGTCGTCGACATGGCGGCGGTCGAAGGCTCGTTTCCCGAGACCGAATGGATTGGCCGCAAGCTTGCCATCGGCGACCTGCTGGTGACCGTCTCGGAGCCGTGCCGCCGCTGCGGCTTCACCATCATCAGCCAGGACGGCTTTGACCACGATCCCGGCATCCTGCGCAATCTGGTCCGCCACAACGCCCATAATCTTGGCGTCTATTGCACTGTGGACAGGCCTGCCCGTGTCGAGATCGGCGCGCCGATGCGGTTCGTGTAGGCCTCTACCGCGAGGCAGCGAATCGCAGACCTTGGAAAGCGTGGGGTTCGGCCCCGAATCCTATCCCTACCGATACAGATCCGCCCGTGTCGGCGGCAGCCCGCTCGGGCCGCGTGCGCGTTTGGTGACGACGGTCTGAAAAATCTGCGCCGAGGCGCGCTCGAAGGTGATCGAGCAGCCGGTGAGATAAAGCAGCCACAGCCGTGCCTTGGCCTCGCCGACTTCGGCGACCGCCTCGTCGAAGCGAGCCTGCAGCCGCTCGGCCCACAGCCGGCAGGTGCGCGCATAGTGCTCGCGCAGATTCTCGACGTCGTAGACCAGGAAGCCATGCGCCTCCAGATTGCCCAGCGTCATGCCGATCGTGTCGAGTTCGCCGCCTGGGAAAATGTATTTGAGCAGCGCCTTGAACTCCGGCCCCTTGCGCAAGGTTTTCTTCAAGTCGCCCTTGCTGCGCCTGGTGATGGCGTGGTGCAGATAGATGCCGCCGGGCTTCAGCAAGCGATGGATGGTCTTGAAATAGGTGGCGTGGTTGGCGAGCCCGAGATGCTCGAACATACCGATCGACGATATCTTGTCGAAGGAGCCTTTGAGCTCCGCATAGGATTTGATCTCGATGGTGATGCGGTCCTGCAGCCCTTCGGCGCGGATGCGCTCGCGGGCGAGATCGGTCTGCGCCTGCGACAGCGACACGCCATGGCCGACGACGCCGTAATTTTTGGCCGCATGGATCAGTATGGCGCCCCAGCCGCAGCCGATGTCGAGCAGCTTTTCGCCCGATTTCAGCCTGAGCTTGCGGCAGATATGGTCGAGCTTGTCGGCCTGCGCTTGGTCGATGCCATTGGCGAAATCCGTAAAGTAGCCGCAGCTGTAGACCATGCGCTCGTCGAGGAAGAGCCGGTAAAAGGCATTCGAAATGTCGTAGTGATGCTGGATCGCCTCCTGGCTCGACCCGCTGACATAGGGGTTGCGACCCGACAGATCGGTGCGTGCACTCATCTGCTTGCGTGACAGGAGCACCGCCGGCAGGTCGCGCAGGATCGCCAGCTTCGGCAGTGACTTGAGCTTGGTCCTGAGCTTGCCTTGCGACGGCAGTGCGTAGAAATCGAAAATCGTCCCGTCTTCGATGTCTATCGTCTTGGAAATCCACATCTCGATCAGCGTCGACAACGATGGCCGCTTCACCACCTGCCAGACGATGTCCTGGTCGTTGATGGTGAGCACGGGCCCGGTGGCGGGACCGATCCGCTCGCCGGTCCACAGCTTGACCGCAAAACCCGGCTTCAGCGTTTCGATCACCGTTCGCACGATGCGCGCGGCCTTCTCGGCTGCCTCCATGGCCATCCTCCCGAGTCCTGACAATCCACCTTGCATGGATTTTGCCCGCCCTCGCGGCTCTTCGCAACCCGGCGCAAAAGGCGGCTCGCCACCTATTTCAAATCGGCATCTTGTTTTTTGCTGCAACGCACCCCATCATCTGTACGTGTTCAACAAATCGAAAGGAGGTGATCCGATGTCGAGTGATTTCGTTTTCCAGAACGTGGCCTCAGCGGATTGCACTTTCGGGAAGCAGTCTTCCCGTTAAGGCGCGATAAGCGCGGCGGGTGACCTCGGTCGCCGCCATTGGCCGCGCCACGGACGGAAACACGGAAGGCCGCCGGCTTCGTCAAGAAGCGGCGGCCTTTTCCATTTCCGGATTGTGTGTCGAAGCGAATCAGAATCCGGTCACGCCAGCATCCGCGCACTGACGGTCTTGTCGACGCCGTGATAGGGCGGGTTGAACAGATTGCCTTCCTGCTCATAGGTCCAGACCTTGAACAGCGAGAGCTGATGCGGGCCGAAGCTGTGCAGCAGCGGCACATCCGTGGCATCACGACCGCGCGCGATGACGACGCGGCCTATCCTCGGACGATTATGACGGGGGTCGAACGTGTACCATTTGCCGTCGAGGAACACTTCCATCCAGGCCGAAAAATCCATCGGCGCCGGGTCGGCCGGCACGCCGATGTCGCCGAGATAGCCGTTCACATAGCGGGCCGGGATGTTCATGCAGCGGCAGAGCGTGATCGCCAGATGGGCGAAGTCGCGGCATACACCAACCTGCTCCTCATGCGCTTGGGCTGCGGTGCGCGTCGACCGCGCATAGCCATAGCCGAAGGACAGCCGGTTGTGGACATAGTCGACGATCGCCTGCACCCGCGCCCAGCCAGAGGGAACATGGCCGAAAAGCTGCCAGGCCAGACTGCTCAGATGATCGGTCTCGCAATAGCGGCTGCCGAGGAGGTAGCCGAGCACATCGTCCGGCAGTTCCGCCACCGGCACTTCCCTGGCCAGCGTGTTGACCGCGTCAGGCTCGCCGCTGTCCTCGACGGCTGCGTCATAGAGAATGCGGAAACTGCCGGCGGGTACGGTGAAGCGGCGGCAGGTATTGCCGAACAGATCGTGATAGACCTTGCTCGGCACTGAAGGCGACGTCAGCACGCGCGTCTGCCGTTTGATGTCGGCCTGACGATCCCTGTGGATATCAAGCAGCGAGATGACCGGCGTGGCGCCGACGCATTCAATGGCGATTTCGTAGCCGAGCCGGATCAGCACAATGATTGCCCCTTCGATCCCGTGGAAAACAGTATGCTCAAAACGCCAGAGGCGGGACCATGGTTCCCTGGAACTATCGAAAAGGCTCTCCCGCGGCTTCCCAGGCAGGCGTGGCGACGTTACGGTCGCACGACATGTTTTGACCCTCCCGAAACGATCCCTAACCCCGTGGAAAATCTGATGTTTGCAGGCAGAAAATTCGCCGCGTTCCTGTTCGATATGGATGGCACGGTGCTCAATTCGATCGCCTCGGCCGAGCGCGTCTGGGCGGCGTGGGCGCTTAAGCACGATCTCGACGTCGAAGCCTTCCTGCCGACGATCCATGGCGTGCGGGCGGTCGAGACCATCACCAGGCTGGCGCTTCCCGGCGTCGACCCTGTTCATGAGGCGTTTGTGCTGTTGCAGGCCGAGTCGGACGACGTCGAAGGCGTGCTGCCGATCGCCGGCGCCGTGCTGTTCCTCAACGCTTTGCCGCCAGAGCGCTGGGCGATCGTCACCTCGGCGCCGCGCCCGTTGGCGCTGCTGCGCATGCGGGCCGCCGGCATCCCGGTTCCCGCCTTGGTGGTCGCGGCCGAGGATGTGTCGCACGGCAAGCCGGCGCCCGACTGTTTCCTGCTGGCGGCAAAACGGCTCGGCGTCGATATCGGCGACTGTCTGGTCTTCGAGGACGCACCGGCCGGTATCGCGGCGGCGGAAGCAGCGGGCGCGTCGGTGATGGTGATCAGCGCCACTCACCAGCATCCAATGACGACTCAGCACAACTCGATTGGCGGCTACGAAACCGTCTCCATCGCCATCGATGACAGCGGCTGGATGACGCTGGGGGCACAGCGCAGCGCGGCCTGAGGACTGGAGGACTGGAGGACTGGAGGACTGGAGGACTGGAGGACTGGAGGACTGGAGGACTGGAGGACTGCTATGCGCCTTTTTCTTCAACTCTTCAGTTCACCAGTTCCCCAGTTCTTCCGTTCCTGAACCCCTAGAAATCGCTAGCCAGTCCCTTCACTTCCCAGTCGCCGTAGCGGCCGGGTTCCTTGCCGCCGCGGCCGCCGATTTCCTTCGGCAGCGCAGCTTCCTTCTGGCGATACGCTTCACGGCGCGCCTCGGCTTCAGCCAGCGATCGGCTGGCCGCCGGCGTCAGGTCCTTCTCCCGGTCGGCATCGGCTTTGCTGGGTTGGTCGGTCATGCGATAGTCCGGGCGGATTGAAACGAAGGGCGGCGTTTCCCATCATATAGCCATGAGTTCACCCCGATCGACCTTTTTTTGCCACGGCCGCACAGGGAGCAGATGATGAGCACGCTACGCACCACCATGCTTCTGGCCGCGATGACGGCGCTGTTCATGGGCGTCGGCTTTCTGATCGGCGGCACCGGCGGCATGATGATCGCCTTCCTGGTCGCCGCGGGCACCAATCTGTTCAGCTACTGGAATGCCGACAAGATGGTGCTGTCGATGAACCGCGCCGTCGAGGTCAACGCGAAGAACGCGCCCGAATTCCACGCCATCGTCGAGGCGTTGGCCAAGCAGGCCGGCCTGCCGATGCCCAAGACCTATCTGATCGACAATCCGCAGCCGAACGCCTTCGCCACCGGCCGCAATCCCGAGAACGCCGCGGTCGCGGCCTCGACCGGGCTGCTGGAGCGCCTGTCGCATGAGGAGGTGGCGGCAGTCATGGCGCATGAGCTGGCCCACATCCAGCATCGAGACACGCTGACCATGACCATTGTCGCGACACTCGCCGGCGCCATCTCGATGCTCGGCAATTTCGCCTTCTTCTTCGGCGGCAGCCGCGACAACAACAACCCGTTCGGCTTTGTCGGCGTGCTGGTGGCGATGCTGGTCGCGCCCTTCGCCGCCATGATCGTGCAGATGGCGGTCAGCCGCACCCGCGAATACGAGGCCGACCGGCGCGGCGCCGAAATCGTTGGAAATCCGCTTTGGCTGGCATCAGCGCTTGACAAGATCGCCCGCGGCGCCGAACGCATCCGCAACCCGGATGCCGAACGCAATCCCGCGACCGCGCATCTCTTCATCATTAATCCTCTTCACGGCGAGCGAATGGACAGCCTGTTTTCGACCCACCCGAACACCGACAACCGCATCGCCGCGCTGCAGGCGATGGCGCGCGACATGGCAGGCCGCCAGCCGGCGCCGCGCCAGGCGCCGACGCCAGAGCCGATCGAAGAATTGCCGGCCGATGCCGAGCAAGGTCCGTGGGGTAAGGCAGCACGCCCCACGCAGCCGACCAAACCGGCCAAGCCGAAAGCCAATCCGTGGGGCCGCAATCCGACCGGACCCAAAGGTCCGTGGTCGTGAGCGGCGCCAGATCCCGGCCCGCACATTCAGGCGATCGCGAAAACAGCTCGGACGAATTCGTCGCCGGCCTCGCCGCGCGCAAGGCCGCGGCGCGGCTGCTGGCCGCCGTTATCGACGCCAAAACGCCGCTCGACGGGCTGACGGACCACGAGAACGGCCATCCGCAATACAAGGTGCTCGACTTGCGCGACCGCGGCCTGGTGCGCGCCATACTGGTGACCGCGCTGCGCTACCGCATGACCATTGCCGGGCTCCTCGCCCGCCGCCTTGAAAAGCCGCTGCCGCCCAACGCCACAGCTTTGTCGCACATCCTGCATGTTGCGGCGGCGCAGATCCTGTTCCTCGACATCCCCGACAGCGCCGCCGTCGATTTGGCTGTGACCCACGCCAAGTCGGACCCACGCACGCAGCGCTTTTCCGGCCTCGTCAACGGCGTGCTGCGCACTTTGGCGCGCGCCAAGGAGACCGAACTGCCGGCAGCTCTTGCCGCCACCGACGAGGCGCCAAAATGGTTCTCCGACCGGCTGAAGGCCGCCTATGGCGCCGAGATGACCAGACAGATCCTGGCGGCGCATCGCGTTGAGGCGCCGGTCGATTTCACGGTCAAGGCCGATCCCGAATTGTGGGCCGAAAAGTTCGGCGGCATCGTGCTGCCGACCGGCACGGTGCGAGTGGAAAAGCTCAGCGCCTCCGTCACCGAACTGCCGGGCTTCAGCGAAGGCGCATGGTGGGTCCAGGACGCCGCCGCCAGTTTTCCGGCGCGGCTGTTCGGCGATGTCAAAGGATTACGCGTCGCCGATCTCTGCGCCGCCCCCGGCGGCAAGACCGCTCAGCTTATCCTTGCCGGCGCCAAAGTCACCGCCTTGGACACCTCGAAGAACCGGCTGGCGCGGCTGACGCAGAACCTCGAACGGCTTGGGCTGTCCGCCGAGATCGTGCAGGCCGATCTGCTGAAATACCAGCCGGCGGAGCTTTTCGACGCCGTCCTGCTCGACGCGCCCTGCTCTTCCACCGGCACGGTTCGGCGCCACCCGGACGTGCCATGGACCAAGACGGTAGCCGACGTCGAAAAGCTAGCCGATCTGCAAGCAAAGCTGCTCGCCCGCGCCGTCACTTTGGTCAAACCGGGCGGCCGGATTGTTTTTTCCAACTGTTCGCTGGACCCGATCGAAGGCGAGGATCTGTATCGCGCCTTTCTGGCCGGCAACAAGACCGTCGCCGACGATCCGCTGCAGCCCGGCGAAATCGCTGGCATCGACGCCTTCCTGACCCTGCAAGGCACGCTGCGCACCACACCCGCCGATCTTGACCTTGGTTCGCCAGGGGTTTCCGGCCTGGACGGCTTCTTCGCCGCCCGCATGCGACGACTGGCCTGACTCCAACGCGACGACATGCCTAAAGCATGTCGTCCAAGGACCAGTGCTTCCCCCACCTTGCATCGATCTCATCATCGACATTCTGGTAGCGGATATCGGTGGAGAGCCGGATACCCCCCTCCGCGCTCTGGTTGGTCGTCGAGGCGTGGATCATGTAGGGCGAGTGGAGGACGACATCGCCGGCCTCGAAATCCGCGATCAGCCAGCGTGTATCGAACCGCTCCGCCATGTCGGGCAGGTCCTTCGACACCCAGCCGCCCTCGCTCATGTTCCTGTTGTAGGCGCTGATGCGCTCCTGCGGGCTCAGCCCGGCATTTTCCCTGGCGAACCGGGCCTCCATGTCGAGGCCGATGGCGTGCGATCCCTCGAGATAGACCAGGCCGCCCATGTCGACGGGAACGTCGCCGATCGGGATCCAGGCAGTGACGATGCGGCTGGTGCCGCCGCGCAGATAGACGAGGTCGTAATGCGCCGGCGTCGCCACAGTGGTGCCCGGTTGGGCGAAACGCATGATCTTGCGCTTGTGCAAATAGGACAGCCCGCCGACGAACGCATCCATCAGCCGAGCCATCAGGGGCTGTGCGCAGAACCCTTCATAGGCGGTGGAGCGAACCAGCGCCATCAACCGGCGATCGGCGAGCTGACGGTCGAACGTGCCGGCCGCCGCCAGGCCAAGCGCGGGATCGGACCCGGGCTGCAGCAAGCCGGTGTCGGCCAGATACGAAAACACCCAGCCGCGAAAATCGATGACGTCGCGGCGCGGCAGCATACCTTTCAGCCAGACATAGCCTTGCTCGGCAAGGAGGCCTCGAATGGCATCGATGCCGATCCCGGCGTCGGTTGGCACGAGATGACCTAACCGGTTCGGCGCCATCGATAATGTCTTGCCGTTGGCGTTCAGATCGATTGACGCAACAGGAATCCGTCGTTGCGTGCCACCTGTTGAGCTTGACATTTCAGCCACCTGCGATTTTCCATCCTTAGCTGGAAATGCCACACTGTTCGCACGCTCGCCCATGGACGGAACGAAGCCATGGACTTTTCGCTCATGAACGATCTCTCTTACGCGCTCTACAGATCCGCACCGGCCGCGGCCGGCGGCCTGTCGGTTACAGGGATTGGTCGGCATCGCGTCACGCAGGCGATCCAAGCGCGCAAATTGCCGGAATTCGCCGTGGTGCTGATTGAGAACGGTCAAGGCTGGCTTGAAACCAAGACTGCCGGCATGCAGACGATCCAAGCGCCGGCCCTGTTCTGGCTGCTTCCCGGGAGGATGCATTCCTACGGGCCGGACGCATCGGGCTGGCTCGAACGCTGGGCGCTCTTCGACGGCGCCTTGATACGCGATTTCACCCGGCTGCGGCTGATTGCCGAGGACGCCCCTGTCGTCCCCTTGCGCGACCTCGGCAAAATGCAGCGGCTGTTCGACAGGCTGCATGGTGAGCTGTCGCTCGATACGATGCTGAGCCAGGCAGAAGCCGCCGCCACGATGCATCGCATCTTCGTGCGTGCTGCCCGCCAGGCAATGGATTGGAACAACCGTCAACGAAATCCCGGCTTCCAGCATGCCGACATGCAGCCCATCATCGACGAATTGCGCCGCTGCGCGTGCGACCCGGTGGATCTCGATGCCTTCGCCGCGAAATTCTCGATGTCGCCGGCAACCTTGCGGCGCAGATTTGCGCGGGCAGCCGGCATGTCGCCCAAGGCCTTCCAACTGCGCACGAGGCTCGACCGCGCCAAACAGATGCTGGCCGCCTCCGATTCGCCCATCGAGTCCATTGCGGCCGCCGTCGGCATCCACGACGCCTTCTATTTCTCCCGTCTGTTTCGCGACCGCGAAAGCTGTTCGCCCAGCGAATTTCGGTCTCGCCACAACCGCAAGTGAGTGCCGGATTGCCAGGCTTAACCCCGCGAAGCACTTGACTTTTTTCGGGGTGGGTCGGTGGCCGGCAGCGTGAGGCGCTTCACGTCGGCGGAATTCGACTTCGCACAAGTTTTTGAATCATATAAGCTTGTGCTGGGGTACCGGAACATGATGCCGAAACCTGCGACGCGGTTTTCGGACGACAGCATGCTCTATCTCCAGGCGACGAGGAGGGGTTTTGGCACTGGCTGCCGGCAGCACGACACGTCTGTGGACGCTTGTCGCTAAGGAGTTTTGGCGCAAGACGCGCCGGCGCCTTCGCGCGGGGCCAGTTTATCGCTGGCGCTATTCCGGGCGCACGCCCGAACGCGTCCTGATTGCACCGCCCGACCTCAGGCTCGCCGATCCGCAGATCGCGCTCGAGATCTACTATGGCCGCTATCCGCTGTCGGGACACCTCGTCGAGACCGGCGGCAAATCGCCATTCCAGATCGATGTCGCCAATCGCGGCTGGGTGAAGACGCTGCACGGCTTTCGTTGGCTGCGCCATATGCGCGCCGCCGGCACCGAGCTGGCCGCCGCCAATGCACGCGCGCTTGTCTCCGACTGGGTCGCCATGCATGGCAACCAGATTTCCGGCATAGCCTGGGAGCCCGGCACCACCGCCAAGCGCGTCATTGCCTGGTTGCAACACTCGTCGGTTGTCCTACAAGGGGCCGAATTTCCGTTCTATCGCGCCTTCCTGAAATCGCTCGCCGTGCAGATCCGCTATCTCCGCTCGATGGCGCGCGAAATGCCGGACGGCAAGGACAGGCTGCGCGCTCGCATCGCGCTTGCCTTCGCCGCGCTGTCGCTGCCGGCGCCGGCCTCCGCACTGCGCGGCGCCACCCGCAACCTGGCGGAAGAACTCGACCGCCAGATCCTTCCCGACGGCGGCCATATTTCGCGCAACCCGATGGCGGTGCTCGAACTGCTCGCCGATCTCCTGCCGCTGCGTCAGACCTATGCCAATCAGGCCGAAACGCCACCGGCAGCCCTGATGGGCGCCATCGACCGCATGCTGCCGGCGCTCCGTTTCTTCCGCCATCAGGATGGCAGCCTGGCCCGCTTCAACGGCATGGGCGCGACCATCCACGACCGCATTGCCACCATCTTGCGCCACGACGACACCGCCGGCGCGCCGCTGCTGCACGCGCCGCATTCCGGCTATGAGCGGCTGTGTATGGGCGGCGTTACGGTGATTGCCGATACCGGCCCGTCGCCGGCCGTCGATGTGTCCAACGCCGCGCATGCCGGGTGCCTGGCCTTCGAACTCTCGTCCGGCCGCCAGCATTATATCGTCAATGCCGGCATCGACACCTATGGCGCTGCCGAGTTCCGGCCGCTGGCCCGTGCCACTGCGGCGCATTCGACCGCCACCATCAACGACACCTCGTCGGCGCGGTTTTCCCATTCGCTGCGCGTCAACGACCTGCTCGGCTCACCCTTGCTCGGCGGCCCGCAGCATGTGCCTTGCAAGCGCATCGACCAGAAGGGCACGCAAGGCTTCATCGCCCGCCATGACGGCTATATGCAGCGCTTTGGCTTCCTGCATGAGCGCGAGCTGAAACTGTCGAGCGAGGGCAATGTGCTCGCCGGCAGGGATCGCTTCCACCGCCCGGGCGGTGCGGCGATCCGCAACAATGGCCGCGACTTCGTCGTGGTGCGCTTCCACATCCACCCTGATATCAACCTTTTGCAGGACGAGCATGACCGCCTGGTGCTGACCGCCGACCAGGCCGACACCTGGGTGTTCACCTGCACCGAAGTGGTGCCGGAGGTCGAGGAATCGATCTATTTCGCCGGCCTTGGCGGCCCGCGCCGCAGCCGCCAGATCGTGCTCGCCTTCAAGGCCTCGGAGATCGCCGAAGTGCATTGGCAGCTCACGCGCACTGGCATCGCCGGCTATCCCGAGCACAGCTGAGCGTCGTTGCCGGCGCCGGCTTGATCGAGCTTCCGGCTTGATTTCCTGACCTCATGTGCTACGGCCCGGCAACGCTCTCCAATCAGCCCTGAAAGGCCGCCAGCCCATGGCCGTCGCCGCCAAGAACATTCCGGCACCCGACCTCGTTCCGGTCCGCCGCGCCCTGCTTTCCGTCTTCGACAAGACCGGCCTGACCGACTTCGCCAAAGGGCTGGTCGCGGCCGGCGTCGAGCTGGTCTCGACCGGAGGTACGGCAAAGGCGATCGCCGAGGCGGGGCTGGCGGTGCGTGACGTCTCGGAACTGACCGGCTTTCCCGAGATCATGGACGGCCGCGTGAAGACGCTGCACCCGTCGGTGCATGGCGCACTGCTCGGCGTGCGCGACGATCCCGAACACGCCAAGGCGATGCACGATCACCGCATCGAGCCGATCGATCTGCTCGTCTGCAATCTCTACCCGTTCGAGGAGGTCCGCCGTTCCGGCGCCGACTATGCCGCTGTTGTCGAGAACATCGACATTGGCGGCCCGGCGATGATCCGCGCTTCGGCCAAGAATCACGCCTATGTCGCCATCGTCACCGATCCCGGCGACTACGCCTCGGTGCTGAACGCGCTGGAGATGAACATCGGCTCGCTGTCGCTGGATTTCCGCCAGAAGCTGGCGGCCAAGGCCTTTGCCCGCACCGCCAGCTACGATGCGGCGATCTCCGGCTGGTTCGCCGAAACGCTTGAGATCGAGCACCCGACCTGGCGCACCTTCGGCGGCAGGCTGGAAAGCGTCATGCGCTATGGCGAGAACCCGCATCAGAGCGCCGGCTTCTACGTCAATGGCGACAAGCGGCCGGGGGTCGCCACGGCTCGCCAGTTGCAGGGCAAGCAGCTGTCCTACAACAACATCAACGACACCGATGCCGCCTTCGAGCTGGTCGGCGAGTTCGATCCCAACCGCTGCGCCGCCGTTGCCATCATCAAGCACGCCAACCCGTGCGGCGTCGCCGAGGACGCTTCGCTGGCTGCTGCCTATGCGAGAGCGCTGGCCTGCGACCCGGTTTCGGCCTTTGGCGGTATCGTTGCCATGAACCGCATCCTCGATGCCGAAGCGGCGCAGGAGATCGTAAAAACCTTCACCGAGGTGATCATCGCGCCGAACGCTTCGGAGGACGCTGTCCGCATCATCGCCGCCAAAAAGAATTTGCGACTGCTGGTCACCGGCGGTCTGCCCGATCCGCACGCCGGCGGCATCACTGTGAAATCCGTCGCTGGCGGCATGCTCGTCCAAGGCCGCGACAACGCGGTGGTCGACGATTTCGAACTGAAGGTGGTGACCAGGCGCGCGCCGACGGCGGCCGAGATGGCCGACCTCAAATTCGCTTTCCGCATCGCTAAGCACGTCAAGTCGAACGCCATCGTTTACGCCAAGGACGGCGCCACGGTCGGCATCGGCGCCGGGCAGATGAGCCGCGTCGATTCCTCGCGCATCGCCGCCCGCAAGGCGCTCGACGCGGCGGAAGCAGCTGGCCTCGCGGAGCCGTTGACCAAGGGCTCGGTGGTCGCCTCCGACGCTTTCTTCCCTTTCGCCGACGGGCTCATATCCGCGATCGAAGCCGGCGCCACGGCGGTGATCCAGCCCGGCGGCTCGATGCGCGACGACGACGTTATCGCCGCTGCCGACGCGCATGGCATCGCCATGGTGTTTACCGGCGTGAGGCATTTCAGGCATTGAGCGCCTCTGCCTTTTCCCACAAGGGGAGAAGGAAAAGTGCGGCGCTATTCCACTGGCTGATCCGCCGGGTACGGCGTCCAGATCAATATCGCGATCCCAACGCCCAGGAACAGCACGATGGCCGCCATGCCGAGCCGCGCCGAGCCGCTGGCGAGCGTGATCGACGCCACCATGAACGGCGCCAGGAAACTCGTCGCCCTTCCGGCCAGCGCATAGATGCCGAAATAGCGGCCGGATTCGGCCGCGGTCACGCTGCGCGCCATGTAGGAGCGTGACGACGCCTGCACCGGTCCGAACGCCAGCCCGATCAACAGGCCATAGAAAATGTAGGCCTTTTCCGCCGCCGTGCCGAACAGGCCGCCACTATCGGCTCCCGGCATCATCCAGGCGCCGAACAGCGTGTAGCCTGGCCCGGTCGAAACGATGCCGATGGTGGCGATGCTGAGCAGGACGAGCGAAATCATCACGATGGTCTTGGAGCCAAGCGCGGTGTCCAGCCATGCGGCAACCAGGCAGCCGACGATGGCGACGACGTTGAGAATAATGCCGAACATGCCGATCTCGGTGATCGACCAATGGAACATCGCTGCCGCAAAGGTGCCGCCCAAAGCGAGCAGCGCATTGACGCCGTCCTGATAAATCATGCGGGCGACAAGGAAGCGGAAGATGCCTTTGCGCCGGCGCACTTCAGTCAGCGTCGACTTCAGTTCCGACAGCCCCTCGCGCACCGCCGGCCCGATCGGAATGCCTTTGATGGCGTCTGGCGTGAAGAAGAACATCGGCAGGATGAACAGGAAATACCAGCCGGCCGACAGCGGCCCGGTGGCGCGCGCGTCCTCGCCGAGATTCGGGTCGAGCCCAAAGAGCGGGTCGATGCCGATGATCGTCTTGCCGGTCTCCGGCGAACCCGCCAGACAGGCGACGACAAAGATCAGCGCGATCATGCCGCCGAGATAACCAAGTCCCCAGGCAATGTTGGAGACGTGGCCGATCTCGCTCTTCGGCACCAGGCGCGGCATCATCGAATCGTTGAACACGGTCGAGAATTCCGCCGCGACCGAAGCGAGAGAAAAGAACAGCACCACCAGGAAAAGGTTCGAGCCGGGAGCGGCGAACCATAGCAGGCAAAGGCTGATGATCTTGATCGAGGCGAAGAACGCAATCCACGGCTTGCGCGGCCCGGTCTGGTCGGCAATCGAGCCGAGGATGGGCGACAAAACGGCAATGACCAGGCCCGCAACAGCGATGCCGTAGCCCCAGGCCGCCTGGCCCGAAACCGGATCGTTGGCCATGCGCGAGACGAAATAAGGGCCGAAGATGAAAGTGGTGACGACGGTGAAGAACGGCTGCGCCGCCCAGTCGAAGAACATCCACCCCCAGATGCCACGCCCGGATGCCCGCTGCACTGCATCTATCGCCGCCATGATGATTCCCCCGGACACCGCGCTTGTCGGACGCCATGTCTGCATGTTTCGAATGCTCATGCAAACCGCCAAAGATTCGCGCTGCCCCTCACCTGGATGTCGCCGCTGTCTACCTGCATAGAGACGCGAAGAAAGGCGCCGCGCCCCTACCTCCCCCTTGTGGGGAGGTCGGACCGAAGGTCCGGGTGGGGGTCGGTGCCGCACCCCCACCCCGCTGCTTCGCAGCGACCCTCCCCACAAGGGGGAGGGTAAGTCCCGAGCCTCACATCCCCGTCAGATCGCTCATCAGCCCCGAAGCCACCGACAGCCTGGACACGGTGATATCCCCGCCTTCGGTCAGCGCCTGCAGCCGCTCGCGAATGCGCGCCACGCGCTCGCCGCCGGCTTCCAGCCAGGCCGCCACAGGATCCGCCGTCCCGGCATGGCCGGCGAGAGCCGCCACCGCGATGCCGCGCCGCGCCGCGCCGATCGTGTCGGTGGCGCGCGACAGCGCCAGCTGGTCGTAATAGTCCGACGGCGTGATAGAACGCGCCGCCTCTTCGACGCGCGGAATGCGGAAGGCATCGCTGACGGCGAAGAACGCCTTGGCCGAGGCGACGACGTCGGCATTGGCCGTGCGCGCCGTCAGTGCGATGTCGGGGATCAGTCCCGCCACATCGGCCATTGCCAGCTGCCCGGCGAGCTTTTCCGGGGCGCCGGCCTTGAAGAGGCCATACCGCCTCTCCTCGACCCGCTCGCGCGAGAAGGCCGGTAGCAGCGAGAGCAGCTTCGGCTCCAGCGCCATGCGCGCCTCTTGCAGTTCGGCAATGCGCTGGCCGAGCGCTGCGGTGCCGGCATCGTTCTTCAGATACCAGCCGCTGGTCACGAAGATAAGCCGGCTGACGGACTGGTAGAGATCGAGCTGCGCCTGGCCGTCGATGTGGCTGTCCAGCGCATCGATCTCCTGATAGAGCGCCGGCAACGCGAAGCCGTCGCGCACCACGGCGAAGGTGCGCACCACGTCGGCCGCGCTGCGCCCCGTGGCTTCCTGCAGCCGGTTGACGAATGACGGTCCGCCGCGATTGACGAGATCGTTGGCGACGACGCGGGCGATGATTTCGCGGCGCAGCCGGTGGCCATGGATCTCGGCCGCATATTTCTTCGCCATCCGGTCAGGGAAATAGCCCATCAGGTCGCGGTCGAAATGCGCGTCGTCAGGCACGTCGCTGGCGACGATGTCGGAAAACAGCACGATCTTGGCATAGGCGAGCAGCACGCCAAGCTCCGCCCGGGTCAGCGGCTCGCCACGCGCCTCGCGCTCGGCAAGGGCGGCCGGCGACGGCAGCGTCTCGACAGCGCGGTCGAGCAGGCCCCGAGCCTCCAGCGCCGCCATGAACCGGCTCTGGTGCGCGATGTCGGCAAGGCCGCGCTTGCGGGCGATGGAAAGCGCCAGCGTCTGTTCGTAATTGTTGGACAGCACGAGGCCGGCGACCTCGTCGGTCATCTCGGCCAGCAGCTTGTTGCGCGCCGGCCGGGTCAGCGATCCCTTGCGCATGGCGGACGCCAGCGCGATCTTGATGTTGACCTCGACGTCGGAGCAGTTGACGCCGCCGGAATTGTCGATGGCATCGGAGTTGCAGCGACCGCCATTCATGCCGAATTCGATGCGGGCACGCTGCGTGACGCCGAGATTGGCGCCCTCACCGATCACTTTGGCCCGCACATCGAGCGCGGTGATGCGGATGGCGTCATTGGCGCGGTCGCCGACTTCGGCATTGGTTTCGCCCGAGGCCCGTAAATACGTGCCGATGCCGCCGAACCACAGAAGGTCGACGTTCGCCTTGAGGATGGCGGTCATGATCTCGGCCGGTGTCGCGGTGGTCTTGGCGAGGCCAATCGCCGCCGCCGCTGCCGCAGGCAGCGTGATCGACTTCTGGCTGCGCGAGACGATGACGCCGCCTTCCGACAGTTTGGTCTCGTCATAGTCCTGCCAAGACGAACGCGGCAGCGCGAACATGCGCTCGCGCTCGGCCATCGACGCCACTCTGTCTGGATCGGGATCGATGAAGATGTCGCGATGGTCGAAGGCGGCGATCAGCCTGGTCTGCGGCGACAGCAGCATGCCGTTGCCGAACACGTCGCCCGACATGTCGCCGACGCCGACGACGGTGAAGGGGGTGGCCTGGATGTCGCGGTTGATCTCGCGGAAATGCCGCTTGACCGCTTCCCAGGCGCCTTTGGCGGTGATGCCCATCTTCTTGTGGTCGTAACCGGCCGAGCCGCCGCTGGCGAAGGCATCGTCGAGCCAGAAACCGTGTTTCTCCGAAATGGCATTGGCGGTGTCGGAGAAGGTTGCCGTGCCCTTGTCGGCGGCGACGACGAAATAGGGATCGTCGGGGTCGCGCCTGACAACGCCGGCCGGCGGGATGACACCGTCCAGCCCGATATTGTCGGTAATCGACAACAGGCTGGAAACGAAATTCTTGTAGGCCGAGGTGCCGGCCTCGAAGATGGCGTCGCGGCCGGCGCTCATCGGCAGCTTCTTCGGATAGAAGCCGCCCTTGGCGCCGACCGGCACTATGACGGCGTTCTTGACCTGCTGCGCCTTGACCAGGCCGAGCACCTCGGTGCGGTAATCCTGGGCGCGGTCCGACCAGCGCAGGCCGCCGCGCGCAACCGGGCCGAAGCGCAGATGCACGCCCTCGACCTCGGACCCATAGACGAAGATCTCGCGCCACGGCCGCGGCGCCGGCAGGCCATCGACCGCTTGCGAGTCCAGCTTGATCGCCAGTGACTGGCCCCGCGCCTTCGTTCCCGCAACGAAATGATTGGTGCGCAACGAGGCTTCGATCAGGTTGAGATAGCGGCGGATGATGGTGTCGTCATCGATGTTAGGGACTTCCTCCAGCGCGTCCTTGATCTTGGCCTTGAGGTGCTTGGCGGCGACGACGCCTTCCGTCTCGGCGGTCGGGCCGAGACGAGCGACGAACAGTGCATGCAGGCCGCGCGCAATGTCGGGATAGCGGTTGAGCGCGGCCGCGATGAAATCCTGGCTCTGCGGGATACCGGCTTGCTGCAGGTAGCGGCCATAGGCGCGCAGAATGCTGACTTCGCCCGACCACAGGCCGGCGGTCTGGGCAAGCCCGTTATAGCTGTCATTGTCGATGTCGCCGCGCCAGACCGACAGGAACGCGTCCTCGAACAGCGCGCCGCCATCGCTGAGGTCGATCGGCTTGCCGTAGCTGTTCTCCAACTCCATGTCGTGGACGAAGACGGTGTCGCCGCCGTCCTCGCCAACTTCGAAGGTGCGCTCGCTGATGACGCGGAAGCCGATGTTTTCCAGCACCGGCACGCGACGCGACAGCGCTACCGGGCTGCCGTGGTGGTAGATCTTCAGCGCTGCCTGATGCGGTTTCTGCTCGGCATGGCGGTAATAGTCGATGGCGATCGGGTTGGCGGTGCTGATGCCGGCGATGCGCCCCGCATCCTTCAGCGCGACGGCCGCGCTGAAGGAATCGCGATAGCTCTCAGGCAGACGCGCGGCGATCGCCTTCAGCGATGGATCGCCGCCGACGGCTTCCGCAGCTTCGGCCAGCGCGTCGTCCCAGGTTCGCACGATGTCGCGGATCGCCGCTTCGATCACCGCCTGCTCGACCTTCGGCGTCTTGCCGCCGGAGCGGCCGATGATGAAATGCACACGCGCCAGCCCGCCCTCGGGGAAAGCCGGATAGTAAGCCGACAAACGGCCTTCGAAGACGGTCTTGAGATAGGTGCCGATCTTCTCGCGCACGACGCTGTCATAGCGGTCGCGCGGCACGAAGACGAGGATCGAGACGAAGCGGTCGAACTGGTCGGCGCGCACCAGCGCCCGCACCCGCGGCCGCTCGACCAGGCCGAGAATGGCCGCGGCGTGCTTCTTCAGGATCGGCACCGGCACCTGGAACAGTTCGTCGCGCGGATAGCTCTCCAGAACGTTGATCAGTGCCTTGCCGGAATGGTCGTGCCGGTCGAAGCCGGACTTGGCGATGATGGTCTCGGCCTTTGACCTCAGATACGGGATTTTCATCACCGAGCGCGTGTAGGCGGTCGAGGTGAACAGGCCGACCATGCGCAACTCGCCGGCAAGCGTGCCCTTGGCGGTGTAGGTTTTGACGCCGATATAATCGAGATAAATGCGGCGGTGCACCAGCGACTTGGCGTTGGCCTTGGTGACGATCAGCGGCTCCGGCCCATGCAGGAAGGCGCGGATTTCGGGCGTCGTCGTCACCGCCTCGGTGCCGCGCCGGAGCACCAGCACATCCGGGTCGGCGAGGATGCCGAGACCGGGTTTGTCGGCGCGCTCCAGATTGCCGCTCTCCGCGCCGCCGGAATATTTGAACTCGCGCATGCCAAGGAAAGTGAAATTGTCGTCGCGCAGCCATTCAAGGAAGGCGATGGCCTCGGCAACGCTCTTCTTGTCGAGCGGCACGGCGGAATAGCGGAATTCGGAAATCGCCTGGTCGAGACGGGCGAGCATCGGCTTCCAGTCGCTGACGGCGGCGCGCACCTGGTTGAGCATCTTGCGCAGGCGGTCGGCCAGCGCGTCGGCCTGCTCCGCCGTCAGGCGCGGAATATGGACATGGACGACGCTCAGGCGGTCGTGATTGCCATCGTCCTTGAGGGCGCTGCCGTCGCCGAGGATCTCGTCGACGCCGGCCTTGCCGTGACGCACGACGATGACCGGATGGGTGACCAAAGTCGGTTCGCCGGCAGTTTCTGTGATCTCGCCGAGGATCGAATCGAACAGGAACGGCATGTTGTCGTTGACGACGGTGATGATCGTCATCGGGCGGCCCTCGCGGGAGACGCCCGACCCGGCATCGACGGCGACGACACTTTGGCCCTTCTTGTGGGCGGCGACCGCACGTCCTGCCAGGTCGGCGGCGCGCTCCAGGTCGGCGGCGTCATAGGCGGCAATGTCTTCGGCCGGCGCGCGGGCCAGCAGATAGTCGGCGAGCCTGGCCGGCTTCCCGTCGGGTTTCACCCCGGCATTGGCTGTTTTCTTCGGCTTAGCTGCGGATTTCACGCTCGCCATGTTGTCCTCCCGTCACATGCTTTTACGACTATGGTAGCAGATGACCGCTGTTTGGCGACAAAGGTTTGACGGCTCGATAAGAATTACAGGAATTCGACGGTCAGGCGGCGGTGAACGAAGAGGGAGACCCCATGTCCGGCAAAATCAGCGCACTTGACCTCGGTATCGCGGAACTGAGCGAGGCGACAAAAGCCTATTTCGCCAAATGCGAGGAAAAGCTCGGCCTGGTTCCCAACGTGCTTCTTGCCTATGCCTTCGACGAGAAGAAGCTGCGCGCCTTTACCGACACCTACAATGATCTGATGCTGGGTGAATCCGGCCTGTCGAAGCTGGAACGGGAGATGATCGCGGTCGTCGTTTCCTCGATCAATCACTGCTATTATTGCCTGACCGCGCATGGCGCGGCGGTGCGCCAGCTCTCCGGCGATCCGGCTCTCGGCGAGATGATGGTGATGAACTTCCGCGCTGCCAATCTTTCACCGAAACAGACGGCGATGCTCGAATTCGCCGTCAAGCTGACGGAAGAGCCGGCAAAGATCGTCGAGGCGGACAGGGAAGCACTGCGCAACGCCGGCTTCACCAACCGAGACATCTGGGACATCGCCTCGACCGCCGCCTTCTTCAACATGTCGAACCGCGTGGCGGCGGCCATCGACATGCGCCCGAACGACGAATACCACTCAATGGCGAGGTGACCAATGACGATAGATACGTCAGGCAAGTGGTGGGTTGGCAGCGAGCCCACTGACATCGGAGAATACTTGGAAGCCTATGGCGCCGACAACGCCGAGGTTCATGACTTCAGGCTCGCCCGCTGCAAGTGCGGTTCCATCTCGTTTCTCCTCGATGCCGACGATGACGAGGGTGTGGCGCGACGAACGTGCACGGTCTGCGGATCCGAGCATCTTATCTGCGACAGTGCGGAATTTTGGGACGAAGCCCAGCCGGAACGATGGGCGTGCACCGAGTGCGGCTCCGAAGCTGCAAACATCGGCGTCGGGTTTTCCATCTACCCGGAACGTGACGGCGTTCGCTGGCTTTATGTTGGCGTACGATGCGCGGCCTGTGGCGTTTTGGGATGCTTCGCCGGCTGGAAAGTTGGCACGTCTGATAGCATGGGTCTATTGGACAAAGTCTAGCTTTGAGGTTCCCATAGAAAGGCGGTCAGGATCGCGCCGCGATGGCCGCGGCGGCGCCGGCCATCGTCGTGGCGCTGATGCGGTTGGCGATCTTCATCGCACGCTTGCTCTTCAACAGTTTGCGCGCCTGTGAGGCCGCGACGACCCAGGCGAGATCGATGGCGATCAGAACCACCGCCATCGTCGCCGTCAGTTCGACCCAGCCGATGACACTCACCGAAGCGAGGTCGATGATCGTCGGCAGCAGCGCCAGATAGAACATCATGATCTTGGGATTGCCGAGCGTCACCGCCATGCCGGCAAAGAACAGCTTTGTCGCCGAATCCTCGCGCGGCATCTCGCCTTCTTTTGCGTCGACAGGTGCGGTCCACATCTTGAAGGCGAGGTAGGCGAGGTAAGCGACGCCGATCCATTTCACGACGACGAAGGCTAAATGGAAGGTCTGCGCCACGACCGCCAGCCCGAACACCGCCAGCGACAGCCAGATGGCCTCGCCGATCCACATGGCGAGCAGGAAAGGGAACACGTCGCGAAAGCCTTTCGAGATGACGCGGGCACAAGTGCGGCGATCGACGGGCCGGGCGAACCGGCAGCGACGAACAAGGCGGCGGCGAAGATCAGGAGCGAGGTGAGGTGCATGACGGAGCCTTCGAGCGTTGGATGGCGAAGAATATCCGATCGGCGTCAATTTGGCACCCTCTGCCTGAGGGCCAACGAACGCGACACATTTCGGAGATCGGACTTGCCCGTGCCAGCGGTTTGAGAAAGGATCGCGGCCGTGAAATCAATCGTCATCCACGCCGCAAAAGACCTGCGCATCGAAGAGACCGATTCGGGCGCGCCTGGCGCCGGACAGGTCGAAATATCGGTCGAGGCCGGCGGCATCTGCGGCTCGGACCTGCACTACTACAATCATGGCGGCTTCGGCGTGGTGCGCCTGCGCGAGCCGATGATCCTCGGACATGAGGTCGCTGGCACGGTGAAGGCACTTGGCGCCGGCGTTTCCAGCCTTGCCGTCGGCGACCGCGTTGCGATTTCGCCCAGCCGGCCCTGCAATGCCTGCCGCTATTGCCTGCAGGGCATGCAGAACCAGTGCCTCAACATGCGCTTCTACGGCAGCGCCATGCCGATGCCGCATATACAGGGCGCCTTCCGCCAGCGCCTCGTCGCGGAGGCCTGGCAGTGCCACAAAATCGCCGACCATGTCTCCATCAACGAAGCCGCCTTTGCCGAGCCGTTCGCGGTAACGCTGCATGCCGTGAACCGCGCCGGTTCGCTGCTCGGCAAGCGGGTTCTGGTCACCGGCAGCGGGCCGATCGGCGCGCTGTGCATCCTGGCCGCGCGCGTCCACGGCGCGCGCGAGATCGTCGTCACCGATGTCATGGACGCGGTTCTGGCCAAGGCCAACGAGATCGGCGCCGACCGCACCATCAATGTCGCCACAGATGCCGACAAGCTCGCTGGCTACAATGTCGAGAAGGGCAGTTTCAACGTCATGTTCGAATGCTCCGGCAATGAGCGCGCGGTGCGAGCCGGGCTCGATGTGCTGAAGCCGCGCGGGGTGCTCGTGCAGCTCGGCCTAGGCGGCGACATGTCGCTGCCTCAGAATCTCATCGTCGCCAAGGAGATCGAAATGCGCGGCTCCTTCCGTTTCCACGACGAGTTCGCGCTGGCCGTCGATCTGATCAACAACCGTCGCGTCGACGTCAAGCCGCTGCTGACCGGCATCTATCCGATGGACGAGGCGGTTGCGGCTTTCGAGATCGCCGGCGACCGCAACAAATCGATGAAGGTACAGATCGCCTTCGCCTGAGCAGGGCGAGACACCCTATGAACCTTGCCCGCTCGGCATCTTGCCGCTAGAAGAACCGTCCCGACATTCATTTCGAGCTTCATTTTGCCTCAGTAACCGCCGGTCTCGCCAACTCCCTGATCACACTTGGCAGGGCGCCGCATTAAGCGGTGCCTGCTCCATTTCACGTGTTCCTCAGGCGGCGGTTCGAGACCGGTTTGGCACTGCTGAACCGTTGTCGCGCGCTTTGCCGCCCGTGACAGCTGATTTCCGACATAGCTAGCTCTCGCCACGCCGTGCCCGCATGGGCATCTCGCCATTGCCGACCTGAAGAACTTCCACACTGGAAGGTCTTCCGGCTTGTCCCAACATCTCGCTATCCGCTGGGCAATCGCGCCCGAAATCGCACCTCGACCCCTGATCCACTGCAACCGCTGCGGCGCCGTGAAAGCCTATCGCTGCAGCGACAAATTCCGCGTCAACGCCAATGGCAAACGCATTGATGTCTGGCTGATCTATCGCTGCATCGACTGCGACAATTCGTGGAATTTCGGCATTTTCGAACGCTGCAACCGCCGCGACATCGAACCCGCGCTGCTGGCAGCGCTCGAAAGCAACGATCCGGCCCTCGCCCGCCGCCATGCCTTCGATGTCGTGGCTTTGCGAAACCGGGTCGGCCGCGTCGAGGAGTTTCCCGATGTCGCCGTTCACAAACACCGGCTCGGCGGCGAAGGCCGACCCGCAGCCGCGCTTGAAATCAGGCTTGGGCTGGAAATGCCGACATCGCTGCGGCTCAACCGTCTGCTCGCCGGCGAACTCGGCATCTCCCGATCAAGGCTTCAGGCGCTGGAGGAGAAACGATTGCTGGTTGTTGTTCCCGAAGGCGCCAGAGCTTTGCGCAAGCCAGCCCGCGACGGCACGGCGATTCGCATTGACCTGGCCGACGAGCCGGATCGTGAAGCCATCATTTCGGCTGCCGTGGGTGAATGACAAGAGGGGCGAAGCACCGGTGCTTCGCCCCTCTCGAATTTAGACAATCAGACGATTACGCCGCGCCCACAACCTTGGCCGACTTCTCGAAGCGCTTGCGCTCGTTCGGGTCGAGATAGAGCTTGCGCAGGCGGATGGTCTTCGGCGTCACCTCGACCAGCTCGTCGTCCTGGATCCAGGCCAGCGCGCGCTCCAGCGTCATGCGGATCGGCGGCGTCAGTTTCACCGCCTCGTCCTTGCCGGCGGCGCGGATGTTGGTCAGCTTCTTGCCCTTCAGCACGTTCACTTCGAGGTCGTTGTCACGGCTATGGATGCCGATGATCATGCCCTGATAGACCTTGACGCCCGGGTCGATGACCATCGGGCCGCGGTCTTCGAGGTTCCACATGGCATAGGCCACTGCCTCGCCCTGTTCGTTGGAGATCAGCACGCCGTTGGTGCGGCCCGGCAGTTCGCCCTTGTAGGGCTGGTAGGCGTGGAACAGCCGGTTCATCACGGCGGTGCCGCGCGTGTCGGTCAACAGTTCCGACTGGTAGCCGATCAGTCCGCGCGTCGGCGCGTGGAAGACGATGCGCTGACGGTTGCCGCCCGAAGGCCGCAGCTCGACCATCTCGGCCTTGCGCTCCGACATCTTCTGCACGACGATGCCGGCGTGCTCCTCGTCGACGTCGATGACGACTTCCTCGACCGGCTCCAGCAATTCGCCATTTTCGCCCTTCTGCATGACGACGCGCGGACGCGACACGGCGATTTCAAAGCCTTCGCGGCGCATCGTCTCGATCAGCACGGCCAGCTGCAATTCGCCACGGCCGGAAACGAAAAACGAATCCTTGTCAGGCGATTCCTCGATCTTGAGCGCGACATTGCCTTCGGCTTCGCGCAGCAGGCGGTCGCGGATGACGCGGCTGGTCACCTTGTCGCCTTCAGTGCCGGCGAGCGGCGAATCGTTGACCAGGAAAGACATGGTCACGGTCGGCGGATCGATCGGTTGCGCATGCAACGCCTCGGTCACCGCCAGGTCGCAGAACGTGTCGGCGACGGTGCCTTTGGACAGGCCGGCAATGGCGACGATGTCACCCGCCTGCGCCTCTTCGATCGGTTGGCGCTCGAGGCCACGGAACGCGAGGATCTTGGAGATGCGCCCGGTTTCGATCTGGGTGCCGTCATGGTGGAGCACCTTGACCGCCTGGTTGGACTTCAGCGTGCCGCTCTCGATGCGGCCGGTAATGATGCGGCCGAGGAATGGATTGGCTTCCAGGATGGTGCCGATCATGCGGAACGGGCCGGGATGAACGGTCGGCTCCGGCACATGCTTGATGACGAGGTCGAACAGCGGCGCCAGGCCCTGGTCCTTCGGGCCTTCCGGATTTTCCGAGACCCAGCCATCGCGGCCAGAACCGTAGAGGATCGGGAAGTCGAGCTGCTCGTCGGTCGCGTCAAGCGCTGCAAACAGGTCGAACACCTCGTTGACCACCTCGACGTGGCGGGCGTCCGGACGGTCGATCTTGTTGATGACGACGATCGGCTTCAGGCCGACCTTGAGCGCCTTGCCGACGACGAACTTGGTCTGCGGCATGGGGCCTTCGGCGGCGTCGACCAGCACGATCGCCGAATCCACCATCGACAGGATGCGCTCGACCTCACCGCCGAAATCGGCGTGGCCGGGTGTGTCGACGATGTTAATGCGGGTGTCCTTCCAGTCGACCGAGGTCGCCTTGGCCAGGATGGTGATGCCGCGTTCCTTTTCGAGGTCGTTGGAATCCATGGCGCGCTCGGCGACGCGCTGATTGTCGCGGAAGGAACCGGATTGCCGCAGCAATTGGTCGACGAGGGTGGTTTTTCCATGGTCGACGTGCGCGATGATCGCGATATTACGAATTTTCATTTTGTGGTCTCGGGAGCGTTGCAGGCAGCAGGCCAAAAGGCGCCGCCTCTTTCGGTTGCGCGGCTCATACAGGGTTTTTCGCAATTGCGAAAGAGGAGGCGCACCACCAAATACTCATCAAATCTTAAGCATCTCGGTGTGAGATGGTTTTGTTAACCAAGGCGGGAACCTTTCTGGGCCCGGGTAGTTCGAAATTCATGACCGACAAACTCAACCGATTTTGGCCCCTCATCGCTTCGGTCGCATTCGCTGCCGTGCTGGCGGCCAATGCCGCTCAATCGGCCGCCACGGTGAAGGAAGCCAATCCGGCTTCGTCGTCCGACCGGACGGCCGAGCAGATGTTTGCCGACGCCCCTGATGGCGTCGACCCCGTGGTCACCGGCCCGGTCAGCGCCTCTTTCAAGCAGAGGCAGCAGGTTGCAGGCTGCGACAGCGCGGTGTGGCCGAAGATTCCGACGGTTTGCTACCCGGACTGACAGTTGCCCATTCCAGGCATAGCGATCCTTCGCACCGGCCCAAAGGCTTACGCCGACCGCACCGGATCGAGCGTCACCTTGTAAAGCTCGATGTCGTCGCGATCCATCAGCCGCACGGTCAGCTGCTCTGTCGCCCCTGAAATGTCCACCAGGCCAAAGAACTGCAGGCCGGCCGAGGGTGGCAGGTTCTGGCCCTGTTCGGTGGTCGGCGCCTTGATGAATTTCAGCTCCGGGCCGAAGGTCATGTCGAAATCATTGGGACCGAAGGTACCGGCGTGGATCGGGCCCGAGACGAATTCCCAGAAAGGATTGAAATCCTGGAACCGCGCCTTGTCGGGGTTGTAATAGTGCGCCGCCGTGTAGTGGACATCGGCGGTCAACCAGACCGTGTTGGTGATGCCGGCAGTCTTGATGTAGCGCAACAGGTCGGCGATCTCGAGCTCGCGGCCTTTGGGCAGGCCATTGTCGCCATTGCTGATGGCTTCCGCGCCGACCTTCTTGGCGCCGTCGTCCCAGACGACGAGGCCGAGCGGCATGTCGGCGGCAATGATCTTCCAGGTCGCCCTGGAATTCGTCAGCTCGCGCTTCAGCCATTTCGTCTGCTGTTCGCCCAGCATGCGTGACTGCGGCGTCATGTCCTCCTGCATGTCGGGGCCGTTCGGGCCGCGATAGGAGCGCATGTCGAGGAAGAACACGTCGAGCAGCGGCCCATGCGCGATCTTGCGGTAGACGCGGCCGGGCTCGGACGGCTCGTAGCGGATCGTCGTCATCTCATGGAAGGCGCGCGCCGCACGCGCCGCGAGCACATGGATGGATTTTTCGGTGTAGCGGCTGTCGGCGCCGAGATTCTTCGAATCCGACCAGTTGTTCAGCACCTCGTGATCGTCCCACTGGTAGAAGGTCGGGCAGATGGCGCTCAAGGCCAGAACGTTTTTGTCCATCATGTTGTATTTCCACTGGTCGCGGTACTCATCCAGCGTCTCGGCCACCTTGCGCTTGCCGTCGATCAGGACGACGTTTTTCCACTTGCCGCCGCCAGGCAGGTCTACCTCGTCCTTCATGGCGCCATCGGCATAGATGGTGTCGCCGGAATGCAGGAAGAAATCCGGCGTGTGCCTGGCGATGGTGGCGTAGGTTTTCATGCCGGTCTCATCGATTCCCCAGCCCTGGCCGGCCGTGTCGCCCGACCAGGCGAATTTTATGTCGCGCTTCGAGGCGGGTGCTGTGCGGAAACGGCCGACGATCGGTTCGGAAACGGCGTTGATATCCGACAGGTCGGCGGCAGTCATCCGGTAGAAGATATCCTGGTCGGAGGCGAGGTCGGTAAGCAGGCGCTTGACCGTGAAGTCGCTGGCCGGCGAGGTATCGAGCGGCGCCAGCCGCGTCGCATTGGCGAAGTTTTCCGTCGACGACACTTCGAACATGACGCGCGAAGGCCGGTCGGTGCGCGTCCACACCATGCCGCTCGAGGCATCGACATCGCCGGACTGGACGCCATGGGTGAAGGCCGGGCGCTGGCTGGCGCGCGAATAATAGGGCAAAGCGAGCCCCGATGCGCCGAGCAGACCGGCGGCGCTGGCAGAGGTGACGAAAGCGCGGCGGGTCAACGAGATCTTGTTCATGGCTGTCTCCTGATGGCTTCGAACGGTGCCAGCAAGCTCCAGCTTCAATGTTTCAGCCACATCTCGGGAAGATGAAACTTTGATAACAACCGACAGGTGATCTCCGCCCTTGAGGGGGGAGATGTCGCCGAAGGCGACAGAAGGGGGTCGCCTCGCTTGGAGCGCCGACCTCCTATGCGCAAGAGGCTGAGTCCGGTCGCACGGACCCCCTCTGGCCGCTTCGCGGCCATCTCCCCCCTGAGGGGGGAGATTAGTACCGCGCCTTACGCCGCTTGCGGCTCCGGATCGAAAGCCGGCCTGCTCGTATTGATCAGCAGCGACAGACACGCAGCCACGATCGCCGTCATGCCGGCGATCAGGAAAGCCAGTTCGTAATTGCCCTGCAGTTCGCGCATGGTGCCGCCGAAGGCGGCGGCGGTGGCGGCGCCGACCTGGTGGCCGGCTACGATCCAGCCGAACACGATCGGGCCGCTGCGGTCACCGAAGGCCTCGTTGGCGAGCCTGAGCGTCGGCGGCACGGTGGCGATCCAGTCGAGACCGTAGAGCACGGCGAAGATGATCAGGCTGGTCGCCGAGAAGCCGGAATAGGGCAGATAGATCAGCGCCAGGCCGCGAATGCCGTAGTAGACGCCGAGCAGCTTGCGCGGGTCGAAACGGTCGGTGAGCCAGCCCGAGAGCGTCGTCCCGATCAGGTCGAAAATGCCCATTAGCGACAGCAGGCCCGCGGCCTGTACCTCGGGGATGCCCATGTCGCCGCAGAAAGAGATCAGATGCGTGCCGACCAGCCCGTTGGTGGTGAAGCCGCAGATGAAGAAGGTGGCGAACAGATACCAGAAGACGCGGGTGCCGGCAGCGCGGCGTAGCGTGTTCAGCGTATGCGCCAGGAAATTGCCTTGCGATGCCGGCGATACCGGCGGCACGTCATCGGTCCCGGCGCCATAGCGCACCATGCCGATCGAAGCGGGACGCTCCGGAACCAACAGCCAGACCAGCGGCAGAAGACAGGCGGTGGCGATCGAGACGGCGGTAGCGACGGGCTGCCAGCCGCCCGACTGGGCGAGCGATGCCAGCAGCGGCAGGAACACCAAGAGGCCGGTGGCGCTGGAGGCCGACATCAGCCCCATCACCAAGCCGCGATTGGTCTTGAACCAGCGGTTGACGATGGTGGCGCCGAGCACGGTGGCGACCGCGCCGGAGCCGATACCTGAAAACACGCCCCAGGTGAGGAACAGATGCCATGGCTCGGTCATCAGCAGGCTGAGCGCGGTCGAGCCCGACATGATCACAAGCGAGGCAAGCAGCGTGCGGCGCAAGCCGATACGCTCCATCAATGCGGCGGCAAACGGCCCGGTCAGGCCGTAAAGGAAGATGCCGATCGCGGCGGCAATCGAAACCGTATCGCGCCCCCAGCCGAAGCTTTTATCCAACGGCAGCATCATCACCGAGGGTGCGGAACGAAGCCCGGCCGCGATCAACAAGCAGAGGAAGATGACGCCAACCACGACGAAAGCGTAGCGCTGGCCAAAGGGACGGGATTGAGCTATCATGTTACTGACCGGTACGTTGCAGGGTGAGGACATGTATACGTACCGATCGGTAACACGTCAATCGAGTCATACCATGCCAACGGACAAAAATATTGAACTGACCATCAAGGACGGTCATGCAGCCGCACCGCCCAAGGCTGCCAAGAAAATCCTCGACGTGGCGTACGACCTGTTCTACCGCCGCGGCATCCGGGCGATCGGCGTCGACGAGATCGTCAAGCGCGCCGGCGTCACCAAGCCCAGCCTCTACCGCAGCTTTCCCTCCAAGGACGAGCTCGCCGCTTCCTATCTCAGGCAATATGACCGTGAGTATTGGGAGCGTTTCGACGAAGCCGTGGCTGCCCATCCCGGCGACCCGCGGGCACAGCTCAGGGCTTTCCTGACTCGCGTCGGCAAGCGCACGCAAAGGCCGGACTATCGCGGCTGCGGCATGACCAACGCGGCGGTGGAATATCCCGAACATGGCCATCCGGCGCGCGTCGTCAGCGAGGCCAACAAGCAGGAGTTGCGCCACCGCCTGCGCGCGATGGCCGCAGCGATGGGCGCTAAAGACCCTGACACGCTCGGCGACGGCCTGCTGCTGTTGATCGAAGGCGCCTATATCAGTGGCCAGCTCTTCGGCCTCGGAGGCCCGGCGGCAGCGGTCGCCCACAACGCCGACCTGCTGATCGAGGCGAGCTTGAAGAAATAACATTTCGAACGTTGGCGCCGCCCCTCACCTGCCGGCATCCTTTCCCGGAAATGGGGCGAGGAACGCTCTCATCACGATTTCGCCAATTGCCGGCGTTGCAAGGTTGTCGCCAGCGGCGCAGCCGGCCACTTTCTCCCGTTCAGGGGGAGAATTGCCCGGCAGGGCGATTTGGGCGGCGCCAACGTTGAGATTGGCACGCTAGGCCGGCCGCAGATTTGGCGATAGGCTGGGGCGAACTTCACGGGAGACGTCCGCATGCGAACCCTGCTGCTTGTTCCATTCGCCCTCGCCGCCCTATCCCAAACCGCCCATGCCGACGGCATATCCAGCGTCTACACCGACCTCGACTCGCAAAAGGACTGCGTCACCTATGCGCAGGCGCAGGAAGGCGACGGCGAATGGGCCGAACTCGCCTGCTCCGGCTATCGTGGCTATCCCGTGCTGATCGCCTATGACGACGCCCGTGAATCGCTGTTCTACGGATTTCCGCCCGGCGGCGACATGACCTCGGTCTGGGAGAGCTTTTCCGGCTTCAACTCGTCCGGCGCCAAGGTCGAGTGGCGCATCGAGACCAAGGGCGACGTTGCCGTTCCCTTTGCCGTCATCCACCGCCGCTCGATCAGCAATCCCGAGGACGAGAACAAGCCGACCGAAGTGCTGCTCGTCGCCAAGGTCGCCCAGATGGAAGCCCGCGACGGCTGCACCATCGGCCTCGTGCTGGCCACCGGCAACCCGCAGGCCAATGACCAGGCGCGCAAGTTGGCCGACGAAAAGGCGAAGAGTTTCGCCTGTGGCAAGGACAAGCACACCGTCATCGGCAACGTGCCGGCGTTTGGTCGGGTGGATAACTAGTCACGTGGGTGCAAGGCACCCCCCTCTGCCCTGCCGGGCATCTCCCCCTCAAGGGGGGAGATTGGCAGCTTCGCTGGCGGCGCTTTTCTTTCGGCGCTGAAAATTGACGAAAGCCGTTGCGACTCCCCCCTTGAGGGGGAGATGGCCGGCAGGCCAGAGGGGGGTGCCTCGCGCTGGCGTTTGCCGCTTACTTGAACGAGACGCAGGCCTCTCTCGGCGCTACTTTGCCGCCTTCGCCCGTGCGATCGCGTCGACGATCATCTTCTTGGCGTATTTGGAATCGTGCCAGCCTTCGATCTTGACCCATTTGCCGGGCTCGAGATCCTTGTAGTGCTCGAAGAAGTGCTGGACCTGGTCGCGGGTGATCTCGGGCAGCTGCGTGTATTCGGTGACGTTTTCGTAGCGCAGCGTCAGCTTCGGCGACGGCACGGCAATGACCTTCTCGTCCTGGCCGGCATTGTCTTCCATCACCAGCACGCCGATCGGTCGCACATTGATGACGCAGCCCGGCACCAGCGCGCGCGTGTTGCAGACCAGCACGTCGATCGGGTCGCCGTCGCCCGACAGCGTGTGCGGCACGAAACCGTAATTGCCGGGGTAGCGCATCGACGTATGCAGGAAACGGTCGACGAACAGCGTGCCGGCCTCCTTGTCCATCTCGTACTTGATCGGCTCGCCGCCGATCGGCACCTCGATGATGACGTTGATGTCCTCGGGCGGGTTCTTTCCGATGGCAATGGCTTCGATACGCATGCTTAAATCCCTCTCTCGATCTCCAAGATCGATAGCGGGCGGCGCGGCATGGTGCAATGCGGCGATTGGTGCGAAGCGCTAACGGAAGCGCACGGTTTATGATGATTTGTAACCGAGGCCGGTCATTCCCAGACGAAGGCGACCTTCTTGAGCGCCCTCTGCTCGAAAATCTCGACGCCTTCGGCGACGTCACGGCCACCCGCGCCGGCATAGAAGGAAAGTGCGTTCTGGTTGTCTTCCAGCGCCCACACCACCATTCCCTTCAGCCCGTGGTCGGCAAGCCGCGCCCGCGCCGCCTTGAACAGCCGGCTGCCGAGCCCGATGCCCTGATATTCCGGACGCAGGTAAAGTTCGTAGATTTCGCCCTGTTGCTTCAGCTCGCGGGCGCGGTTCTTGCCGATCGTGGCATAGCCGGCGATGGTGCCGCCGATCTCGACCACCAGAACGGTGGCGGCGCGGCGGATGGCGTTGGCCCACCAGTCGGCGCCGCGGCGGTTGATCATCGAGGTCAGCGAGCGATGCGGGATGATGCCGGAATAGGCGCCCTCCCAAGCCTGCTGGTGCACGTCCGCAATGGCGCCGGCGTCGCGCGGTTCGGCTTTCCTGATGTCGATGCTCAGCGTATTCATGATTTGTTAACCATAAACCCGCATCGGCCATTTGCAAGAGTCGAGGTCAGCCCGCCGACCGCTTTCTCACAGCCGATCGCGACACTGCTGACAATGGGCAAAGCCTGCCTGGAAAACGCACCCAGCCGGCGCGGTCAGGCGTCCGTCCGGGTAGCGCGTGCTGGCTTTTCAGATCTCGACGAGATGATCGTCCAGTTCATTGGCATCGCCCGACGTCACCGGGAAATGCTCGGCCAGCACCGCGCCGACCTGCCCGATCGCCTTGACGAAGCCGTCGGCGAGCCGGTCGTCACCGGCATGCTGCAGGAGATCGCGCACCACGCCGTCCCAGACATGCTGGCCGACCTTGCTGTCGATGCCCGAATCGGCGACCACTTCGGCATAACGCTCGGCGATCGACACGAAGACCAACACGCCGGTGCGCGCCGTGGTGCGGTGGACATTGCGGGCGAGGAACTGCCTGAGCGCATTGTCATGTGCCGCCTGATAACGCTGCCGGCGCGGCACCAGATGGATGCGCAAGCCCGGCAGCGCCCACAAAAGCACCAACACCGAGGCCAGTGCCAGCAGTTGGACAATGACGAAATGCGGCAGCCGGATCGACAGCCACCAGGCTTCCAGCCCATAGGCGACGGCGAGGCTGGCAATCAGCATGCCAGATGTCGCCATGAAGGCGGCGGGAAAGAAATAGCCGTCGCTGGCATGCGCAACGACGCAGTAGATCTCGCCGTCGGTTTTGGCCTCGGCCGCGCGGATCGCGGTGGCGATGCGCTCATGGTCCTGTGGGCTGATCGGTCGTGTTGCCATCTTCTCTCACCAGCTCCCTGAAGACCCGCCACCGCCAGACGAACCGCCGCCGCCTGAAAACCCGCCGCCGCTGCTTGAGCCCGAAGACCAGCTGCTGCCCGAACTTCCCGATGACCATCCGCTGCCCGACGACGAACTTGTTGTCCAGCTGCTGGAGCCCGAGGACGATCCGCTCGGCCCCTGGCCGTAGCGAAAGGTCATGCCCAGCCATTTATACACGCCCGGCGACAGCTTGGTGCCGAAGATCGGCGGCAGGAATGCCATCGCCAGACCGCCGAAGAACATCGCCGCCCACAGGATCAGGAAGACCGCGACGACGGGATCGATGGGCGTGCTGCGGTCGGCCGGGTTGCGCTTGCCGCGCGCCTCCAGTTCTTCCGGGTTGCCTTCCAGCACCATGACCATGTCGTCGACGGCCTTGGAAATGCCGCCGGAGAAATCACCGGCGCGGAACGCCGGCACCATGTCGTTTTCGATGATCAGTTTGGTGTGCAGGTCGGTCAGCGTGCCTTCCAGCCCGTAGCCGACCTCGATGCGCATCTTGTGGTCGTTCTTGGCCACCAGCAGAAGCACGCCGTTGTTTTCGCCGGCCTGGCCGAGTTTCCAAAAGCGGAACAGCCGGTTGGCGTAGGGTTCGATCTCCTCGCCGTCGAGGCTGTTGATCGTGGCGACGACGATCTGGTCGGAGCCTTTGGTCTCGAAATCCGCGAGCTTCTGCGTCAGTGCCGCCTTGGTCGCGGCGTCGATAATACCGGCATTGTCGACCACCCGCCCGGTGAGTGCCGGCAGGTCTGCCGCCAAGGCTACAAACAGCATGGTGAGCATCGTCAACAGGGCGATGCCGATCGTCGCGGCTGCGCGGCCAGGTCTTGGCGGATTGAAGACGCGTACTGTCATGCCGTCACCAGTTCCCTCAACCACCATGACTGTCCTCAATCACCATGATCATGTCGTCGACCGCTTTGGAAATACCGCCGGAGAAATCCCCGGCGCGGAAGGCCGGCACCATGCCTTCAATGATCCGTGTGGCGTGCTGGTTGGTGAGCGTGGCTTCCAGCCCGTAGCCGACCTCGATGCGCATCTTGCGGTCGTTCACGGCCACCAGCAGAAGCACGCCATTGTTCTTGGCCTTCTGGCCGAGCTTCCAGGCGTTGAACAGCCGGGTGGCGTAAGGCTCGATCTCCTCGCCGTCGAGGCTGGGAACCGTCGCGACGACGATCTGGTCGGAGCCTTTGGTCTCGAAATCGGCCAGCTTCTGCGTCAGCGCCGCCTCGGTCGCAGCGTCGATGATGCCTGCATTGTCGACGACACGACCGGTGAGGGCGGGCAGTTCCGCCGCCAGCGCCGCGAAGCTGACGAGCAAGACCAGCAAGGCAGCGCCGGTCATCGTGGCGAAGCGGCCATGCCAGGGATTGGCGATGCGTGTTGTCATCTCGTCACCAGCTTCCCGAGGAGCCGCCGCCGCCGGACGAACCGCCGCCGCCGGAAAAGCCGCCACCACCGCTTGAACCCGACGACCAGCCGCCCCCGCCCGAAGACCCGCCGCCGCTGGATGACCGCTTGTGCGGCTCGAATGTCATGCCGAGCCAGCGATAGCGGCCGGGACCGAGTTTTTGGCCGAAGATCGGCGGCAGGATGGAGGCGGCCATGCTGCCGAAGAACATGATTGCCCAGATGCTGATGAAGACGCCGAAGAACAGATTGTCGGTATTGATGGGCGGCTTCTGGTTGCGCTCGCCGCGC
The DNA here is from genome assembly GCF_040324515.1 of Mesorhizobium sp. C264A. Classification (NCBI taxonomy): domain Bacteria; kingdom Pseudomonadati; phylum Pseudomonadota; class Alphaproteobacteria; order Hyphomicrobiales; family Phyllobacteriaceae; genus Mesorhizobium; species Mesorhizobium sp. C264A. The sequence goes on along the minus strand of NZ_JAMYVY010000002.1, from coordinate 1,578,695 downwards.
GCCTCCAATTCCTCCGGATTGCCTTCCAGCACCATCACCATGTCGTCGACGGCCTTGGAAATGCCCCCGGAGAAATCGCCGGCGCGGAACGCCGGCACCATGTCGTTTTCGATGATCAGCTTGGTGTGCAAATCGGTCAGCGTGCCTTCCAGCCCATAGCCGACCTCGATGCGCATCTTGCGGTCGTTCGGCGCCACCAGCAGCAGCACGCCGTTGTTTTCCTTGGCCTGGCCGAGCTTCCAGAAGCGGAACAGCCGGTTGGCGTAAGGCTCAATCTCCTCGCCGTCGAGGCTGGGGATGGTTGCGACGACGATCTGGTCGGAGCCTCTGGTCTCGAAGTCGGCGAGTTTCTGGGTGAGCGCGGCTTTGGTGCCTGCATCGATGATCCCGGCATTGTCGACGACGCGGCCGGTCAGCGCGGGGAGGTCGGCGGCGAAGGCGGTGAGGGGCAGGAAGACGGCCAGAAAGGCGAGAAGAACACCAAGGTTGGCGATCCTTCGCGTCCCCCTCTGTCCTGCCGGACATCTCCCCCTCGAGGGGGGAGATTGGCAATCTCGCTGCCGACGCTCAGCCGGCAACGCTGATAATTGGCGCAAGGACAGAAGACAGCTGATCTCCCCCCTTGAGGGGGAGATGTCCGGCAGGACAGAGGGGGGTGTGAAGGAACGCAAGGCTGGCAAAGGCCAAGCTCACCCAGACGTCATCACCCGCCCTGCTTCGTGCCGAAATCGACCTTCGGCGGCTGCATCTTGTCTTCTTCGACGGTGAAGTTGGCGAAGGGCTCGTTGCTGCGGAACCAGAAGGTTGCCCATAGCACCGACGGAAAGGTCCTCAGCGTCAGATTGTAATCCTTGACCGCCAGGATGTAGTCGCGCCGCGCCACGGCGATACGGTTCTCGGTGCCTTCGAGTTGCGCCTGCAGCGCCAGGAAATTCTGGTTGGCCTTGAGGTCGGGATAGGCCTCCGACACCGCGATCAGCCGCGACAGCGCGCTGGTCAGCCCTGATTGCGCATCCTGGAACTTCTTGAGCGCTTCGGGGTCCTTCAGCGTTTCCGGCGTCACCGTGATCTGCGTCGCCTTGGCGCGCGCTTCGACCACCGCATCGAGCGTGTCCTTTTCATGCGAGGCATAGCCCTTCACCGTCTCGACCAGATTGGGAATGAGGTCGGACCGACGCTGATACTGGTTCAGCACCTCGCTCCATGCCGCCTTGGCGTTTTCCTCCGCCGTCGGGATGGTGTTGAAGCCGCAGCCGGCGAGCAGAGGCAGCACGACGGCCATCATCAGCACGGCCGGCAGACTGCGGAAAGGGAAGGCAAGGCGCTGGGCAAACATGGTGAGGTCCCTCGACAGAAGTTGCATGCGAAGCATTAGCACAATCCGCGCTCAAGAAAATGTCTGCCGCTGGCGCGCATTCCTGGCGCGCATTCATGCGCCGGCGAGGCCCTGTGATTGATCGCGCGAACACGATATGGTTGCCGGCAAACAGGACAGGATCATGGCGGAACGCCGCGACGATGACAGCGAATCGCGCCGCATTATCGAGCGCGTGGCGAACGAGGGCGGCCTTGGCGGCGCATCGCTGGTGTCACGGGCAGCGAAAGGCGCCCGCGATCATGTTACCGCAGCCGAGGCCGACCGATCCGATCCGATCGAGGTCTGGGGCACCCGCATCGGCCGCACACTTGGGCTCATCGTCGCCCTCGGCCTTTTGATCTGGCTCGTGTACTACGCCTCCCGGGGCAGCTAGAGCATGATCCTGAAAAGTGGGAACCGGTTTTCTCGGACAAGCGGGAACCGTTTTGTCCGGAGATCATGCTCCAACCAAAGAGATAGATCAGGATGACGATTCAACGAAAAATTATCCGTATCTAGGATTTTCCATGAACAGCGAAAAAGCCGACGCGCCGCGCGCGGTCATCGTCATTTCCAGCCATGTCGCCCGCGGCTCGGTCGGTAACCGCGCCGCCGTGTTTGCGCTGGAGACGCTGGGCTTTCCGGTGTGGGCGGTGCCGACGGTCATCCTGCCCTGGCATCCGGGCCATGGCCGCGCCACGCGCATCGTGCCGCCGCTCGACCAGTTCAAGGCGCTGATGGCCGATCTCGAGCGCGCGCCCTGGCTGGGCGAGGTGGGCGCGGTGCTGTCGGGCTATCTCGGCGAGGCCGGCCAGGCCGAGGCCGTCGCCTCGCTGGTTGCGGCAGTCAAGGCCAAGACGCCGGACGCGATCTATATATGCGATCCGGTGATGGGCGATTCCGGCGGGCTCTATGTGCCCGAGCCGACGGCCGCCGCGATGCGCGACCGGCTGATGCCGATCGCCGACATCGCCACCCCCAACCGCTATGAGCTGGAATGGATGGCCGGTGCGCCTTTGCCCGATCTGAAATCGGTGATCTCGGCCGCCCTCCATGCCGGACCGTCAACAATGCTGGTGACGTCGGCACAGTCGATGATGACCGGCGGCACCGGCAATCTGCTGCTTGACGGCACCCAGGCGCTGCTGGCCGAACACCGCCTCATCGACAAGCCGCCGAATGGCCTCGGCGACCTGACTGCGGCCGTCTATCTCGCCCGCATCCTGTCGGGACAGCCGCCGATCAAGGCGCTGCAATCGACCACCGCCGCCGTCTACGAAATCCTGGCGCGAACCGCCAAGCGTGGCGGCGACGAGCTGCAGCTTGAAACCGATGCCCAGAGCCTGTCGCACCCGATGGCGATGGTGCAGCTGCGCCACCTCACCCATCCGGGGCGGGACCGCCGGGCGTGATCTCGACCGTGGTCGTCGGGGTCGACGGCTGCAAGGCCGGCTGGATCGCCGTCCGCCGCGATCTGGATGTCGCGCCGTCAGTCCGCGTCTTTCCCAGCTTTGCGACCCTGCTCGACGCCTTGCCCGCCGATGCGACAGTGGCCGTCGAGATGCCGATCGGCCTGCCGGACGTCTCGCAAAGAGGCGGGCGCGGGCCGGAGACCTTGGTACGGCCAATGCTCGGAGCACGGCAATCCAGCGTCTTCTCTATCTCGTCCCGCGCGGCCCTCTACGCCGACATCAGCGACTTCACCACGGTCGAGGCCTGGTATGAGGCGCATCGGCGCGCCAGCGAGGTGGCCAAGGCGACCTCCGATCCGCCACGCGGCGTCTCGATCCAGGCCTTCGGCATCTTTGCCAAGGTACGCGAGATCGACGCGCTGCTGATCGCACGTCCGCAACTGCGCCGCCGCGTCTTCGAATCGCACCCCGAAGTGGCCTTCTGCCGGCTGAACGGCGAAAAACCGATGACGCTGCCGAAGAAGATCAAGGGCGCAGTCAATCCTGCCGGGATGGAAGAGCGCAAGGCACTGCTCTGCCGGCACGGCTATACCAGAGCTTTCCTTGACCAGCCGCCGCAACGCGGTGCTGCCGCCGACGATTTCCTCGACGCCGCAGCGATGATGCTGATTGCCGGACGCATTGCCGGCGGCGAGGCAAAGCCGTTTCCCGACCCGCCGCTTGCCGACCGTTTGGGCATTCCCCTGGCGATCTGGGCGTGAGGCAAGCGGCGAGCCATGCGTGCGGCATGGCGATTTGCGACGAAGCCATCCGCAATTCGGCATTGCCCGCGACGGGCATTTGCCGTTAGAGCCTTTCTAACTTGAAATGAGCTGCCGTCGCTAACCCCGAAAGGCTTCATCCCTAGCCCATGCCCCATCTCCCCGAACATCTTTGGACCGGCTACCGCAACTTCATGAATGGCCGCTATCTCACCGAGAGCGGACGCTATCGCGAGCTCGCCCGCGAAGGGCAGGCGCCCGAAACCATGATCGTTGCCTGCTGCGATTCCCGCTCTGCCCCCGAGGCGATCTTCGACGCCGGTCCGGGCGAACTGTTCGTCCTGCGCAATGTCGGCAATCTGGTGCCGCCCTATGCGCCGGACGGCGAGTTCCACTCGACCTCGGCCGCGCTCGAATTCGCCGTGCAGAGCCTGAAGGTGAAAAACATCGTAGTGATGGGCCATGGCCGCTGCGGCGGCATCCGCGCCGCGCTCGACACCAATTCGGCGCCGCTGTCGCCCGGCGACTTCATCGGCAAATGGATGAGCCTGATCGCGCCGGCGGCCGAAACCGTTTCGTCCAGCACGTTCATGACGACAACCGAACGGCAGACGGCGCTGGAGCGGATTTCCATCCGCTATTCGATCGCCAATCTCAGGACCTTCCCTTGCGTCTCCATCCTCGAAGGCAAGGGGCGGCTGTCGCTGCATGGCGCCTGGTTCGACATCTCGACAGGCGAGCTCTGGGTGATGAACAAGGACACTGGCGACTTCGAGCGGCCGGATTTGACGTAGACCCATGATCCCGAAAAGTGGGAACCGGTTTTCGGATAAGGGCATGGTCAAATAAGAGGAGGGAAGAATGCGGGTTTGGCGTGCGATCGCTTTCGCCGTAGCGGCGCTGCTGATTTCGCTCGTCCCTGCCCGCTCCGATGACGGCGCCATTATCGACCGCTGGTATTCGGCGCTGCTGGTCGCCGATCGCACCGAATTGTCGGACCTGCTCGCCGACGATGTCCGCATCAAGCTCGACGATCTCGGCGTCGTGCAGTCGAAGCAGGAGTTCATCGCGTCGATCGACGAATGGAAGGGCGCGGTCGCCGGCGCCGCAATCCGGCATCGCGTCGAAAAGAGCGAGGCCGGCGTCACCACTGTCATCGCCTGCTATGATTTCCCCAACAATGACATGCTGATGCAGGAAACGTTCGCCGTCACCGGCAACCGCATCACCGCCAGTTCGCAAGCGGCGATCGCGGAAAATTGCGACGGCTTCTGACGCGGGCTTGAACGGCCGCGCTGTTGCGCCGCGCCAGTCATCGCCCTACATCGGTCCAGCAAGCTCCGCCAATCATCGAAAGATCCCCCATGCCGTCCACGAAAACCGTCGATCTCGCCGCCCATCCGCTGACCAAATGGCAAGGGCCGCTCGGCCTGCCGGATTTTGCCAGCATCGGCGACGACGATTTCTCCTCGGTGTTCGACGCGGCGCTGAAGGCACATGAGGCCGAAATCGATGCGATCGCCGGCAACAAGGATGCGCCGACCATCGAGAATACGCTGGCAGCCCTCGAACTCGCCGGTGAGCCGCTCGACCATGTCTCGTCGATCTTCTGGTGCCGGGCCGGCGCCCACACCAACGATGCGATCCAGGCGCTGGAGCGTGAGATCTCGCCGAAGATGTCGCGGCATTTCTCGGCGATCTCGATGAACGAGAAACTGTTTGCCCGCATCGACGACCTCTACCAGCGCCGGGAGACGCTAAAACTCGACGTCGAGACGCTGCGGGTGCTGGAGAAGACCTGGAAAGGCTTTGTGCGATCGGGCGCAAAACTCGACGCCGACGGCAAGAAGCGGCTGGCCAACATCAGCGAGGAGCTGTCCTCGCTCGGCACCACTTTCGGCCAGAACGTGCTGGCCGACGAGCGCGACTGGGCGCTGTTCCTCGACGAGGCTGATCTTGCCGGCCTTCCGGACTTCGTGAAGAGTTCGATGGCCGAAGCCGCCGAGACGCGCGGCCAGAAGGGCCGCTACGCCGTCACTTTGTCGCGCTCAATCTATGAGCCGTTCACGACCTTTTCTGAACGCCGCGATCTGCGCGAGACCGCTTTCCGCGCCTTCACCATGCGCGGCCAGAATGGCGGCGCCAGCGACAACACCGCAGTGGTGCGCGACATGCTGAAACTGCGCGCCGAAAAGGCCAGGCTGCTCGGCTATGCCTCGTTCGCCGCGCTGAAACTCGACGACACCATGGCCAAGACGCCGAAGGCTGTGCACGACCTCCTCGACCCGGTCTGGGAGAAAGCGCTGGAGAAGGCCGCCGCCGACCAGAAGGAGCTGGAGCGGCTTGCGACCAAGGCAGGCAGCAACGAAAAATTCGCCGCCTGGGACTGGCGCTTCTACCAGGAGAAATTGCGCGCCGAAAAATTCGACTTCGACGAGGCGGAACTGAAACCCTATCTGCAACTCGACCGGGTCATCGACGCCTGCTTCGACGTCGCCACAAAACTGTTCGGCATCACTTTCGAGGAGAAGAAGGGCATCGCCGCCTGGCATCCCGACGCGCGCGTCTTCGTGGTGAAGAACGCCGATGGCAGCGAGCGCGGCCTGTTCCTCGCCGACTATTTCGCCCGATCCTCGAAGCGTTCTGGCGCCTGGATGAGCGCGCTGAAGTCTGGCTACAAGCTTGGGGATGGCTCCAAGCCGGTGATCTACAACATCATGAACTTCGCCAAGCCGCCGGCGGGGGAAGCGGCGCTGTTGTCGGTCGATGAGGCCAAGACCCTGTTCCACGAGTTCGGCCATGCTTTGCACGGCATGCTGACCGACGTCACCTGGCCGTCGGTGGCGGGCACCTCGGTTTCCCGCGATTTCGTCGAACTGCCTTCGCAGCTCTACGAGCACTGGCTGACGGTGCCCGCAGTGCTGGAAAAGCATGCGCTGCATGTTAAGACCGGCAAGCCGATGCCGAAGTCGCTGCTCGACAAGATGCTGGCCGCCCGCACGTTCGGCGCCGGTTTCGCCACGGTCGAGTTCACAGCGTCGGCGCTGATCGACATGGCGTATCACGCGCGGCCGGATGCGCCGGCGGAACCGCTGCGTTTCGAAGCCGAAACGCTGGAAAAGCTTGATATGCCCGACACCATCGCCATGCGTCATCGCACCCCGCATTTCGGCCATATCTTCTCCGGCGACGGTTATTCAGCCGGCTACTATTCCTACATGTGGTCGGAAGTGCTCGACGCCGACGCCTTCGCCGCCTTCGAGGAGACCGGCGATCCCTTCAACCCGGCGCTGGCGGAACGGCTTCGGAAGAATATCTATGCCGCTGGCGGGTCGAAGGATCCGGAGGAGCTGTACACGGCGTTCCGCGGCAAGATGCCTTCGCCGGAAGCGATGATGGTGAAGCGGGGATTGCTATAGCGCCGCCTTATCTCCCCCCTCGAGGGGGAGATCACCAGCGCCAAGGATCCGCCACCCGTGGCCACACCGGCCGCGTCAGCTTCCTGTAATCCGTCACCGCCGGATTGCTCGGATACGAGCTCGGCGCCGAGACATAGATGATCTCCGCCGCGATCGGTTCAAAGCCGGCGTAGAAATGGTTGGTTGACTTGATCAGCAATATGTCCTTCGACAACGGATCGACACCGATGTTGGAGAAGACATCCGGCTCGAAGGTCTGCGTGCGGTTGGTGTTGAGGATGATGTCGATTTCGGTGCCTTCGAGCCGCACCAGCGCCGTCGGTCCGAGCGTCACCCGGCTCGGCCCGAAGCTCTGCCAGCCCTCGGGGACGGCTTTCAACACCTTGACGCGCGCATCGATCGGTTCGCCGGCCAGCGGCCCGGCCTTGCCGCCGAAGCGCAGGTCGATGACGGCGCCTTCGCCTGCCGCCTGGCAAAAGGTGACAGCGATCGGGTCCCAGATCGTCGCCACGCCAAAATTGTCCACGCCCTGTTCCAGCATGGCGCGCAGCACGACCGTACCGTCGCCGGCGACGCCACCGCCGGGATTGTCCCAGATGTCGGCAATCACAACCGGCTTGCCGGGATTTTCCTTGCGCACGGCCAGTGCCCGCGCGATGCCGTCCTCGGTGTTCAGCATCGTCATCGCCGTCCTTTCGCGGATGGCGTAAAGCTCGTGCCCTAGCCTCTCCGCCAGCGCATCGCCCTTGGCCTTGTCATTGTCAGTGACGACCAGGATGCGCGTGCCCATTTCCGGCACGTCCGCGGCCATGAAGCCATGGATGACCGAGACCGACAGCACGCCGTCCTTGCCGTGCAGCGCCTTGATGCGGTCGACGAAGGAGCGCATCGGCTCGCGGCTGGTCGGCAGCACCTGGATCATGCGGCAGTCGAACGTCGAGATCACCGGCTTGATCTCGTCGCGCGCCGCCGCCAATCCAAGCTCGACGACATGTTCGCCGCGCTCATAGAAGTCGGTGTGCGGGAATTCGAGGAAATAGGCCATGACATTGCATGCCGCGACGCGCTTTGGGGTCAGATGACTGTGCGGGTCGAGCTCGACCGCGATCACCACGTCGGGCCCGACGATTGCGCGAACCCGTTCCAGCAGATCGCCTTCGCAATCGTCATAGCCTTGCGCCACCATGGCGCCGTGCAGGCCGAGGATGACGGCGTCGACCGGCAAGGCTGCCTTCAACTGGCCGAGAATCTCGTCGCGCAACGACTCATAGGTCTGCCGCTGCACCAGCCCGCCCGGCTCCGCCCAGGTGGCGGTGCCTTCGATGACGGTCAGCCCTTCGGCAGCCGCACGCCGGCGCAGCGCGACCATCGGCGAGGAGCACAAGGTCGGCGTGTCTGGATGCTTGCCCGGCCCGGCATAGAACGCCATCTCGAACGACGCCCGGTCGGTCGGCACCGGCGAGAAGGTGTTGGTTTCGGTCGCCAGCGAGGCGGTGAAGATGCGCATGAAAGCTCCGTTGTGAATGGCGCCGTTATTTGACCGCCCCGAGCGCCAGCCCGCGGACGAGATAGCGCTGCAGCCAGATGAACAGGATTGCCACCGGCAGCGTCGCCAGCAGCGTCGCCGCCATTACATGGTGCCATTCGATCGTGTAGCGGCCGGCGACCAGCGAGAACACCTGGATAGGCAGCGTGTAACTTTCCTGGCTGCGCAGCATTGTGAGCGCAACGACGAACTCATTCCATGCGTTGATGAAGGTGAAGATGGCGGTCACCGCTATTGCCGGCAGGCAAAGCGGCAGAAACACTTTTCGCAAGGTCAGCCATCGGCCGGCGCCTTCCATCCACGCTGCTTCCTCGAGATCGCGCGGGATGGTGTCGAAATAGCTTTGCAGCATCCACACGGTGAAGGCGACGTTGAAAGCCATGTAGATGACGCCGAGCGCGGTCGTGGATTCGATCAGACCCCAGGCCGCCATCAGCCGGAACAGGCCGAGCACCAGCACGATCGGCGAGATCATCTGCGAGATCAGCAGGAACTGGCGGAAGGCGCCATAGCCGGCAAAGCGAAACCGCGACATGGCATAGGCGGCCGGCACCGAGATCAGGATGGCGCCGACGGTGGCGATAACAGAGACATAGAGCGAATTGGCCAGCGCCTGGCCAAAGCCGGTCGCCACCCACATGTCGGCAAAATTCGACCAGTGGAATTCGCTTGGCCACCAGGTCGGCGACAGCACCTCCTGCCGCGGCTTGACCGCGGTCAAAAACATTACCGCGAAGGGGAAGATCGTCACCACGAGCAGCGGCGAAAGCAGCAGCCAGGCGATGATCGTACGCTTCAGCTTGGGCGTCATGTGCGCTGCTCCCGCATGGCAAGCCGCACATAGATCATGGTGAAGATCAAAAGGATGGCGAACATCAGCAGCGACACCGCCGATGCTTCGCCCAGCTTGCCGATGCGGAAGGCCAGCTTGTAGAGATGGGTGACCAATATGTCGGTCGAGTTGGCCGGCCCGCCCTGCGTCATCACCCAGATGATCGGGAAGGAATTGAAGACGTAGATGGTGTTGAGCACGATGGCGATGTTGATGAACGGCTTCAGCAGCGGAAAGGTGATCTCGCGGAACTGCTGCAGCGGCGTCGCCCCCTCCAGGGCCGCCGCCTCGTAGAGGTCGTCGGGGATCGACGACAGGCCGCCGAGGAAGATGGTCGTGGTGAACGGTACCGTCACCAATATGCCAATCAGCACCTGCATCGGGAATGCCGTCTCGGCGCGCGCCAGCCACTGGATGTTTTCATGGATCAGGCCGAGCCCGATCAGCGCCGAGTTCAGCATGCCGCTTTCACCGTTGAGCGCCCAGCGCCAGACCACCGCCGTCATCGTCAGCGACACCGCCCAGGGCAGCATGATGATGACGCGGGCAATGCCGCGGCCGTAGAAATCGGTGTTGAGGATCATCGCCACCGGCACCGACAACAGCAGCGCGCCGCCGACCACCAGCAACGTCCACAGGCCGGTGCGCCAGAGTGCCGCCAGGAAATCGGGATCGGCGAGGAAGGCTGAATAATTGGCGAAATCGTTGAAGTCGCGTAGCTGGCCGAAGCGGCTGACGTCATGCGTCGAGATCTGGATCAGGTCCCAGACCGGCCAGAAGATGACGACCGCCGCCAGCAACAGGCTGGGCAAGGTCAGCAGATAGGGCAAGAAGCGATTTTGCATCGGCCGGTTTTGTACCGTGGTTCTGTGGCGCTGGCACGCCAGCTCGGATCAATCTTGCATATCGGTCTTTAGCAGCGCTTCAGAAGAATGCCTTTCCTCTCCCCCGTCGATCAGGGGAGAGGTGTCGAGCGAAGCTCGGGGGGTCGACCCTTGGGGCGCAAGGCGAGGTGATGTTTGCCCCTATTGCCCTTCCTATGTCCGTTCGCGGCGGTTGCCAGGTGGTTCCCCCACTCCGTCTCGGCTTCGCCGAGCCACCTCTCCCCCTCCGGAGGGAGAGGAAAGTGTGGCGCGCCCCGATCTCAGGGGCGCGCCGGGCGCAGGGAGATACGCCCTATTTCTTGATCACGGCGTTGGCCTTGGCAGCCGCTTCCTTCAAGCCTGCCTCGGGGTCGCCGCCGAGATAGATCTTCTGCATGGCATCCGAGGTGATCTGGGCGACTTCTTCCCAGCCGGGGATGACCGGCGCAAAGCGGGCGTCGGGCAGCAGCGCGGTGAACGCTGCCAGATCGGCATTGTTGACGTAATAGTCCATCTTGGCCTCTTCCTTGTTCACCGGCAGGAAGCCTTCCCCTTGCGTGAACTTGGCGCGCTGTTCGGTGGTGAACAGGAAGTCGAGCAGCTTCCAGGCCCCATCCTTGTTCTTGGAATTCTTGAACATGATGATGGAATCGGTGACGCCGTACGTGCCGCGCGCGCCGGTCGGTCCGGCGGGGATAGCGGCCACGCCGTATTTCAGGTTCGGCGCCTCGTCCTTGATCTGGTTGGACAGGAAGGGCGCGGTGATCATCATGCCGACCTTGCCCTGCTTGAACAGGTTCTGGACGTCCTCGCGGTTGTTGGAGGTGACGCCGGGTTCCGTCAGGCCTTCGTCGATCATCGACTTGTAGAGCTTGGCGGCTTCGAGCGCGCCCGGCGTGCCGAGGCCCGACGTGCCATCCTTGTTGAGAATCTCGGTGCCTTGCGACCACATCGCATAATAATAATAGACGTCGGTCTCGATCTCCTTGCCCTGCAGGCCGAAGCCGAACGTGCCGGTGCCCAGTGCCTTGATCTTGCGCGCATCCTCCTGCAACTCGGTCCAGGTTGCCGGCGGGTTGGCGATTCCGGCCTTCTCGAACAATTCCTTGTTGTAGTACATGGCGCGCGCCGAGGCCGCGATCGGCAGGCCATAGGTCTTGCCCTCCATGATCGACGGCGACAGGAAGGTGTCGATGAAGCGGTCCTTGAAGTCTGGCTTGATGTAGGCGTCGAGCGGCTCGGCGACATCCTGCTGGACGAAATCGATCAGCCAGCGGGTGCCGATGATCGACAGGTCGGCATTGGTACCGGCCGTGATGTCGGTGGTCAGCTTCTGCAGCAGCACGTCCCACGGCACAACTTCGAACTTGACGGTGATACCCGGGTTGGCTGCCTCGAATTCCTTTTTCACCGCTTCGAAATACGGGCCGGTCTTGGCGCTGTATTCGGCGACGGTTACGCGCACCTCGCCGGCATCTGCCTGCGCGGCCAGGGCGAGCAGGCTCATTCCGGCCATCACGCCGACAGTCCATTTTGCAAGCTTCATTCGATCTCTCCCATTTGATTGCGTCTGCACTCTTGCGGCTTTGAGGCGGCCGCGGCTTTATGTGACTTTCCTACATTATCCATGATTTCGCGCTGTGCAAGCGGATTATCCTGTTGCTTAATTACATTTCTTAAAATAGCGTTTTCCGATTATCGTAGATCCCAGGGAGGCGCGCAGCGTGGTTTCAACGGCCGAATTCGCAGGCAAGACCGTGCTGGTGACCGGCGCCGGCGGCGGGCTCGGCTCGGCTATTGTGGCGCTGCTGGCCGAACGAGGCGCGCGCGTCGTCGGCTGCGACCAGTCGCAAGACCAGCTCGGCAGTCCGCATCTGGCGTCGCGCCACGTCTTCGACCTTCTCGACCGGATCTCCACCGATGCCGCGATCACGGCGATCCTCGAGAAAGACGGCGTGCCCGACATCCTGATCAACAATGCCGGCTGGACGCGCGCCGAGACTCTTGCAGCGCTGACCCCCGACAAGATCACGCATGAACTCGACCTCAATCTGACCGGGGTGATGCTGTTCGCCGATCCGCTGATCAAGGCAATGGCCGCGCGCGGTTCGGGCAGCGTCGTCTTCATCTCTTCCGTCAACGCCATCGCCCACTTCGGCAACCCGGCCTATGCCGCGGCCAAGGCCGGCATCAATGCCTATGCCAAAGCGGTCGCTGTGGAACTCGGCCGCAACGGGCTGCGCGCCAATGTCGTCTGCCCCGGCTCGATCCGCACCGCCGCATGGGACCATCGGCTGGCCAAGAACCCGGATGTTCTCGGCAAGCTCAAGCGGCTCTATCCGCTCGGCCGCATCGTCGACGCCACGGAAGTGGCCGAAGCGGTGGCCTTCCTTGTTTCGGATCGCGCATCGGGGATAACCGGCGCGGTGGTGCCGGTCGACGCCGGACTGACCGCCGGCTTCCTGCCCTTCATCGACGACATATTGGGAGCCTGACCATGACCGATGTCGAGTTCCGCGACCTGTCGAAATCCTTCGGACGCCACAAGATCCTCGAAAACATCAGCCTCGACATCAAGAGCGGCGAGTTCGTCGTGCTGGTCGGCCCTTCCGGCTGCGGCAAGTCGACCTTGCTGCGCATGCTGGCCGGGCTGGAGCCGATCACCGCAGGCGACCTCTTGATCGGCGGCGTGCGCGCCAACGATTTGCCGCCACAGCAGCGTAACATCGCGATGGTCTTCCAGTCCTATGCGCTGTTTCCGCACCTGAAAGCGGCCGACAACATCGGCTTTGGCCCAAAGATCCGCGGCGAAAGCCGCACGGCAATCGACGCCAAGGTGAAAAAGGCCTCTGGCGTCCTCAACCTGTTCTCCTATCTCGACCGCTATCCCCGGGAACTGTCGGGCGGCCAGCGCCAGCGCGTCGCAATGGGCCGCGCCATCGTGCGCGAACCCTCGGTGTTCCTGTTCGACGAGCCGCTCAGCAATCTCGACGCGCAACTGCGCGTGCAGATGCGCACCGAGATCAAGGCGCTGCACCAGCGGCTGAAATCGACCATCGTCTATGTCACCCACGACCAGATCGAGGCCATGACCATGGCCGACCGCATCGTGGTGATGGACCGCGGCAAGATCCAGCAGGTCGGCGCACCGCTGGAACTCTACGACCGTCCCGCCAACAAATTCGTCGCCTCCTTCATCGGCTCGCCGTCGATGAGTTTTGTCTCCGGCGCCCTGAAGACGACGCCCGAGAAAAGCTGGTTCGAATCGGCCGGCGGAGGGCGACTGGCGCTCGGCAGCAAGACGGTGCCGGCTGGCAGCACGGTCGAGGCCGGCATACGGCCCGAACACTTCGTCATCGGCGAGGCTGTCGACGCGATGGCGATCAAGGTCGATGTCGTCGAGCCGACCGGCTCGGAAACCCATGTCTATGGTGCGATCGGTGCCGACACGGTGCGCGCCGTGTTCCGCGACCGGATCCAGGTCAAGCCGGGTGAACTGCTGCCGGTCTCGGTAGCGCCGGGCAACATCCATCTGTTCGACACGGCGACAGGCCTGCCGCTATGAGCGCCGGCATGAAAACGAAAATACCACGATGAAGACGACAACCCAGAAATGAAAACGCCGGCCGACATCATCACGCGCCTGCAGCTGATGTCGCAGGACGGCACCAAATCGGACCGCCGCCTGGCCGGTCTCGTGCTCACAGATCTCGACTTTGCCTCCAAGGCGGCAATCTCGGAAATTGCCGCGCGCGTCGGCGTCAGCGAGCCGACGGTCACCCGTTTCTGCCGCAATCTCGGCTGCGAGGGTCTGCGCGATTTCAAATTCTACCTGGCGCAGGCGATCGCCATTGGCGGCCAGTATCTGTCGCCCGAACCGCTGAACCGCGACGCGCGCGAGCAGCGCATTGCGTCGGCCATCACCGAAGCGGCAATCGCCGCCATCCAGCGCGCCAGCGAAAACCTCGACATGAAGACGCTGGTGGGCGTGGCCGCGCGCATCGTCAGTTCGGGCAATGTGCTGTGCATCGGCTCCGGCGGCATTTCCTCGATGATGGCGACCGAGATGCAGAACCGGCTGTTTCGGCTCGGCGTGCCGGTGCTGGCGCAGATCGACGGGCAATTGCAGCGCATGTATGCCGCGGTCGCCACATCGGAGACGACGCTGATCGCGTTCTCGGTGTCCGGCTATGCGCGATCGGTGATCGACGCCGTTCAGGTGGCCCAGCAATATGGCGCCACCACCATCGCCGTAACCCCGCCGGAATCAGCGCTCGCCAAGGCCGCCGATACCGTCATCCAGTTCCAGTCGCTGGAGGACGGCAACATCTACAAGCCGACCTCGTCGCGCTATGCTCTGCTGTCGATCGTCGACATGATCGTCACCTCCGTGGCCGAGACGCGCGGACCCAGGGTTCTCGAAAACCTGCGCCGCATCAAGCAGAGCGTGAACACGCTGAAGGTCGACGATCCGAAGCTGCCGCTGGGGGACTGAGAGTGGGGCGGAAGCTGCCAATCTCCCCCCTCGTGGGGGAGATGTCCGGCAGGACAGAGGGGGGCGCTGTTCCGCCGACAGATCAAGGGGCTGCATGCCGCAACGCTGGATCTTCGATCAGCCGCTGAGCGCCCCGATACGCTGCGCCAGCACCGCCGGATCACCCCCGACACGCACCGTCTTCAGCCGCGCCGTGCCGCCTGCAACGACCGACACGACCGATGCCGGAACGCCCAGCGCCTTGGCCACCAGCGGTTCCAGCGCCGCATTGGCCGCGCCATTCTCCGGCACGGCGCGCACGCGCGCCTTCAAATGGCTGCGCCCGTCGGCCGATACCTCGGCGCCTTCGAGCCTGTCCACCGAAGACTTCGGCGTCAGCCGGATAAACAGGTCGATGCCGTCAGCGCGCAAGCGGAATGGCGCGCTCATGCCATCGTCAGGTTCACAGGACCAGCGGCGCTATCGTGGTGAGAATGAGCTGCCTGAGAAAGAACAGGAGCAGAAGCAGGATGATCGGCGAAATATCGACGCCGCCGAGGTCGGGCATGAACCGACGGATCGGCCGCAGCGCCGGCTCGGTCAGCCGGTAGAGCATGTTGCCGATGCTGCCGACAAACTGATTGCGCGAGTTGACGACGTTGAACGCATAGAGCCAGGAAAAGATCGCCGAGGCGATGATGACCCACCAGTACAGGTCCAGCGCCATGACGATTGTTTGAATGAGGGCTAGCATGCCGGTCTCCGATTGTTGCCGACATGTAGCCATTGCGCGCGAAACCGGCAAGGGCCGGTCGCCTGCAAGCACCGGGCACAAGGGATTTCCGCAAAACCCCGCCTTGACAGGAAACCGCAGCCTTCGATAAATGCGCCATCCGCTGGACGGGGCTGTAGCTCAGCTGGGAGAGCGCGTCGTTCGCAATGACGAGGTCAGGAGTTCGATCCTCCTCAGCTCCACCAGCGGAATTTTCCTGCCTGTCGACACATCTAAGTTCCGAGACGTCTCGTCAAAGCCCCGCCTTCGCTGCGAGATAGGGCGCCAGGGCAAGCGAGTAGCTGGCGGTCAGATGATGACTGTCCCGCCAGACGATGATGTTGCCGACAACTGCCGGGCATAGTTGCGGCCCGCAAATGGCATCGAGCATATCGATGGCGCGCACATTTTTCTGTCCTTCCGCGGCCAGCGCCAACACGTTGCTCCGCTCAATATCGCTCAGTTTGGTGACGCATTTCGTTGGGGTCGAACTCAGGCATTCGCCCGGGTCGAATTTCATATAGGGCGTGTTGCGGATGGCAACGATTTGCGAGCCGGCGTCCGTCAGCCCGCCCCAGAGACTTCGCAGCCCCTCGATCATCACGTCTTGCTGAACCGCTCCGTAATTGGACTGGCTGGTGAAGATCAGATCCGGTTTCAGCTTTAGGATCTCGGCCAGCACCTTTTCGTGCCACTGCGCGCATAAGACGTTGGGTTTGCCATCCGCCGTGATGGCCACGCGGGTGAATGGGCAGGCGGATTTTGTAAAGGTAACCAGTTTGAAGTTGCGGTCCTTTGCGATCTTGTCCAGTGCCGGCACCCACTGGGCTGCATGAGAATCTCCCACCAGAACCATTGTTTTCGCACCCGTGGGATCGCCTAGAGAGCATCGTTTGGGCTCCGAGCTTTCCTCCTGGTGGCACTTCCTTGCATACACGACCGGCACGTCCCGCCTCAGCCGGGCCAGCGGCGGCAGAAGGTTCACACCGTCCGGGACCACGGCGCCGGAGACGAGAGCGGCGGGCCCAGGGTAGGAAGGCGTGCCGATCAGCGCGGTGTCGATGCGTTCGGTCTTCAGAAAGAGCAGCAGGCTGCCGGATGCGGCCACGCATGTGAGAACCGCCGCGGTGCCGTATCCCAGCGGCTTCCACCAGGCGCCGCCCCGAGCTTGCCGGTAGCGCTGCTCAACATATCGATAGGACAGATCCGATAGAAGCAGGGTCGCCGCAATCAGGCCGAAACCGCCGGCAAGGGTCAGCGAATGACCCTGCGCCTGGGAGATGGTGATCAGCGGCCAATGCCATAGATAGACCGAGTAGGAGCGATCGCCGATGAAACGAAGTGGCAACGAATCGAGCCCACGAAACCGGCCGACTTCAACCTCGCCAGCCAGGATGACCAGCACTGTGGCCAAGGTCGGCAACAACGCACTGACGCCGGGAAATGGAGTTGCAGCGGAAAACAGCAAGGCGGACGCAACGATGCCCAGGATGCCGGCGATCGCCAGCCACTGTCTAGTGAGTGCCGCCAGTCGAAACTGGTGTTCGGTCAGCACCAGCAGGCCGCCCAACGCCAATTCCCACAGGCGTGTATGGCTGACGAAATAGGCCTGTGCCGAATCCGTTTTCGTCAGGATGACCGAGGCGGCCAGCGATGCCAGGAAAACGAGCGACAATGTCGTCGCCAAGCATCGTCGCAAGGAGAGATGCCATCGCCGCGCCAGCCAGATCACGCCGATCATGAGCACCGGCCAGACGATGTAGAACTGCTCTTCTATGGAAAGCGACCAGTAATGCTGCACCGGCGTCGGCAGATTGTCGGCGTCGAGATAGCTGACTGCCTCGTGGGCCAGACGCCAGTTCTCGACATAGAGCGCGCTGGCCAGGATCTGGTTGGCCGTTTCCTCCCAGCGCGCCTTGGAAATGAACAGCAGCGTACCGAGCAGCGTCACCAATAGAACCAGGATCGCTGCTGGCAGGAGCCGGCGGATTCGTCGCGAATAGAATTCGATCAGCGAGACGCGACCGTCGCGCAGCGCCATCTGCGCCAGCAGCCCGGTGATCAGATAGCCAGAGATGACGAAAAAGACGTCGACGCCGATATATCCGCCGGGAAGAGCATGGGGCCACAGGTGAAAGACGACGACCAGAGCGACGGCCAGTCCGCGCAACCCTTGTATTTCGGGTCGAAACCGACGGTTCTGATCGATTGTCACCGGGTATCCCCCAACAGTCTCAGCCGGCCTGGATCAACCGGCAGTTCGCGCCACGATCTTCATAAGGGCAGAGTGCCGTGAGGCAAGAGCCGATCGCAGCAGTTCATTCCCTTTCCGTCTCCAGTCCGCTCACCAGCGTGCCGACGAAACCCAGCAGCTCACTTTCGAGATCGGTGGACGCCAGGCCAATGAAACGGTCTTCGAGCGAGATGGCGACGATCCATGCACGGCGGAGAACAGCGTGCGCGCGCGGGCCAAAAGCTCCGGCGTTGCCGCCGCCGGGAGCAGCGCCGCCAGCGGCTCGACGAGATGCTGGATCAGCACGGCATGTTCGGCCAGATGCCATCCGGGCACCGCCACGCCTGGCGCCATGCGATGCTCGAACAGCGCCTTCCACGCCATGCGATTGTCGCGCGCGAAAGAGAGATAGGCTTTGGCCAGAGCCCTCAGCTTGGCCCTTGGCTCGGCCGCGCCGGTCGCCTCCTGTTCCAACGCCGCCCCAAGTCTTGCCAGCGTGATCGAGTTGACGTGCAGGATGAGCTCGTCCAGGTCGGCGAAGGCGGTGTAGAGCGCGCCCAGCGCGCAGCCGGCATCGGCCGTGATGTCGCGCGCACGCAGACCGGCGAGCCCCGAGGACTGGATGCGCGCTTGCGCGGCCTCGATCAGCCTGCCTTTGAGGTCCTCGCGTTTGGCGTCCCGTTTTGCGGTCATTAACCTTCTCTTATGCGCAATCATGAACACCGTTCATTTTCTCCTTGAACGCCGTTCACAATGTGCTACTTTGCCTCATGAACAACGTTCATAGAGGAGAAACGGAAATGTTGAAACAGTTTTTTGCTCTCGTTCGCGGCCGAAGCTACGAAGCCGCCGAGGCGGTCGTCGACCGCAACGCGCTGATAATCCTGCGCCAGCAGATCCGCGATTGCGCCGACGCTATCGCGGCCGCCCGCCGGGCGGTTGCAATTGCCATCGCCCAGAATGAACAGGAAGTCGCGCAGTTCAAGAAGCTTGTCCTCCGCATCGACGATTTGGAGAAGCGCACGATCGCCGCGATCGAGCAGGGACAGAATGAACTGGCCCGCGAAGCCGCCGAAACCATCGCCATGCTGGAAGCCGAACGCGACGCCTCCGCCGAGGCGCAGAAAAGCTTCGGCACCGAGATAGAGCGTCTCAAGCGGATTATCCGCGTCTCCGAAATGCGCCTGCGCGAATTGCAGCGCGGCCAGCGCATCGTTGCCGCGGTCGACTCGACCCAGCGCCTGCGAGAAAGCGCGCCCGGCTCCAGCCTGTCGGCGCTCAGGGACGCCGAGGAGACGCTGCTGCGCCTGCGCACCAGGCAAAAGCAGATCGACGACACCGCGGCCGCCATGACCGAGATGGAACAGTCGGGCGATCCTGCCGCGGTCTCAGAGAAGCTTGCGGCCGCCGGCTGCGGTGCGCCGCTGAGAAGCAGCGCCGACGCCGTGCTCGAACGGCTCACGAAGACCATGACCAAGCCGGCCTGATCGTACCCGGCCTGATTGTTATCCAGTCTGATTGTATCCGGCCTGATTGTATCCAGCCTGAAACAGACCCACGCCAACCAACCTGACCTTGAAACGAAAGGACCATATCGATGACCCCGAACACCTATTCCCCCAAGGACTCAAGCGCCTGGAAGACCTTCACCATGGCCAGTTTCGCCGTTGCCGCCACAATGATGGCCGGCGGCATCTACTTCATGGAGGCGAGCTTCGCCGCCAAGGGGTTTTATGCCATGGCGCCATCATGCTCGTGCACACCTCGATCACCATCACCAAGACACTGCGCGACTCGGAAGAGGCAAGCCGCTTCATCAACCGGCTGGAAGACGCCAAGACCGAGAAGTTGCTGATGGAAGTCAGCCGCAGTAACGAAGTGTAACCGGGTTCCCGCTAAACAAGGCTCAACGCGCAAGACCGCTGATCAATCCAGTCAGGATTTTCACCGGTCTTGCCCAATGGAAGTCGCCGCTATGGAAATCGCCCCGATCAACCGACCGACAGCTCATCTGATGACATCCAGGCGCTTTGCGCCCTTGTTCTGGACGCAGTTCCTGTCCGCCTTCAACGATAATTTCCTCAAGAACACGCTGGTGTTCCTTATTCTGTTCACGCTGGCGGCGGACCAGGCGGCATCACTGGTCACCTTGGCGGGCGCCGTCTTCATGGCTCCCTTCCTGCTCTTGTCGGCGCTCGGCGGCGAGCTCGCCGACCGCTTCGACAAGGCTCTCATAGCCAAGCGTCTGAAATTCGCCGAGATCGCCGCGGCGGGTGTCTCCGTCGTCGGCATCGCCCTGTCGTCCATTCCCGTGCTGATGACGGCGCTGTTGATGTTCGGCATCATCTCGGCGCTGTTCGGACCGATCAAATACGGAATCCTGCCCGATCACCTCGAACGCAAGGAACTGCCCAAGGCCAACGCCTGGATCGAGTCAGCCACGTTTGCCGCGATTCTCGGCGGCACCATAGCTGGCGGCGTCGTTTCCGCCGATGGTATCGGCGTCGCGGTGTTCGGACCGATCATGATGGCGCTCGCCGTCGGTTGCTGGCTCGTCAGCCGCTATATCCCGTCCACCGGTTCGGCGGCGCCCGACCTTGTCATCGACAAGAACATCTTCCGCTCGACCTGGCGCCAGGTCGCCGAATTGCGCACCGACACGCGCATCTGGCGCGCCGGCCTGATGACGTCGTGGTTCTGGCTGATCGGCGCCATCGTGCTCTCGCTCCTGCCGGTCCTGATCAAGGATTCGCTCGGCGGCAACGAAATGGCCGTCACCGTCTACCTCGCCGTGTTCGCCGTCTCGATCGCCATCGGTTCGGCCATCGCCGCCTGGATGTCGCAGGGCCGCATCGTGCTGTTGCCGGCACCGGTCGGCACGGCGCTGCTCGCCCTGTTCGGCCTGCATCTCGCCTGGACCATCTCCGGCATGACGCCGTCGCCCCAGGCGGAAACCCTTGGCGCATTCTTCGCCGGCCCAAACACGATCCGCGTCGCCATCGACCTCGCCGGCATGGCCATTTCAGCCGCTTTCCTGGTGGTGCCGACCTTCGCCGCCGTGCAGGCCTGGTCGCCCGAAGCGCGGCGCGCCCGGGTCGTCGCCGCCGTCAGTATCGTCAATGCCGGTTTCATGACTGGCGGCGGCATCATCATGGCCCTGATCCAGACGAAGGTCTCGACCGGCGGCATCCTGTTCGGCCTCGTCGCGGCCAATGCGATTGCCGCCTGGCTGATGCTGAAATATTTGCCGACGAACCCCTTCCGTGACTTCGTCTCCATCCTGTTCCGCGCTTTCCTGCGCCTCGAAGTCGAGGGCATGGAAAACCTCAAGGCGGCCGGCAAGGCGCCGATCCTGGCGCTCAACCATGTCAGCTTCCTCGACGGTCCGCTCGCCTTGACGCTGACCGATGAGGAACCGGTCTTCGCCATCGACTACACCATTGCCCAGGCTTGGTGGATGAAGCCGTTCATGAAACTTGCCCGCGCCTTGCCGCTCAACCCGGCCAAGCCGATGTCGACCCGCACGCTGATCAAGATCGTGCAGGGCGGCGACCCGCTGGTGATCTTCCCGGAGGGACGCATCACCGTGACCGGCGGCCTGATGAAAGTCTATGACGGCGCCGCCATGGTTGCCGACAAGACCGGCTCGATGGTTGTGCCGGTGCGCATCGACGGGCTGGAGAAGACCTACTTCTCGCGGCTGAGCTCGCAGCATGTGCGCCGCCGCCTGTTCCCGAAGGTCAAGGTGACTATTCTGGAACCGGTCAAGCTCGAGGTGCCGCAGGAGCTGAAGGGCCGCAAGCGCCGCGCCGCGGCGGGTTCCGCGCTCTACCAGGTGATGTCGGATCTCGTTTTCCGCACCCAGGACATCGACAAGACCGTACTGGAAAAGATCATCGAGACGGCGAACGAACGCGGCATGAAACAGCTCGCAGTTCAGGATCCGGTCACCGGTTCTCTCAGCTACAGCAAGCTGCTCACGGCTGCCGCCGTGCTTGGTGAGAAGTTCCAGACCCTTTATGCCGACCAGCAGACGCTGGGCATCATGCTGCCCAACGCCAACGGCTCTTGCGCGACGCTGCTCGGCGTCATGTCCGCCGGCAAGGTTCCGGCGATGATGAACTTCACCGCAGGTGCTGCCAATATTCTGTCCGCCTGCAAGGCCGCCGAAGTCCGCACCGTGCTGACGTCCCGCGCGTTCGTCGAACAGGCAAAGCTCGGCGCTGTAGTCGAGGAACTCGGTCGCTCGGTCGACATCGTGTGGCTCGACGATCTCAGAAAGACCATCAGTCTCAAGGATAAGCTGCTCGGCTTGCTGCGCAAGTCGACGCCACGCGCGAAACGCAAGCCCGGCGATGCGGCGGTGATCCTGTTCACCTCGGGTTCGGAAGGCACGCCGAAGGGCGTCGTTCTGACCCACCGCAACATCCTGGCCAACGCCGCCCAGGCGGCGTCGCGTATCGACTTCCATTCGGGCGACAAGGTGTTCAACGTGCTGCCGATCTTCCACTCCTTCGGCATGACCGCGGGCACGGTGCTGCCGTTGATCTCCGGCGTGCCGGTCTATTTCTACCCCTCGCCGCTGCACTACCGCCTCGTGCCGGAACTGATCTACGGCTCGAACGCGACGATCATCTTCGGCACCGACACCTTCCTCTCCGGCTATGCCCGCACCGCGCACCCCTACGACTTCCGCTCGATACGCTATTGTTTTGCCGGCGCAGAGCCGGTCAAGACAGCGACGCGCATGACCTATATGGAGAAGTTCGGCCTACGCATCCTCGAGGGCTACGGCGTCACCGAGACGGCGCCGGTGATCTCCATCAACACGCCGATGTACAATCGCTCCGGAACCGTCGGCAAGATCATGCCCGGCATGGAATACCGCCTCGATCCGGTCCCCGGCGTCGACGAAGGCGGCCGGCTGTTCGTGCGCGGCCCCAATGTCATGGCCGGTTATCTCCGGGCCGAGAAGCCCGGCGTGCTCGAACCGCTGGAGGACGGCTGGCATGATACGGGCGACGTCGTCGCTATCGACGAAGGCGGCTTCATCACCATTCGCGGCCGCGCCAAGCGCTTCGCCAAGATCGGCGGCGAGATGATCTCGCTCGCCGCTGTCGAAGCGCTGGCCGGCGAATTGTGGAAGGGCTCGCTGTCGGCGGTCGCCACGGTGCCCGACGCGCGCAAGGGCGAAAAGCTGATCCTCATCACTGAGGCATCCGGCGCCACACGAGCGGAATTCCTCGCCTACGCCAAGGCCAACGGCGCCATGGACCTGATGGTCCCGGCCGAAGTGCGGGTGGTCTCAAAGGTACCGGTCCTTGGCTCCGGCAAGCTCGACTTCGCCGCCGTGACAAAAATGGTGCGCGACGAAGAGGCCTTGAAGACCAAGGCCGCCTGACCCGGCTACGGCAACGGGCCGACGCAAGAGCCGGCCCGTTCAGATGATCAACCCTTCGCATGCCGCTGCGAGATCAGCATCGCCATGCGCTGGACTGCCCGCAGCTCCATTTCCACGCCCGGCGACGATGCCAGCGCCGGCATGTTGAGCGCCACCACGGTCAACGGCTCGAGCGTCGCCAGCAGCACATGGGTCGCCTCAAATTTCTCGAACAGCCATGCCAGCTGCTCGCGTATATCCTGGTCGACTGGCGCC
Organism: Mesorhizobium sp. C264A; assembly: GCF_040324515.1. Classification (NCBI taxonomy): domain Bacteria; kingdom Pseudomonadati; phylum Pseudomonadota; class Alphaproteobacteria; order Hyphomicrobiales; family Phyllobacteriaceae; genus Mesorhizobium; species Mesorhizobium sp. C264A. The sequence continues at coordinate 1,555,370 of NZ_JAMYVY010000002.1, read as the reverse complement.
CCCGGCTGCGTATCGGCGAGCGAGCGCACGGGCTCCTGCTCCAGTGCACGGGCCAGCACCTTCAGGTCGAAGTCGCCGAGGTCCCCTGCCGGCAGGATCAGCGCGCCGTCGACAAGGATATGGCTCTGCAGGCCGCGCAGGAAGCGCGCCGAGTCGGTGAGATCACCCTCGGCCATGTGCTTCAGCAACGAGTCGCGGCGCTTCTCCGCGGTGAGGCTGACGCTGTCATTGTAGATGACTGCCAGCAGCGTCGCCGACAGCACGATCACCACGCCCTGCACACTGCCGCGCCAGCCGAGATCGTCGATGCCGCCCAGCGCCAGCCCGGCGAAAACCGAGCTCAGCGTAATCACGGTAAAGGCGCCGATCGTGTCGCGATGGCCGAGGCTGGCGCGTCCAAGGCCGATCGTCAGCCAGCACAGGAACAGGATGGCGATGCCGCCAAGCCGAACCGGCACTTCGAACAGGCCGGGCCGGTAGTCGGTGACCATGAACGGAATGATCAACAGCAGCGACAGCGCCATGCGCTCGACCGTGCGGTTTTCGGCCGCCGACAGGCTGTCGCGATCGCGCGTCATCACCAGCCAGCCGATGGCGAGAAAACCTCCGAACTGGAAGGCAAGTAGTACCGCCATTCGCCATGGTTCAGCGAAACGTGCCGGGATCGGCGCCAGAAGGAAGAACAGCAGGGCACCGCCGGCGGCGAACAATTTGAGAGCGAACGGCGCGTGCCGGCGCAGCAGGCCTTCGGTCAGCAGCAGTGCGGCCAGCGGCAGCAGACCCGCCGCCGTGATGGTGACGAACCGGAAAAAGGCAAGACCCGTGGTCCAGTCGAGGATGCGGCAGGCAAGCAGCACTGCCAGCACCTTGAGGCCGAATAGAAAGCGCCGCGACAGCGGATCGCCCGTGTCGCGCCCGCCTATGATCGATATCACGACAAGCAGGCCAACCAGCGCCGCTAGCGAGGTGATGGTGTCGGCGACGAGCGTGCCGTCGAGGTTCATCATCGGCCGGCTGCCATCAGCTTGCGGATAAACCGAGACGCCACGAATGAAGCCATCAGCGTGTCCATGGTCTCAGCACATTCCATTGGCGGGTGCTATCGGCCCAGTGAACCACCGGCAGCACCAGCCGCTGCAGCGTGGCGGCCGCGCCGGCCACGGCAAGTGCTGCAAGCGAGCGGCGCGGAACCGTGTCGGCGAGAAAGGTGCGCGCCGACTGGAAGCTCATCTGGCCGATCTGCAGCACATCGTCGCCGCGCCCGTAGTCGAGTTCCTTGCGGCAGAACTCGTTAAAGGTCTCCTCGCGGTGCTTGGCCGTCTCGTCGAAGGTTTTCTTCAGATCGTCCGAGCCGCCCGTATAGGCATTGGTGATGACGAAACGCTCTTCGTCGAAACCCGCTTCGGGGCCGACGCCGAAGACATGGCGGTGCCGCGCCATGATCTGCCGCGCCAGAAGCACATGGGTAAGCGAGCGGCGCGCGCCGGCATGCGGTCCTGGGAACACATTGCTGAACGCCTCCGCGACCATGCCGACGGCAGCGGGTACCTGGGTGACATTGGAAATCCAGATCGGCCGCAGTTGATTGCGCAAAAACATCAGGAAGCAGGTCAGGCCGTAGAGGATCCAGCTCAGCCCGCGGCTGCGCTCGTCGGGATCGATCATGACCAAACCGAGGTGCAAGACTTCATAGGGCTTGCCGGCGAGCGATATCTCCATCAGCGCCAGCGAGTTGAAGGCGATCGGCTGCCGGTCGCTGCGCCGGTAGACAATGGTGATGATGGAATGTTCCAGCCGGCTGCGGTCGCCGGAAAACACGCCATAGGTCAGGCTGCCGAACTTCAGCGTCTTGGACGCCACCAGCCGCAGATCGCTGCTCAGCTGCTCCAGTTCGGCAGCCTTCATCCAGCGCCCGGGCCGCTCCACGACGCGCGTCTCGTAGTCGGCGGATACGCGCATGCGCACATCCATGAACCGACCCGGCAGCAGCTGCAGAACCGCCTTGAGCACTATTTTTCCCCGTGGCAAGAACGCCGACCGTATAGTGGCCGCCGTCCACCTAAGACGCGGTAAACCCGAGACGGCAGTTCTTGGATGTACTCAACAAAGTAAAAGAACAGCTGCCAGCCAGTGCGGGCTCAGCTTTCCGCAGCAACCAGATGGCCGCCGCCGACATCGTTCAGCGCCAGCTTCAGCGGCGCCTCCCCGATCCTGCGGGTGGCGCTCGGGATTTCCTGGTCGAGGCGCGCGAAGCGCGTTCTGCGCTGCGCCGGATCGGGCACCGGCACGGCGTCGATCAGCCGCCTGGTGTAGGGATGGCGCGGGTTGGAAAACACCTGGTCGCGCGTGCCCATCTCGACGATCTGGCCGAGATACATGACGGCAACGCGGTCGGAAATGTTCTCGACCACCGCCATGTCGTGCGAGATGAAGAGATAGGCGACGCCGAATTCGCGCTGCAATTCCTTCAGCAAATCGAGCACACGCGCCTGCACCGAGACGTCGAGCGCGGAGACGCTTTCGTCAGCGATGATCAGTTTTGGTCGTAGCGCCAGCGCTCGGGCGATGCAGACGCGCTGGCGCTGGCCACCGGAGAATTCGTGCGGGTAAAGCTCCATCTGGTCGGCCGACAGGCCGACACGCTCGAACAGCGCCCCCACCCGTTCGCGGCGCTCGTCCTTGGAGGCGATGCCATGGATCACCAGCGGCTCGGCGACGAGCTCGCCGACGCGCATGCGCGGATCGAGCGAAGCGAAGGGATCCTGGAAAATCATCTGGACGTCACGGCGCACCGCCTTGCGCTCGTCGCGGCCAAGACCGGAGAGATTGCGCCCGCCAATGACGATGTCGCCGCTATACGGCGCCAGTCCGGCCAGCGCCTTGGCGGTCGTCGACTTGCCGCAGCCGGATTCGCCGACCAGAGCAAGCGTTTCGTTGGGCGCGATCGAGAAGCTGACGCCCTCGACGGCGTGGACGCGGCGGGTGACCCGGCCAAAGATGCCGCCACGCAGATCGAAGCGGACATGCAGGTCGTTGACCTCGGCGACATTGGCCGGTTTCAAGACGTCAATCGCATCCCTGGATTTCTGTCGACCGACACCACTGCCGATGCGCGGCACGGCAGCCAGCAGTTCGCGCGTATAGTCGGCCTGCGGGCGGGCAAAAATATCCGATGTCGTGCCTTCTTCGACCATGCGGCCGTCGCGCATGACGATGACCCGGTCGGCCATTTCGGCAACCACGCCCATATCGTGGGTGATCAGGATGACGCTGGTGCCATGCTGGCGCTGCAGGTCGCGCAACAGCTCCAGCACTTCGCCTTGCACGGTGACGTCGAGCGCCGTCGTCGGCTCATCGGCGATCAGCACGTCGGGCTCGAGCGCCAGCGCCATGGCGATCATCACCCGCTGGCGCATGCCGCCGGAGAGTTCGTGCGGAAACTGCTTTAGCCGGCTTTCCGCCTCCGAAATGCGCACCGCCTTCAACGCCTCGATCGCGCGCTGGCGGGCTTGCGCCGACGACAGGCTGGTATGCGCTTCGATGGATTCGGTCAGTTGCCGGCCGATCGACAGCACCGGATTGAGCGAGGTCATCGGCTCCTGGAAGATCATGGCGATGCGGTCGCCGCGAATGCGCCGCATCTGGCGTTCGTCGAGGGTTGCTAGGTCGGTGTCGCCCCGATTCCCATCCCGAAGACGGATCATGCCTGACGATATGCGCGCCGCCGGCTGCGGCAAAAGCTGCATGATCGCCAGCGCGGTCATCGACTTGCCGGAGCCGGATTCGCCGGCAATGCAAAGCGTCTCACCGCGCGCCAGCGTCAGCGACAGGTTGGAGACTACATTGCGCTCGCCGTCCTCGCCGCGCACGCTGACGGAGAGGTTGGCGATGGAGAGGACGGGGGTGTCGGCGAGGGTCATTGTGGGTGGAGCCCTGCGACGGATTGGTTCCGTCGCACCATTCGCACAAACCTTGGCGCTGCCCCCCACCCGGACGTCCGGTCCGACCTCCCCACAAGGGGGAGGTAGGGCGGCAGCGCTTTACCCTCCGCCTTGTGGGGAGGGTCGCTGCGAAGCAGCGGGGTGGGGGTGCAGCGCCGACCTGACATCATTCAAACACGCAACGCGGAAAATAGAACGACACCACCCAATTCGGCATGTCGACGATCTCGCTGATGCGCAGATCACCACACACCGAGGCCAGCATATAGGCCTCGACCGGATCAATCTGGTAACGCCCAGCGAGCAGATCGACCATCTGCGCCACCGCCTCCTTCGCGCCCGCCATCAGATCCGGCCCAATCCCCGTCGTCACCTCGTAACCCTTGGCGTCGAGATGGCGCGTCACCGGGCCCGGCGTGGTGAAGCGCGGCGTCTTCAGCCTGGCGTCCTTGACAAGGTCGAGCTTGAGCACGACGTCCATCGGGCTCTCGATCGCCGTGCCGCAGACCTCGCCATCGCCTTGTGCGGCGTGCGTATCGCCGACCGAGAACAGCGCGCCGGCCACCTCAACCGGCAGATAGAGCGTCGTGCCGGCAGCGAGATCGCGGATGTCGAGATTGCCGCCGACCCGCCGTGGCGGCACCACCGAGTGAAGCCCCATCTCAGCCGGCGCATTGCCGATGGTGCCGGCGAACGGCTTCAGTGGCACGCGCGCGTTTTTCCCGAACAGCGCCGGTTCGAGCGCGGCTGCATCGTATTTCCAGATGTTCAGCGCCGGTTCCGTGAAGTCGTCGGCGAGCAGGCCGAAACCCGGAATGTTCGCCGTCCAGCCGAAGCCGGACGGTTTGAACATCTCGATCGTCACCTTGAGCGCGTCACCCGGCTCGGCGCCCTCGACGAAGATCGGCCCGGTCACCGGGTTGACCCCGGCGAAGTCGAGCTTGGCGATTTCGGCAACCGTGCTGTCGGCGTTCAGCTGGCCGCCGGCGGCATCGAGGCACTGGAACTCGATGGTCGCGCCGGGCGCCACCCGCTCGGCCGGGACAAAGGAATTGTCCCAGCCGAAATGGTGGTGGCGCCCATGGATGGTGTAGTCGCAGTTATTGCACATCTTTTACGTACACATTGTCGTAGTTGATCGGGATATGGACCGGGTCGACATAGAGGTTGTCGGCGCCGCCCATGCGCGCGGATTTCATGGTGAAGCGCTGTTCGTTGAAGACCGGCGCCCAGGGCGCGTCTTCCATCACCTTGTCGTAGATGGCGCTCCACATCTTGTCGCGTTCGCCGGCCTTTGCCGGGTCGACCACCGAATCCGCCTCGGCCGCCTTGGCGTCGAGATCCTTGTTGCAATACCACGCCCAGTTCCAGCCGCCGGGCACCGCGCCGGCGCAGCCGAGGATCGGGCCGTAGAAATTCGACGGATCGGGGAAGTCGGCGATCCAGGCCATGCCGCCCGACCAGATCATCGGCGCGCCGGCCTTGTCACCGCCGGCGGCGATGACATTGGCCTGCGCCAGCGACTGGATGCTGGCCTTGATGCCGATCGCCGCCAGGTCCTGCTGGATCGCTTGGGCAATGCGCGGGTTGGGATCGGTGTTCATGGCGAACAGCTGCGTGTCGAAACCATCGGCATGACCGGCCTCGGCCAGCAGCGCCTTGGCTTTGGCTACGTCATAGGGATAACCCTTGTAGTCCTTGTCGTAGCCCGGCATCGACGGCGGCAGCGGCTGGTTGGCCGGCACGGCGCGGCCGTTGATGATCTGGATGATGCGCGCCTTGTTGAGCGCCATGTTGACGGCCTGACGCACCTTAACATTGTCGAACGGCGCCATGGTGGTGTTCATGGTGACGTAGCCGGTGTGCAGCTGACCGCCTTCGACGACACGCGCCTTCTGCTCGGGATCGGCCATCACCTCCTGGAACTTGGCCGGCGGAATGCCGTCGCCGGGAACATCGATCTCGCCCTTCTGCAAGCGCAGCAGCGCCACGATCGGCTCCTGGCCGATCTCGAAGGTGATCTTGTCGAGATGCGGCAGGCCCTTGTGCCAATAGTCCGCATTGCGCTCGAAGACGATGCGCTGTCCCAGCGTCCACTCGGCGAGCTTGAAGGCGCCGGTGCCGACCGGATGCTTGCCGAAATCGGCGCCATATTTCTCGACCTCTTCCTTCGGCACGACATGGGCGAAATTGATGGCCATGACATGCAGGAAGGTGGCGTCGGGCCGGGTCAGTTCGAACTTGACCGTGTAGGGGTCGACGACGGTGACACCGGACAGGCCTTCGGCCTTGCCGGCGGCGACATCGTCATAGCCCTTGATCGAGCCGAAGAAGCCGGCGCCGGGGCTCTGCGTCTTCGGATTGGTGACGCGGTCGAGCGAATATTTCACGTCGTCGGCCGTCATCTCGCGGCCATTGTGGAATTTCACGCCATGGCGCAGCTTGAAGGTGAAGGTCTGGCCGTCGGGCGAAATCTCGTAGCTTTCTGCCAGATCGGGCTTCAAATTGGTGGTGCCTGGCTCGTAATCCATCAGCCCATCGAACAGGCTCTTGATCATCGACCAGTTCTGCCAGTCATAGCCGATCGCCGGATCGAGGGTCGCAACATCGTCCTTGTAGGTGATGGTGATGGCGCCGCCTTGCTTGGCGTTGGGATCGACCGTGTCTTCGGCGCGGACGCTTGTCATGCCGAGCATGAGGGCCAAGGCGGATGCCGCGACTGTGGATGCGAGAAACTTTTTCATTGTTGTGTTCCCTTTCTCTGTTTCATTTTCATCTGAGCTTGATGCGGGGATCGATGAACGGCGCGATGATGTCGGCGAGCAGATTGCCGAGCACGATGGCGAAGGCCGAGACCAGCGTGACGCCCATGATGATCGGAATGTCGACGCGCTGGATCGCCTGCCAAGCCAGCTGACCGATACCCGGCCAGCCGAACACGCTTTCGACGACGACGATGCCGCCCATGAAGATGCCGATGTCGATGCCGATCATGGCGATGACCGGCAGGATGGCGTTGGGCAAGGCATGGCGGAATATGATGGCGCTGCGCGCCAGGCCCTTGGCCCGCGCCGTGCGGACATAATCCTGGCGCAGGACGTCAATCATCGACGAGCGCATCATGCGCGCGTACCAGCCGGCGCCGAGTATGCCCATGGTCAGCGACGGCAGCACCAGATGGCGCCATGTGCCGTAGCCGCCGATCGGAAACCAGCTTAGCCGCACGGCAAAGACGTAGAGCAGCAACAAGCCGACGACGAATTGCGGCGCCGAGACGCCGACGAAGGAGGCCACCATCAGGGTCTGGTCGGTGGCGGAGCCGCGCTTGACGGCGGCGATCAGCCCCATCGAGAGCCCGATCAGCAATTCGCAAAGGATGGCGCCGACCATCAAAAGCAGGCTGGCCGGCAGCCGCGAGACGATGAGTTCGGTGACCTCCGAGCGCTGGATGTAGGAGCGGCCGAGATCGCCGCTGAGTAGCTTCGTCAGATAGTGCCAGTACTGGACCACGAAAGGCTGGTCGAGGCCGAGTTGCTGGCGGATGTTTTCCACCGTCTGCGGCGTGGCACTGCGGCCGGCGATCTGCCGCACCGGGTCGGCCGGCAAGAGGTAGAGCAGCGCAAAAGTGATCAGCGAGACGCCAAGCAGGATGAGCAGCGACTGGATCAGCCGGCGGCCGAGATAGGCGATCATGACCGGCCCCCCATTATTCCCGGCCCCTTTGCGTCGGATCGAGGATGTCGCGCAACGCGTCGCCGATCAGATTGAAGGCCAGCGCCAACGCGAGGATTGCGGCGCCGGGGAAGAACACCAGCCAGGGCGCGGCCTGGAAATAGGTCTGGTTCTCGAAAATGATGTTGCCCCACGACGCGGTCGGCGGCTGCACACCGATGCCGAGGAAGGAAAGCGTCGCCTCGAGCAGAACCGTGGTCGAGATGCCGAGCGTGCCCCAGACGATGATGGTCGGCAGCAGATGCGGCAGGATGTGGCGAAATAGGATGCGCGGCGCACTCGCCCCGATGCTGCGCTCGGCATCGATGAACTCGCGCTCGGCCAGCGATGAGGTCTCGGTGTAGATGACACGCGCCGTCTGCACCCAGTTGACCAGCGCGATGACCATGGCGACGATCCACAGACTCGGCTGAAACACTGCCGCCAGGCAGATGGCGAGCAGCAGCGCCGGGAACGCCATCATCAGATCGGTGAAGCGCATCAGCGCACTGCCGATCCAGCCGCGGAAATAGCCTGCGGTGACGCCCACCAAAGTGCCGATCAAAAGCGCCACGCCATTGGCGACGATGCCGATGATCAGCGAGGTGCGGGCGCCGTAGAGGATGCGGGTCAAGAGGTCACGTCCGAGCAGGTCGGTGCCGAGCCAGTACTGGGCGCTGGGCGGCAGCGGCGAGCCCTCGATGGTCAGGCCGTCGAACATCTGCTCGTTGGGGTCATAGCCGGTCAGCCGGGGCGCCAGCACAGCGCCGGCAAGGACAATGGCGACTATGACCAGGCCGAGCAGCGCGAGGCGGCGTTTCACCAGCCGGCGCCAGACACCGGCGCGCGGTTTTGCCGGCATGCGCACCGGTAGATCAGGCGCGATGGGACTGGTCATCGCCGCCTTCTTCCCCCGTCGCTTCCTCGCTTGTCATTGCCACGATCCGACGCGCGGCATCCTCGACGCTGATCTGCCAGCTCATCGCCAGCGAACGCAGCTGCGCATAGGCGCGCTCGTCGTCGCTGCCTTTCGACAAGGCCGTCACCGCGCGCACGATGGTCTGGCGCTCGGCGACGCGCTGGCGCAGCGACGCTATCTCGCCGGCTAAATGTTTTCGGGCCTCGAAACTCTGTCTCGCGATCAACAGAGCGCTGTAGACGCCGGCATTGCCGACCGGCTTCAGCAGCTGCGCATCGGCCTTGTGCGACAGCGCCCATTCGATACGCCCCGGCGCCTCGGAACCGATCAGCGCCACCAGCGGCATCGGCGCCTCGCCCGGCTTCCACGGAATTGCTCGTCGAAACCGAGATCGGCATCGAAGAAGACGAAATCGGCGGCGAGAGCTTCCGGCGGCAATTCCGGCCAGCAGTCGATCGTAGCCAGGCCGATGGCCGACAATTGCCTGGTGATGGCCTGCACCGTCGGATGCGGGCGATGCAGGATGAAAGCCCGCGCGCCGCCGAGATTGGGGATGCGCGTCCGGGTCATGACACCACTCTCAGACGCGGACGGCCGAACGTCTTGGCGGGGTCGTAGCGCGACAGATATGGATCCGGCGCGACCTCATCCTCCTGGCTGACGACCTCGAAGAAGCCATCGGCGATCCGGCCGATGATCACCGGCAGCGTCGCGTGCTGGGAGTGGGCGTCGATGGCGATCGGCCCGAGCCGGGTGGAGAAGCGCCGCTCGGCGAAGGCTTTGGAAAATTCCGCCGGGCCGGCATCAGTGTCGCGCGACAGCACGTCGGCCATCACCTGCACCGAGGCATAGGCGGAGGCCTCGAAGGACGAAGCGAAGGCAGCCGGCCGGGGCGCGAAATAGGGCCCGACCGACAGATGCCCTTTCCCTGTATCGCCGATCGCCGGCAACTCGCCTTCGGTGAGGTTGCAGGAGATGACGGGGCAGTTTTCCGGCCTGAATGCCGCATCCTCATCGCCCAGCTCGCGGTAAGCCGCCAGGAAGGCGTAGGATGAGGTGCCGATCAGATTGTTGAGGATGAAGCTCGGCCTCGTCGCCCGGATTTCCGCGATCAGCCGCGACACGTCGGTCTCGCCGATGCGCAGATAGCGCTCGCCCAGCACTTTGCCGCCGGCATCCGCGATCAGGTCGCGCGCCACGCGGTTCATCTCCCAGCCCCAAATGTAGTTCGAGCCGAGCAGGAAGCCGTTGGCGCCGAAACGCGGCACGACATGCGCCATCAGCGGAACCAGATGCTGGTTGGGGCAGGCGTGCATGTAGACGACATGCTCGTTGGCCTCGAACCCTTCATAGGGGCAGGCATACCAGAGCATGCCGCCGGCCTTCTCCAGCACCGGGATGGTTTCCTTGCGGCTCCAGGAGGTGACGCAACCGACGACATGGCGCGCGCTGCTGGTCCTGAAAATATCTTCGCACAAAGTCGCGTAGCGATCGGCATTACTTTGCGGATCGCGCTCGACCGGAACCAGTTCGATGCCATAGCTCCGATCGGCATTGATGTCGGCGATGGCGCGCATGGCGCCCATCCGGCACGCATCGGAGACCAGCTGATAGCTGCCCGAGCGGGAATACAGGATGCCGATCTCGATACGCCGTTTCAAACCGATCCTCAGAAATGACAATGCCCCGCAGCCAGCGCCGGAGGGCGAGGCATGCGAGGCATATTTGCCGCCCGGCGACCAAGGCCGGTATTTTGTGCTAGCGTATTCGGTCCGGCGGGTCAGTCAAGCGGGAAAGTACGTGGTCATGGGATCGGCCTTGTCCGACTGATTCTAGTTCCGCAGCGTGAACATCAAAGGCGCCACGACAGCCGTCCCGGCCTTCTCAGGCGGTGGCGCGGGCACCGTCGCACCCTGCAGAATGCCGAGCGCGGCGCGATCGAGATCGGCGTCCCCCGAAGATCGTGTCAGCCGGACGGAGGTCACCTTGCCCGAAGCGCTGACGACGAAGGTCACATTTGCGGTACCCACGGCGCGCCGCGACCTTGCCGCGCTCGGGTAGCGCTTGTGCCGATTGATCCATCCGATCAGCTGGGAGTTCCATTTGCTTGCACTGACTGATGATCCTCTCGATTGCGAAGCCTTCGGCGCCGACGCCTTCGCCGCTGCCTTTTGATCGACACTGGCGGTCACGACCGCTTTCGCCGGCGCGGCCTTTTCCTTCTTCTCTTTCGGTTTCGGCTTGGGTTTTTCGGCAGCCTTCTTCGCCTTCTCGATCGGCTTGGCCTCCACCGGCTTGGTCTCCGCCGGCTTGGTCTGGGGCAGCGGAATGACCACATCCGGCGCTATGGTCGGGACGATGTCGGGCACCACCTCATCCAGCGGCGGCGATTGATCGGGCTGCTCGGCCGCTGCCGTCTCGATCGGAGCGGTCTTATCGAGTTGAGCCGCTTCCGTCTTCTCGGTGACCGGCTCCGGCTTACCGGGCTCGGGCTCTACGACGGGCTTCAGTTCGGCAACCGCCTCCTCGATCTGGTTCGGCGGCTCGGGCGTCACCACGTCGGCCGCTGAGTCCACCCGCACCGCCGGCGCCACCATCATCGGCGACAGCTCGATAGCCACAGCCGGCGGCGGGCCGCCATCGGCCATGTTGGCCAGGCTGAAGCTCTGGACGGCATAGACGATCGCGACATGCGCGCCGACAATGACAATGGCCGCAGCCGCCCACAAACCGATCTCGCGCGCGCCGGCGCCCGGCGGGTCGGCGGTGGGAACGGCCGCGGCCAGTTGCGTCATGGGGCGGCGCCTGGTTGCGGCGGGGATGCGTCCGCTGGCACCGTCTCCAGCCCGACCAGCGCGATCTTCAGATAACCGGCGCCGCGCAGCAGGTTCATCACCTCCATCAACTCGCCATAGCCGACCGCCTTGTCGGCACGCAGGAAGATGCGGGTCTGCTTATCGCCCTTGGTTCTGCCGTCGAGCACGGAGGCAAAAGCCTGGCGCGGCACGCTGTCATTGCCGATCGCCAGCGTCAGATCGTCCTTCAGCGTCAGGAACAGCGGCGTTTCCGGCCGCGGCGCCGGTGTCGCGGTCGAACCCGGCAGATCGACATTGACGTCGACTGTCGCCAACGGGGCAGCGACCATGAAGATGATCAGCAGCACCAGGATGACGTCGATGAACGGCGTCACGTTGATCTCGTGGCTTTCCTCGAGATCGCCGTCGACAGTCTCGCGAATACTAGCCGCCATGGCCCATCACTCCGCCGCCAGCGCGGGCGCCTGCGGCACCGTGCGGAAATCGAGATCGCGGCTGACCAGCCGTTCGACCCCGGCCGAGGCATCGGCAAGGAGCTGCCGGTAGCCGGCTATCGACCGCGCAAAGACGTTGTAGATGACCACCGCGGGAATGGCCGCGACCAGGCCCATCGCAGTGGCGAGCAGCGCCTCGGCGATGCCGGGCGCGACGACCGCGAGGTTGGTGGTCTGCGCCTGCGAGATGCCGATGAAGGCGTTCATGATGCCCCAGACGGTGCCGAACAAGCCCACGAAGGGCGCCGTCGAGCCGATCGTCGCCAGCACGCCGGTGCCGCGCGACACGCGCCGCGCCGCCGCCGCCTCGATGCGCGACAGGCGCGACGCCACTCGTTCCTTCAGCCCGTCGCCGGTAACATGGCCGAGCGCACCGGCCGAAAGGGCAGTCTCTTCCTCGGCTGCCCGCACCAAAAGCGCACCGGGGCCGCCATTGTTGCCAAGCGAGCGCCCGGCCTGGCGCAGCGTGGCGGCATTGCCGATGGCGCGCGCAGCGCGCCGGGCGCCGAGCTTGCCGAAGAGAATCTCCAGCGATTTGGCCAGCCACACCGTCCAGGTGACGAGCGAGGCGAAGGCCAACCCGATCATCACCGCCTTGACGATGATGTCGGCGGCCATGAACATGCCCCAGGGCGACAGATCGTGCGGCAGCGTCAGCGATATTGCCGAAGGCTCGGCCTGCGCGGATGCACCGGGCTGGTTTGCCGGCTGGGGCGCGGTCGGCGCCGCCTGCCCGGCAGTTGGCGAAGCCGGCGCGACAGGCGCAGCCGGTGCGGGCCGTTCGACTGCGACCGGGGAAGGCTGGGCCGCCGACCGGGCAGCTGCAGCGGGTTCCGTCGTCACCCTGGGCTGCGTGTTTGGCTGCTCTTGCGCAGCAGCGCTGCCGGCCGACAGCATGACCGCGGCCAGCGCCGCCAACAAACCATTTCTGGACACGCTTCGTCCTCGCTTCGTCATTGCACGTACCGATCGGCTGGTCGGTGACGGGATGCGGGAACACCCCGATCTCGACCCCGAAAACTCCAGCCACGGATTCTGGCTTCTCTCAAACGCGGCACAGCCGCTGGAAACAATTCAGGCGGCCGAGTGCCCCTGCTTGACTATAAAACATGAGTTTAATAGTCAACAAACAAGATGGCTTTTTTGGCCAACGATTGTGGGCGCGATGTCTCAACGGCACATCGTCCTGGCATCGGTCTACCTGGTGTCGTCGCACTGAGGGATGGACGGCCGCAGGGTTGCTGGGCCACGATACCGGGCAGCAATTGAGGCAGGCTGCGATGATCAAGGCGATACCGTTCGATTTCCCCTATGACGGCCGGCTGGTGCCAGCAAACACCGCGCTGCTGGTCATCGACCTGCAGGAGGATTTCCTTTCGCCGACCGGCTATTTCGCCAGGAAGGGTTATGACCCCGCGCCGCTGCGCGCCATCCTGCCGACAGTTAACCGACTGATATCAGCGGCACGTGCGGCCGGCCTCACCATCATTTACACCAGGCAGGGATATCGCGGCGACATGGCCGACATGACGCCGTACGAGAGATGGCGCCGCAAGCGGGCGGGTCTCGAAGGCACCGACGTGCTGCTGCGCTCCGGCCCCGGCTTTCAGATCGTCGCCGAGATCGACGTCGCGCCGCACGACATCATCGTCGACAAGACCTGCAACAGCGCCTTCACCTATACGGATCTGGAGCTTGTGCTGCGCGCACGCGGCATCACCCATCTGATCTTTTCCGGCTGCACGACCGATGTCTGCGTGCACACGACGCTGCGCGAGGCCTGCGACCGCAATTTCCAGTGCCTGACCATCGCCGATGCCTGCGCCAGTGGCGACCAATACGCGCATGACGCGGCGCTGCATATGGTGACGGTGGAGGACGGGGTATTTGGTACGCTGACGGAATCTGACGCGGTGCTGGAGGCGCTGGCAGTGCTGAGTGGTGATTAGACGCTGGCGGGACAGCGCCCCTCTGCCCTGCCGGGCAGAGGGGGGTGTGACGGAACGCTACGAAATAGCTTTTCATTCCACCCGCAAATTCACCCTGCGTGAATGTCCCCACCCGCCCGCGCAAACGCGCCGGGCTGCGGCACCTCAGCCTCACGGCGTGCCAGCGAGTTGCGCAAGAGCGCGATCGTCTCGCGGCCGACGCTGGCGATCTCGCGCGGCCGGTCGACACCGACGATCATGAACTCGCTGATGCCCAGCGCTGCATAGGGCAGCAGCGACAGGGCGATCTGCGCCGGTGGTCCGGAAAGTTCGACCGCCTTGTGTCCGACGGTAGAGGCGCCACCCTCCGAGCGGACCCGGACCGGAAGCGCAAAACGCAGCTTGCCGGCGCGGCCATGCTCGGCGGCGGCGCTGCGCGCCCGTTCCATCAGCTGGCGGATCTCGTCGAGCGAACCAGCCGTGAGTTCAAACACGTCGGCATGGCGGCCGGCGACCTTGAGCGCGGTGCCGGACTGGCCACCCATGCGGATGATCACGTCGACGCCATGCGGCCCCTTGCGCGGCACATAGCCACCCTTGATGCTGTAGAACGCACCTTCATGGTCGAAGGGCCGGTCGTTCGACCACAGCCGCTTCAGCAGCACCAGATATTCGTCGATGCGCTGCCAGACCACGGTGTGGCCGACCGGACGCGTCTCGGCATCGTCGTCATCCAGCGGCTCGCTCAGCATCCTCAGCGCCAGCCGGCCGCCGCTCCTGGCGTCGAGCGCCGCCAGTTGCCGCGCCGCAACGGCTGGCGCGATCACGCCGGCCCAGTGCGTCAGCACCACTTCCAGCGACGAGGTGCGGTCCAGCGCCTGGGCGGCGATGTCCATATTGGTCAACAGCCCGGCCGGGTCGTCGACGACGATGTTCTGGAAGCCGGAATCCTCGATCAGCGACAGCTTGGTCGCCGTCTCGACGAAATCATAGAAGAACGGTACGGCCGAACCGGCATCGGCGGCGTGCGTTTTACCGGGAACATGCGTGAACTCGATCGGCATTGCCATCTCCTCCATCACGTTGGATGTATGTCGCCCCCGGTTTTGAGACGACGACATGCGTAAAAACAAGCATCAGCGCCAAAGCGCGTCCGCGTTCGGTTCATCAACTCCGGTCACTCACTGAAAGCGCTAGGTCGCCACCCTTTCGGCCTGATCGGTCAGGGAATCAAGCCGAGCACGACTGCCCCGGTGAACACGAACGCAAGGGCAAAGACGAGATAGGCGAAAGCGCCGGCATAGGCCGGGCGGAAAGCCTGGCTATTGGCCAGCCTCTGGCTGGTGCGGTCCGTCTCGGCGTTCTGGATATAGGACATATCGACCTCCGTCTTGCGGATTAATCTATAAAATCAGTAGACTTTGTCGAGTGCTATTTTTTGGCGATATGTAGAACGATTTTCTCAGTATTCCTTATTATTTGGTTTGGGATTGCTGGGAGACCCCTGTTGGCGACAAGCGAGCGACAAGCTTGGCCGACATCTGCATAGGCGATAGCATCGCCATTCCGGCGTAAATGCGGATCATTTCGATCGGGAACGGGGAACAGAACATGGGTACAAGACTAGCCGGCAAGATTGCAATCATCTCGGGCGGCGCGACCGGAATGGGCGGAGCGGCCTCGGAATTGTTCGCCGCCGAAGGCGCCAAGGTGGCGATCATCGACCGCAATGGCGAGGCGGCGGCAGCCACTGCGGCGGCGATACGCGCGCGGGGACATATCGCCGAACACTGGGTGGCCGACGTCTCGGACGAGGCGCAGGTCGAGGCCGCAGTGAAGGCGGCGACTGCCAGGCTCGGCCCGGCCACGGTGTTGTTCAACCATGCCGGCACCATCGTGATAAAGCCGTTCCTGGAGACGACAGTGCAGGAATGGGACTGGCTGCATGCGGTCAATGTCCGCTCGATGTTCCTGATGACGCGCGCCGTGTTGCCGGGCATGATCGCTGCCGGTGGCGGTTCGATCGTCTGCACCTCGTCGATCTCGGCTGTGGCGGCCACACCCATGGAGGTGCTCTACGACACCACCAAGGGCGCCTGCCACATGTTCGCGCGCGCCATCGCAGTCGAATTCCGCGACCGCAACATACGCTGCAACGCCGTCTGTCCCGGCTTCATCCGCACGCCGCACGGCCTGCGCGAGGTCGCCGATCTCGGCAAGCTCGGCGTCGACGTGTCGGACGCCGCATTGGCCGCACAGCAGGGCCGCATCGGTGAGCCGGAGGAAGTGGCCAAGGCAGCGCTGTACCTCGCCAGCGATGAGTCCAGCTTCGTCAATGGCACGCATCTGTTTGTCGATAATGGTTTTACGGCGATGTGAGTATCCCAGGCTTGGCGCCCTTCCTCTCCCCCGTCGATCGGGGGAGAGGTGTCGAGCGCAGCTCGACGGAGTGGGGGTCGACCCTTGGCGCAAGGAAGATTCATGCGCACCCGTTGGCAACAGTGGCGAGGTGGTTCCCCGCTCCGTCGCTGCTTCGCAGCGCCACCTCTTCCCCCGGAGGGAGAGGAAGGGCGCCAAGTCCTACTCGCCTTACCGCTCTTCTCGTCGAAACGGCTTCAGCAGCGCCGACGGCGCAACCGCGTTGCGTGACATCACGGCCATCGCGACGATGGTGAAAATAAAGGGCAGCATCAAGAACGCCTCATAGGGAATATGCCCGAGGCCGCTCGCCTGCATGCGCAATTGTAGCGCATCGACGAAGGCGAACAGCAGCGCCGCGCCCGCAGAGCGCCACGGGTCCCAGCGGCCGAACACGACCAGCGCGATCGCCACCCAGCCACGGCCCGACACGACACCAAAGGTGAAGGCGTTGAACTGTGCCATGGTGAGGAAGGTGCCCGCAAGCCCCATCAGCGCACCGCCGAGGATGACCGCCTGGAAGCGCGTGGCGATGACGCTGACCCCAGCGGAATCAGCGGCGCGCGGGTTCTCGCCGACCATCCGCACCGACAGCCCCCAAGGCGTGCGGTAGAGCACGAAAGCAGCGAGCGGGATGGCAATGATTGCCAAGTAGACCAGCGCAAACTGGTTGAAAACCGCTGACCCCAGAACCGGAATATCCGACAGCAGCGGGATCGGCACCGTCTGAAAACCCTTGATGCTGGGCGGCACCGATTGCTGGCCGAAGGTCAGACGGTAGAGGAAATAGGCAAGGCCGGACGAGAACAAAGTAACGCCGATGCCGCAGACATGCTGGCTGAGGCCGAGCGCCACGGTGAACAGCGCATGCAGCGCACTCATCGCCATGCCGGTCAACACCGCGGCCAGCACGCCGAGCCAAAGGCTGCCGCTGAGGCTGGCGGCGGTGAAGCCGGTCATCGCGCAGAGCAGCATGATGCCTTCGATACCGAGATTGAGCACGCCGGCCCGCTCGGAGAACATCTCGCCCAGCGTGGCAAATGCCAGCGGCGTGGCGATGCGGATAATGGCGGCGAGGAAGCCGACCTGAAAGATCTGTTCGAACACCGCGCTCATAAGGCGGCACCGACGCGGCGGATGCGATAGGCCGTGAACAGCAGCGCCACCAGCATGGCGAGCAGCGCCGTGCCCTGGATGACATCGCTGAGGAACGCCGGCACGCCGGTGGCGCGCGACATCGCTTCGGCGCCGGTCATCACGGCGGCCAGGAAGATCGCCGCCGGTACGACGCCGAGCGGATTGAGCCTGGCCAGCATGGCAACGACGATGCCGGAATAGCCATAGCCCGGCGAAATGTCGCTCATCACCTGGAAATGCACGCCGCCGACCTCGCCGACGCCGGCAAGCCCGGCCAGCGCGCCCGACAGCAGCGCCGTCGAGATCAGCACCCGCTCGACATGTATGCCGCCATAGCGGGCGGCTTCCGGGCTTTCGCCGGTGACCCTGATCCGGAAGCCGAGCGTGGTGCGCACGATCAGGAACCAGATCAACGGGGCCGCGATCAACGCGGCGATGACACCCAGATGCAGCCTTGTGCCTTCGAGCAGCACCGGGAAATTCGCCGAATCCTCGATCGGCGGCGAGATCGGATAGCCGCTGAACGAGTCCTTCCACGGCCCCTCGATCAGCGCCATCAGCGCATAGTAGATGACCGAATTTAGCAGCAGCGAACTGACGACGTCGTCCACCTTGAATTTGACCCTGAGCGTCGCGGGCACCAGCGCTACCGCGGCACCGGCAGCAGCGCCCGCCAGCGCCATCGACAGGATCGCCAGCGCGCCCGGCATTGGGATGGCGCCGACGAAGCAGCTGGCCACGGCGCCGGCCAGCAATTGGCCCTCGGCGCCGATGTTCCAGAATTTGGCCCGGAAGGCGACGGCCACAGCCAGCCCGGTGAAGATCATCGGGGCGGCGCGCACCAGCGTTTCGGTGATGGCATAGCTGTCGCCGAACGAGGCCGACAGCATCACGCCATAGGCCTCAAGCACGCCGGCGCCGGCCAGCGCGATGAGGCCGCTGCACAGGACCAGCGCTGCACCGATGGCCAGCAGCGGCAAAGCGAGATTGAACCAGGCGGGGGTGGAACTGCGGGCTTCGAGGCGGAACATCAGCTATGCCCCTCCGCCGCCCAGTCGGTCGCGCCGCCCCTCATCCGCCTGCCGGCACCTTCTCCCCGTATAGACACGGGGAGAAGGGTTCTGGGCCCTATGGCAACCCCCTCTTGCAGCTGTGGCGATTGGCGAAACCATGGGTGAGAGCCCCTCTCCCCGTCTCTATACGGGGAGAGGATGCCGGCAGGCAGGTGAGGGGCAGCGCTGACGCTTAAAGTCAGCCAAAAGCGGGCAGTATTATTTGAGGTGTCTGCGAGGAACCGAGTGAGAAAGTCCATCTAGGCTCTGCCCTCCGCCCCGGTCATCAGCAGCCCAAGCCGCGCGATGGTCGCATCGGCGCTGTCCAGCGTGCCGGCGATGCGGCCCTCATACATCACCGCGATGCGGTCGCAGAGCACCAGCAGCTCTTCGAGATCCTCGCCGATGACGATGATCCCGCAGCCCTTGGCGCGCATGTCGAGGAATTTTTCGTGGATGAAGCGGGCGGCACCGATGTCGAGGCCGCGCGTCGGCTGCGAGACGATCAGCACCTTCGGGTCGAAAGCCAGTTCGCGCGCCAGCAGCGCCTTCTGCAGATTGCCGCCCGACAGCGCGCCGGCGCGGGTCATCGGCCCGGGGCACCTGATGTCATAGGCCTTGATCTGTTCTTCGGCGAAGGCGCGGATCGCATCTGGCTTGAGCAGGCCCCGGCTGCTGAAAGCCGCAGTACCAATGCGCGGCAACACCATGGAATCGGCGAGCGGCAGATTGGTGACCAGCCCGGTCGTCATACGGTCTTCCGGGATGCGGCCAAGGCCGAGCGCCTGCACCTCGCGCGGCGAGAACCGCGTAACAGGTTTGCCGGCTATCGTCATCGCGCCGGCGTCGGGCGCGCGCGTGCCGGAAATCACCTCGGCCAGCGCCCGCTGGCCATTACCGGAGACCCCGGCAATGCCGAGGATTTCGCCCGCGCGAACGGCAAGCGATACATCGCGCAGCGGCGTCCCCGAATGCCGTGAGGTGGAAATACCGTCGAGCGTCAGCACCGCCGCGCCTGGGGTCGAAGGTCCTCTTGCCGGCGGCACGATCTCATGGCCGCACATCAGCTGCGCCATTTCTGCCGATGTCGTGTTCGCCGGATCGTCGACACGGCCGGCGACGCGGCCGTGCCGCAATACGGTGCAGCGATGGGTGAGCGCCCGCACCTCGTTCAATTTATGCGAGATGAAGATGATGCCGAGCCCCTGCGCCGCCATCGAGCGCAGCGCCGAAAACAGCCCGTCGACCTCGCTCGGCGCCAACACCGCCGTCGGCTCGTCGAGGATTAACAGCCTGGCGCCGCGAAACAGCGCCTTGACGATTTCGAGCCGCTGCTGCTCGCCGACCGACAGCGCGGAGACAGGCAGGTTGGGGTCCAGCGTCAGCCCATGCTGACGGCTGATGTCGGACAACCGGGCAAGTCCGCCGGCGCGGTCGATGCGGCCGGATTTGCCGGGAATGCCAATCAGAAGGTTTTCCAGGACCGTCAGCCTTGGCGCCAAATGAAAATGCTGGTGCACCATGCCGATGCCGGCGGCCAGCGCATCGGCCGAACTGGTGATCCGCACGGTCTTGCCCTGGATAAGAATTTCGCCGGCATCCGGCGCATAGGCGCCGAACAGCACATTCATCAGCGTCGTCTTGCCGGCGCCGTTTTCGCCCAGCAGGCCGAGGATCTCACCTGGGCGACGCTTAGATCGACAGCCTCATTCGCCTTGACGGCGCCGAAGCTCTTGGTGATGGCGCGCATTTCGATGAGAGGGGCGGACAATGGTGCTCCTGCGGAGATACCCCTCCCCCTCGAGGGCGGGTGGGGTCACCTCAACTGCCTCAACCTATGACTTAGCAGGATGGAGCACTTCGCGGAGGACCCCACCCGGCCCTGCGGGCCACCCTCCCCTCAAGGGGAGGGGTACGCCGAGCTAATCCGAAACCGGCGTGTTCTCGTCGACATCCACCCGGAAGTTGCCTTCCAGGATCTCGGCCTTCTTCTTCTCGACCAGATCCTTCACCTCGGCCGGCAGCGTCTTGTCGAATTTGTGGTAGGGGGCCAGGAACGAACCGCCCTTGGCCATGCGCGAGAAATCGCCATAGTCCTGCGCGGTGAAGACACCGGCCTTGACCAGCTTGATCGCCTGCTCGACCGTCGGATACATGTCCCAGACCGGCCCGGTTATCACCGTGTCGGGGCCGAGGCTCGACTGGTCGGACATGTTGGAGATGGCGAGGATCTTCTTGTCCACCGCCGCCTCGATGACGCCGAAGCGCTCCGCATAGATGACATCGACGCCGGCATCGATCTGGGCGACCGCCGCTTCCTTGGCCTTGGGCGGATCGAAGAACGAGCCGATGAAGGCGACCTTCTTCTTGATGTTGGGATTGACCTCCTTGGCGCCGGCAAAGAAGGCGTTGACCAGCCGGTTCACTTCCGGAATGCCCATGGCCGCCACCGCGCCGATCGTGCCCGACTTCGACATCTTGCCGGCGATCATGCCGGAGAGATAGGCCGGCTCGTGGATCCAGTTGTCGAAGACGCCGAAATTGGGCTCGGCCGGGCCTGCGCCGGAGCCAAACAGGAAAGCGGTCTTCGGGAACTGCTTTGCCGTGCGGCGCGATTCACGCTCGGCGGCGAAGGCGTCGCCCAGCACCAGCTGGTACCCGCCTTGCGCATATTCGCGCATGACGCGGCTGAAATCGGCGGTCTGCACCTTTTCCGACCATTTGTATTCGATGCCGAGTTCCTTCTCGGCCTTCTGCAGGGCGACGTGGATCTGGTTGTCCCACGGCTCCTCGATCGGCGTGGCGAAGATCGCCGCCACCTTCAGCTTCTTGTCCTTGGCGAAGGCTGCACCCGGCAGCATGGCTGCGGCCAGGCCAAGTGCGCCGAGTTCCAGCACGTCGCGCCGCGACAGGCCGGTCGATTGCGATTTGTTTTTCCGGTTTTCCATCTAGTGCCCCTCTGTTTGACAGCCGTGTCGAGCCGGCTGTTCCGAAATCAGACGCGGAACTATGGAACGGGTGCGGACTTTTGTCCACATGGTCAAATTTGGCGATGTCGCTGGCAGGAGCCGGCGCTAGCGTACCGCCTTCTCGCCACCGGCTACGGTGATGACGCCGACGATGATCAGCCCGGTCAGCAACAGCCGAACGCCGGCGCTGACGCCGAACGTGTTGAGCATGGTCAGAAGCAGCACCAGGAACAGCGCCGCGCCCCAGACACCGGGAACATTGGCCTTGCCGCCGGCGACCGAGGTGCCGCCGATGACGACGACGGCGATCGAGGCCAGCAGGTACTCGTTGCCGATATCGACATTGGCGCCGCGGAAATAGCCGGCGAGCAGCGCCCCGTCGATGCCGCCGAGCGCGCCCGACAGCGTGTAAGTGAGGAAGCGGGTGCGGCCGACATTGACGCCGGCAAGCCACGCGGCGCGGATGTTCTGGCCGATCGCCAGCACCGAGCGGCCATAGATCATGCGCTGCAAGGCGATGGCCGCACCGATGGTGAACAATACGGTAAGGATCGCCAGCACTGGAATGCCCAGGATTTGCCAGTTGGCAAAATCGGCAAAGCCGGGCGGCGGCTTGATCTGCAGGCCACGCCCATAGCTGATGTCGATCGACTGGATGATGAAACTGGCCGACAGAGTGGCGATGATCGGCGGGATCCTCAGCGCCCAGATCAGGAGATAGTTGACGGCACCGATGGCAGCGCCGCAGGCGAGCGCGGCGAGCAGCCCGACCACGATCATGGAATCGCTGCCGCCCATGACCTTCATGGCGACGGCGCTGGCGAGCCCGATATTGGCCGGCAGCGACAGGTCGACATTGCCTGGCCCGAGCGTGATGACGAACATTTGGCCGACTCCGACGATGACGGTGAACACCGCCAGCGACAGTGCCGCCGTGACCATGCCACCGCCGCCATAGCCGCCGGTGAAAGCGATGGTCGCCAGCCAGACGGACATCGCGCCGATGAACGACCATATCCAGGGTTTGGCGGCCAGCGATTTCACAAATGTCATCGCTATCTCTCCCTGCGACTGATCAGGACGCGGGCTGCCAGCACGATGATCAGGATGGCGCCGTTGGCGGCGACCTGCCAATCCGGCGGAATGTGCATGAAGGTGAGCAGAGGCGATGCCGCCAGCGCCAGTGTCAGCGCGCCGAGCACGGCGCCAATCGGCGATACCCGGCCGCCGACGAACTCGCCACCGCCGAGGATGACGCCGGCGATCGCCAGCAGCGTGTAGCCATTGCCGATATTAGCGTCGGCCGAGGTGGTGATGCCGATCAGCGCCATGCCGGACAGAACGCCGAACAGGCCGGTCAGCGCAAACAGCACGATCTTGGTGCGCAGCAGCGACCAGCCAGCGCGCCTGAGCGCCGCCGGATTGCCGCCGGATCCCCGCAGGATAACGCCATAGGAGGTGCGCATCAGCCCAAAATGCACCACCGCTGCGATCGCCAGCGCGGCGATGATAGGGAACGGAATGAAGGGCGGCTTGAAGGCCATCAGCGACAAGAGCCAGTCCGGCGCCTTGCCACCGGGCTTGGGCAGCACCAGAATGGCAAGCCCCTGCCAGACGAAGCTCATGCCCAGCGTCACCACGATCGACGGCAGATTGCGAAGATGGATCAATGCGCCCAGCAGTGCATAGACCCCGATGGCGCCGAGCAGGATGACCACGCCGAGCAGCGGCGCGTCCTTCAGCCAGGTCGCGGTGACGCAGCCGACAAAGCCGACAAAGGTGCCGATCGACAGATCGAGCTCGTTGCCGGCGATGACGAACATCTGGGCGATCGTCGCCAGCGCGATCGGGATCGCCAGGTTGAGCATCAGGCTGAAGCCGAAATAGCTGATGGCGCGTGGGTTGAGCAAGGCGATGGCGATAACCACCAGCGCCAGCGACAGCGCCGGCAACAGGCTGCGCAGCAGGCGCGCGCGGGCGGCACTGCTGCTCGGCGAGGACGTCGGGCCGGGAGCGATTGCCGTCATCTCAGGCCGCATCGCCGAATGAGGACTGGATGATCTTTTCCTCCGTCAGCTCGTCGCGCGTGAGATTGGCGACGATGCGGCCGTTCTTGAAGACATGGATGTGGTCGCAATTGTCGAGTTCTTCGGTCTCGGTGGTGTACCAGAGGAAGGTCCGGCCCTTGGCCGCCTCCTCGCGCACGAGATCGTAGACCTCGAGCTTGGTGCCGATGTCCACGCCGCGCATCGGATCGTCCATCAGCA
The DNA here is from genome assembly GCF_040324515.1 of Mesorhizobium sp. C264A. Lineage (NCBI taxonomy): Bacteria > Pseudomonadati > Pseudomonadota > Alphaproteobacteria > Hyphomicrobiales > Phyllobacteriaceae > Mesorhizobium > Mesorhizobium sp. C264A. The sequence goes on along the minus strand of NZ_JAMYVY010000002.1, from coordinate 1,531,718 downwards.
CGATCTGCGCATCGGAGCCGAGAGCGCGGGCAAACAGCGCTTTCTGCTGGTTGCCGCCGGACAGCGAGAAGATATTGTTGGCCATGTCAGGGGTGCGGATGCCGATCTTCTGCTTCCAGAACTCGGCAAGCTCGGCCTCGCGCTGCGGCGAGATCAGCAGCCCTTTGCGCAGCCGCGCCAGCGAGCGGATGCCGATGTTTTCCGAGATCGACCATTGCGGAAAGATGCCGTCCGACTGGCGGTCGCCGGCCACCAGCGCGACCGGGGCGGTCACCTCGATATCAAGCCTTCTACGCGTCGCGGCGGCAAAGATCGCCAGCAACAGGTCGGTCTGGCCATGGCCGGCAAGCCCGGCAAGCCCGATGATCTCGCCGGCGCGGGCGACAAGCTCCTTGCCGTCCTGCTGCCGCTCGGGCCGCGCCCGCACCCTGACCGGGCCTGCCGCCGGCCTGGCGGCGATCTCCGCCGCGATCTTCTCGCGCGCTTCCGCGCCGCCCATCGCCGTCACCAGCCGGTCACGGTCGAACGCTTTTGCCACGTCCGTGGCGACCACCTTGCCGTCGCGCATCACCACGATGCGGTCGGCATTCTGCAGCACCTCGCCCAGCACATGCGAGATCAGGATGCAGCTGCCCCCGGTGGCTACGAAACGGCGCACGAAGGCAAGCAGCTGGCCCGCAGTATGCGCGTCCAGCGAAGAGGTCGGCTCGTCGAGAATGACCAAGTCGAGCGGATCGCGCGTCACCGTGAAGGCGCGCGCCACCTCGACCATCTGCCGCCGGCCGATGGAGAGATCGCCGGCAATGTCGTCTGCCGAGATGCCGTGATCCGGAAAGATTTCGTCCAGCTTGGCGGCAATGAGAGCAGCCGCCTTGCGTCGCCAGCCGAAGCCGGTGAGCGCCGGATGGTTGATGCGCGTATTCTCCGCGATACTGAGGTTAGGGCAGAGCGACAGTTCCTGGAACACGCAGCGTATGCCGAGTTTCAGCGCGCGCGCCACCGAGTAGTCGGTTTCGGCATTGCCACGCACCGCGATCTCACCGCCATCGGGCTGCAGCGTACCGGCCACCATATGCATCAGCGTCGATTTGCCGGCTCCGTTGTGGCCGACCAGCCCGACGCATTCGCCTGATACAACATGGAAGTCGACGCCGTTAAGCGCCCGAACGGCGCCGAAATGTTTTTCGGCGCCGTTCAGCCTGATGATGTCCAAATGGGCGGCGCCGAAATGTTTTTCGGCGCCGCCCAGTCTGATGATGTCCGTATTGGCCTCAGGCATGCTCAACGATATCCGGTCGGTCATGCCGCTGGCAATGAATGCAATGCATCACTTGATATTGGCTTTGATCGCCGCGATTGCGTCTTCCTGGCTGTATTCGTGGGTGGCGACGCCGCCCTCCTTGATTTTCGGCAGCTCGGTCTCGAAATTGTCCTGGGTAAAGGCGAGATACGGCACCAAAAGGTCATGCGGAATGTCGGTGCGGCCGTCGAGCACCTGCTGCGCCACCCAGAAGGCCAGCGACGACACGCCGGGCGCGATCGAGGCCGACCAGGTCTGGTAGCCATCCTTGTCCTTCTGCTCCTTCCACCATTTCAGCTCGTCCTGGCGGTTGCCCATGATGATGGTCGGACGCGGCTTGCCTGCGGCGGCAAAGGCTTGTGCCGCGCCATAACCGTCACCGCCCTGGTCGACGATGCCGACGATGTCGGGCAACGAAGGCAGGATCGTCGCGACCGCCTTCTGCGCCGTCGTCTGGTCCCAGTCGCCGGTCACCGAACCGACGATCTTGAACTCGGGATGGGCGGCGACGCCTTCCAAGATACCGGCATGGATGGCATCGTCGATCGAGGTGCCGGCAAGGCCGCGGATTTCCAGCAAATTGCCGCCCTTGGGCTGGAACTTGGCCATCTGCTCGACTTCCTGCTTGCCCATGTCCTTGAAGTCGACGACGACGCGGTAGGCGCAAGGTTCGGTGACGGTCCCGTCGAAGGAGACGACGACGATGCCGGCATCGCAGGCCTGCTTGATGGCGCCGTTCAGCGCATCCGGCGATGCGGCATTGATGACGATGGCGTCATAACCCTGCAGGATCAGGTTCTGCACCTGGGCAGCCTGGGTCGGCACTTCCTTGTCGGCGGTGGTGAAGATGTCGGCGGCGCCGACGATCTTATCCTCCACCGCCTTCTTGGTGACGATGCCGTAGCTGTCGAGCATCGCCTGGCGCCACGAATTGCCGGCGTAATTGTTGGAGAAGGCGATCTTCTTGCCGCTGGTGTCGGCAAGCGCCGTGCCCGAGGCGAGCATCGCCGCCAGAGCGCTCAGGACGAGCAGTGTCTTCATGTCATAATCCTCCCATAGATTGTCGGCCCCGCCGACTGTTGCAGATGGTTTTGGCGTTGTCTGCCTGTTTTTTATCTATTGTCAGACAAATTCAGATACGCCCGCTTGTCAACTGCGATCGATCACGCTTGGACGATCAACTTCAGGTGCGGCGGTTGAAAAGCCTTCGCGTGCTGGTCTAGGGAAGGGTCCAGGAGACCATGCATGGCAGCGATGCCGCCGACCCTTCCCCCCAGTGCACCCAAAAGAATGGGCGCCCCCGGAATTCCGGCGCGCTGGACGTCAAGCGCCAAGAGCGGCGTAGGTGCCGCGCTTTCGCCGGCGAGCCGCGTCTGGTTCACGCTCAGCCATGGCATCGTAAACGAGGTCTATTATCCCGGCCTCGACAGCGCCTGCACGCGCGACATGGGACTGCTGGTCACCGGTCCCGGCGGCTGGTTCTCCGAGGAGAAGCGTGACGCCACGCATGCCATCGAGCCGTTCGAGGACGGCGTGCCCGCCTACCGGCTGATCAACGCGACGGCGCGTTACCAGATCGAAAAGCGCATCCTGGCGGATCCGGCGCGCCCGGCCTTGCTGCAGGAAACCAGCTTCACGGCACTCGAGGGCGTGGCCACGGACTACCGCGTCTACGCCCTGCTGGCGCCGCATCTGGTCAGTGCCGGCATGGGCAACACCGCCTGGACCGACGAGCACAAGGGGAGGCCGATGCTGTTCGCGTCCGGGCGCGGCACCTGCCTGGCGCTTGCATCCTCGCTGCCCTGGGGTGATTGCTCGGCCGGCTATGCAGGCTTTTCCGACGGCTGGCAGCAACTCAGCCGCGCCGGCCGGCTCGATCCGGCCTGCCAAAGGGCGGAGGACGGCAATGTCGCGCTGACCGGCGAGATCGGCTTTTCCTTACGCAACAGCAAAGCCTTGCTTGCGCTTGGGTTTGGGGCAACGCCGGATGAAGCGGCCGAAAACGCCGCCGCCAGCCTGAAACGCGGTTTTGAGCCGGCGGCAAAGGCCTATGTCGCGAAATGGCGGAAATGGCAGGCAGGCCTGACGGCGCTCGACCACCATGATGCATCCGGCCTCAACACCTACCGCGTCAGCACAGCGGTGCTGGCGACACACCTGTCGCTGGCGAGGCCCGGTGCGGCCGTCGCCAGCCTGTCGATCCCCTGGGGGTTCAGCAAGGGCGACGACGACCTTGGCGGCTATCATCTGGTCTGGCCGCGCGACCTTGTGGAAACCGCGGGCGGCTTCCTCGCCGCCGGCGATCCGGCGCAGGCGCTTGAGATCCTCGCCTATCTCTGTTCCATCCAGCAGCCGGACGGCCACTGGCCACAAAATGTGTGGCTCGACGGCTCACTCTATTGGCCGGGCATCCAGATGGACGAATGCGCCTTCCCGCTGCTGCTTGCCGATGCGCTGCACCGCGCCGGCCACCTGCCGCGCGCCAAGCTCGCCGCCTTCATGCCGATGGTCGAGAAGGCCGTGTCCTATGTCGTGCGCAATGGTCCCGTCACCGGGCAGGACCGCTGGGAAGAGGATGCCGGCTACAGCCCATTCACGCTCGCCGTCGAAATATCGGCACTGCTTGGCGCCGCCGATCTGTTCGACGTAGACGGCAAACCGGAGCCGGCTAACTATTTGCGCGAGGTCGCGGATTGCTGGAACGACCAGATCGAGCGCTGGACCTATGTCAGCGGCACACCGGAGTGCCACGAGGCTGGCGTCGACGGCTACTACATCCGCATCGCGCCGGCCGACGGTTCAGGCGCCGCATCGCCGAAGGACGGCTTCGTACCGATCAAGAACCGTCCGCCGGGCGATACCGACAAGCCGGCCGAAGCGATTGTCAGCCCGGACGCGCTGGCGCTGGTCCGCTTCGGCCTCAGGGCCGCGGACGATCCGCGCATCGTCGGCACGGTCAAGATCATAGACGCGCAACTGCGCTGCGACCTGCCGCAGGGGCCTCTCTGGTATCGCTACACCAGCGACGGTTATGGCGAACACGCCGACGGCGCCCCCTTCGACGGCAACGGCCAGGGCCGGCCCTGGCCGTTGCTGGCCGGCGAACGCGCCCACTACGAGCTGGCCGCCGGTAACAAGGACAAGGCGGCAAGCCTGCTCAGGACATTCGAGGCTTCGGCTGGCGTGGGCGGTCTGCTGCCGGAACAGGTCTGGGACGGCGCCGACATACCGGAGCGCGAATTGTGGCTGGGCAAGCCGTCGGGCAGCGCCATGCCGCTGGTCTGGGCGCATTCGGAACACATCAAGCTGTTGCGCTCGCTCCGCGACGGCGCCGTCTTCGACATGCCGCCGCAAGGCGTCAAGCGCTATGTCAGGGACAAGACCGGCTCGCCGCTGAGGATATGGCGCTTCAACAACAGGCTGCGCACCATGGAAGCCGGCAAGACGCTGCGGGTTGAACTGCTGCAGCCGGCACTGATCCGCTGGAGCGGCGACCAGTGGCAGACCAGCCATGAAATCAACACGTCCGTGAATGTCTTTGGCGTCCATCTGGCGGATCTGCCGGTGGCCGATATTCCGCGAGGTAATACGATCGTCTTCACTTTTTTCTGGCCCGACGGCGACCGTTGGGAGAATGTCGACTTCACCGTCGGCATTGAGAACTAACTCGCCCACAATTTTCTTTCCTCAAGCGACTAGGACAACACCATGCAGATCGGAATGATGGGACTGGGCAGGATGGGCGCCAACATGGTGCGCCGCCTGATGCGCGACGGCCATGAATGCGTCGTCTACGACATCAACCCGGCAAGCGTTGCCGGCCTGGTTGACGATGGCGCCATCGGCGCCGCATCGATGGAGGAGTTCGTCGGCAAGCTTTCCAAGCCGCGCAGCGCCTGGCTGATGCTGCCGGCGGCGATCACCGGCAAGATCGCCGACCAGGTGGCGGCACTTATGGAGCCCGGCGACATCATCATCGACGGCGGCAATTCCTACTATCACGACGCCGTCGACCAGGCGGTCGAACTAGCGGCCAAGGGCCTGCACTATGTCGATGTCGGCACCAGCGGCGGCGTCTGGGGCTTGGAGCGCGGCTACTGCCTGATGATCGGCGGCCCCGATACGGCGGTCAAACACCTCGATCCGATCTTCGCCACGCTGGCGCCCGGCGCCGATGCCGGCGCCACGCCCGACAAGGCGGGCGGGACCGCACCCTTTGGCTACCTGCATTGCGGACCGAGCGGCGCCGGCCATTTCGTCAAGATGATCCACAACGGCATCGAATATGGCGTCATGGCCGCCTACGCCGAAGGCATGAACATCCTGAAATCGGCCAATGCCGGCAAAAGACAGCGCACTGCCGACGCCGAGACCAGCCCTTTGGAAAACCCGCAATACTATCAGTTCGACATCGACCTGCCGCAGGTGGCCGAGGTCTGGCGCCATGGCAGTGTGATCGGCTCCTGGCTGCTCGACCTCACCGCCGGCGCTCTGAAGAGCGACCCGGCATTGGCCCAGTTCGGCGGCCGCGTCTCCGATTCCGGTGAAGGCCGCTGGACGCTGAAGGCGGCGATCGACACCGGCGTGCCGGCGCCGGTTCTGTCCTCGGCTTTGTTCGACCGCTTCTCCTCGCAGGGCGAATCCGAATTCGCCGACAAGCTGCTGTCGGCCATGCGCTATGCCTTTGGCGGCCATGTCGAAAAGCCGAAGGCCGGCAAGTGAAGGCCGCAGGGGAGACTCGCAAGATGAGCCCGGAACGGTCCGACACGCTGGTGCTCTTCGGAGCAACCGGCGACCTTGCCCACAAGAAGATATTTCCGGCCCTCTACCAGATGGTAGCCAAGGGGACGCTGACCGAGCCGGTGATCGGCGTCGCCTTCGATGCCTGGGACATCAACCAATTGCAGGCGAGGGCCCGCGACGGCATCGTCAACGCTCTCGGCAAGATCGACGAAAAGATCTTCGCCAAATTCGCCAGTCTGCTGCGCTATGTCAGCGGCGACTACCGCGACGGCGCGACCTTCGAGAAGCTGAAGACGGCGCTCGGCTCGGCGCAGCGGCCGCTTCACTATATGGCGGTGCCGCCGACCATGTTCGAGACCGTCGTCCAGGGGCTGGAGCAATCCGGTACCGCGCATGGCGCGCGGCTGATGGTGGAAAAGCCGTTCGGCCACGATCTCCAATCGGCGCGCTGGCTGAACCGCGTGCTGCATCTGGTGTTCGAAGAGCAGTCGATCTTCCGCATCGACCACTATCTCGGCAAGGAGGCGATCCAGAACCTGCTCTATTTCCGCTTTGCCAATTCCTTTCTCGAGCCGATCTGGAACCGCAACTTCGTCGAAAGCGTACAGATCACCATGGCCGAGGACTTCGGCGTTGAAGGCCGTGGCAAATTCTATGACGATGTCGGCGCTATCCGCGACGTGATCGAGAACCATCTGCTCAACATCCTTTTGCTGCTCGCCATGGAACCGCCGGTCGGCCGCTCGGCCGACGATCTGATCGACGAGAAGGTGCAGGTGCTGCGCGCCATCCGCACGCTGACCAAGGACGACGTCGTGCGCGGCCAGTTCACCGGCTACCTCGCTGAACCCGGCGTGAAGCCGAACTCGCCGGTCGAAACCTTTGCCGCGGTGCGCTTCATGGTCGACACCTGGCGCTGGCAGGACGTGCCCTTCTTCATCCGCACCGGCAAGAACATGCCGGTGCATGTGACCGAAGTGATCGTGCGGCTGAAGCGGCCGCCGCTCGACGTCTTCGATCCGATCAAGCCCAGCGACGCCAATTACGTGCGCTTCCGCATCGACCCGCAGGTGGCGATCTCGATCGGCGCGCAGCGCAAGGCGCCCGGCGACGACATGGTCGGCGAGCAGGTCGAGCTCACCGCGCTCGACGATTCGAAGGGCGACATGCCGCCCTATGAGCGGCTGATCGGCGATGCCATGAACGGCAATGGCCAATTGTTCACCCGCCAGGATGCCAGCGAGCTTGCCTGGCGCATTGTCGGCCCGGTGCTCGGCGACACCACGCCGCCGCATATGTATGAGCCGAAGACCTGGGGGCCGGCCGACGCCATGGCCAGCTTCGGGCCGCCCAACGGCTGGATCAATCCGAGTTGAGCAATTCCAGGAAAGTGCGAGCGGTCTTTCCGTCCGGAATTGCGTAAAAACAAAGACTTGGAGCATTCCCCCGTTTCCCTGAAACGGGGAACGCGCCAAGTGAGCGGAGGAAACGACATGGCCAAGGCAGCCAGGCCCGCGAAGGCCAAGGCGGAACCGATCGTGCTGACGATCGATGTCGGCGGCTCGCACGTAAAAATCCTCACCAGCGCAGGCGGCGAGATGCGCCGGGCCGATTCCGGACCGGATCTGACGCCGCAGCAGATGGTCGCCACGGTGAAGACGCTGGCCGAAGGGCTGCCCTATGACGTGATCTCGATGGGCTATCCCGGCCCGGTCAGGCACAACAGGCCTTCGCTCGATCCCGCCAATCTCGGCAAGGGCTGGGACGGCTACGATTTTGCCGCCGCCTTCGGCAAGCCGGTCAAGGTCGTCAACGACGCGCTGCTGCAGGCGATCGGCAGCTACGATGGCGGGCGCATGCTGTTCCTCGGCCTCGGCACCGGCCTGGGCGCGGCGATGATCCTCAACAATGTCGGCCAGCCGATGGAGCTGGCGCATCTGCCGTACCGCAAGGGCGGCAGTTTCGAAGATTATGTCGGCGAGCGCGGCCTGGAGAAATACGGCAAGAAGAAATGGCGCAAATACGTTTTCGACGTCGTCGGGCGGCTGCGTGCGGCGCTGCAGCCGGATTATGTCGTCATCGGCGGCGGCAATGTCGACAGACTGGATGAATTGCCCGCCACATCCAGGCGTGGCGACAATACGCGCGCCTTCGAGGGCGGTTTTCGACTATGGCGCGACAAGGCGCTGATCGTCTGATAGTATTAAAATTCAGTATAGTTGTTCAAAATGACGTGTGGCGCGATACGAAGTCATTGCGTTACGCAGATTTGGCGATTAGATCGGTGGCACCGGATGGAATCATCTGGCGCAACCGCACATATGCGGCAAGACAAATGACTAGAGCGGATTTCCGGCTCCGCTGGGACCGCTCTGGGAGTTTCCGCCACCCCCTAGCGACGGAGAGATAAATTGGCCGACGACAGCAACGACTCTGACAAGGACATCGACCTGCTCGAGCTTACCGCCCATATCGTGTCCGCTTACGTCGAGAAGAACCGCTTGCCCGTTGCCGGCCTGAGCGATCTCATCGCCAGCGTTGCGGCGTCGATCGGCGGGCTCAGCCAGCCGCCGGCCCCAGTGGCGGCGCCGCAGATCCCGGCCGTCAATCCCAAGCGGTCGGTGACGCCGGATTACATCATCTGCCTCGAGGACGGCAAAAAATTCAAATCGCTGAAGCGCCATCTCGGCGTCCATTTCAACCTGACGCCGGAAGCCTATCGTACCAAATGGGGCCTGCCGGCCGACTATCCGATGGTTGCCCCCAACTACGCGGCGTCGCGCTCCGAGCTGGCCAAGTCGATCGGCCTCGGCCGCAAGGCTGCAGTGGCCGCGCCGGCGAAAGCCAAGGGTCGGAAGGCCAAAGTTCCGGCCTGAGTGGGATCAGCGCCTCGGCCCTGAGCCAATCGTTTGGACGACTGGAACAGAAGCCTGCCGGCGAATGAGCCTTGGCAGGCTTCGTGCTTTTATGGCTTGTACCTCTGAGTGTCAGGACTTTGGGGGAGCAGCCATGAACTACGCCAGAATGGTGATCGAGAAAGAGGCGCCGGAGGAATACGGCTACGATCGCATTCGGTTCAATCTCTCCGAAAGCTCGATCGCCGATCAGAAACTCTCCGACGTCGGCCTGTCGCTGCCGGATCTCACGCTGTTCTACGGCGAGCATCGCGGCGACAAGGAGTTGCGGGCGCTGATCGCGGCGCAGGATTCCGGCATTTCGCCTGACGATGTTCTTGTGACCGCCGGTGCGGCGGGCGCGCTCTTCATCATTTCGACCTCGCTTCTGTCGGAGCGCGACCACCTTGTCGTGGTCCGGCCGAACTACGCCACCAACATCGAGACCCCCAAGGCGATCGGCTGCGCCATCTCCTATGTCGATCTCGATTTCGACGCAGGCTTTGCCATCGATTTCGGCCGCGTCGCCGCCAGCATGCAACCGAACACCAAGCTGATCAGCGTCACCTGCCCGCACAACCCGACCGGCACGATGATGGGCCGGGCCGATCTCGACGCGCTGATTGCGCTGGCCGAAGCGAGCGGCTGCCATCTGCTGGTCGACGAGACCTATCGCGACCTCTCCTATGGACAGCGCCTGCCGGCGGCGGCTTCTCTCAGCCCCAAAGCGATCAGCGTCTCGTCGCTGTCGAAAGCCTTCGGCATTCCCGGCATCCGCATTGGCTGGCTGATCACCAGCGATGCCGAACTGCAGGAGCGCTTCCTCGCCGCCAAGGAGCAGATCGGCATTTGCGGCAGCGTCATCGACGAAGGCATTGCGCGCGGCATGCTGGGGCGCCGCGACGCTTTCCTGGCCGCGCTGCTGCCCGAGATGGCGAAACGCCGCGACATCGTGCAAGCCTGGATCGACCGCGAGCCGCTGGTCGACTGGGTGCGGCCACAAGGCGGCGTCGTCGGATTTCCAAGGCTCGTTGTCAGTCCAGACTTCGACCTCGACCGTTTCTACGTCAATCTCTTGGAAAACCACGGCACCTATGTCGGTCCCGGCCACTGGTTCGATATGCCCAAGCGCTTCTTCCGCGTCGGTTTCGGCTGGCCGAAAGAGGCGGAATTACAGGGCGGCCTCGACGCCATTTCCGCCGCGCTGAGGCAGTAACGTCCGCGTGCAATCGGGCGAGCGGCTTGAAAACCGCTTGATCCGGGCCCGATTTTCACGCATACGCGCCCCGAACTTTGATAAGTTTCATTGGCCGGAACAGCGCCCATTTCCGGGAAGTGCCCCGCCGGCCAATGCAAGCAACGGGGCCTGTATCCATGACATCCCATTCCCATACACCGCCTGACCGGCGTTACGCCGCCTTCCGCCATCGCTCCTTCCTGAGCTATTGGGCGGCGCGTTTCCTGACCACCTTCGCCACCATGATCGTGTCCGTCGCCGTCGGCTGGCAGATCTATGATCTGACGCGCGATCCCTTCGATCTCGGCATTGTCGGCATCGTCCAGTTCCTGCCGTCGCTGCTGCTGGTGCTGGTCACCGGCGTTGTCGCCGACCGTTTCGGCCGCCGCCTGATCATGGCGCTGGCGACGGTAGTCGAGGCAGGTTGTGCGCTTGTCCTGTTGTACTTCACGCTGCGCGGTCTCGTCAGCCCGCTGCCGATCTTCATCGTGCTGGCTATGTTCGGCCTGGCGCGCGCTTTTTATGGGCCGGCCTCGTCGTCGCTGTTCGCCAACCTTGTTCCGCCGGAAGATTTCGGCAATGCGATCGCCTGGAACTCGTCCGCCTGGCAAACGGCGACCATTGTCGGCCCGGTCGCCGGCGGCCTGCTCTATGGCGTCTCGGCCGAAGCCGCTTACGCCGTTGCCTCCGTGCTGATGCTGGTGGCCGGTCTGCTGATCTTCACCATTCCGAAACCGGCCCAGCAGAGCGCCACCGACAAGCCGACGATGGAGACGCTGTTTGCCGGCTTCCGATACATCTGGAGCGAGAAGATCGTCCTGGGCGCCATCTCGCTCGACCTCTTCGCCGTGCTTCTGTCCGGTGCCTCGGCGCTGCTGCCGGTCTATGCCCGCGATATTCTGGAACTCGGCCCGTGGGGCCTCGGCCTGCTGCGCTCGGCGCCCGGCATCGGCGCCATCTGTGTCGCGGTCTGGCTTGCCGGGCATCCGCTGCGCGACAGTGCCGGCAAGATCATGCTCGGCTTCGTCGCCGGGTTCGGCGCCTTCACCGTGCTGTTCGGCGTCTCGACCATCACCTGGCTGTCGATCCTGGCCCTTGCCGGCCTCGGCGCCACCGACATGTTCAGCGTCTATATCAGGGAGACGCTGATCCAGCTGTGGACACCCGACGAGGTGCGCGGCCGCGTCAACGCCGTCAACCAGGTCTTCGTCGGCGCCTCCAACGAAGTCGGCGAGTTCCGCGCCGGCACCATGGCGGCGCTGATCGGCACCGTGCCGGCGGTGGTGATCGGCGGCGTCGGTGCGATTGCCGTCGCCGGACTGTGGGCGGTGCTGTTTCCGCAACTGCGAAGGGTGCGGCATCTCAACAGCCGCAACTGATCGAGTAAGCCGCAGGATCCGGCGCTCGGTCCAAATCAGCTTGCGCCGATGACGGCTGAGATGGGCCGGAAGCGGATGGGCCGGTTCTGGGCGAACTAGCCAGATGGCGGGGCAGCCACAGGGTGGACATTTCAGTCCATATGGAAAATGATTATGTTGCCATGCACAATACTGCAGTGCTCTGGTCTCGACGAGAAACCTTAAATATAGAAGAGAACCACCCGACCTCCGGGTCCAGCTAGCGGGGACGCAAATGGACACTTCAGGGAATCGGCAATCGCATCGCGACGCAAGCGGGCGACCCAGCCGATCGGTCGGCTGGCTGGCCCGCTCCGCCGTCCCAGTGGCATTCCTGCTCGGCATGGCTTTCAGCAGCAACGCGTTTGCGCAGGACCAGCAACTGCCGGTGGTGACGGCGGCCAAGCCGGTGGTGCGTGAAATCGTCGAAGACGACGAGTTCGTCGGGCGCTTCGAAGCCGTCGACGAGGTCGCCATCCGTTCGCGCGTCAGCGGCTATCTGGACAAGATCAGCTTCCAGGACGGCGCACTGGTCAACAAGGGCGACCTGCTCTTCACCATCGACCAGCGTCCGTACCAGGCGGCCTACGATGCCGCCAAGTCGCAAGTAGACGTCGCCAAGTCCCTGCTCGAATTCTCCAAGATGCAGCTGGATCGCGCCGATGAACTCGCCAAGACCGGCAATATCTCGGCCGCGACGGTCGACGACCGTCGGCGGGAATACCTTTCGGCGCAGGCGCAGATGCAAGGCGCGACGGCTGCGCTGACGACGGCCAACCTGAACCTGGAGTTCACCGAGATCAAGGCGCCCTTGTCCGGCCGCATCGACCGCCGGCTGGTGTCGGTCGGCAACCTCGTGCAGCCGGATTCCACCTTGCTGACGACTATCGTCACACGCGATCCGATCGACTTCTATTTCGACGTCGATGAGCGCCTGTATTTCAGCTACGCCCGCGATGCGAAGGAGCGCGGCGGCAGCATGCAGGAAGGCGCCGGCGGGCTCGAGGTGGTGGTTCGCGTCGCCGACCGCGCGGAGGCGGTATTCAAGGGCAAGCTCGATTTTGCCGAGAACCGGATCGACAACGCGACCGGCACCATGCGGGTGCGTGCAAGGTTTGCCAACGCCGACGGCGTTCTCCAGCCAGGCATGTTCGGGCGCATCAACGTGCCGGGGTCGCTGCCGCATAGCGGCGTCCTGGTGCCCGACGAGGCGGTCGGCGCCGATCAGGATCGCCGCATCGTGTACCTGGTGGATGAGGCCGGGATGGTGTCGGCGAAGCCCGTGCGCACCGGCCCGCTTCTCGACGGCTACCGGGTGATCCGCGCGGGCCTGACCGGCGACGAGACGATCATCGTCAACGGGCTGATGCACGCCAGGCCCGGCACCAAGGTGAAAGTCGAGATGGTGACGTTGCCGCCCAAGGTCGAGACCGCCGGGTTGCAGCAATGAGGTTCGCCCATTTCTTCGTCGACCGTCCGATCTTCGCATCGGTGGTTTCGATCGTCCTCCTGATCCTCGGCGGGATTGCTTATACCCAGCTGCCGATCGCGCAATATCCCGAGATCGCGCCGCCGACCATCGTCGTTCGCGCCCAGTACCCGGGCGCCGACGCCGAGACGGTCGCAGCGACGGTGGCAACGCCGATCGAGCAGGAGATCAACGGCGTCGAGGGCATGCTTTACATGTCGTCCTATTCGTCCGGCGACGGGGCGATGGCGCTGACCATCACCTTCAAGCTAGGCACCGATCTCGACCAGGCGCAGGTGCTGGTACAGAACCGCGTGTCGGTCGCCGAGCCGCGCCTGCCCGAAGAAGTCCGCCGCCTCGGCATCACCACCATCAAGAGCTCGCCCGACCTGATGATGGTCGTGCACATGCTGTCGCCCGACAATACCTACGACCAGCTCTACGTCTCGAACTACGCCCGCTCGCGGGTGCGCGACATACTGCTCAGGTTGGACGGCGTCGGCGACCTCATCATCTTTGGCGAACGCGAATATTCGCTGCGCATCTGGCTCGATCCGGAAAAACTGTCCGCCCTGGGGATGACCTCGGGCGATGTGGTGCAGGCGCTGCGCGACCAGAACGTCCAGGTGTCGGGCGGCTCCATCGGCGCGCCGCCGACCAATACCGGCACGGCGTTCCAGTACACGGTCACCACGCAAGGCCGCTTCAACGACGCACGCGACTTCCGATACGTGATCGTCAAATCGGCCGAAGACGGCCGCCTGATCCAGCTGCAGGACGTGGCGCGCATCGAGCTCGGCGCCAAGGATTACGTCACCAACTCCTATCTCAACGGCAAACCGGCGGTGGCGCTCGCCATCTTCCAGCGGCCAGGCACCAATGCGCTCGCCGCAGCCGCGGAGATCCAGGACAAGATGAAGGAGCTTTCCCAGGACTTCCCGAAGGGATTGAGCTACGACATCGTCTACAATCCGACCGAGTTCGTCGCCGAGTCGATCCAGGAGGTCTACAAGACGATCCTCGAGGCGATGGTGCTGGTCATCATCGTCATCATCGTCTTCCTGCAATCGTGGCGCATGGCGATCGTGCCGATCGTGGCCATCCCGGTGTCGCTGATCGGCACGCTGGCGGTGCTTTACGCCGCCGGCTTCTCCCTCAACATGCTGACGCTGTTCGGCCTCGTTCTGGCCATCGGCATCGTCGTCGACGATGCGATCGTCGTGGTCGAGAACGTCGAGCGAAATATCGCCAGGGGGTTGGCGCCCAATCCGGCGTCGCATCTGACCATGGACGAAGTCGGAACGGCGGTCATCGCGATCTCGCTGGTGCTGATAGCGGTGTTCGTGCCGACAGCCTTCATTCCCGGCATTTCCGGGCAGTTCTACCTGCAGTTTGCGATCACCATCGCGGTGTCGACGGCGATCTCGGCATTCAATTCGCTGACGCTCTCGCCGGCCTTGGCCGCGCTGCTGTTCAAGCCGCACCACACTGCTGCGGCGCCGCCGCGCTTTTTCCTGGCGCGGTTCGGACGGGCGCTCGCCGACGGCTTCAATGGCGGCTTCGACAAGGTCGCCCATTGGTATTCGAGCATCGTGCGCGTGCTGGTCGGCTCGCGGATAGCGATGGCCGCCACGCTGGCCGTTTTCGCGGCCCTCATCTACGCCACGGTCTATATGGTTCAGACGGTGCCGCGCGGTTTCATTCCGTCGCTCGACCAGGGGTATGCGATCGTCGTCGTCCAGTTGCCGGACGGCGCCTCGCTATCGCGGACCGATGCCGTCATCCAGCAGGCGTCGCAGATCATCCAGAAAACGCCGGGCGTCGACTACGCGGTCGCCTTCGCCGGCTTCTCCGGTGCCACCTTTACCAATGCCAGCAACGCGGGCGTGATCTTCGCCAGGTTCAAGCCGTTTGACGAGCGACTGGAAGCCGGCCAGTCCGCGACCCAGGTCATCGGCAATTTGTTCGGCAGCCTGCAAAGCATCAAGGAAGCCTTCATTATCGCACTGCCGCCGCCGCCGATCCGCGGCGTCGGCAATGCCGGCGGCTTCAAGCTGCAGATCCAGGAGCGCAACAGCGCCGACATGCGGCAGATCCTGGCGCTTGCCTATGAAATTGCCGGCAAGGCCAACAAGACGGCGGGGCTGACCGGCGTGTTCACCACCTTCTCCGCGTCCAGCCCGCAATTCTTCCTGGCGATCGATCGCGACAAGGCGCGCATCCTGAACGTGCCGATCCCCAACATCTTCGAGACGCTGTCGATCAATCTGGGCACCGCCTACGTCAACGACTTCAACGCTTTCGGGCGCGTCTACCAGGTGCGCGCGCAGGCCGACCAGGCGTTCCGCCTCGATCGCGCCGACATCTTGAAACTGAAGGTGCGCTCGGCGACCGGCGCGCTGGTTCCGCTGGGCACGTTGATCGAGATCCGCGACGTCACCGGCCCGGCGCTGGTCCAGCGCTACAACATGTACGTCTCCGTGCCGCTGCAGGGCAACGCCGCGCCCGGTGTTTCCACCGGCGATGCGCTTGCCAAGATGGAAGCGATCACGGCACAGACGTTGCCGGCCGGTACCTCCTACGAATGGACCGAACTCGCCTATCAGGAGCGCAACACCGGCAATGCCGCTGTCTATATCTTCGGACTGTCGGTGCTGTTCGTGTTCCTGGCGCTGGCGGCGCAATATGAAAGCTGGGTGCTGCCGTTCGCCATCGTGCTGGTGGTGCCGCTCGGCGTGCTCGCAGCGTTGCTCGGCGTGTCGTTCCGAGGGCTGGACAACAACATCCTCGTGCAGATCGGCCTCATCGTGCTGATCGGGCTTGCCGCCAAGAACGCGATCCTGATCGTCGAGTTCGCGCGGCAGGCCCAGGAACGCGGCCTGTCGGCGGCCGAGGCTGCCGTCGAAGCCTGCCGGCTCAGGCTGCGGCCGATCCTGATGACCGCCTTCTCGTTCATCCTCGGCGTCGTGCCGCTGATGATCGCGACGGGCCCGGGCGCGGAAATGCGCCAGTCGCTCGGCACCGCGGTGTTCTCCGGCATGCTGGGCGTCACTTTCGTCGGCCTGTTCCTGACGCCGGTGTTTTACGTCACGCTCAGGTCACTGTTCTCACGGCGCAAGCCGCATGCCGAGGCCGATTCTTCGGCACCGGCAGAGGTGCCGTCCGAGACGGCCGCCGAGTAGTGTTACACGGGCAGTTCGTGGCGCTGCCGACTATTTCGTTTTGGTGTTGAATTCACGGTTTGCAGCATAGTCGATAGTGAAGGTGCCCGCAGGAGCGCGAACGCCCTGCTTCACGTTAGATATGGTGACTGTCGAGGTAAGGCCCCTCTCGTCAGTCAGGGTCCATCTGCGTAGATCGAGCGATTCCCTGTCAAACACCATAGTGACATTCGAATTGCCGAAGGCCGACTTGTCGGCCAGCCTGATGATCACCTGGGCGCCATCGTCCCTGATACTTTTGAGGCGATTGCCGGAAAAGTTGACCTGATTGTCGAGGAGCAGCTTGAGCGGCGTCTTCGAGAGAGCATAAAGCCGCGATGTCTTGAGCTTCTTGTTATAGACCACCAAGGATTTTCCATCTGCAATTACGCTGACCCTGATTGGCCTGCATAGTTGAACCGGATCTTGCCCGGCCGCTGGAGGAAAAATTTCCCTTTGGTCCTTTCCGCTCTTGGGCCCGACTGGACAAAGTCCCCGGACATGGACTTTACCGATGAGAAGTGATCGGCAATCGTCTTCGCTTCTACAGGTGCGGCCAAGGCCGCGGTCGAAAGTTCGGCGTTTATCGCGACAGCGCTGACAACGGCTAACCAGAAAGCCAGCAGTCTTTTGCTGTTATATGCCATTCAGTTATCCTACCCCGAGCAGGCGCGTGATCGAAAGAGATCACGCGCCTTTGAGATCAGTAGCCGTCCGGGCACTGAGCAACGTAAACTCGACCGTTCCGACCGCGATATCTGCACTGGCCGGCTTCGCTGGCGTGCCCGATGACCGCCCCGGCCAGCGCTCCGACCGCCCCGCCAACAACCGCCCCTTTTACCGGGTCGCCGGCCACTGCTGCGCCTACAGCTGCGCCACCCAAACCACCGACGGCAGCGCCTTGTTCGGTGCGGGAGCATGCCGCGAGCGGAATGAGTAGGCTTAAAATGAGCAGCGTCTTCTTCATTGGTTCTCTCCTGGGGCCGTTATTAGCCGAAGCTTAAATGCGCCACGGAGTTTTTCGATCCATCGGAGTGTTTGGGGCGCAATCCAAATCTGCGGGAACGGGCTAAGGTCCCGGATCCATCGTACACGCCTCCCAGAGGTAAGTCGTCTTTGGCAAGCTCGGCCGTTCAGAGTAGTTGGATTTTGCTCTATCCCTCAGTAGGCTTGCCGAAGATCAGGCTCAAAAATTCGCTCAGCCAGCGCTTGAGGTGCATATCCCAGATCAGCGGGCCGCCGAGATGGTCGCGGCCGGGCTGCGCGCCGGGCAATTCGAAACGGTGCGCGCCGCGCACCACCCAGCGCTGCATCATCAACCGGGTCAGTTCGCCATGGAACTGGATGCCCCAGGCATTGTCGCCATAGCGAAAAGCCTGGTTGGGGTAGGTTTCCGCCGTCGCCAGCAGCGTCGCATCCCTGGGCAGCGAAAAGCCTTCGCGGTGAAACTGGTAGACCATGTCGGGCCAAGGCAGCAGTTTCTTGCCGGCCTCGGTCGGCTTCAGCGGATACCAGCCGATCTCGACCAGCCCCTCGCCATGCCCCTCGACCTTGCCGCCGAGATGATTGGCCAGCATCTGCGCGCCAAGGCAGATGCCGAGGAAGGGCCGGTTCTCCTTTAGCGGAACATTGAGCCAGTTGGTCTCGCGGCGGACGAACTCATCTTCGTCATTGGCGCTCATCGGCCCGCCGAATACCACGGCGCCGGCGTGTCCCTCCAGCGTCTCCGGCAGGCTGTCGCCGAGAGGCGGCCGGCGGATGTCGAGGTCGAAACCTTCCTCGAGCAGCATGTGGCCAACCCGGCCGGGGCTCGAAGTCTCCTGATGCAGCACGATCAGGATTTTTGGTTTCGAGCTCGGTCTGGACGGCATGGAAAGGCGGAATCCTATTCGTCGCTCGACGTTCCGCTGGCGCCGGGCGCGGCGGCCGCCGCCTTGCGGCGCGCCTCGACGCGATCCTGGCGCTCGACGCCGATCAGTTCGGCAACGCGCCAGACGGTGTTGTCCTCCAGTTCATGCAGTTCGCCGTCGGCATAGACGATTTCCCACATCAGGCCGATGAAAGCCTTGCGCGCCTCGGCGTCGAGATGGCGCTTCAAGACGCTGGTGAAGGCATAGAGGTCGATCGCCTCATTGTCGGCGCGCTCGCCGGCGGCAGCCAGTGCATCGAGCTCGTCGCCGCTGATCGAATAGCTCTGCGCCAGCACCTGCTTGAACCGCTCCCACTCGACATCCTGGCGCACGCCGTCGGCATTCATCACATGATAGAGCAAAGCCGACGCCGCAACGCGCGGATCGTCCGCATTGGCGCGAGCCCCAGCCCCGGAGGGCAGGTCTTTCAGAAAGGCCAGGACGCGTTCGAACATGGTGCTCACTTCACATTATTGGAGCATGATCTTTTCCAAAAACCGGTATCCACTTTTTGGGATCATGCTTCAGGGATCAAAACAGGCGGAAGCGGCGCGGTGACTTCTCCGCTTCGTCATCGGGGTCGACGCCGGGGTCGTCGGGCAGCCGCGCCAGTTCCTCGGCAGGTTCGACGGGTTCGGCGTCGTTTGGTATTGCGGCGAAAGCGGCGGCGGTGACCGGCGTGACCTGGTCATCGCCCACAGCGGGCTTCGGCTCGGTCGGCGCCTCGCTGATCGTCTTGGCAACGGCGGGATGATCGATCACTTCGGCTTCCTTTGCCGGCTTGGCGGGTGCCGCAAGCACCGGCACATCGGCTTCGTCTTCATGGCTGTCGATGAGCTGGCCCAGCCGCTCCATCGGTGCGCGCCAGGCGAAAGCGTCGAGCTTGCCGCTGACCGGCGATACCGGCGCCCAGCGTTCGGAGACGACGCCGTCGGCGACCCAGGCCGGATCGCGCGGCGCCCTGACCGCCTTGGACAGCAATTGCCTGATCTTGCCCTGGTCGCCGGTCTCTGCCTCCTCGATATCGGCCAGCAGCAGGTAAGCGCCTTCCCGGCGATCCATGCGGATCGCCGCTTCCGCCTCCCGGCGGGCGGTGGAAAAATCCTGCGCATCGAGCGCGGCGCGCGCCACCGTCATCGACGATTCGGCATTGTTGCGCTT
Organism: Mesorhizobium sp. C264A; assembly: GCF_040324515.1. Lineage (NCBI taxonomy): Bacteria > Pseudomonadati > Pseudomonadota > Alphaproteobacteria > Hyphomicrobiales > Phyllobacteriaceae > Mesorhizobium > Mesorhizobium sp. C264A. The sequence continues at coordinate 1,512,408 of NZ_JAMYVY010000002.1, read as the reverse complement.
CAGCTCCTGCAGCTTCTTCGCCCGGTTGAGACGATCGACCACGGCATCTCCCGGCCTTGCATGGGTGTAGAGCTCGGCGATCTCGGGATGCGGCTCCGCCTTCCAGGCTGCCTCAAGGATCTTCGAGCCTTTGCGCACATCGTTCTGTTTGAACAGAAGATTGGCGGCTGCAACCGCGGCCGGCGCGAAATCGGGCGCGAGCTTGTTGGCCTCGAGAGCGGCTGCCTTGGCTGCATTGGGGTCGCTGTCGGTCAGCGCCTGCGCCTTGGCGGTCAACAGCACAGCGCGGCGGCGATTGGCGGCGTCGCGTTCGATCTGCCTGGTCGACTTCTGCGCCTCCACCAGCTTCAGCGCGCCGTCCCAGTCGCCGCGTCCGGTCAGATCCTCCAGCGTCGATTCGGCGGCCCAAGCCAGTTGCGGCGCGACGGAAGCGGCGCGGCCGGCATAGTGACGCGCCGCGTTGCGGTCGCCGAGCCGTTCGGCTTCGAGATAGAGCCCGCGCAGGCCAAGCAGCCGCATTTCGGGGTCGTCGAGCATGGCCTCGAATTTTTCGCGCGCGCCCTCATGGTCGCCTTCGAGCAGCGAGGCTTGCGCTTCGAGCAGCTGGATCAGCGGCTCCTGGTCGGAGCGGATCAGTTTGGCGGCTTCCTTGGACTTCTTGCGGGCCAGCGCGCCGTCGCCGGCGCCGGCTGCGATCATGCCGGTCGACAGCGCCTGGTAGCCGCGGTCGCGGCGGCGCACGCGGAAATAGCGCGAGATCGTGTATGGGCTGTTCCACAGCGACTTGATCAGCCACCAGACGATCATCACCGCTGCGACGACGGCAACGATCGCCACCGCCGCCACCATCAGGCTGACCTGGTATTGGTAACCGTTGAAGGTAACGACCATCTCGCCGGGACGATCGGCCAGCCAGGCAAAGCCCAGACCGAGGGCGAAGACGGCGGCGAGAAAGATGAGAATGCGGATCATCGTGTCGTCCTCATGCCTTCATCGCACCTGCAATCAGCGCGTCGACCTGCGTCTCGACGTCGATGCGCGCCTTCAGTTTGCCGGCAAAGTCGGCGCCGGCAGCCTTGACCGCATCCGGCAGCGTTGCGTATTCGCTGAGCGCCTTGGCGTAGTCGCCCTGATTGACCGCCACTTCGATGCGCGCCACGGTTTCCGGCGCGCCGGCGCCTTCGACGGCGCCGATCGGCCGGACCTTGACCAGCGATTCGGCGCTCGACAAAAGGTTCTGGAAGAAGCCGGCATTTTCATCGACCGGCGTCGCCGCCGCGACCATCGCATTGGCCGCGGCGTCGGCCTCGCCGGCGATCTCGGTGCGGGTCGGGACGCCCTTTTCAGCGTAGGGGCGCAGCGCTGCAATCTGCGGTGCATCGGGCGAGATCGCCGCGAAGGTCTCCAACTCGGCGGCGAACGGCGCGCCGCGGTCAAGCGCCGCCTTCAAGGCCGAAGCGGCGATGGCCATCGCGATCTTTGGCTGCGAGGCCTGCGCATCGACCTTGCCGGCGAGCTGCGTCACCGACTGCTCCAGCGCGGCGATCTTGCCTTCCTGCGTCTTGGCTGCCTCACCGGCCGATTTCACCAGTGCGTCGAGGCCCGCCAGTCTTTCATTGAGCGGCGCGAGATCGACGGGCGCTGCACCACCGGCCTGGCCAAGGGCGGCGACCGCCGTCTCTATCTGCTTGACCTTGTCGCCAAGCGCTGCAAGCCCGGCATTGTCGCCGGCGCCGCCCTTTTCGACCGCCGATTTCAGCGATGCGACATCGGCCTTGACCTGATCCAGCGCCGAAGACAGCCCGTCGACCTTGGCCGTTGCGGCGCCATTGCCGCTGGCTTCCCTGAGGTCGGCGATTTCGCGCTTCAGCGAAGCGATCTCGCCATTGACGCCGTCGAGCGAGACCGTGCCCGCCCCTGAGCCCGGAGCGCCAAGCACGCCGGCAAACTGCAGCCCCCCGGCGGCAGCCAGCGCGATGACACCGCCGATGATGCCGGCGGCAATGCCGTTCGTGCGCTTCGGTTGCGCGGCCATGGGCTGGTTCCCGGCTGTCCTTGGGGTTTCCTTGGGTGCACCCGGCTTGGGCGAGGCATCCTCGAAACTGTAGTCGGAGGTTCTGGCGCGCGGTGGCGCATCCGAAGCGGTGGGGTAAGGCTGCTCCGCCTGGGTGGACGCCTTCGCATCGGCGCTTTCGGGAGCGGCCTGCGCCGCGGCGTCGGAGTGCTCCCACGGCTCGAGATCGGCTTGATCGGCATGAACGGGCTCGTCAGGCGTCTCCGGCTGCGCATTGGCCATGGCAGCCGCATCCTCAGCCGCAACCGACCCTGCCGGGGCCTCGACGTCGTCCGAGTTCGCGACATCCGTCTTGGCGGCATCCGCATCGGCAATGCGCGAGACAGCGCCGGGTTCGAGTTCGATGGTCACCGGCTCGCGGTGGCTTTTCGAATGTCGCATCTTCGGCGTCTTGACCATGCCTGGGCTCCGCAATCCTGCTTCGTCTGGGCGCCCGACGGCGCGTGATGGTTTGAAAAATGGTCTAGCACATCATCATCAGGTGAAAAGGGGCGGCGTGATGACACGGGGCTCAGTCGCCGCGGTGCAACAGCTCAAGCAGCGCCTCCTCCTGCGGTTCCCGCGCCATGCGTATTTTTTTGCCGGCGGCATTGTCAAACGCCGCTGCCACGCGCTCGGAGAGCGCAAAAACCTGCATGTTTTCAAAGAGATCGCGCAGCCCCGCCCGGTCGGTCAAGGCCTGCAACGCTGCCGCCGCCTTGGCTGAATAGAGCAGCATCGCGTCGACCGCCTGATGGGACAGGCGTGCACGGATTTCATCATCGGAATAATCGAGCGAAATCGTGTCGTAGGTTTCGACGGTGCGGACCTCGACGCCGGCCTTTCGCAGCGGCGCCTCGAAGGCCGGAAACCGCACGCGCCCTGTGAGATAGACGACCGCCTTGCCGGAAAGGCCGGCAGCAATCGCCTCGGCCAGCCGCTCGGCGTCGCCCGCCCCTTCGCTGACCGACAAGAACCCTGCCCAACGTGCCGCTTCAGCCGTCCTGCGTCCGACGGCATGGCAAGGCAAGGCGGCGAGCGCACGAATGAGTTCTTTCGGCGCATGCCGCACGGCATTGGCGCTGGTCACAGCGACGGCCACGGCATTGTCGCTCGCAGCATCGGCGCCAACCGGCAGTGTCACCGTTTCGGTCAGCGGCAGAAGGAGCGGCTCAAATCCCAATTCCTGCAGCCGCCGCATGGTTCGCGACGCCCCGGGTTGCGGCCGCGTCACCAGGACACGCATATCAGACCCAGCCGTCGAAGAAGGTTTCGCCCGCTTTGACCCGCACCATCCTGGCCGCGTCCGTGCCGATGTCAGCGGCATCCAGCGCCAAGCCTTCGGCCTTGACCTCATGCGATTGCGTGCCATCGGGCGAAATGATCAGCCCGGCGAAAACCAGCCTGCCGCCCGAGATCGTCGCATAGCCGGCGATCGGCGTGCGGCAGGAGCCGTCGAGCGCCGCCAGGAAGGCGCGCTCACAGGCCAGCGCCTGGCCTGTCGGCACATCATGGATGGCCACCAGCATCTTTTCGACCTCGCTGTCGCCGATGCGGGTTTCGATGCCGATTGCGCCTTGTCCCGGCGCCGGCGGAAAAGCATCGAGCGGCATCAGGTCGGTGACGACATGGCCGAGCCCGAGCCGCTTCAGCCCGGCATAAGCGAGGATCGTGCCTTCGGCGACGCCTTCCTCCAGCTTGCGCAGCCTGGTCTGCACATTGCCGCGGAACATGACCACGTCTAGGTCCGGCCGCATGCGCCGGATCAGCGCCTGGCGCCTGAGCGAAGACGACCCGACCTTGGCGCCTTGCGGCAAATCAACAATGCGCTTCACCACCTTGCCGATGAAGGCGTCCCGCGCATCCTCGCGCGGCAGGAAGGCGGACAGCTCCAGCCCGACCGGCAGCACTGTCGGCATGTCCTTGGAGGAATGCACGGCGATATCGATCGTGCCGGCCAGCAGCGCCTCTTCGATTTCCTTGGTGAACAGCCCCTTGCCGCCGGCTTCCGACAGCGGCCGGTCCTGGATGCGGTCGCCGCTGGTCGAAATGACGACGACCTCGAAGGCTTCCGCCGGCATGCCATGCGCTTCCATCAGCCGCGCCTGCGTCTCATGCGCCTGGGCGAGCGCCAGCGGGCTGCCGCGTGTTCCTATTTTCAAAGTTTGCATGGCGCGCGGTCCGTGATAACCCCCGGCTGGCTTTGCGTTTCCGGCGCTCTCCCTAACGAGGCCCGCCTCTACTAACTAGGAAAGTCCGGCGACACAATCTCTGGAGACAGCGACGAATTGATCCGCGTTCTGGGCATTGAGACGAGTTGCGACGAGACCGCCGCCAGCGTGGTGACGCTGGACGGCGATTCCGTGCCGGTGATTGCGTCCAACATCGTGCTCAGCCAGATCGAGGAGCACGCCGCCTTCGGCGGCGTCGTGCCGGAGATCGCCGCGCGTGCCCATGTCGAGGCGCTGGACGGCATTGTCGAGGCCGCTCTTGCGGATTCGGGCGTAGCCCTGGCCGACATCGACGCCATTGCCGCCACTGCTGGCCCCGGCCTGGTCGGCGGGCTGATCGTCGGCCTGATGACGGCCAAGGCGATTGCAGCGGCCGCCGGCAAGCCGCTGATCGCCATCAACCATCTCGAAGGCCACGCACTGACCGCAAGGCTGACCAACGGGCTCGACTTTCCCTATTTGCTGCTGCTGGTTTCCGGCGGCCACACCCAGATCGTCGCCGTGCGCGGCGTTGGCGACTACCAGCGCTGGGCGACGACCATCGACGACGCGCTCGGCGAAGCTTTCGACAAGACGGCCAAAATGCTCGGCCTGCCCTATCCCGGCGGCCCGAACGTCGAAAAGGCGGCAATGTCGGGCGATGCGGCGCGCTTTGCCCTTCCGCGGCCGATGAAGGGCTCGGCGCAGCCCGATTTCTCCTTCTCCGGCCTCAAGACTGCGGTGCGCCAGGCGGCGACCGCCATCCAGCCGCTGAGTGAGCAGGATGTCGCCGACATCTGCGCCTCGTTCCAGGCGGCAGTAGCCGATGCGCTGGGCGACCGCGTGGCCCGCGCGCTTGCCCGCTTCCGTGACGAATTTCCGGACAAGGCCAAGCCGGCGCTGGTCGTTGCCGGTGGCGTCGCCGCCAACAGAGCGATCAAGGCGACGCTGCAGAAGCAGTGCGCCGAGGCCGGCTTCGCCTTTGTCGCGCCGCCGCTCAAACTGTGCACCGACAATGCGGCGATGATCGCCTGGGCCGGGATCGAGCGGTTGCGGGCAGGCCTGTCGCAAGAGAACGGCTTCGATTTCGTGCCGCGTTCGCGCTGGCCGCTGGACAGCATTTCGGCGCCGATGGTCGGCTCCGGCCGGCGTGGAGCGAAAGCATGAGCGCCAGCAAGACAAGCGGCAGGGACAAGACCGGCTGGCGCGTCGCCGTGCTTGGCGGCGGCGCCTGGGGCACGGCGCTGGCGCTGGCGATGCTGCGCTCCGGTCACGATGTGCGGCTCTACGCCCGCGACGAAGAGACGGTTTCCGCGATCCGCCGCGGCGAGAACCCGCGTTATCTCCCCGGCATCGCCATTGAAACAGGCATTGCGGCGACCAGCGATATCGGCACTGCCCTGACTGATGCCGATTGCGCGCTGGCCGTGGCACCGGCACAGGCGCTGCGCGCCATGCTGACGACGGCAAAGCCCCATATGCCGAAAGGCATCCCGCTGGTTCTCTGCGCCAAGGGTATCGAGCGCGACACCGGCGCGCTGCTGTCGGCGATCGTTGGTGAGATTCTGCCCGAAACTCCGGTTTCGGCCCTGTCCGGTCCGAGCTTTGCCGCCGACGTCGCCAGGGGTCTGCCGACCGCTGTCGTGGTTGCTGCACGCGACGACGCCTTGGCGGCCGAGCTTGCCGCGCGCTTTTCGGCGCAGAATCTGCGCTGCTATTCCAGCGACGATTTGATCGGCGTCGAGATTGGCGGCGCTTTGAAGAATGTCTTCGCCATTGCCGCTGGCGCCGTCACCGGCGCCGGGCTCGGCGCCAGCGCGCAGGCCGCCATGGTGACGCGCGGCTTCGTCGAACTGCGCCGCATCGGCGCGTCCTTCGGCGCCAAGCCGGAGACGCTGATGGGGCTTTCCGGCCTCGGCGACCTTTTGCTCACCTGCTCTTCCGCCCAGTCGCGCAATTTCGCCTATGGGCTGGCGCTGGGGCAAGGTAAGCCCTTGTCGGGACTGCCACTCGCCGAAGGCGTGCCGACGGCGGCGATCGCCGCCCGCATCGCCACCGAGCGCCACATCGACGCGCCGATCATCGCTGCGGTGTCGGCGATACTGGACGGCACGATCACCATTCGGCAAGCTGTGTCCGCGCTGATGACGCGACCCCTGAAAACCGAAACCGACCTCTAATCCCCAAACAAACCGGAGTTTAACATGCTGTTTGCGTTGATTTGCAAGGACAAGCCGGGCAGCCTGCAGGTGCGGGTCGATACGCGGCCGGTCCACGTCGCCTTTCTCGAACGCCTGAACGCCGACAACAAACTGGCCTTTGCCGGCCCGTTCCTCGACGCCGAGGGCAAGCCCAATGGCAGCCTCGTCGTCGTGGAAGCGCCCGACCTCGCCGGTGCGCAGGCGCTGTCGGCTGCCGACCCCTATGCCAAGGCCGGGCTGTTCGAAAGTGTCGAAATCCGCCAGTGGAACTGGACCTTCAACAAGCCGGCGGCTAGTTAGTTCCGGCGGCGCCTAGAGCGATCCCAGGAAAATTGTGTAACGGTTTTCCGTCCGGAATTGCGCAAAAAATAGTAGTTGGAGCAAAGACATGAACTACTGGCTGTTCAAATCCGAACCTTCGGTCTTCTCCTTCGAGGCGCTGAAGGCCAAGGGCAAGGCCGGCACGCAGTGGGACGGCGTGCGCAACTATGCAGCGCGCAACAACATGAAGGCGATGCAGATCGGCGATCTCGGCTTCTTCTATCACTCCAATGAAGGGCTGAACGTCGTCGGCATTGCCGAAGTCTGCGGGCTTGCCCATCCCGACAGCACCACCGACGATCCGCGCTGGGAATGCGTCGACATCCGCGCCTTCAAGGACGTGCCGAACCCGCCGACGCTGGAGCAGGTCAAGGCCAATCCGAAGCTTGCCGAGATGGCGCTGGTGCGGCTTGGACGGCTTTCCGTACAGCCGGTGACGCCGGCCGAATGGAAGGAAGTCTGCCGCATGGGCGGCCTGACGCCGGCTCCGTGACGGTCCTTACGCCGAACAGCGCGAAAAAGTTCATTCTCGACAACACGGCGCTTATGTCGCCGCCGCATGTGCCGGAGATTGTCCTCAATCTGGCCGACGAAGCGCATGACCTCTGGCAGCGCACGGAGAACGAGCTGATCGAAATCGGCCTGCCGCCACCGTTCTGGGCCTTTGCCTGGGCCGGCGGTCAGGGCCTTGCCCGCTACGTGCTGGACAATCCGTCGGATGTGCGGGGCAAACGCGTGCTCGACTTCGCCTCCGGCTCCGGCCTTGTCGCCATCGCCGCCGCCAAGGCGGGTGCGGCGCACGTGATCGCCGCCGACATCGACCCGTTCTGCGAAACGGCGATCCGCCTCAACGCAGAGGCCAATGGCGTTGCCATCGACTTTTGCGGCACGGACTGCATCGGCACCGACGCCGGCTGGGACGTGGTACTGGCGGGCGACGTCTTCTACGACAAATCCTTCGCCGACACGCTGATGCCGTGGTTTTCGACACTGAAGGCGCGCGGCGCTGACATCCTCGTCGGCGATCCGGGCCGCTCCTACATGCCGAAGGCGGGACTGGAGCCGCTCGCCGTCTACGAAGTGGCGGTGACGCGGGCGCTGGAGGACGCCCTTGTCAAGCGCACCACGGTGTGGCGCTTCGCTTGACGGCATTGCCGAACAGGCGTTCCATCGCGCATTGATTTGAAGAATACGCATGTCGTTATCCCAGAACCGTCAGGCTTTGGGCTGCATGCTTGAGGGGAGGACTTTATGGATTTTTCAGTGGTGAACTGGCTGGCGGTGGTTGTCGCGGCCGTCGCGGCGTGGCTGTTTGGCGCGGTCTGGTACACGGTCCTCAGCAAGCCTTGGATGAGGGCGGCCAGGATCGATCCGTCAACGTCAAAGAAATCAATATTGCCCTTCATCATCTCCTTCATCGCCGAGCTGATCATGGCGCTGGTCTTGGCCTTGGTCGTCGGCGCGATGACGGGCGGCGAGCCGGTCCTTGTCGCAGGGCTGGTCTTCGGCTTCGTCCTCTGGCTGGGTTTCGTCGCCACGACGCTGACGGCCAACCATAGCTATGAGAATTTCGGCTGGGACCTGACCCTGATCGACGGCGGCCACTGGCTCGGCGTGCTGTTGATCATCGGCGCGGTGATCGGCTGGTTCGGGACGCCGGTCGCCGGCTGAGGCCTGCAGAAGTCGTCAGGTCTGCGTCCTGGCGACTTCGTCGAGGATCCATTCGCGGAAAGCGATGATGCGCGGATCGTTGGCAGTGCTCTCGGGATAGACCAGGAAGTAGCCGAACTCCGGCCCCACGCGCAGACCGAGTTCAAAGGGCTGCACCAGCCTTCCCTGGGAAAGGTCGTTTGCCACCATGGCGAACTCGGCGAGCGCCACGGCATTGCCGTCGAGCGCCGCCTGCACGGCATCGGTAGAGGTTCCAAACACGATAGTCCGGCTGTCGTCGAAATCGTTGATGCCGGCCGCCGCCATCCACATGCGCCAGTTCGGCCATGTCACGCCTTGGCGCGACCATTCGATATGGGCAAGCGTGTGGTTGAAGAGGTCGCGCGGTTCGCGCAGCGACGGGCCGGAGGTCAGCAGGCTCGGGCTGCACACCGGAATGAGGATGTTGTCGAACAGGCGATGGGCGCGAAGCCCCGGATACTTGCCGACCCCGAACCGGATGCCGACATCGACGTCGTCGAGTTCGAAATCGCGCACTTCGTAGCCGATGTCGAACCTCAGCTCGATACTGGGCTGAAGTTTGCGAAAATCGTCGACGCGCCGCATCAGCCATTTTGACGCGAACTGCGCGTCGAGCGTTACCTTCAGCAATGCCGTGCCGCGCGTCAGCTTGCGCGCCCGCGACACCGCCCGGTTGAGCAGGTCGAGCGCATCGATCGAGGCCTCGAACAGCACCGTACCTGCCTCGGTCAACCGGATGGTACGACTGGTTCGCGTGAACAGCACCAGCCCGAGCTGATCCTCGATTTCCTTGATCTGGTGGCTGACCGCCGCCGGCGTCAGCCCGAGCTCGTCGGCAGCGCGGGTGAAATTGAGGTGGCGGGCGGCGGCTTCCAGAGTCCTCAGCGCGCGCGTTCCGGGCAACAGACGGGACATCAACGTATCCTCAAATAAAACTTGACGATCTGAAAAGAACTACTCGTTTCTCTCATGGATTTCAATGCGGCATGATGCATCCATCGAAACACCATCAAGCCGGATTTGATATCCGGCGGAACACGGGAGCGCATCATGTCCATCTTCGTTTTGAACTCGCCAGCAGCTCGCTCGAACTGGTTGCATGCCGTAACGGACTGGCTTCGCCAGGCGAAAGTCGCCATCAACCTGCCGCGCCAGGACGTGGAGGATCTGTCGGATCGCCAGTTGCGCGACGTCGGCGCGCAGCGCAAGGACGTGACGCGGGCCGTGGACCGGGAACTCGGCCGGCTTGGATTGCTGGACACTGGGTGGCAGAAGCCGAGAAGGCGTTAGGCAATGGTGAGTAGTGAGTAGTGAGTAGTGAAGGATTGAAACGACGCCGAGACCATCCTACTCCCTACTCCCTACTCCCTACTCCCTACTCCCTACTCCCTACTCCCTACTCCCTACTCCCTACTCCCTACTCCCTACCTCACCACCCTCACCACCGTCCGGTCCGACACCAGCGGCAACAGCCGCGCCATTGTCCGCGCTGTCACCGCCACGCAGCCTTGCGTCGGTGTGAAGCCTGGGCGCGCCAGATGGAAGAAGATGGCGCTGCCACGGCCGCGCCGGCGCGGCGCCATGTTCCAGTCGAGCACCAGGCAGGCGTCATAGAGGCGGTCGTCGCGCCGCATTCGCTCATGGCTGGCGCCATAGGGGATTTTCACCGGCCGGTTGTAGTTGCGGTCGTCCGGCACCTCGCACCAGCCGAGATCGGCGCCGATCGGCGCCATCGCCAGCCGGGTTTTGCGGCCGGCCGCGAAATGATCGCCCCGAAAATATCCTGACAAAATCCGCATCTCGCCAAGCGGCGTCGCACCGTCGCCTTCGCGCTTGTTGGCTGAGATGCCGCCGCGTCCGAGCGCGCAGGCAAACACCTTGCTGCCGGCCTGCAATATCCCCTGGCTGGGGTTGCCCGGCCTCGCCCGAACCACCAGCACACGCAGCCCTTTCGGCAAAATTGCGCCGGCTGCATTGCGATCGCGTTTTTTCTTGTATGATCGTGTCACGGAACAAATCACTGTGATCGGACTGTTGCGCCGGTCAGCTTCCGCATAAATGGGGGGCGGTCAACTGAAAATTCTTTTCAAAACAATGGATTGATCCATGACATCACGTACCATTCTGATCGTTGACGACGATGACGACCTGCGCGGAACCCTCGTCGAGCAACTGGCCCTTTACGAAGAATTCGACGTCTTGCAGGAAGCGACCGCCGCCAAAGGCGTCGCCGCGGCGCGCGGCGGGCTCATCGACCTACTCATCATGGATGTCGGGCTGCCCGACATGGATGGCCGCGAGGCGGTGAAGATCCTGCGCAAGGGCGGCTACAAGGCGCCGATCATCATGCTGACCGGCCACGATACCGATTCCGACACGATTCTGGGCCTCGAGGCGGGCGCCAACGACTATGTCACCAAGCCGTTCCGCTTCGCCGTGCTGCTCGCCCGCATACGCGCACAACTGCGCCAGCACGAGCAGAGCGAGGACGCCACCTTTTCGGTCGGGCCCTACACGTTCAAGCCCAGCCAGAAGCTTCTGATCGACCAGCGCGGCGGCAAGGTGCGGCTGACCGAGAAGGAAGCCTCGATCATCAAATATCTCTATCGAGCCGACCAGAAGGTGGTCACGCGCGACGTCCTGCTTGAGGAAGTGTGGGGCTACAATTCCGGCGTCACCACGCACACGCTCGAAACTCACGTCTACCGGCTGCGCCAGAAGATCGAGCGCGATCCTTCCAATGCTGAAATTCTTGTGACAGAAAGCGGCGGCTACAAGCTGGTTCCTTAAACTTTTCATTGTTCAATAGGCGGTCGGGGCGGGACTGTTTCGGGGAGGATCCGGCTGGGGGAGCCTGGATCGGCCCGCTGCGCAGATTGAAGTGTTAGAGCGTCCTTTGCGCGTTCAATTGGACGCGCGGCGCTCTAAGGGAGGGATTGGACTGACCGTTCGGGGACGCAGCTAGAGATGGCGCTGGATGACGACATCCGCATCCTGTCCGCCGTGAAGCTCTTTGAGGGTTTCACGCAGGAACAGCTGCGCCTGCTCGCCTTCGGCGCCGAAGCCACCCATCTGCAGGCCGACCGCAAGCTGTACCGCGAGGATGACGAAGCCGACTCGGCCTATATCGTGGTCAGTGGCCGCATCGTGCTCTACCGGGAGCATGATGGCGACCGCATCCCGATCGGCACCGCCGGCCCCGGCACGATCCTCAGCGAACTGGCGCTGATCGCCGACTCAAGACGGCTGACCAGCGCCTCGGCCGAGACCGATTCGGAAGTGATAAGGTTGAGCCGCAAGATGTTTCGCCGCATCCTGGAGGAATATCCCGAGGTGGCGGTGAAACTGCACCAGCGCATCCTCGATGATTTCCAGGCCATGATCGCCCGCATCGAGAAGCTGGCCCCAAGGTTTGGCGGGTAGGTCCCCGCGACCGCGCTCACGCTTGGGTGTGTCGAGATTCAGGTCAGGCCGAGTCGAAAATGGCTGATACCGAGAACCGGAGCGGAGCGTACTCAAAGTACGCGAGCACCGGAAGCGCAGGTATCGGCCATTTGCAGGCCGGCCTCACCTGAATATCGGCCCGCCTAATCCAGGTCGAACCGCGCAATCACCGGCACATGGTCCGAGGGCCGCTCCCAGCCACGCGCCTCTCGCAGGATCTCATAGCCGGCAAAGCTCGGCACCAGGTTCGGTGACGACCAGACATGGTCGAGCCGGCGGCCGCGGTTCGAGGCTTCCCAGTCCCGCGCGCGATAGCTCCACCAGGTGTAGAGCTTCTGCTCTGGCGGCACGTCGAGCCGCATCAGGTCGACCCAGTCGCCGGCGATCCGCATCGCGTCGAAATTTTGCGTCTCGACCGGCGTGTGGCTGACGACGTTGAGCAATTGCTTGTGCGACCAGACATCGTGCTCCTGCGGAGCGATGTTGAGGTCGCCGACCAGGATCGAGGCCGACACCTCGTCATGCGCGGCGCGGATGGCGTTCATCTCGGCAACGAAATCGAGCTTGTGGCGGAACTTGCGGTTGATCTCCGGATCGGGCTCGTCGCCGCCGGCCGGCACGTAGAAATTGTGGACCAGGATTGCCTTGCCGCCGGCCTGCACCTTGACCGACAGATGCCGGCTGTCATCGATCTCGCAGAAGCGCCGTTTCTCGACAATCTCGATCGGCCGCCGCGCCACCGTCGCAACGCCGTGATAGCCCTTCTGGCCATGGAATGCGATGTGCTCGTAGCCGGCCTTGCGGAACGCCTTTTCCGGAAACAGCTCGTCGGGAACCTTCGTCTCCTGCAGGCAAAGCACATCGGGCGCCTGCTCCGTCAGCAGCCGCTCGACGATCGGCATGCGCAGGCGCACGGAGTTGATGTTCCAGGTGGCGATGGAGAAGGGCATGCGGCGGTCCGAACAAGGTCGCCGATCTACTGCCAGCCTAGCGCCACAAACACAAGCCAGCCTTTGCGGGCGGCGGCTCTGATTCAGGTCAGGCCGAGTCGAATGGCGGTCTCCGAGAACCGGAGCGGAGCGTACTTAAACCACGTGAGCACCGGAAGCGCAGGAGATCGCCATTGGCAGGCCGGCCTCACCGCATCTAGCGCTGGTTGGTGTTCAGCTCGCGGTTCGCCGCATAGTCGATGGCAAAGGTGTCCGCAGGGAAGCTGACGCCTTCCTTGGTGTTGTAGATCATCACCGTGGTGTCCTTGCCCTGCGCGTCGGTGATGGTCCACTGGCGCAGATCATAGGATTTCGGATCGAACATCATAGTGATCTTCGAATTGCCGAACACCGACTTGTCGGCAAGCTGGATGGTGGTGAGGTCGCTCTCTTCCTTGATCGATTTCACGCGGCCCCCCGAGAGGTCGATCTTGGTGTCGAGCAACAGCTTCAGCGGCGTCTTCGACAACGGATAGAGATCGGACGTTTTCAGCCGCTTGTTGAGGATGACCACCGACTTGCCGTCGGAAATCACCCGGAAATTCGACTTGCCGTCATAGTTGAAGCGAATCTTGCCTGGCCGCTCAAGGAAGAACTTGCCGCCGGTCTGCTGGTTGTTGGGGCCGAACTGGACGAACTCGCCGCTCATCGATTTGACCGAGGAGAAATGGTCGGCGATCTTTTGCGCCGTCGGCGGCACCGCCGCCTGCGCCGAGGCCAGGAGCTGGAACCCCGGCACGACGTTGATGGCCGCGGCGCCGGCAAGCATCAGGCCAAGGCCGAGCAACTGGCGACGGTTTGGAGCGAAATCGCTGATCGCGGAAAGATCGTTTTTCATGCCGGTCACTCTCGTGTGGTGTGTGTCTCGTTGCAGTCCGTGGACCCCCAGTTAGACTTAAGTTTGGCGGGCCGGACAGCGCTCAGTCGCTGTAACGCGCCAAAAGGTTCAAGGTTGCCGCCGGGCCGTATCGGCTGATCAGAACTTGTCGTCCTCGGTCGGCACCAGGATTTCGCGTTTGCCGGCATGGTTGGCCGGGCCGACAATGCCTTCCTTCTCCATCTTCTCGATGATCGAGGCGGCGCGGTTGTAGCCGATGCCGAGCCGGCGCTGGATATAGCTGGTCGACGCCTTGCCGTCGCGCAGCACGACCGAGACCGCCTGGTCGTAGGGATCGTCGGAATCCTCGAAATTGCTGTTGCCGCCACCGCCAGCGCCGCCCTTGCCCGACGGCTCGTCATCGTCCTCGCCGTCATCCTCGGTGATGGCGTCGAGATATTCGGGCACGCCCTGCAGCTTCAGATGGGCGACGATCTTCTCGACCTCGTCGTCGGCGACGAACGGGCCGTGCACGCGCTGGATGCGGCCGCCTCCGGCCATGTACAGCATGTCGCCCATGCCGAGCAGCTGCTCGGCGCCCTGCTCGCCCAGAATGGTGCGGCTGTCGATCTTCGACGTCACCTGGAAGGAGATACGGGTCGGGAAATTGGCCTTGATGGTGCCGGTGATGACGTCGACCGACGGACGCTGCGTCGCCATGATGACATGGATGCCGGCCGCGCGCGCCATTTGTGCCAGGCGCTGCACCGCGCCTTCGATGTCCTTGCCGGCGACCATCATCAAATCGGCCATCTCGTCGATGATGACCACTATGTAGGGCATTGGCTCGAGATCGAGGTTCTCGGTCTCGTAGATCGCCTCGCCGGTCTGGCGGTCGAAGCCGGTCTGCACGGTGCGCGAGATTTTTTCGCCCTTCTTTTCAGCCAACTGCACGCGCGCGTTGAAGCCGTCGATGTTGCGCACGCCGACCTTGGACATCTTGCGGTAGCGGTCCTCCATCTCGCGCACCGTCCATTTCAACGCCACCACCGCCTTCTTCGGGTCGGTGACCACCGGCGTCAGAAGGTGCGGGATGCCGTCATAGACCGAAAGTTCCAGCATCTTCGGGTCGATCATGATCAGCCGGCAGTCCTGCGGCGTCAGCTTGTAGAGCAGCGACAGGATCATGGTGTTGATGGCGACGGACTTGCCGGAGCCGGTGGTGCCGGCGACCAGCACATGCGGCATCTTGGCGATGTCGACGATCACCGCCTCGCCATTGATGGTCTTGCCCAGCGCCAGCGCCAGCTTGGACTTGGTCGTCTCGAAATCGCGGCTGGCCAGGATCTCCCGGAGATAGACGGTCTCGCGCTTGGCATTCGGCAATTCGATGCCGATGGCGTTGCGGCCGGGCACCACGGCGACGCGGCAGGCAATGGCGCTCATCGAGCGGGCGATGTCGTCGGACAGGCCGATGACGCGCGACGATTTGATGCCGGGCGCCGGTTCCAGTTCATAGAGCGTGACCACCGGGCCGGGCCGTACCGCGATAATCTCGCCCTTGACGCCGAAATCCTCCAGAACGCCTTCGAGCAGGCGCGCATTCTGCTCCAGCGCGTCCTTGGACAGGCTGGCGTCGCGCACCACGTTCTTCGGCTCCGACAGGAAATGCAGCGACGGCATTTCGAATGTTTCCGAGCCGATCAGCGAGGTCTGCGCCTCGCGCTGGACGCGCGCGCCGGGAGCGGGACGCGGCGCAGGTGCGGCGACGCGGGTCGCCGCATCTGACCGGAAGTTTTGCACCTTGGCGTTCGGCGCGGCACGGCGCTGGACCGGCTCGTCGTCGAGTTCGACCTCCTCGTCGCCATTGTCGAAACCGGCATCGAGGACGTCGTCATCGTCCGGATCGACGGAAACGCTGCGGTCATTGACCATGGCGGCGAAGAATTCCGGCTCGACGCGGGCGCGGCCATCCGGGCTCATCCGCGCTTCGGCGAATTCCGCCGATTCGACCCGTTCGGCGGCGCGGCGCCATGCGGTGGAGCGCTGCTCCATCTCCGGCTCGAACTCGTCGCGCTCCTGCTGGCGGCGCACAGCCCGGCGATGCATCCAGGCGCGGAAAGACAGCCACCAGTGGGTAACGGCGCCGAGCGCCAGTATCCCCTCGTCGCCCTCGTCCTCGTCTTCGTCGAAGAGCAGATCGTCCTCTCGGGGATCGGGCTCCGCGGTGCGCTCCATGACGGCAAAGCCGTTCTTGCGCGCAATCAGCGCCGAGCCATAGGCAAACAGCCACAGCGCCGGCGCAATGAGCACCATGGCAATGATGCTGGCAACGATGCCGGTCGGGTAGCCGCCAATGACCACGCCCGGAATATTGAGCACCATGTCGCCGAACACACCGCCGAGGCCGGTCGGCAACGGCCACGTCTTGGGCGGCACCACGCAGCCGGCCATCGCCGCCGCGAGCAGCGCGAAGCCGAACCACGCAAGGCCGCGCTTCGGCAGCCTGTCGACGCCGCGCGCCGAAAACAGGAGAAAGCCCCAGATCACCGCCGGCACCAGGGCGGCGACCGCGGCAAGGCCGAAGAACTGCATGGCGAGGTCGGAGAATACCGCGCCCGCATAACCCATGGCGTTGGTGACGATGTTGGCGGTGGCGTGCGAGAAGCTGGGATCGGCGACGTTCCAGGTCGCCAGCGCCGCGACGCCAAAGGCGACCAGCGCAAACAGGCCGGCGCCGACCAGCCGCCCGACCTGGCGCCGCGCGAATGCCTGGATGCCGTGCCCCGTATCGGTCAGCGCGAGCGGTGCTGAAGCCCCTGAACGCATGCTTCGTTCCCCGTCTGTCATGGACTGGCCGGGCGCATGACGCACTCCGGCAGATTCGGATGTCAGACTATCGGGGGAAGGTTAAGGCCGCATTAACTATACGCACCCAGAGCCACGGATCTTGCTCACTCCACTGTAGGCAGTCTCAACAGTTCAGAACCAATCCGGTCGACGTCTCCCCGCCGGCGGCCATCACTAGAACGTGATTGCGCAGGGACCGAGGCCTGCCAGCACGGTTGCCAAAAAGAGAGGCCCGGAATGACCCGGGCCTCAAAGCGTGAACTCCTTTCGGGAGCGTCACGACGGGATGGGAGAATGCGGGGCGGCCGAGCCGCCCCGCAAGGCTTACGAGTGGTAGGCCGCTTCGCCATGCGAAGTCAGGTCGAGGCCTTCGCGCTCGGCGTCGGCTGTCGGACGCAGACCGATGATCAAGTCGACGACCTTGTAGAGGATTGCGCTGCCGATGCCCGACCACAGCAGGGTTACCAGGACGCCTTTGCCCTGCGCCAGGAGCTGCGTGGCCGTGCCGGCATAGCCGGCGGCGAAGTCGGCCGTCGAATAGTCGACGATGCCGGCGCCGCCGAGGGCGGGATTGACCAGAATGCCAGTGCCTAGCGCACCGATGATGCCACCGACGCAGTGGACGCCGAAGACATCGAGGCTGTCATCATAGTCGAACGTGTTCTTCACCACCGAGACGAAGAAGTAGCAGACGAAGGTGGCAACGATGCCAAGCACGATAGCGCCCATCGGGCCGGCAAAACCTGCAGCCGGCGTAATCGCGACGAGGCCGGTGACCGCGCCCGAAACAGCGCCGAGCATGGAGGCTTTGCCGCGCAGCAGCGATTCAAGCACGATCCAGGCCACTGCCGCCGCCGCCGTGGCGACGAAGGTGTTGATCATCGCCAGCACCGCATAGGCGTTCGCTTCGAGGTTCGAACCGGCGTTGAAGCCGAACCAGCCGACCCACAGCAATGAAGCGCCGACCATGGTCAGCGTCATCGAGTGCGGCGCCATGATGTCCTTCTTGTAGCCGATGCGCTTGCCGATCATCAGCGCGCCGACGAGACCGGCAATGCCCGCATTGATGTGAACGACCGTGCCGCCGGCGAAGTCGATGGCGCCGAAGCTGAAGATCAGGCCGGACGGGTCGGCATAGGCGCTCGGGCCGCCCCAGAACCAGACCATGTGCGCGATCGGGAAGTAGATTAACGTCACCCATAGGATAACGAAAAGGATCAAGGCGGAGAATTTGACGCGTTCGGCGAATGCGCCGACGATCAGGGCGGGCGTGATGCAGGCGAAGGTCATCTGGAAGACGACGAACACCAGTTCAGGAATGGCGACGCCCTTGCTGAAGGTTTCCGAAAGCGTTGATACGTTGACGCCGGAGAGAAACATCTTCGAAAGGCCGCCGACGAAGGCGTTGCCCGGGGTGAAGGCGAGGCTGTAGCCGTAGAAGACCCAGATGATCATGACCACGCTGGTGATGGTGAAGACCTGCATCAGCACCGACAGCATGTTCTTGGTACGAACCAGGCCGCCGTAGAAAAGCGCAAGGCCGGGAATGGTCATCAACAGCACCAGCACGGTGGAAATCATCATCCACGTGGTGTCGCCCTTGTCGACGGTAAAAGCCGGCGCTGCTGGCGCTGCCGCCGCGACGGCGGGAGCCGCCTCCTGCGCGAAGGCAGCAACCGTGCCCAATGCTCCGAGCGCTAAGGAGCCCAGCAGCGCGGAGCGCGCCACTGACTTCAAGGTGGAAGGTATATTCATTGAACTCTCCATTGGAATACGTGTTCGCCGCTCAAAGTGCGTCGGTGTCTGTTTCGCCGGTACGGATGCGCACCGCCTGATCGATGCCGAAGACGAAGATCTTGCCGTCGCCGATCTGGCCGGTCTTGGCCGCCGCCGTGATGGCTTCGACGGCCTTGTCGACCAGGTCTGTGCTAACCGCGACTTCGATCTTGATTTTCGGCAGGAAACTGACCGCGTATTCCGCCCCGCGATAGATTTCCGTGTGTCCCTTCTGACGCCCGTAGCCTTTGACTTCGGTGACGGTCAGGCCCTGGATGCCGACGGCGGTGAGCGCTTCGCGCACCTCGTCGAGCTTGAACGGCTTGATGATTGCCATCACGATTTTCATAAGGTTTCACCCTTTGCTGTTGCGGTCCCCCGCGTTTGCACACCTTCACCGATCCCAAAAAGCCCGGAGAGTGCCCAACAGGATTCAAGCTCCGTGCCAGTTGCGGAAGCAGGGTGTTAACTCATTGTAAATAAACGGATCGCTCGAGTCCCGGCGCCACGGTGCGCACTGTCAACGGACAGTCACTGATTAAAAAGTAGGCAATTTTTCGAAAATGCCTATTCCGCAGGCGGCCGCTTCAGCCGGATCAGGCCTTCCTGGGCAACCGAGGCGATCAGGGTGCCGTCGCGGGCAAACAGCGAGCCGCGGGTGAAGCCGCGCGACCCCTGCGTCGACGGGCTGTCCTGCGTGTACAGGATCCAGTCATCGAGCGGATGGCTGCGATGGAACCACATCGCATGGTCGAGGCTCGCCGCCTGGATGTCGCGGTCGAAAATGGCGCGGCCGTGCGCAAAGGTCGAGGTGTCGAGCAGCGTCATGTCGGAGAGGTAAGCAAGCACCGCCGCCTGGATGCCGCGGTCGGCCGGCACCGGGCCGGTGGTGCGGATCCAGATGTTCTGCTGCGGCTCCAGCTTTTCGCGGCTGGTGTAATGCTTCAGCATCACCGGCTTCATCTCGATCGGCCGGTCACGCTCCCAGTAGCGCTTGATGCCGTCCGGCACCGCCTCGCCGAACTTGCCCAGCAATTCGCGCTGCGACAACAGGCTGTCGGGCGGCGGCACGTCGCGCGGCATCGGCAGCTGATGCTCAAGGCCAACCTCGTCCTGCTGGAACGAGGCTTCCAGCGAAAAGATCGCCTGGCCGTGCTGGATCGCCACCACGCGCCGCGTGGTGAAGGAGCCGCCATCGCGGATGCGGTCGACCTCGTAGACGATCGGCACCTTGGTGTCGCCGGGCCGCATGAAATAGCCGTGCAGCGAATGCACGTGGCGCTCGGGCTCGACGGTGCGCTGCGCGGCGACCAGCGCCTGGGCGATGGTCTGGCCGCCGAAAACGCGCTGCCAGTCGAGCTTGGGGCTGCGACCACGGTACAGATTGTGTTCCAGCTGCTCGAGGTCGAGAATGCTGAGAAGCTCGTCCATGGCCGCCGTCATGCTTCGTGACCTCGCCGTAAGATGCTATGGCGGTTTCCGACAGGAATGGCGGGCAGTCAAGGCCGGAATGCCCCAGTGGGCGGGGATGGTCGAGACTTCGAAAGGAATTGACATGGCGAACCGCAACCCGGACGCAAAAACCCCGCTCGACGTGCTGGTCGCTGGCGCCGGCTATGTCGGCCTCGCCGCCGCCGTGTCGCTGAAACAGGCGCGGCCGGGCCTCGCCGTGGCGGTCGTTGATGCTGCCCCCGCCGGCGTCTGGCAGAAGGACCGCCGCGCCTCGGCGATCGCCGCCGCCGCCTGCCGCATGCTCGACCAGCTCGGCGTCTGGCAGGAAATCGTCGGGCAATCGCAGGCGATCACCGAGATGATCGTCACCGATTCGCGCACCGCCGATCCGGTGCGTCCGGTGTTTCTCACCTTCGATGGCGAGGTCGCGCCGGGCGAACCGTTCGCCCACATGGTCGCCAACAAGGACCTGAACAGCGCCTTGCGCCGCCGCGCGCAAAAGCTCGGCATCGACATCATCGAAGGTGTCGCGGTCGCATCGTTCGACGGCAATGGCGCCGGCATCACCGTGCATCTGGCCGACGGCGCGGCGATTGAGGCGCGGCTGCTGGTCGCCGCCGACGGCGTCAATTCCAAATTGCGCGACATGGCCGGCATCAAGACGGTGAAATGGGAATATGGCCAGTCCGGCATCGTCTGCACGGTGGCGCATGAGCGCCCGCACAATGGCCGCGCCGAAGAGCATTTTCTGCCGGCCGGCCCGTTTGCAACGCTGCCGCTCAAGCCGACCGAGGACGGCACCAACCGTTCGTCGCTGGTCTGGGTCGAACGTTCCGAGGATGCCGAAAAGCTGGTCTCGGGCGACGACCTCGTCTTCGAGCAGGAGCTTGAATTGCGCTTCGGCCTGAAGCTCGGCGAAATCCGCGTCACCGACAAGCCGCGCGCCTGGCCGCTCGGCCTGACCATCGCGCGCGCCTTTGTCGCCCCGCGCATCGCGCTTGCCGGCGACGCCGCGCACGGCATCCACCCGATCGCCGGCCAGGGCCTCAATCTCGGCTTCAAGGATGTGGCGGCCCTTGCTGAAGTGGTGGTCGAGGCCGATCGCTTGGGACAGGATATCGGCGCGCTCGACGTGCTCGAGCGCTACCAGCAATGGCGCCGCTTCGACACGGTGCAGATGGGCGTCACCACAGATGTGCTGAACCGGCTGTTTTCCAACGACATCGGCCCGCTGCGCCAGCTCCGCGACATAGGCCTCGGCCTTGTCGAACGGATGCCCAGGCTGAAGGAGTTCTTCATCCGCCAGGCGTCGGGGTTGTCCAACGGCACACCACGGCTGCTCAAGGGTGAGGCGATTTAGGCCGGGAATGAGTGCCGCTTTGTCATAGACGCGGCTCGGCTCCTGACATCAGCCGCGCAATGTTGGCGCGGTGGCGCACGATCACGTAGATGCCGCCGGCGATGACCAGCAACCGGTAGGGCAATGGTTGTTCCATGCCGCCGACGAGGGCGATCGCGGTGAGCGCCGCCAGCATCGAACTCAGGGACACAATTCGGGAAACTGCCAACACCACGGCAAATGCCGTCGCCGCGCCTAGACCCACAGGCCAGGACATCGCCAACAAAACACCCAACCCCGTCGCAGCCGATTTGCCGCCGGTGAAATTCAGCCAGATCGAACGGCTATGCCCAAGCAAAACAGCGAGTCCGGCCAGGCATACAACCCAAGGAGCCCAAACGGGCATATCAGATATTGCCGACGGCGGCGTTGCGGAAGACCAGAAACAAAACCAACGGGCAAAGATGACCGCTGCCGCCCCTTTCAGCACGTCCACCAGAAGCACCACCAATGCTGGCCATTTCCCGAGTGTGCGCAATACATTTGTCGCACCGGTGGACTTGGAGCCGTGCTCCCGGATATCGATGCCCTTAAGCAGTTTCCCCGCCAGGTAGCCGGCAGGCGTAGAGCCGATAAGGTAAGCGGCAGCCGATCCTACCACGCTCGCTATCCAGAATGACATGCGCCCGGGCTGTTTCTCAGTTGACCTCAAACCCCAGCTTCTGCCGCAGTCGCAGCATGCGTTGGTCGGCGACCTTGAAACTCTGCTCGCCGCTCTTGGCAACACGATCCAGCATCTGCAGCAGGTCTTCGCGCTCATGCGGATCGAGGCGCTCGCGCAGGAAGGGCGCCAGCTTGTCGATGACGATCGTCGTGTCGTCGATCTGCGCCGCGGCCCATTTGGCGTAGACGACGGCTTCATCGGTCTTCTTCTGGTTGTCCGCAATCTGCGAGATCACCTCGCGGATGACCGTTTCACGCTTCGGCAGGATCGGGCCGTGCTCCGCTGCCAGTGCGGTGATCAGCGTTGCCGCCGCCACCACCGGATCGTCGATCGCCGTCAGCGGCGACAGCGCCGCCTGCTTGCGCAGCTTCTTGCGCCTTATGTTGCCCTGGACGCGGCCGACGACGTCGGCGACCTCGCGCGCGGCTTCGTTCATGGCCTTCATGCGATACCACCAGAACGCCCCGGCTCCCAGCACGCCGAGAATAGCAATCAGGAAAGGCATGTCGAATTCCCCCGAAAATTGCGGCGACGATAGGAGAACTCCGGCGTTGCTTCAACACGCAAGAATTGTATCTGATGAGAAAACAGAGCTGGCCCCCTAATCATCCAGACGCCGAGATCGGACGTCCTGGGTTCAGGTCGCTCGTCACGGGCATCTGATGGTGCAACCGCTTGGCGATAACGCCGACTTCGCATCGAGCGCGGTGCCCATCATGACGATCCGTTCGGCCACTGCAACGCGGCTGTCGGCGCGGTGACGCCAACCTGGGACGATCCGATGTTCCACCCGTTTCTCTACGGGTCGGGACAAGGGGCGGAGTTCCGCGCCGGCTTCTACGGCCTCGCCGGCTGGCATAGGGAAGGCCATATGCTGCGCGCGCTGTTCGAGGGCGTGATGTTCGAGCACCGGCGCCACATCAATGTTCTGAAGGACGCCGGTGTCAGCTTCGACAAAGCGGTCCTGTCCGGCGGCGGTTCGCGCAGCGAGCACTGGCCGCAGATCTTCGCCGACGGGCTTGGCGTGCCGATCACCGTCCCTGAAGCACGCGAGACCGGCGCACTTGGTGCGGCGATCGGCGCCGGGGTCGCGGCCGGCCTGTTCGCCGACTACGAGGCCGGCGTTGACGCCATGACCCGGTCAAGCGCCACCTACCGTCCGAACCCGGCCATGCAGGACCATTACAACAGGCGTTATCGCGCCTATTGCGGCCTTGCCGATACGCTGCGATCGTTCTGGGCCGAACAGGCGGCAGAACCGAGTAGAACACCGCCGAGTAAACCACCGCAATGACCCAACGGCTCGATGGCGACTACGACTACATCATCGTCGGCGCAGGCACGGCGGGCTGCGTGCTGGCCAATCGGCTGAGCGAAAACCCGGCGACGCGCGTGCTGCTGCTTGAGGCCGGCGGCAGCGACAATTATCACTGGGTGCATATCCCGGTCGGCTATCTCTATTGCATCGGCAATCCGCGCACCGACTGGATGATGAAGACTGCCCCCGAAGCCGGCCTGAACGGCCGCTCGCTGGTCTATCCCCGCGGCAAGGTGCTGGGCGGCTGCACCTCGGTCAACGGCATGATCTACATGCGCGGCCAGGCGGCGGACTACGATGGCTGGCGGCAGATGGGCAATGTCGGCTGGGGCTGGGACGATGTGCTGCCCTACTTCCTCAAATCCGAGGACCATCATGGCGGCAAGACCAAGCTGCATGGCTCCGGCGGCGAATGGAAAGTGGCGCGGCAACGCCTGGCCTGGCCGATCCTGAACACGGTGCAGGAGGCGGCCAAGGAATTCGGCATCATGCCGCGCGAGGATTTCAATGACGGCGACAATGAGGGGTCGGGTTTCTTCGAAGTAAACCAGAGCAAGGGCGTGCGCTGGAACACGGCCAAAGCATTCCTGCGCCCGGCGCTGCGGCGGCCCAACCTTCGGCTGGTCGTCAACGCGCATGTAGAGACGGTGCTGTTCGAGGGCAAGCGTGCTATCGGCGTCCGCTACCGCGCCGGCGGCCAAGCCATCGAGGCAAAGGCCAGCGAGGTGCTGCTGACCGCCGGCTCGATCAACACGCCGAAACTGCTGGAGCTTTCCGGGGTCGGCGAGCCGGATCGCCTCGCCGCGCTCGGCATCGATGTGGTTCACGCCAGCCCCAATGTCGGCGAGAACCTTCAGGACCATCTGCAGATCCGTACCGTCTATAAAGTGTCGGCGGCGCTGACGCTCAACACGCTAGCCAACAGCCTGAGCGGCAAGGCGAAGATCGCGCTGCAATATGCCTTTGGCCGCTCGGGACCGATGTCGATGGCGCCGAGCCAGTTCGGCATGTTCTCGAAATCCGATCCGTCGATGGCGACGCCGGACCTGGAGTACCACGTCCAGCCCTTGTCTACCGACCGGCTGGGCGACCCGCTGCACCCGTTCCCGGCAATCACCATGTCGGTCTGCAATCTGCGGCCCGAGAGCGTCGGCTCGGTGCACGCTACGACGCGCGAGCTGGCCGTGCAGCCGGAGATCCGGCTGAACTACCTCTCTACGGCGCGCGACCGCGAGATCGCGCTGCGTTCGGTGCGCCAGGCGCGCAGCATCATGACCGCCAAGGCTCTTGCCGGCTTCCATCCGGAAGAAATCCTGCCTGGTCTCGCCCACCAGTCGGACGAGGACCTGCTGCACCAGATCGGCTCGATCGCCACGACCATCTTCCACCCGGTCGGCACCTGCCGGATGGGCATCGATGACCGCGCCGTCGTCAGCCCGGACCTGCGCGTGACCGGTATCGAGGGGCTGCGGATCATCGACGCGTCGATCATGCCGCGCATCGTCTCCGGCAACACCGCCTCGCCAGTGGTGATGATCGCCGAGAAGGCGGCGGATATGATCCGCCGGCCTGCATGACGTCGCCGCCGCCTATGACCCCGGCACGTCGTAGATCGCCCTGACCTCGATCGTGCCGATTTCGGCCAGCGGAATCTCGCCTGCGATCGCCAGCGCCTGTTCGAGACCGTCGGCCTCGATCATGACGAAACCGAGCAATTGCTCCTTGGTTTCGGCAAACGGACCGTCAGTGATCAGCCGCTTGCCTTGGCGCCGCCGCACCGTCTTCGACGTCTTCACCGATTGCAGCGCCTGCGCGATGATCAGCTTGCCTTGCTGGTCCAATGACCGGTCATAGGCCATCGAATCGGCGTCGAGCTTGGCCAGACGCTCCGGCGTCATTGCATGGAGGTCCTTTTCCTCGCCGTAGACCAGACAGACATATTTCATTTCCAGCTCCCTTGCTGTGACGACCCATAGGCGATCACGGCGCCGGCGGCATCCCTGCCGGCAGCAGCGTGGTCGAGCACGCAGACGGCAATGCCGATCACGGCGACCGCAGCAAGCAGCCGGCCGAAGCCGGAAGATCGCGAGCACTCGATCTCGTGTAGACGCGCGCTTTTGTCGGCATCGTTCCAATGGGCAGAAAACAGATTGTTCATCTTGGATCTCCATCCCACGAGAATCCGTGGGTGCCCGCAGGACGCCCGGCGCCGATGCAAGCCGACATTTTTGCACGCACATTTTTTCAGAAAAAATTTGCAGGGCACGCCGGCGTCGCATCCGGCCGAAACAGCGCGGTGGTCTTCCCCTGCCGCCGCGCTATAGTTGGAGGGAACGCCGCGTGGCCGGCGCTGTCGCTGTAATCAAGGAGAATTTTATGGACCGCAACGCAAACGCCGTCTGGAAAGGCAATCTGAAGGAGGGCACGGGCACGCTCGACAGCCAGAGCGGCACCTTGAAGGGCACGCCCTATTCGTTCAAGGCTCGCTTCGAGGACGAGAGCGGCAAATCCGGCACCAATCCCGAAGAGTTGATCGCGGCGGCACACGCCGGCTGCTACGCCATGCAGCTGTCGCATTTCCTGGCCGAGAACGGCACGCCCGCCACTGAACTCGACGCCAAGGCGGTGGTGACGCTGGTCCCCGGCACCGGCATCACCGGCAGCGCCATCACCCTGATCGGCAAGGTACCGGGCATCGATGCGGCGAAGTTCAAGGAATTGGCCGAGAAGGCCAAGGCCGAATGCCCGGTTTCGAAGGCGCTCGGCGCCATCAAAGTGTCGCTCGACGCGAAACTGGGGTGATCCGCCGATTTTGCCCGGGGTAGCGATTCTTCGCGCCCCCCTCTGCCCTGCCGGGCATCTCCCGGGGAAATTGGAAGCTCGGTAGCTGGCACTCTTCTTTCGACGTTCGTAATTGGCGAAGGCCGGCGTGACATCTGATCTCCCCACTTGAGGGGGAGATGGCCGGCAGGCCAGAGGGGGTGCTGTCCCGCCGACGTCTCGGATACTATTGGGCGCCCAGCGCATCAAGCCGGGCGCGAAGGGCTGCGACTTCCTGCTCCAGAGCCTCCAATCTCGCTTCCAGGTCGGAAGCAGGCAATGCCGGCGCGCTCCGCTGCACCGATAACGCCGCGACGTCCACCGGTCCTGCGAGCAGATGCATAAAACGGTCCTCGCGCTGCCCCGGCCCGCGCGGTATTTCCTGGACGAGCGGCGGGCGGCGGCCGATCAGCATGTCGAGTTCGCCACGCAGGTCCTCGACGGACGAAAACCGCGCCATGCGCTCAGCTCGCGCCAGCAACTCATGCGCCGTCTGCGGCCCGCGCAGCAAAAGCAGGCCGATCACCGCAGTCTGCGGCGTCGTCAGCGAGAAGCGCTGCGCCATCTGATGCTCATAGCGCTCGACGCGCGAGCCGAACATCTGACGCACCAGCCCCTTCTGCTCGAGCAGCTTGAGAGTCCGATGCACCTCCGTCTGCTCCAGCGCCATGACAGGCTCGCGCGCCGTCTTCTGGTTGGCGGCTGCAAGTGCTGCATTCAGCGTCAGCGGATAGACATCCGGCGTCAGCTCCTTCTTCTCGATCAGGCAGCCGAGCACACGGGCTTCGACCGGATTAAGGATTGGAAGCTCTTCGCTCATTGGGTTGAGTATCCTTTCTAGCGCCGGCGAGACAGCGCCCCCCTCTCTGTCCTACCGGATATCTCCCCACGCGGGGGGAGATCGGCAGCTTCGCCGACAGCGCGCCATCCTTCAACCTTGGAGATTGGCGAAAGCCGCGATGACGGCCAATCTCCCCACCCGTGGGGGAGATGTCCGGCAGGACAGAGGGGGGCGCGAAGGATCGCCGCGTCCGAGATTGCCGCGAGCGAACTCGCCTCAACTAAACCCGCCGCTCCACCATCATCTTTTTGATCTCGGCAATCGCCTTGGCCGGGTTGAGCCCCTTCGGGCAGGTCTGGGCGCAGTTCATGATGGTGTGGCAGCGGTAGAGCCGGAACGGGTCTTCGAGATCGTCGAGCCGTTCGCCCGTGGCTTCGTCGCGGCTGTCGATCAGCCAGCGATAGGCCTGCAGCAACGTCGCCGGGCCGAGATAGCGGTCGCCGTTCCACCAATAGCTCGGGCACGAGGTCGAGCAGCAGGCGCACAGGATGCACTCGTAGAGCCCGTCGAGCTTTTCGCGATCCTCATGGCTCTGCAGCCATTCCTTGGCCGGCTCTGGCGACACTGTCTTCAGCCATGGCTGGATCGAGGCGTGCTGGGCGTAGAAATTGGTGAGGTCGGGCACCAGATCCTTGACCACCTGCATATGCGGCAGCGGGTAGACCTTGACGGCGCCGGAAATGTCGTCGCAGCCCTTGGTGCAGGCCAGCGTGTTGGAGCCATCGATGTTCATGGCGCAGGAGCCGCAAATGCCTTCGCGGCATGAGCGGCGCAAGGCAAGCGTCGGATCGATCTTGTTCTTGATCCAGAGCAGCGCGTCGAGCACCATCGGCCCGCAATCGTCCATGTCGACGAAATAGGTGTCGATGCGCGGGTTCTCGTCATCGTCGGGCGACCAGCGGTAGATGCGGTATTCCCTGAGGTTGGTGGCGCCCTCCGGCTTCGGCCAGGTCTTGCCCGGCTGCACCTTGGAGTTCTTGGGAAGCGTGAGTTCGACCATTACCTCAGATCCTTTCGGATGACGGGCTTCGGCACCATGGTCAGTATACCCTGGCCTTCGGCGCGATCTTGGCAAGACTGATGCCGCCGTCCTTTTCCGCCACCAGCGGCTCGGTGTGCACGGGACGATAGCTGAGGCTCACCTGGCCGTCCTCGCTTAGCCGGGCCAGCGTATGCTTGCGCCAGATAATGTCGTCTCGGGCCGAAAAATCTTCGCGCGCATGCGCGCCGCGGCTCTCCTTGCGCGCCTCGGCGCCGTAGACCGTGGTGATGGCGTTGGCCATCAGATTTTCCAGCTCCAGCGTCTCGACCAGGTCGGAATTCCAGATCATCGAGCGGTCGGAGACTTTCAGGTCCTTGAGCTCGGTCCATATCTGCGAAATGCGCTTGCAGCCGTTTTCGAGCGACTCCTGTGTGCGGAACACGGCGGCGTCTTCCTGCATCGCCTTCTGCATCTTCTCACGCAGAACGGCGGTTGGCGTCGAGCCATTGGCGTGGCGCAGCCGGTCGAAGCGGTCCATGATGTTTTCGACCGAGGCTTCGTTGGGCGAAGGGATCGCCGAATTGCGGTCGATGACCTGGCCGGCGCGGATTGCGGCGGCGCGGCCGAACACCACCAGATCGATCAGCGAGTTCGAGCCCAGCCGGTTGGCGCCGTGCACGGAGGCACAGCCGGCCTCGCCGACCGCCATCAGCCCGGGTGACACCCGGTCAGGATTCTCGACAGTCGGGTTCAGCACCTCGCCCCAGTAATTGGTCGGCACGCCGCCCATATTGTAGTGCACCGT
This sequence comes from Mesorhizobium sp. C264A, assembly GCF_040324515.1. Taxonomy (NCBI): domain Bacteria; kingdom Pseudomonadati; phylum Pseudomonadota; class Alphaproteobacteria; order Hyphomicrobiales; family Phyllobacteriaceae; genus Mesorhizobium; species Mesorhizobium sp. C264A. The sequence goes on along the minus strand of NZ_JAMYVY010000002.1, from coordinate 1,483,774 downwards.
CGGCAGCACGGGGATCGGCTCCTTGGTCAGGTCGACGCCGGCGAAAATCCTGGCCGATTCCGAAATGCCCGGCAGCCGCTCATGCAGCACGGCCGGATCGAGATGGTCGAGATGCAGGAAGATATGGTCCTTGTTCTTGCCGACCCCGCGGCCTTCGCGGATCTCCAGCGTCATGCAACGCGAGACGACGTCGCGCGAGGCCAGGTCCTTGGCCGACGGCGCGTAGCGCTCCATGAAGCGCTCGCCCTCGGAATTGACGAGATAGCCGCCCTCGCCGCGCGCGCCTTCGGTGATCAGGCAGCCGGCGCCGTAGATGCCGGTCGGATGAAACTGCACGAACTCCATATCCTGCAGCGGGAAGCCGGCCCGTGCCGCCATGCCGCCGCCGTCGCCTGTACAGGTGTGCGCCGACGTCGCCGAGAAATAGGCGCGGCCATATCCGCCGGTCGCCAGCACCACCATCTTGGCGGAGAAGCGATGGATGGTGCCGTCGTCGAGGTTCCAGGCGACGACGCCGGTGCACGTGCCGTCCGGTTCCATGATCAGGTCGAGCGCAAAATACTCGATGAAGAACTGTGCATTGTTCTTCAGCGACTGGCCGTAGAGCGTGTGCAGGATGGCGTGACCGGTGCGGTCGGCGGCAGCACAGGTGCGCTGCACCGGCGGGCCGTCGCCATAATTCATCATGTGTCCGCCGAACGGCCGCTGGTAGATCTTGCCCTCTTCGGTGCGCGAGAACGGCACGCCGTAATGCTCGAGCTCGTAGACCGCCGCCGGTGCCTCGCGCACCAGATATTCCATGGCGTCGACGTCGCCCAGCCAGTCCGAACCCTTGACGGTGTCGTACATGTGCCACTGCCAGGAGTCCGGACCCATGTTGGACAGCGACGCGGCAATGCCGCCTTGTGCCGCCACCGTGTGCGAGCGGGTCGGGAACACTTTGGTGATGCAGGCCGTGCGCAGGCCCTGCTCGGCCATGCCGAGCGTGGCGCGCAGGCCGGCGCCGCCGGCGCCGACGACCACCACGTCGAACTTGTGGTCGACAAAGGTATAGCCGGTGGCCGATTTCGCGTCCTTGGCCAAATCAGCCTCCGAATGCCAGTTTGAGCAGGGCGAAGATCGAGGCGACGCCGACCGCTATGGTGAAAAACGTGCTGAGTGCGATCAGCGCCAGCTTCATGCCTTCGGCATGCACGTAATCCTCGATAATGACCTGCATGCCGACACGCATATGGGTGAGACCGGAAACGAGCACCAGCGCCAACACCAGCGCCACGAACGGACTGGCGAGCGCCGCCCGCACCTCGGCGAAGCCGGCGCCATTGAGCGCGATCAGGAACCCGACGAAGAACAGTATCAGCGGGATGTTGGCAATGGCCGTCAGCCGCTGTCGCCAGAAATGCCCGGTGCCTTCGCGGGCCGAGCCCAGACCGCGGACCTTGGCCAGCGGCGTGCGCATATCGTTGTTGTTCGTGCCGCTCATCACAAGGTTCCCCGCGCCATGTAGCCGGCGACCCAGATCAGCAGCGTGAGCAGGATGGAACCGGCGAGCGTCGCCCAGGCGATCTTCGATGCCGTGTGTTTCTCCAGCCCGGCGCCGGTGTCCCAGACGAGATGGCGCACGCCGCCCAGCATGTGGTGCATCAGCGCCCAGGTGTAGCCGAACAGGATGAGCCGGCCGAGCCAGGTGCCGAAGGCCCAGTTGATCCAATCGAAAGCGCCTTGCGAACTCGCCGCCGCCATCAGCCACGCGGCGACCAGCAGCGTGCCGAAATACAGCGCCCCGCCAGTGATGCGGTGAATGATCGACATCGTCATGGTGATCGGTGGGCGGTAAATCGTCAGGTGCGGCGAGAGCGGCCGTTCACGTCTGGCGGTTCGGGTGGCTGGTGATTTGCTCATGGCTGCCCCAGTTCGATGTCCGGAGCCGCGGTGGAAAGCGGCACTTACCGCCTCGATATATGACTTCAGACAGCCGGTTTCTAATGCTCTTTTTGCACCGCGTCAAAGCCGGAAAATCGTTTTGAAAACGTCATTTAGTCTGACAAAAGGCTGCTGTTTCGCTTCAATCGATTTGCCCACCGTCGAAAGCCGGCGCACCGTTCGCTGCAGTGCGGCATTTCCTTTGCAATCGACGCCAGGCTATCGTTTGCAGGTCTGTGGTGTCGAGCCCCTCTTCATCACCAGCGCCTCGCGCGCGTCGATCACGATTGCGTCATGCGACGCGGCTTCCTGGTAGCGGCTGGACTGGTTGGCGGGTGATGCGGCAAACTCCTCGGTCGTGCCATCGGGCCTGACAACGCGCAACGCCGTGCCGAGGTTCTGGATGGTGATCACACCGCCATTGCCGCATCTGTAAGTCGCCGTGCCGACAGCAGACCGCGGCGCGGTAAGGTCGGTGACGATCTTGGCTGAAGGTGCGGCAGGCGCTGTCGGAGCCGTTGCGGAAGCCGGGGGCGCCACAGGTGCGGCGGACTGCTGAGCCGGCACGGGCGCGACAGTGGGTGGTACGGTATTCACCGCCGTCCGCGCGCCGTTCTGCGGCACGCAGGCTGCGGCAGTCAGCAAGGGGATCGACAACAGCGTCACCCGAAACGTCCGGCGTAACGCCATATGCTGTCCTCCTGCGCGGCTAACTAGCCGCGATGTTCCACCAAGATCAAGCTCACCCGACGTCAGCGTAGTTGTGTGCGTCGCGGCCGATGGTGCGGGCAAGCATGGCCGAATGATGACGCCCGGGTTTCCATCCCGTCGGATATTAACCATGTTTGGCGAGAGATCGCCGCCGGATGCGCCTGCCCTCTTAACAAAGGTTAAGAAAAGGTTAATTTCCGATTCGATCGGGTCCACAGCAGAGAGGACACCATGCTTTCGAATTCAGGAAGAGCGCGCCTTGCGGCGCTTGTGCTGGCGACAGCCAGTCTCGGCTTCGCCGCCCCGGCAATGGCCTGGTCGCGCCATCATGACCGCGTCTATGCCGATTCCCTGGGCAATCTCGTCATCGACAGCGCCGCCGGCTACAAGCGCATCATTGTCGGCCAAGGCAGGCTGGCCAAGAAATTGTCCGACTACACCAGCGCCGGGCAGCCGGAAGCGGAACCGGAAGTCCTTTATGAAGACGAGGCGGATCACATCTCCAGGCGTGGCTGCTACCAGCCGCCGGTGTTCGTGAAGGGCCGCTCCTATATGTACGGCCTCTCCGATGGCGAAATGCCCAACCTCAGCCCTTGCCGCTGATGATCCGGCACGGCCGAGAGGCCGTTTAAGCGAGACGCTAACCGACGCTGCCTGTATCCGGGATGAACACCGTTTCCGCCCGCTCATAGGACAATCGCACGCTGTCGCGGCCGTTCTTCTTGGCCTTGTAGAGCGCTTCGTCGGCGCGCCGCATCAGCGGCTCCAGCCCTTCGTCGCCGGTGCGCGCCGCGACGCCGAAGCTCGCGGTCACCCTGGTGCCCGGCGGCAACCCGTCGACACTGCCGGCCGAATAGTGCGTGCGCACGGCTTCGGCAAACAGCCGCGCCGTGGCAAGATCGCTCAGCGACAGAAGCACAGCGAACTCCTCGCCGCCGATGCGGCCGGCAACCGCACGCGTGCCGGCGGCCGCGCTAAGCTTGGCCGCGAAGTCGGCGATCACCTGGTCGCCCGCGGCATGTCCGTATTTGTCGTTGAGCGCCTTGAAGTGATCGAGATCGGCCAGCACCAGCGCGACCGGCACCTTGGTAACAGCGCAATGCTGCAGCACCAGCAAGGCGCGCTCCTCGAAACCCCTGCGGTTGAGCAGGCCAGACAGCGGATCGGTGTGCGTCTCGGCCTTCAGCGCCTTCATCACGTCGAGCGCAGCTGCCGAGAACAGGCAGAGCGCGATCAGCAACGACAGCAGCGCGTGCGTCAAAAGCGCCGTCGTCCAGTAGGACGAGCCATAAAACCCGTCATAGCTGGTGAACGGCCCGTGCGAGATGACGACGAGCAGCGTGCGGCCGATAAAGTTCAGCCCGGACAGCAGCGACAGTACGAACAGGATTTTTCCGTCGGGCCGTTCTTGCGCACGGCGCGCAGCTCGGCGGCGACCAGCAGGCTGAGGCCGCCAAAGCCGAAATTGATCGACAGGATGCGCCAAGTCAAGTCCGGCTGGACGAACAGGAACCAGCAGAATGCCACCATCCCGCCACCCGCCAGAATGCCGATCGCGATAAAGGGCACGCGCCTGCCGTAGCGTGAGATGATCGCACCGACGAGGCAACAGGCGGCGAGCGTGAAGCAGAGGTTGGAGACCAGCTTGGTCAGCACCATGCCGCCGGGCAGCGTGAAATACTGCAGCAGGAAGCCGGGCGCGGACACGCAATAGCTCGTGCCGAGCACAGCCAGATAGGGCCGGTGGCGCTGATAGAACCATAGCACGAGGAACGCCGCGCCGAGCGCCAGCGCGATCGTCGGATTGAGCAGCGCTATGAACAGGCCGGTGTCCAAAGGACGGTGACTTCCCCGCTTGACGTCAGGGAAGACCTTAGAGCGCAAGCCCCAACAAGCGGTTAAGCCGGGACGAATATGCAAGTCGCCACTCATGAAGCTGCTGCACGGAACCGGGACCTGAGGCAGGCGTTTCCTGACAGCAATCAAGGAGAAGTTGTTCATGGCCGACACGATCACGCTGACCGATCACGAAGCAATTCGCTCATGGGCCGCAGGGCGCGCCGGATTTCCGGCGATCGTCGATGTATCGCCCGAAACCGGAACTCAGCCGTTGCTGAGGCTCGTCTTCGGCCAGCACGCCTATCAGGACCAGGATCAGCCTGAACGCCCGGTCAACGCAGGCGGCTACGAGCTGGTCGAATGGGACGAGTGGTTCAAGATCTTCGACGAGCGCGAACTGGCGCTGGTGGTCGCGGCCGACGAACCCGGCAGCCGGGAGGAATTTCATGAAATCATCCGGCGTGCCGGCTAGGGCATATACCCCAAGGGCCTTAGAGCGGCGCGCTGTAAACAAAACCCCGAACGGTTTTGCCGTTCGGGGTTTTGCATACGCTCAGATCAGGCTTGAACCAGTCTGCGCTATTTCCAGTCGCGGATGTCGACGAAATGGCCGGCGATCGCCGCCGCCGCCGCCATGGCCGGCGACACCAGATGGGTGCGGCCCTTGAAGCCCTGCCGGCCTTCGAAATTGCGGTTCGAGGTCGAGGCGCAGCGCTCATGCGGCTTCAGCCGGTCGTCGTTCATGGCCAGGCACATCGAGCAGCCCGGCTCGCGCCAGTCGAAACCGGCGGCAATGAAGATCTTGTCGAGACCCTCGGCCTCCGCCTGTTCCTTGACCAGACCGGAGCCCGGCACGATCATCGCATCGACATGCGCACTCACCGTCTTGCCTTCGACCACCTTGGCCACCGCACGCAGATCCTCGATGCGGCCATTGGTGCAGGAGCCGATGAAGACGCGGTCGAGCGTGATGTCGGTGATCTTCGTGCCCGGCGTCAGCCCCATATAGTCGAGCGCGCGGATCTTTGACGTCCGCTTGTTCTCGTCCGTGATCTCTTCCGGATTGGGAACGACGCCCTGCACCGAAACGACGTCCTCGGGCGAGGAACCCCAGGAGACGATCGGCGGCAGCTTGGCCGCGTCGAGCACGATCACCTTGTCGAAATGCGCGCCCTCGTCGGACTGCAGCGTCTTCCAGTATTCGAGCGCGGCGTCCCACGACGCGCCCTTCGGCGCGCGCGGCTTGCCCTTGACATAGGCGAAGGTGGTTTCGTCGGCCGCGATCAGGCCGGCGCGCGCGCCGCCCTCGATCGACATGTTGCAGATCGTCATGCGGCCTTCCATCGACAGCGCGCGGATCGCCTCGCCGGCATATTCGATGACATAGCCGGTGCCGCCGGCGGTGCCGATCTCGCCGATGATGGCGAGGATAATGTCCTTGGCGGTGACGCCTTCCGGCAACTGGCCATCGACGCGCACCAGCATGTTCTTGGCCTTGCGTTGGATCAGCGTCTGCGTCGCCAGCACATGCTCGACCTCGGAGGTGCCGATGCCATGCGCCAATGCGCCGAAGGCGCCATGCGTCGAGGTGTGGCTGTCGCCGCAGACGATCGTCATGCCGGGCAGCGTGAAGCCCTGCTCCGGCCCGATGATGTGGACGATGCCCTGGCGGATATCGTTCTCGGAATAATATTCGACGCCGAAATCCCTAGCGTTCTTGGCCAAGGCCTCGACCTGGATGCGGCTTTCCTCGTTCTTGATGCCGAATTTGCGCTCCGGCGAGGTCGAGACATTGTGATCGACCACGGCCAGCGTCTTTTCCGGATGCCGGACTTTTCTGCCGGTCATGCGCAGACCTTCGAAGGCTTGCGGGCTGGTCACTTCATGGACGAGATGGCGGTCGATGTAGAGCAGACAGGTGCCATCATCCTGGCGATCGACGACATGGTCGTCGAAAATCTTGTCGTAGAGGGTGCGCGGTGCGCTCATGTGCGTAAATCCGTCGATTTGCAAAAAGGGGAAGGGCAGACGCGCCGAAGCCTTCGGCCCGGCGAAAGCGGCTTAGCTAAGTCGGCTGGTGAGCGCGCCGGAAATGCGCGAAGAGAAACGCGACGGCAGGCGTTTTCTGTCCTGCAGCACGAAACCCTTATAGGCCGGATCGCCAAAAAGCTCTTCCATGGCGTGGCTCATACCAATGTTTTGGCTTTTCGGCAATTGCGGCGTGTTTTCCCCTTGTGAGAGAAGGCGAAGAGGGCGGCGCTCAAAGCACCTCGAACACAAAAGTCTTCACCAGCGCGTCCGGCTCGGCGATCGCATAGCAGCGGAACCATGGGCTTTGCTCGGCCGGCCGCCATTTCCCGGCCCGCTCCAGCCCTTCGAACACGGCCTGGAAGCCGCCGCTGTCAAACACCTGGTCGCGCACGGTGAAGATGGCGTGGCCGCCTTTTCTGGTGATGCGGACAAGCTCGTGCAGGCCGGACGCCGGCGCATGGCCGATGGTGAACACGCCAGTCGAGAAGAAGGCGCGGAAATGCCCGTCCGGCCAGGGCAGCGGCCCGCCGAGCATTGCCAGCTTCAGATCGCCATAGGCATTGCGGCTGCCGGCGATCTTCAGCATGTCGTCGGAGAGGTCGAGCCCGGCAATGTCGTGATAACCCAGCGCCTTCAATGACGGGCCCGACAGGCCGGTGCCGCAGCCGGCGTCGAGCAGCGGTCCTTCGCCCGCCTGCACATGGCGCGCCACCCAGGCGGTGATCAGGAACGGCAGCAGATAGCCTAGCGAAGCGGTTTCGCCGTCATAGGTCGCGGCCCAGTCGGCATAGGCCTTGGCCAGCCCTTCCGGCGTGTCGGCCGAATAGACGGTGCCCAGCGCCGCATTGGCCTTGTCGATCGTCATCGCCTGCATCCTCCGGAATCCTGTCCTCCGCGATCGTAGCCGTGCCCGCGTCGGACTTCTATTCCTGCTGCGCCCGCCGCAGTCGTTGCTCCAGCCCCCGCAGCGCCAGCGACAGGCTGACGGTGAGGATGAGATAGATATAGGCGACGATCGTATAGGTCTCGAAGAAGCGGAACGAGCCGGCGGCGTAGATCTTGCCCATCTGCGTGATGTCGGCGACGCCGAGCACCGAGACCAGCGAGGAATCCTTGACCATGGCGACGAAGTCATTGCCGAGCGGCGGCAGGATGGTGCGGATCGCCTGTGGGAAGACGATCAGCCGGAAGCGCTGCGTGCGCGTCAGCCCGAGCGCCTTGGCAGCCTCGATCTGGCCTTTCTCGACCGACTGGATGCCCGCGCGAAAAACCTCGGAGATGAAGGCGGAATAACCGATGGTCAGCGCCATGATTGCACGCCACAACAGCGACACGTCGCGCACCAAAAGCTCGCCGAGATAGCCGGCGTTTTGCAGCGGCGCGGTCAGCGCATTCCACGCAGCCACGAAGGCCGGCGCGCCGGCGAAGGCGATCCAGAACAACAGCACCAGGATCGGCACGCCGCGGATGATTTCGACATAGAAACGAGCGATCTGCCTGAGCCAACGCGACCCCGACAACCCCATCAGCGCAATGCTGAGCCCGATGGCGGAAGCCAGCGCGAAGGCGACCGCGGTGACAAGAATGGTGATGCCGATGCCTTTGGCGACGGTGGCAAAAACCTGGGCGTAGAGATCGCTGGCGGCAATGCAGAGCGCAGCCACGATGGCGAGCGCGATCGCAGCGGCAAGCCACCAGGGGAAATCGGATTTTGGGGTTGAGGCGAGCATCAATGCCCAACGCTGGTGAACAGCTGCGCTCGCAAGATCTGCCGATCTCCCCCCTTGCGGGGGAGATGTCCGGCAGGACAGAGGGGGGTGCTGTCCCTCCAACCTGTCAAACGGTTACAGTCACAACCTTTGGCCTCTTTGGAAAAGCTCAAAACAAAAGGGAGGCGATCCTTCACACCCCCCTCTGCCCTGCCGGGCATCTCCCCCGCAAGGGGGGTCAGCGGCCGTCGCGCCAAGACGGCCTACTGCCCCATCTTGTAGTCGAGAAACCACTTCCTGTTCAGCGCCTCGATCGTGCCGTCGGCCTTCAGCGCCGCGATCGCCGCGTTGACCGGCTTCACCAGGTCCGAGCCCTTCGGGAAGATGAAGCCAAAATCCTCGGTGCCGAGCGGGCCGCCGATCAGCTTGAGCTTGCCGCCGGAGGCATCGACATAGCCTTTGCCGGCGGTGCCGTCGGTCAGGACGACATCGACGTCGCCGGATTTCAGTGCCTGCACCGAAGCGCCGAAGGTCTCGAACTGCTTGATGCGCGGGTTCTGCTCATTGCCGTCGAGCACGCTGTAGACGGCGGTGTAGAACGGCGTCGTTCCGGCCTGCGCGCCGATCAACCCGTCCTTGAAGGCGGCGAAGGTCTTGGCGTCGGTGAAGCGGCTTTCATCGGCGCGCACCAGCATGAACTGCTCCGAACGCATATAGGGGTCGGAGAAATCGACCTTCTCCTTTCGGTCGTCCTTGATGGTGATGCCGGTCATGCCAATGTTGTACTGGTTGTCGGAAACCGCCTGGATCATCGCGTCCCAGGAGGTGTTCTGGTACTCCACCTTGAAGTTCAGCCGCTTGGCGATTTCGTCCATCGCGTCATACTCCCAGCCGATCTGCTTGCCGGTCTTGGCGTCGATGAACTGCAGCGGCGGATAGGCGTTTTCCGTCACCACCACCACCTTCTTGCCGCCGAGATCGGGCAGCGCATCGGCCGCCCATGCAGCGACGGGCGCGAGGAAACAGGCCGCGAGGGCGGCCAGCAGCAGCTTCGATTTGGTCATGACACGCTCCAGGATGAGAAGCCCGCTTGCAGCCGGGCTCGCATGAAAATCCAGGCGCGACTTTAGCCGTCCGCAGACGGCTTGCAAGCCGGTCCGGTGCTCAGCGTCCGGTGAAAGCGGATTCCAATGCCTTCAACCAACGCGGTTTTAGAACGCCCCGCGGTCGGAATTTATTCCGTCATCCCGCGACGGCAAACTAGGTGGCCTCTCACGGACACAAGGAAATCCGTCAAACGACGAGTCAGGACGGTGACGTCGCGTTGCGCAACTTGGCGACAAATCCAGTCAAGGTCCGGTGCAGCGACTTCAGCTCTTCAGCTTCGAGCGGCATGGCACAGGCAAGACCTGCGGATACGTCCTTGATGCGGGCGCGCAGCGCCTGGCCCTTGGCAGTCGGTTCGACCAGCACGCGGCGCTCGTCGGCCGGATCGCGACGGCGGGTGACGAGACCAGCCGCTTCCATCCGCTTGAGCAGAGGCGTCAATGTCGCCGAATCCAGCCCCAGCGCCTCGCCGAGTTCGCCGACCGTGCTCGGCGCATGCTGCCACAGCGCCAGCATCGCCAAATATTGCGGATAGGTCAGGCCGAGCGGGTCAAGCAGCGGCCGATAGAGCTTGGTCATCAGCCCGCTCGCCGAATAGAGCGCGAAGCAGAGCTGCTGGTCGAGGCGCGGAACGGCGATCCTCCCGGCGGTGTCCGCCGGGACTTCGCTGGCCCTGGTTTCGGTCTTCGTCGTCATGCTGCCTTTGCCGGAAGCGCCACGGTCGAAAGCGCCACCTCGACATTGCCTTTGATCGCATTGGAATAGGGGCAAATCTGATGCGCGGCCGATACAAGCGCTTCCGCCGCCGCCTGATCAAGGCCTTTGGTCTCGGCGGCCAGTGCGACACCAAGTTTGAAGCCTTCACCATTGGGAAGCAGGCTGACGGTGGCGCTCACCGCCGCATCGTCCAGCGGCAGCTTCTGCTTGCGCGCGACGAAGCGGATGGCGCTTTCGAAGCAGGCGGCATAGCCGACCGCGAACAGCTGCTCGGGATTGGTGGCGCCACCCTGTCCGCCGAGCTCCTTCGGCAAAGCGAGGTCGACCTTCAGCAGGCCGTCGCTGGTCTCGCCGTGGCCGGCGCGGCCGCCGGTGACGCGAGCCTGTGTGGTGTAGAGTGCCATGTCAGTTCTCCATTTTATTTGTACACTATCATTTAGTGTACAAGATAATTCGGGTCAACAGCCGTGGCCAAACTCTCGGCCGGCAATCGTTCACAGTCTGGTGAAACGAAAAAAGGCGGCCGAAGCCGCCTTTTCAAAATCCTTGGACCAGGTTTATTCGGCCGGGGTCGCTTCCGCCGCCTTTGCAGCCTCGTCGGCGGCCTTGGCGGCTTCGTCGACGGCCTTCTTCTCGGCAGCTTCCTTGGCGGCCGTCTCGGCGGCCAGCGCCTGGGCAGCGGCAACCTTCTCGGCTTCGATGCGGGCCTTCTCGGCGTTCAGCGCGTCGCGTTCCTCATCGTTGAGCTTGCGGGCGCGCACGCCGGTGTTTTCCGAAATACGGGCCGACTTGCCGCGACGGTCGCGCAAATAATAGAGCTTGGCGCGGCGCACCTTGCCGCGGCGCACGATCTCGACGCCTTCGACCATCGGCGAGTAGACCGGGAAAACGCGCTCGACGCCTTCGCCGTAGGAGATCTTGCGGACGGTGAAATTTTCCTGGAAGCCGGCGCCGGCGCGGGCGATGACGACGCCCTCATAGGCCTGGACGCGGGTGCGGGTGCCTTCGGTCACGCGGACCTGGACGCGCACGGTGTCGCCGGGCTGAAACTCGGGAAGCTTGCGCTTGGCTTCGATCTTGGCGGCCTGTTCGGCCTCGAGCTGACGGATGATATCCATCTCAATAGTCCACTTCTTGTTCTTCCGACAGTCAGAGCGTCCGACACTCGCCTTGCAGTTCCATTGACCGCTCGGCTATGCCCTTTGTCCCCGAGACATCTTGTCTTCGAAACATTGGGCAGGGGCGACTACACCGTCATTGTTGACGGTCCGGGAGATTTTTCTCGCCAGTACGGGCGGGCACATACAGCTATTTCACTGACTTGTCACGCCTTGGCCCTGTCTTTTTTGGTCGCATGCCACCACGCAATCGTCCAGTGCAGGGTTGCGCCGGCCCTTCAAGCTTCCTAATCCGGGAGCAGCACACTTGTCCGGCGGCCTCACAATGTCTGTTTTCGACGCTATCCTGCTCTTCCTCGCGGGTTTTCTGTCAGGCGCCGTCAACGCGGTTGCCGGCGGCGGCACCTTCATAACCTTCGGCGCCATGACGCTGGCCGGCCTGCCGCCGATCATCGCCAACGCCACCTCCTCGGTGACGCAGTTTCCCGGTTACATCACCTCGACGCTGGCTTACTGGACCGACATCAAGCATTTCTGGCGCGGCGCGCTGCTGCTTTGCCTGATCTCGGCTTTGGGCGCGCTGGCTGGGGCGCTCATCCTGCTGGCGCTCTCAAATCCGTCGTTCCGCGCCCTGGTGCCGTGGCTGCTGCTGGCCGCAACTGCCTTGTTCGCCGCCGGGCCGTGGCTGAAACCAACGCCGAAGCCTGGGCATGAAGCCACGGTCGGCTCTCTGGCCGGTTCGCTGGCGCAGTTCGCCACCGCCATCTATGGCGGCTTCTTCGGCGCCGGCATGGGCGTCATGATGCTGGCAACGCTCGGCCTGACGCAATCCGGCGACTATCACCGGCTGAACGCGCTGAAGAACATGCTGGCCGTGGTCATCGCCGCCGTTGCCATACTGGTCTTCGTTTCCGGCGGCGTTGTTGCCTGGCCTCAGGCAATCGTCATGATCCCCGGCGGCGCGCTCGGCGGCTATGCCGGCGTCTGGATCGCCAAGCGCGTGCCGCAAAACGCAGTACGCGGCTTCGTCATCGCCGTCGGCCTGTTTCTCGCCGTCTACTATTTTGCCAAGGGCTGAGCGGCGAGCAAATCCGGCTCCAGACCATAGTAAATGTCCAGATCGAGCTTGATGCCACGTTCGCCCAGCATTTGCAGAGTACCCGGGGTAAATCCCAGACCTTGGTTTTCCTCGTCGAGCCAAACGCCGCAAAACATGTCGACCTTGAACCTCCGGACGAGATCGGCCCAGATGCCAAGGTCCGACGTGAGCGTCTTCAAGATGCTTGCAATCTGGTGATCGAGTTGATCGCCTTTGCCGGATTCAGAAGACAGCCTCCACAGCCCTTTCAGCGCGATGCGAGGTGGCTGACTTGGGGGATAGGTATGCAGGTCGCCTTTCCGAACGGCATAGGTCGGTTGGCCGGCCAGAAGCTTCGTGAGTTCGGCTGGATCAAGATCATCGCCGAATAACCGTAGCGAAGCTGAACTCTGGCTGATCTCAGCCATTCTTGCCGAGCTCATTTAGCAAATCCGGCCGCCGCTCCTTCGTCAGCTTCTCGGACTCCGCACGCCGCCAGGCGGCGATCTTCTTGTGGTTGCCGGAGACCAGCACGTCGGGGATCGGCCTGCCCTCGAACTCCTGCGGCCGCGTGTAATGCGGGTGTTCGAGCAGGCCGTTCTCAAAGCTTTCCTCCTCGCCCGACACCGCATTGCCCATGACGCCGGGCAACAGCCGCACCACGGCGTCGAGCAGCACGAGCGCCGCCGGCTCGCCGCCCGACAGGATAAAATCACCGATGGAGACCTCTTCCAGTCCACGCGCCTCGATCAGCCGCTGGTCGACGCCTTCGAACCGGCCGCAGACGATGACGGCGCCCGGCCCGACGGCAAGTTCGCGCACACGTGCCTGCGTCAGCGGTTTTCCACGCGGGCTCATCAGCAAACGCGGCCGCGGATCGCCGGACGGCGAGGTGTGGTCGATCGCCTTGGCCAGCACATCGGCGCGCATCACCATGCCGGCGCCACCGCCGGCCGGCGTGTCGTCGACGGTGTGATGGCGATCGCTGGCGAAGTCGCGGATCTGGATCGCTTCCAGCGACCATGTCCCGACTTCGAGCGCCCGTCCGGCCAGCGACAGGCCTAGCCCGCCCGGAAACATCTCGGGATAGAGCGTCAGCACCGAGGCCTTGAATGTCACCGGTTGCCTCCGGCTTCGCGCGGCCCGCGCGGTCGCCCCTTCGCGTCGAAATCTTCTTCGCGCGGCGCGTCGCCATCCTCATCCTCCACAAGGCCGGCGGCTGCCGGGTCGACGCGGAGAAAACCTTCGGCGATCGAAACCTGAGGCACGGCGGCCTGGGTGAACGGGATCAGCACGCCTTTGCGCCCGCCGAGGGTAACGTCGAGAATGTCGCCGCCGCCGAAATTATGCACCGCCACCACCTTGCCGATGACCGCGTCCTTATCGTCGCGGACTTCAAGTCCGACGAGATCGGCGTGGTAGAATTCGTCCTCCTCGCCATCGTCGGGCAGCATCGAGCGGTCGACGAACAGCTCGGTTCCGGCCAGCGCCTCGGCGGCATTGCGATCGGCAATGCCCTTGAAGCGCACCACCACGACGGTGTTGGCCGGCCTTATGTCGGTGATCTGGAAAACGCGGCCGTCCTTGGCATAGAGCGGCCCATAATCGGCCAGCGCCATCGGCTCGCCAGTGAAGGTCTTCACCCGCAATTCGCCCTTGATGCCGTGGGCGGCGCCGATCACGGCCATTTGCACGGGGTTCTGGGGCTTCGACATGGCTGATATCCTTTGCCCTGCTCTAACGCCCTACCCGCGTCATTTCAATGATCGCCCGTGGCCATTTCAATGACAGGTTCTTCACCGCTTCCTAACCCGGCTGCCTGACAATGGCGGCATGCAGGAATTTCTCATCCCGGCAAAACCCGACCTCCAGGCAGCGCGCGAAAGCTGGCTGAAGATGCTGGCGCGCGAGCGCCGGCTGGCGCCGGCGACCGTCGAAGCCTATGAGCGCGACACGCGCCAGTTCCTGCATTTCCTCACAGGGCATTGCGGCGGCTCGCCTGGTCTTTCCGACATCGCCACTCTGCGCCCGGCCGATCTGCGCGGCTTTCTTGCCGCGCGGCGCAACGCCGGCGCCGGCGCCCGCACGCTCGGACGCGGCCTCGCCGGCATCCGCTCGCTGCTGCGCTTCCTCGAACGGCGCGGTCTCGCCAATGCCGCCGGTGCCGCTGCGTTGCGCGCGCCGCGCCAGCCGAAATCGCTGCCCAAGCCGCTGACCGCCAGCGATGCCAAACATGTCGTGTCGGTGGAAGGCCAGCTGGCTGAAGAGCCCTGGATCGCCGCCCGCAACGCCGCCGTGCTGACGCTGCTTTATGGATCGGGCCTGCGCATTTCCGAAGCGCTGGGCCTCAGCGCCGCCGACCTGGCATCGGAAGCCGACACCGTGCTGCGCGTCACCGGCAAGGGTGGCAAGACACGGCTGGTGCCGGTGCTGCCGGTGGCGCTCAGGGCAATCGCCGAATACCGAAAACTGTGTCCCTATCATCTCGATCCCAAGGGCCTGCTGTTTCGCGGCGCCCGCGGCGGGCCGCTCAACCCGGCCATCGTCCAGCGCGACATGGCCAGGCTGCGCTCGGCGCTGAACCTGCCCGACACCGCGACGCCGCACGCGTTGCGCCATTCCTTCGCCACCCATCTGCTCGGGCGCGGCGGCGACCTGCGCACCATCCAGGAACTGCTCGGCCACGCCAGCCTGTCAACGACGCAGGTCTATACCGGCGTCGACACCGCAAGACTGCTCGAGATTTACGAATCCGCGCATCCCCGCGCGTGACCACTGTATAAGTCCAGGACAATTTCCCCACGCCGGTTAACCGTTTCGCCGCTTTTCAGTCCTAGAACCGCACCATGAAACGCGCCCTTGCCATTGCCGATCGCGCGGCCCTTGTGTCGCTGAAGCTGCTCGTCGCGCTCAACGCCGTGTTTTGCCTGTCTTTTCTCGTCGTGCTGCTGCTTGCCATGGGCAGGGCGCATGCCGAAGCCCCGGCCTGCGCCGGCGCCGATCTGCTGTCGGCCCTGCAGAAGGAAGACCCCGCCACCTATTCCAGGATCGAGACGGAAGCAGCAGCGACGCTGAACGGCAAGGGCCTGTTGTGGAAGCTGGAGAAATCAGGCGAAAAGCCATCCTTCCTGTTCGGCACCATGCACATGACCGACCCGCGCGTGACCACTCTGCCGCCGGCAGCCAGGAAAGCCTATGACGCTGCCGGCACCATCATCATCGAGACCACCGACGTGCTCGACAAGCAGAAGATGATGGAGGCCATGCTCAAGGAACCCGAGCTGATGATGTTCACCGACAACACGACGTTGTCGTCGCTGTTGTCGCCGGAGGATGCGGCGGTGGTGAACAAAGGGCTCGATGCGCGCGGCATTCCGCCGGCGAGCGTCTCCAAGATGAAGCCGTGGCTGCTGTCGGCCATGGTCGCGCTGCCGGTCTGTGAGGTCGCCCGTCAGGCAGGCGGCGCACCGGTTCTCGACGTCAAGCTGGCGCAGGACGCCAAGGCTAATGGCAAGCCGGTGGAAGGGTTGGAGACCGCAATCAGCCAGCTGCGCGCCATGGCCTCGCTGCCGCTTGCGTTCCACATCAAGGGGCTGGTCGAGACCCTGAAGCTCGGCGACAAGATAAACGATATCAACGAAACCATGATCGTGCTTTACCAGCGCGGCGACACCGGCACCTTCTGGCCGCTGTTGCGTTCGATCTCGCCCGACGAAGACGACGCAGGTTACGCCGAATTCGACCGGACGATGATCACCGGCCGCAACAAGGTCATGGCCGACCATGCCGCACCGATCCTGGCCAAGGGCAATGCCTTCATGGCCGTCGGCGCCATGCATCTTCCCGGCCCCGAAGGCCTGGTCGAGGATTTTCGCAAAGCCGGCTATACCGTCACCGCCGTCGACTGAGCAGCGCCCGTCTTGAATACCGAATCACGTAAGGTCCGGCTCTGTGCGGTGCGCAACTGATTCGCAAAGCGGAGGCGGTTGGCCCTATTTTTGGCGGAAAAGGCCAGCTAAGCTCGTTCTACCTCGTTCGTGATTGATTTTGCGGGGGAAATACAGGCCAACAAGCGGTTGCGAATCAGAATTTTCCTGCGTTCGTCAATTTGAAGGCCTAGTATGAACCCGTTCAACGGTTGCGCGTTGAGGGGTGTTGATTGATGCTTTTCATCCACGGAGGACACTTTTATGGCGAACCCTAACGATCCAGCGCCCAGGTCGGGTGGTGGCAGCGGCTGGCTGATTGCGCTGGTCGTCGTCATCCTTGCGATTGTCGCGTACTATGTTTTCGGCAGAAGCGGCGAACATCCTGCGCCCGCAGAGCCGCCGGCAGCCAGCACACCGGCGCCCGCACCTGCACCGGCTGAGCCGATGAAGCCCGCCGAACCGGCTCCCGCACCAGCCCCTGCGCCCGCACCGGCTCCTGCGCCCGCGCCTGCTCCGGCGCCGAGCCCGTAATCTGGCCAACTGATCTGGCATCTTGCTTCCAACCCAAGAACGGCCCGCTGAAAAGCGGGCCGTTTTGTTTGGGGCACCTATCGGCGAGCATCGCGATTCTTCACCGCCCCTCTGTGCTGCCGGACATCTCTCCTCAAGGGGGAGATCGGCTGTCTCACGAACAGCCCAGGTTAGAAACGTGAGAAACTTGAAGGCTCGCGACGCGGCGGTGAAGTCCAATCTCCCCCGTTGAGGGGGAGATGGCCGGCAGGCCAGAGGGGGGGTGCTGTCCCTCCAGCGTTTCCTTAAATATGGATCGGCTTGAAGAACGTCGCCAGCGCTGCTTCCTTCACCGCTTCCGACATTGTCGGATGCGCGTGGCAGGTGCGGGCGAGGTCTTCGGATGAGCCGCCGAATTCCATCAGCACCGCCGCCTCATGAATCATCTCGCCGGCGCCGAAGCCAACAATGTGGACGCCGAGCACGCGGTCGCTGGCTTTGTCGGCGAGGATCTTCACGAAGCCGTCCGTGTGCAGCATGGCGCGCGCCCGGCCGTTGGCGGTGAACGGGAATTTGCCGCTTTTGTAGTCGATGCCGGCCTTCCTCAGCTCTTCCTCTGTCTTGCCGACCGAAGCGATTTCCGGGCTGGTGTAGACGACGCTCGGAATGACGTCGTAATTCACATGGCCGGCCTGGCCGGCAATGGTCTCGGCCACCGCCACGCCTTCATCCTCGGCCTTGTGCGCCAGCATCGGCCCGGCGATGACGTCGCCAATGGCGTAGATGCCGGCCACGTTGGTCCTGAGATGCCCGTCGGTCTTGACCCGGCCGCGCTCGTCGACCTCGACGCCGGCTTCTTTCAACCCGAGGCTGTCGGAATAGGCCCGGCGTCCGGTCGAGATCAGCACCGCGTCGGCCTCGATGGTCTCGGCCGCACCACCCTTGACCGGTTCGAACGCAACGGCGGCGCCCTTTTTGGCCTTGGTCACCCCTGTCACCTTGGCGCCGAGCTTGAACTCGAAACCCTGCTTGGAAAGCAGGCGCTGGAACTGCTTGGAGACCTCGCCGTCCATGCCGCCCAGGATGGTGTCGAGGAATTCGACCACGGTGACCTTGGCGCCGAGCCGTGCCCAGACCGAGCCGAGCTCCAGACCGATGACCCCACCGCCGACCACCACCAGATGTCCCGGCACTTTCTCCAGCGACAGCGCGCCGGTCGACGATACGATCACCTTCTCGTCGATGTCGACCTTGACGCCGGGAATGCCGGCGACATCGGAGCCCGTGGCAATAACGATGTTTTTCGTCTCGATCTCCTCGACCTTGCCGTCCTCAGCCGTCACCAACACCTTGCCGGCCGCAACCACCTTCCCGGTGCCACGGAAACTATCGATCTTGTTTTTCTTGAACAGGAAGGCGACGCCATTGACGTTTGCCGAAACGGTCGCGTCCTTGTGCGCCATCATCTTCTTCAGATTGAGTTTCGGCGCCGGTATCTCGACGCCCAGCGCATCGAAGGAATGGCCGGCCTCGGCGAACATCTCCGAGGCATAAAGCAGCGCCTTGGATGGGATGCAGCCGATGTTCAGGCAGGTGCCGCCGAAAGTGGCGTTCTTCTCGACCACCGCGACCTTGAGCCCGAGCTGTGCCGCCTTGATGGCACAGACATAGCCGCCCGGTCCCGACCCGATGATAACGACATCATAAGCCATGTTCGTTTCCCTTAGCTTGGGGCTCAGCGGCCGCCGCTTACATTCAGGATTGCGCCCGTCGTGTAGGACGCTTCATCCGACAAAAAATAGAGAACGGCATGCGCGACTTCATCCGCCGTGCCGGCTCGTTTCATCGGCAGCATGTCGCGGAACCGCTCGACCCGGTCCGGCTGGCCGCCCGAAGCGTGGATCTCGGTGTCGATGATGCCCGGCCGTATCGCGTTGACGCGCACGCCTTCGGTCGCGACTTCGCGCGCCAGGCCGAGCGTAAAAGTGTCGATCGCCGCCTTGGACGCTGCATAGTCGACATATTCGCCGGGCGAGCCGTGTAGCGACGCCGCCGACGAGATGTTGACGATGGCGCCGCCCTGGCTGCCATGCTTGCTCGACATGCGTTTAACCGCTTCGCGCGCGCACAGGAACGAGCCGATGACGTTGATGCGCATCATGCGCTCCAGCCGCGCCAGGCTCATCTCATCGACGCGCGCCTTGACGTCGACGATTCCGGCATTGTTGACCAGGGCGTCGAGCCGACCGAAGCGGCGGTCGACCGCTTCGAACATTGCCACGATGTCGGCTTCGTTGCCGACGTCACCCTTGACCGCAAAGGCTTCACCGCCCGCTGCCTCGATTTCGGCAACCAGCGCATCAGCGGCAGCCTCGTTCGAAGCATAGTTGACCGCGACGCGGTAGCCGGCCTTCGCCGCGAGCCGGCAAGTGGCGGCACCAATGCCGCGGCTGCCGCCGGTGACCAGAAGCACTTTTTGCGATGCACTCATTCCTGGCAGCCCTTCAGCAGAAACACATCCCACGGCAGTTTCGAGAAGCCTTTCGGACCGAAGGCCGACGACATCTGCAGCGACGGGCCGAGATCGGGGAAAATCAGGCTCTGCGGCGCGTCCGTGCTTTCGTCCGCCAGCAGCGCAATATTGCCCTTGTCGTCGGCGCTGTAGACCACGCCCTGCCAGACCGTGCAGCCGGCAAGCTCGTCGCCGGTGACGTCGCCGGTCGGGCATTTGTACATCAGCGAGCCATGCGGTCGCGAAACACCGGAGGTCCACATCACAATGCCGTCGAGCACGATGCCCTTGTCGAGCACAATCTTGAAGGTATTGGTGACGGTGGCCGCACCCATCGTCGGCCGAAAATCGATTCCGGCATCGCTCTCGGCATCGCCATAAACGGCAAGGGCCAGAGGGCAGGCGGCGTGTGCGGGGATCGGCGTCGCCACCGCTGCTGCTAGCGACAGGGCCAGAACACGCTGCGAAATGCGGAAGGACCGGATTGTCATTCGTCGCCCTGAACATCCCGGTCGACAAGGAAGACCGCTGCTAGAAAGTAATCTATCTCAAAGACAATTTTCGCATCCCCGTCCACCGGAATGGTGTTGATCTCATACTTGAGGGTCAAATAGCGGGAGCCTTCCGACAGTTCGATATAGATGTCGCGCTCATCGCCGCCACCGATTGCCCAATTGAACTCAGGCTTGTTCAGGACCTGCAGCGCTTTCGGCAACGCGTGAAATGCAATCGGGTCGTTGCCAGCCAGAATGGTTGGATGTCTTCCCAGATTGAGTTCGAAATCGCCGCGCCAGGTCGCCATCATGCCATTGAGTGCCAAGGCGGTCTTGGAAGGCTCGACGCTGATCGATCGCAAGCGAAAATCGGGGCTGAAGAAGAATTCGCAATTGGCGCCATAGATACACCACGCGGACTCCGTGTCCCCGTGGCGATAATGACCGTCCACCCGCACATCCTCCGCGTCGATCAGTTGTCGAACCGCCTCACGGCTGCTTTTGCCGAGTTCGAGAGGACCCGCGCGGCCAGTCGTCAGGAGTTCGAACAGGTCGATCGGCTGGGCGGGCTCGGCCATCCCGGATCACTCACAGATCGAGCACCAGCCGTTCGGGATCCTCCAGGCTATCCTTGACGCGGACCAGGAAGGTCACAGCTTCCTTGCCGTCGACAATGCGGTGATCGTAGCTCAGCGCCAAGTACATCATCGGCCGGATCACGATCTGGCCGCCGACCACGACGGGCCGGTCCTGGATCTTGTGCATGCCAAGAATGCCCGACTGCGGCGCATTGAGGATCGGCGTCGACATCAGCGAACCGTAGACGCCACCGTTGGAAATCGTGAACGTGCCGCCTTGCATGTCGGCGACCGACAGCTTGCCGTCGCGTGCGGCGATGCCCAGCCGGCCGATATCCTTCTCTATTTCGGCAATCGACATCTGGTCGGCGTCGCGCACCACCGGCACGACGAGGCCCTTTTCGGTGCCGACGGCGACGCCGATATGGGCATAGTTCTTGAAGATGATGTCGGTGCCGTCGATCTCGGCATTGACCGAGGGGATTTCCTTCAATGCGTGCGTAACCGCCTTGGTGAAGAAGCCCATGAAGCCGAGCTTCACGCCATGCTTCTTCTCGAAGATGTCCTTGTACTTGGTCCTGAGCGCCATCACCGCCGACATGTCGACCTCGTTGAAGGTGGTCAGCATGGCGGCGGTCGACTGCGCTTCCTTCAGCCGGCGCGCAATGGTCTGGCGCAGCTTGGTCATGCGCACGCGCTCCTCGCGCGACGCATCGTCGCCCGAAGACGGCGCACGCACGGCGACCGGAGCCGGTGCGGACTTTGGAATTTCGGCCGGCTGAGACGGCGCGCCCTTGGAAATCGCGTCGAGCACATCGCCCTTAAGCACCTGGCCGCGCTTGCCCGAGCCAGAAACCTGGTCGACCGACAGATTGTTCTCGGCGATCAGCTTTGCGGCAGCTGGCGCCGGCGGCATTGTGCGCGGCTCGACCGGCCCGGCATCGCCGGCGATCTTGGCGGTCTCGGCCGCGGCCTGCTTGGTCGTATGTGCCGCGTCGGGGCTCGACGCCTGCGACACAGCTTGCGGCTTGGTCTCCTGCTTGGACGCCGGGGCGGCGGCAGCGCCTCCAGCCGAGATCGAACCGAGCAGCGCACCGACGCCGACGGTCTCGCCTTCCTTGGCGGTGATCTCGCCAAGCGTGCCGGCGGCGGCGGCAGGCACTTCCACCGTCACCTTGTCGGTTTCGAGCTCGACCAGCGGCTCGTCGACGGCAATGGCATCGCCGACCTTCTTGAACCACTTGCCGATGGTCGCCTCGGTGACGGATTCGCCGAGAGTGGGAACGCGGATTTCGGTAGCCATTGTGCTGTCCGTTTCTTCTCTGTCTGTTCTATTCGTCGGGTTTTGTTCTATTCGCCGAGCGCGTCTTCGAGCAGGGCAGCGAGCTGCGCCAAATGCTTCGACATCAAGCCGGTCGCCGGCGATGCCGCCGCTGGCCTGCCGGTATAGCGCACCCGTTGATGCTTGGCGTCGATATGCGCCAGCACCCATTCCAGATAAGGGTCGATGAACGACCATGCGCCCATGTTCTTGGGTTCCTCCTGGCACCACACCATCTCGGCATTGCGGAAGCGCGACAGTTCGGTGATCAGCGCCTTGGCCGGGAACGGGTAGAGCTGTTCGACGCGCAGGAGATAGATATCGTTGATGCCGCGCTTCTCGCGCTCCTCGTAGAGGTCGTAATAGACCTTGCCCGAGCACAGCACGACGCGGCGGATCTTGGAATCCTTGGTGAGCTTGATCGCCTGGTTCTGCAACAGCTGGGCGTCGTCCCACAACAGCCGGTGGAACGAGCTTTCGCCCGAAATCTCCGGCAGCGTCGACACTGCCCGCTTATGGCGCAGCAGCGACTTCGGCGTCATCAGGATCAGCGGCTTGCGGAAGTCGCGCTTCAGCTGCCGGCGCAGTATGTGGAAGTAGTTGGCCGGCGTCGTGCAGTTGGCGACTTGCATATTGTCTTCGGCGCAGAGCTGCAGGAAGCGCTCGAGCCGGGCCGAAGAATGCTCCGGACCCTGGCCTTCATAGCCATGCGGCAGCAGGCATACCAGGCCTGACATTCTGAGCCACTTGCGCTCGCCCGACGAGATGAACTGGTCGAACACCACCTGGGCGCCGTTGGCGAAATCGCCGAACTGCGCTTCCCAGAGCGTCAGCGCCTTCGGCTCGGCCAGGCTGTAGCCATATTCGAAGCCAAGCACCGCCTCTTCCGACAGCATCGAGTTGATGACTTCGTAGCCGGCCTGTGCCGCCGACAGATTGTTGAGCGGGATGTAGCGGGTCTCGTCCTTCTGGTCGTAGAGCACGGAATGGCGCTGCGAGAAGGTGCCCCGTTCTGAATCCTGGCCGGAGAGCCGGATCGGATTGCCGTCGAGCAGGATGGCGCCGAAGGCCAGCGCCTCGGCCGTCGACCAGTCGATGCCTTCGCCCGAGTCGATCGCCTGGCGGCGGTTTTCGAGGAAGCGGATGATGGTCTTGTGCGCCTCGAAACCTTTCGGCACCTCGGTCAGTTTCTTGCCGATGTCCTTCAGCACCTTGACCGGCACGGCGGTCTTGCCGCGGCGCTGTTCGTCCTGGTTGTCGGCGGTGCGCAAACCAGACCAGGCGCCGTCCAACCAGTCGGCCTTGTTGGGCTTGTAGTGCTGGCCGACTTCCCATTCGGACTCCAGATGGGCGCGCCAGTCGGCCTTCATCTTGTCGAGTTCGGCCTGGCTGATATGGCCCTCGGCGATCAGCCGCTCGCCATAGATCTGCACCGTCGTCTTGTGGTTGCGGATGTTGGCGTACATGATCGGCTGCGTGAAGGCCGGTTCGTCGCCCTCATTGTGGCCGAAGCGGCGATAGCAGAACATGTCCACCACCACCGGCTTGTGGAACTTCATGCGAAATTCGATCGCCACCTTGGTGGCATGCACCACCGCTTCCGGGTCGTCGCCATTGACGTGGAAGATCGGCGCCTCGATCATCTTGGCGACGTCGGACGGATAGGGCGACGAGCGCGAGAAGCGCGGATTGGTGGTGAAGCCGATCTGGTTGTTGATGATGAAATGCAGCGTGCCGGCGACGCGGTGGCCGCGCAGGCCCGACAGGCCGAGAATTTCCGCGATTACGCCCTGGCCAGCAAAGGCGGCGTCGCCATGCAGAAGCAGCGGCAGCACCTTGGCGCGCTCTTCCAGCGGCACGATCTCCTCGCGGCTGCGGCCGAACAGATAGTCCTGCTTGGCGCGCGCCTTGCCCATCACAACCGGATCGACGATTTCCAGATGCGAAGGATTGGCGGTCAGCGACAGATGCACCTTGTTGCCGTCGAATTCGCGGTCCGACGAGGCGCCGAGATGGTACTTGACGTCGCCCGAGCCCTCGACCTCGTCGGGAGCGGCCGAGCCGCCCTTGAACTCGTGGAAGATGGCGCGATGCGGTTTGGCCATCACCTGGGACAGCACGTTCAGCCGGCCGCGATGCGCCATGCCGAGCACGATCTCCTTCATGCCGAGCTGGCCGCCGCGCTTGATGATCTGCTCCAGCGCCGGGATCAGACCTTCGCTACCATCGAGGCCGAAGCGCTTGGTGCCCTTGTACTTGACATCGATGAACTGCTCGAAGCCTTCGGCCTCGACCAGCTTCTGCAGGATCGCTTTTTTTCCCGTAGCGGTGAAGGAAATCTCCTTGTCGGCGCCCTCGATGCGCGCCTGGATCCAGGCCTTCTCCTCGGGATCGGAAATGTGCATGAACTCGACACCGAGCGTCGAGCAATAGGTGCGGGTCAGAATTTCCAGCATCTGCCGGATGGTGCCGAATTCGAGGCCGAGCACATTGTCGAGGAAGATCGGCCGGTCGTAGTCGGCTGCGGTGAAACCGTAATTCTCCGGCGACAGCTCGTTATAGTCCTCAAGCGGCTTGGCGATGCCGAGTGGGTCGAGATTGGCATGCAGATGGCCGCGCATGCGGAAGGCGCGGATCATCATGATGGCGCGCACCGAATCGCGCGTCGCCTGATGCACGTCGGCATCCGACAGCACGACGCCATTGGTGACCGCCTTGTCCTTGACCTTCTTTTCCAGATGCTTCTCGACGATGCCCCAATTGCCGTCCAGCGCCGACACCAGTTCGCCATTGGCCTGCAGCGGCCAGGAGGGCTTTGCCCAGGAAGCGCCCTTGGCGTTCTTGCGCACATCGCCGGCGTCGTCCTTCAGCCCGGCGAAGAAGTCCTGCCATTCGGGGTTTACCGACTCTGGATCATCCTCATAGGAGGCATACAACGCGTCGATATAGTCGGCATTGCCGCCATAGAGGAAAGAGGTGAGCGAAAATTGGTCGTTGGCCTGATCTTGTCTTGCCATTTTTGTCTGCGGAGCCTGGCTCCGTCTCCTTTTCAAAAGCGAATAGTGAGTAGCGAATAGCGAGTAGGGATTTTTCCCGGGTCGCGCCGTTACTCTCTTTTCCCTATTCGCTATTCACTACTCGCTACTCACTTAGCCTTTGATCGCCTCGACCAGCGTCGTGCCCAGACGCGCCGGCGATGGCGATACCTTGATGCCGGCCGATTCCATCGCCGCGATCTTGTCTTCCGCGCCGCCCTTGCCGCCGGAGATGACCGCGCCCGCATGGCCCATGGTGCGACCGGCCGGCGCAGTGCGCCCGGCGATGAAGCCCGCCATCGGTTTCCTGCGGCCGCGCTTGGCCTCGTCCTTGAGGAACTGCGCGGCGTCTTCCTCGGCCGAGCCGCCGATCTCGCCGATCATGATGATCGACTTGGTCTCGTCGTCGGCGAGGAACATCTCGAGCACGTCGATGAACTCGGTGCCTTTGACGGGGTCGCCGCCGATACCGACCGCGGTCGTCTGGCCGAGGCCGACATTTGTGGTCTGGAACACTGCCTCATAGGTAAGCGTTCCTGAGCGCGAAACAACGCCGACCGAGCCTTTGCGGAAGATGTTGCCGGGCATGATGCCGATCTTGCATTCGTCGGGGGTGAGCACGCCGGGGCAGTTCGGGCCGATCAGCCGCGAGGTCGAGCGGTCGAGCCGCGCCTTGACCCTGACCATGTCCATCACCGGAATGCCTTCGGTGATGCAGACGATCAGCGGGATCTCGGCTTCGATGGCTTCGAGGATGGCTTCGGCGGCGCCCGCCGGCGGCACATAGACGACCGAGGCATTGGCGCCGGTCTTTTCCTTGCCCTCGGCAACGGAAGCGAAGATCGGCAGGTTTTCGCCCTTGGCGCCGGTCCAGGTCTCGCCGCCCTTCTTGGGATGGATGCCGCCGACCATCCTGGTGCCGTGATAGGCCAAGGCCTGCTCGGTGTGGAACGTGCCGGTCTTGCCGGTCAGGCCCTGAACCAGCACCTTGGTGTTCTTGTCGATGAGAATGGACATCGGAGCCCTTTTCTAAAAGCCGTTGATCGGGGAAGGCGAGACGCGCCGGTAGACGCCGCTCACCATGTCTTGCCAGCTGTCGCTGCCGGCAGGTTTGAAATGCAGTCGCATCCGGTAGGCATCGGCATTGTCGAAAATATACGTCACGCGCGCTGAGCCACGCGGCGACGACCGCTCCAGAACCAGCTCATCGCCGTTCCACGTTCCTGTGGCCGGCGAGGCCGGCACAAAACCCATGGAGTCGAACTGGTGCATGGTGAAGAGCCTGTTTGGCTGATCGAAGCCGAACACGCTGTGCGAGCCGAACGAGACCGTGCCGTCGCGGCGCTGGCGATAGCGCTGGACCACGAACAGTCCGCCGAACTGTGGCTCTGTCAGCACGTCGGAAGTCGCTGTGCCGCCATCGGCCCACTGCGTTTCCGCCACCTCTTCCTCGCCGCGCCACGCGCCGACCAGTGCCTGCAGGCGCTGGTGATCGGCCGAGAGCGAGGAGAACGCGTTCATGGTCAGAGCCGCTTCAGGTCGCAGACGGTGAGGTCGCTCTTGGCGTTGCCGGTGTTGAGCGTCGTTGCCGGCTCGAACATCAGCACCACCGGCTCGGCGGTCAGCGAGCGCGGCCGGTGCTCGACGCCGCGCGGCACGATGATGAAATCACCCTCGCCGAGCTCGACCGGCCCGTCGCGGAAATCGATGGCAATCCTGCCCCGCAGGACGAGGAAGGCTTCGTCCTCATGCTCATGCGCATGCCAGTCGAAGGTCTCGCCGAACTTGGCAACCTTGGCCTGGCTGTCATTGACGTCGCCGGCGATATGCGGATCGAAGACCTTGGTGATCTTCGCGTCCGCCGCCTCGACGAGGTTTATCTTGCGCGGAGGCATTCGCCTTCAGCCCTTCACCGCCGCCACGATCTTCTTGGCTGCGTCGTCGAGATCGTCGGCCGACACGACGTTTAGACCGCTGTCGTTGATGATCTTCTTGCCGAGCTCGGCATTGGTGCCTTCAAGGCGCACCACCAGCGGCACTTGCAGGCCGACTTCCTTGACCGCGGCAATGACGCCCTCGGCGATGATGTCGCACTTCATGATGCCGCCGAAGATGTTGATCAGTATGCCTTTGACGGCCGGATCCTTGGTGATGATCTTGAACGCCGCCGTCACCTTCTCCTTCGACGCGCCGCCGCCGACATCGAGGAAGTTGGCGGGCTCGGCGCCGTAGAGCTTGATGATGTCCATAGTCGCCATGGCGAGGCCGGCGCCATTGACCATGCAGCCGATATTGCCGTCGAGCGCGACATAGGCGAGGTCGTATTTCGACGCCTCGATCTCCTTCTCGTCCTCTTCGGTGGTGTCGCGCAGTTCCATCAGTTCGGGGTGGCGGAAGAGAGCGTTGTTGTCGAACGACACCTTGGCGTCCAGCACGCGCAGGCGGCCGTTTTTCATCACGATCAGCGGGTTGACCTCGAGCAGGCTCATGTCCTTCTCGACAAAGGCCTTGTAGAGGATCGGGAACAGCGTGCCGGCATCCTTGGCGGCATCGCCGGTGAGGCCCAGCGCTTCCACCAATATGTCGACGTCGATGGTCGTCACGCCGGCCAGCGGGTCGATGGCGCGGGTGATGATCTTTTCCGGTGTGTCGTGGGCGACGCCTTCAATGTCCATGCCGCCCTCGGTCGAGACGACGAAAGCGATGCGGCCGACCGAGCGGTCGACCAGGATCGACAGATAAAGCTCGCGATCGATGTCGGCGCCGTCCTCGATATAAAGGCGGTTGACCTGCTTGCCGGCCGGGCCGGTCTGCTTGGTGACCAGCGTGTGGCCGAGCATCTCATTGGCGTTGGCGACGACGTTGGCCACCGACTTCGCCAGCCGCACGCCCCCCTTGGCGTCGGGCGACAGTTCCTTGAACTTGCCCTTGCCGCGGCCGCCGGCATGGATCTGGCTCTTCACCACATAGAGCGGACCGGGCAGCGCTTGTGCCGCGGCTTCCGCCTCGCTTGCCTTGAACACCGGCACGCCCTCGGCCACCGGCGCGCCAAAGCTCTTCAGCAGCGCCTTGCCCTGATATTCATGGATGTTCATCTGGATGGTCTCCGGATCGGCTGCTTGGGGGGATCACTTCGAGGCGAGGTGCGGGGCGATCTTGACGCAGGCCTCGGTCAGGCCCTGCACCGTCGCCACCGAGGCGTCGAACATCTTCTGCTCGGCCTTGTTGAGGTCGATCTCGATGATGCGCTCGACGCCGCCGGCGCCGATCACAACGGGAACGCCGACATAGGTGCCCTTGACGCCATACTGGCCCGAGAGATGCGCCGCGCAAGGCAGCACGCGCTTCTTGTCCTTGAGGTAGGATTCGGCCATCGAGATCGCCGAGGCGGCTGGCGCGTAGAAGGCCGAGCCGGTCTTGAGCAGACCGACGATCTCGGCGCCGCCGTCGCGGGTGCGCTGGACGATCTGGTCGAGCTTTTCCTTCGAGGTCCAGCCCATCTTGATGAGATCGGGCAACGGAATGCCTGACACAGTGGAGTAGCGGATCATCGGCACCATGGAATCGCCGTGGCCGCCGAGCACGAAGGCGGTAACGTCCTCGACCGAGACCTTGAATTCCTCGGCTAGGAAATAGCGGAAGCGCGCGCTGTCGAGCACGCCGGCCATGCCGACGACATGGGTCTTGGGCAGGCCGGAAAACTTCTGCAGCGCCCAGACCATGGCGTCGAGCGGGTTGGTGATGCAGATGACGAAGGCCTTGGGTGCATATTTCTTCAGCCCGGCGCCGACCTGTTCCATGACCTTGAGGTTGATGCCCAGCAGATCGTCGCGGCTCATGCCTGGCTTGCGCGGCACGCCCGCGGTGACGATGCAAACGTCGGCGCCCTCGATGCCGGCATAATCATTGACGCCGGTCAGCCGGGAATCAAAACCGTCGACCGGCGACGACTGCGCGATATCGAGCCCCTTGCCTTGCGGAATGCCCTCGGCAATATCGAACAGCACCACGTCGCCGAGGTCCTTGAGGCCGATCATGTGAGCGAGCGTGCCGCCGATCATGCCGGAGCCGATGAGCGCTATCTTGTTGCGTGCCATGTGAGGAAATTTTCCCTTTGTCTGTGACGACGCCCAAAATCCCTGGCGATCTGTTGACGGCGTCGAGGAAGAGGCCGGAATGCTATGGTCTCAGCTAGATTTCGCCGCATCCAGTAGCCCCGGTGGAAAATATATTCAATCGATTATTTTCGAGTGAATGATTTCAATCGGTTAGAAACATTGGGACTTACGTAAACGTCAAAGTTTGTAGGCCAGCTTGGGAGATTTTACACAATGAGCGTGGAAATCAGAAGACTATATCCAGGCGATGACGCCCTTGTGAAGCGCATCGCCGAGGACGTGTTCGACGAGCCGGTCCGGGCAGACAGGCTTGCTGCCTACCTCGCCTCATCATCACATGATCGTGGCATTGGCCGGCGGCGTCGTCGACCAGTGCCCCACAATCATCCACCGCCATCCCGACAAGGTCAACGGACTCTACATCGACGAAGTCGGCGTCTCACCCGCCTACCAGCGCCAAGGCATCGCGCGAAAAATGCTCGACGCGATGTTCGCGCTCGGCCGCGAGCAAAGGTTGCGGCGAAGCCTGTGTTGGAACCGAGCCGGACAATGTTCCATCGCGCGGGCTTTATGAAAAACGCAGGGAGGAGCATGGGCAGGCGGAGGCGTTTGTAATGTATGCGTATGACCTTTAGGCGTCGGCGGGACAGCGCCCCCCTCTGCCTTGCCAGGCATCTCCCCCACGAGGGGGGAGATCGGACGTCACGCGACCTTTCGCCAATCTCCAATGGCCGCAGGAATGAGCGGAGCGCCGAAACCGCCAATCTCCCCCGTGTGGGGGAGATGTCCGGCAGGACAGAGGGGGGCGCGAAGGATCACTACATAATGACCTCTTCGAACCCTCAGACCTGCACTTCCGCCTTCGCCTTTTGCCGTTCCGCCCAGTCCTCCAGCCAATCCCGGCTCTGCATTTCGATCAGCCGCGAGGCCGTGCGCTCGAATTCGAACACCTCGTTGCCGCGCCTGGCCGTATAGAGCTCAGGGGGCGAGGCATCGGCGCTTACCACCAGCCGCGTGTGATGATCGTAGAGCGTGTCTATCAGGAGGATGAAGCGCTTGGCCTCGTTGCGCTTGCCTTCGCCCAGCACCGGCACGTGATCGATGAAGACGGTCGAGAAGCGGCCGGCAATCGCCAGGAAATCGCGCGCGCCGAGCGGCTTTTCGCAGAGATCGGCGAAGGAAAACCGCGCCGCATTGCCGGAAGCAGCCGGTATTCTCACCTGCCGCCCCTTGAGCGTCAGCGCGGTCTCGGCCGTTGCCGCCCCGTGCGTCATCGCCTGCCAGGCTTCGTCGAGCATACGATCGGCTTCGGCATCCCCCGGCGTGACATAGACAGGCGTGCGGGCGAGCTTTTCCAGCCGGTAGTCCTTGTCGGCATCGAGCGTCAGCACATGGGCGTGGCGCTCGAGAATGCTGATGAAGGGCAGGAAGAGTTGGCGGTTCAGCCCGTCGCGATAAAGGTCTTGCGGCGCGACATTCGAGGTGGCGACCAGAACCACGCCATTGGCGAACAGCGCCGAAAACAGCCGCGACAGGACCATCGCATCGGCAATGTCGGTGACCGAAAACTCATCGAAGCACAGCACCCAGGCCTGTTCGGCAAGCTGAAGCGCGACCGGCGGGATCGGGTCGTCCTCCTTGACGTCGCCGTTCTTGCGCGCCTGCCGGTGCTTCTGGATGCGGTCCTGCACATCGGCCATGAAGTCGTTGAAATGAACGCGGCGCTTGCGCCTGACCGGCAACAGCTCGAAGAACATATCCATCAGCATGGTCTTGCCCCGACCGACGCCGCCATGAATGTAGAGGCCCTTGACGACCTCGCGCGTCTCGCGCTTGCGGGCAAACAGCCAGCCGAGCGCGCTCGACTTGTGCGCCAGCCGCTTGACCGAGATCTCGTCGGTCAGCCGGTCGAGCGCGGCGGCGATGCGCTCCTGCGCCGCATCGCGCTCGATGGCGCCGGTTGCGACCAGATGGTCGTAGCGCTGCCTGACGGTCGCATGGGTCTGGAGGCCGTCACGCAGATGCATCGGTCACGTCGCTGTCTAGGGATAGGCAGCCTATCTTGTAAGCGATATCGGCAAGCCGTTGGTAGTCTGGCCGTCGAATTTCGAACCGCCCGAGGAATAGAGCCGCGCCAGCGTGCCGCCATTCTCGTCATAGAGCGTCAGCTGCTTGCCGGCGACGTTCCACGATTTGATGCCGTCGATGGGCGGCGGGCAATGCAGCGGCCCGGCGCGGAAGCCGGCG
The DNA here is from genome assembly GCF_040324515.1 of Mesorhizobium sp. C264A. Classification (NCBI taxonomy): domain Bacteria; kingdom Pseudomonadati; phylum Pseudomonadota; class Alphaproteobacteria; order Hyphomicrobiales; family Phyllobacteriaceae; genus Mesorhizobium; species Mesorhizobium sp. C264A. The sequence goes on along the minus strand of NZ_JAMYVY010000002.1, from coordinate 1,452,797 downwards.
CCGAATTTGGTCTGCGGCGTCGCCACCTTGCAGCTCTGTCCGGACACGCTGGCGTTCCAGACGCCGGCAACGCTCGCAGCGGTAAGGTCGGAGGCTCCGGCCGGCGCCGATCCGTCCGGCGGCAGCGAGGCGACCTGCGCGCCTGCCGGCGCGGTCGGGAATTGCGATGGGTCGGTGGTGCCCGGCGCTGCCGGGGGCGGCAGTTGGCTTCCGCTCACCGTGCCGGCGGGCGCGGGCTGCAGCGGGGCGGGCTGCTGGTCATCCATCGATGAAAAACGCGAGGTCGAACAGCCGCTCGCAACGAGCGCTGCCAGCGATACGGCCATCAGCCCGCTTCTCGAAAAAATCATTCCAACCTCCGTCGGATCCGGCTGGGGGGAAGCCGTCCGCACAATCTCACCCCTCACCAAGATGGAGAAGGTGGCGAAATTTCAACCCGATATGGTTAAAATAGGGTTTGCACCACGAATTGTTGTAAATTTGTCGCAAAATGGCTGGCGGACAAAAGGCATGTCTTCGCTCTAGCGCGGTTCCAACCGGTACATTGGTTGCGAAAGCGGCACCGGAGCCCGCAGCAGGTCGGCGCATCGGCGATCGAGCGCAACTGCCGGCGCAAAACTGACTGAAGCGCTTGAGGCGCAAGGCCTGGCGCGTGAGCGGTTTCGCGCCTTGCGTCCGGGCGAGGTTTGGGACGTTCCCGAGATCGAGCGCGGCTGGAGTCTGCATTTGGCCGTTTACGACACTGCCATTTTAGCCGATGGTCTATCGCAACAGGGGGAACAGATGAAATCAATCTTGGCAGTTTTGATCGCGCTGGTAATTTCGACGCCGGCCGCTTTCGCGGGTGAAATCACCGATCGCGCCGCTGAAGCCGAAAAGGCACTGCAGGCGGGTGATGGCGCCGGCGCGCTGGACAAATTCCGCAGCGCCGAGGACGCTCTGTGGCAAGCGATGCCGCTTGGCGTGCAAAATGTGAAGCATATCATGTCGGCCAGCGGGTTCGGCGCCTACGCCGAGCGCCCGAACCATGTCTACAAGCCGGGCGAAGAGATTGTGCTTTATATGGAGCCGGTCGGTTACGGCTACGGCTCGGATGGGCTCGGCAACAACCAGATCGCGCTTTACGTTGACCTTACTGTGCTTTCCCAGTCGGGCGAGAAGCTGGGAACCGTCGAAAAGCTTGGCCGGGTCCAGCTCGCCTCGCGCTCGCATAACCGAGAGATGTTCTTCAAATTAAACGTCTCCCTGGATGGCGTTCCCCCCGGCAAATACCGAGCGGATTTCCTCATGCATGACGAGAACTCGCAAAAGACGGCGCCTTTCACGACCGACTTCGAGATTGCCGAATAGCGCGCCCAGTCGGAGAGAGCCTCGCGGCAAGAGGGAACCAGAGCGCGGCAGATGCGTTCTTAGGCCGCTGCAGTCAATTTGCGAGGCATTGTCCATGATCAAATGGATCATCATTCTTCTCATCGTTGCTGCCGCCGCCAGCCTGCTCGGCATGCCGGCGCTGGCCGGTGCCGCCGCCACCGGCGCGCGCGTGCTGATCGGCATCGTTCTCGTCATCTTCCTGCTGATCGTGCTAGGCGTTTTCGCGGTAACCTAGACGCAGCCCACACTGGTAATTCCCGCCCGTTTCCGCCATATAGCGGCGAAACGTACAGGAATTACCTCAGATCATGGCAGGCACTGCCCCCTTCGCCAAGATGAACGGCATCGGCAACGAAATCATCGTCGCCGACATGCGTGGCCGTGCCGATAGGGTCACGGCGGCGTCGGCTGTCGCGCTGAACGCCGATGCGGCGACCAGGTTCGACCAGATCATGGCGATCCACGATTCGCGCACGCCGGGCACCGCCTTTTACATCGACATTTTGAATTCCGACGGCTCGGGCGCGCAGGCCTGCGGCAACGGCATGCGCTGTGTCGTCCAGGCGCTGGCCGCCGAAACCGGCCAGAAGACTTTCACCTTCGAGACCCGCGCCGGCATCCTCAACGCCGTCGAACATGCCGACGGCACCATCTCGGTCGACATGGGCACTCCGCGCTTTGGCTGGCAGGACATTCCGCTGGCCGAGGAATTCCGCGACACCCGCATGATCGAGTTGCAGATCGGCCCCATCGACGCGCCGGTGCTGCATTCGCCTTCGGCTCTCTCGATGGGCAACCCTCACGCTATCTTCTGGGTCGACAACGATGTCTGGTCCTACGAACTCGAGCGTTTCGGCCCGCTGCTCGAAAACCATCCGATCTTCCCCGAGCGCGCCAACATCACCATCGCCCAGGTAACGTCGCCGGAGACGATGATCATCCGCACCTGGGAGCGCGGCGCCGGCCTGACCAGGGCTTGCGGCTCGGCCGCTTGCGCTTCCGTCGTCGCCGCTGCCCGCACCCGGCGCACCGGCCGCAGCGTTACGCTGATGACGCCCGGCGGCGGCTCGCTGCATGTGGAATGGCGCGACGACGACCACGTCATCCTGACCGGCGCTGCCGAATGGGAGTTTTCCGGCAATTTCGATCCGTCGACCGGCACCTGGGCCCGCGACACCGAAAGCGCGGCCTGATGTCTGCACTTGCCGATACCAAGGGCCCCAACTCCCAAGGCATAGACGTCGTCACCTTTGGCTGCCGTCTCAACACCTATGAATCCGAAGTGATGCGCCGCGAGGCCGAAAGCGCAGGTCTCGGCGCGCTCAAAGGCGGCGCCATTATCTTCAACACCTGCGCCGTCACCGCCGAAGCGGTGCGCCAGGCCAGGCAGTCGATCAGAAAGGCCCGCCGCGAAAATCCGGCGGCGCGCATCATCGTCACCGGCTGCGCCGCGCAAACCGAACCGCAGAATTTTGCCGCCATGGACGAGGTCGACCTCGTGCTTGGCAACGAAGAGAAGCTGAAGGCCAACTCCTACCGCGCGCTGCCGGATTTCGGCGCCAACGACAGCGAGAAGGCGCGCGTCAACGACATTTTCTCGGTGCGCGAGACCGCCGGCCACATGGTCGACGCCATTGAGGGCCGGGCACGTGCTTTCGTCCAGGTGCAGAACGGCTGCGACCATCGCTGCACCTTCTGCATCATCCCCTATGGCCGCGGCAACTCACGCTCGGTGCCGATGGGCGCGGTTGTCGAGCAGGTCAAGCGTCTCGCCGGCAACGGCTACGCCGAGATCGTGCTGACCGGCGTCGACATGACCTCTTTCGGCGCCGACCTGCCGGGCGCGCCGAAGCTGGGAAAGCTGGTGAAGACCATCCTGAAGCAGGTGCCTGATGTGAGGCGGCTGCGGCTGTCCTCCATCGATTCGATCGAGGCCGACGACGATCTGCTGGACGCCATCGCCACCGAGCCCAGGCTGATGCCGCATCTGCATCTGTCGCTGCAGTCGGGCGACGACATGATCTTGAAGCGCATGAAGCGCAGGCATTTGCGTGACCAGTCGATCCGCTTCTGCGAGGATGTGCGCAAGCTGCGCCCCGAAATCGTCTTCGGCGCCGACATCATCGCCGGCTTCCCGACCGAGACCGAGGAAATGTTTCAGAATTCGATAAAGATCGTCGAGGAATGTGGGCTGACGCACCTGCATGTCTTCCCGTTTTCGCCGCGCGAAGGCACGCCCGCCGCGCGCATGCCGCAGGTCCGCCGCGAATTGGTCAAGCAGCGCGCGGCCCGGCTGCGCGCCGTCGGCGAGGCCGCCTATCGCCGCCATTTGTCGTCGCTCCCGGGAACGCGCCAGTCGATCCTGGTCGAGCGCGACGGCCTCGGCCGCACCGAAGGGTTCACGCTTGCCGCGCTAGGCACAGGCGCGCCGGGCGAGATCGTCGAGGCAGACATCACCGGCCATGATGGCGCGCGCCTGATAGCCTCGCCCCTCACTGCCCGCGCCGCCTGAGACGATTGAAGCATGGCCGGTTTTTTCAAGAACATATTTTCGTTCGGCAAGAAGGAAGTCGTCGAGGAGCGCATCGACGAAACCGCTCCCCTGCCGCCGATCAAATGGGATGCGCTTGAGGCGCTGAAGCCGGCGGCCGAGCAGGTCGTTCCGGAGTTCTTGAAGCGCGAGGAGCCCGAGCCGCCGACGCCCCACCCTCCCCTCGATGGGGAGGGTCGCCACGAAGTGGCGGGGAGGGGTGAGAGCGCCGACGCCGGCGCCACTCACCCCCACCCCCAAGCTTCGCTTGGGACCTCCCCCATCGAGGGGGAGGTAAAGCCTGCGCCGCAGTCGGCGCCAGAAGAACCGAAGCCCAAACCCGCGCCGACCATCCCGCCCGCGCCGGAACCGGTCGTCCCATCCGAGCCGGAACCGTTGCCGGAGCCCGCGCCGGTAGAAGAACCGCAGCCTGAGCCGGAGATACCCGAGCCGCCTGCACCGGAAGAAGTTCCTGCGCCAGCCGTTCCGGAGCCGGCTCCCGAGCCGCAGCCCCAAGAAGTGCCGCCGGCGCCGGCCGAGCCGGAGATCGAACCATCGCGTCCGGAACCGCAGCTGGAGCCCGCTCCCGTCGAAGTGCCGACGCCTGCCGAGACTCCAGCAGAACCGGCCGCCCCGATCGAAGTGCCGCAACCGTCCGCGCCTCCCGCACAGCCTACCTCAGAGGTCAGCGCCGCCCCTCATCCGCCTGCCGGCACCTTCTCCCCGTATAGCCACGGGGAGAAGGACGAGGCGCCCCACCCTCCCCTCGATGGGGAGGGTCGACGCGAAGCGGCGGGGTGGGGTGATGGCGCCGACGCCAGCGCAAATCACCCCACCCCAAGCTTCGCTTGGGACCTCCCCCATCGAGGGGGAGGTAAAGCGCACGTCGGTTGAAGCTGTACCCGCGCCGGTCGAAGCCAAGACCATCGTTGCCGAGCTAGCGCCCGCGCCGGCCGCGCAACCTTCGCCACAGTCAAAACCAGCTCCCGGCAAAGTCACCGTCACCAAAAAGGTCGAGCAGAAAGCCGAGCCGCAAAAGGCGCCCGAACCGGCGCCGCGACGCTCCTGGTTCCAGCGCATGCGCGACGGGCTTGCCCGCTCCTCGAAAGAACTCACCGGCAACATCGCCGGCGTCTTCACCAAGCGCAAGCTCGACGAGGAGACGCTGCAGGATCTGGAGGACGTGCTGATCCGTGCCGATCTGGGCATGGAAACAGCCTTGCGCGTCACCGATGCCCTCGCTGCCAGCCGCTACGGCAAGGATGTCTCCGACGCGGATGTCCGCACCATCATGGCGGCCGAGGTGGAGAAGGTGCTGGCCCATGTCGCCATGCCGCTGGAGCTCGACCTGTCGCATAAGCCGCATGTCATTCTGGTGGTCGGCGTCAACGGCACCGGCAAGACCACGACCATCGGCAAGCTCGCCGCCAAACTGACCGATGGTGGCCTGTCGGTGATGCTGGCCGCCGGCGACACGTTTCGCGCTGCGGCCATCGAGCAGCTGAAGATCTGGGGCGAGAGGACGAAGTCGCCGGTCATCGCCTCGAAGATCGACGCGGATGCCGCCGGCCTCGCCTACGACGCTTTCGAACGCGCCAAGGAGGCCGGCTCCGACGTACTGATCATCGACACCGCCGGCCGGCTGCAAAACAAGACCGAACTGATGGCGGAGCTGGAAAAGATCGTGCGCGTGCTGGGCAAGCTCGATCCGGAAGCGCCGCATACCGTGCTGCAGACGGTCGACGCCACCACCGGCCAGAATGCGCTCAATCAGGTCGAGATCTTTCGCAATGTCGCCGGCGTCAACGGCCTGGTGATGACCAAGCTGGACGGCACGGCGCGCGGCGGTATTCTGGTCGCGATCGCGGCAAAGCACAAACTGCCGGTCTACTTCATCGGCGTCGGCGAACAGGTCGACGACCTCGAACCATTCTCGGCCGGCGAATTCGCCAGGGCGATCGCCGGCGTAGCGTAACAGGCAATGATCCCGAAGAGCTGACGGCTTTTTGGACAAGATCATGCGTCAGAAGGAAGTCATGAACCCACCCATCCTCGAACGCGACCCGTCCGACCCGCGAAAGAAGAAAGAAAGCGTCAATCCGCTGCTCAAGCTGGTGCTGGAACTCGGGCCGCTGATGGTGTTCTTCTTCGCCAATGCACGCGGCGCCTGGCTGGTGCAGAAATTTCCTGTCCTGGCCGAATTCGGCGGGCCGATCTTCGTCGCCACCGGCCTTTTCATGGCGGCGACGGCGATCGCGCTGATCGCCTCCTGGCTGCTGCTGCGCACCTTGCCGATCATGCCGATGGTCTCGGGCGTCGTCGTCTTCATCTTCGGCGCGCTGACGCTGTATCTGCAGGACGACGTGTTCATCAAGATGAAGCCGACCATCGTCAACACCCTGTTCGGCGGCGTGCTGCTCGGCGGTCTGTATTTCGGCCGATCGCTGCTCGGCTATGTCTTCGATTCGGCCTTTCGCCTCGATGCCGAAGGCTGGCGCAAGCTGACTTTCCGCTGGGGCCTGTTCTTCCTGTTCCTGGCTCTTGCCAATGAAGTGGTGTGGCGGAATTTTTCCACCGACTTCTGGGTTACCTTCAAGGTCTGGGGCATCATGCCGATCACCCTGTTGTTCACCTTCAGCCAGATGCCGCTGATCCTGCACCACTCGATCGAGGATAAGACCGAGAAGGTGGAAGAAGCCGGCAAGTAGAGCAATTCCAGGAAAAGTGTGAAGCGGTTTTCCGTCCGGAATTGCATCCGAATAAACGGAGACGGCCATGGAATTCGTTACCACGCGCAATGAACTGAGGGCGATCTACAAGACACCGCGGCCGACCGACGCATCGATGCGCAAGGAGCTCAAGGCGCTTGACGGCCACTGCCGCTCCTTCATCGGCAAGAGCCCTTTCGTGCTGATCGGTTCTTCCGACGGCGCCGGCAATGCCGACGTGACGCCTAAAGGCGACAGGCCCGGCTTCGCCCTTGTCCTTGACGACAAGGCCATCGCCATTCCCGACCGGCCCGGCAACAACCGGCTGGACACGCTGGAGAACATCCTGCTCAATCCTTCGGTCGGCCTGCTTTTCCTCATCCCTGGCATGAACGAGACGCTGCGCATCAATGGCGACGCCCGCATAACCGTCGATGCCGGTTTGCGCGAGCGCCTCACCGTCGACGGCAAGCAACCGCAAAGCGTCGTCGTGGTGAGCGTCAAGGCCGCTTACATGCACTGCGCCAAGGCCTTCATGCGCTCCGAATTGTGGAAGCCGGACAGCTGGCACGACCGCGCGACATTGCCGACGCTCGGTCAGATCCTGTCCGATCAGATGGCGCATGCCGAAACTGCCGACGATTTCGACCGCTCGCTGGACGAAGCCTACAGCAAGACCCTGTGGTAGATTTCGGGTACGATTCGCCATTGCGGTCCTTTGCCGGTTTCCCTAGCCCTGTTTCCCCGTGATCGAACTCCTCGCCATCTCCGGCAGCCTGCGCGCCGCCTCGACCAATTCGGCGCTGCTGGCGGCGCTGTCCGCGAACGCGCCTTCGGATTGCCGCGTAACTGTCTATGACGGGCTCGGCCTGCTGCCGATCTTCAACCCGGATGACGAAGGCGAGCGCACACCGGCCGAGGCCATGCGGCTGATCGAGGCCGTCACCAGCGCCGACGGCATCATCGTCTCCTGCCCCGAATATGCCCATGGCGTGCCCGGCGGCATGAAAAACGCGCTCGACTGGCTGGTCTCGCGCGACGCCGCCGTCGGCAAGCCCGCCATGCTGGCCCACGCCTCCGCGCGCTCGCTCTATGCCCGCGCCGCGCTGGCCGAGATCATGCGCACCATGTCGTTCGCGCTTTGTGAGAATGCGGTTCTGGAGATTGCCTTGCTCGGCAAGAAACCGCCGGAGCTAGAAGCGATCCTGGGAGAGGACGAGAACCTGCGGGCCATGCGCGAAGCGGTGCAGGTTTTCGCGAGTTTTATACGCGCAAACGTTGCCTCGTCATCCTAGGGCGGAGCAAGGAGCGAAGCGACGCGGCGCAGACCCTAGGATGACGAACGAAAGGGTGCGGCGCACCCCAACGTGCCGCAGTGCTACCCCTTCCGCAACGTCTCGACATCGGTCACACCGACATACCAGTCGCGCGCGTTGACCTCTTCGAACACCACCCAGACGTCGTCATTGCTAAGCCCGGTGGCGTCCATGATGGCCGCCGTGACCTTTTTGGCAATGTCGGCCTTCTTGCCAGCGGGATCAGCGGCGATCACTTCCTTGACGATGCGGATGTTGACGAATGGCATGATGTCCTCCCCTTGAATTGTGTCTGATAGCGCCGCGCCGCGGCTCCGAAATCCGCTCCGGCGAATCGCTTGTCGGTCGTTCCGGCGGCCGCCGCGCAACAGGCGCCGCGGACATGCGCAGAAACGCCATCAAGGGCCGCCAGAGAAGCGTTTCCAGCAGCCTCAATACGTCTTCGCCCCGTTCACCATCAGCCGCACCATGTAGAGCGACGTGGTGCCGGCGATGTAGAGGCAGTTCAGCTTGTTGCCGCCGAACACGCAATTGGCGGTCACTTCCGGCACCTTGACCTTGCCGATCAGCGTGCCGTCGGGATCGTAGCAATGGATGCCGTCGGCGGCACTGGTCCAGATGCGGCCGGCCTCGTCGAGCCGGAAGCCGTCGAATAGACCGGCCGTGCAGTCAGCGAACACCTTCCCGCCCGAGACCTTCTTGCCGTGCTTGCCGACGTTGAAGACCCGCATATGCGCGGGGTTCTGCGCGCCATGGGTGCGGCCGGTGTCGACGACATAGAGCTGGCTTTCATCCAGTGAAAAGGCAAGCCCGTTCGGCCGGACCATGTCGGTGATGACGGCCTCGACCTCGCCCGTATCCGGATCGACCCGGTAGACATTGCAAGCGCCGATCTCGCTTTCGGCCTTGTCGCCCTCATAGTCGGTGTCGATGCCGTAGCTCGGATCGGTGAACCAGATCGAGCCGTCGGATTTCACGACCGCGTCATTGGGCGAATTCAGCCGCTTGCCTTTCCATTCGGCCGCGATGGTGGTGACGGAACCGTCATGCTCGGTGCGGCTGACGCGGCGGCCGGAATGCTCGCACGTCACCAGTCGGCCCTGGCGGTCGACGGTGTTGCCGTTGGAATTGCCGGAGGGCTGACGGAAGACGCTGACATTGCCGTCGGTCTCGTCATAGCGCAGCATGCGGTTGTTGGGGATGTCGGACCAGACGACATAGCGGCCGGCGGCGAACCAGGCCGGCCCTTCCGCCCACTGACATCCGGTAAACAGCTTTTCCACCTGGGCGTTGCCGTTGAACAGCCGCGCGAAACGCGGATCCAGAATTTCGTAATAGTCTGCGGTCGCCATGCATTTCCTCCGGGCATCACGTGACGCGCGGATCAAGCCAGCCTGCGGGCGCGATGGCAAGGTGGCGCAGGCGCAATTTGTAAGACAAAAGGTGCCCGGCCGGCATGGCCCGCCAGCCTGTCCGGCCGTTTATGGTGCTGGAGCGCTGTATTAACCCGCTATGCGCCCTGTGCAATGGTGCATTGCAACATCTTCTTTTTGCATCGCACCATTCCTATGTCATGGTGCGAACGACCAAGGGAGGAACAAATTCACCGCTGATATGCGGCACGAAAGGACCCTTGCTATGGCTTTTGACAACCTCTTCTCCCGCGCGCGCACCTCGATGGCCAAGCGCCGCCACTATAACCGCCTCGTCGCGGAAATCGAAAACCTGACGAGCCGCGATCTGGCCGACCTGCGCGCCGACCGCTCGGAAATGCTCTACCAGGTCCACAGGCAGATCTACGGCTGAGCATTTCAGACCTCAGCGGGGCACCGCCCCCTCACCCGGATTGCCAAACCGAATTGCATGAGCAATTCGGGCAATCCGACCTCTCCCCCCGGGGAGAGGAGCTAGCCTGTGCCGATGCTTCCCTCTTCTCCCCCACGGGGAGGAGGGGGCGCGTAGCGGCCTGATGAGGGGGCATGGCGCCAACGTCAGCTCGGTGCCGCGAGCGCCTTTTCAATCTGCGGCAACAGAACATCCCTCGCCGACTCCCCTGTCAGCGGCCCGACATGCTTGTAGGCAATCTTGCCGTCCTTGCCGATGACGAAGGTTTCCGGCACGCCGTAGACGCCCCAGTCGATGGCCGTGCGGCCGGCCTCGTCGACACCTATCGCCTGGAACGGATTGCCGAGATCACCAAGGAACCGGCGCGCGTTTTGCGCTTGGTCCTTGTAGTTTAGCGCGGCCATGACGAAGCGCTTGTCCTGCGACAGCTGCAAGAGCACCGGATGCTCTTCCCGGCACGGCGCGCACCACGATGCAAAGACGTTGACCAGCGTTACCTTGCCGGCGAAGGCTTTCGAATCCAGCCCGGGCAGGTTTGACCCTTCCAGCGCCGGCAGGTTGGTCTGCGGCGCCGGCAGGCCGATCAGCGCCGACGGCACTGCCGCCTCATCGCGTCCCGACAAAAGCTGCGACAGGAACAATCCGGCGAGGCCGAGAAAAACCAGCAGCGGCAACAGCACGATCAGGCGGCGGCGCGGCGACGCCGTCGTTTCGCTTTCCGTGCTCATGGCTTGCTGGCCCCAGTGCTGGCCCCAGTACCGGCTTTGTCCGAGCGACGCCGCACGCCGGCCGCTTCGAGGTCTGCCAGTTCGCGCTTGCGGGTCCGCTGGTCGAGCAGGATCCAGCCGATCAGCCCGGCCAGCACGATCACCGTGATGCCATAGGCGGCCGCGACATAGAGTGCGTGTGCACTCATGCGCTTCGCTCCCCTTCCACCGTCACTTCGTCGTGCTCGATCATGGCCTTCCCATGGCTTTGCGGCTTTCTTAGCTTTGCGGCTGGGGCTTCGCAATTGATCGTCGCGCCGCAGCGGTCATATCAATCCGTTCCATGCCGCAGCGCCAGTGCTGCCGCCACCGGACCCAGCACGGCAAGAAACAGCGTCAGCGCGGCAAGAATGAGGAAGGGCTGCAGGAACGGATCAGGGTCGGCCACCGCGCCGTAGCTCGCCGACACCCCGAAGATCAGCACCGGGATGGTCAGCGGCAGCACCAGCACCGAGATCAGCAGACCGCCACGCGGCAGCGCCACCGCCACCGCCGCCCCGACCGCGCCGATGAAAGTGATCGCCGGCGTGCCGACCAGCAGCGTGAGCGCGGTGGCGCCGATGCTGAGCGGCTCCATGTTCATGAACAGGCTCAGCAGAGGTGCCGCAACCACCAGCGGCAGAACGCTGCCCGCCCAATGCGCCAGGCACTTCACCAGCACCGTCAACGCCAGCATGTGGCGGTCATTGCCCAGCACCAGAAGATCGAGCGACCCGTCTTCGCGATCGGCCTGAAACAGCCGGTCGAGGCCGAGCAGGCAGGCGAGCAGAGCGCCGATCCAAAGGATCGCCGGACCGATGCGGGCGAGCAGCTTCAGGTCCGGTCCGACACCGAAGGGGATGGTGGCGATGACGGCGAGGAAGAAGATGACGCTGGTGAGCGCTCCGCCGCCGGCCCGGATGGAGAGGCGGATGTCGCGCAGGAAGAGGGCTAGCATTGCCAAGCCGCGCCTGCCGTTTGATCGCCATCTTGCCGAAGGTGGCGTTCCTTCACACCCCCTCTGTCCTCCCGGACATCTCCCCCGCAAGGGGGGAGATTGGCAGCTCCGTTGCTGACGCCTCTTTTCAATGCCGGTGATTGGCGAAAGCCGGCATGACATCTGATCTCCCCCCCTGCGGGGGAGATGCCCGGCAGGGCAGAGGGGGTGGGCGGGAATGCCGACATCACCCTGTTGCTCCCATCCTCAATTCCTTCGCCCCATCCAATCCCAGCGGCAAGTGCGTCGCCGCGACAATAATCCCGCCCTCCGCGCAATGCCTCGTCATCAGCCCCGCAAACCGCGCCTCCGAAGCCTTGTCCAGCCCAGCCGTCGGCTCATCCAGCAGCCACAGCGGCTTATGACTGACCAGCAATTTCGCAATCGCCGCGCGCCGCCTTTGCCCGGTCGACAGATAGCCGAAAGGCAGATGGCCGATGCCGCCGAGACCAACCGTCTCCAGCGCCTCTCCGACACCCAACTGCCCATCGCCGTTGAAATCGCGCCAGAAGCGCAGATCCTCCGCCACGCTGAGCGCCGTCTTCATTGCATTGAGGTGGCCGAGATAGTGGACCGCCGAAGCGATCGTCGGAAACCTCTCGCCGCCCTCGATGCGCACATCGCCTTGCGCCTTCGGCAGCAGCCCGGCGATGACCCTGAGCAGCGTCGATTTGCCCGAGCCGTTCGGCCCGGTGACGACCAGCACCTGGCCCTTGTCGAGCGCAAAACCGATGCCGGAAAAGACCGTCTCGCCGCCGCGTTCGCCGCCCAGATTTTCGGCAATCAGCCGCATGCCTGCCCGTCCCGAAAACTTTACCGCGCGATAGCTGCCGCATCGCACAAATTTGCTCCGCAACTGTCTAGAACTATTCCAGAAAATTCTCTATATGCGGGACATCCGTGCCAGCGGTCGGCACGGGAACAGAATTTGCGCCGAACCAGCGCACGCGCCGCCTTGAACGGCTCGGGTTGGCTGGGAACGGACAGCGGAAATGGCCGTACCCGCACCTTTGCGCGTGATTGCATGCCCATCGGCGTCCGTTCCCTTTCAGGCTGAACAGACAAGGACGGACCGCACGTGTCAAAATCCCTCGACAGTTTCAATTGCCGCCGCACCCTCACCGTGGGTGGCGCGGACTATGTCTATTACAATCTGGTCGAGGCCGAGAGGAACGGCCTCACCGGCATTGCCCAGCTGCCTTATTCGATGAAGGTGCTGCTGGAAAACCTTTTGCGCAATGAAGACGGCCGCTCCGTCACCAAGGACTCTATCCAGGCTGTTGCCGGCTGGCTGACCGACAAGGGCACCGCCGGCGTCGAGATCGCCTATCGCCCCGCGCGTGTCCTGATGCAGGATTTCACCGGCGTCCCGGCGGTGGTCGACTTGGCCGCCATGCGCGACGGCCTCAAGGCGCTCGGCGGCGATCCGCAGAAGATCAATCCGCTGGTGCCGGTCGACCTCGTCATCGACCACTCCGTCATCGTCGACGAATTCGGCACGCCACTGGCCTTTGCCAGGAATGTCGAGCTCGAATATGAGCGCAACGAAGAGCGCTATAAATTCCTGAAATGGGGCCAGCAGGCGTTCCGCAATTTTCGCGTCGTGCCGCCCGGCACCGGCATCTGCCATCAGGTCAACCTCGAATATCTCGGTCAGGTCGTCTGGACCAACACGGAAGACGGCGGAACGACCGCCTATCCCGACACCTGCGTCGGCACCGATTCGCACACCACTATGATCAACGGCCTTGGCGTGCTCGGCTGGGGCGTCGGCGGTATCGAGGCCGAGGCGGCGATGCTCGGCCAGCCGGTTTCCATGCTGTTGCCCGAAGTCATCGGCTTCCGCCTTACCGGCAAGCTCAGGGAGGGCATCACCGCCACCGACCTCGTACTGACCGTCACCCAGATGCTGCGCAAGAAGGGCGTCGTCGGCAAGTTCGTCGAGTTCTTCGGCCCGGGCCTGTCCAACATGACGCTGGCCGACCGCGCCACCATCGGCAACATGGCGCCCGAATATGGCGCCACCTGCGGCTTCTTCCCGGTCGACGGCGAGACCATCCGCTACCTCACAATGTCGGGCCGCGAGGAAAGCCGCATCGCCCTGGTCGAGGCCTATTCCAAGGCGCAAGGCATGTGGCGTGACGCCGGCTCGGCCGACCCTGTCTTCACTGACCTGCTCGAACTCGAGCTCGACAGCGTCGTGCCGTCGATGGCAGGTCCCAAGCGCCCCGAAGGCCGCGTTCCGCTCGAAGGCATTCCGGCCGGCTTCGCAAAGGCGATGGAAACCGAGTACAAGAAGGCTGCCGAAATCCACAAGCGCTATGCCGTCGAAGGCACGGACCATGATCTCGGTCATGGCGATGTCGTCATTGCCGCCATCACGTCCTGCACCAACACCTCCAACCCGAGCGTGCTGATCGGCGCCGGCCTTTTGGCGCGCAACGCCAACCGGCTCGGCCTCAAGCAGAAGCCGTGGGTGAAGACCTCGCTGGCGCCGGGCAGCCAGGTGGTCGCCGAATATCTGGAAAAGTCCGGCCTGCAGAAGGAGCTCGACCAGATCGGCTTCAACCTGGTTGGTTTCGGCTGCACCACCTGCATCGGCAATTCCGGCCCGCTGCCGGCGCCGATCTCCAAGACCATCAACGATAAGGGCCTGATCGCCGCCGCAGTGCTCTCCGGCAACCGCAACTTCGAAGGCCGTGTTTCACCTGACGTGCAGGCGAACTATCTGGCGTCGCCGCCGCTGGTGGTAGCCCATGCTTTGGCCGGCACCGTCACCAAGGACCTGACCACCGAGCCACTCGGCGAAGGCCGCGACGGCAAGCCGGTCTATCTCAGGGATATCTGGCCGAGTTCGGCCGAGATCCAGGAGTTCATCGAGAAGAACGTCACACGTGAGCTATTCGCCCGCAAATATGCCGACGTCTTCAAGGGCGACGAATACTGGCAGAACGTCAAGGCGCCGGAAGGCCAGACCTATGCCTGGGACGACAACTCGACCTATGTGCAGAACCCGCCCTATTTCGCCGGCATGACCTCCGGTTTCGGCAAGATCGGCGACATCAAGGGCGCGCGCGTGCTCGGCCTGTTCGGCGACAAGATCACCACCGATCACATCTCACCGGCGGGTTCGATCAAGGCCGCTTCCCCGGCCGGCAAATACCTCACCGACCATGGCGTCGGCGTTGCCGACTTCAACCAGTACGGCACAAGGCGCGGCAACCATGAGGTGATGATGCGCGGCACCTTCGCCAACATCCGCATCCGCAACCACATGCTGGGCGAGAACGGCCGCGAGGGCGGCTACACCATCCACTACCCGTCGAAGGAAGAGGAATCGATCTACGACGCGGCGATGAGATACAAAAAGGAAGGCGTGCCGCTGGTCATCTTCGCCGGCGTCGAATACGGCAACGGCTCCTCGCGCGACTGGGCAGCTAAAGGAACGAATCTCCTCGGTGTCCGTGCCGTCATCGCCCAGTCCTTCGAGCGCATCCATCGCTCCAACCTAGTCGGCATGGGCGTCATCCCCTTCGTCTTCGAGGAAGGCACCTCATGGGCCTCGCTCAACCTCAAGGGTGACGAGCTGGTCGAGATCGACGGCATAAGCACCATCAAGCCACGCCAGACGATGATCGCCAAGGTGACCTATGGCGACGGCACCGTGAAGAACGTGCCGATCATCTGCCGCATCGATACGCTGGACGAACTCGACTACTTCAAGAATGGCGGCATTTTGCAATACGTGCTGCGCGATCTGGCCGCGTAGCGGCCAGGGCTTAGGCAGTAGGGATTGGGCGGTAGCGGGGAACGACATCCCCTACTCCCTACCCTACTCCCTACCCTACTCCCTACCCTACTCCCTACCCTACTCCCTACTCCCTACTCCCTACTCCCTACTCCCTACTCCCTACTCCCAGTCTTTCCAAAGCATTGCCCGACCCGATCGAAGCCCCGCCCTGTACGACAGGAGTAAAAACCGGCTGGGCTCAGCAAGATCTGCCCCACGCTCCTGATGCCATGCTCCCGATCGAACCGGGCGGTGAAGTGCTCCCCCTGTGATGCCATACCCATGGTTGCGGCAGCAAAAATTTCACCGCAACGTGACTTCCCGTTGACTGTCGCTTCTGCCACAAATCTGGGCAACCAGAACAAGGCCGGCGTCACCGGCGGGAATCGGAACGATCATGGCACCTCGACAACCTCTGCGGCTTGCGGCTTTTGCGCTGGCCTTCTCGGCGCTTGCCGGGACCGGGTTCGCCGAGGAATCGGGAACGACCCAGACCGACAAACCGCAGATTGACAGGCCCTTGGGCGTGGTCGAGCTGTTCACCAGCCAGGGCTGCAATTCCTGCCCGCCGGCGGACGCTTTCTTTGCCGAGCTGGCGGCCAAGGACAACGTCGTCGCGCTCGCCTACCACGTCAATTACTGGGACTATCTCGGCTGGCAGGACACGCTGAGCAGCAAGGACAATACCGACCGGCAATATGACTATATGCGCGCCTTCGGCACCCGCTCCGTCTACACGCCGCAAGCCGTCATCAATGGTCGCAGCCATGTCAACGGCGCCAGCCGCAAGGAGGTCGACGGCGCGCTTGCCCGCATGGAGAAATCCGGTGAAGGCATGCGGGTCAGCGTCAAGGTCAGCCGCACCAGCGATCGCGTCATGATCGATGCCGGCGACGCCGGTAGCGGCCCGAGCGACGCCCATGTCGTCATCGTCTATTTCGAACCACCGCAGACGGTGACCATCGCCAAGGGCGAGAACACCGGCCGCAGCATGACCTACTGGAACGCCGTCACCGGCATCCAGACCGCCGGCATGTGGCACGGCAAGGCGCAGCGCTACGAATTGCCGATGACCGAGATCGCCAAGAAAGGCGGCTGCGCCGTGCTGCTGCAATCGGTTGGCAAGGACGGCCTGCCGGGGCCAATTCTGGGCGCGGCGTTTATTCACAAGCCTTAAGAGGCTGGTCCATACCTTTTGATATCGGCGGGACAGCACCCCCCTCTGGCCTGCCGGCCATCTCCCCCGCAAGGAG
Source organism: Mesorhizobium sp. C264A (assembly GCF_040324515.1). Classification (NCBI taxonomy): domain Bacteria; kingdom Pseudomonadati; phylum Pseudomonadota; class Alphaproteobacteria; order Hyphomicrobiales; family Phyllobacteriaceae; genus Mesorhizobium; species Mesorhizobium sp. C264A. The sequence goes on along the minus strand of NZ_JAMYVY010000002.1, from coordinate 1,436,241 downwards.
GGAGATTGGCAGCTTCGCCACATCCGCCATCCTGTCCCACGTTTGAGATTGGCGAAAGCAAACGCGAAATCTGATCTCCACCCTTGCGGGGAGATGTCCGGCAGGACAGAGGGGGGTGTGAAGGATCACGACGACAAGTGTCTGGCGCCGCCCAACAAAAAAACCGACGTCAGCTTGCTTCTGACGTCGGTCATTTAGGCTTTGGGATCGTCGCACCCGGTCTCTCCCTGAGGAAAGTCCGAGGTTGGTTCGATCCGACGCAGACCCGTGGGCGGGGGGCTTGGGGTTTACGAGCCGGTGCCGGACCGAACCGTCTCAGGCAACGCCGGTAAATTCGTCGGACATTGGGGCATGAGCGCGGATAAAAAAGGGCGGAAATGTGGCGAGGCATCACCAATTCAAACACCGCGTTTTATAAAAGTGACTGGACGTTGCGAAAACAGCGCGGTCCCGGGATGGTTAGCCGGGCCTTGCAATTCCACGGCGAACACGCCAACTTCTGCAAGCGAGATTCATTTTCAAAGGGATCGCGGGATGACCGATCGCAGCGGTGGGACGGAGGATGGGGACGCATCCGCAATATTGATCCCGCTGCACGAGGCGCGACGCGAACGCCTCGACCAGCCGGTCCGTTTCGACCGGCGTGAGCTCGATGAGATCCTGAGGCTGTACGGACGCATGGTCGCCGCCAACGAATGGCGCGACTATGCCATCGATCATCTGTCTGATCGGGCTGTGTTTTCAGTCTTCCGCCGGGCCAGCGAAGTGCCGCTGTTCCAGATCGTCAAGGATCCGAAACTGGCGCGCCGGCAAGGCGCGTTCGCCGTCATCGCCGCCGGCGGCCGAATCCTCAAGCGCGGCCAGGAACTCGGTCGCGTGCTCAACGTCTTCGATGCTAAGCTGAAGATTGTCCAGGCCTAATTGAGAATTGGGGAATTGAAGAATTGAAGAATTGAAGAATTGAAAAAAGAGGATGTAACGGTCGAAATACCGCCGGGTTTGTTGCTATTCAAATCCTCAATTCTTCAGTTCTTCAACTCCTCAATTCCCGCTCCTCAGGCTCTCACGAAACTTCCGCTCCGGCAGCGAATGCGGATCGGGCGGAACCGTTGCGCCGCCATTCAGCGACAGCTGCATGAACACCGTGTCAAGCCAGCGCCCATGCTTGTAGCCGGAGCCTTCCAGGCGACCGGAATGGCGAAAGCCGAGCTTTTCATGCAGCCGCACCGAGGCGCTGTCTGCATGGCCGTCACCGATCACCGCGACGATCTGGCGAAAGCCCGCCATACGGCAGGCTTCAATCAGCGCCTGCATCAGCAGCAGCCCGACGCCCTGGCCCTTCGCATCAGGCGCGACATAGACGGAATCCTCTACGATGAAGCGGTAGGCCGGGCGCGGCCGGAACGCGCCGGCATAGGCGTAGCCGAGCAGCGCGCCATCTCGTTCCGCCACCAGATAGGGAAAGCCCCCCGCCGTCAGGCTGTCGAAGCGCCCACCCATCTCAGTGCGGCTGGGCGGCTCGAGCTCATAGCTCGCGGTGCCATGCGTCACGGCATCGCCGTAGATCTCGGTGATTCGGCCGAGGTCGCCTTCCAAGGCCGCGCGGATGGAAATAGTGCTCATGATTTATGCAGACGATTCATCTGCCTCCATGACAGCAAAGGCCGGCACAAAAGAAAAGGGCGGCCGTTGGCCGCCCTCTTGATATCAGCTGGTCCAGTTGCCTGATGGGAAGACCGCCTAGCGGCGATCGCCCATGAACTGCAGCAGGAACATGAACAGGTTGATGAAGTCGAGATATAGCCTCAACGCGCCCATGATCGCCTTGCGGCCGGCAACGTCGGCCTGATCGCCTTCGTAGTACATTTCCTTGATGGTCTGCGTGTCATAGGCGGTGAGCCCGGCGAAGATCAGCACGCCGATCGCCGAGATGGCGAAGCCGAGCGCCGACGACTGCAGGAAGATGTTGATCAGCATGGCGATCACCAGGCCGACCACGCCCATGACCAGGAACGAGCCGAACGCCGAAAGGTCGCGCTTGGTCGTGTAGCCGTAGAGCGACAGCGCGCCGAAGGCGGCCGCCGTGGCAAAGAAGGTCTGAGTGATCGAGGCGCCGGTGTAGACCAGGAAGATGGTCGACAGCGACAGGCCGACCAGGCACGAATAGACCCAGAAGGTGGTTTGCGCCGCGGCCACGCTCATCGACTGGATCCTGAACGACAGGAAGAAGACGGCGGCGAGCGGAGCCAGGATGACCACCCAGCGGAAGGCGCTGGCATAGATCAGCGTGCCGAAAGCGGTCAGCTGTCCGTCGCCGGTGACGGCGAGCTGGAAAGCGCCCCAGGCGGCGACGCCGGTGATGAGGAGGCCAAGCCCCATCAAATTGTAGACCTTGAGCATGTAAGTGCGCAGGCCTTGGTCGATGTCGGCGCGCGCGCCCGGCACGGCCGAAGTCTGGTAGTTGCGAATGGGCTCAGCCATTGGAATCCTCTGTTGCTTCTGCCCCGTACGGTGTCAGGCCCTTTCGGACCTGGGCGCCGCTGGCGGGGCTCCAGCATGCCTGTGGCGAAATATGATGGTTCTTGACGTCAAGAACAAGACCGTAACGGGCTGCAACGCTTGGTGAATCTCCGGAAGCCGGTTTTCTTGGGCTTCCATGACTGCACATTACCAAGATTTAATCGGAAACGGCAGATTCGGCCAACCTTGCCGTTTTGGGCCTAGAGGTCGCGCAGCACCGGCGCCGCCTTGTGCCCGAGCACCCGCCAGGTGCCGGCAAGGCCGATGCCGACCGTGATCACCAGCGCAAACACCAAGGTCGCCACTGCCACCTCCGGCATGAAATGCGACGGCAACGTCATGATGCGGGCAACGATGTACCAGGCGGCGATGCCGCCGGCAGCCAACGCAAACACCGCGGTGGCCAGGCCGATCAGCATGTATTCCAGCGAAAACGCCGCGATCAGCGTGCGCCTCGTGGCGCCCAACGTCTTCAGCACCACGGCATCGTGGATGCGGGCGCGATTTCCCGCGGCGAGCGCGCCGGCCAGCACCAGCACCGAAGCGATCATCGCCACGCCGGCCGCGGCCCGGATCGCCGTGCCGAGCTGGCCGACCAGCCGGTTGACGACGTCGAGCGCGTCCTTGACCCGAACTGTCGTCACCGCCGGGAAGGCGCGGGTGACGGCGTTGAGCAGGCGGGCATCCTCTGCTGCCGTGGCATCCTTTTCGGTCAGCGTCGCCAGCCAGCCATGGGGCGCGCCTGCAAAAGTGTTGGGCGAGAACACCATGACGAAGTTGATGCCCATCGTCTCCCATTGCACCTCTCGGAAATTGGCGATCCTGGCCGTCACATTGCGTCCGAGCACATTGACGGTGACGGTATCGCCGAGCTTCAGGCCGAGCGCCTTGCCTTCATCGTTGGAGAACGAGACCAGCGGTTCGCCGCTGTAGTTCTCCGGCCACCAGCTGCCCTCGGTCAATGTCGCATTGGCCGGTTGTTTGGCGTCGTAGGTCAGGCCGCGATCGCCGCGCAGCACCCAGGCGCCTTCCGATGGCACATTGGCCTTGTCGACACTAACGCCGTTCAGCGCCATCACCCGGCCGCGCAGCATCGGCACCTTGACCAGCGTTCCCTTCGGCGCCTCATTGCCGATCAATGTCGAGAAGGCATCGACCTCGCTATTCTGGATGTCGACGAAGAAGAAATTCGGCGCCCGTTCCGGCAGACTGCCGGAGATCTGCTGCCTGAGATTGCCGTCGATCAGCGCCAGCGTCACCAAAAGCGTCAGCCCGAGGCCCAGCGACAGCACGACGGACGGCGTCAGCGCGCCGGGCCGGTGGATGTTGCCGATGGCGAGCCTGAGCGCGACCGAGCGCACACGCGGGCTTTTGCGCGCCACCCACTGCACCAGCGCACCGACCAGGCGCAACACCAGAAAGGCAAAGACCGTCGCGCCGACGAAGATCAAGGCGATGCGCCGGTCGCCGGAAAACAGGATGGCGAGCGCCGCCAAAGCGACCGCGATGCCGACCGCCGTGGCAAGATAGGGCAGGCGTGGAAAGCCGCGGCCCTCAAAACCCATTTCGCGAAACAGCGCGGTCGCCGGCACATCGCGGGCGCGGCCGAGCGGCAACAGCGCGAAGGCAAGCGTCACCAGCAGCCCGAACAGCGCGGCAAGAGCCAGCGCACCGGGATAGAAGCCGCCTTTAGCCGGCACCGGAATGACCGACTGGAGCGCAGCGCTGGCAGCAAACGGCATGGCGGCGCCGAGGATGAGGCCAAGCGCGATGCCGAGGCCGGCGATCATCAGGATCTGCACGAGATAGACGGTGAAGACGAAGCCGCCCGAGGCGCCAAGGCTCTTGAAGGTGGCGATGACGCCGCGCTTGCCGTCGAGATAGGCGCGCACCGCATTGGCAACGCCGACGCCACCGACGACCAGCGCCGTCAGCCCGACCAGCGTGAGGAATTGCGAGAAGCGCTCGATGTTGGCCGACAGCGCCGGCGCCGCATTGGAACGCGTGCGGATCGACCAGCCGGCTTCAGGGAAATCGCTCGCCGCCCGATCTTGGATGGTCTTGAGATCGGCCTCGCTGGCGCCGGCCGGCAGCCGAACCTTGTAGGCATTCTCGACCAGGCTGCCTGGCTGGATCAGGCCGGACGCGGCAAGCCCCGCGGTCGAGACCATCAGCCGCGGCGCGAAGCCGAAACCGTCCGACACCGCATCCGGTTCGCTCACCAGCCTGGCCCGCAATTCGAATGTCGCGCTGCCGACCTTCAGCCGGTCACCGATCTTCACATTCAGCCGGTCGAACAACAGGTCGGGCGCGGCGGCGCCAAAGACGCCTGATTTCTCGCCGAACAAATCCTTTCTGCCAAGCTGCGGCGCGGTCTCGATCGCGCCATAGAGCGGATAGACGTCGTCGACGGCCTTGGCCTCGACCAGCGCCTGGTCGGAGCCGTCTTCCAGCCGCGCCATCGAGCGCATATTGGCGCTGTGCGACACAGTGCCGAGGCGGTCGAGGAAGGTGCTTTCGGCTGGCGTCGCATCGCGCTGGTTGAGCTGGAAGCGCAAGTCGCCGCCAAGCAGCGTCTGGCCCTGGTCGGCAACGCCTGCGGTGATCGCCTGCGCCACCGAATTGACCCCGCCGATTGCAGCGACGCCGAGCGCGATGCAGGCAAGGAAGATCATGAAGCCGGACAGTCCGCCGCGCATCTCGCGCAGCGAAAAGCGGAACGCGAGCTTCAGCGTCTGCGACAGTGGCATCAGGCCGGCACCTTGACCTGCGCTACCGGCGCATCCTCGATGCGGCCGGAGCGCATCGACACCTGGCGCGAGCAGCGCGCCGCAAGGGCCGGATCGTGCGTGACCAGCACCAAGGTCATGCCGCGCTCGGCCGCCTTGGCGAACAAAAGGTCGGCGACCTGCCGCCCCGTCGCCTGGTCGAGATTGCCGGTCGGCTCGTCGGCAATCAGAATGCGCGGCGACGGCGCCAGCGCGCGGGCGATCGCCACGCGCTGCTGTTCGCCGCCGGAGAGTTCGCCGGGATAGTGGGTGACGCGATCGCTCAAGCCGACGGCCGCCAACTCCCGCGCGGCGACGCCGAACGGATCGGCATGGCCGGCCAGTTCCAGCGGCACCGCGACATTTTCGAGCGCCGTCATGTTGGGAATGAGATGGAAGGACTGAAAGACGATGCCTATGTTTCGGCCCCGAAACGAGGCGATCTGGTCCTCGCTTTTGCCGTTCAGCAATTCGCCGGCGATCCGCACCGTCCCCGAATCGACCTGCTCCAGCCCGGCCAGCACCATCAGCAAGGTCGACTTGCCGGAACCCGAAGGGCCGACAATGCCGGTCGCCTCGCCGCGCGTCACGTCAAGGCTGACGCCTTTCAGCACATGCACGGACGAAGCCCCTTGGCCCAGGGTCAGGGATATGTCTTTAAGCGCGATGACGGCTTCTGTCACAATTAAAGCGTCCTATATCAGGATGAAGGCTCTGCTTGCCGGAAGCCGTCGCCGGAAGAATTCCTCGGGTATATGGGGGCTGCCACATGTCTTTCAAACGCTTGAATGCCGCAGGGCTCGTCCTTTTCGTCACCCTTTGCGGCGCCATTTCGTCTGTGCGCGCCGAGACGTTCACCATCGTCGGCTTCGGCGACAGCCTGATGGCCGGTTTCGGCCTCGGGCCTGGCGATGGCTTTACCGACAAATTGCAAGCTGCGCTGCGCGCCAAAGGCCATGACGTCACCGTCGCCAACGCCGGCGTTTCAGGCGACACCTCGAGCGGCGGCTTGGCGCGGCTTGACTGGTCGGTGCCGGATGGGACAAGGCTGGTTATCCTCGAACTCGGCGCCAACGACATGCTGCGCGGCGTCTCGCCCAGCATTACGGAAAAGAACCTGGACGACATGCTGGCGAAGCTGAAAGCGCGCAAGATCGCGGTGCTTTTGGCCGGCATGCGCGCCGCTCCCAATCTCGGCGCCGACTACCAGAACGCCTTCGATGCGATCTACCCAAAGCTGGCCGCGAAATACGATGTGCCGCTCTATCCGTTTTTTCTCGATGGCGTCGCCGGGCAGTCCGGCCTGCAGTTGGAGGATGGCCTGCATCCCAATCCGAAGGGCATCGCAGCGATGGTCGAGCGCATCATGCCCGCCGTGGAGAAGGCGATTGCGGCAGTTGAGGGTGGCGGTTGAACGCCGGTCTGACGAGAATAACGCGGCGTTCGCCTCGCGCGAACTTTGAAACAAAAGACCGGGCTGCCGATGACCCGAGTCATCCATGCTGCGCTCGAAGAGCATATGCAGCATCTGGGTAATGCAAGCGCCGAGGCGGCACGGCAATAGTGCTTACTCATCGCTTGGAGGCGCCTGTTCGTAAAAATGCCTGCAACCAACAAACCACTTGCCCCGTTTGACTATCGATGATTCGCTAGGGGCACAGTTCGATTCGAGGAAGGGAGGCTCACCATGCCGCGTCTTTTCACCGCCCTCGAAATACCCCGTGACGCCGCTCTTTCGCTGTCCCTGCTCAGGGGCGGCCTGCCCGGAGCCCGCTGGATCGATGTCGAAAACTACCATCTGACGCTGCGCTTCATCGGCGACGTCGAAGGCCATATCGCCGACGAAATCGCCAACGCGCTCGACCGGGTGCACCGCCCATCCTTCTCGCTCACCCTGTCCGGAGTTGGCGCTTTCGGCCAGAAGAAGCCGCACGCCGTCTGGGCCGGCGTCTTCGCCTCGCCCGACCTTTCGGCGCTGCAGAGCGAAATCGACCGCATCTGCCAGCGGCTCGGCCTGCCCGCCGACCCGCGCAAGTTCACCCCGCATGTTACGCTGGCACGCTTGCGCAATTCGAGCCCGCTCGACGTCGCCCAGTACCTGTCGGCGCGCGGCAATTTTGCGACGCTACCGTTTCGCGTCGGCCGCTTCGTGCTGATGTCGTCGCGCGATTCGGTCGGCGGCGGTCCCTACATTGTCGAGGAGGCGTGGCCGCTCTCCGGCGTCGACGCCCGCGCCACCAATCTCGTCGCCAGCGCCTCCGACGCTTCGCGGATCATGCGGTAGACCGAAGCGAACGCTTCGGCCCCGTCATAATAGGGATCCGGCACGTCGCGGGTTTTGCCCTGCGCAAACTCTGCCAAGAGATGAATACGTTCCCGCGCACCGGCCGGCGCCAACGCCTTGAGGTCGCGGACATTTTGCCGATCCATGCCGAGGATCAGGTCGAAGCGCGAAAAATCCTCCGGCCTGACCTTGCGTGCCCGCTGCCCTGATATGTCGAGGCCGTGGCGGGCCGCAATCGCGATCGAGCGCGGGTCGGGCGCTTCGCCGAGGTTCCAGCCGCCGGTCGCCGCAGAGTCCAGCACGATGTCGTCCAGCACCATGTCGCGGCCGCGTTCCGCCAGCACGGCGCGGAACACGCCTTCGGCCAGGGGTGAGCGGCAGATGTTGCCGAGGCAGACGAAGAGTATGGAATTTATCGGCTTTACGCTCATTCGATATGCGCCGTTCGTGCATTTGGAAGCCCAAAACGCAAAGGACTTTTGGGCGACTTGCATTATGGTGAGGGTCGATATCTGGGATAGCACGGGAAATCATCATGACGAGAGAGAAACTCAGCAAGGACGCCATCGCCGCCGCACTGGCCGAACTGGCCGGCTGGTCGCAGGCAGCCGATGGCGCCTCCATCAAGCGCAGCTTCGACTTCAAGAATTTTTCCGAAGCCTTCGCCTTCATGACCCGCGTCGCGCTGGCCGCCGAGAAGATGGACCATCATCCCGACTGGTCGAACGTCTACAAGACTGTCGACGTGACGCTCAACACCCATGATGCCGGTGGTGTCACTGCGCTCGACATCGCGCTGGCCAAGAAGATGAATGGGTATGCTGGCGGCTGAACGCTGGGGCGGCAACGCCAAATCGGCGCCATCCTCTTGCAGTGGACCGGGACTTTCACCACATTTTCCGTGGCGGCCGCGCGCAACGCGTAGCGCGACGGCCGGCAAGGAGAGGATTGATGGCGCAGCAGCCCGGTTTTGATTTCTTCGGCTTCGGCAGCAAGCTCGGCGACGAGAGTGAAGTGCGCGCCAAATTCTGGCGCACGGCCAAGAAGGCCGCCCGGCAGATTCCGTTCATGGAAGAGGTCGTCGCCGGCTATTATTGCGCGCTCGACAGGAAGACGCCTTTGCGTGCCAAGGGCATATTGCTGGCAGCGCTTGGCTATTTCGTGCTGCCGGTCGACGTCATACCCGATTTCGTCTTCGGCCTCGGCTTCACCGACGACATCGCCGTGCTGACCGCCGCGATCTCCGCGGTAAGCGCCCATATCACCCCTGCGCACCGCAAGGCCGCCAAGGAGGCGATCGCCGACAAGAGCTGAATCGGCGTCGCGTTGGCAACTTGGTTCAGAAGAAATCCTCCGCTCAAACAGGACGATAGCGGCTTGGCTTCGGGTTCCGCTGCGGCCGTTGGAAAAGTCAAACTCTTGCCGCTTTCGTGGCCTCCAAGTCGCCGCAGGGACATTGCGAAAGCCGTTTTTTCAAGAAGCGGCGCGGAAATGGCGGTGGTTTCCATGGGTGAATGTCCTTTTCCGAGGGAAATTCACCGTTTGGTAACCCAGATTAAATCAAAATGAAGCGACGGGCAGGACGCCAAGCCGGCCTGCCCCGCACCATTTGGAATACGGGAAAAGCGATGCGCGGATTGATTGCACTAGTCTCGAGCCTGGTCCTGGTGGCTTTTGCCGCGCCGGCGCTGGCGCAGCAGGCGACCAAGATCGGCCAGCACAATGCCTGGGGCACCTACAGCTACCAGGCGCAGGGCGGCAAGGTCTGCTATGTGCTCACCGTGCCGACCGACAAGCAGCCGCCGACGCTCGATCACGGCGACATGTTCTTCTTCGTCAGCCAGCGGCCGGGCCAGCAAGTGTCCTACGAGCCGCAATTCATCGCCGGCTACACATTCCAGGAAGGCTCCAAGGCCACCGTCACCATCGACAAGAAGACGTTCTCGATGTTCACCCGCGGCAAGTCGGCCTGGGTCGAGAACGCCGCCGAAGAGCCTGTGCTGATCGCCGCCATGAAGACCGGCACCGACATGAAGGTCTCGGCGAAGTCTGGCCGCGGCAATCCGACGACCTATGTGTTTTCGCTGAAAGGCATCTCGGCCGCGCTGACGTCGATCGCCAAGTGCAAGTAGGCTAGCGCGGTTCCCGCCGCATGACTCTCGCCGCAACCTGTGCTATGCGCCGCGCTTCTTTCGGCACGATGGATGAAATCGGCCGCAATTCGCTTATATTGGCGCTGATATGACCCTTTCCTTCGATCTCACCAATGAGGGCGCACGCGACGCGTTGCGCACTCGCGCCACGCCCGAGAAGCCGTCGCTGATCGGCCTGACCCGGACCGAGCTCGGCGAGGCCCTCATCAGTGCCGGCATCGTGCCCGAGCGCCAGGCGAAAATGCGCGCCCAACAGCTCTGGCACTGGATGTATGTGCGCGGCGTCTCCGATTTTGCCGGCATGTTCAACATCTCCAAGGATCTGCGCGCCGAACTCGACAAGCATTTTACCGTCGCCCGGCCCGAAATCGTCGAGGAGCAGATTTCCTCCGACGGCACGCGCAAATGGCTGTTCCGCTTTCCGCCGCGCGGCGCCGGCCGTCCCGTCGAGATCGAGACCGTCTACATCCCCGAGGAAGGCCGCGGCACGCTATGCATCTCATCGCAGGTCGGCTGCACGCTGACCTGCTCGTTCTGCCACACCGGCACGCAGAAGCTGGTGCGCAATTTGACGGCGGAAGAGATCCTGGCGCAATTGCTCACCGCCCGCGACCGGCTGGGTGACTTCCCCGACCGCGACACACCCGACGGCGCCATCGTCCCGGCCGAGGGCCGCAAAGTTTCCAACGTCGTCATGATGGGCATGGGCGAGCCGCTCTACAATTTTGAAGCCGTGAAGAAGGCGCTGCTGATCGCCTCCGACGGTGATGGGCTTTCGCTGTCGAAGCGCCGCATCACGCTGTCGACCTCCGGCGTCGTGCCCGAGATCTTCCGCGCCGGCGAGGAGATAGGGGTCATGCTGGCGATCTCGCTGCACGCCACCAATGACGATCTGCGCGACCTGCTTGTGCCGATCAACAAGAAGTATCCGCTGAAGGAACTGATCGAGGCCTGCCGCGCCTATCCCGGCCTGTCCAACGCCAAGCGCATCACCTTCGAATATGTGATGCTGAAGGACGTCAACGATTCCATCGAGGACGCCAAGGGGCTGATCAAGCTGCTCAAAGGCATTCCAGCCAAGATCAATCTGATCCCGTTCAACCCGTGGCCGGGCACCAACTATCAGTGCTCGGACTGGGAGACGATCGAGAAGTTTGCCGACTACATCAACAATGCCGGCTATGCCTCGCCGATCCGCACGCCGCGCGGCCGCGACATCCTGGCCGCCTGCGGGCAGCTCAAATCGGACTCCGAACGCATGCGCAAGGTCGACCGCCTGGCACTTGAAGCCATGATGATTGCGGGGCACGGCGAGGCGTGAGCCGCCTCATCGCCTATATCGTCCGCTTCGCCGCGATCCTGTTCGGCTATGTCGTCGCCTCGCTGGCGGCGAGCGCCTTTCTCAACGTCCTGTTCCTGGCTTCGCCCGGCTACGCGCCGGAACATGCGCACCCGACGGCGACGGCTTCGCTTTATTTTTCAATCCCCTTCGTGGCGCTGTTCGTCGCCTATTTTGCTTTCATGCCGGCAGCCATCGTCATCCTGATCTCGGAGATACTCAGCCGCCGCGACTGGCTGTTCTATGCGCTTGCGGGCGGCATCGTGGCCGCGGTGTTCCTCGGCTTCGTCCACCAGAATGCCGACATCAATTTCGACGTCACTGAGCCCCGCGCCATCGCCGCCGTGATCGGCTGCGGCATGGTCGGTGGCATCTTCTACTGGCTCGCCGCCGGCCGGTGGGCCGGAAACTGGTGGCAGGCCGCTACTTCGCCTGAGCGGTCAGTATCTTGAGCGCGAAGGCTGAAAACACCCCGGCAAAGAGGTAGTCGACCACCCGCGTCACCCGCGGGCTGGCCTTCATCGCCGCCGAGAACCTTTCCGCGGCAAACACCATCGGCGCCGTGACCGGGATCGACAGCACGATGAACATGAGGCCGAGGAAGAACAGTTTTCCCGGTGCGTTCGGATCGTGAGCGGAGACGAACTGCGGCAAAAACGTCATGAAAAACAGGATGATCTTCGGGTTGAGCAGGTTGACGCCGAGCCCGGCGGCCCAGCTGCGGAACAGCGAAATCTCAGGCCCGCTCTTCTTCTGCGGCGAAAAAGCCGAACCCTTGGTAATCGCCTGCCAGGCCAGGAACACCAGATAGGCGGCGCCGAAGATTTTCAGCACCAGGAAGGCCATCGGCGAGGCGACGATCAGCGCCGAGATGCCGACCGCCACCAAAGTTGTGTGGATCAGCGTGCCGCACAGCGCCCCGGCCAGCGAGGCAAAGCCGGCGGCGCGGCCCTGGCTCAGCGTGCGCGAGACGAAAAGCGTCATATCAGGCCCCGGCGTGATCGCCAGGATCATGGTGGCGACGGCGAACTGGATCAGCGTCGTGGTGTCGGGAATGAAGGACATCGGCGGCCCCTGGCGAATGATCGTCGGTCTATAACGCAGCCTCCCCGCTCACGCCAGCAACTGACTGGCGTGGGCATCTGGTCCAGCGGCTGCGGCGGCCGGCGCCCGTTCATCCCTTGCGCTGGCCGGAAATGCCGTGATACCTCGCCCGCGAAACTCACGCGCGGAACCGCCAAAATGTCCCCAGCAATGCCCAAGACAAAAGACGTCAAGAAGGTCGTGCTCGCCTATTCCGGCGGTCTCGACACCTCCATCATCCTGAAATGGCTGCAGACCGAGCTCGGCGCCGAAGTCGTCACCTTCACCGCCGATCTCGGCCAGGGTGGCGAGCTGGAGCCGGCGCGCCAGAAGGCTGAGATGATGGGCATCAAGGATATCCGCGTCGTCGATGTGCGCGAGGAATTCGTCTCGGATTTCGTCTTCCCGATGTTTCGCGCCAACGCCGTCTATGAAGGCACCTACCTGCTCGGCACCTCGATCGCCCGCCCGCTGATTTCCAAGCACCTGGTCGAGATCGCCCAGGAGGTCGGCGCCGATGCCATTGCGCACGGCGCCACCGGCAAGGGCAACGACCAGGTGCGTTTCGAGCTGTCGGCCTATGCGCTGAATCCCGACATCAAGGTCATCGCGCCGTGGCGCGACTGGTCGTTCAAGTCGCGCACCGACCTGATCAACTTCGCCGAGCAGCACCAGATCCCGGTGGCCAAGGACAAGCGGGGGGAGGCGCCGTTCTCGGTCGACGCCAACCTTCTGCACTCCTCTTCCGAGGGCAAGGTGCTGGAAGACCCGTGGAGCGAGCCGCCGGAATTCGTCCATCAGCGCACCGTCTCGCCGATGGAGGCGCCGGACAAGGTCACCGAGATCGAGATCGAATTTTTGAAGGGCGATCCGATTGCACTGAACGGCAAGAAGCTGTCGCCGGCCGCCATTCTGACGGCGCTTAACGATCTTGGCCGCGACAATGGCATCGGCCGGCTCGATCTGGTCGAGAACCGCTTCGTCGGCATGAAATCGCGCGGCGTCTACGAGACCCCCGGCGGCACCATCCTGATCGTCGCCCACCGCGCCATCGAATCGATCACGCTCGACCGCGGCGCCGGCCACCTCAAGGACGAGTTCATGCCGCGCTACGCCGAGCTGATCTACAACGGCTTCTGGTTCTCGCCCGAGCGGCTGATGCTCCAGGCGATGATCGACAAGAGCCAGGAAGACGTCGAAGGCACGGTGCGCCTGAAACTCTACAAGGGCAATGTCATGGTCACCGGCCGCAAATCCAAGAAGACGCTCTATTCCGACGCGCTGGTCACCTTCGAGGATGACCGCGGCGCCTACGACCAGAAGGACGCCGCCGGCTTCATCCGCCTCAATGCGCTGCGGCTGAGGACGCTGGCGGCAAGGAGCCGCAAGGGTTGAGCCCAACTACTATTCCGGGCAACCCGGCGGAGACTGCCAAGAGGGGCTAACGCTGGGCTCTTGATTATTCGCATGGCCATGCACCAACGAAAAAGCCCGGCGTTGGCCGGGCTTTCATGTCGAATGAAGATTATCGTTCAGCCGCCGTCGATCGCGTCGGCGATCTGGGCGATGGCCTGCTGGTAGACGCTGGCGGAATTCCAGCCGGCGATGGCCCCCATATTCGCACTCGCGCTCGCACCCGCCCGCCAGCCATGAGCCTTGAGGAAGTTGGCCGTCGAAGCCAAGGCCGTCGCCTTGTCGCGCAGATTTCCGTTGCCGACGCCATACTTCAGGACATTGCCCGGCAGGAACTGCGTATGGCCGATCTCGCCATGCGCAGCGCCGACCGACGAGGCGCTCAGCGCGCCGCGATCGACCAGCTTCAGCGCCGCAATGGCGTGCGGGTAAAAGAACCCCGGGCGACGGCAATCATAGGCAAGCGTCAGAATGGCGGAGACCGTGTTCTGGTTGCCCAGGGAGGCTCCGAAGCCGGTTTCCATGCCCCAGATGGCCAGCAACACGCCCGGCGACACCCCGTAATTGCTCTCGATCCTGTCGAACATCGCCGCATTCGACTTCTTCAGCGCACGGCCCCTGGAAATGATCGCAGCTCCGCCACGGCGCTTCATGAAGGCGTCCACCGAACCGCTGAACGCCTTGTGGATGGCGCGGTCGACGGAGATTGTCTTTGTCGCGTAGCTGGCACCGGCCAGAGCAGCCAGACCCTTCCCGCCGACACCTTCGGACCTGGCCTGCGCGGCAAAGTCCTGCTTCCACGCTTCGAAGCCCGCGCCGGTCTTGCCGCAGCTGGCCGCCGCCTGCGCGCCCGTCGCCAGCGCGAGTACCGCGACCACCGCGGCAGCAATAATCTTTCCCTTGGCAAGCAATGCCATGCTTTCTCTCCTGATTGCCTGAATCACGTCCCGGTTGCGAACTTGCCAGCGAAACGCGCCATTGTCACCGTACCCCCGGCGCTACCCTGGCCAATGCAGCGGAATTTGCTTACGATCAAGTGCTTATTGTGGCCGAAACGCCCGGCGCCGGGCAGGCGAATTCGCTGCTCGGGTAAAAAGAGGTGACGGGGGCATGGAACGGCGGCCCGTGGCGGGCGTTTGGGCGAGGCGCCGCTCCGCACCATATTCCTCCTCTGACGCCATACGCCAACGCCTGACGCATCGAGATCGACATGAAACTGTTCGACTGCCCGCATTGCGGCCACCGCCTCTACTTCGAGAATGCGCAGTGCCTGAATTGCGGGAGTCTCGTGCTTTACGATCCCGAGCATGCGCGCTTTGCCTTGTCTGACGTCGACGGCATCTTCCACTGCAGCAATGCGGATGAATGCGCCTGCAACTGGATGGCCGAACCGGGCCATACCTACTGCCGCGCCTGCGTGCTGAACCAGCTGATCCCCGACCTCTCCGTCGACGGCAACCGCCGCCGCTGGATTCGCGTCGAGGCGGCCAAGAAGCGCGCCGTCTATTCGCTGCTCGCCTTCGGCCTGCCGGTAGCGCCCAAGCACAAGCACGGCGACGAAATCGGCCTCGCCTTCGACTTCATTGCCGATCCGATCGGCGGCGGTCCCGGCGGCGAACGCATCCTTACCGGCCACGACAACGGCCTGATCACGCTCAACGTCGCCGAGGCGGACTCGGCCGAGCGCGAGCGGCGGCGCGTCGAGATGGGCGAAAATTACCGCACGCTGCTCGGTCATTTCCGTCATGAGCTTGGCCATTACTACTGGGACCGGCTGATCCGCGACGTGCCGCAACGGCTCGAAGCCTTCCGGGCGCTGTTCGGCGACGAACGCCCGGACTACGAGCAGGCGCTGAAGGCCTATTACGCCAATGGCGCTGCGCCCGACTGGCAGCAGAACCACATCTCCGCCTATGCGACGTCGCATCCATGGGAAGACTGGGCCGAGACCTGGGCGCACCATCTCCACATCACCGACACGCTGGAGATGGTGCACGCGCTGAATTTTCCACTCGGCCAGCTTGAGACGATGGAGACCAATGTGCTGCCGCAAGGCGACACCGGCGGCCGGTTGCAGGCGGCGCCCGCGGAACCTGACGCCGTGCCCGAGCCGTTCGAAAAGATTCTCGCCCGCTGGCTGGTACTCTCGGAAGCCTCCAACTCGATCAACCGCTGCATGGGCCTGCCCGACCTTTATCCCTTCGTCATTTCGGACGTGACGGCGCAGAAACTCAGCTTCGTGCATGAGCTTTTGACCGGTTTGCCGAAAGAAACCGGAACAAATCGTGAGCTGGCGTCGGTATTTTAGCCGGAACGCATGCGTTCTGGTTTCGTTTGGTGTCGCGAGGGACCATGAAAGGGAGAGAAACCATGAGACGCATATTGTTTCCGGCCGTCGCCGGGGCGCTTGTCGCGATGTCGGGTGCGGCACTCGCCGATACCGCCGTCTCGGCCGTCACCGATCTTAATGTGCGCGCCGGCCCCGGCCCGCAATATCCTGTGATCGGCGTGCTCGCCGCCGGCCAGTCGGCGACGCTCAATGGCTGCATCGAAAACAGCAAATGGTGCACCATTGCCGAAGCCGGAGGCCAGGGCTGGGTCTATTCCGACTATGTCACGGCCGATTTCGGCGGCAACCGGGTCGTTCTGACACGCCGCCCCGCCAACGCCGCCATCACCGTGGTTACACCGCCGCAGGATGATTATCCCGATACCTATACCGGTGCGATTCTGTCCGACGACGGCCCCGTCGACGCCATCGACAGGCCACCGGCGGAAGTCGGCACCTATGTCAGCACGCACCGGCTCGATCCTGTCTATCTCGAGGGCGAGGTGGTGACCGGTGCCACCTTGCCCGACACGGTCGAACTGCGCGAAATCCCCGACTACCGCTACCGCTACGTCTATGTGAATGGCCAGCAGGCGCTGGTCGACCCGCAGACACGGCGCATCATGTACGTCGTGCGCTGATTTTGCCTGGAAAGAATGACAAGTGAACTCGTGCCGCCCTCCTGCCGAGGCTGAGGGCGGCAAAAGGGTCGCTGAACAGCAGCAATTGCGCGAGAGCCGACGATCCCCTAGATCATGCGACCCGATGCGTTCGGCAGAGGAACTCGCGTGATATCAGATCCAGCCGCCTTCGAGCGCTATAGCAACACGGCCACCGAAAAGACGAACCTGCCGCGGCTGATAATTGGAACGGCAGTCGTCGTCCTGTTCTGGGTGGCGATCACCCTGGTTGTGGTGCTTGGCGGCACCTATGTCGCGATCGTCTGGCATGTATTGCCGGACGATCCGCGCGGGCCGCTTCAGGGCTTTCTGGCCTCGCCCATCGGCATACTCACCGCACTCACCTCGTTTACCGGCATCTGGCTCGGCCTCTGGCTTGCCATGCGTTTCGTCCATGGCGAGCCGCTCTCGGCGCTTTTCGGCGCCAGTCGCCGCGTGTCCTTGTCGGGCTTCCTCAAGGGCCTGGTCGCGGTGCTGATCACATCGGCGCTTTCCGAAATCCTGCTCTACTGGCTACAGCCCGAAATCGCCCGCGGCACGATCAACCTGTCGACCTGGCTGCTGTTCCTGCTCCCGATCGTGGCGCTGACCCTGCTGCAGACCTCGTCCGAGGAGATGCTGTTTCGCGGCTATCTGCTGCGCGGCCTGGCCAGGCGTTTCGAGAGCCCTTACGTGTGGGCGCTATTGCCCGCCTTGCTGTTCACCTCCTTGCATTGGAGCCCGGGCTCGACCCCCGCCATCAACGCCTGCGTGCTGGCCTCGATCGCCGCCTTCGCCTTGCTGTTGACGCTGGTGGTTTATGTCACCGGCAATCTCGGCGCCGCCTTCGGCGCCCATCTCGGCAACAATCTCACCGGCTTCCTGCTGATCTCGCATCAGGAGAACTACAATTCCTTCGCCCTGTTCAACGCCAAGCCGCTGGAAGGTCCGGACTGGACGACGACGGATGCCGTCATCATCGCCGCCATCGGTATCGTCTGCACCTTGCTGACGATCCTGCTGCTTCTGCACCCGCGCTCGCCGCTGAAGGTTACGGCCGACCCTCGGGATGCAGGGTGAACTAAACAGGGACCGATCCAGAGACCGGGAAGCCGCCCTTGTCTTGACTCTTCGGCCGATTTCCTGTCTACAGCCCCGAAATCCGCGACGAGTATCCCTCCGAGCAAGCCGACCAGGACGCCAAAACCTTTTGAGGTGGGTGCTGTAAACAGATCCTGGAGGCCAACACCCGGCAGCGCTGAGCGCCCCCGGGTGCTTTTTGGTTTTGAGCTTTGCTTGGATGAGCGGCGCGAACGCACTACCTCTCGGGCACCATCGGGGTGCCTGAGAAAAAGGAAACGGAATGTTTGAATCGCTGCAGGAGCGCACAAGAGGCGTGGAGGGCCATCGGCCCGACAGGGATCACCATGAATCCAAGGCGCTCTCGCGCGGCGGGTTGACCAATGTTTGAATCACTTCAGGAGCGCCTTGGCTCCATCCTGAACGGCCTGACAGGCCGCGGCGCGCTGTCGGAGGCTGATGTCTCGGCGGCGTTGCGCGAGGTGCGCCGTGCGCTGCTCGAAGCCGACGTTGCGCTGGAAGTGGTGCGTTCCTTCACCGACAAGGTGCGCGAGAAGGCCGTCGGCGCCGCCGTCGTCAAGTCGATCAAGCCCGGACAGATGGTCGTCAAGATCGTCCATGACGAGTTGGTCGACATGCTCGGCGCCGAGGGCGTCGCCATCGACCTCAATGCGCCGGCGCCGGTCGTCATCATGATGGTCGGCCTGCAGGGCTCCGGCAAGACGACGACCTCCGCCAAGATCGCCAAGCGCCTGACCGAGCGCCAGAACAAGAAGGTTCTGATGGCCTCGCTCGACACGCGGCGGCCCGCGGCGCAAGAGCAGCTGCGCCAGCTCGGCGAGCAGGTCAAAGTCGCGACCCTGCCTGTCATTGCGGGCCAGAACCCGGTCGACATCGCCAGGCGCGCCGTCCAGGCAGCCAAGCTCGGCGGTCATGACGTCGTCATCCTCGACACCGCCGGCCGCACCCATATCGATGAGCCGCTGATGGTGGAGATGGCCGACATCAAGAAGATGTCGAGCCCGCACGAAATCCTGCTGGTCGCGGATTCGCTGACCGGCCAGGACGCCGTCAACCTTGCCAAAAGCTTCGACGAGCGCGTCGGCATCACCGGCCTGGTGCTGACCCGCATGGACGGCGATGGCCGTGGCGGTGCCGCGCTTTCGATGCGCGCCGTCACCGGCAAGCCGATCAAGCTGATCGGCACCGGCGAAAAGATGGACGGGCTGGAGGAATTCCACCCCAAGCGTATTGCAGACCGCATCCTCGGCATGGGCGACATCGTCTCGCTGGTCGAAAAGGCCGCCGAAAACATCGACGCCGAGCAGGCGGCGGCGATGGCCAAAAAGATGCAGTCGGGCAAGTTCGACCTGAACGACCTTGCCGGCCAGCTTCAGCAGATGTCGAAAATGGGCGGCATGGGCGGCATCATGGGCATGATGCCCGGCATGGGCAAAATGAAGGACCAGATGGCCGCCGCCGGCCTCGACGACAAGATGTTCGGCCGCCAGCTAGCCATCATCTCGTCGATGACCAAGGCCGAACGCGCCAATCCGGACATGCTGAAACATTCGCGCAAGAAGCGCATCGCCGCCGGCTCAGGCACGGATGCGGCCGAGATCAACAAGCTCTTGAAAATGCATCGCGGCATGGCCGACATGATGAAGGCGATGGGCGGCAAGGGCAAAGGCGGCGGCCTGATGCGCG
Source organism: Mesorhizobium sp. C264A (assembly GCF_040324515.1). NCBI lineage: Bacteria > Pseudomonadati > Pseudomonadota > Alphaproteobacteria > Hyphomicrobiales > Phyllobacteriaceae > Mesorhizobium > Mesorhizobium sp. C264A. Next base: position 1,416,906 of record NZ_JAMYVY010000002.1, on the reverse strand, counting down.
GCATGATGGGCGGCCTTGCCTCCAAGATGGGCCTCGGCGGCATGATGCCTGGCGGCATGGGCGGCCCTGGGGGCATGATGGGCGGCGGCATGCCCGACCTCTCCAAGATGGATCCCAAGCAGCTCGAAGCCTTGCAGAAGCAGATGCCCGGCCTTGGCGGCATGAAGGGCCCGCCCACCCCGAGCGGCGGTGGCCTGCCCGGTCTGCCCGGCGGCATGAAGCTTCCCGGCCTTGGCGGCGGTGGTCTGCCCGGCCTCGGAAAGAAGAAGTGAGGACGCTATGAACGAAGAAAAAGACATGGCCGACGCACGCACCATCCTGGCCGGCTATCGCGCCTCGATCGACAACATCGACGCCGCCCTCATTCATATGCTGGCCGAGCGCTTCCGCTGCACCAAGGCGGTCGGCGTGCTCAAGGCCGAGCATGGCCTGCCGCCCGCCGACCCGGCGCGCGAGCAGGAGCAGATCACCCGCCTTCGCCAGCTGGCGAAGGACGCTCATCTCGACCCCGATTTCGCGGAAAAATTCCTCAACTTCGTCGTCCGCGAAGTGATCCGCCATCACGAGCAGATCGCCGCGTCCAACGGCGCAAGCAAAACCGGCTAACAAAGTGCATGTCGCCCAAAAGTGCGCAGCGGTTTTGGGACAACGACCTGCACCAGACAAAGCCATTAACCCAACACTGACATCAGAAATTTTAGGAGAAATGAAATGCCCTTGAAGATCAGACTGGCCCGTGCGGGCTCGAAGAAGCGCCCTTACTACCACGTCGTCATCGCCGACGCCCGTTCGCCGCGTGACGGCCGGTTCATCGAGTCGATCGGCTCGTGGAACCCGCTGCTGCCCAAGGACGGCGAGCGCGTCAAGGTCGACGCCGACCGCGTCAAGCATTGGCTGTCGCACGGCGCTCAGCCGACCGACCGCGTGCTGCGCTTCCTCGATGAGGCCGGCCTCCTCAAGCGCGAAGCCCGCTCCAACCCGAAGAAGGCCGAGCCCGGCAAGAAGGCGCAGGAACGCGCCTCTCTGCTGAAGAAGGCCCAGGAAGACGCCGCCGCCGCCGTTGCCGCCGCTGCTGCAGCCCCGGCCGAAGCGGAAGCCGCCACCGCCGAATAAGCATCGCGTCATCGCATCGACAAAACGGCGGGCCTGTGCCCGCCGTTTTGCTATTGTGCGGCGATGTCATATGGCGTTCGAACGAAAGATGACTGAGCGGACCGTCACGGAAGAGACCCTTTTCGGCGGCGTAGCCGGAACGCTGTTGCGATGCGCCGGCGCCACGACAGGCGTCGTCGTGCTGAGCGGATCGAGCGGCCGCATCGACGTCACCCGCGCCCGGCTCTTTGCCAAGGAAGGAGCATCCGCTCTCGCGCTGCAATGGTTTGGCGGCGAAGGTCAGGTGCCCGGCATTTGCGAGATCCCGCTCGAAACGTTTTTCGCGGCGACCGGCTATCTTGTCCAGATGGGATGCCGGCGCATCGTCTATGTCGGGACCTCGAAAGGCGCCGAGGCCTCCCTGCTTGCGGCGGCTCATGATCCACGCATTGACGTCGTGGTTGCGATCAGCCCGACATCGGTGGTCTGGGGGAATATCGGGCCGGGCCGCGACGGCGTCAGCTGGCCGGAACGATCGTCGTGGACGCTCGAGGGGATTCCTTTGCCGTTCGTCCCAAGCAATCCCGCTTGGAACGCGGAGTATGTCGACGGTCTGGTGTCCTACCGAGGCCTCTTCCAGCGTGCCTTGCAAACCTTCAAGGACGCTGCGGCCGAGGCTGCCATTCCCCCGAAGCTATTTCAGCCGACATTGTTCTGGTTGCGGGCGGCGACGACGCGCTATGGCCATCGCTGGATTTTGCCCAGTCGATCATTCAGCGTCGCCAGGACACCGCAATGACCACCTGCCTCGTCTCAGTGCCCGACGCCGGCCACCGCATTCTGCTGCCGGGCGAAATCACGCCGCGCTCGAGGCTGCATGCCCATGGCGGCAATGACGACGCCGACACGCGCCTGGGCCGCCTGGCTGGGAGCATATCCGGGGATTGCTGTAGCGCAGGCAGCCATGGTCCAGCTGCCTTGGGCAACAGCGAAACCGGCGATCTATAGCCGCCGGTTTCCGATGTTGGACCTGGCTGTGTTCAATAACCGTCGGGGCAGCTGGCGATATAGGTGCGCCCGTTGCGGCCGCGGTAGCGACATTGACCGCTTTCGCTGGCACGGCCGATCAGCGCGCCGGCTACGGCGCCGACGGCGCCGCCGACGACGGCGCCCTGAACCGGATCATTTGCCACAGCTGCGCCAACCGCCGCGCCGCCGAGACCGCCGACCGCGGCACCCTTTTCGGTTTGCGAGCACGCACCCAGTGCGGTCGCCAGTACCAGAATGATCATCGCTTTTTTCATTGTCGTTCCTCTCTCACGCGGATCGCCGTCCTCGCCGCCACGGCTCTAACTCCCAGACAGCTGATTTGATCCCGAAGACGTGAGAGATCCCGGTGCGCCCGCCTGTCACATTCGTAACGACCGCCGCCGAGCTTGTTGAAATGCAGGACGTTTTACCTTTCAGTGGCCTTCTTCAGATTGGCGAGGCCAGCCTCGAAATCCTTGCCGATCAGCGTATCGAAATTCATGAAGAGGCCCAAAAGCTTGGCAATGAAGGGCCGGCTGCCGCGCATTGCCCAGGTGACTGCGGTGGTGTCGCCCGAGGGCTTCAGGGTGAAGTCGACGCTGTTGTTGGCCCGGAACGGCTTCTCGAAGTCGAGCTTCAGCGACACCAGCGAGGATGGCACGGAATTGACGATCTCCATGCGTCCCTTGCCGGCCTTGGCATTGCCTTCCCAGGCGTAGTCGGCGCCCTTGCCGGCATCAGCGCCCGACAGCGTGCGCTTCATCTCGGGGTCGAGCTTTTCGTAGGGTGACCACTCCGGCCAGTGCTTGAAATTGTTGATCAGCGGAAAGATCGCTTCCGGCGCGGCCTTGATGCTGGCGGTGCGGGCGGTGACGAAATCATTCGACCTCGTCGCCGCATAGATGAGCACGGCGGCGATGATGACGACCAGGATGATGAGAATGGTGCTGAGCATGTTTTTCTCCTCGCTTAACGGCTGAACGGGATCAGGGCGCGCACGCTTGGGTCGCGCAGATAGAGACCGCCCCACAGGATGATGCCGAGATAGACGCTAAACAGCGTGTGCGAAAACAAGGGGCTGCCGACGCGCATGTTTGTGGCGATGGCGCCGCCGAGATAGCCGGTGAGCAGGATGGCGCCGAGCACCGAGGTGCGGGGCAGCGCATAGAGCGCGGTCGAGATCAGCCCGATAATGCCGAGCGTGCGCGCGACATTGACATCGGCCGGCCAGCCGAGCGGCACCATGGTCTGGGTGACGACATCGAGCGGCGGCAGCTTGATGACGCCGTCGAAGATCATGAACAGGATGATGAGGTCGCTGAGCACGCGGCCGGTCCACAGGGCGCCCGATGAGACGGGCATGGTTTGAGAAATACTCACGGGTGTTCCCTCCTAAGCGGTTCGAGCCGTTTGCTGGCTTCGGACCAAGGACGAGCGATGGGGCGGCGATCCTACAGTGTGCGGATTCTTTTTGGGTAGCAGCAAGCAAAAGCCGCTGCGTGGCGATCCTTCACACCCCCCTCTGGCCTGCCGGCCATCTCCCCCGCAAGGGGGGAGATTACACGCTCGACCGCTTCGGCAATGTTCCATGAATGAGCGGAGCATCGAAACCGCCGATCTCCCTGCTTGCGGGGGAGATGCCCGGCAGGGCAGAGGGGGGCGCTGTCCCTCCACCTTGACGGACTATCGACATCCACCAGTCACGGCTATTGATAGGGCTGGGCGAGAGACGAGCGAATGGCCGGCGAGACTGATCTGAAAAAGCTGCTGGCGGCGATGACGCCGGAACTGCTGCCGGACGTCTACGTGTTCGCTACGCTCACACCTGGAATCAGCCGGCAGGCAGGCCTCGATCCCGTGATGGTCTTTCGCGAGCGCGAGGGTGTGACACTGATCGTGACCGAGGACGCGGCACGGGCGGCCGGGCTGACCGCTTCGTTCCGCTGCCGCATGATCACCCTGAACGTCCACTCCTCGCTGGAAGCCGTCGGCTTCCTCGCCGCCATCACCGCCCGGCTGGCCGCCGCCGGCATGGGCGTCAATCCGGTCTCTGCTTTCTATCATGACCATCTGTTCGTGCCCGCTGAGCGGGCCGAGGAAGCGATGGAGTTATTGCGCCAACTGGCCAAGGATAGCGCCGGCTGAGTATCAAGCTCGACGCACGTAGAGATTCGGCAGGCCTTCTTCGTTGGTGGTGCCGTCGCCGAACGTCTCCGGGCGAAAGCCATGGCGCTCGTAGAACCGACGCGCGCCGGTGTTGGCCTGGAAGCAATGCAGTTTAACGATCCGTAGCGCGGCGGTCGCTTGCACCAGCAGCCGGCTGCCGATGCCTTGCCCCATCCAGGCGGGGTCGAGATAGAGCTGTTCCACCCAATCGCCGCTCAGGGCAATGAAGCCGACAATGCCGGTGCCGGTCTCGGCGACCGTCACCTGCTGCCGGGACAGCACGATCTCGCGGATGAAGGCAATATCCTCATCCGGCGTGTGGATGACCGGCATCCAGGAGAACGAGCCAAGTGCGGCCCGCATGACAATGGCGATGGTCGCGGCATCCAAAGCCGTGGCGGGGCGCAGCACGATTTTGGTGGGATCGTTCAAAGGCGTTTCTCAACAGAGGTCAGCGCTGCCCTCATCCCCCTGCCGGGACCTTCTCCCCGTGAACGGGGAGAAGGAAGGCTTCGGCCGAAGGCCGAGCCCGCGACTGCGGGCCGCCGGCTTTCCGGCGCCCCCGCGGAGGGCCCGCCGCGGCAGCGGCGATACGGCCCGTGAGCGAATAAACGGAATCGGCCGAAGGCCGAACCCCGTGAGCGAAAACAAACCAGCCGTCAGGCCGCCTTCTTCTTCGGCTGGATCAGGCCGCGCTCGACCAGAAGCTCGGCGATCTGCACCGCGTTGAGCGCCGCGCCCTTGCGCAGATTGTCGGAGACAATCCACATCGACAGGCCGTTGTCGATGGTCGAATCCTCGCGGATGCGCGAGATGAAGGTGGCGTCCTCGCCGGCCGATTCCAGCGGCGTGATGTAGCCGCCATCCTCGCGCTTGTCCAAGACCTGGCAGCCTGGCGCTTCGCGCAGGATATCGCGCGCCTCGTCGGCGGTGATCGGCTTTTCGAACTCGATGTTGACGGCTTCGGAATGGCCGATGAACACCGGCACGCGCACACAGGTCGCCGTCAGCTTGATCTTGGGGTCGAGCATCTTCTTGGTCTCGGCGACCATCTTCCACTCTTCCTTGGTCGAGCCGTCGTCGAGGAAGACGTCGATGTGCGGAATGACGTTGAAGGCGATGCGCTTGGTGAACTTCTTGACCTCGACGCCATCGGCGACGAACACCGCGCGGGTCTGTGTAAAGAGTTCGTCCATGCCCTCCTTGCCGGCGCCGGATACCGATTGATAGGTGGCGACGACGACGCGCTTGATGGTGGCGACATCGTGCAGCGGCTTCAGCGCCACGACCAGCTGCGCCGTCGAGCAGTTCGGATTGGCGATGATGTTCTTGCGGGTGAACAGCGAGATCGCATCCGGGTTAACTTCCGGCACGATCAGCGGCACGTCCTGGTCGTAGCGGAAGGCCGACGAGTTATCGATGACGACGCAGCCCTGCTTGCCGATCTTCGGCGACCACTCCTTCGAGACGTTGCCGCCGGCCGACATGATGCAGATGTCGGTGTCGGAAAAATCATACTGGTCGAGCGTCTTGACCTTCAGCGAACGGTCGCCGAACGACACTTCGGTGCCCTGGCTGCGCCGCGAGGCCAGCGCCACGACTTCGCTTACCGGAAAGCCGCGCTCTTCCAGTATGTTGAGCATTTCGCGACCCACATTGCCCGTGGCGCCGACTACCGCAACCTTGAAACTCATCAGAAATCTCCTGTCCCTCTCCGCTTGGTTTTTGGAGAAAACCCGCCGGCCAATGCGGGTTTCGTCCCCCGGGCCGGACCCGGGAGAGGGTGGTTAGGCCAAGGGAATCACACCGTTTTGGTGGTGGTTTTGGCCATAGTTTTGCTGGAACGGTAAGACGCGCCAACGCGCCCGGCCCCATGATTGTGGCCGGGGAAGTCGAATGCAAGAAGAGCCATCAGAAGGCCGCGCATCGAAAATGATCCCGTTCGATGCCGGCTTTTACGCGGTTTGCGTCAGGAGTCAATTGCGGCAAGGCACTCGCTTGCCCTGTACAATAGCGGCCGCAAGAAGTACGAACGCCCAAATAGTGTTTGGCTGGCGTGGCGCCAGCCCCGGCATGTGCTGCATGATGAGCCCATGCCCCGAATTCCGAAAGAGTGAGATGTCCAATTTCGAACGTATCGTTCCTGCGCTGGCAGAGGCGCTGGAAAAACGCGGCTATACCGAGCTGACGCCGGTGCAGAAGGCGGTGCTGGAACTCGGCGAGGCCGACGCTCTGGTGTCGGCGCAGACCGGCTCCGGCAAGACTGTCGCCTTCGGCCTGGCTTTGGCACCGACCCTTCTTGGAAGCGCCGAGCGTTTTGACCAGGCTGGCGCACCGCTGGCGCTGGCCGTGGCGCCGACGCGCGAGCTCGCTCTGCAGGTGATGCGCGAATTGCAATGGCTCTACGCGCCGACCGGCGCCACCGTCGCGTCCTGTGTCGGCGGCATGGACATGCGTTCCGAACGGCGCGTGCTGGAGCGCGGCGCCCACATCGTCGTCGGCACGCCCGGCCGCCTGCGCGACCACATCACCCGCAACTCTCTCGACATGTCGGCGCTGAAAGCCGTGGTGCTGGACGAGGCCGACGAGATGCTCGACCTCGGCTTTCGCGAGGACCTCGAATTCATCCTCGATGCCGCACCGGCTCAGCGCCGCACGCTGATGTTTTCGGCCACCGTGCCGCGCTCGATCGCCACGCTGGCGCAAGGCTATCAGCGCGACGCCGTACGCATCTCGGCCGGTGGCGAGGAAAAGCAGCATCTCGATATCGAATACCGGGCGCTGAATGTCGCCTATCCCGACCGCGAGAACGCCATCATCAACGTGCTGCGCTTTTACGAGGCGAAGAACGCGCTGGTGTTCTGCAACACCCGCGCCGCCGTCAATCATCTGACGGCACGCTTCAACAACCGCAATTTTTCCGTCGTCGCACTGTCGGGCGAGCTCAGCCAGAACGAACGCACCCACGCGCTGCAGGCGATGCGCGACGGACGCGCCAAAGTCTGCATCGCCACGGATGTCGCGGCGCGCGGCATCGACCTGCCCAATCTCGAACTGGTCATCCATGCCGATCTGCCGACCAATCCCGAAACGCTGCTGCATCGCAGCGGCCGTACCGGCCGCGCCGGCCGCAAGGGCGTCAGCGCGCTGATCGTGCCCAACGGCGCCCGCAAGCGCACCGAGCGCCTGCTGCAGAATGCCGGCCTCAAGGCGACATGGGCGAGCCCGCCCTCGGCCGACGACGTGATCAAGCGCGACGACGAGCGCATCCTTGCCGATCCAGCCTTCGACGAGCCGGTGGCCGAGGACGAGCGCGGCTTCATCGACGCGCTTCTGGCCAGGCATGGCGCCGAACAGATTGCGGCCGCCTTCGTGCGCCAATGCCGCGCCAGCCGCTCGGCGCCCGAGGAACTGACGGAGGTCGCGGCCTTCACGCCGTCGCGTGACAGACCGGCGGGCGAAAAATTCGAACGCCGCGACGAAGCGCCCAGCCGCCGCGACGATTTCGGCGACAGCGTCTGGTTCTCGCTGTCGATCGGGCGCAAGCAGAATGCCGAGCCGCGCTGGCTGATCCCGATGCTGTGCCGCACCGGCAACATCTCCAAGCGCGAGATCGGCTCCATCAAGATGCAGCAGGATGAGACCTACGTGCAGATCGCGGCCGACTGGGCCGATCGCTTCCTCGCTGCCATCGGCCCCGACAAGAAGCTGCAGGGCAACATCGTGGTGAAGCGCCTGGACGGCACGCCCGACCTGTCGCGGGCCGGCTACCAGGCGCCGAAGCCCGACAAGAAGCCGCATCGCGGCAAGCGACCGTTCGAGGCGCCGCAAAGCGCACACAAGCCGAAATTCGAGAAGCGGGAACGGCCCGCCGGCGATGCAAAGCCTTGGGCCGGGAAACCGAAATTCGACAAGGCGGGACCGCCGAAGAACAAGAAGCCGAAGAAGCGGCCGGTTTGAGGCTCTTATCGGCCAATTACAAATGCAGGCGCTGCCCCTCATTGCCCTGCCTGGCGTTTCTCCCCGTATAGTGACGGGAGAAAGGGCGGACCGCAGCCTTGGCGCTCTTCTTGCAGCGTTGGTGATTGGCGGAATCGTCGATAACAGCGACCCCTCTCTCCGTCACTATACGGGGAGGGGATGCCGGCAGGCAGGTGAGGGGCAGCGCCAACGCACCGGAAAATAAAGCAACTCATGCCTGAACCGTTTGCCCTCCATTTCGTCCACCCCCTTGCAGTCCGCCGCAACTTTGAACAGTCTGTGCCTACACGGGGGCAAGGCTAAATGCGCGGCGAAGTTCTTCACTATGACGAGGCCCAAGGTTTCGGCTTCATCACCGGGGCGGACGGCAACCGCTACACCTTCGCGCGCGAGGATCTGCGCCGTGATACCGTGATCGCGAACGGCGCCGTGGTCGAGTTTCTGCCGGCAAGCGGTCAGGCGCGCGACGTTTTTTCAATCCGCGCCCAGCCCGCCAGTCCGGCCACCGCGGCGCCAGCGGCAAGCGTCGCGCCGCCCAAGGCGGCTGCCGCTTCAGCCGCGCCACAGCATTTCGGCCGCCTGGCGGAAGACGGCGCGGTTCGCGATAGCGGACTGCCGGGTTATTTCTGGCGAGGCGTGACGCGCAACTACATCAACTTCGCCGAACGCGCCCGCCGCAAGGAATTCTGGGGCTACTGCCTGTTCTGGACCGTCAGCTTCATCCTGGTCGGAATTGCCGGCGCCCTCGCCGACCAGGCCGTCGGCAATTTCGATGCCGGCAACTGGCCGATTGTGATGATCGGCGTCTGGGGGCTGTTTTGGCTAGCGACGTTCCTGCCCTGGGTCGGGCTCGTCGTGCGCCGCTTGCACGACATCGGCCTGACCGGCTGGCTGGCAATACCTTACTTCGCATTCACCTTCATGTTCGCTCCGGCTACGCTGATCCTCGCGCTGATACTCGGATTGATCCCGACCCAGGCCCACGAAAACCAGTGGGGGCCGGTGCCTGGAGGAGGCGGAGCCTAGACCGCACCAGAAATGAGCTGCCGGCTGTTTGCGGACAGCCGTGCTTTAACAATGGCTTAGGTCGCAGCCAGGAAGGCAGCTGCTGTTTTGACCGGACGAACAAAATATTTCTCTTGCCATTTTGTCTGCGCACAGATAATCTGTGCACTCGTTAAATCGACGATCGAAAAGGGATGATGGAGCCAAGACAAATGTGGACCAACGAGTACACCGCAATTTCCCCCCTTTCGGCGCAGGCCATCTGGAACGCGCTCAAGGCGCTGCACGAAGGCCGCCTCACCTACGAAGGGTCCGATACGTTCGTGCTGCACGGCCCGTTCGCCAAGGGCACCCGCCTCTCTGTAACGCCCGTCGGGCAGGACACCTTCGAATCGACGATCGTCGATCTTGTCGACACTGTAACGTATGCCGACGAGACCTCGTTCGGCGACACGAAACTGCTGTTCAGGCATACGCTGACGCCGGTCGAGGGTGGCACTCAAGTGACGCATCGCCTCGAGATTTCCGGCCCATCGGCCGCCGAGGTCGGACCAGAGCTCGGGCCGCAGATCAGCGGCGATTTCGACACTTCGATGGCCAAACTGTTCGAGCAGGCAAGGGAGTTGGCGAACGGTGGCTGATCGGGGGGATCTGCAAACGCGCTTCAGCGGACCATCCGAGAGCCCCGGCTTGTTGCTCTGGCGAACCACCATGCGCTGGCAGCGCGTCATGACGGCGGCGCTGGCCCCGCTTGACCTTACGCATGTCCAGTTCGTGCTGCTGGCTTCGGCGATGTGGCTCGGCCGCTATGGCGAGCCGCCTAACCAGGTGCAGCTCGCCGCCCAGGCCGGCACCGAGGTGAAGATGACATCGGACGTCGTCGCCCGGCTCGAGGCAAAGGGACTGATTGTGCGGGACACCAACCCGCGGGATTCCCGCGCCAAGGTGATCCGCGTCTCCACGACGGGGACGGCCGCAGTCCAGCGCGCTATCGTCGCCGTCGAAGCCGCCGACGCTGCTTTTTTCTCAGCCGTGGATGAGGCGCAACTCGTCGGCCTGCTGAAACGGCTGGCCGGCGAGATCCGCTGAGTCGGCCGCTAAGCCAGGAACTTGGCGATGATGGCATCGCCCATTGCGACAGTGCCGACTTCGGTCATGCCCTCGGACAAAATATCCTTCGTCCGCAGCCCGTCGTCGAGCACGGCGGCTATTGCGCCTTCGAGCTTGTCGGCCTCATCGACCATGCCGAAGGAATATCGCAGGCACATGGCAAACGACGCGATCATGGCGATCGGGTTGGCGATGCCCTGGCCGGCAATGTCGGGCGCCGAGCCATGCACCGGCTCGTACAGCGCCTTGCGCTTCTTGGTCTTCACATCGGGCGCGCCGAGCGAGGCCGACGGCAGCATGCCGATCGATCCGGTCAGCATGGCGGCGATGTCGGACAGCATGTCGCCGAACAAATTGTCGGTGACGATGACGTCGAACTGCTTTGGCAAGCGCACCAGCTGCATGCCGCCGGCATCGGCCAGCATGTGGTCGAGCTTGACGTCGGCATAGCGAGTCTTCTGGGTCTGGGTGACGACCTCGTTCCACAGCACGCCGGATTTCATGACGTTGCGCTTCTCCATGGATGTCACATGGTTCTTGCGGGTGCGCGCCAGCTCGAAGGCGACGCCCGAAATGCGCTCGATCTCGAACGTATCGTAGACCTGCGTGTCGATGCCGCGCTTCTGGCCGTTTCCGAGATCGATGATCTGCTTGGGCTCGCCGAAATAGACGCCGCCGGTAAGCTCGCGCACGATCAATATGTCGAGGCCTTCGACCACCTCCTGCTTCAGCGAAGAGGACGCGGCCAGCGCCGGATAGCAGATGGCGGGGCGCAGATTGGCAAACAGCTCCATGTCCTTGCGCAGCCGTAGCAACCCGGCCTCGGGACGCACCTCGTAAGGCACCTTGTCCCATTTCGGCCCGCCAACGGCGCCGAACAGAACCGCATCCGCAGCCATCGCCTTTGCCATGTCGGCATCCGAAATCGCCGCGCCATGCGCATCGTAGGCGCAGCCGCCGACCAGACCCTCATCGGTGACGAAATCACTGCCGAGCTTGACGTTCATGGCCGCGATCAGCTTCTTCACCTCGGCCATCGCCTCGGGGCCGATGCCATCGCCGGCGAGCAGGAGAAGATTTTTCGAAGCCATGGAGAACCGTCCCAACACTGTTTGGAGAAACCGCGGCCTTGCTAAACGCCAAGAGCTTGCGGCGCAAGGGGATGAAGAACGCTACGACGGCGCCCGCCTCTCAGAACCTGGGTTCCTCGCCCTCGACAGAGGCGGGGGAGAGGAACAAATCACTTATGGGACAAAATATTCACCAACCGGCCGAACGGATCGCGCACATAAAACCGCCCTACGCCCCACGGCTCGTCGGCCGGACCGTATTCGACGGCAAAGCCGGCGGCCTTCATGCCTTGCAGCGCCGCATCGACATCGTCGACCTCGATGGAGAGGTCCGGCACCGGCGTGCCGGAGCCGCCCTGGGCCATGAAGCTGATCTGCACCTGCATCCGTGCGTCGGAGCCTAAGGTGACGATCCAGCCCTGATCCATCAGCACATCGAGGCCAAGCACGTCCTGATAGAAGCGTTTCGCCGCTGCCGCGTCTGGTGTCCCGATATTGGCCACGATGCGCCGGACCGTCATGGCTTTGCCTCCTCAAGCCGTGCGCCGCAGCGCCGTGACTTCGATCTCGATCTTCATTTCCGGCTTGTTGAGCTGGCACACGATCATCGTCGCCGCCGGCCTGATCTCGCCGAAAGCCTCGCCGAGGATGGGGAAGACCACGTCCACGAAGGCCTGGTCGGTGATGTAGTAATGCGCCCGCACCACATCGGCCATGTCGAAGCCGCCATCCCTCAGCGCCTCGGCGATGGTCGCCAGACAATTGCGCGTCTGCGCCTCCACCGTTTCCGGCATGGCCATCGTCGCATAGTCATAGCCGGTGGTTCCCGAGACGAAGCACCAGTCGCCCTGCACCACCGCGCGCGAATAGCCGGCGGTTTTTTCGAAGGGCGAACCGGTGGAGATGAGTGTGCGCATGGAGCCTCGCTGTGGTTTCGGACACTTTGCAGGAAAAGGGCCGGCCAGACCATGGGCCAAGTCAGGTGCAAATCTTGGTCGTCGGCGGGACAGCACCCCCCTCTGGCCTGCCGGCCATCTCCCCCTCAAGGGGGGAGATTAGCAGTTCGGACGCCTTTCTCGCTTTCCACATTTGCGATTGGCGAAAGCCAGAGTGACGCCTGATCTCCCCCTTGAGCGGGAGATGCCCGGCAGGGCAGAGGGGGGTGTGACGGATCGCGACGGAACAAGCATGAACACCGAGTGTTCGCCGCGCTGCCGCGAACTCTAGTTCCCCGACTCCTGCGCCTTGTCCATTGCTTCCTTCACATCCGCAGGCCAGGTCTTCACGTCAGGCCACGCCTGCGGCTCGCCATTGTCGCCGCGCCGGGCGAAGTAGAGCGTGTGCTTGGCCGGGTCGACCGCCATGAAACCGTCATTGCTGCCGCATGCGTGCGGCACGCAGCCGGTGGCGTAGAAGGCGCCCGACGCCGTCTTTTCGGTGCCGGCGCCGACCAGCAGGCTGGTCGCCATGTCGGGCATGGTGTCGCCGAGCAGCGTCTGCGCCGCCTTGTAGACGGCCTCATTGTGGAAGGCGTCGATGATGTTCTGGTATTTGGCCGGATCGACGTCCTTCCAGTCCGTACCCGGCTCCGGCGCGTAGGTCAGGTCGCCCGAGATCGTCAGCCCGTCGCTGGGCGACCATTGCAGCGCTTGCTTCGTATCGCCCGGCAACACATACGGCACGAAATAGATGGCGTTGTCGGCCACCGCCGCCGGCGGCGCGCCGCATTCTTCCTGTTCGACCTTGAGGCTTTGTATCTCGCCGCCTTCCGGCTTCCAGACGATGACCTTGGCCGGGCCGCACTGGTTGCCGCCGTCGCCGACATCGACCAGCGCCACGTCGACGCCGCCGACCTTGACTGTTCTGTCGAAGAACACGTCATAATTGCTGGCCAGCTGCTTGCCGTCATAGGCCAGCACCTTCTCGCCATCCTGCTCCGGCTGGGTGATGGTCAGCTGCCCGCCCTCGAACGGGACCGGCCCCTGGCTGTCATCGTCCGCCAGGGCCGCATTGTTCGACGCGCCCAGATCGGCGGCGGACGGATCTTCTGCCGGCACGAGTATCTTGTCGGTCTGTGCTTGCGCGCCGGCCACCGGCATCAGCATCCACGCCAGCGCGCAGGCGCCGGCAAGAAGAAAACGTGTCATGACTGTCCCCTCCGTTCAGCCGCCACGAACCCGGCTTTGTGGCGGCCGGGCCATCTCGTACCACTCAGGCCCAAGGACGCTCGGCAGCGTTCTTCTTCTCGAACGAGGCGATGGCGCCGGCCTTCTCCATGGTCAGGCCGATATCGTCGAGACCGTTCAGCAGGCAGTGGCGCTTGAAGTCGTCGAGGTCGAAGGCGACCACGCCGCCGTCGGGGCCGCGGATTTCCTTGGCCTCGAGGTCGACCGACACCGTCGCATTGGAGCCGCGCGAGGCGTCGTCCATCAGCTTCTCCAGGTCTTCGGGGCTGACGGTGATCGGCAGGATTCCGTTCTTGAAGCAGTTGTTGTAGAAAATGTCGGCGAACGACGTCGAGATGACGCAGCGAATGCCGAAATCGAGCAGCGCCCACGGCGCGTGTTCGCGGCTCGAACCGCAGCCGAAATTGTCGCCGGCGACCAGGATCTGCGCCTTGCGGTAGGCTGGCTTGTTGAGCACGAAGTCGGGGTTTTCCGAGCCATCGTCCTTGTAGCGCATTTCGGCGAACAGGCCGCTGCCGAGCCCGGTGCGCTTGATCGTCTTGAGATAATCCTTGGGGATGATCATGTCGGTGTCGACATTGACGATCGGCATCGGTGCGGCGACGCCGGTGAGCTTGGTGAATTTTTCCATGGCTTTTGCCCGTTCTTGATCGAATTCGTTGCGTCAGGGTTTGCTGCGCCCGGTTTACACAAAGCCGCCGGCAAATAAAAGGCAACTGTTGGTGCGCGGCCCGATCGAAAGATCGGCGGCAAACGTCTTTAAAACCGGCCGCCGCTGGTGCACCTTGCGCCCATGACCACACAATCGAATATTATCTATGCCAGTGAGCCTGAGCTCGACGTCGCTGAATTCCGCCGCGTGCTGGTCGAATCCACGCTCGGCGAAACACGCCCCGTCGATGACGACGCCCGGCTGCAAGCGATGCTTTCAGGCGCGAACCTGGTGCTCACGGCGCGGCTCGACATCGAAGGCAGGCCGCTGATCGGCGTTATCAGGGCCATCACCGATTTTTCCTGGGTGTGCTACGTCTCAGAGCTCGCCGTGTCGCAATCGGCGCAAGGCGTCGGCATCGGCAAGGGCCTGATGGACGAGGCCCGCCGGCAGCTTGGGCCTTCGGTCGCCATCAGCCTGATCTCGATGCCCGACGCCGTCGGCTTCTACGAGCGTATCGGCATGAAGCGCATGGCCGACGCGTTCTGGTTCTCCCGCGAGGGCTGACGCCGCATCGGGCGCAATTGCCGACCGGGTTGGGCAGTCAAGGCGGGCAAGGTTATCGGGCAATGCGGAACGGTGTTCAGGACCCTGCTGAGCAACGCCTCCTTGCCGCCCTTGACCCGCGCTTCATCCGGTCCACATCCCCAGCATGGGAAATCGCCGATCTCTCATAGGCACCGCCGGCTGGGGAATTCCGTCTCGATACAAGGCTGAGTTTCCGCAGTCCGGTTCGCATCTCGAACGTTACGGAAAACGCTTTCCGGTCGTCGAGATCGACACCTCGTTCTACAAGCCGCACCGCCGCGAGACCTATGAGCGCTGGGCTCACGCCGTGCCGGAGCACTTCCGCTTCGCGGTCAAGGCACCGAAGAGCATGACCCATGAGCATCGCCTCGCCGATTGCGAGGGGCTGACAGAGGACTTTCTCGGGCAGGTCGAAGGTCTCGGCGAAAAGCTGAGCGTGCTTCTGGTGCAGCTGCCGCCGAGCCTGCCCTTCGAGCCGGAGGTCGCCGGCGGTTTCTTCGACATGTTGGGCAAGCGTATCCGGGCAAGGCTGGCATGCGAGCCGCGCCATCCCACCTGGTTCAGTGCCGAGACGGACGCACTGCTGGCCGGTCACCAGGTCGCCCGGGTCGCCGCCGACCCGGCTTCGGTTCCGGAGGCAGCAGGGCCGGGTGGCTGGCCCGGCCTTGCCTATTTCCGCTGGCACGGCGCGCCGCGCATCTACTATTCGGGTTACGATACCGAAACGCTCGACCGGTTTGCGCGGCAAGTGGAAGCAACGGCCGCTTCCGGTGCCGAGGTCTGGGGCATTTTCGACAACACGGCCGCCGGGCATGCACTGGGCAACGCGATGGCTGTCAGTGCGATGGTTGCTTAGACTCTCGCGGGACAGCACCCCCCTCTGGCCTGCCGACCATCTCCCCCGCAAGGGGGGAGATCAGATGCCGCGACCGCTTTCGCCAATCGCCGACGTTGCAAGAATGGCGCCTTCGCCGAAGCTGCCAATCTCCCCCCTTGCGGGGGAGATGCCCGGCAGGGCAGAGGGGGGTGGGCGGGAACTCGACAGTGAGCTTTTGCCGCCTCAAATCACATTCAATTCCCGGAACGCCCTTCCCTCAGCCACTCTGGCGTACCCAAACGCCGAGCAATCCACCGTCCGATACCCGCCATGCACCAACAACTCCGCCAGCGCCTTGCCGACGGCCGGCGCCTGCTGCAGGCCGTGGCCTGAAAATCCGTTGGCGAAGATGAAATTGCCGACCTCGGGATGCGGGCCGATCACCGCATTCTGGTCGAGCGCGTTGTAGTCGTAGTGGCCGGCCCAGGCGCGTGTCGGCTTGATCGCCTCGAAGGCAGGGATACGGGTTGCCAGCACGGGCCAGATCACCTCTTCGAACAGCGGCCAGTCGACGTCGAAATCCCTGGGGTCGGCGGGGCCATCGCCCTCCTCCGGTTCGGCGCCGCCGGTGAGATAGACCGAGCCTTCAGGCCGGACATAGATGCCGGATGGGTCGACCAGCAGCGGCATGTCGACGTATTTTTCCCGCGCCTCGAAGACGAAAACGTTGCGCTTGCGCGGCTCGACGGGCAGCACGAGTCCCGCCATGCCGGCCACCTTGCCGGCATTCGGCCCGGCGGCGTTGACGACGATGCCGGCTTGCAGTCTTTCGCCATTGTCGAGGTCCACTCCGGCGGCGCGGTTGCCCTGCCTCTCAATGCCGGTGACATCGGCGGCGATGAAATCTATTTGTCTGTCACGCAATGCCTTGCGAAACAGCGTCAACATGGCATGAGCGTCGAACCAGCCCTCGCCGGTACGGCCGAAGGCGCCGGCGCTGATGCCTTCGGTCGACAGCCATGAAAAGCGCTTTGCCAGCTGGTCGGCGTCCTCGAGCAGAATGTCGGCGCCCTCGGCGACCTGCGCCTCGTGGTTGGCTTTCAGGATCGGCAACCCGGCGTCGCCGGCCAGGATGAGATAGCCGCCTTCGCGAAAACCGATATCGGCGTCGGTGCCGAAGGTCTCCTTCAGCCGCCGGAACAGGTTGAGCGTGAACTGCGACAGCCGGATATTTTCCGGAATCGAGAATTGCTGACGGATCGAGGCCATGGACAGCGTCGTTGCCGCATGGGCGAATTGCGGGTCGCGTTCGATCAGCGCGATGGAGCCGGAAAAGCCTTCCTCGCGAAGGTAGTAGGCGACCGAGGAGCCGACGATGGCTCCGCCGATGATGACGATGTCGTAGCGCACTTTGTTCTCCGATCCACCAGCCCTCACGCGGCTGGCAAGGAAATCTCGAAGCGCGTGCCGCGCCCGGAGTCAACCAGCGCGATCGTGCCATCATGCGCTTTCAGGAGGGCCAGCACGATGCCAAGGCCCATGCCGGTGCCGCCGGACTCGCGCCGCGTGGTGAAAAACGGCTCGAAAATGCGCGCCCTGTTGCTCGGCGAAATGCCGGCGCCATCATCGCTGATCGCAATCGTCACTTTGCCGTCGGCGCTGGCAGCCGCCAGCAAAACCTGGGTCGCGCCGTGCCTGGCGGAATTGTCGATCAGGTTGGCAAGCACGATCGCCGCATTCTCGGCCGAGATGCGCAGACCGGTTTCGCCGCCCGTCTCGATGGTCACAGCCAGCCTGCCGTCCACCGGCAGCAATGCCAGCGCCGCATCGAGCGATGTGCTTTCGCCGCTCGGCGCCAGGTTTTCCGCGCGCGCCAGATCGAGCAGGCGCCGTACCAGCAGATTGAGCCTTCCGGCATCGTTGACGATGTTGCCGGAAAACCGCTTGCGCTCTGCCGCGTCCATCGCCTCGCCGGAATCGCGCAAGAGTTCGGCCGCGCCCTGGATCGCCGTCAGCGGCGATTTGAGCTCGTGCGAGACATGGGTGGCAAAGGTCTGGATCGAGTCGGAGCGCGCCTGCAGCTTTTCCGCCATGTCGAGGAAGGCGGCGGACAGCTCGGCCATTTCGCGCGTGCCGTGATGGTCGAGCGGCCGGATCGCGTCGCGGTCGCCGGCGGCGATGCGCCTCGTGCGCTCCATCAGCGCGTAGATCGGCCGGCTCACGGTGCGCAGGAACACCAGCGCGATCAGCAGCGTGCCAGAGAGCATGGCGATGGCCGCCAGCGTCACCTTGCCGCGTTCGCCATAGAGATGCTTGACGATGTTGTTCGGCGTTCGAGACAGGTAGATCACGCCGGCGACATGGCCGTCGACCGCGATCGGCATGGCGACAAAGACGCGAACTTTCGTGCCGCGGCTGACCGAATAGAGGGGCGGTGGCGGCTGGTCGGGAATTCTTTGTCTCAACACGCTGGCGTAGTGGCCGGCAAGGGCGGTGCGCACCTCTTCGACATTGGCCAGCGATAGTCCGACCTCGTCGCGCCCTGCAATGACAACGCCGCGCGGATCGAGCAGCCGGAAGCCGGCCAGCGTGGTTTTTTGCGTCGTGTCGAGAATGCCGGACAGGCTGGCGCCGATCGCCGCGAAGGCTGGATCGATGGCCGCGGCGATGCCGGCGGGTCGGGTCGGCAGCAGGTAGTCGGAAGCGAGATCGAGGGTAGGCTCGATCGGCTGGTAAGGCGTGTCGTCGCCGCGGCTGGCTTCGCCGCTGTCAGCCTGCATCGGCACCCCAAGCTTCTCCGGGGCAATGGCGGCGTCACTGATATTCTGCGCATAGATGGCGGCGATGACGGCGCCTTGCGCGATCAACTCGCCCTCGGTCTGGCGGATCAGCTGGTTTTCATAAAGCCGGAAGAAGAACAGGCCGACCAGCGGCAGCGCCAGCACCATGATGAGGATGGCGAGGACCACCGTGGCCAGCCTTGGCCGCCATTTGGTGCCGATCCATTTGGCGTCGCTCAGGCGCCGCATCGGCCAAGCCGGAAGCCGACGCCATGCACGGTTTCGATGGCGTCGAGACAGCCTGCCGCCGCCAGCTTGGCGCGGATGTTGCGGATGTGGCTGTCGACGGTACGGTCGGCGACATGGATGTTGGCGGCATAGGCGCTAGCGACCACCAGGTCGCGCCCCAGCACATGCGCCGGCCGCGCCAGAAATCCTTTCAGGATCGAGAATTCGATCGCCGTCAGCGCCAGCGCCTTGCCGTCGAAACTGGCGCCGTGGCTGGCCGGCACCAGGCTGAGCTTGCCATGCGCAAAGGCCCTGTCATCGGCCGGATCCGGCGCCAGCGGGCGGGCGCGACGCAGGATGACGTTGACGCGCGCCACCAGCTCGCGCGGGCTGAACGGTTTCGTCACATAGTCGTCGCCGCCCATTTCGAGCCCGAGGATGCGATCGATCTCCTCGTCTCGCGCCGACAGGAACAGTATCGGCACATCGGAGCGCTGCCTCAGCCGCCGGCAGACTTCCAGCCCGTCCATCTCCGGCATGCCGATATCGAGCACGACGAGGTCGGGCTCGCGGCCTTCGATCGCCTGCAGGGCGGCTGCGCCGTCAGCGACGGCCTGCGTCTTCATCCCGGCCCTCTCCAGCGCAAAGCAGATGATCTCGCGTATGTGCGGATCGTCGTCGGCGACCAGGATCTGATGCGGCATGGATCTAACGGTCCGGCACTGAAGGTTGCGAGGGCTGGGTAGGTGGAGGAAGCACGAGCGGACCTCTCTTGTCGAGAACCTGCACGAGCCTCCAGCCGCGAAAGCTCCAGGCGCGCCACTGCTTCTGCTCGGCGATAGTGTCGTCGATCATCATTTGGTCGGCCAGATAGGTGGTTTGGTTTCCGAATTGGTGCATGTAGAGGCGGTCCAGCGCCGGCATGGCGGCAGCGCCGAGCGAGCGCAGATATTCGGTATCGATAGGCGTGCCGTCGCCGGTCATTTCAAGGGAATGGTCGACATTGAAATTGGCGATCATTGCGGCGAAGTTGATGAAGCAGCAGGCATAAAGCGTCGCCGATAGCGTCGCAAGATTGGCGGAGAGCAGCCATTCGTTGGATTTTCCAAGCGCGATGCGGGCAATGATCAGTACAAGCCCTGACGCCACCAACCCCATCCAGACGAAAGCCGCGATGCGCCAGTAGGTCAGTGCATAGACGCCGATATAGAGATCGAGCCTGAGAATCGACGAAATGACCAGCACGATGTTCTGCGCCACCCAGGCATAGACCAGTCGGCGGATCAGCGGATCGCTTGACGTTTCGCTGCCCGGCCGCAGCGCCGCCAGCACGAAGCCGGCGGCCAGCAGCGCGGTGGCGATCAGCGGATAGGCGCCGCGATGCGCATAAGCGGCATAGCTCAACCCGTCGGGAAGGGCGACCCCGCCCCAGAGATAGGCGGCGTCGAGCCCGGTCTGCAGCGCAAACAGGGCATTGAAGACGATCAGCGCGCGCAAGATCGCGGCCTTGCCGAAGACGACGGCCTCGATCGTCGTGGCGGATTTTGTCGCGGCCGGTGCGGCCACGGCTGCAGGCGGCGCCAAAGGTGGAAGGCGGCGTGGGGGTCGGCGCAGCAAGCGCGGCAGGCGAGGCCGCAGGAAAGCCCAGACGCCGGCGAGCACGAACAGCCAGAAGACGATCCGCGCCAGCTGGATGAGATCGAGCAGCTTCATCAGGTCGATCAGCGACAGCCAGTATTCGATGACCGGATTGGCGGTGCCGAACAAAAGCAGGAACACCGCGCCCAGCGTCACCGGCATGACCCAGACGATGATGGACGCCAGGTGGATGCGGCGGCCGCCAAGCCGGCGCACCGTGCGGCGCCATTGGAAAAAGTCACGGATAAGGCGCAGCGGCGCCGCCAGCAGGAACAGCGCGACCTGGCCGGCAATGCGGGCGATGCCGTGCCGCAGCCGCCCGGACAGGGACAGCGCAAACACCACCAGCGCCACGACAGCTATCGCCACCGACAGCGGGCTGACGTTCTCGGCCAGCGGCAGCAGCGCGACGAACAAAGCGGCCGGCTTGAGCCAGGGTCGGGTGGAATTCAGTGCGGCAGGATGCACAGCGACCACCGCGCCGGCGATCAGGATGGCAAACAGCAGCACCGTGATCCCGGCGGGCTGGCCGTAAAAGAAAAAATCCGCCAGCGCCACGAGCAGGACGGCGATGCCGAAGCGGCTGGAAAAGCTTGCAAACGATGTCATGCGCGGATTTTCCTGATGGGCTGGGTCCGCTCGGCCGGTGGGCGGATAAAAGGGAGCAGGCTCGCTTCCAGGTAAGGGCGGGCCGCCGCCCGGGGCGGATCGACCAACCACCAGCTTTCGCTGCGCAGGCGATAGGGCAAGGACCAAAGGTGAGCGTTTCGCTGTTGCATGCCGCTGTTGTCGCGGGCTCGCATGGAAACGGCGGGGCGGAGCGGAGGAGGTTTTCCGCAGGGATGTGCAGTTTTCGTGCAGGACCTGTGCTTACGGCCGGGGCGCTCCCCCCCCCATCTTTCCGGACGTTGGCGCTGTCCCAGCCAGGCTCCTTTCCTCTCCCTCCGGAGGGGGGAGAGGTGGCTCGGCGAAGCCGAGACGGAGTGGGGGAACCACCTGGCAGTCGCCGCGAACGGACATCGGAAGGGCACTGAGCGCATGGGTCGACCCCCACTCCGTCGAGCTTCGCTCGACACCTCTCCCCCGATCGACGGGGGAGAGGAAAGGCCCCCCTTCCGCAACTGCTGCGGGACGGGCGGGGCAGCGCAAGCTTTCGCAGTTGGCTCGTCATCAGGTACCGGTCGGACGCTTGCCTCACCCGCCCCCACGCGGCATAGATCGGCCATGACAAGCGAACCTTACCGCCCGCGCCGCTCGGTGCTTTACGTCCCCGCCTCCAACGACAAGGCGCTGGCCAGGATCGCGACGCTGGCCTGCGATGCCGTGATCATCGACCTCGAAGACGCCGTCGCGCCCTCAGACAAGATCGCCGCGCGGGACAAACTGGCCGGCATTTTCGCCAGCCGACCGAAACGCCGCTGCGAGATGATCGTGCGCGTCAACGCGCTGTCCAGCGAATGGGGCAACGATGACCTGCTGACCGCGGCGAAATTCGAGCCCGACGGCATCCTGTTGTCCAAGGTCGCCACGCCGCGCGATATCCTCGAAGTCGGCGACGTGCTCGACGACAATTTTGCCCCCGACAGCGTCAAGCTCTGGGCGATGATCGAGACGCCCAAGGCCATGCTCAATATCGGCGCCATTGCCGAACTCGGCCGCGATCGCGCTTCGCGGCTAAATTGTTTCGTTGCCGGAACGAACGATCTGGTCAAGGAAACCGGCATTCTGGCGACGCCTGATCGGCGCTACCTCGTGCCTTGGCTGATGCAGATGGTGCTGGCGGCGCGGGCCGGCGGCATCGACATACTCGACGGCGTCTCCAACGATTTTCGCGACCTCGACGCGTTTGCGCGCGAATGCACGGAAGCCGCCGCCATGGGGTTCGACGGCAAGACGCTGATCCACCCCGCCCAGATCGAAACCGCCAACCGCGCCTTTGCGCCCGCGCCCGAAGCCTTGGCCGAGGCGCACGCGGTGAAAGAGGCTTTCGCCTTGCCCGAAAATGCCGGCAAGGGCGTGATTGCGCTGGATGGCAGGATGGTCGAACGGCTGCACCTGGTGCAAGCCGAAAAACTGCTGGCGAAGGCCGCCGCCATCGGCGCATGATCCGCCCCGAAAAGACGAACTCACGACAGGATCTGACCCATGAGACTTTACCGCTTTCTGTCCGCCCCCGACGATTCAACCTTCTGCCACAAGGTCACCGCGGCGCTGAACAAGGGCTGGCACCTGTACGGCTCACCGACCTACGCCTATGACAAGAAGACCAAATCGATGCGCTGCGGCCAGGCGGTGGTGAAGGATATCGACGGCCAGGAATACGGGCCGGATACGAAGCTGAGTGATTGGTAGGGAAGGCGTCAACCTCCGCGTCTTCGTCATCCTAGGGCGAAGCAAGGAGCGAAGCGACGCGACGCAGACCCTAGGATCCATGCCGTGCCGTTTGCCCTAGAGTGCAGCGGATCAGAATGACGCTTGTGCCGGCGCTCGTTACTGCGGATCTGTGCTGTTCGCAGAACCGCTTGCTTTCCTGCACCGCGGCACCTGCACCGCCGTCACGGCATGGATCCCAGGGTCTTCGCGACGGAGCTTCGCTCCTGCTTCGCCCTGGGATGACAAAGGTGGGGGCTATTCCGCCGCCTCTTCGATTTTCTCCATATCATCATCCGACAGGCCGAAATGGTGGCCGATCTCGTGGATCAGCACGTGGGTGACGATGTCGCCCAGCGTCTCTTCGTTCTCGGCCCAGTAGTCGAGGATGGCGCGGCGGTAGAGGGTGATGCGGTTCGGGCCTTCGCCGGTCTGCGGGTTCCAGCGCTCGGCGATGCCGCGGCCCTCGAACAGGCCGAGCAGGTCGAACGGCGTCTCCAGCGACAGATCGTCCATGATCTCGTCGGTCGGGAATTCGGCGATCATGATGACGATCTCGCCGGTCAGCTTGCGGAAATCGTCGGGCAGATGCGCGTACGCCTCCAGCGCCAGAAACTCCATCTCCTCGATCGAGGGCGAGAGTTCGTCATGCCAGGTGCGGGTCTTGTAGATGCGGGCCATGCTTTGTCCTTTGATCCCGGCATATAGGCTTTCCCTCCGGACTCGGCAATGAAGCGGTAATTCCATGACGTCAATGGCTATAGAGGAATAAATTCCTTCTGACTCCGCTTGACTCTTTCGGCACCCTCTGGAATCTATAGGAACATAACAGGAACAATTATGAGAGAAATTGACCGTCATGGCGACATCAGCCGTGGCGCGGGAGACTGTTTTTGCCCTGCGCCGCCAGATCGCGAAGATCGAGGGAACGCTGCCCGAGCGCCTGGCCGTGCCGGCCGGCGAGCGACCTCGTGCGTGCCCTGACAGCGCTATCGGCGGTGCGCCCGAACCTAATGCCGATGTCACCATCATCCGCCGCGGGCTTGCCGTGGCTTCGCCGGATGCTTTCCTGGCCACCGGCGTCGAGCGCCTCGATGCGGCGCTGAGCGGCGGCCTGCCGAAAGCCGCCTTGAGCGAAATCCATGGCCTTGAGACCCGCAATGCCGGGGCCGTCGCCGGCTTTGTGCTGTCGCTTGTCAGCCTGATCCTCAAGGGCCAGCCCTTGCCAGTGCTGTGGATCGGCACGTCGGAGATTTTTCGCGAGGCCGGCTTTCCCTATGCCAGGGGATTGCAGGGCATGTTCGGTATCGCACCGGAGCAGTTGCTGTTTTCCGAGGCGCCGAAACTCACCGATGCGCTGTGGGTAGCCGAGGAGGCCGCCAAGATGACGGCGCTCGCCGCAATCATCCTCGAAATCCGTGGCAGCCCGCAGCGGCTCGACCTCACCGCGACGCGCCGGCTGCACGCGCGCGCCCAAAACGCCCGCCGGCCGGTATTCCTGCTGCGCCAGGCCGGCGAAACCGAGCCGACCGCCGCCCCGGTGCGCCTCATCGTGTCGGCTGCACCAGCGACATCGCGCCGGACGATCGCCGGGCCGCTTGCCGGCTCGATCGGCCACCCTGCCTTCACCGTCAGCATCGGCAAGAGCCGCACCGCTCTGCCTGGACAATTCACACTGGAGTGGAACCCCGATGAACACGCATTCGAAGAAAGAAAGCCCCGCGAAAAACGGCCAGAGAATTCTGTCGCTGTGGTTCCCGCATCTGGCGGCCGAACGGATCCTGCGCCAGCGCCTGGGACGGTCGTGGCGTTCCCGGCCTTCGGATCATTTCCCGCTCGTGATCAGCCATCGCGACCGCAACGCCCAGCGCATATCGGCCCTCGACGAGCGGGCTGAGGCGCTGCATCTGAAGCCTGGCATGGGCATTGCCGACGCCCGTGCCATGCATCCCTCGATCGACATTGTCGAGGCCGATCCGGAGGCCGACCGCCGGCTGCTCGAAGGCCTCGCCGACTGGTGCGACCGCTATACGCCGCTGGTGGCGCTTGACGGCGTCGACGGGCTTTATCTCGACGTCACCGGCTGTACCCACCTGTTCGGCGGCGAGCGCGCCATGCTGGACGACATCCTTGCGCGGTTTTTCCAGCAGGGTTTCGATGTCCGCGCCGGGTTGGCCGCGACGCCGGGTGCAGCCTGGGCGGCAGCGCGCTTTTGCGGCGACCGCATCGTTGTCTCCGGCGAGGAAGAAGCGCTGCTCGCCCCCTTGCCGCTGGCCGCACTGCGCATCGAGGCCGATATCCGCGCCAGCCTGGAAAGCGTCGGTCTGCGCACCGCCGGCGCGGTCATGGCAGCGCCGCGCGCGCCGCTCGCCCGCCGTTTCGGCGCGACCTTGCTGTTGCGTCTTGACCAGGCGCTCGGCCGCCTCGACGAGGCGGTATCGCCGCGCCTGCCGGTGGCGCCCCTTTCAGTCGAACGCCACCTGGCCGAGCCGGTCGTGCTGACCGCCGAGATCGAACGGCTGGTGCTCTTGCTGGCGGTGACGCTGAAGGCCGATCTCGAACGCCGCGGCGAAGGCGCAAGGATGCTGGCGCTGCTGTTGTTTCGCGTCGACGGCGCCGTCAGCCGCATCGCTGTCGGCACCTCGCGTCCGCTGCGCGAACCGAAGCTGATCCAGCGCCTGTTCCATGAGCGGCTGGCCGCGCTCGAACAGGACATCGATGCCGGCTACGGCTTCGACCTGGTTCGGCTTTCGGTGCTGGCGGCCGCCGACTTCGACATGCAGCAAGCCGATTTGACCGGCGAGGCCGAGGATGACGGCGCCGACATGGCACTCTTTGCCGACCGCATCCGCGCCAGGCTCGGCGACAGTGCGGTGCTGAAGCCGGTCGCCCTCGAGAGCCATCTGCCGGAGCGCGCCGTCGCCACCATCTCGTTCTCGGAAGCGCCACAACGCAAAACACCGCCCATGAAGCCCGGCTCGAAAGACGCGCCGCGCGCAACCATCTTCCCGCCGGAACGGCCGATCCGGCTGTTCCGTTCGCCCGAGCCGATCGAGGTGCCGGCCACCGAAATGCCTGAGGGCCCGCCGATGAATTTCCGCTGGCGCCGCGCCCTCTACCGGGTTGCGCGCGCCGAGGGGCCGGAACGCATCGCGCCGGAATGGTGGCGTGAAACGTCAAGCGATCCGCTCACATCGACGCGTGACTATTTCCGGATCGAGGATGCCGACGGCCGTCGCTACTGGCTCTACCGGCAAGGCCTCTATGGCAACCCGCAGGTGCCGCCGCGCTGGTTCATGCATGGGGTCTTCGCATGAATGCGCTGACCGTCATCCCCTATGCCGAATTCGGCATCCAGTCGAACTTCTCCTTCCTGCGCGGCGCCTCCAAGCCGGAGGAGCTGGTGGTGGCGGCCAAATTCCTCGGCTTTTCCTCGATCGGACTGGCCGACCGCAACACGGTGGCCGGCGTCGTGCGCGCCTGGCAGCAGGCCAAGGTCGAGAAGCTCGCCTATCACCCCGGCTGCCGCCTGGTGTTCGGCGACGGCACGCCAGACATTCTCGCCTATCCGCAGAACCGCAAGGGCTGGGGCCATCTCTGCCGCATGCTGACGCAAGCCAATCTGCGCGATGAAAACGAGAAGGGCGCGACCCTTCTCCAGCGCAGCGACCTGCTCGAATGGGGCGACCTGCTGTCGCTGGCGGTGCTGCCGGATCTCTCGGCGAATGCCGACGATCCCCTGGCATTGGTCCGTCAACTGAAAGACCGCTTCGGTGCTAATTTGCGGCTAGGCATGGCGCCGGATTATCGCGGCAATGACCGTTTCCGCATTGAGCAGGCGGCGGGGATCGCGGACGTCACCGGCGTGCCGCTGATGGCAACCAACGACGTGCTTTATCACAGCGCCGAGCGCCGCTCGCTGCAAGATGTGCTCACCGCCATCCGCCTCAATTTGCCGGTCGCCGAGGTCGGGCTGGAGCTGACGGCCAACGCCGAGCGCCATCTGAAGCCGCCGCTGGAAATGGCCCGTCTCTTCCGCCGCCATCCGCAGGCGCTGGCCGAGACGCTGCGCTTTGCCGGCGAACTGACCTTCTCGCTCAGCGACCTCCAGTACAATTATCCCGACGAGCCGACGCAATCAGGGCTTGGGCCGCAGGCCGAGCTAGAGCGTCTGGCCAGGGAGGGGGCCGCCACGCGCTATCCGGCGGGCGTCCCCGCTTCCGTCTTGCAGCGCATCAGTGAGGAGCTCGCTCTGATCGAGCGTCTGAATTATGCGCGCTATTTCCTGACCGTTTACGACATCGTCCAGTTCGCCCGCAATGAGGGCATTCTGTGCCAGGGCAGAGGCTCGGCCGCCAACTCGATCGTCTGCTACTGCATCGGCATCACCGAGGTCGGCCCCGAGCGCATCGACACGTTGTTCGAGCGCTTCATTTCCGAGGAGCGCAACGAGCCGCCCGACATCGACGTCGATTTCGAGCATGAGCGGCGTGAGGAGGTGATCCAGTACATCTACTCCAAATACAGCGCCAAGCGCACCGCGCTGGCTGCCGCCGTCATCAGCTATCGCGGCCGCTCGGCGCTGCGCGAGGTGGCCAAGGCCATGGGCCTGTCGGACGATGTCCGCATTGCGCTCTCCAGTTCAATCTGGGGCTGGTCGACCTCGGAGCTCGGCGAGAAGGAGGCGCATGCCGGCGGCCTCGACCGCAACGAGACCTCGACCCGTCACGTGATCGCCCACGCCAACGAGATCATGGGCTTTCCCCGGCATCTGTCGCAGCATGTCGGCGGCTTCGTCATTACCCGCGACCGGCTCGACGAGATCGTCCCCATCGTCAAGACGGCGATGGAGGCGCGCAAGATGGTCGAGTGGGATAAGGACGATCTCGACGCGGTGAAGATCCTGAAGGTCGATATTCTGGCGCTCGGCATGCTGACCTGCCTGAAGCGCGCCTTCACCTTGCTCACCGACCATTATCCGAAGGCCCGGGATGATTACGGCCGACCCTATGTGCTGGCCACCCTGCCGCCGGAAGAGAACGACGTGTACGACATGATCTGCCGCGCCGACACACTCGGCGTCTTCCAGATCGAATCGCGCGCGCAGATGTCGATGCTGCCGCGTCTACGCCCGCGCGAATTCTACGACCTGGTCATCGAGGTGGCGATCGTGCGGCCCGGCCCGATCCAGGGCGACATGGTGCACCCCTATCTGCGCCGTCGGCAGGGCAAGGAAGCGGCTGAATATCAAAAGCCAGAGCTGGAGGCTATTCTCAAGAAGACACTCGGCGTGCCGCTGTTTCAGGAACAGGCGATGAATATTGCAATCGTCGCCGGTGGTTTCAAACCCGGCGAAGCCGACGAACTACGCCGCGCCATGGCCACCTTCAAGCGCACCGGCACCATCGGCAATTACCGCCAGCGCATGATCGACGGCATGGTCGGCAAGGGATACACCAAGGACTTCGCCGAGCGCTGCTTCAAGCAGATCGAAGGCTTCGGCGAATACGGCTTTCCCGAAAGCCACGCCGCCTCCTTCGCTTTGCTCGTCTATGCCTCCTGCTGGTTCAAGACCTTTTATCCCGACGTGTTCTGCGCCGCGATCCTGAATTCGCAGCCGATGGGGTTTTACCAGCCGGCCCAGCTGGTGCGCGACGCGCGCCACCATGGCGTCGATATCCGCGACGTCGACGTCAATTTTTCCGACTGGGACTGCACCCTGGAGAAAGCCCAATTCGATCCGGGCCGCATCCTGGGGCGCCATGCCGAAATGCGCGGTGTCATCAAGATCCGGTACGCCGTCCGGCTTGGCTTCCGTCAGATCAAGGGCTTGGCCGAGAAGCGTATGGAAGCTTTCACCGCGCGGCGCGGCGCCGGCTATACAAGCGTCAGGGATGTCTGGCTGCGCTCGGGCCTCGATGTCGGCGAAATCGAAAGACTGGCGCAGGCTGACGCCTTCCGCTCGCTCGGCCTCGATCGTCGTGAAGCCTTGTGGGCGGTGCGCGCGCTGGATGGCAAGAGCGCCGCCGAACGGCTGCCGCTGTTCGACCAGCCGGCGATCCGGCTGCGCGAACTCGAGCCCGAGACAAAACTGCCGACAATGCCGCTCGGCGAGCACGTCATCCACGACTACCGCGCGCTCGGCCTGTCGCTGAAGGCGCATCCGGTCGCCTTCCTGCGCGAGCGGCTCGACCGCGCCGGCGTCATTCCCAATGCCAATCTCGGCTCGGTGCGCGACGGCAGGCGGGTCTCGGTCGCCGGCCTGGTACTGGTGCGGCAGCGGCCCGGCAAGGGCAATGCGATCTTCCTGACGCTGGAAGACGACAAGGCCGTCGCCAACGTCATTTTCTGGGAGCGGACCTTTACCCGTTTCCGGCCCATCGTCATGGGCGCGCGCTTCGTCAAGGTCACCGGCAAGCTGCAGTCGGAATCCGACGTCATCCACATCGTCGCCGAGAAGATCGAGGATTTGACGCCGTGGCTGACGGTGCTGCTGGAAGAGATGACGCCGGCTGCCCGGCCCGACATTGCCACCCTCTCGGACAAAGCTGAAAGGGTCATGCCCAAGGGGCGGAATTTTCAGTAGGCAAGTGCAGGGCGGTCGGGAGCCCATGACATTAACGCCGGCAAGGGCAGAGGGGGGCGCGAAGGATCGCCAACAGAATGGCTTCTTAGGCTGAGGTCCGTTTGAACCACCCCTGGCCCTTCAGCCCGGCCCACCCAATCGCGGCGGCGACAGCACGTCTTCCGCCGAAACAGTCCGCGCCTCCGAGGGCAGCATGATCGGGATGCCGTCGCGCACGGGATAAGCGAGCTTGGCAAGCCGCGAGATCAACTCGCCGCGCACCGGGTCCCAGGCCAGCGGCCCCTTGGTCAGCGGGCAGGCCAGCAGCTCCAGCAATTTTGGATCGACATTGACCGACTTGCCGTCACGCCCATCCGCAGCCATTGGATCCCCCTTCAGCCATCGGCTCAGCCCTTATTGCAGGCTGGAACCAAAGTCCTCATTCTCGCGCGCCAGCGCCATTTCGGTGATGGCGATCAGCGTCTCCGCGCGGGCTTTCAGGTCGGGCGCCTCCAGCAGCGCCTGTTTCTCGGCAGGTCCGTAGGGCGCCATCATCGACAGCGCATTGACCAGCATGGTGTTCTCGGCGCGGCTGACGCTTTCCCAATCGGCTTCGAGATCGTTGGCCTGCAGATAGGCGCGAAACGCTTTCAACAGCGCCGGCCGGTCGATCTCGCTTGCCGCCTGGTCTTCGGCGAGATCGGTGAGGAACGGCGCCAGCTTGCATTGCCGGAACGGCGTCTTCACCGGCAATTCGCTGGTGATGCGGAAACGGCAGACGCCCTGCAGCGAAATCAGATAGCGGCCGTCGCCGCTCTCGGCCATCGAGATGATGCGCCCGGCGCAGCCGACATTGCACAGTTCCGGCTCGCCGTCGGCGCGCAACGCGCCATTGAGGCTGGGCTGGACGATGCCGATCAGCCGCGCGCCGGCGATCGCCTCATCCACCATCTGCAGATAGCGCGGCTCGAAAATGTTGAGCGGCATGCGCCCGCCCGGCAGCAGCAGCGCGCCGGCAAGCGGAAACACCGGAATGGTTGCCGGCAGATCCTTGCCGACCCGGTAGAATGCGTTTCCGACCTGCACCTTCACTCCTCCGACCCGCTTCGGGCGCGATGTTATCGGCCTAATCTGGCGCGGCGGCCGCCGACCGCAAGGCCCGACAGCCACGCCCCGGCAATTTGGCCGGCAAACGGCTCAGGAAAACAGCAGCGACGACAATTTGCGCCGTGCCGCCAGCGTCGCCTCGTCGGTCATGCCCCAGGCCTCGAACAGTTTCAGCAACTGCGCCCTGGCGCCGTCCTCGTTCCACGTCCGGTCGGCTTTTATAATCGCCAGAAGATTGTCGGCCGCCGCATGGCGCTCGCCCTTGGCGTTCTGGATCATGGCGAGGTCGAAACGCGCCTGGTGGTCGCCGGGATTGGCGGCCAGTCGCTGCTCGAATTCAGCTGGATTGCCAAGTGCTGCCGCTTCCGCAGCCAGCGTCATCTTGGCACGCAGCGCGGCAAGTGCCGGCGCATTCTTCTTGGCCTCCGGCGCCGTTGCCAGCAGCGCCTCGGCGCCGTCGCTGTCGCCGGCCTCGAACAGAAGCTCGCCCAGCCCGGCGATCGCCTCGATCGTCTCCGGCGCCTGCGCCAGGATGGCGTCGTAAATGTCGGCTGCGGTCTGCGCATCGCCCGCCGCATGCGCTTCCGCCGCCGCGGCCAGTGCTTCGGCGACGGGCGGCGCGCCATTGCCCTTGCCGCCGACCTTGGTGATGAACTCGGCAATCTGGCTCTCGGGGATGGCGCCCATGAAGCCGTCGACAGGCTGGCCGTCCTTGAAGGCGATGACCGCCGGGATCGATTGGATGCCGAGCTGGCCGGCGATCGAGGGATGATCGTCAATGTTCATCTTGACCAGCTTGACCTTGCCGCCGGCGGCCTTGATCGCCTTTTCCAGAAGCGGCGTGAGCTGCTTGCAGGGCCCGCACCACGGCGCCCAGAAATCGACCAGTACCGGCTGTTTGCGCGATTCCTGGATGACGTCGGCGGCGAAAGTGGCGGTCGTGGTGTCCTTGATCAGCTCGCCAGCGGCAGGTGCTGCGCCGGGTGTCGGGCCAAGTGCCGACTTGGCCGGCTCGGCGCCGCCATATTGCACGGAAGTGGTGTATTGGCCCGAATTGCCGCCGAATTGGCCGCCAAACGGATTGTTGTTGTCGCTCATGTCGTCGCCCTTCCGGTCGCGCCCAGCGGAGCAGCGCGACCACCTTAACTAGAGGTCAGTTTTCGCCATCCATGTGGCGATCAAGCCGAGACTTTCAAGATAGCAGCATCATGTCCGGTTGCCTCGACGAATCTGATGAGGTCGGCGGACGCGATCGACGTCGTCGCCTCATTGGTCAGCGGATGCGCGTTGACTGTCGCATGTGCCATCAAATCCTGGTCGAGCACCACCTTGACCCGTCTTTCGGTATCGTTGATCAGCCCGAACACGGTGACCGCGCCCGGAATGACACCGAGCAGCTCCATCAGCATCTCCGGTTTGCCGAACGACACCCGGCCGGCGGCGCCGACGATCGTGTGGATCTGCTTCAGGTCGACGACCGCCTCCTCGCCGACGCTGACCAGGAAGAAATTGTCCTTCTTGTCCTTGAGAAACAGATTTTTCGTGTGCCCGCCCGGTATCTCGCCGCGCAGCGACTGCGAATCGGCCACCGTATAGAGCGGCGGATGGCGCACGGTCGACACTGATATGCCGAGATCGGCAAGAAAGGCGAAAAGCTCGGCTTCGGTCTTCGGCATTGGTGGTCTTCCCCTGTATCGGCGCGCGGCAAAGCCGTTTACGGCCAATGATGCCGCCGAGACAAGACCGTCATGCGGGAAGTCGATGAACCACCCGCGTGGCCGACAAGGTTCGGCCAGGCGAATTTGGCGCGACCAAAAAGCCCGTCATTTCCCTGTTGCAATCGCCGCGCTCTTCAGCCATATAGGCCCGGCTTGCGGCCAAAGGGCCGTGTGAGCGGGTGTAGCTCAGGGGTAGAGCACAACCTTGCCAAGGTTGGGGTCGAGCGTTCGAATCGCTTCACCCGCTCCAAATCTTCTATAGATTTGAGAAGCATAAAGGGCCCGGGTAACCGGGCCTTTTTGCTGTCTGGCGCTGGGGAGCGCTAGGGGTATCACCGTGTCATAGAGGTATTCGACTGCACCGGAACCTGGTCATTGCGCGCGATGGTTCGCGGTCATCCAACAACGATGGTCCGGACAACTTCGTCTTGGACGATGCGGTTTGGGTGGCGCAGGATTGGTCATGTCCTCACACCTCGCCCAATTGCATTAGGTCGCGCCGATCCCCGTCCCGCTTGATCGGGAAGGCTTCTACAAACCAGCGCAGGATGTCCTTCGGGGTCGGAGGCGCAGATCCTGCCCAGGCTGCGCCAATGGACGCGTGCAATTGCGTCAGCGCCGCATCAGCTTCATCCATTCTGCCCAACTTGCGCAGGGCGGCCGTTTTCCAACCGGCGGTGTCGACGATTGCGTTCTTGGACCGATCGGCCGCCGCGATTGCGCCTTCGAAATCTCCAGCAAAATAGCGGATTACCGCGATGTGTGACCACTGATAGTCCAAAAACATGGATGTTAAATCCATTGCACGCTCCAGCAGACGCGACGCAGAATCGACGCGGCCCATGAACGCCATGCCCAAAGCCGCCGACACCAGTGTCTTGGGACTGTTGGGGTTGAGTTCGGCGGCCAGTTCGTAGTGCACTTCCGACTGTTCGAAGTGTCGGGTCATGGCTGTCGACCAGGCGACGACCAGATGATTGCGGGCATCCAGCGGATCGAGGGCCACAGCGCGTTGCGCCAGCTCGGCGGCCCTCTCCGTTATGGAAGGATCGGCAGCAATTCCCGGTCGGATGAATTGTCGCGCATTGTGGATGCTGGCCAAACTGGCGTAGGCAGGAGCGAAGTTCGGGTCGGCAACGATCGCGCCTTCGAACAGCCCTTGGGCCTCGTCTTCGGCATCGGGTGTCCAGCGGGTCAGCAAGTCTTCGCCGCGCAACCACGCATCGTAGATATTGAGATTTTGCGGGAGGCCCCTGACATGGCGTGACAGCCTGTCATGCGAAAGGTAAACTTCCAAAGTGGAAGCAATTCTTCCGACCAGCTGCTTCTGCAAGGCCAGCCAGCTTCCCAGCGAAAATCGAAACGAATCGCTCCAGATGACCTGGTTCGTGCTGGGATCGCTGACCGAGACGATCAATTGCATGTCGTCTTGGTTGTCCACGCATTGGGCCGCCAGCAGATAGTCCGTGTCGGGCCTTTCGATTGCGGTATCTTTCAACTCGATGACTGTGAACTCACGGAATTTGGATAGATTGGCGATCAGCTCGGAGCGGAATCCCCAGACCAGAAGAGAGATTTTCTTTGTTCGAGCTTCAAATTTTTCGACCGCAAGCGTTGGCGCGGGTCCGCTCGGCCGAGGTGGTTTCTTTCTGTTCAACAACAGCGGCTCCGGACTCTTGAGGGCCTCGGCTAAAGCCGTTGTTTCCATGCTAGGCAGTAACCGATATCGTTCCCGCAGAAGGTCGCGCAGATTTTCGTAGACGCGCATTGCGGCGGCGACATTCTGCAGTTCGGCATGGTGGCGGATGAGACAGCGCGCAGCGCGCTCATGGCTCGGTTCGAGCATCAAGAGGGCATTTGCTGCCCTGCGCATTGCAGGTTCGGATATCTCGAAGCGTTCCAGCATGGCCTCCAAGGCCTCCAATGCGTGGTCACGCCAGTTGTGCCTCGTGACGCTCAGCCACGCGCTGAATAGGTCGCTGGTGTCTTCCAGGCCGAATAGGATCGCCTCGGACCAATCCGATCGTTTGAGGAGCAGCTCGTCGATCTTGCCCTCTCCAAGGTCCTTCAACATGCGAACCACATCGACGCTTATGCGCGAGGGGCTCAACCCGATAATATTTCCGCGCCTGAGAATTCCTGCCGCCGAGTCGCCCGCAATTGATCTTTCGGCGATCTGCAGGCAGTTCGCCAACGCGCGCCGAGCGGCTTCCGGGCTTCGTTCTGGCCAGATCAAGGTAGCAACCCGGTCATGCACCTCCTGATAATTGCTGGACAGTGCAAGGTATCCGATCAGTGCCTGCGCTTTCGGGGAACGCAATGCGATTGCTTCGCCATCTTCCCGGTAAAGGCCAAGCCCATCGATGACCGAAATCAGTCGCTGATGCCCGTTGTCCGGGACATCGGTAAGGTTGGAGGCAACCACGTTGTAGAGCGTCAGCGGCTCAGGCATGTTCTTCAAAGCGGGCCGCCCGGCGAACCGAAAACGCCACCGCCCGGTGTTGCGGGCCGCCCAATAGACGTCTTGGGTCACACACACACCGCCTGGCTCGGCCATAGCCTGCACCCGGGCAGCCACGTTTATCGCATGCCCGAACACGTCGCCGTCACGGCGATGGACCTCTCCAATATGCAATCCGATCCGGAACCGACTGTAAAACGCTCTCTTGTCCAGGAGGTCAGCCAGGGTGCCCTGCATGAACATGGCGTAGTCGATGGCGTTCGATACACCGTCGAACAGTATCAGGACCCCGTCGCCGGTCGTCTTGATGAACTCGGCGCCGAATTCCTCGCAGTGGGTCTGGAAGAGTTGGAAACATTGAGAAACGAGATCCAGTGTTCCAAGTTCGTCGGCCGCGGTTAGCCGGCTATACTGAGCCAGGTCAGCAAACAGGATTGATTTAAGGGTCGCTCGCTCCGAAAACGCTTGCATGGTCGCCGCCGCTGCCCTGTCGAATGTGCTATTCTGCTCCCCAATGCGGGCTTAGTCGACGGTACAACGAACTGATGACAAATGCTTTCATGGACGGCTTTAGCGAACTCGCCCGGGTCGGCGAGTTGTTCGAGGCGATTAACCTGCCTGTGACGGATGTTCCAGCTCATTTCGCAATCGCAATCCCTAAGGACGCGCTGTTGCAAATGCCAGCAGCCCCGCGCGCAGCAATGCCCGAAACAGGGAGGCTGGCGAGCGGCCGAGGATTGAGCATCGACGATTGCCGAGCGAGTTGCCTTGGCGAGGCAGCTGAACTCTTCAGTTGCTGCTCGTGGGGCGATGAGCCGTTGATCACCGCTACGGTCGACGAGATCG
Organism: Mesorhizobium sp. C264A; assembly: GCF_040324515.1. Classification (NCBI taxonomy): domain Bacteria; kingdom Pseudomonadati; phylum Pseudomonadota; class Alphaproteobacteria; order Hyphomicrobiales; family Phyllobacteriaceae; genus Mesorhizobium; species Mesorhizobium sp. C264A. The sequence continues at coordinate 1,381,497 of NZ_JAMYVY010000002.1, read as the reverse complement.
GATCGGCGGCAATCCCACCTGAAAGCCTGAACGGCTTCAGTCCAGATCAGATTGTAGCCCGCGTTGCGTGGAATAGGGAAAACGCTGGCTTCGACTGGCGACCGCCGATCAGGGATGTATCTGCGGCGCTGAACTGGCTGAGGGTTGAAGATGCATTTGGGGGGCATGGTGCGTTCATACCAGCGGACTTTGCTTTCATAGGACGGAAAACGGCCGGCGAGGAGGGCGCGGTCGCCATCGGCGATAGTAGTGGGTGCGCTGCCGGAGCTAGTGCCAATGCAGCGAAACTGGCGGCTATCCTGGAATTGGTCGAGAGGGATGCGACGGGTCGGTGGTGGTATGGAAGAAGGCAGCGGCGAATGATTGATCCGTCCTGTCTCTCGGGCATCGAACCGCTTGTCGACTGGCTGTGCGATCGCGAGCGTCGAACCCGGCTCTTCGATATTAGCTCAGACATCGACGTCCCAGTGATTGCCGCTGCTTCCGCGGAACCGGACGGCAAAGATGTCGCGATAGGCTTTGCTGCGGGCAAGAGCCTGCAGTCCGCTGCGACAGCCGCCCTGACCGAGATGCTTCAAATGGAGATTTCGCTAGGGGCTTCACGTGCGCTTGGCGACAAAGCTGGCGCTTGGTCGCGATGGCGAGAGAAAGCCTCGATGACGACCCCGCCGCTGAATATGGCGCCGATCCAACATGTCGCGCCAAGTCATCCCACCGTTGAACGTGACCTATCGGACGTGCTCGACGCCTTGGCGCATAGAGGAATCGATTTGTGGTTTGCCGAAATGACCCGCGCGGAAATCGGCATTCCTGTGTTTCGCGCCGTATCCACCCTGCTCTGTCACTACAAACCACGTTTCGGACGCGCACGGCTCCTTGCTCCCGATGCCCGCGATCTAAGCTTCGACACAAGTTCGCCTGAGGACCAGCCGCTGCTTTTGATTTAGTTTTAGCGGCATGAGCTGATCGTCCCCTTCCGACAGATCTGTCCGGCAGGACATCGTCGCCCGAATTCTGAACGCCTCCCGCTGCACCGCCTGATCGATAGGCGGAACTTGGCAGCCGCGCGGGGGCGGTAGGGTGCCGGCGGCTGCCGGAACCACCTCCCGAAGGAATTCAGCGGCAGCGGGTCAACAGCATTAGACCGAACATGAACTTGTTCGCATCCGCCTGGTTGCCAGCCTGAACCATGTCGTGAATTATCGTGGTGTATTGATTGAGGTAGGTGACGTCTGTTGGTCTTTTGTCAGGGAGCGGCACGGTGACGACTGACCTTTTGTTGCCCTTCCTCTTGACGTCTTTTTGGGCCAGCACCTTGCAGTTGTTGTTGTCGATGATTTCGGAAACACCGTCGGCTCTTTCGTGTTCGATGACATCATTGTTGTTCGTGTCCTTTCCGGCCGCGGCTTGCAACAACGCCGGACGTTCATCCGGATCGGCATCGAGGAATTCGTAGAATTTGTCTTCCACAAGGATCATATTGCTGACGACGTTGATATAACCTTGCGGGTACAAGGTCTTCACACTCGTCGTGCTCTTCTGAAGGCATTTCAGCTTCGCCATTGGGTTCCTCCGATTGTTGCTAGCTGCAGATTCCCAGAGCACCCAGCGGATCCGGATGCCCAGCGATGAGAAGCAGGTCCATCATCGTGAAGTAAGGAGCGCTGGCGCGCGGCAGACTCGGTTGCCAGGCTTTGTTGGAAATAATGTTGTCCGGGGCCGCCTCGATCGCAGCGTGCAGCGTCTCCATCAACACCCGCCCTGCCAGTGGACCAAGCCGCCCCGCGCCCAGCACCTCTGCCTCGCGGAGCATGTAGAACCAGAGCGGCGTCGTCTCCTTCAGGGCTTTGCAGTCTTCGAACGCAGCGGCGATGCCTGCGTCTCCACCGATGATTTGCGGCAGCGAAAGCATCGGTATCGTATTGCCCAGCGGGCCATTTGCCGCGATGACGGCCTGCTGCCCGCTTGCCAAATTCAGCTCGATGCCTCGGATCATAGTGGCCGTGGCGAGATCGAATGCGGGTCCTGACTGGGAATCGCCGTAGCACATGTCGTCGCGAAGGCAGGTCGGCAGTGCTCTGAGCGCCGACGTTAACCGGCTGTCTATGGCGGCAGCCAACATGGGATATCCCGCCAGTGATCCGAGCGAGGTGCCAGTGAAATCGAACAGGCGGCGCCAGTCCGTGATCCAGTTCATCGGTAGCCGGTGGCTCTCGGAAGCCAGGCCGTCGCCCGAATTTGAGTAGCTGAAATGCATGAACTCCTGCACCGAAGCGGCAAGACCGGGGGTGATGCAGTTCCACGGCATGTAGCTGTCGCGAATCATGCTGTGGCCGAAACGGCCGATCGCACCGGCAAATTCCAGTGGCATCCAGTCGATGTCGTTGGCACGCGCGCCCGCCCGGACGAGCTTGCGCCCATGGGCGAGGACGTCGGCGTAGGTCGTCGGGTCGACGAGCCTCGGCAGGTAATCGTGCAGCACGACGGCCTGGAAATGCTGCATCCAGGTCCGACGCACGTCGGCCCACCAGCTGTCGGGCAACGTCTGGCCTGGCACTCCGAGATAACCGTTCAGCCGGGCGATAGCGTTGTAGAATTTGATCAGGGCCAGATGGCACTGCGAAAGAGGAAGGAAATCGTCGTTCCTCGGATCCTCGACCAACGGGCGACCGGCATAGGCGGCCTGCTGGTCGCGCGGCAGGTCCTCGGCCAACTGGTTGTCGCCCGAAGTAAACCCAACCGCCAGCGGTCCCTGGCCGGGCCCGGCGAGAAGGCTCTGAGCCGGTGTGCCAAAGGGGAGCACGCTGTCCAGGTCGAGCGCTGCCGTTCGCTTGTCGATCCAGTCGTTGCCGGTCTTGCTCGGCGAAAGGAACGAGATGTCGTGAATGATGAACTGGCCGAGATAGGTGTAGCCTGCCGGAACATCGGCGGACAGTGCGGGCGTGCCCGGCTGCGCGTTCATCGCATCGGCGAGCGCGGTCAGCGCGGCATCCGGCAGCTCAGCCTTCAGGTCGTGCTCGCCGAAGATGTGCACGTAGGACGCGCTGTTCGAATCGACCTGGAGCGCCCGAAATTCATCGGCACTGACGAGCACCGGGAGCTTACGTGTCAAGTAAAGCGTAAACTGGTCCCGTTCGTAGAGCTGGTCCCACCCGCGAACAAGATAGGTGCTCTCGCCGTGGCGCCTCATCTTTGCCCTCCAATCCCGCGGCAACTGTCGCCGTGAGGCACCGGGCGCGGAACATGCGCTCGGACGAAGCCTTGAAATCCAAAGTCCATCAAGAAATAGCTGCCGGCGGACTGTGCGCAGCTTGAAAGTAGTCAGGCGGTTTTTCTTTCACTGTGCTACTAACATCATATTAGCGCTCGCGCAATTACCCGACAACGGCAAGCGATCTTCCTGGCATTGAAGTGGGTTGAACTTCGCGCAGCTCACAGAAGGGACCTCGGGTACCGCCAGCTCGAAAGAAGTAACAGTTTAGGGCCCGGCGAGCCGAGGCCGAGTTGCATCGGGTTCGGGGAGACTTGGAGCGCAGCGGTCAGGACTACAACGGTGAAGACTACAATGCCGAGCACTGTTACCGAGCCATCGGCATTGCGCAACAGCAAAGCACGAAGTTCTGGGAGTTGCACGCCGCGATCAGTCTCGCCCGGCTCCTGGTGCGAACACCACGGGTGAACGCGTCCCGAGCCCACCATGGCCGGAAGCCGGAGCGCTCCCGCTCGGTGATGCCGACGGCCTTGCCTGGCGCCTGGCGCGTTCCACCGCCTTGGAACCCTGGCATCTTCTGCGCTCCCAAATGCGCACCCGAGCCTACCGTCCGCCTGCGCATAACTCGTCTCATCTCTGTTTCCGCTCGGGAGCCCGATGTTCCGGATACCTTGGGACGGCAGAGTCCGCTTAACGATCCCTTCCATTTCGCGTTGAGCAGCCCGCTTCTGCCCAGCGACCTCAACCTGAATATACAAGTCCACTTCCTTCCCCCCGTCGCCGAAATTGTTACATCAGTTTGTAATATTTGCTAGAATTTGGAAATGGCGAAACACCTCATAATACGCGACCTCAACGATGCTGAACAAATGATGGAGACAGTCCGTAGTTCTGCCAGCCGAGCGCAAGCCTGGATTGCGGCGCAGTCTGGTGACCCGCTCGATATGCTGCGCCGGATGAAATTCGAACCGGTCGGTTTTCATCCGCTCCAGGATCGCGCGCTAAATATCATTGAGCAGATAAATCAGACATGGACCTTCGCCGTAGCAATCGCGGCCTCAAGACAGCTCCTTACGTTGCATCCGGATGTAGGAGGGCTTCTCCTTGCGCCGGGAGCGCACGCGTCACTCGACCTCGACATCATGAGCGAAGCGGAGGGGTATGTCGGAGCGGAGACATTTGCTGCGGTGAGCCCGCGAAATAATGGCAAGCTCGCAGCCGATCTGCTGAAGCTCTCGGTTCGGCCTGAGCGGTATCGATACGTCTTTTTCATGTCTCCCTTGTTCCCAGGCAATGTACGACGGCCGCAGTTCGAGCGAGACGGCGTTGAAGTCTGGTCGGTCGATGTCTGAGAAAGGGAATTCCGCCCTCAGACTAGCACACGGCCTTGTTGCCGCTGCTGGCCGAAGAGACTACCGAACTTCCAGTTCTCCAGCTTCGATGATGGCCATCGGATCAGCGCCGATGGGCCTGGCGTCGGCAGCGAGCCTCGGGCGCGGGCCTTCTGGTCATCAAGTGGTCTCCAATTTAAACGGTGGGAGGGCGAGGAGGACATCCCAGTGGCCGACTATTCCGAACTGCTGAGTCATCCGTTACTGCTTTTCGCAACGCGCAGCCTCAACCAAGGCAGGGAGCGAGATGAGACAGCCCGAGCGCTTGTCGGGAATGGCTGCGACGCAAACGAAGCGTCCCGACTTATCGAGATTGCAGCCGAAGGAATCGCGAGAAGGAAGAAAGAGGGGCTGAGAGCTACACGGATCGCCGGGTCGAGTGCGCTGTGTTTCGGTCTGGTAGTACTGGGAATATCTACTATTTGAACACCAAAGACATACCGGCCTTGTTCTGGGGACTATCTTGGGTGCGGCGACTTCCCTTTCGGGTCTTTGGCTACTTATCACAGGTCGAGATGACGCCTAGTGGGACCCTGACATCTGCGACGACGATCTGACCCTACGCTTGGGGGGCGGTGGCGTTGACGCCAATTGTAGACCTCCGATCCGTAGTGCCTCGGGGCAGGACCAGCCTTTTCCTGACTGGCGGATAGTGCGCCTGCATGCGGCGCCGCCACTACGCCCCTGCTGTCACGGTTAACCGGTTGTCGCAAGCAGCGCCTTACGCTCCTCCAGTGCCTTGGCGCTCGGTCGGTCCCGAGGTTCTGGGGGCACCCGGACTTGCTGCCCGTCTAACGACTGATATTCGCTGCCGCGAAGACGATCGGACAGGACCACCCTCATAGTACCGGGATCGATCTCAACCAGACCGCAATCGAACAACGTATGTAGATCTGAGCGAAGGAGAAGCCCGTTGCTCGCTACATTGGTCTGATCCCCACGGTAAGGGTAGATGTGAGCCGCCTCCAACACATCGGTGATCGCACAACCCGAAATCGCACACTTCCCACCGTAGGCCTTGAGTAGCCTATCTCTAAACACCTTTTGCCCACGTCTCCTGGCGATCGTTCCTAAGACACGCTCACGCGCATCGTCGACTTCGCTTGGGTCGAAGGCCTCGTCGTCGGCAGTGTCAGGGTCAACCGCTTCTCGGGTATCGGACGAGCGAAGCACGAAGTTAGTCGGCGATGCGCCAGAGTGACCAAGGTGCTCGTAAGGACCTAGATACCGAAATCCGCCACCACTGAATTCATTCTTTTGCTTCCTGAAGAACAGGAGCAGCTCAAGGTCGAGATCGCGATGACCGATGATAAGATGGTCGGTGCGACCCGCTGTCTGCCCCTGCCAGTAGAGAAGGTCACCCTCGATCCGGTCCCTGTATTGGGTTCTGTCGGCTGTCTTTTCCTCTGTAACAAGAGCCAAACCGACCCCAGGTTCTTTGCTCTGAAAACCCCGTTATTTAGGGAGGCATCTCTTATCCCAAACATGTCGCGTAACTGCTCGCGAGTATAGATGTCACCCAGGCGCAACATCGAAGACGCCGACTCCTCCTTCTCTTTCGAGCTGGGGGCGCCATTGGAACCGGCGTCGACCTTTTCAAACCGTACTAGCTCGCTCCCAGCCTCGTAAAAGGCTTCGTAGCCGTTGTTCAGCCATTGGGAGCGCCTGGATAAATGATAGCCTCGCGCGTTCGCCCAAAACTGCGACGTCCGGGCTTCACCCGGGAGAGGGCCCACCATACTTTCGATTTCGGTCAGTGGCAGGCGTATCGAGCTTGTTGGGTAGTGTGCTGAGAGTTCTGCAAATTCGCTGAGAGGGGCGGTCATGGCAGGCTGGTGATTGTTCACGTCACCTGATTCCCGCGAAGGAACGCCACCATGACCAAGACTGAAGTTAAGACCGCCAGCGCTGCCGTCAAAGACATTTTGCTTTCGAACCCGGATGGATTGCACGAAGTGCTCCGTGCGGTGATACAGGAGGTGCTTGAGGCCGAGATGGACGAGGCGCTGGGTGCCTCGAAGAGCGAGCGCACGCCCGAACGGCTTGGCTATCGCTCGGGCTATTACGGCCGTACCCTTGTGACGCGGGTCGGCAAGCTCGAGCTGCGGGTTCCGCAGGACCGGGCCGGGCGCTTCTCCACCGAGCTGTTCGAGCGCTACCAGCGTTCCGAGCGGGCCTTGGTGGCGACACTGGCGGAGATGTATGTGCAGGGCGTGTCGACCCGCAAGGTGAAGGCGATCACGGAAGAACTGTGCGGCCATGCCTTCTCGGCCTCGTCGATCTCGGCCATCAACAAGCGGCTGGACGAGAGCCTCGCTGCCTTTGCCAGGCGCCCCCTTCAAGAGCCGTTTCCTTACCTCATCCTCGATGCGCGCTACGAGAAGGTGCGTGAAGCCGGTGTTGTCATGAGCCAGGCGGTGCTGATCGCGGTCGGTATCGACTGGGACGGAAGGCGCCAGATCCTGGCCGTGGAGATGGCCAATCGCGAGAGCCGCTCGGCCTGGAGGGACTTCCTCGTCGGCCTCAAGGCGCGCGGCCTCAAGGGCGTCGAGTTGGTTGTGTCCGACGATCACGCCGGCCTGGTGGCAGCGATCGGCGAGGTGATCCCCGAAGCCGCCTGGCAACGCTGCTACGTGCACTTCCTCAGGAACGCGCTCGATCATCTGCCGAGGAAGCACGGCGACGACTGCCTGCAGGAATTGCGCTGGCTCTACGACCGGCGCGATCTCGCAGAGGCCAGGGCTGATCTTGCCGCATGGCTTGCCAAATGGTCGGCACGCTATCCGCGCCTGACAGGCTGGGCCGAGGATGCCATCGAACAAACCCTGACCTTCTTCAGGCTGCCGAGACAGCACCACAAGCATCTCAAATCCACCAACATGCTGGAGCGGCTCAACGAGGAAATCCGCCGGCGCACCTATGTCGTGCGCATCTTCCCCAACACCGAAAGCTGCCTGCGCCTGGTCAGGGCGTTGGCCGTCGAGACCAATGAAAACTGGATGGAGGCCAACCGATACATCAACATGGACGACCTGCGCGAGCACAAGAAGCTCGCTCTGCGCCAAGCCGCATGACCAGCATCATGGCCGCCCCATTTTGCAGAACTTGACGCACACAACCGCTTGTTGACTGTGCCTTCAAAAACTCCCCGAGGCGATCATATCGGCTTGCCATTTATCTTCCCCTTAGCAGAGCGTGCTGTACGCCACCCTATCGCCATCGCGACTATTTTCCCACAGATCGGCGCGGGCGAGAAAGCTCAGTCCGGATCGGCGCCCACGATGGCCATGCCTTGCAGTTCCAGCGGCATCTGCCCGCGTCGCGCCGAAAAGGGTGGTTCCAACTAAACAGTGCTGGCCGATCGGACGGCAGAAAGTTTCTAGGCGACGGACCGCGGCGGCACCATACTCCAACCGAGGTTAGGGTGCCGGGCCGCAAACCAGCGAGAAAGGTGGTCCGTCGACGTATTGTCGGCGAGTCAGGGGAGCGTAGGGGGAGCCGAAGGCCATTTGGCCAACGAAAAGCCGGGTATGCGCTGCGTCGCTCCCGCCCGGGCTAGCGATGGCGCGTGCGCCACGTCGCCGCAGTCTTGGCCACTGAACCCGGCGGCATGTCCTTGCGATCGACGAGCTCATATCCGAGATGGCGCATCACCTGCCCAACGATGGAGCCGGCGTCGACAGTTCCGAGGTCGTGCGGGTGATAGAGAACTCCGAGGTCGGCGACAATCAATGGTTCGACACCTGCCAAAGCGGGCATACCTGCCTCTGTCGCTTCAACCAGGAGTCTCTTGCCCTGACTGGACCATGCGATCTCCTCCATGCGGAGGTGCACCGGGTCGGAGAATGTGATCCCGCCGGAACGAAGCGGTAGGCCGGACGCGTCGATCAGGTCTATGACTTCTTGACCGCCTTGTTCCAGGCGCTTCCTGGCATTTTCGTAGAGCGTTGCCCGCTGCTCCGGCGACATGGCCTGCAGCTTCTCGATCGTTATTTGCATGACATCCCCCTTACTGACCGCTGCCCCAACAGGGGAGCACCTTCAAGTTATGGCCACCCACCTGGCACAGGCGTCTCGGAGGCGGTCTTTGCCCATTTCCCCCACGCGGGTCCTTGCCAGGACCGCAAGACAAGCAGGCCGCCCGGTTTCCAGGCGGCCTGATGCAGTCTTGACATCCCGTCAATGGTGCGAGTGACGGATCATTGCCTCGGCAGAAGCAAGTGCGGCCTTAGCAGCCGTAAGCGCGGCCATTACTTCGACAGCAACCCTAGCGGCGGGATAAGGGCCACGGGGCGGAACATCCCCCGAATCCGCCGGCTCGACCCAAAGATACCGTTTGCCTGTGGCAATTTCCGCGATACGCCCGCCGTTTACTCCAAACCAAGCCGCGATGTCATGCTGCCTGTCGCCTCGGGCCAACATGCCCTTTGCGATTGCAGCATCGTCCGCTGCGAGTACGATACCGCTGGGTTCAGCACGTTTTCCCATGACCCGCCTACTGAACGCTGATCTTGGGGAGGCGCTGCTGCATCTTGGCAATCAGCACACGACGCCCGGCGCTGCTAGAATACGACCCCGCCGCGCCCAGTGGAGCAGCGCGCCAGAAGTTAACCCCGGAGACCGGATCACCCGAGGCGTTCTCGCCCTCGATGTGTTCAAGCGCATCCCGCAAGATGCGCGCGTAGGACGTGGGTTCCGTGACCGCATCCCCTCGCGAACGAGCAATCTCAATCACCTGCGTCAGCAACATATGAAGAACCGTCACGCCAATGCCTTTCTGGACGGAGAACTCCGACGATTCGTCGAAGGCCTCGGGCATAACTTCGCGGATACCACGCCAGTAGGCATCTAGGATCAACACAACCTGGTCAGGGGAAAGCGCCTTGAAATAAGGCGAACCGAGAACCGGTTTGAGCGACGAAACCATTGACGCCGAAGGCATGACCGTGTCGCCCTTTTCCATTGCGGCGAATCGGATGCGGTTGCGCCAAACAGGACTATCCTCGGCGAGCCGCTTGACGATGTTCATTCCATGGACCTGCCAGTCCCGGCCGCGCTCCACGAGAGACTCCATCACCTCGGGGTCCTGTGCGCGTTGCGACAAAAGCTCGTAGGCAAGATCGGTCCGCACCGATTTGGCCTTCGAATTGACGATGTAGAACTGGTCCATTTCTTCGTCTTCTGTCGCACCAAGCATGCAGGTGAACGGAATCATGTACTTCGACCAACGATCTTCCTCAAACTCCTCAATCAGGCGCTTCAAAGCGAGGATCCGGTGCTGTCCATCAACGACGTAGAATTTGGGCTCGTAACCAAGCGACCGGCCGGCGTCGTTGAAGGGCAAGAGGTTAAGCTGGCCGTCATGGAAAGCGCGGCGCGCCTCGCGATTGCGGATATTCAGAAGCACCGACGTGGGCAGGTCGACGCGGCCCTTCCGCAAGTCGGTGGCCAATTCGTTGATGCGCGCCTCTTGGGGCAGGCGTTGATAGCCACGTCCCGTACGGGAATCACGATGAGGAACGACGAAATTGGCAGGGATCAGCGCCCCTGCCGGAATGAAGCCGGTGACGATCGGAACGTCGGCCCGGATCAACTTCGGTCCTAGGATAACCGGGATGGCGTTAGGGGCTAAGAAGGCGCCGGGTTCCGGCGTAAAGGTGGGACGCGCCATTGAATCATCTTCCATTTCAGGAGCAACATTGGTAAACATGAGAAAACCTCTTAGCTGGGGTTGATGAACGGGCTCCCCGGGTACCAGCCGGTGGGCCCGTTTTTTTGGGCCCAAGAGTCCGACGATCTCTCGACCGCATCGCCTTAATGACTGATCTTCGGTGCCTTGTCCAGAAAAAATCAGCGGATCCGCGAAAATAGATCCTATAGGCAGGATCCGGCATTCACCGGCATGTGCAGTGGATCGCGCGAAGGGCAAGGTTGGTTCGGTGCGCTGTCGCTTGTGACACCGCCGACACTCTCGGCATTATGCCGCTTTGATGTCGACGTAAGCCAAGCGCTATTCCGGAATCGCTCTCCAGACTGCCCGGCAAAGAGTCCTATCCCGGACTGGCCAGACAGATCTTGCCTCTAAAGCGCGCGCGCGTTGGGCCGATTTCGGCTGTCGGCCAGTACACTATTTCCTGCCGTTCCGCGCGTCTGGCGCTGACCGAGGCCGACGGTATCGAACCGTGCGGCCCGGCACCGTGGGATCCCGGGTAGTCTGACCTTGGCCGTCAGCACTTTCTGCCGCCAAATCCTTGCGGCTCTATGCCCACGGTGAAGTGCTTACCGGAATGATCGCGCTAGGCGCATGGTGGTTCGCGATCAGCGTTGGGCAGTCGTCCCGTGCTGGAGCCTGGCCTGCCAAGGGCGGTCCGACCGGTCCGGCCATTTCTTTATTCAAAGCGCAGTGGACCGAAAGACGTCGAAGGGCTGGGAGCGAGAGGTAGCAAAGAAAAAGAATCGTTGCGACCCCGGACCGGCCGGGCCGATCGGTTCACCCGGTGGAGAGCTTGCTTGGTGCAGCGTCGAATGGCGGGGTTGGGGCCGGTTGCAGACTGGCGGCGTCGGCAAGAACGTAGCGGACGTTCATTTCGGTGGTACGAAGCACCGAGGTCGGAACGCCGCGGATGTGCCAGGCCGAACCCACATTGGCTAAGAGCAGCTCCAGTGGCACAATCAAAATATGGAAACGGCCCGTGTTGACATTGTGTACCGCCCGCTGCGGATTGCATTCGCGGTCCACTCAAGTGACCTCGATAGCGTCCGTGCTGCAGTAAGGTACTGCCACTGCCTTTGGGGCGGTCGTTACAACCCCATTGTTTTGATCGATCGGCCGGAAGCCCACCGACTCATGGAGCTGTTCCGCCCCGACATCGTGACTTCAGTGGGAAATCACGCAGACCTAGCCCTATTCAAGCGGGGGTATGCCGGTCTCCAGAGCGGCCGTGTTCCCGCGAACCTATTCTATCCACCATACGGTGGTCGGGAAGGCACGGCCACCGTGCTCGACGTTCGTAACCTCATGATCCATCGGCGGGATGATCCTGACTGGAAGGCGATGGTCGAGCATGGCGTTCGAGTCGCCGCCTGGGATGACGGCGATCCCCTGGCCGATGTTTTTTTGATGCAGTATGGCCAATACCCCGCGCACGAAGCCGTTGGGATCGACTACCGGAGCAGTCTGGATCAAGCGGTCCAGGCAGTTAATCTGCCGATTGCGAATGGCGCCCCGATACCGGCAGAGATCATGCAGTATCCGGGGATATCCCATTTGAGCCGCTACGATCTGACGCCACACTATTCGGCACGTGCAGGATGGGACTATCCAGGCTTTTATCTGGGCAGCGCGGCAAACATCGATGACCTTGTCACGTTCTGGAACCTTCGCGCGTGCGGCATCCAGATTGCGTGGCACGACCTCCAGCACCCAGCGCGATTTGGCCTTGTCAAAGCTGACTATGAGACAAGGCTGCGGACCAGCCTCGCTGGACGCGACGACTTTCACAACAGACCCGCCATTTGGTGCCTGGACGCCAACAGGGAAAACGCAACCGCGACCCTTGGCGACGGCCCCTGGGCGGTCTGCGGGGTGGGCGAGGCAACATGGAATGGGCACAACGTCAGCCCGGCGAAAATGCATTTTGGCACAGAGTCGGCACTTGCAGTGCTCGGCGGCCCGGGCCAGTTGCCTAGCCTTAGCTTCGCGCTAAAGGACAAGCCGTTTGCGTCGGACCCTTGGTTCCACCAGCAGCACCTCATGGCTTCTATTTCGGTTATTGGCGCGCGTGGCGACGGCAGCAACTACACCTTCATCCCGCCGTGCGTTCCGGAGCTGAACGAGTTCGCCGGCCGCACGATGATTATGCACCATGATGGCCTGCGACTTGAGCCCGAAAACGTTGGCATCATAATCGACGCCGCCGACGTTGACCTTAGGCTCGGCGCTATGCCCATACCGGCACTCATCGAGCGCACGTTTGCGTTGGCGGGCTTTGAGGCCAAGCTGAGTGGGAGTGGCCTCATCACTCGCCAGCTTGTCACCAGTATGGGAGGTCTGGATGGCGTTCGGGCCTTCAAGATTTCAGGCGTCCGCAGACTGATCAAGTCATTTGGCCCAACGCACTCGTTTTCAAAGAATGACGCCACCAACAAAATTGGCTCGAAGGACCCTGACACCGGTTCCACATTTGCGGACCATCGGCAGCTGTACATCGAACAGCGGGGGGTTGGCACGGATCTCACGCCGCCTATGGTTTTTACTCATCTGGTAGAAAAAGGCCTGTTCCGAATCGGTTCGGACCTGCGCTGCCCGACGTGCCAACTCTCGAGCTGGACCCCGCTCGACAGCTTAAAGCAGAAAGCAACGTGCCCGCTTTGCGGGACCGACTTTGACGCGACCCGACAGCTGGTCGATGGGCAATTCGCCTACAGACGGACCGGCGTTCTAGGCGTCGAAAGGAACGCAGCGGGCGCCATACCGGTGGCTATGGTATTGCAGCAGCTCTACGTGAACCTGAGAAGCACGTTCCACACCGAGGGCTATGGCGCTTCATACGATCTCAAGCCCATCGATCCTACCGGCGGCTTACCCGTCTGCGAGACCGACCTAGTGGCTCTGGTACACGAGCCCCGCTCCTCGAGGCCGGCAGTTATCATCGGTGAGTGCAAGGATGTTGGCGGTGCGATCGACGCCATCGACATCGAGCATTTGCGGCAAGTTGCCGATGCTTTCCCGAACGAGCGCTTCGCGGCGTACATCCTCCTCGCGAAGCTGTCCGCGTTCACGCCAGACGAAATCGAGCTGGCCAAATCCCTCAACACTCAGTTTGTCCGCCGCGTGATCCTCCTTACTCACCAAGAGCTCGAGCCGTATCATTTCTACGAGCGGCGCAAGGATGCCGTCGGCGAGGATATCTACGCATCCAGCGCTCATGACCTGGCGGAGGCGACCCACCAGCTTTACTTTCTGCCTCAGCCAGCGAGTGTCGCTCCGGCAGCGGCTGATAGCCAGGTAGAAGGCTCCGCAGCAGACCAATAGCGACGAGTTCGCCGCGTCGATCAAGCTGCGGGCGACATCGAGACAGATGCCTTGCCTTCCCATCCAGGCAGAGGTTCGGTAGACGTAAAAGGACCGCTGCGCCTAGTCGCGCGTATGACTGCTTTCGGGATCTTGCGGCGATTTTCTCAACGACCGAACTTGGGCGCGAAGCGGTCATATGCGGCACCGCCTTCCGCCTCATCCGTGCCCAAGACTTACATCGATGCGGTGCCGGGCACTACCCGTTGCGATAGTGCTCGCCTAGGTAGTCGCTCGGAACCTGAGCCCGTCCGCGAAAAAGTGGGTCCGCCCGGTCCGACCATTTTCTTATTCTAATCGCGGTCAAGGGAAGACGTCGGAGAGAGCTGGGAAGAAGAGTAGTAAGAGGAAGAATTGCTTCTATGTCGGACCGGCCGGACCGGGCCTCTAGCTGAACCGCTGGGCTTCCGCCGCCTGGACTCCGTTGGGCGGGTCGGCACGAACGCGTGGCCACGCTTGCCGGCCATCGCCGGCGTTGGCGGGGTCATCGTAGCTGCCATCCCTCGCGTCGCCTTCGCAACGCTCGCCCCGATCTGTCCGACGACAGTGTCACCTTGTTTATTGTTTATTGGCCGGGCAACCCCCAAAACGCTCGGCGTGGCGCCATGCGGCGGGCGTTAGCACCCTGGCGCGTCGTTCGGGAGCTCCCCGGGCAAAAAACCTGGCCCGGCGTAATGCAAAGGGTCCCCTCCTCGGCAATCGCGACCGACTAGAGGGCAGTCCGCCGACGACGACAGCGTGGCGCCCGACCATCCACCACGGCTTGGCTTTCCAGGCGCACGGTGCGCCGACACGCGACGAGGGACCGGCAAGTCCTAGAACGGCGCGTCCTGCCGGGTGGCGGCCCACAAGCGAATGCCAAGAAAGACATTCACCCTTTGGCTACCGGAACGCCGCTCCTTGCTACGACCGACACTGGGAACGGCCGCCATGAGGTCTTTCGCAAAGGTGCTGATGGTGCCCGGATGAAAACCGCGCTGGTCGCAGTAGGCGCGCCAGGACTGAAACAGCTCGTTTTTGTTGACCGACGCTTCGGGATGAAGTTCGCACTGCTCCTCGACGAAGGCGGTGACGGGCGAACCGAGGTCTATAAGGGAGCCGAGCACCTCCTTGGACTCGGGCGGCAGCTCGAAGCGACCGCGCTCCTTCAGCCGGCGCCATCCCTCGATGGACCAGTTCAGAATGCCTGGCAGTTCGGCGAGCAGTTGCACCAGCAGGTCAGGGTCCTCACGCCCGAGATAGCTCTTGAAAAAGACCAGCGGCAGGTAGCGGTTTGCCAGGGCTGTGGACGCGTCCGCCAGGTGCGGCAGCTCGTTGCTTAGGATGAGAAACCGCGTGGGCAATGGGCCGTTCCAGGCCGGCTTGTACTTCCGATGGATAGTGACCATGTCGCCGCCACTGACGCGCAGTAGGTTCTCGGCGATGGCTGCCTGGTCCGTCTTGCTGCCGATGCGCATGTCGCCGAGGATGGCAAGCTGTTTGCCAATCAACGGCTCCAACCCGAACGGATGCGAGAGGCTGGACGCGTTCGGGCCACAGATATTTTCCTGGCCGACCAGATGCCCGATGACCTGGGCAATGGTGCTCTTGCCGCTGCGCGGTGGCCCCATAAAGAGGAAGATTTTGTGCAGCGATGTGTCCGGTACCAGCAGATAGCCCATCATCTCCTGGAGAGTGTCCCTGGCTTCGGGGCTGTTTGGCCAGTATTCGCTTAGCAGCCCGAGCCAGCGCGTTGGTGCCGGCGCCTCGGGCTCGTACCCAAACCCGAGCGCGTTCCGAGTGTAGAAGTCGGGCGTCGGCGGCAGCAGCACTCCCGACGGCAGGTGCACGAGGCCGTTGGCGCACGCGAGTATCTCGCCGGCAGGCGGCCCGTCGCCACGCAGCCAGCATGGCGGGCGATATCGGTCCCTCTCCTTGTGCGCGGTCGCCTCCAGCGCGGCGACGACGTCGGCCACCGGATTTCTCGTTACGGAAAACCGCTTCCGATTGCCGTTGGCATCTTCCTCCACCGCCGTCGCGAGGAATCGATAGCATTCGGACTCCACGGTCGCCTTCTCCACCTCGTTGTAGCTCGAGCCGTTGTGGTCCAGCCATTCGCCGTTGGTGTGCATTAGGTTAGGCCGACGAAGGCGGATGAACTCGCTGGCGCTAAAGAGCGGGTTTCCGCGACTTAGCACTAGCGGCCCCGAGCCTACGTCTTCGCGAGCGTCGCGCGCCTGCTTCAGCGCGTATTCGCGCGGCTTGCCCTGGTCGCGAACGTGCGCGCTGATGCCGTGGTTGCTATCCGTCAGGACATTTGCGATCTCGTCGTCGGAACAACCGGCGCGAACCAGGGAGCAGGCCGCGAAGAAGACCGCTTCGGAGCGCGAGGTCCAGCGTCCTGGGTTTCGCTCGTCGGAACCGGTCCTGACTATCGCGGCGAGATCGGTCGGCAGGCGCGCGAGGAGTTCGCCGACATCGGCGCCTGATGCCGGTTTTGCCGGCGTCGTCGCCGGCTCTCCGGTGTTGTTGCCGACCGTTCGCTCTGGTGCCAGCCTGGCGCCCTGACTTGGCGACGCCTTTTCGCGCTCTGCTGCCGGAAAGTACGACAACGGAAATGTCGTGGGTTCATGCCAGAGCATCTTGGCCGGCGCGACCTCGCGTCCCTTTTCGATCTTCCTCTTGTCCGGCCAGTTTGTCGTGCCAGGCAGACGCAGCACGCGGCTTACGTCCTTGGCCGACACATCGCCACCAAGCCGAACTGCGAGCGCATGGTTGCGGCGTGCGAAATCGTCCGCCATCTCCACGGAGCCATCCAACTGCACTGGCACGTCGAGGAGAAAAAGCGCCTGGAACCCGCCGCCACTGTCGACGATGCAGGTGGGCTCGGCGTCCATCAGCAATGGGACGATGCGATCGCGCTCAGCTCCGACGTGACGCGCTTTCTCTTCGTCGGACGCGTCGACGGGCGGCGGACTTGGATCGACATCCACGTGAAGGTACCGCACCTCGGTGATGTCGGTCTTGCTCGCCTTTAGCAGCGCGCCGCGCTCGCTGCGCCGGACGTTGGGGTATGGGTTCACATGGTAGTACTGGTTGTGCAGAGCGTGCCCGACGACCCACGCCGACACCTTCTCCTCGTCGCCCGGACCGTAGGCTGCGCTGCACCAGAGCCCTGGGCCATAGGCCTCCTTGGCCCACAATACCCAGGGTCCTTCAGGGTGCAGCAGCCACAAGAATCGGATCGCCTCGTCCGTGTCGACGAACTCGCTGGCGGAAATGTCCACGGGAGCGTTCATTGGCCGCTCCTCTCGCCGGCGGCACCGGCCACGGATGCAGCGGCGCCCGTGCCTACCTTGCCAAGCGCGACGGTACGAGCGCGCTCGGCGCGCTCGGCCCTACCTTCGGCCAAGTCGCGAGCGGCTAGCCGGGCAACGATCCAGTCCTCGATCTCTCGCTCCAGGAACGCGACCTTGTGGTCGCCGAGTTGCACGGGCCGCGGGAAGCTGCCGTTGGCGATCTTGCGGTAGATGTGTGTTCGGGAAAACGAGACGCGATCTACGACCTCGTCCATACTTATGAAGCGATCTGGCACGATAGTTACTCTCCGTTACGGGGGACGGAGAGGCACATCTCGCAATTTGCGTGCTTCCGAACGTCGCAACAAAACGGGCCAGAGGAAGCCTTTTTGGTGCCAAGTCCCGCCGGAGCAGCTGCGGCTGGGCAAGTCGAGCGTCTTGGGCCAAATGACGGCGCGCGGACCTATGCGCAGCCGGCGAGGCGCGAGCTGCCTCGATAACACCTGCCGCGGCCAACGCCCTTGCAGATTGACAAAGCGGAACTAGCGTTTACGCATCCGACCACAGCTCGGCCTGCCAGCGCACCGCGGCGGGCAGCACAGAAAGCGAGACATGAGCGAAGACAAAGTGGTAGCGCGTTGCGGGACACTTGTTCTCCCTCAAAACCAGGCGCGGGTAGTACGGCGTGGCGCATAATCCCTTGGTTTCCAGTTCGGCGAACGGCGGCACCGCATCCGAAGCGCTTGCTTGGCTGGCGTTGCGGAACGCCGCGTCCGAATGCGGCTCAGGCTCGCGCTCGATCGACCCGCAGCCCCTGCGCGCGCTGCCGGCGGGACGCAAGTGGGCGCGTGAGATCGCCAAGGTGATCTTCGATGGCCTTGTGGCAGGAAGCCTTTCGGTGCCGGGGCAACTGGCTGCCCGGTGGGACAGCTTCGGCAGCGCAACCACCGCATTGATCATCGAACTCGGCAAGGTCTGGGACAATCCCGCAGCGGCTCGCCGCGTCCAGTACCAGCTTGAGCAAATGCTTCTCGAACCCGACGATCTTGCCACGCCGCGCAGGCTGGCGCGAACGCTCGGAATTCGCGTCGACGCTCGCAACCCGACCGCGACCGAACTGCCGGAGGGCATCGATCAGATTTATGCCCATCTGATGCTGGATGGCCGGATCGAGGCTGTCGTGCTGTTCGCCGCACTCGGGACGGTGACAAGCGATCATTGGATTGAATTGATCCTGGATGTAGTGCCTGCTGAGCGGCTTGCGAGAGGATCGCCTGCACCGCAAAAGGGCGCCGGCGCGACCACGTCAAACACGCCTGCAGCCGAGGCATCGTTGACCATGGCGGGAAGCGAGCCCGATCCGGACAGCCACTTCGGCAAACTCGCGCAATTGGCCGCACAGGCGCATGACCTGGTTCGGTCGAGCGCTGAACCGTCAGAGCCTGTTGCGCCGCGCCGCGCACGGGTCGCGGACAAGCACGACAAGGATCGCACGGCGTTCTGGAACAGCTATTTCGCGACCGAAGATCCGTGGAACTACGGTTCGTCCTATGAGCAGGAAAAATACGAGCGCCAGCTCGAAATCCTGCCTCCCGGTCCCATCGGGCGGGCGCTCGAGTTGGCCTGCGCGGAGGGCCACTTCACGCGGCAGCTGGCGCCTCGCGTCGGCCATTTGACCGCAACCGACATTTCCGCCATAGCCGTCGGGCGAGCCCGCGCCCGATGCAACGATCAGCCGAATGTCGAGTTCGGCGTACTCGATTTCGCTGCCGACACGCTGCCGGGTGAGATGGATCTGATCGTCTGTTCGGAAGTGCTCTACTACCTCGATGATCTCGCCGAGCTACGGCGCATCGCCAGGAAATTCGCCGAGGCGTTGGCGCCTGGCGGCAGCTTCATCAGCGCACACGCATTCGTGCTGCGTGACAATGTCGAAAAGACCGGCTTCGACTGGAATACATTCGGCGCCCAGGCGATCTCCGAGACGCTGGCGGCGACCGAAGGCCTCGTCCTCGAGCAATCGATCCAGACCGAGCTCTACCGCATAGACCGCTTCCGCCGCCTGTCGCCGGGCGATGTGGCGACGGACCCGGTGATCGATCATGTGCCGATCCGCGCGCCCATCGAAATCGGCGTCGCGCGAAATATCGTCTGGGGTGGGGCGCGAGCCTTGCGCCGCGACGTCGCACGTAACGAGCAGCGCCGGCATATCCCTGTCCTCATGTATCACGGCGTTGCCGATGGAGGTCCGGCCGCGCTCGCTCGCTTTCGGCTCACGCCCGCCGCATTCGCCAGCCAGATGGCATGGCTGCGCGCCAATGGCTTTTACGCCATTGGCTCCGAGCAGTTGGAGCAGTTCATCACCAACCGTCAGCCTTTCGTCGGCCGCCCGGTGCTCATCACCTTCGATGACGGCTTCCAGAACTTCGCCGACCATGCCTGGCCGATCTTGCGCGCTAACGACCTGACCGCGGAAGTGTTCTTGGTGACGGACCTGGTGGGCGAAAGTGCAAAGTGGGACACCGACATCGGTCCGCCGACGCCGCTTATGGGCGCCGGGACGGTGCGACGCCTCGCTGCCGAAGGCGCCTTCTTCGGCAGCCACATGGCGACGCATCGCGCCATCGATGGTCTGTCGAGCGCTGACCTGGCCGCCGAGCTCCTGCGCTCTCGTCTGTTCATCGAACGCTGGACCGGCCGTCCAACCACGGCGTTCGCGGCACCCTTCTCCGTCACCGACCGACGGCTTGGCCGGCTGGCCAGGGAGTGCGGCTATCGAGTAGGCTTCGGCCGCAGGCACGGGCCGGCGGACCTCGATAGCGATCTCATCGACCTTCCGCGCATCGAGATTCGCGGCGACCGCTCGCTCGATGACTTTGTCGCCACTGTGGAGGCCGTGCTCGGATAAACGCCGAACTGGTCGGTGCGGCAGCGCAAATGGGCATCCGCGTGGGCTGGTGTCAGAGCGCTGCCGGTAGCGTGGCTGCGTGGCCGTGATTTGCGAAAATTCCCTCGTCCCGCCGTCTTCCTGCTATGATGGAGATGAGGAGGCGACCCATGAGCGAGAACCGTAAGCTGGCCGCAATCCTGGCTGCAGATGTGGTCGGATACAGCCGGCTCGCGAGCGCGGACGAAGATCGTACCTTGGCGCGGTTGCGGGCACTGCGCAGCGACCTGATCGATCCGATCATTGCAGTGCACCACGGGCGGGTTATCAAGCGTACCGGAGATGGGGCACTGGTTGAGTTTCGCAGTGTGGTCGATGCCGTGCGCTGCGCCGTTGAGATTCAAAACGGTATGGTTGAGCGCAATGCCGGCGTACCGCAGGAGCGCCGCATCGAGTTCAGGATCGGCATCCATCTGGGCGACGTGGTCGAAGAGAGCGATGGCGACCTGATGGGTGACGGCGTCAACATCGCCTCGCGTCTGGAGGGCGTTGCGGCGCCCGGCGCCATCTGCCTGTCCGAGGATGCCTATCGCCAGGTCAAGGCCAGGCTTGACCTCTCGGTCAGCGATCTCGGCAGCACACAGCTCAAGAACATCGCCGAGCCGATCCGGGTGTACTCGCTGCAGGTCGGCGCCGGGGCCAAGGTGGCCGTGACCTCGCAAACCCCGACGAGCCCTCCGGCTGCGGCAGCGCCGCCGAAACTGTCGATCGCCGTGCTGCCGTTCGCCAATATGAGCGGTGATGCCGAACAGGACTACTTCGCCGACGGCATCTCCGAAGACATCATCACGGCGCTGTCCAAACTGTCACAGCTCTTCGTCATCGCTCGCAATTCGTCCTTCATCTTCAAGGGCCAGAACGTCCATGTGCAGGATGTCGGCACGAAGCTCGGCGTGCGCTATGTCCTTGAAGGCAGCGTACGCAAGTCGGGGAACAAGGTACGCATCACCGCGCAGCTCATCGATGCAATCTCAGGCGGCCATCTTTGGGCGGAGCGGTTCGATCGCGATCTGACCGACATTTTCGCCGTGCAGGATGACGTGACGCAGCACATCGTCGGTGCACTGGCGCTCAATCTGACCGAGGATGACCGTCTGCGGCTGGCGCCCGAACACCAGCGCAACCCGGAGGCGTATGACTGTTTCCTGCGGGGCCGGGAGCTATGGCACCGGCTGACGAAGGACACGAACGTCGCGGCCCGCGAGCTCTTGCAGCGGGCCATCGAACTGGACCCGAAATTTGCCTCTGCCCACGCTTTCCTAGCCCTCACGTACGGGCTCGATTACCTCAACAGGTGGGGTGCGTCGGACTCGATGGCGCAAGCGGAAGAGGCAGCAACGCGAGCGGTAACGCTGGATGACAGCGATCCCTGGGCGCACTGGGCGCTGGCATCGGCCAAGCTTTACACACGACGGCACGATGAGGCCATCGGCGAGGTGGAGCGCGCGATAGCCCTCAATCCGAACTTCGCCGAAGCGCACGTCGCCCGCGGCGAGGCGCTGTATTATTCGGGTAGACCCGCGGAGGCGCTAGAGAGTTTCGCCCGGGGAAAGACCTTGAATCCATACTTCCCGGATGTGCTTCTGCACTTCCAGGCTTTGGCATCGTTTCAACTGGGAAGGTACGAAGAGGCGGTCGACCTCTTGCTGCAACGGCTGGCTCGCAACGCTGTCACCGACCTCTCGCGCGCGCTTCTGGCCGCCACCTACGGCCATCTGGGCCGTCTGGAGGAGGCCCATACGGCATGGCAGGACCTGCTTCGCGTCAATCCCGCCTATTCGCTGGAACACCGCCGCAAGGTCTTGCCTTACAAGAACCCTGCCGATTTCGAACTCATGGTCGAGGGGCTCCGCAAGGCCGGTGTGGTGCAATGACGGGCTAAAGCCCGGCCGGATCAGAGGCGTGAGGCCCGGCCGATCTTGCGCCATCGGGGGTTTTCGCGAACCGGTTTCAGGTCGTCGGTCGTCTCGGCAAATGTCCGCAACCGGTATTGCCGGAGCAGGTCCGGGAAGAGCGCCCCTTCCGGCAGGCCGGCAAGCTGCTCGCGGACCGAGATCTTTTCATCGATGACCCGCATGCCCCAGGCATTTTCCCGAACCTGCAGCTCGGCGGCCAGATCGCGCTCTTCTGGCGCGTGTTCATCCAGCGCAGCCAGCAGGATCGAGTGGAAAAGCGCGACATAGCCAATCTGTCTCAGGCCGCCCACAACCCGCACGCGCGGCAATATGGCAAGGGCAAGGAACATCAGGAACAAGTCCGGCAAAAGCATGCCGTCCAGCAGTGCCTGCTGGAGATGCGGCCGCTCGAACGGGATGGAAAGACCATGCGGCCTGTCAGGCTCGATCAGCCGCCCGTTCTTGAGGACGAGCTTGCGCACGCGCTGCTCGCGGATGCCCCAGAAATAGGCCGTGGCATTGGGCAGGAACCTGCCAAATGGGCCCGATGCGGCTTCTTGCAAGGCATGGTCGAGACGCCGGCGCCTTGGGGGCTTGAGGAGCAGCCTGGAAAGAAGACTGCCTTCATCTTCCAGATGCCGCGCCACGACAGTCGCGGCCAGCCTATCATCGACGAAAACCGGCCGGGCCATGCCGGAACGATCCCAATCGGCGACCAGATCCTCGTTGAGTTCTGTCAGCGCATCGGCGGCTGTTGCAAATACCTTGCCCTGGCTGGCAAGCAGCGTGCCCAGCCAGCTTCTGGCATCCGTCTCATTGCCCACCGTTTCGAGCGCGCGCCCGTTGAGGGTAACGGGACCGGCCGCGCAGGCGCTTTTGCGGCACAGTTTGTGGCGCCCCATGCCAAACAAATTGACCTTGTCGTCGCCGACATCGAGCCATCCCGGCCCCTCCCGGCCGGTTGTCTCCATGGTCATCGTCGTTCCCATGAAGCCGAAAAAAGCCGACAGCCCGTTTTCGACCGCGCCGAGCCAGGCAAGCAGCAGGGCATCGAAGGTGATGCGATCCATCAGAAGCAGGCAGTGCAGGCCGGACTGGATAACCGGTCTGTGGTCGAATTCGTCGAGGGCCTTGTCGATCGCTTCGGGCTGCATGATCGCACCGAGGCGCTGCTGCAGGACGTCGCGCAGGATCGAGCGGGCAGCGATCGACGGGGCCGATCCAGGCCTTGCCACCGGCCGCCACAGATGGCGGGCATAATCGGAAACCGGCGCATTCCAGTTCTGCTCGATGTCACGCACGACCTCCGGGCAGAGCAGCGACAGCACAGCCAAAATGTCCACCGGAGGCGCAGGGGCAGGGACGGCGGTCATCAGAACCGCAGCCGGGCCATGCTCAGGAGGTCGTGGTACTGCCCGTCGGTAAAACCGGCCTTCACATGCCGTCCCTCGACCCCGAAGCCGTGGCTTGTGTAGAGACGGATGGCCGGTTCGTTGTCGGCATAGACAGTCAACTCGACCCGCTTCAGGGCGCGCCAGTTGTCGGCCACGTCAAGCAGCGCGCCAAGGATGGCAGAGCCGATGCCTCTGCCGACAAAGCCATCGTCAAGGCCGATATTGATCTCGCCGATATGCGAGCGGCGCGGCGAACCCTGCGCGACCAGGCTGCCATGGCCGACAACCTTGCCGTCCAGCTCCGCAACGATCCAGGTGGTTTCCGGGCCGGACTTGGCGATGCGCCGCTCCACCTGCTCCACCATCTCGAACGGCATCCTGAGCGTGCCCCAGCGGAACCCCGGCATATTGAAGATAGCGCACAGCGCCTCGGCATCGCTTGGCCGGACGGCCCGGAGCTGCGGCTGGATTTTCTCGGATAAGGAGGTCGTGCTGGTCATGGCTTTCCCGCCTAACGCAATTCCAGGAAAAGTGTGAGCGGTTTTCCGTCCGGAATTGCGTCAGAACAAAGCGACAGAGGCAATATGCCCGGCACGATGCACCGGACGTCACCTGAAAATCCAGCCGTCTCTGCGACCTATGCCGATTGCGCGGCAAAATGCCGGGGGGCGGCGTAGAGTTTGAGGATACCGCTGATGCCGATCCAGCCGAAAAGGGCGAGCCAGCACAATGTCCCGGCCGCCGTCCAGTCGATCCGGTGCACGGCAGCGTCGGTGATGAAGAGGCCAAGAACAGCAAGCAGGCCAACCAGAAACTGCGCCAGGCCGAGCACCAGCAATTCCTCACGCGGTGCACTTCTCCAGACGAGATAGGTGCCGCCGGCGCCGGCGAGGAAGATGGCGCTGTAGACCTGGGCGTGAAAAGCATCGATCGGCCATGGCCAGAAGCCACCGAATGTCAGGGGAAACAGCAACAGGCCGACGCCGTAGAGCCCCAGGACTGCCATTTCCGCCGGTAGGTAGGCGCGCCATGCGGAGTTCAAGATCACGCCTTTTGCAGAAGGGCGAGCCCTTGCCAGCCACAGGAACAGCCCGGATACCGCGGCTGACGCAAGATAGACCAGAAACCAGAGCCAGGGGGCTTTGCGCTCGAAGTTGAAATAGCCAAGGTTGATGAACGAAGCCGCCGACACGATGACGGTGAAGATGAAGGCCATGACCAGCACGAGCCTGCCGGGCGACCAGCGATTCCAGACCAGCAGCGCCGCCATCACTGCCATTTCGGCGGTGTAGAAGCCGCCGAGGAAGCGGGCATTGAACGGCGTGACGGCCCAGGGCCAGCGCGGCTTGACCAGCGCGGGCGCGAAAAACAGGCCGGCCCCGACGATCAGGACGATGATGACCCCCGCCGAGAAAAGGCGCAGGGCCGCCGGAAACGGCGGGTTGTCGCGTGTCGGCATGGAGAAAACCCCAGAGATGAATGCCCCATGGGCTATCATAGTTTGGAATTCAACAAATGGAAATTGACCTGTCACCAGGCTTGTCCATTCGAATGGCCGTACGGTCCATTTCGCAGTATGATGGAGCGTTCGGGTCGAAGATCGGTCCGGCCAACACGCCTAGAGCCGGATGATTTCAGGTCTGTCCGACCTGAAATCTGAATCCGCCTCTGAATCAGGAAATAGAGCATGATGTCGTCCGAAAACCGCTTCACACTTTTCGGCATCATGCCCTAACGGCGCAATTTCCGGAGCCTGCACGATGACCGAAGCTCAGGATCTGTTCTCGCTTCTGCGGCAATCGACCGATGTCGATCCGCAGGCAATCGACGCAATCCGGCAAACCATCGCCGAGGGCAAGGACCGCGAACTTTGCCGCATCAATGCGCTGGCCTTCGCCAGCAAGCATGGCCTCGACGAGGAACGCACCATAAGCGCCTTTCTCCATGCGGCGCGGGTGGGCATCTTCGACATTTCCTGGAATGTTCTGTGCCCCGGCTGTGGCGGCGTGCTCGACACCAACGCCACGCTGAAAACCATGCAGAAGGACGAATACACCTGCGCGCTGTGCTCCCAGGGCTATTCGCCGACACTCGACGAGATGGTCGAGGTGACATTCACCGTCAGTCCCCGTGTGCGCAGGATTGCCGCCCACAATCCACACGAACTGCCGTTGGTGGAATATTACCGCCAGATCTACTGGGCGTCCGGGGCCGATCTGCCGGACGAGGATCTGGCGGAAAAGATGGAAGCGTTCTCGCTGGAAGATATCGAGCTTGCGCCCGGTGAAAAGGCGGTTCTGCACATCCAGCTTCCGCCCCAATTTATCATCGTCTTCGAGCCGGTCACGCATTCGGCCCAGTTCATCGACGCGAAGGGCGAACCGGCAAAAGAGCGGCGAAACCTCTCTCTGGCCTTCGACCGCGACCATGTCCAGAGCCAGACGCTGGAGATGCAGCCCGGCCCATTGCGCATTTCGCTGGAAAACAGGACCGACACGCGCGTGCTGCCGACGGTCTTCATCGCCTGCCCGGTATTGCATGATTTCCTGGGCAAGCGCCGGCCCTTCGTGACCGCCAAGCGCCTGCTCACCAACCAGACGTTCCGGGATCTCTATCGCACGGATACGCTCGACATCAACCAGCGCCTGAAGATCACCAGCCTGACCTTCCTGTTCACCGATCTGCGCGGATCGACCGAGCTTTACGAGCGGGTGGGCGATCTTTCAGCCTTCGATCTCGTGCGCGAGCATTTCCAGGTTCTGCACGAGATCGTCGCGGCGGAGGCAGGCGCGGTTGTGAAGACGATCGGCGATGCGGTGATGGCGACCTTCGCGACGCCTGACCGTGCGATTGCCGCGGCGCTGCGGATGCGCGACGCCATGCGGGCGCTCAATGACAAAAGCGGGCGCGAGGACCTTCTGCTCAAGATCGGTGTTCATGCCGGCCCCTGCATAGCCGTGTCCATGAACGAGCGGCAGGATTATTTCGGCCAGACGGTCAACATTGCTTCGCGGGTCCAGAACCTCGCCAACGCACAGGCGATCTTCGCCACGCGTGCGGTGGTCGACGATAATCTCACCGCCGATCTGTTGCACAGGAACGCGCTGACGCCCGTGCCGCACGAGGTCTCGCTGCGCGGCATCGAGCGGGAGATTGCGGTTTATACGATCCCCTGAAGAGTTCTCTACCGCTCACACGCGCTTGCAGAGGAAATAACGGTCGGCGGGCTCCGAAGTGGGCGCCGGGAGGTGTTGCAGCAGCGGGTGATCGAGCGGCGTGCCACTGACCGCGAAGCCGCCGACGCGAAGCAGGCTCGCAATCAGATCGGGAAGCCAGGTAGCGGTCACTGCATCGCGATCGTCATAGCCGGTGCCAATGTCGGCATGAACAAGGGCGGCTTCGATGCCAATGAACTTGCGGCCCGTCTCGCGTATTTCGCCGAGCACGAGGTTTTCAGCTTCGGGAATTGAGCTAGTGTGCGCGCCAACTTCGCGGTCGAACACCACGATCCGGCGCCCGGGCAGAAGCTCGCGCAGATGGTGGAATGTCCGGCCATTGCCGAGGCCGAGCTCAAGCACAAGCCCCTCCATCTTCGCCACCTCGGGGCAGATTCGATTGAGAATGTCGCGCTGCGCGGTCATCCTGCTGATGAAATTATCGAGGCGACTCATATGCGATTGTGTGTCCTGAACCAGCAGCCCCGATCGAGGCTTGCTGCATATAAAGGCGAACGACGAACCCTGCAATAACGCAACCGGCCGCCGACAAGCGTCATACCGGGTGGAGTGTTCGGCAGGCCTCGCGGTGGAACAGCGATATCACTTGTAGGGGTCTGCGGCGTCCCGCAAGCCGTCGCCGAGGAAGTTGAACGCCATGATAACGAGGATGACCGGCAGCATCGGCAAAAGCAGCCATGGATAGAACGCGATCACGCTGACGCTGCGCGCCTCGGTGAGCAGGATGCCCCAGCTGGTTATCGGCGCCCTCAGGCCGAGCCCGAGGAAGCTCAGCGCCGTTTCGCCCAGGATCATGCCAGGGATGGAGAGCGTCGCCGTCGCGATCAGATGCGACATGAAGCCGGGAATGAGATGCCGCCTGATGATGCGGCTGCTTCCGGCGCCCATCAATTGCGCCGCCAGAACGTAATCCTCCTCGCGCAAGGCCAGAAGCTTTGAACGCACGGCGCGCGCCAGTCCGGTCCAGTCGAGCAGCCCGAGGATGACGGTGATGCCGAAATAGATCAGGATCGGACTCCACGTTATCGGCATGATCGCCGCCAGGGCCAGCCATAGCGGAATGCTGGGAATCGATTGCAGGACTTCGATTATCCGTTGGACGATCAAGTCGAAGATACCGCCGTGATAGCCGGCCAGTCCGCCGATGACGATGCCGAGCAGGAAGCTGAAACTGATGCCGACGAGGCCGATAGTCAGTGAAATGCGTGCGCCATAGATCATGCGCGAGAGCACGTCGCGCCCCAGCCTGTCGGTGCCGGCCAGAAACAGCTGCCCGTTTTCGGCAGGACAGACAAAATGCCTGTCACCTTCGATCAGGCCCCAGAACCGATAAGTGTCGCCCTGGCAGAAGAAACGGAGCCGCTGAACGTCGTCGTGGTTCTCGATGTAGTTCCGCTTGAGCGTGTCCATATCCAGCGTCATCTGGCGGCCATAGACGAACGGCCCGACGAACTCGCCATTGTGGAACAGGTGCACGTGCTGCGGCGGCGCATAGATGTAGTCCATGTTGCGCGAGTGCAGATTGTAGGGCGCCAGGAACTCGCAGATAAGTATCCCGGAATACAGCACTGCCAGGAATATGCCGGATATAAGCGCAAGCCGGTGTTTGCGGAATTTCCACCACATCAGCCGCAACTGCGATGCCTGAAAGACCTTCGATTGCTCCGGCGTCATCGCCTCGACCGACTGCAGGTCGAAGGGCGCGCCGGAAATGTAGTGTTGCAGTGGAGCACCCGGAGCGGGCAGCGGCGAGTCCTGCTTCATTTGGTGCTGCCACCCTGCAAACGAATTCGTGGATCAAGCAGCGCCAGCGCCAGGTCGGAAATCAGCACGCCGATGACCGTAAGGAAGGCGAGGAACATCAGGAATGACCCAGCCAGATACATATCCTGGCTTTGCAGCGCCTTGATCAGCATCGGCCCGGTCGTTTCCAATGACAGAACGATAGCCGTGATTTCGGCGCCGGAAATGATGGCAGGCAGGATCGAGCCGATGTCGGAAATGAAGAAATTGAGCGCCATGCGCAGCGGATATTTGACCAGCGCCTTGAACGGATGCAGGCCCTTGGCGCGCGCCGTAACGACATATTGCTTGTGCAGTTCGTCGAGCAGATTGGCGCGCAGCCGCCGGATCATGCTCGCCGTGCCGCCGGTGCCGATGATCAGGACCGGGATCCAGAGATGGGCGAGGATCGACTTCGCCTTGGCCCAGCTCATCGGCTCGCCGAGATATTGCTGGTCCATGAGGTGGCCGATGGACGTGCCGAACCAGATGTTGGCGAAATACATCAGGATCAGCGCCAGCATGAAATTCGGAATGGCAAGGCCGAGAAGGCCGAAGAAAGTCAGGCCGTAGTCGCCCCAGCTGTATTGATGCGTGGCGGAGTACATGCCGATCGGAAAGGCGATGAGCCAGGTGAAGATGATCGTGACGAAGGAAACCAGCACGGTCAGCCACATTCGGTCGCCGACGACGTCGCGAACCGGCAGCTCATATTCGAAGGAATAGCCGAAATCGCCGTGCAGCATCCCGCCCACCCAGTAGAAGTAGCGAATGACCGGCGGCTGGTCGAAACCATATTCCTTGCGCATCATCTGGATGCGGTCGGAATCCACCGCTTCGCCCTGGGCCCGAAGCTCAGCGACATAGCTGTCGAAATAGTCGCCCGGTGGAAGTTCGATGATGGTGAACACCAGCGCCGATATGACCAGCAGCGTTGGAACCATCACGGCGATGCGCCAGACAAGATATCGAAGCACGCTCAGGAGCCTCCAAGCCAGAATGTGTCCAGCAAATAGACACCGAAATAGGAGGTCGGGTCGTAGCCGTAGAGTGCTTTGTCAGGCAGGTTGCGCAGCCGCGAGGATACCAGAATCGGCTGAAGTGTTTCGTTCACCGTACCGATAGAGAACACCTGATCGGTGTAGATCGACAGCATCGAATTCCAGATTTCGGCGCGCTCGCTGGATTGGGTCGATCCGTTCCAGCGCTTGAGCAAAGCCATCAACTCGACCACTTCAGGAACATCGGGCGCCTCACCCATCTTGCCATGCGACAGATAGTAAGCGCCCCAGAGCGGCCATTGCAGCTGGTCGTCGATGGTGGGGGCCAGCTGGTATGGATTCATGTCGGCGGTCGGCACGCCATTGTCGATGCCCGACGACATCGACATCAGGATCTGGCCGCCAAGCGCGCGGCTGCGGAAGATGTCGCGCTGCGAAGTCCGGATGAACAAAGCGATGCCGATCTTGCGCCAGTGATCGGTGATGAGTTCGAGCGCATCGGTTTCCAGCGTGCTTTCGCCGGCTGTTTCCACGATGATCTGCGCCGGGCGTCCATCGGGAAGTAGCCGCAGGCCGTCATCGTCACGGGCCTGAAGCCCGACCTCGTCAAGCAGCGCATTGGCCTGGTCGGGATCGTGGGCGATCCAGGCTTTCGCGAATTCCGGCCGGTAGAGCGGGCTCTCCGGCAAGACCGTGTCGGCGCTTTCCTGCGCCAATCCGTAGAAGACGGCCATGTTGATCTCGCGACGGTCGACAGCGAGCGAAAGGGCGCGTCGCACGCGCACGTCACGCAAAAGGCCGCGCCACACCGGGTCGGCACAATTCAGATTTGGCATGAGCGCCAGCCGCGAACCCTGTGTGCGTTTCCACAGATGCATCTTCACCGGGTAGCGCTTCTCCGCGTCCTTCAGGAAGGAGTAATCGCTGAAGTCGATTCCCATGCATTGCAGGTCGCTCTCGCCCGCACCGGTCTTGGCGGAGATGATCGCCGACGAGCTGACATTCATGATGATCCGGTCGACATAGGGCAGTTGCCGGCCGTTCTCGTCTGTTCGATGAAAGAACGGGTTGCGCTCGAAGATGAACTGCTCGGCCGGCGGCTTGGTCCGGTTCTGCCAGGGGTCGAGTGTCGGCAGATCCGGGTTCTCCGGGCGATACTGCCGCGACATGCGGATGTGCAGCAGCGTCCATTTTGCGGTCCGGTTCTCCTTCATCAGGCCGGCGAGCCGGAATGGATCCTGATATTTCTTGTGGAACTGCTTGAGATAGGCGGCTGGCAAAACAAGCGGTGTCGGCGAAGCAGCGGCAAGTTTGGGCAGGAAGTCGGGATTGGGCGCGTCCCAACTGTAGCGGACCGTCAACGGATCGACGATCTCGAAACGTGGCGGCTTGCCGTCCGCCAGCAGGGCAGGGGCGAGCCCCCCTTGCGAAAGCTCATCGTTCAGCCAGACATCTTCCCAGCAATAACGAAAATCCTCCGGCGTCAGCAGGCTGCCGTCTGACCATTTATGGCCTTCCCGAATCTTGAACGTGAAGACGCGATCGTCCTTCACGTCGAAACTTTCGAGAATGTCGGCCTGAAAGTTAAGCTTCTCGTCATAGCCGACCAGCCGGGAATACCCGTAGATCGTCATCATCCGGATATCTTTCTGGCTGCCGATGATCGTACGCAGCGTGCCGCCATACTGGCCGGGCTGCCGGCCCATCGCGGCGAGGTTCAACGCGCGCGGGCTCTTGGGCAGGCGCTCCGCGAGTGGCGGCAGAGCCCTGGCTTTCAGCTGCGGCTGAAGAAAATCCGGCTCCAGATCGCCGGCGCGCGCCGTGCCCGGCAGAAATGCCGAAGCCATGAGACCAAGGACAGTGCGGCGGCTGATCAATGGCGTAACTCGCTGACATCGGCCGAACGTCGGGCCAGGACGAGGTGGCCGCCGCCAAGATCGAGCGGCGACAGCATATCCTCTTCGCCCTCGTCGCGGAATTGCGGGCCCCATGCGCTGGTGTCGGAAGCGCCGCCGAGCTTCAGCGTCTTGAAATCCATGGGCCGGTCGAGATCGGGGAAAGGGACTGCGGCGAGCAGTGAGCGCGTGTAGGGGTGGATCGGTTTCCTGAGCAGAATTTCGCGCGGCGCAAGCTCGACGATACGCCCGCCGCACATCACCGCGATGCGGTCCGCCATGTAGTCCACCACCGCCAGATTGTGGGATATGAACAGGTAGGTCAGGCCCAGTTCCTTCTGCAGGTCCTTCAGAAGGTTCAGGATCTGCGCCTGCACGGAGACATCGAGCGCCGAAACCGGCTCGTCGCAGATCAGCAGTTCAGGCCCCAGCGCCAAGGCGCGCGCGATGCCGATACGCTGACGCTGCCCGCCGGAGAAGCTGTGGGGATAGCGCTGGATGAAGCGCGGATCGAGCCCGATTGCCTGCATCAGGCTCTTGACCGTGGCTAGCCGGGACGCAGCATTGCCACGTTGATGGATTTCCAGCGGCTCGCTCAAGATGTTTTCCACTGTCATGCGTGGCGAAAGTGACGAAACCGGATCCTGGAAGACCATCTGGAGTTTCGCGCGCAGCAAGCGCAGGGCGTCTCCCTCGGCTTCCAGGACGTCGATCGGTCCGTCGCGGCCGTTGAAGATCACGGAGCCGCCGGTAGGGGTGACGGCCCGCATCAGGATCTTGCTGACGGTGGTTTTGCCGCAACCGCTTTCGCCAACCAGGCCCAGGCACTCACCTCGCCTGATGTCGAAGCTGACGCCGTCCACGGCGCGAACAGAGGTCTGATGGCTCCCGCTGAACCATCCGGAGTTGCGGATGGTGTAGACCTTTTTCAGATCCCTGACCGACAGCAGAATGTCGTCCGGCCCTTTCGCTTCCGGCGCCGTCTGCTTGCCCAGCAGGGTCCCGACATTCACCGGCACCTCGCGGAGCGCCTTCAGCCTTTCACCAGGCTTCAGGTCGAAATGCGGAACGGCTGCCATCAGGCCCTTCAGGTAAGGGTGGCCTGGCCGGCGGAATATTGCCTCCACAGGCCCGGCTTCCATGATCTCGCCATGGTACATGACGACCACCTCGTCGGCGACATTGGCGACCACGCCGAGGTCGTGTGTGATCAGCAGCATTGCCATGTTGAGCTTGGTCTGGAGCCCGCGCAGCAATTGCAGGATTTGCGCCTGGATGGTGACATCCAACGCCGTCGTCGGCTCGTCGGCGATCAACAGAGCGGGCCGGCAGATAAGCGCCATGGCGATCATGGCGCGTTGCCGCAATCCTCCCGAAAGTTCGAACGGATACATGTCGTAGGCGCGCTTGGGATTGGGAAACCCGACGAGGCCGAGCATTTCCTCGGTCCGTGCCTTGCGCTCCGTCCGATCCATGTGCGTATGAATCTGTAGGGATTCGCTGACCTGGTTGCCGATCGTGTGCAGCGGCGACAGCGATGTCATCGGCTCCTGAAAGATCTTGCCGATGCGGCTGCCTCTCAACGCCCGGATTTCGGGTCCGTCTCGCGGCATCTGCAGGATATCCTGCGTCGTGCCGGGCTTTTTGGGATCGGAAAACAGGATACGG
This sequence comes from Mesorhizobium sp. C264A, assembly GCF_040324515.1. Lineage (NCBI taxonomy): Bacteria > Pseudomonadati > Pseudomonadota > Alphaproteobacteria > Hyphomicrobiales > Phyllobacteriaceae > Mesorhizobium > Mesorhizobium sp. C264A. The sequence goes on along the minus strand of NZ_JAMYVY010000002.1, from coordinate 1,348,726 downwards.
CCGCGAACATGGGCCGTGTTCGGCAAGATGCCCATCACGGCCTGGCTGAGAACCGATTTTCCGGAACCGGACTCACCGACAAGTGCGGTGACCTTGCCGGGCAGGACGCGAAGATTTGCCCGCCTGACGGCATGCAACGGTCCCCCGACAATGGCAAAAGAGATGCCAACATCCTCGATCCGCAGCAGATCAACGCCTGCATCCATTCCCACACCAGCCCCAATCTGGCGCCTCCCGACCGGCCCCAAAAAGCAAGACTAGCGCATTGTCAGCGCAGAGCAACTTGGATTCGAAACGAATTCCCCGGCGACCGGCGGCCGGACAGCATACCAGGGCGTCCAGATCGGATGGTGGTGACTACTGGAGCTTCCTCCGGTCGCCCGCCGACAGCCGCGCGGCATCGCGATGAAGCAGCATGACCTGCTCGGCGTCCGATATCCGATCGTGAAACGGCTGCAGCGCAGCGTCTTCATCGAGTGCGAGAGCACCCGACAGATCGGGTGAAAGCACCGTCAGCTTCTGCTTGCTGCCCGCCAGTTCCTCCTCGCCGAGCGTCAGCCAGCTGTTGGCCCCGCAATAGCCGGCGAAGTCCTTGCTGGCGAGAACGCTGTGCGGATATTTCTTGGTCAGGGTCTGGAGACGCTGGACCTCGTTTACAGCCGAGCCGAAGACCGAGAATGTGAGTCGGTCGGTAAGCCCGACATTGCCGAACATCACATTGCCGACATGCAGGCCGATACCAAATTTTATGTCGCCCAGTCCTTGCTCTTTTCTGCGCAGATTGAGCTCCATCATGCGCATGCTGGCCTTGTGCGCAGCCGCAAGAGCAGCCTGGCAGGCGATCTCTGACTGCGCCCGGTGCCTTTCGCAGGGGTAGACGGCAATGAATCCATCCCCCAGGAAACTCATGATCTGCCCGCCTTTGCGATTGAAAGGTGCTGCGATGGCATCGAAAAACTGGTTCAGCGTATCGATATAGACTTCGCGGCCGGAGGTTTCGGCGAGCCTTGTCGACCCGCGCATATCGCCCATCACCAGCGCGGCCCGGATTGTGTCGCCCTCGCCGCGCTTGATCTGGCCGTCCAGCACGCGCCTGCCGGCGTCACCGCCGAGATACGTGGTCATCATGTTGTCGGCGAGCTTGGTGAGCACCGCCATCTTGCTTGCTATAGCGAGATGGTTCTGGATCCGCAGCAGCGCCGAAATCATGCTGTCGCTGAAGCCTGAAGCACTGTCGGTGGACCAGGACCCCAACATGCCCTGACTTGTATCGCCGTTGAAGGGATGGACGAAAGCCATGTAATCGGTGACGCCCATAAGCCTGAGCTCATCGAAAACAGGAAACTCCGACCGCACCGACGGGTCGAGCCGGCGCCGCAGATGATCGAGCTTGTTGCTGAGCAGATGGTAGTATGGGCTGGTCAGGAATCTGTCGGAATGGACGCCGTTCTCACTCCGGAAGCCTTCCACTTCCAGGCCTTGGCCGCGAATCCAGGTGAAACCGAGCGCGTCATAAAGCGGATGCAGCATCGAAAAGCTCAAATGCACCCGCTTCAGCGGCAGGCCGGCAGCAGCCAGCCGTTCACAAAAACCCTTGACCAATGTTTCCAGGTCGTCGCCCGCCAGCGCCGACTGGGTCAGCCAATCGGCAACCTTATCCATGAGAATGTTGGAAATTTCTGCTTGCGCTGTGCTCATGCTATCTCGAAACCCGTCGAAGACGAGCCATCTCCTTTGATCCGCAAAATTCTCGAAGTCAATGAAGCCGGCTTCGGGGGCAGAAGCCGGCGAAGAATATCCCGAATGACTGTCCTTGCAGGAAGCAAGCAGACGTCGACCGCACAAATCACCTGCAACACTATGTGGCGAGGCTGCCGGCGAAGTGCAATCCCGATCCTGACATCGCGCAAATAATTGGTCGGCTCAGGCACCGTTGGGCTCGCCGGGTCCCAAGAACCATGGCCGCGGCGCATTGCGGAAAATCGATTCCCCAAGCCGTCATCAGACCGGCGCCTTCGCCTTCAGGCTTGCGGCAGCCATTGCATAGCCGCCGGCGGCGCCATCGATGAAGTGAACATGATCGCGCTGCAGCGGCGAGATGACGAGGCATGTCATCAAGGCCGACTTCTGGCGGTGCAGGCCATAGTTGCAGATGCCGGCCTCTTCCGCTTGTTTCAGCCGGTTCTCGATCCGCTGCAACACATCCGCGTCGACGTCGATGGTCATCTTCAAGCCGTCGTCGAACTTGCGGAAATCCGAATTGCTGGCCACCTCGCGCTTGTAGACCTTCGGATCGAAACCGCCGATCGTCCAGCCCAATTTGTCGGTGACGGCCGTAAGCGTCATCAGGAAGATCACCCACAGCTTGGCCAGCCACCGCCGCCCCGGCGGCGCCGTGGCCCGTGCCTCGACATCGAGACCGGCGGGCAAGACACTGTAGGCCGGACCGTCCACCGGCACCGGGTGGCCATCGCGCTCCTGCCTGCCGGCAAGGGCGATGATGTCGGAAGCCAGAAACTGGAAACCACGCAAGTCGCGCGATGCCCCCGGCACGGCTATGATCGAGACAATTTCGCCATGCCGGGCTTCGATCGGATTCCAGCGGCAGGAGAGGCCCGTCAGATCCGGCCGCGCGCCCGCCGGCGCGGGGTCGATGCGGTAGCGCCCGGCTTTCATTTCGGCTTCCGCCCAACTGCCGCCGCCGCCGGCGAACATGGCATAGAAGGCTGCTTCGGAGGCCTGGAACCTCGCCACGCGAACGTCGAGGCCTTGCGCTCTTATGTCCTTTATCGGCACGATTGCGGCACGCAAGGTCAGGTCCAGTTCGTCCGCCACCCATCTCTGGACAGAAGCCAGCGCGATACGGGCGATCTCCAGCGCCGAGCCGGGAAACGCCACGAGCGCGCCGTCGCCGCCGAAGACGAAGGGAAGATCTTGCCGGCCCAGCGCGTTGAGAAGCGCCGAAATGACGCTGGCGCCGGCCATATTGACGGTTTTGTAGCGCCCGGCCTCGATCGCCTTGGTCGAGCCGACGATGTCGGCGGTGGCCAGCGCCCAGCCATCGGGGAGAGGCCGATAGTTGTCGATATCGGCAACGCTTTCGAACTTTGCGAAGACCGGCAAAGAAGCGACGAACGGGTCGGACGCGACAGCTGTTTCCATAAGCATCAGATAGCACATTCCAGCGCTTGAAGGTGAAGTCGATCATGCCTCGAAATTGACTTGGGCAGGCTTTGCGATGATAGGATCGCGCGATGCGAATTGCCTTCTACGCCCCGCTGAAGTCGCCCAATCATCCCGTTGTCTCCGGCGACCGCCAGATGGCACGGATGCTGGTCCGGGCGCTGCGGCATGGCGGGCATAGCGTCGAACTGGCATCGGAGTTGCGCTTCTATCTACGCCAGCCGGAACCGAAAAGTTTCGATGCGCTCATGATCGAGGCCCGGGACGAAGCCGCGCGACTGACAAGGCTTTGGGACCGTGACGGCAAGCCCGATCTCTGGTTCTCCTATCATCCCTACTACAAGGCGCCCGACCTGATCGGGCCCGAGCTGGCGTTGGCCTTTGCCGTCCCCTATGTGACGGCTGAAGCCTCCTATTCCGAACGGCGCAACGCCGGTTCGTGGGCCGATAGCCAGGCATTGGTGGCGCGAGCCATCGAACAGGCGGCGCTGAACATCTGCTTCACGCAAAGGGATCGCCAGGGGCTGGCGGATGCTGTTCCCCACGCCGCTCTCGGTATGCTTTCACCCTTCATCGACACATCGGCATTCCACGAAATGCCGCTACTGGATTATCCCACGCGCCTCGTGACCGTCGCCATGATGCGCCCGGGCGACAAGGTCTTGAGCTATCGCATGCTGGCGCAGGCGCTCGGTTTGATCGGCCATCTCCCCTGGACGCTATCGGTCGTCGGGGACGGACCTGCCCGTGACGAGGTAAAGGCGCAATTCGCCGGCTTGCCCGCCGACCGTATCGAATGGCTTGGCGCGATTGAGCCGGTCGCCGTGCCGGCTGTCCTCTATAGCGGGGGAATCTACGTCTGGCCGGGTTACGGCGAGGCCTATGGCATTGCCTATCTTGAAGCACAGGCCGCCGGCCTTCCGGTGGTGGCTCAGGACATTGCCGGCGTGCCGGAGGTCGTGCGGCATGGCCAGACCGGGTTTCTCACCCCGCCAGGCGATGTAGCGGCGTTCGCTTCCGCAATTGCAAGGCTTCTGGCCAATAATGATGAAAGAACCATCATGGCTGCAGAGGCCAGACGTTTCGTTCTCGAAGAACGCTCTCTCGGTGCTGCAAAGGCCCGTCTGGCGGAACTTCTCAAGATGATCCCGTTGTCATGACATCCGACCCGATTTGGCAGCCCCTGGTGGACGAGCTGGCGCACCGGCAACGGGCGGGCCGCAAGGCAGAGTTCTGGCTGCGCGACGATGACGCCGTGGATCCGACGCCGGCGCTCGATCGGTTGCTCGACCTCACCGGTGACTTCGGGGTGCCGGTCACTCTGGCCGTCATTCCGGCCCGGACCGACGGGACGCTTGTCGTCCGGCTTGACGCGGCGCCGCATGCCACGGTCGCCATTCATGGCTGGGCGCACCGAAATCATGCGCCCGAGGGTCAAAAAAAGCAGGAGCTTGGCGCGCATCGGCCACGCGAGGTGGTGCTGGATGAGCTGGCCGGCGGGCTGTCGCGTGTAAGCGGCCTGCACGGCGCACGTGCGGTTCCGATGCTGGTGCCGCCCTGGAACCGGATCGACGCCGGCCTGGTACCCGACCTCCGATCGATAGGATTTGCGGCATTGTCGGTGTTCGGGCCGCCAAGGCCGGCTTCCCTGGCGGTCATCAACAGCAATGTCGACATCATGGATTGGCATGGCACGCGCGGCTGCCGCGATCATGGTCTGTTGGTTCAGGCCATCGTCGCGCAATTGCAGCGTGCATTCGGCGGCGGCGAACCGGTCGGCCTGCTCACCCACCATCTCGTCCATGATGAATCGGCCTGGCTTTTCCTCGAACGGCTGTTCACGATCACCGCGCGGGCAGAAGGCTGCGCATGGCTTCCGATCAGCACACTGACAGAACGCAGCGCCGGAAAATAGCTCAGCGCTTTTTGTGCAAGACTGGAAATGTGAGCGTCTGGCCATCCCGCGCCGCAAAAGCGCCGGCAAATCTGTCTTTGGCCAGTTTCTCCATCTCGTCCAGCTCATCGTCGGTGCGTGCCGGATCGTGGTGAAACAGCGCAAGCCCGCGCGCGCCGGCCGCCTCGCAGAGCTTGACGCCCTGTTGCCATGTCGAGTGCCCGTTGCCGCGGTAGCGCTCCATTTCCTCCTCGGTGTAGGTGCAATCGTAAATGACGAGGTCGGCATTCTCGATCAGGCCGAGCACCGCCGGATCGAGTTTGCCCGGCTCGTGCTCGGTGTCTGTGATGACCGCCACGACGCGGCCCCCCATTCGACCCGGTAGCCGATGCAGCCGCCCGGATGGGTAAGACTACCGGTCCGCACAACAACTCCTTCGCGCGGCCGAAGCACGTCTCCGGATGCGAAATCGCGGCAGTCGAGGCTCGCCTTGCAGACACCGAGTGTCACCGGAAACCATGGCGGCCGAATGAATTCATCGACCATCTGCCGCGTCGTCATGCGTCCAGCCAGATGCCCGGACCAAAGCGTAACTTTGATGCCTCGTTCATAAATAGGCTTGAAAGCCGGCAGCCCGATGACGTGGTCGTAGTGGCAATGGGTGAAAAACAGGTCGAAATCGGTGACGCCCGCCGCCCGAAGCGTCCTGCCGGCAGGCCGCAAGCCGGAGCCCGCGTCGAACAGAAGCGTATGCTTGCCGCATTGCATCTCGATGCAGATCGTGTTGCCGCCATAGCGAGCAAATTCTGGCCCCGACACCGCAATGCTGCCGCGCACGCCCCAAAACCTGACAAGGAAGAAATCGTCGTCCATGCACCCTTTCGCCCATCGTAGCCAACCAACTGCTGCCAGAGTCGTTCCAGGAAAGGTGTGACACGGTTCCGGAAACTGCATCAAAACAAAGAAACAGAGCGGCTCGCCGCTTCAGTGCAACTGTGAATCGCTCTCGGCCGTTCGTGCGTCGATCAGGTCCGCGGTCGTACTGCTTAGCCTATCGGCAAGAACCCGCAATATCTCGATGGTCATTTCGGGAAACTCCTTCATAAGCCTCAGGAAATGGTCCTTGCGGATTCTCAAGGCCTCCAGCTCACTTGCCGCTTTGACGGTGGCAGTACGGGAGCTGTTGCACAATATGGCAATCTCGCCAACGATCGAATTTGGCAGCAATTCAGCAACTTTGATCGGCCCATTGTCGGAATCGACCAGAATATCCGCGCTGCCCGAAAGGATGACATAGGCCGCGTCTGCCTCGTCGCCCTGCCGGAAAAGAATCTGGCCGGCACTGTAGTTCACGCGATCGGACGTGAACGCGAGCAGCTTGAGCTTTGTCGGCTCGATGCCAGAGAACAAGGGAACGCGTTGCAGCATTCCAACTTCATCCTTGAGCAGCATTGTCGCAAACCTTCCTGAATTCGCGTTTGCCAGACTATGACACAAGTTCCTTGAAGATACCGTTTCCCGCCAAGAGTGTCTCGTGTGTTCCGTCTTCCACCAATTGGCCTGAGTCAAAGACCACAACCCGATCGAACATCGCCGCCATTGCCGGATTCGTCACCACCCACACAATTGCCGGCGAATGGCCGTCGCGTCTGGCTTCGTCGAGCACATTCCGCAACACTTTGTCCTGCACGCGCTGGTCGAGCGCTGACAGCGGCCGATTGAGAATGAGGAAATCGGGACGCTTGAGCAAGGCGCGGGCAACATCGAGCTTCTGTCGCTGTCCGCCGGTCAGCCGCCTGCCGGCGGCGCCGACGTTGAAGTCCAGGCCGACATCCAGAAGCTCGGCATAAAGTCCCAGTTCGTCAAGAATATCATAGACGATGGAGCGAATACGGTCCGGCGCGTCGGGATGGTTGTTGCCGACACGCCCGAACAGGACGTTGTCCATGACGGTGGCCGCGGCGATGTATTTGGCAGGATCAAACCGTTCGACAGCTTTCTCCAGCTCGGCCGGCAGGTTTTCATAGAACTGGTTGCGTGCAGCGATGATCTTGCTCATCAGCTCGTCGGTCAACAGGCCGAAGCGATGCCGGGGCTCGATATAGGCAAAGCTTAAGGTGACCATCATGGCGCGGTCGTTCTCCGAAACCGCATCGTAGGGGCGATTCTTGAGCCGTTGCAGCAAGGTTTCGTAGGCGGGTATCTCCTCGGCGCTCATGAAGGCGAGCTGCTGGAAGAACTGATGTTCGGGCGGCAGGTCGGCAAACAGCTCGATCGCCTGTTCGGCGATCTCCATGCCCATTTCGTAGAGCGTGCGGTCGAGGCCGGCTTGCTTCAGCACGGAAGCAAAATAGGGATTGGACGCCAGTGCCTTGTGAGCCAGTTCGGGGCCGGCCGCAGCGCCGAAGAGCAGGTTCTGGCCGATCGTCGCTTCCTTGTTGTAGGCGCCCGGTTCAAAAGGAACCACCAGCGCGCTCAGGCCTTCTTCCTCCAACCGGGTTCGCAGCGCCGCACGCAATTCGACGATCCGCCCGGCAAGCTTCGTGTGGCGCTTGAGGTCGGCCGAAGAGCGCAAGCCTAGATCCAGAATGTCGCGCGACAGAAGAACCGCGTCGAGCACCCGGCGCACGGCTTCAAAGAGGTCGTGCGGGCCGGTGGCGCCGGCGGAGGCATAGTTGATCCAGTCGCTGCGGATATCGAGATCCGGATTGCCCGACCGGCGCGCCTCGTCGATATTCCAACGGTGCTGGTCCGCCGCGGCGCCGTCATATGTCACCGATGTCAGCGGCGCATGCTTCAACCCGTAGAGCAAATTGTCGCGCAGGCTTGCCTGGAACAGGAAAACATCCGACGAAGCGTAGGACATGCGCCGGCCGGTCACGGCTTCGGGGAGATCGAGCAAGTCATCGGAGCCCGAAACGATCCTTCCACTATCCGGCCAGGTCAGCCGCGCAAAGGCTTCCGCAAGCGCCTCCGCTCCCCCTGTTGCGGTGCTGACCAGCGCCACCGTCTCACCCGGCTTGACCTCGAGCGAGATGCGATTGAGGAGCATTGCGCCGCCATCGTCGGCTATCGACAGGCTGATCGCCGACAGCGGCTTGGTCATCGGATCGGGATCGTCGATCGTCAGTGCTCCGATTTCCGGCGCGATGATATTCTCGACGGTGAACTGTTCGACGACCTGCTGATATTTGACCTGGACATCCTGCCGGTCCTGATCCCAGTCGATCAGTTCCTTCATCGGTCCGGGCAAGTCCTTGTAGGCGCCAATCACGGCCACGAGCTGGCCGACATCCAGCCGCCCCTGGATGACCAGATAGCCACCGATCATGTAGAACAGAAAGGGCGTGAGCTGCGCGAGAAAATTGTTGAGGAACTTTACCATGAATTTCCATTGGTAAAGATCGAAGCGGATTTTGAAGATGAGCCCGAGCCGGGCTGCTATGTCGGCGCGCTCGTAATTCGACGTATCGTGGACGTGAACCGCGCCGATGCCGTCGACGATTTCGCCAACCCGGCCCGACAGCGCGCGCGCCGTCAACTGCCGCTGGCGCCCCAGCACGAGCAGCCGCCGCCGCATTCGCGGGATAAGCACGATCTGGATCGCCACGATCACGACCGCTATCATTCCGAGCCAGACGTTCTGGACCATGATGAACAGCATGGCCGTCAGCGCCTGGCCGCCGAGCAGCACCGGCTGCAGGAAGGCATCGCCGATGAAGCCGCCCAGCGGCTCCACCTCGTCCTTCACCATGGTCGCCACTTCGGCGGATTTCACCCGCTTGAAGTAAACCGGCGGAAACCGCAGCACACGATCGACCAGGTCGAAACGAATACGCCGCAGCATGCGTTCGCCGAGCCGGCCCTTGTAAGTGTTGATGTAGAGCTTGAACAAGCCGTTGATGACGACCAGCAAGAGGAACACAAGGCTGAGCGCAAGCAGGGTCGACGTGCGGTCCAGTTGAAAACCGGAGAAGAACTGGACCTCGCCGATGAACGGCAGATTATAGTGCAACCGCATGAATGGCAGGGTCGCGCCCGGTTGCTCGAACCCCTTGCCTTGGATCGGGCCGTTGACGATCAGCTTCGGCAGGTCGAACGACATGAAATACGGGACCATCGAAAGCACGACGATCATCAATATCCAGAGCTGCTGCTTCCTGGTGTGCGTCCAGATATAGCGGGCTAGGCTGGTTTCCATATGCGATTGTCAGTTTGAAGGATGCAGAATGTAAAGGCACCTGCTGGCGAATGGTGTATTGGCCATGTCTTCGCCGCCAACGACGATCTCGAAGCGGCAGCTGCGCGCCAGGCGGATGGATGCCGATGGTCCGGACAAATGCAATCGGCCTCCTCCGGGCAATGGCGAAACGGCTTGCGGCACAATCGCGTCCGCAAGTCGAACAGCCTTGCATGAGGCAAGATTGCGTTGTGTCGCCCGAAATCCCAACATAGAAGACGAATATGATGGATGTCACGCAACCACGCAATGCCGGCATGGATGGGCATGAGCAAGCCCTGGACCTCACGCGGGGAATTGCCGCCTATGTCGACCACCCTCTCGTGGCCGGGCTGGCGCGCGTCATCGCCAAGCATCCGCAGGCCAATATCGCGAACGCCTTCAACCACAAGCAGGTCGCCTGCAAGATGTGGGCGCTCGACAGGCTTTTCGAAAGCTGCGGCGGTCGGTTCGAGCGCATATGGGTTCTGGGTGGATGGTACGGCGTATTGCCGGCGATGCTTTTCAACGACGCCCGCTTCGACATCGCGGCGATCGACAGCATCGACATTGATCCCGAAGTCGGCGCGGTCGCCCGGACACTCAACCGGCAAGCCGGCGACCGGTTTCAAGCGCTGACGGCAGATATGTACGCACTCGACTATGCCGCCGGCGGGCCCGACTTGGTGGTCAATACGAGCTGCGAACACATAGCCGACCTCAGCGCCTGGCTTGCCCTGCTTCCGCGGGGCACGAACGTGCTGCTGCAGTCGAACGACTATTTCAGCGAGCCGACGCACATCAACTGCGTGGCGTCACTTGCAGCCTTCGAAGCAATGGCGGCGCTGCGGCAGATCAGGTTCTCCGGCGAATTGCCGACAAAAAATTATACACGCTTCATGCTGATTGGAACTGTTTGAAGCGCTCGCGCAGGATTTGCGCCGAGCGCCGCGCCCCTTCCAGATCGAGGCGATGCGCGGCTGGCGGCGGTCCCGCAAGCGCCTGCTCGGTCGCATGCGCCAGACCTTCAGGCGTCAGGTCCTGTTCCGTCAGCACCGTTGCAAGACCGAGCTCTTCGAGTAACAGGGCGCGACGCGTCTGCTCGGTTTCCCCGCCGGCTGCAAATGGAACGAGCAGCGAGCGACACCCCGCGCGCAGGACATCGCAGACCGTGTTGTAACCGGCCTGCGAGACCGACAGGCGGGCGCCGGTCAACAGGCTGGCGAAATCCTCGCGGAACCGGAAGATGGACAGGCGTGGGGAGGCATCGCGTGAAATCGCGTCAAACTCGTCCTTCGGCAGGTTTGGGCCGGTGATCAAACACCATGTCCAGGCGTTATCGGCATTTCGCGCCGCCGCGACGGTGGATCTGACAAGGCTCTTTCCGGCCGCCCCGCCGCCAACCGACACCAGAACGTCGAAGCGCTCTGAGGCCGCTTGCGTCGGCGGCGCGGCAACGAGCCCGGTGTAGGCGACCTCGGCCCTGATCGCCCCAGCCAGCGGAAATGTCTTGTCGATGGTTGCGAAAGCCGGATCGCCATGGACCATGACAAGATCGAAATGCCTGTTGACGATATCGACCGTTTCTTCGTTTCGGCTCGGCTTCACGCGCTCCTGAAGGATGTCGCGGACGGACGCCGCCAGCAGCGGTCTGGGCGATGTCGCTTCGATGGCCTCGATCAGTGGCAAGAGTTCGAAACGCATCTGCCGGCGTCCAAAGGGAAACGCCTCGATAATGACGATGTCGGGCCTGTAATCCCGGAAAGCCTGCAGCAGCATCTCTGAGCGCCGCGTCTTGAAATCATCGTCGACGGCTTTGCCCTGCAGGTCGACAAGTCCGGAAAATCCTTCGTCACCGGAGGTGACAGGCGGCAGGGTCACGGATTTTACACCCGATCCCGGAAATCCCGCGATCGGCGCTCCGCCGGTCACGACGGTGACGTCGAACCCGTCATCGACCAGAGCCGCCGCAATGCGGCTGGCGCGCGCGAGATGGCCGATGCCGAGCAGGTGCTGAACATAGAAGAAAGCGCGCAGCCGCTTCATTCGGCGGCCCGCCACTCCCGCTCGAACAGTTCCTTGAGCTGTCCAATGCCTGCCACATGATCGAAATTGCTTCGCACGCGCCGCTCCGCGGCGTCGCCGAGGCGGACGCGCAGGACGGGATCGCGGATCAGGCGCTCCAGCGCCTGTGCCAGGGCAGTCGGGTTTTCCGAGGGAATCAGCAGCCCGGTTTCATCCGACGATAAAAGCTCCGGCACGCCGGATATATCGGTCGACACGCAGGCAAGCCGCTGGCTGGCCGCCTCCACCAGAACATTCGGCAGGCCGTCCCGGTCGCCATCCGCGGTGATCCTGCAGGCCAAAGCGAAGATGTCGGCGCTGCGGTAGTGCTCAAGCACCTCCTCCTGCGCCAGCGCGCCTTTCCAGGAGACGCGCCCCTCCAGCCCGAGCCTTTGCGCCAGCGCCTTCAGCCGTTTCAGTTCCTCGCCGCCACCGATATGCTCGAAACACCACGCCAGATCGCCAGGCAAGAGGGCAAGAGCCTCCAGCAACGTATCATAGCCTTTCTTTTCAACGGCGCGTCCGACACTCAAGATCATGACCGGTTCGGCCGGCGCCGAGCCGTCACGCTGTTTTCGCGCCTCGCCGAAACTGCCGAAGCGGTCAAGGTCGAGCCCATGATAGCTTAGATGCACGGACGAACTGCCGTTGGCGAGTTTTTTCAGACGGTCGAAGCCGGTTTTCGTGCACGTGACCGTCCAGCGCGCCGAGGAAAGCTTGCCGGCCAGATCCCAGTCCGCCGACGTCCAGATGTCCTTGGCATGGGCTGAGCAGCTCCAGGGCAACCCACGAAGCTGGCTGGCATAGCGCGTCACCGATGCCGGCGTGTGCGCGAAATGGGCATGCAGCCAGCCCGCGTCTTGCGGCCATTCGGCGGCCAACACGAGCGCTTGCCCGAAGCGGCGCGCGCGATTGCGGGTAAAGTCGCGGCGGATATCGGCAGCCAGCGATTTGAGCGCGCGCCAGAAGCCAGGCCGCGGCAGACAGGCAAACAGCGACCGAACCACGCGCAGCGGCTCTCTGTGCAGATATTCCGGTAGATAGTGGACGGGGGCCTTGATCTCGTCATGCACGGGATGACGTTTTGCGTCGGTCGGCCGCCTGAGCGCGAAAAGTATCAGGTCGAACCCCGCACGCTCGAGACCGAGCAATTCCTGCGCGATGAAGGTTTCCGACAGCCGCGGATAGCCCTTCAGAACCACGACGATCTTGCGGTGTTGCAACTCAGTTCATGCCTTCAATGACCGAAAGGTGATGGCCGGCCCGCCGGTCGAGCAGTTCCGCCACGATTTCGGAAATGTGAGGCAGCCCTTCCAGCGTCAGATGCGCATTGCTCTGCGATGGGCGGGGCCGGTCCGGCAACACCTGCAGCGCATCGGCGAACCGCTGGGCATCCTCGGCCTCCTCAGGCAAAAGCATCTCGATGAGGCCGAGTTCGGCTGCGCGCCGTGCCCGGATCAGCTGTTCCTCGCGCGGCGTGACGCGCGGCACGATCAGCGCCGGCTTGTCGAAAGACAATATCTCGCAATAGGTGTTGTAACCGCCCATCGCCACCACCGCCTTGGCGCCGGCAATCAGCTCTTCCATGCGGTTGTCGAATTCGATGATCTTGACGTAGGGGATCTTGGCCCCTTTCCTGACCAGCTTGTTGCGCTTGCGCGCCGGCATGTAGGGCCCAAGCACGATCAGCGCCCTGTGCTGCAATCGCGGATCCTGCTGATAGGCCTCGATGACGTTGTGGATCAGGTCGGCGCCGTCACCGCCGCCACCGGTGGTAACCAGGATATAGTCGCCCTCGGGCCGGTGGCCGGGCAACTGGTTCTGCTGCAGGCTCCGTTGCAGGAAACCGACGAACTTCATCTTTGCCCTGACCGCCGGCGGCACGTCCAGGCCGGTCAACGGATCGTAGAAATCCGGCGGGCCATAGACCCAGACCTTGTCGTAGAACAGGCCAATCTTGCGCATCACATCCCTGCGTGCCCACTCCGCTTCGAGCAAATGCGGCGCGTCCATCACCTCGCGCAGGCCAAGCACGAGCGTGGTGCCCCGCGTCTTGAGGTAGGACAGCGTATCCTCGATCTCTCCGCGCAGCCCCAGCGGTTCCTTGTCGACGATGAAGATATCCGGCCGGAAGCTCTCGGCCGTGTGGCGGATAATCGACTGCCGCATCCTTAGCGTCTCGTGCAGATCGATGTCCTTTTCCAGCGAGGTGTATTCGCCGTTTCGCAGCTTGATGACGCTGGGGATCTTCACGAAGTCGACGCGGGCGCGGTAGTCGAAGGCGCCGGCGATGGTGGCGCCCGAAATGATTAGCACCTGAAGTCCGCGGAAATCCCCGACCAGCGAATGCGCGATCGTTCGGCAACGCTGCAAATGGCCGAGCCCGAACGTGTCGTGGCTGTACATGAGAATTCGTGCGTCTTTTGCGTGCTGTGTCATTGTGAACGTCTTTTAGAATTCTCGCCGGACCGTGGGCAACCCCGCAGGCTTCGAAACCATTCTCGCGGGTCTATCGACCTGTTTTGAAACATGGGGGCGAGAGGTACGCAACGGCATTCTTCACCAGGTCACGAATGCCAGGGGCGCTGATTGTGGCGCCATGCCTTGTCTTCGCCGACGATAGACGGCCCGAGCACAAATCTCTGTCATGAGGCTTGACCCCGTGGAATTAAATGCCCTGCGGCCTGAGGCAGGCAAAGCGCACATTGCGAAAAATCAAGGGCGACCAAGGCGAAACGAGGCTGCCGCACATTGTGAGGAGAACCCGCACCTTGGGAAAATGCTTCATAATCCATCGAAACACAACGGCCGCCAGAGGCCGCACGTTGCGGCCTTTTATCCTGCCATCAGCCTTGGCCTGTGGCAAGCGTCCGGTCCTTGCACCGTTGAAGCTGGTGCAATCTCGCGTCATGCCGGCTTCCTCCGTCATGTGGAGGATAGCTGCGGCCCCAATGAGATTCGTCAGCCAGGCGACCCATTCGCCAGATCCGTCACAAAGCTTTGCGTGAACACGCCGGCCGGAAGGACGGCTACGCCAACCTTGCCCTTGTCGTCCTCGGCGTTGCCAGCAGCAGACTTGTCTCGCTGCCGGTTATCCCCGGGATGAGCCGTATCCGCCTAAGCACCGCGTCGAAATCGGTGAGCGACGCCGTTCCGAGTTCGACCACCAGGTCCCAGCGGCCATTGGTGGTGTGAATGGTCGAAACCTCGGCGAGGCCGCCGAGCGCCCGGACCACGCGGTCGGCGGCATGGCCCTCGATCTCGATCATCATCACGCCGCGTATCCGCTGGTCGACCGCGTCGGCGCGCAGCACCACCGTGTAGCCGATGGTCTCGCCCGTTTTTTCCAGCCGCTCCATGCGCGCCCTGACCGTGGCGCGCGACACCCCGAGATCGACCGCGAGATCGGAGATGCTGCGCCGGGCATCATGCCTGAGCAGCGTGACCAGCCTTTCGTCGAGCAAGTCCATGATTCTATCCACTTTGACCAAACTGACTTATCGAATTGATAAATCATTCTTCTCGAAATGTCAATTTCGCCTGTTCAAACTGCCGGTCCAAGATGGTTCATTCCACGCATCAATTGCCCAATCAATTTGCAAGGACACCAAAAACCATGCGCTGCAGGATCGTTGGCGCGCCGGTGCAGGACGGCGCCGGCAGGATGGGATGCGAGATGGGGCCGAGCGCGCTGCGCACGGCCGGGCTTGTCTCGGTGCTGTCGGAACTCGGCCACGAGGTCGAGGACTGGGGCGCGGTGCAACCGGCCGCCGTGCGCGCAATCGTCCACGGCAATCTCGCGCTGAAGGCCCTGCCGGAGATTTCCGCCTGGACGGCGGCAATTGCCGAGACCGCCTATGCGGCTTCGCGAGACGCCATGCCGATCTTCCTTGGCGGCGACCACGCGATATCGGCCGGCACGGTGTCGGGCATAGCCCGCCGCGCCGCCGAACGCGGCCGGCCGCTCTTCGTGCTGTGGCTCGACGCACATCCCGATTTCCACACGCTCGATACCACCGTCAGCGGCAATCTGCACGGCGTGCCGCTCGCCTATGCCAGCGGCCGGCCGGGCTTCAACGGTTATTTCCCGGACCTGCCTGTCGCCGTCGACCCTGCCCACATCTGCGTCATGGGCCTGCGCAGCGTCGATCCGGCGGAGCGCCGGGCGCTGAGCGAAGCGGGGGTTACCGTGCACGACATGCGCACCATTGACGAGCACGGCGTTGCACCTTTGCTGCGCGCCTTCCTGGCCATCGTCGAAAAGGAAAAGGGCCTGCTGCATGTCAGCCTCGACGTCGACTTCCTCGACCCCTCCATCGCGCCGGCCGTCGGCACCACCGTGCCCGGCGGCGCCACCTTCCGCGAGGCGCATCTGGTGATGGAGATGCTGTCCGACAGCGGCCTGGTCTCCAGCCTCGATCTGGTCGAGCTCAACCCGTTCCTCGACGAGCGCGGCCGCACCGCCACGCTGATGGTCGACCTCGCCGCCAGCCTGATGGGCCGCCGGATCATGGACCGCCCGACCCGCAGCCATTCCGGAAGCATTGCATGACCCAGCCTTCCCGCCTTGCCATCGTCCCCTTCGTCAGCGTCGACCGCATGATGAAGCTGGTGCTGACCATCGGCGTCGAGCGGTTCCTCACCGAACTCGCCGCCTATATCGAGGAGGATTTTCGCCGCTGGGAGCTGTTCGACAAGACGCCGCGCATCGCCTCGCACAGCCATGACGGCGTCATCGAACTGATGCCGACCAGCGACGGCCGGCTATACGGCTTCAAATATGTCAACGGCCATCCCAAGAACATGCGCGAGGGGCGCCAGACCGTCACCGCCTTCGGCGTGCTCGCCGATGTCGGCTCCGGCTATCCGATGCTGCTCACCGAAATGACGATCCTGACGGCGCTGCGCACCGCGGCGACCTCCGCTGTCGCGGCCAAATATCTGGCGCCGAAAGGCGCGCGCTCGATGGCCATCATCGGCAATGGCGCCCAGTCCGAATTCCAGGCTGTCGCCTTCAAAGCGCTGCTCGGCATCGACCGGCTGCGGCTCTACGACATCGACCGCTCGGCTTCGGAAAAATGCGCCCGCAACCTCGCCGGCAAAGGCTTTGACATCACCATCTGCGCCACCGGCCAGGATGCTGTGGAAGGAGTCGACATCATCACCACGGTGACCGCCGACAAGCTGTCCGCCACCATTCTGACCGACAACATGGTCGGTTCCGGCGTGCACATCAACGCGGTCGGCGGCGACTGCCCCGGCAAGACGGAACTGCACCGCGACATCCTTTTGCGCTCCGACATCTTCGTCGAGTTCTCGCCGCAGACGCGCATCGAGGGCGAAATCCAGCAGCTCCACGCCGACCATCCGGTGACCGAGTTGTGGCAGGTGATGACCGGCAAGGCGGAAGGCCGCAAGACGGCGGAACAGATCACCTTGTTCGATTCCGTCGGCTTCGCCACCGAGGATTTTTCCGCACTGCGCTATATCAGAGACCAGCTTCAGGCCACCGGCCTCTACGAGGAACTCGACCTGCTCGCCGATCCCGACGAGCCGCGCGACCTCTTCGGCATGCTGCTCAGGGCAGCGCTGCAGCCGGCAGCCGGCCTGAGGGGCTTCAGCCGCGCAACGGCGCGCAGCTCTCCCGTTCGACGAGCACCGGGGTGAGCACTTCGCGGCGCGAATGCGCCGCCGGCTCGGCAACCCGCTCGAGCAGCAGGCTGACCGCCCGCGTGCCGATCTTCTCGACCGGCTGTGCGATCGTCGTCAGTGGCGGCCAGGTGGTGACGGCATAGGGTATGTCGTCGAAGCCGATCATCGACATGTCGCCGGGGACCCGCAATCCGCGCCCGCGCAGCACTGTCAGCGCGCCCATGGCCATCAGATCGTTACAGGCAAACAGCGCCGTGATCCCCGGCGCCTGCGCCATCAGCCGCTCCATCGCCATGCGGCCGCCGGCGAAGTGGTAGTCGGAATCCACCACCGAGGCCGGCGGCAGGTCGAGGCCGGCTTCCTGCAGCGCCCTGGCGAAGCCGCGCAGGCGGGCGGGGCTGGAGCTGGAATCGCGCGGGCCGCCGATGACGCCGATCTTCTCGTGACCGAGCCCGGCCAGATAGCGGCCGGCGAGATAGCCGCCATAATCGTGATCGACCAGCACGGAATCGACATTGACCGAATGGATCTCGCGGTCGATCAGCACCGCCGGGACGCCGGGCAGAAGGCTGGAGAACACCCGCGCATGATCGGACGAGCCGGCAAAGATCAGCCCGTCGATCTGCTTGGCCATCAGCACCTGGAGGTAGCGCTCCTCCTTCTCGGCGCTGCCGTCGGAGTTGCACAGGATCACCGTATAGCCGGCAAGGAAGCCGGCATCCTCGATCTGGCGTGCCACGCCGGCGAAGAACGGATTGGAATTGTCCGGCAGCAGCAGGCCGATGGTCTTGGTCTCGCCGCGCCTCAGGCTGCGCGCCAGCGTGTTCGGACTGTAGCGCAAGGCGGCGATGGCCGAATGCACGCGCTCGGCCGTCTCCGGCTCGACATGGCGCGTGCGGTTCATCACATGCGAGACGGTTGCGACCGACACTCCGGCATGGCGCGCGACATCGGCAATCGTCGTCATTTCTTGTCCCCTAGTGCATGTCGCCCGGAGTGTCCGGCGGATCTGGGAAAATGACATCCATAAAACAAAAACCAAAAAGCGCGACGCGCTTTATCGGATCACCCTCAACAGCTTTTCCCGATAGGCATCCAGAATGACGGCGAGCACAATGACAAGGCCTAGCACGATCGGCTTGAAATTGTCGCCGACGCCGAGCAGCTCGTAGCGACGCCGGCGACCGGGCCACCGATGTTGACGCAACAGATAGACCATGGCGACGATGCCGGCGCGTTCTCCCTTCCGCCGGAGCGCTGTATCCTTCTCAGGCTAGTGATTCCCGCAGACAGGAAACCTTCATGAACGGCGTGACGCCCATACTTTCCACCGTGACCGCCTCGTTCCTTGCCTCCTTCGTCGAAGTGGTCGAGGCCTTCACCATCGTGCTGGCGGTAGGCGTCACCCGCAGCTGGCGGCCAGCGCTGACAGGCGCGGCGCTGGCGCTGGCGGTGCTGGCGGCTCTGGTGCTGGCCTTCGGACCGCTGCTGGCGCTGATTCCCATTGCGGTGCTGCAGTTCGTCGTCGGCGTGCTCCTAGTCCTGTTTGGCATGCGCTGGTTGAGAAAGGCCATTTTGCGCAGTGTCGGCGTCATCGCCCTGCATGACGAGGACGCGGCCTTTTCAAAGGAAACCGCCGCTTTGCAGCAGCAGGCCAATGACCGCCGCGCCGATTATCTGGCCGGGCTCGCGGCCTTCAAGGCGGTGCTGCTCGAAGGTGTCGAGGTGGTGTTCATCGTCATTGCCGTCGGCGCCGCGCATGCACAGACCTTCTATGCCAGCCTTGGCGCGTTGGCAGCCTTCGTCCTGGTAACGATCATCGGCCTTGCGGTGCACAGGCCGCTGGCGCGGGTGCCGGAAAACGCGCTCAAATTCGCCGTCGGCCTGATGTTGACAAGCTTCGGCATTTTCTGGACCGGCGAAGGCCTGGGCACCGACTGGCCGGGCGCCGATCTGGCGCTGCTGGCCATCTTCGCAATCATCGCCGTCGCGTGCTTCGCCATGGTGCGCTGGTTGCGCGCCAGCTACCCCAAGGCTGCACAAGGAGTTGCTCGATGAACGTCGTCCGCCTCATTCTAAAGGAGCTCGTCGGCATGTTCATCGACGACGGCAGCCTTGCGACGCTGGCGCTGCTGTTGATCGTAGCGATTGCCGCGGCAGTGAAGCTGCTGGCGTTGCCGCCGCTTGCCGGCGGCGTCCTGCTTCTGCCCGGCTGCCTCGTCATCCTGCTCTACAGCGTGCGCCGCGCGGCACGGCGCTCCGGTCAGTAGAGGGTGAAAAACACCGGCAGCATGCCGCTGATCCGCAACTGCTCAATCGTCTCGATGGCCGGGAACAGCGCCAGGAAATAGAGCCCGTCCGTGAATGTCCGCCGCAACGCCTTTGTCGAGAACCGGCGTTCGGCTTGATCGTGAAACAGCAGCGGGTTCGGCCAGAAAGGCGGCGTGCGTTCGGCATAGACGCTGTAGGCGGGGACCGAACTTTCCAAACAGGAACTCGGCTTCCTTGCGCACCGTCACCCGGAACACCAGGTAGCTCACCAGAGCCAGCGCCGCCGCCACCAGCACCGAGCCGTACATCAACCCGACGCCCGCCGCGCCGACCGTGGAAAAGAAGTAGAGCGGGTTCCGGCTCATCGAGAACGGGCCGATGGTGACCAACTCGTCGTTCTTCCTTCCGCCGACATAGAGAATGCTCCACAGACGGCCAAGGAAGCAGACCAGCACGAAGCCGATGCCCAGCGCCTCAATGTATCCGTGCCCGTCCGAGCCTTCGACGAGAAAGGGCTTGGTGAACAGCAACAGCATGACGGCGAGGGCTGCCGCCACTTGTATGACGAGCAGGCGCTTGTGCTGGTCGAACGCCTTCGCTGCCGGCTTGGGGGGAGCGTAGCTCATCATAGTTCCTGCACCCCGGCAGGGCTCATAGCGCCGGTGTCTCGCCACCCACTAGCGAGACGGGGGCCGACTATCTGGCCGTCAATCTTGGCTTCGGACTGACCGTCACCTCGCTGATCATGACCGGCATCCTTGTCGTCGCGCTGGCGCTGCAATTCGCGCAGAAGCGTTATGTGCCATGCCTATTGGCTGGCGGTGGTGCTGATCAGCGTCGTCGGCACCTTGATCACCGACAATCTGGTCGACAATTTGGGCGTCCGTCTGCAAACCACCACGATTGCCTTGGGCGATGTCCATACTTGGGCAAAGCCGGTATTCATCGTTCTGATCTGCATTCATGCCGGTGCGGCACTCTTCCATCATTTTATTCTGAAAGACGCCGTGCTGCGCAGGATGCTTGTCCCTGCGCGCGATCCGGTCGGATGACACTTATGGACATGTGCAACGACCACGAGCGACCAGGCGCCGGCGGATATTCTAGGAACGGACCGCCGCCGGTGCTAGCATGCCGCTCTGGCAAAGCCTCGGCAACAGACCGGAACAGAGATGCGACTTCTCCTTGTTGAGGATGACCCCAGGACCGCAGACTATGTCGTCAAGGGCCTGAGCGAAGCCGGGCATGTCTGCGATCTGCTGCGCGACGGGCATGACGCGCTGTTTGCCGCGACACGCGACGCCTATGACGTGATCGTCGTCGACCGCATGCTGCCCGGCCTCGACGGCCTGTCGATGATCAAGGCGGTGCGGGCGGCGGGCGTGCGCACGCCGGCGATCTTTCTGACCTCGGTCGGCGGCGTCGACGACAGGGTTGAAGGGCTCGAGGCCGGCGGCGACGACTATCTCGTCAAGCCATTCGCCTTTTCCGAACTGCTCGCCCGCATCAACGCGCTCGGCCGTCGCCCTGCGGTGCAGGAGCTGAAGACGACGCTGCGCATCGCAGACCTCGAAATGGACCTGATCCAGCGCCGCGTCACCAGGCAGGGCCAGGCGATCGACCTGCAGCCGCGCGAATTCAGCCTGCTCGAAGTGCTGATGCGCGGCGAGGGCCGCGTCATCACCCGCACCATGCTTCTGGAACGGGTCTGGGATTTTCACTTCGACCCCAAGACCAGCGTCGTCGAAACCCATATCAGCCGGCTGCGCGCCAAGATCGACAGGCCGTTCGAAACCGCGTTGATCCACACCGTGCGCAACACTGGCTACAGTGTTCACGACTGAGGCGCGGCATGACAGAAACTTGCCATGACTGAAGCTTGCCATGACTGAAACGCACTATGACTGAGACAGGCTCTCGCCTGCTGCGCAGCACGCCGTTTCGGCTGGCCCTGACCTTCGCCTTGCTGTTCGTGCTCGCCTTCATCCTGTCAGGCGCCATCGTCTACCAGCTGATGAGCGCGGATCTTGCCGAGCAGCTCGACCAGTCGGTCAAGGAGACCTATTCGGTCGTGGCGGTGACCTATGCCGGAAACGACCGGGAGGATCTGGTTTCGGCAGTCGACAGCCACGCCGCGCTCAGCCCGAGCAAGGAACAGCTGTTCTCGCTCACCGATCCCGCCGGCAATCGCCTGGCCGGGAATTTCACCGCCGCCGACCTTCCCGATGGCTTTTCGGATTTTGCCGCTTCCCTGCCAGGCGTTGCGCCGGACACTATGTACCGCGCCTGGACCGGTTCGGTCGGGCCCAACAGCCTGACAATCGCCTTCTCGCTCTCCGAAACCGAGGAGCTGGAACGCATCGTTTTGATGAGCTTCGGCTGGGCCACCCTGATCATTTCAGGGCTGGCGGTGGCTGGCGGCGCCTTGCTGGCGTCGCGTGTGCAGCGTCGCCTCGACGGTATTGCCACCACCATGGACGATGTCTCCAACGGCCGGCTCGACGCCCGCATTCCACTGCTCGGCAATGGCGACGACATTGACGGCGTCTCGCGCCAGGTCAACGCCGCGCTGGAGCGGCTGGCGGCGCTGGTGGACGGCATGCGCCAGGTCAGCGCCGACATCGCGCATGATCTGAAGACGCCGCTCAACCGGCTGCAGATGATTTTGGAAGCTGCGGCCGACAGGACCGCGCGGGGTGAGGCCGTTGCCGATGAGCTGGCGGAGGCACGTGGGGAAAGCCTGCAGATCAACGATACTTTCGATGCGCTGTTGCGTATTGCCCAGATCGAGGCCGGCGCCCGCAAGTCGCGCTTTGTCGATCTCGACCTCACCGGCGTCATCGATGCCATTGCCGAAATCTACGCCGGTGTCGCCGAGGATGACGGCAAGTCGCTGTCGGCCACGATCGTCCACGGCACCCCATGCCTGGTCCACGGCGACCGCGACCTGCTGACGCAATTGTTTGCCAATCTGGTTGAGAACGCGCTGCGGCATTGCCCCGATGGCACGGCAATCCTTCTATCGGTGCGGCGGCAAGGCGACCGCATTCTGGCTGAGGTCGCCGACAATGGCCCCGGCATCCCGGCGCAGGAGCGCGAAAAAGTGTTCCAGCGGCTCTACCGGCTGGACTCCAGCCGCACCACGCCCGGCAGCGGCCTGGGCCTCAGCCTTGTGCGGGCCATCGCCGACCTGCATGGTGCAACGATTGCGCTGGAGGATCGCCGGCCTGGGCTGGCGGTAATTGTCGGGTTTCCTCGGGCGGAGGGCACCGGTCCCGGCTTGAAATGACAACGCCAGAGCCAGGTCGACCCCACTCCGTCGAGCGAAGCAGCGACGGAGTGGGGGAAGGCGCTCATGAAACGCCAAGTCGCTGACAACTTTCTCCAAGTTGATGATCGCATCCGACAAAGGCGGTCGCGATTAGCCTTGCACATGTTTCCACCCGGAACGGCTGCGGGTTGATCAAGATGATCGTTGAACCTATCGGCCCACCGCACCCCGGCGAAAATCCGAGGGCGACATCCCTGCCAGCTTGCGGAAGGATTTGTTGAAGGCGCTGAGCGAGCCGAAGCCTGAATCCATGGCGACGCGCAGCACATTGGCGTCTTCATGCATCAGCAGCGCCTGCGCGTAGCTCAGCCGCAGCAGATTCATATATTCGTTGAGCGTCATGCCGGTCGATTTCTTGAAAATGCTCATGGCGTATTTGGGATGGATGTCGGCCGCCGCCGCGATGTCGACGCAGTCTATGTCGTAGAGGAAATTCTCGGCGATGAAGTCGCACATGCGACCGACATTGCGCAGCGATTGCTGGTCGAACGGGCCGCCGGGTTCCTGGCCGATGGCGGTTTCCGGCACCAGCCGGTAGGGCTCGAAGCGCACCCGCTCCAACCGCAGCAGCAGCTCGTTCACGGCGTGCTCGGTTATCGCCGCATCGCCCGAGCGGAAATAGCGGTTCCAGCGCTCGAAATTGTGATGGTCGGCCTGGTCGGTCGCCGATGTCACCAGCGTGGCGCCGGTCATCAGCCTGTGGCGGACATCCGTCGGCAGATGCAGGCGGAAGAAATGCACCAGCGGCAGATGCGCGCCGGCATAGATGGCGTCGTCGGAGAGATCGTCCATCTGGTGCGGCAGCCCGCCCCAGAACAGGCACATGTCGCCGGCCGACAGCGAGATCTCGTGCTCGTTCATGCGGTAATGCACGCTGCCGCGGACGATGAAATTGACCTCGACCTGGGCATGCCAGTGCGGCTTCAGCATCACCAGCGGATGGTTGTGAAACATCTGCAAAGCCATCGGCAGGCCTTCGACGCTGCTGGCGCCAGGCTGGTAAAACGGCCGTTCCGGCATCTTACTTTCCGCCCATCTTTTATTCCCGTTGTCAGGGACAAGCCTTCCGCGCCGCCTAGTCTAGCCATGCTCGCGAAGAGAGAGCAAATGAAATGGGAGGATTTCAATGCGCACGACACTGATCTGTGCCGCGCTGGCGCTTGGCCTGGGCTCAGGCCCGGCTTTGGCGCAGTCCGGCGAAATCACGATCTGGAGCTGGAATATCGCCGCTTCGTCGCTGAAGGCGACGGTGGCCGGCTTCAACAAGCAGTATCCCGACGTCAAGGTCACCGTTCAGGATCTCGGCAACCAGCCGACCTATGACAAGTCGATCGCCGGCTGTGCGGCCGGCGGCGTCGGCCTGCCCGATATCGTCTCGATCGAAAACGGCGAGGCCGAGAACTACTGGAGCCAGTTCCCCGATTGCTTCGTCGATTTGCACACGCTGGGCTACACCGCCGACGACCAGAAGAAATTCCCGGATTTCAAGCGCACCGAATTGGAGGTCGGCGACAAGGCCTATGCCATGCCGTGGGATTCCGGCCCAGTCGCCGCCTTCTACCGCCGCGACTTCTACGAGAAGGCCGGGGTCGATCCGGCCTCGATCAAGACCTGGGACGATTTCATCGCCGCCGGCAAGAAGGTCCAGGCCGCCAATCCCGGCGTCACCATGACCAATGCCGATTTCAACGGCGACACCGAATTCTTCCGCATGATTTCCAACGAACAGGGCTGCGGCTATTTCGCCGCCGATGGGCAGTCGATCACCGTCAACCAGCCGAAATGCGTCGACACGCTGGCCAAGATCAAGGACATGAAGGACGCCGGCATCATCTCGTCGGCCGACTGGGGCACCAAGATCACCAACAACACCGCCGGCACCGTCGCCACCCAGGTCTATGGCGGCTGGTATGAGGGCACCATCCGCACCGAATCCGCCGGCGAAAACGGCAAATGGGGTGTCTATCTGATGCCGAGCCTGACCGCCGACGGCCCGCGCGCCGCCAATCTCGGAGGCTCGTCGCTCGCCATCACCTCGGCCTCGAAGAACAAGGAGGCCGCCTACGCCTATCTGAAATACACGCTCGAGACCAATGAAGGCCAGATCACCATGCTCAGGGATTTCGGCCTGGTGCCGTCACTGATCTCGGCGCTCGACGATCCCTATGTCTCGCAAGGCCTGCCCTATTGGGGCGGCCAGGCAGTGTGGAAGGACATTCTCGCCACGCTGCCCAAGGTGGTGCCGAGCCGCGGCACGCCGTTCCAGAGCGACGCCGAAATCATCATGCGCGCCGTGCAGACCAAATATCTCGGCGGCGGCTATCCCGATGCCAAGGCCGCCCTCGACGACGCCGCCAGCCAGATCGCTTCGGCGACTGGATTGCCGGTAAAGTGACGAAGGCGGAGATGCTGGCGGGCCAGATATAGGGCAATTTGCCGGACTGTTGGCGCTGCCCCTCACCTGCCTGCCGGCATCCTCTCCCCGTATAGTGGCGGGGAAAGGGACGCTCTCGCCCAACAGTGCGCCAATTGCCGGCGGCGTCCGCCGGCTAACAACACGCCGGATATCAGCCGGGAAAGAGGAAGGAGGAGGAAACCATGCGCTACCAGAACGCCACGGCCTATCGCTTCCTTACGCCCTACCTCCTGATCTTCGCCATCTTCTGGGTGTGGCCGATCATCTCCTCGTTCATGATTTCCTTCCAGGCGACGCGCACGGTGCCCTGGCGCTTTGCGCCGACGTTCAACTGGGGCCGCCTGATCGGCGACCCCGCTTTCTTCAACGCGCTGAAGAACACGCTGCTCATCCTCGTCATCCAGGTGCCGGTGATGATCTCGCTGGCGATCATCATGGCGGTGCTGCTGAACTCGCCGCTGCTGAAAGCACGTGGCCTCTACCGCTTTGCCTTCTTCGCTCCGGTGGTGGTCGGCGAGGTCGCCTATTCCGCCGTGTTCCGGCTGATGTTCAACCTGGATTTCGGCATCATCAACAAGCTCCTCGCCGGCGTCGGCCTGGCCAAGATCGACTGGTTCTCCAACGTCACACCGGCCATGGCGCTGATCATGATCGCGGTAACCTGGCGCTGGGCCGGCTACAACGCCATCATCCTGCTCGCCGGCCTGCAGTCGATCCCCGAGGACGTCTATGAAGCAGCGACGCTCGACCGCGTCAGCAAGCTCAAGCAGTTCTTCTACATAACGCTGCCGCTGCTCAAGCCGGTCATCGTGTTTTGCGCCGTGCTGTCGATCATCGGCACCATGCAGCTGTTCACCGAGCCGTTCCTGATCACGGAGCGCGGCGGCCCCGGCGGCGGCACCGAGACGCTTGGCCTGCTGCTCTACCGCCAGGGTTTTCGCTCGCTCAATTTCGGCTACGCCTCGGCCGTCGCCTACACCATGGCGGGGCTGGCCATCGCCATCACGCTGGTGCAGCTGTGGCTGACAAGAGAGCCGAAATGAGTTCGCTGTCGCAACGCCGGCTCGGCCGCAGCGTCCTGCTGCATCTGGTCCTGACACCGCTGGCGGTGATCTGGCTGTTTCCGCTGTGGATGATGGTGGTGTTTTCGACCATGCCCGACAACGGCATTTTCAGCCCCGGCATAGAGCTTCTGCCGCACGGCAATTTCGTCGACAATTTCAACAACCTGCAGCGCGACACCAATTTCGTCGGCGCTATCGGTATTTCGGTGGCGGTGGCGGTGACCTACACCTTCTTCTCGGTGCTGCTGACCTCGATGGCCGGCTGGGCGCTCGCCCGCTATCAGTTCTTCGGCAAGGGCGCGGTGGTGGCGATCATCCTCGGCACCATTACGCTGCCCTATGCGGTGGTGCTGATCCCGCAATTCATCATGGTGGCGCGCGACTTCCAGCTCGCCAACACCTGGATTGCGCTGATCGTGCCACCCTTGTTCAATTCGCTGGGCGTGCTGTTCATGCGCCAGGCTTTCTCGATGATGCCGGCCGACCTTTTCGACGCGGCACGTGTCGAGGGCGTCAAGGAATGGCGTATCTTCCTGTTCGTCGCTTTGCCACTGGCGCGGCCGATGCTGGCGGCGCTCGCCATCATTCTGTTCCTCGCTTCGTGGAACAATTATCTCTGGCCGCTTTTGATCAACAGCCAGCCCGGCGCGATGACCGCACCGGTGGCGCTGGGCACGCTGATCGGCCTGACCAAGGTCTCATGGGGCGGCATCATGGCCGGCGCCGTCATGCTGACCGTGCCGATGCTGGTCGTCTTCGTTCTGCTGCAGCGCCATTTCATCGCCGGCATCGCCGCCGGCGCCGTCAAGTAGGACTAGAGCGATATGGCGGCAGTCACCCTCACCAATGTCGTAAAACGCTTCGGCGTCTATGAGATCATCCATGGCGCCAACATCGATATCGCCGATGGCGAGTTCGTCGTCTTTGTCGGCCCGTCGGGTTGTGGAAAATCGACGCTGCTCAGGATGATCGCCGGGCTGGAGGATATCAGCGGCGGCGAGATCGCCATTGGCGGCAAGGTGATGAACGATGTCGAGCCGGCCGAGCGCGGCATCGCCATGGTGTTCCAGTCCTACGCGCTCTACCCGCACATGAGCGTGGAGCAGAATCTGAGCTTTGGCCTCAGGATGACCGGCAACCCCAAGGAGGACACCGAGCGGCGGGTGAAGCGGGCCTCCGAAATCCTGCGCATCACAGAGTTGATGACGCGGCGGCCCAGGCAATTGTCCGGCGGCCAGCGCCAGCGCGTCGCCATTGGCCGCGCCATCGTGCGCGAACCGCAAGTCTTCCTGTTCGACGAGCCGTTGAGCAATCTCGACGCCGAGCTGCGCGTCCAGATGCGGGTCGAGATCTCGCGCCTGCACAAGGAGCTCGGCACGACGATGATCTATGTCACCCACGACCAGACCGAAGCGATGACGCTGGCCGACCGGATCGTCGTGCTGCGCGGCGGCCATGTCGAGCAGATCGGCCGGCCGCTCGATCTCTACGACAATCCCGACAACCAGTTCGTCGCCGGCTTTGTAGGCTCGCCGAAGATGAATTTCATCAAGGGCCGCGTCGTCGGGCGCAACACGAGCAGCGTCACCGTCGAGCTGGTAGGCGAGGAAAAGACCCGCATTATGCAACCGTTGACCGGCGCCGTGCCAGAAACAGGAGCCAAGGTCATTGTCGGCGTGCGGCCCGAACATTTCGGCAATGGCGGCGAAGGCGAAGCCGACCTCACCGTCGGCATCGACGTGGTCGAGCATCTCGGCGGCACCAGCTTCATCTATGCCAGGACCGCCCATGGCGAAGACCTGGTGATCCAGCGCGACGCGGCAAAGGTCCCCGACACCCAGGAGATCACCGTGTCCATCCGCAAATCCTATCTGTTCGATGAAGACGGCCAGCGGCTGCGCTGAGCGCTTCCAGCCTTGCAAGGAGAATGATCATGACTGCAACCGCGCCCCTCCGCTGGGGGATACTTGGGCCCGGCGACATCGCCAAAGCGTTCGCCCGCGGCGTGGCAGGCTCGCGCACCGGCACGATCGTGGCGCTCGGCGCCCGCAATCCCGGCAAGGCAGGCCTGGCCGAGACGTTTCCCGGCGCCCGCATCCTCGACGGTTACGACGCGCTGCTCGCCGACCCCGAGGTCGACGCCGTCTATATCGCCATCCCGCATCCCGGCCATGCCGAATGGGGAATCAAGGCGGCGGAAGCCGGCAAGCATGTGCTGTGCGAAAAGCCGCTGGCGCTGACCGCCTTCGAGGCCGACGCCATGATCCATGCCGCGCGCAAGGCCGGCACCTTCCTCGGCGAAGCCTTCATGTACCGCCTGCACCCGCAGACGGCGAAGCTGGTCGAGGTGATCCAGTCGGGCGTCATTGGCGATGTCAGGCTGATCAAGTCGAGCTTCGGCTTCGCCATGCCGGGCTTCATGCCCGAGCACCGGCTCTACGCCAACGATCTCGCCGGTGGCGGCATTCTCGACGTCGGCGGCTATCCCGTCTCCATGGTGCGGCTGATCGCGGGCGCTGCCACAGGCAAACCCTTCGCCGAGCCGGACAAGGTTGTCGGCACCGCCCATCTCGGCAAGTCCGGCGTCGACGAATGGGCCTCGGCGCTGCTGCATTTTCCCGGTGGAATCGTTGCCGAGGTATCCTGCAGCATCTCGCTCAAACAGGACAATGTCCTGCGCATCCTCGGCACCAAGGGCCGCATCGAGGTGCCGGATTTCTGGTTCGCCGGCGGCGGCAACCGCGATGGCGGCCCTGGCCGGATCGATGTAATTCTCGCCGACGACACGCGCGAGACCATCAGCCTCAACGAAACCCGCCATCTCTATTCCTTTGAGGTCGACGCCGCCGGCGAGGCGATCCTGGCCGGCAAACAGGAATTCGCCTGGCCGGGCATGGGCTGGGCCGACAGTCTCGGCACGCTGCGTGTGCTCGACAAATGGCGCGCTGCCGTAGGGCTCGAATATGAAATCGAAAAGCCGGCTAAGCGAACCAACACCCTTTCGGGCCGGCCGCTGCGCACCGGCGGCACCGCCATCGGCAAGCGCAAGATTCCGGGCCTGTCGAAGCCGGCCTCCGTGGTGGCGCTCGGCTTCGAGGATTTCCGCACCTTCTCGTCGGGCGCAATCCTGCTCGACGCCTTCTTCGAGGCCGGCGGCAATCTGTTCGACACCGGCTATGTCTACGGCGCCGGCTACACCGAAACGCTGCTTGGCCAGTGGCTCAGGAATCGCGGCGTGCGCGAGCAGTCGGTGATCATCGCCAAGGGCGCGCACTCGCCGCTCTGTTATCCCGATGTCATCGGCAAGCAGCTCGCCCAGTCGTTGGACCGGCTGCAGACCGACCATGTCGACCTCTATTTCATGCACCGCGACAACCCCGATGTGCCGGTCGGCGAATTCGTCGATGCGATGGACGCCGAGGTCAAGGCCGGCCGCATCCGTGGCCCGTTCGGCGGCTCGAACTGGACGATGGCGCGCATGGACGAGGCGATTGCCTATGCCGAGCGCACCGGCAAGCAGAAGCCCGGCGTGCTCTCCAACAATTTCTCGCTGGCCGAGATGCTGGAGCCGATCTGGGCCGGCTGCATCACCTCGTCGACCGACGACTGGAAATCCTGGCTGACGAAAAGGCAGATGCCCAACTTCGCCTGGTCGAGCCAGGGCCGCGGCTTCTTCACCGACCGCGCCGGCCGCGACAAGCAGGACAATGAGGAGCTGGTGCGGGTCTGGTATTCCGAGAAGAACTTTGGCCGCCGCGACCGCGCCATCGAGCTGGCGCAGCGCCTGGGCAAAAGTCCGATCCACATCGCGCTCGCCTATGTGCTGGCGCAGCCCTTTCCGTCGGTGCCGTTGATCGGCCCGCGCACGCTGGACGAGTTGGAGGACAGTTTGAAGGCGCTGGATATCAAGCTGTCGGCGGAGGATGTGGCGTGGCTGGATAGCGGGCCGGAAAGGCGGCGGGCTTAGCAGCTAATCTCCCCCCTTGAGGGGGAGATGTCGCCGAAGGCGACAGAGGGGGTCGCCTCGCGTGGAGCGCTAACCTCCTTCTGCAGCGGCAGGTAGGCCGAGCCCAGTCGAACGACCCCCTCTGGCCTGCCGGCCATCTCCCCCGCAAGGGGGGAGATTAGCAGCTCATGCGTTCCACCTACCGATCGATCCGTGTCGACAAAATAATCGACGACGACGTCCGCTCGACCCCGTCCATCGCCCCGATCTCGTCCAGCAACGCATCCAGATCCCTGATCGACGGCGCGTCGACGATGACGATCATGTCGAAATTGCCGCTCACCGAGTGCAGCGTCCGTACCGGCGGCAGCGCCTGCAGCGCCCGCACCACCTTGTCGGCGAGCTTGGGCGTGACGGTGAGCAGCACATGCGCCCGCACAAGCCCCTGCTCGTAGTCCGGCGCCATCCGCACGCCATAGCCGGTGATGATGCCGCGCTGTTCCAGCCGCTCGATCCGGCTCTGCACTGTCGTGCGCGAAACGCCGAGCTGGCGCGCCAGCTCAGTGGTCGACGCGCGGGCATTGGCGCGCAGCAGGGAAAGCAGTTTTTGTTCGGCGTCACTGAGCATTTCGACGAACCTCGTCGGCGTATCGTTCAAGTGCAGGGTTCATTTCAAACGATCCCACGCTTCCTTTCGACAGGCAAGCTGCGATTCTTGAAGGCATCGCGTCCACCGCGCGGCGGTCTGGGCCAAAGAGTTTTCACGAGGGGCAAGGTCATGAAGAAAATCATCGTCGTCGGCGCCGGCAAGATCGGCTCCACCATTGCAGGCATGCTCGCCGACAGCGGCGACTACCACGTCACCGTTGTCGACCGCGCGGCGGCGCAGTTTGCCGCGGCCGAACTTCCCGCCGGCGTCGAGGGCTGGAGCTCGATATCGCAGCGCCGGGCGCACTCGAGGCCGCCCTTGCCGGCGCCTTCGCCGTGCTGAGCGCCGCCCCCTTCCATTTGACCACGCGCATCGCCGAAGCGGCCGCCGCCACCGGCGTGCACTATCTCGATTTGACCGAGGATGTCGTCTCGACCCGCCGCGTCAAGGAGCTGGCCAAGTCGGGCAACAGCGCCTTCATTCCGCAATGCGGCCTGGCGCCGGGCTTCATCTCGATCGTCGCCAATGATCTCGCCAGCCGCTTCGACACGCTGGAAAGCGTTCGCATGCGCGTCGGCGCGCTGCCGCAATACCCGTCCAATGCGCTGAACTACAATCTGACCTGGAGCACCGACGGCGTCATCAACGAATATTGCGAACCCTGCGAGGCGATCGTCGAGGGCGAGCTGATCGAGGTGCCGCCGCTGGAGGAGCGCGAAGAGTTCTCGCTCGACGGCGTCACCTATGAGGCCTTCAACACCTCCGGCGGTCTCGGCACGCTGGCCGAGACGCTGAAGGGCAAGGTGCGCACGCTGAACTACCGCACCATCCGCTATTCCGGCCACGCGGCGATCATGAAGGCGCTGCTCAACGATCTCGGCCTGCGCCACCGCCGCGACGTGCTGAAGGACATTTTCGAGAGCGCCCTGCCGGCAACGCTGCAGGACGTGGTCATCGTCTTCGTCACCGTCTCGGGCCGCCGCAATGGCCGCCTGCTGCAGGAAACCTACGCCAACAAGATCTATTCGCAGCGCATTGGCAGCCAGGTGCGCAGCGCAATCCAGATCACCACTGCCTCAGGCATCTGCGCCGTGCTCGACATGCTGGCCGACGGCACCTTGCCGGCGACCGGTTTCGTCAAGCAGGAAGACATCGCGCTGGATGCGTTTCTCGCCAATCGTTTTGGGCGCGCTTATGCGCAGCACGAGATGGTGAGCCGGCTGGCGAGCTGAGCTACTTCACCCTCCCCCTTGTGGGGAGGGTCGGCGCGCAATCGGAGCGAAGCGGAGATGGCGAGACGGGGTGGGGGGTGAGCGCCGACGGTTGGCGAGGACCCCACCCTGCTCCGCTCCGCGATCGACCCTCCCCACAAGGGGGAGGGTAAAGCGCCCGCTACTTCCGCAGAGCCATCGGTCGTCCGAGCAGAAACCGGATGAAGTTGCCCGCGGTCCGCGGCGCCATGCGGGGCTGCGTCGCCTGTCGTGGCGCGCTTTGCCTTCGCGCTGGCACCTTGGGTTCGACACCCGGTCGGCCCACCGTGAAGGAGGGCCCCGAGACCGGCTTCCCCCTCAACACGTTGGCGGCGTTGTTGTCATGGATGACGATGCACCATTGCGCGCCCTTCGATGCCGCCACGACGGTGTTGAAGCGCGTCGCCATTTTTGCGTGGTGCTCGCTGTAGACGCCGCTCATCGCCGGCGATCTCCTTTCGACCAGCGTGCCGAACGCCGACGTGACATAGTCGTGGTGCGTGTAGCGTCCGCTTGCCGTCTCGAAATTCTGGCCGTCCGGAAAGGCAATGTAGAGCGGCTGCAGGTCCACCACACGCTTTTCGATCTCCCGGCGCGCGTAGTGGTCGACGCGCTCCATGAAGGTCGGCGCCAGCGCGTCGTCGCTGTCGAGCCGCGTTAGCGAGACATACTCGGCATCGCTGTCGTCGTGGACGAAAGCATTGAAGCGATTGTTGTAATCGTCGCCGGCCTCGACAAGGATCGGCCTGACGTCGACACCGGCCACGCAGCTGCACACGGTGCGAATATAGTTCTCGTGCGTATCGGCATCGAACGCCACAAGGACGGTAAAATCCTTCAGCGACTGGCCTTCGAGCGACGACGCGCAATAGGTGTCGAACAACGCCAGGCGCTCGACCAGCCAGACCGGGTCGAGATTGGCGCGGCCCTTTCCGTCCCACTGGCTTGGCTTGAAGCCAGCGGCGATGTTGTAGCGTATGGCGATGTATTTCTTCAGGCCGGTGTCCATGGACCGACACTTAGTACATTCCGCTGATCTGCGACAACCAACGGCTGGGCGGCCACCCTCCCCCTTGTGGGGAGGGTCGGCTCGCGGTCGGAGCGAAGCGGAGATGGCGAGACGGGGTGGGGGTGAGCGCTGACGGTCGGCGAGGACCCCCACCCCGCTCCGCTACGCGGATCGACCCTCCCCACAAGGGCATAGGCGCTAAGATAGGTATTGCCCTGCGGAATCGGGTGTGATTCTACGCTGCGATGACACACGAATCGCTTGTTGATGACGGCTGGGCCGAGACGATTGAGCTTCTGGGCGGCGAAGAGTTGATCGCAGGAAGTGCCCGCGAGACGAAGGCGTTCCTGCGCCCGCGCGGCGTCAGGTCGGCGAGCGACCTGTTGCGCCTGACACTGGCTTACTGCCTTGGCAAGGTTGGCATGCGGGGCGTCGTGGCTTGGGCGGCGGCGAGCGGGATAGCCGACATTTCGGACGTGGCGTTGCTTGGCCGGCTGCGCAATGCAGGACCATGGCTGCAGCAGTTGATTGGGCACCTTTTGAAGCGCGAGGATGCAGGTTTGGCCAAAGGCCGACTGGTTCGCATCCTCGATGCGACAGCGGTTGCCAAGGCCGGTGCGTATGAGAAGAAGAACAATGGTCTTTGGCGCATGCACTGCGCCTTTGAGCTTGAGCGCGAGCAGTTCGACTTCATCGAGATCACCGATCAGAGCGAGGCCGAGTTGATCGACCGCGTGCCGGTGGTGCCGGGCGAGATCCGCATCGGTGACCGCGCCTATCTGCAGGCCGAGCGGATCGCCAAGGTGATGGCGCAAGGCGGCGATGTTGTTGTGCGCGCGTCGTGGAAAAACGCGCGATGGCTCGACGCCAACGGCAGGGCGTTCGATCTCATCGGCTACCTGGAGAACTGCCGGGAGGAAGTCTGCGAAACGCCTGCCCGGCTGGCACTCAAGAAGGGCGAGCCTGTGAAGATGCGCCTGATCGCCTTGCGCAAATCCGAGGCCGCGGCACAAGAAGCGCGGCGCAAAATCAACAAGGAAGCCAGGGCCAAGGGCAACAAGGTTCAACCGCAGACGCTGATTGCGGCCGGCTTCGTCCTGCTTGTGACCTCGCTTGACCGGGAGGAGTTTCCCGCCGATACGGTCCTCAAGCTCTACCGCATGCGCTGGCGCATCGAACTCGCCTTCAAGCGCCTGAAGAGCCTGATCGGGCTGCGCTCTCCTCCCGCCAAGGACCCAAGGATCGCAAGGCCTTGGATCCTTGCACACTTCCTCATCGCGCTTGTGACCGAACCCCTCTCGCAGGAGTTGGGTGTCTCTCCCCCTTGAGCGACGGGCGCCCGCTGCTGTGGCGCGCCACCCGCCAGATCGTCGCCTCTCTGATCGCTACCATCTTTACTCAACCTTCCTTGGCGGCCCTGCGTCAAAATCTCCATGCCTTGCGATATCGCTGGCGCGAACCACCACGAAAGCGCAAATTTCAGTCCATGCCAAAGCTATCTTAGCGCCTATGCCCACAAGGGGGAGGGTAAGCGCACTTCAAATATGCAGCGCGTGGCCCAGCGCCTTCAGCGCCGCTTCCTGGAAGCCTTCGCCTTGCGTCGGATGCGCATGGATGGTCCCGGCGATATCCTCCAGCCGCGCGCCCATTTCCAGCGCCAGGCCGAACGCCGCCGCCAGTTCCGACACGCCTTGCCCGACCGCCTGGATGCCCAGCACCAGATGGTTGTCCGCGCGGGCGACAACACGAACAAACCCGTCCTCGCCGAGTTTCGTCATCGCCCGGCCGTTGGCGGCGAAGGGGAACTGGCCGATCTTGATTTCGCCTGAAGCCTTCGCCTCCTCCGGCGTTAGCCCTGCCGTCACCAGCTCCGGATCGGTGAAGCAGACGGCCGGGATCGAGCGCTTGTCCCAGCTGCGCTTGTGGCCGGCGACGATCTCGGCCACCATTTCGCCTTGCGCCATCGCCCGGTGCGCCAGCATCGGCTCGCCGGTGACGTCGCCAATGGCATAGATGCCGCGCATCGAGCTGCGGCACTGGTCGTCGATCTTGATGAACTTGCCGGCCACGTCGAGATCGATCTGATCGAGGCCCCAGCCCTCCGTCACCGGCTTGCGGCCGACCGTGACCAGGATCTTGTCTGCCGCGATTTTGGTGCTCTTGCCGTCCGCGGTCTCGACCAGCAGCGCGTCGCCCTTGACCCCCTTGGCCTTGGCGCCAAGCATCACCTCGACGCCGATCTGGGCCAGCCGTTTCACCACCGGCCGGGTCAGTTCCGCATCATACTGCGCCAGCACGCGCGGCAGCGCCTCGACCACGGTCACCGCGGCGCCCATTTTGGCGAACGCCATGCCGAGTTCCAGCCCGATATAGCCGCCGCCGACCACGGCGAGCTTTTTCGGCACCTCGCCGAGAGCCAGCGCTTCTGTGGATGAAATCACCGGGCCGCCGAACGGCAGGAACGGCAGTTCCACCGTCGCCGAGCCGGTGGCGATCACAACCGTTTCGGCGCGGATGATCTGGGTGCCGGTCTCGGTCTCGACCGCGACGGTCTTGCCGTCGCGGAACGTCGCCCAGCCATAGACGGTCTTGACCTTGGCCTTCTTCAGTAGCCCGGCAACGCCCCCGGTCAGCCGGCTAACAATGCCGTCCTTCCACGCAACCGTCTTGCCGAGATCGAGCACGGGCGCTGCTACCGAGATGCCGAGCGGACTGCTGCCGCCGGCCATATGCGCGACCTTCTCGAACTCTTCCGCCGCATGGATCATCGCCTTGGACGGGATGCAGCCGACATTGAGACAGGTGCCGCCCGGTTTGCCGGCTTCAACGATCACCGTATCGATGCCGAGCTGGCCGGCACGGATAGCGCAGACGTAGCCGCCGGGCCCGGCGCCGATGACCAGCAGCTTGCAGGAGATTTCTTTCATGGCGTGACCCTTTGATGCGAGGGAATGTTCCGTCGCGATCCTTCGCGCCCCCCTCTGTCCTGCCGGACATCTCCCCCACGAGGGGGGAGATCAGCAGCTTCTTCGCTTCGCTCATTCCTGCAACGATGGAGATTGGCGAAACCCTGCGTGACGTCCAATCTCCCCCCTTGTGGGGGAGATGCCTGGTAAGGCAGAGGGGGGCGCTGTCCCGCCGTCATCTCGGTCGTTCCGCCCCTCAATCCACAAATATCAGCGCTGGCGTCTCAATCAGCGCCTTGATCCGCTGCACAAACACCGCCGCATCCCAGCCGTCGACCACCCGGTGATCGAAGCTCGACGACAGGTTCATCATCTTGCGCGGGATGAACTTGGTGCCGTCCCAGACCGGCCGCACCATCATCTTGTTGACGCCGACGATCGCCACCTCAGGATGATTGATGACCGGCGTCGTCGCCACGCCGCCCATGGCGCCGAGCGAGGTAATGGTGATGGTCGATCCCGACAGCTCGTCGCGGCTGGCCGTGCCGGACTTCGCCGCTTCGGCCAGGCGGTTGAGCTCGGCCGCGCAATCCCAGAGGTCGCGCGCCTCGGCGTGCTTGACCACCGGCACCACCAGGCCCGACGGCGTCTGCGCGGCAATGCCGATATGGACGCCGCCATGCTGATGGATGATGCCGGCCTCGTCGTCGAACAGCGCGTTGATGTTGGGCTGGTCGGCAATCGCCTTGACCATCGCCCGCATCAGGAACGGCAGCAGCGTCAGCTTCGGCCTCTCCACACCCTTGCGCTTTTCCTTGTTGAGCGCCGCGCGCAACTCCTCGAGTGCTGTGACGTCGATCTCCTCGACATAGGTGATGTGCGGGATGCGTGACTTCGCCAGCGACATTTTTTCGGCGATCTTGCGCCGCAGTCCGATGACCTTGATATCCTCGACGCTGTCATTGCGCGCCAGACCCGACGCCTTC
Organism: Mesorhizobium sp. C264A; assembly: GCF_040324515.1. Taxonomy (NCBI): domain Bacteria; kingdom Pseudomonadati; phylum Pseudomonadota; class Alphaproteobacteria; order Hyphomicrobiales; family Phyllobacteriaceae; genus Mesorhizobium; species Mesorhizobium sp. C264A. The sequence continues at coordinate 1,311,886 of NZ_JAMYVY010000002.1, read as the reverse complement.
GCTACCTGCGGTCCGCGTGCCAGGAATGCCTCGATATCTTCGTGGCTGATGCGGCCGGCAGGGCCGGTACCCGACACCTGGCGCAGATCGATCCCCGCCTCCTTCGCCCTGAGCCGGATGGCGGGCGACGCCAGGGGCTTTTCGCCCTCCGGGCGCGGCGCGCCGGTGGGTGCCGCACCTTTAGATGTCGGCGCAGTACCCCCACCCCTGGCCCCTCCCCACAAGGGGGAGGGGGATTCAGTCTCAGCTGCCCGTGCGCTTTTGGCTGCTGGTGCAGGTGGTGGCGACTTGGCGTCGGATTTCGTGGCCGAAACGCCTCCCTCTTGTGGGGGTCCGGAGGACGGGCGAGACCCGTGGCTCGCCCCGGCAGGGGTGGGGGTCGGTGCCGCCGTGACCTCTGACAATTTCGAGCCTTCGCCGACATTGCCCTCCCCCGCCACTTTCAGCCGCACGATCGGCGAGCCGATCGCCACCGTGTCGCCGATCTCCGCGCCCAGCCACAGGATCTCGCCATCGACCGGCGAAGGTATTTCCACCGTCGCCTTGTCGGTCATCACGGCGGCAAGCACCGAGTCCTCGCGCACGAGGTCGCCGACCTTGACGTGCCACTCCACAAGTTCGGCCTCGGCGACGCCTTCGCCGACATCCGGCAGCTTGATGATGTGTTCGCCCATCCCTAGGCTCCCATGGTTTCGAGAAGCGCGCGGCCGACACGGGCCGGCCCCGGGAAATAGTCCCATTCCTGCGCATGCGGGTAGGGCGTGTCCCAACCGGTGACGCGCGCCACCGGCGCTTCCAGATGGTAGAAACAATTTTCCTGCACCAGCGCCGACAGCTCGGCGCCGAAGCCGGAGGTCAGTGTCGCCTCGTGCACGACGACGCAGCGTCCGGTCTTCTTCACCGAAGCGACTATCGCGTCGAGATCGAGCGGCAGCAGGGTCCGCAAATCGATGATCTCGGCATCGATGCCGGTTTCTTCCACAGCCGCCTGCGCGACATAGACCATGGTGCCGTAGGCGAGCACGGTGACGGCCGAGCCCGCCCGGCGGATCGCCGCCGTGCCGAGCGGCACCGTGTAATGGCCGTCGGCGACCTCGCCCAGTTCATGCTTCGACCATGGCGTCACCGGTCGGTCGTGATGGCCATCGAACGGTCCGTTATAGAGCCGCTTCGGCTCCAGAAAAATCACCGGATCGGGATCCTCGATCGCCGCGATCAGCAGTCCCTTGGCGTCGTGCGGATTGGACGGCACCACCGTCTTCAGCCCCGACACATGGGTGAACAGCGCTTCCGGGCTCTGGCTGTGCGTCTGGCCGCCAAAGATGCCGCCGCCGGTCGGCATGCGGACAACGATCGGGCAGGTGAAATCGCCGTTCGAGCGGTAGCGCAGGCGTGCTGCTTCCTGCGTCAGCTGGTCGTACGCCGGGTACATGTAGTCGGCAAACTGAATTTCCACGCATGGCTTCAGCCCGTAGGCGGCCATGCCGATGGCCGAGCCGACAATACCGGATTCGTTGATCGGCGCATCGAAGCAGCGGCTCTTGCCGTACTTCGCTTGCAGGCCTGCCGTGCAGCGGAAGACACCCCCGAAAAAGCCGACATCCTCGCCATAGACGATGACGCGTTCGTCGCGCGCCATCGACACGTCCATGGCGTCGCGGATCGCCTCGATCATGGTCCGTCTCGGCATGGTCAGACTCCCGCCTGCTGGCGCTGGCGCCTGAGATGCGGCGGCATCTCGGCAAACACGCCCTCGAACATCTCGCGCGTCGACGGCTTGCCGCCGGCATGCAGCGTGCCGTGGCCTTCAGCTTCCTTCTGCGCCGCGATCACCGTCTCGAGGATTTCCGCTTCGGCCTGGGCGTGACGCTCGTCCGACCAGACGCCGCGTTGGATCAGATGGTTCTTCAGCCGCATCACCGGATCGCCGAGCGGCCAGGCGTCGGATTCCGTCTTCGGCCGATAGGCCGACGGATCGTCCGAGCTCGAATGCGCGCCGGCACGGTAGGTGACATGTTCGATCAGCGTCGGCCCGAGATTCTGCCGCGCCCGCTCCGCCGCCCATTTGGCCACGGCATGCACGGCGAGATAATCATTGCCGTCGACGCGCAGCGCCGGAATGCCGAAGCCGAGGCCGCGCGCGGCAAAGGTGCCGGAGCCGCCACGCGCAATGCCTTGAAACGTCGAGATCGCCCACTGGTTGTTGACGACGTTGAGGATGACCGGCGCCTTGTACGTCGAGGCGAACACCAGTGCGGAATGGAAATCGGATTCGGCCGTCGAGCCGTCGCCGATCCACGCCGCCGCGATTTTCGAATCGTTGCTGATAGCGGAAGCCATCGCCCAGCCGACCGCCTGGATGTATTGCGTCGCCAGATTGCCGGAGATCGAGAAGAAGCCATGCTCCTTCGACGAATACATGATCGGCAATTGCCGCCCTTTGAGCGGATCGGCCTCGTTGGAATAAATCTGGTTCATCATCGTGACCATCGGATAGCCGTCGGCGATGAGCAGGCCGGCTTGCCGATAGGTCGGGAAATTCATGTCGCCTGGCGCCAGCGCCTTGCGGAAAGCGCAGCTCACCGCCTCTTCGCCCAGATGCTGCATGTAGAACGAGGTCTTGCCCTGGCGCTGCGCCATCTGCATGCGCGCATCGAAGCTGCGCAGCGTCATCATGTGGCGCAACCCCTCGAGCAGCTCCTCGTCGGTGAGCAGCCCGGCCCACGGCCCGACCGCCTCACCGGTGCGGTTGAGCACGCGGATGATCGAAAACGCCATGTCGCGGATGGTGCGCGGATCGACATCGATGTCCGGTCGCGGCACCGAGCCGGCCTTGGGGATCGGCACGTTGGAGAAGTCGGGCGTTCCGCCCGGCCGCACTTCCGGCTCCGGCACATGAAACCGCAACATCCCAGCATCGGTCATGACCATGGTCCTCCCATTTGCTGCGTCGATATTTGCACATCCGCGCGCCCGGCACAGCGCCAATTCATGGGGCGCCGCAACCCATCCGGCGTCACGGCCGGCAGGCGACCCCAAGATGCAGATATGTCTGCGAAATTTCTTGTCGATGTTGGGGAGCAGCGCGCAATTAGGCGCAAAGTTTTGCAGGATTTCCGGTAGATAGTCACTTCACGGCATCCGGGAGAGATAAAGCACCAAGGTCGGCGAACTCGCGCTTTCCTCTCCCCGTGATCGGGGGAGAGGTGTCGAGCGAAGCTCGACGGAGTGGGGGTCGACCCTTGGGCGCTAGGCAATGCTTGAAATAGTGCCCTTCCTTTGTCCGTTCGCGGCGATTGCCACTTGGCTCCCCCACTCCGTCTCGGCTTCGCCGAGCCACCTCTCCCCCCTCCGGAGGGAGAGGAAGGGCGCCAAGGTCTCGAACGCTTTGGAGAACGTTCACTCAGCGACCGCATCATGCTAACCACCCTCCATGGCGCAGAAAAAAGGATACGAGGTCGATTCGTGGCTGGCGAAGCCTGACGCGCGCATATCGATCGTCCTGCTTTACGGTCCCGACCGCGGCTTGGTCGCCGAGCGGGCCAAAGCCTTTGCCGCGAAAACCGGCCTGTCGCTCGACGATCCGTTCTCAGTCGTCCGGCTCGATGGCGCGGAGGTCGATCGCGACCAGGGCCGGCTGCTCGACGAAGCCCGCACCGTGCCGATGTTCTCCGACCGGCGGCTTCTGTGGGTGCGAAATGCCAGCGGCCAGAAGGCCCTGGCCGACGACGTCAAGGCGCTGACCGCGGAGCCCGCGCGCGACGCCATCATTCTCATCGAGGCCGGCGACCTGAAAAAGGGCGTCGGACTGCGCGCGATCGTCGAGGCCGCCGACACCGCCATGGCGCTGCCTTGCTACGCCGATGAAGCCCGCGACATCGACAGCGTCATCGACGACGAGTTGCGCAAGGCCGGCATGTCGATGGCGCTCGACGCACGCCAGGCGCTGCGCCGCAATCTCGGCGGCGACCGGTTGGCCTCACGCGGTGAGATCGAAAAACTGGTGCTTTATGCCCACGGCCAGAAGGACATCAGCCTCGACGACGTAAGGGCGATGTCCGGCGACGTCTCCGGCGCCTCCTTCGACGACGCGGTCGATGCTGTGCTGGAGGGCAGGATCGGTGACTTCGACACCGCCTTCACCCGCCACTGCCTGTCCGGCGGCCATCCTTTCCTGGTGCTGTCCTCGGCGATGCGGCAGCTGCAGCAGCTTCAGGTCATGCGCGGCCAGATGGACACCGCCGGCCGCAACGCCGCCTCGGCCATGGCCGGCGCCCGTCCGCCGGTGTTTTTCTCGCGGCGCAAGCTGGTGGAGAAGGCGCTGGAGCGCTGGAACGTCGAGGCGCTCAGCCGCGCGCTGAACCGGCTGCAATCGGCCGTGCTGCAGACCAGGCGCAGGCCGGATTTGTCGGAAGCGCTGGCACGGCAGGCGCTGCTCAGCATTGCGGTGGAGAGCGCGAGGCTGGCGCAGCGGTGATCTCCCCCCTTGAGGGCATAGGCGCTAAGATAGGTATTGCCCTGCGGAATCGGGTGTGATTCTACACTGCGATGACACACGAATCGCTTGTTGATGACGGCTGGGCCGAGACGATTGAGCTTCTGGGCGGCGAAGAGTTGATCGCAGCAAGTGCCCGCGAGACGAAGGCGTTCCTGCGCCCGCGCGGCGTCAGGTCGGCGAGCGACCTGTTGCGCCTGACACTGGCTTACTGCCTTGGCAAGGTTGGCATGCGGGGCGTCGTGGCCTGGGCGGCGGCGAGCGGGATAGCCGACATTTCGGACGTGGCGTTGCTTGGCCGGCTGCGCAATGCAGGACCATGGCTGCAGCAGTTGATTGGGCACCTTTTGAAGCGCGAGGATGCAGGTTTGGCCAAAGGCCGACTGGTTCGCATCCTCGATGCGACAGCGGTTGCCAAGGCCGGTGCGTATGAGAAGAAGAACAATGGTCTTTGGCGCATGCACTGCGCCTTCGAGCTTGAGCGCGAGCAGTTCGACTTCATCGAGATCACCGACCAGAGCGAGGCCGAGTTGATCGACCGCGTGCCGGTGGTGCCGGGCGAGATCCGCATCGGTGACCGCGCCTATCTGCAGGCCGAGCGGATCGCCAAGGTGATGGCGCAAGGCGGCGATGTTGTTGTGCGCGCGTCGTGGAAAAACGCGCGATGGCTCGACGCCAACGGCAGGGCGTTCGATCTCATCGGCTACCTGGAGAACTGCCGGGAGGAAGTCTGCGAAACGCCTGCCCGGCTGGCACTCAAGAAGGGCGAGCCTGTGAAGATGCGCCTGATCGCCTTGCGCAAATCCGAGGCCGCGGCACAAGAAGCGCGGCGCAAAATCAACAAGGAAGCCAGGGCCAAGGGCAACAAGGTTCAACCGCAGACGCTGATTGCGGCCGGCTTCGTCCTGCTTGTGACCTCGCTTGACCGGGAGGAGTTTCCCGCCGATACGGTCCTCAAGCTCTACCGCATGCGCTGGCGCATCGAACTCGCCTTCAAGCGCCTGAAGAGCCTGATCGGGCTGCGCTCTCCTCCCGCCAAAGACCCAAGGATCGCAAGGCCTTGGATCCTTGCCCACTTCCTCATCGCGCTCGTGACCGAACCCCTCTCGCAGGAGTTGGGTGTCTCTCCCCCTTGAGCGACGGGCGCCCGCTACTGTGGCGCGCAACCCGCCAGATCGTCGCCTCTCTGATCGCGACCATCTTTACTCAACCTTCCTTGGCGGCCCTGCGCCACAATCTCCATGCCTTGCGATATCGCTGGCGCGAACCACCACGAAAGCGCAAATTTCAGTCCATGCCAAAGCTATCTTAGCGCCTATGCCCTTGAGGGGGAGATGTCGCCAAAGGCGACAGAGGGGGTCGCCGCGCGTGGAGCGCTGGCGCCTTTCGCAACGACAAACGAGGTCGGCGCTTGATGCGAGACGACCCCTTCTGGCCTGCCGGCCATCTCCCCCTCAAGGGGGGAGATCAGCAGTTCGATCCCTTCGGCAATCGCCAATAAAAAGAAGGGCCGGCAACCGCCAAGCCCTTTCTTCATCCTAAGCCAGAACTTCATTCGCCGGCTAAATATGGCGCAACCTCAACCTTCTACCGCTCGTCCTTCAACCGCCGGCATAGCTCGTCGAGCTGCTCCAGGCTGCGGTAGTCCACGCGGATCGCGCCGCCTTTGCCCTTGTGCTCGATGGTCACGATCATGCCGATCGTGTTGGTCATCAGCCTTTCTAGCGCCAGCGTGTCGGCATCCTTGCCCGATGCGCCGTGTGCTGGTTTTGCCTTGGGCGGCGTGCCGCCCGCCGGCATTTGCGCCAGCGCCTCGGCCTGGCGCACCGAAAGCCCTTCTTCGACGATCTGCTTGGCTAGCCCGGCGGGATCCTGCGCCGTCACCAGCGTCCGGGCATGGCCGGCCGACAGCGCGCCGTCGACCAGCATGTCGCGGATCACGTCGGGCAGCTTCAACAGCCTGAGCGTGTTGGCGACGTGGCTGCGGCTCTTGCCGATTACATTGCCGAGGTCGGCCTGTGTGTAGCCGTGGTCGTCGATCAATTGCTGGTAGCCGAGCGCCTCCTCGACCGGGTTGAGATCGGTGCGCTGGACGTTTTCTATGATCGCCAGTTCCAGCGCTGTGCGGTCGTTGACGTCGCGCACGATGATCGGGATCTCGGTCAGCCCGGCTCGCTGGGCCGCGCGCCAGCGCCGCTCGCCTGCAATGATTTCGTAGCGCCCGGCCTGCGTCGGCGAAGGCCGCGCCACCACCGGCTGCACCACGCCATGCTCGCGGATCGACTGCGCGAGATCGGTGAGGTCGGCGTCGCCAAAGTGCCGGCGCGGGTTTTTCGGATTCGGGCTCAGAAACTCGATCGGCACCTTGCCATCGGCATTCAAGCCCGGCTTTTCGGTCGCTGCCGGGCGATCGATCTCGCCGATCAGCGCCGCCAGTCCGCGCCCCAGTCTCTTTCTCGAAAGGTCGTCGCTCATCTCAATTCCAGATTCTTGATCGTTTCGGTAACGGATCGGCTTTGTTTATCGACCCTGCCTAATCAAGCAGCGCGCAATTTGCGCTCGCGGCGGATCACTTCGGACGCCAGCTGCAGATAGGCCTGGCTGCCCGAGCATTTCAGGTCATAGAGGATTGCCGGCTTGCCATAGGAGGGCGCCTCGGACACTCGCACATTCCTAGGAATGATGGTCTCGTAGACCTTGTCGCCCATATGTGCCCGCACGTCCTGCACCACCTGGTTGGCGAGGTTGTTGCGGCCGTCATACATGGTCAGCACGATGCCCTGGATGATCAAGTCCGGATTGATCGAACGGCGCACCTGCTCCACCGTTTCCAGGAGTTGGCTTAGCCCTTCCAGCGCGAAGAACTCGCACTGCAGCGGCACAAGAACAGAATCGGCTGCCGCCATTGAATTCAAAGTCAAAAGGTTGAGCGAGGGCGGGCAGTCGATCAGCACATAGCCGAACGGCGCACCGCGCTCGGTGGCGGCGCGCAGCGCGTTGCGCAGCTTAAGCACGCGATCCGGCGCCGAGGCGATTTCCATCTCGATGCCGAGCAGATCGAGCGTCGACGGCACGATCGACAGGCCGGGCACCGCCGTTGGAATGGCGGCCTCTTCCAGGCCGAGTTCGCCGGTCAGCACATCGTAGGAGGAGACGGTGCGGTCCTTGCGGTCGATACCGAGACCCGTCGAGGCATTGCCTTGCGGGTCGAGATCGACGATCAGCACCTTTTCGCCGATCGCGGCCAGCGCCGTGGCCAGATTGATGGCGGTGGTAGTCTTGCCGACGCCGCCCTTCTGGTTGGCGACGGTGATGATGCGAGGTCCGGTTTTCATGGGTCCGTGCCAGGTATTCATGTGGGCCAGGTATTCATTGCGTCGCCAAGGTTGCGAAGGAGAGCTTACGCCGTCCGCAGATCGGTCACTTCGAGGATGACGCCATGGGCGTCGGTCATGCTCGGATGTTCTACCAGATCGAAAGCCCAGCGGTGAGTGCTTTCTTCCACCTCGGAGCGGTAATCCCGGCCTTTGTGGAACAGCGCCCGCGATCCCTTGGTCAACCACGGCGCCGACAGATCGAGCAGCGCCGGCAGCGGGGCAAGCGCCCGCGCCGTGATGATTTCCGGTGCGGAAACAAGCGCATAGCTGTCGTCGATGCGCCGGGCGACGACCCGTGCCGGCAAACCGAACTGGCCAATGACCGCCTGCAAAAACGATGCTTTCTTGCGGTTGCTCTCGACCAGATCGATCGACGCGCCGTCACGCTCGCCCAGCAGGAAGGCCATTACCAGGCCCGGAAAACCGCCGCCCGAACCGAGATCGGCCCAGCGTTTGGCCTGGGGGGCGATTCGGGCCAGCTGCGCGCTGTCCAGAATATGGCGGCCCCAGACATCGTCCAGCGTCGACGGCGCGGCCAGATTGATGCTGCGGTTCCATTTCAGGAACAACTGTTCGAACGTCACCAACCGATCGAATGTTTCACGTGAAACCGGTCCCGCGGCCTCTTGCAGGCTCGCCCATGAGGCAGCGCTCACGCAACGGCCCTTTGGGCGGCCGATTCGGCGTTGCGGACGTGCGCGACGATGATGGCCAGCGCCGCCGGCGTCATGCCTTCCATACGCTGCGCGTCAGCGATCGACCGGGGCTGACGCGTTAGCATCTTCTGCTTCAGCTCATTGGACAGGCCAGGAACATCGGCGAAATCCACCGACGCCGGGATCAGCCGGCTTTCCTCGCGGCGGATCTGTCCGACATCCGCCTGCTGGCGATCAAGGTAAACCGAATATTTCGCTTCCGTTTCGAGCCGCTCAGCGGTTTTGACGTCGATTGCGCCAAAGGCCGGCGCAACACGGGCCAGCCAGGCTATATCGACGCCGGGATGAGCGAGCAATTCATAAGCGGAGCGGCGCACGCCGTCCCTGTTGATCTCCAGCCCATGCCGCGCCGCTTCGTTGGGCGTCATCGTCGTCGCAACTGCGAGTTCGCGCGCCCTATCAAGATCCTGTGTGACTTGATTGAACCGCTGCATCCGCTCCGGCGACACGATACCAAGCCGATTTGCCAGAGGCGTAAGCCTTTCATCGGCATTGTCGGCGCGCAGCGATAGGCGAAACTCCGCCCGCGAAGTGAACATGCGGTAGGGCTCGGCAATGCCGCGGCTGGTGAGGTCGTCCACCATCACACCGATGTAGGCTTCGGTGCGGCTGAGCACGATTTGGTCGTCGGCCGCCGCCTTGCGCGCGGCGTTGAGCCCGGCGAGCAGGCCCTGCGCTCCGGCTTCTTCATAACCGGTGGTGCCGTTGATCTGACCGGCTAGGAAAAGCCCCGCAATACGTTTGGCCTCAAGCGTCGGCTCCAACTCGCGCGGATCGACATGGTCGTATTCGATGGCGTAGCCGGGCTGCAGCATGGTCGCCCGCAATAGCCCGGGTATAGTTTTGAGAATGTCGAGTTGCACATCCTCGGGCAGGGAGGTCGAAATGCCATTGGGGTAGACCGTGTCGTCGTCCAACCCTTCCGGCTCGAGGAAAATCTGGTGGCCTTCGCGATCGCCGAACTTGACGATCTTGTCTTCGATCGACGGGCAATAGCGTGGTCCGACCCCCTCTATCGAGCCGGAATACATGGCGGAGCGGCCGAGATTGGCGCGGATCAGCTCGTGCGTCGCCGGTGTCGTACGCGTGATGCCGCAATGGATTTGCGGATTCTTGATTGTGTCGGTGAGCAGCGAGAACGGCACTGGATGTTCGTCGGCCGCCTGGCTTTCCAGCGACGCCCAGTCGATGGTGCGGCCATCGAGCCGCGGCGGCGTGCCGGTCTTCAGCCGTCCAAGCGCGAAACCGGCGCGGCTCATCGTCGCCGACAGGCCAAGGCTCGCCTGCTCGTTCATCCGCCCGGCGACAATCTTCCTGTCGCCAATGTGGATGAGGCCGCGAAGAAAAGTGCCGGTGGTCAGGACGACTGCACCGCACGCCAACCGGCGCCCGTCGGCCAGGAGCACAGCGGCGATCCGTCCTTCTTCGATCTCGAAATCCAAGACTTCGCCTTCGACGACGTCGAGACCGTTCTGCTGCCGAATCGCTTCCTGCATGGCCAGCCGGTAAAGCTTGCGGTCGGCCTGCGTGCGCGGCCCGCGCACGGCAGGGCCTTTGCGGCGATTAAGCAGGCGGAATTGGATGCCGGCAGCATCGGCGATGCGGCCCATCAGCCCGTCCATGGCGTCGATCTCACGCACCAGATGGCCCTTCCCGAGGCCGCCGATCGCCGGATTGCAGGACATGACACCGATCGTGTCGAAGCGCAGCGTGATCAGCGCGGTCCTGGCACCGGCGCGCGCGGCAGCGCTCGCAGCCTCGCACCCGGCATGGCCACCGCCCACCACAACCACATCATAGTGATCGATCATTGTCCCTTCCAGATTCAGAGATTTCCCGACACATGTCCCCACGAGAGGACGCTGTCAAGGATTGCAGGTTGATTCGTTCACGGGGAACGGAGTGCTGAAAGCCGCAGAGTGTTTCACGTGAGTCAGGGAAGCGGCGACAATTACCTCGGCTGGCGCTGCCCCTCATCTGCCTGCCGGCATCTTCTCCCGGTGAACAAGGAGGAGCTCAAGCGCTGGCGCGCTTCGGCGAAATCCCGGATAACAGTATCTTTCTCCCCGTCACTGCACGTGAGAAATGCCCGGGAGGACAATGAGGGGCGGGGCCGGCCTTCGGCACTTGCCGTTTTGCCAAACTCCTCATTTCACGTGAAACACGCACTAGGGCGGCCCCCTGTGTTTCACGTGAGTCACTCACACGGCGCGCCCCCCTGTTTCACGTGAGTCACTTTCCAATGCAAAACTGCGAAAAGATTACGTCCAGCAGGTCCTCGACATCCACCGCGCCGACAATCCGGCCGAGCCGGTCCGCCGCAAGACGCAGCTCCTCCGCCCGCAGCTCCTGGCCGCGCTCTTGCCCCGACAAAGCCGAGATCAGAAAGCGCCTGGTCTCATTGAGCAGCTCCACATGCCGCAACCGAGACGGCAGGATGTCACCGGCATCGCCGATAGCAGCCGCGGCGCGCCTGCCGATCTCGGCCAGGAGTTCAGCCAACCCAGTGCCGTCCACCGTCGAGATCAACGCATCATACGCCTCCAATCGCGGCGAACCTTTCAAGAGATCGACCTTGGTGCCGATTCTCAAAGCCGGGGCGTCAACAGGCATGTTGCCGATCGCAGTAGGGTCCGCCAGATCTTCCAGCAACAGCACCAGGTCAGCCGTGTGCGCCTTGGCCCGCGCCTTTTCGATACCGATCGCTTCGATCTTGCCGGGCGACTCGCGCAGGCCCGCGGTGTCGGTTACCCTGACCCGCACTCCGTGGAGATCCAGCACCACTTCGAGCAAGTCCCGCGTCGTGCCGGGCTCGTCGGTAACAATCGCCGCCTCACGCCTGGCCAGCGCGTTGAACAGGCTGGATTTGCCGGCGTTCGGTGCACCGAGGATGACAACCTCAAACCCGTCACGGATGATCTCGGCGGCATGGAAGCCATCGACATGCCGGCCGATCTCGCCCACCATTGCGCGCACATCGGACCAAACCGTGTCCGAAACCGAACCGGGCACGTCGTCTTCGTCGGCGAAGTCGATTTCCGCCTCGATCATCGCCCGTGCATGGATCAGCCGACGGCGCCAGCCAAGATAGAGTTCGCTTTGCACTCCTTCGGCATTCTGCACGGCAAAGCGCCGCTGCGCTTCGGTTTCGGCGTTGACCAGATCGGCCAACGCCTCCGTCTCGACCAGATCCAGCTTGCCGTTGAGAAGAGCCCGGCGCGTAAATTCACCAGGTTCCGCATGACGCACGCCGTCAAACCCGGCAATGATCTCCAGCATCTTGCTGGCGACGGCGCGGCCGCCATGGACGTGGAACTCGGCGACATCCTCGCCGGTAAAACTGTTCGGCCCCGGAAAAAACAGCACCAGGCCGTTGTCGATAAGCGACCCGTCCACTGTTCGGAGCTTGCGCAGGGTCGCAACCCGGTCCTTGATCATGCCGTCGGCAACCGTTTCGACAGCGAATCGAGTTCTTGGTCCGGAGATGCGGATGACAGCGATGCCGGCAGGCAGGCGGCCGCTGGACAGCGCAACAATCGAATCGCCTGAAATCATTTGCCCGTCTCACCGGTCGCCTAGCTGTCCGGTCAACAATCCCACAGTATGCGGCCGTCATGAACCGGCTGTTCGTCAATATCAAGGTCGATCGCGAGGAGCGGCCGGACATTACCAAATCTGTATAGCCGCCTTGTCATCCATGTGCGAGCAGGCGGGTCCTAATTCCGACGCCAAGCAGTTCTGGGCGGGCCAGCAAGCCCTACGCAGGCCGCATCGTTAACGCTTGTGCCTGGCCCCGAGCCGTGAAGCTGGATCCTTCGCCCCCGACAGGCAAGCTTCGTTCCGGCTGCGAATCAGAATCCCGACCTGCGTCACGCCGATATTGCCGCCCCGATCGGAACGCATGCGAATCGATCGAACATTGGCCAGTGGCATCCGGCCGCCAACCGGCAGACCGGAGCTATGCACCGGCTATCCTGCCCGTGGCGCCGGATCCGTAGGAACCGAGCCGCTGTTGCGACGGCAGGTCAACCGGTGTTTCCGTCCAACGCCGAAGGAAGCGGCGTCGCATCAATGGATGGCGACCGCGGCCCGAACAGCAAATCCTTGGCCGCGACCACCGCTCCGACCGTGATCAGGATGCAAGCAACAGCCACCGACCAGTGAAACACACCAAAGCCTGCCAGCAGAAGCACGATGACCGAGAAGAGGGGCGCGGCATAGGAGAGGGCGCCGAGGATCATGATGTCCCCGTGCTTGCAGCCATAGTCCCAGGCGTAAAAGCCGGCGCCTAGCGGCATTACGCCCAAGATGACGATGGCGCTCCACTCCGTCGCCGTCTGTGCCCAGACGGTGGTCTCAAGGGTGAGGTGCAGCACCAAGGCGACCGCAGCCGTGATGAAGCAGTAACCGACGACCACATCGGTCGGCACCTTGCCAAAGCGGCGCGATAAAACCGAATAGCCGGCCCAGATGAAAGCGCAGAACAGCGAGATGACATGCCCCTTCATCACACCATTGGCCAGTCCGATCGTGCCGCCCTTGGTGATCACCACAATGGCGCCGGCAAGGCCGAGCATGACGCCGGCAATGTGATGGGCCCTCAGCTTTTCTCCAGGCAGGAAGGCGGCAAAGACGACGATCAGCAACGGCCAGAGATAGGCGATCAGGCTGACCTCGACCGGCGGCGCCGACTGGACGGCGAAGAAATAGGCGCAGTGGTAGATGCACAGCCCCGCTGTGCCGAGCGCCCAGACCTGCCACGGCTGGCGCAGCGACTTGATCGCCGCCGGACGGACAAGCCAGCTCGACGCGCCGACCAACCCGCCAAGCAGAAACGTCATCGCCGCCAGCTGAAAGGGCGGAATCGGTCCCGCCGCCGTCGAAAGCAGCGCCAGGAAGGACCATGTCAGGATGGCCGAGAAGCCGATCAGGGTCGGGATTGTTTTCTCCATGCGGCTTCCGATCTTCGAGACGCGATTACTCGCATGACGACAGCTGTGGAAATTGCCGCCCAAGGCCACGCCCTGTCGGAAATGCGACCTGTTTGCCCCCGCAATGAAAAACCCCGTCCCAGTTCCCGGAACGAGGCTTCAATGCGAAACGATGGCCGACGAGAAGCTTACGTGTTCATCGAATCGAAGAAATCGGCGTTGGTCTTGGTCTGCTTCAGCTTGTCGATCAGGAACTCGATCGCATCCGTGGTTCCCATCGGCGCCAGGATGCGGCGCAGGACGAAGATCTTCTGCAGATCCTGCTTGGAGACCAGCAGGTCTTCCTTGCGGGTGCCGGACTTCAAAATGTCCATGGCCGGGTAGATGCGCTTGTCGGCGACCTTGCGGTCGAGCTGGATTTCGCAGTTGCCGGTGCCCTTGAACTCTTCGAAGATGACTTCGTCCATGCGGCTGCCGGTGTCGATCAGCGCGGTGGCGATGATGGTCAGCGAGCCGCCTTCCTCGATGTTGCGGGCCGCGCCGAAGAAGCGCTTTGGCCGCTGCAGCGCGTTGGCGTCGACACCGCCGGTCAGCACCTTGCCGGAGGACGGCACGACGGTGTTGTAGGCACGGCCGAGGCGGGTGATCGAATCGAGCAGAATAACGACGTCGCGGCCATGCTCGACCAGGCGCTTGGCCTTTTCGATGACCATTTCGGCGACCTGGACGTGGCGCACCGCCGGTTCGTCAAAGGTCGAGGACACGACCTCGCCCTTCACCGAACGCTGCATGTCGGTCACTTCTTCTGGCCGTTCGTCGATCAGAAGTACGATCAGATAGCATTCCGGATGATTGGCCGTGATCGAGTGGGCAATATTCTGCATCAGCACCGTTTTGCCGGTACGCGGCTGCGCGTTGATGAGCGCGCGCTGTCCCTTGCCGATCGGCGCCACCAGGTCGATCACGCGCGACGAGATGTCCTTGCCGGTCGGATTGTCGATCTCCATCTTCAGCCGCTTGGTCGGATAGAGCGGCGTCAGATTGTCGAAATGGATCTTGTGACGGATCTTTTCGGGATCGTCGAAATTGATCGTGTTGACCTTGAGAAGGGCGAAATAGCGCTCGCCCTCTTTTGGGCTGCGGATCGGCCCTTCGACGGTATCGCCGGTCTTCAAGGAGAAGCGGCGGATCTGCGACGGCGAGATGTAGATATCGTCGGGACCGGGCAGATAATTGGCGTTGGCTGAGCGCAGGAAGCCGAAACCGTCCTGCAGCAACTCGACCACGCCATCGCCGATGATCTCGACGTCCTGGGCGGCCAGTTTCTTCAGGATGGCAAACATCAGTTCCTGCTTGCGCATGACGCTGGCGTTTTCCACTTCGAGCGATTCGGCATAGGCGATCAGCTCTGGCGGCTTCTTGTTCTTGAACTCTGCGAGTTTCATTTCTTGCATAGACGGACTCTGAATCTGCTTTGGGGAAAATATATCGGCTGGATGCGATAAATGCCGGGCGCGGCCGAAAGCAATCAAGGGCGGCGCATGACGGGAAGGAAGACCCGTCTTTTATCGTCGGTCGGGGGAAAGAGCAAGCTGCGTTTGTCGACCGAAATGGGCCTAGAACGGCTTGACGACAACCAGGATGACGATGGCGATCATCAGCAATGTGGGGATCTCGTTGGCGATTCGCCAGTGCCGCGCCGGTTTTTCATTGCGGTCCTCGGCGAATTTTCTGACAGCACCGGCCAGATAGCCATGCACGCCCGACAGCAACAGCACCAAGCCTATCTTGGCGTGCAGCCAGCCGCCGTGAAAGCCAAACACTTTCCAGGCAAGCCAAAGCCCGAACACCCAGGTGACGATCATCGCCGGATTGATGATGCCGCGCAGCAGACGCCGCTCCATCACCTTGAAGGTCTCCGATTGGACGGACCCCTTCTCTGTGTCGGCGTGGTAGACCAGCAATCGCGGCAGATAGAGCATGCCGGCCATCCAGGAGATGACGGCCAGGATATGGATTGCCTTCGCCCAGGGATAGAAACCCTCAGGCGCAAAGAAAAACAAAAGTGCGGCGAGAACAACCAGCACTCCGATGCCGATGGTCATCCGCATCATCGCCCCACGAGTGCCGTTGCCGCGCGTATTATCCGATTGAGCCATCAGCGTGTCGCGCTCCGCACCTGCTTCACCATCGCCTCGACATGTGCCACCGGCGTCTCCGGCGTGATGCCATGGCCGAGATTGAAGATCAGCGGTCCGTCGCCCAGCGCCTTGAGGATCGCATCGACGCCGTCCGACAGGGCTTTGCCGCCGGCCACGAGCCGCAAGGGATCGAGGTTGCCCTGGACCGCACCCGAGCGCTGCAGTTCGTTCGCCGCCGCCAGGGGTACGGTCCAGTCGATCCCCAGCCCCGTGACACCGGTCTTCTCACGATAGGTCTCGTAGCGGGCGCCGGCGCCCTTGGGAAAGCCTATGATCGGAACATGGCGATGAACCGCACGAACCTGGCCGACGATCTCCGCCACCGGTTGCACGCAGAACTGCTCGAAAGACGCATCATCAAGCACGCCGGACCAGGAATCGAAAATCTGCACCACGTCGGCACCGGCTTCGATCTGGCGGATCAAATAGGCCGCGGAGTGATCGGCGAGCACTTTCAGGAGATGCTTGAAGGCCGTCGGTTCGCGATAGGCAAACAGCCGCGCTGGCGCCTGGTCGGGTGTGCCGTGGCCGGCGATCATGTAGGTCGCCACCGTCCACGGCGCGCCGCAGAAGCCGATCAGCGTGGTCTCGTCAGGCAATCTTGCCCGCAGCCGGCGAACCGTCTCGTAGACCGGTTCGAGATTCACGTGAAACGTTTCACTGTTGAGAGCCGAAATCTCAGCTGCAGTGATTGGCGTCAGCAGCGGCCCGCGGCCCTCCTCGAAGCGGACATCGCGTCCCAGCGCATGCGGCACGACCAGAATGTCCGAGAACAGGATCGAGGCATCGAAGCCGAAGCGCTCGATCGGCTGCAGCGTCACTTCGACAGCCAGATCAGGATTGTAGCAAAGATCGAGAAAGGACCCGGCGCGCTTTCTGGTCTCGCGGTACTCCGGCAGATAGCGCCCGGCCTGGCGCATCATCCAGAGCGGCGGCGGAAACACTGCCTCGCCTCTCAGCACGTCCAGCACGATGCGGTTCTCGGGCATTGAGCGCTCTCTTCCCTGCCTTCTCTAAAATTAAATAGTCTATTTCTAGAATCTTCTGATTCTAAGAGTCTGTTGGTATCGGTGGTTGTCACCTGTCCCGCTTTGCCCTGGAAAAGGCCAGCCAGCATTTTGTCGCGTGTTTCTTCCGCCGGATTGGCAAAGAGTGTGGATGACCAGGATTCCATCACTGGAGTCAATGGTTTGACGTAGCCGCTGAAAAACCGCCTCTGTGGATGAAGCGCTGGCAAAAACGCCCGTCCCCAGATTTGTCCCCAACCGCACAGTGAAGCTGACAGCGCATCGAATTGTGGACAACTGGCCTTCTGATACAGTCGCCTCCAGCCGGTCGCCTTTGCGGCCCCGGTTTATCCACACAAGCCCACAGCCTGAGGCGCCCCCTGTGAACAAACCCCAGAGCTTCTTTCACCTGCACCTGATTTCCGACGCCACCGGCGAGACGCTGCTGGCGGCCGGCCGAGCCGCCTCGGCGCAATACAAGGATGCGCGCGCCATCGAGCATATCTATCCGCTCATCCGCACCGAAAAGCAGGTGGCGAAAGTCTTCGAGGACATAGAAGAGGAACCGGGCATCATCCTCTACACCGTCGTCGACCAGAAGCTGGCGCGCGGTATTGACGAGCGCTGCGCCGCCATGGGGCTGCCCTGCGTTTCGGTGCTGGAGCCGGTCCTCACCGTGTTCCAGTCCTATCTCGGCACGCCGGCCGGCCGCCGCGTCGGCGCCCAGCATGTGCTCGATGCCGATTATTTCCACCGTATCGACGCACTCAATTTTACGATGGAGCATGATGACGGGCAGCTGCCGCTCAACATGGACGACGCCGATGTCGTGCTGATCGGCATTTCCAGGACATCGAAGACGCCGACCAGCATCTATCTCGCCAACCGCGGCATCAAGACCGCCAACATCCCGATCGTGCTCGGCGTGCCGGTGCCCGAAAGCCTGGCCGCTGCTACCAAGCCGCTGATCGTCGGGCTGATCGCCACCGCCGAACGCATCTCGCATGTCCGGCAGAACCGCGTGCTCGGCAACAGCAGCACCTACGAAGCGACCGATTATGTCGACCGTGCCTCGATCGCCGAAGAGCTCGCCTATGCCCGCCAGATCTGCACCCGCCACAATTGGCCGATGATAGACGTCAGCCGCCGTTCGATCGAAGAGACCGCGGCAGCCATTGTTGCCCTGCGGGGGAAGAATAGATGATGGGATGGCAACGCGACCTCCTGCCCCAATCAACCACTATCGACCAGGCCCAGAACCCATGACCGAAAAAATCATCCTCGCCTCCGGCAGCCCGTTCCGCAAAGCAATGCTCATCAATGCCGGGCTCGGCATCGAAGCGGTGCCTGCCGATGTCGACGAGCGTGCGCTCGAGGCGCCGTTGCAGGACAGCGGTGTGTCGCCGGAAGATGTCGCCCTGATACTCGCCGAAGCCAAGGCGACCGAGGTCAGCGAACGCAGACCGGGCGCCCTGGTGCTCGGCTGCGACCAGACTTTGTCACTGGGAGATGAAGTGTTCCACAAGCCGGCCGACATGGAAGGCGCCCGCCGCCATCTGCTGGCGCTGTCGGGCAAGACGCATCAGCTGAACAGCGCCGCCGTGCTCTGCCGCAACGGCAAGGTGCTGTGGCGTCACGTCGGCATCGCCAGCCTTACCATGCGCAAGCTCGATCCGGCCTTCGTCGGCCGGCACCTGGCCCGCGTCGGCGCCAAGGCGTTGTCGAGCGTCGGCGCCTACCAGATCGAGGGCGAAGGCATCCAGCTGTTCGAAAAGATCGAAGGCGATTATTTCACCATTGTCGGCCTGCCGCTGTTACCGGTGCTGGCGGAATTGCGTGCGCTCGGAGCCATCGATGGTTGAGAAAAAAGCTTTCGTCACCGGCCATCCGATCGCGCATTCGCGCTCGCCGAAGATCCACGGCTATTGGCTGAATACATACGGCATCGACGGCAGCTACCGTGCGATCGATGTCGCGCCGGCCGATTTTCCCGAGTTCCTCTCGTCGCTCGAGGCCAATGGCTATCAAGGCGGCAACGTCACCATCCCGCACAAGGAAGCCGCCTTCGCCCAGGTCGAACGCCGCGACGAGGCGGCGGAGATGATCGGCGCGGTCAACATGCTGTGGCTGGACGACGGCGTGCTGTGGGGCGGCAATTCGGACTGGATCGGCTTTGCCGGCAACCTCGACGAGCATGCCCCGGGCTGGGACAGGAATAGTCCGGCCGTGGTGCTCGGCGCCGGCGGCGCGTCGCGCGCGGTCATCCACGCGCTTAAATCGCGCGGCATCAAAGATATCCGCATCGTCAACCGCACATTGGCGCGGGCGCAGGAACTCGCCGACCGCTTCGGCGCCGGCGTTTCGGCACATGGCGCGGTCGGCGACTTGCTTGGCGATGCCGGCTTGCTGATCAACACCACGGCACTTGGCATGCATGGCGATGCGACGCTGGCCGCCGATCCGGCCGGCCTGCCAGCTCACGCCATTGTCGCAGACATCGTCTATGTGCCGCTGGAAACACCGCTGCTTGCCGCTGCCCGCGCGAGAAATTTGAAGACGGTCGACGGGCTCGGCATGCTGTTGCACCAGGCTGTGCCCGGTTTCGAACGCTGGTTCGGCAAGATGCCGCAGGTCACGCCTGAGTTGCGACAGATGATCGTCGCCGACATCCTCGCCAAATGATGGGTCGCAAATGATGGGCGCCAAATGATGATCGTGCTTGGCCTCACCGGGTCGATCGGCATGGGCAAGTCGACGACGGCGAAAATGTTCGTCGACGCCGGCGTGCCGGTGCATGATTCCGACGAGACCGTACATCGCCTCTATGCCGGCAAGGCAGCACCTCTCGTCGAGGCGGCCTTTCCGGGCACCGTGATTGCCGGTTCGGTCGACCGCACCGAGTTGGCGCGCCGCGTGCTCGGCAACGCTGCTGCGCTGAAGACATTGGAGGCGATCGTCCATCCGCTGGTGCGGGCCGATGCCGATGCCTTTCTGGCAAGGCACCGCGCCGCCGGCGCGCCGCTCGTCGTGCTCGACATTCCGCTGCTGTTCGAAACCGGCGGCCGCAACCGTGTCGACAAGGTCATCGTCGTCACCGCGCCGGCCGATATCCAGCGCGCCCGCGTGCTGGCGCGTCCTGACTTGAGCGAGGAAAAGCTGGCGGCCATCCTGGCCAAGCAGGTGCCCGATGCCGAAAAACGCCGGCAGGCCGATTTCGTCATCGACACCGGTGAAGGCATGGACGCCGCCCGCACCGCGGTCGGCGCGATCATTGCCGAGCTCTCAGGACGCTGAGCTCGCCTGCTAACTCCTGGGGGATAAGTCGCGCCCATCAGGCCCCTGACGGCAGGCTGTCGGCATTACCCATTGCCATTTTGTTCCGCTCCATGATTCTACTCCTCCAGGAGTAGGTTGATTCTATGCGTGAGATCATTTTCGATACCGAAACCACCGGACTCGACATGCGCGACGACCGCATCATCGAGCTTGGCGGCGTCGAGCTGGTCAACCGCTTCCCGACCGGCCGCACCTTCCACAAATTCATCAATCCGCAGGGGCGCGCCGTCCATGTCGAGGCGCAAGCCGTGCACGGCATCAGCGCCGCCGACCTCGTCGGCAAGCCGACCTTTGCCGAAATCGCCGAGGAATGGCTCGCCTTCACCGACGGCGCCAAGCTCGTCGCCCACAACGCCAATTTCGACATCGGCTTCCTCAACACGGAATTCGGGCGGCTCGGCCAGCCGGCCATAGACACCGGGCGCGTCGTCGACACGCTGGCGCTGGCGCGGCGCAAGCATCCGATGGGCCCCAATTCGCTCGACGCGCTCTGCCGCCGCTACGGCATCGACAACGGCCACCGCACCAAGCACGGCGCGCTGCTCGATTCCGAGCTCCTGGCCGAGGTCTACATCGAACTCATCGGCGGCAAGCAGGCCGCACTTGTCCTCGACGCGGTCGTGGTGCAGCTCAACAGCAATGGCGACGTTGCCGACATCGACATCTCGATCGCCGCCAGGCCAATCGCCCTGCCGCCGCGCCTGACCGAGGGCGAGCGAGCGGCGCATGCGGGGCTGGTGGCGACGCTGGGTGAAAAGGCGCTGTGGCTGAAGGTGGCGGCGGGGTGAACGGATCGCGGAGGTAGCGTTCCGTCACACCCCTCTCTGGCCTGCCGGCCATCTCCCCCTCAAGGGGGGAGATCAGCAGCTTCGCCGCTCCAGCCCATTCCTGCAACGTCTAAAGTTGGCGAAGGTCGCGATGAGGGGGAGATGCCTGGCAAGGCAGAGGGGGTGCTGTCCCGCCAGCATCTCAGTATACAAAAAGCCCGGCACGAAGCCGGGCTTTCAACTCATGCGCGTGACGCTTGCCTTCAGCTCACCTTGACCTTCGATGCCGCCTGGTCCTCGGCCAGCTTCTGCTGGAACATCTGGGCAAAATCGATCGGGTCGAGCATCAACGGCGGGAAGCCGCCATTGCGGGTGGCTTCGGCGATGATCTGGCGGGCGAACGGGAACAAAAGCCGCGGGCATTCGATGAACAGGATCGGCAGCATGTGCTCCTGCGGGAAGCCGGCGATGGCGAAGACGCCGCCATAGACCAGTTCGACATTGAACAGCACTTCCTGGTCGAAGGACGCCTTGGCGTTCAAGGTCAGATTGACGTCGAACTGCTTGTCGGAGAGCGGGTTGGCATTGACATTGACGTTGATCGCAATGCCTGGGGCCTTGTCGCGGCCGCGCAGCGAGTTCGGCGCGCCGGGGCTTTCGAAGGACAGGTCCTTCACATACTGGGCAAGCACGTTGAGCGAGGGCTGCGCCGTTTCGCCGTTGCCGTTGGCGGCGCCGACCGGCGCGTCATCTTTGCTGGCCATGAGCCTTGTTCCTTTTGCCTGGACAGCAGCGCTGACCGAATTGAAATCGGGCGTTGGCTAGCATGGTCGGCAAGACAAGACAAGGTTTGCCGCCTTCAGGCCGAAAGGGGTCAATAGTCAGTCGTTGGCAAGGTGACGTTCAGTCGTCCTTCAGGCGGCGCCACGGCGAGTTATGGTCGGGACCGCGCTTGAAATCGTCCTCGCGCGAATAGTCGCGGTCGTCGAGGTCGATGACCTTGTCACGCGACCTGCCGCGAAAACCGCCGGCGGTGAAATCGGTCGCGACGACGATGCGGCCCTTGAGCCTGCGCCAGGCAAGGTCGCGCACCGGCGGCAGGAACAGCAGCAGGCCGACAATATCGGTGATGAAGCCGGGGATGATCAACAGGATCGCGGCGACCACGATCATGGCGCCATGCGCGAGCTGGCGGCTGGGGTCGCCGCCGCCGGCCATCTCGGCGCGGACCCGCGCCATGACGCCAAAACCCTGGTGCCGGAGCAGAAGCACGCCGGCAATGCTTGAAGCCAGCACCAGACCGACCGTCGCCAGCGCCCCGACCTCGCGGCCGACAATGACGAAACCGGCGATTTCCAGCAGCGGCAGCGCAAGCAGGAACAGAGGAAGGAAGGAAATGCGCAAGTCTTGACCGATCGTTTCCATGTTTGCCGGGCGGCGCATAATCGCCGCTGGCACTGAGGCCGTTAGATAGGTATGCCTGCCTTTGATTTGAATGATTGCGCCATGCGTTCTATATGCTTTGCATGTTTAACGCCATGCGACCGCCGCCCGATTGGCTGGCGGTCCCGGCCAGGTCAGGGATTGATTGGCGAAAGATATGGGATTCTTCGACTTCGGCACCATTTTCTTTCTGATTGCGGCGGTGGTGATCTTTTTCCAGCTGCGCAACGTGCTTGGCCGCCGCACGGGCAGCGAGCGCCCGCCCTTCGATCCGTACACGGCCAGCCGCACCGAGAAGGACGCGACCCAGAAGCCCGAAAATGTGGTTTCGCTGCCACGCAAGCGCATGCCGGGCGAGACGGCTGCCGAGACCTATGCGGCCATCGATGCCTTCGCCAAGCCCGACACCGACCTCAACAAGGGCCTGCGCGCGATCAAGGACAATGATCCCTCCTTCGACCCCAAAGTCTTCGTCGACGGCGCCAAGATGGCTTATGAGATGATCGTCATGGCCTATGCCGATGGCGACCGAAAAACGCTGAAGAACCTGTTGTCGCGCGAGGTTTTTGACGGCTTCGTTGCCGCGATTGGCGACCGCGAGGCGAAAGCCGAAAAGATCCAGTCCTCCTTCGTCGGCATCGACAAGGCCGACATCGTCTCGGCCGAGATGAAGGGCGGCGAGGCCCACATCACGCTGCGCATCGTGAGCGAACTGATTTCGGCGACCCGCGACAAGGCGGGTGCCGTCATCGACGGCGATCCCGAGACGGTGGCCGAGGTCAAGGATGTCTGGACCTTCGCCCGCGACACACGCTCGCGCGATCCGAACTGGAAGCTGGTCGCCACCGAGGAAGAAGACTGAGCCTATGCATGTCGCCCGGTGCGGGCAGCTTTTTTGGGATAGCGACATGCAGGCAAACATCGGCAGTGGCGAGGCTGAGGTGTCGCTCTCGCCGCTTTTCGTGGAAAAGTCCTTCGATGATCTTCCCGGTTGGAATTTCGATGACCATCTGCCCGCTTTCGAAGCCTTCCGCCGTTCGGCCTTTCATGTCCTGAACAAGCCCTACCGCACCGGTTCGTTGGGCGTCCGGTTCGACGCGTTTGCCGGCGCTTATGACGAGGCGCGCACCGTTTCGCCGGCGAATCGGTCGGCGGCCAAGGGTTTTTTCGAGCGCCATTTCGCCCCAGTCCAGATTCGATTCGAAAACCCCGGCCTGGTCACCGGCTTCTACGAGCCGGAGGTCGAGGCCTCACCAGTGCGCACGGATGAATTCACGGTGCCGCTGCTGGAGCGGCCTTCCGATCTCGTCGACATCGATGATGCCAACCGTCCTCGAGGGATGGACGACTATCTCGCCTTCGCCCGCGATACGCCGCAGGGCCTGGTGGAGTATTTCGACCGCAGTGAGATCGAGAGAGGCGCGCTGGCCGGCCAAGGCCTGGAAATCGCCTGGCTTGCCGACAAGGTCGACGTCTTCTTCATCCATGTGCAAGGTGCGGCCAGGCTGAAGATGACCGACGGCCGGCTTTGCCGCGTCACCTACGCCGCCAAATCCGGCCAACGTTTCAGCGGTCCGGGGAAGATTCTCGCCGAACTCGGCGAAATCCCACTGGAAAAAGTGACGATGCAGTCTATCCGCGCCTGGTTCAGGGCGCATCCGGATCGCGTCGACGAGATCCTCTGGCAGAACCGCTCCTATATCTTCTTTCGCGAAGCCGATGTCGACGATGCCGCACTCGGTCCTATCGCCGCCGCCAAGGTGCCGTTGACGCCGGGCCGTTCGCTCGCGGTCGACCGGCTGCGGCACACATTCGGTACCCCCTTCTACATCGACGCTCCGTCGCTGACCGCCTTCGACGGAAAACCGTTCCGGCGGCTGATGATTGCGCAGGACACCGGCTCGGCCATCACCGGACCGGCGCGGGGCGATCTGTTCGCCGGCTCCGGCGATGCGGCCGGCGAGATCGCCGGCGTCGTTCGCAATGCGGCCGATTTCTATGCCTTGGTTCCACGCGCTCTCGTTTCGGAATCGAATCGATGAGCAAGCGCCCCGATAAACTCAACGAAGACGACCGGGTGCTGTGGAACCTGGTGGCGCGCACCGCCCGACCGCTGAAGGGCCGGACCGCGGTCGAGATTGCCGACATCGTCGTAGACCCCAAGCCGGCACAGACGCCGGTCGCTGTCGGTCCGGTCCTCGCCGCCAAGCCGAAGGCGCAGCATGTATCGCACGCGCTGGACGAGCCGACATTGGACAAGCTGAAGAAGGGCCGGCTGCCGATCGAAGGCCGCGTCGATCTGCATGGCATGACCCAGGACGAGGCCTATTCGCTGCTGTTTTCGTTCCTGCACCGGGCCCATGCCGGCGGCATCCGCTATGTCCTCGTCATTACGGGAAAAGGGTCGTCGTCGGGCGGCGACGGCGTCTTGCGGCGCGCCGTGCCTGCCTGGCTGTCGACGCCTGCCTTCCGGCCGCTGGTCTCCAGCCACGATCACGCCGCCCGCAACCACGGCGGTTCGGGCGCGCTCTACGTTCGGCTCAGGCGAACCCGCTGATGACGCCGTTCGGCGAAAAACTGCGGGCGCTTCGAGCCGAGCGCGGCTTGCGCCAGAAGGACATGGCGCAGGCGATCGGAGTCAGCGCCGCCTATCTGTCGGCGCTGGAACATGGCCGCCGCGGCGCGCCGACCTGGACGCTGATCCAGAAGATCATCGGCTATTTCAACGTCATCTGGGACGATGCCGAAGAGCTGGCGCGTCTGGCCGAGGCCTCACATCCGCGGGTGAGACTCGATACGTCCGGCCTCAGTCCTGCCGCCACCGAGTTGGCCAATCTCCTGGCCGAGAACATCGAGAAGCTGAGCGAAGCCGAGCTTGCCCGCATCACCGCCTCGATCCGGGCCGCACTGGAGCGGCGTAAGTAGGGCGGCGCCAAGGCCACGAATGCTCATCAATAGCGCCGGCATTTCATCCTGAAGGCGATGCCCGCCGGCCGTTAGCCAGCGGGCATATAGCGAGATTACTTCGCGCCGGCCTGGCCGCCACGGCCGCCAGTGCTGTCATGATCGCCGCCGCGGCCGCCACCCAGGCAGTCCGAGGTGAGATCGCAACAGCGATTGCCCCACTGGTTGTTCTTGGCGCAGCCGGTCTGGTCGGCCATAGCGGATCCGGCCAGGGACGATACCGCGATGGCGGCGAGGAAAGCATTACGCAGGAAAGCAGTCATTTGAAGTCTCCATGGTTGGGTTTCTGTTTACGGCTGTGTGTCGCCGCTGGAGACGGTTTGGTTCACGCAGGTAGCGAAATTTTTTGAGGAGGCGTTTCGAGAGATAAGATTTCGAGGTCAGCGCTGCCCTCATCCGCCGCGCTGCGCCTATTTGGCAACGTTGACGATTGGCGAAATCACCGATGGCAGCATCTTTCTCCCCGTCACTATACGGGGAGAAATGCCCGGCAGGGCAATGAGGGGCAGCGCCGACTTGCGGTTATCTCGTGAAAGTTATTAGCCGCGGGCTTCCGACGAAGCTGTTCGCAGCGACGCGCTCACATGCATCGTCCTTATTTACTGAACCGCGCCGACCAGCACCTGCTGGCCGCCGCGGATCGAGACCCAGCGGCCGGTGTTGTCGATGGCCTGCCGCTTGAGGAAGCGATAGCCGGTGGCGTCCCAGATCTTCACCTTGTCGGTCAGATTGTCGAGGACGTAGTCGCCCTTGTCGGTGCGCACCGTCAGCACGGCATGGCCTTCGCCGTCCGGCTTGCGCACGACGGTGATCAAGAGATCGGCCAGCGACACGCCAGAGCGCGAGAGCTGGCGGCGCTTTTCCAGCACATAGTCTTCGCAGTCGCCGACGCCCTTGTCGGGATAGGCCCAGACCTCGTCCTTGCCATAGATGTCGTAGTCGCTCATCGGCTTGACGGCGGCGTTGACCCTTGACGTCACGTTGATCAGCTTGCGCATGAAGGCGTCGGTCATCGCGGCGGGGTTGAGGTTGCTCGGCCGGATCGAGCATTCGCCGGGCTGGGTTTTACAGAAATCATAGTGGCCGATCGGCTGCGAGGTCATGCCGCCCGTCGCCATGGCGCCGCCTGCAAGTGCCGGCACTGCCCAGCACGCAGAGATCGCCAGCCCTGCTGCCGCCCAGAAGCGCAGCGTCCGTGCCATCGGTGAGGAAGTCATTGTCCCCGTTCGCCCTTGTTCTTAACGAAAGGTTAAAGGGGATTTACACTCCGTGTCAATTATCGGGGGAGCCAGATTCTTCGGCATGGTTACCCGCGCCCGCCCAACAGCGTCTATTGTGCAACAGAACGCCTGTGGCGCGCAAAATCGCCCCGCTTTTGCGGGCAATGCACGCTGCAGCCGGATCGAGCCTCAGCCTTTGGCGGAGCGGACCAGCTTGGGTTTCACCGCTACGCGTGTTTGGCGGCCGTAGCTTGTGATGAAATCGACGATGCGCGGCACGATTTCCGAGCGGAATCTCGACCCGTTGAAGACGCCGTAATGGCCGACGGCCGGCTGCATGTAATGCGCATGCCGGTCAGCCGGGATGTTGGGGCAGAGATCGTGGGCGGCCTGGGTCTGGCCGAGACCGGAAATGTCGTCGTTCTCGCCTTCGACCGTGAACAGCGCGACATTGCGGATCGCCTTGGTGTCGACCACCTCGCCGCGATGCGTCATCTCGCCCTTGGGCAGCGCATGGCGCACGAACACCGTGTCGACGGTCTGCAGATAGAATTCCGCCGTCAGGTCCATCACCGCCAGATATTCGTCGTAGAAATCGCGGTGCTTCTCGGCATTGTCGCCGTCATGCTTGACCAGGTGCATGAAGAAGTCCTTGTGGGCGGTGATGTGCCGGTCGAGGTTCATGCTCATGAAGCCCGACAACTGCAGGAAGCCCGGATAGACTTCGCGGCCGAAGCCCGGCACCGGCCAGGGCGCGTGCATGATGACGTTGTCGCGGAACCAGTCGATGCCCTTTTCCTTGGCCAGAAGATTGACCGCGGTCGGATTGCGGCGGGTGTCGATCGGCCCGCCCATCAACGTCATGGTCGAGGGCACGAAGGGATCGCCGCGCTTTTCCATCAGCGCCACCGCTGCCAGCACCGGCACCGAAGGCTGGCACACCGCCATCACATGGGTGTCCGGCCCCAGCGCATGCAGCATGTCGATGATGTAGTCGATATAATCGTCGAGGTCGAAATGGCCGTCGGTCACCGGCACCATGCGGGCATCGACCCAGTCGGTGATGTGCACGTCGGCATAGGGCAGCATCGCCTCGACCGTGCCGCGCAGCAGCGTCGCATAATGGCCCGACATCGGCGCCACGATGAGAAGCTTGGGGTCGGCCTTGCGCCCGGCGGGCACCGACCGCTCGAAGCGGGTGAGATTGCAGAACGGCCGCGACCACACGGTCTTTTCGCTGACCTCGACGCTTTTCCAGTCGACCACGGTCTTGCTCAGGCCGAAATGCGGCTTGCTGTAGCGGCGCGTCGTGCGCTCGAACAGTTCGGCGGTGGCAGCGACCGAGCGGCCCCACGGCGTATGCGAAAACGGATTGAGCGGGTTGGTGTAGAACAGCCGCACTGCATCGGCATAAAGCCGCGCGGGCTGCAGGGCGGCATGGTTCATTTCGTAGAGCTGGTAGAACATCAGGTACTCCGCAGCTGCCGTGACCGAAGGGACGACGGACAGCGCCGAGCCTTGAATGTCTCGCGCGGAGGTTAACAAGATATTGCTGCGATGCAATACGTCACGTGGCGTGACATATGCCAGTCTTTCGTCCAAGGCCTTGAGAAACCGCGTTGGGCGGCTGGAGCCGGCTGAATGTGCACTGCAAAATGCAAGGCTGTTGGACAACGGGGCAGGATGCGTCCGGCCCGATCGGGCCGGACTTGGACAGATCTAGACGCGCGCCATGCACACCGAGGTATGGCCCGAGCCGATGAAGCCGAGTTGGCCGGCGGCGCCCTTGGACAGATCGAGCACGCGCCCTTTGATGAACGGGCCGCGGTCGTTGATGCGCACGATGACGCTGCGGCCATTATTCTGGTTGGTCACTTTCAACTTGGTGCCGAAAGGCAGGCTGCGGTGCGCGGCGGTCAGCGCCGACGGGTTCATGCGTTCGCCATTGGCGGTCCTGGAATGCAGTGCGTACCAGGAGGCGCGGCCGCACTGGCCAGCGGCGGAGGAGGCGGATGCACCGACCATTAGGCCAGCCGCGATCGTTACCGCGACAAGCGCGGTCTGGTTTGTTTTCTTCATGTTGGGGGGATTGGCTCCGTTTTCGACAGACCCCAGCCGTTAAGTGCCGAATAAGGCGGGAAATGCGGCAAGCATCGGGCAGTTCCGTGGCACCGGCACACGTTTGGAGTCGCTGGGAAACAGTTTGTCAGGCATCTTTCGTGTGGCGCGGCCGTATCGCCGGCGATATTGCGAGCTGTTTCACAGATTCCGTGAGCAAGGCAGGACGTTATAGTACAAGTAGAAGAGAGCGCGATTGGGCGCCGTCCTTTCGCTCTGTCATCACGGTCATGGCGCAGTTGACGATCGACTTTGAAAAGGGATTCCAACGATGAGACTGTTCAAATATCTGCTGGCTCTGATCGTACTGGCCATCGGCGCGCTGTGGTCGCTGCAAGGCATTGGCGTGGTCGGCGGCAGCTTCATGACCGGCCAGTCGCAATGGCTCTATATCGGTATCGTGACCATGCTGGTCGGTTTCGCCGGGCTGGTATGGGCGAGCCGTTCGCGGGGGTGAGTTGCGACGAAAGTCGACCGCCACAGATCGACTCCCACTCCGTCGAGCTTCGCTCGACACCTCTCCCCCGATCGACGGGGGAGAGGAAAGGCGCGAGCCTATGCAAGGGCGCGAACTTATGCGGGCTGGCTCCCTTCCTCTCCCTCCGGAGGGGGGAGAGGTGGCGCCGCGAAGCGGTGACGGAGTCGGGGAAGGCGCTGGTCAAACCCGCAGTCGCAAACAGGGCCAACCCGGCGAGCAAGAAAACAGCCACCCCATATTGCCGGTCCATTCTGTTACCTATCTATCCGGTTCGGATAGAATGCCCTGCCCGCGACAGCACTACCCGAACAGCTGATCCAGAATCCTGCCCTCCAGCCTGGCAAGCTCGACGGAACCACGCCGGCGCGGCCGCGCCACCGACACGTCGAGATCGAGCGCGATGCGGCCCTCGTCGATCACCACCACCCGGTCGGCGAGCGCAACCGCCTCGGCGACGTCATGCGTGACCAGCACGGCGGTGAATTTTTGCTCCAGCCAGATGCGTTCCAGAAGCTGCTGCATTTCGATGCGGGTCAGCGCATCGAGCGCGCCGAGCGGCTCGTCGAGCGCCAGGATCCGAGGCTGGCCGATCAGGGCGCGCGCCAGCGCCACGCGCTGCTTCTGGCCGCCCGACAGCACCGAGGGCCATTCGTCGGCGCGGTCGGCGAGGCCGACTTCACCCAGGATGGCGAGCGCGCGCCGCCTGGCTTCCGCACCGGTGGCAAGCCCGGTCAGCCCGACCTCGACGTTTTTCACCACGCTGGCCCAGGGCAACAGCCGCGGCTCCTGGAACATGAAGCGGCTCTCTTCCCCGGCGCCGGCCTTCGCCTCCGGCCCGAATGTAAGGGATCCAGCGGTTGGCCGATCGAGCCCGGCCAGCAGCCGCAACAGCGTACTCTTGCCGCAGCCACTCTTGCCGATGACGGCCACAAACTGTCCGACGGGCACATCGAGATCGATGCCGTCGAGCACGACCTTGTCGCCAAAGCGCTTTTCCACGCCCTTGAAGGCAAAGGCGCGCTGCCTTTCGACGGCCTCCTCCGGCCGTGACGGTTCCGGCGCGGCGACGAAGGAACGGATGGCGGTCAGGCTGGCGGTTGGCATCGAACCCTCAGGCGTTCTGGAAGGCGGGATGCCAGCCGAGCGACAGCCGCTCGAGCAGGCGGGCGAAGCTGTCGGCAAGCTTGCCGAGCAGCGCATAGATCAGGATCGACAGCACGACCACATCGATCAGCAGGAATTCGCGTGCCTGCATGGCCATGTAGCCGAGGCCGGAACTGGCCGAGATGGTTTCGGCAACGATCAGCGTCAGCCACATGATGCCTAAGGCATAGCGCAGGCCGACGAAGATCGCCGGCAGCGCGCCGGGCAGGATCACCTGAAAAAACAACGCGCGGCGGTCCATGCCGTAGACCCGGCCCATCTCGACCAGCTGCGGGTCGACGCTCTGGATGCCGAGCAGCGTGTTGACGTAGATCGGGAAGAACACGCCGAGCGCCACCAGGAACAGTTTTGCTTCCTCGTCGATGCCGAACCACAGGATGACCAGCGGGATCAGCGCCAGATGCGGGATGTTGCGGATCATCTGCAGCGTCGTGTCGGTCAGGCCGCGGCTGAGCGCCGACAGCCCGTTGGCAAGGCCGAGTGCAAAGCCGATCGAGCCGCCGATGGCAAACCCGGCCAGCGCGCGCAGCGTGCTGACGCCGATGTTCTGTATCAGCTCGCCCGACAGCGTCAGCCGCCAGAAGGCCTCGGCCACCGCGCTCGGCGCCGGCAGTACATTGGCCGGCATCACGCCGGCGCGGCTGGCGGCTTCCCAGGCAATTATGACCAACGCCGGCAGCAGCCAGCCGATGCCGTTCTGTTTGACCCGTTGAGCCAGGCTCATGACGACGCCTGAAGGCGGTTGGCGCCGTGGAAGCCGACGGCGAATTCATTGGCGATGTTCTCATGCGCCCGTGCCCGCCTGGTGCCCAGGCCGAGACGCGGGAACAGAAGCTCGGCGACGCGGTAGGCTTCCTCGAGATGCGGGTAGCCGGAGCCGATGATGGTGTCGATGCCGATCGCCTGATACTCGCGGATGCGCTCAACGATCTGCTCGGGCGAGCCGACCAAAGCTGTGCCGGCGCCGCCGCGCACCAGGCCGACGCCGGCCCACAGATTGGGCGAAACCACCAGCCTGTCGCGGCGGCCGCCATGCAGTTCGGCCATGCGCCGCTGTCCCACAGAGTCCATCTCCCTGGTGAAGCGGGCCTGGGCATTTTCGATCTGGGCATCGGTGACGTGGCTGATCAGCCGGTCGGCGGCGCGCCAGGCCTCTTCCTCGGTCTCGCGCACGATGAAATGAAGCCTGATGCCGAAACGCAGTTTGCGGCCGCGCCGTTCAGCCTTTTTGCGCGCCGCGCTGAGTTTTTCCGCCACCTGCGCCGGCGGCTCGCCCCAGGTCAGGTACATATCGACGAGATCGGCGGCGAGCTCCTGGCCGGCATCGGACGAGCCGCCGAAATAGAGCGGCGGCCGCTCCTGTTGCGGCAGAAGGTCAAGGCGGCCATTGTCGACGCGGTAATATTTGCCGTTGAAGTTGACGCTCTCGCCCGACACCAGGGCGCGCCAGATG
The DNA here is from genome assembly GCF_040324515.1 of Mesorhizobium sp. C264A. Lineage (NCBI taxonomy): Bacteria > Pseudomonadati > Pseudomonadota > Alphaproteobacteria > Hyphomicrobiales > Phyllobacteriaceae > Mesorhizobium > Mesorhizobium sp. C264A. The sequence goes on along the minus strand of NZ_JAMYVY010000002.1, from coordinate 1,280,216 downwards.
GTCAGGAACTCTTGCGCCTGCGCATAGCGCTCATCATGCGGCAGGAACACGCCATCGCCGGCAAGCTCGGTCGGGTTGCCGCCGACCACGACATTGAGCAGCAGGCGGCCATTGCTCAGCCGGTCGAGCGCCGCCGTCTGGCGCGCCGCGAAGGTGGGCAACGTCACGCCGGGCCGTAGCGCCACCAGGAATTTGAGCTTTTCCGTCAGCGCTGCAAGGCCGGAGGCGGTGATCCAGGAATCCTCGCAATTCTGCCCGGTCGGCAAAAGCACGCCGGGAAAGCCGAGCCGGTCGACGGCCTGTGCTATCTCCTTGAAGTAAGCGAACTCCGGCGGCCGCTGCTGCTGTTCGGAGCCGAGATAGGAGCCGTCGCCATGCGTCGGGATGAACCAGAAGAAATCGAGCGGGCCGGCTTGCGGGCTTGATGAAGCGGTCATGGCGAAATCCCTGAAGCTTGAAACGGCAAAGGCGCCGGGCGTTTTCCGCCCGGCGCCACACAAGAAAGTTCAATTGCCCGGTGCGGTCCACACGGCGTCGGAGATGCGCACCGCGTTCGGGATCAGCTTGAGCTTCTAGAAGCGATCGGCTGTCGCCTGCTGGCCGGCGATGATCTCGTCGGTGATCGGGAAGATGCCGAATTTGGTGCGGTTGGCCGCGATCGTCTGTGCATCGAGCGGCACGCCGGTCACCTCATGCAGCGCCGCGGCAACCTTGTCGCGGTTCGCGTCCGCCCATTTCGCCGCCACGCCGAGCGCCGATATCGTCGTGGCGATCGTCTCCGGATGCGCCTTGGCGAAATCCTTGTTGGCGAGGAAATAGGTGTTCACCTTCAGCACCTCGCTGGAGCGCGCCAGCACGCGCGGCTGGTAGCGTGTCTCGGCGATGGCGTAGAACGGATCCCAGACCGCCCAGGCATCGATCTGGTCGCTGGCGAAAGCCGCCGCAGCATCGGCCGGGCTGAGATAGACCGGGGTGATCTGGTCGAAGGGGATGTTTGCTTTTTCGAGTGCCGCGACCAGCAGATTGTGCGCGCTGGTGCCTTTGCCGACGCCGATGCGCTTTCCCTTGAGGTCGGCGAGCGACTGGATCGGCGATGCCGGCTTGACGAAGATCGCTTCGCCGTCGCCATTGGCCGGCAGTGCCGCCGCATAGACGATGTTGGCGCCGGCCGACTGGCCGAAGATTGGCGGTGCGTCGCCGGTCCAGCCGACATCGATGGCGCCGACATTGAGCGCCTCGACCAGCGGCGGGCCGGCGGTGAATTCGACCCATTTCACCGCGACACCCTTGTCGCTCAGCGCCTTCTCGATCACCTGCTGCTGCCGGGCGATGACCGGCAGGCCGGTCTTCTGATAGCCGATGTTGAGCTGCTTCAACTCCTGCGCCGAGGCACTGAGCGAGGCAGCAATGCCCGCCGCCAAAAGGCCAAGGCCGAAAACGCGTCTGGTCAGGCTGAACATGATCCCTCTTCCTTCGCTGCGAACCGGCGCCGGGAAGGGCTCCCTGCCGTGGATGAGAGACAAGGCTAGGTAGCTCTATAAATTTAGTAGAGGAACGATTTTGCGAGTTGACTGCTTGACGTGGAAATATTTTCTTCAGAACCCAGCGCTCGTCATCCTAGGGCGAAGCAAGGAGCGAAGCGACGCGGCGCAGACCTAGGATCCATGCCGTGACGTTTGGCGTAGAGTGGAACCGATCAGAATGTCGCTTGTGCGCGAACCGAGGCTCGATACCCTGAAACCATGACCGGCTACGTCTACATGACTGCAAGCCAAAAACGCGGCACGATCTACATCGGCGTCACCAACGATCTCGCCCGCCGCATGCCTGAACACAAATCCGGCCAGGGCGCAGGCTTCACCAGCCGCTACGGTGTTCAACGGCTGGTCTGGTATGAGGAATTCTTCGACATCACCGATGCCATTCAACGCGAGAAGTCGCTGAAGCGATGGCCAAGATCGAACTGATAGAGAAGGCCAATCCGGAGTGGTTTGAGCTGTTTCGCGGAACCGGGTGGTAGGCGCCCGGTTTGTTGCTCCCCTGGAGCGTAGCATCAGCGTCTCGGCATGGATCCTAGGGTCTGCGCCGCGTCGCTTCGCTCCTTGCTTCGCCCTAGGATGACGAAATCGCGAAGGCTGGCGCTAATCACCATCACCTCACTGCGACCAATACTGCCAGGCCCAGTAAAATCCCTCGTCGCGCGGCGGCAGGCGGTCGCGTTCGGCGTCGAGTTGCACGGGGGCCGGCGATTTCGGCTGCGGCTGCGACGACGAGTTCTCCCGCCAGGCGAGCAGCCAGTTGCCGAGATGGGCGAACAGCACCGCGGTGGACTGGGTCATGACATCACTCCTTCTGTTCCGGGGTCGGCGGTCGCCGTGCTGCGAAGGGAAGCAGCCGGTCAAACCGGCAGAACTTGTTGTCATTCCTTTCCCGCCCACGGAACCAGCTGACGCTCGATTCGGCGGATAATGAATTCCAGCACGAAGGCTATTGTCGCGATCACCACTATTCCCATCACCACGACATCGGTGACCAGGAACTGGGCGGCCGACTGGATCATGAAGCCGAGGCCGCGCGTTGCCGCCACCAGCTCGGCTGCAACCAGCGTCGACCAGCCGGCGCCGAGCGCGATGCGCAGGCCGGTGAGGATCGACGGCAGCGCGCTGGGCAGGATGACATGGCGCACCACTTGGCGCTGCGTCGCACCAAGCGAACGGGCCGCATCGATGCGCTCCTTTGAGACACCGCGCACGCCCGAGGCCGTCGACAGCGCCACCGGCGCCAGCATGGCGATTGCGATCACCAGGATCTTTGACGGCTCGCCGATGCCGAACCAGATGATGACCAGCGGCAGATAGGCGAGCGGCGGGATCGGCCGCAAAAATTCGAGCAGCGGATCGAAGATGCCGCGCCCAATGGTGCTGATGCCTATGGCGAGACCGACGGGCACGCCGACGATGATGGCCGCGACCAGCGCCGCGAACACGCGGCCGAGGCTGGCGACGATGTGCTGGAGCAAAGTCGCGTCGACGAAGCCGTCCTTGATCACCACGATGAACTTGGTCCACACGGCGGCAGGCGACGGCAGGAACACCGGCGACACCAGTTGCAGGCGCGCAGACAGCGCCCATGCCGCCAGCACGGCCAGGATGGTGACGGCGCTGATCGCCCGCGAGGAAACCCCGCGCCGCTTCCGCACCGGCCGCGACCACGGCACCGAAATGGCATCGGCCTCGCCGGTCCCGGTGGCCGGCCGCTCGCTGTAGGAGGTTACGCTCATGCCGCCTCTCCTTCGAAGATCGCATCGGTCAGCTCGCCGCGCGCCGCGGCAAAGGCTGGATCGGCCTTGATGGCGCGGATCGGCTCGCCTGCGGCATAGCGCCGGCTGAAGCCGGTTTCGAATGTCCGCACCACATGGCCAGGTCCCGGCGCGAGCACGACGATGCTTGTGGCCAGCACCAGCGCCTCCTCGATGCCATGCGTGACCATCAGCACGCCGACCCGGCTTGCGGTCCACAGGTCGAGCAGCGTCGTCTGCATGCGCTCGCGCGTCAGCGCATCGAGCGCGCCGAGCGGTTCGTCGAGCAGCAAGAATTCCGGTTCGGCGGCAAGCGCACGGGCGAGGCCGACGCGCTGGCGCATGCCGCCGGACAATTCCCAGATGCGTTTGTCGCCGACGCTGTCGAGCTTGACCAGCGCCAGCAACTGGTCGGCGCGGCGCACCCGCTCGGCTTGCGGCACGCCGCGCAGCCTGAGCGCAAAGGCGACGTTTTCACGAGCCGTCAGCCAGGGAAACAGCGCATCGTTCTGGAACACGACCGCCCGGTCGGAGCCTGGGCCGGTGATCGGCCGGCCGCCGATCGTGGCGACACCGCGCGCGGGCTCGACCAGGCCGGCGGCGACATTGAGCAGCGAGGTCTTGCCGCAGCCGGAGCGGCCGACCAGCACGACGAAATCACCCTTGGCGACATCGATGGAAACTCGGTCGATCGCCGGCGCTGCTTGGCCGTCATAGTGAACCGAGACCTTGTCGAGTACGAGATGCGGGTCGAGTACGAGATGCGGCATGAAAAGGGGCTCCGGAAGAAAATCAGCCTGCCCCGGCCCTGGTTAAGCGGATCCGGGACAGGCAGCACGCGGCGTCAGGGAAGAGGAAACCGCGCGTGTTCAGAGCAATTCCAGGAAAAGTGTGAAGCGGTTTTCCGTCCGGAATTGCGTAAAACTGAAGATCAGTTCGAGGCCAGAGCCTCGGTCACGTATTTCGACGACACGTATTTCGAATAGTCGGGCAGCACGGCGTCGATCTTGCCCTGCTCCTTGAGGAAGGCCGAAGCTGCCGCGATCGCCTTGACCGTGCCGCCGCCGAGGAATTTGCCGGAAGCCTGCTCTTCCAATGTCGGGAAGACGTAACCCTTGAGGAGCTGCGGCACCTCTTCCAGTTTGGCGCCGGTGATCTTGGCGATCTTGGCCGCTTCCGGCGACGAAACCGACCATGCCTCGGGCTTGCCCAGGAACTGGGCATAGGATTCGCCGGTCACCTTGACGAAATCGCGCACGGCGTCCGGGTTCTTTTCGGCGAAGTCGGTGCGCACGATCCAGGCGTCGAAGGTCGGCGCGCCCCAGGCGGCAACCTGCGAGGAATCCAGCACCACCTTGCCTGTCGTCTTGATCTGGCCGAGCGCCGGATCCCAGACATAGGCCGCGTCTATGTCGCCTCGGGCGAAGGCGGCGGCTATTTCCGGTGGCCTGAGATTAAGGATTTCGACCGACTTCGGGTCGACGTTTTCGTGCTTCAGCGCGGCAAGCAGGCTGTAATGCGTGGTCGACACGAACGGCACCGCCACCTTCTTGCCGGCGAGGTCGGCGATCTTCTCGATGCCGGATCCGTTGCGCGCGACCAGCGCCTCGGACTGGCCGATCAGGCCGACGACAAAGATGGTCTGGATCGGCAGTTCGCGGCTGGCGGCCGCGGCCAGCGGACTCGAGCCGACATAGCCGATATCGACCGAACCGGATGCGACGGCGGCGATGACATCGGCGCCGGAATCGAATTTGCGCCAGTCGATCGTGGCCTTGGTCGCCTTTTCATAGGCGCCGTCGGCCTGCGCTACTTTGGAAGGTTCGACCACCGTCTGGTAGCCGATGGTGATGTTGAGGTCCTGCGCCTGGGCCGGGCCGAGGAAGGCCGCACCCGCCAAAGCTGCCGACGACAGGAGGACAATGCGTCGCGAAATGCTGGACATGAAAGGCTCCATGAAAATGAGAAAACCGGATGCCTGTTCATACTCAGCTAATTCTATCATTCTTGTAGAGTTAAATCCTTCCAAGCAAGAAGCACTTGTTAGAAAAAAACCACCGGCTGATGCGGGCGCGGTGACCGGCCCGTGTCGAACCGTGCACAAACGCAAACGGCGCCCGAAAGGCGCTGAAGAGTTGGTGGTTCTGCCAATCCTCCCTACGGAAGAGGCCTGATTTGGTGCTCGGCGCGCCGCTTGCGGCCTGCCGCAGGATCGATGTCGAGCCGTTGAGCCTCACCGACTTCGGCAGCGACGGCCACCGCTGGATGCTGCGCTCAAGCGGCGTGCCCGTGGCCGCCAAGGCCGCCCGGTCTCAGAGCGACAACGCGGCGTCCTGATATCGGGCGCAGGGCGGCGCCCGAGTTGTCGGGAGTCATGTTTCGCCGATCCGCGGGCTGCGACCCAAAATTCCTGGCAAAGCCCCAAATAGCGCAAATCCATGCTGTAAAAGACGGTTGATTTGAAAACACGTTCCGCGTGTTCGAGGGTAAGTATAGTAATCTTGTCGACATTGGGAGCAGGAGCCGCCGCTCATCGCCGCAATCGCTCGCGGCTGGCTGTGACCTTAACGGCACAAAGCTTGCTAAAGTGGCCCCTGCGGCGTGAAAACGAAGCAAAATCAAGGTTTCTCGGCTTGTATATCATGTCAGTAGAATTTATGTGTCGAAGCAGCTTGCACGCGGCGGGGAGGCACGTCAGGCGTTTCGCAACCGATGGTTTTGGGCCATCGCCTGACAGAGAAACATTCGGTCTATGCTCACCAAAAAAGGCAAGTACGGCCTCAAGGCGCTGGTCCATCTGGCGCAACTGCCGGTGGGACAGCTCGCCTTTGTCGGCGACATCGCCAGCGGCAACAACATTCCGAAGAAATTCCTCGACGCCATTCTGGGCGAATTGCGCAATGCCGGTTTCGTCCAGAGCCGCAAGGGCAAGGATGGCGGCTATCGCTTGGCGCGCCCCGCCGACGAGATCAAGGTCGGCCATGTCGTGCGCGTCCTCGACGGACCGCTGGCGCCCATCCCCTGCGCCAGCCGCACCCAGTATCAGCGCTGTGAAGACTGCAATGAGGCGACATGCCAAGTCCGACATCTGATGCTCGAGGTCCGGCAGGCGATCGCCGAGGTGCTCGACCAGCGCACGCTGGCCGAGATGCGCGACATCGTCCTCGACGACCTTCCGGTCGCGAGGGACATCGACGAGCTTGCGCCGGCGCAAAAGGTCCCCGCCTGATCCTGAGCGTGCTCGCATGAGCGTCGCGCGCGCCAATTCGATCATCCCCAGCTCGATCATCATCGTCGGCGGCGGCGCCAGCGGCGTCGTGTTGGCCGCTCATCTGCTGAAGTCGCCCAACCCGGACCTTCGCGTCACGCTGATCGAAAAGCGTCCGCATTTCGGCCAGGGCATCGCCTATTCGACGCTTTTGTCGGCGCACGTGCTGAATGTCAGCGCTGCGGGGATGAGCGCCTATGCCGACGATCCCCTGAATTTCTGGCGCTGGTTGCAGGGGCGCGGCCTGATAAGCCAGGAACAGACGCCGCAGACACCCTTCTATGCACCGCGCAGCGTCTATGCCCGCTACCTCAAGGAAGTGCTCGACGAGCTCGAAGCGCGCGAAAAGGAAACCGGCCGTCTCAGGCTGATTCGCGAGGAAAGCCTGTCGATCTCGCCGACATCGTCCGGCGTCGAAGTGGTGCTGGCCAACGGCACCAGCGTCGTCGCGCATCTGGCGGTGCTTGCCACCGGCCATGACGAGCAGCCCGGCGCCGGCCAGGGCCACGCCATCCGCATGGGCACCGAGGCCGACACCGCGCTCGATCCTGAAGCCCGCGTGCTGGTGCTGGGCACCGGGCTCAGCATGGTCGATGCCTTCCTGTCGCTCGAGCAGCGCGGCCATCGCGGCGAGATCGTCGCCGTGTCGCGGCGCGGCCTGCTGCCGTCGCCGCACCGCAAGGGCAACCCGATCAAGCTCGACGTCGCCGACATTCCGCTCGGCACGCAGCTCTCCTATTTCGTCGGCTGGTTCCGCGACCTGATCCGAGAAAACCAGAAGGCCGGCATCGACTGGCGCGACGTCGTCGATGGGCTGCGACCCTTCAACCAGAAGATCTGGCAGAACTGGCCGTCCTCGGCCAAGCGCCGCTTCGTCGAGCACACCAAGGCCTGGTGGGACATCCATCGCCATCGGCTGGCGCCCGAGGTGCATGCCCGCGTCACCGAGGCGGTGCGCACCGGCCGCATCCGCCCGGTCGCCGGCCGTGTCGTCGGCATCGAGGCCGGCGATGGATTCACCGTCGGCATCCAGTCCCGCCACACAAAGGCGCTGGAAACGCTGCAGGTCGCCCGCATCTATGATTGCACCGGCATCGCCCGCGATATCTCGACGACGTCGAACAGCGTCGTGCGCTCGCTGGTCGACCGCGGCCTGGCGCGGCCCGACCCGCTGCGGCTTGGTCTCGATGTCACAGCCAAATGCGAAATCATCGCCGGCGACGGCACCGCATCGGCCAAGATCCTCGCCGTCGGGCCGCTGACCCGCGGCACCTTCTTCGAGATCGACGCCATCCCCGATATCCGAGTCCAGTGTGCGCGGCTGAGCAAGCAGCTGCTGGGGTAAAGCTGTTGACGTCGGTGGGATAGCACGCCCCTCAGAGGGGGGTGGGAAGGATCGCTACGGAGGGTGTTGGGCTTGAGTCCAAAGCCGGCCTAAAACTGGAATTCCATTCCCCCTCTCGCCGGTTGATTGGCACGATCTACCTTCTTTCCGACTGCAAACGGCCGGAAAAGAAGCTACGCTGCCGCTCTGCCCCCGAGGCGGTCGCTTGTTCAAGGGAGCACATCGATATGAGCGAGCACGGAAAAGCTGCGCCAGGCAGTTCGGACGGCGCGTTATCCCGCCTGCGTCCGCCCTACGCCTCGGTGCTCGACCTCATCGGCCAGACGCCGGTGGTCGAACTGACCAAATTCGACACCGGCAAGTGCCGGCTGTTCATCAAGCTCGAAAGCCAGAATCCAGGCGGCTCGATCAAGGACCGCATTGCGCTGTCTATGATTTCCGCGGCCGAGAAGGAAGGCAAGCTCAAGCGCGGCGGCACCATCGTCGAGGCGACCGCCGGGAATACCGGCCTCGGCCTCGCCCAGGTCGGCATCCCCAAGGGCTACCGCATCATCCTCGTCGTGCCCGACAAGATGTCGCGCGAAAAGATCCAGCATCTGCGCGCGCTCGGCGCCGAAGTGCGCATGACGCGCTCCGATGTCGGCAAGGGCCATGCCGAATATTACCAGGACATGGCCGAGAAGATCGCATCGGAAACGCCCGGCGCCTTCTACGCCAACCAGTTCGCCAACCCGGCCAACCCCGAGGCGCATGAGACCACCACCGGACCGGAAATCCTTGCCCAGCTCGATGGCGACCTCGACGCCGTGGTCGTCGGCGTCGGCTCCGGCGGTACGCTGACCGGGCTTGGCCGCTACTTCGCCAGAACATCGCCGAAGACCGAAATGGTGCTGGCCGATCCCGTCGGATCGGTGCTGGCGCCGCTGATCAAGACCGGCAAGATGGAAGAGGCCGGCAGCTGGACCGTCGAAGGCATCGGCGAGGATTTTGTGCCGCCCAATGCCGATCTGTCGCTGGTCAGGAAAGCCTATTCCATCCCAGACAAGCAGAGCATGCTGGCCGTGCGGGACCTGCTTTCGAAGGAAGGCATTCTCGCCGGCTCGTCTTCCGGCACGCTGCTGTCGGCCGCGCTTCGCTATTGCCGCGAGCAGACGACAGCAAAACGCGTCGTCACCTTCGTCTGCGACAGCGGCAACAAATACCTGTCCAAGGTGTTCGACGATTTCTGGCTGGCCGAGCAGGGGCTGGCCGAACAGGAACAGCATGGCGATCTGCGCGACCTTGTCGTGCGCTCGCACCGCACCGGCGACACCGTCTATGTCGGCCCCGACGAAAGCCTGCTCAACGCCTATGGCCGCATGCGCCGCTCCGATGTCTCGCAGCTGCCGGTGCTGGACAACGGCAAGCTGGTCGGCATTATCGATGAGGGCGATATATTGGCCAAGGTCGACGGCCCCTATGACGGCCGCTGGGACCGCTTCAACGCTCCGGTGTGCACCGCCATGACCTCCAATCTGCACACGCTGCAGGCCAGCCAGACGCTGGATGCGCTGCTGCCGGTGTTCGACCGCAACGAGGTCGCCATCATCTTCGATGGCGACGAGTTCGTCGGCCTGATAACCCGTATCGACCTGATCAACCATTTAAGGCGCGCACGATGACTGCTGAAACACCCCCATCGGGCAAGAACCGCCTGGCTTTTTCCACGCGCACCATCCATGGCGGCCAGAGCCATGACCCGCTGACCGGCGCGGTGATGGTGCCGATCTACGCGACCTCGACCTATGGCCAGCAGTCGCCCGGCGTGCACAAGGGGTTTGAGTACGCCCGCAGCCAGAACCCGACCCGCTTCGCCTTCGAGCGCGCGGTGGCCGATCTCGAAAGCGGCTCGGCCGCCTTTGCATTCGCGTCCGGCCTGGCGGCGATCTCGACCGTGCTCGAGCTGCTCGACAGCGGCGCCCATATCGTTGCAACCGACGACATCTATGGCGGCTCGTTCCGGCTGATGGAGCGGGTGCGCAAGCGCTCGGCCAATCTGCAGGTCTCCTTCGTCGATTTTACCGACCTCGCCGCTGTCGAAGCCGCTATCCGTCCGGAGACGAAACTGCTCTGGGTCGAAACGCCCACCAATCCGCTGCTGCGCATCGTCGACCTCGAAGGCGTTGCGGCACTCGCCAGGCGCAAAGGGGTTTTGACGGTCGCCGACAACACGTTCTGCAGCCCCTACATCCAGCGGCCGCTTGAACTCGGCATCGACATCGTCGTCCATTCGACGACAAAATATCTCAACGGCCATTCCGACATGGTCGGCGGCGTCGCCATCGTCGGCGACAACAAGGATCTCGCCGCCCAGCTGAAATTCCTGCAGAACGCCATCGGCGCCATCTCCGGTCCCTTCGACAGTTTTCTCGCGCTGCGCGGCATCAAGACACTGGCGCTCAGGATGGAGCGGCATTCCACGAACGGCCTGAAGATTGCGCAGTGGCTGGAGGCGCGAAAAGATGTGCGCCGCGTCGTCTATCCCGGCCTGGCCAGCCATCCGCAGCACGCCATCGCCGTCCAACAGATGCATGCCTTCGGCGGCATGATCTCGGTCGACCTCGACCGCGACCTCGCCGGCACCAAACGCTTCCTCGAACGGACGCAATTGTTCACGCTGGCTGAAAGCCTCGGCGGCGTCGAAAGCCTGATCGAACACCCGGCGCTGATGACGCACGGCTCGATCCCGGCGGAAAAGCGCGCGGAAATCGGCATTTCGGATTCGCTGGTGCGGTTGTCGTCGGGGATAGAGGATGGCGATGATCTGATCGCCGACCTGGACCAGGCGCTGCGGGGGTAGGCGTACCAGATGCGTACCGATGACAATGAGGGGCGGCGCTGACCGTCGAGATTAAATCCCAATCCGCCGCGCGTTAACACATTCAGCAGCCTTTGCTTAACCCTTCGCCGCTATGTCCCGCCTGGGGAGGCATGGCGAGAGTGAGTATGATGGACAACAACCCGGAAAAGCGCAGCGAATGGCGCGCCATTTTTTATGTGCAGGCCCGCGTGGCCATCCTGTTCGTCCCGGTCGTCGCCAGTCTTCTGATCATTGCCGCACTTGCCGGCAACGACCACAATCCCAATGCCATAGACCGCACGGTTACTGGCTCGGTGAAATAGGCGCAGCGGTCGGCCGACAGTCGGCCGCCTCAGAAAAACTTCGGGATCGGGCCGTTCTGAGGCGTCACGTCGCCTTCCAGGTCGATGAACGCCTCGTCGACAAAGCACCATGCCCAGCCTTCCGGCGGGTCGTAGCCTTCGATGATCGGGTGCTTTGTGGCGTGGAAATGCTTGGTGGCGTGGCGGTTGGGCGAGTCGTCGCAGCAGCCGACATGGCCGCAGGTGCGGCACAGCCTGAGATGCACCCACATGGAGCCGCTCTTCAGGCACTCCTCGCAACCGAGCGCGCTCGGCGTCACCGTCTTAATGTCGCGCGTGTGTTTGCATTCATCCATTATGCTCTCCTGTCCAGTTCGGGCGCTGCTGCGTTGGGTCGCGCGAGATAGGCGTGCAAGGCAGCCACCACCTGGGCGCCTTCGCCGACGGCGGCGGCGACCCGCTTGACCGAGCCTGCGCGCACGTCGCCGATGGCGAACACGCCGCTGCGGCTGGTCTCCATCTGGCCCGCCCCTATGTCGGCGCCGGTGCGCACGAAACCCCTGGCGTCGAGCGCGATATCGCACCCAGCCAGCCAATCGGTGTTGGGGTCGGCGCCGATGAACAGGAAGAGATGTTGGATCGGCCGCGTCTCGACGCCGCCGGGGTTGCGCCAGCGCAACTGGGTGAGATTGCCGCCTTCGCCTTCCAGCGCCTCGATCTCGGTCTCGCCAAGCACCTCGATGTTGGGTTGCGCCTCGATACGCTCGACCAGATAGCGCGACATGGTTTCCCTGAGGCCGCCGCGGCGCGCCAGCATCGTCACCTTGCGGACCTGGCTGGCGAGATAGACCGCCGCCTGCCCCGCCGAATTGCCGGCGCCGACCAGCGCCACTTCTTGCCCTGTGCATAGCCGCGCCTCGATCGGCGAGGCCCAGTAATGCACCGACGTGCCCTCGAACTCGGCCAGCTTGGCGACGTCGAGGCGGCGGTAGCGGGCGCCGCTGGCGATCACCACCGTGCGCGCGCGCAGGCTTTCACCGTCGCCGACGGCGAGCGTGTAGCCCTCGCCTGCTGCACCGAGCAGCTTGGCCTCGTCGGGGATGACTATTTCGACGCCGAATTTCTGCGCCTGGTTGTAGGCGCGCGCCATCAGCGCCATGCCGGAAATGCCGGTGGGGAAACCCAGATAGTTCTCGATGCGCGCGGAGGCGCCGGCCTGGCCGCCGAAGGCGCGGCAATCGAGCACGATGGTCGACAGCCCTTCGGATGCCGCATAGACCGCGGCCGCCAGCCCCGCCGGCCCGGCGCCGACAATGGCGATGTCATAGACCATGTCGGGATCGATCGGCCGCAGCAGGCCGATGCAGCGGGCAAGTTCGGTTTCGCCGGGATTGTGCATCAGCTTGCCGTTGGGGCAGAGCACGATCGGCAGATGGTGCGGGTCGACATGAAAATGCTCAATCAGCGTCTTGGCGCACGGGTCGCTGTCGGAATCGAGCGCGCGGTGCGGCTGGCCGCTGCGGCGCAGAAACCCCTGCAGCCGCAGCGTGTCGCCATTGCCGGCCGGGCCTACGACGATCGGTCCGCTGCTGCCGCTTTCCAGGAGCCCGACGCGGCGCAGGATCAGCGCCCGCATGATCCGCTCGCCAAGGCTTGCCTCCTGCACCATCAGGTTGCGCAGCCGCTGCGAGGGGATGACGAAGGCCTCGACCGGCTCGGCCGCCTCCGCATTGACCAGCGACGGCCGGCTGGAAAGCTGCGCCAGCTCGCCGATGAAATTGCCGGGACCATGAGTGACGATGGTCTCGCGCCGGCCGGGCCTGACATCCTGGGTGATATCGGCCGTGCCCGACAGGATGACGATCAGCCCCGGCGCCACGGTGCCGGCGGTGACGATGTGCTCGCCGGCGGCATAGGAACTCGCCTCGCCGAACCGGCGCATGCGCTCGATATCGGCGTCGCCCAGGATGGGAAACATCTGGTCGCGGCGGGTGACGGTGATCGGCTGGGTGGGTGGGGCCATAGGTAGAACGTAGCGCCGAGACGGCCGGGTTTGAAGTGGTTTGTTGGAGGACTGGCCGGAAGGGGAGGTGGCTCCCGCGCCAACTGGTTCGGATGCTTCGCATGGCCCCGCGCTGCAAGGCAAACAGCGCGCCGACCAGTGCGACCTTTATAAGGGCGAGCCCGAGCAGTACCGTCGGCAGTCCTCGCTCACCGGTGTGTTGCAGGAGCAGCGCGCCGACGAACGGCGCCGCGGCTATCGCGTTACGCCAAGCGCCTGGGGTGCGGTGGTATCCTCGGGCTCCCCGAAGGCAGATCCCGGCGAAAGCCCATTCGTCACATCTTTGTAGAGCGCTATCGGATGCGGGCGCCCCACCAGATATCCTTGGATTTCGGGACATCCTTCCCTCATCAGGAAGGCACGCTCGTCCTCTGTTTCGACACCCTCCGCGATGACAGGCAAGGCCAGCGCATTCCCCAGGCTGAGTATCGTGCGCACGATGGCGGCCGATTGGACATTCGAACCGACACCCGAAACAAAACTGCGATCGATCTTGATCTTGTCGAATGGAAACGCCTGCAGCGAGGACAGCGAGGCATACCCGGTGCCAAAATCATCCATCGAGACCCTGACGCCCAACGCCTTCAACCTCCGCAAAACCGACAAGGCAGTTGCCCGGTCGCGGATGAGAACCCCTTCCGTGATTTCCAGTTCCAGCCGCCCCGGAGCAAGGCCGGTCTCGTAGAGGATAGAATGAACGAGGCCTACCAGGTCCCCGAAACGGAATTGCACGGGAGAGAGGTTGACGGCGATCTGCAGCGGTGAGGGCCAGGAGGCCGCGTCTCTGCACGCCTGCCTGAGCGTCCATTCACCTATCTCAACGATCGTGCCATCCTGTTCGGCAAGCGAGACAAACGCGTTTGGGGAGATGAGCCCATGCTTTGGATGGTGCCATCGGGCGAGTGCCTCGAAACCGAAGATTTCGCCGTCCATCCTGGCTTGCGGCTGATAATGAAGCACAAGTTCGCCATGGGCGACCGCAGAGCGCAAATCTCGCTGCAAGGCGTAGCGCTCTCTTAGCCGCCTATCCATCTCAGGATCGAAGAATTGCACCATTCGACGACCGTCCGCCTTGGCCCGGTACAGCGCTGCGTCGGCATTTGCCATCAGCGCCGCGGCATTCTCTCCGTCTTTCGGATAGATCGCCGCGCCGATGCTCACCCCGATCGAAATGTGCTGGCCCCGGATTTCGAATTTGCCTGCCGCCGATTCGAACAGACGGTCCGCAACATCCTTGGCACTCGCGGACCGGTCATCCATGGTCAGGACAACCGTGAACTCGTCGCCGCCCATGCGCGCGATAAAGGCCTCAGGCGCCGCGGTTTGGAGACGCCGGGAGATGGTGCAAAGCAGATCGTCGCCGGCGGCGTGCCCGAAAACGTCGTTCGCCTCTTTAAAATGGTCAAGGTCGATGCTGAAGACGGCAAAGCTGGCGTGCGTTGCTTTTGCGCGCTCGAGCGTCGTGGCCAGGTGTGCTGCAAGCGCGGCTCGGTTCGCCAGGCCGGTAAGCGGATCGTGGTGCGCGAGATGCGCGATTTCCTCGTGCCGTGCCATCAGTTCGGTGCGCGCTACGTTCATGTTCTCGCGCGCGTCGTCCAGGCCGTGGGCGGCTTCCCTCACCTTGTCCTGGAGCAGATTGAAGCTTTCGGCCATCTCTCCAAGTTCGTCACGAGAGTTTACGGTAACCGGCATGATGTTCACGGAGGCGTGCGCCGCGGCGAGGTCTCCCCGCCCCAGGGCGACCATGGCAAGAGAGAAATCCTTCAGCGTTCCGGATGTCAGACGCTTTGCCGCGTTGCTCACCTCGGTCGCCGAATGGGTGATCATCCCCGGCAAGATCAGGCCAACGCTGATGGTCAGCAGCGCGACAACGACAAAAATGTCCTCCAGCGCGGCGACCAATGAAGTGTCGCCTTGGGGAACGCTGCCGATCGCCAGGAAATAGCCGGCACCGTCAAGCACGAGCACAAAAAGCATGGCTCCGGTAAGCTTCAGGTGAAGCGTATGTGGCAGCAAGGGTAGACCGAGTGCGTATCGATCCTCCATCGTGCGCCAGGCGTATAGCGCAGCACCCGAATATGCCAAAGCCAGACCGAACAGGACGGTAGGAAGGCCAAATTGCTGAAATCCCAGTATGGCGGTCAACAGCCATATTGCAGCCGCGCCTACGCCAAGGATGATCGTTCCCCTAGGAGCCCGGAAGGGTCGCTCGGCTTCGGGACTGTCACGGCGCAAGAGCCAGACTGCGATGTTTGGCATGCAGATGCTGATCAGGTACGTAAAATTGGCCGCGGCGATCATCCAGAGCGGATACCCGCACAGCATGAAGCCGATTGCCGCGGCAGCTGTGAGCAGCGTTGCCGCCCAGGGACAATCTGTTGAGGTGCGCCTGGCCAGGACGCTCGGCAGCAGGCCGTCTTCGCTCAGCTGCGCAAGGGTCCGCGCGGCGCCTGCCAATGGCTGCAACGTTCCATGGAACATGTTCAGCATGATGAGCCAGATGGCGGCCGCCTTGCCGAAACTCCCCAACAAGGGCGCAAAGGTGGGCCCGAGAGCTATGGCGAGGTCGGTGCCGAGCGGCTCCGGTCCGAGCACACCCAGCCAGACAACCGGCAGGACCAGGAAATAGACGCCCGCCATTGCGGCGCTGGCCCACATCGCCAGAGGAATGTTGCGGTTGGGATCGATGGTTTCGCCAACATGGCAGGCTGCAGCCTCAAATGCCGGTGCGGCAAACCCGATCAGATACAGTCCCGCCATCACCGACGTGATGTCGCCGAACAGGCCGGTAAACGGGCTGGTCAGGGCAAAATCCGTCGCCTGCCGCCAGTCGACCGAGCCACTGATGACCGGTACGAGGGATGAGAGAAACGCAAGCGTCGCGGAGGCCGTGGCGATCGGGATCGCCAGTTGGACCACCCACTTGATTCCACACAGGTTCACCGTCGTAAAGAATGCGATAAGCCCGCAGGCGACCGCCTCCACGGGGAGGCCCGGCAGGTACCATTGCTGGATTGCAGACGCTGAAAGAACCGCTGTCAGTCCGCAGGTCGGCACCCAACCCCACCAATAGCAGGTGCCCGTCAGAGCCGAGAGAACGGGACTGTAAGGTCGGAAGGCTTCGGCGCACGCTGCAGAGATACCGCCGACGCGGTTTGGCCACATGAGAACCAATTCGGTCCACGCAGGCGCGGCGGCCCAGCTTAGAAGCAGACCAACAACGAGCAAAGGAACCGCAGCGCTTCCTTGACCGGGAATATTCCCCTGACCGACAAAAAGGGCGGCAATCAGAAACAGGCTTTGATTGCTGCCACCCATGGCGAGCGCTGTCGTGCCCATCCATCCCAAGGTTCTCGGGTGCGGTCGTGAAGGCGTGAGGCCCGGCATTCAGAGACATCCATTCGAGTGCGGAGCGCTGTCTGACTGGCGAATGTAACCTGCGGAGATATTTCTGTCGAACGTCGCGCTCCCGAAGTCAAAGTTGGAACTTAGGTGAGACGTATTAAGACTTCGTACCAAATCCGATCCCGCTGATGATCACTGTCAACTTCCGGTGGCTGCGGTTCAATCATGCTGATGCCGGTCCGAATGGCTCGATCTCCTCCGATCCGGGATATCATTTCCAATTTTATCTAATCACCCACTATGGAAGAGCGATCGGATAGTCGCGAATACAGCCTAATATCGCTTATTATCGACAAATCTCGTGATTGCGGAGCGCCATCATTCGAAACGGCGGCTGAAGTCGACTGTTGATCGCTAAGCACATTGACCGCTTTTGACTTCGTAACTCGCCATCGTGGGGGGGCAAGGACCGAGACTTCACGCCGTGCCTCAAGCTGGAGCTAACTTGTGCGAGCACGCCGCATAGCCCCGCGTTGCAGGGTAAACAGCGCCCCGACCACGCTGGGCGCGGCGGTCGGCCTTGGCGCGCTGGTGGGTCCTTCCCAGGCCGGCGCCCGTACGGTCGATATGGCGATCGCTCGCTACCATCATCCGATCTCCACCAAACTGGCCTCGGTGACATTTCTGACCATAGGCGTGGCGACGCTCTGGACCGGCCTGCCCGGTTCTGCCGGCCGCGCTGATTTTCTACGGCGCCGGCTGCGGCTAGCATGGCCGGGTATCGTCACATGCGGCGACATGGTGTTCTGGACGATGCTTGAGCGCGACGCGACCTCGCCAGCGGGCACGCCTTCGACGCCGGCCCGCAGCAGGAATGTGTTCAGCACCAGAACACTTGGGATCAGCGTTGCGGGCGCCTGCACACGTGAGTACTCCGCCTCACAAGCCTTCCGGCTGGTCCTCGAGGACGAACGACGCTGCAATCAGGTCATCGCCGCTGATGCGGCCGCTGCCGCCAACCATGATGGATGCGACTTTCTGAAAGGTCTTCATGTCGGCCTCTGTTATGCGCGCATCGCGCATTCTCGCCCTGAGAGAACCCAGGCGGGTATCGAGGGCTGGCGATGTCTCGACGTCATCGATCATTTTCGATCATCCTGGAGCGCAATGTGATCCACAGCCCGCCGCCATGGTCGGCGGCGGGCGGCAGCTATTCGATCAGTCGTAGACCTTCACAATTTTCCGGGTGCCGGGGTCGACCAGGACGGTGCGGTTGTCGACCACGACATAGCGGTATTTGACGTTGGGAACTTCGTGCAGCTCGACCGTATCAGGCAAGGCACTGCCGACGTTCAGCTCCACGCCCGGGATCTTCACCGAAGCCAGCGGCTGCTTTTTCACATATTCGCGGACGACCGTATCCTGCTCCGGTGTGATGACGACATCCTGAGCTGCGGCGCTGCCGACCCCAGCCAAAAGCAACAAGCCTGCAGCGGCACTTGCAAAGTGGATTTTCATGGTCTTCTCCTCGCGTAATCCGGCGACGGCACCACGCCTGTTCGCCGAGGGACCGAACTTGAGATCAGCCAGATTGTTCCTGTGACTTCAGTCCGCGGCGAACCAGACCAAAGTCGGATATCAGCTAAGACCCAAGTCCCGAGGCGGAACGTTCAAGCGGGGCAGGCGTTTCCCAAATGCAACTAAATAAAACAGGAGAGGAACACATGGCCGACGGCCCAACTGTTGTTAATTCTGGGGGTGGCGGCGGCACTGCGATTGCTGTTGTTCTTGCACTTATTGCGGTCGTAGTGTTGCTTATTTTTACCGGCGTCATCAATATCCGCGGCGACGGCGGCAAGGATATCAACGTCAAGGTTGAAGCGCCAAAGGTGGAAGCTCCGGCTGCACCCGCAAAGCCTGCGGCACCTGCCCCAGCCCCTGCGAGTGGCGGCTGATCTGGTCGTATCCACGCCTTCAAACTGACCTATGAAAGGAAATTCCCATGACCAGATATTTCGTCAGCGCCGCCGGCGCCCTCGTCCTTATGGCGGGCATCGGCACCTCGTTTGCCGAGGATGTTATTGTTCTCAAGCCCGAACAACAGACGGTCATTCGCGAATATATCCATAAGCAGAAGCTGGCCTCAGTCAGTTTGCTCGGCGTCGAACTCAATGTCGGCACGGCACTTCCAGACACTGTCGAGCTCCACGCAATCGACGTTCCGGATGTCCGCTACAAGTATACGGTTGTCGGAGATCATGCGGTTCTCGTCGATCCCGACACGCGCAAGGTCGTGCAGATCATCGAATAACGCGCGAGCCCGCCGCTCCGGTCTGGAGCGGCGAGCTGTGGCTGCCCTGTGAAAGTCTACGGGCAGCCTTTTCTCAACGGGAGGATGTCTGATGTTTAGCGACAAGGAAACTTGGGTCCTGGAAGCTGCCTTACTCGCGGCAATTCCAATTTGCGTAGCCGTCACCGCACTCGTGGCATTTTTGACCGCGGCCTGGATATGAATCGCTTCCTGTTTGTGATGGGCGACTTTCTATCCCGGCCACCGGGCTTCTATGTCCTTCTTGTAGCCATGCTGCTCTGTACTGCATTGGTGCCATTCGGCCTGACCAATGTGGTCACCTACGCATTGTCGGTAGCGGCCATCGTGATCACGGGCGTTGTGCTGATCCAGGGTTACCGCGACACGGCCGCCATTCACGCCAAGCTTGATGAGATTATCGTTTCGCTGAATGAGACCAGAAACGATGTCGTCGGCCTGGAGCATGCCGAGCCGGAGGAGATTCGGGAGAAGCTCCAGACACTCGAAGAAGAAGCAATGAAAGCGGTTCGCCCGCCGCATTGACCCTCCGCTGGACTGCCTGTCATCCATCAGCAAAAAAGCCCGGGAACCGGGCTTTTTTGCTTCGCGTCTAAATCATTTCGGACTTATCCGAAACGGGAATTTGGTGCCCAGAAGAGGACTCGAACCTCCACTCCTTGCGGAACACGGACCTGAACCGTGCGCGTCTACCAATTCCGCCATCTGGGCTGGTGCGGGCTCATGTAAGCGGGCAAACGATATGTGTCAACGCGCTTTTTCGAGGGCCGCTGCCTGCCGGCTTAGTTTCCCGGGGGTCAGCGCCGCCCCTCACCTGCCTGCCGGCATCCTCTCCCCGTACAGTGACGGGGAGAGGGGCGCTCTCATCGATGATTTTCGCCGGTCACCTGCGTCACAAGAAGAGCGCCGAGGCTGCGGCCAGCCCTTTCTCCCCGTCACTATACCGGGAGAACTGCCCGGCAGGGCAATGAGGGGCAGCGCCGACTTGGCGAATGCGCTGGCCGAAAACCTCACCCCTCCAGCACGTCCTTCGACGCCACAGTGGAATCGGCGTTGAGCTTGTAGATCACCGGCACGCCGGTGCCGAGCTCGAGCTTGACGATCTCCTCGCCGCTCTTGCCGTCCAGCGCCATGATCAGCGCGCGCAGCGAATTGCCATGCGCGGCGACCAGCACGGTGCCGCCTTTCAGAACATGCGACTGCATGTCGTGCAGGTAATAGGGCCAGACGCGGGCGCCGGTGTCCTTCAGGCTTTCGCCGCCGGGCGGCGGCACGTCGTAGGAGCGGCGCCAGATGTGCACCTGCTCTTCGCCCCACTTCTGACGCGCGTCATCCTTGTTGAGACCGGAGAGGTCGCCGTAGTCGCGCTCGTTCAGCGCCTGGTCGCGGATCGTCTTCAAATCGCTCTGGCCGACCGCGTCGAGAATGTGCTGGCAGGTTTTCTGCGCCCGGATCAGCGCCGAGGTGAAGGCAATGTCGAATTTCAAGCCGCGTGCCTTGAGCTTCTGGCCGGCTTCCTTGGCCTCCTTGTGGCCCTGCTCGGTAAGGTCGACATCGCGCCAGCCGGTGAACAGGTTCTTCAGGTTCCATTCGCTCTGGCCGTGGCGCACGAGCACGAGAGTTCCCGACATGTTTGCTCCTTCAAAATTATGGATAGTTTAGCTCAAGCCGAGCACGTCCCGCATGGAATAAAGTCCGGGCTTTTTACCGCGCGCCCAGAGCGCGGCCTTGACCGCGCCGCGGGCAAAGATGGCGCGGTCCTCGGCATGGTGCGACAGCATGATGCGCTCGCCGGTTCCGGCCAGGATGACGCTGTGGTCGCCGACCACCGAGCCACCGCGCAAGCTGGCAAAGCCGATCGTTCCTGGCTTGCGCACGCCGGTATGGCCGTCGCGTGACCGCACATCGTTGCCGGCAAGGGAAATGCCGCGTCCCGCCGCCGCCGCTTCGCCGAGCAGCAAGGCGGTGCCCGACGGCGCGTCGACCTTGTGCTTGTGATGCATTTCGAGGATCTCGATGTCGAAATCCTCTGGACCGAGCGCGCGCGCGGCCTGCTCGACCAGCACCGCCAGAAGATTGACGCCGAGGCTCATATTGCCGGATTTGACGATCGTCGCGTGGCGGGCCGCGGCCTCGATCCTGGCGTCGTCTTCCGCCGAGCAGCCGGTGGTGCCGATGACATGGGCAATGCGTGCCTGCGCGGCATAGCCTGCGAATTCGACGGTGGCTGCCGGCATGGTGAAATCGAGCACGCCGTCGGCCTTGGCGAACACCGGCAGCGGATCGTCGCCGACCGTCACATTGATGATGCCGATGCCGGCAAGCTCGCCCGCATCCCTGCCGAGATAGGGCGATCCGGTTCGTTCGACCGCGCCGACGACGCGGGCGCCGGGGATCGAGTGGATGGCGCGGATCAGCGTCTGGCCCATGCGGCCGGCCGCCCCCACCACCACCAGGCCCATTTCGCCGGATTCGCTCATGCTGTTCTCCCCACCGCCTTCTTGGCGCGGTTGCGCCGGACCGGAGTTTGGACGGGCTTGGAGTCGTCGACAAGCCCCAACCCGTTCTTGCCTTGAATGCGGTGGAAGCGGGCGTAGACACTGTTTGGATCGGCCATCAGTGCGGCATGGGTGCCTTCCTCGACCAGGCGCCCCTCTTCAAGCACGATAATGTGGTCGGCGTTGACGACCGTCGACAGGCGATGCGCTATCACGATGGTGGTGCGCCCTTCCATCACATGGGTCAGCGCCTCCTGGACGCGCGCCTCGGCCTCGTTGTCG
Organism: Mesorhizobium sp. C264A; assembly: GCF_040324515.1. Classification (NCBI taxonomy): domain Bacteria; kingdom Pseudomonadati; phylum Pseudomonadota; class Alphaproteobacteria; order Hyphomicrobiales; family Phyllobacteriaceae; genus Mesorhizobium; species Mesorhizobium sp. C264A. Next base: position 1,258,648 of record NZ_JAMYVY010000002.1, on the reverse strand, counting down.
AGCGCCGAGGTCGCTTCGTCGAGCAAAAGGATCGGCGCGTTGCGCACGATCGCCCGCGCAATCGAGACGCGCTGGCGCTGGCCGCCGGAAAGTGTCGAGCCGCCCTCGCCGACGGGCGTGTCGTAGCCCTGCGGCTGCTGACGGATGAACTCGTCGGCCGCCGCCAGCACCGCCGCCCGCTCGATCTCGGCGTCGGTCGCCGAAAGTCGGCCAAAACGGATGTTGTCGCGTATGCTGCCTTCGAACAGATAGGGCGCCTGCGAGACATAGGCGATCGAGCCGCGCAGCGAGTGCTTGGTGACTTTGGAAATGTCCTGGCCATCGATCTCGATCGAACCCTTGTCGACATCGTAGAAGCGCTGCAGCAGCGCCACGAGCGTCGTCTTGCCGGCACCCGAGGCCCCGACCACCGCCGTAACCTTGCCGGCCGCGGCGGTGAAACTCAGGTTCCTGATCACCGGCATGTCGGCGCTGTAGCCGAACGTCACATTGTCGAAGCGAACCTCGCCGGTGGTGATCCTGGCTTCGACCGCGTCGGGCGCATCGCCCTGTTTAGGCTCCAGGTCGAGCAGCTCGTAAATCATCCGGGCGTTGACCAGGGCACGTTCCATACCGACCTGCGTACGAGCCAGGCGCCGTGCCGGATCGTAGGCCATGATCAGCGCGGTGATGAAGGAAAACACAGCGCCTGGTGGTTGTCCGAGCACCAGCGCCCGGTAGCCGGAATAGGCAAGGACGGAGGTAATGGCGAGACCGCCCAAAATCTCGGAAATCGGCGACAGCCGCTCCGCGACCCGGGCGATCTTGTTGTTACGCTGCTCGGCCGTATCGGCCATGATGCCGATCCGGCGCGCCAGCTCGGCTTCCAGGGTGAAGGCCTTGACGATGGCGATGCCTTGCGTGGCCTCCTGTACGGACCCGTTCAGCCGCGAGTTGATCAGCACCGATTCCCGGTTGATGCGCCGCAATCGGCGGGTGATGTAGACGACGGCCCAGATCAGCGGCGGCCCGATCAGCAGCGAGCTGAGCGACAACACCGGATCCTGGTAGATCATGACGCCAACGAGGGCGATCAGCGAGACCGCGTCGCGGCTGATGGAGGTCAGCGTCAGCGACAGCAGATCGCGAACGCCGCCGACATTCTCGTTGACCTGTGCCGCCAGCCGACCGGAACGCGTATCGTTGAAGAAGTCGACGCCGAGCTTCATCAGGTGGTCGAAGCTGCGCTTCTGGTAGCGGGCGACCAGATTGTTGCCGATCTTGGCCAACGCGACCGCCTGGCCGTAACCGGCGAAGCCGCGCAGCACGGAGGCGGCCAAGAACCCGGCGCAGATCCAGACGATCATGTCGCCGCGTCGTTCGTAGAAGATCTCGTTGATCATCGGGGCCATGATCCACGCCGTGAAGGCGGTGGTGGCGGAAACAATCAGCAGGCAGCCGACGGCAACGACATAGGTCCAGCGATATTCACTGCCGTTTTCGGCCAGGATGCGGCGCAGCACCGCAGTGACCTCAGCTGGCTGGACTTTCAGTTTGAGTGGACTTTGAGCGGTCAAATCGCGGGCGCTTCGTGGTTTGCTAGAGCATGATGCCGAAAAGTGTGAAGCGGTTTTCGGACGACATCATGCTCTATCTCTTTGATTTAGAGCCGGATTCAGATTTCAGGTCGATTCGATCTGAAATCATCCGGCCCTAGGGATGCCAGGCTGGAATTCGGCCCCTCTTAGCGCCCCGGCTACGGCTTGCCTATGGCGAAACTTCGTCGCGGCCCGAGGTTGGGGTCACGAAAGCGGCAGCCATTTCCAAGAAAATACCCGTTTTCGGGACGAAATGGATCATGCCCGCCAGCGCCGCCCCGCGGTCTGGACGCCGAACAGCGAAGGGTTGCGGGCATAGGCGGCAAGGCCCAGAAGTGCCGCCAGCGGGTGGGTGATGACATAGACCGGCATCGAGGCCATCAGCGCGCTGTGCGGCGCCTTGTCCTCGAAGGCGGCGCGGAAATTGCCTTCCTTCAGCGCGGGCACGATCTTTTGCGCGATGCCGCCGGTCAAGAACACGCCGCCGCGGCTCATGAACACCAGCGCGAGGTCGCCGGCGGTGCGGCCGAGGCAGGTGACGAACAGCGCCAGCGCTTCCTCGGCGACCGTATCGGTCTTGGCCAGAGCCGCCCCGGTGATTTCGGCCGGCGTGGTGAACGGCGCCGGCTTGCCGTCGGCCTTGGCGACCGCCCGGTAGACATTGACCAGACCGCGCCCGCACAGGATCTGCTCGCCCGAAATGCGGCCGTCCAGCTTTTCGATATGCGGGAACACCTCGAAATCGCGCGGCGTCCGCGGACCGATATCCATATGGCCGCCTTCGCCAGGCACCGGTATCCAGTGGTGGAGGGCATGAACCAACCCAGCGACGCCGAGGCCGGTGCCGGGACCGAGCACGACACGCCCGGCATTCTCCTCCGGCGTGCCGCCGCCGATCTTTTCCATATGCTCTTCGCCGAGCGCCACGACGGCCAGCGCCTGCGCCTCGAAATCGTTGAGCACGACGATGTCGCCCAGGCCCAGATTGGCAAACATCTGCTTCGGCTTCACCACCCAGGGACAGTTGGTAAGCGGGATCTCGTCGCCATCGACTGGTCCGGCGATGGCCAGCACTGCCGAATTCGGCCGGATGGACGACCGGTCGAGCACCGCCGCCTGGATCGCCTCGTCTATGGTGGCGAAATCGGCGGTTTGCACGATATGCGGCTCACCGGCTTCCGAATTTGCGTCGAGCACGATCGAAAAGCGCGCATTGGTGCCGCCGATGTCGCCGATCAGCACTGGAAACCGCAACGCGGTGTCGTCGTCGCCTGACATGCTCTTGCTCGTCCCCTTTGCGGCGCCGTTGCGACCGTTTCAATCGCCCGGTTTTTCAATCGCCCGGTGTTCAATCGCCCGGTGTTCAATCGATTGACTAGCGCATGGCCCCGGAAAGGGAAAGCGTCAGTTCGCCATCACTGTCCGACGTTTGCCGGCGGCCGTCGCCTTGGCAGGGGAATGCCGATCTCCGGCGTGGCGGTGAAGGCGTTGGCTGCGTTTGGCAGGCCGCCCGCATTGCCCGCAATAGGCGGAGGCGCGTCGGGTTCCGGCGCCCTGGCGGCCATCGGCACGCCGCCGCCGCGATAGGTGACGGCTTCGGCCGAGTCGGCATCGGGCTGGTCGAGCACGAACTGGCATTGTTTCGGCAGGTTCGCCATCGTCATCAGGTCGCGCGCCTTGGGCGCGTCCGGGTTCTTGTTGGGGCGCCACGGCTCCTCGGTAAACCACCAGGCCAGCGGCTTGCCGCAGCCGTCATCGTCGGGCGTCGCTTCCTGTCCCTTGCAGTTGGGCGAACCCGGCTGGCAGCCGATGCGGATGTGGAAATGATAGTCATGGCCCCAGAACGGCCGGATTTTTCTCAGCCAGGTACGGTCGCCGGTGACGGTGTCGCACAGCTTCTTCTTGATCCCAGGATTGACCAGGATGCGCTCGACTTCCGGATAGCTCGCCGCGCGCTTCAACAGCTTGGTATGCATCGGCTTCCACAGCCTGTCCTTCACCAGATGCGTCTTGTCGTCGACCATCAGCGTGGCGCTGATGTTTTCGCGCTCCTGGGTGGTGAGCTTGCGGTCGGGCATTGGCGTCAGCCAGATGTCGGCGTCGAGGCCGATCTGGTGCGAGGCGTGCCCGGTCAGCATCGGCCCGCCGCGCGGCTGCGAAATGTCGCCGATCAGAAGCCCCGGCCAGCCGTCGGCGGCGGCATCGCGCGACAGTTTCTCGATCAGCGCAATCATCGTTGGATGACCCCAGCGCCGGTTGCGCGAGGGACGCATCACCTCCCAGTTCTGGCCGTCCATCGGAATGGCGACGCCGCCAGTGAAGCAGCCCTTTGAATAGAAGCCGAAGGATTGCGCCGCAGCCACCGCCGGCAGCTTCTTGGCGCCGAACAGGTCTTTTGCCCGTGGCTCGGCCGTGATTGCGCCCGCCACCAGCCCGGCCAGCGCCACGATCGCCAGCGCCGCCGTCAGGAACGGCCGTCTGCCGGTCAAGGATCGCATCGAAATCGTCATGAACCCCACTGCAAAAGTCCGCAACACAATCGAATCATATCACCCTCGGGCTCGCGTTTCGATTATCTACCTTCATCGGGCTGCGCGGCTCGCCGTCGCGCCAGCTGCCGTCGGCCCACATCCGATCGAACGCCTGGCGGTAGTCCGGATAGCGGAACCGGTAGCCCGCTGCCTTGATCGCGGCGTTGGCGACGCGCTTGTTCTCGCCATAGAAGGACCGCGCCATGGGCGAAAGTTGGGCGGTCTCGAAAGGAATCTCCGGCGGCGGCTCGACGCCCATCAGCGAAGCGGCATAGGTGACGACATCCTGCGGCGGCGCCGGCTCGTCATCGGTGATGTTGAAAATGCCGCCTCTATTGCCACCGATGAGGTGCCAGAGCGCGCCGGCGATGTCGTCGCAATGGATGCGGTTGAACACCTGGTCGGGCTTGACCAGCCGCCTGGCCGTGCCGTTTTCCAGATTGACCAGCGCGTTGCGACCCGGCCCGTAAATGCCGGAAAGCCGCAGGATGGCCACCGGCTTGCCGGTCTCGAGTCCAAGCTGCAGCCAGCCCCGCTCGGCCGCCACTCGCATCGACGAGCGTTTCGACACCGGCCGGCATTCGGCCGTTTCATCGACCCAGGCACCGTCATAATTGCCATAGACGCCGACGGTCGAGAGATAGCCGATCCAGCGAAGCGCCGGCATCGCCTCGATCGCCTTGCGCGGGGCGAGAAGCACAGGGTCGCCGGCCTCCTCCGGTGCCACCGAGACGACGAGATGGGTGGTCTTTTCCAGCGCATCGCCGATTTCAGGGGTCAGGGCGCCGTCGAACAGCAGCGGCGCGATGCCGACCTGCCGCAGCGCGTCGAATTTTTCCAATGAGCGCGTGGTGCCAAAAATGAGATTCTTGTGAAGAGGGGCGCCCACACTACCCCTCCCCACAAGGGGGAGGGAACGCTGCCGCGCGCTCTTACCGATCCCAGTCGCTGGGTCTGCGAAGGTAGGCGCTTCCGCGAGTTCCCCTCCCCCTTGTGGGGAGGGGTTAGGGGTGGGGGTATTCGTAGTGCGCAAACCGTGCCAGCCCGCATTGGCCCGTGCAAAGGCTTTGCCCGAATAGCCGGCGCCAAAGATAAAAACCTGTTTTTCGCTCATGCGTGCGCCTCAATTGGCAATACGGACAGCCATTCGCCCCGCACTGTCGTGTCGGTTTCAGTGTTCGAGTAGATCGCCGCCTGCCTGTTGAATTCGGCGGCCGGCACCAGCCGCGCCAGCGCCCAGATCGCCGCGCCGCGCACCAGCGGCGAGGCGTCGCCAAGGAGGGCGCGCACCGGGCCGGCCAGCGAAACATCGCCGGAATTGCCGGCGGCGGTCAGCACGTTGCGGACAAAGCGGTCGCGGCCGATGCGTTTGATCGGCGAGCCCGAGAAGAAAGACCGGAACGCCGTGTCGTCCAGCTGCAACAGCTCGCCCAGCGGCGGCTCGCGCAGTTCGTCGCGGGCAGCAAGCTTGGCTTCCGAAGCGGCGCGGGCAAACTTGTTCCACGGGCAGGCGGCGAGACAATCGTCGCAGCCATAGATGCGGTTGCCGATCTTTTCGCGGAATTCTTGCGGGATCGGCCCCTTGTTCTCGATGGTCAGGTAGGAGATGCAGCGCCTGGCATCGAGCCGATAGGGCGCCGGAAAGGCATCGGTCGGGCAGGCGTCGAGACAGGCGCGGCAGGAACCGCAATGGTCTACCTCGGTCGCATCGGGCGTGAGCTCAGCCGTGGTGAAGATGGTGCCGAGAAACAGCCAGGAGCCGTGCTCGCGGCTGACCAGATTGGTATGCTTGCCTTGCCAGCCGAGCCCGGCGGCCTCAGCCAGCGGCTTTTCCATCACGGGCGCCGTATCGACGAAAACCTTCACGTCGCCGCCGGCCCGCGCGACGATCTTGCCGGCGATCTCCTTCAGCCGGCCCTTCATCACCTCGTGATAGTCGCGGTTTTGCGCATAGACCGAGATCGCGCCGCGATCGCGCCTTGCCTGCAGCGCACGCGGATCGTGGTCGGGGCCGTAATTCATTGCCAGCACGATGATCGAGCGCACCTCGGGCCACAGCGTCGAAGGCTCGCTACGGCGTTGAAGCGTCTCCGCAATCCAAGCCATCGAACCGTGAAAACCATCGGCGACGAATTCTGCCAATCTGGCCGGCGCCAGCGGGATCGAGTCAGGCGTGGTGACGGCAACCGCATCGAAGCCGGCGCGCCGCGCCTCGGCGTCGATCAGCGCGCGCAGGGTTTGGCTTCTAGAAGTCGAGGTCCGCATAATGCGAAACCGGCGACAGGCCGCGAACCCGGTCGGAGAGCAGCGGCCGGAACGACGGCCGCGATTTCACCCGCGTGTACCATTCGCGCGCCGCGGCATGCTCGCGCCAATCGATCTCGCCGAGATAATCCAGCACCGACAGCGTCGCCGCTGCCGCCAGGTCGGCATAGGTGACCTTGCTGCCGGCCAGCCAATGACGGGTGCCGGCCAGCCAGTTGGTGTACTTCATGTGCTGGCGAATGTTGGCGCGCGCTGCGCGGATCGCCGCCGAATCGGGGGAACCGCCGCCCGCCGTTTCCGGCATCACCGGCTTCAGCACGCGCTCGCGCACCAGATGCCGGGTCACTTCGCTCTCGGCCTTGTTGAGATACCAGTCGGTCAGGCGGCGGATTTCGGCGCGCTGCATCGGGTCTTCCGCAAACAGGCGCTTGTCGCGCTTCAGGACACCACGTGTTTCGTCGAGATATTCAGCGATCACCATGGCGCCGACGATCGGCACGTCGCCTTCGGCCAGCAGGATAGGCAAGGTGCCGGCCGGGTTCAGCGCCAAAAACTCCTTGCGCCGCGTCCACGGTTTTTCCTCGATCAGCGCCAGCTCCTCGCCATATTCGCCGAAGGCGAGGCGCACGAAGCGGCAGGTGGCGAACATCGGGTGATGGAAAAGCGTCAGCATGATTCCGCGATATTAAGGCGCACTGGCGAATCGCCGTCCGCACCGGTAAGTCTTGGCGGCCCGTCATGCGGCCGTCACGGTGCTGCGACCTATAGGGGGACTTCCGCGCCGTGACAAGCAAGCCCTTTTGCCAGCCGTTTCCTTCCGTCCCTTGAATGCCGAGGTTGCCATATGGATAGCCATACCATTGTCGAAGCCCTGCTGCTCGGCCTGCTGGAGGGGCTGACCGAGTTCATCCCGGTCTCCTCGACCGGCCATATCCTGCTCGCCGGCCATTTCCTCGGCTTCCATTCCACCGGCAAGGCTTTTGAGATCCTGATCCAGCTGGGCGCCATCCTGGCGATCCTCAGCGTCTATTTCCGCCGCCTGTGGCAGATGCTGCTCGACCTGCCGCATGACCGGCTGACGCGGCATTTCGTCCTCGGCATCCTGATTGCCTTCCTGCCGGCCGCCATCATCGGCGCGCTGGCGCATGATTTCATCAAGACGGTGCTGTTCGAATCGCCAAGGCTGATCTGCATCATGCTGATCGTCGGCGGCGTCGTGCTGTTGGTCGTCGACCGCATGAAGCTGCAGCCGGTCTATCGCGATGTCGAGCGCTTCCCGACAAGGCTTTATTTGCAGATCGGCCTGTTCCAGTGCCTGTCGCTGATCCCCGGCACGTCGCGCTCCGGTTCGACCATCGTCGGCGCGCTGCTGCTGGGCGTCGACAAGCGCGCGGCGGCGGAATTCTCCTTCTTCCTCGCCATCCCGACCATGGTCGGCGCCTTCGCCTTCGATCTGTTCAAGAACCGCAACGTGCTGAGCAGCGCCGACCTGCCGATCATCGCCATCGGCTTCATCGCCGCCTTTGTTACCGCGCTGATCGTCGTGCGCTTCCTGCTCGATTACGTCTCGCGCAACGGCTACTCGCTGTTCGGCTGGTGGCGCCTGGTGGTGGGCACTGTGGGGTTGGTGGCGCTGATGATCTGGGGGTGAGCTTTACCCTCCCCCTTGTGGGGGTCCGAAGGACGGGCGAGACAGGCGGCTCGCCCCGGTCAGTCGATCCGCAAAGCGGATCGGGGTGGGGGTTGGCGCCACACCCCCGCCCCGTTTCGCCAACGACGCTTCGCGTCGCTTGCTCACCGACCTCCCCACAAGGGGGAGGGTAAAGGCCGCTAACTCCTCCCAAAAAACGCGTTCTCGACATGCACCGGCCAGCGCCAGGGCAGCACCGCGATCATGTCGAAGCGCATCGACAATCTGCCGTAGTCCGGCTGCCGCGACAGCCAGATGTCGGCGGCGCCCTCGATGCGGCGCTCCGATTCGTGGCCGATCGCCTCCATCGCTTCCATCAGCGTGCGCCGCGCCTTGACCTCGACGAACAGCACCAGGTCGCCGCGCCTGGCGATCAGGTCGATCTCGCCGAAGCGGGTGCGATGCCGGCGGGCGAGTATGCGATAACCTTTCAGCATCAGCGCCGCCGCCGCCAGCCACTCGCCGCGATGGCCGCGCCGATAGGCTTTTTGGCGGCTGGCGGCCGGGCGCTCAGCCACCTTCGCCTTCTCCAACCGCATTCCTGAGTTCCAGCAGCCGGCGGTAGAGCGACTGCTTCTGCCCGCGTGTCATCTTCGCCGCTTCCGCCGCCGCCTTGGACGCCGGCATTTCGGCGGCCAGCGACAGAAGCAGCCTGTCGATGTCGGCGGGTTGGTCGGCCTTGATCTCGGCGGGCCCGACGCAGATGACGATCTCGCCCTTCGGCGTGTCAGCCGCCGCATAGTGGTCGGCCAGCGCCTGCAGCGTTCCCGTCCGCATCTCTTCAAAAGTCTTGGTCAGCTCGCGGCCGATGGCGGCCTTGCGCGCGCCGCCCAACGCCTCGACCATGGCGACCAGCGTTTCGGCCAGCCGGCGTGGCGACTCGAAGAAGATCAGCGTTGCCGGCACCGCCCTGAACGTTTCCAGCTTTGTCATCCGCTGCCCTGATTTCACCGGCAGAAACCCGGCAAACAGGAAGGCGTCGGACGGCAGGCCCGACGCCGTCAGCGCCGCCAGCGGCGCCGATGGGCCGGGGATCGGCACCACGCGCAGGCCGCGCTCCAGCGCTTCGCCGACCAGCCGGTAGCCTGGGTCGGAGATCAGCGGCGTGCCGGCATCCGAAATCAGCGCCACGCTCTGCCCGGCCTCGAGTGCCGCGATCAGCTTCGGCCCGGCCTCGCCGGCGTTGTGCTCGTGATAAGCGGTGGTGCGCCGCCGGATGCCGTAGCGATCGAGCAACACGCGCGAGACGCGAGTGTCCTCGCAGGCGACGATGTCGGCGGCGGCGAGCGTCTCCAGCGCGCGCAGCGTGATGTCGGAGAGGTTGCCGATCGGCGTCGCCACCAGATACAGCGCCGGCGCCAGCGACCGGACCGCGATCTCGGTCTGCCCGATCACATAGCTGCGCTTCTCGCCGGTCACCGGGGTCTCTCCATTTCGCCCTGTTTGGCACGGCGCGCGCCGGGTTGCAAAACTCCCGAACATCGAGCCAAACCTGACGCCGATGTAACCCGGCGGCCATGTCTTTGCCACAGTGGGGAACGAAAGCGTGGCTGGCGGATTGAATACCTGAGTCTCTTGAGGAGGAGGACAGGATGGACAGCCTGGAATTGCAGGACGTTTTCGAGCCCTATTATGCCGAGCGCAAGCGCTTCACTGCGCGAAAGGGCAAGCGTGCGCTCGCCGAAAGCGACACCGGCCTGGCCAGTCGGGCGGCCACCGCCTTGCCGACGAATGTCAGGCTTTCGGACAACAAACCGGACAGCACGACGGAGCACTGACCGTACGATGCCCAATCGTTTCGATATCTTCATCACCCGTCTTGAAACGAAGAGCGCCCGCGAAGGCGCGCCGCCGCATCCGATGAACGACCAGAACAGCGTCCGCCGGGACAAGAGCGACGCCAAGCCGGCCCGGACCGGAGAGCCGCATGCCGAGAAACACCGCGGCAAGCGCCGCTTCAAGCACGACGCTTAGTTTGTCGATCGGTGCAACATCGTCATCCTAGGGCGAAGCAAGGAGCGAAGTGACGCGGCGCAGACCCTATGATCCATTCCGTGACCTCTGCCGAAGGATGCAGCGGCGCAGAATTCTGAACCGCTGCAGCGCCTTAACCTCGCGGCAAATCCCGGGTGAAGCCCGAGGATGGCGAACGCGGGCGTGGAACGCCCCAACCACATCAGTCAGCCCAGGTATCGCGTCACCCTCACCTCCAGCAATCGCACCAACTCCGGATCCATGAATCCGTAATCATCCGGGATGTCGAGGCAGATGACGCGGGCCTTCTTCAGGCTCTCCTTGAATTTCTTCTGCAGCTTGGTGCGGTGCGCCTTTTCCATCACGAAGACGATGTCGGCCCAGGCGACCAGCTCATGCGTCAGCGGCGTGTGGGCGTCGTGGTTGGTGCCGGCCGACGCGACCTCGATATCCCTACGTTTGGAGAACACCTGCTCGGCGGTCGGGCTGCGCAAGCGGTTCTGGCTGCAGACGAACAGCACGTTCTTCATCGCGATCTACCGCGCCAAATCCGCCACCACGGCATCGAGCACGATCATGCCGGCTGGCGTGGCGCGTAGCCTGGCATTGCCGATCGGCGCCACCAGCCCCTCATCCTGCAGCACGGTGAGCCGGGCGCTCGACAGGCCGCGCCCGGAAAACGCCTCGTAGCGGGAAAGGTCGATGCCTTCGGCCAACCTCAGCCCCATCAGCAGGAACTCGTCGGCCTCTTCGGAGCGCGTCAGGATCTCGCCGCCGGTGACGCCATGGCCCCTGGCCTCCACCAGATTGGCCCAGGTCTCCGGCATCCGCTCGGCGATCGTCACAACACGGTGGCCGTTCTCGATAAAGCGGCCATGCGCGCCCGGTCCGACGCCGACATATTCGCCATACCGCCAATAGGTCAGATTGTGCCGGCTCTCGGCGCCCGGCCTGGCGTGGTTGGAAATCTCATAGGCCGGCAGGCCATGCGCCGCGGTGACCTCCTGAGTCAGCGCATAGAGATCGGCGGCCCGGTCATTGTCGGGAACGGTAAACTTGTGCGCCGCATGCAGCGCATGGAACGGCGTGCCTTCCTCGATGGTCAGCTGGTAGAGCGACAGATGGTCGGCGGCATGGCCGATCGCCTGTTCGAGCTCCACCTGCCAGTCGTCCAGCGTCTGGCCGGGGCGGGCGTAGATCAGGTCGAAGGAAAGTCTTGGGAATATGTCCCGTGCCAGGCCAATTGCATGCAGCGCCTCGTCGACATTGTGCAGCCGGCCGAGGAAGCGCAGATCCTTGTCGTTCAGCGCCTGCACGCCGAGCGACACGCGGTTGACGCCGGCGGCGCGGTAGCCGCGAAAGCGCTCGGCCTCGACCGAAGATGGATTGGCTTCCAGCGTCACCTCGATGCCGTCGGGCACCGTCCAGTTCTTCGCCACGGCGTCCAGCACCGCCGCCACCGTCTGCGGCTGCATTAGCGACGGTGTGCCGCCGCCGAGAAAGATGCTGGTCACCTCGCGCGCCCCGGTCCGCTCGCGCATCGTCTTCAGCTCGGTCTCGAAGGCGCGGGCAAAGCGCTCCTGGTCGACCGGCTGGTGACGGACATGGCTGTTGAAGTCGCAATACGGGCATTTGGCCGCGCAGAACGGCCAATGGATGTAGACGCCGAAGCCCGGGCTGCGGTCCAGCGACATTAAGCTGAGCCTAACCTGGCGCGGGCGAATTTCTGGAAGGCGCGGGCGCGGTGCGACAGCGCCGTCGGCTGACCGGGCTTCCAGCCGTGTTTTTCCTCAACGCTCATCTCGCCGAACGTCTTGTCGAAACCGTCGGGCAAAAACACCGGGTCGTAGCCGAAGCCGAGTTCGCCGCGCGGCGGCCACACCAGCGTTCCCTCAGCCTCGCCGCGATAATATTCAGCCTCGCCATCGGGGAACGCCAGGCAGATGACGGCGACGAACCGCCCCTTGCGCTGCGCTGGCTCGGCGGCGCCGACCTCCTGCAAGGCCACTTCGGTGCGCTGCATGGCCATGCCGAAGTCGCGGCTGCCATCGGGAGCTTCGGCCCAATTGGCGGTGTAGACGCCGGGAGCGCCGTCGAGCGCGTCGACGCACAGGCCCGAATCGTCCGACAGCGCCGGCAGGCCGGTCGCCTTAGCCGCGGCGAAGGCCTTGATGTAGGCGTTTTCCTCGAAGGTGGTGCCGGTCTCCTCCGGTTCCGGCAGGCCGTAGTCCTTGGCCGACTTCGCCTCGAAGCCGAACGGACCCATCAAGTCGGCGAATTCGCGCAGCTTGCCTTCATTGTGGCTGGCAACGACGATCTTCTTTCCATCGAGAGAATGCATCAAAGGCCCCAGATCCTTGGCTCGGCGAATTCGATCGAATTGCCCGAGGGGTCGCGTATGTAGATCGAGCGCCCGCCCTGCGGCCATTCGAATTCGCTTTCGATGGCGATGTTTTTCGCCTCAAGTTGCGCCTTCCACTGTGCGAGTTCATCCGCACTTGCGGCAAAGCAGAGATGGCCCTCGCCGACCGTGCCATGTGGCGGCACTTTCAGCCGCGCATCGGGCGCCGGCGGGATTTTGGTGGCTTCGGCGTTGAAGACCAGCAGCACGCCCGGGCCGCAGCGGAAGAAGAGATGGCGGCCGTCGACCTTGCCGAGCAGGCCGAGTCCAAGCACGTCGGAGTAGAAGGCTTCGGCGGCGGCGAGATCCGTGACGTAAAGCGCTGACTCAAGAATAGCGGAGGGCGTCACGAGGCGCCCCCCTCTGCTCTGCCGGACATCTCCCCCTCAAGGGGGGAGATCGGCAGCTTCGAGCCTGCCGCCCACTTTGCAACGTTGGAAACTGGCGAAAGCCGCAACAACATCCAATCTCCCCCCTTGAGGGGGAGATGGCCGGCAGGCCAGAGGGGGGTGCACAAGCTCGGCATTCGAAACCTCAGGCCACAGCCATCTGCTGCAAGCTCACCAGCCGCTGAATGCCCTTCTTTGCTAGGCCCATCAGCTCCGCGAACTGCCCTTCCGAGAACGGCTCGCCCTCGGCGGTGCCCTGGATCTCGACGATGCCGCCCTTGCCGGTCATGACGAAATTGGCGTCGGTGCCGGCAGATGAATCCTCGATGTAGTCGAGGTCGATGACCGGCTGGCCGTCATGGATGCCGCAGGAAATTGCCGCGACATGGTCCTTCAGCACCTTGGCAACACTGGCCATCTGCCGCGCTTCCATCCAGCGCAGGCAATCGTAGAGCGCCACCCAGCCGCCGGTGATCGAGGCCGTGCGGGTGCCGCCATCGGCCTGGATGACGTCGCAGTCGACGGTGACCTGCTGTTCGCCCAGTGCCTGCAGGTCGACAACGGCGCGCAAGGAGCGGCCGATCAGCCGCTGGATTTCCAGCGTGCGGCCGCCTTGCTTGCCGGCCGAGGCTTCACGGCGCATGCGCTCGCCGGTCGAACGCGGCAGCATGCCGTATTCCGCCGTCACCCAGCCCTTGCCGGAATTGCGCATCCAGCCTGGCACCTTTTCCTCCAGGCTTGCCGTGCACAACACATGCGTGTCGCCGAATTTCACCAGGCACGAGCCTTCGGCGTGTTTGGAGACGCCGCGCTCGAACGAGATGGCGCGCATTTCGTCGGCTTGGCGTTTGGAAGGGCGCATCGAGGCCTCTTTCTGTTCTTTTTACGGTTGCGTCGGCGGCTTGTAGACGCATGCAGCCCATGGCGCAAAGGAAAAGGCCGGGCGATCTGGCACAGACGCCGGGTTGCGCGAGGGTGATGGAAGTCTATATCCTTGGGCCGGAGGTTTTTGGCTCGAATGACCAAGGCAGTCACCGAACCCAGTCTGCTGGCGCCCGCGCTGCAATCGCTCGACATGCGTTCGCGCGACATTTTTAGGCGCATCGTCGAATCCTATTTGAAGGACGGTGAGCCTGTGGGATCGCGCAGCCTGTCGCGCATCCTGCCGTCGTCGCTGTCGCCGGCCACCATCCGCAACGTGATGAGCGACCTCGAACATCTCGGCCTGATCTATGCCCCGCACATCTCGGCCGGGCGCCTGCCGACCCAGACCGGCCTGCGCTTCTTCGTCGATGCCTTCATGGAGCTTGGCGATCTCTCCGACGAGGAACGCCGGGTCATCGAGGCGCAGGTGCGCGCCTCCGGCTCGGGCGCGACGCTGGAACACATGCTGACCGAGGCCAGCCAGATGCTGTCGGGCATGTCGCGCGGCGCCGGCCTGGTGCTCGCCACCAAGAACGAGGTGGCGCTGAAGCACATCGAGTTCATCCAGCTCGAGCCGACCAAGGCGCTGGCGGTGATGGTGTCGCAGAATGGCGATGTCGAGAACCGCGTCGTCGACCTGCCGGCCGGCATCACCGTCTCGCAGCTGCACGAGGCCTCCAACTTCCTCAACGCCCATATCAGGGGCCGCACGCTCGCCGAGGCGCGCATCGAGATCGCCCGCATCAAGGACGAGACCAGGGCAGCGCTGGACACGCTGTCGCAGGATCTGGTCGAGAAAGGCCTGGCGGTGTGGGCCGGCGCCGATAGCGGCCTGCCGGCGCGCCTTATCGTGCGAGGCCGCGCCAATTTGCTCGAAAACGTCACCGCCCAGGCCGATATCGAATTGCTGCGCCACCTGTTCGAGGATCTGGAGACGCAGGACGGGCTGATCCAGCTGCTCGACCTCGCCGAGGACGGCCCCGGCGTGCGGATCTTCATCGGCTCGGAAAACAAGCTGTTCTCGCTCTCCGGCTCGTCGCTGGTCGTGGCGCCTTACCGCGACAAGGACGCCCGCGTCGTCGGCGCGCTCGGCGTCATCGGCCCGACCAGGCTGAATTATGCCCGCATCGTGCCGATGGTCGACTACACGGCCCAATTGATTACCCGGATGTTAAGATAATTCCGAAGCCGGGATCACCGTAAAGGAGGGCGCAGAATGGCGCTTGAATCGTTCAAGGCCCAGATCAGCATGCTGCTCGAAGAAATGGTCAACCAGCCGGAGGACGAGCACGAAATCCAGGAGCAGCTGCGCGAAAAACTGCGCGAAATGCGCGCCATGGGCTTGCCGCTGCCGGAAGATCTCGTCGCATTGGAAAAGCGTCTCGACGACGATCTGGACGTCGAAGAGGAAAGTTGAGCGGTTCTCTCGTCGAATCTGCGCGCGCGCACGCTTCTCTTTTGCGGCGGCTGCACAATATCTCCCTTGTGCATGACGCGCCGACCGGCGCGAGTTCGAGGAGAACAGCATGATCCGGATTGCCGGCTTGGCAGGCCTTGCCCTGCTTCTGGCCACCAGCACCTTCGCCCAGGAGGCCGATCAACCGCTGCTGACCGGCAAGGACGCTTTCGGCGACTGGAAGGCCGACAAGCCAGGTGTGCGCCGGCTGATCAAGCCGGATGATCTGCAAAAGCCCAACATGACCGAATCCGCCTCCAACAGCGCCGGCCTTGGCGATCGGCCCGAGGGCGCGAAGCCCGTCCTGCTGCCTGGGTTTTCGGCCGAACTGGTTGCTTCCGGCATTTCCAATCCGCGGGTCGTGCGCGTGGCGCCGAACGGCGACCTGTTCGTCGCCGACAGCGACGCCAACCAGATCCGCGTCTATCGGCTGGCCAAGGGTAGCGCGAAGCCGGCCGAAGAGGGCATTTTTGCCGACAATCTCAACCAGCCCTATGGCATCGCCTTCTACCCGCCTGGCGACAAGCCGCAATGGGTCTACGTCGCCAACAACGACAGCGTGGTCCGCTACGCCTATCGCGACGGCGACCTTAAAGCCTCTGGCGAACCGGAGACGATTGTCTCCGACATCCCTACCGGCGGCCACTGGACCCGCGATATCTCCTTCTCGCCGGACGGGAAGACGCTGTATCTCTCGGTCGGCTCCGGTTCTAACGTCGCGGAGGGCATGGGGAAGGCACCGAATAGCGGCCTTGACGCCTGGGCAAAATCACAGCCACTCGGCGCCACCTGGGGTTCCGAGGATGGCCGTGCCGACGTGCTGGCCTTCGGCCCCGACGGCAAGAATGGCCGCATCCTCGCTACCGGCCTGCGCAATTGTTCGGGCATGACCGTGCAACCGGCCACCGGCGCGCTGTGGTGTGTCGTCAACGAGCGCGACGGTCTCGGCGACGATGTGCCGTTCGAATATGCCACCTCAGTCAAGGACGGCGCCTTCTATGGCTGGCCCTGGTATTATATCGGCGCCAACGAGGACCCGCGTCACGAGGGCGCGCGCCCAGACCTCGCCGGCTCGGTCGCCGTGCCCGACGTGCTGATGCAGGCGCATTCGGCGCCGCTCAACATCGCCTTCTATGACGGCGGCAATTTTCCGGCCGAGTACAAGGGCGATGCTTTCGTCGCCCTGCACGGCTCCTGGAACCGTGGTATGAGGACCGGCTACAAGGTGGTGCGGCTGAGATTCAGCGACGGCAAGCCGACCGGCGAGTACCAGGATTTCATCACCGGCTTCGTCCTCTCCGACGACGCCGTCTGGGGCCGGCCGGTCGGCGTCGCGGTGGCCAAGGACGGCGCGCTTATCGTAACCGAGGATGGCAACGGCACCATCTGGCGCATCACCCATGTCGATGGCCCATCCTGAGCCGGCGAACAGCGCAATCCGGCCCTAATGCACGTCCCGATGGATCACCTTGGGATAGGTATGGATCACCTCGGCCGATGAGCGCGGTCATCGAAACCGGTATCCCTGAGATTGAAGAGGCCGACCGAGCCGAAGGACTTCTTCGCCCCTTGCGCGAAGCGGCCGCCGCTGAAATCGTGTTCGTAAAGCGTCACCGTGACGTGGCCGGCATTGAGCTTCGGCACGTAAACACTGCTGATGGTGTCGTTGGCGACGCCAAGCTGGTTGACGTTGAAGCGATAGAGGTCCTGCACCATGCGCCGGGCCGCATTGCCATTGATCATCCAGTATTCGCGGCGCGATGCGCGATGAGTTTGAGCGGCGCCTTGCGGCCAAGCCCGAGCCAGTGCTCGAACACCATCACATTGGCGCCCCACGGATAGGGATAGTTGGACTTGTCGATGATGCGTGGCGGGCCATCCTCGGCAACCTCGGCGGTATCGACATAGTCCAGCCATTGCAGCTGGAACGACGCTTCCACGTTGAGGTCGGTACTGCGCGGATCGGCAGCGATGATGCGCCAGTCGGAGACCGGCGGATATTTGGTGTGGAGGTCGATGTAGAATTCGCCTTTGGCGGTGTCGTCGGGGTCCATCTTTTGCGGTCCGTCACGCTCCATCGCCACCAGCCGCACCTTGAACCGGTTGTTGACGACCAGCGGATAGATCATCGGACGAATGGGGTGAGCGCCAAGGTTCCGGCTGTCGGTAAAATATCCAGTCTGCGGAACGACATCGCTATCGCCCTTGTCGAACAGGCTGAAAGCCTGACGCCCCTCGAATGACCGGCTTTCATGTCCTGCTTGGCGCAATCGAATCCGTTTTGCCGTTGCAGGCTTTCATGGCATCAGAGCGGCTCAGGAGGTGCGACCGTCATGACCCTCACCGGCTTCCTTGCCTATAGTGCTGCGCTGGGCATCGCCGCCGCCATTCCCGGCCCCGGCGTCACCGCGCTTGTGGCGCGGGCGCTCGGATCCGGCTTCCGCTCGTCGCTGGCGATGTCGTTCGGCCTGATGCTCGGCGACCTCATTTATCTCACCGCGGTGGTGCTCGGCCTTGCCTTTGTCGCGCAAAGCTTCGGCATGGTGTTTCTCGCCATCAAATGGCTGGGCGTCGCCTATCTCGCCTTCCTCGGCTGGCGTTTCTGGACGGCCGGGATCACGCCCGAGACTGTCGAGGCCAGGAAAGGCAAGGGCGGTCTGGTATCGAGCTTCCTTGCCGGCCTCACCGTCACGCTGGGCAACCCGAAGACGATGATCTTCTACCTCGCCATCACGCCAACCATCGTCGACCTGAAGACCATCACGCTCGCCGACTACGGCATCCTGGTCGCGCTCACCGTTATCGTGCTCTTCGTGGTGCTTGTGCCCTATCTGGCGCTGGCCGCCAAGGCGCGCTGGTTCCTGAAATCGCCGCGCGCGCTGAAGGCGCTGAACCGCACCGCCGCCGGCTTCATGGTGGGCGCGGCCGCAGCCATTGCCGCACGTCAGTAGATCGGTTCAGGCAATTCATTCCGCCGATCGGTCCATCCGGAAATGCGGCTTCGGAAGGCAAGCGTTTTCAGCAAGCGGCCCACTCGATATTTTCGGCCGGCAGCCTATCTTGCGCGGACGAAAGCCTTATTCTGTCCGCCGACGCCAATTGCCTGATCTGATTTGGGAGCGAAACCAATGAGCAAGCCTTCCGCGCGCGTGCCCGGCCGCGGCCGTGTCTACAACTCGATCACCGAGACGATCGGCGACACGCCGCTGGTGCGGCTCGACAAGTTCGCCAAGGAGAAGGGCGTCGTTGCCAACCTTCTTGCCAAGCTCGAATTCTTCAATCCGATCGCCTCGGTCAAGGACCGCATCGGCGTTTCGATGATCGAGGCGCTGGAAGCGTCGGGCCGGATCAAACCCGGCAAGACGACGCTGATCGAGCCGACCTCCGGGAATACCGGTATCGCGCTCGCCTTCGCCGCCGCCGCCAAGGGCTACAAGCTGATCCTGACCATGCCCGAAACCATGTCGGTGGAGCGCCGCAAGATGCTGGCGCTGCTCGGCGCCGAACTGGTGCTGACGGAAGGGCCGAAAGGCATGAAGGGCGCCATCGCCAAGGCCGACGAGCTGGCCGCCACCTTGCCCGACGCCGTCATCCCGCAGCAGTTCGAAAACCCGGCCAACCCGGAGATCCACCGCCGCACCACCGCCGAGGAGATCTGGAACGACACCGATGGCGGGGTCGACATCTTCGTCGCCGGCATCGGCACCGGCGGCACCATCACCGGTGTCGGCCAGGTGCTGAAGCAGCGCAAGCCTTCGGTGCATGTCGTCGCCGTCGAGCCCGAGGCCTCGCCGGTGCTGTCGGGCGGCCAGCCCGGCCCGCACAAGATCCAGGGCATCGGCGCCGGCTTTGCGCCCAAGATCCTCGACACTTCGATCTATGACGAGATCGTCAAGGTCTCCAACGAGGATTCGGTCGCCAACGCCCGCCTCGTCGCCCGCCTTGAAGGCGTGCCGGTCGGCATCTCGTCGGGCGCCGCCCTGCAAGCGGCGATCGTCGTCGGGTCGCGGCCGGAGAACAAGGGCAAGAACCTGGTGGTGATCATCCCGTCCTTCGCCGAGCGCTATCTGTCGACGATCCTGTTCGACGGGCTGGGCGCTTAGTTTTCGCGGAGCGGGAAGGACGGATAGGTAGCGATCCGTACCTCCTTCTGTCCCGCCGACACCTCCAGCACTTGCTCCGTCTGGACCGCACAAAATACCGCGTGGCACCGGGCCGACCCGCTTGAGCGCGGCGCTCTGCCGGTGCAAATCTCCAACGGCCCGCGTGGGCCGGGGAGGACATTCATGTACAGACTTTACACGCGCCCAGGCAGTGGCGGTTTCGTCGTCGAGGCCGCATTGGCGCTGGCAAACGCGCAATTCGACCAGATCGATGTGCCCAAGAAGGATCCGCCGGACCCGGCTTTCCTCGACATCAGCCCGTTGAATCAGGTTCCGGTGCTGACCTTGCCCAACGGTCAATCGATAACCGAATCGGCGGCGATCTGCATCCTGCTTGCCGAGCGCCATCCGGAGGCGGGTCTGGCACCGGCCGCCGGATCCCCGGATCGCGCCGGTTTCCTGCGCTGGATGGCGTTCATGTCGTCGGTGCTCTACCCCGCCATCCTGCGCCTCTACTATGCCCATCGCTACACCACCGATGCCGACGGCAAGAAAGCCGTCAAGCAGGCAGCCATTGCCGAGATGGACCGCGGCTTCGCCATTGTCGATGCAGCCCTGGAGAGGCGCGGCTGGCTGGTCGGCGACGCGATGTCGCTGGCCGACATCTACCTCGTCATGCTGGTGGCCTGGCACCCCGACATGGACAAGGCGCGGGCCGACTGGCCGAACATCGAACGCTTATGGTCGGCGCTGCGCGCGCATCCGCTGATAAAACGGCTCAACACCGCGCATGAGATGTGGCCGGCCTGAACGACGCTTCAATTTCGCAGGATCGCCCGTTTCGCCTGCAGGAAGCGGCGCACGGCGGGGTCGCGTTCAAGGCCGATCGCCCGGTCATAGGCTTCGACCGCTTGCGCCGCATTGCCGAGCCTGGCCAGCAGGCCGGCGCGGGCGGCCCAGTAGGGCTGGTAGTCGTTGAGCCGCTTGTCGTCGCCCAGCACGTAGAGCGCCGCCAGTCCTGCCGCCGCCCCTTCGCCCTCGGCAATCGCCACGGCGCGGTTGATCGAAATCACCGGCGAACCTGATATCGCCGACAGCGCATCGTAGAAGTTACGGATCGCCGCCCAATCGGTTTGGCCGGTCCGTCGCCGCGTCGCATGCACCGATTGTACCGCCGCTTCGAGCTGGTAGCGGCCGATGACGCCCATGGTGGCGGCGTGGCCCAGCAGCGCCTCGGCTTCGTTGATCAGCGCGTGATCCCAAAGACGGCAATCCTGTTCGGCGAGCGGCACATAATCTCCAGCCGCATCGCGCCGCGCCGGGCGGCGCGCCTCGGCAAACAGCATCAGCGCCAGCAGGCCGAGCGCTTCCGGTTCGTCCGGCATCAGGGATGCCACCAGCCGCCCGAGCCAGATGCCTTCGGTCGCCAGATTGCGCGCTCTCGTCTCGGTCCCTGCCGGGTCGGTCCAGCCTTCGGCGAAAGCCGCGTAGATCGCTTCCAGCACCGTTTCCAGCCGCTCGCCGAGTTCGGCGCGATCCGGCACGCGGAACGGAATGCCGATCTCGCGGATGCGGCTCTTGGCGCGCACCAGACGCTGGCCCATCGTCGCCGGCGAAACCAGGAAGGCCGAGGCGATCGTCGCCGCGTCGAAACCCAGAACCGTTTGCAGGATCAGCGGCGCCCGCACGCTGGCTTCGATTGCCGGATGCGCACAGGCAAACATCAGCCTGAGACGTTCGTCGGGCAGGTCTTCGTCTTCCATGCTCGCCTCCATCTCCTCGGCCATCAGCTTGAGATGGTCGCGGCTCGCCTCGCTGGTCAGCCGACGGCGCACCGCATCGACACCACGGCGGCGCGCGACGGCCAGCAGCCATGCCTCAGGCTTCTCAGGCACGCCGGTCTGTGGCCAGCGCTCCAGCGCCGCGGCAAAGGCCTCGGCCAGCGCGTCCTCGGCGCCGGCCACGTCGCGGGTGCGCGCCGCTAGCCAGGCGACCAGCTTGCCGTAACTCTGCCGGGCGGCCGCTTCGGCCGCCGCCCGCGCGATCTCCGGGCGACTGTCCATCACATTGTCATTTCTTGGGCATGTAGTCGGCCATTTCCCAGATCGGCCGCAACTCGACCGTGCCGGCGCTCGCCGCCGGACAGCGCGCCGCCCAGTCGATGGCGGTATCGATATCGGCCGCCTCGATCATGTAGAAGCCGGCAAGCTGCTCCTTGGTGTCGGCATAGGGGCCGTCGATCACGTTGGTCTTGCCGTCTGTGATCCGCACCGAGGTGGTCGCCTGGGTCGGGCGCAACCGTTCGCCGGCGAGCCATGCGCCGGATTTCTTCAACGCTTCGGTATAGGCGGCATATGCTGCGCTCATCTGCTGAGCCTTCTCGATTGGCGTGTTCGCCTGCGCGGCTTCGTCGCTGTTGATCAAAAGCATGTATCGCATGGGTCTTCTCCCGTGGTTTCGAAGGCCGCGTCCTAGCGGGGCCAGACGTATGTCGCGCGGCGGCGGCCGATTTCGACAGGCTTCAGAAAAAACTTTCGCCTCCGCCAGGAGATTTCGCAAGGACCAGATGTTCCTCCGTCTGCTGGCGGATGACCGGCAGCGGACTGGCCGTGGCTCCGCACAGCACTATCCTCTGTCGTTGGCGGGCACGTCACACGAGGCATGGGAGAAGAGAATGGAACTCGTGACCCACAAGAAATTCAAGAACGGCCGGTTGATGCCATGGGGCAAAGGCAAGGTCGTCAGCGGTGCGAAAGGCACCGTCTATCTCTGCGGCAACACCGCGACATCGGCTGACTACGATCCGGCCGGCAAGAAGGGTGGCGGCTTCGCCGGCGATGCCGCGGCGCAGTGGCGGGAAGTTCTCGGCAACATCAAATCGGATCTGGAAGAACTTGGCAGCGGGCTCGACCATCTCATCAGGCTGACCTTTTTCGTCAAAGGGCCATTTCCCGACGGCGGCGTCCTCAGCTCGCCTAATTTTCGTCTCGACGTGCTGGACGCGTTTTTCGCCGAGCATTGTCCGAAGCATTGCAGCGACAACAATCCGCCGCCTTCGGAGGTAATCGGCGTCGCAGCGCTTGCCCAGGCAGACATCGTCATCGAGATCGTCGCCGTCGCGGCGCTGCCGGACTGAGGCGCGAACGAACAGGCCGGCCTTGCGCGACGTCGCCGTTGCGATCGAAGCGCGTCGGCACGAGCGGCGGCGCCGCGCCGGTGCGGGTTTTGCACCAGGCCTCGGCTTTGGCCAGTGAGCGCCCGGCGACGAGCAGGATTAGGCGTGGCTCGCTCTCCAGCAATTGCATGATGCGGCCGCCGAAAATGCCATAGCCGCCAACGACCAGAAGCCTCATGGCGCCGCTCTTTTTGCGTATGTCGTTTTCCCGGAACCGAGGTCACTTTTGGGTGACAGGCGATTAGCCGATCACGCGCGCACGTATCGCGGCGGACAGGATCTCGCAACTGTCCTTGCGGCCGAACATGGCGTAGCGGTTTTTGGCGATGCGTTCGTAGAGCCAGTCACGCAAGGGGCGCGGGATGAGCAGCAGGGCCTTCGCCGCCCGCCACGGCCAGCCGAGTTCGGCCATCACCGCGATGAAACTGTCCAGCCGCATGAAGGGAGCGCCGCCGACAAGGACCAGATTGGTCTCGTAGCTGTCGGTGCGCAGCCCGTATCTCTGGAACAGCGCCTCGCCGAAGGGCGACTGCGCCGTGGCGAAGCGGAAGCGGTTTTTGCGGTCGAGCCCGACCACCGTGCGTACGAAGCCCGAGCACAGCACGCAGACGCCGTCGAAAACGATCAATGGCTGGCTGGCATCGAAGGGTTCAGGAGAAGAAGTCACGGGACGTCCGGCAGCTTGTGTCTTCAGACACTAAGCCCGCCGGCAGCGGGATCAAAGCCGCGGCGTTGTCGCACGGCTTCTCGCGGCCAGCGCGGGGCGCTCGGCGCGATAGGTGGTTGCGCGGGGATCGGCCTCCGGTCTGCAGATCCGGCTGTCGTGACGCGTTTCGAATGTCATGATCAATGCGCGCCGAGCGAGCTGCCGCGACGGGCGCAGGCCGGACCCGGGCCGCGCATGTAGTAGCGCTCCGGCCGATAGGTCGGCGCGATGAACTCGCGGATGGCGGCGGCATAGCCGGCGATGTGGCCCCAGAATTTCATTTTACTCAAGTCCCTGTCCCGATTTTCGGATGTCCCGTCCGATTGCGGGGATCATAGCGTCGAGGCGTGAATAGTCGGTGAACACGATGTTAATCTTTGGTCGAAAACCCCATGCTTCGTGGCCGGAATGCGGCTGTTTGGGGGTCTTTCGGTGTGGTTCGTCGCCATTTCCGGCATTGTGACTTTTGCATCACATATGTTTCGTATGGATGTCGCTTGAGCGCGGTTCTGTTTCAGATTTGGCGAGCCTCTCGAAATTTCCATGCTCGCTGCCGAAATGCCCCTGGCTGCGCGCCCGGAACCGGAACGGGCCTTGCCCGTTCTCGCTTGAACCGCATCGCGCAGGAGTTCGCCATGGCACCTCGCCCCGCCTGGAAGGGCTATCTGAAACTGTCGCTGGTCACCTGCGCTGTCGAACTGACCAACGTCGTCACCCACGCCGAAAAAGTTTCGTTCCGGGTGCTCAACCGCAAGACCGGCAACACGGTCAAGCGCATCTATGTCGATTCTGAAACCGGCAAGCCGCTGGGCGATGGCGACGAGATCAGGGGCTATGAGGTGAGCCCCGGTGAGTTCGTCCATATCGAGGACGAAGAGATCGAAGCGGTGCAGATCGAGTCCTCGCACACGATGGCGCTGGATGGCTTCGTCGACAAAGCCTCGATAGAGCAGATCTATCTCGACACGCCCTATTATGTCACGCCCGCCGACAAGGTGTCGGAGGAGGCCTTTGCCGTCATTCGCGATGCCATGGCGGACAAGAAGATGGCCGGGCTGGCGCGCGTCGTGCTCTATAGCCGCGAGCGGCCCGTAGTCATCGAGCCGCGCGGCAAAGGCATGGTGCTGACCACCTTGCGCTACGGCAACACGGTGCGGGAGCCGGAGAGCATCTTCGGCGACATCAAGGCGGTGAAGACCGACCAGGAGATGACCGATATGGCCGAACGCATCATCGACCAGAAGAAGGGGAAGTTCGATCCGTCGACATTCGAGGACAAGTATGAGGACGCGCTGCTCGAACTGATCCGCGCCAAGAAGGCCGGCAAGAAGGCTCCGAAAGCGCAGGCCGCGCCCAAGCCGTCCAATGTCGTCAATCTGTTCGACGCGCTGAAGAAGAGCCTGTCCGATGGCGGCCAGGCGGAAGGCCCGGCGAAGAAGGCCAAGCCGGCGGCAAAAAGCGGCAAGGCGAAAGCTTCTGCGCCCAAGCGCAAGTCGGCTTGAGGGTCGGCGCCGTGGCCAGCCTCGAACAATATCAGTCCAAGCGCGATTTCAAGAAGACGGCCGAGCCGGCGGGCAAGGTCGCGCGCGGCAAGCAGCCCGGCGGCATCTTCGTCGTCCAGAAGCACGACGCGACCAGGCTGCACTATGATTTCCGCCTCGAGCATGAGGGCGTGTTGTGGAGCTGGGCGGTGACGCGGGGCCCGAGCCTCGACCCGCACGAGAAGCGGCTGGCCGTGCATGTCGAGGACCACCCGATCGACTATGCCGGCTTCGAGGGCACCATTCCCAAGGGCGAGTATGGCGGCGGCACCGTCATCGTCTGGGACGAAGGCACATGGACGCCAGAGATCGACCCGGCCAAGGCGATGAAGAAGGGCCATATCGACTTCGAACTCAACGGCCAGAAGCTGAATGGGCGGTGGCATCTGGTCAGGTTAAGACCCCGCCCGGGCGAAAAGCGCGACAACTGGCTGCTGATCAAATCCGACGATGCCGCCGCCCGCCCCGGCGAGGATATCCTGAAGGACGCACCGAAATCGGTGAAGTCCGGCCTGACCATCGAAGAGGTCGCGGAAGGCAAGACCGCCGACGGCAAGAAGCCGAAGGTCTGGCACTCCAACAAGCCCGCGGCATCCAGCAAGGCGAAAGCCGGCAAGCGCCTCGACTTCGTCGAGCCGCAGCTGGCGACGCTGGAGCGCGAGGCGCCGCCCGGCGAGGACTGGCTGCATGAGGTGAAGTTCGACGGGTACCGCATGCAGGCGCAGATCGCCGGCACGGAGGTGCGGCTGCTGACCCGCACCGGCCTCGACTGGACGGGGAAATTCGGCCCCGAGATCGTCGCGGAACTCGCCCAGCTGAAATGCAGCGACGCCATCATCGATGGCGAGATCGTCGTGCTCGCCGACAGCGGCGTTTCGTCCTTCTCGCTGCTGCAGCAGGATCTCTCCGCCAATCGAACCGACCGCTTCACCTACTATGTGTTCGACCTGATGCGGCTTGACGGCAAGGATTTGCGCCGCGAGCCGCTGGTCGAGCGCAAGCAGGCGCTGCAGGAGCTGCTCGGCGAGACGGCCGAAAATGCCGCCGTCCGCTTCAGCGACCATTTCGCTGAGCCCGGCAAGATCATGCTGCAGCACGCCTGCCGCATGGGCCTCGAAGGCATCGTCTCCAAGCGCGCCGATGCGCCCTACCGCAGCGGCCGTGGCCCAAGCTGGGTGAAATCGAAATGCACGGCCCGCCAGGAATTCGTCATCGGCGGGTATCTGCCCTCGGACAAGACCGGCCGCGGCCTGCGTTCGCTGCTGCTCGGCTACCACGAGGGCGGCAAGCTCCACTATGCCGGCCGCGTCGGCACGGGCTTCACAGCCAGGAGCGCCACCGATCTGAAGAAAAAACTCGATGCGCTGAAGGCAGACGCCTCGCCCTTTGCCGCCGCCGTGCCGAAGGGCAAGGGTTTGGTCTGGGTCAGGCCCGAACTTGTCGGCGAAGTGGAGTTCCGCAGCTGGACGTCGGACCGTATAATACGCCACGCGTCGTTCCAGGGACTGCGCGAGGACAAGCCGGCGGAGGAAGTCGTGCAGGAAAAGGCATCGAAGGCGGCGAACAAGGCAAAGCCGGCGGCAAGCAGCGCCGGCAAGGCCGCCGGGGCTAAGGCGCCCGCGACGATCACGACCAGCGTAAAACTATCCCATCCCGACAAGCTGCTGTGGCCCGAGGAGAAAATATCCAAACAGACCTTGCTCGAACACTACGCGCTGGTCTGGCCGCGCATGGAGCAGTTCATCGTCAACCGGCCGCTCAGCCTGGTCCGGGCGCCGGATGGCATCGGCGGCCCGCGCTTCTTCCAGAAACATGCTTCGGCCGGCATGAGCGACAAGATCGCCCGGATGAAGGATCCAACCGATGGCGAGGAAATCCTGTTCATCCGCGATTTCGACGGCCTTGCCGCCTTGGTCCAGTATGGCGTGGTCGAGGTCCACATCTGGGGCTGCAAGATCGAGGAGCTGGAAAAGCCGGATCAGATCATCTTCGATCTCGATCCCGATGAAGGCGTCGACGTCAAGGCGGTGCGCGAGGCCGCGCTCGACATCAGAGGCAAGCTCGACGATCTGTCGCTGCCGAATTTCGTCAAGCCGTCAGGCGGCAAGGGCTATCACGTGCTGGTGCCGCTGAAGCCGTCGGCGGACTGGGAGGCGGTCAAAACCTTCTCGCATGATTTCGCCAAGGCGCTGGAGCAGGCCGCGCCCGACCGCTACACGGCGACGCTGTCGAAAAAGGCGCGCACCGGAAAAATCTTCGTCGACTATCTGCGCAACGGCCGGGGTTCGACCACCGTCGCGCCCTACTCTTCCCGCGCCAAGAAGGGCGCGACGGTGTCGATCCCGGTGACGTGGGCGGAGGTTGAAAAGGGGCTGGCGCCGAATTCCTTCCCGATCGGCGACAAGACGACGCTGAAGGAACTAGCGGAGGCCGATCCGTGGGCGGATTTCTTCGAGCAGGGGAAGGTGCTGAAGCGGGGGTGAGCGTCGCGCGCCTCACCGGCTACGCAAGCGTTCCGTCACACCCCCCTCTGGCCGGCAGGCCAGAGGGGGGTGCTGTCCCGCCAGCGTCGCCCAATTAGCGCCGCCGAACCTCTAACCCAAAAACACCCGCTCGAACGCCTGCTTCCCCGGCGGTGAAAACACCACCGCGCGGCTGTCCTTCTCCCGCCTTGCCCATTTCTCCGACAGGATCTTGTCCAGAATAGCCCCGCCGAGCGTTCCCGCGAGGTGCGAGCGGCGCACGCTCCAGTCGAGACAGGCGCGGCAGACCGGCCGGCGCGGCTTGGCGCCGACATCGATACCGAGGGCCGAAAAATATGACGCCGCCGACGGCCCGAGCCTGATCTCCCCCGGCCGGATCTGCCCCGGCCTGATCTCCCCGAGCCTGATCTCCTTATCGTCGCGCAACAGGATGCCGCGCGCGACGAGCCGGTCGAGCATCGCCACCGCCTGTTCGCCGGCGAGGTGGTCGTAGCAGACGCGGGCCACGCGCATGGCGCCGTCGCGCGGGCCGGGCCGCACCCGCTTGGGGCCGACCGCTTCGGCCACCCCGGTGATCGCCTCGATCATGCCGGCAACCTGCGGCCCGGCGAGGCCGTAATAGCGATGCCGTCCCTGGCTGGCCAAAGTTAAAAGCCCGCCCTCCATCAGTTTCGACAGATGCGAGGACGCCGTCGGCAGCGAGACGCCGGCCTCCAGCGCCAGTTCGCTCGCCGTCAAAGCCGTGCCGCCCATCAGCGCATTCAGCATGTTTGCCCGCGCCGGATCGCCGACCAGGCTGGCGATGCGGGCAATGTCGGGTCCTTCACGCATAGTTAGGTCTCCATCGAAGCATTCTCGTCAGATAAGCATTATTGTCGGGCGGGATCAAGGAGAACGCCGATGCCAACCGCTTCCGCCCCACTCGCCAGCCGCCGGCGGTTTCCATTCGTCACCTGGCTGCAACGGCGGCTGCTCGCCCGCTGGTACGACCGCCATGTGCAGCAGCTCGACCTCGCGGAGGTCGACGACCATCTGCTGCGCGATCTCGGCCTGACCGGTGAGGATGTGCGCCGCGAATGCGCAAAATCCTTCTCGCAGGCCTGACCGCCAGCACGTTTGCCTAGCAGACCCTGCGGCACAACGTTTCGAGGCCGCTCGAACTATCCACGCGAAACCCAAGGAGATCACGATGACCATCACTTGCTTCATCCGCTATGAGATCGACCCGTTCGGCAAGCCGGCCTTCGAGCAATATGCCAAGGCCTGGGGCCAGGCGATCCCGCGCTGCGGCGCCGATCTGATCGGCTACTACGCCCCGCATGAGGGCTCGGCCACCACCGCCTACGCCGCCTACAACATCGACAGCCTCGCTGCCTATGAGGCCTACCGCGCTCGTCTCGCCGCCGATCCGGCGGGCAAGGCCAATTACGAATTCGCCCGCCGCGAAAAGTTCATCTTGAAAGAGGACCGCATCTTCCTGAAGCTGGTGTCGGGGCCGCATGGACCGCGGCAGCTGTTCCAGACCGCGGTCAAGGAGGAGATATGATCGCTGTCATCTTCGAGGTGCAGCCGGCTGAGGGAAAGCGCGATGCCTATCTCGGCATCGCCGCGGAACTGCGGCCGCTGCTCAGCGGCATCGATGGCTTCATCTCGATCGAGCGCTTTCAGAGCCTGGGCGATCCCAACCGGGTCCTGTCACTGTCCTTCTGGCGCGACGAGGAAGCGGTGAAAGCCTGGCGCAATACGGAAGAGCATCGGCAGGCGCAGCATGCGGGTCGCGGCGGAATATTTGCCGGCTACCGGCTGCGCATTGCGCATGTGGTGCGGGATTACGGGCTGACGGAGAGGGACGAGGCGCCAGAGGATAGCAGGGCGGTGAATGGGTGACTAGGTATCGGCGTCGCGCCAGGCCCCCTCATCCGGCCGCTTCGCGGCCACCTTCTCCCCGCTGGGGAGAAGAGACTGGCGCAGGCTTCGAAAATCTCCTCTCCCCTCGGGGAGAGGTCAGCCGAGCGAAGCGGAGGCTGGGTGAGGGGGCGCTTGGCGCTCACGCATTCCCGATCAGCACCCCGGCCGCAAACACCAGCGCCCCGCCCAGCACCACCTGAAACGCCGCGCGCAGGAACGGGGTCTGCATGTAGCGGTTCTGCACGAAGGCGATCGCCCACAATTCGAAGAACACCACCACGGCCGCCACCGCCGTCGCCGTCCAGAAATGCGGGATGATGTAAGGCAGCGCGTGGCCCAGCCCACCCAGCGTCGTCATGATGCCGACGGTCAGTCCGCGCTTGATCGGCGAGCCACGCCCTGACAATTTGCCATCGTCGGAAGCGACCTCCGTAAAGCCCATCGAGATGCCGGCGCCGATCGAGGCGGCGAGGCCAACCAGCAGCGTCTGCCAGGTGTCGTGCGTGGCAAACGCTGCGGCAAAGATCGGCGCCAGCGTCGACACCGAGCCGTCCATCAGCCCGGCAAGCCCGGGCTGCACATAGGTCAGGATGAACTGGCGTTGCTCGGCGCTGGCTTCCTCGTCCTTCACCTCGCCCGGCACAAGTTTCTGCTCCAGCCGATGCGCCGAATTCTCATGGCTTTGCTCGGCCGCGGCCAGGTCGCCGAGCAGTTTCCGGGTCGAGGCATCGCCGGTGCGCTTGGCCGCCTCGACATAGAAGCGATAGGCCTGCCGCTCCATCTCTTCGGCTTGGCGCCGCACATGCTCGATGCCGAGCGGCCGCACCAGCCAGTCGGGCTTGCGCTCGTAATAGCCTTTCACGTGCTCGCGGCGCAGCAACGGAATGCGCTCGCCGAAACGCTTGCGGTAGAGCTCGATCAGGGAATCGCGATGGCCGTCCTCCTCCTCCGCCATCGCCTCGAACACTTTCGCCGATTGCGGAAAACTGTCCGCCAGCCCGTCGGCATAGGCGCGGTAGATGCGCCCGTCATCCTCTTCGGATGAAATTGCCAGGGCCAGGATCTCCTGTTCCGACAGCGTTTCGAAAGGACGGCGGCCGAAACCGAAGACACGGGAAAGCATGAGAAATTCACCCCAGTTTAGAACAATTCTAAACTAGGCGCTGCAGTCTCCGCGGTCAATCACCAGTCAAGAAATGTTGAAGCGCCGGATTGCAACGCGCCCTTCATTATCAGCAAATGTTCGCCTATATCGGTCGCGATACGCAAGCGAAAGGCATGAGCAAGATGACGGCAAAGCCGCACGACCACTTCGATCCGAAACCCATCCTCGATCTGATCGCCAGCATCGAGGCCGATTTGCAACGGCTGAAAGGCCTGGTCGAACAGCAGGTCGAAAAATTCGACCCCGCCAATCCGCACAACAAGGCGCCCGACGGCAAACTGACCGAGGAGGGCGTCGAATGCTGCTACCGCCTGTTCGACGAAGGCAAGTCGCGCTACTCGGTCGCCCAGCAGATGAAGATCTCGTTTGCCGCCGCCACGCACCGGTTCAATTCCTGGCGCAAGGCGGGCGGGCCGAAGCGGCAGAGGGCGTTGCTGGGATAATTGGCGAAAGCCGCGGGGAAACCCGATCTCCCCCCTCGTGGGGGTTGAGGAGTGGTCCGCGCAGCGGACGGAAAGCCAACTGCTTGGCTTTCCGAGCGACGAACGGCCGGCAGGCCAGAGGGGGGCGCTGTCCCGCCGACCTTTCCCTGCCTAGCCCAGCACGGTTCAGGATGCGCCTCCAAGCCCAGCCGCAATCACAATATGCTGGCAGACATTGTCGACGTCGCGGATGACGTCGTCATTCCAGAACCGCAGGACGGTCCAGCCATCTTGTTCGAGGTGCGATGTCCGCGTTTCATCACCGGGAGCCGCGCCGGCGTCCGCATGCTGGGAGCCATCGACTTCGATGACCAGCTTCTTCTCCGGGCAAGCGAAATCGACGATGTAGGCGGCAATCGGAAATTGTCGCCGGAAGCCAAGCCCCATCAGCCGGTGGGCACGAAGTTCGTTCCAGAGCTTGAGTTCGGCTGGCGTCAGGACTTTGCGCATCGATCTGGCGTTTGCGCGATGTCGAGGCGGTAGAGGCGTGTGCGGCATTACGATGCTCGGTGGTGCGGAGGCTTGCGCTCTATGGCGCCCCCCTCTGTCCTGCCGGACATCTCCCCCACTTGGGGGGAGATTGGTTGTACTTCCTACGGCGTCAGTTCAATTTCCTCCGTCTCGCCGCCATTGCAGGTGTAGCAGCAATCCTCGCATCTTTCCTTGTTGTTGGGGCCGACGCCCCAATAGGTTCCCTCGTCGCCGTCGACCCAGGCGCCGTAGCAGATGGACTCGCCCTCGTCGCACGAGACCGGGATCTGCTTGGTTTCGCCATCGTCGAGATAGAAGTCCTTGTCGTTGCCCGGCCAGACATAGTCGCGGTCCTGGCTGTAGAGCTCGAGGCGCATGGCATTGGGATGGCTGTTCTTGACGGCGAAGGTGATGTCGGCGGCATGAGCGGCCGGCGCAAACAGCGCGGCAAGCGAGAGCGCAACGACGATGCGGCGCAGACAAGTGAAGGACATGGTGTTTACCCCGAGGCAAATCGGCCCCCCGGCCGAGGGAATTCAGCATCGCATGATGGCGGCGGAGATTGAAGGGCGGGGCGTGACTGATTTTGGGGGGATTGGGAGAGGTTGGTGGAGCTGCTGATCTCCCCCCTCGTGGGGGAGATGCCTGGCAAGGCAGAGGGGGGCGCTGTCCCGCCGACCTCTCATTCCTGCAGCCGCGTCATTTCAATTTTATGCTTGCTGATCCATACGCTGGCGATCCTTCGCGCCCCCCTCTGTCCTGCCGGACATCTCCCCCACGAGGGGGGAGATCAGCAGCTTCGGCGCCCCGCCCCTCACTCAACCAGATCGATCGTCTCGGTCGTCTTCTCCACGCAGATGAAGCAGCACGTATCGCACGGCTGGTCATTATCCGGCCCGACCCCGGCGGAGATCGCATCATTGCCGTTCACCCAGGCGCCGTAGCAGATGTTCTCGCCCGGATTGCACGAGATCGGCACCGATTTCTGCGAGCTCGGCTCGATCAGAAACACCTGACCACCGCCCGGCCACGACATCTTGCGGTCACGGCTGAACAGCTCCACCGCCACCGCCTGGCTGCGCAGGTTCTTGACGAAGAACGCCATGTCGGCGGCATGCGCCGGGGTGGCGATGAGGAGGACGGCAAGGGTGAGGCGGAGCATGGCGGCGGGTTTCCGAATCGGAGACGCACGCTCGCATGGTCGGGGAAGAAGCGCCATCTTCCCTTCTCCCCCTGTGGGAGAAGGTGGCCTCGCGAAGCGAGGTCGGATGAGGGGTGTTCCAGGAACGCAAGCGTCTCACTCCGCTGGAACACCCCTCATCCGGCTCGGCGCTATCGCGCCGATCCACCTTCCCCCACAAGGGGGGAAGGAAAAGTCAGCGCCCCACCTTCACATGCGGAGCCAGCCGCCGGATCGCGTCAATCACCTCGGCGACTTCAGCAACGTCCAGATCCAGCCGGCAAACGTCAGCACCAGGAACGGATAGCCGGCGGCGGGCAGCGGCGCCGAGGTGGGCAGCAAGGGCGCGCCCCACCATGCCCACCGTCACGACAAACAGGATGGCGCGCCGGCGAGCCGCATCCAGAGCGCAAAGGTATTCGCCGCGGCGATCAGAACGAGTGCCGCCGCCCACAGCGAAATGCCGCCGACATAGGAGGGCACGCTGGCCTCCAGCCCCGCCGCATTGCCGGCCAAAAGCAGGTTTCGCCGGCGAGGAAGGTGAGGAAGCCCGCGGCTACGCAGTCATTGCCCAGCCGCTGGTATTTCATCGTCAACAGTGCGGTGGCCACCACGAGTGCTGCCCCATCGATCGCCCAGAGCGTTTCGCGCAGCGGAGCGCTGGCGACGAAGGTGCCGGCCAGGCCGAAGGCGCCACCTATTGCGAGGCCGAGTGCAGCGACGGTGTCGGAAGTGGTGCGCATTCTCCCCCCAAGTGTCACAAAGATGGTTCTGCTACCAGATGGTTAACCCGGAACTGGTGACACTGAAACACGTTGTGATTCGCTTTTGGAATCCAATTGAGCCACGGTGTTCTTGGTTTGTTCTCTGTGACTCGAAAGGCACGCACAAGGAGAATGTGAATGAATCATGTCAGGGACATATGCGAATCATCATCTACAGTTCACTCTGAGTAAAAACTAAGGCAGCGAAGGGAGAAAATTATGAGGGTCAAGATAGAGAAGATCCGCTCGGGTAGTCACCCAAGCGAAGTTCTGGTTTCTGTCCACACCGTTAATGGCGACGAGCATCTGGTCGTGCATGAACGATCTGTAGCAGATGGGATGCTAGAAATAGGCTACCCCATCAATTCTCGCGGCTCAGAACATTTGGTGGAGTTACCCCGTGAGACTGTGAACGGAGCTTGGAGAGTTTGGGTTCCGTCTAATTCGGTGTTATAGCTCCCGCTAAATAGTTGGGGGCGGGAATGATTCTAACAGACAGAGAGATCCAAATCGCCATAGACAGTGGCGCAATAGTTGTTGATCCCGCCCCTTCTGACGTTGCTTATAGCTCTACAAGCCTCGATCTAACCCTCGATAAAACTCTGACGGGCTTTAAACAAATAACGGCTGGCTTGAATCTCTGCATCGATCCTTCGATAAAAGGGTTTGACCACGAAAAAGTCCTGTCTGATACGACCGAACAATTCGAAATTCACCCCGACAGGGGGTTCGAATTTGAACCCGGCAAGCTAATTCTCGCATGGACCCGAGAATTTGTTGAGCTGAAGCCTCATTCAAGAATCGCTGCCCGGGTTGAGGGCAAGAGTTCGATGGCCCGACTTGGGATCGGCGTGCACCTGACAGCACCAACTATACATGCTGGATTCTCGGGGCAAATCCGTTTGGAAATGGTCAACCACAACACCATTCCAGTTAAACTCAAGGCGGGCATGCGCATTTGCCAGCTAATTTTCGAGCAAACCGTTGGAACTCCAGTGCGTGGCTACAAGGGTAGGTTTGCCGGACAGACGGCCACCGAACGGAAGGGCTGAAAGGCCGTCCTCGCTTAATTAGCTGGCGCTCCTCACGCCCAACCGGCGGAGAGCGATCGCGCCTGTGTGAATCGCGCCCGCGAATCTGCCCGAGAGGAAACCTAGCCTTTTAAGGCGCCGCGATCTCCGCGGTTGGCATTTCCTCTCCCTCACAAGGTGGGGAGAGGTGGCCCGGCGAAGCCGAGACGGAGTGGGGGAGGACCCGCAAGCGCCACGAGTCGTCGGCAGATCAATCTATCTACATGCGCTTCGCAAGGTCTCCAACCATTGCCTTTCTAAACGGCTTGGTTTTGTCTGGCATTTCTACCACCTCTTCAGTGGTGGGGGTCAGCCATCCTTGCAAGCCGGTCGATTTTCGTATCACTTTCCGTCCGCCCTCCAACACCTCGGACGATTCCAAGGTCGCGATGCGCTCTTGAACATACGTTATGACGCCGCGCCCAATGACTTCTTCAAATATCCCGAGCTGTTCTCCCGTATCGGGATCCTTGATTTCTTCGCCCTGTCTATAGATAATATAATCTTGGCCGACCTTAACGCCTTCATTTTTGCCGACATTTAGGACGACCTTATATTCACTTATTACCTTGGCGACTTTGGGGTGCTTCATGGATCAATTAACCCGATTCGAGGGGTGCCAGGTTTGATGATTATTTCCTTGAAGTGATCTTTCGATCCGGACGCGAGGCTAGTCCAAATGTCGTCCGAGCCATCGTCGCGCTGAATTACCGACAGCTGCACTCTTCTATCGTCTTGGATATTAAATACCTCGGCGATTCCCAACAACCGCTCGAATCCATCATTTTGAGCAAGAAACAAGGCGTACACAAAACGATAAGATAGCCACGGGGCAGGCGAGATGAGAAATATGCCGGGGCCTTCTTTTTTGAATAATAAGACCTTGGGCCTCACAAGATCGGCGGACGGTCGACTAAGATAAAAATGGAGTGCAGTCCCGATATACACGAATGCCACTGTCGCCAGTGCTATCGAGATAGCTGGCGAGGTGAGTGTTGCGGTAGCTGGCAGAAGCAGTCCGGCAACCCATCCTATGAACGCCGCAACGCCGAAGGCGAAACCCCACGGCGCAAGCCACCAGCCGCGATCTCCTTCTCCGCCAGGTGCCACCCAATCTCCCCATTACTGAGGCACCACTTAGCATAGAACTCGCCCGCGCGTAATCCTGGTCTGGCTAACTCTTGGCCGCTATTCGTAGGCACCAACCGGCTTCTCAATCCCCCATCTTCAGCGCCTGGATAAACGCCTCCTGCGGGATATCCACCTTGCCAAACTGGCGCATCCGCTTCTTGCCCTCTTTCTGCTTGTCGAGAAGCTTGCGCTTGCGGGACACGTCGCCGCCGTAGCACTTCGCGGTCACGTCCTTGCGCAGCGCCGAGATGGTTTCGCGGGCGATGACCTTGCCGCCGATCGCGGCCTGGATCGGGATCTTGAACAAATGGTTCGGGATCAGCTCCTTCAGCTTCTCGCACATCTGGCGGCCGCGCTTTTCCGCCGCCGTGCGGTGGACCAGCATGGACAGCGCGTCGACCGGCTCTTCATTGACCAGGATCGACATCTTCACCAAATCGCCTTCCTTGTAGTCGGTCAGATGATAGTCGAAGGAGGCGTAGCCCTTGGAGATCGATTTTAGGCGATCATAGAAGTCAAAAACCACTTCGTTGAGCGGCAGGTCGTAGATCAGCATGGCGCGCTTGCCGACATAGGACAGGTCGGCCTGGATGCCGCGCCGGTCCTGGCAGAGCTTCAATATGCCGCCGAGATAGTCGTCCGGCGTCAGAATCGTGGCGCGGATCCACGGCTCCTCGATGGCCGAGATTTTCACCACGTCGGGCATGTCGGCGGGGTTGTGCAGTTCCTTGACCGAGCCGTCATTGAGCAGCAGCCGGTAGACGACGCTCGGCGCGGTGGCGATCAGGTCGAGGTTGAACTCGCGCTCCAGCCGCTCCTGGATGATTTCGAGGTGCAGCAGGCCAAGGAAGCCGCAGCGATAGCCGAAGCCGAGCGCGGCGCTGGTCTCCATTTCATAGGAGAAGCTGGCGTCGTTGAGGCGCAATTTGCCGACGGCGGCGCGCAGATCCTCGAAGTCGGCGGCGTCGACCGGGAACAGGCCGCAAAACACCACCGGCTGCGCCGGCTTGAAGCCGGGCAGCGCATGCGCCGTCTGGCGCTTGTCCTCGGTGATGGTGTCGCCGACGCGTGTGTCGGCCACTTCCTTGATCGAGCCGGTGAAGAAGCCGAACTCGCCGGGGCCGAGCTCGTCGACATTGATGCGGGCCGGCGTGAACACGCCGGTGCGCTCGACCAGATGTTTTGCGCCGGTGCCCATCATGCGGATGGTCGCGCCCTTTTTCAAAACGCCGTCGATGACGCGCACCAGAACGATGACGCCGAGATAGGCGTCGTACCAGCTGTCGACCAGCATGGCTTTGAGCGGTGCTGACGCATCGCCTTCGCGCGGCGGCGGCAATTGGTGGACGATGGCTTCCAAGACATCCGGAATGCCGAGGCCGGTCTTGGCCGAGATGAGCACGGCGTTGGAAGCGTCGATGCCGATGACCTCCTCGACCTGCTCGCGGATGCGCTCGGGCTCGGCGGCCGGCAGGTCGACCTTGTTCAGCACCACGACGATCTCGTGGTTGTTGTCGATGGCCTGGTAGACATTGGCCAGCGTCTGCGCCTCGACGCCTTGGCTGGCGTCGACGACCAGCAGCGAGCCCTCGCAGGCGGCCAGCGACCGCGACACTTCATAGGCGAAGTCGACATGGCCGGGCGTGTCGATGAGGTTGAGGATATAGTCCTCGCCATTGTTGGCGCGGTATTTCAGCCGCACCGTCTGCGCCTTGATGGTGATGCCGCGCTCGCGCTCGATGTCCATCGAGTCCAGCACCTGCTCCTTCATGTCGCGCAGCTCCAGCCCGCCGGTGGACTGGATCAGCCGGTCGGCAAGCGTGGATTTGCCATGGTCGATATGGGCGACGATTGAGAAATTGCGGATGTGGTCGAGAGGCGTGCTCATGGCGCGCGCTTTAGCAGGGGCGGGTTGCAGGGGCAAGCGGGGTGGCGGTGCCCTTGCCTTCTCCCCTTGTGGGAGAAGGTGGATGGGTGCGCAGCGCCGAGACGGATGAGGGGTGTTCCAGCTTGACGCCGGCGTTCTTTCACCGCCATGGCTGCAAACTGACATCCCTTACATAAGCGATTATCGTGGTGCAGACGCTGTCCATGTCTTTCAGGACATCGTCGTTCCAAAAGCGCAACACACGAAAGCCTCTCGCCTCCAGTTCCGTTCTACGGGCCTGGTCTGACTCTGAGTCCGCATGCTGACTCCCATCGATCTCGATGACGAGGAGTGATTCAAGACAAGCGAAATCGGCGACGTATTTTCCAACAGGAACTTGGCGCCGAAATTTGATCCGATCGAGCCTGCGGTCACGTAGTTCGTGCCACAGTTTGTCTTCCGCCTCCGTCATTTCACGTCGGAGCGAACGGGCAAAGTTTCGTTTGGCAGGAGCGACGGGCTGATGTGGCATGACGTTAGATTAACCAACGTCTCACTCCGCTGGAACACCCCTCATCCGTCTCGGCGCTTCGCGCCGATCCACCTTCTCCCACAAGGGGAGAAGGCAACGACGCGTCCGCCCCCAATCACGAAGCGGTGAACCATGTAACGAAGCCTCTGGCAGCGGCGAAGTGTGGGAAGAACCCGCCGCAACGGAGACCCCCAATGACTGGATCCAACACAAAACGCGCCGGCATGCTGGCTGCCGTAGGCGCGGCGCTGATGATGCTTGGCGGCGCCGCCTTCGCCCAGCCGCTCACCGTGGTCGAATTGTTCACCAGCCAGGGCTGTTCGTCTTGCCCGCCGGCCAATGCCAACCTGATCAAGGTCAAGGACCAGCCGGGCGTTCTGGCGCTGTCGTTCAACGTCACCTACTGGGACTATCTCGGCTGGAAGGACATTTTCGGCCGCGAGGAGTTCACCCAGCGCCAGGTGCGCTATGAGCCGTCGCTCGGCCGCTCCGGCCCGTTCACGCCGCAGGTGGTGGTCAATGGCGGTGCCGATGCGGTGGGCGCGGCATCAGGCGAGATCGAGCAGCTGATTTCCGCGAGCGGCCGCACGAACGGGCCGACGCTGTCGCTCGACGGCGGCAAGATCAGCATCGGCGCCGGTTCCGCGCCGGCCGGCCGCGCCGATGTCTGGCTGGTCCGCTACAACAAGGGCGTCATCGAAGTGCCGGTGGCGCGCGGCGAGAATACCGGGCGCACGCTGCCGCATGCCAATGTCGTGCACTCGCTGGAGAAACTCGGCAGCTGGAGCGGCGACGCCACCACACTGCCGCTGCCGGCGGCAAGCGGCGGGCTGAGCACCGCGGTGCTGGTGCAGTCGCCGGGTGGTGGGCCGATCCTGGCTGCAGCCGCCGACTGATTCTTTTTCTACGCAACGCCGCTAGCGCGGCATAACCGGGCTCGCATCCGCGCGCCCTCTTCAAGGAGGAAATACCATCATGACCAAGACCCTGACCGCGCTCGCTTTTGCGCTTTCGATGACCGGCTTCGCCGCCGGCGCCCGTGCCGACGAAGCGACCAACGCCATGAAGCCGGCGATGGCAACCGATGCGATGAAGCCCGTGACCGATGCCATGGCGCCGGCGACCGGTGCCATGAAGCCAGCCGACCCAATGGCGACGAATGCGATGAAACCCGCCACCAACGCCATGAAACCGGCCGACGCCATGAAACCCGCAACGGATGCGATGAAGCCGGCGGACGCCATGGCGCCCGCGCAATAAGGCTGGGTTCCATGGCCCGCCGCACAATGGCCGGGCCGGCGCACGGCAATTTGAGAAACCAGGCGGGACGTTCTGTCGTATAGTCTTCGCCACCATCAAGGAGATCAGACATGACCGGCATTGCAAGGACGAGAACGCCGATCTTCAAGAGCGCGCTTGCCGCGCTCATCGTCGCCGCCGCGGCGGCTGCCTTCTGGCAGAGCCCGGCACGCTCGGCCGAGGACGCGGTGGTGATCCCGCCGCCGGCAGTGGACGAGAAGGCCGCCAGCGGCAGCGAGAAGGCGATCTTCGCCGGCGGCTGCTTCTGGGGCGTGCAGGGCGTGTTCCAGCACGTCAAGGGCGTGACCAAGGCCGTCTCCGGCTACACCGGCGGCGCCAAGGATGACGCCGTCTACGAAACGGTGGGCAGCGGCCGCACCGGCCACGCCGAATCGGTCGAGATCACCTACGATCCGTCCAAGGTGACCTACGGCCAGCTGCTGCAGGTCTATTTCTCGGTCGCCCACAACCCGACGCAGTTGAACTTCCAGGGCCCCGACTCGGGCACCCAGTACCGCTCGACCATCTTTGCCGAGAACGATGCGCAGCAGAAGATCGCCCAGAGCTACATCGCCCAGCTCGACCAGGCCAAGGTGTTTTCAAAACCCATCGTCACCACGCTGGAGACGGGCAAAACCTTCTATCCGGCCGAGGAATATCACCAGGACTTTCTGACGCTGAACCCGACCTATCCCTACATCGTCTACAACGACCTGCCCAAGGTGGCGAATTTGAAGTCGCTGTTCCCGGGGTTGTACAGCGAGAAGCCGGTGCTGGTGCTGGCGGGGAAGAGCTGAGGGGCGATAGGACTTGGCCGGACGCAGAGAGCGGCGACGCCCTACCTGAGCCGCCAGCGGGACAGCACCCCCCTCTGCCCTTCCGGGCATCTCCCCCTCAAGGGGTGAGATTGGCAGCGTCGCTGACGGTGCTCATCTTGCAAGGTTGGCGAAGGCCGCAGTGAGAGCTGATCTCCCCCCTTGAGGGGAGATGGCCGGCAGGCCAGAGGGGGGGTGCCTCGCGCAAACCGCGATTAGAGAGCCCTTCAATCATACGTCAGATCCGTCGCCTTGCCCCCGAACACCCGATACGCATAGAACGAATAGAAGATGATCACCGGCAGCACGACCACCGTGCCGGCGAGGATGATGGCCAGGCTTTCCGTCGCCGACGCCGCCTGCCAGATGGTCAGCCTGTCGGGCACCACGAAGGGGTAGAACGACCAGGCAAGCCCGGCAAAGCCGAGCGCGAAGATGGCGGCGAGCGTCAGGAACGGCCGCAGCGCGTGGCGATCGTCGGGCTTGGGCAGGTGGAAGGTCTGCCGCCACAGCCACAGGAACAGCAGCGCCGACAGGATCGGCAGCGGCGACAGATAGAGCATTTCGGGCCAGACGAACCATTTGGCGAAGATGCGCGGACTGGCGAATGGGGTCGCCAGCGACACCGCCGCCATGCCGAGCGCGGTCAGCACCAGGGCTGTCCGCAGCCAGGCCACCGCCTTCCTCTGCAATTCGCCCTCGGTCTTGTAGATGACCCAGGCCGCGCCCATCGCTGCATAGGCCGCCGACAGGCAGAGCGCCACCAGCGCGCCGAAAGCGATGCCGCCAAAACCGACATCGAGGCCAAGCACATAGACGCCGAGCATATAGCCTTGCGCCAGCGAGGCGATGACGGAACCGAGGAAGAAAATGCGGTTCCAGCGATGCTTCTTGCCGGCGGGCACCTTGGCGCGGAAATCGAAGGCGACGCCGCGCAGGATGAGGCCGACCAAAAGCACGAAGACGGGAATGTAGAGTGCGGTGAGGATGACGCCATGCGCCAGCGGGAAGGCGACCAGGAGCAGGCCGACGGCCAGCACCAGCCAGGTCTCGTTGGCATCCCAGAACGGGCCTATTGCCGCGATCATGGTGTCCTGCTCGGCATCTTCGGCGACCGAGAACAGGATGCCGATGCCGAGATCGAAACCGTCGAGAATGACGTAGATCAGGATGGCGAGGCCCATCAGGCCGGCGAAGATCAAGGGCAGCGCGGTTGGCCAGTCGAAGGTCATCGGTCTGTCATCCCTCTCATCAACGGTTCTGCCCTTCGCTATGGCTCCGGGCGTTCGTCATTCGAAAAGCCAAATCGTTGGCTTTTCGTCCGCCACGCGGACCATTCTCACTCCGCTGCGGCCGGTTGCGACATCGCCGTCTTCATCACGCCCGGCAGCGGCGAGGTGTCGCCGTCCTTGGCCGCCTTCAGCGCCAGGTGCACCAGCACGCCGAGATAGGCGATCAGCAAAAGCACATAGAGGATGAGATAGATGGCGAGCGTCAGCGCGACATGGCTGCCGGCGACCGGGCCGATAGCGTCGGCGGTTTTCAGCACGCCGGTGACCAGCCAGGGCTGGCGGCCGATTTCGGTGGTGTACCAGCCGGCCAGCGTCGCCAGCCAGCCCGACAGCGCCATCGGCACCATCAGCATGGCCAGCGGCCTCGGCAGGCTGTGGCGGCGCTTGAGGAAGAAGGTCGCCGACCACGAGACGATGAGCATCAAAATGCCGGTGCCGACCATGATGCGGAAGCCCCAGAACACCGGGAACACCGGCGGGTGCAGGCCAGGATAGTCGTTGAGCCCCGGCACGATACCGCTGGTCGAATGCCGCAGCACCAGGCTGGCGCCGTCGGGAATGGCGATCTCGAATTTGTTTTCCTTCGCCGCCTCGTCGGGCAGCGCAAACAGCACCAGCGGCACGTTGGGGCCGGTGTTCCAGTTCGCCTCCATGGCGGCGATCTTCTGCGGCTGGTGCTCCAGCGTATTCAGCCCGTGCTGGTCGCCGGCGAAGATCTGGATCGGGATCAGGATGGCGGCGGTGAAGACGCCGGTGCGCAGCGCCTTCCACATCGATTCCGACCGGTCGCCGGTGAGGTAGCGCAGCGCCGACAGGCCGGCGATCAGGAACGACACCGTCAGGCCGGAGGCAAGCAGCATATGCGTCAGACGGTAGGGCATGGACGGGTTGAAGACGATCGCCCACCAGTCGACGGGATGCGCCTTGCCATCGATCATCTCGAAGCCGGCCGGCGTCTGCATCCAGGAATTGAGCGCAATGATCCAGAAGGCCGACAGCGTGGTGCCGCCGGCGACCAATACCGTCGCCAGCGTGTGGACGCGGTTGGAGACGCGGCGGAACCCGAACAGCATGATGCCGAGGAAGGCCGCTTCGAGGAAGAAGGCGGTGAGGATCTCGTAGGCAAGCAGCGGCCCGGCGATGTTGCCGACCTTTTCCATATAGCCCGGCCAGTTGGTGCCGAACTGGAAGCTCATGGTGACGCCGGAGACCACGCCCATGGCGAAGGACAGCGCGAACACTTTCACCCAGGTGAAATAGGCGCGCATCCAGGCGGAATCATTGGTGGCGTTGTAGCGGAGCTTGAAGAACAGCAGCACCCAGCCAAGCGCAATCGTGATGGTCGGAAACAGGATGTGGAACGAGATATTCGCCCCGAACTGCATTCGCGACAGGATGAGCGGGTCCATGCGGGCTCCGGCTGCTGTTGTTGGCGCAGAATAGGCGGCGGATGCGGTCCGGTCAAAGCGGCTTGGCGTCACGCGGGGCGCGTTGTCGCAGCAGATGGGATCAATCCGTCAGTGCCCCGATACCCCCATGACGAAACGGCAAAAGGGGAACGTTTGTCCACAATTGTCAGCAGCGGCATTGACTTCGCGCCGTACGCACCGACATTCAGCGCAATAATAATCCCCGCCTCTTTCAAACAGTCGTTTTCGGCCTCATGTCTTCCACTAATTTGCCTTCCATCATTTCGATTTCCGGGGTCACCAAGACCTACGCCACCGGCTTCAAGGCGCTGAAGGAAATCAACCTCGACATCGAACGCGGCGAGATTTTCGCGCTGCTGGGGCCGAACGGCGCCGGCAAGACGACGCTCATCTCGATCGTCTGCGGCATCGTCAACCGTTCGTCGGGAACGGTGACCGTCGACGGCCACGACATCAACCGAGACTACCGCGCCGCGCGCAGCCTGATCGGGCTGGTGCCGCAGGAGCTGACCATCGATGCGTTCGAGAGCGTCTGGGCAACCGTCACCTACAGCCGCGGCCTGTTTGGCAGGGCGCCCAATCCGGGCTTCGTCGAAAAGGTGCTGCGCGACCTGTCGTTGTGGGACAAGAAGGACGCCAAGGCGATCACGCTGTCGGGCGGCATGAAGCGGCGGCTGATGATTGCAAAGGCGCTGTCGCATGAGCCGCGCATCCTGTTCCTCGACGAACCGACGGCCGGCGTCGACGTCGAACTGCGCCAGGACATGTGGGCGATGGTGCGACGGCTGCGCGACGACGGCGTCACCATCATCCTCACCACGCACTATATCGAAGAGGCCGAGGCGATGGCCGACCGTGTCGGCGTCATCAACCGCGGCGAGATCATCCTGGTCGAGGGCAAGGCCGAACTGATGCGCAAGCTCGGCCGCAAGCGCCTGATCGTCGAATTGCGCAACCCGCTCACCGCCATTCCCGATGCATTCTCGCACTACGCGTTGGAGCTGTCGGGCGATGGCACACAGCTGACCTACACCTATGACAACCAGAGCGAACGCCCCGGCGTCGCATCGCTGCTGCGCGAACTCGAGACGGCAGGCATCCAGTTCCGCGACATGGACACGCAAAACAGCTCGCTCGAGGAGATCTTCGTCAATCTGTTGAGGCAAGAGCCATGAATTGGCGAGCAGTATGGGCGATCTACCGGGTCGAGATGGCGCGTGCGTTCCGCACCGTGCTGCAGAGCATCGTCTCGCCGGTGATCTCGACATCGCTTTATTTCGTCGTCTTCGGCTCGGCCATCGGCTCGCGCATCACCGAGATTGACGGCATCAGCTACGGCGCCTTCATCGTGCCGGGGCTGATCATGCTGTCGCTGTTGACGCAGTCGATCTCCAACGCTTCCTTTGCCATCTATTTCCCGAAATTCGTCGGCTCCATCTACGAGCTCTTGTCGGCGCCGGTGTCGTATCTGGAGATCGTCATCGCCTATGTCGGCGGCGCCGCGACCAAGTCGATCATCCTCGGCTTGATCATCCTGGCGACGGCCTCGCTGTTCGTGCCGCTCACCATCCAGCATCCGTTCTGGATGCTGGCCTTCCTTGTCTTGACGGCGGTGACCTTCAGCCTGTTCGGCTTCATCATCGGCATCTGGGCGAAAAGCTTCGAGCAGCTGCAGCTGGTGCCGCTGTTGATCATCACGCCGCTGACCTTCCTTGGCGGCAGCTTCTACTCGATCAACATGCTGCCCGAGGCCTGGCGCACGGTGACGCTGTTCAACCCGGTCGTTTATCTGATCAGCGGTTTCCGCTGGAGCTTTTACGGCAAGTCCGATGTCTCGGTCGCCGTCAGCCTGGGCATGACGATGGTGTTCCTCGCCATCTGCATCGCCATCGTCGCCTGGATCTTCCGCACCGGCTACCGGCTGCGCAACTGACCCTGCCGCTCTAAAGCGCGTCGCGTTTGAACGGACTCAGGCGACACGCATTAGGTCTTTGTTTTTATGCATGTCGTTTGCTCAAAATCGGGACCACTTTTGAGCGACATGCAAATAGGCGATCGCCCGTGCGCCGGTCAAATCAACAGTTTTGCTGGGGGCAAATTGGCCACGTTGGCCGCCACGCTTCTTGCTAGATCGCCTTGATGAGGCGCAGCAACCCCAGCATCTCGATCAGCC
Organism: Mesorhizobium sp. C264A; assembly: GCF_040324515.1. Lineage (NCBI taxonomy): Bacteria > Pseudomonadati > Pseudomonadota > Alphaproteobacteria > Hyphomicrobiales > Phyllobacteriaceae > Mesorhizobium > Mesorhizobium sp. C264A. The sequence goes on along the minus strand of NZ_JAMYVY010000002.1, from coordinate 1,213,854 downwards.
TGCCCTCGCGGAAGGCGATGTAGGTCGGTTCCTCGACGCCGTGGAAGCGGCGCTTGAACGCCGCCTGGCCCTTGAGGTTGAACTTGCTGCGGTTGACCCAGGGCGACTCATAGGCCCGCTCGAAGGCGTTGCGCCAGAAGCTTGATTCGGCAAAGCCGTTGGCTCCGACATCGAGCATCGGCGACAGGCCGAGCGTGACGACCGAAATGCCCTCATTGCGAAACCTGTCGACGGCGAATTTGGTCAGCCCGATCTCGGCATGCGGCGAGGCATCGATATGCTTGCGCTTGAACGAGGTGGTGTAGCCGATCACCTTGCCGCCGCTGAACATCGGATCGAAATCGAGCAAGGCGACGAGCTCGCCTTCCGGGCTGTAGAGCACGAAACGGCGCATATCGATGCCGAGATGATCGGCAAAGGGCCGGTTGAGGAAGGCCATCTCCCAGCGCTTGACGATGCGGTCTGCCCGCCAGTTCTGCGACAGGCGCTGGACCTCGTCGAGATAGACCGCTCCTTCGCCAAAGGAAAACCCCTTCTTCAAGAGCCAGCGTTCGGAATAGCGCACGGTTTCGTTGCGCTTGCCGGAAAAATCGTGAGCCGGCAGTTCCAGCCGCGTGTCGACGCCGAGACGGTTGACCTGGTAGCCGAGCCCTGCCAGAACGCGCGCCGTCGGTTCGCCGATCTGCACGAACCACGGGCTGTCGGCGGCTTCGACAAAGCGCCTGATATAGTCGGGCCGATCGGCCGGATGGGCGACCGGGTCACCGAGCGCGAAATGGTGCTTCATCTTGGTGCCGAAGCCGATGTAGCCGTCGGCGTCACCGAAATAGGACAGTTTTTGCTGCACGGCGGTCGAATAGGCCAGCGAGAAGTCGCCGTGGCGGCGGACAAGCGCCAGCCGCTCGACATGCGAAAAATCATGGCGCGGCACCTTGGCTGCGGCGCCCTCCAGCAGTCTGTCGAGAAAGATACGCAAGGAGGGCATGGTCGAGCTTCCGCGTGCCGATGATAAACAGAGGCTTGCCCCCAAGGCCTCGAATCAGTCGCATTGACGCGACCTCATTATCGATCATATCGCCCCTGTGCCATATGGGACGTGCCACATAGGACGGGTCCCCATGGCGCACTTAAAAGGAAATCTCGACCGAATGGCGGCTACGACAAGCGAAACGATGCCTATCGTCCTGGGGCCGAAAGGACCCGACGATACGGTTATCGTCATCGGCGCCGGAGCGGCGGGGCTGGCGGCCGCCGACGCGCTTGGCCGGCGCGGCGTGCGGGTCGTCGTGCTTGAAAAGGAGCCGCGGATCGCCGAACCGTGGCGAGGGCGGCACGAGAAGCTGACCCTCAACACGCATCGCGCGCTATCGGCCCTGCCCGGCCTTGCCTATCCGCCACGCACCGCCGCCTTTCCGAACAAGGATGCCATCGTCGGTTATCTCGAGGATTTTGCCCGCGCGCGCGGCATAAGGGTCGAATTCGGCACCGCCGTCGAGCGGATCGGACGCAGAGGCAATGGCTGGCTCGTCCATACGGGCCGGGAAACGCTGAGCGCCCGCAATGTCATCGTCGCCACCGGCCGCGACCGCTTGCCATGGACGCCGGACTGGCAAGGCAAGGCGACTTTCACCGGCAAACTTGTCCACGCCGCCGATTTCGGCACAGCGCAGGACTATGTGGGCAAAAGCGTGCTGGTGGTCGGGGCCGGAAATTCCGGCTTCGACGTGCTCAACCACCTCGTCCGCGCCGACACCAAGGCCATCTGCTTGTCAGCCAGGCAGGGTCCGTCGCTGATGCCGAAACGGATCGGCAAGGTCGCCGTGGCGCGCCTCGGCGGTTTCATGGCGATGCTGCCGACGTGGATTGCCGATGCCGCGATTGCCGCGACGCAGCGGCTGGTGTTCGCGACCTCGCCCGCTTCGGCCTGCCGCCGGCGCCGAAGGGCGGCGCCAGCCGGCTCGGCGTCGAGCAGATCGCCATTGCCGTTGACGACGGCGCCGTCGCAGCGCTGAAGGCCGGACGGATTTCGGTGGTGGCGCCGGTGGCGTCCTTCGAAAGCGCCGGCGTGCGGCTGAACGACGGCACGGTGCTCGAGCCGGATGTGGTGATCGCGGCAACCGGCTATCGCAGCGGCCTGGAGGCCATGCTGGGCGATCTCGGCGTGCTCGACGCCAAGGGCGTGCCGAAGGCCAATGGCGGCACCCCGAGCGGCCAGCCCGGCCTGTGGTTCATCGGCATGCGGCCAAGCCTGACCAGCTATTTTCACAGCGCCGGCCTGCAGGCCGAAGCGATTGCCCGTCAGATCGCCAGGAAGTTGTAGACGAGCGCTTCTGGACGGAGAACCACCGCGAACTTCGGGCTGCTGCTGTGGCGGGGACTGGTGGTTCAACGCATCTGCAAGATGGATCGAATATCCTGGCGATTGGCTGAAACGCCGATCCCGTCGTCTTCCACGGGCGAAGCAAGGAGCGTAGCGACGCGGCGCAGACCCCAGGATCCATGCCGTGACTTCTGAGCTACGCTGCGTTGCAGGTTCTGCTCCGCTGCTTCCGCGGCCAAGGTCCCGGCATGGATCCCTGGGTCTCCGCGACGGAGCTTCGCTCCTGCTTCGCCCAAGGATGACGAAGTCGAGATGCGTGCGGCCAACCTCCAAAGCAGGCGCTTGAATTCGTTCATTGCATCGTTATATAACATGTTATGGTTATCCAGCAGGCGGATCACCCATGGAAGACATCATTCGATCCCTTGGCTACCTCACCCTCGGCAGCAGGCTGAAGCGTATCGGCGAGCAGTTGCAGGCCGATACGAAGCGCGTGCTCGATGGGCTGGAGGTGCCGGTGCAGTCCAGCCAGTATCCTCTGCTGGCCGCGCTCGACCGGCTCGGGCCGCTGCCTGTCGGCGAGCTGGCGCTGTCACTGGGGATCACCCAGCCGGGGGTGACGCGCAGCGTGGCGCTGCTGGCCGAGTTGGGGCTGGTCGAGGCCGCGCCATCGAACGACGACCAGCGCCGCAGGATGATCTCGCTGACCGCGAACGGCCAGCGCCTGGTCGACAGGGCGAAGCGGGACGTTTGGCCGCGCATCGAGAACGCCGTTGCCGACTTGTGCAAAGGCCTTGCAGGGCCGCTTCTCGAACAACTCTCGGCAATGGAGGACGGCCTGGCGGCGGCCCCGCTCGACCGTCGTGTGAAACAGGATGTCGCGCCATGAGCCATGTCCTCGATCGTCCGGTCTGGAGCGCGCTCGACACGCGGCATCGGATCTTTGCGTATGGCGACAGGCTCGCCAGGCGCTATCCCTCCTCGATCGTCCCCTTCGCGGCTTCCGGGGCAGACGACGCTGAGAGCCTGCAGGCGCTCGCAAGCCTCATTCCTGCAGGTGAGAGCGTGTTCCTGCTCCAGGCGGACCCCATTGCCTTGCCGCCGGAACTGACCGCGACCGTGACCGCCTTCGGCGTTCAGATGGTTGCCGAGGCGCCATTGCCTTCCGTGTCGGACGAGCGTGTACAGCAGCTGACGCAGGACGACGCGGCCGAGATGCTTGCTTTGGCGTCACTGACCAGGCCCGGCCCGTTCACGCTCAAGGCGCTGAGCCTCGGCGAGTTCTGGGGCGTGAAGATCGACGGCCGGCTGGCGGCGATGGCCGGCGAGCGCATGAAGCAGCCCGGCTACAGCGAACTCAGCGGCGTCTGCTCGCATCCCGAATTTCGCGGCAGCGGCCTCGGCTGGCTGCTGTCGGTGTTCGTGGCCAACCGAATTTTTGCGCGCGGCGAAGTTCCCTACCTGCATGTCTATGCCAGCAATGCCGGCGCGGTCCGGTTGTACGAGTCCATCGGCTTCAGGCTGAGGGCAGAGATGAATGTGGCCGTCGTGCAGCGCGCCGGCTAGAGCGTTTCACCGTTTCACGGAAACGGCGAACCGCTCTAGGCCTTTGTTTTTTACGCAATTCCGGACGGAAACCGCTTCACACTTTCTGGAATTGCTCCAGGCCGCCTTGCGGGCCTCAGGCTGATTTCGGCTCCAGCCTGCGGAAACCCACGGTTTCCATAAGCATATCTTCCTCGACCATCCCGGCATTGTGCAGCGCAAGCAGGTTCAGCGCGATCTCCCGCGCCTCCGCCGAATCGGGATGCACGTCGCGCCTGCGGCAGGCTTCGTCGAACACGCGTTGCAGCCTGGCGATGTCGTCGGGTTTCAGCAGGCCACGGTCATAGACGGACTTTGGCATGGCACTCTCCTCCAGAAGAGGTAGGGCGCCATGTTTAAATGTCCATTCTTTTCCGGGGCTTGGGTGGGCAGCTGCCTGGGTTTGCGTTAATCCGGCCCGAGCGTTGCAATCAGACCGCGATCGTGCTGCCATTCATTCAGCCACCTCTCGTCATCGTCGGGCCTGTCTCGCCGCAGTCTGCTTGACGTGTCGGCGCGCTTGCGAAACAAGGGCTGCCACAAACGACAGCGAGGCACAAAAGTGAGTTTCTGGGGACTGGCGCAGCTCGTCGTTTCGACGGTGATCTTCCTGCTGGCGGCAATCGCGGCCAAGCAATGGGGGCTGGCGCCAAGCCTTGGCAAGATCGTGCTGACACTGGCGCTCTATACGGCGGGCAATCTGATGATGCTGCGGCTGGTTCGTGAGTTCGGCATGTCGGTGTCGTTCGGCCTGTCGGCGGTGATCCAGCTGGTGGCGGTCAATGTGGTGGCGCTGGTGTTCTTCGGCGAACGCGTCAATGCCTTGCAGGCGACCGGCATCGTGCTGGCCATCGCGGCGGTGGTGCTGATCTCGCTCGGGCCTTACCTGCAGGGGCGACTGTAATCCGATGAAGACCCCGCGTGCGTTCACCAACTGGCTTGAATTTCCGGTGCTGCTGGCCGGGCTGGTGATAGCCGCCGGGCTGTGGGGCTTCGAGGAACTGATGGAGGTGGCGCGGGCCACCACGCCGCACGCTTTCGATACTGAGATCCTGCTCGCTTTCCGAAAAGTGGGTCAGCCGGATGTTCCCGTCGGCCCGGCATGGCTGGAAGGCGCGATGCGCGACATCACCAGCCTCGGCAGCTCCAGCGTGCTGGCGCTGATCGTAACGGCGGTGATCGTCTACCTCCTACTGATCCGTAGGCCGAGGACGGCGCTGCTGATCTTTGTCGCGGTGGCTGGCGGGCAGCTGCTGTCGACCTTGCTCAAGGCCGGCATCGACCGGCCGCGCCCCGATCTTGTCTCGCACCTGGCCAACGAGACGTCGCTGTCGTTTCCCAGCGGCCACGCCATGCTGTCGGCGGTGACCTATCTCACGCTGGGCTCGCTGGCAGCGCGCTTCCTGCCGGGACGAACGACGAAAATCTATGTCCTCAGCCTGGCGGTGCTGGTAACGCTGCTGGTCGGCGTCAGCCGCGTCTATCTCGGCGTCCACTGGCCTTCCGACGTGCTGGCGGGATGGTGCGCCGGCTTCACCTGGGCGACGCTGTGCTGGCTGGCGGCGCGAATGCTGCAGCGGAACAAGGCGGTGGCCGATGGCAACGAGCCCGAAGACTGACGATCCGGAGCGACATTCAAATCAGCCGGTTGATCAGCCCGTGTCCGCAGCCTGCCAGCAGAAAAACCGCCGACAGCAAGGCTGCCGACGTCGTCAAGGTCCTGAAAATCTTCAACTGATATTTCCCCGCCATAAGAGCCAAGGCGGTTAACGTAGCATGCTCATCCCGTATCCCGCCATCCGGCTTTGTGGAGAGATCATGTTTCATGTATGCTTTATGATGGTTGAAACATCACTATGATTGTATTACACGTCGTCTCCGCAGACTCAGACGGGGGTTCCGACCGATGATCACTGCCGCGCAGATGCGCGCCGCGAGGGCGCTGGCCGGCATCGATCAGAAGACACTCGCCGAGCGTGCCGGCGTTTCGCTTCCGACAATCCAGCGCATGGAAGCGAGTGACGGCGTGGTCAGGGGTGTGGTCGATACGCTGATGAAGGTTGTCCAGGCTCTCGACGAGGCCGGGGTGGAGCTCATCGGCGAGAACCAGACCAGCGAGCGCGGCGGCCGGGGCGTGCGCCTCAAGCCGGTCGCGCCGCCGAACCCGCAAGGCTGAGCCGGCATATAGTCGCGACGGCGACCGCCGACAGTCCTGCCGACGATCCCGCCGCCTTCACGCAAGCGGAAGGCAGTCCATGGATCAGATCCGGCGGGCAGTGCATCAACCGGCCCAGAAGTCGGCAAAGCCGACATTTTCAGAGCTGTTCACGCCCAAGCTGGTGACGGTCTGGCGCGAAGGTTACCGCCTGCCGCAGTTCAAGGCCGACTTCATGGCCGGGCTGACCGTCGCCATTGTCGCGTTGCCGCTGTCGATGGCGATTGCGATTGCTTCGGGCGTGACGCCGGAGCGCGGCCTGTTCACGGCCATTGTCGGCGGCTTCATCGTCTCGGCGCTCGGCGGCAGCCGCTTCCAGATCGGCGGCCCGGCCGGCGCCTTCATCGTGCTGGTGGCGGCGACGGTGCAGCGCGAAGGCGTCGACGGACTGCTGCTGGCGACGATGATGGCCGGCATTTTCCTGCTCGCCATCGGCTATCTCCGGCTCGGAACCTATATCAAATTCATCCCTTACCCGGTGACGGTCGGCTTCACCGCCGGCATCGCAGTCATCATCTTCTCCGGCCAGATCGTCGAACTGTTCGGGCTGAGGCTTGCCGGGCCGGAGCCCGGGCCGCTGCTGCCGAAGCTGATGGCGATCGGCCACGCGGCCGGCACGCTCAATATCTCGGCAACGCTGGTGGCGGCGCTGACCATCGCCACCATCGTCGGGGTGAAGCGCTGGCGGCCCGGCTGGCCGGGCATGCTGATCGCCGTCGGACTGGCCTCCCTTGTCGTGGCGCTGCTTTCGCTGCCGGCGGAAACGATCGGCACCCGCTATGGCGGCATTCCGCGCAGCCTGCCGTTGCCGGCACTGCCGGCACTCAACCTCGACAAGGCGCTTGCGGTGCTGCCGGATGCGGTGGCTTTTGCGCTGCTCGGCGCCATCGAATCGCTGCTCTCGGCCGTGGTCGCCGATGGCATGACCGGGCGGCGTCACCGTTCCAATTGCGAACTGGTGGCGCAAGGCTTTGCCAACATCGCGTCTGCCCTGTTCGGCGGCATCTGCACCACCGGCACCATCGCCCGCACCGCCACCAATGTGCGGGCCGGCGCGCATGGGCCGGTTTCCGGCATGCTGCATTCGCTTTTTCTGCTGGTCTTCATGCTGGTGGCCGCACCAATGGCGAGCTACATCCCGCTTGCCGCCCTTGCCGGGGTGCTGGCGGTTGTCTGCTGGAACATGTTCGAGAAGCAGGCCTTCGCCACGTTGCTGCGCGCTTCGCGCGGCGACGCCCTGGTGCTGATGGCAACCTTCCTGATCGTCGTCTTCCGCGATCTCACCGAAGGCATCGTCGTCGGCTTCGCGCTAGGCTCGATCCTGTTCATCGACCGCATGGCCAAGTCGATCGCCGTGGAGGCGGATTTGCCGCTGGTGCAGGACGATGTCGCCGACAGCAGCGGCCGCGCCTACGATGCAAGCGAGGCAAGCGACGCCGACACCGTCGTCTATCGCATCTCCGGCGCCTTCTTCTTCGGCGCCGCCTCGACTGTCGGCACGGTGCTCGACCGCATCGCCGACCAGCGCAAGAACTTCATCCTCGATTGCTCGGCGGTGCCGTTCTTCGATTCCACCGCGGCCAATGTCATCGAGGGCGCGGCGCACAAGGCGAAGCGCGCAGGGGTGCGTTTCATCATCGCCGGTGCCTCGCCGCAGACACGGCGCATGCTGATCAACCACGGCGTCAAGCGGCCGCTGGTGACCTTTGCCGCCTCGATCAAGGATTCGCGGGCGCAACTCAAAGCCGCGCCCGCTGGCTGAGCCGGCAAGTGTGCGCCGTCAGTCCAGGCTCAGCACCGCGATCTCGCCCTCGTTCATCAGCGGCACGAAGATCCGCGTGCCGTCTGTGCCGATATCGGCGCTGCCCGGCTTGAACTGCTCTACAGCCTTCGGCGCCTCGCCGACTTTGTACCGATAGAGCGTGCCGGTCATGAAGGCGGTGGCGTAGATGCTGTCGCCGATGGCGACGACGCCGTCGAGGTCGGCAAAGTTTTGTGCGCCAGGCAGCGGCGTCACGGCTTTCGTCGCGAGATCGACCGACAGCAGGCCCCCGGGCGCGGCAGTGCTGAAGTCCGGCTTGATGCCCTTGCCCCAGGACGCCACGATCAGCCGATCGCGATCGGCAAAGATGCCGTTGGGTGCGGCGAGCTTCGCATCCTTCACGAACAGTTCCGGCTTGTCGCCGTCAATGCGGTAGATCGCATCGGCCAGCATGTCGGTGACATAAACCTTGCCCGAACTGTCCGATGTCACGTCATTGAGGAAAACGGCGCCGGGCACATCGATCGTCGAGATGAGCTTGCCGCTGGCGAGATCGACGATGCGCACCTTGGTGATGTCGGCGACGTAGAGCTTGCCGCCAGAGATCGCCGAGCCCTTCGGTGCATCCATGCCGGCGGTCCAGTGCCGGCTAACGACCTTGCCGTCCAGCGACAGCACCGAGAGATAGCCGTTGCCGTCGGCCTCCCCGGGATTGCCGACGATGTTGGAGACGATAATGCGATTGTTGGCGGCATCGAACAGCGCCGATTCGGGTTGCTCGAAGCCCGAGGCGCGCCAGAGTTCGGCGGCCTCGGCCGCAGGCACGAGCGCGATACCGAAGGCGGCGAGACAAATAGAGGGGATGAGGGTTTTCACGGCCAGGTCTCCTGTGGTGGATGGCGGAGAGCTAGAGATGTCGATACTTTTCCGGAAGGGCGATTGCCGCTAGTATCGAAACGCGATACCAAACCGCGAGAAAAGAGGTGCATTCCATGAACGGCCTGATCTTCGAGGCGCTGAAGCGGACGCTGAAGGCCAAGGGCGTCACCTATCGTGAGCTAGCCGGGCGTATGGGCATTTCCGAGCCGACGGTGAAGCGCATCTTCCACGAGCGCAACTGCAAGCTCGACCGTCTCATCGGGATCTGCGCTGCCGCCGGCGTCGAGCTGGAAAACGTGCTGGGGTCGATGAACCGGGGGCCGGGACCGGTCAATCGCATCGCGCCGGAGATCGAGCGCAAGCTCGCGGGACGGCCGGCGCTGCTGTTCATCTTCGTCATGCTGTCGGAGAAGTTCACGCCCGAAGGCGTCATGCGCTCGCAAGGCTTGAGCGAAGCCTCGATGTTCCTTTATCTGCGCGATCTCGAAGCGATCGGCCTGATCGCATTGGGCAGCGGGCTGTCGGCACGGCTGCTGGTCGACACACCGATCCAGTGGAATTTCGAAGGGCCGCTCAGGCCGCTATTCGAGATGACAAACAAGAATTTCATCGGCTGGGCGATCACCCATCTGGAGCGGGAAGCGACCTTCGTCTCTTTCTCCAGGCGGATGCGGCCGGAGACGGCGGAGATGGTGAAGCGCGAGGCGGAGGAACTGGCCGAGCGCGCCAAACTGCTCGCCCATCACGACCAGCACACGACGCCGGAAGACGGGCTGACCGGCTACAAATGGACGTTTGCTTTTGGCGCAACCCCGTTTCCGGCGATCATGCCGATCGGCCCGCACCCCAGGGATGCCGGTGCGTCCGACCGGCCCACCGCTCCGGCAAAGGGACGCCGCCCGTTGCCGGCCTGACTGGGCCATCATCCGAGCAGGATTGCATCTGGCGGCTGAGCTTGTCGCGCTCCAGTCCGGAGGTGCTTCAAAAATGAAGCCACATTCATGATAGAGTTCGCGCGCTGATTTGCCAGACTGAACGGGGCGGGTTTGCCGAATGCGTGACCGTCCCCGCAAAATCGAAGTGATCCTATGCCGACCGCGCCAACACTTGAACTTCGCCGCTATTCGCGCCTGAAAAATTTGCGGGAGCGCGCAGAACGCCAGGGTGCTGCATTGCAGTTCTGGGCGCGCACGGCATCGCTCGCCGTGATCTCCTGCTTCTTTTCCTTGATCAGCCGCTGGGATGCCTCGCTGCTCTTCGTGCTGGCGGGCCTCGCGCTGTTCCAACTCGTCGGCCTGATCCAGTTTCGCTTTGCGCGCCGTCGCAACGCGCCATGGTGGATCGGTTACCTCGTCGGTACGCTGGACATCATTCTGTTGACCGTTCTGCTGGTAACGCCCAACCCGTTTTCCCTCGAGGTCGCGCCGGCCGCGATGCAACTGCGCGAGGGCAGCTTCAAATTCCTGCTGATTTTCGTATGCCTTGGCGCGCTGACCCTTTCGACACGATTGGCGCTCTATCTCGGCGCGCTCGCGGCCTTGACGTGGACGATCGGGGTGGGATGGGTGGTTTTTCATGCGGGAACCGTCATTCCGGCAACGAACCTCTATTCGCTGCCGCTGACAGAGCGACTGAATCTCTATCTCAACCCCAATTTCGTCGATACGTTCGCGCAGGCGACCAATGTGTTGGTTGTGCTGATTATCGGCGCGATCATGGCGCTGGTCGTCTCTCGTTCCCGACATCTGTCGGAAGACTATGTCAAGGCGGAGCGCGCCCGCGCCAATCTCGCCCGGCATTTTTCGCCCAATGTCGTCGACCAGCTCGCCACGGATGACGAGCCCTTCGGCCCGGTCCGCCGGCAGGATATCGCGGTGCTGTTCGCCGACATCGTCGGCTTCACACACTATTCCGAGGATCATCCGGCCGAAGCAGTGTTCGAACTACTGCGTCAGTTCCACCGTCGCATGGAGCAGGTCGTCTTCGACCACCATGGCACCGTCGACAACTATATCGGCGATTGCATCATGGCGACCTTCGGGGTTCCGCAAGCCAGCCATGACGACGCAACCCGGGCCATCCGGTGCGCTGAAGCGATGATCGCCGCTATCGAAGACTGGAATGTCCAGCGTGTGTCCAGAGGATATCCGCCGCTGGACGTTCGGATCGGTGCACAATATGGCGCCGTCGTCCTCGGCGCGGTCGGCAGCGAGCGCAACCTGTCCTTCGCGGTGGTGGGCGACACCGTCAACGTCGCCAGCCGTTTGCAGGCGCTCTGCCGGGAGCTTCAGGCGAATATTTGCTTTGGGTCACGACTGATCGAGGCCGCGAAGGCGGAATCGCTCGGGACACAGCTGAATGCGCGCGACCATGGGCCGGTGAGCATCCGCGGCCGGGACGAACCGGTCCATGTCTGGGTCGAACACAGGGCCGAAAACCAGGGCGCCATTGCGGTTTCGGCGTGATGCAGGCCGCCATGTGAGACGCCTGAACCTCATGACTCAGGCCGAAGCCATCACGTGTCTGAGGCGATTGCGCCAGCCTTCGCGGCTGCGGCGTCGGTGCCTGCCTTGTCCTCCCAGGTCACCGCCCGGTAGTCGAAACCATATTCCAGCGTCGGTTTGACGATGCGGAAGAATGGTGACAGGTCGAAGTCGCGCGGCGTGTAGAGCGAGTGGTGGCGGATGTGCAGGATTTCGCGGCGCGAATAGTTCGACTGCGCCGAGGCGCGGCCGGGCGCGCGGGTGATCTCGGGCAGGATCGGGTAGCGGATCTCGCCATAGGCTTCGGCGATCAGCGTCGAGCAGATGGCGCGGGTCGGATCGCCGGAACCGAAAGCCAGCATGCGGCGGCGCCAGCGCACCGGCACCGGTGGCGTCGGCAGGAAAAAGCGCAGCATGTCGAAAATGTTCTTGAGATCGTATTTCAGGCCGAGCTTGCCGATCATGAAGGCGACGACATGGTCGCGGTCTTCCGGGGTCAGCCCGCTCGCCCGGCAGATACGGGTATTGTAGGTGCGGTAGCGCGACAGCGGCACGGCGACACAGCCTTCGCCGAGCGTGACTTCGATCAGCCGACGCCGTTCCGATCCGTCCTCCGGCTCGGACAAGGCATCGCCGGTATAGAAAGCCGCATGCGACCAGGTCGACTGTGTCAGGTATTTGATTGCCGCCGAGATCTTCTGGTTGCCTTCGATGAGCAGGATGTCGCCGGGCTCGAGCGTGCGCCGCAACGTCTCGGCGTCGGACGGCGTGTAGGGCTCATAGCCGGAGGATTCGTCCTGCAGCCGGCCGGCAAGCCAGCGGCCAAGGCGGTCGAGAAGCGTGTCGCGCGGCGCGGTCATGGCAAAGTGTGACTAGCACGAGGTGACGTCCTCGGCCATGATCAACCGACCGGGACCTCTTCCGACGATGCCGGGCCGGCGAGGTCGTCGCGCGCATTGCGCGCGAGTTTCTTCGTCGAGCGCTTGGGGCTGTCGCCGAACAGCTCGGCCGCTCCGGCAAGGCAGCTCTTCTTCAGGCTTTTTTCCGAGCGCTTCAAAAGCTTGCCAAGAAGCCTTGTGTCCTGCGCATCGCCGAGCGGCTCACCGTCGGCCTCGAGCAACACGCGCATGACGAAGACGTCGTGCAGTTCGCCGAGTTTTTCGCCAAGTTCATCAACTGCCTTGCACCGCACCTTGATCGGCGTCGGCCACAGCCGGCCGAGCAGCGACAAATGCATCGAGTGGGTCTTGGCAGCCTTGCGCAGATCGTGGAAATCCTCTGCTTCGCCGCGCGATCCCGCCCGGTCCAGCGCCTTCCTGGCCCGGCGCAAGGTCTTGCGAGCGCCTTCCGCAAGCACATCGGCTGCATGCTCAGGCAGATCGGGGAGCAGCAGCCGCTCGATCCGGATCAGGCCTTCCTCGCAGGCGGCCGTGGCCGCGCCTATGGCGGCGTCGAGACCAGCCCCGGCATGCATTTCATGCTGGCGAGCGATAAGCCGGTCGCGCACGCTGTCGAGGCCGCCGCCGGCAACCTGCTCGGGAAAGGCGGCTGCCAGCCGGTCGACGGTCTCGACCAGCGCGGTCGCCTCGCGCGGCCCGGCAAGCAGCGCCGCCACCTGACGGTAGCATTGGTTCTCAGTCCGACAGAATGTTTCATTTCCGGAACGGACCAGCCGCAGCAAGGCGCGCGCGCTCTTCAGCCGCTTGCGGCATTTGTGCAATGCCTGCTCCGGCTGGTCGCGCGCGACGGCCAGATGGGCAAGCGCCTTGCCGATCTCCTCGCCAAGGATACGCCTGACCTCGCCGGTCAGCGGCAGGCGCGGATCGATGCGAAAGCTCATGCGGCGATCTCCGGAATCCCCCTAGAGCATGATGCCGAAAAGGTGAAGCGGTTTTCGGACGACATCATGCTCCATCTCTTTTGATTTAGAGCCGGATTCCGATTTTAGGTCGACCCGACCTAAAATCATCCGGCTCTAGGGCGAGCGACGCGTTGTAAAATCTCTGCTCGCCGGTCACTTCGCGGCCGAGCCAATCAGGCAGCATTTCGTCAGGTACATCCTCCGGCGTCTCCAGTTCGGCCACCACAAGGCCGGCTAGGATCCCGCCGAAAACATCGACTTCGTAGAGATAGCCGCGATGCCTAACATGGTGGCGTGTCTTCTCGATGACATGTCCGATGGCGAAGGCCAGCATCTCCTCGGCATCAGTCAGAGGAATTTCATATTCGTATTCGTCGCGCTCGCGGATCTTGCTGCCGAATTTAAGCGTCAGCTTCGCCGAACTGCCGTCGCTGATGCGTACGCGCACGGTGCGGCCAGGTGCTGCGGCAAGGTAGAACTGGCGAATGCGTATATTCGCCTCGGCCATTTCTAGCCATTCGGCGCTGGAGACCAGGAACTTGCGTTCGACTTCCTTGCCCATGGCCGCGCACTAAAGCGTCTGCGGCTCGACATGGCAAGCGGCCGTAGATAATCAATTTGACTTTAATCAATCGATTGATTAAAGAGGCCGACATGATCAAATCCGCGCCCGACAAAATGCCCCGCCAGGAGACATCGCCCGCCGAGCAGACGCGCGCCGCACTGGTGCTGGCCGCGCTCAAACTGTTCGGGCGGCAGGGCTTCGACGGCACCTCGACGCGCGAGATCGCGGCGGAGGCGAAGGCCAACATCGGCTCCATCGCCTATCATTTCGGCGGCAAGGAAGGGCTCCGCGGGGCCGCCGCCGACCACATCGTCGAGACCATCCAGGCGGTTGCTGGCCAGGCGCTCGGCGGCATGCAGCTGCAAGGTCAAGCCAGTTCAGAGACGGCGCGGGCGCAGCTCTCGACCGCATTGGAGCGGATGGTAGGATTTATCGTCGCCCGGCCGGAGGCGGGCGATATCGTACAATTCGTACTTAGAGAGTTGTCGCATCCGACGGCCGCCCTCGACCGCATCTATGACGGGGTGTTCGAACCGACGCATCGCCGCCTCTGCCAGATCTGGGAACAGGCGACGGGCGAGCCGGCCGAAAGCGAGGCCACCAAGCTCGTGGTCTTCACGCTGATCGGCCAGGTCATCTATTTCCGCATCGGCCGCGAAGCAGTGATGCGTCGTATGGGCTGGCGCGAGATCGGTAACGCCGAAGCCGCCAAGGTGGTGGCGGCGGTCACAAGCAATCTTGGCGCCATACTGGCGGCCCGAAATCCGGTCGCCCGCAAGGAGGGCAAGCGATGAGTTTTCTCTGTTCCCTGCCGCTCGCGGCCCAGCTGTTCGGCGCCTGCGCGCCGGCAGCGCCGCTTGCCGTCGGCTATGTCGAGGGCGACTATGTCTTGCTGGCGCCGATCGAAGTGGCGCAGGTCGAGACCGTCGCGGTCAAGCGCGGCGACCGTGTTGTATCAGGCACGCCGGTGGTGACTCTCGAAAGCGCCGACGCAAAAATCGCCGTCGCCCAGGCAGAGGCCGCGCTCGCCCAGGCGCAGGCGCAGCTTGCCGACCTGCAGATCGGCAAGCGGCCGGAGGAGATCGCGGTGCTGAAGGCCGAGGTCGACATGGCCAAGGCCCAGGCCACGGATGCCAAGCGCAAATACGACCGCGCCGCCGACCTGTTCAAGCGCGGTGCCGGCACGCAGGCCGACTACGACACGGCCGCCGCGACGCTGGAGACCGCCAATGCGCAGGTCGGCCAGGCGCAGGCCAACCTCGCCGTCGGCGGTCTGCCTGCGCGTCCCGAAACGATCAAGGCGGCAGACAATCAGGTCAAACAGGCGCAGTCGGCGTTGGAACAGGCTGAGTGGCGGTTGTCGAAGCGCGTGCTGGCGGCACCTTCGCCCGGCCGCATCAATGACGTCATCCGCAATTCCGGCGACACCGCCGGTCCGACCGCGCCTGTCATTTCGATGTTGCCGGACGGTGCGGTGAAGCTCAGCGTCTATGTCCCGGAAAGTGCGTTCTCGTCGATCAAGGTCGGCACGCTGCTTGTCGTCCATTGCGACGGCTGCGGGCCGGAGGTGAAGGCGCGCGTCAGCTATGTCTCGCCCGACCCGGAATTCACCCCGCCGGTGATCTACTCGCTCGAGAACCGGCAGAAGCTGGTCTACCTCGTCGAGGCGCGGCCTGAGGGCAAGGCGCAAGCGCTGCAGCCGGGACAGATCGTCGATGTCGAGCTGGCGGCCTCCGCAAAATGAACGCCATCGACGTTCATGGCCTGGTCAAGCGTTTCGGCGACAAGACTGTCGTCGACCATGTGACGATGACGGTGGCCGAGGGCGAGATCGTCGGCTTTCTCGGGCCCAACGGGTCCGGCAAGACGACGACCATCCGCATCATGTGCGGCCTGCTGACGCCCGACGAGGGCGAAGGTAGGGTGCTGGGTTTCAACATCCGCACCGAGTCGCTCCGCATCAAGCGCGAAGTCGGCTACATGACGCAGAAATTCTCGTTCTACGAGGATTTGACGATCGGCGAGAATCTCGAATTCGTGGCGCGGCTCTACCGGCTGAAGCCGGTCGAGGAGCATGTGTCGAAAACGCTGGAAGAGCTTGGCCTGACGAGCCGCCGCAACCAGCTCGCCGGCACGCTGTCGGGCGGCTGGAAGCAGCGGCTGGCACTGGCCGCCTGCATCATGCACAAGCCGAAGCTGCTGCTGCTCGACGAGCCGACCGCCGGCGTCGATCCGAAGGCGCGGCGCGAATTCTGGGACGAGATCCACCGGCTGGCGAGCGGCGGTCTGACCGTGCTGGTGTCCACCCACTACATGGACGAAGCCGAGCGCTGCCACCGCATCAGCTACATCTCCTACGGCAAGATGCTGGCCACCGGCACGGTGGACGAGGTGGTGACGAATGCCGGTCTGACCACCTTCGTGCTGCAGGGACCGCGCCTCGACCAGGTCGCCGATGCACTCAGGGACCGGCCCGGCGTCGACCAGGTGGCGCCGTTCGGCGCGACGCTGCATGTCGTCGGCTCCGACAAGGCAAAGCTCGAAAAGGCGCTCGCCGATGTCGAGAAGGAGCACAAGGGCGTCAGCGTAAAACCCGGCGAGACCAGCCTCGAGGACGTCTTCATTCAGTTCATGTCCGGCTCGAAGGACAATATGGCATGAACAGCGTCTTCTCCTTCGCCAGGCTCGGTGCGCTGCTGATCAAGGAATTCATCCAGATGCGGCGCGACCGCATCACCTTCGCCATGATGCTGGGCGTGCCGCTTTTGCAGCTGGTGCTGTTCGGCTACGCCATCAACAACGATCCCAAAAGCCTGCCTGCCGCACTGGTGGCGACCAGCAATGACCCCTACACCCGCGCCATTGTCGCGGCCCTGCAGACGACCGGCTACTACCGCTTCGACCATGTTGCGCAAAGTGCCGAGGCTGCCGAATTCCTGATGGCGCGCGGCGATGTCGCCTTCGTCGTCACCATCCCGGCCGATTTCGGCCGCCGGGTGGAGCGCGGCGACAATCCGCAGATACTCATCGAGGCCGACGCCACCGACCCGGCCGCCGCCAGCGGCGCCATCTCGACGCTAAGCAAAGTGGCCAGCCAGGCGCTGCTTCGGGCGCAAGGCATGCAGGAGGCGGCGAGTGAGGCCGCTAGGGGCCAGCTCGATGTGGTGGTGCACCAGCGCTACAATCCGGAAGGCATCTCGCAATACAACATCGTGCCCGGCCTGCTCGGCGTCATCCTGCAGATGACCCTGGTGATGATGACCTCGATCGCGCTGACCCGCGAGACCGAGCGCGGCACGATGGAAAACCTGCTCGCCATGCCGTCCAGCCCGTTCGAGATCATGCTGGGCAAGGTGCTGCCCTATCTTGTGGTCGGTGGCGTCCAGGTGGTGGTGGTGCTGGCGGCGTCGAAGCTTCTGTTCGCCATTCCTTTCACCGGCTCGATGTCGCTGCTGCTTACCGCCGTGCTGGTGTTCGTGCTGGCGCTGGTGCTGCTTGGCTACACCATCTCGACCATCGCCCGCACGCAGATGCAGGCGCTGCAGCTGACCTTCTTCTTCTTCCTGCCGTCGATCCTTTTGTCCGGCTTCATGTTCCCCTATCGCGGCATGCCGGGCTGGGCGCAGACCTTCGGCGAGATTTTCCCGCTGACGCATTTTTTGCGCATTACCCGCGCGGTGATGCTGAAGGGCGCTGAACTGCCGGCGGTTGCGGGCGAGATCGCCTGGCTGGTCGGGTTCGTGGCCTTGTTTGCCGGCGTCGCATTGGTGCGGTTCAGGCGCACGCTCGACTGAGCGTTCAGGAATTGAGCGATCGCGGACCGCTGACGAACGGACTGCCCCTGACATAGAACCGCAGCGGGCGGTCCGCATCCTTCGTGATGCCGATGCGGATGCCTTGGCCGATGTCGCCGGCCTGATGCCCGTCGGCTGCCAGCCATAGCGGGCCTTGGCGGCACAGATCGAGGCCGTCCAGCGAACGGTCGATCCGCAATGCCTGTGCGAGCCGTCCCGGCCCGCGCGCCAGGTCGCGCAGGCGCTCCACGCCCCGGTTCTGCCGCATGATGGCGATGCCTTCGAGCGGTTCGAGCGCCCGGATCAGCACACCGGTGCCGGTCCCTGGCCCCTCGCTCGAAACATTGAGCATCCAGGAGACGCCATAGGCGAGATAGACATAGGCGTGCCCGGCGTCAAGAAACATCGAACGGTTGCGCGGCGTCATCCCGCGATAGCCGTGACCGGCGGCGTCGCCGGTGACATAGGCCTCGGTCTCGACGATACGGCCGCCGACGATGCCTTCCGGCAATTCCCGCACCACGAGCTTGCCGATGAGATAGCGGGCGAGATCGGCCGTATCATCAGGCAGTTCGGCACGATCGAGCGGATGGTGGCCGGTCATGCTACCGCCGCCGTGTTTCAAGGTATCCGTTCGACCCATTGCGCGCGCGACTGCCCCGGCTCGAACGGATCGCCGAAATACTGGGTCTCGCGAACCACTTTGCCATCGACGAACTCCATGATGCTCACCGTATAGGACGGAATCCCGTCATAGGTCAGGACATATTCGGTGATCCAGAGGTCGCCTGACCCGGTGATCCGCCGCACGGCAAAGCGCTTCCGGTTGGGCTGCGTGGCGCGCGACGACTGGATGTTGTGCCGTCCGCTGATGCGCTCGCCTGATTGCGGATAATCGAGCACCGCGTCCTCGCGATAGATCTGATGCTCCGTCTCGAGATCATTGGCATCGGAGGCAGCCCAATGGCGATCGAGAGCCGCCCTTATCTCAGCGTCTGCCATATCGGTTCTCAGGCCGCGGCCATGATCTCGGCATAGGTGGTGAAATCGACATTGCCGCCTGACAGCACGACGGCGACGCATTTGCCCGACAGTTCGATCTCGCCTGACGAGAGCGCCGCCAGCGCCACGCAGCCGCCGGGTTCGACCACCAGCTTGAGATGGGCCATGGCGTCGCGCACCGCCTGTGCGGCCGCCTTGTCGGAGACGGCGATGGCGCCGGCGAGGTTCTTGCGGTTGATCTCGAAGGTGATGGCACCGGGCTCTGCGGTGAGGATGGCATCGCAGATCGAACTGTGGCCGGGCTCGTTGGAAACCCTTTTTCCTTCGATCAGCGAGCGGCGGGTGTCGTCGAAATGCTCGGGCTCAACGGCCCAGACTGCTGTGGCCGGCGAGGCATCCTTGACGGCGATCGAAATGCCGCTCGTCAGGCCGCCGCCTCCACAGGGAATGACGACCGCATCGAGGCTGACGCCGAGCGCTTTTGCCTGGCGCATCAGTTCGAGACCGATCGTGCCCTGGCCAGCGATGATGGCCGGATCGTCGAAAGGAGGCACCAGCACCATGCCCTTGTCCATGTAGGGTCGCACCACCGTCATGCGGTCGTCGCGAAAGCGGTCGAACGGCACCACTTCGGCGCCCATCTTGCGGACATTGGCGATCTTCATCGCCGGCGCGTCGGCCGGCATGGCAATGACCGCCTTGACGCCGAACATGGCAGCCGCCGCGGCGACGCCCTGAGCATGGTTGCCGGAGGAGAAGGCGACGACGCCGCGGCTGCGCTCTTCTTCGCTCAGCGAAGACAGTTTGTTGTAGGCGCCGCGGAACTTGAACGAGCCGGTGCGCTGCAGCGTCTCCGGCTTGAACAGGATGCGGCCGCCGAAGCGCTTGTTGAGTTCCAGCGATTCGATCAAGGTCGTTTCGGCGATCAGGCCGGAGAGCCGCGCGGCGGCGGCATGGATGTCGGCGATGCCGGGAAGCGTGGTCATGGCGAAGTCCTGAAAGCGATGAGTTCGGAGCATGGTGCACGCAAAGGCAGGCCACGCACCAATGAAAAAATGTGACCGTTACAAAGTTTGACGGGCATGAGCGGCGACGAGGGTCAAACTGGCCCACCTCTCCCGCCTTTATCAGCCGGGCCGTATCGGCTAAGGGCGGGGAGCAGAATCCCGGACCGCCAGACATGACCGCCAAGCCAAAACCCCTTTTTCTCGGTATCGACACCGGTGGCACCTATACCGATGCCGTGCTGTGGTCGGAACAAGGCGGGCCAAAAGGCAAGGTGCTGGCCAAGGCCAAGGCGCTGACGACGCGGCACGATCTTGCCGTCGGCATTTCCGGCGCGGTCGATGCGGTGCTGGAAAAATCGGCCACCGATCCGGCCGCCATCAAACTCGTGTCGATGTCGACGACGCTCGCCACCAATGCGCTGGTCGAGGGCCAGGGTGGGCGTGTGGCGCTCATCATGATCGGCTTTACCGGGGCCGACCTTGCGCGCGACGGGCTGAAGACCGCGCTCGGCACCGATCCGGTGGTGTTTTGTCCGGGCGGCCATGACGTGCACGGCAATGCGGCCAAGCTCGATCTGTCGGGGCTGGAAGCGGCGATCCCTGAACTCGGCGCCTCGGTGTCGGGCTTTGCCGTCTGCGCCTATTTCGCCACCCGCAACCCGGTGCATGAACTCGCCGCGCGCGACTTCATCCGCGAAAAGACCGGCCTGCCGGTCACCGCCAGCCACGAATTGTCGGCCAAGCTCGGCGGCCCGCGCCGCGCGCTCACCACCTTGCTCAACGCCAGGCTGATCTCGATGATCGACCGGCTTGTGGCGGCAACCGAAGGATTTTTGGAGGCCCGCAACATCGTAGCCCCCCTGATGGTGGTGCGCGGCGATGGCGCGCTGGTTTCGGCGGCGTTTGCCCGCCAGCGGCCGATCGAGACCATCCTGTCCGGCCCGGCCGCCAGCCTGGTCGGCGCCCGCCACATGACGGGCCTGGACAACGCCATGGTGTCCGACATTGGCGGCACCACCACCGATGTCGCCGTGCTCGACGGCGGCCGTCCTCGGCTCGATCCCGAAGGCGCCACTGTCGGCGGCTTCCGCACCATGGTCGAGGCGGTCGCCATGCGCACTTTCGGCCTCGGCGGCGATTCCGAGGTGGCACTGGAAGATGGCGCGCTCAACCCGAAAATCCTGCTCGGGCCGCGCCGCCTGGTGCCGCTGGCGCTGGCCGGCATGATGCATGGTGTTTCCGTGACATCGGAGCTCGAGCGCCAGCTCAGGGCGCCCAACCCCGGCCGCATGGACGGCCGCTTTGCGTTGCGCACCGGCGTGCCGGACAGGCTCGCCGCCGGCCTGACCTCGCCCGAGGCGAAACTGTATGAACTGATTGGTGCCGTGCCGCTCGCCATCGACAGGCTGCTCACCTCGAACGCCCAGAACGCCACGCTGAACCGGCTGGTCTCGCGCGGTCTTGTGCATATCTCGGGCTTCACCCCCTCGGACGCCGCCCATGTGCTCGGCAAGCAGGCCAACTGGGACCCGCTTGCGGCCCGGCTCGGCGCCGAACTGTTTGCCCGCAAGCGTGATGGGCGAGGCCAGTACATCGCGCCGTCTCCGGAGGTGATTTCCGAACGCGTGCTGCTGACGCTCACGCGCTGGTCGGCCGAATACATTCTGGAGACAGCCTTTGCCGAGGATGGGCTGGATGGCGCCGCCACCGTCGCGCACGCGCTGGTGCAGCGCGCCGTCGATTCCCATCCCGGCATCGCAAGGCTCAGCGTCGCGCTCGATCGTCCGGTCATTGGCCTCGGCGCCTCGGCGCCGCTGCACTATGCCGGCTTGGCCGAGCTGGTCGGTAATGAGTGCGTGGTGCCGGAGGATACCGACGTCGCCAACGCGCTCGGCGCCGTCGTCGGCCAGGTCCGCGTCTCGGCCGAAGCCCGCGTCAGCCAGCCCAAGGAAGGTTTGTTCCGGGTCGCGTCGGGGCAAACGGTGCGCGACTTCACCGACGAGGCCAAGGCGATCGCGGCAGCGGAGGCTGATGTGCGGGCGATCGTAGCCGCGCGCGCGAAGGATGCCGGCACGGATAATGCCGAGATCGACGTTTCGACCGAGTTCAAGGTGTCTACGGTTGAGGCCCAACGGATGTTTATCGAAGCGCATGTGGTGGCGGTTGCATCGGGTCGGCCGAGGATTGCGGTTTAGGTAATCTCCCCCCTTGGGGTCCCCTTGGGGGGAGATCAGCAGCTTCAAAATCCCCGCCTTCACCCTAAGCTGAATTGACCCCTCACCCCCGACATGCCAAAGGCCGCAAAGCCTTTCATCTGGAGAAGCCCTGATGACCGATCGCGTCGAGATCGCCGGATTGCGGATTGCCCGCGAACTGCATGACTTTGTCGGCGAAGCGCTGCCCGGTTCCGGCATTGCCGCCGACGCCTTCTGGAACGGCTTTTCGGCCATCGTCCATGATCTCGCGCCGAAGAACCGGGCGTTGTTGGCCAAACGCGACGCCATGCAGGAACAGATCGACGCCTGGCACCGCGCCAATGGCGCGCCCATCGATATGGAGGCCTACAAAAGCTTCTTGCGTGAGATCGGCTATGTCGTGCCCGAAGGGCCGGCCTTTTCCGTGTCGACCGACAATGTCGACCCCGAGATCGCCACCGTTGCCGGGCCGCAGCTGGTGGTGCCGGTGATGAATGCGCGTTATGCGATCAACGCCGCCAATGCCCGCTGGGGTTCGCTCTACGATGCGCTCTACGGCACCGACGCCATTGCCGAGACCGGTGGCGCCGAGAAGGGTAAAAGCTTCAACCCCGTGCGCGGCGCCAAGGTGGTTGCCTGGGCGAAGAGTTTTCTGGACGAGTCCGTGCCGCTCACCTCGGGCAAATGGGCCGGCGTGAACGGGCTGACGGCTTCGGGTGGCACCTTGCGGCTCGGCGCCGGCGCCGGCGGCACCACGCTGGCCAACCCGAAACAATTTGCCGGCTATCGCGGCGACGGCGCCAACCCGGAAGCCATCCTGCTGGTCCAGAACGGCCTGCACATCGAGATCCTCATCGACCGCACCAACCAGATCGGCCGCACCGACCCGGCCGGCATTGCCGACGTGATCCTGGAATCGGCGCTGACCACCATCCAGGACTGCGAGGATTCGGTCGCGGCGGTGGATGCCGAGGACAAGGTTATCGTCTACCGCAACTGGCTCGGCTTGATGAAGGGCGATCTGGCGGAGGAAATCAGCAAGGGCGGCAAAACCTTCACGCGCAAACTCAATCCGGACCGCGCCTGGACCGCGCCCAGTGGTGGCGCGCTGAGCTTGCCTGGCCGCTCGCTGATGCTGGTGCGAAACGTCGGTCACCTCATGACCAATCCGGCCATCCTCGACCGCGATGGCAACGAGGTGCCGGAAGGCATCTTGGATGCGGCGATGACGGCGCTGATCGCGCTGCACGATGTCGGCGCCAACGGGCGTCGGATGAATTCCCGCGCGGGCTCGATGTATGTGGTGAAGCCGAAGATGCATGGGCCGGAGGAAGTCGCCTTCGCAGTCGAGATTTTCGACCGCGTCGAAGCGCTGCTCGGTATGGCCAAAAACACTATCAAGATGGGCATCATGGACGAGGAGCGGCGCACCACCGTCAACCTCAAGGAGGCGATCCGCGCCGCCAGGGAACGCGTCGTGTTCATCAACACCGGCTTCCTCGACCGCACCGGCGACGAGATCCACACCTCGATGGAAGCCGGCCCGATGATCCGCAAGGGCGACATGAAGCAGGCCGCCTGGATTTCCGCCTATGAGGCGTGGAATGTCGACGCCGGGCTCGAATGCGGGCTGGCCGGTCATGCCCAGATCGGCAAGGGCATGTGGGCGATGCCCGATCTGATGGCGGCGATGCTGGAACAGAAGATCGCCCATCCCAAGGCCGGCGCCAACACCGCCTGGGTGCCGTCGCCGACGGCGGCGACGTTGCACGCCACGCACTATCACAAGGTCGATGTCCATGCCGTCCAGGCGGCGCTCAAGAGCCGGCCGAAGGCGAAGCTCGATGATATATTGTCGGTGCCGGTGGCGGTGCGGCCGAACTGGACCCCCGACGAGATCCAGCGCGAGCTCGACAACAATGCGCAAGGCATTCTGGGCTATGTCGTGCGCTGGATCGACCAGGGCGTCGGCTGCTCGAAAGTGCCCGACATCAACGATGTCGGCCTGATGGAAGACCGCGCCACGCTGCGCATCTCCTCGCAACACATCGCCAACTGGCTGCACCACAAGGTTTGCTCCGAAATTCAGGTGATGGATTCGCTGCGGCGCATGGCGGCGATCGTCGACCTCCAAAATGTCGGCGACCCGCTCTACCGCCCGATGGCCGCCGATTTCGACAATTCCATCGCCTTCCAGGCCGCCTGCGATCTGGTGTTCAAGGGCCGCGAGCAGCCGAACGGCTATACGGAACCGGTGCTGCACGCACGGCGGCTGGAGCTGAAGGCGAAAGAGCGGGCCTGAGCGCCGGCGTCTCCCTCCCCCTTGAGGGTCCCTTGAGGGGAGGGTGGCCCGAAGGGCCGGGAGGGGTCCTGCGTGAAGCGCGCCGACTCCCTTCGGACTACACTACAAGCAATGTCATCGCAGAGGCCCTTTCTCGGCTCGGCTTCAAAAAAAAGGTCGAGCATTCTTCGGTGACCCCACCCCGCCGCTTCGCTGCACCCTCCCCTTACGCCGCCTGCGCTACCCGCTCCGACATCATGCGGTAGGAAATCGCCTCGGCCAGGTGAATTCGGCCGACGGTTTCGCTGGCGTCGAGGTCAGCCAGTGTGCGCGCCACTTTGAGCACGCGGTGATAGGCGCGCGCAGAAAAGCCGAGTTTCTCGCTGGCGTCTTTCAGCAGCGACAGGCCTGCTGCGTCCGGCGCAGCGATGTCCTCGATAACAGAAGGCGAGCAATGGGCGTTGGTGGTGGCGCTGGTAACGCCCAGCCGCTCGAACCGTTCGCGCTGGATGGTGCGGGCGCGCGCCACGCGCTGGGCGACGGCTGCACTTTTCTCCGCTCGGTCGGGCCGGATCAGGTCGGCGGCCGAGACCGCCGGTACCTCGATCCTGAGGTCGATGCGGTCGAGCAACGGGCCTGAGATGCGCGCCTGGTAGTCGGTGCGGCAGCGCTCGCCGCGCAGGCAGCGATAGCCGGGCTCGCCGGCCATGCCGCAACGGCACGGGTTCATCGCCGCCACCAGCTGGATGCGCGCTGGATAGGTGACGCGGTGGTTGGCGCGCGCGATCATGCAGTCGCCGGTCTCCAGCGGTTGGCGCAGCGCATCCAAGGTCTGCGGCGTGAATTCGGGAAACTCGTCGAGGAACAGCACGCCGTTGTGGGCAAGCGATACTTCGCCCGGCCGCGCCCTGATGCCGCCGCCGACCATTGCCGCCATCGAAGCCGAATGGTGCGGGGCGCGGAACGGCCGCCGGTCGGTGAGCTTGCCTTCGCCGAGCTCGCCGGCCACCGAGGCGATCATCGAGACTTCAAGAAGTTCCTTGGGCGCCAGTGGCGGCAGAATTGAGGGCAGCCTCTGCGCCAGCATCGATTTTCCCGAGCCGGGAGGCCCGACCATCAACAGATTGTGGCCGCCGGCCGCCGCCACTTCCAGCGCCCGCTTGGCGCTTTCCTGGCCCTTGATGTCTGAAAGGTCGGGCAGGTCGCGGGCCGAGACATGGATGCCGGGCTCGGGCCGCGACAGCACCTGCGTGCCGCGAAAATGATTGGCGATGGCAATCAGGCTGCGCGGCGCCAATATGTCGAAATCCTTGCCCGCCCAGGCCGCTTCCGGCCCGCAGCCGAACGGGCAGATCAGGCCTTTTCCCTCGGCATTGGCACCGATCGCCGCCGGCAGCGCACCGGCGACCGCGGCAATGGTGCCGTCGAGCGACAATTCTCCGAGCACGACATAGGAGGCCAGCATGTCGCCCGGAATGGCGCCGAGTGCAGCCATCAGGCCGAGCGCGATCGGCAGGTCGTAATGGCTCCCTTCCTTGGGCAGGTCGGCAGGCGCCAGGTTGACCGTCACCTTCTTCGACGGCATCGACAGCCCCGACGCATGCAGTGCCGCCTGCACGCGCTCGCGGCTTTCGGCCACCGCCTTGTCGGCCAGCCCAACGATCTGCATGCCGACCTTGCCCGGCGCGATCATCACCTGGACATCGACCGGCACGGCCTCGATGCCCTGGAAAGCCACCGTGCGAACCCGCGCCACCATCTTGCTCTGCCCCCGGATATCGGCTCGCCTCGGCCTTGTGGTTCAGACCGCGAGCGACGTCAGGACAAGACAACCATAGATTTTAGGCCAAGGCAAGAACATTACAGGAACATGCATTCGTGGTGGTTGCAGCGCGCTGTGCCGGTTGCAAAAACGGAAGATGGTTAAGCAATGGAACGGCTGCTCCGCCTCCTCGACCGCGTTAACAAGGCGACTAGGCCCTTCGGCAATCTGAGGCTGTTGCTTTCTAAGCGGTGATGAAGGCATCGACCGAACCTGAAAGCGATCGATCGATCGCGACCTGCGGTGGAAGCCACTCCATGACAGGATATCGGAAAGGCCAAGGCATGGCGATCCGGCGCGAAGAGCCGCTCTCCAGAAAAATCTCGTTTACAAGGTCTATGAACCGCCCGCGGTCTCGTTCGATTCGTTTCAAAGTTTGCGAACGAATGTAATCCCGGGGAATTCGTCGCTCCTTCAGCGCTAAGACAGCCTCCGCGATGGATCGAGGATCGGGTGGAACTGTGAGCGAATAGTCGTCATCCAGATAAAGGTCTCGGCCGCCATGGTTCGGCGTCGTGACCACTGGAAGGCCCGCGAGAAGATATTCCGTGCTGGCGAACATTGGTCCTTCCAGGTGAGAGAGACAGATTCCCACGGCTGCACGATTTAGATGCGTGTTCACCTGAGCCGGTGCCAATCGGACCGGCTTGCCGGTGCCGTCAAACTCGTTGATAAAGACGTGATGCGGCGCGAGCTCCCTATGCCGATTTATTCGTGCTCTTTCCGACTCCGTCGTGGAGGACCCGCTTGAATCTCGATAGAAGACAAATGCGCAACGCTGGATGCCAAGCGACAAGTCATGGCGCTTCCACGGAGCCAGTTGCGCATTGTAGATTGCATCAAATTCTACAGGGACGTCATCGAGAGGCCTGAATATGTGTTCGGAGGTTGTTGACGTCTTGTTGTGCAGGACGGCGGCCTCGCCGGACTGATTCAACAGATCAGCCTCGGCCTGAGTGTTGGATAGGAAGATTAGCGAGTGACGGGGGTTCTTGAGTCTATGCAGAACGGCATAGGTCCGGATGGTTTTGACGCTAGCACTGCTTTCGATGGACCAGGTTGGCGAGATGAGAAACCAGGCGCGGTGGCCGCGTGGAAGGAAAGGCATATGACTTGCTAATCCGAGCGGCGTACCGGACATTCCCGAATAGGATATGAACGGATCGTCAGACAGCAAACTGGCCTGAAGAGCAGGTTGCGACTTCGCGGAAGGGTGCCCCTTTCTGAGTTTGTGGCCATGACGCAGCATGGCTCTGACAATCTCGAATTTGGTAGGAGGGCGATACCCGTGCTGTAGGGTCAACATGCGGCAATTGCGATCTTGAGTGCGGGGCAAAACTCGCTTCGACAGAGAGAAATTTGGCAAAGAAACATCGCCAGTTGATCGACGGAATATCTCAGGCGATCAAATCTGGTGTACGGAGAAGCGCCTCTTGAAAGAAAACATCGTCCCAAGCGGGGCTGGTTCTCACATCGCGCTACCAACCGTATCCGTTTGCGTAGGCTGTTTCAATCAAGAGGCATTCATCGACACTGCGATCCGATCCGTAGCGGCGCAGACATACACTGCGTTCGAGTGCGTGGTGGTCGATGATTTTTCGACCGACGCTTCCCGCCGAAGGATTGAAGAGTGTCTGTCCCAGCTTGGCGACAGTCGTTTCCGCTTTCTGCCCCGACTGCAAAATGGCGGGCAGATGGCAACAATGATGACCGGGCTTGACGCGACAGCCGGGCCCCTGATCTCGTTTCTTGACGGTGACGATGCTTGGCACCCTGACTTCATAGAATGCCATGTGAGAGCGCATCTCAGCCACACCCGTATCGCGGCGATGTCGAGCTCCGATGAGGTGGTGATAGATACGGCCGGCAAACTGCTTGCGGGCGGTCATCCCGTATTCCACCTGAATGACCCGCGATCGATGCCGAAAATGAGCGGCTACCTGCATGTCGACACCGAAGCTGACCCGACATTATTATTTATTGATCGGGGCACCGTGGGTTGGTTTTGGTCAACCACATCGGGGATGATGTTTCGTCGAGCTCCGCTTGAAATCATGCGTCCATCCGATCCGGACGAAATAAAGATATGTGCCGATGGTTATATGGCTCGTGCCGCCCATATGATCGGCGGAACCGTGAGGATTGGGCGGGCTCTTGGCAGTTATCGGCTTCACGGCGGCAATGGCTGGGCGGACGGGCGCATCCTGGGTACCGGAGTTGGCCTCGGCAGGATGTCGCCTGATACTGAAATAGCGATACGGCGGGCACTGGCCAATCGTTGGTGCGAAGTGGCGCCGGGACTGGAGCATTTAATCTCCCGCCACTCAATGCGCAGGACCTTGGTCGACCTGATCGGACTGTCTGCGGCTTTTGCATTGCTGGAAAAGAACGCCGATGCGGGTTTTCTGCTGAAAGACTGGGCAACACCACAGCTAAAATTGCAGACCTGACTTATCGGTCTCCTTCCTCCGAAACTGAGGCCTCGGCGCTTCCGGGACATAGTTTGATTTGATGAGCCGCTTGCTCGGCAGTCTTACCCGATAAAGAGCATCTTTCGATGCTTCTCTGGACCCACCAAAGTCCTCCGTAGCAACGCACACTACGCGGCCGAATTGCGCCGCTTCGCCTCCACCGCGTCCCAGAACAGGCTGGCGATATCCGCGCCACCAAAACGTTGCACTTCGCGCACGCCGGTCGGCGAGGTCACGTTGATCTCGGTCATGTAGTCGCCGATGACGTCGATGCCGACGAGGATGAAGCCGCGTGCTTTCAGGGACGGCCCGATGCGGGCGCAGATCTCGCGTTCGCGTGTCGTCAGCTCGGTCTTTTCGGCACGGCCGCCGACATGCATGTTGGAGCGGGAATCGTGGTCGGCCGGCACGCGGTTGATGGCGCCGACCGCCTCGCCGTCGATCAGGATGATGCGCTTGTCCCCCTTGCGCACATCCTTGAGATAGCGCTGGACGATATAGGGCTCGCGTGACAGCTGGGCGAACATTTCGAGCAGTGAGGCGAGGTTGCGGTCGCCCTCCTTGAGATGGAAGATGCCGGCGCCGCCATTGCCGTAGAGCGGTTTGACGATGATGTCGCCGAATTCCTTGCGGAAGGCCGCGACCTCCTGGGGATCCTTGGTGATCAGCGTTTCGGGCATCAGATCGGGGAATTCGGTGACGAAGATCTTTTCCGGGCTGTTGCGCACCCAGGCCGGGTCGTTGACGACCAGTGTCTTGGGATGGATACGCTCCAGAATGTGCGTGGTGGTGATGTAATTCATGTCGAAGGGCGGGTCCTGGCGCAGCAGGATCACATCCATCTCCGACAGGTCGGTGCGCACTTTGTCGCCCAGCGTATAATGATTGCCCTTCTCGTCGCGGAGCTTCATCTCTTCGATGCGGGCAAACACCTTGCCGCCCAGCATCGACAGCCGGTCGGGCGTATAGTGGAACAGTTGGTGGCCGCGCCGCTGCGCCTCCAGCGACAGCGCAAACGACGTGTCGCCGGCGATCGAGACGGTGGAGACATGGTCCATCTGGACGGCGATTTTCAGGGGCATCTTCCGGTCTCCAGCAGGCTCTGTCGCCGATATACGGAACTTGGCGGCTTCTGCCAATCGCGCTTGCTTGGCCCAGACCTTTAACGGTCGAAGACCAGCCGGGAGTAACCGAGGAACGACAGCGCCATGGCGACCGGCGAGGCGACGGCAAGTGCGGCCAGCGGCGGCAGCGCCGGCAGCGCAAACAGGATGGCGCAGTAGATGAGATAGTTGACGATGCTGGTGGCGATGCCGACGCCGCCATAGCGCGCGCCCTCCTGCGCCACGCCGCGGCTCGACGGCGAAAAGGTCAGGTGCCGGTTGATCTGCCAGGTGACGCACAGCGCAAAGCCGATCGACAGGACACGGGCGACGAAGGGACCGAGCGGCGTCAGCGCCAAGAGCAGCCAGAGCGCCGCGGCATCGGCGACGAAACCAACGCCGCCTGCCAGGACGAAGCGGGCGAGCCGGCTCACGGCTCAGGCGGCCCGGGGCGTCTTGCCCGGTTCGGCCTTCGGGATTTCACCAGTGCGTTCGCGCCCTTCGACCCGGCTCGACGGCACCGAGAGATAAAAAATGCGCTTCTGCTCGGCGCGCCCGCGCGACACCGAATCGAGGATCAATCCGGTCACCATCGCAAGCATCGAGAGCAGCAGCAGGCCGACCGACAGCACCCAGGTCGGCATGCGCGGCACGAGGCCGGTCTGGGCGAATTCGATCAGCACCGGCGTCATCAGGGCAAGGCTCGACGCCAGGAAGAAAATCGCGAAGGCGCCGAAGAAGCGCAGCGGCTGCGTCTCCTTCATCAGCATGGCGAACATCCACAGGATCCTGGCGCCGTCGCGATAGGTCGACAGCTTCGACGACGATCCCTCAGGCCGGCGGCCATAATCGAGCGCGATCTCGCTCACCGGCAGTTTGAGCTGCGAGGCATGCACCGACATTTCGGTCTCGATCTCGAAGCCGCCGGAAACCGCGGGAAAGCTCTTGACGAAACGCCTCGAGAAGACGCGGTAGCCGGAGAAGATGTCGGTGAAGTCGGTGCCGAACAGCCGCTTGTAGAGGCTGTTGAAAATGCGGTTGCCAAAGGCATGGCCGGAACGGCCGGCATCGTCGGTGACGCCGCGCCTGGTGCCCACCACCATGTCGCAGCGCTCGGTCTGCAGGATGTTGATCAGCAGCGAGGCATCTTCCGGCGCATAGGTGCCGTCGCCGTCGGCCATCAGATAGATATCGGCATCGATGTCGGCGAACATGCGCCGCACGACATTGCCCTTGCCCTGGCGCGGCTCGCGGACGACGATGGCGCCCGCCGCGCGGGCCTTTAATGCCGTCAGGTCGCGCGAATTGTTGTCATAGACATAGATGTCGGCCGATGGCAGCGTCTCGCGAAAGCGCCGCACCACCTCGGCGATGGTCAGTTCCTCATTGTAGCAAGGCAGGAGCACGGCAATGGCCGGCTCATGGCGGACTTCGTGCGGCATTTCCGTCTCCCGACGCCCGGCGGAGCCTCCGGCCGCGCTCATATGCGGCCTCGCTCAGGCGACTTTACTATTTATTGAAGCTGTTAAGGCTAGGTTTAAGGCCGCAGTCTTTCCGACGAAGGTCATGATGATGAACGCAGCCAAGGCGGGTGCTTCCTCCTGGAAGTCCGATATGACGCTGGCGCTGCTTGCCATGCTGGTGGTGCTGGCCGTCAATGCCGCCACGGGCTTTCGCGAATTGAGCAATGCCGGCGGCGACAATGACAGCCTGCTGCGGCTGGTCGAGGTTCGCGACATGCTGGCCGGCCAGGGCTGGTTCGACCTGCATCAGTACAGGATGGGGCCGGAAGGCGGTTTCGTCATGCACTGGTCGCGGCTGGTCGACGCACCGCTCGCCGCCATCATCCTCGCCGCCTCGGCGCTGACCGGCAGCATGGCCATGGCCGAAGCGATCGCACAGGTGCTGTGGCCGTCGCTGCTGTTCTGCCTGGCGGTGTTTTTTACAGCCCGTGCGGCACGAAGCTTCGCCGGCGTCGGCGCCGTGCTGCCCGCTATCGTCATCGGCGCTGCAGCGCTGCATTTCATCGGCATTTTCTTGCCGGGTGCGCTCGATCATCACAATGTCCAGCTGACGCTGACCATGGCCAGCCTCAGCCTGCTGCTCGAGGCGCCGGCGCGTCGCTGGGCGGCGCTGATTTCCGGGCTGTGCGCGGCCCTGACGCTGGCCGTCGGCATGGAAACCGCGCCCTATGTCGCCACCATCGGCGCCTGCATCGCCTTGCTGTTCGTCGTCGATCCCGGCGGCGAACGCCGGATCGCCAGGGATTTCGGTCTCGGCTTTGCCGGGGTTTCAGCCCTCGTCTTCGTCACCACCATCCCGCCATCGGCCATGGGCCAGCCGCAGTGCGATGCCTTCTCGGCTGTGCAGTTCTTGGTGGCGGCAATCGCCGGACTGGGGCTTGCCGCCGTGACGTCGCTCACGGTGTCCAATGGCACCGCCAGCCGCCGCCTGATCTCGCTTAGCCTGCTCGCGCTTGTGCTGGGCGCCGTCATCGTGGCGCTGTTTCCGCAATGCCTTGCGGCTCCCTACGCAAACCTCGATCCGCGCCTCAAGGAATTGTGGCTCGATCACATTGACGAGGCGCAGTCGCTGTTCAGTATTGCCGCCAGCGAGCCGGCGTCGCTGGCGGCGCGCTATGTCACGCCGCTGGTGGCGATCGCGCTGATGGCGCTTCGCCTGCGCGGACCATGGCGCCGCCAGGACAGCCTCGTCGGCGCCTTGCTGGTCGGCGCCTTCATCGTCAGCGCCTGGCAGGTGCGCGGCTCGACATTCTCGATCGCCTTTGCCGTCATCCCGCTGTCGGCCTGGATCGCAAGCTGGCGCGAACGGGCGAGGATCAGCCCTGCGCGCAGCGTATCGCTGCGCATGGCGGCGGTCTGGGTGGTGTCGGTGAATGCCGTCTGGGCCGGTGCTGCCGCCGCGACGTCGAGCGTATTCGAGGCCAACAAGGTCTCGGTCGAGGCACAGGACACCGACAGCGATCCGTCCTGCGAGCGCAAGGCCTCCTTCGCGGCGTTGGCCCGGCTGCCGGACACCACGGTGCTTGCCATTTCCAATCTCGGCTCGCCCATCCTGGCCTATTCCGGGCACCGCGTCTTTGCCGGCCCCTATCATCGCAACATCGCCGGCGACCTGCTTGCGCTCGATGCCTTCCTCGGATCGGCGGACCAGGCGAGGATGATCGCGGCGGCTCACCACGTCGGCCTGATGGCGCTCTGCCGCGGCAGCGCCGAAAGCAAGATGCTTGCCGCCAAGGCGCCGCAAGGCTTCCTGGCCAGGCTGATGCAGGGAAGCGTCCCCGATTGGCTCGAACCGGTGGCCGAAACGCGCGGAACCCCGGTCGAACTCTACCGCGTCCGCTAAAGCATCATTCGCCAGCGAAAAATCGATTTCGCGATACGCTTCCTAAACGCTTTGCTGCCAGTCTCAGCCTAAATTTCGGGCGTCACAAACAGGGATACCGATGCAAACGACGTTTGGCACCGGGCAGGCAAGCAGGGAAAACTCGGATCTGGCGTTCACCGATGCGCTGACCGGGCTTGGCAACCATCGCCGCTTCTTCGACAAGGTCGATCGCCTGATCAGCGACCGTGCAGACGATCCCGCGCCGTTCACGGTCGGCATTCTCGACCTCGACGGCTTCAAGCCGATCAACGATCTGTTCGGCCACAAGGCCGGCGACGACATATTGATCCAGGTGGCGATGCGGCTGCGCGCCTCGATGGACAGCCACTCTACGGTCTGCCGCATCGGCGCCGACGAATTCGCCTTCCTGTATCCGATGGTGTTCTCGGAGGAAGCGGCGGCCGAGAAGTCGCGCATGATGATCGAAATCCTGTCGGCGCCCTACGATGTCGGCGAACGCACCGCCAGGCTTTCGGCCTCGGTCGGCTGCTCGCTCTTTTATTCCGGCGACGAAACCACGGAAATCCTCGTCAACAAGGCCGAAACGGCGCTCTACCACGCCAAGCGTTCGGGCCGTGGCCGGGTCGTCGTCTACACCCGCGAAATGGAAGAGGCGGCCAAGCGCGTCACCCGCATCGAACAGGCGCTGCGCCGTGCCGTCTCGGCCGGTGAGGTCGAACCGCATTTCCAGCCCATCGTCGATTTGACCACCCGCCGCACCATCGGCTTCGAGACGCTGGCGCGCTGGACCGATCGCGACCTCGGCGTGGTGCCGCCGACCGTGTTCATCCCGATCGCCGAAGAGCGCGGCATCATCGGCCCGCTATCGCAGCTGGTGCTGCGCAAGGCGACCGAAGCGGCGCGCAGCTGGCCGAAGGACCTGTTCCTGTCCTTCAACCTGTCGCCCTCGCAACTCGTCGACCAGAACACCGGCCTGCACATATTGTCGATCCTCGACCGCACCGGCTTCGATCCGCGACGGCTGGAGATCGAGATCACCGAAACCGGCCTGATGAACGATCCGGCCTCGGCCGAGAAGATCGTCGAGGACCTGCGTCGCGTCGGCATCCGAGTCTCGCTCGACGATTTCGGCACCGGCCAGTCCTCGCTCGGCCGCTTGCGCGAATTCCATTTCGACAAGCTCAAGATCGACCGCGCCTTCGTCTCCTCGATCCTCGACGACCGCCCGTCGGAACACATCATCCGCGCCATTCTGGCCATGTGCGAAGGGCTCGGCATGGATGTCGTCGCCGAAGGCATCGAGGAGGAGGCGCAGGCCGACCGCCTCGTCCAGTTCGGCTGCGCCGGCGGCCAGGGCTATCTCTTCGGCAAACCGGTCGACGCCGACGCCACGCTCGGCTACCTCCGCGATTCCTATCGCGGCGCCCTCTACGCCAAGGCAGTCTGACCGGCGGTCTTGCCTGCGTCGAGCAAGTCAGCGGTGCGAGCCAAGATCGACTGTGGCCGCCATCTTGCGTCCTTTTGTCTGACATAAGCCAAACAAATCGCCGTTTTCGCCCTTGCTCCCCGGACTTGGCTGGATAGGATGCGCGCCGACCGGATCGGGAGAGAAAAATATGATGCCATCGGCCGATTTTGCCGACCTCAGGGGAGCCTCGGTGCTGATCACCGGCGGCGGTTCCGGAATTGGTGCGGCACTGACCGAGGGCTTCGTTCGCCAGGGCGCCCATGTCGCCTTCATCGACATCGCCGATGGCCTAAGCACGCTGCTTGCCGACCGCGTCGAAAAAGAACTTGGCCGGCGACCGCTCTACCTCAAGACCGATTTGCGTGACGTCGAGGCGTTGCGCGCTTCGGCCGCCAAAGCGGCTGAGGCGCATGGCGACGTCACCGTGCTGGTCAACAATGCCGCCTGGGACGAACGCCACGAGGTCGCCGACGTTACCGTCGAGTTCTGGGACAACAATCTCGCCGTCAATCTGCGCCCGCATTTCTTCACCGCACAGGCGGTCGCGCCGGGCATGAAGCGGGCCGGCGGCGGGTCGATCATCAACTTCACCTCAACCTCCTATCTCATCAACCACCCCGATATGCCGGCCTACACCGCCGCCAAGGCCGGCATACTCGGCCTCACCAAAGGTCTCGCGGGCAAGCTTGGGGTCGACGGCATCCGCGTCAATGCGATTGCGCCGGGCTGGGTGATCACCGAGCGGCAGCGGGAACTCTGGGTCACCGAGGAGAGGCTCGCCGCCCATGTCGCCAAGCAATGCATCAAGCAGGTCATGCAGCCCGACGACATCGTCGGCACGGTGCTGTTCCTGGCCTCCGACGCCTCACGTATGCTGACGGCGCAGATGTTGATCGTCGACGGGGGTTTCCTGTGAGCCCGGTGAATCAAAATCCGGCAAAAGGCACGCCGGCAGTCGCCGCCGTCGACTGGGGCACGACCCGCATGCGGGTCTGGCTGGTCGACGAGGCGGGCGGGGTGCTTGCCGAGCGTCGCGGCGATGATGGGTTGATCACCGCGCAGCAAAAAGGCTTTTCGATCATCCTCGAGGGCCATCTGGCGGCGCTCGGCGCACCTGACACACTGCCGGTCATCATCTGCGGCATGGCCGGCTCGCGCCAGGGTTGGCTGGAAGCGCCTTACGTCACCGTGCCGGCGCCGCTCAGTGCCATCCTCGCGGGGGCCGCCCGCATTCCCGGCCAGAGCCGCGACATCCGCATCGTGCCTGGCCTGGCGCAGCGCCTGGAAGATGCGCCGGACGTAATGCGCGGCGAGGAAACCCAGCTTGCCGGCGCCGGTTTGCCGGCAAAAGGTCGCCATCTCGTCTGCATGCCCGGCACCCATTCGAAATGGGTTCTGGTCGCAGACGGCGCGGTCGACGGCTTCTGCACCTGGCCGACCGGCGAGCTGTTTTCGGTGCTGGCCACTCACTCTATCCTGCGCCATTCGCTGGGCGAGAGCCCGAAGCCGGTCACTCCGGACAATCCGTTCTTCCAGGAATGGTGCCGCAAGGCTTTGGCGGAGGGCGGCGATGTCACTTCGCGGCTGTTCTCGATCCGCGCCGCCGGCCTGCTGCAGAACCTCAAGGCCGACGATGCCGCCGCTTGCCTATCCGGCCTGCTGATCGGCGGCGAGATCGCCTCGGCGGGCCGCCGCTATGGCGAAAGCACCACCGCAATCGTGCTGGTTGCGTCCGGCTCGCTAGCAGCCCTCTACCGCCAGGCGCTAGACCTTGCAGGGCTTGCCGTCAGGACGGTCGACGCCGACGAGGCGGTGCGTGCCGGCCTCATCGAGGCAGCGCGGGAAAATGGCATGATCGCCAAATGACTCACCAGAGTGGAGTGACAGCGTGACCCAGACCGCACCTTTCCCGAAGCTGAAGCGTGGTCTTGTCGCCATTCTGCGCGGCCTCAGACCCAGCGAGGCGGTTGCCATCGGCCAGGCGCTGTTTGACGCCGGCATCGAAGCCATCGAGGTGCCGCTCAATTCGCCGGAGCCGTTTTCATCGATCGCCAGCATTGTCACCGCATTGCCCAAGACGACGCTGGTCGGCGCCGGCACGGTGCTGACTTCAGCCGATGTCGACGCCCTGGCCAAGGCCGGCGGGAGGCTGCTGGTCAGCCCCAACATCGATGCCGACGTCATGGCCCGCGCCATGCACCACGGCATGGTGACGATGCCAGGCGTGTTCGCCCCCACCGAAGCTTTTCAGGCGATTAGGCTTGGGGCTTCGGCGCTCAAATTCTTCCCGGCAAGCGTGCTCGGGCCTAGCGGCATTTCGGCGATGCGGGCCGTGCTGCCGGCCGATACCGTGGTCGGCGCCGTCGGCGGCGTTTCCGACAAAGACTTTGCCGGCTACAAAGCCGCTGGGGTGACTGCTTTTGGTCTTGGCTCCAGCCTGTTCAAACCTGGTATGAGCGTCGACGAGGTGGCCTCGCGCGCCCGGGCGGCGGTGACGGCCTGGGATGCGGCCTTCGGCGGAGCGGCATGATGGGAAACGTTTCGGTTTTTTCGGACCATGTCTGTGAACTCGGCGAGGGGCCGAGCTACGATCCCGCCACCGACACGCTGTTCTGGTTCGACATCGTCAACGGGCTTTTGCTGGAGCAGGGTGTCACGTCCGGCGCGCGGAAGGTCCATGAGCTCGGCCAGATGGCCAGCGCCATCGCCATTATCGACGACAATCGCCAGCTCATCGCCACCGAGACCGGCCTGCATGTCCGCGACGTCTCGACCGGCAAGCTGACGCTGCATACGCCCATCGAGGCCGACAATGCGCTGACCCGCTCCAACGATGCGCGCGTCCACCCTTGTGGCGCCTTCTGGGTCGGCACGATGGGCAAGGGCGAGGAGAAGGGCGCGGGCGCCATCTACTGGTTCTTCAAGGGAGAATTGCGCACGCTTTACACCGGCATCACCGTGTCGAACTCGATCTGTTTCTCGCAGGATGGAACGATCGCCTACTACACCGATACCGCGACCGGCCTGTTGATGCGCGTCGCCTGCGATCCGGCAACGGGTCTGCCGATCGGCGAGTCCAAAGTGTTCGTCGACCATCGCTCGTCGAAGGGCTATGTCGATGGCTCGGTCGTCGACCGCGACGGCGTGCTGTGGAACGCGGTCTGGGGCGGCAAGGCGGTGAAGGCTTATGCGCCGGACGGCACATTGTTGCGCGAAATTGCCACGCCGGCGGGGCAGTCCTCGTGCCCGGCCTTTGTCGGCGCCAAGGCCGATCGGCTGGCGGTGACCTCGGCCTGGAAAGGCAAGGACGACAAGCAGCGCAAGCTTGACCCACAGGCCGGCATGACCTTCCTGCTCGACATCCCCGTCAACGGCCGCTTCGAGCCGCGCGTGCTGATCGCCTGAGCGTACCGGTTGTCGTGCAGGCGTCGGGCGCGGGTCGATTTCGCGCAAGCCGATCGCATTGGCCGTGCGATGGTGTGGCTGCATCACCGAGAAGCGTTGACCCATGCCGCGCCCGACCTTGATCCTCGTCCACGAGCCGGAAAAGGCCTGTTTCGACAGGCTGGTCGCCGACGGCTTTCCCGCCGAGCGCGCCTTGGAAATCTCGTCTTATCTGGCGCAGTCGACCGATCTCGCTCCTGAGTTCGATCAACTGGCGACCACTTGTGAAAAGCGCGGCCTCGCCTTTATGCCGGTTGCACTCGACGATGCGGCAAGCGCGCTGGCGAAGGCCGATCCCGCAACCACGCTGGTCTGGACGCTGACCGACGGCATTGCCTATTTCCGCGGTGCTGCAGCGCCCGCACTTGCCAGGCTGAATGGGCTTAGAACCATCGGAGCCGACGATGCGCTGTTCGCGCTTTGCCAGGACAAGTTCCGTTCCGGCGCCGTGCTTTGCGCGCTCGGCCTGCCGGCGCCGCAGGCAGGCCTGGCCCGCGACGGCCGCTGGCTGGCCGACCCGCCAGCTTCGGAAGCCGGCTGGTTCGTCAAGCCGAACCGGCTCGGCTCCAAGGTAGGCATCTGGCCGGATTCACGCTGCAACGACCTGGCCCATGCGCTGGAGCTTAGCCGGCGGGTCTATGCCGCTTATCGCGACGATGTCGTCGTCCAGCCCTATGTCGGCGGTCGCAATGTCCGCGCCAGCTTCCTTGGGCTGCAAACGGATGCCGGGGCGGAAGCGCTCGGCGTTGCATTCGTCGACTCCGGCGGCGATTTCCAGACCATGGCGGACTCGATGGCGCTTTACGGCGACACCGGCGAGGCCGCCAAGGCGGCTGGACTATACAGCGAGCCGGTGCTGGAGGCGGTTGCCGACACCCAGCCGGCAGCCGCGGCAACCATCCGCCGCATCGCCGAGCGGCTGGTCAGCGGGCTCGGCCTGCGAGACGTGTTTTCCCTCGATTTCAGGGTCGAGGCTAACGACCATGTCCACCTCATCGAGTTCGAGGTCTGTCCCGGCCTGCCCTGCTTCGATTTCCGCGCCTATTGCCTGATGCAATGGGGCATGACGCTGGCCGATGCGGTTGCCGAGACGGCGGCGAACCGACTGAACCGACAGGCGATCTGAACGGTCGAGGGACCAGCGCGACCTACCGCGCCTTGACAGCTTTTGCTCCACCTTTAGTGTCGCGGGACAGTCCTCAGGCAAGGCCGCGCTATGAGCACACCAGCAAGCTCCCTCCATCATCACATAAGGCGCATGACCGGGCGCGATCCGCATGAGGCGCATCGCGTCGCCACGCCGCTCGAGCTGCTGTTCGATCTGACCTTCGTCACCGCCTTCAGCCTTGCCTCGTCGCAACTGGCGCATGCCTTGGCCGAGGGCCACTACGCGGCGGCGCTGATCGGCTTCGGCTTTGCCAGCTTCGCCATCTGCTGGGCGTGGATCAATTTCTCCTGGTTTTCCTCCGCCTATGACACCGACGATTGGATCTTCCGCCTCGTCACCATGGTGCAGATGATCGGCGTGCTGGTGCTGGCCATCGGCCTGCCGCGCATGTTCGCCTCGATCGAGCATGGCGAACACCTCAACAATTCGGTCATGGTGCTGGGCTACGTCATCATGCGCGTCGCCATGATCTTCCAATGGCTGCGCGCGGCGCGGCAGGACCTTGGGCGGCGGCGTGCCTGTCTCACCTATGCCATCGCCATCGCGATCGCCCAGATCGGCTGGGTGGTGCAGATCCTGGTCGATTTCTCGCTGGCGACGAGCCTGGCTTTCGGCGCGGTCCTGCTTCTCATCGAGCTTGCCGGACCGGTCATCGCCGAACGCCGGGATGGCGGCACGCCCTGGCACGCGCATCACGTCGCCGAGCGCTACAGCCTGTTCGCCATTATCGCGCTGGGCGAAGGGGTGATCGGCACGCTGGCGACGCTGTCGGCCGTGGTCGAGGAGCAGGGCTGGAACCTCGATGCCGCCTTGATCGGCATTGCCGGAATGGGTCTCACCTTCGGCATGTGGTGGGTCTATTACATGCTGCCCTCGGGGACGGTGCTGCACCAGCACCGCAGCCGTTCCTTCGTCTGGGGCTATGGCCAGATGGTGATCGTCGCTGCCATCGTCGCCACCGGCGCCGGGCTGCATGTCGCGGCCTATTTCATCGAGCACAAGACCCATAACGGCCCGGTAGCGACCCTGCTGTCAGTCGCCATTCCGCTAGGCGTGTTCCTGGGGGCGATCTATGCGCTGTATTATTATCTCGTCCAGCGCTTCGATCCCCTCCACGTCTGGCTGCTGGCGGGAACGGCTGCGGTCGTCGCACTTGGCATCATCGCCGCCATTGCCGACGTCGACATGGCGGTCTGCCTCATCTTACTCACGCTAGCGCCGGCCGTCACTGTTGTCGGCTATGAGCTGTCGGGGCACCGCCATCAACTGGAGGTGCTGGCGCAGGAGGAAGCGCCGCACTGAGCAGAGCAGCTTCGCGCGTCAGATACCCTCGACCAGCACGATCTCGCCATCGGCCACTTTCTGACGGATGGCGACGGCGCGTTGGTATTCCGGCGAGTGGTAGCAGTCATGCGCCGCGCTGAGCGATTCGAACTCGATAATGACATTGCGGGCGCGGCCAGGCCCCTCGGCCTTTTCATGCTCACCGCCACGGGCAAGGAACTTCACGTCGAAACGGTCGAAAGCGAGCTTGGCGGCAGCGACATAGTCCTTGTAGCCTTCAGCGTCGCGCACATCGACGCGGGCTATCCAGTATCCCTTGCGCATTTTCTTCTCCTCGTTACGCGGCGCGCATCTCTTCCAGTATGGCTTCCGCCGCCGCGCGCCTGTCGCTTGCCGCCACGATTGGCCGGCCCACAACAAGATGGCTGGAGCCGTTGCGGATCGCCTGGCCGGGCGTCACCACGCGTTTCTGGTCACCATGGTCGCTGCCCTTGGGCCGTATCCCCGGCGTCACCACCGCCAGGTCGGGTCCGACGATGCGGCGCACCGCTTCCGCCTCCTCGGCCGAGCAGACGACGCCGCCCATGCCTGCATGCAGCGCCTGTTCGGCGCGCCTCAGCACCAGCGTGTGCGGGTCATATTCATAGCCGGCGTCGATCACGTCCTGCTCGTCCATCGAGGTCAGCACGCTGACCGCCAGCAGGCACAGGTCGCTG
Source organism: Mesorhizobium sp. C264A (assembly GCF_040324515.1). Taxonomy (NCBI): domain Bacteria; kingdom Pseudomonadati; phylum Pseudomonadota; class Alphaproteobacteria; order Hyphomicrobiales; family Phyllobacteriaceae; genus Mesorhizobium; species Mesorhizobium sp. C264A. The sequence continues at coordinate 1,173,061 of NZ_JAMYVY010000002.1, read as the reverse complement.
CCCCTGGCGGCCTCCACCGCGGCCCGCATCGCCTTGGGATAGGCGTGGATGGTCAGCATGGTCATGCCCATGCGCACGATGTTCTCGACACCCTTGGCCACCGTGTGGTCGATGTCGAGCAGCTTCATGTCGAGGAAGATTCTGGTGCCGCCGCTGGCCAACTCCCTGGCGAAGTCGAGCCCGCCGGCGAAGGCCAACTGATAGCCGATCTTGTAGAAGGAGACGACGCCGTCGAGTTCGCGCACCGCCTGTTCGGCCTCTTTCACCGTCGGCACGTCGAGGCCGACGATCAGCCTGTCTCTCATGGTATGGGCCTGCATGGCTGTGGAAATCATGCCCCGGTCCGGGTCGATAGCATGCGCGAGGTTTCGATCAGCGTGCGGCATAGGTGCTCCATCGATTTGGTCAGTCTATCATCCCTGAAATTGCCGTCGCCGTCGAAGGCACTGCCGCCATCGGATACCGAGCATTCCGGCGTCACCATCTCCAGCTGGCAGCGCACCAGCACGGCGCGCAGATGGTTGATGCAGCGGATCCCGGCGAAATGTCCGTTCGAAGACGAGCACAGGCCGGCGACCTTGCCGACAAATGGCCTCACCGGCCAGCCGCCATCGAGGCGCACCCGGCTTACCCAGTCGATCGTGTTCTTGAGCAGTGGCGGGATCGAGCCATTATATTCCGGCGTCGCGATCAGCAGCCCGTCATGGGCGGCGATCAGCCGGCCGAGCTTCACGGCGTTGTCGGGAACGCCTTTTTCCTTTTCGAGGTCCTCGTCGATGATCGGCAGCGGATAGTCGGCCAGCGAAATGCGCGTCACCTCGGCGCCTTGCATGGCCAGCTCCTTCTGCGCCACATCGGCGGTCCTGCCGCTGAAGGCGCCGCTGCGCACCGAGCCGGCGAAGACGAGGATTTTCGCGATCACAGCCATTGGCCACTCTTGTTCCCGGACAGGTACAGCCAGAGGCTGCGCAAATCAACGCACTGGCCCAAAAAACGGAAACGATCGGGGGGCAAGCGCGCGAAGGTGTGCCGAGCAGCTGGGCTATTGCTAGTGGGTGACCGCAATTCTTGCACTCAGCGCGATGAGTGCAACTCCGAGCAAGGCATCTATCGGCCTGCGGACGCTGCCATATACCGACCGAACCCTTCTTGTGGAGAACATTAGCGCGACAAGCCCAAACCACGCCATCGCGACCAGCCCGATTATGGCCAGGGACACTGCCTGGACCCAGATCGGAGCCTGCATCGGCAATACCGATATGAACAGGCTCGCGAAGAAGGCGGCCGTCTTCGGATTTGTAATTCCGACAACGAAGCCGCTTCGCCAGGGAGCCGTAGTCTCTGCGCCACTGACGGCCAGCGGTGGCTGCGCCTGCCAAGCCGACAAAAGGATCTTGCTGCCCAGGTAACCGAGATACACGGCGCCGGCGATCCGGACGGCAAGGTGAGCCCATGCAATCTGCGTCAGCACGAGGCCCAGGCCAAACATCGCGAGAGCCGCCCACACCATGATCGCTGCGGCAATGCCAAGCGCCACATGGAACCCCGCGCGACGGCTGATCAGCGCATGGGAAGTCACGGCTACAAAATCGGGTCCCGGGCTCATGGCGCCGAGCAGGAACACTGAAGCAAGTGTCAGGAATTGCGGAAGGTAGCTCATGCGAAGCTCCAATTTCAGGCTCGTCGTACCGCACGCCTGCATGCCAGAGAGGCCAGGAAGCCGCTCGCCGCGATTTCGAGGGTCGTTTCCCTCATCTTCACAAACCTACAGCGCCCTTTAATATGAGCGAAATGAAAGATATTTCGGCAGCCATGAACAAAGCTAATATCAACATCACAATGGTGCGCGTCCTGACATCGCTCAGCGAGACGCGCAGCTTCACGAAAACCGCCGAGCGGCTCTGTCTTTCTCAATCGGCCATAAGCCATGCAATGAAGGCGCTGGAGGAGATCGTTGGCGCGCCCCTCGTCATACGTGATCGGCGCGGTGTCGCTTTCACCGCAACCGGCGAGTCGGCTTTGGATGCGGCGCGCGCCGCTTTGCATGCTTTAGGCCGTCTTGCCGGCCTACGGGAACACTCCATCAAAGGCAGAGTACGGCTCGCGCTGGTCAGCAGCGCCTCGGTAAAGATTGCTCCATATGCGTTGAACATTACTTCCGTCCGGCACCCGGAGCTTGCTGTCGAACTGCTCTTGGGCACGGATACCGAGGTGGCGGAGTGGGTCGATCGCGGTGCCGCCGATATTGGACTGTCCTACATCGCCGGCAATTGCCAAGCCGAGGAACTTGTCGACGACGAACTCTTTGTGGCGTCATCGCAAAAGAACTCAGTCCAAGGCGGGTCATTTCCGATCCGCGCTCTCGACGGCCAGCCATTCATCATGTCGAGCGGCGGCTGCGGACCAATGCTTGCCGAATTGTTCCAGGATTTTGGCGTTGCGCCAGTTGTCATCCTGTCGGCGAGCGATATGGCGGCGCTGCTTGCTCTGGTTGGGGCCGGGCGCGGTTTGTCGATTGCGCCAGGCCTGGCGTTTCCGGCCGATTGGCAGCGAACCGTCGCGAGGCGTCCTCTGGAGCCGCGTGCGCGTCGGCCTCTGCTGCTTCTGTTCTCCAGCAGCGCCGAAGCAACGGCCGTGCGGGCCATGTGCGCGGCGATCAGAGAAGTCGCCACGAGTTTGCGAGGCGGATAACAGTCAAGGATGTGGATCGACCCTCAATCGAGCTTCCTTCGGGAGACGTCGATCCTCTACAAGGCGCCAGAGACTTCTCCCGCCCCCAATACCAGCTAATGCGCTTCGCGCCGGTAGATCCACAGCTGCGTCGGCGGGATGTTGCGGAAGATGAAGTCGAAATGCTTGACCGTGTAATTGCCGCGGCCGGGCGGGATCGGCGACAACGGCCCATAGGTCAGCTGCACGATCGGCCGTCCAACCGGGATGCGGTCTAGCAGGCTTTCAATATAGGCGATCCGCTGTGCGACCGGGAAATTGAGCAGCGGCACGCCGGAGACGACGGAATCGAAAACCATACCGCTCTTCTCGCCAAGCGTGGCGTTGAGATTGAAGGCATCGCCCTCGATGACGTTGACGCCGGGATAGAGCTGGCGCAGATGGCGCACGAAATCGGTGGAATATTCGACCGCATAGAGGTTTTCGGGCTTAACGCCCTGGGCGAGGATTGCACGCGTGATGACGCCTGTGCCGGGGCCGACTTCAAGCACCGGCAGGCCGGACTTCGGATTGACGATGGAAGCCATCTTGCGGGCGGTGACGGAGCTTGTCGGCACGATCGAACCGACCGACTTCGGCTTGTCGATCCAGCCTTTGAAGAATTTGAGTTCGTCGTCGAACTTTTCCGCCAGCGCCTTCCGCAATCCCGGACCACGTGCCATGCAAGTTCTCCTCAACACTCCCCGAACGCTACTTAGCAGCTAACAGGTCCAAGGCAAGGCGCGATCTGGCATAAGATGTTGATGACGTTTGGGAAGCGTGGCGGCCTTGGCTTGGGTTCAGTGCTCGCCGAAGGATTCGAAAAAGTCCTTCATGCGGGCGAAAAAGCCGCTCGACTGGGGCGAATTGTCCTTCGACGACAGCTGCTCGAACTCTTCCAGCAACTCGCGCTGGCGGCGCGACAGGTTTTGCGGCGTTTCGACCGCGGTCTGGATATAGAGGTCGCCGACATTGGGCTGGCGCAGCACCGGCATGCCCTTGCCCTTGAGGCGGAACTGGCGGCCGTTCTGCGTGCCTTCGGTCACTTTCACCTTGGTCTGACTGCCGTCCAGCGTCGTCACCTCGAACGAGCCGCCAAGGGCGGCCGTCGTCATCGATATCGGCACCTTGCAGTAGAGATCGGCGCCGTCGCGCTGGAAGAATTCATGCGGCTTCACCGCCAGGAAAATATAGAGGTCGCCCGATGGGCCGCCGCGCAGGCCCGCCTCGCCCTCATTGGCAAGCCGGATGCGGGTGCCGTCCTCGATGCCGGCCGGGATATTGACCGACAGCGAGCGTTCCTCGGTGACGCGGCCCTGGCCGGCGCATTTCGGGCACGGGTCCTTGATCGTCTGGCCGCGGCCTTGGCATTGCGGGCAGGTACGCTCGATCGAGAAGAAGCCTTGCGTCGCTCGTACCTTGCCGTGGCCATGGCACATCGAGCAGGTCACCGGCTGGGTGCCGGGCTTGGCGCCGGTCCCGGAGCATTCCGTGCATGAGATCGAGGCCGGCACGCGGATTTGCGCGGTCTTGCCGGCAAACGCTTCTTCCAGCGTGATTTCCATATTGTAGCGCAAATCGGCGCCGCGTTCGCGGCCGCCCGACGAGCGGCGCTGGCGCCCGCCCATCATGTCGCCGAAAATATCTTCGAAAATGTCGGCGAAGCCGCCGGCGCCAAAACCTTGCGCGCCGCCATTCATGCCGCCCTGCTCGAAGGCGGCGTGACCGAAACGGTCATAGGCCGCGCGCTTCTGCGGGTCCTTCAGCGTTTCGTAGGCTTCGTTGATTTCCTTGAACTTATGCTCGCATGAGTGATCGCCGGGATTGCGGTCGGGATGGAACTGCATGGCCAGCTTGCGGAAAGCGCTCTTGAGCTCCTTCTCGTCGGCGCCCTTTTGCACGCCCAGCGTCTCGTAGAAATCAGCTTTCATCTTTTCCCGCAGTCCGGATGCTCAACGTCTTGATGCATGTTGCGTCGTTTGCCGGCACGTTGTCTCGATTTAGGAGCGGTGCTGCCCGGATGCTAGGGCCGGCGCGCTTGTGCCTGTGTTTTTCAGTGACTTTTTCGGCAAGGCCCGCACTTTTTCAGCGAGGGTTGCAAAAAAGCCCGGCTTTGCGCCGGGCTTTCCGCTTTATTTGCCGTCAACCGGTCAGGCCGACTTCTTCTTCTCGTCGTTTTCGTCGATTTCCTCGAAATCGGCGTCGACCACATCGCTATCCTTGGCCGCGTCCGCCTTGGCGTCGGCTTCCGCCGCTTCCTTCTGCGAAGCTTCGTACATGGCCTGGCCGAGCTTCATGGATGCTTCGGCAAGCGTCTGCGACTTGGCCTCGATGTCGGCGGCATCGTCGCCTTCGGCAGCAGCCTTCAGCGCCGTGATAGCCTCCGATATCGCCGTGCGCTCGGTTTCCGAAACCTTGTCGCCATATTCTTTCAGCGACTTCTCGGAGGAGTGCACCAGCGCCTCGGCCTGGTTGCGGGCCTCGACCAAGGCGCGCCGCTGCTTGTCGGTCTCGGCATTGGCTTCGGCGTCCTTGACCATCTTCTCGATGTCGGCGTCCGAAAGGCCACCAGAGGCCTGGATGCGGATCTGGTGCTCCTTGCCGGTGCCCTTGTCCTTGGCCGAAACGTTGACGATGCCGTTGGCGTCGATGTCGAAAGTGACCTCGATCTGCGGCACGCCGCGCGGCGCCGGCGGAATGCCGACCAGGTCGAACTGGCCGAGCGCCTTGTTGTCGGCAGCCATTTCACGCTCGCCCTGGAAGACGCGGATGGTCACGGCCGACTGACTGTCTTCAGCGGTCGAGAACACCTGGCTCTTCTTGGTCGGGATGGTCGTGTTGCGTTCGATCAGGCGGGTAAACACGCCACCCAGCGTCTCGATGCCGAGCGACAGCGGCGTCACGTCGAGCAGCAGCACGTCCTTCACGTCGCCCTGCAGCACGCCGGCCTGGATTGCGGCGCCGAGTGCGACGACCTCATCCGGGTTGACGCCCTTGTGCGGCTCCTTGCCGAAGAACTGCTTCACGATCTCCTGGATCTTGGGCATGCGGGTCATGCCGCCGACCAGGACCACTTCGTCGATCTCGCCAGCCTTCAGCCCGGCATCCTTGAGCGCTGCCTTGCAGGGCTCGATGGTGCGCTGGACGAGATCGTCGACCAGCTGCTCGAACTTGGCACGGGTCAGCTTCAGTGTCAGGTGCTTGGGGCCGGTCGCGTCGGCGGTGATGAAGGGCAGGTTGATTTCGGTCTGCGTCGTCGACGACAGCTCGATTTTGGCCTTTTCAGCCGCCTCCTTGAGGCGCTGCAGCGCAAGCTTGTCGTTCTTCAGGTCGATGCCCTGTTCCTTCTTGAACTCGGCCGCCAGGTATTCGACGAGACGCATGTCGAAATCCTCGCCGCCGAGGAAGGTGTCGCCATTGGTCGACTTCACTTCGAACACGCCGTCGCCGATTTCGAGCACCGAAATGTCGAACGTGCCGCCGCCAAGGTCATAGACGGCAATGGTCTTGCCATCCTTCTTGTCGAGGCCGTAGGCAAGTGCTGCAGCCGTCGGCTCGTTGATGATGCGCAGCACCTCAAGGCCGGCGATCTTGCCGGCGTCCTTGGTGGCCTGGCGCTGGGCGTCATTGAAATAGGCCGGAACGGTGATGACCGCCTTCTCGACCTTCTCGCCGAGATAGGCCTCCGCCGTTTCCTTCATCTTCTGCAGGATCATGGCCGAGATCTGGCTGGGCGACTGCTTCTTGCCGCCGGCCTCGACCCAGGCATCGCCATTGTCGCCCTTGACGATCTTGTAGGGGACAAGCTTCTTGTCCTTCTCCGTCACCGGGTCGTCATAGCGGCGGCCGATCAGGCGCTTGACCGCGAAGATGGTGTTTTCAGGATTGGTGACCGCCTGGCGCTTGGCCGGCTGGCCGACGAGACGTTCGCCGTCGCCCGAGATGGCGACGATGGAAGGCGTCGTGCGCGCGCCTTCCGCATTTTCAATGACCTTGGGCTCCTTGCCATCCATGATGGCGATGCAGGAGTTGGTGGTGCCGAGATCGATACCGATTACTTTTGCCATTTTTCTAGTCTCTCCGCTAAGCAGGCTCTCAGGACCCGTAAGGCGTTCCGACGAAAGCCCCTGTTCACAAGAAATTCCGCTCCGGCAACCGGCATTCCGGCACTGGGCGGCTTGGCGCGTATATAAGAACAGGCGGCATCGGGCGCAAGCATTCTGCGCATGGCATCCACCGCGCCGCGCTTGGCGCCTTTGAACAGCCGCCCGGCGGCCCGGATGTGCTCAAACCGCGCTCAAAACCCCAGGATCTGCGCGATCCCCCGGCGAAGCGCCCAGTCAGGGCTTCGAAACCACAAGAAAACGTCACCTATGCGTGAGAGAGGCGGCTCCTGGCTGAGGAAGGCGCCTGCCCACAGCAGACACAGGCAAAAGCGTCACGCGGCCTGCGACAGCGATTTATGCGCCTCGGCCAGGATTTCGAACGAGCGCACGCGTGCCGCATGGTCGAAGATCTGCGCGGTCACCATCAGCTCGTCTGCGCCGGTGCGGCGCACGAACGCGTCTATGCCTTGCCGGACGGTTTCGGGGGAGCCGACGACGGCGCAGGACAGCGCCTGCGAAATCATGGTTTTTGCCATCGGCTCGAGCGTCTGGTCATAGCCCTCGACCGGCGGCGGCAGGCGGCCGGCCCGCCCCGTGCGCAGATTGACGAAGGCCTGCTGCAACGAGGTGAACAGCAGTTTGGCCTCTCCATCGGTCGGTGCGGCGAAAACGTTGAGGCCGAGCATGACATAGGGCTTGTCCAGCTGTTCCGAAGGCTGGAAGCGCGAACGGTAGATCTCCAGCGCATGGTCGAGTTCGGCCGGCGCGAAATGCGAGGCAAATGCATAGGGCAGGCCGAGCATGGCGGCGAGCTGCGCGCCATAGAGGCTGGAACCGAGGATCCAGACCGGCACCTTCTGGCCTTCGCCGGGCACGGCGTGGATACGCTGGCCTTCCGCGGCCGGCTGGAAATAGCCCATCAGCTCGACGACATCCTGGGGGAAATTGTCTGACGCCTCGAGATTGCGGCGCAGCGCGCGCGCTGTTCCCATATCGGTGCCGGGCGCGCGGCCGAGGCCGAGGTCGATGCGGCCGGGGTGCAGTGCCGCCAGCGTGCCGAACTGCTCGGCAATCACCAGCGGCGCATGGTTGGGCAGCATGATGCCACCGGCGCCAACGCGGATGGTCTTGGTGCCGCCGGCGACATGGGCGATGACCACGGCGGTCGCCGCGCTGGCGATGCCCGGCATGTTGTGGTGCTCGGCCAGCCAGTAGCGCCTGTAGCCGAGCCGCTCGGCATGGCGGGCCAGGTCGAGCGAATTTGCCAGCGATTGCGAGGCGTCGCTGCCTTCGACGATCGGCGACAGGTCGAGAACGGAAAGTGCGGTCATGGGCCTCAAGCCTTTACGATGTTCAACTGCCTGACCCTGGTTTCGAAGGCGCGGTCGGGAATGACGATGTCGAGCTGGCACCAAGCAACGGGTCCAGATTCTCGAACGGGATCGCCTGCGGATGCTGGCGATGCAGCGCGCTCAGCGTGTCGAGCGACGCATCGATCGGACCGCGATAGCCGATGCGGTCGAAATAGGAATCGAGGTCGAAGGAGGCATCGTTCATCGCAGGGTCCGGCTTGACCGGCTCGATATAGGCACTCCGCCTGAAGACAACAAATGCGGGATGACGGACAGGCGCGGCAAGCTTATGGCGCGGCCTTTCCGTTCTCTTCGGCCGCTTCCTCCTCCACCACGGCCGTCTGCTGTGCGGCGAGAAAATTGCCGACATGGCTGAGGCCATCGAAATGATCGCAGAACACTTTGACGACGACCAGCAGCGGCACCGCCATCAGCGCGCCGACAAAGCCCCAAAGCCAAGACCAGAAGGCGATGGCGATGAAGATCGCCACGGCGTTGATCTCGAGGCGTCGGCCGACAACCATCGGCGTAACGAACTGGCCTTCGACGATGTCGCACAAAAGCACGAAGCCCGGCGCCAAAAGCGCGTAGGTGATCGAGTCGAAGCTGATCATCGCAATGACGCTGACCAGCACGATGGTGATCAGCGCGCCGACATAGGGCAGGAAGTTGAGCAGCGCCGCCATCGTTCCCCAGACGAGCGGGTTGGGCATGCCGAGCGCCCACAGGCCAAGGCCGATAACCGCGCCGAGACCGGCATTGATGACGGTGACGGTGAGCAGATAATGCGAGATTTCGCGCTCGACGTCATAGACGACGCGCAAGGCCCGCTTCTTCTCACTGAGGCTGGCGAAGGACTGGATGATCTTCTCATAGAACATCGTGCCTGACGCCAGCAGGAACAGCGACAGCACGAAGATGATGGTCAGGCTTGTCCCCGCCGACAGGACGTTGCTGGCGGCGGCCGACAGGACGCCGGACTGCGCCATCGCCACCTTCTGGATGCCCGGCTCCTGCGAGGTCTCCGTCATCTGTTCGATCTGATGCGAGATCTGCATGATCCTCTCGAGCGGACGCCGTAATTGCGCCAGCCGTTCGGTAAGTTGTTGGCCGATCGACGAGGTGTTGTTGAGAAGGTCGATGACCGGGCCGCTGAGCAGATAGCCGGCAACGCCGAAGACGCAGATCGACAGCACGACCAACATTGTCGCCGAAACCACTTCCGGAATGCCGCGCTTGCGCAGGAAGCGGACGATTGGTGTCAGCGTCAGCGTCAGCAGGAAGGCGAGGATGACCGGCATGAAGAAAGCACGCGCGAAATACAGCGCGTAGATGGCCATGAACAGGAAGATCCCGATGAGCAGCGAACGCATCAGATGCGTGTCGGCACGCGCCACAACTCTCGCCTCTTCGGTCTCGGCAAGGCCAGCACCCAAAGCGGCGGGTTCGGCTTTCATGATTTTCCCTCAGCGGCGCACCGCAATTGGTGCATTCCCCTGACGGAAACGCCTCTGCAAGCCCAAGGTTCCGTTAGCCGGCAAGGCCCTCAATCCGGGCCGCCCGTCGCTCAGGCGGCTGGCGCTGCGACGGCGACGCCGGGCTTGGCGGTCTCCTTGCGCACGATCGGCGCCACCTTGGTGCCGTACAGTTCGATCGCCTTCATGATCTTGGCGTGCGGCATGGCGCCGATCGCCATCTGCAGCAGGAAGCGGTCATTGTTGAAGATCTTGTGCTGGGCGACGATCTTTTCCGCCACCTGCTCCGGATTACCGACAAACAGCGCGCCGTTCGGACCACGCGACTGATCGAAATGCGCCCGCGAGGTCGGGCCCCAGCCGCGCTCGCGGCCGATGCGGTTCATCACTTCGGCCTGCGGGCCGTAGAAATCGTCGGCCGCCTGTTCAGTGGTCCCGGCGATGAAGCCGTGCACATTGATGCTGGTGGCAAGGCCCGAGGGGTCGGTACCGGCCCGCCTGGCGGCATCGCGATAAATGTCGAACAGCGGTGCAAACCGCGCCGGCTCGCCGCCGATGACGGCCAGCGCCAGCGGCAGGCCGAGCACCCCCGCGCGGGCCGCAGACTGCGGCGTTCCACCTATTGCGATCCAGATCGGCAATTTGTCCTGCAGCGGCCGCGGATAGACGCCGCGGTCGTTGATGGGCGCGCGCAGATTGCCGGACCAGGTGACCTTGACGCTGTCGCGTATGGCCAGCAGCAGGTCGAGCTTTTCGGCGAACAGCTCGTCATAGTCCTCGAGATTGTAGCCGAACAGCGGGAAGGATTCGATGAACGAGCCGCGCCCGGCCATGATCTCGGCCCGGCCGCCCGACAAAAGGTCGAGCGTTGCGAACTGCTGGAAGACACGCACCGGATCATCGGAGGACAGCACGGTGACCGCGCTGGTCAGCTTGATGCGCTTGGTGCGTTCGGCGGCAGCGGCCAGCGCCACCACCGGCGCGGACGCGGCATAGTCGGGGCGGTGATGTTCGCCCAGACCAAAGACGTCGAGGCCGACCTGGTCGGCCAGCTCGACCTCCTCGATCAGATTGCGTAGTCGCTGATGCGGGCCGATCGCGCCGGGGCCGGGCTCCGGGCTGACGTCGGCGAAAGTGTAGAGACCGAGTTCCATGGCATGTCATCCAAATGTTCTGATTTGCCGCTAGAGGTAGCGGCGAGCCGCCCCGGCCGCCAGAGGGGCGGATAGTGAACAGTGCATGTCGGTTTCGGCCGGCTTTGTTTCAGGGAAAACGCGTCTCCCGGCTGCAACAGCCTAAACTTTCATGGCTGGCATACCGTTTTGGCGCTTGAACTCTCGGTTTTCGCGCGTATGTAAGCGTCGCGAATTGACTTCAGGGAAGTGGACTTGGCTATCTACAGGGAAAAAGACATTTTCGAGCGGCGCAATGCCGCGAACGAGGCAAAGAAGGCGCTTCTGGAGCGCTTCAAGTCAAAGCCGGCGGCTGATGATCCTGCGGTTCTGGCCAAACAGGCCGAACGCAAGGCGATTCTTGAGGCTCGCGAAATACGCGAGGCCGAAAAGGCCAGGCTGAAGCAGGAAAAGCTGGCACGCGAGGCGGTCGAGAAGGCCGAGCGCGAGGCAGCAGCCGAAGCGGCGCGTATTGCGGCCGAAGAGGCAGCGCAGGCTGAAGCGAAGATCAAGGAAGCCGAAGAAAACGAGCGCATTGCCCGTTTGCTGGCCGACGAAGCCGAACGCAAGGCCAAGCGCGACGCACGCTATGCGGCGCGCAAGCAGCGTACCGGCAGGACGCCTCCGGGCTTCTCCGCCCGCTAACGCTTCGATCGAAACGATCGGACATCAGGGTCGCCTTCCAGCGGCCCTGAAGGCGTTTGCCTAATTTAAGGGTTTGATGCCTCGGAGCTCAGGCGGCGAGCTTCAGCCCCATAATGCCGCAGACGATGAGCGCAATGCAGGCGAGCCGGATGGCCGTCGCAGGCTCGCCCAGCAGCCAGATGCCAAGCAGCGCCGTGCCGACCGTGCCGATGCCGGTCCACACCGCATAGGCCGTGCCGACGGGCAGCGTCTTCAGCGCCAGGCCAAGCAGGCCCAGGCTGATGATCATCGAGGCGACGGTGAGCACCGTCGGCAGCGGCTTCGAGAAGCCGTCGGTGTATTTGAGGCCGATCGCCCAGCCGATTTCGAACAGGCCGGCGAAAAACAGAAAAATCCACGACATCGGGATGCACTCCATTCCATGAGCATGGCGGGCCGTCCCGGCCGATTTATGGGAAGGCGCGAGGTCGTCCTCGCCGCTTCGACACAAGCGGCTGCGCCGGTGCGATCAACAAAACACCGGCCGCATCGTTCATGCCGCCGGTGTCAAAATCTGCGCCGAAACGGTTTGTCCGGATTTCAACCGTCCAAGATCTTCCGAGGCGGGCTTACTTTTCCTTGAGCCTCATCGCCTTGACGGGCGGCGCCTTGAGTGCCGGAGCAGCTGCGGGCTTCTTGGCGTCTTTTTTCGGCTTCCGAGCTTCCTTGCCCGCCTTCATCGCACCTTTAGCCATGATTCGTTCCTCCAGTTGCTGGGAGGCCAAGTGAAACAAGAGAAACGCCGGACTGCAAGGGGGCGGGCGTCTGTCGCCGGCGCCGTCGGGCCGCTTTCAACCGGTTTCTAATTTGCTCGTAAACCATTCCGGTCCGTGCCATGGTTGCCTTCGCACTGCAGCATCGGCCATGCCTTCGCCCGGCGATGATCAGGCAGTGCGGTCAGGACGACAATGCGAATCCGCATCGGCAGCGAGATGAGTTTCGATTTTCCGCAGGAAACGCCGCTGATCGCGATGCTCAACGTCCACTACTCCAGGGCCTCCGATCTCGAGCGCCCGGATTTCCTGACCTCCAACCCGCCGGTGCCGATCCAGAGCTACCGCGACAGTTTCGGCAATTGGTGCAACCGCTTCGTCGCCCCGCCCGGTCGCTTCACCTTCGGCACCGATTCGGTAATCCGCGACCCCGGCACGTTCGAGATGGGCGACCTGATGGCCTGGCAGCACGAGGTGCGCGATCTGCCGTCGGACACATTGCTCTTCCTGTTGCCGAGCCGCTTTTGCGAGAGCGATCTGCTGGCCAGCGAAGCCTGGCGGCTGTTCGGGCATACGCCGCTTGGCATTGCGCGCGTCCAGGCGGTCTGCGACTTCGTCCACAACCACATCGTCTTCAGCTACGGCAATGCGCGGCCGACCCGCACCGCGGCGGAAGCCTATCGGGAGCAAAGCGGCGTCTGCCGTGACTTTGCCCACCTCGCCGTCACCTTCTGCCGTGCGCTCAACATCCCGGCCCGCTACTGCACCGGCTACATCAGCGACATCGGCCTGCCCAAACCTTGGGCGAGCATGGATTTCGCAGCCTGGATGGAGGTCTATCTCGGTGGCCGCTGGCATGTCTTTGACCCGCGCAACAATTCGCCACGCATCGGCCGCATCCTGATCGCCTCCGGCCGCGACGCCGCCGACGTGCCGCTGACCCACATCTTCGGACCGGGCACGCTGGCTGGTTTCAAGGTGTGGACGGACGAGATCATCGAATAGGGGCGTCTTTCCGCAAGCTGGCCTACAAGACCCTGAACGACCGGGCGATTCGTGCGTTGTGATGCCTGTGGAGCTCAGGGGCGTTACATCAGGTTCCTTGGAGGGACAGCATGGCAGCACATGGCGGGTCGAAGACGGTCATCTACGCGGCGCTCGCCGGTAATCTCGCTATTGCTGTGACCAAATTCGTCGCCGCCTTCTTCACCGGCAGCTCGGCGATGCTGTCGGAAGGCGTGCACTCGCTGGTGGATACCGGCAATGGCGGGCTGCTGCTCTACGGCATGCACCGCGCCGCCCGCCCGCCGGACCGCACGCATCCGCTCGGCCATGGCCGCGAGCTGTATTTCTGGAGCTTCATTGTCGCCCTGCTCGTATTCGCGCTCGGCGCCGGCGTGTCCTTCTATGAAGGCGTCGTCCACATCATGGCGCCTGAGCCGGTCGCCAATCCCAAAATCAACTACATTGTGCTTGGCCTCTCAATGCTGTTCGAGGGCAGCTCCTGGTACGTGGCGCTGAAGGAGTTCCGCCAGCAGAAGGGCAAGCAAGGCTGGCTGCAGGCCGTGCAATCGAGCAAGGATCCGAGCGTCTACACGATCCTGTTCGAGGACAGCGCCGCCCTGCTCGGTCTGTTCGTCGCCTTCGCCGGCATATTGGCGGCCGAACTCCTCGACATGCCCGAACTCGACGGCGTCGCCTCGATCGGCATCGCGATGATCCTCGGCGCCACCGCCATCTTTCTGGCGCGCGAAAGCAAGGGATTGCTCATCGGTGAGCCGGCCTCCCCGGAAGTGCAGGCCAAGGTGCTGGCCATCGCCCAGCAGGATCCGGCAGTGCAGCGGGCCAACGGCGTTCTCACCGTCCATCTCGGCCCGCAACAGATCGTCGCTGGGCTGAGCATCGAATTCGAGGACCATCTGACGGCGCCTGAGATCGAAGCCTGTGTCGAGCGCATCGAGGCGCTCTTGAAAAAAGAAATGCCGGAGATCACCAGACTGTTCGTCAAGCCGCAGACGACCGGAACCTGGGAGCACCGGCGCAAGCAGGTCGAGGCGGCGTCGGACTAGTTCTGGACCAGCAGTCCACCGTTGGCGCCATCGCCTGGTCCCGCTAAGATCACCCGACGGATTTCGGAGAATCAACGATGAAAATCGATGGTGGGTGCCATTGCGGCGCCATAACTTATGAAGCAGACGTCGACCCGGAAAAGACCTCTATCTGTCATTGCACCGACTGCCAGCAACTGACCGGTACCGCCTTTCGTGTCACTGTTCCCGCGCCTGAGGATCATTATAGGATCACAAAGGGCACACCGAAGGTTTATATCAAGACGGGATCGAGCGGCGCCAAGCGTGCCCAGGCGTTCTGCGGCGACTGCGGTTCGCATCTTTACGCAACGTCGGTTGGCGACGGGCCGAAGGTCTATGGGATCAGGGCGGGGACCGCGCGGCAACGCGAGGATCTCGTTCCGACCCAACAGAAATGGCACCGATCGGCCCTGCACTGGCTTCCGGAATTCGAGGGCGTAAGCATCGTAGAGGCGCAGTAGCACCTGCCTCCCGGTTAAACGCGGCCCAAACCAGCCAATAATGTGCTAGGCTACCCATCAAACGGATGGCGGGGGATAGCAATGTCGGAAACGGACAAAGTGTTTGCCGGCTCGATTCCGGAAAACTACGACCGCTACATGGTGCCGTTGATCTTCGAGCCGTTCGCCGCGGATTTGGCACGACGGGCAGCGTCCTTGTCGCCCGGCGCCGTCCTGGAAGTCGCCGCCGGCACCGGCGTTGTCACCCGCGCATTGGCTCCAAAACTGTCTCCCGGCGCAAGCTATGTCGTGACCGACCTCAACCAGCCTATGCTCGACTACGCGGCCTCGCGACAAGCTCCCGACAGTCGTATACAATGGCGTCAGGCGGATGCTCTGGCGCTCCCGTTCGAAGATGCGGCTTTCGATCTCGTTTGCTGTCAGTTCGGCGCGATGTTCTTTCCCGACCGAGCCGCCGGCTATCGCGAAGCAAAGCGGATCCTGAAGACCGGCGGCCATTTCCTGTTCAACGTGTGGGATCGCATTGAAGAGAATGTATTCGCCAATGATGTGACGAATGCTCTTGCGGAGATTTTTCCGAACGATCCGCCCCGCTTTCTCTCCCGCACGCCGCACGGCTACAATGACACTGCATTGATCCGCGGCGAGTTGGAAGCCGCAGGTTTCTCCCGTGTGGTGATCGACACGAGGGCCGAACAAAGCCGTGCCTCCTCGCCGCGCCTTCCGGCGGTTGCCTATTGCCAGGGAACTCCGCTTCGCAACGAAATCGAGGCCAGAGGAAAACTGGAAGCCGCAACCGATCACGCCGCGTCCGTGATTGCAGCCAGACACGGCAGCGGCGAGGTTGCGGCCAAGATCCAGGCGCACGTGATCGTGGCTACGGTCTAATGCATGGCGCCCAGAAGTGTGCCGCGGTTCTGGGACAACGACATGCATCAAAACAAAGACTTTTAAAGCGCGTCGTATGAATCCGTTCAGCGCGACGCGCTTTAATCGTCGCCTTCGACGACACGTAGCCTGAGCTGCCCCGTCTTGGAATCCGCCACCCGCACCCCGGCTTCGGCCTTGGCGGGTCCGCCACCGCGCACTTCGGCTTCGCTTTCGGCAAACTCCAGCGCTTCGATCTTTTGGCCGCGCTTGGTCACCTTCGACGTCGACACCAGTATCTCGTCGATATCCTTGGCCGACTGGCCAAAATGCGTCTGCAACCGGCGCACGCGTTCGTCGATGCGCGCGACGTCTTCCATCAGCCGGATCACCTCGCCCTGGATCAGATGCGCCTGTTCGCGCATGCGGGCGTCCTTGAGGATGGCCTGGATGACCTGGATCGACAGCATCAAAAGCGACGGTGAGACGATGATGACACGCGCCCGGTGCGCCTTCTGGACCACGGCGTCGAAATTCTCGTGGATTTCGGCGAACACCGATTCCGACGGCACGAACATGAAGGCGGTGTCCTGCGTCTCGCCCTGGATCAGGTATTTTTCCGAGATATCGCGGACGTGAATTTCGATGTCGCGGCGGAAAGCCTGGGCCGCGATCTTCTGTTGTTCGGCGCCATCGGCGGCGCGGATGGCGTTCCAGGCTTCCAGCGGAAACTTGGCGTCGATGGCAAGCTGCGGCGCACCGTTCGGCATCCTGACCAGGCAGTCGGGACGGCTGCCGTTTGACAGCGTTGCCTGGAACTCGTAGGCGCCCATCGGAAGGCCGTCGGCGACGATCGCCTCCATGCGCGACTGGCCGAAGGCGCCGCGCGTCTGCTTGTTGGACAGGATCGCCTGCAATTGCACGACCTGGCCGGCCAGCGACTGGATGTTGCCTTGCGCGGTGTCGATGACCGCCAGCCGTTCCTGCAGTTTGGCGAGGCTCTCATGCGTCGATTTGGTCTGTTCGGTCAAGGTTTGGCCGAGCCTGCCGGTCATGGCGTCGAGGCGCTGGCCGATCGACTGGTTGAGTTCGGCCTGCCTTGCGCCGAACACGTCGGCGATGGCGCCCATGCGGCCCTGCATCTCGGCCTGGCTTTGCAAAATGCCGGCCATCCGCGCCTCGGCGTCGCGGGCGTGGTCGGCGGCTTCCGCCGCGGCGATGGTGCGCGCCTTGGCCGATCGCCACAGCGCCACGACAAGCGCCAGGAACAGGCCGAGAAACACCAGCGCGCCGAGGGTCAGTGCATGGCCGAGCGTGATCGTCGTGGCGCCAAGCCGGGCAACGGGTTCGGAAAGGATGGTGCTCAGGTCGTTCATCCCGCCAGCATAGCCGATTCGCAGACCTGGCACAGATCAAAACGTGAACGAGACCGATTCGCACCGGTTGACGCTTCTCCTGCGACGTTTTAGGTGAGGCGCCATGTCGATCAAGCCGCTCATCATCCTTCCCGATCCCATCCTGCGCCAGGTTTCCAAACCAGTCGAACGCGTCGACGCGCCTTTGCGCAAACTGGCCGACGACATGCTGGCGACGATGTATGATGCGCCGGGCATCGGCTTGGCCGCAATCCAGATCGGCGAGCCGCTGCGCATGCTGGTCATCGACCTCGCCAAGGAAGACGAGCCGCCGGCGCCGCATGTGTTCATCAATCCCGAAATCCTCGAAAGCGCCGACGCTCGCTCGGTCTACGAGGAAGGCTGCCTGTCGATCCCGGACTATTACGCCGAGGTCGAGCGTCCCGCCTCGGTGCGCGTGAAATATCTCGACCGCGACGGCAAGCTGCAGGAGATCGAGGCCGAAGGCCTGATGGCGACCTGCCTGCAGCACGAGATCGACCATCTCAACGGTGTGCTGTTCATCGACCACATCTCGAAGCTGAAGCGCGACATGGTGGTCAAGAAGTTCAAGAAGCTCGCCAAGGACAAGGCGCCGGGCAAGCTGGTGGGATAGGGAAGATGCCGCTTCGCGTCATCTTCATGGGCACGCCGGAGTTTTCGGTGCCGGTGCTGCGCGCGATTGCCGAGGCCGGGCACGAGATAGCAGCCGTCTACACCCAGCCGCCGCGCGCCGCGGGCCGCCGCGGGCTGGAGCTGACACCGTCGCCGGTGCAGCGCGAGGCTGAGCGGCTGGGCATCGAAGTGCGCACGCCGCTGTCGCTGAAGGGCGAGGCCGAGCAAGCTGCTTTCCATGCGTTGCGTGCCGATGTCGCGGTCGTCGTCGCGTATGGTTTGCTGTTGCCGAAGGGTATTCTGGAGGCTCCGCGCCTCGGCTGCCTCAACGGCCACGCCTCGCTTTTGCCGCGTTGGCGTGGTGCAGCTCCCATCCAGCGCGCCATTATGGCCGGCGACGTCGAAACCGGCATGATGGTGATGCGCATGGAAGAGGGCCTGGACACCGGTCCGGTGGCACTGGTTGAAAAATGCGCCATAGAGCCCGACATGACGGCCGGCGATCTGCACGACCGCTTGATGAATATTGCTGCCACGCTGATGGTGGAAGCGCTGTCCCGATTGGAGACAAATACCCTGGCATCGACTTTGCAGGCGGCTGACAGGGTGACCTACGCCAGGAAAATCGATAAGTCGGAGACACGTGTGGACTGGACGCGCCCGGCTGCGGAGGTCCACAATCACATTCGCGGCCTGTCGCCATTCCCGGGCGCCTGGTGCGAGGCCGACATCGGCGGCCGCACGGAACGGCTGAAACTGCTTCGCTCGACGCTTTCTGAAGGTACGCTTTCTGAAAGCATGGGCGAGTCGGGAGGAATTCTCGATGACCGGCTGACGGTCGCCTGCGGGTCGGGCGCGGTCAGGCTGGTCGAAGTTCAACGGGCGGGCGGAAAGCCTGCTGCCGCGCAGGAGTTTCTGCGCGGGGCCAAGATCGAAAAAGGAATGAAGTTCTCATGAGCATGATGTCGATACGCGGCGCGACGCCGCGGGACCGCGAGGCCATACGCCTGGTCGAGGAACACGCATTCGGCCAGCAGGCGGAGGCCGGGCTGGTCGACGCTCTGGTCACCGGCGGCGACGCCGTTGTCGAACTGGTGGCGGAAGAAGACGGCCAGGTGGTCGGCCACATCCTGTTTTCCAGGCTGTTCGTCCAGAACGGCGGCAAGCAGTTCGCAGCCGTGGCGCTGGCGCCGTTGGCGGTGGAACCTTCGTTCCACGGCTCGGGCATTGGCGGTGCGCTGATCCGCGAGGCGCATATCCGCCTCAGGGATGGCGCCGAGACGCTCGCCGTTGTGTTGGGCGATCCGGCCTATTACGGCCGCTTCGGCTACAGCCATGCGCGCGCCGAAAAGTTCGAGAGCGAATATCAGGGCGAAGCGCTGCAGGCGCTGGCCTGGGGTGACGCACCCGAAAAAGGCAAACTGGTCTACGCCCAGGCCTTTACCGCACTCGCCGCCTGAACGAAGGGTGTATGCCGCGTTTTCGTCTCGATATCGAATATGACGGCAGCCTTTTCGCCGGCTGGCAACACCAGGCGGATCAGCCTTCGGTGCAGCAGGCGATAGAGCAGGCGATCGAGAAATTCTGCGGTGAGGCGGTGCGGATACGCGCCGCCGGCCGCACCGACGCCGGGGTGCATGCGACCGCCCAGGTGGCGCATGTCGACCTCGCCAAGGCATGGCCAAACGACAAGGTGCGCGACGCCGTCAACGCGCACCTGCAGGCGGCAGGCGCGCGCATCGCCATCCTGCAGGCGACGGTTGTCCCCAATGAGTTCGACGCCCGTTTCTCGGCCACCGGACGGCACTATCTCTACCGCATCCTCAACCGGCGCGCGCCTGCAGCGATGGAAAAGGGCAAGGTCTGGTGGGTGCCGAAGCGGCTCGATGCGAACGCCATGCACGAAGCGGCGAAAGTCCTGCTCGGCCGACATGACTTTACCACCTTCCGCTCGACGCAATGCCAGGCCAACAGTCCGGTGCGGACGCTGGAGCGGCTCGATGTAAGCCGCCAGGGCGACCTGATCGAAGTCAGGGCCTCGGCGCGCTCTTTCCTGCACAACCAAGTGCGCTCCATGGTCGGTTCGCTGAAACGCGTCGGCGACGGCGGCTGGACCGGCGCCGACCTCAAGGCAGCGCTCGCGGCGCAAGACCGCGCCGCCTGCGGCCAGGTGGCGCCGCCCGACGGGCTTTTTCTCGTCGGTGTAGACTATCCGGAAAAGTTCTAAGCCGGAGCGGCGGTCGGCACAGTGATGCCGAGCAGCGCCACCAGGCCGAACAAGACGGCCAGAGACACCACCAACATGCCTGCGAACACGGCGCTGCCGACAGCCGCGCCCTTGCCGATCGCGGCGTTGGTCATCCGCCAGGAGAGTACCAGCGACAGCACCACCAGAACCAGCCACACCAATTCGGCAACCGGGTTGCCAGACGGCAGGAAAAGCCTGATCAGCGCTGAAGGCAGCAGCATCCAGGCAGTGATCGCCGACGCCCAGTTGCTGGCGACGACATAGTGGACGAAGCGGTCGCCGATGCCGGCGCGCGATGCGACCAGGGCAAGCACAACCAGGGGCAGCAGCCACGAGCCGAGGTCGACGGTCGCCAGGCGAATCAACATGCCCAGCCGGCCGGCGAACGCATTGGGATCGCCGATCTCGTTGGCCGTGCCGACCCAGCCGACGATCATCGCCGGCGCGGCGACGACGATGGCGAAGAAGGAATTCCAGAAGCCGTCCGCCGAAAGGTCGAGCAGCCGCAAGCCGTCGGCCTTTCCGAGCATCAGCCGCCAGGCGCCGTTAAGCGATGAAGAGGTCTCGTCAACCGAAAGCATGATCAGCCCTGCTCGAACCAGTCATCGATGAAGCGCTGGTAGATTTGGGTCAGCGTCTCGAGGTCGGCCAGTGCGACGCGCTCGTCGACCATGTGCATGGTCTTGCCGACGAGGCCGAACTCGACCACCGGGCAATAGTCCTTGATGAAACGCGCATCCGAGGTTCCGCCCGAGGTGGACAGCGCCGGCTCCTTGCCGACTGTCGCCCTGATCGACCCGCGCAGCGTCTCGATCAGCTTGTCGTCGCGCGTCAGGAAGACATGGCTCGGCCGGTCGCGCCAGATCAGCTCGTAGTCGACCGGCGTCTTGCCGGTCCGGTATTTCTTGCGCTTCGCCGCCTGGTCGAGGCGGTTATGGATCTCGGCCTGCACCGTCTCGGCAGTCCATGTGTCGTTGAAGCGGATGTTGAAGGTGGCTGTCGCCTTGGCCGGAATAACATTGGTCGCCGGGTTGCCGACATCGATCGAGGTCACTTCCAGATTGGTCGGCTGAAAATCCTTCGTGCCCTTGTCGAAGACGGGCGACAGCAAGGCGTCGACCAGGCTGATCAGGCCGCGCACCGGATTGTCGGCGAGCAATGGATAGGCGACATGGCCCTGGCGGCCGTTGACCGTGACACTGCCCGACATCGAGCCACGCCGGCCGATCTTGATCATGTCGCCGAGCGTGTCCGGATTGGTCGGCTCGCCGACGATCGCGGCGTCCCATCTCTCGCCCTTGGCCGCCGCCCAGTCGAGCAGTTTTGTCGTCCCGTTGATCGCCGGCCCCTCCTCGTCGCCGGTAATCAGCAGCGAGACCGAGCCTTTCGGACCACCCTTTTTCTCGACATGGCGCGCCACGGCGGCGATGAAACAGGCGATGCCGCCCTTCATGTCGACGGCGCCGCGGCCGTACATTTCGCCCTTGGCGATCTCGGCGGCAAAGGGCGGATGCGTCCACGACGCCTCGTCGCCCGCCGGCACCACGTCGGTATGGCCGGCAAACATCAGATGCGGCCCATTGCCGGAGCGGCGCGCGTAGAGGTTCTCGATGTCGGGGGTGCAGTCTTCGGAAAACACCGGGCGTTCGACGGAAAAGCCGAGCGGCTTCAGCATGCCTTCCAGGGCAGCCAGCGCGCCGCCCTCGGCGGGCGTTACGGAGGCGCAGCGTATGAGGGTCGCGAGGTTGGCGGCGGGATCGGTCGGCAGTTTCATGGGCAAAGCGATAGTTGAAAGCGAAAGGCCTGTCACGGCCAGAGATGATGACCGGTCCTGCCGCCGACATTATGGTTTTCGTATAGTGCAGGCCAACACGAGATAATCGCATGGCCAACGCCGAAAAGACCATCGTCATTGCCGGCGCCGGCAGCATCGGCTGCTATGTCGGCGGTTGCCTGGCGCTGGCCGGACGCAAGGTGTTGTTTTTGGCGCGGCCAGGCATAGCGACGGCCTTGCTGGACGGTGGCCTGCGCATCACCGATCTCGATGGTCGCGACCGATCCATGCGGCCGGAGTCCGTCACCACCGATCCCGCCGCTGCCCTCGCCAGTGCCGACGTGGTGCTGGTGACGGTCAAGAACGGCGCTACCGAGGAGATGGCGTCGCTTGTTGCCGGACATGCGCGCGGCGATGTCGTGGTGGTCAGCCTGCAGAACGGCGTCGGCAATGCCGACCGGTTACGCGCCGGGCTCGGTGGCCGGACTGTACTCGCCGGCATGGTGCCGTTCAATGTCGTCCAGTCGGCCATAGGCAATTTGCCGCTTCACGTGCATCGCGCCAGCGACGGCAAGGTCATGATCGAAGATGGCGTGACCGGCCTTGCCGGCCTTCTCGATGTCGAAGGGCTTGGCGTGGAAACCCATCCCGATATGAAGGCCGTGCAGTGGGGCAAGCTGCTGATCAACCTCAACAACGCGCTTGTCGCCTTGTCCGGCCTGCCGCTGGCGAGTGAACTTGCCGACCGCCGCTGGCGGCGGATCCTGGCCGGTCAGATCGACGAGGCCCTGGCGGCGATGAAGGCGTTACATATCGCGCCGGCGCGGATCGGCGGCTTGCGTCCCGGCCTGCTGTCGAAGCTGCTCCGGCTGCCGGACTGGCTGTTCCGGCTGGTCGCCCGCCGCATGCTCGCCATCGACCCGCAGGCGCGCTCGTCCATGTGGGACGACCTCCAGCGCGGTCGGCCGACCGAGATCGGTGACCTGCAGGGGGCCGTCCTGAGCCTCGCCGAAAAGGCCGGCACGCCGGCGCCTCTGCTGAAGCGGGTCACCGCGCTGGTGCAGCAGGCCGAGCGGGAAAAGCGCGGCTCACCCGGGCTGACGCCGGAAGCCGTCACTGGATAGTCTACTTGCCGCGAGCCGCGGGCCTTGGCCCGCATAGCCCGAAAACAGGCGCGTGGGCCCGCCGCGTCACAGCTTTGGTGCGCGCCTCGGAGCCGGCGCTTTGCTCGCCGGGCCTGGCGCCGGCACGGGCTGCGCCGCCGGGTGGTTCTCGATCAGCGTGATCTTCTGCCAGATCTTGCGCGACAGGTTGGACGCCAGGTTCTCGACGTCGTTGACGCCGTCGATGACCACATCGTCATTGACCGACTGCGCAAACAGCGCCGCGATCTTGCCGGTGATCGACAGCATTTCCGAGCAATAGTCGAGGTAGCGCGCCAGGTCGGCGGCATTGGTGATGCGAGCCGGCGAATGCGCGGTCGGCCTGAAATTGGCGGACAATGCTGCCGGATCCTTGGTCAGCTGGTGCATGTCGATGACATGGATCAGCGATCTCAACCCATGCAGCTGGCGAAACACCCGCTTGCGCTTGATGCGCTCCTCGGTGCGGATCAGCGCCAGCAGGCCGAGCACGGCAAGGATCATCATGTTGATCGTGGCTTCGATGCCTTGCACCGACTGCACCGCATCGTCGGCCTGCGAGATATGGATGAGCGGCAGGATGGTGCCGACGAATAGGAAGATCAGCGCGCCGGCGGCAACAGCGGCGACGATGGCGCCGCGCAGCCACCAGATCGGCGCTTCCAGCGCCTGCGCCGCCTTGGCCAGGTCGCGCGACAGCGACACCAGTTCGGCGGCGACGCCGCGCAGGCCGGCATCGGGAAAACGCTCGGCGACGCGCTCTTCCAGCCGCTCGGCGGTGTCGATGATCAGTTTCGGATCAAGCGTGCGGTAGCGCATGGCGAGATATCCGGTCGGCGCTCATGGTTCAGCCGGCGCGTTGCTGCGTTTGCCGTAGCGGTTCGGACCGGGGTCACCGCGGAAACACGCTAGAACGATGAGAAGAATGGGGCCGATGATAAGAGAGATCAACGCGTAATAAGTCGGCTTGCCGAAATCATGAAACCGCTTTGCGGTTACCGCAAAGCTCGACCATGTCGAGATCAGCAAAACGACCCAGAACACAAGTGCCCAGTTCTGGCTGGTTGCGGTGCCGGGTTCCAGTCTCGACAACTGGTAGAGCGGGAAAAACTGTGCAAGCACCAGCAGCAGCCCGGCGAGCACGTAGGCACTTGGGCTGACGCGCCCTGAGAGGCTGAAGAAAAGCCAGGGAAGTGGTGGTGTGTTGGGCAATCTGGAGCGCTCTGGTTGCTCGGACAGGATCAATCACGCAGCAGTTCGTTGATCGAGGTTTTCGACCGGGTCTTGGCATCGACGCGCTTGACGATGACGGCGCAGTAGAGGCCAGGGCCCGGCTCGTTGTTCGGAAAGGCCTTGCCCGGCATCGAGCCGGCGACGACGACCGAATTCGGCGGCACCTCGCCATAAAACACTTCGCCGGTGGCGCGGTCGACGATCTTGGTCGACTGGCCGATGAACACACCCATTCCGAGCACCGAGCCTTCGCGCACGATGCAGCCCTCGACCACTTCGGAGCGCGCGCCGATGAAGCAATTGTCCTCGATGATGGTCGGGCCGGCCTGCATCGGCTCCAGCACCCCGCCGATGCCTACGCCGCCCGAGAGGTGCACATTCTTGCCGATTTGGGCGCAGGAGCCGACCGAGGCCCAGGTGTCGACCATGGTGCCGCTATCGACATAGGCGCCGACATTGACGAAGGACGGCATCAGCACCGCGCCCGGCGCGACATAGGCCGAGCGGCGCACGATCGAAGACGGCACGGCGCGGAAGCCTGCCTTCTCGAAATCGACCGCGCTCCAGCCGTCGAACTTCGACGCCACCTTGTCCCACCAGACCGCCTGGCCGGGGCCGCCCTTGATGATCTCCATCGGATAGAGCCGGAACGAGAGCAGCACCGCCTTCTTCAGCCATTGGTTGACATGCCATTTGCCATCGGCCTGGCGCTCGGCAACGCGCACGGTGCCACGGTCGAGCAGGTCGAGTGAGGACTGGATGGCGTCGCGCGTTTCGCCCCGGGTCGCGGTCGAAATCGTGTCGCGCTCCTCGAAGGCCTTCTCGATCGTCATTTCGAGGCTGGCCAGATCAGGCTTCGACATGAATTCGCTCCGTTACCACGCTGTTAAGGCCGTCGGCCTTAACCTTGTTTTGAAAGTCGCGCGGACCCTATGTTAAGGCGTATTGGGGGTCAATCGCGCGTGCGCCATGGGACGGCGCAAGTGAACTGTTGGGACGGGTAGAAAGCATATGACTCCTATGGAAAAGGCGGGATGGACGCCGCTGCCGCATTCGGACGAGGATCTGGAGCGCTCGAAAAGCGTTCCCGACACGCCGCAGACGCGCGCCGAAACCTACCGGCTGGCCTGGAACGATCCCGACTTCATGACGCGCCGGGAATTGCGCGCTGTGCGCTTGCAGCTTGAGCTCTTGAAGCCCGAAATGATCCTGGCCGAGCGCGGCATCCGCTCGACGGTGATCCTGTTCGGCGGCGCGCGTATTCCCGAGCCCGGCGGCGAGGCCTGGGCCGCCAAGAACGAGACGCAGAAGAAAAACCTCGAGGAAAACAGCAAATACTACGAGGAGGCGCGCAAATTCGCCCGCCTCTGCTCACAGCAATCGGCCACGTCCTACTACCGCGAATTCGTCGTCGTCACCGGTGGCGGTCCAGGCGTTATGGAGGCGGGAAATCGCGGCGCCGACGATGTCGGCGCGCCGTCGATCGGCCTCAACATCGTCCTGCCGCACGAGCAGGCGCCGAACGCCTATGTGACCCCGGAGCTTTGCTTCAACTTCCACTATTTCGCCATCCGCAAGATGCATTTCGTGATGCGCGCCAAGGCCGTCGCGGTGTTTCCGGGCGGCTTCGGCACCATGGACGAATTCTTCGAGACGCTGACGCTGATCCAGACCGGCCGCATGGAGCGCGTGCCGGTGATCCTGTTCGGCAAGGCATTCTGGCAGCGCGCGATCGACCTCGATTTCCTGGCCGAACAAGGCACCATCACGCCCGGCGACCAGGATATCATCGACTTTGTCGACACCGCCGACGAGGCCTGGGGGATCATCAGCCGCTTCTACAAGTTAGGAGAATAGGGTTGGCGAAATGGGAATTGAAGAACTGAAGAATTGAGGAAAAGGAGGTCCGGATCGTTCTCCCTTTCACCAGTTCTTCAATTCTTCAGCTCCTCAATTCCTCTACCCCCTCCACTATCCCCGTCAGAAACGTCGCGAGATCGTCGGTGACGAAATCGACGTCGTCCTCATTGGCCGGATCGCGTTCCCAGATCTCGGCAAAGGTCGGCTCGAAATTGCGCGGCACCACCAGCACCGTGGTCATGCCGAGTGATTTCGGCACCTCGAGGTTGCGGGCGAGATCCTCGAACATCACCGCATTGTGTCCGGTGACGGCGTGCAGTTCGGCAAACTTCTCATAGGTCTGCCGCGACGGCTTCGGCGTCAGCCCGGCGGCGACGATATCGAAAATGTCGTCGAAATGGTCGAGTATGCCGAGCTGGCGCGCGGTGCGCTCGGCGTGCCTGCGGTCGCCGTTGGTGAAGATGAACTTGCGGCCGGGCAGCTGGCGGATGGCGGTGCCCAGCACCGGATCCGGCACCAGCCACGAATAGTCGATATCATGCACCTTTTCGAGAAAGTCGTCGGGGTCGATGCCGTGACGCGTCATCAGCCCGTTCAGCGTCGTGCCATATTCGAGATAGAGTTCCTTCTGCAGCTTGCGCGCTTCCTCGCGCGGCAGCGTGAGCAGTTCTCCGACATAGGCCGTCATCTTGACGTCGATCTGCGAAAACAGATTCGAATGGTGCGGATAAAGCGTGTTGTCGAGGTCGAACACCCAGTCGGTGACATGGGCGAAGCGGGCGGGATCGGGCAGCGTGGTCATGGCGTCCTTATGGCATGAAATATCTGCCGTTCGAACCCCTTTCTGATGTAGAGCTTATCCACAACCTATGTGCATCTAGAGTTGTAAAAATGGGCTCACCATTCAAATTTTAGCCATCACGGAAAGGTGGCCTTCAGGGCTTGCTGGCACAGAGACGGTTCAGTGGGAGCCAGCGATGAGTCGCATAGTCTTAAAGTCCGCCGTGGTCGCATTCGGCTCGGTAGCCATCTCGCTTTTGCTGACGCTGATCATCGTTCCCGCCATGGGTTTTCCGGTCGACCGCACTGTCTGGCTGACATCGACGGTGTGCCCGCTGGCGCTCGCCTGGATCGCCTGCGCCAGCACCTTCTGGCAGAGCGACCGACTGAAAAACGCGCATCGCGATCTCGCCCGCGCGCATGCCCAGCTCGCCGCCGCGCATCGGCGCCTGTCGGCGAAGGCGAGCCGCGACGACATGACCGGCATGCTCAACCGCGAGAGCTTCTTTGCCGCGTTGGACGGCTCGAGGCGCAAATCCGATCGCGGCGCGCTGCTGATCATCGACGCCGACCATTTCAAGGCGATCAACGACAGTTTCGGCCATCTGACCGGCGATGACGCACTGGTGTTGATCGCCAGCGCCATCGAGCGCGGCGTCCGCAGCGGCGACGTGCTCGGCCGCATTGGCGGTGAGGAGTTCGGCGCCTTCCTGGTCGGCGCTACGGAAGCCGAAGCCCGGCGCGTGGCCGAGCGCATCCGCCGTGAAGTCGAGCTGGTCCGCTTTCGTCCGGTCGACGAGCGCACGGTGCCGCTGACCGTCTCGATCGGCGGCATCACCTGTGCGCAAGATGCCGATGTCTCGGACCTGATGCGCGCCGCCGACCGCCGGCTCTACGAGGCCAAGCACCGCGGCCGCAATTTGTCGATCCTCGACCGGGACATTTCCGAAGCTGCCTGAGGTGTTGGTGGTGGGGCTGTTAACGCTTCGCCGACATTGTTTCCACGCAACTGCGCCGTTTACCGGGTTGTAACTCGTTTACAGGCAAGGCTTGGCACGGGAATGGCATGTCTGGCCGGTACCTGTGCCGTTCAGGGAACGCCATGCGTGGATCGAAGCCCCCATCCAGAGACGTGTCATGAGTTTCTTCATCAGGAAAATGTCGCGCCGCACCATCGTGCAGGCGCTGATTGCGATGCCGGCGCTACAGCTTTTTCGCAAGCTGCCTGACAGCGACCGCCCCCCGGCCGATCCCGACGAGATCGTCGTGGTCAATGGCTGGATCCTGAAGCGGAGCGACCTGGCATGATCTTCGACAGCTATGAGGCGTTTCGAGCCTCGGATTTCAAGCCCAAGGTCTGCATTCTCGGCTCCGGGCCGGCCGGCACCACCATTGCCAGAAAGCTCGGCGCCGCCGGCATTCCGGTCGTGGTGCTGGAGGCCGGCGCACGCGAATTCAGCGACGAGTCGCAGGATTTCTACCGCGGCTCCACGGTCGGCGATCAATATTTCGATCTCGACATCACCCGGCTGCGCTTCATGGGCGGATCGTCGAACCATTGGGCCGGCTGGTGCCGCGTGCTCGACAAGCAGGACTTCGAACCCAAGGCATGGGCGCCGGACACCGGCTGGCCAATCAGCCGCGCCGACATCGAGCCTTATCTGTCCGAGGTGCACGACATACTCGAGCTTCCCGACTTCAAGCCCGATGTGCCGATTTCAGACGACATACGCTGGGTGCAGCTGATCAAGAGCCCGGCCGTGCGCTTTGGCGAGAAATTCTCCGACGAGCTCGACAAGAGCAAAAACATAGCGCTCGTGCTCAACACCTATGCCACCGAACTTGCCGGGGACGGCAAACGAGTGACCGGCGCCGGGCTGTGGTCGAACGGCAAGGATGCCGGCGCTTTCAGCGCCGATTATTTCATCGTCTGCGCCGGCGGGCTGGAGAATTCGCGGCTGCTTCTATGGTCGAACCAGCGCTCGAATGGCGGCGTGGTGCCGAACGCCACGGCACTTGGCCGCTACTGGATGGAGCACCCGACCTTCGAGGGCGGCAATGCCATCCTGGCCGATTACAGGGAGTTCGAGGTCGATGCCGTCAACGAGGCGTTCTTCTCGCCGACGCTCGCCGCCATGGAGCGGCTGCAGATCATGAATTTCGGCATACGCCTGATCGAGACGCCCTATGCCGGCGTCAAGAGCCTGATTGCCGACCTCGCCTGCACCGCGCCCGAGGCCGCCGAATGGGTCGCCTACCAGCTCAGCCAGAACCTGCGCTGCGCCGCCCAGCTCTACGTCGCCTGGGAACAGGCGCCGCTGGCCTCGAACCATATCGAATTGTCGAAGACCGATGTCGACCGTGCCGGCGTGCCGCGCATCGAGCTGCACTGGAAGAAGTCGCCGTTGGAGCGCCGCACCATCCTCGAGGGGCTCAAGCTGTTCGGAACGACGCTGATCGAGAAGGACCTCGGCCGCGTCCGCATCATGGACTGGCTGACCAATGGCGAGGACTACCCGACGGATGAGGAACTGGCCGGCCACCACCACATGGGCGGCACGCGCATGGGCACCGATGTCACCAAGAGCGTGGTCGACGCCAACTGCAAGGTGCACGGCATGGACAATCTCTATGTCGGTGGTTCCTCGGTATTCTGCACCTCTGGCGAATGCAATCCAACGACGACGATCACCGCACTTGCCTGCCGGCTAGGCGACCATCTGACAAAAGTAATCACGGTGTGACGAAGTCATCCCCCCGGTGTGACGAAGTCATCACCGTCTGATTGTCAAAAAAGCGAACGGCGCGACAGGATTGCTGCCGGCGCTACCCATGCCTTGGTGTCGAAACCCTCGGAAATCAGCGCCAACGAGATCTCCCTCCCCCTTTGTGGGGAGGGATTAAGGGTGGGGGTAGGTGCCGCGCAAACCCTCCAGGATTTGCTAAACCGTTGCCGGATCGAGCGCCGGCTGCCCCTTGCGGCGGGCGACGATCGCCCTGAAATCGGCGGTCCGGAACGCATCGCGCAACACGTCGAAAGACGGCAGCACGAAATAGGCGCGCTGGAACTTGTCGATCTCGTAGCCGGTGCGCATCACCGTTTCGAGGTCGAAGGGCACGCGGTGCGCGTCCGGGCTCGCGACGGCGAACTGCAATTCGGTGAACGACGACATCAGCCCGGCGCCGAAAGCTTTCAGCTTCTGGCCCTCCTCCTGTATCAGCCCGTATTCGGCGGTGTACCAGTAGAGCCGGGTGATCATCTCGTCACCGCCCAGCGCAATCACGTTCTCGGCCTTTTCGCCATACATCTGCATGAAGTCGGCAAACACCGGCTGTGTCAGGATGGGCACATGGCCGAAGAAGTCGTGGAACATGTCGGGTTCGACGATGTAGTCGAGCTCGTCCTTGGTGCGCAGCCAGTTGGTCACCGGAAAGCGCCGGTTGGCGAGATGGTCGAAGAAGGGCGCGGCCGGGATGAGGCCAGGCACGGCGACGATTTCCCAGCCGGTCAGCTTGCGCAGCTTGTCTGAGACCGCGCCGAAATCCGGGATCTTGTCGAGCAGGCCGAGTGCGGCGACGCCATCGAGATAGGAATGGTGCGCCAGCTTCTGCGTCAGCTTGGTCTGCCGGTCGCACAACGTGCGCCACACCGCCTGTTCTTCGGCGCTGTAATCATAGCCCTGCGCCACGGTGAAATCGGAACGGCAGACCGAATAGTCGCCACGCAGGCCTTGCGCCGCGCAATCACGGGCATATTCGGCAACGCTCATCGTCGTCATGGTTCTTCTCCCCTGATCGTGACACTTGAATCTGTCCGCCGAATCTAGCGGCAGCCGGCGAGGCAATTCAGCTTTGATGATGGCTTGGGTCCATGATTTGAGGTAAAAATCACCAAGCAGAAGCTGAAAGAGAGTGAAAATGCCTCAGTTCGACGATTTCGAGATCAAGATGCTGGATGTGCTTCAGCGCGATGGACGCAAGCCCGTGTCCGAACTGGCGCAGGAGATCGGCCTGTCGACGACGCCTTGCGCCCGCCGCTTCGAGGCGCTGCAGGAGGCCGACATCATCAAGGGCTTTGCCGCCGTGCTCAACCGCCGCGCCGTCGGCCTGATGGTCGAGGTGTTCATCCAGGTGCGGCTCACCAGCCACAGCGACGGTTCGCCCGAAAGCTTCATCGCCGCCGTGCAACGCATGGACGAAGTGTCGTCATGCTGGACGATGACCGGCGACCACGATTTCCTGCTGCACGTCATGGTGCCGTCGGTCGACGAGCTCAACGCCTTCGTCATGCACCGCCTGATGCGGCTTGCCGGCGTGCGCGACGTTCACACCCAGCTGGTGCTGCAGAACATCAAAGGCCCGGGCCACGTGCCGCTCGCCCACCTCAGGCGGTAGGACACGCACCGCCATTTCTGCGGAAAAGCTGCACGCAAACTGCTGAACGGAGCCCAAATGCGAAACTGAAACGCCGGCTACGCCATGCGGACCGTCGCTCAAAGGTCCGTCATGAACATCGTGCTGATCAATCCGCCGCACACCGCCATCGGCAGCCGCGTGCCCGATGACCATCTGCCACCGCTCGGCCTGCTGGCACTGGGCGGCCCGCTTATCGACGCCGGCCATAAAGTCCGGCTGGTCGATGCCGAATTCGGGCCGATGCCGTTGGAAACGCTGGTGCGCGATGCGCTCAGCGGCCAGCCCGATTGCATCCTGATCGGCCACTCCGGCTCGACCTCGGCGCATCCCACCGCGCTCGCGATCGCCCGCATGGTCAAGGCGCTCGAGCCGGCGACGCTGGTGATCTATGGCGGCGTGTTCCCGACCTATCACTGGCGCGACGATGCGCTGGTACACGCAAATGGGCCGCCGCGTGGTTCCACGAGGTCTGGGGTTTTCTGGCCCGCGACCGCCGCCTCAAGGATGGTCCGACGCTGGCTGAGTTCTGGGGCGCTCCGCAGGATCCCGATGAGGAATCCATGGTCGTCATGCGCCCGTCGCGCAAGCCGGCCGAAGCGGCTGTCGCGATCTCTGCCGGCGCCTGACAGGCTCGCTGCCATTCATAGATACGTACCGTATGCGTATTGACATACGCAGCGTATGTACCCACCTCATGCATACGGGACGTATGTGAGTGCCCCGGACAATGGAGTGAAAATGACCAAACGTGACGCGATCTTTCCTGCCGGCCGGCAGGCTCTCTACGAGATCAATCGCTATTCTGCTGCAATCCGATCGGGCGATCTTTTGTTCGTCTCGGGCCAGGTCGGCAGCCGCGAGGACGGGTCGCCCGAACCTGCATTCGAAAAGCAGGTCCAGCTTGCCTTCGATAATCTCGCGGCAGTACTGAAAGCAGCGGGCGCCACGTTCGACGATATAGTCGACGTGACCACCTTCCACACCGATCCGGCAGCGCAATGGCCCGTGATCGATGCCGTTCGGCTGAAGGTGTTCGGTGAACCGCCCTACACCAATTGGACGGCGGTCGGCGTCAACTGGTTAGCCGGCTTCGACTTCGAGATAAAGGCCATCGCGCGCCTGCCCCAGCCTGCCTAACGGCTGGCCAGCCGATCGACTGGCCGCCAAGCAAGTTGCACCTCAGGGCACGATCAGCGTGCCGGCGCCGTGTTCGGTGAACAGTTCCAGAAGCACCGCATGCGGCGTCTTGCCGTTGAGGATGACGACGCCTTCGACGCCGCGCTCGATCGCCTCGATGCAGGTCTCGACCTTGGGGATCATGCCGCCCGATACCGTGCCGTCCTTGATCAGCGCCCTGGCCTCGGCCACCGTCAGCTCGTCGATCAGCTTCTTGTTCTTGTCGAGCACGCCGGGCACGTCGGTCAGGAACAAAAGGCGCGTCGCCTGGCAGGCGCCTGCAATGGCGCCGGCGAAAGTGTCGGCATTGATGTTGTACGTGTGGCCGTCGCGGCCCGGCGCCACCGGCGCCAGCACCGGGATCATTTCCGAGCGTGCCAGCAGATCGAGCAGGGTGCGGTCTACCTCGACCGGCTCGCCGACGAAACCGAGATCGAGCACACGCTCGATGTTGGAGTCCGGGTCGATCATGGTCTTGCGCGCCTTTTCGGCGAACACCATGTTGCCGTCCTTGCCGCACAGGCCGATCGCCCATTCGCCCTCGGCGTTGATCAGCGCGACGATCTCCTTGTTGATCGAACCGGCCAGCACCATCTCGACGATCTCGACCGTCTTCTGGTCGGTAACGCGCAGCCCGCCTTCGAACTTGGATTCGATGCCCATCTTGGCCAGCATGGCGCCGATCTGCGGCCCGCCGCCATGGACGACGATCGGGTTGACGCCGGACTGCTTCAGCAGCGCGATGTCACGGGCGAAAGCCTTGCCGAGCTCGATATCGCCCATGGCATGACCGCCATATTTCACCACCACCGTCTTGTGCTCGTAGCGCTGCATATAGGGCAGGGCCCGCGAGAGCAGGGCGGCCTGCATTTCGGCGGTGGCGGTGATCTCCGTCATCGGCATGGTTCCCTGGATGTGGGTAAGGACGGCGGCGTCTTAGCGGGAATTGGCCCAGGCCGCAAACAGCTTTGCTATCACGATGATGAAATCTGCCGGATCAGGCCGGCACCTTGAGCGGCGCCGCCGCGTCAGCCACCCGGAAACCTTCTCCATCTGCGCGGCAAGCGACAAAAGCGTCCTGCTCGTCGCCGGGGCGGCCGACGGCCTGGATGCCGAGCGGCAGGCCGGCATCGGTGACATGGGCCGGCAGCGCGATCGACGGCTGGCCGCTGACATTCTGGATCGCCGGCCAGTGGTGAACCACAGGCTCTTGTCCATCAATTGCCCAAACAGGGATCTGATCTCCAAGAGACGGGTCAAATGCAATTTGTCGAGCAGGTTTTCGATGAGCTCGTCGGCCCCCTTCGGGTCCATGGCGCCTCAGGCAAGCGGCGGATGCGCAATGATCGGGTTGCCTCGGCGCGCGCGATCGCAGCATCGACAAGGTCTGGCGGCGAGATCTCGCCTCTGTGCACAGCCTGCCAAGTCGGTTGCATCGTTCTCCCACAGCATCTGTTCGGCCGACATTGCTGTTCCCCTTTCTGCGGGAGGCTAACGACAGCCGATTTCCTTGGCACCGACCGGCGATTACTGGCGATCGGGCGCGGACATCGTTTGCGTGGACAACAAGATTTCTGCCTTTGCAAATAAATTGTGATCGCTTAGCTTGTCCGTATGACGCCGCAGGATATCTCCACCCTGATTGTCCGGACCTCGATGAAGGATCGGACTGCGTTCGATCTGCTTTACCGGCAAACCAGTGCGAAACTTTTCGGCGTGTGCCTTCGTGTATTGAAGGATCGCGGAGATGCGGAAGAAGCGCTGCAAGAGGTCTTCGTCAAAGTGTGGACGAAGGCGGATCGTTTCGCTGTTTCCGATCTAAGCCCAATCTCCTGGCTGGTGGCCATAGCACGCAATCATGCGATTGATCGCATCCGGTCGCGACGCAAGCCTGCTGCCGATATCGATGCCGCGCTCGACGTGGCTGACCCCGGTCCCGGGCCAGAGGCTATGGTTGTTGCGGGCGGTGAATCCGAGCGCATCTATCAGTGCCTTGAAGAGTTGGAACAAGACCGGGCGCAAGCCGTTCGGGGTGCGTATTTGAACGGCGAAAGTTACGCCGAGCTCGCGGAACGTCATAAGGTTCCGCTCAACACGATGCGGACATGGCTGCGCCGCAGCCTGTTGAAACTTAGAGAATGTCTGGAAAGATGACCCTGGCAGAAGAAAATGGACCGGAACGTGGAGGCGACGACCTGCTCGCAGCCGAATACGTTCTCGGCGTGCTGCCGGCGGATGAGCGCCAGATAGCCTCCGGACGCATCGACGCGGAGACCGGCTTTGCCCGTCTCGTCGATTCCTGGGAAGTGAACCTCTCGCCGATCGCTGCCGCTTATGCTGAGGTAGAGCCGCCGGCCACGGTCAAGCCGGCTATCGATCGCCGGCTGTTCTCCTCC
The DNA here is from genome assembly GCF_040324515.1 of Mesorhizobium sp. C264A. Classification (NCBI taxonomy): domain Bacteria; kingdom Pseudomonadati; phylum Pseudomonadota; class Alphaproteobacteria; order Hyphomicrobiales; family Phyllobacteriaceae; genus Mesorhizobium; species Mesorhizobium sp. C264A. The sequence goes on along the minus strand of NZ_JAMYVY010000002.1, from coordinate 1,138,398 downwards.
ACCGCGGCGTCGATGACGGCGCCGAGCGGCAGTCTCTGGTCCAGCCTTGCCTTCTGGCGCGGCCTCACCGCAGCGGCTCTCGCGGCCCTGGTACTCTATGTCGCCGTGCCCTACGTCAGGTCGCCGGTCGTCGTGCCACAGGAGCGCCTCGTCGCCTCGCTGGCCGCCGAAGGCAGCGATGTCAAATACCTCGTCGTCTACGACGCATCCCGCCGCGATGTCGGCCTGTCGCTGGTTTCGGGCGAACGCGCCCCCGGCAAGGACTTCGAACTGTGGATGATCGAAGGCAAGAATGCGCCGGTCTCGATGGGTGTCATTCCCGCCGGCCAGGTCACGCACATTCCGGTTACCCCGGCAGTGCAGCAGAAGCTGGCGCAAGGCGCCGTGCTTGCCGTCAGCGTCGAGCCGACGGGCGGTTCGACGACCGGACAGCCGACCGGACCGGTCGTTGCCGCGGGCGACCTGAAGGGCATCTGATAAATCGTAAGATCATGACGTGACAATGAAGGCAGCGGAAGTACATCTTCCGCTGTTTTCGTTTTGGATACGCTGCTGGAGATTAGAGATTCGATCTCCGGAGATAATTCGCCGACAAGATAAAGGATAAATTTTTCCCGGCGCGCGGAAACTCAGGCAGTTCTATTACGTATCTCCTCATGTTCCCGAAAGAGGAAACAATAACCCCGAGGAGTTCGAACACTATGCGTAGAATCGCCACCCTTTTGCTCGCCGGTACCATTGCCGTCTCCGCCCTCGCCACAATCGCCTATGCCGAGAATCCGATGGTTGGCGGCGCCGCCATGTACGCCAACAAGAACATCGTCGAGAACGCCGTCAATTCGAAGGATCACACGACACTGGTCGCCGCCGTCAAGGCTGCCGGCCTGGTCGAGACACTGCAGGGCGCCGGCCCGTTCACCGTGTTCGCGCCGACCAATGAGGCCTTCGCCGCGCTTCCGGCTGGCACGGTCGAGTCGCTGCTCAAGCCCGAGAACAAGGACAAGCTCACCAAGATCCTGACCTGCCATGTCATCGGCGCCAAGGCGATGGGCGCCGATGTCGCCTCGATGGCCAAGGCCGATGGCGGCACCCACAAGGTCAAGACGGTCGGCGGCTGCGAGCTGTCGCTCAAGGCCGATGGCGGCAAGGTCACCGTAGCCGACGAGAACGGCAATGTCGCCAATGTCACGATCGCCGATGTCGAGCAGTCGAACGGCGTCATCCACGTCATCGACAAGGTCCTGCTGCCGAAGATGTAACAAAGCCCCTGCCGCCGACGAACAGGCGGTAAGCTCCTGCAGATTGCGCGGCCCCGCCCCGTGGGCCGAGCAACGACCGAGCGCTCCATCCCGTCCGCAACAAGCGCGGAGCCGGTGTGGAGCGTTCGTTTGCAGGACAACCGTCACCGGCTTTTGATTTTCCAGTGGCGGCCAAAATGGCAAAACAACCCGCAGGAGGATTTCTGTCATGAACCGTCGAGATTTGCTTTTGAGCGGCGCCGCCATCGTTGCCGTGGCCGGCGCGGCGGCAACGTTGCGCATGGGCGGGCCCGCTAAGGCTGCCGAAACCTTCGAGGTCACCAAGACCGACGCCGAATGGCACGCCATCCTGTCCGACGAAGCCTTCAACGTGCTGCGCAAGGAAGGCACCGAGTATCCCGGCACCAGCCCGCTGCTGAACGAGCATCGCAAGGGCATTTTCGCCTGCGCCGGTTGCGACCTGCCGGTCTACCCCTCAGACACCAAGTTCGAGTCCGGCACCGGCTGGCCGAGCTTCTGGCAGGAGATTGCCAACGCCGTCGGCAAGACCGAGGACCGTTCGCTGGGCATGACCCGCACCGAGGTTCATTGCCGCCGCTGCGGCGGTCATCTCGGCCATGTCTTCGATGACGGTCCCGCACCCACCGGCCTGCGCCATTGCATCAACGGCGTTGCGCTCAGCTTCAAGCCGGCCACTGCCTGACCGTTCGGCGTCTTTTAGCGGGGTGGGGGATTTGGAGCCGGTGTGACGACCGCCTCGTATCTCCTGAAATGGGGCGAAAACAGTCAACTTCAAGAATTGGCAGACGGCTTTTTATGCGTAGATTCCGCAGCCCTAACGAGAGGGCCAGAACCTATGCAACCAACCAAAGCACGGGCTCGCGACGGCGAGCCCAAATCGACCGCCAAATCGACCGACGGTGTTGATGCGGACCGGCCGCGAATATCCCATTCCGTGGTGATCGCCGGCGGCGGCCCGACCGGGTTGATGCTGGCCGGCGAGCTTTCCCTGGCCGGCATCGATGTGGCCATCGTCGAGCGGCGCGAGAACCAGGACCTCGCCGGCGCGCGCTCGGGCGGCCTGCATTCGCGCACCATCGAGATCTTCGACCAGCGCGGCATTGCCGATCGGTTCCTGTCGCAAGGCCAGACCGCACAGGTCGCAGGCTTCGCCGGCGTTTCGCTTGATATCAGCGACTTCCCCACCCGCCACAATTACGGGCTGGCGCTGTGGCAAAAGCACATAGAGCGCATCCTTGCCTGCTGGGTCGATGAACTTGGCGTCACGGTCTACCGTGGCCGCGAGGTGACAGGCTTCGTGCAGGATGCAGGCGGCGTCGATGTCGCGCTGACAGATGGCGGGTCGCTTCGTGCCGATTATCTTGTCGGCTGCGACGGCGGCAGAAGCCTCGTGCGCAAGGCGGGGGGCATCGAGTTCCCCGGTTCCGAGCCGACAACCAGCAATTTGATCGCCGAGATCGAGGTAGCGGAAGAGCCGCAATGGGGTATCCACCGCGATGCCATCGGAATTCACGGCCTCAGCAGACTGGAAGACGGTACGGTGCGGGTGCTGGTGACCGAACGCGAGGTCGGGGCCGGCGGCGTGCCCACATTGCATGAGCTCAGCGAGGCGCTCATTGCCGTCTACGGCACCGATTACGGCGTCCACAATCCAACATCGCTGGCCCGCTTCACCGACATGACCCGGCAGGCAGCCTCATACCGCAAGGGGCGGGTGCTGCTGGCAGGCGACGCCGCGCACGTGCATCCACCGGACGGTGGACAGGGGCTGCAGACCGGCGTGCAGGACGCGGTCAATCTGGGCTGGAAGCTCGCCCAAGTGGTCAGGAAAACTGCGCCCGAAAGCCTGCTCGACAGCTACCAGGCAGAGCGCCACCCGATTGCCGCGCGTGTGATGAAAAACACCATGGCGTCGGTCGTGCTCCGTCGCGAAGACGAGCGCACCAAGGCGCTGCGCGATACAGTGTCGGAACTTCTCGGCATGGAAGAGCCGCGCAAGCGTTTTGCCGGCATGTTGTCCGGCCTGGACATCCACTACGATCTTGGCGAGGGGCATCCGCTGCTGGGGCGTCGCATGCCGGATCTCGACCTCGTCACCGCTGCCGGTCCGCTGCCGGTTTTCGCCCTGCTGCACGACGCTCGGCCGCTGCTGCTTAATCTTGGTGAGCCCGGCGCTTTTGGTATCGGCCAGTGGGTGGAGCGGATTCAGCTGGTCGACGCCAGCTACGATGGCGCATGGGAGCTTCCGGTGCTGGGGGCAGTCGAAGCCCCACGCGCAGTGCTGGTCCGGCCTGACGGTTATGTGGCCTGGGTCGGCGGCCCTGAAGCAGCCGGGCTAACCGACTCGCTGACCAAATGGTTTGGGCCGCCTGCCGCAGCATAGCGCGCCGGGTGTTCGACCAAGGAGCTTGACAACGATCGATGCTTAAGCGTGACCCCGGAAATCGGGGGTGATTTCCGGGGTCACACATGAGGGCGCCAGGCGGGGGATCCGGCGCGCTCAATGGCCTCCGCTACCGCTGCCCGCGGGCGGCGCCGGCTTGGCGATGACCAGGGTGAAGACCGCCATGGTCGCGAACAGCACGGTCAGCATGGTGAACACATCCATGAACGACAGCAGCGACGCCTGCTGCTGGACCATGCCCGACAGTTTGGAGATCGCCGCCTTGGTGGCGTCGAGGCCGGGAGTCTGCTGGAAGTCGAGCGTCATGTTCTGCAGCTTGGCCTGCGCCGCTGCACTGCCCCATTCCACATGCTCGGCCAGCCGGGCGTAGTGGAAGGCGCTGCGATCGATCAGCACGGTGTTGATGACGGCAAGGCCGACCGCACCGCCGAGGTTGCGGGTCAGGTTGAACAGGCCCGACGCGTTCTTCAGCCGGTCCGGCGGCAAGGTGCCGAGCGCAATGTTGTTGATCGGCACCATGCACAGCATCATCGAGCTGCCGCGCAGGATCTGCGGGATCAGCAATTCCCAGAAATCCCAGTCGGCGGTCAGATGCGTCATCCACCATGTGCCGGCAGCGAAACCGAACAGCCCGATCATCATCATGATGCGCAAATCCATCTTGCTCGACAGGATGCCGGAAATCGGCGCGGTGACGAACATCGCCAGGCCGCTGACGAACAGGGCTTCGCCGATCATCAAGGAATCGTAGCCGCGGATGCGTCCGAGGAACACTGGGTAGAGATAGGTCAGACCGTACAGGCCGATGCCGATGACGAAGGAGAACAGCGAACCGAAGGCGAAATTGACGTTGGTGAAGGCCCTGAGATCGACGATCGGCTCCTCGGCGGTAAAGGCGCGCCAGAAGAACAGCGCCGCACCGACAACCATGATGATGGCGCAGATGAACACGGCCTGTTCCTGCAGCCAGTCATGGTTCGGACCTTCCTCGAGCACATATTCCATGCAGCCGAGGAACGCCGCCATGCCGGCAAGGCCCCACCAGTCGAACTTGCTGAACAGGCCGAGATTGGGCTTGTCGAAATCGATCAGGGTCCAAGTCGTGACCGTCACCAGAATGCCTGGAATGACATTGATGAGGAACAGCCAGTGCCACGACATGGCATGGCTGATATAGCCGCCGACGGTCGGGCCGATGGTCGGCGCCAGCGTCGCCACCAGGCCGATCATCGGCGACACCATGGCGCGGCGCGACGGCGGGAAGATGGTGAAGGCGGCGGCGAAAACGCTCGGGATCATGCCGCCGCCGATAAAGCCCTGGATGGCTCGGTAGACGATCATCTGGTCGATGTTGGTGGCGGTCGCGGCCAGCGCGCTGGCCGCCGTGAAGCCGGCCGCGGCGCCTGCAAACAGCACGCGCGTCGACAGCATCCGGCTGAGGAAGCCCGACAGCGGGATCATCACCACTTCGGCGATCAGATAGGCGGTCTGCACCCATGGGATTTCGTCGGAACTGGCGCTGAGGCCGGCCTGGATCTCGGCCAGCGAGGCTGAGACGATCTGGATGTCGAGGATCGCCATGAACATGCCGAACACCATCGCCAGGAAGGCGATGAGGCGGCGCGTCGAGATGGTCGTCGGTACCGCCGGCATGGCAGGCGCCGGCGCCGCTCCTGCAGTTATGGTTGCGGTTGCCATGGCGTTGCTCCCGGCTTTCGCTCAGTTCGCCGTAGCCGGAGCCGTGCGGCTGTCGACGGCGACGACGACGCTCAGGCCGGCGCGCAGCCTGCCTGCCTTCAGCACATCGGCCGGCACGTCGATGCGAACCGGGATGCGCTGCACCACCTTGGTGAAGTTGCCGGTGGCATTTTCCGGCGGCAGCAGCGAGAACACCGCACCCGAAGCCGGCGCCAGCGACGACACCGTGCCTTCGAAATCATGGCCGTCCGTGGCGTCGACCGAGACCCGCACCTTCTCACCGGGCACCAGCTTGGCCAGCTGCGTCTCCTTGATGTTGGCAACGATGTAGAGCTTGTCCAGCGGCACCACGACGGCGAGCTTCTGGCCGGGGCTGACGAGGTCGCCCTGCTCGACCGAGCGGTTGCCGACGACGCCGTCATAAGGCGCCTTGAGCACGGTGAAGGACAGATCGCGCGCGGCCTTGTCGCGGTTCAGCCGCAGCGAAGCCAGCGTGCTGGCCGATTCGGCGCGCTGCGCTTCGAACACGCCGATATTGGCCTGTGCGGCTGCAATCTGCGCGTCGGCGCCGACGAGGGCTGCATTGGCCTGGTCGAGAGCGGTCTGGGCGTCGTCCAGTTGCGCCTGTGTGCCGACATGCGTCTTGACCAGTTGCGCGGCGCGCTGCTGGGCGCGAGCGGCGTTGTCGGCTGCCGCCTGGTCGGCGACCTTCTGCGCCTGCGCCTGTTGCAGCGAAGCTTGCGCCGCCTTCGTCTGCGCGTCGATACGGTCGAGCGTCTTAGCCAGCGTGGCGATCTGCGCCTCCGCCTGGGCAACGGCTATTCTGTAGTCGCCGTCGTCGATCGTCAGCAGCGGATCGCCGGCCTTAACCTGCTGGTTCTCCGAGACCTTGACTTGATCGACATAGCCGGAAATCTTCGGCGAGACGAACGACATGTCGGCCTGGACATAGGCGTCGTCGGTCGAGATCAGGAACCGGCCGTCGGTCCAGTAATTATAGCCATACCAGGCGCCGGCGCTGAGCAGAGCGAGGCCGATGATCGGCAGCATCAACGAGCGAGCCGACCGCTTCTTCTTGGCCGGCACCTCGGCCAAAACTTCGGCGGCAGGCTTGATGGGCGCTTCCGGCGCTTCGATAACCGGCGAGACCTTGGCGTTGGGAAAGGGGCGGACTTCGGCGGTGGTTGGCGTGTTCGAGGACATGATATCTCGCTACCGTAGCTATATAAGGAAAATGTGTTATACTGAACCGTTCGGTTCGATGTGAACGTTGACATAGCGCTAAAGCAGGCCCATATCAAGAGCAATCGAACCGCTCGGTTCGAATTATTTTCGCGAGGTGTGACTTTAATGGCCGACACGTTACCCGACGTCGAAAATGATCCGTGCGATGTGCTGGATAGTGCGCGTCGCGGCCGCCCGGCGGCGGGCCAGGATCCGGTCAAGCGCAGCCAGATTATCGAGGGCGCGCGGCGCGTGTTCATCGACAAGGGCTTCGAAGCGGCGTCGATGAACGACATTACCCGCGAGGCCGGCGTCTCCAAGGGCACGATCTATGTCTACTTCGCCAACAAGGAAGAGCTGTTCGAGGCGCTGATCGAGGAAGAGCGCGGCACCATCTTCAAGAACATGTACGACATGCTCGACCGCGCTGACGATCTGCGCCAGACGCTGGTGAAATTCGGCAAGGTGCTGTCGATGAAGATCACCTCGGCCAAGGTCATCCAGGCGCAACGCACCGTGATCGGCGCCTCCGACAGGATACCCGACATGGGCGCGCGGTTTTACGAACGCGGCCCCAAACGCGGCCACGACAAGGTGGTCAAGTTCCTCAATGCAGCCATCGAACGCGGCCTGCTCAAGATCGATGATGTCGATCTTGCCGCCTATCAATTCACCGAACTGTGCCTCGCCGGCCTGTTTCGCCAGTGCATCTTCGCCTACCGCACCAAGGCGCCGAGCCAGGATGAAATCGACCACATCGTGCGGTCGGGCGTCAGCCTGTTCCTGAAGTCCTACGGCACCGAAAAGCTTGCCGAGGAAGAAAGCCATCAGATGATCGCGCTCGAGGCGAAGTCCAAGGCAAAGGCCTAGTTAGCCAAAGGTCTTTTTTCGCAACTCCGGACGGAAAACCGCTTCACACTTTTCCCGGAGTTGCTTTTAACCGCCATTGGCCGCCAGCACGATAGCCGCGCGCAGTTCGTCCAGACCCTCGCCCTTTTCCGACGACGTGGCGAGCACGAACGGAAACGCCGCCGGCCGCTTCTTGATCTTCAGTAATGTCTCTTCGATCAGCTGCGGCACGCCGGCGGCCTTGATCTTGTCGGTCTTGGTCAGCACGATCTGGTAGGACACCGCCGCCTTGTCGAGCAGCGACAGCACTTCGTCGTCCTTGGCTTTGATGCCATGGCGGGAATCGATCAGCACATAGACCCGCTTCAGCGTCACGCGGCCCTTGAGATAGTCGAAGACCAGCTTGGTCCAATCGTCCACCTTTTCCTTCGGCGCGCTGGCATAGCCGTAGCCCGGCATGTCGACCAGCGCCATTGGCGGCAGGTCGGTGCCTTCGCCGGAAAACCCGCCCGGCACGAAATAGTTGAGCTCCTGCGTGCGCCCCGGCGTGTTGGAGGTGCGCGCCAGCCCGTTATGGCCGACGAGCGCATTGATCAGCGACGACTTGCCGACATTGGAGCGGCCGGCAAAGGCGATCTCAGGCGGCCCCTCCGGCGGCAGGAACTTCATCGCCGGCACGCCGCGGATGAAGATCCACCCCTTGGTGAACAGGTCGGTGCCGATGACGGTGTTGCCCAGCGCGTTCAAATTGCTGCCTCCAGCCTGGAAATATCGGCGCCCCGGATGGCGTTGAGGTTGCGGCCGATCTTGTCCACCGGCCAATTCCACCACGCCACAGCCAGCAACCGCCGCACCGTCCTGTCGTCGAAACGCATCTTCACCACCTTTGCCGCATTGCCGGCGACGATCGCATAGGCCGGCACGTCATGCGTCACCACCGATTTCGCCGCCACGATGGCGCCATTGCCGACCGACACGCCGGGCATGATCACCGCATCCATGCCGATCCATACATCATTGCCGACCACCGTGTCGCCGCGCAGTTCCTGCGACCACGTCTTCGGGTCGAAGCCTTGCTCCCAGCCATGACCGAAAATGTTGAACGGATAGGTGGAAAAGCCGGACATGGCATGGTTGGCGCCGTTCATGATGAAGCGCGCGCCCTCCGCGATGGCGCAGAACTTGCCGATGATCAGCTTGTCGCCGATGAAGGGATAATGATGCAGCACGCATCGCTCGGCGAATTTGTCCGGTCCGTCAGGATCGTCATAGTAGGTGAACTCGCCGATCTCGATATTCGGCGCGGTGACCAGGGGCTTGAGGAAGCCGACGCGGGTGTGCATCGGGATCGGGTGTTTGATGTCTGGGTTGGGTCCGTCCATGGCGAGATCCGTCGAGAGTGGCGCAAATTAAAGCCGCCATTCTAGATGGCGTGATCCGCCCTATAGCACCAATCGCCCGATGAGCGAGCCCTGCTGGGCTTCGATGTTCACTTGGTGCCGCGGCAGATCACGATCAGGTCGACCGCAGCGCAGTCGCCTAAGGCGCCCTGAAACGAAAAACGGGGCCCTGCGAAGGACAAGCAGGACCCCGGTGGTGTCGAAGACGGCTTCAAAAGAATGGCACCTCGCCGTGAGGTGGGGAAGGCAGACCGAGAAAGCCCGTCGCAGCCCGCCGTCATTCGCCGTTGCCTAAAACCGTTACTTCGGCAACAGCACCTTGTTGACGACGTGGATGACGCCGTTCGACTGGTTGACGTCGGCGACCGTTACCTTGGCGGCGCCGCCGGATTCGTCGACGATATAAAGCGCGCCTTTTTTTACCTCGGCGATCAGCGTGTCGCCGCTGACGGTCTTCATTTCATACTTGCCACCCATCGCCTTGGCCTTGGTCATCATATCCTTGGCGGAGATCTTGCCGGCCACGACATGGGCGGTCAGGATCTTGGTCAGCTTGTCCTTATTTTCGGGCTTCACCAGCGTGGCGACGGTGCCGGCCGGCAGTTTCTTAAAGGCGGAATCGGTCGGCGCAAACACCGTGAAGGGTCCCGCGCTTTCCAGCGTGTCGACCAGGCCGGCGGCCTTGACGGCGGCAACCAGCGTCTTGTGGATCGGCGAGTTGAGGGCGTTCTCGACGATGTTCTTCGAGGTCAGCATCGCAGCGCCGCCAACGGCGGGATTGGCGAGCGTATAGGCCGTCGTAGCTGCGAGGCCCGATAGAGCCAGGCCGGCGGAAAAGCAGAATGCCTTGAGGATGGACTTTGCCATTGGAGAACCCTTCTGGTGCGACAATTGTTGATTCGATTGTCGGGAAGAGTTACGCGGCGATTGCGGGAAAGTTTCGGTGCAGAGTAAAAAACGATAATGATAACAAATACTTAAAGGCGAATGCCCATTCCACGCGCCGCATCCCCGCGATGGACATGACGGGGTCACGGATCAAAAACAGCGGTCTTCGGATTAGAGCTGATCGGTGTTGATCGGCCTTGGCGGTACAAGCAGCAGCCACGCCGGTTGCACGCCGCAAGTTTCGCGCCTCACGGGAACGTGATGCGCGCCTCGTCCAAAAAAGCCCCGGACGAGCCGGGGCTTTGATTGCCGGAATAGCGCCTTCTATTCAGCCGGCGAGGGTTTCTTTCGGAACAATGCCGTCAGATTGTCCCACAATTCGATCTTGGCGCCCTGGCGCTTCATGATCACGCCCTGCTGCAGGATCGACAGCGTGTTGTTCCAGGCCCAGTAGATGACGAGGCCGGCCGGGAAGCTGCCCATCATGAAGGTGAAGATCACCGGCATCCAGGTGAAGATCTGCGCCTGCGTCGGATCCGGCGGCGTCGGGTTCATGCGCATCTGCAGGAACATGGTGATGCCCATGACCACCGCCCAGGCGCCCATATGCGGCAGGAATGCCGGTGGCGCGAAGGGCAGCAGGCCGAACAGGTTGAAGACCGAGGTCGGATCGGGCGCGGCCAAATCCTGGATCCAGCCGAAGAACGGCGCGTGCCGCATCTCGATGGTGATGTAGAGCACCTTGTAGAGCGAGAAGAACACCGGGATCTGCAGCGCCACCGGCCAGCAGCCGGCGAGCGGATTGATCTTCTCGGTCTTGTACAGCTCCATCATCGCCTGTTGCTGCTTCATCTTGTCGTCCGCGTATTTCTCGCGGATCTCGAGCATCTTGGGCTGCACCTTCTTCATGTTCGCCATCGACGCATAGGATTTGTTGGCGAGCGGGAAGAAGAGGGTTTTGACGACGACCGTGGTGGCAAGGATGGCCAGGCCGAAATTGCCGAAGAATTTGTACAGCGTGTCGATCAGGTAGAACATCGGCTTGGTGATCCAGATGAACCACCCCCAATCGATCAGCCGGTCGAACAGCCTGATCTGCCGGTCCTGGGCGTAGGCGTTGATCTTGTTGACTTCCTTGGCGCCGGCGAAGATCTCGGTCTCCACCGTCGCCGACTGGCCGGCGGCAATGGTGATCGGGTCGGTGAGGAAGTCCGACTGGTAGCGCGGGCGGCCATTGTCGTAATAGGCATAGTGCGGCTGGAAGGGCTGCTTCTCGGTCGGCACCAGGGTGACCGCCCAGTATTTGTCGGTGATGCCAAGCCAGCCATCGGTCGATTTGCTCGGCGTATACAGCTTGTTCTTCTCGATGTCGGCGTATTTGTGCTCCTGCAGGCCTTCCGTGCCGGTGACGCCGATCAGGCCTTCATGCAGCACATAGGAGCTGGCAATGGCTGGCTTGTCGAAACGGATGACGCGGCCGTAATTGGACAGCGTGACCGGGGCCGAGCCTGAATTCTGCACCGCATCGGAAACGGTGAACATGTAGTCGCCGTCGACGGAGATCGTGCGCTTGAAGGTCAGGCCCTTGTCGTTGGTGAAGGTCAGCGTCACTGGCGTCGCCGGCGTCAGAGTCGCATTGCCGTCGACGCTCCAGACCGTTTCCGGGCCCGGCACCGTGCCGGTCGTGTCGCTGCCGACAAAGCCGATCTCGGCATAATAGCCGGTGGGCAGCGCCTGCGGATTGAGCAGCTGGATCTGCGGCGATGTCTTGTCGACCGTCTCGGTATAGTGCTTGAGCTTGAGGTCGTCGAGGCGGGCGCCGGTGAGGTTGATCGAGCCCGACAGGCTCGGCGTGTCGATGTTGACGCGGGCCGTCTTGGCCACTTCCTGCGCGCGGCCTTCCGGCGTCGTAACATAGGTGCCGGGCGCGTTTGGAATGGCGCCGGGCGCTGCGGGCGCCGGCGTGCCGCCGGGGTTGGCGGCCTCGGCCGCCTTCTTCTGCTCCGCCGCCCGCTGCTCTTCGATGCGGGCCGCCTCGCGCTGCTGTTCGCTGCGCGGCAGCACATAGAAATATTGCCACAGCCCGAGGATCAGCACCGACAAGACGATGGTGATGTAGAAGTTCCGGTTGTTTTCCATCGAAAGCCCTTGGCCTATCGTGTTCCGCTGAGACGGCGGGAGAGTTCGGCCTTCAACTGGCCGAACGGAATGGTGAGCACGTCTTCACGCCCGACGATGACATAGTCATTGCCGGGCGCCATGTCACTTGCGGCATGGGTGCGCACGGCTTCTTTCAGCCGCCGCCTGACGCGGTTGCGGACAACCGCATTGCCGACCTTCTTGGTGACGGTGAAGCCGACGCGCGGCGGCAGGCCGTCATTGCGGTCGAGAACTTCGACGAGAAAAAGCCGCCCGCGCCGCTTTTCACCGCGGCGGACGGCCAGGAATTCCGCACGTTTCAGAAGCCGCTTGGGGTTTGGTCCCACTGGCTTGCCGGTTGCGGGCAACGATCTCGTCTTCCGTTCAGGCGCTGAGCCGCTTGCGGCCGCGGTTGCGGCGAGCTGCGACGACGCCGCGACCACCCTTGGTGGCCATGCGAGCACGGAAACCGTGCCGGCGTTTGCGGACGAGTTTGGACGGTTGGTAGGTACGCTTCATTTGTTTTAATACCGCGGGGTGCGGCCCTTCTTGATTCTGTCACTGTGTAACAGGAGCTTTGCCGGGCCGGCATTGGCGCGATCGAAACCGCGCCGGGACGAATGGCCCGAGCGTGAGCGGCTTATAGAAAGAAGGGTTTTGGGAGTCAATCCAGCGCGAACGCCAGTTCGTCGCAGCGCGAACTGCCAGTTCGTCACGGCGCGACACCCCGTTCGTCGCGGCGCGAACACCCAGTTCGAGGCTATTTTTATTGCTGGCGCCATCGTCCAACGAAGGATGAAATTGGCAAAAAAGCCGCAATCACCTAATCTCAACCGATCAAGCGTTTGTGAAGACAGGCCTTAATGAGCGAAGTTGCATCAGCGGATGAAGGGAGCGGCCCGGCGACAGCCGATGCCAGCCCGGCGACCGTTCGCCCGGTTGCGAGCCGTTCGGTGCCCAATCGTTCAGTGCCCTTGGCGCGCGGCCTGTCGACCAAGCTGCTCTTGCTCACCATTGTCTTCGTGCTCCTGGCCGAAGTCCTCATTTTCCTGCCCTGGATCGCCAGCTACCGCCTGGCCTGGCTGAAGGAGAGGCTAAGCACCGCTGCCGCGGTGTCGATCGTGCTGGTGCAGGGTGAGCCCAATTCGCTCTCCCGCGCCGCCCAGAACGACGTGCTGATGGCAATCGGCGCCAAGGCGATCGCGGTGCGCGACGGCGGCGTATCGCGCCTGCTGGTGGTGGCCGAGATGCCGCCGCAGGTCGACGAGCACATCGACATCGCCAATGTCGGCATGATCAAGGGCATGACCGGGGCGCTGGATACGCTGTTCTTCGGCGGCAAGCGCATGCTGCGGGTGTTCGGCCCGGTCGGCGACAGCGACAAGGAATTCGAGCTGATCATGCCCGACTATTCCCTCCGCAACGCCATGCTGCGCTATTCGCGCAACGTCGCCTTCGTCTCGCTGCTGATCTCGCTGTTCACCGCAATGCTGGTCTATGCCGCGATCGACCTGATCATGATCGGCCCGATCCGCACCATGACGCGCTCGATGCTGTCCTTCTCCGAGGCGCCCGACGATCCAGGGCGCATCATCCACCCGGCCGCCCGTGCCGACGAGATCGGCGTTGCCGAGCGCGAACTGTCGCAGATGCAGGAACGGCTGCAAAAGATGCTGTCGGAGCAGAAGCATCTTGCCGATCTTGGCCTCGCCGTCTCCAAGATCAACCATGACATGCGCAACATCCTGGCCTCGGCGCAGCTGATGTCGGACCGCCTGCGCCTGGTCAAGGACCCGACGGTGCAGGCCTTCGCGCCAAAGCTGTTGCGCGCGCTCGACCGCGCCGTCTCCTATTCCGAAGGTGTGCTCCACTATGGTCGCACGCAGGAGCCGGCGCCCTCACGCCGCCGCTTGCGGCTGCGCCAGCTGGTCGACGACGTCCACGGCCTGCTCGACATCAAGGACGGCATCGAATTCGTCAATGCCGTCGAGCTCGCCTTCGAGGTCGATGCCGATTCCGACCAGCTGTTTCGCGTGCTCACCAATCTGTGCCGAAACGCGGTGCAGGCGATGGCGGCCGACGCCGAGAGCGCGCTGGTGCGCCGGCTCGCCGTATCGGCCGAGCGCATAGGCAGCGTAAGCCGCATCATTGTCACCGACACCGGTCCCGGCCTGCCGGCGAAGGCGCGAGAAAACCTGTTCGCGGCGTTTCGAGGCTCGGCCCGCAGCGGCGGCACCGGCCTTGGCCTGGCCATCGCGCACGAGCTGATCCGCGCCCATGGCGGCACGGTGGAACTGGTCGAATCGATCGGCGGCCGCACCACCTTCGCCGTCACCATCCCCGACCAGCCGGTCCGCCTCGACCAGGCCCGCAACGGCCTGCGCCGCCCTGCCTGAGCTGTATTGATATTCAGCCGAAGCCGGACTGAGCTGAATCTCAGCACCCCTTTGATCGGCACCGTCGAAAGCAGCTGCGACAAAACTTTTGCCGGATTGGCTTGCTTTTCGGAAATTCAGTCGCTAGGGAACACGTCTTGTCGCGGCCGGTCGTCAGGATCGGTTAGCGGGGCTATGTAAAGCATGGCCTGTTGCGCGCCCGTAGCTCAGCTGGATAGAGCACCAGACTACGAATCTGGGGGTCAGGAGTTCGAATCTCTTCGGGCGCGCCATTTCCGCCGAATCTGCGATTTCCTGCGATCCGCTAGCCGGTCTTGGGCTCGCATATGAAGAGCAGGTCGCGGAACACGTTGCCGAGCACCGCCTCATCCGAGTGCTGGAGAACTGGACGCCGCCTATTCCGGGCTTCTTCATTTATTACCCCAGTCGTCAGCCTGACTGCGCTATAAACGCGCTGCGATGTTCTTGAAACGGGAGAGTACGCGGCGACCGTTATCTGGGCGCAGCGACGCTGAATGCTCATTCACGCCGCCGCGCAGCACGCTCACTTTTCTTCCGCCTTTCCCGGATCAGGGCCCAATAGGCCTCGCTCCAGCCAGATACCGCTCATTGTCAAACGGCTCGGCGTGGGTGCTGCCCGGGCTCCACATGTGGCGGTGGGTCTCGGTCAGATTGCCGAGATAGGCATGCAGCGCGCCTGAGCGGGCGATGCCGGTGTTGGCCACCGCGTGCACGGTATCAGGGGTCATGTGCACCACCGCGGGCGCCGCGATGTCGTGGCGTTCCGGCGCATCGATCTCGCTGCCGTCGACGGGATAGATGAAGTTGGTCTCGCTGCCCTTGTAGATGCCGATCAGCGCATCCATCAGATGGTTGTGCGGCGGGTACCGCAGGCCGGGCGACAGCGTGATGTGGTAGATGGTCAAGTCAGGGCTGGCATGCAGCAGCACCTCATCGTCGTCTTCCTCATGCGCGAGCACGCCTGATGCATGGAAGCGGTCGGTGTGTTCGCGCAGCACCGCCTTGACCCGTTCGATGGCATGAGCACCTTTGGCTGCGTTGACGATACCGGCGGTTACGGCGTAGAGAGGCGAGTTGGCGGCAAGAGACATTTGTCGTCATCTCCATTGGGAAGCTCAACCAATACAGCTGAGATGCTCAGGCTAGCGAATGCCGACAGACCCGTCAACCGGATGGTCGAAACGGGCAAGCAGACTACGCGGGCAGACTACGCGGGCAGACCACGCGGGCAGACCACACGGGCAGGCAGATATGGCTCTTCCGAAATCAGTGTCACCGTCCGCCGTCAAGGCGCCGTCGACCGCCGACATATTGCGCAGCGAGGAAGCTTATGAGCAGCTGAAGAGCGACATCGTCGCCTGCGTCCTGCAACCCGGCGAAAGCCTGACCGAAAAGCAGATCGGCGACCGCTACCAGATCAGGAAGGCGACGATCCGCTCGGCTTTGGCCCGCCTGACGCAGGAAGGGCTGATCAAGAGCGAGCCGCGCCGCGGTTATGTCATCGCACCGCTTAGCCTGCGCGACGTCAACGAGATCTTCGACCTCCGCAGCCTGATCGAACCGGAAGTGTTCCGGGTGGCCGCGGCAAACCTCACCGAACGCGGGCTCGACGACATCAGGCTGGCGGCGCAGAAGGTGCTGAAGCCGGAGACGCTGCGCAGCCATGTCGCCTTTCTGGCGGCCGACCGCGCCTTTCGCCTGGCCCTGGCTGAACTCTCCGGCAATCTGCGGCTGGTTCGCCTGCTCGACCAAACGCTCGACCAGTCGGAGCGTGTCCTCCATCTCGGCTTCAAATCGCGCGACTTCACGCAAGCGATCATCGGCCAGCAGAAGGAGTTGGTGCTTGCCTGCGAGCTGGCCGAAGTCTCGGCCATCGCAAAGCTTGCCCGCTCGCAGTGCCTGTCGCTCAAGAAGCAGGTGCTCGAGGCCTTGCTCGCCGGCTCCAAGCTGCAGGACGCCAATTTGCAAAGCTTCGCCTGAGGCGCGAAGTCCGCGCTCTCTGGCCGATGCTTACTCGTCGATGAAGCGGATGTCCGCATCGGCAAGGCAATAGGGCGCGTAGCGGAAATCGCGGATATGGCTGACCTTTCCATCCTGCCAGTCGACCAGCATGAAGCCGCGCACGGCGTCATCTCCCGTTTGCGGGTTGCGGATCAGGATGGCCGGCCTGCGGTCGACGAAGCCGAGCGACAGCGCCCAGTCCTGGACACGGTCGTAATTGCCGAAATAGTTGGAAACCTGCGCCTTGCCGCGCATGCGGGTGCGGTTGACGACTTCAAGCTGGATATCCTCGGCGATCAACGCGCGCACGGCGTCGAAGTCGCGCGCGTTGAACAGGTCGACATAGCGGCGCAGGCGCCGCTCGTCGTCGGCGTCGAGCTTTGGGGCAGGCGCCTGCTCGTCCTGTGACGCCAGCAGGCGCAGCTGCGACCGCCCGCGATGCAGCGCTGCCTTGGTCGCGGCCAGCGTCGCGCCGGACACTTCGCAGGTTTCGTGCAGGCTGAGGCCAAGCACGTCGACAAGGATCACGGCGCTGCGCTGCACTGTTGCCAGCTGCATGAAGCTTCGCAGGCTGGCGGCGGTGGCGAGCCTCGCATCGGCGCTTGCGGAGGGGTCTTCGATCGTCGTCATGTCGGTCTCGCTCATGCGCGCCTGCTCCCGCTGGCGCCGGCGCAGATGATCCTGCGCGGCATTGTGGGCTATGCGGAACAGCCATTGCTCCGGACGCCCAACGGTGGCGTCGCCGTCGATGGCCTGCAGTGCCTTGATCAGTGTCTCCTGGACGATGTCCTCGCCATCGATCACCGAGCCGGCCATGCGGGCGCAGTAGCGGTGCAGCTTCGGTCGCAAGGCGCCGAGCATCGCCTCCAGGGCAACGCGGTCGAGTTTTGCTGTGTTCATCCTGTCCGTTCCCAAAATGCCGGTCTTTGCATTCAAGCCGGCACGACCTCGCCGGCCAGCATACGATAATTGCCGACGATCTTTGCCGGCGATCTGGCAAGCGGCGTCGAGCGGCGCCCGGCATGATCGGCGCTGAAGGCCTTGAAGGCTGCGAGCCCCGTCAGGCCGTCGCCATCCTGGCTGACAAGATGGATGAACTCGCCATTCTCCAGTTCCAGGACGAGGTAGCGCACGGATTGCGGCTTCGTGTCGTCGAGTGCCTCGAACACCTGTGCAACCAGCATACGGTTCTCGGCGATGCTTTCGTCCTTCACGCCGTAGCGGACGAGATTGTAGCCCATTGTCGTCTCCTGTTTTTCAACTCTGCACAGAGAAGACGTTTCGCGGCCTCGAAAAGATTCGTCGCCCGGCGAATCTTTTCGATCGTCCGGATCGTCTTTCCCGTCGACGGCTGCGCGGCAGCCGTCCAGGAGCAGGAGAGACCCATCATGCACATCCAGTTTGCCGAATTGCCGGTGTTCGACCAGGACCGCGCCAAGGCCTTCTACACCGGACATCTTGCTTGCCAAGTGGCGGAGGACCAGCTGATGGGCGACAGCGGCTGGCGCTGGATCGAGCTGACATTTCCCGGCGCCGTCACCAATTTGCATTTCGTCAAACGCCCCGATGACACGCCGGGCACTGAGCCCGTGCTGGTGCTCGTTGATGGCGATGTCGAGGCAACGGTCGCGGGCCTGAAGGCGCGCGGCGTCGAAATCATCACCGAGCCGCAGGAAGCGCCTTGGCAGCCGGGCCGCACAGTCGCCGAATTCCGCGACAGCGAGGGCAACCGCATGGTTGTCGCCAGCAAATGATCGGACCCGGCGCAAAGCCGAACTTTGACATGAGAACAACAGGAGAGATGGACATGACCCCCCAAACGTCGACGCTGAAAGTACCGGGCGCCAGCCTCTATTATGAGATGCGCGGTTCCGGCCCCGTACTGTTGATAATCCCCGGCGGACCGCAGGACGCCGGCGTCTTCGCCGATGTCGCGGGCCACCTCGCCGACCGCTACACGGTGGTCGCCTATGATCCGCGCGGCAATTCGCGCAGCACCTTCGACGGAGAGCCGCAAGAGCAGGACCTCGATGTCCATGGCGACGATGCCGCGCGATTGATCGAGGCGCTTGGCGCCGGACCGGCCTATGTGTTCGGCACCAGCGGCGGCGCCCAGATCGGGCTCAACCTCGCCGCCCGCCATCCCGGCCGGGTTCGTGCACTGGTGGCGCATGAGCCGCCCAGCATGATGCTGCTCGACGACCCGTCGCCGTCACTGGCCGGCATGCGCGACCTGCACGACACCTATCGCAGCCAGGGTGTCGAGGCGGCGATGCAGAAATTCTTCAGCGAGAACAGCCTGTCGGAAGGGCCGGGTCAGGATGAAGCCGGGCCGCAGGACGGACCGCCTTCGTTCGAACCGTCGCCCGAGGAGGCCGAGACCTTTGCCAGGGTCAGCGGCAATTTCGAATACTGGCTGGCGCATGGCGTCATGCCGCTGTCGCTCTACCGTCCCGATATCGAGGCGCTGCGCGGCCGCCCGGTCGTGGTCGGCATCGGCGAAGAGTCCATCGGCCAGCCGATCGACGGCATGGGCAAGGCGCTGGCCGACGGGCTCGGCAGCAAGCGCGCCGCCTTCCCCGGCGACCACATGGGCTTTGCGCCCTATCCCGACCGCTTCGCCGAGACCTTGCACCTGACGCTCAGAGGCGCGTGAGATCGTCAGTTCAACAGGAAAGGAGCGTCCGCATGCACAATGCGGACGCCCTTCTCCCATGAAATTACCCGCTAAGATTGCTGTATCAGACGGCCTCCCAGCCTTCCTTGCCGCCGGCGCGGAAGATGGCGTCGATGACCTTCTGGTTGAGCACGGACTCCTCCAGCGTGAAGACACGCTCCTTGCCACCCTGTGCCGCCCTGGCAAACGTCTCGACCTCGCGCCGGTATTGCTGCGTGCCGGGAAAGCGGAACACCTGCGCCTCCGTATGGTTCTGGTTGTGCAATTCGATGCGGTGATGGTCGTAGAGCCCGGCATTGAACGGCGAGAACACCTCGATGAAACCCTTCTCGCCGTGGAACACCATCACCTGCCGCGCCGCCATCTGCGTCGACAGATAGAAGGACAGTTCGAAATCGCCGAAATCGGCGCGGATCGAGGAATAGATGTCGGTGCCGAATTTCTTGTCGCGCTCGATCGTCGCCTGCACGCGCAGTGGCTCCTTGCCGCTCGAAAACCGCGTCGACACCGTCGGATAGACGCCGATATCAGGCAGCGCGCCGCCGCCGAGATCGAGCTGGTTGCGCATGTTGGTGGGATCGACATTGTAATAGGAGAAGGCGCCCTGCACATGGCGCAGCCGGCCGATGGCGCCATCGGCGATGAGATCGCGCACCTTGATCCATTGCGGGTGGTAGATGACCATGAAGGCCTCGCAGACCAGCACCTTCTTCTGGTCGCGCAGCTTGATCAGCGGTGCGATATTCTTGGCGTCGAGCGCCAGCGGCTTTTCCACCAGCACATGCTTGCCCGCTTCGATGGCCTTGGCCGTCCACTCGACATGCTGCGAGGTCGGCAGCGGGATGTAGACGCCGTCGACGTCTTTCGAAGCGAGCAGCTCCTCATACGAACCAAAGGCATGCCTGGCGCCGAACCGCTCGCCCAGGGCCTCGGCCTTCGACAGGTCGCGGCTGGCGATCGCGGACAAAACGCCATTCTCGGCCTCGACGATTGCCGGCAACAATTGCTCGCGGCCGATCTTGGCCGTCGACAAAACACCCCATCGGAACATCAGGCTTCTCCTATCGATTTACAGGCGAGGAGGTTTGCCCGAAATTGCAGGAAAAGCCAATGCGGATCGCTGGTCCTGCTAGCCTCGCTTGCCCGTTAGCGTCATGTCGAAATTGACGATATTCGAATAGATCGGCGTGCCGACATCCATGCCGTACCGGGAGCGCAGCACCTTGCCGGTGACGTGGAATTTAATGACGCCGCCCTTCAGCCCGCCGAGCTCGGCAGTGAACTTTTCCGCAAACGTCTTGCCGCGCGCCGTCAGCCGGCCGCTGACCAGCGCCGTGGTGTCGCTGGTTCGGGTTACGCTGGTCGAGCGGAACTGGATTTCGGGGCTGTTGGCCACGTCGAACACCGCATCGGAGCGCAGGAAGGCGTCGATGCGGCCCTGGCCGGTGCCGACGCTTTCGGGATAGATGGTGAAGTTGACCGCGGAACGGCCGACATCGCTGTTGTCGATGCGGATGGAGCCCTTGAAGCGGCCAAAGGCGCCGTCGAGGCCGCCGCCACCGACCTTGCCGATGGAGAAGCGAATGCTGGAGCTGGCCGGGTTGACCGTGTAGCTGCCGGCGGCGTCGCCGAGGTCCACAGCGGCGGAGACAGGCATGGCAAGGCAAGCGGCAACAGCCGCCAATCCGAAGATGCGCGCATACATGGGTTTTGTCCTTACTGGGGCAGGCGAAGTGTTGCGCCCTCACTCCAATGAACGAATGCGCGGCGCGCGCTATTCCATGTCCTGATCTGACGAAGGCGTGATCATGCGCGTGAGCACGCTGTCGCGCAGCCAGAAATGATGCCGCAGCGCCGCCAGCGCATGCAGCGCAACCAAGGCAATGCCGGCATAGGCGAGATACCAGTGTGCTGCCGCCCAGAAGTTTTCCGCCGCATCGGACACGCCGAGCGGCAGGTTCGGCATCACGAAAAGGTTGAACGGCATGCTGGGGATCTCCAGCATCGACACCGAAACCAGTGCCCAGCCGGACAGCGGCACCGCGAGCTGGAAGCCATAAAGTGCCAGATGCGCCAGCGGCGCCGTCCGACGCTCCAGGCCTCCGACCGAGGCCGGCAAGGCCGGGGCCGCATTGCCGAGCCGCCAGGCAATGCGCAGGATGAGGAGGCCGAGCAGCAGGAAGCCGAAGGATTTGTGCAGCTGGATCAGCTCGAAGGCGGTGCGCTGGCTGGTCAACCGCACCATGATGAAGCCGAGCATGAACTGGCCGATGAACAGGATGCCGATCAGCCAGTGGAGGACGATCGCCGCCCAGCCGTAGCGGGTTGAGTTGTTGGTGATGAATGCCGGCATGGCTGGTGAACGAATGGCAGCTGGGCTTTCTTCCACCCTCCCCACAAGGGGGAGGTGGCTAAGCACCGACCTTGAAGAAATCCACAAACGCCCGCAGCGCCGGGCGCATCTGGCGGCGGCTGGGGTAGTAGACGAAGAAACCGTCGAAGGGCGGACACCAGTCTTCCAGCACGCGGATCAAGCGGCCGTCGGCGAGCGGCGCGCGCACATAATCGTCGAAGACGAAGGCGAGCCCTGCGCCGTCGACCGCTGCCTGGGCGATCAGATGGTCTTCGTCGAGGATCAGCGGCCCTTGCGCCGCGATCTCGATCTCTTCGCCATCCTTCTCGAATTCCAGCGGTAAAGAATGCCGCTGGAAAAACGGAAGCGGATGCAGCGGTGGTCGGCAAGATCGCGCGGATGGCGGGGTCTTGGCATGGTCGCGAAATAGGATGGCGCGCCGACCGCGGCGCCGCGAAGGTCCGGTCCGATGCGCACCGCGATCATGTCGCGCTGCAGGCTCTCACCGAGCCGCACGCCGGCATCGAAGCCGCCTTCGACGACGTCGGTGAAGCGATCCTCGATGACGATTTCCAGCACGATGTCGGGATAGGCCGCGGCAAAGCCGCCGAGCCTGGGCGTCAATGCCAGGTGGGCCGCGGTGCGCGGCACGGTCAGCCGCAGGTTCCCGGCCGGCCGGTCGCGCGCCTCGATCGCCGTTTCCAGCGCCAGATCGATCTCGGACAGCGCCGGCCGCAGCCGTTCGAGCAGCTGCGCGCCCTCCTCCGTTGGTGCCACGCTGCGGGTGCTGCGCGCCAAAAGCCGCACGCCGAGCCGCGCCTCCAGGCTGGACACGGCATGGCTAACTGCCGAGGGCGCGATGGCCAGTTCGCGCGCCGCGCCGCGAAAACTACCGCATTGGGCGACTGTTGCCAGTACAGCGAGTTGAGAAAGATGCGCTCGGTTCATTGCTCTATTTTATAGAACAGCCCGTGCGAATGACAGCCAATTATCGAACGTAAAGCCAGGCGCTATCTCTGTTTCATCGCAACAAGGAGATGCGCCATGAAAACCCGCAAACTTGGTACTGAGCTCGAAGTCTTCCCCGTCGGCCTCGGCTGCATGGGCATGAGCTTCGCATATGGCGGTCAGGCAGAGGTTGACGCAATCGCCACGCTGCGCCGCGCTGTCGAGATCGGCGTGACGTTTTTCGACACCGCCGAAGTCTATGGTCCCTTTGAGAACGAGATCCTTCTCGGCAAGGCGTTGAAGCCGGTGCGCGACAGGGTGACGATCGCGACCAAATTCGGCTTCAAGATTTCCGAGGAAGGCTCAGGCCTCGAACGCATGGTCGGCGTCGACAGCCGCCCGGAGCACGTCAAGGCGGTGGCGGAAGCCTCGCTGAAGCGGCTCGATACCGATGTTATCGACCTCTACTACCAGCACCGCGTCGATCCCGACGTGCCGATAGAGGACACGGTCGGTGCCATGGCCGAGCTGGTGCGCGATGGCAAGGTGCGGGCGCTGGGCCTGTCGGAGGTCAGTGCCGCCACCATCCGCCGGGCGCACGCCGTGCATCCGATCGCTGCCGTGCAGAGTGAGTACTCGCTTTGGAGCCGCGACCCCGAAGACGAAGTGTTCGATGTCTGCCGCGAACTCGGCATCGGCTTCGTCCCCTACAGCCCGCTCGGTCGCGGCCTGCTCACCGGCACCATCGCCAAGCCCGAGGCCCTCAGCGACGACGATTGGCGCCGCACCTTGCCGCGTTTCCAGGCCGACGCCATGGCGGCAAACGCCAAGGTCGTTGCGACGCTGGAAAAGCTGGCGGTGGAAAAAGGCGTCACATCGGCGCAGCTGGCGCTGGCTTGGGTGCTGCACCAGGGCGACTTCATCGTGCCGATCCCCGGCGCAAGAAAGATACGCCATCTCGAGCAGAACACGGCGGCGGTCGGGATCGAGCTGAGCGCGGCCGAGGTGGCGGCGATCGGCGACGCGCTGTCGCCGGATAAGGTGGTTGGCAAGCGCTATACGGAGGAACTGTTGGCGCTGGTGAATGGGTGAACAAGCGGGGGAGCTTGGCGCCCTGAGAAGTCAGCGCGCGGCACCCCCCTCTGTCCTGCCGGACATCTCCCCCGCAAGGGGGGAGATCGGCTGTCGTCGCTGTTTTCGCCAATCACCAACGTTGCAGAAAGTGCGCCAACGATGAAGCTGCCAATCTCCCTCCTTGCGGGGGAGATGGCCGGCAGGCCAGAGGGGGGTGCCTCGCGCCGCCATTTCGTATCACCAAGGCACCACCGTAATCTCCGGCCAGCACGCCTTCGCCCTCGCCCCCTTCGCCTCATGCGTGCGCCTGTTATCCATCAGCCGGTTGGGCGTGATGCGAAACGCGAAGAGGTCATCCAGCCCGAACGGCGCCACGACCTCAAGCTGCCCATCGGCATCGTATCGCACCCCGACCGCATGCGTCTTCGAAGCAAAATAGCTCACCGACTCGCTGGAACTCGTATAGCGCGGGCAGGGCTGGCCGAATTTCTGCGGATACCACAGATGCACCCGTGCCTGGTTGCGCACCTCGGCCGGCAGAGCCAGCCCCTCGAAATGCTGCGCGGCTCGACGGATGACCGCGTCCTCGGCCTCGTAGGACAGGTCGCTGTCATCGAAGTAGAAGAGATCGACATCCTTGATGCCGTAGCCCGATGGCTTGCCGGTCAGATGGTTCCAGACGGAATTATAGAGCGCGCCTGAAACCACCAGCCAATCCGGCAGGTCAAGCGAGCGTGCCTGCGCCAGCGCGTCGCGAACCAGTGGATCCGCCGACACGATGGCGAGAAGCGCTTCGCGTTGTGCTTCGAACGAGAACCCGGAATAGCGCAGATGATCCATCACCCTTTGGAGGGCGATTCGCTGTCGATCCGCAATCCGGACACTTGAGATCTTATCTCATTGCGGAGTCAGAATTCGTACTGAGTATGAAGAAAACTCTTGCGTACTCAGTACGCAACTGATACTCCGTGCCACGAAAATGGAGATTCCAATATGACACCGGAACAGTTCAAGGCTTGGCGCAAGGATCTCGGGCTATCGCAAGAAGCTGCAGCCGCAGTTCTCGGCGTCTCACGTGGTTCCATCGAAAATTACGAGCGCGGTAGCAGGCGCGAGGATCAACGCCCCGTCGAGATACCTACCAACGTCGTTCGGCTTGCGGTGCTCATCGCATACCGAAAGGATATCAACGCCCGGATCGAGGTCCTCGAACGGCAAGTTGAATTGCTTGAAACAGGGCATTTGAAAACAAGAGAAAGCACTATCGAGCATCCCGAATGGCGCGACACCACACAAACAGATATTGAGCACGCCCAGGAACACATCAGGATGTATCAAGGTATTCTGTCGAGGCTGGACGTGACCGCGTAGGAGCCCGCGCGGTTTTACGACCTGAGCTTCCGTTTCAATCCGGCCTTGCCCTAGCAAATCAACTCCCAGTAGGAGGGCGATTCGCCACCCCTGCCGGCAATCCCTTTACGTCCTCAGCACGCCGCCCGTTTGCTTGCCAACATTGTCGACGATGCGCTTGGCCAGCGCCTCGAAATCCTCGTCGGTGAGCGTCTTTTCAACCGGCTGGATAGATACTTCGATGGCAACCGACTTCTTGGCGGTCCCGAGAGATGCCCCCTCGAACACATCGAACACCGAAACGCCGGTGACCAGCTTCTTGTCGGCGGCGAGCGCCGCGCGCACCAGCGCGCCGGCCTCCACCGTCTTGTCGACGACGAAAGCAAAGTCGCGCTTCACCGCCTGGAAGGCGGACAGCTCCAGCTTCGGCTTGGTTTTCGTCGGCTTGGCCTTCGGTTCCGGCACGGCGTCGATATAGACCTCGAAACCGCAGATCGGTCCGGAAACGTCCAACCCCTCCAGCGTCTTCGGGTGGAACTCGCCGAAGGTGCCGAGCACTGTCTTCGGGCCGAGCTTGATCGTGCCGGAGCGGCCGGGATGATACCAGGCCGGACCGCCTGGCTCGATCTGCAGCCTGTCGACCGGCGCGCCGCAGGCTTCCAGCGCTGCAATCGCGTCGGCTTTGGCGTCGAACACGCCGACCGGACCGGAATTGCCGGCCCAACTGCGGCCGGAACCGTCGAGCTTGGCGGTGCCGCGGCGCACACCGGCGGCAACGCGCCGCTGCTGGTCGGGGCCGTCGCCCTCATAGGTACCGGAGACCTCGAACAGCGCGACATCGCCGATCCCCTTGTCGGCATTGCGCTGCGCGGCGACGATCAGGCCGGGCAACAACGAGGGCCGCATATCGGACATGTCGGCTGCAATCGGATTAGCGAGCTTCAGCGCCGTCTGGCCGCCGCCGAACAGTTCGGCGTGTCTGGCCGGGATGAACGACCAGGTGAGAACCTCCAGCATGCCCCGCACGGCGAGCGAGCGCTTGGCAATGCGGGTGCGCACCTGCAGGGTCGTCAGGATCTTGGAATTGACCGCGTCATGAGCGCCGAGCGGCTGCGGCGCGATGTTGTCGACGCCGTGAATGCGCATGACTTCCTCGACCAGGTCGGCTTTGCCATCGACATCGGGCCGCCAGGACGGCACCGCCACATCGACGATGTCGTCCGAGCCCTGCGGCTCGAAGCCGAGGCGCGAAAGGATGTCGAGGCTTTCCGCCTTCGGCACTTCGGTGCCGGTCAGCCGCTTTACTTCCGAGATCGGGAAGGAAACGATCTTAGGCTTGTAGCCGGCATAGCCAACGACCTCGGTTTCCGTCGGCTCGCCGCCGCAGAACTCCAGCACAAGCTTTGTCGCCAGCTCGACGCCGGGCACCATGAATTCTGGGTCGACGCCACGCTCGAAACGGTAACGGGCATCGGTGATGATGCCGAGCGTACGGCCAGTGCGGGCCGTGGTGATCGGATCCCAAAGAGCGGATTCGATCAGCACGTCCGTGGTGCTCTCGTCGCAGCCGGAATGCTCGCCGCCCATGACACCGGCGATCGATTCGACGCCATTATCATCGGCGATCACGCACATCTGCGGCGTCAGCGTGTATTCGCGCCCGTCGAGCGCCAGCACCTTCTCGCCGTCGCGTGCGCGGCGCACGACGAGATTGCCGGCGACCTTCTTGGCATCGAACACATGCAGCGGCCGGCCACGGTCGAAGGTGACGTAGTTGGTGATGTCGACCAGCGCGCTGATCGGGCGCAAGCCGATGGCGATCAGCCTTTGCTGCAGCCATTTCGGCGACGGCCCGTTCTTCACGCCTTTCACCAGGCGCAGCGCGAAACCGGGGCAGAGCTCCGGCGCCTCGATGGTCACCTTGACCGGCGTTTCACCTTTGCCAAGGACCGCTTCGACCGGCGCGGTCTTGAGCCGGCCAAGCCCGCTTGCCGCCAGGTCCCGGGCGACGCCGTAAATGCTGGTCGCATCCGGCCGGTTCGGCGTCAGATTGATCTCGATCACCGGATCGTCGAGATGCGCGTAAGCCGCGAAGCTGGTGCCGACAGGCGCATCGGCCGGCAGGTCGATAATGCCATTGTGCTCATCCGACAGCTCCAGCTCGCGCTCGGAACACATCATGCCATGGCTCTCGACGCCGCGGATCTTGCCGACGGTCAGCGTCACGTCGATACCGGGCACATAGGCGCCGGGCGCGGCGAAGGCGCCGATCAAGCCGGCGCGGGCATTCGGCGCACCGCACACCACCTGGACAGGGGCTGCGCCATTGCCGGTGTCGACGGTCAGCACCCGCAGCCGGTCGGCGTCGGGATGCTGCACCGCCGTCAGCACCTTGGCGATGACGAACGGCTTCAGGCCGGCCTTGTCGTCGACATGCTCGACTTCGAGGCCGATCGAGGTCAGCCTCTCGACGATCTCGTCGAGCGTGGCGTCGGTGTCGAGATGATCCTTGAGCCAGGAAAGGGTGAGTTTCATCACTATGTTCCGTTTTGTCTGTACCCGCCCGGACCTTGTCCATCGGGTCTGGGCACGCTTGTCTTCAAATGGCGCGGCAAGTCGTCGGGCATATGCACGAAGGGCAGCTGCTCGCGCACATAGGCATGGTGCGTCGGCCGGAAATAGGCCGGCATGTCCATGGCGCCCAGCATGAAATAGATGTGGTCTTCCAGCCGCTCGTCGACATAGGCGATAGGCGAGCCGCAAATGCCGCAGAACGAGCGCGTCACCGGCCCGTTCTCGTACATCTTCAGCGCCTTGCCGGTGAAAGCCACCTGCTCGGTCAGGAAGCCGACAAAGGCCGACACCGGCGCGCCGCTGGCGCGCCGGCAATCGCCGCAATGGCAATAGCTGATATGGTGCGGTTCGACCGAGGCCTCGAACCGTACCGCGCCGCAGCGGCAGCCACCCGTGTGCGGCGCCGTCATGCGGAAAGACCTCCGAACAGCGTCGGCATGTCGAGCGGCCTGAAACCGTAATGCGACAGCCAGCGCACATCGGCGTCGAAGAAGGCGCGCAGGTCCGGCATGCCGTATTTCAGCATGGCGATGCGGTCGATGCCCATGCCCCAGGCAAAGCCCTGATATTCGTCGGGATCGAGCCCGCCGGCGCGCAGCACATTGGGGTGGACCATGCCGCAGCCGAGGATCTCCATCCAGTCGGAGCCTTCGCCGAATCGCACTTCGCCGGGCCGCGAGCGGTCGCACTGGATGTCGACCTCGAGGCTGGGCTCGGTGAACGGGAAAAAGGACGGCCGGAAGCGCATCTTGACCTGCGGCACCTCGAAGAAAGCCTTGCAGAATTCTTCCAGCACCCACTTCATGTTGGCGACATTGGCCGATTTGTCGATCACCAGCCCCTCGACCTGATGGAACATCGGCGAGTGGGTAGCGTCGGAATCCTGCCGGTAGGTCTTGCCGGGAATGACGATGCGGATCGGCGGCTTCTGCTTCTCCATGGTGCGGATCTGTACCGGCGAGGTGTGCGTGCGCAACAGCTTGCGCTCGCCCTTTTCGTCCGGCTGGAAAAAGAAGGTATCGTGCATCTCGCGCGCCGGATGCCCTTCGGGGAAATTCAGCGCGGTGAAATTGTAATAGTCGCTCTCGACATCGGGACCTTCTGCGATGGCAAAGCCGAGATCGCCGAAGATCGCCGCGATCTCGTCGATGACCTGGCTGATCGGATGGATGCGGCCGCGCTCGGCCGGCGATTGCCGCACCGGCAGCGTCACGTCGACCGTCTCGGCGGCAAGGCGCGCCGTGACCGCCACATCCTTCAGCTCGACCTTGCGTGTCGTCAGCGCTTCGGTGACGCGGTTCTTCAGGCCGTTGATCGCGGGGCCCTTGACCTGGCGCTCCTCGGCGCTCATCGCGCCCAGTGTCTTCAGCAATTCCGAGATCGACCCCTTTTTGCCGAGAGCCGCGACGCGCACGGCTTCGATAGCAGCCTCATCGGCGGCCGACGCGACGTCGGCAAGCAGGGAGTTTTCGAGAGTATCCAAGCCGGTAGCTATGTCGTTCACGGTCAAACTCGCTGTGTTGGGAGTCAACTTTGAGGTGAAAGTCACTTTCAAGTTGAAAGTTCAGCCATAAGAAAAACCCGCGCCAGCCGTGCCAGCGCGGGTTCCCCAATCAGAATTGCGAATGCTGGGAAGCGCTGGGCTCGGAGCCCGATCCCGAAAAGTTGCAGACTTTTCGGAAAGATCGCGCTCCTCGCTAAATTTCCCTGAGCATGATGTTGTCCAAAAAGTCAGCAACTTTTTGGCATCATGCTCTAGGCGACAGCGCTTTCAAAAGCATTCGGGGTGGTGTTCTTCAGATATTCGAGCGCGACCTTGGCCTTGGCCACGAGTGCGGCGAACGCCTGCGGTTCATGGATGGCCATGTCGGACAGGATCTTGCGATCGATCTCGATACCGGACTTGTTGAGGCCGTCGATGAAGCGGCCATAGGTCAGGCCATGCTCGTGCGTCGCGGCGTTGATGCGCTGGATCCACAGCGCGCGGAACGAGCGCTTGCGGTTCTTGCGGTCGCGATACGCATACTGCATCGACTTTTCGACCGCCTGCTTGGCGATGCGAATGGTGTTCTTGCGGCGGCCGTAGAAGCCTTTCGCGGCTTTCAGGACCTTCTTGTGCTTGGCGTGCGAGGTGACGCCTCTTTTTACGCGTGCCATGTCATGATCTCCTTAAACGCTGTTCCTGAAACCGAATGCTCAGAGGCCGTTCGGCAGAAAATTCTTGATGACCTTCTTGCCATCCGGTTCAGCCAGAACCATCGTGCCGCGGGCATTTCGAATGAACTTGTTGGAACGCTTGATCATGCCGTGACGCTTGCCGGCCGCAGCCGACAGGACTTTACCCGTACCTGTGATCTTGAACCGCTTCTTGGCGGCCGATTTGGTCTTCATCTTGGGCATTTTGCTACTCCGTATTGGTGGCGCACAATCGCGCTTCTTGTTCGCTTCGGGCGGACCAAAGCCCGAAAAGCAAATGAAACCGCCACGGCATGCCCTGCCGGGCGGTTTTCTTGGAACGGCGGTCCTATACGTCAAAGCGGGCTGGCGCGCAACACCCGAGCGGCTGCGACGCTCTCTCCGCGATCAGGGCAGCCTAAACAGCACCGGCAGAATGCCCGATTGCTGGGCGCCATCGATGGTCTCGAACACCGGCAACGCCACCAGAAACACCAGCCCGTCGAGCAAGGTGGTCAGCAAGAGGCGCGGCTTGAAGCTGCCGGTGTCGCCTTCCTGGTAGAGCGACAGCTGGGGGAAGAAACGCGGCACCCGCG
Organism: Mesorhizobium sp. C264A; assembly: GCF_040324515.1. Lineage (NCBI taxonomy): Bacteria > Pseudomonadati > Pseudomonadota > Alphaproteobacteria > Hyphomicrobiales > Phyllobacteriaceae > Mesorhizobium > Mesorhizobium sp. C264A. The sequence continues at coordinate 1,108,351 of NZ_JAMYVY010000002.1, read as the reverse complement.
CCAGATAGGCTGTATAGGGCGCGCCGAGAACCTCCTTGAGATACCGTTCCTCGCGCAGGATGACGATGTGGAAGGCGCCGGCGCACAAAAGCGCAAACAGGACGATGCCGGAGAACGAGCCGATCTGCGCCCCGACGCCGGCGGCGGCAACGGTCGAGAACACGTAGAGCGGATTGCGGGTGATCGAATAGGGGCCGCCGGTGACCACTTCGGAGGATTTGCGCCCGCCGATATAGAGTGTCGACCACAAGCGGCCGACGACGCCAAGGAAGATCAGCAGCACGCCGACCATCTCGATCGTTTCATGCACCGGGGTATCGGGCGGGAAGGTCGACTGGCCGAACAGCAGTGCCGCAAACAGCACCACCACCAGCACCGCAAGCACCATGCGGCGCATGTGCTGGTAGCCGCCCAGCTCCTTGATGGGCGCAGGGTTGATTTCATTGGCCATGTCGGGAATCCGATCGTCGAGAAGCTTTGCCGGCGATCGCGGCGTCTGGACAGGAGAATCGGCGTCCCGCCGATCGCCGGGACGCCATGAGACAGGATTCAGGCGGATTTAGAGCGCAACGCCCGAACTGATCTAGCGCGGGGCCAGCACCATCATCATCTGGCGGCCTTCCAGCTTCGGCTCGGCTTCGACCTTGGCGATGGTAGCCGTCTCCTCGCGCACCTTGTTCAGGAGCTGCATGCCGAGTTCCATATGCGCCATCTCGCGGCCGCGGAAGCGCAGCGTCAGCTTGACCTTGTCACCTTCCTCGAAGAAGCGCCGCACGGCCTTCATCTTGGTTTCGTAGTCATGGCTGTCGATGTTCGGGCGCATCTTGATCTCCTTGATCTCGATGACCTTCTGGTTCTTGCGCGCCTCGGCCGCCTTCTTCTGGTTGGCGTATTTCAATTTGCCGAGATCGAGAATTTTGACGACAGGCGGCACCGCATTGGGCGAGATCTCGACCAGATCGAGCCCTGCCTCTTCGGCGAGCAGCAATGCGTCGTTGATGGAAATATCGCCGCGGTTCTGGCCATCGGCGTCGATCAGTTGGACCCGGGGAACCCGGATATCACGGTTGGAGCGCGGGCCATCTTTGGTGGGCGCCGCTGCTTTGAAAGGTCTGCGAATGGTCGTGGTCTCCTTGGCCGTTTCGTTCAGGGTTTCAATCTAGAAATGTTCAGGACGCGCCAATGTGGTGAGCGCGCGGGCGGAGTCAATAGCACAGCGCTGACAGAAAATCACCCTGATCGCAGGCCTGCACCAAACAAAGGATGTCGCGAGCACTTTCCGCCTCGCCTGTGCCTGTGTCAAAAGACCGGCGAGTAAAATCAGGCTCCCGCAATCAGGCCCCCAGAACCAGGATTGATCCACAGCCATGACCGCGACCACCCCAACCCTGCTGGATGTCGACGGCATTGATATCGCGGTTCGCCATTCCTCGGGCGCAACGCCCGGCATCGTCTGGCTCGGCGGCTATAAATCCGACATGCTGGGCACGAAGGCGCAGACGCTATCGGATTGGGCGGCAAGGGAAGGCCGCGCGTATCTGCGCCACGATTATTCCGGCCATGGCGAATCCGGCGGCGCCTTTGCCGACGGCACCATTTCGAAATGGCTTGGCGAGAGCCTCGCCGTCTTCCGGCGTTTCACCGAGGGCAAGCAAATCCTGGTCGGCTCGTCGATGGGCGCCTGGATCGCGCTGCGCATGGCGCAGGAACTGCGCAAGGCGGGCGACAGCAATGTGGTTGGCCTGGTGCTGCTCGCGCCGGCGCCGGATTTCACCGCCGAGCTGGTCGAGCCGGCTCTGACGGAGGAACAGAGGCGCGACCTCCGGGAGAAAGGCTTTTTCGAAGAACCTTCGGACTATTCCGCCGAGCCTTACATCTACACAAGCGCGCTGATCGAGGACGGCAGGGCGAACCGGGTCATGACCGGGCCGATCGATACCCATTGCCCCGTCCACATCCTGCAGGGCCTGGCCGATGCCGATGTGCCGGCAAGCCATGCGCTGAAGCTGGTCTCGCTGCTGCCGGCCGACGACGTCACCTTGTCGCTCATTCCCGACGGCGACCACCGGCTGTCGCGGCCGCAGGATCTCGACATGCTGCTGAGGGCGGTGGGCGACATGGTTCAGCGGGCGGGGTAGGCAAGAATGCGCATTTCCATCCCGATATCCGCCTTTGTCGCGGCAATCGTCGGCTTCGGCGGCACGCTGGCCGTCGTCATTGCCGCCGCCAAGGCGGTTGGCGCCACGCAAGCCGAAACCGCGAGCTGGGTGACGGCAGTGTGCGTGGCGATGGCGATCGAATGCTTGTGGCTGTCCTGGCGCACGAAAATACCCATCATCACCGCCTGGTCGACACCGGGCCTGGCGCTGATGGCGGCATCGAGCGGGTTTACCATGGCTGATGCGGTCGGCGCCTTCATCGTCACCAGCTTGATGTTGATCGCCACCGGCCTGTTCAAGCCGCTGACCCAGCTGATATCAAGGATACCGGCGTCAGTCGCGTCCGGCATGCTGGCGGGCATCGTCGTCACCTTCGCGCTCAATGCCGTCAAGACCATTCCGGTCGATCCCTGGCTGATCCTGCCGCTGATCGCGGCCTTCTTCGTCATTCGCCTGTTCAACCCGGCGCTGTCGGTGCTGGCGGTGCTGATCGGCGGCGGCATCGCCGCATTCCTGACAGGCCGTGTCGGCGGACTGCCGGCGCCGGAACTGTCGACGCTGACGCTGATTGCCCCGCATTTCAGCGCCGCAGCTGTCATCGGCCTGGCGCTGCCGCTCTACCTCGTCACCATGGCGTCGCAGAACCTGTCGGGTCTCGCCGTCTTGCGCGCCGCCGGCTATCACCCCGAACCCGGCTCGCTGATCGGCGTCACCGGCCTGTTCTCGCTGCTGTCGGCGCCGTTTGGCGGCTCGACCACCAATCTGGCCGCGATCTCTGCGGCGATCTGCACCGGGCCGGACGTCCATCCCAACCCGGCCGAGCGCTGGAAGACCGGACCCTTCTATGCACTTGCCTATCTGATTTTCGCGGTTTTCGGCGCCTCGCTGGTGGCTATCTTCGCCGTCCTGCCGCAGAGCCTGATCGTTCTGGTAGCCGGCCTGGCGCTGATGGGATCGCTCGCCAACGCGCTGTCGATCGCGCTCAAGGACGAGGACCAGCGCATGGCCGCCACGGTCACCTTCGTGGTCACCGCGTCAGGGCTGACCTTGTTCGGCGTTGGCGCCGCCTTCTGGGGTCTGGTCGCTGGCCTGGTCGTGCTTTCCCTCGAAGCGCTCAAAAAGCGATAATCATTTCAGGCCCTTGTCCGGTTTTGGCGGACGTTATCTTGAATCGCCGTTTTTCTCATCCCATTTCGAATCCACGCAGCCACTCTTGGCTGTCTCCAACCGAAGGAATGGGAGAAAATGAACACATCCGCATTGATCCGCCCGGCCTGGACGCCGGCGACCATCGCGCTGATGGTGATCGGCTTCATGGTGTTCTGGCCGCTTGGCTTCGCCATGCTCGCCTACATCATCTGGGGCGACCGGCTTGACGGCTTCAAGCGCGACGTCAACCGCGCCACGGACGGCATCTTCGCCGGCTGCCGCCGCGGTTCCGACAAGGCCGCGCGCTGGGGCCACGGTTCGGCCCGCACCGGCAATGTCGCTTTCGACGACTGGCGCGAGAAGGAACTCGAACGCCTTGCCGAAGAGCGTCGCAAGCTCGACGAGATGCTGAGCGAGTTCGATGAGTACGCCCGCGAATTGCGCCGCGCCAAGGACCAGGACGAGTTCGACCGCTTCATGGCCAACCGCAACAAGTCGACGGCGCCTGCGAAGACAGGCTCGGCCGAAACGGCCAAGCCCGCGACCCCCAAGCGCAAGGGCCCGAACCTGCTTGACGACTGAGGCTGCGCGCATGACCCCGAAAATCGGAACCGATTTTCGGAAAGGTTCATGCGCCAAATTAGAGTGCTATAGCGTCCTGTGCGCGTCAGAGACGCGCGGCGCTGTAGGACAGGCCTTGGCATGATGGACGGCGTCGCGCGAGCGGCGCCGTTTCTTTTTTGTTCTGGTCGTTTTCCTCGAATCGCGTATCGTTCAGCCATGTCCTTCGGCTTTTTCCGCAACCTGACCAAACCAAAACCCTCGCCTGTCGAAGAGCGAGAGCACGTCGTTGCCGGCCGCACACTGCCGCTCAGGATCGTCGAGAGCGCCCGCGCACGGCGGCTGACGCTGCGCATCGATTCGGGCGGCCAGGGGCTGCGCATCACCGTGCCGCCGGGCCTGCGCCGCGGCGAGGTGGAGAAATTCCTTCACCGCCACCAGGACTGGCTGGAGCAGCGTCTGGCCAAGGTACCGACACGGCCGCAAGTGCGCCCCGGCATCAAGATCCCGATACGCGGCGTCGCGCATCGCATCGTCCACGAACCGTCGAAACGCGGCACCGTCACCGTGTCGCGCGACGAGCGCGGTCCGCTGCTGATCGTCCATGGCGAGCGCATACATTTGCCGCGCCGCATCGCCGATTTCCTCAAGCGCGAGGCCAAGAAGGACATCGAGAAGCTGGTGGTCAAGCATACCGAAGCCATCGGCAAGCGCGCCAAGGCGATCCGCTTCAAGGACACGTCGAGCCGCTGGGGCTCCTGCACTTCCGACGGCAATTTGTCCTTCTCATGGCGCATCATGATGGCGCCGACGCCGGTGATAAACTACCTGGTCGCGCATGAAGTGGCGCATCTCAAGGAGATGAACCACGGCCCGAAATTCTGGAAACTGTGCGAGCAGCTCTGCCCCGACACCGACCGCTGCAAGGACTGGCTGAAGAGGAATGGTGGGGCGTTGCAGGCGATTGTGTTCGATTAGCCTGCGCCAGCGCCGCGCTCAATCATCATTGGCCGCATTAAGCTCTTCAGGCCGCAGCCCTTCGTCGCCATGGCGCGGCCATGGCAGGAAATTCTGCTCGAACGCATCGCTGCCGAAATAATCCAGGACCCGGTGCGCTTCTGCCCCGTCGAAGGCGGCCTTTTGCATCAGATGCGCGATGACGTCGCGCGCTTGCGCGATCTTCTGCCTGAGTTCGGCTATGCTCTGGTCGGCCATTCGTCTGCTCCGCCTTGCTTCTCCCATCAATAGGTAGCGCCTTTGGCGTTGCCGGCAAACAGCATGCTTTTTCTCGACTCTTGGCCGGTTTCGTGCCAATCCCCGCGCCATGGCGCTCGATATCAAGATCTGCGGATTGAAGACCGATGATGCAACGGCCGCGGCATTGGCCGGCGGCGCCAGCCATGTCGGCTTCATCTTCTTTGCCAGGAGCCCGCGCTATGTCGAGCCTGCGGCAGCCGGCCGCCTGCGCCAGGCGGCAATCGGCAAGGCCCTGGCGGTTGCCGTGACGGTCGATGCCGATGACGCCTTCCTGGACGAGATCGTCGAAAAGATGCGACCCGACATGCTGCAACTGCACGGCACGGAGACGCCCGAGCGGGTGGCCGAGGTGAAAGCCCGCTACGGCTCGCCTGTCATGAAGGTGTTCTCCGTCAGTGAGGCTGCCGATCTCGAGCGGCTACAGCCGTTCATCGGCGTTGCTGATCGCTTCATGTTCGATGCCAAGCCGCCAAAGGGCTCGCAACTTCCGGGTGGCAATGGCGTCGCCTTTGACTGGCGCATCCTGGCCGGCCTTGACGCCGGGCTCGATTACATGCTTTCCGGTGGGCTCAACGCCGCCAATATCGGCGATGCCCTGAGATCCGCCAATCCGCCCGCGATAGACATTTCGTCGGGGGTGGAAAGCGGCCCGGGCGTCAAGGATCCGGCGCTGATCGAGCAGTTTTTCCAGGCCGTCAGGGCCGCGCGCGACGACCGCGCTGCCTGAGGCACTTCTTTCGAACCCGAGCATGTTCCGGAGAAGTGGGAACCGGTTTTCCGATAAGACATGCTCAGAACCAAGACCAGGAGATCGGCGATGAACAAGCCGGCGACACCCAATTCCTTCCGCACGGGACCCGACGAACAGGGCATGTTCGGCATCTTCGGGGGCCGCTTCGTGGCCGAGACGCTGATGCCGCTGATCCTCGACCTCGAGCGGCACTGGAACGAGGTCAAGAACGATCCGGACTTCAAGGCCGAGTTGACCAACCTCTCGACCCACTATGCCGGGCGGCCGTCAAAGCTGTATTTCGCCGAAGGCCTGACCAAACATCTTCGTGAGGTTTCCTCGGCGAAGGGCCTCGGGGGCGGCGCCAAGGTCTATTTCAAGCGCGAGGACCTGAACCACACCGGTTCGCACAAGATCAACAATTGCCTCGGTCAGATTCTGCTCGCCAAGCGCATGGGCAAGAAGCGCATCATCGCCGAGACGGGCGCCGGCCAGCACGGCGTGGCGGCGGCCACAGTCGCGGCGCGCTTCGGCTTTCCCTGCGTGGTCTATATGGGCGCCACCGACGTCGCCCGCCAAAGCCCCAACGTCTTCCGCATGAAGCTGCTCGGCGCCGAAGTGCGGCCGGTCACCGCCGGCCACGGCACGCTGAAGGACGCCATGAACGAGGCGTTGCGCGACTGGGTCACCAATGTCGAGGACACTTATTACCTGATCGGCACTGCCGCCGGCCCGCATCCCTATCCGGAGCTGGTGCGCGACTTCCAGTCGGTGATCGGCATCGAGGCGCGCGCCCAGATCCTCGAACAGGAAGGCCGGCTGCCCGACACCATCATCGCGGCTGTCGGCGGCGGCTCCAACGCCATCGGCCTGTTCCATCCTTTCCTCGACGACAGGCAAGTCCGCATCATCGGCATCGAAGCCGGCGGCCGCGGCCTCGACGGCATCGAGCATTGCGCCTCGATGAATGCCGGCGCGCCAGGCGTCCTGCACGGCAACCGCACCTATCTCCTGCAGAACGCCGATGGCCAGATCCTCGACGGCCATTCGATCTCGGCCGGCCTCGACTATCCGGGCGTCGGCCCCGAACATTCCTGGCTGCGCGATTCCGGCCGCGTCGAATATGTGCCGATCCTCGACGACGAGGCGCTGGAGGCCTTCAAGCTGACGACGCGCGTCGAAGGCATCATCCCGGCGCTGGAATCCGCCCACGCCATCGCGCATGCGGTGAAGATCGTGCCTGATATGGACAAGGACCAGATCGTCATCGTCAACCTGTCGGGACGCGGCGACAAGGATGTGCACACAGTGGCCTCGATGCTGGGCATGGAGATCTGATCATGGTGACCCGCATCGACCGCCGCATGGCAAAACTGAAAGCCGAGGGCCGCCCGGCGCTCGTCACCTATTTCATGAGCGGCGACCCCGACTATGACACCGCTTTGTCGATCATGAAGGCGCTGCCCAAGGCCGGCGCCGACATCATTGAAATGGGCATGCCGTTTTCCGATCCGATGGCCGATGGACCGGCGATCCAGGCCGCTGGCCTGCGGGCGCTGAAAGGTGGCCAGACCCTGGTCAAGACGCTGAAGACGGCGGCTGATTTCCGCGCCACCGACAATGAAACGCCGATCGTGCTGATGGGCTACTACAACCCGATCTACATCTACGGTGTCGATCGCTTCCTCAAGGACGCCATCGCCAGCGGCATTGACGGGCTGATCGTCGTCGACCTGCCACCGGAGATGGACGAAGAACTCTGCATTCCGGCGCTGAAGGCCGGCATCAACTTCATCCGCTTGGCAACGCCGACCACCGACGACAAGCGCCTGCCCAAGGTGCTGCAGAATACGTCGGGCTTCGTCTATTACGTGTCGATGACCGGCATCACCGGCTCGGCTTTGGCCGACACCGGCAAGGTTGCCGCCGCGGTCAAGCGCATCAAGGGCCACACCGATCTGCCGGTCTGCGTCGGCTTCGGCGTCAAGACCGCCGAGCAGGCGCGCATTATCGGCGCCAATGCCGATGGCGTCGTCGTCGGCACCGCGATCGTCAACGCGGTAGCCAATGTGTTGGGACCGAAGGGCGAGAAGACCGCCGACCCGGCCGAGGCCGTCGCCACCCTGGTCAGCGGACTGTCTCAGGGCGTGCGTTCGGCCCGCCTTGCTGCTGCCGAATAGTTTCCCTACTTAGGCCTTGTGCAAGTCGTTATCCCAAAACCGGTTCCCACTTTTGGGCGACATGCACGAGCCAACTCTTCGTCAGGACAGGAGCCGAAGCGATGAACTGGATCACCAATTACGTTCGCCCGAGGATCAATTCGATGCTCGGCCGGCGCACCGACATGCCCGAGAATCTCTGGATCAAGGATCCCGAGACCGGCGAGATGGTGTTTCACAAGGACCTGGAATCCAACCAGTTCGTCATCCCGTCATCGGGCCATCACATGAAGATTTCGGCCAAGGAACGGCTGAAATTCTTCCTCGACGACGGCAAATACGAGCAGCTTGAGAACCCCAAGGTCGTGCAGGACCCGCTCAAGTTCCGCGACGAGAAGCGCTACACGGACCGGCTGAAGGACGCCAAGGCCAAGACCGGCCTGGAAGACGCCATCATCAACGCGCTGGGCACGGTCGAAGGCCTGCCGGTTGTGGTGACGGTGCAGGATTTCGCCTTCATGGGCGGCTCGCTCGGCATGGCCGCGGGTGACGCTATCGTGCACGGTTTCGAGATCGCCTTGCAGCGCAAGCGGCCGCTGATCCTGTTTGCCGCCTCCGGTGGCGCGCGTATGCAGGAAGGCATCCTGTCGCTAATGCAGTTGCCGCGCACCACGATCGGCGTCGACCGGCTGAAGGAAGCCGGCCTGCCTTACATCGTCGTCTTGACCAATCCGACCACCGGCGGCGTTACCGCCTCCTACGCCATGCTGGGAGACGTCCACATTGCCGAGCCCGGCGCGCTGATCGGCTTTGCCGGCCCGCGCGTCATCGAGCAGACCATCCGGGAGAAACTGCCGGACGGTTTCCAGCGCTCCGAATATCTGATGGAGCACGGCATGGTCGATATGGTGGTGTCGCGGCTGGAACTGCGCGAGACGATTTCACGGCTGTTGAAAATCCTGCTCAAACTGCCGCAGGAGCAAAAGCCGCTGGAGCCGGAAATCCTGCCGCCGTCGGTCATCCCGACGGAAGCCCGCCCGCAAGCCTGACGCGACATTTCTGGCCGCAAACCGCGATTGCGTGCACCTGCGCGCATGCGTAGGATTCGCTCATGACAACGCTTGCCGCAGATCGTGAAATCGAAGCCCTGATGGCGCTGCATCCGAAAGGCTTCGACCTTTCGCTCGACCGCATCACAAGGCTGCTCGAACGCCTCGGCAATCCGCAGGAGCGGCTGCCGCCGGTCATCCATATCGCCGGCACCAACGGTAAGGGCTCGTGCGCGGCCTTTTCGCGCGCGCTGCTCGAAGCCGGCGGCCACCTTGTCCATGTCCACACTTCGCCGCATCTGGTGAACTGGGCCGAGCGCTACCGGCTGGCGGCCGAGGGCGGCGGCCGGCTGGTCGACGACGAGACCTTCGCCGAGGCCATCGCCCGCGTCGCCCGGGCCAATGCCGGCCAGAAGATCACCGTCTTCGAAATCCTAACCGCCGTCACCTTCATCCTGTTTTCCGAGCATCCGGCTGCCGCCGCCATCATCGAGGTCGGCCTTGGCGGCCGCTTCGACGCCACCAATGTCGTTGCCCGGCCGGCGGTGTCGGTGATCATGCCGGTGTCGATGGATCACGAAGCCTATCTCGGCGACCGGGTCGAACTGATCGCCGCCGAAAAGGCCGGCATCATGAAGCGCGGCTGCCCGGTGGTCATCGGCGCGCAGGAGAGCGAGACGGCGCTGCAAGTGCTGATCGAAACCGCCGAGCGGCTGGATTGCCCGACCTTCGTCTACGGCCAGGATTTTCTCGCCTTCGAGGAAAACGGCCGCATGGTCTATCAGGATGAGGACGGGCTGATGGACCTGCCGCCACCGCGCCTGCCCGGGCGCCACCAGTTCGCCAATGCGGCGGCAGCGATTGCCGCCGTCAAGGCCACCGGTTTCGAAATCAGTCATCGCGCCACTGAGAAGGCGATGGCGAGCGTCGCATGGCCGGGCCGCATGCAGAAACTGGTACAGGGCCGGCTGATGGAGCTGGCGCCCAAGGGCGCCGACATCTGGCTCGACGGCGGCCACAATCCGGGCGCCGGCATGGTCATTGCCGAGGCGCTGGCCGAGCAGGAGGAAAAGAACCCGCGGCCGCTGTTTCTGATCTCCGGCATGATCAACACCAAGGACCAGAGCGGCTACTTCCACGCCTTCAAGGGCCTGGCTCGGCACGTCTACACCGTGCCGGTGAGCATGAGCGATGCCGGCGTGCCGAATGACGAGCTGGCGGTGCGGGCGACCGAAGCCGGCCTCACGGCCGAACCGGTCAGTTCCGTCGCCAGTGCGCTGATGCTGCTGCGCGACACCTGGGACGGGCCGGCGCCACGCATCCTGATCGGGGGGTCGTTATATCTCGCCGGCGCGGTGCTGGCCGAAAACGGCACGCCGCCAACCTGAAGCCATTTCACTGCGAGGAGCCCATCATGATCAAGGTCAAGCAACTCGCCCATGTCTGCATCTTCGCGCATGATCTGGAGGCGACGCGAAGCTTCTACCGCGACGTGCTTGGCCTCGACACGCAGTTCAATTTCCTGCGCGACGACAAGGTCTTCGGCTTCTACCTCAATTGCGGCGGCCGCAGCCATGTCGAGGTGTTCCAGAAGGACGGCACTGCATACAGCGAGCAGAACCAGATCAACCATTTCTGCCTGGAAGTCGAAGATCTCGACGCGGCGATCGCCCATATCAAATCGAAGGGCATCGACGTCACCGCCAAGAAGCACGCCTGCGACGACACTTTTCAGGCCTGGATCCGCGACCCCAACGGCGTGAAGATCGAGCTGTTCGAATACACCGCAAAAAGCGCGCAATTTACCGGAGGCGACCGCATCGCCGACTGGTAGTATTTTGGCCCGGGGAATCTATCGGGCGGTTGCCCCTCGGGCAGAAGCCCCGATATGCTTGGCCAAGCATGGAGGCAAGCTCGAATGGTTGTGAAGTGTCTTGTTACCGTCGACAACGACCCGCCGGAGGAGCTGATATTTGAATATGCTCCGCGGGTCGGCGATCATGTGATGTTACCGGGAGCCATCGAGCCACCGCACCCAATTGTTCGAGTGGCCCACAGACCGACGCGCCCCAATGATGCATCCGGCCAGCCCAGTGTCGCGTATTTCGTAAGCCGAGAGACGTTTCTCTATCGTGTGTATACGGGCGCTATAGAGGGATATGGGCAGGTCCTGAAGCCCGCGACCGGACGGAAGCCCGGCAAGCCTAGGCAGGCCAAAAAAACCGTGGCTCAAACTAAATAGACATCGGCGGCCGCGGCACCAGTCTGAGGCCTATTTCAGCTCGATCTCGATGAAGGCGTATTCGCCGTCATTGGCGCTGATGACGTCGTGCTCGACGCCTTCCTTGCGGAAGTAGGGCGCGCCCTTCTTCATTTCAGCAAAACTCTCGCCGTCCTTGGTCACCAGCTTCACCTTGCCGTCCATCAGCGGCACCACGACGTAGTCATGGCGATGCCGGTGCCAGCCGGTGTTGTCGCCGGGCTGGAAGCGGTATTCGGTGACGATGACGCGCTCATTGTCGATGAAGACGGTGGCCTTGGCGGATCCGGTCATTCTGTTTCTCCCTGTCCTGCCTCAAGCAGATGACATGGAGTGCGCCGATGCGAGGGCCAGAGGCGGCCGGGCGATGACGCCAAAGAAAAAGCCCGGCGCGAGGGCCGGGCTTCGATCTCGGGAACTAATGCAGGTCGCCCAAAAGTGGTCCCGGTTTTGGGAGGACGACATGCATCAAAACAAAGCCAGATCAGGCGAGGCTGCCATTGATCCAGTGCGACAGCGCGGTCTTCGGCGCGGCGCCGACCTTCATGTCGGCGACTTCGCCGCCCTTGAAGATCATCAGCGTCGGGATCGAGCGCACGCCGAATTGGGCGGCAAGCTCGGGGTTCTCGTCGATGTTCAGCTTGGCGATCTTGATCTTGTCGCCGAGTTCGTTGGCGATCTCTTCCAGCGACGGACCGATCATCTTGCAGGGGCCGCACCATTCGGCCCAGAAATCCACGACGACGGGCTGCGAGGCGTTGAGCACATCGGCCTGGAAATTGCTCTTGTCGACCTTGACGGTGGCCATACGAAAATCCTTTCGAAATTTATCTCGCACCAAATGTGGTGGTTCAGCAGCCCTTCTTCAAGCAGAACTTGTGTCACGCTCCCGTGAGTCGGGCAAGGGCGTCATCCATCGCTTGCACCGGCAGTTCGATAAGCCTCGGTGCCTCGGTGAACAGCAGTGCTGCCGTCACCGCGCGGCCGGGGTAAAGCGGCTGGAGCAGCGCGCGGTAGAGCGCCAGCTGCAGGATATAGGCCGGCGGCACCTGGGCCAGGCCTGCGGGCGCCGGCCGGTTGGTCTTGTAGTCGACGATCGATACGCGCCCGGGCGTCACCGCCAGCCGGTCGATCTTGCCGGAGATCGAGCGCAGCCTGCCCTTGACCTCAAGGCTGCCCATCACAGCAACTTCGGCGCGGGACGACGGCGAAAACAGCCCGGCAAAACGCGAATCTCTGAGGATCGCCATCACCGAAGCCAGCGCCTTGTTGCGCTCGGCCTCCGGCCAGTCGGCGCCGGCTCGAATGAGATACTGCGCCGCCGCGCCTTGCCGTTCGTCTTCGGCAAAACCGGGCAGCATCTGCAGCAGCTTGTGCAGCGCCAGCCCGCGCATCACCGCAAAGCCCGGCTCCGCCTCGCTGTCCAGCACCGGCGAGCGGGTATCGACAACAGCTTCCTTGGCCTCGTCGATCAGCGCCGACGCGCCGGAAGGCGACAGCGGGCGCGGCAGCTCCTCATAAGGCGGCAAGGGCCGGAACAAGCCCACCGGCAGCGGCGGCACCTGTTGCGGCAGCCGCGCCTCGTCGGCGGCTGCCAGCGCCACCGGCGGCAGCTTGGTGATGACGAAGCGATGCACCGGCTCGCCGCTGGCGGGATGATGGCGCTCCGTGCTTTCCGGCGCTGCCAGCAGCGCGCGGCTGACGATCGAATGCCAGGTGCCGGTGCTGGGCTGACGCTTGCCGTGATAGCCGCAGACGATCAGCCGGTCCTCGGCGCGTGTCATGCCGACATAGAGCAGCCGCCGGTATTCGTCGTCGGCAAGCTCCCGCGCCCTGGCCGAGGCTGCCTTTGAGAAGCCGTTGGCGACATCGGCGGCCGAGCGCCAGAGATAGCCCTTGCCGTCGAAATTGCGGCCCGAAGCGTCGAACGGCATGAGCCGCGGCAGATGCTGGTCGCTGAACGGCGCCGACCCGCCATCGACCAGGAAGACAACAGGCGCTTCCAGGCCCTTGGCGGCGTGCACGGTCATCACGCGGACCTCGTCGCGCGTCTGGTCCATCTCGCGCTTGATCTCCGGGCCGGTGTTCTCCAGCGTCGCCAGAAAGGCTTCCAGCCCCGGCAGTCCGGTGCGTTCCTCGGCCAGGCAGAAACTCAGGAATTCGTCGAGGATGTCGCCGGCTTCCGGTCCAAGCCGGGCGATCATCTTCTTGCGCAGGCCGTCGCGCGCCAGCACCCCGGCGTAGAATTCGAACACGGGCCGGAACGCCGCCTCGTTGGCCCAGCCGTCGAGCCGGGCAACGACATCGGTCAGCGCGGTATTGTCGCCAGCATGCTGGCGTAGTGAGGCGATCAGCGATGTTCCGGCTGGCCGTCCGGCGCCAAGCGTAAAAAGCGTCTCCTCCGACACGTCGAAAACCGGGCTGCGGAGCACGGCGGCGAGCGACAGATCATCCTGCGGCTGGATGAGGAAATGGCCGAGTGCGATCAGGTCCTTGACCGCGATGTGGCCGGGCAGGCTCAGCCGGTCGGCGCCGGCAACGGGAATATCGCGGTCCTTCAGCGCGCGCGACAGCGCATGGACGAAGCGGTCGCGCTTGCGCACCAGCACAAGAATGTCGCCGGCCCTCAGCCTGCGTCCCTTGCCCTCGATGATCTCGCGGTCCTTGAGCCAGGCCTGGATGATCGCAGCCACGTGCTCGGCCACCCGCACAGCCGGCGCGCTGGCATGATTGACCGGCAACGTCCAGTCGTCGGGCTCCTCGACGGCGTCAGCGCCGAGCGACGGCCAGACCTCGACATAGCCAGGCGCGTCGTTGCGGATCGCCTTGTGGTCGAGCGGATCGGGGTCATGGCTGATGCCGCGCCGCACGCCCGGATCGGCAAAGACGCGGTCGACGGCGGCAAGCACGTCGTCGGTCGACCGGAACGACCAGGTCAGTTTCAGGTCGGCAAACGAAGCATTGGCGGCGTTCACACGTCCGGAAAACAAGAGCCGGCTGTCGGCGAAGGATTCCGGCGCGGCACCCTGAAAGGAATAGATCGACTGCTTTTCGTCGCCGACGGCGAACACCGTGCGATTGGTCGTGCCGCGCTGGCCGTGGCCGGCAAAGAACTCCTCCGCCAGCCGCTTCACCACCTCCCATTGGTCGGGGCTGGTGTCCTGCGCCTCGTCCAGCAGGATGTGGTCGATACCCTGGTCGAGCTTGTACTGCACCCAGGGTCCGGCATCCGGCCGCGCCAGAAGGTTGACGGTGCGGGTGATGAGGTCGTTGAAGTCGAGAAAGCCGCGGCTGCGCTTCAGGCGCTCGTACCGCACGATCAGCCAGTCGGCTATGGTCAACGCCGCGACCGTGCCTTCCAGCATCCGGAACAGCGCCAGCCGGTCGGAGACCTCTGTTATCGCCTTGACGGCCGCCAGATAGCGCTCGGGAAGGTCGGGCAGCCGGCCGAGCAGCGCCTTCTTGAACAACTTTGAGGGATCATAGGGGTCGCCATCGGCCTTGAGAAAGGCTTTGCCGAGCATCTGCAGCCGGCGGATCGGGTCCGTCTCGGCAAAGGCCAAGCGGGCATAGGGCAAGAGATTGTTGAGCACGGTGCGGGCGTCGGTGGCCTCGGCGGCACTGGCGAACTCTGCAAAGAAGTCCGGCAGGAAACCCGGCAGCGGCCATACCGATGCCGCTATGTCTTCGGCGCTCTGCCCGGGGCGAAAATGGAATTCGTCGAACAGGGCCTGAAAGCCGGCGCCGTCGCGCCGGACCGCATCGATGAAGCCGCGTAAGCCGTCGCGCTTGCGCACGATTTCGGCGAGCAGCGCATCGAGCCCGTGTTCTCCGCCGCGCTCCAGCACGGTGGCAAAGGCCTCGGCCAGTCCGGCGTCTCCGGCTGACGTGCCCGAAATCATGTCGCGGCGGGCGCCGGCAAATAGCGAGGCCTCCATCTGCGGATCGAGCATTTCGAAATGCGCCGGGATGTTGGCCTCCAGCGGAAACTGGTGCAGCACCGATTCGCAGAAGGCGTGGATGGTCTGGATCTTCAGCCCGCCCGGCGTTTCCAGCGCTTCGGCAAACAGCCGGCGCGCCCGCCGCATCGTGTCGCGGTCGGGCCGGCGGCCGTCCACCGCCTCAATCTTTGTGGCAAGCTCGGCATCGCCGAGCGCTGTCCATTCCGACAGGGTCGAGAACACGCGGTTCGACATGTTGGCGGCGGCCGCCCGCGTATAGGTCAGGCACAGGATCTTCGACGGATCGGTGCCGTTGAGCAGCAGCCGGATGACGCGCTGGGCCAGCACATGCGTCTTGCCCGAGCCGGCATTGGCCGACACCCAGGCCGAGTTCTTCGGGTCGGAAGCGCGCGCCTGGCTGGCGGCGGTTTCGCTGGGGACGGGATAGGCTTTTTTCATGCCTCCCCGCCCTCGTCATCGCTGTCGCCGCCGGCCGACCATTCGAGCACGCGCGCCAGATGGTCGTAATCGCCATCGCTCTCGCCCTCGCGAAAAGGCAGCGCCCGCGACAGGTAGCCGGTCGTCGGATCTGCATAATGGACCAGCAGCTTTTCCAGCCGCGCCCAGGCCTCCTCGGCGAGGTCTTCGGCGGTCCGGGGCTGGCGGTTGTAGTCGAGGATGGATTCCTCGAACACTTCGCCATTCGGCTTCAGCCGCACAAATGCAAGCTGGGAGGGCTCGCGCGCGCCAAGCCCCTTGAAGGCGCCGCGCCGGAGCAGCGCCCCTTCGAGCGCCAGCTGTGGCGCCAGCAACGTGTGGGCCTGCGCCTTGGACGGCGAGGAGCCGGTCTTGTAATCGAGAATGTCGGCCATGCCGCCGGCCAAAAGGTCGACGCGGTCGGCATAGCCGGACAGCGTCACGCCGGTGCGGCCGACAGCGGTCTTTTCGGCGCGCTCCTCGGCATGCCGCCGGGCGACGGCGGGAGCGCGGCCGCGCTCCCATTCGATGATGTTGGCGGCAAGCTTTTCGAAGCGCGGCCACCACACAGCCTCGACGTCGGCGGGCAGGGCGATCTCGGCAAAGCAGGTCCGGCCGGCGGCGATAAGGCGCTCCAGGGCTTCCGGCGCGCGCGGGTCCGCAACCTCTGTCGAGAACAGATGCAGGATGTCATGAAACAGCGTGCCGCGCTCGGCCGCGCCGGGGTCGCGGATCACCGGCTCGAGCGGCAGAAGGCTCAGAATACGCTTGGCATAGACCGCATAGGGGTCGCGGCGCAGCGTCTCGATCTCGGTCACCGAGAAGTGGGTGGGCCGCATGCTTAGCGGTGGTTTCGGCTGCGGTCGCGGCGCGAAATGCTGCCGCTCGCCGGCATCGAGCGCGCGCGCCCAGGCAAGCAATTCGTCGCCGCGTCCGCGCAGTGCGGCCGCTGGATCCTTGCCGATGAAGGTGAGGATGCGCTGCAGCCAGCGCGACGGCACCGCCGGTGCGTCGCCGGCTCGGGCGGAGCGCGTCAGCACCACCTTTTTCGCCCCCATCGCCATCTGGAAGTCGTGGGCGGCAAGGCCGATACGGCGCTCCGGCGGCTCGAGATCGATGCCGGTCTTCATCAACCGCGACATGAAGCGATCGCTTTCCGGCTTGCGTGGCCACACGCCCTCGTTCAGCCCGCCAATGACCAGCGTGTCGACATTCTGCAGCCGCGCTTCCAGCGCCCCCCAAATGGCGATGTTGCGGTCGGTGCCTTGCCCGGGCTTGACCGTTTCCGGTGCTACCAGCGCGTCCATCACATCAGGCCATTCGTCGGCCGGGAAGTCGAACGATGCAGACGCGGCGACCACACCGCGCAGCAGCTCGGCGAGTTTCTCGCCGGCGTCGCCGGCATAAAATTCAGCCAGGCTGCCCTGCGCCGTGCGGCCGAGATTTTCCAGCGCGGCGACGCTCGCTCTGGTCAACGCGACGAGATCGGCATTCTCTTCACCGCGAAAGGCGGTCAGCGGCGCCAGCGCCGCCACAAGCCGGCTCAGCATATCGCGGGCATCGTCGATGCCGCGCACGCTCAGGCGCGAAAACCAGAAGGGCTGGCGCTTGTCCCCGCTCAGCCCGGCGAGACGCTCCTCGAACAGTGCTGGCAAAGAGGCGATGTCGGGGCGTCCGGTGCCGCCGCGCAGCGCCACGAGTTCGATGAGCTCGGCGGCATGGCGCACGCCGGTGCGCTCAAGTCCGAGCCCGAGCAGCGGATGCTTGAGCAGCGACAAAAGGCCGACGGGATCGCCCGGCCGGAATACCGCTTGAAGTGTGAGCCGCAGCAGGCTGGCGGCAGGCGTGTTGGCGAGCGGCGTGCCGCCGGAATCGTCGGCGATCACGCCGAAGCGCAACAGCTCGGCCGAGACGCGCCGCGCCAGCCCGCGGTCGCCGGTAACGAGAGCTGCCCTGTGTCCAGGCTGTTCCACGGCCGTTTTCAGCGCGATGGCGATCGCCGCCGCCTCGTCGCGTTCGCTGGCGGCTTCCACCAGCGTCACGTCGGCGAAGGCCTCGGCGATGTCTACGGCGTTGAAGCGTATGCGGGTCTCGGCCCATAATTCCGTGGTCTCGGCCGGCCGCAGCGCCTCGCCGACAAGGGCCGCACGGAGCGCCAGTGCGGGCTCGGCGGAGACCACTTCCTCGACATCGCCACGCAGCACGCCGATCTTGCCGATCAGCTTGGCCATGCCGTATTGCGGGTGGCCGAGCAGTGCCGGCCGCGCACCGGGCGCCGCAATCGCGGCAAAAGACGGTTCGTCCAGCATCCCATCGAGCCCGGGCAGCACCACGGCGCCGTTGGGCAGGCTGGCGACCGTGGCAAGCAGTTCAGCCGTGGCGGGAATAGAGCCCGTCGAGCCGGCGGCGATCACCGGACCTTTGGGCGGATTGCGTTCCAGCCGCTTCGCCTCGCGCCGGATCAGCGCATTGCGGTGCGCGGCCGGGTTGGAACGGTCGCGCTCCTCAAGCAATTTCGGCCAGGCCTCGGTGACGATGCGGAGGAAATCGAGCGTCACCAGCCACCAGCCGGCAAGATTGCCGGTGACCAGATCGGCAAGCCTGGTCCAGTCCGTGCCTTCGGTTTCGATCTCGTCCATCAGCCGGGCGAGGTCGCGCGCCAGCCAGATCGCATCGGCGGCGGAGGCCGGCACGACGATCTCTTCGTTGAACATATCAAGGACATGCGCCGGCAGGGTGCGCTTCCAGGCCTGCACCAGCGGCGCCAGCAGCAGCAGGCGTTCGATGGCTGCGATCGGCGGCGCCATTTCAAGCTCGGTCGGCGTGCCGGCGTCGAAGGCGGCTTCGTCCTGGTCGAACTCTCCGAGCGGGCGGATGACCGGCAGGATCGCCGAACGGCGGCTCCCTCCCGGTCCCGAAAGCGCGTCGACAAAGGCGCCGCGCAGCGCGCGGGCCGCGCGCCGCGTCGGCACATAGATTGTGACATCAGCCAGCGCCAGCGGATCGCCGTCGAACCGGAAGCCGGGCACAAGCTGTCCCGCCAGCAAGGCTTGCGCCAGAGTCGGCAGGAATGGCGCTCCGGGCGGGATCGAAAGAACGCGGCGCGCGCCGCTCATACCACCTTCGCGAGAGCTTCGGCGGCGGCCGCTTCCGCCTGCGGAATGGCGTCGGGAGTGCCGACGGTGATCCAGCTTCCGCGCATCTGCATGCCGAACAGACGGCCAGAGGCGATTGCCTTGTCGAAATGGGTGTTGAGCGAATGCGCCCCGGCCGGCGCATCCCTGAAGATGGCGGGATTGACGATTGCCGCTCCGGCATAGATCAACCCGGCCGGATCGCCTTTCGAGCGCCGCAGGCCGCCATCCGGCGCCATGAGGAAATCCGTGCCGACACCGTGTCCGGTGGCCGAGTCGAGATCGGTAAGCATCAGCAGAATATCCATTTTCGCGCCGTCCCATGCAAGGGCAAGGCGTTCGAGGCTGGGCTGGCCGCTGTCGATCCAGAACGTATCGGCGTTGATGATGTAGAAGGGGTCGCTGCCCAGCAGCGGCAACGCTTTGACGATGCCACCCGCCGAATTCAGCAGCGCGTCGCGCTCGTCGGAAATGACGATCTTTGGCGCCCGCCTGTGGGCTATATGGGCGACGATCTGGTCCGGCAGATAGTGCACGTTGACGATTGCTTTCTCGACGCCGGCCGCTTCGAGACTGTCCAGCCCCCAGTCGAGCAAGGTCCTGCCGGCGATCCGCACCAGCGGCTTCGGCATGGTGTCGGTGATCGGCCGCATGCGCTTGCCAAGACCCGCCGCCAGCACCATCGCTGTGGTCAAGGTCACGGGAGCCGTTCCTCCAGCAGGCCATGTGCCATGTAAAACTCCTTCAGCTGAGCCAGCGCCGGGTGCGCCAGCGCCCGCCTGAGATAATCGCGGATGCGCGGCAGGTGTCGGAGATAATAGGGCTTACCGTCGCGCTTTTCGAGCCGCACGAAAATGCCGAGGATCTTCGAATTGCGCTGCGCCGCCATGATCGCATAGGCTGCGCGGAAGGCGTCCTCATCGAAGCCGCCGGCGGCGTGGCGCGCAGCGACATAGGCGTCCACGGTCCGCTGCTCGATATCGGGCGAAACGGTGACGCGGGCATCCATGGCCAGCGACGCAACGTCATAGGCCGCAGGACCCATCAGCGCGTCCTGGACGTCGACGATGCCGAGGCGGTCGTGGCCTTTGCGGTCACCGCGCCAGATGATGTTGGGCGAATGGAAGTCGCGCAGCATCAGCGTGTATTCCTGTGTGTCCAGCCGATCGAGAACCGCGTTCCATTCCCTGTGATAGCCGGCGCGTAAAGCCTCGCTTGCCGGGCTGCCGGTCACCATCGGCACATACCAATCGACCAAGAGATCGGCTTCGATCAGCATGGCGTCGCGATCGAAGGGCGGCACCTCGTGGAAGACGCCTGGGACGGCTTCCATGCGCGGCAGCCAGGTCTTGCCATGCATCATGGCCAGCAATTCGGCTGCTGCCGCGTAGCGCTCGGCCACCGGCTCACCATTGCCGTCGAGAAAACCTTCCGAGCCCAGATGCTCCAGCAGCAGAAACCCTTGCTCGAGATCCTCGGCATGGATTTTTGGGACACTGACACCTTGCGCCAGCAGCGCCTTGTCGATGGCGACGAAAGCGGTGACCGACTGCGCCGTGTGGGCGATCACGGCATAGGGCTTGCCGTCGCGCACCGGCGGCCCCAGCACCAGCCTTGGCGAATTCATCAGCACGCGCGGCGCAAGGCCGGCGAGCGAAACAATCTCGTAAGAGCGCGCCGAGGCGTCGCCGACGAAATGGCGCCGCGCGGCGTCGCCCCAACCGGCCGTTTTGAGGAAATCGCGCATCGCCAGCGATCGCGCCACGCGTTCGAAGGCAACGCCTTGGCCCGATAGTTTCGCCAATCGTCCTTCGTCCTGATGGACGAGTTCGATCCAGATCGACGTTCTCGGAAGAGCGGCCTCCGCCCGTTCCGGCCACTCGACAAGGGCAGCGCCCTGCAGCAGCGCCTCGTCGAAACCCAGCTCGTCCATCTCGCCGGCCGAGGACAGGCGATAGAGATCGAAATGGTGCACGGGGATGCGCGTGTCGTAGCTTTGCACCAAGGTGAAGGTAGGGCTCGGCACATCGAGGCCGGCATCATCGGCCAGCGCCCTGATCAGGGCCCGCGCCAGCGTCGACTTGCCGGCGCCGAGATCGCCCTTGAGCGCCAGCACGTCGCCCGGCCGCAGCGCCATGGCCAGGTCTTCGCCGAGCCTTGCGGTCGCAGCCTCGTCGGCGAGAAAACGCTCCAGCACAACAACGGTCATCGAGCGCGCTACTCGGCCGCGGCGCGGATGCCCGACGGTGCATCGGGGAAGGTGCAGATGACGGTGGTGCCCTTGTCCTTGCCGGTCTCGATGCGCACGCTGCCGCCGTGCAGCTCGACAAAGCTCTTGACGATCGACAGGCCTAAGCCCGCACCGCGCCGGCGCCCGCCATTGGTGCGCGGCTCGAAGCGGCGGAACACCGAATCGAGCAGGTCCGGCGGCATGCCGGGGCCGTTGTCATGGACGGAGAATTCCACACCTTGCTCCAAATGCCGGCAGGCAAGCGTGATAGTGCTCGCCTCCGGCGCGTAATTGGCGGCGTTGCTGAGCAGATTGTAGAGGATCTGGCGAACCCGGGTCTCGTCGCCGTGAAAACTCTTCGGCGCCGCAGCGGCGTCGATCCGGAGCTTGATCGAATGCTCTTGCAGCCGGTCGGCGACCAGTTCGGCCGCGGCCTCGATGGTGCGCTCGACGCTTACTTCCGAAATGTCGAGCTGCATGATGCCGGCGTCGACGGTGGCGAGGTCGAGTATGTCGTTGACGATGGTGAGCAGCACCGAGGATGACGAGCCGACATGCTCGACATATTCGCGCTGCTTTGGGCTGAGCGGCCCGGTCGCCGGCAGCGACAGAAGCTCGGTGAAGCCGATGATGTTGGTCAGCGGCGAGCGCAGCTCGTAGGAGACATGCTGCACGAACTCGTTCTTCAGCTGGTCGGATTTCTGCAGCGCTTCGTTCTTGTCCTTCAGCGCGCGCTCGACATTGACGCTGTCGGTGACGTCCACAAAGGTCATCATCACCTGGCCGTTGGGCAGCGGGATGACGGCGTAGCTGAGCACTGTGCCGTTCTTCAGTTCGGTCTGGCCATGGCGGTCGCGGCGCTCGTCGTCGAAACCGGTGATGGCGGCGACGAACCCGCCCCACGGGCTGTCGACGGCGCGCTGGTCGCTGAGATCGCGGATCGCCGAGACATGGACGTTGGGCTTGATCACATCCTGGCTCAGTCCCCACAGCGCGACAAAGGCCGGGTTCGACAGGCGCAGCCGCCCATCGGGACCGAACACGGCGACGCCTTCGGCCAGATTGTCGAGCGTTTCGCCCTGGACCCGCACCGCCGTCTGGTAGCGGCTTTCCAGGTCCATCTTCTCGGTCAGGTTCTCGAACACCCAGGTCACGCCGCCCTTCGGCTGCGGGTTGGCCACCACGCGGATGGTCTTGCCGTCGGGCAGATGCCACCAATGCTCTTGCGATTCCACCGCGCGGTAGGCACCAAGCAGGCCTTCTTTCCAGCGCCGCCATTCCGGCTGCTCGGCGATCTTGCCTTCGCTGCGCAGCCGGTCGAGCAGCAGCGCATTGTCGGGCGCGCTGTGCAGGAAGCCCGGGTCCAGCCCCCACAGTTTCTGGAACGCCTGGTTGAAGAAGCGCAACTTCTCGTTGGCATCGAAGATCGCCACCGCCGTGTTGAGCTGGTCGAGCGTGTCGGCATGGCTGCGCACCGTGCGCTCATATTCGCCGCGAATGGTTTCGGTGGCGCTGGTGTCGCAGGCAAGGCCGGCCGAGCCGTCGGCACCGGCGAAGTCGGTGACGGCGAACACGCGGCGGTCGCCCTCGATCACTGTCGACAGCGTTTGTTCGAAGATTGGGCGCGATTTGTGCTGCGCGGCGATCTGTTCGCGCGCTTGGGCGCCGAGGAATTCCTTGGCTTCGCGCACGGCGGTCTCGGCGTTCGGTGCCTCGACCGCTCCGGCATAGGCACGGTTGACCCATTTCAGCCGCCCGTCGGTGGCGCGCAGCCAGGCCGGCATCGGCAAGGCGTCGAGCAGGCCGATCATGGTCTCGTAGTCGGCGGCCAGCCGCTGGTTCTCGATCTTCAGCCTGGCTTGGCTCCTCTGAGTTTCCGACAGCGAGACGAAGCGCACCAGCACATGCGCGGCGCTCTTGCGGCCATGCACTTCAAGCGGCGCCCCGGCCTGCGATTCGATCACGAGATCAAAGGGTTTCGCTTTCTCGCGCAGACCAGCGACGGCATTTTCGAGCGCCGCCGCCGAGCGCGGCATCAGCCAGCGGCCGAAGGCGAGGAAGGCTGCACGGTCGTCCGGCGCACCGCTTTCCAGCGGCAGCGTGCCGATCAGCTCCGGCTTCTTGTTCTCCGACGCCCAGACGATGACGCGCTGGTCACGCAGATTGAGCAGCGCCTCGGAGCGCTGCAGCGCCGCATTGATGTCGGCAATGCGGGCTCTGAGTTCGACATTCTGCGCCGAGGTGCGGGCTCTTTCGCGGATCAGGAAGATGGCCGAGACCAGTGCCGCGCCCATGACGCCGACGAACATGGCGAGCTGGATGACTTCGACCGCGCTGACCGACAGTCCGGCCTTCTGCGCAATGGCCGGCTCGGCATGGGCGGCAAACGAGGTGAGCGGGCCGGCAAGAGCTGAGGTGGCAAGAAAGCCGGCGGTGCGGGCGCCAACGCGCCTCTTCAGGCCACCGCCTGTCGTGACGGAGCCATTGCTATCGGAATCGTCATGGCCGCCGGAAACGGCCGATCCCGCGCGAGGCGGGTTTTCCCCCGGCATGCCTTGGTCCTCTTCGCCGCCTGAATGCAAGACCGCCTAGATCAGGATCACGTTTGATGAAACGCCCTTCTGACCTAACTCTTTTCTAAAGAGCATGATCTTTTCCGAAAACCGCTTCCCACTTTTCGCTGACGCGGTCCTTCGGTTCGAATCATGCTCTCGATGCGTACGCCGGCCTCGTCCCCGGCCCACGAATCAGCACAATAGCGCGTGCTGGAATCGGCGTGAAGAATCATCCGCGCAAAAAAGAAGCCGGGCGAAAAGTCAATCGCCCGGCTTCAATATCTAGTGGTAAACGCCGCTTTGGCTAATAGCGGTAGTGTTCCGGCTTGAACGGACCCTGCGGGGTCACGCCGATATAGGCGGCCTGTTCGCCGGAAAGTTCGGTCAAGCGGGCTCCAAGCTTGTCGAGATGCAGACGCGCCACCTTCTCGTCGAGGTGCTTGGGCAGCACATAGACCTGGTTCTGGTACTGGCCGGGCTTGGTGTAGAGCTCGATCTGCGCCAGCACCTGATTGGTGAACGAAGCCGACATCACGAAGCTCGGATGACCGGTCGCGTTGCCGAGGTTGAGCAGGCGCCCCTCGGACAGCAGGATCATCCGCTTGCCGTCCGGGAAGGTTATCATGTCGACCTGCGGCTTGACGTTGGTCCATTGCAGGTTGCGCAGCGACGCGACCTGGATCTCATTGTCGAAGTGGCCGATATTGCCGACGATCACCATGTCCTTCATCGAGCGCATGTGGTCGAGGGTGACGACATCCTTGTTGCCGGTGGTGGTGATGACGATGTCGGCGGTCGGTGCGGCATCTTCCAGCGTGACGACTTCAAAGCCGTCCATCGCCGCTTGCAGCGCGCAGATCGGATCGACTTCGGTGACCTTGACGCGGGCGCCGGCGCCCTTGAGCGAAGCCGACGAGCCCTTGCCGACGTCGCCATAGCCGCAGACGACCGCAACCTTGCCGGCCATCATGGTGTCGGTGCCGCGGCGGATGCCGTCGACCAGCGATTCCTTGCAGCCATATTTGTTGTCGAACTTCGACTTGGTGACCGAGTCGTTGACGTTGATCGCGGGGAACGGCAGCAGGCCCTTCTTCTGCAGCTGGTAGAGACGGTTGACGCCCGTCGTCGTCTCTTCGGTGACGCCGCGAATGGCTTCCTTCTGCTTGGTGAAGAAGCCGGGTGAGGCCTTCAGGCGCTTCTTGACCTGGGCGTAGAAGTATTCCTCTTCCTCGCTCTGCGGGTTGGACAGCACGTCCTCGCCGGCCTCGGCGCGGGCGCCGATCAGTATGTACATCGTGGCGTCGCCGCCATCGTCGAGGATCATGTTGGAGAGGTCGCCATCGGCCCACTGGAAGATCCTGTCGGTGTAGTCCCAATACTCCTCGAGCGACTCGCCCTTGACGGCGAACACCGGGATGCCGGCCTCGGCGATGGCCGCGGCCGCATGGTCCTGGGTCGAGAAGATGTTGCACGATGCCCAGCGGATATCGGCGCCAAGCGCCTTCAGCGTCTCGATCAGCACCGCCGTCTGGATGGTCATGTGCAGCGATCCGGTGATGCGCGCACCTTTCAACGGCTTCTTGTCGCCGAATTCCTCGCGGCAGGCCATCAGGCCCGGCATTTCGGTTTCGGCGATATCGAGTTCCTTGCGGCCCCAGCCGGCAAGCGAGATGTCGGCGACCACATAGTCCTTGCTACCTGTCATGGCAGTGCTCCGGTGTGATTTGTCTTCAGAATGCGCCTGCGCCACACGGCGCGTCGAAGGGCGCGGAATGCCGGCCTGACTAGCAGATCGCCGCCAAGACGACAATGGGATATAAAGAAATCTTTATGCGCGTATGTGTTTACGGGGATGCATGCCGCCCAAAAGTATCCCGCGGTTTGGGGCAACGGCGTTCAAAGCAAAAACTTCAGCACTCTTCGCCGAAGCGCGAGGCGACCAGCTGCTCCAGCGCGTCCATCGCCGCTGCGGCTTCAGCGCCGCTGGCGGTGACGCGGATCGAATAACCGGGGCTCGCCGCCAGCATCATCAGCCCCATGATCGAGGTGCCGCCGACCTTGAGACCATCCTTCTCGACATGGACGGTGGCGTCGAAGCCGCTGGCGACCTGGACGAACTTCGCCGAGGCGCGCGCATGCAGGCCGCGCTGGTTGACGATCGGGAACTCGCGCACGATCTCACCAGGCGACAGCGCGTTCATTTGCTGCTCAGCAGCTGACTTGCGACGTTGATGTATTTGCGCCCCGCGGCCTGCGCCTCGTCGAGCGCGGTCGCCATGTTGTCGCCCTTGCGGATCGACGACAGCTTGATCAGCATCGGCAGGTTCATGCCGGCGATGACCTCGGTGCGACCGGATTCCATCACCGAAATGGCGAGGTTGGAAGGCGTGCCGCCGAACATATCGGTCAGAACGATGACGCCGGTCCCGGTGTCGACGCGGCCGACGGCGTCGACGATATCGCGCCGACGCTGCTCCATATCGTCATCGGCGCCGATTGCCACGGTTTCGAAATTGTCTTGTGGCCCCACGACATGTTCCACGGCATGGCGGAACTCGGCGGCCAGTTGACCGTGCGTTACAAGCACGAGTCCGATCATTCTATGGTGGCTCCCGTCATCGCCGCTTCACAGGCGCTTTTTATGCTCGCCGGCCATCCCAGGCGGCGGGAGCGCTATCTTGTCGACGCGCGGCGCGTTGACAAGCCCAAAATTGCGTCGGCCATGGCCAATTTGACGCATTGCAGCAAAAAACCGGCGGCGGATCATACGAAAGGCGCAATCGCCAGCCGCGCCATTACCGCCGGCAAAGCCGCAGTGACGTTGCGCTGAACGAGGTCGATGCGCGGCACCACACAGCCGGCAATGGTCGCGCTCGACTCTTCCTGGAAACGCTCCACAGCGTTAGCGGCAACCAGCTGGATCGTAAGGTCGATGACTCCCACAGGTTGGAACAAAAGCGGCTTCGGACCAAGTCCGGGCACCTCTGCGAGGCCGGCAATGCTGGCTGGCGCATGGCAGACCAGCCGCCCGAAACGCGCCGCGACAAACAGCTGGTCGTCGCCGATCAGCCGCGCAAACAGCCCGAGCCGGCTGAAATGGTCGATGAGCGCCAGCGCCAGCGTTGTCTTGCCCGAGCCGGACGGCCCGGTGATCAGGACGCCCCGCTCGCCAATCAGGACTGCGGTGGCATGGATGTTCTCGGGTTCCGCGGTGGGATCGGGCATGCGCAGCCGCGATCAGCCTTCGGCCGGCAGCGTAACGACGAAGCGCGCGCCCTTGATGTCGCCGGGCTTGGTGCCGGGGATGTTCTCGGCGGTCAGCGTGCCGCCATGGGCTTCGACGATCTGCCTGGATATCGACAGGCCAAGCCCCGAATTCTGGCCGAACGCCTCGCCCGCCGGGCGGTCGGTGTAGAAGCGCTCGAAGATGCGGTCGATGGCGTCGGCGCGGATTCCGGGGCCGTTGTCGTCGACGGTGACGATGTTGACCTTGCCCGAGCGTGCCAGGGAAATGGCGATATGGCCGTGGTCCTCCGGCACGAAGGAGCGGGCATTCTCGATCAGATTGGTGATGACCTGGCCGATCCTCAGATCATGGCCGGTGACGAAATAGCCTTTGACGCCTTGCGGCAGCTTGGCGGCCTTGAATTCGATCTCGACAGCCTTTTTGTTGCGCGTCGCTTCGCGCGACACGGCGACGAGATCGGTGATGAATTTCTTCAAATCGACCGTGGCGGCATCCTCACGCGCCAGTTCGGCGTCGAGGCGCGAGGCATCGGAAATGTCGGTGATCAGCCGGTCGAGACGCCGGACATCGTGCTGGATGATCTCCATCAGCCTGCCGCGTGAATTGTCGTTCTTGGCCAGCGGCAAGGTCTCCACCGCGCTGCGCAGCGAGGTCAGCGGGTTCTTCAGCTCGTGCGAGACATCGGCGGCGAAGCTTTCGATCGCCTCGATGCGGGCATAGAGCGCGTTGGTCATGTCGCGCACCGCGACCGACAAATTGCCGATCTCGTCCTGGCGGTCGGAAAAGTCGGGGATCTCCTCGCGGCTCTTGACGCCGCGCCGCACCCGCACTGCCGCCGCCGATAGCCGGCGCAGCGGATTGGCGATGGTGGATGCGAGCAGCATCGACAGGATGGCGGTGACCAGGGCGGCGATGCCGAACACGCGCAAAATAGCCTTGCGCTCGGCGGCGACGATCTTGTCGATGTCGCCGCCTTCCGTCGACAGCATCAGCACGCCGAGAACGGCGCGGAAGCGCTGGATCGGCACCGCCACGGAAACGATCTGCTCGCCCTGTTCGCTCACCCGCACGATCGTCGATGGACTGCCGGTCAGCGCCTTGACCACTTCCGGGAAGGCCGCACCGTTGCCGCCGGGCTGCTCGTGGTAGACGGGCAGGTCCTTGTTGCGGAAGAAGTCGAAGACGAATTTCTGCACGCGCTCCAGCATATCCGGCTGCTCGTCCTCGACCGGCGGCAGGTCGTAGCGCAGGATCTGGCCGCGCGAGTAGAGATGGCGCGAATCGAGCAGCAGATTGGCGTCGCGATCATAGATGCGGGCCCGGGTGCGCGTCGGCGAAATCAGCCGCCGCAGCACCGGCGCGACGCGCTCGGGGTTGATCGGGAAATCCAGGTTGTCGAGCTGGTCTGAGCCCGGCCCGAGGCTTTCACCGGCCTGCAGTTCGAGCAGTTTTTCCGGATCGATGCTGATCGAATCGGTCTCGACCGTCGCCGACGCGGCAATGGCGCCGGCGATGATCTCGCCCTGCGTCATCAGGCTTTCGACGCGGGCGTCGATCAGCCCGTCGCGGAAGGTGTTGAGATAGAGGATGCCGGTGACCAGCACGGCGAGGCCGGCCAGGTTGAGGAACAGGATGCGCCGGGTCAGGCTGGAAAAGATGTGGTGGCCGAGGAAGCGGCGCATCGGCACGGTCAACCTCGACAGGAATGCGGGCAGAATCCGCGACCGCCTGACAGCGCTCGTTCGTCTGCTCCGCTGTACATCCACTGCCATCGAATAGCAGCTCCCGCCTAGTCTTTGGTTTTATGCATGTCGTCGTCCCAAAAACCACGACCACTTTTGGGCGACATGCATCAACTCAAGCTTCGCGGAACCGGTATCCGACTCCGTAAAGGGTTTCGATCATTTCGAAGTCGTCATCGACGGCCTTGAACTTCTTGCGCAGCCGCTTGATGTGGCTGTCGATGGTGCGGTCGTCGACATAGACCTGCTCATCATAGGCCGAATCCATCAGCGCATCACGGCTTTTTACCACGCCGGGGCGCTGCGCCAACGAGTGCAGGATGAGAAATTCGGTGACCGTCAGCGTCACCGGCTCGCCCTTCCAGGTGCAGGTATGGCGTTCCTGGTCCATGACCAGCTGCCCGCGTTCCAGCGAACGGGCCTGCTGGCTGGGCGCCTTTGCCGCAGCTTCGCGGGCGCTGGCGCGGCGCAGCACGGCGCGCACCCGCTCGACCAGCAGGCGCTGCGAGAACGGTTTGCGGATGAAATCATCGGCGCCCATCTTGAGGCCGAAAAGCTCATCGATCTCATCGTCCTTCGAGGTCAGGAAGATCACCGGCAGGTCGGACTTCTGCCGCATCCGGCGCAACAGCTCCATGCCGTCCATGCGCGGCATCTTGATGTCGAGGATGGCGAGATTCGGCGGCCGCGCCGCCAGGCCTTCCAGCGCCGACGCACCATCCGTGTAGGTCTCGACGCGATACCCCTCGGACTCGAGGGCGATCGACACCGATGTCAGAATGTTGCGGTCGTCATCGACAAGCGCGATTGTTGCCATTTCAAGCGGCTCCCTCATGAGCTGTCCCTTCTGTGTTAGAGAAGGGGCTTTTGCAGGACAAATTAGGTACAAAATGTGGCACAGGCTCCACCCGCTGTCGCGGACGGCTTGCCGGCGGCCCCATCGGAACCTCTACACGGGTTGGACGAACACTGTGTGCCAATCCTTTGGGCAACCACCGTGATTTTTGCACATATAAACGATTTAAACAACTTTCAAAATTTTTAAATCGATTAATGATTTGATATCATTCGAGTTTTCTGGTTCTCACCGTCTCAGCCCCTAACGCGGGCTCGCCGGAAACGCGCCGGCAAAGTGCGGCGAATCCAGAAGAAGGGACCCTTGATGTCGGAAGTCGGCAAACGCAATTCTGCTTGCGCGATCGATCGTATCGGCCTGAAAACCACCGGCACGGTGCATTATAATTTTGGTGCGGCCGCCCTTTATGAGGCAGCGATCCGTCGTGGCGAGGCCCGGTTGACCGCCGGCGGCGCGCTGCTTGCCGAGACCGGCCAGCACACTGGCCGCTCGCCCAAGGACAAGTTTGTCGTCCGCGATGGCGCCACCGAGCCCCATGTCTGGTGGGACAACAACAAGGCGATTTCGGCGGGGCAGTTCGAAATGCTGCTCGCCGATTTCCTTGTCCACGCCGCGAATAGCGATCTCTATGTGCAGGACCTCGTCGGCGGCGCCGATGCCGAGCTGAAGCTGCCGACGCGGGTCATCACCGAATTCGCCTGGCACTCGCTGTTCATCCGCAATCTTTTGATCCGCCCGCAGGCCGCCGAGCTTGAGGATTTCGTGCCGGAGATGACGATCATCGACCTGCCGTCCTTCCGCGCCGATCCGGCCCGCCACGGCAGCCGCACCGAAACGGTGATTGCGGTCGATCTCACCCGCAAGATCGTGCTCATCGGCGGCACTTCCTATGCCGGCGAGATGAAGAAATCGGTGTTCACCATGCTCAACTATCTGCTGCCGGAAAAGGGCGTCATGCCGATGCACTGCTCGGCCAATGAGGGCCCGGGCGGCGACGCAGCGATCTTCTTCGGGCTTTCCGGGACGGGCAAGACGACGCTGTCGGCCGATCCGTCACGTACGCTCATCGGCGACGACGAGCACGGCTGGGGACCGCACGGCATCTTCAACTTCGAAGGCGGCTGCTACGCCAAGACGATCCGGCTGTCGGCCGAGGCCGAGCCGGAGATTTTCGCCACCACGCAGCGTTTCGGCACGGTGCTGGAAAATGTCGTGCTCAACGCCGACCGCGTGCCGGACTTCAACGACGGCCGGCTCACCGAAAACACGCGCTGCGCCTATCCGCTGGATTTCATCCCCAATGCCTCGAAGAGCGGACGGGCCAGCCACCCGAAAAACATCATCATGCTGACCGCCGATGCCTTCGGCATCATGCCGCCGATCGCCCGGCTGACCCCGGCGCAGGCGATGTACCACTTCCTCTCCGGCTACACCGCCAAGGTGGCCGGCACCGAGAAGGGCGTTACCGAGCCGGAAGCGACTTTCTCGACCTGCTTCGGCGCCCCGTTCATGCCGCGCCACCCCAAGGAATACGGCAATCTGCTGCGCGAGCTGATCGCCCGCCACGGCGCCGATTGCTGGCTGGTCAACACCGGCTGGACCGGCGGCGCCTACGGCACCGGCAAGCGCATGCCGATCAAGGCGACGCGCGCCTTGCTGG
Organism: Mesorhizobium sp. C264A; assembly: GCF_040324515.1. Classification (NCBI taxonomy): domain Bacteria; kingdom Pseudomonadati; phylum Pseudomonadota; class Alphaproteobacteria; order Hyphomicrobiales; family Phyllobacteriaceae; genus Mesorhizobium; species Mesorhizobium sp. C264A. The sequence goes on along the minus strand of NZ_JAMYVY010000002.1, from coordinate 1,077,185 downwards.
CCGCAGCGCTTGACGGTTCGTTGAAGGCGTCCGGTTTCCGCACCGACGCCAATTTCGGCTTCGAGGTGCCGGTTGCTGTGCCTGGCGTCGACAGCGCCATTCTCGACCCGCGTTCGACCTGGGCCGACAAGGCAGCCTATGACCGGCAGGCAGCGCGATTGGTCGGCATGTTCGCCGTCAACTTCGAGAAATTCGAGAGCCATGTCGATGCCGTCGTGCTCGGCGCAGCACCTCGCCTGCAGGAAGCTGCGGAATAGTCGAGGCGTCTTCACCGAAGCATCCTTGAAAGGCGCGATCTCGATCGGGCCTTTTCTTTTTTGGTCCGCCGCGCCATGACTGCGGTATGCCTATCGACGACATCATCATATCAGACGAGGCCGTAATCCACCCGGGCGACCTGCACGAGGATTTCATCCGCTCGTCGGGTCCCGGCGGCCAGAACGTCAACAAGGTGGCGACCGCGGTCCAGTTGCGCTTCGACGCCGCCAATGCGGCTGGCCTGTCCGAACGCGTGCGCGCGCGCACGATCAAGCTCGCCGGCCAGCGCGCCACCAAGGACGGCGTCATCGTCATCGAGGCCGGCCGCTTCCGCACCCAGGAGCAGAACCGGGCCGATGCCCGGGCAAGGCTGACGGCGCTGGTCGCCAAGGCCGCGGAACCGCCGCCGCCGCCGCGCAAGAAGACCAGGCCGTCGAAAGGCTCGGTGGAGCGGCGGCTGCAAAGCAAGGCAGGGCGCGGCACGATCAAAAAGCTGCGCGGCCGGGTAGAGAACGACTAAGGACCGCGCCGACTGCGTGCATAAAGCGGCCTCCCCTTCGGAACCGCAGCCACAAGGTTTCACCATTGCCACAGAAAGGGAGGCCGACAACGGTGGCTTTCGGGTCGCCGTTTCTGATTGGCGGTGGCATGGTTTCAGTATCAACCGGAGGCGAAGTCATGCTCGTTCTGCCCAAAGGCGTCCGCCACATGCCTGGTTATCTGTCCCGCGCGGCGCAGGAAGCGCTGGTCGAAGAGGTGAGGACCATTGTACAGCGGGCGCCGCTGTACGTGCCGGCGATGCCGCGGACCGGCAAGGAGATGAGCGTGCGCATGACCAATTGCGGCACGCTCGGCTGGGTCACTGACAAGGAGTTGGGCTATCGCTACCAGCCAACGCACCCACTCACCGGAGAGCCATGGCCGCCGATCCCGGACGCGCTGCTGCAATTGTGGCGGGAGGTCGCCGCCTATCCGAATCCGCCGGAGGCCTGCCTGGTCAATTTCTATACGCAGGACGCCAAAATGGGTCTGCACCAGGATCGCGACGAAGCCGATTTCTCGGCCCCAGTGGTCTCGGTGTCACTTGGCGACGATTGCCTGTTCCGGGTCGGCCAAGTGACGGGCAGGGGGGCCACACGCGACGGCGGTACCAAATCGTTCCGCCTGAAAAGCGGCGACGTCGTCGTGCTCGGCGGCGAAGGCCGGCTCTGCTTCCACGGCGTCGGCCGCATCTATCCGTCGACCTCGGCGCTGCTGAAAAATGGCGGCCGGATCAATCTGACGCTGCGGCGGGTCAACCGTACCCTGGAGCAGTAGAGGTATTCTTCGACTTACTGTTTGTTAAAGTATAGGTGCGACACAAAGGAATGTTCTCAAAAAGATTGGGGCCGTTCCTATGGCTTCCTCTGAAATCGTGCAAAGTCCTTCGCATGTGGACCGGTTTCCCGCATGGCTCGCGCGTGAGGGCCGCCGCAGTGCAATGATCTTCGCATTTGTCGTGTTGACCTTTCTCATCGCGACAATCAGGGGCGATTCGATCCTGCCCCATATTGTTGAATATACCGGTCGAATTGTGCGCTTTTTGCCTTTGCTGGGCTCTATCCTTGTTGCCGTGGTTGGTTCCTGCGCGCTCGTTCAGGGTCGCCATGGGTCACCAGTCAGCATCGCGGTCGCTTCCCTCGGAGGCATGTCGAATACCCTTGCGCGGGGTTTCTGCGCTAGCGTCGTGTTGGCTCTCTTCATGGCGGCATTCCTCTACAACAAAATGATGATTCCGATTGTCGCCCCCTTCCAGTGGGACGAAACTTTCTCCCACTGGGATGCAAATCTCCTGGGTGGGAATCAGGCGTGGCAAATCATTCAGCCGGTCGTCGGCATGCCTTGGGTAACTCGCCTGTTGGACATAGTGTACACTCTGTGGATGCTGCTGGTGTTCTTGTTCTGGGTGGGGTTGCTTGTCAGTCCGCGCGTGCCTGAGCGGATCCGCCTTCGCTACTGGCGGGCGACGGTCATTTCGTGGATCCTGATCGGCCTGGTCATAGCAACGTTGTTCTCCTCGGCAGGACCTTGTTACTTTGCGGAAATGGTGCCGGGCGCACCCTCGCCATATGCCGATCTGATGCGCTATCTCGACGAGGTTGCCTCGATCTATCCGCTGTCGTCATCCTTGACACAGGATTTTCTTTGGGAGGTCTATACTGGCCGTGTCGATTTGCCCGGTGGCATTTCGGCCATGCCCAGCATGCACAACGCGCAGGCGGCGCTGTTTGTGGCTGTCGCGTACTCAATTGATCGCAGGTTCGGTCACGCCATGCTGGCCTTTGGCGTCTTGTTGTTCTTCGGCTCGATTCACCTCGGGTGGCACTATGCCGTGGACGGAATTGTCGGCATTGCCGCGGCGCTCGCCATCTGGTGGGGCTGTGGCAAATTGGGGCTGGCGAATGACGACGCTTTCTTGAGCGAGCGCGTCCTCGCACAGCACTAACCGATTCTACAGATTTTCCTTATAAAGTGCCCGGGCATTGCAACGTCGGCTCGGGACAATGACAAAGAGCAGTGTGGTTTTCCGTCAGTTGTGGGCAGTCATCAAACAAGCGATCCCGCTGATTCGCCGGGATTCAGGCGTTTATCTGTTCATCGTCGTCTACACATTGGCCGGACTGGTTTTTCTGTATGCAATAGGCGCGGCCGACCGCAGCGCGTATTCGATATATTTCGGGCGGTGGATATTGTTGAACGGCCTGATGCTGCCGACCTTCGCCATTATTGTTGACATAAGCCTGCTTATACATCGCACCGACATCAGGCGCCGTCTGGCGGCGAAATATGTGTTCTCGACATCGCGGCTGGCATATTCGCTCTCGGGTCTATGCCTCCTCATGGCGCTCATGATCTTTCAAGGCACATTCACCTCGGTGAAGAACGGAATGCCGGTCTGGCAGGACGGCTTTCCATTTGACGTGCTGCATGCCGACATCGATGCGTTCCTGCATTTCGGCGCCGATCCGTGGCGCTGGCTCTATCTGGTGGCCAAAAACGATTTCGTGCGGGCTGCCATCGAGTGGAATTACAACGTATTCTGGTTTGTCCTCAATTTTGGCGCCTTGTTCTTCGTCGCGACATCGCCCCGGACGGCGTCGGTTCGAACGCGCTATGTCATCTGCTTCATGGTGGTTTGGATCGTCGTCGGCAACATATTGGCTGGACTGTTCCTGTCGGCTGGTCCGGCGTTTTACGGGATGGTCACGGGCGACACGGCGCGGTTTGGCGAACAGCTCGCATTCTTGGCCCGCGGCGCCGAATCCTCCAATTCCGCTGTTTCCTACCAGCAATATTTGTGGAGGCTTCATGAGGCCAGGCAGACCGGTTTCGCGTCAGGCATTTCGGCCTTTCCCAGCGTGCATGTCGGCTTGGCGATGCTCAACGCACTTTTTGCATGGGAGTACAATCGCCGTCTCGGCGCTGTAGCGTTTGTCTATGTGGCCTTTGTTGCCGTCAGCTCGGTTTATCTGGCGTGGCACTATGCAATCGACGGCTATGCCGCAGCTGCTGTCTCGGTGATTGTCTATGTCGCGGCGCGCAAACTCGTCCCGGCCGACCGGCGCTATGTCCGGCGACCGGCGCAGGATACGCAATCGGCCGATATCGCGACCAGCCCGGAGGCGGCGGTCACAGTTTCCTGAGCGCCACTTCCTCGACCAGATGATTGGCGCCCTTGCGCAGGATGAGGTCGGCCCGCGCTCGTGTCGGCACGATGTTCTCGCGCAGGTTTTTCAGGTTGATGTTGGCCCACAAGCCTTCCGCAATGGCGCGCGCGGCGTCTTCCGAAAGCTGCGAATAGCGGTGGAAGAAGGAGTCCGGATTGCGGAAGGCCGTCTCGCGCAGGCGCATGAAGCGGGCGATGTACCATTGGTGGATCAGCTTTTCGTCGGCGTCGATATAAATGGCGAAATCGAAGAAATCCGACAGGAACGGCACTATCTTGCCGTCCTTCGGCAATTTGCCGGGTTGCAGAACGTTGATGCCTTCGAAGATCAGAATGTCTGGCCGGTCGATGGTGACGAACTCGCCGGGAATGACGTCATAGGTCAAATGCGAATAGACGGGCGCGCGGACATTGCGCTGGGCCGACTTGATGCCCGAGAGGAAACGCAGCAGCGCACCGACATCGTAGCTGTCGGGAAAGCCCTTGCGCTCCATCAGATTGTCGCGTCGCAACACCTTGTTGGGCAGCAGGAACCCGTCGGTGGTGATGAGATCGACCTTGGGGCTCGACGGCCAGCGCGCCAGAAGCTCCTTCAGCACGCGCGCCGTGGTCGATTTGCCGACCGCAACCGAACCGGCAATGCCGATGATGAACGGTGTCTTGACCACATCCAGCGCGTTGAAGAAGGCCTGGCGCTGGCGAAACAGCAACTGGCTGGCCTCGACATGCGCCGAAAGCAGCCGCGAGAGCGACAGATAGATGCGCTTGACTTCTTCCAGGTCGACCGGATCGTTCAGTGAGCGCAGACGGTTGATCTCGTCTTCGCCCAGCGTCATCGGCGTGTCGGCGCGGAAGTTCGACCATTGCTCGGCCGAGAAGAAACGATAGGGGGAATATTTCTCGGTCGGAGCGAGCTGGTCCATCGAGTTTCCTGCCCTCTAGAGCATGAGGCCGAAAAGTGTGAAGCGGTTTTCGGGCGACATCATGCTCCCTCTATCAATTTAGAGACGGATTCAGATTTAAGGCCTCGGCCCGAAATCATCCGGCTCTCGCGGTCAGCCTTTCGGCCGGGATGCCTTTTCAGTGACGCCCGAACGGCCGGTACGGCCCTCAAGCTCCTTCAGCACCTCGCCCAGCGAAACGCCGGCCATGCCAAGCACGACGAGCCAATGATATATGAGATCGGCACTTTCGGAAACGAGGGCATTTTTGTCGCCCTTGACGGCGGCAATGACGGTCTCGACTGCCTCTTCACCAAGCTTCTGCGCCGCCTTGTCGATGCCTTTGGCGAACAGTTTTGCCGTCCACGAGTCCGGGTCGCCGGAACGGGCGCGTTCGCCAATGATCGTTTCCAGATCGGACAGCGAAAATTCAGCCATGGCGCAGCCTACAGCCTTTGTGGAGTGGATTGAACCGGGTAGTCCAGCCGCATCGGTAGCCCGGCCTCGGCCATATGCGCCTTGGCTTCCGCAATCGTGTAAGTGCCGAAATGGAAGATCGAGGCCGCGAGCACGGCGCCGGCGTGGCCGTCGCGAATGCCCTCGACCAGATGGTCGAGCGTGCCGACGCCGCCCGACGCGATGACCGGCGCGCGCACCGCATCCGCTATCGCGCGGGTCAGCGCAATGTCGTAACCGGCCTTGGTGCCGTCGCGGTCCATTGAGGTCAGCAGGATCTCGCCAGCGCCGCGATCGACCATTTTTCGCGCAAACTCGACCGCATCGATGCCGGTCTTTTCACTGCCGCCATGGGTGAAGATCTCCCAGCGGCCGGGCTCTTTCGGCGCCGACACCTTCTTGGCGTCGATGGCCACGACAATACACTGGTTGCCGAACTTGTCGGCGGCTTCCGCGACGAAATCGGGGTTCTTCACCGCCGCAGTGTTGATCGACACCTTGTCGGCGCCAGCCAGCAACAGTTTGCGAATATCGGCCACCTGGCGCACGCCGCCGCCGACGGTCAGCGGCATGAAGCATTGTTCGGCGGTGCGGGCGACGACGTCGAAGATGGTTTCACGGTTGTCGGACGACGCGGTGATATCGAGAAAGCAAAGCTCGTCAGCGCCGGCCGCGTCATAGGCTTTGGCCGCCTCGACCGGATCACCGGCATCGATGAGGTCGACGAAATTGACGCCCTTGACGACGCGGCCGTTCTTGACGTCGAGGCAAGGGATGACTCGGGCCTTCAGCATCAGCCCTTCTCCATCGTCGCCAGCAACTCGCTTAGCAGTTCGCCGACCAGCGGCGGAACCTCGGCCTGCGCATCGAACGCCGGATCGTAGGCGGAAATGGTGATGCCGGAAATCGGCAGCAGGCCGGCCATGCCGCAGACAGCCTGGCGCAGCTGTTTCGGCTCCGGGCCGCCGGGCGTGGTGTAGCGGTTGGCCTGCAGCGCCCCGGGGTCGTGTACGTCGAGATCGAGATGCAGGTGCACCCGCTTCGCATCCGGCGCCTTCAGCCTGCCGCTGGCCGTCGCCCAGTCCGGGCATTCGGTGCGGATGACCGGCAACGTCTTCAACAGCTCCGTTTCGGCCGGATCGAGATCGCGCGCGTTGACCAGCACGCAGCGCGCCGGATCGATCGGCCGGAAGCCGGGGATGGCCGAGGCCATCGGCTTCCAGCACAGGCCGAGAACCGTGGCCAGCGCCATGCCGTCGAGAAAGCCGAAGATGGACGTCTCCGGGGTGTTGAGATCGCCATGCTGGTCGGCCCAGATGATCGCATCGGCATCCTCGCCGGCAACCGCACCGGCCGATGTCAGACAATTGCCGGCCAGCACGATGGGAAGCCGGCCGCGGTCTATGGCGATGCGGACCTCGCCGGAGACGGCACCGCACACGGCAAAGCCGGTGGCGATCTCGCGCTGCTGTTCGTCGCCAACCCTGCCGATATCGGTGACGACGACGTCGTGCCCGGAGAGCGTCAGCGCGTCGACAAGCCCGCCGGCGATGAGTGCATCCGGGCCTCGGCCCATGCCGCCGTGATAGTGGCCGCTGTCATAGGAGGCCAGGATGATGGAGATTTTCACGGCCGGGTCTCCATCGCCTTGCCCTGCAGCACCGCAAGCGCCTCGGCCGGGTCGATACGCCCGTCATAGAGCGCGCGGCCGGAGATGGCGCCTTCCAGTTTCTTCGCGTCGGGCATGGTCATGCGCACGATGTCGGCGATCGAAGCCAGCCCGCCCGAGGCGATGACCGGGATCGAGACGGCGTCGGCGAGATCGATCGTGGCATCCCAGTTGATGCCGGTCAGAACGCCGTCGCGGTCGATATCGGTGTAGATGATGGCGGCAACGCCGGCGCCTTCGAATTTCCGCGCCAGTTCGATGACGCCGAGGCTGGAAGCCTCGGCCCAGCCTTCGACCGCCACCTTGCCGCCCTTGGCGTCGATGCCCACGGCGATCTTTCCAGGAAATTCCTTGCAGGCTTCCCGGACCAGGTCGGGATCGCGCACCGCCACCGTGCCGAGGATGACGCGGGCCAGCCCGCGGTCGAGCCAGTCCTCGATCTGCGCCAGCGTGCGGATGCCGCCGCCGAGCTGCACCGGGTTTTTCGTCGCCTTGAGGATGGCGCCGACCGCCGCGCTGTTGACGCTCTGGCCCTTGAAGGCGCCGTTGAGGTCGACGACATGCAGCCATTCAAACCCTTGCTCTTCGAAGGCCTTGGCCTGGGCCGCAGGGTCGTCATTGTAGATGGTCGCGGTCGCCATATCGCCGTGCTTCAGCCGCACGCACTTGCCGTCCTTGAGGTCGATGGCCGGAAACAGGATCACCGTTCAGACCCCTTCCACAATGGCGAAATGCGAGGTCGAATAAGCGCGCCGGAATTTCAGCGCTGCCTGGTATTCGGGGGAATGGAAGCAAGCCAGCGCGACCTCGTAGCTTTCGAACTCGACGATCACATGGCGATTGCCGGATGGCCCTTCCGGGCTTGACGACTGACCGCCTCGCGTCAGGAATTTCGCGCCGTATTTGTCGAACGCCGCTTTGTTGGCGGCGATGTATTTCGGATAGTTTTCCGGATCGGTCACATCGACCATCGCCATCCAGTAGCCCTTCTTGCTCATCTCAAGGCCTCCAGCGCAGGAAGTTGGTGATCAGTGCCAGGCCGAGCGCCTGGCTCTTTTCCGGATGGAATTGCGTGCCGGCAAGGTTGCCGCGCGCGACCGCCGCCGTTACCGGGCCGCCATAATCGGCGACGGCCAGCACTTCGTCCGGCCTTGTCGCGTCGAGATGGTAGGAATGAACGAAATAGGCGTGCAGACCCTTAGGCCCGGTCGCAATACCCGAAAACAGCGGGTGCTTGCGCTCCAGATCGATGGTGTTCCAGCCGATTTGCGGGATCTTCAGTGCCGGATCGGCGGGCGTGATCTCCTTGACGTCGCCGGCAATCCAGCCGAAGCCCTTGGTCACGGTCTTTTCCAGGCCGCGCTCCGACATCAGCTGCATGCCGACGCAGATGCCGAGGAACGGCCGCGCCTTGGCGATCGCTACCTCTTCCACCGCTTCCCACATGCCGGCGACGCCGCGCAGGCCCGCCGCGCAATCGGCATAGGCGCCGACGCCGGGCAAAACGATTCGGTCGGCGCTGCGCACCCGCTCGGCGTCGGCGGTCAGCTCGATGGCAGCGGCAATGCCGGCTTCATGCGCGGCGCGCTCGAAGGCCTTGGTGGCCGAGCGCAGATTGCCCGACCCGTAATCGATGATGGCAACCCGCATCTCAGGCTTTTCCCGGCGTATGGCTCAGGCCCAGCGTCAGCCCGGTCTGCGTCGGCCGGGCCAGGCTGGCGTCCGGCACGATGCGCGGCAGCGGCGCCGGCTCGTCGGCAAGCGCCTCGGCGTCCAGTGTCTGGCGGATGTCGGCATCGTCAGGATTGTCGGCTTCGACGACGCCCCATTCATGCCAGCCGCGGCAGCGCAGCGCTGCGATCCGCAGCCCTTGGCCTTCCAGCCCGATATAGAGCGAGACCAGTAAAGACAGTGCGGAGCCGGCCCAGTCCAGTCCCAGCCATTGGCCGAGCACCGAGATGAGCCCCATGGCGACGAAGGCGAGCGCGGCCTCGATCCAAAGCCGGTGCCAGGCGAGCCACAGCGGCGCCACCAGGAAAGCCAGCCAGGAAAAACCGTCGCGGACCAAAACGGTTGCGTCGGCCGCCTCGGTGCGGCCTGGCGGTTCCATCACGACATAGATGGCCATCAGCCTACCCTTTCAGAGATCCCTTGGTGGAGGGAACCGCTTCCGGCTGGCGCGGGTCGCGCTCCAGTGCGAAACGCAGCGCGCGCGCCACCGCCTTGAAGCAGGTCTCGGCAATATGGTGGTTGTTGGCGCCATAATGATTGGTGACATGCAGCGTGATACCGGCATTCTGCGCCAGCGCCTGGAAGAATTCACGCACCAGTTCGGTGTCGAACGTGCCGATCTTCGGGGACGAGAAGGCGACATTCCAGACCAGGAACGGACGGCCCGACACGTCGATCGCGGCCCGCGTCAGCGTCTCGTCCATGGCAAGGTCGACAGAGGCATAGCGCATGATGCCGCGCCGCTCGCCCAGCGCCTGGCCGATCGCAATGCCGGTGTCCTCGACCGTGTGGTGGTCGTCAATGTGCAGGTCGCCCTTCGCCTTCACCGTCATGTCGATCAGCGAGTGGCGCGACAGCTGGTCCAGCATGTGGTCGAAGAAGCCGACGCCGCTCGACATGTCGGATTTTCCGGTGCCGTCGACATGGACCGAGACGCTGATCTCGGTTTCCTTGGTCTTGCGGCTGACTTCGGCGGAACGGGACGCCATGACCTTGTCCTTGGCTGAGGGGTTCGAAACTCAAGACGGGGTTCCAAGCTGTCATTTGCTTGAAAACGAGTGCCTTCTAGCAGCATGAACCGGCGATTGCCAGTTGCGATGCGGACAGCCACCGGCCATGGCGGACGCCGTTTGCAATCACCCGCCCCATGCATACATATGGCCGATCGAAATCACTCGTACCGCGCGCCAATCGCCTTATCGGGATCGCGCGAATCGGAGCTAAAAATGTCGAATGAACTGAGCATGCACGCCACGACCATCGTGACGGTGCGCAAGGGCAACAAGGTGGTGATCGCCGGCGACGGCCAAGTCAGCCTTGGCCAGACCATCATGAAAGGCAACGCCAAAAAGGTGCGCCGCATCGGCAAGGGCGGCAATGTCATTGCCGGTTTCGCCGGCGCCACGGCGGACGCCTTCACCCTTCTGGAGCGGCTGGAAGCCAAGCTCGAACAATATCCGGACCAGTTGACGCGCGCCTGCGTCGAGCTCGCCAAGGACTGGCGCACCGACCGTTATCTGCGCCGGCTGGAAGCGATGATGCTGGTGGCCGACAAGTCGGTTTCGCTGGCGCTCACCGGCACCGGCGACGTGCTGGAGCCCGAATTCGGCGTCATGGCCATCGGTTCCGGCGGCAACTATGCGCTGGCCGCTGCCCGCGCGCTGATGGATAGCGACAAGGATGCCGAGGAGATCGCCCGCAAGGCGATGCAGATCGCCTCCGACATTTGCGTCTACACCAACAACAACTTTGTTGTCGAAACGCTCGATGCCGGCTAACCCGCCGGTGCTCTATGATTTTCGACCGGTTGCCGAAAAAGACCTGCCGATGATCGCCGGCTGGCTGGCCGAGCCGCATGTCGCCGAATGGTGGGACGATCCGGAGACGGAAATCGCCGAAATCCGGGAGCACATTGACTCTATTTCTGTAGAGCCGCTGATCGTCGAGCTCGACGGCAGGCCGATCGCCTATCTGCAGAGCTACGATCCGCATCTGGAAGACGGCCATCCCTATGCCGACCAGCCGTTTGGCACGCTCGGCATCGACCTGTCGATCGGCGTGCCGGACCTGGTCGGCAAAGGTCATGGCTCGGCGATTGTCAGGCAATTCGTCGAGCAACTGTTCGAGGAAGGCGCGCCGCGCATCATAATCGATCCGCATCCCGACAATGGCCGCGCCATCCGCGCCTATGAAAAAGCGGGGTTCAGGGCTATCGATCGCAGGCACTCTAGATATGGGGACGTCGTGCTGATGGCTGTCGGTGCCAAAGAGAGCGACGCGGAAGAAGGGGAATGAGTTGATGGCGACACCGGGCACTGCCAAAAATTACTCGGCCTACGAAGACAGCTGGCGCATGGGGCTTCTGCTCGTGCTCGCTCTGCTCATCTTCCAGGTCGGCGCGCTTTACGGCATGGGCCGCACGCCGATCTGCACCTGCGGTTACGTCAAACTCTGGCACGGTGTGGTGAACAGTTCGGAGAATTCCCAGCATATTTCCGACTGGTACACGTTCTCGCACATCATCCACGGCTTCCTGTTCTACGCCTTGGCCTGGTTCCTCTTCCCGCGCTCGCCAATCGGTCTGCGCCTGGCTTTCGCCGTTGTCATCGAGGGCGGCTGGGAACTCCTGGAAAACAGCCCGTTCATCATCGAGCGCTACCGCGCCGGCACGATTTCGCTGGATTACTATGGCGACTCGATCATCAATTCGGTGTCCGACACGCTGGCCATGGTGCTGGGGTTTGTGATGGCCAGAAAGCTACCTATATGGGTGGTCGTCGGCCTCGCCCTCATCTTCGAACTGGGTGTCGGCTACCTCATCCGGGACAATCTGACGCTCAACGTGATCATGCTGCTGCATCCGTTCGAGTCCATCAAGCAGTGGCAAAGTGGAATTCAGTGATATGACCACCTTCTCTCCCCGTGAAATCGTTTCGGAACTCGACCGCTTCATCATCGGCCAGAAGGACGCCAAGCGCGCCGTGGCCATTGCCTTGCGCAACCGCTGGCGCCGCCAGCAGCTGGAAGGCCAGATGCGCGAAGAGGTGATGCCGAAGAACATCCTGATGATCGGCCCGACCGGCGTCGGCAAGACCGAGATCTCGCGCCGCCTGGCGCGGCTCGCCGGTGCGCCTTTCGTCAAGGTCGAGGCCACCAAGTTCACCGAAGTCGGCTATGTCGGCCGCGATGTCGAGCAGATCATCCGCGACCTGGTCGAGATCGCCATCGGCCTGGTGCGCGAGAAGATGCGCGAGGACGTGAAGGCGCGCGCGCACCTCAATGCCGAGGAGCGCGTGCTGGAAGCCCTGGTCGGCAAGACGGCGAGCCCGGCGACCCGCGATTCGTTCCGCAAGAAGCTGCGCGACGGCGAGCTCGACGACAAGGAGATCGAGATCGAGGTTGCCGACACCGGCACCGGCGGCATGCCCGGCTTCGAGATCCCCGGCATGCCGGGCGCTAATATCGGCGTGCTCAACATCAACGACATGCTGTCGAAGGCGATGGGTGGCAAGAAGACCAAGGCGCGCAAGACGACGGTCAAGGAGTCCTACGCGCTGTTGGTCAACGACGAGTCCGACAAGCTGCTCGACCAGGACGAGGTGGTGCGCCGGGCGCTCGACGCGACCGAAAATGACGGCATCGTCTTCCTCGACGAGATCGACAAGATCGCCTCGCGCGAAGGCGGCATGGGCGCCGGCGTCTCGCGCGAAGGCGTGCAGCGCGACCTGCTGCCGCTGATCGAAGGCACGACGGTGGCGACCAAATACGGACCGTTGAAGACCGACCACATACTGTTCATCGCCTCGGGCGCCTTCCATGTCTCCAAGCCGTCCGACCTGTTGCCGGAATTGCAGGGCCGCCTGCCGATCCGTGTCGAGTTGCGGGCGCTGGAGAAGGACGATTTCATTCGCATCCTCACCGAGACCGAGGCCAGCCTCATCAAGCAGTATATCGCGCTGATGAAGACCGAAGGCGTCGACCTCACCTTCACCGACGATGCCATCGATTCGCTGGCCGGCATCGCTGTCGACCTCAACGCTAGCGTCGAAAACATCGGAGCGAGACGCCTGCAGACGGTGATGGAGCGCGTGCTGGACGAGATCTCCTACGACGCGCCCGACCGCAACGGCACCAGCGTCGCCATCGATGCCGCCTATGTGGAAAAGCATGTCGGCGACCTCTCGCGAAACACAGATTTGTCGCGATTCATCCTTTAAACGAGGGCGCCGGTTCATCCGGCGCCGGTATTAGAGCGCCGCGCGTCCTTTGGACGCGCAAAGGTCGCTCTAACAGTATTGAATCGACGCATCGGACTTTCCAAAATCGGTTTCGATTTTTGGGCCGATGCTTAGGCACCAATTTCCGGCAAACATCATCGTGTGTGGCCGGATGGTATCATGCGGCCACCTTTCGTCTTGCCGGCTGCAAGGGCGCTCTCGACTCGACCGGGAGCTTTACCTAGTTTGCGCGGCAATTCTCTAGGCGGCGGCGCATGAAAAAACTGATCCTGCTCATTCTCGGCTTGACGCTGGCGGCGACGCTGTTCGCGGCTGACGCGGCGACATTGGTGCCGGCGGGCAACCGCAATGCCGTGCAGCCTGACATACCGGGCGCCTCGAGCCGCCGCACCCAGGCGACCAACACCACCTTCCAGGCCAAATACCGCAAGGTCTACGCCTTGCTTCAGAACGACGCCGAACTGCGCGCCAAGATCAGGAAGGCCTCTGCCGCTTACGGCATCAATCCTTTGCACATCGTCGGCGCCATCGTCGGCGAGCACACCTACAATGTCGACGCCTACGACCGGCTGCAGACCTACTACGTCAAGGCGATTTCCTACCTCTCCAGCAAGCTGTCCTTCGCCTATGACGGCGAGGACATCACCGATTTCGTGCAACGGCCGGAATTCAAGAAATGCACGATGTCGGACAGCTACGACCTGTGGGAATGCCGCGAACAGGTGTGGAACCGCTCCTTCCGCGGCAAGACCGTCGGCGGCACAAGCTTTCCCAACGACCGCTTCGGCGCAACCTTCTTCCAGCCCTATTATGCCGGCCAGACCTTTGGCCTCGGCCAGCTCAACCCGCTGACCGCGCTGCAGATGAGCGATCTCGTGCACAAGGTGTCGGGGCTGCCCGAACTCGATGTCGGCGATCCCAATGGGGTCTACAAGACCATCATGGATCCGGATCTGACATTGCCCTACGTCGCAGCGACGATCAGGAAGTCGATCGACGCCTACAAAAACATTGCCGGCTTCGACATCTCAGGCAATCCGGGGCTGACCGCCACGCTCTACAATGTCGGCAATCCCGAGCAGCGCGCCTATGCGCTGAAAGCAGAGAACGACAAGCGCCGCGCGGCGGGTGAGACGGTCAAACTGCCCGAGGAGAATTATTACGGCTGGCTGGTCAACGACAAGCTGGACGAGCTGAAGGCGCTGTTTTAGCGGGCTTAGCTCAGCCGTCTACCTCCCCCTTTGTGGGGAGGTCGGACCGCAGGTCCGGGTGGGGGCCGGTGCCGCACCCCCACCCCGCTGCTTCGCAGCGACCCTCCCCACAAGGGGGAGGGTAAGTCAGCCCTTCACGCTGCCAGCAACGACTTCAGCTTCACATCCGGCGACCCCAACGCCTCCGGCGCCGGCTGTGCCCGTTTCGCGATCAGCATCTCGGCCAGCCTGATGTCGCGCGCCACGGCATTGCCCGTACCGAGGCCGCTCGCCGCCACCAGCCTGCCATCCTCGGCCAGATGAAACAGAATAAAAGCACCGTCGCCGAGATCGCGGCGGACCGTGCTTTTGCCCTCGTCCGAAAGGCCGGCGATCTGCAGCGACAAACCATACTGATCCGACCAGAACCATGGCACCGCGGCATGCGCTTCGCGGGCGCCCAGCATGTTCTTCGCGGCCAGCGCACCCTGTTCCTGCGCATTGCGCCAGGCTTCCAGCCGCACCCGCCGGCCAGCATAGACAGCGAGCGGAAACGAGCAGCAATCGCCGGCGGCGAAGATGTTGGGATCGATTGTTTGGAGTTCGCCATTGACGGCGATGCCGTTATCGACGGTCAGGCCCGCTTCCGCGGCAAGCCCGGTCACCGGCACGGCGCCGATGCCGATGACGGCGAGATCGGCGACGATGTCCTGCCCATCGGCGAGCATGATGTGCACCTCAGCGCCGTCGTCGGCGATATCAGCGATGCCCTGACCGGTGAGCACGGTCACGCCTTCGGCCTCATGCGCCTGATGGATGATTTCAGCGATCTCCGCCGGCACCCCGCGCATGAGGATGCGCGGCTGCGCCTCAATGACCGTGACGCTGGCCCCGAGCTTGCGCGCCGAAGCGGCGAGCTCCAGGCCGATAAAGCCACCACCAATGATGGCGATGCGGTTTGCCGGGCTGAGGTGGGCGCGAATGGCCAGCGCGTCGGCAAAGGTGCGGAGGTAGACGCAGCGCGACCCCAATCCCGGCATCGGCAGCTTGCGCGGTGTCGAGCCGGTCGCCAGCAGCAGCTTGTCGTAGGGCAGGGCCGAACCGTCCGACAGCCGCACCATATGCTCCGGGCGGTCGATCGCCACCGCTTGAACGGAATGGATATGCCGGATCGATTTCTCGGCCAGAATTTCGTCGCTGGCGATCGTCTTGATCTCGGCCGCGTCGCTCGTCATTGCGTCCTTGGACAGGGGCGGCCGCTCATAGGGCAGATGGGGTTCGTCACCCACCAGCGTCACCGGCCCGTCATAGCCCAGTTCGCGCAGAGCAAGGGCTGCCCGCCCGCCGCACTCGCCGGCGCCAATGATGACCATTCCCGCCTGCATGGTCCTACCCGATCTGGATCAGCACTTTGCCGGCCTCGACCTTTACCGGATAGGTGGCGAGATTGACGCAAACCGGCGCGCCGCGTGCCGCCCCCGTCTTGTAATTGAAGCGGCCATTGTGCTTGGGGCACTCGATGATGTCGTCCATCACCAGCCCGTCGGCCAGATGCACCTTTTCGTGCGTGCACAGGCCATCGGTGGCGAAGTAGTCGTCATCGGGGCTGCGATAGATGGCGAAGGTGCGGCCGCCATGGTCGAAGCGCATCACATCTTCTTCGTCGATGTCGCCGGCAGCACAGGCTTCGATCCAGTCGCTCATGTGTTCCTCCCAAAAGCAATTCCAGGAAAAGTGCGTTGCGGTTTTCCGTTCGGAGTTGCGTCAAAACAAAAGCTTAATCGCGCGATCATTCCGCCGCGGCGGCGACGGCGTCGTTGTGGAGTTCCTCGCGATAGGGCCGCGCCGTCGGCGGCAGTTCGCGCTTGAGGAAATAGTCCTCGTTGCGCAGCTGGCGCAAAAAGGCCGGGATCATCTCACGATAGCCGGCCAGGATCGACGGCGTCGGCGCCGGCAGATCGTGCTTGATCAGCGCATGCAGTTTAGGCAGCGCATGATAGGGCACCATCGGGAACATGTGGTGTTCGACGTGATAGTTCATGTTCCAATAGATGAAGCGGCTGACCGGGTTCATGTAGACGGTGCGGCTGTTCAGCCGGTGGTCGATGACATTTTCCGCGAGCCCGCCATGCTGCAGCAGGCCGACCATGACATGATGCCAGGCGCCGTAGAGCCGGGGCAGCCCGACCAGCATCAGCGGCAGCCATGAACCGAAATAAAGCGCCAGCGCGATCGTCACGGCATAGATCGCCGTCCAGATGCGGGCGATGCGAATGGCCTTAGGCTGCTCCTGTTCGGGGATAAAAGTCTTTTCCGCCGCGCTGATATTGCCGGCGGCATTGCGCAGCATGTCCGACATCGCATGCCAGGCATCCAGCACGCCGATAAAGCCAAGCGCGACCCGGAACAGATCCGGCGGCCGCATGACGGAGATTTCCGGGTCGCGGCCGACGATGATGGTGTCGGTGTGGTGGCGGGTGTGGCTCCAGCGCCAGGTCACCGGATTGCGCATGATCATGAAGCAGGCGATCTGGTAAACCGCGTCGTTCATCCACTGGGTGCGGAAGGCGGTGCCGTGGCCGCATTCGTGCCAGCGTGAGTCGGTGGAGGAGCCGTAGAGCACGCCATAGACGAAGAAGAACGGCACGCACCACCAGCTGCCCCAGAACCAGGCGCCGCCGGCGGCACTCAGGATCAGCGCGGCCAGCCAGATCGCGGTGTCGCGGATCGCCGGCCCGTCGGAGCGCTGCATCAGCTCCTTCATCTGCTTGCGCGGAATATCGGTGTGATACCACTCGGCCGCCGCCAGCCCGGTCTCGACGGCGAGCTTGGAATCGCGGCCCATCAGGCTGTAGTCGCGCCGAAACGGTAGTGTGGATAGTGTCGCTTCCATAGGGGCTGCCTCCGTCGGCCACAGCATCCGTCAGGACGGATATGTCCATTACAGGCGCTTGTGTCCGAGCGCAAAATAGCGCCATGCGGTGATAGTCTCAATATCACAAAGATAGTTTCTATCATTTTCCATCAGAACGATGTAAGCAGTTGCAGGCACTCATGCGGGACAGTCATGGCAAAACGGCCAACCATCACCGATCTGGCGCGCATCTCCGGCGTTAGCGTCGCCACTGTCGACAGGGTGCTGAACAACCGGCTGCCGGTGCGCGAGGAAACCGCGCGCCGCGTCTATGAGGCGGCGACCGGCATCGGCTACCACGCCGCCGGGCTGATCAAGCGGCGCATGCGCCAGGAATTGCCGGAATACCGCCTCGGCTTTCTGCTGCTGCGGGGCAATGATGTTTTTTACGGCGATTTCGCGAGGGAGCTAGAAATGGCGGTCTCGCAATCGCAGCGCTTCCGCGGCGTCGCCACCATCGATTTCGCCAGCTCGCTAGCCGCCGACGAGATCGCCGCCCAGATGCGCAAGCTGGCAGCGAAATCCAGAGCAATCGCCGTTGTCGGTCCGGACCATCCGACGCTGACGGCGGTCGTGGAGTCGCTGAAAGCGAGGGGGCAACCTGTCTTCTCGCTGCTGTCCGACTTTGCCGCTGGCATCCGTGAGGGATATGTCGGCCTCGACAATCGCAAGGTCGGTCGCACCGCGGCCTGGATGATCGCCAGGGCGGCAAAGAACCCCGGCAAGGTCGCCCTTTTCGTCGGCAGTCATCGCTTCCACGGCCATGAACTGCGCGAGATCGGATTTCGCTCCTTCTTCCGCGAACATGCGCCGGACTTCACGGTGATGGAAACGCTGGTCAATCTGGAAGCCAACCAGGTCACCCACGATGCGATGATCGATCTCCTGGTGCGGTATCCGGATCTTGCCGGCTGCTATGTCGCCGGCGGCGGCATGGAAGGCGCGGTCTCGGCGCTGCGGGCTGCGAAGCCCGCAAGCATGCCGGTGGTCGTCTGCAACGAGATCAACGCCGAATCGCGCGCGGCACTCGCCGACAACATCCTGACCATGGTGATCTCGACGCCGCTCGCCGCCTTGTGCCGCGAGCTTGTCGACCTGATGGCGCATTCCATCGAGGCCGGCGCCGCCAACGCGCCGGGCCAGACCTTTCTGCCCTTCGACATATATCTGCCGGAAAATATCTAACGCGTTGCCGCGCCGACCCGTTCGGCGCGGGCTCTCCGGCGATGATAGAATCTATCAGAGTCTGCCTTCAGACACGGCCTGTGCCGCTGCCGGCCTTGATTCGACGTGAAATTGCGGCGAGGCGACCGAAAATCCGCTTTCCGACTTAGGAATCGCTCTTGACGTCTCGCGAAAAAATGGAATAAATATTTCATCAGATTGGTATTTTGGTTCTTTCGTTCCGGAACATCTGTTTCAAACTGGGAGCCTGGCGTTCCATCGCTTGGACAAAACGCCATACGGAACAGGAAGGCATCAGGGAGAGATTCCTCGGGCTATCGGGGATTCCGGGTAGATCGGTGCAGCCGGACACCAATGTGGAGGAGAAACACAATGAAGAAACTGATTTTGGGCGTCGCCTTTGCGGCGCTGATGAGTTCGTCCGCTTTTGCCGCCAAGGTCGGCGTGTCGATGGCCAAGTTCGACGACAACTTCCTCACCGTGCTGCGCAACGGCATGATCGAGCAGGCCAAGGGCATGAGCGGCGTGGAACTGCAGGTCGAGGACGCGCAGAACGACGTCGCCAAGCAGCTCGACCAGATCAAGAACTTCGCCGCCTCGGGCGTCGACGCCATCATCGTCAACCCGGTCGACACCTCGGCCACGCAGGCGATGTCGGACGCCGCAGCCGCCGCCAAGATCCCGTTGGTCTATGTCAACCGCCAGCCGGTCAATGTCGACACGCTGCCGGACAACCAGGCCTTCGTCGCGTCGAACGAGGCCGATTCCGGCACGCTCGAGACCAAGGAAGTCTGCCGCCTGTTCACCGAGGCCGGCAAGAAGGAAGCCAATGTCTATGTCATCATGGGCGAGCTTTCCAACCAGGCCGCCGTGCAGCGCACCAAGGACATCGAAGAGGTGATCGCCACGCCGGAGTGCAGCTTCATCAAGATCATCGACAAGCAGACTTCGAACTGGAACCGCGACGAAGCGCAGAACCTGATGACCAACTGGCTGTCGACCGGCAAGCCGTTCGACGGCGTCATCGCCAACAATGACGAAAGCGCCATCGGCGCCATCCAGGCGATGAAGGCCGCCAACATCGACATGAAGACGGTGGTCGTCGGCGGTGTCGACGCCACGCAGGACGCGCTTGCCGCCATGCAGGCCGGCGACCTCGATGCCACCGTGTTCCAGGATGCGGCCGGCCAGGGCGCCGGCGCGCTCGATGCGGCACTGAAGCTCGCCAAGGGCGAGAAGGTCGAGCACAAGGTCTACGTGCCCTTCCAGCTGGTTACGCCGGCCAACATCGACAAGTTCCTGAAGAAGAACTGAGCCGGCAACTCACGCGTAAGCAATTCCAGGAAAAAGTGTGAAGCGGTTTTCCGTCCGGAATTGCGACAAACAAACAAGAGAGCGGCGCAACCGCGCCGCTCCCGTTTCCCCCACCGCCCTGAGGGGCGGAAGGGCAAATGCGGCCTCACGGAGGACAAGGCATGTCACAGACATCTCATGGCGTCGGCGGGGTCAGCTATGACGCGAAGAGGCGGACATGGCCGGCCGAATTCAACGTCTTCCTGGCGCTGGTCATTCTGGTCGTCATCTTCGAAATGATCGGCCGCATCTTTCTTGGCGACAGCTTCCTGTTCAACACGCGCGACAACGTCGCCGGGATCTTCAATGAGGCCCGCCTGCAGATCATCATCCTGCAGGTGTCGATCGTCGGCATCATCGCCATCGGCGTCACGCAGGTGATCATTTGCGGCGGCATCGACTTGTCCTCGGGCTCGATCGTCGGCGCCACCGCCATGATCGCCATGAGTTTTGCCCAGGTGGCGACGGTCAACGGTAACCCCAACCCCAAGGCGATGTTCCTGGCGCAAGGCTGGACCGACCTGCCGGTCATCGTGCCGGTGCTGGTCGCCATCGGCTGCGGTCTGCTCGCCGGTCTCGTCAACGGCTCCTTGATTGCATACACGCGCATTCCGCCGTTCATCGCCACGCTCGGCATGATGGTGACCGCGCGCGGCATTGCCAAATGGTGGTCCAAGGGTCAGCCGATCTCGTTTCCGACCGAAAGTTTCGCTGGTATCGGCAAGGGCCTGATGCCGGTCATCATCTTCCTGTCGCTGGCGGTGCTGTTCCAGCTGATCATGACCTACACACGCTACGGCAAGCACTGCTACGCCATCGGCTCCAACGAAGATGCCGCGCGCATGTCGGGCATCAAGATCGCCAACCACAAGATCCTCGTCTATGTCATTGCCGGCATCCTCGCCGCGCTGGCCGCCGTCGTGCTATCCTCCAAGAACCTGACGGCACAGTCCGGCATGGGCGTCATGTACGAGCTCGACGCCATCGCCATGGCGGTCATCGGCGGCGTCTCTTTGTCGGGCGGCCGCGGCTCGATCGTCGGCACCGTGATCGGCTCACTGATCTTCGGCGTCATCATTTCCGGCTTCACCTTCCTGCGCCTCGACGCCTACTATCAGGAGATGGTCAAGGGCGTGATCATCGTCGGCGCGGTCGTTCTCGACCAATGGCGCCAGCGCATGCGGGCATTGAGGGCTTGACCATGCCAGATATCTCCACGACAGACATCGTCCTGAAGACCGAAAACCTGACCAAACGCTATGGCGGCGTCCATGCGCTGGAAGGCGCGAATTTCGAGCTGCGCAAGGGCGAGCATGTCGCCATCATGGGCGACAATGGCGCCGGCAAATCCACCTTCGTGCGCCAGATCACCGCCGTCGAGCAGCGCACCAGCGGCCAGATCTGGTTCGACGGCAGGGAAGTGAATTTCGCCGGGCCGATCGAAGCGCGCACGGCGGGCATCGAGACCGTGTTCCAGAATCTGGCGCTGGCCGACGATCTCGACGTGCCGTCGAACCTGTTCCTCGGCCGCGAAAAGGTGCTTTTCAATCTCGGGCCGTTCTCGATCCTCGACCGCAAATACATGCGCAAGGCGACCGAGGCGGCGCTGATCCGCACGGCAGTGAAAATCCCCAATTTGTCCAACACCATTCGCCACATGTCGGGCGGCCAGCGCCAGTGCGTTGCGATCGCCCGGACCGCGACCTTCGCCTCCAAGCTGATCATCATGGACGAGCCGACGGCAGCCCTTGGCGTGCAGGAGACCGCGCAGGTCGAAAACATCATCCGCACGCTGAAGGACAATGGCGAACCGCTGATCCTGATCAGCCACAACATGCGCCAGGTGTTCGACCTGTGCGACCGTATCGTCGTCTTCCGGCGCGGCCGCATCGTCGCCAACCTGCGCAAGGAAAACACCGACGGCAACGACATCGTCTCCTACATCACCGGCGCCAAGACCGGGGAGGCGGAACTCGCGGCCTGAACAGGATGGTCATCCTGTTTTCTGGCGTGCTCCAAAAATTATCTTGCCACCTTTCTCAAAAGGAAGGTGGAGACACAACTCTCTCGAACCCATCCCCCTAGAGGAAATACCCCATGACTGTTCGTTTCGCCCTCCTCGGTGCCGGCCGCATCGGCAAGGTCCATGCCCGCGCCGTCGGCTCCAACCCGCAGGCCAGACTGGTGGCCGTTGCCGACGCTTTTGAAAAGGCTGCGACCGAGTTGGCAACCGCCTATGGCGCCGAAGTGCGCACCATCGACGCGATCGAGAAGGCCAAGGACGTCGACGCCGTGGTCATCTGCACGCCGACCGACACCCATGCCGATCTGATCGAGCGTTTCGCCAAGGCCGGCAAGGCGATCTTCTGCGAGAAGCCGATCGACCTCGACGTCAAGCGTGTCGAGAAATGCCTTGCCGTGGTCGACAAGGCCAAGGCGACGCTGATGGTCGGTTTCAACCGCCGCTTCGATCCGCATTTCGCCGCCGTGCGCAAGGCGATCGACGACGGCGCAATCGGCAAGGTCGAGATGGTCACCATCACTTCGCGCGATCCAGGTGCGCCGCCGGTCGACTACATCAAGCGCTCGGGCGGCATCTTTCGCGACATGACCATCCACGATTTCGACATGGCGCGCTTCCTGCTCGGCGAAGAGGTGGTCGCGGTCAGCGCCCATGCCTCGGTTCTGGTCGACAAGAAGATCGGTGAGGCTGGCGATTTCGATTCGGTCAGCGTCATCCTCGAAACCGCGTCCGGCAAGCAGGCCGTCATCTCCAATTCGCGCCGCGCCACCTATGGCTACGACCAGCGCATCGAGGTGCATGGCTCCAAGGGCATGGTCGCCGCCGAGAACCAGCGGCCGGTGTCGATCGAGGTCGCCAATGAGAAGGGCTATACGCGCCCGCCGCTGCACGACTTCTTCATGACCCGCTATCTCGACGCCTACGCCATCGAGATTGCCGCTTTCATCACTGCTGCAACCTCGGGCAAGAAGGCATCGCCGAGCGGCGCCGACGGCCTCGTGGCGCTGAAGCTGGCCGATGCCGCGCTGAAGTCGGCGAGATCAGGCAAGACCGTCCGTCTCGACAAGTAAGAACCGGAACCAAGGCACAGGAGCAGAGCGATGAGCACATCCGCCGATCGCAATTCGAAGACGCGCGCCATCGTCACCGGCGGCGCGCAAGGCATCGGCTTTGCCGTCGCCGAAGCGCTGGCCGACGAGGGCTGCAAAGCGCTGGCGCTCATCGGCCGCTCGCAGGAGAAGGGCGACAAGGCGGTCGCCCACTTCAAGAAGGCCGGCGTCGATGCGATCTTCATCAGCGCCGACGTCTCGAAAGTGGCGGACTGCAAGCGCGCGGTGGCAACCGCGATCTCGCATTTCGACACCATCAACGCGCTGGTCAACGCCGCCGCCACGTCCGCGCGTGGTTCACTTGTCGAAACTTCGGAAGAGGTGTTCGACCAGATTTTCCACACCAATGTGCGTGGTCCCTTCTTCCTGATGCAGGGCGTGGTGGCGCATCTGCTGGACAAGAAGGCGCCGGGCTCGATCGTCAACGTGCTCTCTATGTCGGCGCATTGCGGCCAGTCCTTCCTGGCGCCCTATTCATCGAGCAAGGGTGCACTGGCGACACTGACCAAGAACGTCGCCAACGCCTATCGCTCCAACCGCATCCGCTGCAACGCCGTTCTGCCGGGCTGGATGGACACCGAGGGCGAGGACATCGTGCAGAAGAAATGGCACGGTGCCTCCGACGACTGGCTGGCAAAGGCAGAGGCCGGCCAGCCCATGGGCCAACTGGTGAAGCCCGACCAACTGGCGCGGCTGATCAGCTACATGGCCAGCCCGCAATCCGGTGTCATGACCGGCTCGCTGGTCGACTATGACCAGAACGTCGCGGGGACCTCGCCGGAGTAGCTTCAAACCCTGTTGCAGCAACATCGCCATTCCCAGATAGTCATGATAGTCATGATAGTCACGAGGGATGCGATGCTAACGTCATCCAAAGGCACCAACTGGACGGTTGCCGGGGCAAAAGCCCGGCTCTCCGAGGTCATCGAGCGCGCGCAGTCCTCGCCGCAGACGATCACCAAGAACGGCAAACCAAGCGTGGTTGTCGTCTCGGCCGAGGAATGGCAGCGCAAGATCGCACGCAAGGGTACGCTTGCCGAGTTCCTGCTGGACTCGCCGCTGCGCGGCGCCGATCTCGACCTTGAACGTCAGCGCGACGAACCGCGTGACCTGCCGCGGTGAGACTGCTGCTCGACACGAATGTCCTGTCCGAGGTGACGAGGCCAGCGCCTGTCGCACGTGTCCTGGGCTGGCTGGACGAGCTTGATGAGGACCGCTCCTTCATCAGCGTAGTGTCGATCGCCGAGATCCGGCGCGGCGTCTCTCTGATGGATGAGGGCCGCAAACGCGAGGCGCTGGCCGAATGGCTCGCCCGGGACCTGCCCCAGCGCTTCGAACAGCGGGTTTTGCCGGTGGACGATGCGGTTGCCTTGCCTGGGGCGACCTGATGGGTCTTGCGAAGCGCCGCGGTCGTGGTCTGTCGTCGATGGACGGCCTGATCGCAGCCACTGCGATTGCGCACGAGCTCACCTTGGCAACGTGCAATACGAAAGATTTCGAAGGCTTTGGGCTTGAACTCTTCGATCCCTGGACCGCATGAGCCGCTCCGCGTTATACGTGTTGGCGATTGGCGAACCGCCGGCACTTCGTCATCCACGGGCGGAGCAAGGAGCGTGGCGACGCAGCGCAGACCCGAGGATCCACGCCGCGACTTCAGAGCGCTGCTACGGTCCAGAATTCTGCTCCGCCGCACTCCACGGCCCAGGTCACGGAATGGATCCCAGGGTCTCCGCGACGGAGCTTCGCTCCTGCTCCGCCCAGGGATGACGAAATCGCGAGGATTCGGCCCATCCCGAATTGTCTCCGCATACCCCACGTGACAAACACCCCCGCATCGACTATATGAGCCTCATGATCAACCTGACCGCCACCTATTGGTACTTTACGAGCTCGCTGGCGGCGGGAGGATTGCGCTCGATCTGAAGATTGCAGCAACAAGTCCGAACAGCCGCCAGACCTGGCGGCTTTTTTGTATCAGCCGGCAGGTCTCCTAAAAACAGGAGCAGAAAGCCGTGTTGACCACCACAGACGATCTTCGGGTCAAGGAAATCCGAGAATTGAGTACGCCGGACGAGGTGATGCGGGAGATCCCGCGCACGCTGACGGCAACGCGCACCGTGAGCGCATCACGCAACGCCACCCATGCCATCTTGAACGGCACCGACGACCGGCTGCTTGTCATCGTCGGCCCGTGTTCGATCCACGACCCGGTCGCGGCCGTTGACTATGCCAGCCGGCTAGTGGCGCTGCGCGAGACCCTGTCCGACCGGTTGGAGATCGTCATGCGGGTCTATTTCGAAAAGCCGCGCACGACTGTCGGCTGGAAGGGCCTTATCAACGACCCCGATCTCGACGGCAGCTTCAACATCGACAAGGGGCTGCGGATGGCGCGCAACGTGCTGTCGGCGGTCAACAATCTCGGCCTGCCCTCGGCCACCGAATTTCTCGACATGACGACGCCGCAATACATTGCCGACCTCGTCGCCTGGGGCGCCATCGGCGCGCGCACCACCGAGAGCCAGATCCACCGCGAACTGGCTTCCGGCCTGTCCTGCCCGGTCGGCTTCAAGAACGGTACCGACGGCAATCTCAGGATCGCCGCCGAGGCGGTGAAATCCGCCGCCCAGCCGCATCATTTCATGGCGGTGACCAAGGGCGGACGCAGCGGCATTGCGACTACTACCGGCAATGAGGACTGCCACGTCATCCTGCGCGGCGGCGTTCAGCCGAATTACGATGCGGCGAGCGTCGAGGCGGCCTCGGTCGAACTTGCCCGCATCGGCGTCGCCCCCCGTCTGATGATCGATGTCAGCCACGCGAACTCGAGCAAGAAGCCGGAGAACCAGCCGAAGGTGGCGGCCGATGTCGCCGGCCAGGTGGCAGCAGGGGACGAGCGTATCATCGGCGTCATGATCGAGAGCAATCTCGTCGCCGGCCGGCAGGACGTGGTATCAGGCAAGCCGCTCGTCTATGGCCAGAGCATCACAGATGGCTGCATAGACTGGGCGACCACAGAGACGGTGCTGCACGGCCTCGCCGGCGCCGTAGAATGGCGCCGCTCAGCCCGCCGCGCCATGATGGAGAACCGGCCGGGCGCCGCCTGATACGAGGCGATGCGCGGGAAGGACGCTGCGGCTCCCTTGCACCCCGGCAACCGGTCTGCTAAATACTGAACCATATGGTTCAGTATACCGACTTGGATTCCTCGTTCGCCGCGCTCTCGGACGCCACCCGGCGTGGCGTTCTGGAGCAGCTCGGACGCGCAGACGCTTCGATCACCGAGCTTGCCGGAAAGTTCCACATGACCCTCACGGGCATGAAGAAGCACGTCGGCGTCCTGGAGCAGGCGGGGCTCGTCACCACGCAGAAGGTTGGCCGCGTGCGGACCTGCAAGCTCGGCCTGCGCGGACTGGAGGAAGAGGCGGCCTGGATCGAGCGGCACCGCCTGCTCTGGGACGCACGCTTCAACGAGTTGGACAAGGTTGTCGAGGAATTGAAACGGAAGGAGAAAGCCGATGCGCCAAAGAACCGAGAGTGAGCCCACGAACAGCCGCACCACGGTCGAACGGAAGTCCGAGCGCGAGCTGGTCGTCACGCGAACAGTCAACGGTCCGGCGCGCATCGTGTTCGAGGCGTGGACCAAGCCCGAGCTGTTCAAGCAGTGGTGGGTGCCGAAGTCGATGGGCATGTTCCTGCGTTCCTGCGAGATGGATGCTCGTACCGGAGGCACGTACCGCCTGGTGTTCGGCCACGACGCCTCGGACCTTCACGAATTCTTCGGCAGGTATATCGAAGTGACACCCCACTCACGCCTCGTCTGGACCAATGACGAAGGTGGTGACGGTGGACCCGTCACCACGCTGACCTTCGAGGAAAAGGGTGGCAAGACGCTGCTGGTCATGCACGAACTCTATCCCTCGAAGGAGGCTCTCGACGCGGCCGGTACCGGGGCGGCGGATGCGATGGGCGAGACGTTCGAGCAATTGGACGAGCTTCTCGTCGTCTTGGGCGAGGGCGTGAGGCGGTCATGACGTCATCGGTCTCGCGGACGGGGTAGCTGCCGCCCTCGACGACGAAAAGACCGGGACAGTGATCCGCAAGCGCCGCGCCGAGGCGAAGAAACGCGGCGTCATCGCTTGATCGGGATCACGCTGCCCTCAACCCTTCCCATGCCGTAAACACCGAGACCGCAAACAGCAGCAGTCCGGCCGCCCGGCCCGCAAAAGCGGTCGCCCGCGGATTGGCCACCAGCAGATTGCGGCTGCGGCCGGCGGTGATGGCGAGCCCGCCATAGATGGCGGCCTGCGTCAGCATCGTCAGCAAGCCCATGACCGTCGCCTGCATCCAGATCGGGCCGTAATCCGGCTTCAGGAACTGCGGATAGACGGCAAATATGAAGAGATAGGCCTTCGGGTTGATCAGGCAGGTCACCAGTCCCTGGCGAAAGGCCTTCCAGGCCGTACGGCTGCCGGCGGGCCCGTCATGGCCGACGGTGATGGAACTGCGCATCAGCGAGATGCCGATGAAGGCCATGTAGGCGGCGCCGGCTATCAGCAGCGGCTTGTACAGGATCGGTACGAAATGCATCAGCAGGCCGACGCCGATGGCGCCGTTCAGCGTGTGCACGATGCCGCCGACCATGATGCCGCCCGTGGCGGCGAGGCCCCGGTCGCGGCCGCCGGTGAGCGCATTGGCCAGCACGAACAGCATGTCCATGCCGGGCACGATGATGATGCCGGACAGCAGGATAAAGAACAGCCAGAGATTTTCCGCGTAACTCATGTCAGTTACTTGTCGCTTCCTGCTGGGGTGCCGTTGAGGAATTTGTTGATTTTCAACCCGATAGGCAGTCCAATAAATCATCCCAACTGACGGGGATGTGTCAGTAGCGTTTCATCAGGGAGAGGAAATGCGCAAGGCGTCGCGCCTGTTCGAGATCATCCAGATCCTGCGGCTGGCGCGGCAGCCGGTGACGGCGGCCATGATCGCCGGGCAGCTGGAAGTCACGATGCGTTCGATCTATCGCGACATCGCCGCACTGCAGGCGATGCGCGTGCCGATCGAAGGCGGGCGCGGTATCGGTTATATATTGCGGCCCGGCTTCGACCTGCCGCCGCTGATGTTTTCGATCGAGGAGATGGAGGCGATCGTCCTGTCGCTGGCGCTGCTGGAGCGCACGGGAGACAGCGAGCTCAAGCAGGCGGCCAAGCGCGTCAGCGCCAAGATCGCCGGCGCCGTGCCGCCGCCGTTGCGCCAGGCGTTCGACGCCAACGCACTGCATGTCTGGGGGTTCGCTGCACCGGCAATCGGCACCATCGATCTGGCGCTGGTGCGCCGCGCAATCCGCGACGAGGAAAAGCTCGACCTGTCCTATCGCGACGAAATCGGCCGCGCCTCCGAGCGGCTGATCCGTCCGATCGCGCTGATCTACTATTCAGAGACCGCCAACATCGTCGCCTGGTGCGAATTGCGCCAGGCCATCCGCAATTTCCGCAGCGACCGCATCGCGAATTGCCGGGCGACCGGGCTGCGCTTCAAGGGCGAAGGCGATCGCCTGCGGCAGGTCTGGGTCAGTGGCTGGGAGGCGAACGCTGTCGCTGGCGGCTGAAGCGGATCTTACCGCACATCCACCCAGCGCTTCTCCTCGAACGACCTCGCCATCGCGTGCACGGTGCGCTCGATCTCCAGCCCTTCGGCAAATTCGATGACCCGTGCCGGCTTGCCGGCAAGCCGCGTCAGCAATTCGTGGCACTCGATGATCTTGAGGTCGTTGAAACCGAGCCCATGGCCCGGCGCCGGGAGGAAGGCGTCGTAAGGCTTGTGGTGCGGCGCCACCAATATGGTGCGGTAGCCCTGTTCGGTCGGGCGATCGGCGGTGACGTAGAGCTGGATTTCGTTCATCCGCTCCTGGTCGAACAGGATCGATCCCTTGGAGCCGAAAATCTGTATGGCGATGCGGCCCTTGCGGCCCCAGGCCGAGCGGTTGACCAGCAGCGTGCCGGCAATGCCGTTTTCCAGATGCATCAAAACGCTGGCGATGTCGTAGGTCTCCACCGCACGGCGGCCGCCGCCGGCCAGCTTGCGGTCGACATAGGGTTTGGCCATGTCGCAGATGACTTTTGCGACGCGGCCGAACAGCGTCGAGACCAGCGACAGCGGATGCACGGCGAAATCGTCGAGCGCGCCATAGCCGGACGCCGCCTCATGCTTCCAGAAGAACAGCGCTTCCGGGTCGGCCATGAAGTCCTCGTCCATCTCGATGCGCAGATGGTTGACCTCGCCGATGATCTTTTCCTCGAGCAGCGCACCGATGTGGCGGATGGCCGGGCTCTGTATGTAGTTGTAGCCAAGGGCTGCGACCTTGCCGGATTCCCTGGCAGCGGCCGCCATCGCCGCTGCTTCGGCAAAGCTCGGCGCCATCGGCTTCTCGCACCACAGATGCTTGCCGGCTTCGAGAATAGCGATGGCCATCTCCGGATGGAACTGATTGGGCGTGGTCAACGAGACGATATCGACCTCGGGGTCGTTGACGACCGCGCGCCAGTCGCCGGACGCCTTGGCGAAGCCGAACTCGCCGGCCTTACGCTTGGCCAGTTCCTCATTGACCTCGCCGAGATGGACCAGCTTCGGCTTGGCGACATCGGGAAAGACGGCGCCGACGGCGCTCCACGCAATGGCGTGGCATTTGCCCATGAAACCCGTGCCGATAAGACCAACGCCGACCATTTCTTTCTCCCAACACCTGAAGCGATCGATGGATGAATTAGTCCATTTCTTCTCCGAATGGAATGTCTGCCTCATTTTTTATGGCCTTCTTGCGCAGGCTCGCTATGATGGGGCAGAGAGGACGTCACTTGAGTTAAAGAGAGCATGATGTCGTCCGAAAACCGCTGCACACTTTTCGGCATCATGCTCTAGATGAGCTTGGACGGGGCGACGATGGACGAACGGGTACCTCGCGACTTCGAGACGCTGCGCGCCACGATCCTCGATCGCCGTGAAACCTTGCCCAAGCGCATCGCCCAGATCGCCGCCTATGCGCTCGACAATCCCGATGACATCGCCTTCGGCACCGCCGCCAGCATCGCCGCTTCGGCGGGCGTGCAGCCGTCCACCTTGATCCGCTTTGCCCAGCAACTAGGCTTCGACGGCTTCACCAGCCTGCAGCAGGTGTTTCGCGAGCGGCTGCGCGAGCGCAATTCCTCTTATGACGAACGCCTGCAGGCGCTGCGCGCCAAGGCCGATGCGGGTGCTGGACACCGCGCCATCTTCGACGGCTTCGTCGCCGCCGCCAGCACTTCGCTCAATGACATCTCGCGCTCGCTGGACGAGGCGCATCTGGAAGACGCAATTGCGCTGCTGGCCAAGGCCGAGACCATCTATGTCCTGGCCAAGCGCCGCTCCTACCCGGTGGCGAGCTACATTGCCTATGCCTTGGGCAAACTGAAGATCCGCAACCAGCTGATCGAATCCGCCGCCGGCCTCAATGCCGAGATGGTCGCCTTCGCCACGCCGGCGGACGCCGTCATTGCCATCAGTTTCTCGCCCTATGCGCCGGCCACCATCGAGGAGGCCCGCACCATTTCCGAACAGGGCGTGCCGATCGTCGCCATCACCGACAGTTCGTTTTCGCCACTAGCGCAGTTCGCCAAGGTCTGGTTCGAGGTTGCCGAGGCCGATTTTGCCGGCTTCCGCTCGCTGTCGGCCACCATGGCGCTGGCCATGGCGCTCACCGTCGGCGTCGGCGAGAAGCGGCGCAGCACGGGCAAGAAGCGTAAGGCCTAGGCCGGCGCCCGGCGGTCGAATTCGCGGAAGGAATGCTCATTCCATATTGACTATGGATTGGAATTATTATTTCATATTCCCGGCGCCACGCTGCCGCTCGCGCGTGTCCCCCAACTACGTTGCTCAAGACAACAAGACCGACGGGAGGTTCCAATGAGCGAAGCCATGGACGCCAAACAGGCGACGCTCGATGTCATCACCATCGGTCGCGCTTCCGTCGACCTTTACGGCCAGCAGATCGGCTCGCGGCTGGAGGACATCACCTCCTTTGCCAAATCGGTCGGCGGCTGCCCGGCCAACATCTCGGTTGGCACGGCGAGACTAGGCCTGCGCTCGGCGCTGCTCACCCGCGTCGGCGACGAGCAGATGGGCCGCTTCATCCGCGAGCAGCTGCGGCGCGAAGGCGTCAATGTCGATGGGCTGAAGACCGACAAGGAACGGCTGACGGCTCTGGTGCTGCTTTCGGTCGAGAGCGAAGGCGTCTCGCCGATGATCTTTTATCGCAGCGACTGCGCCGACATGGCGCTCGCCGAAGAAGACATCGATGAAGCCTTCATCGCCTCGGCCCGTTCCATCGTCGTCACCGGCACGCATTTTTCCCGACCCAACAGCGACGCCGCCCAGCGCAAGGCGATCCGCATCATCAAGGCCAGGGGCGGCAAGGTGGTGTTCGACATCGACTACCGCCCCAACCTCTGGGGACTCGCAGGCCATGCCGAGGGTTTTGAGCGTTATGTCAAATCCGACCGCGTCTCGGCCCAGCTGAAGACGGTGCTGCCCGATTGCGACCTCATCGTCGGCACCGAGGAAGAGATCATGATCGCCTCGGGCGCCGACGATTGCCTGAGCGCGCTGAAGACGATCCGCGCGCTGTCCAAGGCAACCATCGTACTGAAGCGCGGCGCCATGGGGTGCATCGTCTATGACGGGCCGATCAGCGACGATCTGGAAGACGGTATCGTCGGCAAGGGCTTTCCGATCGAGATCTATAATGTGCTGGGCGCGGGCGATGCCTTCATGTCCGGTTTCCTGCGCGGCTGGCTGGGTGGCGAAGATCATGCGACAGCGGCGACCTGGGCCAATGCCTGCGGCGCCTTCGCCGTGTCGCGGCTGCTCTGCGCGCCGGAATATCCGACCTCCGAGGAATTGCAGTTCTTCCTCAAGAACGGCAGCAAGCATCTCGCTCTGCGCAAGGACGAGGCGATCAACCACATCCATTGGGCGACGACCCGCCGCCGCGATATCCCCTCGATGATGGCGCTCGCCTGCGACCACCGTGTGCAGCTCGAGGACGTCGCGGCAAAGACCGGCGCCGATCCGGCGCGCATCCGCGATTTCAAGGTGCTGGCGGTCAAGGCCGCGGCGAAAGTCGCCGCCGGCCGCGACGGCTATGGCATGCTGATCGACGAGAAGCACGGTCGCGAGGCGATGTTCGAGTTCGCCCGCCACCCCTTTGCCTGGCTCGGCCGTCCCGTCGAACTGCCGGGCTCGCGGCCGCTGCGCTTCGAGTTCTCGCAGGACATCGGCTCGCAACTGGTGGAATGGCCGGTCGACCACTGCATCAAATGCCTGTGCTTCTATCACCCCGACGATCCGGCAGCGCTCAAGGAAGAGCAGCAGCAGAAGCTGCGCTCGCTGTTCGAAGCCGCGCGGACGGTCGGCCGGGAGCTTCTGGTCGAGATCATCGCCGGCAAGCACGGCAAGCTCGATGACACGACGATCCCGCGCGCCCTGGAAGAACTCTATGCGCTTGGCATCAAGCCGGACTGGTGGAAGCTCGAACCGCAGGCGTCGGCCGGCGCCTGGGCCAAGATCGAAGCGGTGATCCTGAAGCACGATCCCTGGTGTCGTGGCGTCGTGCTGCTGGGTCTCGAAGCGCCGCAGGACGAACTGGAAGCGGCCTTTGCCGCCACCGCCAAGGCGCCGATCGTCAAGGGCTTTGCCGTCGGCCGCACCATCTTCGTCCACGCCGCCGAACAATGGCTGGCGGGCAAGATGACGGATGACGAGGCTATCGCCGACATGGCCGCGCGCTTCGAACAGTTGACCGAAGCGTGGCTTGCCGCGCGTGGCCGTAAAGCAGCATAAAGGCGCGGCAAGAGGACTGCGGAGGAAAACACCATGAGCAAGACAATCCGCCTGACGATGGCGCAGGCGCTGACCCGCTTTCTCAGCAAGCAGATGACCGAGATCGACGGCAGACGAGTGC
This sequence comes from Mesorhizobium sp. C264A, assembly GCF_040324515.1. Classification (NCBI taxonomy): domain Bacteria; kingdom Pseudomonadati; phylum Pseudomonadota; class Alphaproteobacteria; order Hyphomicrobiales; family Phyllobacteriaceae; genus Mesorhizobium; species Mesorhizobium sp. C264A. The sequence continues at coordinate 1,044,418 of NZ_JAMYVY010000002.1, read as the reverse complement.
CCATCTTCGGCGGTGTCTGGGCGATCTTCGGTCACGGCAATGTCGCCGGCATCGGCGAGGCGCTGTACCAGCTGCGCGACGAATTGCCGACCTTCCGCGCCCACAATGAGCAGGCGATGGCGCATGCGGCGATCGCCTATGGCAAGGCCAATTTCCGCCGCCGCTTCATGGCCGCGACCTCTTCGATCGGCCCCGGTGCGCTCAACATGGTGACGGCGGCGGCGCTCGCCCACGTAAACAGGTTGCCCGTCCTGTTTTTGCCGGGCGATGTCTTCGCCAACCGCATCCCCGATCCGGTGCTGCAGCAGGCCGAGGACTTTTCCGACGGCACCGCGACGGTCAATGACTGCTTCCGTCCGGTGTCGCGCTATTTCGACCGCATCACCCGTCCCGAGCAGATCATCCCGGCATTGGCGCGGACCATGCAGGTGCTGACCGATCCGGCGGAATGCGGCCCGGTGACGCTGTCGCTCTGCCAGGACGTGCAGGCCGAGGCCTATGACTATCCCGAGAGCTTTTTCGCCGAGCGCGTCTGGCACCAGCGCCGGCCGCGTCCGGACCGGCATGAATTGGCGGCGGCGGTCACCGCGCTGAAGGGTGCGAAAAAACCGCTGATCATTGCCGGCGGTGGGGTGCTCTACTCGCAGGCTTCGGATGAACTGGCGAAATTCGGCGAGAGCGCCGGCATTCCGGTCTGCGAGACGCAAGGCGGCAAATCCTCGCTGCCCGACACACATCCGCTCAACATGGCGGCGGTCGGCGTCACCGGGACGTCCGCGGCCAACCGGCTGGCGGAAGAAGCCGATGTCGTGCTCGCCATCGGCACCCGCCTGCAGGATTTCACCACCGGCTCGTGGGCGCTGTTCAAGAACTCCGGCAAGACCATCATCGGGCTCAACGTGCAGCCTTTCGACGCCGGCAAGCACCGCGCGCTGCCGCTGGTCGCCGATGCGGCCGAAGGGCTCGCCGAACTCGGTGCTGCGCTGGGGAACTGGAAAGCACCGGCGACATGGACCGACAATGCGACCCAGGGCAAGAAGGCTTGGCAGGCTGAAGCCTCCAAGGTGACGGCGTCGACCAATGCCGCCTTCCCTTCGGATGCGCAGGTGATCGGCGCTGTGCAGCGCGCGCTGGGATCCGGCGTGACCTTGCTGAACGCGTCAGGCGGCCTGCCGGGCGAGTTGCACAAGCTCTGGCAGGCAGGCGCGCCCGGCTCGTACCATGGCGAATATGGCTTCTCGACCATGGGTTACGAGATTGCCGGCGGGCTCGGCGCCAAGATGGCCAAGCCCGACCAGGAGATAGTCGTCATGGTCGGGGACGGCTCCTACCTCATGATGAATTCCGAAATCGCCACGTCGGTGATGCTTGGCTTGAAGCTGACCATCGTGGTGCTCGACAACAGGGGTTATGGCTGCATCAACCGGCTGCAGATGGCCACCGGCGGCGCCAACTTCAACAACCTCCTGAAGGACGCGCGCCACGAGATCCTGCCCGACATCGACTTCGCCGCGCATGCGGCCAGCATGGGCGCTATTGCCGAGAAGGTGCCGTCGATCACTGGCCTGGAGACCGCGCTGCAAAAGTCTAAAACCAACGACCGCACCACCGTGCTGGTCATCGACACCGACCCGCTGATTTCCACCGATGCCGGCGGCCATTGGTGGGATGTCGCGGTGCCGGAAGTCTCCGCACGGCCGCAAGTCAACGCAGCCCGCAAGGCCTATGACGAAAAGCGGCAGATGCAGACAATCGGCGATTGATGTACATGCACCCGCCCCCTACCCTCCCCCTTGTGGAGGTCGGACCGAAGGTCCGGTGGGGGTCTGGCGCCGCACCCCACCCCGCTGCTTCGCAGCGACCCTCCCCACAAGGGGGAGGGTGAACAAGAAACCGGAGCTAAAACTTGAAAGCCAAACTGGGCATGTCCCCATTGCGTGGTGGAACGACGATCTTGCCGAACTCAGCGACGACGTCTCGCTGGAAGAGTGCCTGCGCCAGTCGCGCTCGGCAGGTTTCACCGGCATGGAAATGGGCCGGCGTTTTCCAAACGACCCCGAAATCATGCTGCCGATCCTGAAAAAGGCCGACGTGACGCTGTGCGGCGGCTGGTTCTCCGGCACCCTGGTCGATGAGGACATGGGCAGGAACAAGGATCGCATCCAGCCGATGATCGACCTGTTCAAGGCGGTGAATGCGCCTTGCATCGTCTATGGCGAGGTCGGCCGCTCGATCCAGGGCGATCGCTCCAGGCCTCTCGCCACCAAGCCGAAATTGTCGAACGACGAGATGAGGGCCTATGCCAGGCGCCTCACCGAGTTCGGCGAATGGTGCGCAGAGCAAGGCATGCCGCTGTCCTATCACCATCACATGGCGGCGGTGGTCGAGACAGAGCCGGAGCTCGATGCCTTCATGCGCCATTCCGGCGAAGGCATTCCGTTGCTGCTCGATGCAGGGCATCTCGCCTTTGCCGGTGGCGACGTGCTGCGCGCCATCGACAACCACCACAAGCGCATCAGCCATGTCCATGTGAAGGATGTGCGCATGGGCGTGATCGACGGGCTCGACCGCACAAAGCAGTCCTTTCTCGACGCCGTGGCGCTCGGTGCCTTCACGGTGCCTGGCGACGGTTCGCTCGAATTCGGCGCCATCGTGCAGCGCTTCGCCGACCATGGCTATGAAGGCTGGTTCGTCGTCGAGGCCGAGCAGGACCCGAAAAAGAACCCGCCGCTGAAGATGGCCCAAGTGGGTTACAAGGAGCTGATGCGGGTGATGACGGCGGCCGGCTACACGGTCGAGACGCAAGGCTTTCCCAATGCGTAAGCCGGTCCGATGAAGGATTACGAGCACCCGTTCTTCCGGCCGCTGTGGCGGCGCGTTGCCGTCGTCGCCGTCTGCGTGATCTGGGCCGGAATAGAATTCGCCTCCGGCACCCCGTTCTGGGGCATCATTGCGCTCGGCTTTGCCGCCTACGCCGTCTGGCAGTTCTTCTATCTTTACAAGCCGGTGGAGGAGAGCAAGGCTACGCCTGATCGACCGAAGACCGGCGAAGCGAAGGCGGACGCCGAACCGAAGGAATGAACGGCCGTGGCTCGGAAGGGCTTGCGGGTCGGACACTCGACACCTGGCGTATCGCCTACGTCGGTGATTGGCCGGAATGTCCCTCGCTTCGTCATCCTAGGGTCTTCGCGACGGAGCTTCGCTCCTGCTTCGCCCTAGGATGACGAAGTTGAGAGGCCGACCTCGAAGACATGCGATAGGAGAGACAAAACATGTCGAAACTGCTCGTCAAAGCCGACAAGGGCCATGGCCGCGTCGCGCATGTCACGCCCAACAGCGCCGGCTGGACCTATGTCGGCTTCGACCTGCACCGTTTGAAGCCCGGCGAAAACGCCTCGGGTAAGACGGGCGGTCGCGAAGTCTGCCTGGTGTTCGTCACCGGCAAGGGCACGGCCAAGGCCGGCGGCCGGGAACTTGGCCTGCTCGGCGAGCGCATGTCGCCCTTCGAGGGCAAGCCGTGGTCGGTCTATATTCCTGAGGGGTCGGATTGGTCGGTCACCGCCGACACCGATCTCGAGCTCGCGGTCTGCTCGGCGCCGGGCCTGGGCGGCGGCTTGCCCGTTCGCGTCATCGCACCCCACGACCTCGGCCAGGAGACTCGGGGCAAAGGCACCAACACGCGCTACGTCACCAACATATTGCCCGAGGGTAAGCCGGCCGACTCGCTGCTGGTGGTCGAGGTCATCACGCCCGGCGGCCACACATCGAGCTACCCGCCGCACAAGCACGACCAGGACAATCTGCCCGCCGAATCCTATCTTGAGGAAACCTACTACCACCGCCTCAACCCGCCACAGGGTTTTGCCTTCCAGCGCGTCTACACCGACGCCGACAAGACCGGCGCCCGCGAGCTGGACGAAGCCATGGCGATCGAGGACGGCGATGTTGTGCTGGTGCCCAAGGGCTATCACCCCTGCGCCGCCTGCCACGGCTACGACCTCTATTACCTCAACGTCATGGCCGGGCCGAAGCGGACGTGGAAGTTCCACAACGCGCCCGAGCACGAATGGCTGATGAAGGCCTGATCGGCCTTCACTTGCGGCGGAAGCTGTTGGTCAAGCAGGAAAAAATCGTCGGCTAACGATCCATGGGGTCGATTTGCCTTCGAAAACCCGCATAAGCTTCGTCAATCCGTCATGGAAATCACCTATGGCAGCGGGCCAGTGCATGTCGCCCAAAAGTGCGCAGCTTTTTTGGGATGACGACATGCAGCAAATTAAAGACTTAAAGCGCGTCGCGCCATCGGTTCGGTTTCGGCGCGCTTTAAGGAGGATTTTCGATGCGCTACGCCATCTATTTCACCCCAAGGCAGGACGAGCCGTTGGCGCGGATCGCCGCCAACTGGCTGGGCCGCGACCCCTTTGGCGCCGCCACCAGGCCGGTCGAGGCGGTGGGCGAGCTGTCGGCGGCCGAAGTCGCCTTTCACACCGCATCGGCGCGGCGCTACGGTTTTCATGCGACGCTGAAAGCGCCCTTCCGGTTGGCCGCCAACGAAACCGAAAGCTCGTTGCGCGCGGCGCTGGACGCCTTTGCCGAAGCAACGCCGACGGTCACCATCCCGCGCCTGGTCGTCAGCCAGATCGATGGTTTCTTCGCTTTGGTGCCGGAAGGCCCGCTGCCGCCGCTCAACCGTTTCGCCGATTATGTCGTGCTTAGCTTCGACCGTTTTCGCGCGCCGCTCACCGAGGCCGAGATCGAGCGGCGCAGCCTGGATTCGCTGAAGCCGGCCGAGTTCCGCAATCTCTGCCAGTGGGGCTATCCCTATGTGTTTGAGACCTTTCGCTTCCACATGACACTGTCCGGCCGGGCCGGGCCGCAGGAAAGCCAACGTCTGCGCGCGGCAATTGACAGCCTGTTCGCCGATGTGCTGCAGCAGCCGGTGCTGGTGGATGCGCTGACGCTGTTCGTCGAAACCGAACCGGGCGCTCCGTTCATGGTGCTTTCGCATCATGCGCTCGGCCGCCGCGCTGCCCGAAAAACCGCCTGACCGCAATTCGTCCGAGTAAGCAAGGACTGCCTGAATGACCGCCGAAACTGTTCTCCACAACGCCCGCATCGTGCTTGCCGACGAGATCGTCGAAGGGTCGCTCGTGCTGCGCGACGGTTTTATCTCCGGCGTCGACGCCGGCACCGGCCACACCGGCGGGAGCATGGGCGGCGAGGACATGGGCGGCGACTACATCATTCCCGGCCTGGTCGAGCTGCACACTGACCATCTCGAAGGCCACTATGCGCCGCGCCCGAAAGTGCGCTGGAACCCGATCGCCGCCGTCCTTGCCCATGACGCGCAGGTGGCCACCGCCGGCATCACCACCGTGCTCGACGCTTTGCGTGTCGGCATGGACGAGGACGCCGACCTTACCTCCGACGATATCCGCAAGTTGGCCGACGCGATCGAGGACAGCGTCGCGAAGGACCGGTTGCGGGCGGACCATTTCCTGCATCTGCGCTGCGAGGTCTCGGCGCCGGATTGTTTGCGGGCTTTCGCCAATTTCGATGGCGACGAGCGGGTCAAACTGGCGTCGCTGATGGACCATGCGCCGGGACAGCGCCAGTTCGTCAATCTCGAGACCTACGCCTATTACTATCAGCGCAAGCTGAAGTTGACCGATCGCGACTTCCAATTGTTCTGCGAAAAGCGGATGTCGGAATCAGCGAAGAATTCGGGACCGAACCGGGTGGCGATATCAGCCGCCTGCAACGAGCGGGGCATTGTGCTGGCGAGCCATGACGACGCCACATCAGGCCATGTCGACGAGGCGATCGAGCAGGGCGTGCGCGTCGCGGAATTCCCGACCACGCTGGAAGCCGCCAAGGCCTCGAAGGATGCCGGGCTCGGCGTGCTGATGGGCGCGCCCAACGTCATGCGCGGCTCCTCGCATTCGGGCAATGTCTCGGCCCGCACGCTGGCCGGCGACGGCCTGCTCGACATATTGTCGTCCGACTATATCCCTTTCAGCCTGATCCAGTCGGCCTTCTTCCTCGGCGACGTCGTCGAGGGCATCTCCTTGCCCCAGGCGGTCGCGATGGTGTCGAAGAACCCGGCCGAGGCCATCGGCCTCAACGACCGCGGCGTCATCGAACAGGGCCGCCGCGCCGACCTCGTGCGGGTGCGCGTCGACGACCATGTGCCGGTCGTGCGCACCGTCTGGCGCCAAGGGCGGCGGGTCGCCTGATGGTCTCGGCGTCGATCGAGCGCGAACTGACCAGCGAGGCCTTTCCGCTCCGCAACGGCGTGTTTGTCGCCGTCGTCGGCCCGAGCGGCGCCGGCAAGGATACGGTAATCGGCTATGCCCGCACCTTGTTTGCCGACGAGACGAGGCTGGAGTTCGTCCGCCGGGTCATCACCAGGCCGAGCGACGCCGCAAGCGAGGATCACGACACGCTGGCCGACGCCGCCTTTGCCGAGGCCCAGGCCGACGGCGCTTTCGCCATTTCCTGGGAGGCGCACGGCCTGCGCTACGGCATTCCGGCCGATGTCGACTGGTCCATCGCCAATGGCCATGTCGCGGTGGCCAATGTCTCGCGCGCAGTCATCCCGGTGCTGCGGGAGCGCTATGCCAATCTGGCTGTCGTCGAGATCACCGCCTCGCCGGAAATCCTCGCCGAGCGTCTCGCCCAGCGCGGCCGCGAATCGCGCGGCGAAGTGCTGGCTCGGCTCGCCCGCAGCGCCAATATCGCTTTGTCCGGCTCCGGCGTCACCTCGATCGACAATGGCGGCCGGCGCGAAGCCGCCGGAGAACGCTTCGCCGAGGTGCTGCGCAAGGCGATGGCCTTCTCGGATATATCTGGCGTGATGTAGCGCTACTCGGCCGCGACAGTCTTGCGGCTGGCATCGAGCATCAGCCGCCTTGCGCGGAACACGCCCCATTGCTGGTCGACCAGCACGCCGATCAGGATCACGCCGCCCATCACCGCGAAGTTGAGCGAGGACGGAATGCCGAGCAGATTGACCAGGTTCTGCAACTCCTGCAGCAGCACGGTGCCCAGGATGACGCCGACCAGCGAGCCTTCGCCGCCGCGCAGCGAGAAGCCGCCGAGAACGGCGGCGGCAATGGCGTAGAGTTCGTAGAACTGGCCGTGGCTGGCCGGCGAGATCGAGCGCGTGTACATGGCGAAATAGATCGCCGACAGCGCCGTCAGCACGCCGCAGATGACGTAGGCGGCCATGACGACACGGCCGGTGCGAATTCCTGAATATTTCGCCGCCTCTTCGTTCTTGCCGATGGCATAGAGGTAGCGTCCGAACACCGAGCGGTGCAGCACCACCCACATGACGATCGAAATGACGATCAGTGCGATGAAGCTGTTGGGCACGCCATAGCTGCGGCCCGCAGTGAGGAATTCGAGCTCGGGAAAATTCTGGCCGAAGGCGAAGCCGGCGGTGCCGTCGGCGGTATAGAAACGGGCGACCCCGCGATAGATCAAAAGGCCGCACAGCGTCACCACGAAGGGCTGCAATTTCAGCCTTGTGATCAGCCAGCCATGCGCCAGTCCGATGATGCCGCCCAGCACCAGGATCAGCGGCAGCGCCAGCGGCCATGGCATGTCGCGCACGGCGATGAAATCGATGAATAGCGTGCCGAGCAGCGCCACCAGCGATCCCACCGACAATTCGATGCCGCCGGTAATGATGACGAAGGCCTGGCCGATGGCGAGGATCCCGAACAGGCCGATCAGGTTCGAGGTGTTGGCGAGGTTGATCGGCAAAAGAAAGCGCGGGTTGATGGCGGTCACCACGGCGCCGACCACCAGGATCAGGATCAGCAGGCCGAGATCTTTTTTGCTCATCGTCTTCTCCCCAATGCGCCGGACCGGCAATCGCCTGAAGCCCGCTAGTTTGCCGGCTTGCCGACCGCCAGCAACAGCACGTTTTCCTGGCTGAATTGTTCTTTGTCGAGAATGCCCGAGATCTGGCCCTCATGCATGACGGCGATGCGGTCGGACACGCCGATCACCTCTTCCATGTCGCTGGAGATCATCAGCACGGCCACGCCGGCATCGGCCAAGGCTCGCATCAGCCCGTAAATCTCGGCCTTGGCGCCGATATCGATGCCGCGCGTAGGCTCATCGAGGATCATCACCTTCGGGTTCATCGCCAGCCATTTGCCCAGCACCACCTTCTGCTGGTTGCCGCCCGACAGCGTGCCGGTTCGCGTCTGCACCGACGGCGCCTTGATGCCGAGATTGCTCTTCTGCTTCTCGGCGGTGGCGGTCTCGGCGCTTGCCGACACCAGTCGACGCTTCGCATGCGCCGGCAGGTTGGGCAGCGAGATGTTCTGCGCGATCGACAGGTCAAGCAAAATGCCGGTCAGCTTGCGGTCTTCCGGAACCAGAAAAATGCCATGCGCGACCGCATCGGCCGCCGAACCCAGCACAAGCGGCTTGCCGTCGAGTTCGAGCCCACCGCCAAGCGTGCTGTCTATGCCGAAGAACACCCGCGCCAGTTCGGTGCGGCCGGAGCCGACAAGGCCGGCGAGGCCGAGGATTTCACCGCGCCTGATGTCGAGGTCGACCGGCCGGGCAGGGTAGGCGGGGGTGCGGATGGCTTTGGCCGAGAGCGCAGTGGCGCCCGGCGCCCGAGCCGCCTCGGAGGCCTTCTCGCGCTCCTTCAGCATGCGGCCGATCATCAGCTTGACCATCTGGTCGTGGTTGATGGCGCTCTTCGGCAAGGTGCCAGCCAGCATGCCGTCGCGCAGCACCACGACGCGGTCGGCGACGCGCTCGACCTCATGCAGCCGGTGCGAAATGAAGATGACGCTGATGCCATCGGCCTTCAGCGCCTTGATGACGTCGAGCAGCTTGTCGGTTTCGGCGAGCGGCAGGCTCGACGTCGGCTCGTCGAGGATCACCAGCCGCGCCTTGATCGACAGTGCCTTGGCGATCTCGACCATCTGCTGCTGCGCCAGCGACAGCGAGGCAACCGGCGTATCGGCGGAGAAATTGGCGCCGACGCGCTTCAGCAGTGGCGCCACCATTTCGCGCAGCTTGGCGCGGTCGACCAATCTCAGCGGCCCGCCGCGCAACGGCTCGCGGCCGAAGAAGATATTGGCGGCAACATCGAGGTTTTCGAAGAGATTGAGTTCCTGGTGGACGAAGGCGATGCCCGACCCCAGGCTGCCTTCGACGGTGAGCCCGTCATGCGCAACGCCGTCGACGGTGATGGCGCCGCTGTCCGGCCTGGTGACGCCGCCGAGGATCTTCATCAAGGTCGATTTGCCGGCGCCGTTTTCGCCGACCAGGCCGATCACCTCGCCCGGCCTGACCTCCATGGAAAAGCCGTCCAGCGCCACCACGCCCGGATAGGTCTTGCGCACGTTCTCGAGGCCGAGGAACGGGGTGGTTGCGACGATAGATGGGTCGGAATAATTCATCACGCCATATTTGATCAGGCTTGCCAGCAGCCGGTGGGCTACAGACTGACGGGCCTTGGCCGACCCGTCAACACGATCGCCGGCTCAAGGCGAACCCTGAGCCGGCGCAACTGCTCGTGGTCTCAGTTTCCGGACATCGCCTTCAGATTGGCGGCATAGGTGTCGACATCGTCCTTACCGATGATCTTGGTCGGGATGATGATCAGGCCGCCTTCCGGAATGCCTGATTTGTCGCCCTTGAGATAGGCGGCCATCAGCTTCATGCCCTGATAGGCCCATTCGAAGGGCTGCTGCACGACGGTGGCCGCCACGGTGCCTTCCTTGACGCCGCCCAACGTGATCGGATCGTCATCGAAGCCGACGACGGTGATCGAGCCGAGCTTGCCGGCGTCGCGCAGCGCTTCATAGATGCGCGGCGTGTTGTAGGAATAGAAGCCGACCATGCAGGTGATGTCGGGGCTGGCGACCAGCGCGTCCTCGACATTCTTCTTGGCGCGCGCCTGGTCGATGTCGTCGCCGCGCACGTCCACCAGTTCGATCTTGCTGCCGGCGAGGCCGTCCTTCATGCCCTGGATGCGTTCCTTGGCATTGTCGGCGCCGAGCAGGCCGACGAAGCCGAGGCACTTGCCGCCGTCCGGCATCGCTTTCTTGGCGATCTCGGCCGCCTGCTTGCCGGCGTCGACATTGGACGAGCCGATATAGGCAACACGCTTGGTCTGCGGGGCATCGGAGTCGGTGGTGAACAGCGCCGTTTCCGACGCTATCTTGTTCAGACCGTCGGTCGAGGTCTTGGGATCGACGGCCGAGACCATGATGCCCTTGACGCCGGCGGTCACCAGATCATCCATCAGCCGCTGCTGGATGGCGACCGAGGACTGCTCGGGATATTTGAGTTCGAGATTGTAGTCGGGCAATTCGGCCTGCGCCTTCTTGACGCCGGCTTCGGCGGCCTTCCAGAAATCGGAAGCGCCGTTGACGACGAAGGCCAGCGTCGGCTTGTCGTCGGCGCGCGCAATGGCTGTCGCGGTCAGGCCAAGCAGCAGGGCTGCGGTGGCCACGGATGCATGTCGTATCAAGGATTTCATGTTCAACCTCCCGTTTTGGCTCAGTCGTCGGACTGAACCGATCTTGCATTCACTGACTTGCCGCTCGCGATTTGGACGCCCTCCTCCTCAGGGGTTCCCGGCGCTGAAGAATGGCGTCGTCGGTCGCGATCACGGACATTAGAGACTCATCCCGTGCTCGTAAATAGTCTGATTTGTCTGACATATCACATGTCCGAGACCACGCTTGCGGAGGCAAACCCCGCTCGCCATCGGGCCATTCACGTGCACTTCTCGCCGCACGGGTCCCACCTGACCGGACACGGCGGATTGACGTTACAGCGTCGTTTTGTATTAGTAAACACTATTAGCAGAGGTCCCGCGCGGACACTCGGCGGTGGCCCTAGGTCTAGTTTTCCCGAACAGGTGCAGCACCGCTTCGCGCAAGCAGATGCCTTGCAGTCCTCGAATTTCACGCGGCCCGCAGCGGCATGGCGGGGAACTTCAAAGCTGCTAATAAAGATAAACGCCTTCGACTATTTCCATCGGTCGACGGCGCGACACCATCTTGTCGGTGTGGCAGGCTTGCGACTAGACAGGCTGGGGATTGGGACGCAATGCCATGAGCGAGACGAGGGATCCGGACGACACGGCGAAGCGGCGCAAGGCGCCGGCGAGAGCCGCCAAGGGCGGCCGCGTCACCATGACCGACATCGCCAGGGCAGCCGGGTGCTCGCAGGCGACCGTCTCTTTCGTGCTCAACGATTCGCCCGGCATCCGGCTGTCGCAGCAGACGCGCGAGCGGGTGATCGACGCCGCGCGTGCGCTCGGCTACGCAGCACCCGCCTTCTCGGCGCTGCGCAAACCTGTTCCCGCCTTCGATGGACTTGACAGTGTCATCGGTTTCGCCGTCGACCAGCTGGCGACAAGCCCGGAAGCCGTTGTCGCCATCGAGGGCGCGCGCCAGGCGTCGTGGAACGCCGGCAATGTGTTGCTCGTGGCGCAGACCATGGGCGACTCCGTCATGGAGCCGCGCGCCATTGCGGCGCTCACCAGGCGCGGCATCTCGGCGCTGGTCTACATGACCATCTTCACCCGCGAGATCACGGCACCGGACTTCCTCTACGGCCTCGACATCCCGGTCATCCTGCTCAACTGCTACACGGCCGATTATGCCTTCCCGGCCGTGGTGCCGTCCGAGATCGCCGGCGGCCAGAACTCGACCCGGCATCTGATCGGCCACGGCCACCGCCGCATCGCCACCATCACCGGCGAGCCGTGGATGCAGGCCGCGCAGGACCGGCTGAAAGGCTACCGCAGAGCGCTCGCCACCGCCGACATCCCGTTCGATCCCGAACTGGTGGTCGAGGGCGACTGGTCGGCGAGCGCCGGCTATGCCGCGACCGTTAAGCTTTTGGCGCTCAAGGAGCGCCCGACCGCCATCTTCTGCCAGAACGACCGCACAGCCATCGGCTGCTACGAAGCGCTGAAGGAGGCGGGCCTGCACATCCCGCAGGACATCTCCGTCGTCGGCTATGACGACGAGGAGATCGCCCGCCACCTGTTCCCGCCGCTGACAACATCGATCCTGCCGCACATGGCGATGGGCCAATGGGCGATCGAACAGCTCGAAGTGCCGCCGCCTCCCGGCCGCGGCCGCTATCCAATCACCAAGCTGGAATGCCCGCTGGTGCAGCGGGATTCGGTGGCAGCTGTGGCTGGATAAAGCTGAACCAGCCCATCCCGATGCAAATCGGGATGGGTCTGTTTGATGTTTGCGCCTCAGGGCAGGGTCAATCCGGGAACGTGCCGCGGTTAGAACCGCAAGACGACGAAGGAGCGCCTGCGATAGCAGCGCCGGCGCAACCGGCCATGCCGCCAGAACGTGCGGCAGTGCCGTCTCCAGACATGCCGCCTGTGGTGGCGACGATGGTGCCATCGCCGATGCGAGATCTGCTCGACATCGCCAGCGCCTTCGTCGTCATCAAACGAATTGGCATCCTGCTTGTCGAGTTCATCGAGAATGCCGTTACCGACATTGGGAACCCCGGCCACGGCCTCGAGAGGCCGAACCGCGGTAGCAAGCGCCGCGGCCCCCGCAACGCCAAACAATGCTGTCAAGAATGATCGCCGATCCATCAAAACCTCCATCAGCAAGACAAGGCTAACATGACGAGCCTAACACAAAGCAGCTAGAGCGGGTGATACAAAAGGCCAGAGGCGAATCTTCGAGCCGGCCCAAACGGGTGACCGGACGGACGGCAGAGGTCGGAGCAAGGCCGCTACCGGGCGGCGCGCTTCCTTCGGCTCGGCGACCAAGCCATGCGGAATGCCGCCGATGAAAGCGCACAGCCTGAGCGGTTCCGCCTTTCCGCGAAACTCTGAACCGCTTGGCAAAGCTACCCCCTAAGAATGCCCGCCACCTTGCGGCAGTGGCTGGCTGAGAGACTGACGCCCCACGGCAGATGCGATGTTGCGGTACTCAGCGCCGCGCCAATATCCGGCAGAGCTCCTTCAGGTCCCGGTCGTAGGTGCCCTTGCCGCTGAGCACGCTGGCGCAGCGTTTTTTCATCTTGGCGATCTGGCCGGCCGACATGGCGCTGATGGCAACCACCGCCGGTCGCGCCGGCACCGCCGGCGTGTTGGGATCCCTGGGGCTGGTGGTCGTTGTCTGTGTGCCAATGCCGACGCCGACCCCGGCCGTCACTCCACTGCCCACCCCGACCCCGGCGCCGACCCCGACACCGCTGCCGACGGTTGCGCCGACCCCGACCCCGACGCCCGTGCCGACCGATACGCCGGCGCCGGCGGTAACGCCGCTGCCAACCGAGGCGCCGACACTGGCGGTGGTGCCGCTGGTGCCTCCGACCGTCGCTCCGGCATTGACGCCCTTGCTCCCGCCGACCGAGACACCGACGCCAAGCCCGCCGCCACTGCCGCCGACCGAAACACCCACCCCACCGCTGCCGCCGATGCCCACACTGAGCCCGCCCGCGCCAGCCGGAAAGCACAAAGCTACGGAAACCGCGCCGCCGGCCAAGACCTTTGTTAAACTTTTAAAGAAATCCATAACGCCACTCCCCGTGCTGGTTGCCTGGACGCAGGTTGAACAGCATCCGTTACCAATATGATTACGCGAGTGTAGCGTTTTTAGTTTCTGCAAGAATAGGTAGTATTGGAAATCGTTGTTATGGCTTCTTGCGGCGACCGGAATATATATGTTGGAATTGGCGGAAAAAATCGAGGATTTGCGGTTAGACTCGGAACCTTAGACAGGCAGGACGAGTGCTCGCATGCGGGAATTTACCGGTCGCATGCCTCAGGCCATCTTGCGACGCCGCTTCCCTAGGCTGCGGTGGAGAATGGACCCTCGAGAATGGGGCTCGTACTGCAGAAAAGGGGACGATCCAAGAAACCCGCGACGATCTCCACCGATGTCGGGCGCGTTGTGCGCCACATCGTTCCGCTGCTCGCAGTCGACGGCGTCAGCGCTACCCTTGCGGGCATACCTTCGCCCCGTTTGGCGTTTCTGCCCTTTGGATCGGATGCCGATCGTCCGCTGGCGTTTCGAATCTCTTCAACTTACGCCGAGTTTCGCAAATCCACTTTAATCCCGGCTAACGTTCGAAGGGTTCGCCAAGCGAGGCGACACCGTTCAGCCTGAGCAAGCGGCGGTCCGCCGAGATGACACCGAGCACGACGATCGTAACGAGATAGGGAAGGCTGGAAAGCAGTTGCGATGGCAAGTCCAGACCGGTCGCCTGGGCGGCGAGGCTCATCAGCGAAACCGCACCGAAGAGGCAGGCACCCAGGAAGATGCGGCCAGCGAGCCACGTACCAAAGACAACGAGTGCGATCGCGATCCAGCCACGTCCGGCAATCATACCGTCCGCCCAAAGGGGCGTGTACACCGCCGCCGCATAGGCGCCGGCAAAACCCGCCATCATGCCACCAAAAGCTATGGCCGCGATACGGATAGCGATGACCGGATAGCCGATGGCATGGGCTGCCTTGGGATTCTCGCCGATTGCCCTCACGACAAGGCCGACTCTCGTATAGGCAAACATCGCCCAGATCGCAAACGTCACGGCAAGGGAAAGCCATACGACGATGTCCTGGACAAACAGCCTGCCGACTACCGGGATTTCCGAGAGGCCGGGAAAGGCAAGTTTCGGGAGCCCCTTCACCGTCAAGCTCTCGTAGCTTTTGCCGAACAGCGCCGAAAGGCCTTGGCCGAGAATGCCGATCGCAAGGCCTGTCGCGACCTGGTTTGCCCGGAATCCGAGTGCCAGCACTGCAAAGACGAGGGACAGGACGGCGCTACCGAGGCCGGCGGCAACGAACCCCAGCAGGTGTCCACCGCCGTGGTAGACGACGATGAACGCGAGCACCGCGCCGAGGGCCATCAGGCCCTCTACGCCGAGGTTAAGAACACCGGCGCGCTCGACCACCAACTCGCCGAGTGCGGCAAGGAGAAAGGGGGTTGCCGCTGCGAGCATGCCCGAAATAATGAACTCGACGGCGTTCATGGCTGGCTCAGGTGATGGGGGCGGCGCCACTCGATGCGGTAGCGCACGAAGGCCACAGCGCCGAGATAGGCGAGCAGCAAGCTGCCTTGGAAGACGCGGACGGCGGCGATCGGCAGGTTTGCCGACACCATCGCATTGTCGCCGCCGATATAGAGGACAGCCATGAAGAGCGCGGAAAAGATGATGCCGACTGGATGCAAGCCGCCGAGATAGGCGACAATGATGGCCGCATAACCGTAGCCGGTCGAGATCGAGCGCTGCAGCTGGCCGAGCGGACCCGCGACTTCCGCCGCGCCTGCCAGTCCCGCCGCCATGCCACCGATCAGAAGCGATAGCCAAATCGCACGCCCTTCGCTGAAGCCGGCGTAACCGGCCGCGCGCGGGGCAAGGCCGCCGACCTTGAGCTTATACCCCATGAAGCTTCGCTGCATGAAAACCCAGGCCACCAGCGAGAGCGCAAGTGTGATGAGCAGCGAGACGTTGACGCGGGTACCGGTGATCAGGGTCGGCACCATCGCGTCGTTCTGAAACATGACGGATTGTGGGAAATTGAAGCCGGCCGGGTCCTTCCATGGGCCGAGCAGCAGGTAGTTGAGGACTTGCGCCGCAACGAGGCTCAGCATCAAGGAGACCAGGATCTCGTTCGCATTGAGCCTGACGCGCCAGAAGGCGGTGATAGATGCCCAAAGTGCACCGCCGAGGGCACCGAGAAGCAGCATCAGCGGCCAGATCCACTGCCCGGTCGCCTGCGGAAACCAGACGGGGATCGCCGAGGCGAAAATAGCGCCCAGGATAAACTGGCCCTCCGCGCCGATGTTGAACACTTTTGCGCGGAAACCGATCGCCAGCCCCTGAGCAATGAGGAGAAGGGGCCCCGCCTTCAGCAGCACCTCCGCAAACGATGCCCAGGAGAGGAACGGCTCGAGAAGCATCGCGTACAGGACGGCCGCCGGATCTCGGCCTATCAGCACATAAAGGCCCAGATTGAGGATGATCGCCATGCCAAGCGCGACAGCCGGGGCCAGCATGGCCGCGACGAGCGAGGCATGCTCCCGGCGGACGAGCGCGGGGAGGAACGTCGCGGCCCAAACGCTCATGCAGGAACCTTCTCTGGCGAGGCATGTGCTCCGATCATGTATCTGCCGATGTCTTCGGGGCGCGTGTCCCGCGTGACCAGAGGCGGACTCAGCATTCCATGATGGAGCACCTGGATGAAATCGCAGAGTTCGAAAAGTTCCTCGAGTTCCTCGGAAATTACGAGGATCGCCACGCCCAGGTTGCGCAACGCGATGAGCCGCCTTCTGATGGCGGATGCAGCGCCAATGTCTACACCCCAGGTCGGCTGCGCCACGAAAAGCAGTTTTGGCGACAGCATCATCTCGCGACCGACGATGAATTTCTGCAAGTTGCCGCCGGACAGCGAGCCCGCTTCGGCATCCGGGCCGGAGGCGCGGACGTCGTACCGACGGATGCATTCGCTGGTGAAAGCCGTCGCTCCGGCGCTGTTGATGAGGCCGCGCCTCACGAGATCGAAAGGATGGGCGGTAAGAACGGTGTTGAGCACGAGCGACATTTCAGGGACCGCGCCGCGTCCCAGCCGGTCTTCGGGCACGAAGGCGAAGCCAAATCTCCTGCGCGCGGCCGCATCGAGTGTGCCTACGTCGCGGCCCATCATGTAGATCCGGTCGCGTTGTTCCTTCAGCAGCATCGCTTCGCCCGAGATGAGCGCGGCAAGCTCGCCTTGGCCATTGCCCGATATTCCGGCTATGCCAAGGATCTCGCCTGATCGTACCGTGAGGCTGATGCCGGAGAGCGGCGTGGCAAAGGGGTCGTCCGGCGTGTAGTCCATGTCGATTATTTCCAGCCGCTTCTCCCCCTCGGGCATGGCCAACGCGGGCATCACCTCGGGCATGTCGCGGCCGATCATCATCCGGGCGAGGTCGTGCGCATCATAGTCGCGCGGGTCGACGGTGCCGATAACGCGCCCTCCACGCAAGACCGTCGCCTGGTCACAGATCGTGCGAATTTCCTCCAGTTTGTGGGAGATGAACAGGATGGACACGCCGCGGTCGCGAAGGCGCCTGAGCGTGTCGAACAGCTTCTTCACCGCCTGCGGCGGCAAGACCGAGGTCGGCTCGTCGAGAATGAGCAGCTTCGGGTCCGTCATCAGGCAGCGGATGATCTCCACCCGCTGCCGTTCGCCGACCGAGAGCGCGTGCACATCGGCGAGAGGATCCACTTCAAGGCCGAAATCCTGGCCGAGGCTGCGGATGCGCCCCGCCAGCTCCGCCTTGCCGCCGGGGACGACGAGCTGGATGTTCTCGACGACAGTCAGCGTCTCGAACAGCGAGAAATGCTGAAAGACCATGCCGATGCCCCTGCGCCGTGCCTCAGCCGGCGAGGCAAGGCGCAGATGCTCTCCGTTCCAGACGACGGTGCCTTCGTCCGGCTGTTCAACGCCATAGATGAGCTTCATCAGCGTCGATTTGCCCGCCCCATTCTCCCCGAGGATCGCATGGATCGATTGGGGCGCCACGTCCAGATCGATGGCTTGGTTGACCCGGATCTGGCCGTAGCTCTTCGAGATGCCGCGGAGCGACAGAAGGGGCGGGGTCATGACTTACTTCGGCAGTGGTGTGGTGACACCCTTGACGTGCCAGTCCATCGCGACGATCTCGGGATCCGCTATCGTCGCACCGGCGGCGGCGGCTTCGCTGCCGTCGGCCTTGGTGATTGGACCTGTGAAGGGCGAGAAGCTGCCGTCGGCGATCTTCGCCGCCACTTCCTTGATCTTCGTCATCGTGTCGGCTGGGATATCTGAGTTCCAGTCCACGACCTCCACCACCTTTTCGGCGACGCCGAGGAAGGTGTTGGCGCCCTTGAAAGTTCCGGCGAGATGGGCATCCACGGAAGCCTTGAAGAAGGGCGACCAGTCTGTCGCGATGCAGCCGAGATATTTCTTCGGTGCATATTTCTTCATCGACGAATTGAGGTTGAACGCGTAGACGCCAGCCTCCTCGCAGGCCGAGATCACGGAGGGTGTGTCCTGCGCGTTCGAGAAGATCACGTCGCAGTTCTGTGCCATCAGCGCCTTGGCGGCTTCCTGTTCCTTGGCCGGGTCGAACCAGGAGTTCACCCAGACGACCGATACCTCGATATCGGGATTTACGGTCTGTGCGCCGAGCGTAAATGCGTTGATCGAGGTGATCAGCTCCGGAATGGCGAAGGCCGAGACGGAGCCGACCTTGCCGGTCTTGGAAAGAGCTGCGGCGGCTATGCCGAGCAGGTAAGTGCCCTGGAAATACTTCGCCGCGAAGGGCGAGAAATTCGGCGCGGTCTGGAAGCCGGAGGCATGCAGCACGGTGACCGCAGGATCGCGGCGGGCGATCTGTAATGCACCATTCTGGTAGCCGAATGAGCCGGCGATCAGGAACTTGTTACCGTCGGCGACGGTCTTGTTCATGATCCGGTCGGCGTCCGGCCCTTCGGCGATGTTCTCGATGACGGTGATCTTCACCTTGTCGCCGTATGCGGCCTTGACCGGCTCGAGGCCGGCGGCGAGCGCATGGCCCCAGCCGACATCGCCGACCGGCGACGGGAGCACGAGCGTGATACCGAGCGGCTCGTCGGCCGCAAAGGCGGGACGGCTGCCAAGCGCGCCGGCAAGCCCTGTCGCGGCAAGGCCCTTCATCAGAGTTCTGCGGGTCAGATAGTTCAGCATGTCAGTTCCCCTGTCTTAAGTTGTTAGAATTCCACCGCGGCAAAGGCGGCTTCCGCGTCCGCAGCAAGCCGGGCCTCGTTCAGCCCGGTAAACGCACCCTTCTCCCAGACGATGCGGCCGTTGATCATGGTCATGTCGGTGGGCATGCCGATACCGACCTTGGCGATCAGGCTCAATGGATCGTGGCGCGTGCCGACATAATCCATGCGGCGCGTGTCGATCGCGAAGAGGTCGGCGCCCATGCCGGGCGACAGTCGGCCGATGTCATTGCGGCCCAGAAGCGCGGCCCCGCCCGTTGTCGCATAGCCGAGGAAATCGACCGGCGCAGGCACGGGATGAGCGCGCGTCGAGGCCGCCAGGCATTGCAGCATGTAGGCGGAATGGATGCAGTGCATGAGGTTGGAGTTGTCGTTCGAGGCAGCACCGTCGCAGCCGAGACCGACGCGCAGGCCAAAGGCGGACATGGCGGGAATATCAGTCACCTCCGCACCCACCAGATAGACCGGCTCCGGGCAATGCGAGACACCGGTGCCGCTCGCCGCCATCAGCCGCAGTTCGTCATGCGTCAGCTCCCAGCAATGGGCATAGAAAGTGTCTCGGCCGGCAAATCCGAGGTCCTCGAGATAGTCCACCGTACGCATGCCATGGCGGGCCTCGATGATCGGGCTTTCGCCCTCGCCGACATGGGTGTGCATCCGCACCCCGCGATCACGCGCCAGCGAAACCGATTCCACGAAGGTCTCGCGGTAGCAGTTGACCGGCTGGCAGGGAGCGACCACGACCTGACGCATGCTGAAGGGACTGGTGTCGTGATAAGTGTCGATGAGGCGTGCGCAGTCGGCAATGAATTCGTCCGTGGTCTCCAGCATCTCGTCTGGAATGGTCGAGCCTTCCGATTTTGGCAGCGTGTTGCCGCCGCGGCCGGCATGGAAACGCATGCCGAGAAGATCGGCCGCTTCGAACTGCCGGTCGATGAGCCGTTTTCCGGCATGGCGCGGAAAATTGTACTGGTGGTCGAAGGCCGTCGTGCAACCGTGCTTTATCATCTCTGCCATCGCCGTGATCGAGGCGTGGTAGAAACAATCCTCGTTGAGCCGGGAGAAGATCGGATAGATCCGGTCGAGCCATTCGATGACCGACAGCTTCGTCCAGTCGAGTTCGGCACGGTTGCGCACAAAGCACTGAAAGAAGTGATGGTGCGTGTTGACGAGGCCGGGATAGACGAACCAGCCGTCGGCGTCCTGCACGATAGTACCGGCCGGCAACTCGCTTCTGTGCAGGCCTTGCCCGATTGCCTCGATCTGCGGGCCATTCGTCAGCACATCGACATTGCGCCGGACGCTCGGACCCCTGCCCTCGTCGGTGATGACCGCTGCGCAATTCTTCAGGAGATAGCCGGTCACCTCACGCCTCGTCCAGCATGGGTCGCGGTTCGGGCTTCAACTCGTGCAGCCGGTGGATACCGGGCATCTCGATGAAATTGTCGAGGCTGCGGAGCGCTCGCGACCAGAGCCGGATCGTGGGATACGAATCGAGGGAAACGCCGCCGTCGGGCGCGAGCGCGACATAGGGAAAGCAAGCAATGTCGGCAATCGTCGGCCGGTCGGAAGCGAGAAACCGGTCGCCACGCATTTTTTGTTCGAAGAGGCCGGCTTCCAGCTCACGTAGTGCCGCTATGCCATTGGCCTGAAGCGCACCGATGTCACCGGGGCGCAGCAGCATCTCATGCAGGCGCGCGCCGCCGAGGTTGGCGGTCAGCCTGTGCGAGAAGGAAAGCCATTGCTGGATGCGCGCCGTCTCCTCGGGGGCGCCGCTGCCGAGCCAGGCCGGTGCTGCCTTCGCGGCGAGATAGCCAAGCATGGCGGAAGACTCGGTCAGGATCAGGTCGCCGTCTTCAAGGATCGGGATGGAGCCTCCCGGATTAAGCGCCATAAGCTCGGGGCCACGATGCTCGGCGCCGGGATGGAAGTCGACCGGGCGGATTTCGAGCTTCACACCTGACAGCGTCGCCATCAGGCGCACCTTGTAGCAACTTGGGGAGAGGATGTAGTCGTAAAGCTTCACTGTGCCACCAATTGCGCGCCGTAGGTATAATTGTGGCGCTTCAGCCAGCGGCGATAGGCGACCGAGGTCAGGTCGGCGCGCGTCGGGATTTCCATGCCGGGATCGAGCGGCAGAAGACGCGGGATCTGGTTTTCGAGGATCGAGCGGTCCTGCAGGAAAATCGTCTGCTGGAAATGGATGAGGTCGGTCTGTGGCGTCTCGTCATCGAAAAGCGCCATCCACGGCCAGACGTCGCAGAGATCCTCGGCAAGCGGTTGGACGAATAGCGTAATGACATCCCATTCGCCCGGGCGCGGCGGGCAGGTCTTGTAGAGGACTGAGCAGGTCGGGGCCGGCACGCGGTACATGTATTCCGTCGTGATACCTCCGCTCGCGGATTTCGCCGCCTGCGGCTGGTAGAACTTCACCTGGGTCGCCCAGACCTCGTCCTCTTCCTCGCGGATCTCGACCTTGTAGTTTTCGACCTCGGTATGTGGCTCCGAGCCGAGGATGTCGGTATGGACGAAGGGGAAGTGCGCGATGTCGAGGAAGTTCTCGACGGCGCGGAGCGGCGAGCAGCGCACCCGCACCACGCCGACATCGACGAAGCGGCGCCCGGGTTGGTCTGCCTCGGGAATCGGAAAGACCGGTTTCTTCGGTTCGCCGAGCGACGACCAGATATGGCCATAGCGCACCGAAACCGGCAGCACGCGCCCGTTTTCGCCTGTCACTTTCGCCGCGCCATTGGCGTCTAGCGCAACCTTGATCGGCTCGTCCATCAGGGTGGTCTCGCGCCCATAGCGGTCGAGCCGGCTGAAAAGCCCGACCGGATACCATTCGTCGCGCATCGCATCGTCGATCATGGCACAGCCCCTTTCGCCTCGATCCCTTCGGCCATGCGCCGAAGGCTCTCGGCGGCTCGCGAGGCGGCGATGCGCTCGGACGCATCGCAATCGGCTGGAACAAGGACGTGGATCAGCGTCTCGCCGGCTTCCTGCGGGATAGGCAGCAGGCGAATTGCCGGCGCGCCGGGTGCCTGCCAGACGTATCCTTCAACGGTGGCCTTCGTACCGGCAGCGACCGAGAGCGCCGAATGTCCGGCACGGGCCGTCAATGAACGGAGCGGCGCGTAACCCTCAAAAAGGGGTGGGTTGCCGTCAGGCTCTCCATCAGCGACCCAGATGATCCCGCCGGCCTCTTCGACCAACCGGGTCGCAACGCGAATCGTCTCCGGCGGCGTGAGGCTGGGATGGGCAGGAATGCGCAGGCACTGACCGGCCTGCGAATAGGTCCAGCCGTGATAGATGCAGGAGAGCGCCTCGCCGCGCACGAAGCCATGGGAGAGGCGCATGCCGCGATGCGGACAGCGATCCGCCGATGCCGCCAAGCGCCCCGATTGGCTTCGCCAGAGGGCAATGGGACCGGCGGGCGTCCGCGCCGGCATTACCTGTCCTGTTGGCAGATCCTGGGTAAGGGCGACCGGCACCCAGGTGTCCGTCTTGTCGGACAGCATGACCTTACTTTCCGTACTGATACTACTGTTTCCCGACCAGAGAGATGCCGGCGCAAGGAGTTGGCGAACCGCTCGATGCGGCTGACGTATGCATAATTATTTCGCAATTGCAATATTGGTTAAATTAAGTGCAAACGGACGGTAACCACACGCAAAGCTATATGTTTTTTTGCTCGACAGGCGCGCGGTCGATCGTCTCGACCCAGACCTCAATGGGCCCAAGCGAACATCCCATCTCCATCATGTCGATCAGTTCCGCCGCACCGGCAATATCGAGTTCGATGCGATCGGTGCTTGCATGAGCGATGTGGTGCGCGAGACCGAGCTTGGCCGCATGGCGCATGATCCAGGGCACGAAGGACGCGGGTTCGAGGTGGCCGCGAATGGTCATCCGCTCATGCAAGCGGTGTTGACTTTGCTTCATCACGAACGGAACGCGCGCCTTGGTGTCATGGTCGGCAGCATAGCGTCTGACTGAACGGGCGGAAGTGGTAATCGACGCGCCAATAACACCGAATATCGACTGATCGCCCGTGCCTAGACCCGGGCACTCATGCATGTCGCCCAGAAGTGCCGCGGTTGTGGGACAACGACATGCATTAAACAAAGACTTTAAAGCGCGTCGCATGAATCCGTTTCAGCGCGACGCGCTTTAG
Organism: Mesorhizobium sp. C264A; assembly: GCF_040324515.1. Lineage (NCBI taxonomy): Bacteria > Pseudomonadati > Pseudomonadota > Alphaproteobacteria > Hyphomicrobiales > Phyllobacteriaceae > Mesorhizobium > Mesorhizobium sp. C264A. The sequence continues at coordinate 1,021,479 of NZ_JAMYVY010000002.1, read as the reverse complement.
GGTTATCTGAGCTATTGTAATGCATCGGTAAGTTGGCGCACCCGACAGGATTCGAACCTGTGACCTCTGCCTTCGGAGGGCAGCGCTCTATCCAGCTGAGCTACGGGTGCCTTCAAGGAACCTGAAAACGAACCAGCCGATAGGCCGGCCAGCCACGGCTTCTTAGCGGAAGCCGCGCCGGGCTTCAACGGGCAATTGGCGTGGCGATATTTTTGAAGCCACGTCGCGCGGCTCGGCAACTTCGCGTCCGCCCTGCAGCCTCAGCCCGGGACTCACCCCGCCACCTCCACCTTCGCCACCCGCCTGCGCACCCTGCGCGGCGCCCGCTTCGCCTTCTTCGCGCCCGTCAGCTCATGCATCGCGTCCAGCTGCATCTGCTGCATTTCGGCCAGCCGCGTCCATTGGCGCGAGATCAGATAGTCGAGCTTTTCGTGCAGATGGCGCACTTCCAGCTCGGCTTTCAGGTTCACCCGGTAGTCGTTGAACGAGCGCAGGCGGTCCTTGGCCTCCGTCCGTCTCTGGCTCATCATGATGATCGGCGCCTGGATGGCGGCGATGCAGGAGAGCAGCAGGTTGAGCAGGATGAAGGGGTAGGGGTCGAAGGCGCTGCTCACGCCCGCGATCAAATTGATGCCGATCCACACCGCAAGCACGCTGCCGAACGAGATCAGGAACCACCAGCTGCCGCCGAAAGCCGCCATGTTGTCGGAGACGCGGTCGGCGAACGAGCGGTGCTCCTCGAACTCCTCTTCCGAGTTTTCCGAAATCGTGTCCTGCCTGGCGATCGATTCGACCACCTGGCGGTCGAGCTCGGAGAATTCGCCATGCTCCTGCTGCAGCAACTCCTCCATGTAGCGCATGCGGTAGCGGCCGAGCTCTTCGCGGCTGATGCGGGCGCCGCGCGGCAGGTCGGGATGGTCGGAGCGGATGCGGTCGGCCAGGCTTGGCCGCAGGTCGTCGATGCGCACCAGGTCGCGCTTGCGGAATTTGCGGCCCGATATCGCCGATGGTTTCCGCTTCGGCTTCAGGCGGCCATGGGGTTCGGAGTCCGGCACATCGGGCGCTTCCAGCGCCTCGTCGGCCACCAGCTCGGCGTCGTGGTCGGTCGGCGCCTCGAAATACTCGCCGCCGCTATCGTTTTCATTGGCGGCCTGTTCGGATGGTTTTGGGCTCATGATGCCGGCTCCTGCTGTCGCGCCCACGATACGCCAAGCCGGCACGCCATAGCCACTGTGGCGGTGAAGATTGGGGGCTTGTGCAAGCGCTTGTGATGAATGCCTGCTGCAATTGCCTGTGGCGGCGCAGCCCCCCGGGGCCTCGCTCGCCTGCTGCTCGGCAACCAGACCGCCGAAGTGCTGTTGCGCCTGCTGCAGAGTTAAGATGAGGCAGCGATCCTTCACGACCCCCCTCTGTCCTGCCGGACATCTCCCCCTCAAGGGGGGAGATCAGATGTCGCCATGGCTTCGCCAAACACGAAAAAGAGGCGAGACGCCGAAGCTGCTAATCTCCCCACTTGAGGGGGAGATGGCCGGCAGGCCAGAGGGGGGTGCTGTCCCGCCGGCGTTTCAGAGTTCCTCCACCCAACGACGGGTTCTATTGCGGCGGTAAACCAGGCAACTGCGACCCCTGCGCCGGCAAACCAGGCGGCGGCAGGCCGGGCGACGCGGCCGGCTGATCTCCCGCAAACATCAGCCGCGTCTTCGTATCGGCCAGCGTCGGCGAAAGACTGCGCTGGATCAGCGCTTCGACATGGTCGTTGCGCTGGCGTGCGCTGTCGGCGCCCATCACCACGACGATCAGATGCCGGCCGTCGGCATTGTAGGACGTGACGATATTGTAGCCGGATGCCCTGATATAGCCGGTCTTGATGCCGTCGACGCCGCGCACCCGGCCGAGCATGTCGTTGTGGCCGCGCACCAGCCGACCGCGGAACATGAAGTCGCTTTCGGAGAAATAGTGGAACTGCTGCGGGAAGCGGGCGCGCAGCGCCATGCCGAGCGTCGCCATGTCGCGCGCCGATGTGTGCTGGCCATCGTCGGGCAGGCCCGATGCGTTGCGGAAGACGGTGCTGCTCATGCCGATCTGGCGCGCCTTCGAGGTCATCATGGCGGCGAACTGGTTCTCCGAGCCGCCGAGATATTCGCCCACCGCCACCGCCACGTCATTGGCCGACTTGACAACGATCGCCCGGATCGCCGAATCGACATCGATGCTCTCGCCGCGCTTGAAGCGCAATTTGGTCGGCGGCTGCCGGGCGGCATTCTCGGAGACCGGGATCTGCGTTTCCTTCGAGACACGGCCGGACTCCAGCGCCTCGAACAGCAGGTAGAGCGTCATCATCTTGGTCAGCGACGCCGGATAGCGTTGCGCCCTCGAACTGACCTCGAACAGCGTCTTGCCACTGCCGGCATCAATTACGATGGCGGCATATTTCTCCTGCGGCGCCGGCACCGCCAGCACGCTGTCGGGCGGCGCGGTGGTGCTGCAGCCGGCAACGAAGACGAGCAGCAGCAAGGCCGCGACGAATTTTTGTATGAGGGAGGGGAAATGGAAGTTTGGCAAGGCAAGTCCGGCGTTGCTGAGAGGGCCGGAACCTAGCCTAACCCATTGTGTTCGTCCATTTGGTTAACGGCGGAGCTGCCGATGACGCTGCCAATCTCCCCCGCAAAGGGGGAGATCAGATGTCGCTTCGGCTTCGCCAATCATCGGCGCTGAAACGGCAACCTCGAAATCCGCCCACCCGCCCCGAAATCGCCTGCTTCCTGTCCTGTTTTGCCTGCGGGGTCGCGGTGCTGCTATAGAGGCGGCAATTGCTTGGGGGATTTGACAATGACCGGTGACATCGGCGCGGCTGCGCCATCTCTTATCAGGGCTTCGCTCAGCCGCACCGGCAAATGGGCCGGCAGCGTCGCTTTCATCGGCGGCGCTGCTTCCGACATCCTCAATCCGCTGGCGCCGTTCGCCGCCTATATCGCGCTGGTCGCTTCGGTTGCCGCCGCCGTCATCGCCATTGCCATCGTTCTGCGGCTGGTGCTGGCCGCCAAGGCGCTGCCGGCGCTGATCTTTGCCACCAGCGCTGCCGCCGTCGCCGGCGGCGTCTATGGCCTGCAGCAGCAGACCAATTCGCAGAACGGTGTGATCGCCGGCCTGGTGCCGGCCATCGCCCAGTTGCAGCAGCAGATGGGCATCGTCTCGGCCAGGGTGGCCAGGATCGAGCAAACGGTAACCGAGACGAAGCTGGCGGTCGACCAGGTCAAGCAATCGACTGACGCGGTGGCGAAGAAGACCGAGGAAATTGCGTCGACCCAGCAGCAGCAGGCTGAGCAGGACGCGCAGACGCAAAAGTCGGTAGAGGCGGTCAAGCAGACGACCGAAACGCTCGCTGCCGGCCAGCAGAAACAGGCCGAGCAGGCGGATAAGCTTCAGGCGACCACCGAGCAGATCGCCGCCTCGATCGACACCATCGCCAAGGGCTTTGCCGCATTGGCCGCGCAGGGCGGGGCGATCGCCGAGCCGAAGCGGCCGGATGAATTCTACCACAATGCCCGCGTCTACGAGCTTTCCGGCGACATGCTGAATGCGCGGCGCTCCTATCTCGCTTTTGCCGGTTTCGACGTCGACGCCGTCGATCCCTACACTCGCTTTGCCACCCTGCTGCGCGTGCAGGACGGCAAGGCCGGCGCCCGCGAAGTGTTCGGCCAGCTGGCCGACAAGGCCAAGGCGCTGTCGATCAAGCTGGTCCATATCCTGCAGTTCGACGATGCCCAGCGTCTCGACAAGCTCAACGCCTTCATCGCGGCCAATCCGGATTTCGCACCGGCCTATTATCTGCTCGCGCAGGAGTTTTCCGAGGATCGCCTCGGCGTCCAGTCGCTGTCCGACAAGCGCAGCGAGGCCGAGGCGCTGACCAGGTTCGTCTCCTATGAAAAGGAAGGCGGGCTGCTCAAATATTTCGTCGACCAGACGCAGCTCGCCGACTGGCTCGACCGCAGCCGTACCCGCCTGACGGCGCTTGGCGACGTGCTCGACCCAGCACGCTTTGCCCCGACGCTGACGCCGATGCGCTCCAATGCCGGCTGGACGATCTCCATCTCGCTGCCCGAGGCCGCGACCGGCATTTCCTGGCGCATGGGTGTGTCAGGTCCGTTCACCGACACCGGGCTGATGGCGATGAACGACCAGCGCACCGGCAAGCCGATGCCCAATCCGAGCTTCGAATTGCCCGACAGCACCACGGCCACCACCATCGGGGTCAAGTATCTCGATCTCAGGGGCCGCGAGACCGGGCCGTTCGACATAAGTTTCGATCCGGACGCAGCGCTGCAACAGGGCAACAAACAGATCCTCGACCAGTTCTGGACGTCGTGGATCGCCTTCGACGCCAGCGGCAATCACGGCCTGGTCTATTTCTCCCAGATGCTGTCGTTCCGCTGCGGCATCAAGGAGGTGCGCTACAGCCTGAACGGCACGGCGCTCGACAGGGAGATCAAGCTGCCGCCTTGCGACAAGAAGGACCCGTACGCCATTCCTTATGACTACCAGCCTTACTTCAAGGTCCCCGACAACGTGACATCGATGGCGGTGCAGGTCACCTACACCGACGGCACCAAGTCGCCGGTGCGCGAGTATAAGCGGCAGTAGGCGCCCACCCTCCCCCATGTGGGGAGGGTCGATCCGCGTAGCGGATCGGGGTGGGGGTCCTCGTAGGGCGCTACCCCCACCCCGTCGATCGATCTCCGCTTCGCTCCGATCGCTCGCCGACCCTCCCCACAAGGGGGAGGGTAAAAATCGCCCTGATGCAAAATGCCGGTCGCTGTGCTTGCGCATCCCTCGCGGAGCGGGTTTGTTCGCTGCCATCAGAATCAGCAGGTGCGCGGATGGATACGGTCACGATCAAGGCAAAGGGCATTTCGGTCACGCTCGATCTCACTGTCGGCCATATCGCCGACATAACGGTCGACAGCGATGGCCGCCAGCTGAAGCCGCTGCACCGCGCGCCCTGGATCGATGCCGGCGAGACGCTGCCGCCGGATCTGCCTCAAGGCACGGTGCGGCTGTCGGGCGATTTCCTATGCGCACCGTTTTCGGCCAGCGACATCGAGGCCGCACCGCTGCATGGCTGGCCGGCCAACAGCGCCTGGGATGTCACCGCCAGCGAAGCGACATCCGACGGCTGGCGGGCCGTCTTCCGGTTGCGCCGCACGGTGATGGGCGCGACGGTCGACAAGATCTTCACGCTCCGCAACAGTCATCCCTTTCTCTATCAGGAGCATGTCTTTTCCGGCGGTTCCGGCGCTGTCTCCGCCGCCCACCATCCGATGGCGGCGATGCGCGATGGCGGCCGGCTGGCCTTTTCGCCGAAGCGCTTTGCCGGGACACTGGACGCACCGCTGGAGCCCGATCCGGCCCGCGGTCGCTTCAAGCTTTCCTATCCCGCCCGCTCGACCGATCTGACGCGCTTTCCAGCCACTGGCGGCGGCACGCTCGATCTCACCGACTACCACATGGAGGATGAGCGCGAGGATTTCATCACCCTGGTCGAAGCCGATCATGGCGGTCCGGGCTGGACGGCGCTGGCGCGCCGGGCCGAACAGGATCTGGTGCTGGTGCTGAAGAACCCGGCGGAGCTGCCGGTCACCATGCTGTGGTTCAGCAATGGCGGCCGCGACTACGCGCCGTGGAGCAGCCGCCATCGCGGCGTGCTCGGCATCGAGGACGGCCGCGCCGCCATCGGCCATGCCGCATCGATCGGCGACAATTGGCTGAAGCGCGAAGGGGTCGCGACCGCTTTTACCCTCGGCGGCGAAGTCTCCTTCCGCCATGTCATCGGCACGCTGCCGCTCACGAGCGGCGAGCCGCCGCGCGATATCGGGACAGCCTCAGGTCACATGCGTCTCACCGGAGCCGATGGTTCGACCCGCGATGTCAGGTTCGACAGCGATTTCCTGCGGATCGGCCAGCCCGGCTGATTTTCGAACGCTGGCCCTGCCCCTCACCTGCCTGCCGGCATCTCGACACACGGCACATGGAGCTTGTCCGCCGCACCGCCGCGCCAACCAATCTGCTTGGCGCTGCGGCGGACGCATTGGGAGGAGAAGTGTTACCCATCTATCGGCTGGACACCGGCAGGGCGACGAGGGGCAGCGCTGACGTGGCGGATGTCGTGAGATTGCCCAAATCGCGGTTTGAAATTTCCTCGAACTGCCGACAAGATGCAAAGCATAGCTGGAAGCGCCCAATGTCCGAAATCGCCCATCTCGCCGCCACCATCTTCAAGCGCGCCGGCAAGGCGAAACGGTTCATCGTCGCCATTGCCGGCCCGCCCGGCGCCGGCAAGTCGACGCTCTCGGCCGGGCTGCATGATCTGCTGCCGGAGGGCACGGCTGAAGTCGTGCCGATGGACGGCTTCCACTATGACGACATCGTGCTCGACCAGCGCGGCCTGCGGCCAAGAAAGGGCGCGCCGGAGACTTTCGACTTCGCCGGCTTCGAGACGCTGTTGAAGCGCATCCGTTCGGGCGAGCCAGACATCGCCATTCCGGTGTTCGACCGCAGCATGGAATTGTCGCGCGCCGCCGCCTCCATCGTTGCCGCCGAGACCAAGTTCATCCTGGTCGAAGGCAATTACCTCCTGCTCGACGAGGAGCCGTGGTCGCGGCTGGCGCCGCTGTTCGACTTCACCATCTTTGTCGATGTGCCGCGGGCCGAACTCGAGCGCCGCCTTCTGGTGCGCTGGCACGAGCATGGCCGCTCCGACGAAGACGCCCGCGCCTGGATCGCTTCCAACGACATGCCCAACATCGATCGCGTGCTCGGCCGTCGCAGGTCCGCCGACCTGGTTGTTGGCGATCCCGCATAGTTCGCTGGACTTCGGAACGGGAACCTTAAGACTTTCAGGTCGTTATCTCTCATCGGCAATCGTGCCGCCGTGAGGGAACCGTCAGATGGCAACCAAGGCAAAAACACCCGCCAAGAGCAAGACCGCTCAACCCAAAGCCAGGCAGGCAAAGGCCACGCAGGCCAAGGCAGGCGCCGGCCCGGCGATCGCCGAGCGGTCCAAGGACGCAAAGCCGGCTTTCGGCAAAGCGGCGCCAAAGAAGGTAGAACCGGTCGCGACGGCGAAGGTGGCGGCGAAAACCTCCAAACCCAAGAAGCCGGCAAGCCGCGGCTCGATGGCCGGCGGGGCCATGCGCACGGTCAAGGCGACCGCCAATGTCGCCGCTGGTGCGGTGGCGGCGACAGCCAGGGGCGCCGCGTCGCTCGCTGCGTCCGTCATCGGCAAGGGCGGCTCGAAAAGCAAGGCCAAGGCGAAATAGACCCGGCTGCTTCGGCTGGCCGAGGTCAATTCCTGGCGGGAATGGTCAGGCCGCGCTGCACCGCGGGCCGCGCCAGCCCGCGCTCCAGCCATGCCGCGACGGTGGGGAAGTCGTCGAAGCCGACGAGTTCGCGCGCCTCGTAGAAGCCGATCAGATTGCGCACCCAGCCCAGCATCGAAATGTCGGCGATGGTATAGTCGTCGTCCATGATCCAGGTTCGACCCTTCAGCCGCGTCTCCAGCACCCCGATCAGCCGCCGCGATTCATTGCGGTAGCGATCCAGCGGCCGCTTGTCGGCGATCTCGCGTCCGGCGAATTTGTTGAAAAACCCGACCTGTCCGAAAATCGGCCCGATCGCCGCCATCTGGAAGAACACCCATTGGATGGTCTCGTAGCGCCGCGCCGGATCGGCAGGGATCAGCTTGCCGGTCTTGTCGGTGAGGTAGAGCAGGATGGCGCCGGATTCGAACAGGCCGAATGGCCTGCCGCCCGGCCCGTCGGGGTCGATGATCGCGGGTATCTTGCCGTTCGGGTTCAGCGACAGGAATTCCGGCGTCCAGCTCTGGTCCTTGCCGATATCCACCAGATGCGCCTCGTAGGGGAGGCCGAGTTCTTCCAGCGCGATCGAGACTTTCACCCCATTCGGCGTCGTCGCGGAATAGAGCTGCAGGCGGTCGGGGTGGCTGGCCGGCCAGCGCTTGGTGATCGGAAAGGCGGACAGGTCGGTCATCGAAAGCTCCGGTCGGGAATTTGGCGCGGTATCGCGCCATCTGGCGTGTTGCGAAGGATTATCCTCGGCGTCTTTGCCGATCAACCGGTCGACGGTGCAGACACCGTCTTCGCAGTCATTCAGGCCCAGTCGCTCAGGGGCCAGTCGCTTGCCGTCAGACCGCCTTGAACGCGACCACGGCATTGGTGCCGCCAAAGGCAAAACCGTTGCTGATCGCCGCGCGCACCTTGCGCTCGCGCGCCACATTCGGCGTGATGTCGAGATCGCAGTCGGGGTCGGCCTGCCGGAAATTGGCCGTCGGCGGCACGATGCCTTCGCGGATCGCCATCACGCAGGCGATCATTTCCAGGCCGCCCGAGGCGCCGAGGCAATGGGCATGCATCGACTTGGTCGACGACACCGACAGCTTATAGGCATGGTCGCCGAAGACGCGCTTGATTGCCGCCGTCTCGATCTGGTCGTTGGCCTTGGTGCCGGTGCCGTGGGCGTTGAGATAGTCGACGTCCTCGGGATTGAGCCCGGCGTCCGCCAGGCAGGCGCGCATCGCCGCCGTCGGTCCCTCGACAGTCGGCGCGACGATATCGGAAGCGTCGGCGGAAAGGCCGGCTCCGGCAAATTCGGCCAGAATGGTAGCGCCGCGCGCCATGGCGTGTTCATACGTTTCCAGCACCGCCATTCCAGCACCTTCGCCGAGCGACAGGCCCTGGCGATCGGCTGAGAACGGCCGGCAGGTATCGGGCGCCAGCACCCGCAGGGCTTCCCAGCCTTTCAGGATGCCCCAGAGCAGCGGCGCGTCGGTGCCGCCGGCGACCATGACATCGGCGCGGCCGAGCCGGATCTGGTCGACCGCCGAGGCAAAGGCGTGATTGGACGAGGAGCAGGCCGAAGTGACGCCGAACACCGGCCCGCGCAGGCCGAGATTCATGCTGACATGGCCGGATGCCGCACTCGGCATCACTTTCGGCACGGTGAAGATGCCGGCCCGGTTCTTGCCGTCGACCAGGATGGCGCGATAGTTCTCCTCGATCGCCTCCCAGCCGCAGACGCCGACGCCGACAACCGCGCCCATCCGGTAGGTGGTTGCTTCATTCGATGTCAGGCCGGCATGCTGCATGGCTTCGCGCGCGGCAATCGTCGCCAAAAGGCTGAAGCGGTCCATCGACACGGTCTGCTTGTGGCTGATGCCATGGTCGGGCAGCGTCTTGATTTCGCAGCCGACCTTGACCTTCAAATCATGCAAACCGGGATTGCTGATTTGACCGATGGCCGATCGGCCGGCCCGCATCTCGTTCCAGATTGCAGGCGCATTGGCGCCGAGCCCGCATATGCCGCCGATGCCGGTAATGACGACGCGCTTTTGCATTCAGCTCAGGCTTTTTTCGCAATCAGCGCGCGAACAGCCTCAACCATATCGCCGACATTCTTGAGATTGCTCCAGGCATCGACCGTGTTCATCTCGATCTCGATGCCGTACTGCTCCTCGAGATCGAAGATGATCTCGGTCAGTTCCAGGGAATGGATGCCAAGCGCGGTCAATTCCGTATTGGTGGTGATCTCTTCGCCACCGGGCTCCGCATGTGCCCTGATCTTGGCGATGATTTCCGTTGCCAGCTCGTCAGCCATTCGATTCCTTCCCCAATTTTATAACGCCGCGGTGCCGATTGGTTGGCGCCCCTGTTGCCTGGACTGAAATCGCCGTCGCCTTCAAAAACCCGCCAGGCGCAGCATGACCGTTCCAAAGAGGCTCCCTCTATAGAAACGGAAACGCTGTCAAGCAACAAGCTATATCAACAAGCACCATATCGACAAAGCGCCGGGAGTGCTTAACGTTAGCGCCGTGGATACGTTGCAGCATGTCTTGATCTCAGCTCTTCCGGCCCAGCGCGCGGCCGGGGCGGCCCGGCTTGCGTGCGGCGTCAGGGATGGACGCACCCGGCTTTTGCGCCTCTATCAGGACGGCTCGGCCAAAATCCGCATGCCGGCCGTTGCGGCCGATCCGCTCGAAGCCGTGCTCATCAACACCGCCGGCGGTCTGACCGGCGGCGATCGGCTCGGCTGGGAAATCGATGTCGGGCCAGGTGCCTCCGCCTCGATAACCACCCAGGCCTGCGAAAAGATCTATCGTGCCGCTAGCGACCGCGCCGAAGTTCGGGTGAAGCTCAGCGTCGGCGCGGGCGGGCGTATCGCCTGGCTGCCCCAGGAAACCATCGTCTTCGACCGCTCGGCCTTTGCCCGCACGCTCGAGGTCGAGCTTGCCGCAGGCGCCGAGGCATTGCTGCTTGAAGCCACCATATTCGGCCGCCTCGCCATGGGCGAAGAGGCCGCGCACGGCCATTTCCACGACCGTTGGCGTGTCCGCCAGGATGGTGCGCTCGTTCATGCCGAGGATTCCCGCATCGGGCCGGCTATCGCGGCGGCACTTGGCCGCCCGGCGGTCGCCGGCGGCGCCATTGCCGCTGCGACGCTGCTGATGGTTTCGCCGCAGGCCGAAGGCTTGCTCGATGCGGCCCGCGACATCATCGGCGCCGACGGCGATGCCAGCGCCTGGAGCGTCAAAAAATCTGGCAAGCTTCTTGCGAGGCTGTTTGCCGAGGACGGCTACCAGCTGCGCAAGCGGCTGGTTCCGCTCGTCGAACTGCTCAACGGGCGGGCGGGTCTGCCCAAATTATGGTCACTCTGAGCCAAATCCAGGCCAAATCCAGGAAAGCGCATGAACCTGACGCCGCGTGAAAAGGACAAGCTGCTCATCGCCATGGCGGCGATCGTGGCGCGCAAGCGGCTGGAACGCGGCGTCAAGCTCAATCACCCCGAAGCGATCGCGCTGATCACCGATTTCGTCGTCGAGGGCGCCCGCGACGGCCGCCCGGTCGCCGAACTGATGGAGGCCGGCGCCCATGTCATCACCCGCGCGCAGGTGATGGAAGGCATCGCCGAGATGATCCACGACGTGCAGGTCGAGGCGACCTTTCCCGACGGCACCAAGTTGGTGACCGTTCACGAACCGATCAGGTGAGGAGAAAAACGATGCTGGAGCTGCGACCGAATTGCGAATGCTGCGACAAGGACCTGCCGCCGGAAGCGGCGGACGCGCTGATCTGCACCTTTGAATGCACCTTCTGCGCTGACTGCGCTGAACATGTGCTGGGCGGCGTCTGCCCGAACTGCGGCGGCAATTTTTCCGCACGCCCGATCCGCCCAGTGGAGAAACTGGTGAAATATCCGGCCTCGACCCAACGCGTGCTCAAGGCCGAGGGCTGCGGCCCGCGCAAGGCTGCGTGATTGTTTTCGTGACTTCGAAGGGAAGACCGATGATCTCTGCTTCAACCAAACGCACCACGCTTGCAGCGATCCTGCTGCTGGCGGCGGCGATGCCCGCCTATGCCCATGTCGGCATCGGCACCACCTCGTCCTTCGCGGCGGGCTTCGCGCATCCGCTGTCCGGCCTCGACCATATGACCGTCATGGTCGCCGTCGGCCTGTGGGCGGCGCTCAAGGGCGGCAAGGCGATCTGGGCCTGGCCGCTGGCCTTTGTCGGCGTCATGCTGGTCGGCGGCGCGCTCGGCATGCTCCACGTGCCGGTGCCTTTCGTCGAACCGGGCATCCTTGCCTCCGTCGTCGCGCTTGGCTTGCTAGTGGCGTTGGCGGTCGATCTGCCGGTCTCGGCCGGAGTCGCCATCATCGGCCTGTTCGCGCTGTTCCATGGCCATGCCCACGGCACCGAAGTGCCGGAAAATGCAGGTGGGCTTGACTATATGGCCGGCTTTGCCGTTGCCACCGCACTTCTCCATGCCATGGGCATCGCTGCCGGCCTTGGCCTCGGCATGCGCTTTCGCGGGCTTGCCCGCGCCGCTGGCGCCGCTTGTGCTGCAGTCGGCGGCGGCCTGGTCTTCGGCGTTTTGTGAGGCTAACGATGATTCCCGGCGAAATCATCACCGCAAGCGGCGACATCGAGCTCAACAAGGGGCTGCCGACGGTGACGCTGAAGGTCGCCAACAGCGGCGACCGGCCGATCCAGGTCGGCAGCCACTACCACTTCTTCGAAACCAATGAGGGTCTGAAATTCGATCGCGACAAGGCGCGCGGCATGCGCCTCGACATTGCCGCCGGCACCGCGATGCGCTTCGAACCGGGACAGCAGCGCGACGTCACGCTGGTGCCGCTCGGCGGAAAACGCGAGGTCTACGGCTTTCAGCAGAAAATCATGGGCAGGCTGTGAGATCGACGGGGTCGAGCGCCCGGACGTCAGTTCGACGGCCTGGCCGCCGCGTAGATGACGATTCTTGCCGAGCCGTCGAATTCCACGGCAAGGACGTCTTCCGCAAGCACGCGCCGCGAATCGATGGCGTTGAACAGCAAGGCGTTGGCGTCGATCTCCTTCCGCAGTTCCGCAATGTCGTCCTGATGCTGTTCGACCTTGCTCTCGACGGCCGGCGGCGGGCCGCCTTCGCTGCGTGCCGCGTCGGTGAGGAAGACGATATCGACGGTATCGAGCTTGGATGTCTTGCGCACGGCACCGATGTTGTCACGCGTCCGCTCGATCGCGGTGATGATCTTTTTGGTCTGCGTCTCCGTCCGCGCCTCTTCCTGCCGGACATCGGAGCCCACAATCCGGTTGACAGTGTCAGCCCGGTTGACTGTGTCAGCGCTTTCAAGACCTTGCGCGGCTTGCGGGCCGAAAGCCGCGAGAAACGCGCAAGCGGCAATGGCGTGGAGCCATCTGGCGTCGGCAAGGGGAATGGTAGGCATCGCTCGCTCCTGGCAGACTTTTCTGCGCAACGCCGTTCGGCGCCAAAGGGACGAAACGGCTCCCGTCCGGCGAAGGTTCCCTCCGGGATAGGGCCAGCGGGCCGGATGCCGGCCCGCCATGCCCTGTCGTCAGCTTGCCTTCTTGGTGACGATGGTCAGCGCGCCATCGGTGGTCATGCTGGCGGCGACCACCTGTGCCGAGGTGAGTCCCTTGGCTTCGAGCGCCGACTTGATCTGCGGCGTCGCGTCGATCGAAGAGCGCAGTTTCTGCAGCCCGGCATCGCCACGCTGGGCGATCACCTGATTGACCTGCGTCTGGGTGGCCTTGGGCAATTCGCTGATATCGACGATGTTGACCTTCTGGATTGCCGGCGCCGCCGGCTGAGCGCTGGGCGCCGCCGGCTTCGGTTGCGGCGTGGGCTGCTGCTGGGCGCCGGCTACGGTTGCGGAGGCCAGCGTGGCGGCGGCTGCAAGAACGATGATCTTGCGCATGTATTTTCCTTTCATCGATTTGGCCAAGGGTTTGGCAAACAGGCGGTTTGGGTGGCAGGGCCACCTCAACGGCCAAATGGGATCAGAAGGTGTCGCCGAGCGGGTCATTGCATGACAATTGGATGGCGACGATGTGGAGTTCGGCTGCGGCCGGGCTCTCGTTTGGGGAGCATTGACTGATGGCTAGAATTACCCGCGCCGCCTACGCGCAGATGTATGGCCCGACGGTCGGCGACAGAGTGCGCCTGGCCGACACCGAGCTGTTTATCGAGGTCGAAAAGGACCTCACCGTCCATGGCGAGGAGGTGAAATTCGGCGGCGGCAAGGTCATCCGCGACGGCATGGGCCAGAGCCAGGTGTCGCGCGCCGGCGGCGCGGTCGACACGGTCATCACCAACGCGCTGGTGGTCGATGCCACGGCCGGCATCTTCAAGGCCGATATAGGTCTCAGGGACGGCCGCATCGCGGCGATCGGCAAGGCCGGCAATCCCGACACGCAGGACGGTGTCACCATCATCATCGGCCCCGGTACCGAGATCATCGCCGGCGAGGGCAAGATCCTGACCGCCGGCGGCTTCGACGCGCACATCCACTTCATCTGCCCGCAGCAGATCGACGAAGCGCTGATGTCGGGCATCACCACCATGCTCGGCGGCGGCACCGGCCCGGCGCATGGCACGCTGGCCACCACCTGCACGCCCGGACCCTGGCACATGGCGCGCATGATCCAGTCCTTCGACGCTTTCCCGATGAACATCGGCCTGTCCGGAAAGGGCAACGCCTCGCTGCCGGCGGCGCTCGAGGAAATGGTGCTGGGCGGGGCCTGCTCGCTGAAGCTGCACGAGGACTGGGGCACGACGCCGGCGGCCATCGACTGCTGCCTGTCGGTTGCCGACGATTACGACGTGCAGGTGATGATCCACACCGACACGCTGAACGAATCCGGCTTTGTGGAGAACACCGTCGCCGCCATCAAGGGCCGCACCATCCACGCCTTCCACACCGAGGGTGCCGGCGGCGGCCATGCGCCTGACATCATCAAGGTTTGCGGCCTGCCCAACGTCATCCCGTCCTCGACCAACCCGACCCGGCCCTACACCGTCAACACGCTGGCCGAGCATCTCGACATGCTGATGGTCTGCCATCATCTGTCGCCGTCGATCCCCGAAGACATCGCCTTTGCCGAAAGCCGCATCCGCAAGGAGACCATCGCGGCGGAAGACATTCTGCATGACATCGGCGCCTTCTCGATCATCTCGTCGGACTCGCAGGCAATGGGCCGCGTCGGCGAGGTGGCGATCCGCACCTGGCAGACCGCCGACAAGATGAAGCGCCAGCGCGGGTCATTGCCGCAGGAGACCGGCAACAACGACAATTTCCGCGTCCGCCGCTATATCGCCAAATACACCATCAACCCGGCAATCGCGCATGGCCTGTCCAGGGACATCGGTTCGATCGCGGTCGGCAAGCGCGCCGATCTGGTGCTGTGGAACCCAGCCTTCTTCGGCGTCAAACCGGACATGGTGCTGATCGGCGGCATGATAGCCGCAGCCCCGATGGGCGACCCAAACGCCTCTATCCCGACACCGCAGCCGATGCACTACCGCCCGATGTTCGGCGCCTATGGCAAGGCCAGGACCAACTCGTCGGTGACCTTCGTTTCGAAGGCGGCGCTGGAGTCCGGCCTGCATGGCAGGCTCGGCGTCGACAAGCAGTTCGTGGCGGTGGAAAATACCCGCGGCGGCATCGGCAAGCACTCGATGATCCTCAACGACGCCACGCCGCATATCGAGGTCGATCCCGAAACCTATGAGGTTCGCGCCGATGGCGAACTCTTGACTTGCGAGCCGGCAACCGTGCTGCCGATGGCGCAGCGGTATTTCCTGTTTTGAGGCGAGGGGCGATTTGATCGACCCGGCAAATTCCATTGCGAGCCGGTCGGTCCCACCGCAATATGCGGCTCAAAGAAACCGCGTAGCAGGTCATGGTCACCGAAATAGCCTCCGCCCACGACATCTTCCCGCATATCCGCATCGTCATGGGCATGGTGATCGGACTTGGCGTCGCTCGCCTGCTGTCGGGGGTGGCGCGAATCGTCCAGCATCCCGGCCAGTACAGGCTCTATCCCGTGCACCTCGGCTGGGTCGCCTCCATGCTGTTGCTGCTGGTGCATTTCTGGTGGTGGGAGTTCGGCCTCTACACCATAGAGGTCTGGACTTTCGGCAAGTACCTGTTCCTGATCTTCTACGCCATCACGCTGTTCCTGCTGTGCGCGCTGCTGTTTCCGGATTCGATGCTCGACTACACCAGCTACGAGGATTTCTTCTATTCACGCCGTGGCTGGTTCTTCGGCCTGCTGGCGACGACCTATCTGCTCGACGTCGTCGACACGCTGCTGAAGGGTCCCGAGCATTTCGCCCGCTACGGCAATGAATATCTGTTCCGAACGCCGGTTTTCGTGGTGTTGTGCATCGCCGCCATACTGGTGCGTGACCGCCGCTTCCACATCGCATTCGTCGCCGGCACGCTGATCTATCAGATATCGTTCATCCTGCGGCTCTTCGACACCATCGTCTGAACAGTGGCTATGGTTTAGGGTCGCAGGAAAGAGGGTTCAACCATGTACAAGGCCATCGGATCGCGTGGATCCCGCGTCAGCCGCGTTCTGTGGATGCTCGAGGAACTCGGGCAGCCCTATGAATTCGTCGAGGTCAAATTGCGTTCGCCCGAAGCCTATGCGCTCAGCCCGTCGGGCAAGGTGCCGATCCTGATCGATGGCGAACTGACGGTGACTGATTCGGCGGCAATCTGCGTCTATCTCGCCGACAAGCACGCCGACAAAGGCATGGGCGCCAATCCAGGTGTGGCCGGACGCGCCGAAATGGATTCCTGGATGCATTTTGCCCAGTCCGAGTTCGAAGCGCCGCTGTGGAACAAGCTGCGCCACCGCTTCCTGTTGCCGAAGGACGTGCGGGTCGATGTCGGCCCCGCCGCCGCCTACGATTTCGCCTCGGAGGCCAAGGCGCTCGACGGCCGGCTGGGGGATCGGGAGTTTGCGCTGGGCGACCGGTTTTCCGCCGTCG
The DNA here is from genome assembly GCF_040324515.1 of Mesorhizobium sp. C264A. Classification (NCBI taxonomy): domain Bacteria; kingdom Pseudomonadati; phylum Pseudomonadota; class Alphaproteobacteria; order Hyphomicrobiales; family Phyllobacteriaceae; genus Mesorhizobium; species Mesorhizobium sp. C264A. The sequence goes on along the minus strand of NZ_JAMYVY010000002.1, from coordinate 1,005,112 downwards.
ACGTGCTGTTGGGCGACATGGGCGGCTGGGCCCGCGCCGGAAAATTTCCGATCGAATCCGAGCGCGTCAACGCGTATTTCGACCGCGTCCTGGCGCGGCCTGCCCGTGCGAGAGCCCAGGCTAACGGTGGAGCCATGCGATGAAACTCAACCTGAACACCGACTTCACCAAGTTCCCCCGGGCCGTCTCGGTGGTGCCTGCCGGCACTGCCGGAACTACGCCGCCATCCGGCCGTGCCGTCCTGCCCCATGACGAGCGTCATTTGCGCCGCCGCGCCATTGAGCTTGCCGACGGCAGCAAGGTGCTGGTCGATCTGCCCGAGCCCGTGACCTTGAACGATGGCGACCGGCTGGTGCTGGAGGATGGCGGCCAGGTCGAGATCACCGCGGCACCCGAAGAGGTCTATGATATCCGCGCCCGCGATGCGGTGCATCTGACGGAGCTTGCCTGGCATATCGGCAACCGCCATCTGGCGGCAGCGATCGAGCCCGGCCGCATCCTGATCCTGCGCGACCATGTCATCAAGGCTATGCTGGAAGGGCTGGGCGCCACGGTCCGCGAAGTCTCCGAACCGTTCAAGCCGGTGCGCGGCGCCTATTCCGCCCAAGGTGCGCATGGTCACGATCATGGCCATGCGCATGCGCACGCCGAAGCGCATTCCCATGATGGACGTTCCCACGCACACAGCGAGTCGCATTCGCACAGCCATTCCCATGACGGGCACCATCACGATCATGACTGACCAGCCATCCGGCATCGCTTTGCTGCGGCTCATGGCGTGGCTGTCGCCGGCCTTTCCGGTCGGCGGCTTTGCCTACAGCCATGGCCTCGAACGCGCCGGGCAAGACGGGCTGGTTGCCGATACCGCCAGCCTCGCCTTCTGGCTGGAGACGCTGGTCGAGATGGGCTCGGGCTGGAACGACGCCGTGCTCTTCACGGAAGCCTGGCGCCGCGCCCGCGACGGCGGCGATCTCCATGAAATTGCCGATCTCGCCGAAGCGCTGGCCGGCTCGCGTGAGCGTCACACCGAAACCATGCTGCAAGGCGCCGCCTTCCTGAAAGCGGCAGCGGCTTGGGCGAATCCGGTGTTGGGCCGCCTGCCGGCCGAATGCGCCTACTGTGTCGCCGTCGGCGCCGTTGCCGGCGGCAACGGCATCGCGCTTCAGGACGCGATGTCGGCCTTCCTGCAGGCCTTCTTCTCCAACCTCGTCCAGGCGGCGATCCGACTCGGAATCGTCGGCCAGACGGACGCTATGGCCTTGCTCGCCGGCTTCGAGCCGTTGGCGCTGTCGACGGCCGCGCGCGCCGCCGGCTCGACATTGGACGATCTCGGCGGCTGCGCCTTCATCTCCGACATCATGGCGATGAAGCACGAGACGCAGTATTCCAGGCTGTTCCGCTCATGATCGTCCTCGCCTTCGCCCTCTCGGCCGTCCTGCTGCTGATCACCGCGCTGCATGTCTATTGGGGCCTTGGCGGCATCTGGCCGGGCAGGGACGGCGTCTCCTGCGCCCACGCCGTCGTCGGCTTTCGCGGCGTCGACGAGATGCCGACGCCGTTTGCCTGTCTCGCCGTTGCCGCGTGCCTGTGCCTCGCAACCCTGTGGCCGCTGGCGCTGACCGGGGTCTTCGCCACCCCCTTTCCAAGGGAAGGCCTTGCCGCCACAGCGCTGCTCATAGGGCTGGTCTTCCTCGGCCGCGGCATTGCCGGCTTCACGCCGTGGTGGCGCCGTCTGGCGCCGGAACAGCCTTTTGCGCGGCTCGATGTCAGCTTCTATTCGCCGCTCTGCCTGTTGATCGGGCTCAGCTTCGCCATCCTCGCCATCACGGAGTTTTTCGGCATGACGGATTTTTCGCTATGACTCAGGCCAACGGTCCCCTGCGCATCGGCATCGGCGGTCCCGTCGGCTCCGGCAAGACGACGCTAACCGAAAAGCTCTGCAAGGCGCTGCGCGACGATTTCTCCATCGCCGTCGTCACCAACGACATCTACACCAAGGAAGACGCCATGATGCTGGCTCGCCTGCAGGCGCTGCCTGAGGACCGCATCGTCGGCGTGGAGACCGGCGGCTGCCCGCACACCGCCATCCGTGAGGACGCCTCGATCAATTTGCAGGCGATCGCCGAGCTGAACAGGAAATTCCCCGATCTCGACATCGTCTTCATCGAATCCGGCGGCGACAATCTTGCCGCCACCTTCTCGCCGGACCTTGCCGACCTGACCCTCTATGTCATCTCGGTTTGCCAGGGCGAGGAAATCCCCAGGAAGGGCGGGCCGGCGATCACCCGTTCCGATTTCCTGGTCATCAACAAGAGCGATCTGGCGCCCTATGTGAACGTCAACCTCGATGTCATGGAGAGCGACGCCGCCCGAATGCGGGGCAAGCGCCCGTTCGGCTTCACCGACCTGTCGCGCGGCAAGGGACTGCAGGAAGTCATCGACTTCATCGTCGAACATGGCGGGCTGCAGTCGGCCCGCTCGGCGGCCTGACCCAGTACTTACCGGTTGCTGGTCGGCATTGGGCGCGGCATTCTTGGGGAAATGGAGGATTTTTTGATGAGCATCGCCCGTTTGCAGAAAGAGCCGCTGACCAACCTGCCCTATTATGAGGAGCGCGTCGACCTCGCCGCCGCCTTCCGCTGGACGGCGCGGCTCAACATGCATGAAGCCGTGGCCAACCACTTCTCGCTGTCGGTCAACGAGGACGGCAGCAAATTCCTGATGAACCCCAACCAGGTGCATTTCTCGCGCATCAAGGCGAGCGACCTTTTGCTGATCGACGCCAACGATCCCGAGACGCTGACCGGCCCCGACGCGCCCGACCCGACTGCCTGGGGTCTGCACGGCGCCATTCACCGCAACGTGCCGCATGCGCGCTGCGCCATGCATGTGCATTCCATTCATGCCACTGTGCTTGCATCGCTGGCCGACTCGACTCTGCCGCCGATCGACCAGAACTCGGCCATGTTCTTCAACCGCCACGTCGTCGACGCCCATTATGGCGGGCTGGCCTTCGAGGAAGAGGGCGAGCGCTGCTCGCAACTGCTCACCGACCCTAAGGTCAAGGTGATGGTGATGGGCAATCACGGCGTCATGGTCATCGGCGACACCGTTGCCGACGCCTTCAACCGCATGTTCTATTTCGAACGCGCCGCCGAGACCTACATCAAGGCGCTGTGGACCGGCCGGCCGCTGCGCACGCTCTCCGACGCCATTGCCGAAAAGGCCGCCAGCGAAATGGACGACTATCCCGGCCAGGCGGAGCGTCACCTGGCCGAGCTGAAGGCGATCCTCGACGAGGAGGAGCCGGTGTACCGCAGCTGAATGAGTTCACCCTTCTCCCCGTTCACGGGGAGAAGGTCCCGGCAGGGGGATGAGGGCAGCGCCGACGTTCATAGGCTCACTCAGAGTCCCAACTGAGCCCGCAACTCTTCCGCACTGTTGATCACGACAGCGCCCTTCGGTCCTGCCATCGGCGCTTCCGGCCAGAAGATCGTCCGCATCCCCGCGGCCAGGCCTGATGTGGCGCCGGTAACGCTGTCGTCGACGGCCACCGCGTCTGAAGGATCGACGCCGGCCAGCCACGCGGCGCGCAGGAACGGTTCGGGATGCGGCTTGCCTTCGCGCACGTCGTTTCGGCTGATCGTGCGCATGCCGGGATAGATCAGGCCGACGGCGCTCAGATTTGCATCGACGATCACCCGGTCGGAATTGGACACCACCGCCTGCTGCACGCCGAGCGCGCGCAACTCGTTGAACACTTCGATCGCGCCGGGGCGCGGCTTCAGCGTCTCGGCCATCGGCATGTAGTGATCGTATTTGCGCACGATCCAGTCGTCGAAGGGCAGGTCGAGGCCGAACTCGCTGCGCAGCATCTCGTAGACCGGTGCGGCGGCGACGCCCAGCACCCGCTCATGCAGGTCGGCCGGCGGCGTGATACCGACGCTGCGCAGCGCCGCCACCAAGGCCGCCTCGTGCAGCGGCTCGCTGTCGACCAGCGTGCCGTCCATATCCCAGAAAACCGCTTTCGGCGTCATGCGAGGCTCCTTTGCCGATCCCCTTAAAGCGTTTGTATCAGGAGATAAACCGCCGAGCCCGTCCGCTGGCGATTTTCGCTGGGTTGGTTGCCGCGCGGCGGCCGGATCGAAGCAGCAAGCAATTGTCTTCCCGATTGAACAATTGCGCGCCGACACATTCCCTGCAAGACTACGACGCTTCGCCCAAGGGCGCGCAAAGGGGCAGGGCTGGAGGCACATTTTGAATTCGCGGCAAGATGGCGGCAGCAGCAGGCTGGACGAGGCAGCGCGCGCCGGCTGGCTTTATTATGTTGCCGGCAACACCCAGGACCAGATCGCCGCCACGCTCGGCATTTCCCGGCAGACGGCGCAGCGGCTGGTGTCGCTGGCGGTGTCGGAGGGGCTGATCAAGGTTCGCGTCGATCACCCGATCGCCAATTGCCTTGATCTCGCAGCTAGACTGAAGTCACGCTTCGCGCTCGACCTCGTCGAAGTGGTGCCGAGCGATCCAACCTCATCCTCGACCACGATCGGCATTGCCGAGGCGGCCGCGACCGAGATCGAGCGGCGGCTGCGGTCACCGACGCCCATCGTCTTGGCCATCGGCACCGGCCGCACGCTGAAGGCGGCGATCGAGCAATTGCCGCCGATGGAATGCTCGCAGCACAAGGTTGTGTCCTTGACCGGCAACATCTCGCCCGACGGTTCGGCCGCCTTCTACAACGTCATCTTCACCATGGCCGACCGGGTCAAGGCGCGCTCGTTCCCGATGCCGCTGCCGGTCATCGCCTCGTCGCCGGAAGAGCGCGAGATGCTGCTTGCCCAGCCGATGATCCAACCGACGCTGGCGCTGGCCGCGGAAGCCGACGTGACCTTTGTCGGCATCGGCGATCTCGGCCCGAAGGCGCCGCTCTACGAGGACGGTTTTATCTCGGAAAGCGAGCTGAAGGCGTTGCAAAAGGCTGGCGGCGTCGCCGAGATCGTCGGCTGGGTGTTCGATCGGGAAGGCCGCATGATCGAGGGCATCACCAACGACCGGGTATCGTCGGCAGCCTTGCCGTCACGCGAAAAGTCGCTGGTCATTGCGCTCGCCATGGGCGAGCGCAAATTGCCGGGCATCCTGGCCGCTGTGAACCGCCGGCTGGTCAATGGCCTCATCACCGACGAGCGGACCGCCACGGCCTTGCTCGACGGTTCCTGATAGATTAAGCGGCCCATCGATAAAATCCAACACGTTTATTTGCAGCGCCCGGACGGGTCGTTGCCGTCGAGAAAACCCATATCGCGCTGCAGATGCGGCGACAACTCCCGGACGTCGACGTAGCCGCGCCGGCGGTGCACAAGCAGGGAAAATTCATGCACCAGCAGGGAAAACCAGCTCTGCGCCGGGGTGGAATGGAGTTTTTGCTGTGCCGTGGTCATGATCTTCAGCCTCCGCTATGCTTGAACTTGATTGATCGTTGACACCAGATATCGGCCTGATTGGCTCTTGCCGCCAATCAAACGTCGATCACGACCCATAAGGAGGGCTTATGCCCGATCTCAAGGCACCACAGCTCGCCCAGCTGCCGCCGCTGCAGGCCATCAGGGTGTTCGAAGCCGTCGCGCGGCATCTCTCCTTCACCAAGGCCGCGCAGGAACTCGGCATGACGCAGGCCGCCGCCAGTTATCAGATCAAGCTTCTGGAAGAGCGCATCGGTTCGCCGCTGTTCCTGCGCCAGCCGCGCCAGATTGTGCTGACGGAACCCGGCCAGCGCCTGGCGCCCGCCGTCAGCGAGGCGTTCAGCCTGCTCTCAAGCGCCTATTCCGCCGCGCGTGGGGGCGCCGATGGTGTGCTGTGCGTCTCGACGCTGCTGACCTTTGCCTCGAACTGGCTGGCGCAGCACCTCGGCTCCTTCCAGGTCGCGCATCCGTCGCTGGCGGTGCGCGTCGATACCTCGAACAGGGTGATCGATTTTGCCCGCGAGGACATGGACATCGCTATCCGCTCCGGCAGCGGCAAGTGGCCTGGAGTGGAGACCCATCTTTTGTTCAAGGCCGATTTCACCCCGGTGCTGAGCCCGGCACTCGCTGCCACCATAGGTGGCGTCCACGAACCCGCCGACCTGTTCAAGCTGCCCATTCTCGATCCCGGCGACATCTGGTGGCGGGAATGGTTCGCCCTTGCCGGCGTCCCGGCGGACGAACTTGCCAGGCGCACCGGCACCAGCATGGGCGCGCAGGCCTATGAGGCGAACGCGGCCATCGCCGGCCATGGTGTGGCGATCCTGACCACCGCATTGTTCAAGACCGAGCTCGCCGCCGGCCGCCTGATCCAGCCCTTCGACCTGGTCGGCGACGACGGCCACGCCTATTGGCTGGTCTACCCGACGGCGCGTCGCAACGTGCCGAAGATAAAAGCCTTCCGGGACTGGATCCTGGCCGAGATCGCCTGCGCCTGAGGGCGAGCGATTCGCGGATTGATTTCCGAGATGCAAAGCGAGCCATGGATCCGCGACGAATGCTCGCTTTCGCGGACAAACAGCTGCGATCGGGCCACCCGGTTAACCAAGCTTGACAAAAACGCTGTCGATATCACTCGCCCGGCATAGGCTTGTGCTTGTGAGGACCCAATTGAGCAGGATCAATCGTCTGCAGATTGAAACAGGGTCGATCAGCCGGCTGATGAAAGTCTATCGCGTCGAAGAAATCGAAAACAACACCGTGCGCACGACGCAGGTGATCGAAGCATTTACGCCGTTTCAAGCTGCCGTGAAGGCAATCGGCCGGGAAGTTAGGCTGCGCAAGGACGAGCCCAGCTGGATCCAGGTGACGGAAGTGCTGACCAGAGCCAAGCAAACACGCGACGGCAGGGTTTTCGAATATTCCGTCGGACGCTACCCGTCCCACGGCTGACGGGCTGGGCCCTATCGCTCCCTTGGCGCCATGATTGGGTTGCGATGGGTCGGCATCAACCCGCTCTCACATCCCGTGCAAACAGCCTCCCAAATCCATTCAATATCCTGTACGCGACGCAACGTCGCGCACCTGCCCCGTGTGCTGCGCTGCAGCATCGAATCCGGCTTGACATAATTAACGCCAAGTGAGTAATTGCCCATTACCAAGGCAAATGCTCATCTTGGTTCATGGGAGGAATTTGATGAAACTGCGCACGCTCACTTTGGGCCTGTTGTCGGCCAGCGCCTTCGCTTTCGCCGCGCATGCCGAATCCATCACCATCGCCACCGTCAACAATGGCGACATGGTCCGCATGCAGAAGCTGACCGACGACTTCACCAAGGCTAACCCCGACGTCACGCTCAACTGGGTCACGCTCGAAGAGAACGTGCTGCGCGAGCGCGTCACCACCGACATTGCCACCAAGGGCGGCCAGTATGACGTTATGACCATCGGCACCTACGAGGTTCCGATCTGGGCCAAGCAGAACTGGCTGTTGCCGCTCGACAAGCTCGGCGACGACTATGACGCCAAGGACATCATCCCGGCCATCGCCGGCGGCCTGTCGGTCGACGGCAAGCTCTATGCCGCGCCCTTCTACGGCGAAAGCTCCTTCGTCATGTACCGCAAGGACTTGATCGAGAAGGCCGGGCTGAAGATGCCCGACGCCCCGACCTGGGACTTCATCAAGCAGGCCGCCGACAAGATGACCGACCGCGCCAATGGCGTGAACGGCGTTTGCCTGCGCGGCAAGGCCGGCTGGGGCGAGAACATGGCCTTCCTCACCGCCATGTCGAACTCCTTCGGCGCCCGCTGGTTCGACGAGAACTGGAAGCCGCAATTCGACCAGCCGGAATGGAAGAACACGCTGCAGTTCTATGTCGACCTGATGAAGGCCGACGGTCCCGAGGGCGCCTCGTCCAACGGCTTCAACGAAAACCTGGCGCTGTTCCAGCAGGGCAAGTGCGGCATGTGGATCGACGCCACTGTCGCCGCCTCCTTCGTCTCCGACCCGAAGAACTCGACCGTCGCGGACAAGGTCGGCTACGCACTGGCCCCCGACAATGGTCTGGGCAAGCGCGGCAACTGGCTGTGGGCATGGTCGCTGGCCATCCCGGCCGGCACGCAGAAGGGAGACGCCGCACAGAAGTTCGTCTCTTGGGCGACCAGCAAGCACTACGCAGAACTGGTTGCTTCGAAGGAAGGCTGGGCCAACGTTCCTCCGGGCACGCGCTCCTCGCTCTACGCCAATGCCGAGTATCAGAAGGCGGCTCCGTTCGCCAAGATGACGCTGGACTCGATCAATGCCGCCGACCCGACGCATCCGACCGTCAAGCCGGTGCCCTATGTCGGTGTGCAGTTCGTCGCCATTCCTGAGTTCCAGGGCCTCGGCACAACCGTTGGCCAGCTGTTCTCGGCGGCGCTCGCCGGCCAGACCAGCGTAGACGACGCGCTCAAGCAGGCGCAGGACGCCGCCACCGCGACCATGACCGAAGGCGGTTATATCAAGTAAGGCTCCTCCCGGTGCCGAATGCCGGCCGCCTCCTTGGCCGGCAACGGCCGCCCGAATCCCATTTCGGGCGGCCCCTTTCACACACCTGAAAATTTGGCTGACCTTGAAGGGTGACCGTCATGGCTACTCAGCAGACCCGTTCGCTTGCCCGCTTTATGTTGGCGCCATCCGTGGTGCTGCTGTTCGTCTGGATGATCGTGCCGCTGGCACTCACGATCTGGTTCTCCTTCCAGCAGTACAATCCGCTCAATCCGATCCGCGACGGGTTTGTCTGGTTCTCGAATTACTCGCTGTTCTATTCCAACCCGGCATTCCTGCAGTCGATCCTCAACACGCTGGTCCTGGTGGGCAGCGTGCTGCTGATCACCGTCATCGGCGGCGTCATGCTGGCGCTGTTGATCGATCAGCCGATGTGGGGACAGGGGATCGTCCGCATCCTCGTCATCTCTCCGTTCTTCGTCATGCCGCCGGTGGCTGCACTTGTCTGGAAGAACATGATCATGCACCCGCAATACGGCGTCTTTGCCGACATTGCGCGCTTCTTCGGGGCTCAACCGATCGACTGGTTCGGGCAGCATCCGATGCTTGCCATCATCATCATCGTCGCCTGGCAATGGCTGCCCTTCGCAACGCTGATCCTGCTGACCGCATTGCAGTCGCTCGACGGCGAGCAGAAGGAAGCCGCCGAGATGGACGGCGCCGGTTTCGTCAGCCGCTTCATCTATCTGACGCTGCCGCACATGTCGCGCGCCATCACCGTCGTCATCCTGATCCAGACCATCTTCCTGCTGTCGGTCTATGCCGAAATCCTGGTCACCACCAATGGCGGACCCGGCTATGCCTCCACCAACCTGCCCTTCCTCGTCTACCAGAAGGCATTGCTGGAGTTCAAAATCGGCCAGGCATCGGCCGGCGGTGTCATCGCCGTCATTCTCGCCAACATCGTCGCCTTCTTCGCCATGCGCGCGGTCGGCAAGAACCTGGACAAGTAAGGGAGGATACGATGGCACGTGCAGTCACCACCCAACACAAGGTCATTGCGACAGGCGCCGCCTGGATCGTCGCGCTGCTGATCTTCTTCCCGATCCTCTACACGATCATCACCTCGTTCAAGTCGGAGCAGGAGGCCATCCAGGGCTTCGCGCTGATCCCGTCGGGGACGTTCGAGAGCTATACCGAGGTCCAGGCGCAGAGCGGCTACTTCAAGTTCTTCTTCAACTCGGTGCTGCTCTCGGTCGGCTCGACCATCCTGGCCCTGATAGTCGCGGTTCCGGCCGCCTGGTCGATGGCCTTCTCGCCGGGCAAGTGGACCAAGGACATCCTGATGTGGATGCTCTCGACCAAGATGATGCCGGCGGTTGCCGTGCTATTCCCGATCTACCTCATCTTCCGCGATGCCGGACTGCTCGACAGCCGCATCGGCCTGATGATCATGCTGATGCTGATCAACCTGCCGATCGTGATCTGGATGCTCTACACCTACTTCCGCGAAATCCCCGGCGAAATCCTGGAGGCGGCACGCATGGACGGCGCCACCCTGTGGGGCGAGATCGTCTATGTGCTGACCCCCATGGCCGTGCCGGGCATCGCATCGACCATGCTGCTCAACATCATCCTGGCATGGAACGAAGCGTTCTGGACCATCCGCCTGACCACCACCGAGGCGGCGCCGCTGACGGCCTTCATCAGTTCGTTCTCAAGCCCGCAAGGCCTGTTCTGGGCCAAGCTTTCGGCGGCCTCGACGCTGGCCATCGCCCCCATCCTGATCATGGGCTGGTTCAGCCAGAAGCAGCTGGTGCGCGGCCTGACATTCGGCGCGGTAAAATAACGGACGTTGCCTGAAGCAATCCGGCCAAATAACCCCTCGGGGAGGAAACCATGGGAAACATCACGCTCAAGAACGTCTCCAAGCATTTCGGATCGACGGTCATCATTCCAGGCCTCGACCTGGTCATCGAGAATGGCGAGTTCGTCGTCTTCGTCGGGCCGTCGGGTTGCGGCAAGTCCACGCTGCTGCGCCTCATCGCCGGGCTCGAGGACACCAGCGGGGGCACCATCAACATCGATGGCCGTGACGTCACCGGCGAGGCGCCGGCCAAGCGCAAGCTGGCCATGGTATTCCAGTCCTATGCGCTCTATCCGCATATGACGGTGGCCAAGAACATCGGCTTCCCGCTGAAGATGGCGGGCGAGGATGTGGCGACGATCGACAGGAAGGTGAAGGACGCAGCCCGGGTCCTCAACCTCACCAACTATCTCGAACGCCGGCCCGGCCAGCTCTCCGGCGGCCAGCGGCAACGCGTCGCCATCGGCCGCGCCATCGTGCGCCAGCCCTCGGCATTCCTGTTCGACGAGCCGCTGTCCAACCTCGATGCCGCACTGCGCGGCACCATGCGGCTCGAAATCAGCGAGCTGCACCATCAGCTCAAGACGACGATGGTCTACGTCACCCACGACCAGATCGAAGCCATGACCATGGCCGACAAGATCGTCGTGCTTAACGCCGGCAACATCGAACAGGTCGGCTCGCCGATGGAACTCTACAAGTCGCCGAAGAACCTGTTCGTGGCGGGCTTCATCGGTTCGCCGAAAATGAACCTGATCGAAGGTGCGCCGGCGGCCAAATACAACGCCAAGACCATCGGCATTCGTCCTGAGCATATGGGGATATCGACCACAGCGGGTGACTGGAAAGCCCTTGTCGGCGTCGCCGAGCATCTGGGCTCCGACACCTTCCTGCATGTCCAGGCCGACGGCGTCGGTCCGCTGACGGTACGCGCCGATGGCGAACTGGCAGTACGCCACGGCGACACCATCTATTTGACGCCCGACAAGGTCCGCATGCATCGCTTCGGCCCCGACGGAAAGGCGCTGACGCAGTGAGACTGAAAGGCAAATCGGCGCTGATCACCGGATCCGCGCGCGGCATCGGCAGGGCTTTTGCCGAAGCCTATACGCGCGAGGGTGCCACGGTGGCCATTGCCGATATCAATCTGGCGGCTGCCGAAAAGACGGCCGCCGAGATTGGCGCCAACTCCTATCCGGTCAGGCTCGACGTCAGCGACCTTGCTTCGATCCATGCGGCGGTCAATGCGGTCGAAACAAAGACCGGCGGCCTCGACATACTGATCAACAACGCTGCCTTGTTCGACCTGGCGCCGATCGTCGAGATCACCAAAGCAAGCTACGACAAATTGTTCTCCGTCAACGTCGCCGGCACCTTGTTCATGCTGCAGGCAGCGGCGCGTTCGATGATCGCAAGGGGCAAGGGCGGCAAGATCATCAACATCGCCAGCCAGGCAGGACGGCGCGGCGAGCCGCTGGTCGCCGTCTATTGCGCCACCAAGGCCGCGGTGATTTCGCTGACCCAGTCCGCCGGGCTCGATCTGATCAAGCACCGCATCAACGTCAATGGCATCGCGCCCGGCGTCGTCGACAGCGATATGTGGGATGAGGTCGATGCGCTGTTTGCCAAATATGAGAACCGGCCGAAGGGCGAGAAGAAGCGGCTGGTCGGCGAGGGCGTGCCCTATGGCCGCATGGGCAAGCCGGAGGACCTGACCGGCATGGCGGTCTTCCTGGCCAGCGACGACGCCGAATACATCGTCGCCCAGACCTACAATGTCGATGGCGGCCAATGGATGAGTTGATGGGCCGGGATCACGAAGGCCGCAGCCCGGCCAAAAGGGTAGAAAAATGACCGTGAAACTCTCCTCCTCGATCCTCTCGGAACTCCCCGCCAAGGTCGCCGGTCCCAGATATGATCGCTCCAGGCTCAAACCCGGTATCGTCCATTTCGGCGTCGGCAATTTCCATCGGTCGCATCAGGCGGTCTACCTCGACGATCTCTTCAATGCAGGCATCGGCCATGACTGGGCGCTGGTCGGCGCCGGGGTCTTCGAGGGCGAAAAAATCGGTCGTTCCAAGCTGCAGGAGCAGGACTGGCTGACCACCGTGGTCGAGCAGGATTCCGACCATATGAGCGCCCGCGTCACCGGCGTCATGATCGATTTCCTGACGCCCGGCGATGCGGATGCGATCATCGACCAGCTCGCCGATCCGGCGATCAAGATCGTCTCGCTGACCATCACCGAAGGCGGGTATTTCATCGATCCGGCCTCCGGAAAGTTCAACCCGACCCATCCTGATATCGTTGCCGACGCGCAGGCAGGTACGACGCCGAAGACGGTGTTCGGCCTCATCCTGGCCGGGCTGATGCGCCGCCGGGCCGACGGCATCGTGCCGTTCACCGTCATGTCCTGCGACAACATCCCTCACAATGGCCATGTCACCTCGGATGGCGTCATCGGCCTCGCCCGGCTGATCGACGAGGATCTGGCAAACTGGGTCAGCGACAATGTCGCCTTTCCCAACGGCATGGTCGACCGCATCACCCCCGCCACCTCCGACCGCGAGCGCGGCATTCTCGCCACCGAGTTCGGCCTCGAGGACAACTGGCCGGTGTTCTGCGAGCCGTTCAAGCAATGGGTGCTGGAAGACCGTTTCACCGACGGCCGCCCGCCGCTGGAAAAGGTCGGTGTGCAATTCGTGAGGGATGTCGCGCCCTATGAGCTGATGAAGATCCGCATCCTCAATGGCGGTCATGCCACGATCGCTTATCCCGCAGGGTTGATGGACATCCATTTCGTCCATGAGGCGATGCAGGAGCCGCTGGTGCGCGGCTTCCTCGCCAAGCTCGAGCATGACGAGATCATCCCGACGGTGCCGCCGGTGCCGGACACCGTGCTGGAGGATTATTACCAGCTCATCGAGCACCGCTTTTCCAACCCGAAGATCGGCGACACCATCCGCCGGCTTTGCCTCGACGGTTCCAACCGGCAGCCGAAATTCATCATCCCGACCATCGCCGACCGGCTGAAAGCCGGGAAGAGCGTTGCGGGTCTCGCGCTGGAATCGGCGCTGTGGTGCCGCTATTGCTTCGGCACCACCGACAGCGGCGCCGACATCGAAGCCAACGATCCCAGCTGGGACCGGCTGCAGGCAACCGCCAAGGCGGCGAAGGATGCGCCCGGCGCCTGGCTTGCGATGGAGGACATCTATGGCGATGTCGGCCGCTCGGCGGCGTTCGCCGAGGCCTTTGCCCATGCGCTCAACGTCTTGTGGGCGAATGGCACGCGCGCGACGCTGACGCGCTACATCTCCGGCAAGCTCTGACGCCAGCCGCAATGACGCCCGAACTGGTCATCTTCGACTGTGACGGCGTGCTGGTCGACAGCGAGGCGCTGTCGGTTTCGGCTCTGCTCGGCATGATCTCTGCCGCCGGGGGCTCGGTCAGCGAGGATGCGGCCTACGAGCATTTCCTCGGCAAGAGCATGAAGAGCGTGCGCGAGATACTTCTTCGCGATTTCACCATCGACATCACCGACGTGCACCTGACCGATATGCGCGTCGAGCTGATGCGCAAATTCCGCGAGGAGCTGAAGCCGATTCCCGGCATCAGCGACATCCTGCCGAGGCTGGGCGTGCCCTGCTGCGTCGCTTCCTCCGGCACGCTCGACCGCATTCGCTATGCGCTCGACGTTACCGGCCTGCTCGGCCTGCTCGAGCCCCATCTGTTCAGCGCTGCCATGGTCGCGCGCGGCAAGCCGGCGCCGGATCTTTTTCTCCATGCCGCCGCTGCTATGCGCGCGCATCCCGGTAATTGCATCGTAATCGAGGACAGCCCTGCCGGCATCGCGGCGGCGCGTGCGGCCGGTATGCGCGTCTTTGCTTTCACCGGCGGTTCGCACGCCGGCAACCCGGCCTTGAAAGCGCGGCTTGCGTCGAGTGAACCGGACTTTATATTCGCGGACATGCTGCAATTGCCCGATCTGATTGCAGGCTAGAGCATGATGCCGAAAAGTGTGAAGCGGTTTTCGGACGACATCATGCTCTACTTCTTTGATTTAGAGACGGATTCAGATTTCAGGTCGAACAGACCTGAAATCATCCGGCTCTAGGGAGCGAGAGTAAAAGCATCTTGACGAAAAGCTTCGTTTGCGCGGTCGATGTCGGCACCGGGAGCGCCCGCGCGGGCATTCTCGACACGTCAGGCACCTTGCTCGGCCGCGCCGAGCATCCGATCGTCATGAACCAGCCGCAGGCCGATCACGCCGAGCACAATTCGCAGGATATCTGGTCGGCTGTGTGCATCGCGGTGCGTGCCGCGCGCGAAAAGGCCGGTGTGTCAGCCGACGATATTGTCGGCATGTCGTTCGACGCCACCTGCTCGCTGGTGGTGCTGGACAGGAATGCCGGCCAGCTCAGCGTCTCGGTGACGGGCGAACGGCGCTGGGACACCATCGTCTGGCTCGACCATCGCGCCATCGCCGAGGCAGATGAATGCACCGATAGCGGCCACGCCGTACTCGACTATATCGGTGGCGTCATGTCGCCGGAAATGGCGACGCCGAAGCTGATGTGGCTGAAGCGCAATCTGCCGGGAACTTGGCATGAAGCCGGCTACCTATTCGACCTCACCGATTTCCTGACCTGGAAGGCGACCGGGTCGCTGGCGCGCTCGCAATGCACGCTGACCGCCAAATGGACCTATCTGGCGCATGAGGAAACCGGCTGGCGCCGTGACTTCTTCGACAGGGTCGGGCTTGGCGATCTGTTCGAACACGGCAGCCTGCCGGAGAAGGCAAGTGCTGTCGGCGCAGACATCGGCACGCTCACCCCTGAAGCGGCGGCGGAGTTGGGCTTGAGCGAAAACTGTCGGGTCGGCGCCGGCGTCATCGATGCCTATGCCGGCGCGCTTGGCGTGCTCGGCGGCTTTGCTGGCGACGAGCAGAATATCGGCCGCCATCTGGCATTGATCGCCGGCACCTCGTCCTGCGTCATGGCGATGTCGCCCGACCCGCAGCCTTTCGCCGGCGTCTGGGGTCCATACTATGGCGCCGCACTGCCAAAACTCTGGCTGTCGGAAGGCGGCCAGTCGGCGACCGGTGCGCTGCTCGACCATATCATCCGCTGGCACGGCGCCGGCGGCGAGCCGGACGCGGCCATGCATGCAAAAATCGCCAGGCGCGTCGCCGAACTGCGCAGCACCGAAGGTGACAAGCTGGCGGCAAGGCTGCATGTGCTGCCGGATTTCCATGGCAACCGCTCGCCGCTTGCCGATCCGCATGCGGTCGGTGTGGTCAGCGGGCTGACGCTGGATTCCTCCTTCGACAGTCTGTGCAAGCTGTATTGGCGCACCGCCGTCGGCATCGCGCTCGGCGTGCGCCATGTGCTGGAGGCGCTGAACGAGAACGGCTATCTCATAGACACGCTGCATGTCACCGGCGGCCACACCAAGAACCCGTTGCTGATGGAGCTCTATGCCGACGCCACCGGCTGCGCGGTGATCGAGCCGCTGGCCGACGAAGCCGTTCTGCTCGGCACCGGCATGGTCGCCGCCACTGCCGCTGGCCTGTTCCCGGACCTGAATGCCGCCTGCGTCGCCATGCAGCAAGGCGGCAGGGCGCGCACCTCGAACCCGACCGCGTCAGGCCGCTTCGACCGCGACTACAGGATCTTCCTCGAAATGCACCGCCAGCGGCAGGCGCTCGACGCCATCAACTAGAGCAATTCCAGGAAAAGCGTGAAACGGTTTTCCGTCCGGAATTGCGTACCAAATCTAGGCCTCCTCTCGCCGGCGCAAGGATGCGCCGGTCGCCGCGTCGAACAGATGCACGCTCTCCTCCTCGAATGTGTAGCGCACAGGCGCGCGCAACGCCGGGCATTCGCGGGCCGATACCAACGCGCCGACCTCCTTGCCGCCGCAGGCGAACGTCACCAGCGCGTCATTGCCGTGGAACTCGATGAGGTCGGCGGTGCCTTGCAGAAGATTGATGCTCTGAGCACCGGCGGTCTTCAGGTCCGGCGGTCGGATTCCAAGCACGGCGCGATGGACGCCGCGCAGATCGAAGCCCAGGCCTTCTATGAAGAAGGTCGAGCCGCCGCCTGTCAGCGTCCAGCGTTCGTCCTTCCGCCCGACGGCCACGTCGATGAAATTCATGTTCGGCGTACCGATGAAGCCGGCGACGAACAGATTGCCCGGCTGGCGATAGATCTCGGCCGGCGAGCCGATCTGTTCGATGACGCCATCCCTGAGCAGCACGATCCGGTCGGCCAGCGTCATCGCTTCGAGCTGGTCGTGGGTGACATAGACGGTAGTGGTCTTCAGCGACTGGTGCAGGCGGGCGATTTCGACCCGCATATGGTTGCGAAGTTTGGCGTCGAGATTCGACAGCGGCTCGTCGAACAGGAACACTTTCGGCGTCTTGATCATGGCGCGCGCAATCGCCACGCGCTGCTGCTGGCCGCCGGAAAGTTCGGTCGGCTTGCGGGCGAGGTAAGGTTCGAGGCCGAGCGTCGTTGCCACCGCCTCGACCCGCTTCCGGATCTCGGCCGGGGGCACTTTCTGTCGCTTGAGCCCAAAGGCGATATTGTCGAAGATCGTCATATGCGGGTAGAGCGCATAGTTCTGGAAAACCATGGCAATGCCGCGCTCGCCGGGCTCGAGATCGTTGACCACTTTGCCGCCGATCGACACTTCCCCGCCGCTGATATCCTCCAGTCCGGCCAGCATCCTGAGCAAGGTCGACTTGCCGCAGCCGGACGGGCCGAGGAATACGACGAATTCGTGCTCCTCGATCGAGAGATTGAGGTCTCGGATGACGGTAGTGGCGCCGTAAGCCTTGTCGACATGGGAGCAAACGATCGCGGACATGGTCAGCCCTTCTCGCCGGTAAGAAGGATTTGCAGCTTGACGTCTTGCGGCTTGCCTTGCGCCGCCCGCTCGAAGGCCTCGATGCTGTCCGAGAAATCATAAGTGCCGGTGATCAGCGGCTTGAGGTCGACCTTCCCCGAGGCGATCAGCTGCAGCGCGCGGTCGAAGATGTTGGCGTAACGGAACACCGTCTCGATGCGCACTTCCTTGGAGATCGCCGCCGGAACGTTGAGGCTGACCGGTTCGACCGGCAGTCCGACCAGCACCACCGCGCCGCCCGGCCGCACGACATCGAACAGGTCGGAGAATGCCTTCGGGCTGCCGCTCGCCTCGAACACGATATCCGCGCCCCAATTGTCGGTCGCGGCGGAGACTGCGTCGACCAGCGATTGCTCACCTATATTGACCGGCACGATGCCGGGATATTGCGCGGCAATCTTGAGCTTGGGTGCGGAAAAATCGGAGATCAGCACCTTCGAGCAGCCGCCGGCCAGCGCCGCCAGCGCGATCATGATGCCGATCGGGCCGCAGCCGACGACGACGGCGACGTCGCCAGGCACGATGCGGGCGCGGCGCGCCGCCTGCATGCCGATGGCAAAGGGTTCGACCATCGCGCCTTCGGCGAAGGTGACATTGTCCGGCAGTCTGTAGGTGAAGGCGGCCGGGTGCACGGCATAGGGCGCCAGCACGCCATGCACAGGCGGCGTCGCCCAGAAGGAGACGTCAGGGTCGACATTGTAGATGCCGAGCCTGGTCGCGCGCGACGACAGGTTCGGCACGCCCGGCTCCATGCAGACGCGGTCGCCGACCTTCAGCGTGCCGACATTGGCGCCGATCTCGACGATCGTTCCCGCGGCTTCGTGGCCGAGCACCATCGGGGCCCGCACGACATAGCTGCCGATGGCGCCATGGGTGTAATAGTGCACGTCGCTGCCGCAGACGCCGACCGTGTGGATGGCGATCTTGACATCGCCCGGTCCGACGTCGAGCGGCAGCGCGATCTCGCGCAGCGACAGTTCGCCTTTTTTCTCAAGCACCAGTGCCCGCATAGGTAAGTCCTCGCATCAAGTCTTTTTTTGCCGGAAAACGGAATTCAGGAAGCCGCTGAGCACGCCGAGGAACAGCAGCGGCGGTAGCGACAACAGCACGACCGAGGCGTTGAGGATTCCCCACGGCACGTTCATGCCTTGCTGTGAAAGTTCGGAAGCGACGATCGGCAATGTCTTGGCGTTGGAACTGGACAGCATCAGCGCGATCAGGAATTCGTTCCACACCAGCACGAAGCTGAAGGCGACGGCGCCGATCAGCGAGCGCGCCGCTACCGGCAGCGCAATGCGCCAGAACACCGAGTAAGCGCCGTAGCCGTCGACGAAAGCGGCTTCCTCGATTTCCTTCGGCACGGCCTGGAAGGCGGGAATGGCGAGCCACATGATCACCGAGATGGTGAGCAGCGAATAGGTGACGATCAGCGCCGGCAAGGTGTCGTAGAGCCCGATCTGCAGCCAGATCACCATCAGCGGAATGGCGACCGCCACCGGGGGCAGGAAGCGCAGCGACAACACGAAGAACTGGATGTCGCCAGCGAAGCGATTGGGATAGCGCGCCACCGCATAGGCTGCCGGAAGGCCGAGCATGACGCCGATCAGCACGGCGACGCCGCAGGAAATGACCGAGTTATAGAGACCGGTCATGACGCTGTCGCGGCCGATGATGTAGCTGATATTGTCGAAGGTCGGGGTAAACACCAGGCGCGGCACGCGGGTGATGATGTCGACATTGTTCTTCAGCGAATTGACCGCCGTCCAGGCGAGCGGAAACACCGCCATGAAGCCGGCGAAGGCTAGGATGATCTTGCCGATGAGGCGGCCCGGTCTCATGCGATACGGCCTCATGCCTGCACCCGCTTCCACAGCATGGTGAAGGTGATGACAGTCGCGATCATCATCAGCACCGCCATGGCCGAGGCATAGGACACCTTGCCGGATTCGATGAAGCCTTGCGAGAAGGCGTACATGTCGAGCGTCTCGGTCGCCACGCCCGGCCCGCCGCGCGTCATCACATAAATCAGGTCGAAGGAGCGCAGCGATTCGATCATCTTGACGAACATCAGGCTGATCAGCGGCGCCTTCAGCATAGGCAAGGTCACATAGGCATGGATCTGCCAGCGTTTGGCGTGGTCGAGCCGCGCCGCTTCGATCGGCTGCGGCGGCAAGGTCTCCAGAAGCTTCAGCACGATGACCGCGAAGAACAGTCCCCACTGCCAGACATCGACCGAGGCGACGGCAAACAGGGCAATCGACGGCTTCGACAGCGGGTCGAAGATCAGCCCGCCGGTGATCAGCCTGTAGGGATAGGTGGCGATGCCGTAGAGCGGATGATAGGCAAACTTCCACACGAAGGCCGCCGAGACACGCGGCAACAGCACCGGGATGATGAACAGCAGGCAGTAGATGTTGCGCAGCCGCGGCGACGCTACTTCGAACATCAGCACGCCGAGCCCGATCGCCACCATCATCGTCGCCACCACGGTGACGATTTCCCACTTCACCGAAACCCAGACCGCGTTGAGGAAACGCCGGTCGGCGAACAGGTCGATGAAGTTCGACAGCCAGACCCAGGAATAGTCCGACGAGCTCAGCTCGCGGTTCTGCAGCGCAATGACGATGGCGTACAGCGTCGGCACCATCGACAGCACCAGAAGAATGGCGAGCGTCGGAACCAGAAACGTCACGGGCAGGGAAGAGCGTCGGCGCATTGCCTATCCTCGGGCTGTGCCTTTTTGGAGAGACCCGCGGCGCACAGGTCCCGGCATCCGGTCGAATGCCGTGGACCGCGCGCCGCGGGCGGGAGGATTACTTCTTCTTCACCAGCTCGTTGGCGTAGGCCTCGAGTTCGTCGAGGCCGCCCTTGACGTAGGTGCGCGTGCCGGTGACCAGCTCTTCCAGGATGATGCCCCAGCGGTCGCCGAGATCCGGCCAGCGCGGATCCTGCCAGAAGTTCACCGCCGTCACCTTGCCGGTATCGGCAAGCGCCTGGCCGAGATCGGCGCCATAGATGTCGGCGAACTCCTTGCTGGACAGCACGCTGGTGCGGTTGAGCTCGCCGAATTGGTGCGCGTCGAGCCGGCGCTTCTCGTTCTCCTTCGACGTCGCCCAGGCGATGAACAGGCCGGCGCATTGCTTCGCGGCGTCGTCGGCATTGGCCTTGGCGGCGATGGCGAGGCCGTGGCCGTAGCCGCCGCCGGTCAGTGGCGAGGGCGGCGGCAGGAAGCCGATCTTGCCGACCACTTGCGAGGTCTTCGGGTCGACCGCCATGCCCGACAGCGGCGTCGATTCGACCAAGATGGCAACCTGGCCCGACAGGAAGGCGCCGGTCGATTCGTCCCAGCTGCCGGTCTGCGTGCCGGGCGCTGAATCCTTGAACAGTTTAAGATAGGTCTCGGTCGCTTTGACCGCGGCCTCGGAGTTGAAAGCCGGCTTGTCACCGTCGAACCATTTTCCGCCATAGGCCTTGAAGAACGGCATCCAGCGCCAGACATTGGCGCCCGAGCCACGCGCGCCGCGCAGCGCGATGCCGTACATGCCCTTGTCGGGATCGGTCAGCTTCGGCACGTCGGCGATCAACTCGTCCAGCGACTTCGGCGGCTGGATGCCGGCGGCTTCCAGAATGTCCTTGCGGTAGACCATCAGGTCGCCGCCGCCGGTCAGCGGCGCGAACCACACCTTGCCGTCATAGGTGGCGACCTTCTGCCGGCCCGGGTCGAAATCGGCGTAGTCGTAGTCAGCCGGGTAATAGTCGGTGAGCGGCACGATCCATTTCGACGAGGCGAACAGCGCGACATTGGCTTCGTCGACATAGTAGACGTTGTAGTTGCCGACCGTGGACGCATCGGCGCGCGACTTTGCCCGGCGGTCGTTCTCGTTGAGATAGTCGATCTGGAAGCTGGCGCCGGCCAGTTTCTGGAACTCGTCCTTGGACGCTTCCAGCAGCGTCAGCCCGTCACGCGGTTGCGCCAGCACCTTGACCGGCGCCGAGCAGACCGGCGCCGCCAGCGCCATGGTCGAGAGGGTCGTGGTAAGCATGAAAGCTGCGCTTATGCTCGCAGCGAGCCGAATTGGTTTCATTGATTTTCTCCTCCAGGAACAGTCGCAGGAAGCGTAAGTCTTCGGTTGCGCGATCCTCGCCATCGCCCGAGCGACAAGCCACCCATCGCCAAAATGAGGAGTTGCTAAAGGCCGCGCTAGAAGCCCCGTTGCAGCAGACCTGTACTTTTATGCATTGTGCGCTGCAAAATCCGGCCCGCCTGCACGGCCTCTGTCACATGAGTACCGATGGAGTGAGGAAGGCCGGTTTTCAGGCGCGCATCGTCATCCGCTGCTTCGACAGCTTGCGGTAGGATGACGGCGTCATCCGGTGCTTGCGCAGGAAGGCGCGGTTGAAGTTGGAGATGTTCATGTAGCCGACCTGGAAGCAGATGTCGGTGATCGGAATATCGGTGTCCGCCAGCAGCTTGCAGGCTTGCCAGAGCCGGAGCTTGGCGATGTGGTCGCTGAAACTGTTACCGGTGTTTTTCTGGAAGAAGCGCGAAAACGTGCTTTCGCTCATCCCCGCCAGCTCCGCCGCCTCCGGCAGCTTCAGGTCCTCGGCGAAGTGCTGGAAGAGATAGGTCAGCGTGCGCTGGATGATGTCCAGCGAGGTTGCGTCGAGCGCGGGTGAGAAATCCGGCGAGGACAAAAGCTCGTATTCGTCTGTCCTGGCCAGCAGATCGACCAGTTCGAGGAAGAGGCAAAACCGGGCGAGCCCGTGCACGGTGCCCATCCGTTCCATCAGCGCAGCGCCGTCGAGCGCGGCGCGGCCATGGAAGACGATGCCGCGCAGCGATCGCTCCAGGAACGGTTCTAGTTCGCGCAGCTCAGGCAGCAGTCCCGCCGAGCCGCGCAGCCGCTGCGGATCGAATTGCAGCACGATGTCGCGTCCTTCGATCAGCTCGCCGGGTTGCACCGATGTCACCCAGTCATGCGGCAGCCCGCCGCCGACGATGCTCAGGTAGCCCGGCCCGAATTCGCCGATGTGATCGCCGACCAGCGCGACCCCGGAAGACTTCCTCAGGAGATGGATCTCGTATTCCGGATGAAAATTCCAGACATTGCGCTCCCAGGGATAGTCGTCGAGCCGCCACAGGAAACTGTCGCTCGCCTCGGTGACGATGTGCTCGAAAGCCGGCACCGTGCGAGGGATCGCGGCCGTGTTCTTTCTGCGCCTGAATGCCATCGTCTGCTCTCCGGGGCGTATGAGGAAGCGACTGGTTTCGGGCAATCCGTAGCAGTCTGTCGCCCGCAAGTGAACGATGTCTGCCTCAGCGATTTCAACGCCGGCTCTCGATGATCTCAATGAAGCGGGCGAACAGCCCGGCCTGGGATTTGATGCCGAGTTTGCGGTGGATGTTGCGGCGGTGAACCTTCACCGTTCCCGGCACGATGCGCATGGCTCTTGCGATCGACTCGGTGGAATGCCCCTGCAGCACCAGATCGACGACATGCTTTTCGCGCGGGGTCAGCGACAGGCTTTCCCAAATGTGGGCGCGGTCGAACTCGTTGACGGCGGCGATCGTCTCGCCCTGCTCCGCTTCGTCCTGCTCCTCGGCCGAAAGTGCGGGCCAGCGCAACCGGGCGAAGTTGATGACCGCCGGCGCCATGTCGCGCAGCAGCCTGGCATCGGCGGTGCCGAAGGGACCCGAGGCGTGCAATCGCATCAGCGACAGCACCAGGGCATCCTTGCCGGGCAGCGGCACGAAGAAGCCGACCTCCTCGGCCAGCCTTGTCTGGCTATAGTAGGTGCGAAAATACTCGCTGGCATAGAAGCGGTCGGGCGCCAGCTCGCGCATGCGCCAGAACCCCTCCTTGCGCTCCACCGCCGCGTGATGAAATGGGTCGAGCAGATAAGGTCCTTCCTGATAGAGCGTGACGAAGACATGGCTCTCGTCAGGCGAGAAGGTTTCGAACAGCAGCGGCGGTCGCGATGCGCCGCGATAGCCGAAGATAACGCAGTGGTCGAAGCTGACATGCTGGCTCAGCCAATCGACCATTGCCTGGCCGAACATTTCGCCGCTGGTCTCTCGCGTTGCCGCGACAAGGGCTGCGAGCCGGCTGTATTCGTCGCTGCGGGACGCACTCAACCTATACCCCCTCAAACGAGAAAATAGATCAGATATACCACCAGCGAGGTATATACTAGACGCCATTGGCTCTGGTAGCGTCCTGGAATAGCCCTGTTGCTGGAGCCAGCACTTTGACCGCAGTGCCCGACATCGAGTTTCGCGGCGTCACCAAGCGCTATGGCGCTGTGACCGCCGTCAGCGGCATCGATCTCGCTGTGCCGCCCTCCGCCTTTGTCGCCCTTCTCGGACCGTCCGGCTGCGGCAAGACCACATGCCTGCGCATGATCGGCGGCTTCGAGCAGCCGAGCGAAGGCCAGGTGTTCATCCGTGGCCGGGACATGGCCGGAACGCCGCCCTATCGTCGGCCGGTCAACATGGTGTTCCAGCAATACGCGCTGTTTCCGCATCTCGATGTCGAAGCCAATGTGTCCTACGGGTTGCGCCAGGCACGGCCGCGCCTGTCGTCGCAGGAAATCGGCCGGCGCGCCGGCGAGGCGCTCGAAATGGTGCGGCTCGCCGGCTATGGCCGCCGCAAGATCCACGAACTCTCCGGCGGCCAGCAGCAGCGCGTCGCGCTGGCGCGCGCACTGGTCAACAAGCCGGCCGTGCTGTTGCTCGACGAGCCGCTGGCAGCGCTCGACAAAAAGCTGCGCACCGACATGCAGATCGAGCTGCAGAACCTGCAGCGCGAGATCGGCATCACCTTCGTGCTGGTCACCCACGACCAGGAGGAGGCGCTGTCGATGAGCGACTTCGTCTGCGTCATGAACGGCGGCCGCATCGTACAGCTCGGGCAACCAAGCGAGATCTATGACGAGCCGGCCGACCTGTTCGTCGCCGACTTCGTCGGCAAGACCAATCTGTTGAGCGGCAAGGTTGCCGGGCATACAGGCGATCTTGTCAATGTGGCGCTGGCGGACGGAACCGTCATTGCCGCGCGCAAACGAACCGCCTTGCAGCAGGGCGAGACCGTTTCCGTCAGCCTGCGTCCTGAATCGCTAAGCCTCGGCGCCACCAAAGGCAGCCCTTTCAAGGGCATCGTGCGCAACCGGATCTTCCTGGGCTCGACGGCGGAATACGCCATCGAGGTGCAGGGCATCGGAACGCTGCTGGCCAAGGCCGACCATGTGATCGGCCATGGCAATCTCTTCAAGCCGGGTGAACCCGTCGCCATCGGCTTTGCCTCCGGGACGCCGCTGGCGTTTCCGGAGACCAAGAACAACGGGACCAACCAGAGGGTAGCAAAAAATGTCGAAATCATATCGTGACGGACTGCCGATTAGCTCTGAGAACTTCGTCGACCAGCTGATGCGCCTGAAGCGCGGCTCGATCGGCCGCCGCGATTTCCTCGGCCTCACCGGCCTGGGCATCGCAACCGCGGTGATGGCGCGCGAGCTCGGCATCATGCCGACGCCGGCCTTCGCCGCCGAAAACCTCGGCGACCGCATGTCGATCGCCACCTGGCCGAACTATCACGACCCGCAGACCTTCGAGAATTTCAAGAAGGACACCGGCGTCGCCGTCGAGGTCAACGTCTTCGGCTCCAATGAGGAGATGCTTGCCAAGCTGCAGGCCGGCGCCTCGGGCTGGAGCCTGTTCGTGCCGACCAACTACACGATCTCGACCTACAAGAAACTCGGCATCATCGATCCGCTCGACATGGCCAAGCTGCCGAATTTCGACAGCTCCCAGGAGGACCCGCGCTTCACCTCGGAAGGCACGATCGACGGCACGACCTACGCGGTGCCGAAGAACTGGGGCACCACGGGCTTTGCCGTCAACACCAAGAAGCTGGCCAAGCCGATGACGAGCTGGAAGGAGTTCTGGGACGTCGCCATGGCTGAGGGCGATGGCCGCACCATGGTCCACGACTACCAGCTGACCACAATCGGCAACGCGCTGAAATATCACGGCTATTCCTTCAACTCGCTGAAGCAGGACGAACTCGCCAAGGCCGAGGAGCTGCTGCTCAAGGTCAAGCCGCATCTGTTCGCGGTCTCGTCCGACTACCAGCCGGGCATGCGGGCGGGCGACGCCTGGATGACCATGTGCTGGACGAATGACGGCGCACAGCTGCATCGCGATATCCCGGAGATCGCCTATGTGCTGGGCAAGGAGGGCGGCGAAATCTGGACCGATTTCTACGCCATCCCGAAGGACGCGCCGAACAAGCCGGCCGGCTATGCCTTGCTCAACTATCTGATGACCCCTGAGGTCGCGGTGAAGGAGCATCTGGCCAACGGCGCGCCGTCGACCGACGCACGCGTCAACAAGCTGCTGCCCAAGGAAGTGCTGGACAATCCGATCCTCTATCCGGCGGCCGACCTGTTGACACCGCTGGAATTCGGTGCGGCGGCGACGCTGACCGATCCCGGCCGCGCCGAGCTGATGGCGCGCTTCAAGTCGGCTTGAGGCCGGCCTGACGCAAACGGAAACCGGTGGGCCTATGTCCGCCGGCATCGGGGCGGTTTCCATGCACGGCAACAGATTTCGGTATAACATCCTGACAGCGCTGCTGCTCGCTCCGGCTACAGCGTGGCTGGTGGTGTTTCTGGTGTTGCCGTTCGTCGCCATTGCCGTGTTCAGCGTCGGCGAGCGGGCGCCGGAGGGCGGCTACCAGGCCGCCTTCACGCTGGCGCAATATGCCAACCTCCCGGCGCGGGCGACAGCCTTCTGGAACACGATGATGCTGGCGCCGGTGGGCGCGCTTGCCTGCCTGCTCGTCGCCTACCCGGTTGCCTACTATCTCGCCCTGAAGGCGCCGCAACGCTGGCGGCTGATCCTGCTGGCGCTCGTCGTCATTCCCTTTTGGACCAGCCTTTTGATGCGCACCTACGCCTGGATGTACATTCTGGGCGGACGCGGCATTCCCGCACTGCTGGCCTTTGTCGGCATCGAGGATGTCAGGCTGATCAACACGCCGGGCGCCGTGCTGCTCGGCATTGTCTACGGCTATTTGCCCCTGATGATCCTGCCGATCTATGTCAGTCTCGAGCGGCTCGACCGAAGGCTGCTGGAAGCCTCCGCCGATCTCGGCGCGACCCCGCTCTCAACCTTTCTGGGGGTGACGCTGAAGCTGTCGCTGCCGGGCGTCATGACCGGCTTCTCGCTGGTCATGATCCTGCTGCTTGGCGAATACCTCATCCCGACGCTGCTTGGCGGCGGCAAGGTGTTCTTCATCGGCAATGCGCTGGTCGACCTGTTCCTGCAGTCGCGCAATTGGCCGTTCGGATCGGCCATCGCCATCACGCTGGTGGCGGTTTCGGTGGTGGTGCTGATCGCGGCAAACCGCATTTCGACACGGGTGTCGGGCGCCCGCAAGGTGGATCTGATCTGATGCGCGCCTTCGTCACAGCCGTCTTCGCCTTCCTCTATCTGCCGATCGCGTTGGTCGTGCTGTTTTCCTTCAACGCCGGCCGCCATGCCAGCGAGTTCACCGGCTTTTCGGTGCAGTGGTACGGCACGGCGCTGTCGAACCCGTTCCTGGTGGAGGCGTTGAAGAACAGCCTGTTCATCGCCACCACCAGCGCCCTTCTGGCGGCGGTGTGCGGCACGGCGGCGGCACTCGGCCTGGCGCGGGTCGGGCTCAGAACCCGCGCCGTCTTCGACGCGCTGATGGGTGCCGCGATCGTCGTTCCCGGCGTCGTCATCGGCATCTCGACGCTTGTCGCGCTGGTCCAGCTGTTTGGCGTGCTCAACCCGTTCCTCGCCTCGATCTGGCCAAACGACCAGCCGCCGCGCCTGTCGCTCGGCTATGGATCGATCATTGCCGCGCATGGCCTGTTTTCGATGGCGCTGGTGACGATGATCGTCGGCACGCGTCTCGCCAGCCTCGACCGCAACCTGGTCGAGGCCTCGAGCGATCTCTACGCCACGCCGCTGACGACGTTTCGCTCGATCGTGCTGCCGCAGATCATGCCGGCGGTGATCGCCGGCTTCCTGCTCGCCTTCACCTTCTCCTTCGACGATTTCATCGTCGCCTTCTTCGTCGCCGGCGCGCAGACGACGCTGCCGATCTATGTCTTCGCCTCGATCCGGCGCGGCGTGACGCCGGAAATCAACGCCATCGCCACCATCGTGCTCGTCGCCTCGGTTCTTCTGGTGGTGCTTGCCCAATGGCAGCTGCGCCAGCGCCAGCCGTCAAACTGAACAAGCCATCCAGCTGAAAGACAAATTCATGATCCTTAGAGACCGCATCGCCGTGGTGACGGGCGCCGGTTCCGGCATCGGCCGCGCCGGCGCCATGATCATGGCCAGGGAAGGCGCTGTGGTGGTCATTGCCGACCGGGATAAGACCAGCGGCGAGACGACAGCGGCGGACATCCGGGCAGTGGGCGGGCAGGCCGAGGCCGTTGTCACCGACGTCTCTGACGACGCCGCGGTCGGGCAGCTCATCACCGGCACGCTCGGCAAGTATGGCCGCATCGACGTTCTGCACAATCACGCCGGCATCCAGGTCGGCGGCACGCTGACCGAGGTCGAGGTCGATGGTATGGATGCGTCATGGCGCATCAATGTACGGGCGCAGTTTCTGGCCGCGCGGCTGGTCATGCCGGCAATGGTCGCGCAAGGCGGCGGCGTCATCCTCAACACGGCTTCGAATTCGGGCGTCTTCTACGACCGCGAGATGATCGCCTATGCCACGTCCAAACATGCCGTGGTGGCGATGACCAGGCAGATGTCGCTCGACTATGCCCGGCACAATGTGCGCGTCAACGCGCTCTGCCCCGGCTGGGTCGACACCCCCTTCAACGAGCCGTTCATCGCCCAAATGGGCGGCCGCGAGGCGATCGAGACCTATGTCCGCACCAAGATCCCGATGGGGCGCTGGGCGAGCGCCGAAGAGATCGCCGAAGCGATCCTGTTCCTCGTCTCCGACCGCTCATCCTTCATGACCGGCCAGGCGCTGGTGATCGACGGCGGCGAAAGCATCGGCTGATCCAAGGGCCGTCGGCAGGAATGGTTCCCGCCTCTGGCTCAATCGCCGGCTGCCCGTCCTCCCTTGCCTTCATGCCGCATTTCGTCCAATAGAACGACGCAAACGCTGCGAAACCGAAGGTTTTGCCGTTTGGAAGTGCGGCTTCCGGCCTCGTTGCCGACGCGCCGCAATCGGAAAGAGCAGGACAATGTCTGCGATCGAAGCCGGCGCTCGTGCGCCGGAAAATCTTTGGCGTCAGGAAATCAGGGCGACGCTGGCGCTGGCCTGGCCGATGGTGCTCACCAATCTCGGCCAGACCGCGATGACCGCCACCGACGTCATGATGATGGGGCGTCTGGGCGCGGACACGCTGGCCAGCGGCGCGCTCGGCGCCAACCTCTATTTCATGCCGCTGATCTTCGGCCTCGGCCTGATGCTGGCGACTTCGCCGATGATCGCCACCGAGCTTGGCCGCCGCCGCTATTCGGTGCGCGATTTGCGCCGTACCGTGCGCCAGGGCCTGTGGCTGGCGATCCTGATCTCGATCCCGATCTGGATCGTGCTGTGGCATGGCGAGGCCATTCTGCTGGCCATGGGCCAGGAGCCGGCGCTCGCCCACCAGGCCGGCATCTATCTGCGCTGGCTGGAATGGGCGGTGCTGCCTTTCTACGGCTATATCGTGCTGCGTTCCTTCATCTCGGCGCTGGAGCGGCCGGGCTGGGCGCTGATCATCGTCTTCGTCGCCGTCGCCTGCAACGCCTTCTTCAACTGGGTGTTCATGTTCGGCAATCTCGGCGTCACCTCGATGGGCATTGCCGGTTCGGGGCTGGCGACGACGCTGTCGAGCACGCTGATGTTCTGCGGCCTGGCAGCCGTGGTGATGCTGGAGAAGAAGTTCCGCCGCTACCGCCTGTTCGGCCGCTTTTGGCGCTCCGACTGGCCGCGTTTCAAGGGTCTGCTGCGGCTCGGCATGCCGATCGCCGGCATCCTCGCCTTCGAGGTGACGATCTTCAACGCGGCAGCCCTGCTGATGGGCCTGATCGATGCGGATTCGCTGGCCGCGCACGCCATCGCCATCCAGATCGCCTCGATCTCCTTCATGGTGCCGCTCGGCCTCAACCAGGCCGTCACCGTGCGCGTCGGGCTGGCCCATGGCGCAGGCAATCCGGCAGGCGTTTCGCGCGCCGGCTGGACCGCCTTCGTCATCGGCGTCTCGTCCATGGCGCTGATGGCGCTGGTGATGGTGCTGTGGCCGCATCTGTTGATCAGCGCCTTCATCGACATGGCCGCTCCGGCCAATGCCAGGATGATCGCGCTGGCCGTGTCGTTCCTGGCCTTTGCCGCGCTGTTCCAGATCTTTGACGGCGCGCAGGCCGTTGCCGCCGGCATGCTGCGCGGCCTGCACGACACCAAGGTGCCGATGATCTATGCCGCCATCGGCTATTGGGGCATCGGCCTGCCGCTCGGCGTGCTGCTCGCCTTCCATTTCGGCCTGCACGGCGTGGGCATCTGGATCGGCCTGGCGTCAGGTCTGGCCGTGGTGGCGGTGCTGCTCCTGGCGCGCTGGCTGCGGCGGGATCGGATAGCGCCACCGCTTGTCTTCATCCATTAATGGCGCACCAAGCGGTCCGCCAGCTGCCCGAAGCAGTCACTGCAGAGCAGATGTCTGGTGTCGCCTTTTGGACCGGAAGCGGCCGAACGCTTCGGGCGTGGGATCTTCAAAAGCGGACTCTCAGTTCGACGCGAGCATCGTTGCGAGTGAACGATCCCAGACTCTCGCTGCTTTTCAGAACCGGGTAGAACGCTCTGCCGGTTGGGGCGACTTCAAGCCGTGGCAAGAGCATTCCGGATTGGCCGGAAGTCGCGCCGCGGTCTCCAGCGCAACCCGCGAGGCTGTCATAGAGAGGCTCGGCAGCACGTGCTCCTGCAGCAATTTCTGGCGCTCGCGGTCCATATAGTCGTTGAAGCCGGCCGTGACGAACGCCAGGGGCACGAAACAGGCGCCGATCTCGCGCGATAAGGTGGCCTCAGGGGCGATCGAATGGTTGAGCACGTCCGCTCCCATGTTTCGATACGCCAGAGCTTCGGCGGGAGTTGTCAGTCGCGGCCCGTAGCAGTGGGCAGCCACCAACTGCTGCTCGATGCCATGGACGCGGCATTCGGCTGGCCAATGGCGCCGGGCGGTCTCGGCCAACAACGCCGCACATCTTGGACATACGATCTGCTTGCCCGAGCAGTCGAAGCTCTGGCGGCCAGGCAGAAGTGAAAACGGGGTCTGCGACAGTTCGATGATATCGGCGTTTACGACTATGTCGCCGGGCTGGATCGCCTTGTTGACGGCGCCAACGGTCGAGCAGGCCAGCACTTGCCTTACACCCGCTTTCATCAAGACCCAGAACGCGCGGCGATGACAGGAATGGTCGATATGGTCTCGGGGATTGCCGTGCGAATACATGCACAGGGCACGTTTCGTTTTGCCCTCGACGGTAATAGATGCATCGAATTCGAGCAGTTTCCAATTGTCGCTGGGACCGAAAGGGGTTTCGAAACTCATGTCTCGTTGCAAGGTGCGGACGCCATCGACTTCGACATCTTCCGGAAAGGCGAGACCCCAATTCGCCGAGCCGGTGATGATCGCCAACCCCACCTGGGGTATGTCCGTTGAATGATCCGCCAGATCGTCGGCTGCATGATGATTGTTGGGCATGTTTCCAATCTCGGTCAGGATTTTTGGCGAAGGGTCACGACGAGGACAACGACCACGACGATGACGGTCCACAAGGTCGAAATCGCCGCAATGGTCGGGTCGATCTGATCGCGCAGCGACAGGAACATGAGCTTCGGCAGCGTGCTGTTTTGACCACTCGCGACGAAGATCGAAATGACGGATTCATCGAGCGAGGTCAGGAAGGCCATCAGCGTGGCCGACAACAGACTTATCCGAAGTTGGGGGACAATTATTCCGCCAATGGCTCTTGCCCAGTTTGCGCCCAGGCTGCGCGCCGCCTGAACCTGGTTCCAGTCAAAGCGGGCCAAGGCGGGCACCAACACAATGCAGGCGACCGGAATGGCCAGCACCACATGTCCGACCAGGACACCGAACAGCGTTCCGACCAGACGTTGGGCCGCCAGAACAAAGAAGAGACCAATCGCGAGCAGGATTCCCGGCACGATAGAAGGGGTTAGCAGAATACCCTGAATGGCAATGGCGGCCTTTCCGCCGAGCCGATTTATCGAAATGCAGGCCAGCAGCCCCAGGGGCACTGCGATCATCGCCGTCAATGTGCCAAGGATCAGGCTCGTCCTGAGTGCGGCCATCCATGCCGCGGAACCGAAGAAAGCCTCGTACCAGCGCAACGAGTATGCGCGCGGCGGGAACTCCAAAAGATTGGACGCCGAAAAAGAGAGCGGCACGACGACGAGCGTCGGCAGCATCAGGAACGCCATAACGACCGCGCAAAAGCTCCACAGGAGGATGCGGGCCAGCCTGCTATCTGGATAGGCTTCAAGCATGGGCTGTGCCGATGCTGCGTCCGGCAATCAGCCGCCGCGCAGCCAGGAACATCACCCCCACCAACGCCATTAGTACGAGGAGCAGGATGCCCAGGACGCTCGCCGAGCCCCAATCCTGGAAGGTCGATAGCGTGCGCTCGATCCGGGTGGAAAGAGGGTTTACCTTGCCGCCGCCAAGCACCGCGGGCGTGATGAAGAACCCTATGGTGTAAATGAAGACGATGATCGAACCCGAGAAGATGCCGCCGGCCGAAAGCGGCAGAATGACCGTGCGGATCGTTTGTCCGAGCGTGGCGCCCATGCTCGCCGACGCGCGAACGAGGTTTGCATCGATATCGCGCATCGCCGCATAAACGGGCAGCAGGAAGAGCGGCAGCATGTAGTGAACCATGCCGATGAGCGTTCCCGTTAAGTTGTAGACCAGCGGCAAGGGCTCAGCTGTCAGGCCTGAACCGGTCAAAGCCGCGTTGATCAGGCCATCGCGTCGCAACAGAACGAGCCAGCCATAGGTGCGCACCAGAATGGAGGTCCACAACGGCAGCATGACGAAGGCCATCAGCAAATTGGCCACCCTTGATCTGGTGCTGGCCAGGGCGAGCGCCAAGGGGGTACCGAGTAGAATGCAGATCGCCAGCGTGCCCACGGACAGCTCAAGGGTGGTGACGAGTGCCGACCATGTCAGTCCGCTCGAAAGCACTTTCTCGTAGTTGCCGACGGTGTATTCACCCGCTGTGGTGAGGAAGGATTGCCGGATAATCCAGACGATGGGCAGGATCGCCGCCAGCCCAACGATCAAAAGCGCGGGCACTGAAAGCGACAGGAAGAACCGCCGCTCGCGTCGTGCGTCTGCCGCGAGCGCAGGATCGGCGATGACGGTCACGCTCCTGCTCCCGGTATCGCGTGAACTTTCGCTGCCGGTGCATATGCGGTCACTCGCTGACCGGTCGCAAGCTCGCCGCAGCCGCTGGCCATCGCCGCCGGAACGCAGACAAGAATCTCTTGCCCGCCGTCAAGCGCCAGCGTCAAAAGCCAGTTCTCGCCGCGAAACGCCTTGGCGCGCAGCGTTCCCTCGAGCGCCACCCCGTCTCGCCCGACGAGCTTCGCATCAAGATGGAAACTTTCGGCGCGGATCATCAGAGCTTCGCTTGATGCATCGGCGCCGTCTATTCTGCGCACCGCGCCCGGGGCCACAATGTTGGCCTCACCCATGAACTCCGCGACAAAGCGGGTCGATGGACGATCATAAATCCGCTGTGGCGTGTCGATCTGCTGAATACGGCCGGAATTCATCACCGCGACCCGGTCTGACATGATCAGTGCTTCGCGCTGGTCATGCGTCACATAAATCGTGGTGATCCCCAGATCATCGTGCAGACGCCGGATCTCGTACTGCATGGTTTCGCGCAAATTCTTGTCGAGCGCCGACAACGGCTCGTCCATCAGCATCACGCGCGGCTCGAAGACGATCGCCCGCGCTAACGCAACCCGCTGGCGCTGGCCGCCGGACAATGCGGCAATGTTGCGCTCCGCCAAACCTTCGAGCTTCACGCGGTCCAAAGTGTCGAGCGCCCGCTGGCGGGCGTCGGCTTTCGGTACCTTGCGCAGCACCAGCGGATACTCAACATTTGCCAGAACGTTCATGTGGGGAAACAGGGCGTAGTTCTGGAAGACTATGCCGATGTTGCGCCTGTTCGGGGCCAGGCGGGTAATGTCGCGATCGCCCAACAGAAGTCTACCGGAATCCGGCCGGACAAAGCCGGCCAGAGCCATGAGCAGCGTGGTCTTGCCCGATCCCGATGGCCCCAGCAGCGTGAGGAATTCGCCAGCCCGAATGTCGAGCGAGACATCGTCCAGCGCGACGTAAGATCCATAGGTCTTGCGCACGCTGTCGATGGTGATCGGGAGCGACTTCATCATGTGCTCAAGCCTTAGAGCTGAGACTCAGCGGGCCATCATCTCATCGAAGGCTTTTTGGGCAGCCTCGCCATTCCTGACCCACCATTCTGAATTCGAAAACACCGAAGTGCCGGCATTTTCAGGCGCGGTCGCCAGCGTCTTGAGACGGTCCTCGGGGATAAGGCCACCCTCATAGCCAGCAGGATTGACCGGGCCATAGGCTATGAAGTCGGTCAGCTTCGCCACGCGCGCGGGCTGTGTCATCGCTGCGATGAGCTTCATAGCTGCTTCCTTCTTCGGCGCCCCTTTCGGCACCGCAAGACAGTCGGTGCCAATGACGGAACCCTTGAACGTGTAGTCGGCCGCGCCGCCATCTGCTTTTACGGTTTGGGCCCGCCCGTTCCAGGTAACGACCAAATCCGCCTCACCATCTTTCAGCAACTGCGCCGACTGCGCTCCCGAGGTCCACCAAACGGCGACATTTGGCTTGAGTGCTTCGAGCTGCTTGATAGCGCGATCCAGACCCTCTGGCGTGCTGAGAACGGGATAGACGTCCGCCGGTGCTACGCCATCGGAGAGCAGCGCGATCTCGATCGAGTCCTGGGCATTGGCACGCAGCGCACGACGGCCGGGGAATTTGGCAACGTCCCAGAACTCCGCCCATGTCTTCGGCGGGTTTTCGCCATAGGTCTTGGTGTTCCACGACAAGACGGTGCCATAGGAGTCGAATGGATAGCAGTAGTCGGACTTTGCGCCGTCCGGCACGGCCTTTGGGTCGATGATCGTGTAGTCGAGCGGCTCCAGCAGCGACTGTGCGGCGGCCTGCGCGCCCTCCGGTGAGCCCAGGTGAATGACGTCGGTTGTGACCGTGCCCGAGGTAACCTGCATCTTCAGGGCGGCCAAGCCGTCGCTGAGGGTCTCCTCGCGGATATCATAGCCAAGCTCTTTTGCAGCGGGGGCCCACATGGCTTCCTTCATGGCGTTGCCATAATCGCCGCCCGCGGTCGTGATGGTGACTGATTGGGCATAGACCGGCACGGCGGCCGAGAATGCGAATGCCGTCAAGGAAATGCGTAACCAAGACATAGGTTCTCCTCCCTAGAATTTGTTGAGACGCGCTAAAAAGGGCCAATTCTTGCCAATCGTAACGTTACGATTGCATCCAATTGCAGGAGAGTCAAGCTGCTTTAGCGAGAGCTTGGATTGACCGTGAGGTGGAATTCGGTCACCTAGTGAAAGTCAGCAAATCAGCCGGCGCTTTCGCAAATGAGGTCGGGCGACATGACCAACCTGAAACAGATCGCGGCGGAACTTTCCCTTTCGGTGACCACGGTATCCCGCGCGCTGAAGGATGGGCCGGAGGTTCATCCCGCCACCATCGCTCGCGTCAAGGAAGTGGCGCAGCGGGTCGGCTATGTGCCAAATCATCATGGCTTCGCGCTCAAAACTGGCCGCACGCTGACGATGACAGCAATCTACCCGATGGAAACACAAGATCATCTGTCCGATCTGTTGAAGCTTCCGTTAATCGAAGGCATGACGCTGGCGGCGCGGCAAGCGGGTTATAGTCTATCCATCTACTCCACCACGCCCGATGATGACCCCATCGAGAGTGTGCAGCGACAGCTTCAGGCGGGCAGCACAGACGGACTGATTATCACGCGCATGGTCTTGGGTGATCCACGCGTTAAGCTATTGCTGGATAGAGGCATGCCATTCGTCGCGTTTGGAAGAACTGACCTGGATACAGCATATCCTTATGTCGACATCGACAATGAACAGATTGCCTACGAGGCGACCCGGCGGCTCATGGACAAGGGCTGCCGACGCATTGCGCTGCAACTTCTCGTTCCGGGCGACCAGGCGAGTGCCATGCGTCTTTCCGGGTATGGAAGGGCAATGGCCGAGGCTGGTATTCCGATCGACCAGTCGCTGATCGGTCATGGAATGTTCACCATGGAATCGAGCGCAGCCTGGTTCGATCGCATGCTGGCCTGGTCAGATCCGCCGACGGGCTTGGCTTGCGCCAACGAACTGGGCCTTTTGGGGGCACTACACGCTCTTGGCAGAAGAGGTCTCGCGCCAGGGAGTGACATCCACATTGTCACTCGGGACAGCACGCGGCTGTCACGTTTCTTGCCTGCGAAGATCGGCGTTCATTTCGTGGACATAGCGGGTGTCGGACGCAAACTTGTCGAAGTCCTGGAGAGCCGGATCGTCAATCCCCTCGGGCCGGTGGAGACAGTCTTGTTCAAAGGTGAGTTCGACCCTGGCGAATAGTCGGGCGAAGAAGTCAGTTGTCCGCTTTCGAGGAGCACTTAAGTTCACCCCTGAGTCCGAGATGAGGCGCGAAGCTGCCGCCTGCGCGAGTGCATAGGGTGCACTCAGCACCTTCATGGCATTGGTGGTCTGAGCAGCGATCGAGGGGTGTTGTACTGGTGCTGTTACTTAGAATGAATGCAATCAGCTCCCGTCCGACGACATCGCGCCGAGCAGCCTGCGTATATCGCCGAACCTGGCGATCGAGCCGAACACCAGTGCCGCCACCGCGACGAAGAACACCGACACCGAAGCCATGGTCGGTGTGTAGCCGTAGCGCAGCGCGTTGAAGATCTTGATGGGCAGCGTCTCGGTGGTGAAGCCGATCGTCATGTAGGCGACGATGTATTCGTTGAGCGACAAGACGAAGGCGAAGGCGTAGCCCGAGACGAGGTAGGGCAGGATCAGCGGCAGCACCACGGTCTTCAGCACCGTGCGGTCGTCGGCGCCCATGGTGGCGGCGGCCTCTACCAGCGAGCGGTCGATCGAGGCAAAGCCCAGCGACAGCGTCACCAGCGGCAGCGTCACGAAGAAGATGGCGTGGCTGATTATGGCGGTGAAGAACTGGCCGAACAGCCCGACCGTCGCCCAGAAGGAGAGGAAGCCGAGCGCGGTGATGACCGGCGGCAGGATGAAGGGGGCAAGCCCCAGCACCTGGAAGATGTTCGCCCATGGCGCGATGCGCCGCCACAGGAACCAGGCCAGGGGCAGCGCGACCGCCACGGCAATGGCCGCCGAGCAGACGGCCAGCGTCACCGAATGGATCAGCGCCAGCCGCCATTCCGGATCGGTGAAGATCTGGGCGTACCAGGCGAGCGAGAAGCCGACCGGGGGGAAGCTGAGCTCCTGCCGCGAATTCACCGACACGCCGGCGACGACGATCAGCGGCGCCGCCAGGAACAGCGCGACGATGGTGAAATAGACACGGCGCAGCAAGGTCGCGGTCATAGGGCGTTCTCCCTTCGTCCGACGAGCAGTGTCAATCCGACCAGCGCCAGCGAGATCAGCACCAGGAACACCGCCATTGCGGCCGCGAACGGCATGTTGGACTGGTAGATCGCCTGGTCGGTGATCAGCACCGACAGCGTCCAGTGCTGCGGCCGTCCCAGAATCTGCGGCAGCAGGTAGGAGCCGAGGGCGAACACGAAGACCATGATCAGCGTCGCCACGATGGTGTTTCTGAGCGCCGGCGCGACGACGTTGAAGAAGGCGCGGATCGGCGAGGCGCCGAGCGTGCGCGCGGCCTCGAGCAATGTCGGATCGAGGCGCACGAGGGCGGGGTACAGCACCAGGATCGTATAGGGCAGCGCCTGGTAGACCATGCCGGTCAGCACGGCGCCAAAAGTCGGCAGCAACGCCACCGGCTTGTCCATCAGCCCGATCGCCACGAACAGATTGGTGATGCCGGCGGTGCGCGAAAACAGCGTCGACCAGGCAAAGCCGATGATGACCTCCGACAGCGATAGCACCGATAACAGGCCGACCAGCCACAGCGTCTGCACGCGGCGCGGCCGGCGGGTCAAAAGGTAGGTGAAGGGAAAGGCGATGGCCACGCAGCAGACGGCGACCAGCACCGCCAGCAGCAGCGAAAAGCCGAGCACGCCGCCGAAGAACACCGACAGGAAGCGGGCGTAATTGTCGAACACGAAATCCGGCGTGTAGAAACCGGACGGGTTGCGCTTGAAGAAGCTGACCGCGATCATCGTCGAGAAGGGCACGACGAAGAAGACGACCAGCATCAGCGCCGGAAAGAACAGCGGCGTGTAGTCGGCTATCGACTTCGGGGCTTCGCGTCTCATGCGCCGAGCACCACGCAGCTTGCCGGCGGCAATGTTACGCCGACCTTGGCGCCGACCGGCACGTCATGCCGCTCGCGCGGCGTCGTCACCGCAATGATGCTGGTGCCGCCGACGTCGACGAAGGTCTCGATGGTGCCGCCGAGATCGCGCACGAAACTCACCTCGCCGGTGATGGCCGAGCCGCCGGGGCTGCCGAGATGCACATCCTCCGGGCGAACCGAAACAGACGCTTTGGTCTGACCCGCCGGCATGGCAAGGCCCGGAATGGCTGTGCCCAGAATGGTGGTGCGCCCGGTGCTGTCGATCTCGGCCGGCAGCAGATTGGTGATGCCGATGAAGTCGGCGACGAAGGCGTCGGCCGGCTTGCGGTAGATCTCGATGGGCGGCGCCGCCTGCAGGATCCTACCGTGGCCCATGACGACGACCAGGTCGGCCATGGTCATGGCTTCGCGCTGGTCGTGGGTGACGACGATGGTGGTGATGCCCAACCGCTGCTGCAGCTGCCGCAGTTCCACCTGCATGGCCTCGCGCAGTTTGGCGTCGAGCGCCGACAGCGGCTCGTCGAGCAGGAACAGCTTTGGTGACAGCGCCAGTGCCCGGGCGATCGCCACGCGCTGGCGCTGGCCGCCCGACAGTTTGGCCACCGGGCGGTCGGCAAAGCCGGTCAGATGGATCAGGCCCAGCAACTCGTCGACGCGTTTCTTCTGCTCCTCCTTCGAGGCGCCGCGAATGCGCAGCGCATAGGCGATGTTGTCGCCGACAGAGAGATGCGGAAACAGCGCCAGCGACTGGAACACCATGCCGAGATTGCGCTTGTGCGTCGGCAGCGGGGTGATGTCCTCGCCGTCGAGCACGATGGCGCCGCTGGTCGGCTCCTCCAGCCCGGCGATCATGCGCAGCAGCGTGGTCTTGCCGCAGCCCGACGGGCCGAGCAGGCACACGAACGTGCCGTGCGGCACGTTGAGCTGCACATTGTCGACGGCGGCGAAGTTGCCGAATTTTTTGGTGACGGCGTTGATGTCTAGTCCGGACATGCTCATCCCTTGGAGGGTTTGCTAAGGGGCCGCCGGACTATGCCGGCGGCCGCTGTGGTTCAGACGGATCGAACGGCTCAGCCGACGATCAGCTCGGTCCACTTCTGGTTGATCCAGTCGGCCTTCGACGTATAGAGGTCGTAGCGCGGGATGATCGGGTCGATATCCGACGACACCGCGGCGAACTCTTCCGGCTTGAGGTCGAGCACCTCTTTCTTCAGCGTCGGCGTGGTGCCGACCTTGCGCGACATCAGGCCCTGCATCGACGGCTGGCTCATATAGTCGATGAAGGCATGCGCCTCGTCGACCTTGGTCGAGGCGCGCGACAGCACCCAATTGCCGGAATCCTGGATGCCGCCTTCCTTCGGGAAGGTCGAGCGGACATGGAAGCCGTCGGCGACCGCGAGGCCGGTGACGTCGTGATAATACTGGCCCATCGGGATCTCGCCCGACTTCAGCGCCTGCTCGAACTGCGCCTCGTCGCGGTACCACAGCCGGACATTCGGCTTGAGCTCGGCGAGCTTTTCGAACGCCTTGTTCAGTCCGTCCTCGGTGTCGAGCGCATTGGTGCCGCCCATGAAGGTCTTGGCTGTCACTTCGAGCAGGAACGAGTTCGAGGCAAGCGCCAGGAGGCCAAGCTTGTCCTCATTGGCCTTGTCCCACAGCGTCTCCCATGAGGTCGGCGCATCCTTGTAGACATCGGTGTTGGAGACCAGCGTGATCCACCAGGCGACGGCGCCGATGCCGGCGACCCGGCCATCCGGATATTTGTTGACGAAGCGCGGCAAGAGGTCGTTGTAGTGCTTGAACTTCGACGTATCGAGCGGCGTCCATAATTCGGTCGACTGGCCCTTCAGCGTCGAGGTCTGCGACATCATCGAAAGGTCGGCCGGCGCCTGGCCTGCCTTGGACGCCTGTTCGAGCTGCACCAGCCAGGCTTCGCCGGTCGGCTCGGCGACCGATTCCACTGCAATGCCGGTGGCCTTGGTGAAATCTGGGAAGACGTGCTCGTCAAAGGATTTCTTGAAATAGCCGCCGTAGACGCCGACCTTCAGCGACTTGTCCTGCGCGCGCAGGATCGACGGCATGGCGAGCACGCCGGCTGTAGCGAGGCCCGCACCAAGCACGCCGCGCCGTGTCAGGGATTTTCCGATCAGTCTGTTCATCTGGTTTCTCCTCAGTTGATGCCGTTCTATTCCGGCAGGTTCCCTTCACGCACTGTCGCCGCCTGGCGTCAGTGGGCCGCCGCTCGTTGTTCGAGCGTACGGGCGTATTGCGTCAGTGGAAAGCACATGACGAAGAAGATCAGCGCCACCAGCCCGTAGACCTTGAACGGTTCGAAGGTGGCGTTGTTGATGGCGTTGGAGGTTCTGACCAGCTCCTCGAAGCCGATGATCGAGGTCAGCGCCGTCGATTTGATCAACTGCACCAGGAAGCCGACGATCGGCGCCCTTGTGATCGAGAACGCCTGCGGCAGGATGATCAGCCTGAGCTCCTGCAGACGGTGCAGCCCAAGGCTGGCGCCAGCGTCCCACTGCCCGCGCGGCAGCGCATCGACGCCGCTGCGCCAGATCTCGGCCAGATGGGCGCTGGCGAAGAAGGTCAGGCCGAGCACCGCTGCCGTCCATGGCTCGATGCGCAGGCCGAGCATCGGCAGGCCGAAGAACATCAGGAACAGCTGCATCAACAGCGGCGTTCCCTGGAACAGGGCGATGTAGCCGGAAGCGATGCGCCGGCTCCATTTATTTTCGGCGATGCGGAAGAACAGCACGATCAGCCCTACCACCGCCCCGCCGACAAAGGCCGCCAGCGACAACAGCACCGTCCAGCGGGCGGCGAGCAGCAGATTGCGAACGATGTCCCAGAAGGTGAATTCGATCATGTGACACCTGCCCCCAATACGCGGCGCCCGCCTGTGACCAGCAGCCGGCGCAAGGCCATGGACAGGACGAGGTAGACCAGGGTCACGACGAAATAGGTTTCGAAGGAGCGGAAGGTGCGGGCTTGCAGCATGTCGGCCTCATAGGTCAGCTCACGCACGGCGATCTGCGACACCACGGCCGATTCCAGCATCATGATGACGATCTGGCTGGTCAGCGCCGGGTAGATCACCTTGAGCGCCTGCGGCAGCACGATCTTGATGAAGACCTGGCGCGGTCTCAAGCCCAGTGCAAGCGCTGCTTCCGTCTGTCCGCCGGGCACGGCATCGAGACCGGCGCCGACGATTTCAATGGTGTAGGCCGCCATGTTGAGCGTCATTGCCAGCATGGCGGCCAGGATCGGGTCGAGCCTTATGCCGAGGCTGGGCAGGCCGAAGAAGATGAAGAACAGCTGCACCAGGAACGGCGTGTTGCGCATCACCTCGACATAGACCGCGATGGCGCGCTTCACGAATACCGGGCCGTTGCGCCGGCCGGCAGCGCCCAGGATGCTGAGCAGCGTGCCCACGAGCGTGGTCACGACGATCAACAGGATCGTCGTGGCCGCGCCGCGCGCGATGTCGCCCACAGCACCTGGGAGCCAGGCAAAGGCCACGAGAACTCAATCCTTGAGGTTGTCGGGATTGAGCGGCGTCTTCAGCCAGGCCTTCGAGCTCTCGTCGAGCTTGCCGTCGGCCAGCATCTTGGCAACCGCATCATTGACCGCCGTCTTCAGCCGGTCCTCTTTCTTGTTGAGGCCGATATGCGAGGGCGAGGTCAAGAGCTGGAACTTCTGCTCCGGCTTCAGCGCGTCCTGCTTGGCCAGCACCTGGGCGCCGACATCATTGCCGACCACCATCAGCTGGGTCTGGCCCGAGATGAAGGCCTGGATGACGGAATTGTAGTTGTCGAAGCGCTTGATGTCGGCCGATGACGGCGCCGCTTCGGTCAACGACGTATCCTCGAGCGTGCCGCGATTGACGGCGATCGACTTGTCGGCAAGATCTTCCTTGCCTTTGATCGAAAGCGCTGCCGGACCGATGACGGCGATGTAGTAGGGCGCATAGGCGGCGGCGAAATCGATCACCTCCTCGCGCTCCTTGGAATAGCCGACGCTCATCAGGATATCGACGCGCTTGTCGGTGAGATACGGGATGCGGTTCTGGCCGGTGACGCTGACCAGATTGAGCTTCACCTTGAGTGAATCGGCGATCGCCTGCGCGACGTCGACGTCGTAACCCTTGATGCTCATATCGGCGCTGGCCGAGGAGAAGGGCGGAAAGTCGGAGAAGATGCCGACATTGATGGCGCCGGCCTTGGTGATGTCGTCGACGGCGTCGGCATTGGCCTGGGAGGCGAAGCCGAGGCCGGCGAGCATCAGCGCAGCGGCGATGGTTGATTTCATATGGATTGTCATTGGTATTCCCCTTCTGGAAGCTTGTTTGTTTTGGAAACGGCCGCCGGCTCCAGCGCGGCGGCCGCCTTTGCATGTGAAATCCGTCAGGCCCCCTTGCCGGTGATCGCCGGGCTGAACACCATCAGGCTCAGGATCTCGAACAGGACCTGGGCGCCGACATGGGCGGTGTTGGTGGTGGCGTCATATTGCGGCGCCACCTCGACGACATCGCCGCCGACAATGTTGAGGCCTTTCAAGCCGCGCAGCAGTTCGAGCACCTCGCGCGTCGTCAGGCCGCCTATTTCCGGCGTGCCGGTACCCGGCGCGAAGGCCGGATCGACACTGTCGACGTCGAAGGAAATGTAGGTCGGGCCGTCGCCGACTATTCTGCGCGCCTTCTCGATGATGGCCGGAATGCCGAGACCCGTCACCTCTTCGGCATGCACGACCGTCATGCCGGATTCATAGGTGAACTCCCACAGATACTCCGCCGAGCCGCGGATGCCGATCTGGATGGTGCGGGTGGGGTCGAGCACGCCGTCCAGCACCGCGTTGCGGAACGGTCCGCCATGATGGAACTTGGTCATGTCGAACAGCCCGCTTGTGTCGCAATGAGCGTCGATGTGGATCATGCCGACCGGCGCCTTCTTGCCGACCGCCTTCAGGATCGGATGGCTGATCGAGTGGTCGCCTCCGACCGAGAGCGGCAGCACGCCGGCATCGACGATCTGGTTGGTGCGGCGCTCGATATCCTCGTGGCTGATCTCCAGCCGGTAGCGGCTGCGGAACGGCGTATCGCCGATGTCGGCGACGCGAAGCTCATGCGTCGGCGCGCATTCCAGCACATGATTGTAGGGGCCTATGCGCTCGATGGCGCGCAGCGCCCTTGGCCCGAAGCGCGAGCCGGGCCGGTTGGTGACGCCGAGATCCATCGGCACGCCGATGATCGCCACCTGCAAATCGCCGAAATCCGGATTGTCGGCAGCGATTTCACGGTAGGGCGCGGCGAGGAAGGTCGGGATGCCGGCATAGGGCGCGAGTCGGGTGCCGCTCTTGGAGAAGATCTTGTCGGCGACCTTGCGGAACTTCGGGTCGAACATCTCGCCGCCATGGCTCTCGCCATACTTGCGGCGCAAGGCTTCCAGCTTGCCTCTGTCATAACCCATGTCGGTCTCCTCCTGCGGGCTGATGCATGCGGCCGTGGCGACATCTGCGAACTGACCATCATCCGGCCGGGTCGCTGTCCCGCTGGCTGCCTGTAGATTTCACGTCATTGATGCTGTTGACCTGCCAAAGTGTCCGGCAGCCGCATTGAAAAATCAATTGATATTGTTACGGTGCTGATTGTGAGAAAATCTCACAGAGTATCCGGTTGCTCATGGCCAAGCGTCTGCCCCCCTTGAATCCCTTGCGCGCCTTCGAGGCGACGGCGCGGCATGCCTCGCTGACCAAGGCGGCGAGTGAGCTCAACGTCACCCACGGCGCAATCAGCCACCAGATCAAGGCGCTCGAGCAATCGCTCGGCGTAAAACTGTTCGAACGCACCGGACAGCGGGTAAAGCTCACCCCGCACGGCGCCGAATTGCTGCCGGCGGTCTCGACCGCCTTCGACGGCATCGCCGCCGCCACCCAGCGCATGACCAGGCCAGCCAGCGCCGGTACGCTGTCGGTCTCCTGCGTGCCGGCGCTGCTGCTTCTGTGGATGACGCCGCGGCTCGGCAGCTTCATGGCGCAATATCCTGATATCAGGTTGACGCTGATCCCGTCCAACGACCCCAAGGACATCCGCGCCCCACAGGTCGATGTCTGCGTGCTCTATGGCGACGGCAGCTGGACCGATTGCTGGATGCGCAAATGGTCGGGCCTCGAACTGTTCCCGGTGGTCAGCCCGACGCTGATCAACAACCGGCCGCTCCGCATCTGCCGGGATCTTGCTGGCCATGTCATCCTGCATGGCGATGATGGCCGCGAATGGCACACCTGGCTGGCCGCCGCCGATGGGCTCGACCTCGAACGTGGCCGCCGCCACCATCTCGGCGACGCCCGCACCGCGATCGAAGCCGCGGTGCACGGCCACGGCGTCGCGCTCGGCGATTCCGTCACCGCCAGCATGCTGCTCGCCAGGGGCCTGCTGGTGGCGCCGTTCAGCCTGTCGGTGCCGGCGGTCGACGATTTCTATGTTGTCTGCCGCAACGAGATGCGTTCGGCGCCGATCGTGCAATTGTTCGTCGACTGGCTGTTTGCCGAAAAGGAACAAGCCGACAGCCGGGCCGACGCGCCGGTGGCCGGCCGCATCGGCAGCCGCAGGAAGCGTCCGGCACTGCGGGTGGTGGGCGCCAAGAGTTGAGGCTGGACCGGGAGCGACTGCTTTTTGTCGGGCCAGCCCGCAAAGCGGGAGGCGCTTTCAAAAATTCAATGCTAATAAGCTCTTGCCAGGCAATTCCAGGAAAACTGTGCGGCGGTTTCCTGTCCGGAATTGCGTAAGAAGGACGTGAGCAGCGAAGGCGACGGCAGGACATGGCAAGAACTGATATAGCGCGGCGCGTCTACAACCACACCTGGAAGCTGGACCCGATCGTCCGCAGCCTGCTCGACACCGATTTCTACAAGCTTCTGATGCTGCAGATGATCTGGGGCATGTACCCCAAGGTCGACGCCACCTTTTCGCTGATCAACCGCACCACCTCGGTGCG
Source organism: Mesorhizobium sp. C264A (assembly GCF_040324515.1). NCBI lineage: Bacteria > Pseudomonadati > Pseudomonadota > Alphaproteobacteria > Hyphomicrobiales > Phyllobacteriaceae > Mesorhizobium > Mesorhizobium sp. C264A. The sequence goes on along the minus strand of NZ_JAMYVY010000002.1, from coordinate 960,286 downwards.
GCTTGCCGACGACATCGACGAAGGCGAATTGCGCGACCAGCTCGACCATGCCCGCACGCTGCGCTTCTCCAAGAAGGAGATGATCTGGCTTGGCGGTAACAATTTCTATGGCCGCAAGCAGATCTTCGAGCCGGAATTCCTCGCCTGGCTGGAAGGTTTTCGGCTGCCCGACTACGAGCTGTCCAAGCGCGACGGTCAGTACGAGCTCTCCTTCAGCGGTCCCTGGATGTACACCACCCTGTGGGAAATCCCGGCGCTGGCGATCATCAATGAGCTTCGTTCCCGCGCCGCCATGCGCGCCTTCGGTCCCTTCGCGCTTGACGTGCTCTATGCACGCGCCAAGGGGAAGATGTGGGCCAAGACCGAACGCTTGAAGGCGCTGCCCGGCATCCGCATCTCCGATTTCGGCACCCGCCGCCGCCATTCCTTCCTGTGGCAGCGCTGGTGCGTCGAGGCGCTCAAGGAAGGCATTGGCGAAGCCTTCACCGGCACCTCGAACGTGCTGCTGGCGATGGACAACGACCTCGAAGCGCTCGGCACCAACGCGCATGAATTGCCGATGGTTTTTGCCGCCCTTGCCAAGTCGGAAAAGGAATTGAAGGAATCGCCCTACAAGGTGCTGCAGGACTGGCAGCGCTATTACGGCGGCAACCTGCTGATCGTGCTGCCCGACGCTTTCGGCACCGCATCCTTCCTGCGCGACGCCCCGGACTGGGTCGCCGACTGGACCGGCTTCCGCCCCGACAGCGCGCCGCCGATCGAAGGCGGCGAAAAAATCATCGACTGGTGGCGCGAGAAGGGCAAGGACCCCAGGCAGAAGCTGCTGATCTTCTCCGACGGTCTCGAGGTCGAAACCATCGAGGAGACCTACAGGCACTTCAAGGGCAAGGTGCGCATGTCCTTCGGCTGGGGCACCAACCTCACCAACGATTTCGAAGGCTGCGCGCCGACCGAAACCAACAGCCTGGATGCGATATCGCTGGTCTGCAAGGTGACGGAGGCCAATGGCCGGCCGGCGGTGAAGCTGTCGGACAATCCGGCGAAAGCGACGGGCGACAAGAAGGAGATCGAGCGCTATCTCCGGATTTTTGGGGCGAAGGACCGCGTGGAGCAGCTGGTCAAGGTTTGAGGGTCGGCGGGTGCCTTGCTGGACGAAATGGAAATCGCGATAGCGTGAGTTGCCGCCCACCCCCCTCTGTCCTGCCGGACATCTCCCCCGCAAGGGGGGAGATTGGCAGCATCGAGTACCGCGCCTCTTTCTTTACCCTTGAAAGTTGGCGAAAGCCCCGGCGACATCCAATCTCCCCCCTTGCGGGGGAGATGGCCGGCAGGCCAGAGGGGGGTGTGAAGGATCGCGTCAGGCTGACATATGTCGCCTGCTCCCCCACCCTCACACTCCTCCCCACCCCTGCCTTCGCCCACGCCTCCGACCGCGGCCACGTCCTCCTCCTCCCGACCGGCTACTACATCGCCGGCGGCGCGCTTGCCGTCGCGGTAAGCTTCCTCGTCCTCGCCCTGCTGCCACCCGCAACCCTCGACCGCTTCTGGCGCCGCCGCCTGCCGCTCTTCCCATTCGCCGACACCCCTCGCACAATCATCAGCCTCATCTCCTTTGCCGGTTTCGCAACGCTCATCGCCGCCGGCCTGTTCGGCAGCCGCGATCCGCTCTCCAATCCGCTGCCCCTGACCATCTGGACGCTGCTCTGGGTCGGCCTTGCCATCGCGCAAGGCCTGTTCGGCGATGTCTGGTCGTGGCCGAATCCATGGTATGGCCCGTGGCGGATCGTAAGCCGCCTGTTCAAGCTTCGTGGCGGTGAGGGACAGAAATTGCGTTTGCCTTCATGGCTCGGCTGCTGGCCAGCCGTTATCCTGTTCTTCGCCTTTGCCTGGTTCGAGCTGATCGACCCGGCGCCCGACGACCCGGCGCGGCTGGCCTATGCCGCCGGCCTCTACTGGTTGCTTACCTTCATCGCCATGCTCGCCTTCGGCTACCGCGATTGGAGCCGGCGCGGCGAATTCCTGACGGTGTTCTTCGCCATGGTGGCGCGCTTCGCCATCGTCGAGCGCAATGAACACGGGCGGCTCGCTCTCTGCTGGCCGGGCTCAAAACTGCTCGGCGCGGCACCCCTGCCGGCAAGCGGCATCGCTTTCCTGCTGCTCAGCCTGTCATCGGTGTCCTTCGACGGCCTGTCGAAAACCTTCTTCTGGCTCGGCCTGTCCGGCATCAACCCGCTGGAATATCCCGGCCGCACCGCGCTCATCGGCATTAGCAGCTTCGGCCTCGTGCTGACCTTCGTTCTGCTGGCGGCGGCATTCCTGCTGGCCGTCATCCTCGGCCAGCGCCTCGCCGGCAGCCGACATTCCCTCCGCGAGGCCGCCAGGCTGCTGGTGTGGTCGATCGTGCCGATCGCGCTCGCCTATCATGTCGCGCACTATCTGACGGCGCTGCTGGTCGACGGCCAGTATGCGATCGCCGCTCTGTCCGACCCGTTCGCGCTGGGATGGAACCTGTTCGGCGCCGCCGACATGCAGATCGAGGCCGGCATCGTCGCCGGGGCCCACTCCGCCTGGTGGCTGTGGAACCTGCAGGCCGGCATCATCATCGCCGGCCATATGCTGGCGGTGCTCGTTGCCCATGGACTGGCCTGGCGACTGCACCAGGTGCCATCGCGCGCCGCCCTCAGCCAGTTGCCGCTCACCATGCTGATGATTGCCTACACGATCTTCGGCCTGTGGTTGCTTGCCACGCCGACGGCCGGATGAGACAAGCTGATCAACATGCCTTTGCGGAAAGCCCGCTTGCAAGCTCTGTGCTTTGGTGATTTAGTTTGTACACATGCAATTTCTGCCCCTCCTGCAAGGGAGTGGCCTTGCCTCGTTACAGACAGTCAAAACTCAAAAACAGGGGAACTGCCGTGACTGACAAGAATGGGTTTTTCGATCTCTCCAAATCCACCCTTAGCCGCCGCACCGCGCTGAAAGGTCTCGCCGCCGGCGCCGGGCTGACGCTCGCGCCCTGCTTCGTCCGCTACAGCCAGGCGCAGAGTTCGGCGCCAATCAAGATCGGCTTCCAGTCGCACCGCACCGGCATCGGCGCCGCCTATGGCCGCTGGTACGAAAAGACCAGTGCCGCCGCGGTCAAGGCGATCAACGATGCCGGCGGCATCAACGGCCGGCCGGTCGAACTGGTGATCGAGGATGACGGCACCGATCCCGGCCGTGGCGCCGAAGTGGTCGGCAAGTTCGCCACCCAGCACAAGACCGACATCGTCTTCGGCACGCTGTTCTCGCATGTCGTGATCGGCTCGGCGCCGGCCGCCGGCGAAAACAAGATCCCTTATTTCGTCGTCAGCGAAGGCCACCATGTCGCTTCGACCAAGCTCAACCGCTACGTCTTCCAGCCCGGCATCACCGATGTGAAGAGCCAGATCCAGTCGATGGCGCCATGGATCGCGGCCAATGCCGGCAAGAAGGTGACGCAGATCTTCCCGGATTTCGCCTTCGGCTACGACCATCGCGACTACCTGCCGCCGGCGCTGAAGGCGCAAGGCGCCGAGGTCATCGCCCAGATCGCCATCCCGCCGACAGAGTCGTCTTTTACGAAATACTTCCCGCAGATACCGGCCGAGACCGAAGTCATCTACCACGTGATGGTCGGCCCGGCCGTGCTCACCTTCGTCAAGGAACTCGGCGAGTTCTACGGCTCCAACCGGCCGCAGCTGTTCGGCTTCATCGATTCGCTCGAAGCCACCGACATCAACAGCCCCGGCCTCGAATTCCTGGACGGCAGCCATTTCTGGGAAGGCTCGCCGCGCTATGCCCAGGCCAATGACTCGGCCGCGCAGAAAGCCTACCGCGCCGCCGTTGGCATCGACGAAAATGGCGCTGCCGTCGGCGACCCCAAGGACGTCTCCACCGCCGCCCACATGTTCGGCTGCTGGGAGACGCTCTATGTCGTCAAGAAGGCGATGGAAGACGCCGGCTACAAGGGCCTGGAAGACCGCGCCAAGCTGGTCGAGGCGACCGAGGCGCTGACCGAATTCGCCGAAGGGCCGGAGCATCCGCAGGGGCCGAAGACCTTCAACGGCAAGATCCACCAGTGTTTTGGCATCCAGAACATCTCCAAGGTCGAAGGTGGCAAGCTGAATGTCGTCCACAAGACCAAGATCGAGGACGGGCTTTACGAGGCCGAAGGGGATTATACGACGCAGGCGCTGTGAGGCGCCTTACCCTCCCCCTTGTGGGGAGGGTCGGCACGCAAGCTTCGCACTTTTGCGAAGCTTGCGAGACGGGGTGGGGTCGCGACGGCCCGTGCCCAACCCCCACCCGACCGCTGCGCGGTCACCCTCCCCACAAGGGAGGGTAAGGGCGCCCTGAATGCATTTCGGACCCCATCTCCTCCTCGCCGCCCTCGAAGGCCTTGTCACCTCAGCCGTGCTGGCGCTGACGGCGCTTGGGCTGTCGCTGGTGTTCGGCGTCATGCGCGTCGTCAACGTCGCCCATGGCGAGTTCTTCATGCTGGGCGCGGTGCTGGCCTGGGCGATCTCGACGGCGATACCCGGCCATCCCACGCTCGGCTTCCTGGCGGCGCTGGTGATTGCGCCGCTGATTGTCGGCGCCATTGCGCTGGTAGCCGAGCGGCTTGTGCTGCGGCGGCTCAATTACAATCCGGAAGCCACCATCGTCGCCACGATCGGCATGCTCTACATCATCCAGCAGCTGGCGTTGAGCTTCTATGGCCCGGAAGCCCGCCCGGTGGAGCCGCCCTTCAGCTACCGCATCCTTTTGCCCTGGTTCGGCTATTCCGGCTACAAGCTGTCGATCATTGCCGCTTCGGCCCTTCTGCTCATCGCCACCTGGCTGGTGCTGACGCGCACCAAGATCGGCCTCATCATGCGCGCCACCCAATATGACAGCGAGACGGCGCAGGCCTTCGGCATTCCGGTCGCCCGCGTCTATGCCGGCGTCTTCGCGCTCGGCGCCATGCTGGCGGCCATCGCCGCCGTGCTGATCGTGCCGATCAGTCAGGCGCACTACCTGATGGGGCAGGACCCGCTGCTGTTGTCCTTCATCGTCGTCATCATCGGCGGCCTCGGCTCGCTGCGCGGCACCGTCGTTGCCGCCGTGCTGATCGGCCTGTCCGATGGCATCATCTCGGTGTTCTTCTCGCCGACTTTGGCCAAGATCATAGCCACGCTGCTGGTGGCCATGGTGCTGGTGTTCAGGCCGCAAGGCCTGTTCGGGCAGGCGCCGCGATGAGCGAAGCTTCGCCGGCAAAAGCGTATGCATTGCATATCGGCGCCATCGCGCTGCTGTTCGCCCTGAGCTTCGTCCTGCCGGATTATCATCACGGCCTGCTCGCCCGCATCATGGTGCTGGCGGTGTTCGCCATGGGCTACAACATGCTGTTCGGCTATGTCGGCCTGCTCAGCCTCGGCCACGCCATGTTCTTCGCCGCCGGGCTCTATGGCGCTGGTCTCGCCGTCATCCATCTCGGCTGGAGCGTGCCTTTGGCTTTCCTCGCCGGTATCGCCTGCGGCGCGCTGCTGGCACTTGTGATCGGCCTGCTGGCGCTGCGCACCACCGGCGTCGCCTTCATGATCGTCACCATGATGTTCGCGCAGGTGTTTTACCTCACCATCCTCTATTTCGCCGCCTGGACCGGCGGCGACCAGGGTCTGGTGGTGCCGCAGCCGGCGCGGGTTCTGGCCTTCGGCTCGACATCGCTCGACCTCACCAACCCGACCGTGCGCTACATGAGCGCGCTGGCGCTGTTCTCGGTCGTGCTGCTGATCACCCTCGCCATCGTCCGCTCCCGCTATGGCCGCGTGCTGGTCGCGGTGCGCGAGAACGAGGAGCGCACGAAAATGCTGGGCTACGACACCTTCTCCAACAAGCTGATCGCCGTCGTCGTCTCCGGCACCATCTGCGCCGCCTCGGGTGCGGCCTATGCGCTGCTGTTCGGCTATGTCGGCTCGAGCTTTGCCTCGGTGCAGTATTCCATCCTGCCGCTGCTCTGGGTGCTGCTCGGCGGCGCCGCCACGACGCTGGGCGCGCTGCTCGGCACGGTGTTCATGTACTATGTCATCGACACCGCCAGCGGCTACACCTCCGCCTATCTCCTGATCGTCGGTATTGCGCTCATCCTGCTGGTGCTGTTTTTCCCCAAAGGCATTCTGGGCACCATCCGCCAGCGCTGGCTCGGGTGGCTGCCATGATGCCGTTGCTGACCACCAAAGGCCTGGCGCGCAGTTTCGGCGGCCTGCGCGCCGTCGACGGTGTCGATTTTCAGCTGATGCCGGGCGAGATCCGCGCCGTCATCGGTCCCAATGGCGCTGGCAAAACCACCTTCGTCAGCCTGGTCAGCGGCCGCATTCAGCCATCGTCCGGCATGATCGTCTTCGACGGCGCCGACATCACCAGCCAGCCGGCCTATCTCAGGGTGCGCCGGGGCATCGCCTACACCTTCCAGATCACCAGCGTCTTCGCCAACCTCTCTGCCTACGATAATGTCGCGCTGCCGGTGCAGCGCACGCTGACCGATGCCCGCTCGAAAGGTGCGGTGCGCACCGGCGTCATGGCCGCGCTGGAACGCACCGGACTGGCCGGCCGCGCCCATATGCCGGCCGGCCAGCTTTCCTACGGCCATCAGCGCCTGCTGGAAGTGGCAATGGGCCTGGCGCTGAAGCCGCGGCTTTTGATCCTCGACGAGCCGACGCAAGGGCTGGCCGACAGCGAGATCGACAATTTCATCGAACTGGTGCGCGAGATCGCCAAGAGCGCCACCGTGCTTTTGATCGAGCACAACATGCCTGTCGTCATGCAGCTGGCCGACCGCATCACGGTCTTCAACGCCGGCAGGATCCTGGCCGAAGGCACGCCCGAACAGGTTCGCGCCAACACACAGGTGCAGGAAGCCTATCTGGGGACGGCGCCATGAGCGAAGCCCCCAAGACTGAAGCCCACGAGACTGAAGCGCTGACTATCTCCAGGCTCGACTGCTTCTATGGCGAGGTTCAGGTGCTCTATGGGCTCGACCTAGTGCTCAACAAGGGCGAGGTGCTGTGCCTGTTCGGTCGCAACGGCGCCGGCAAGACGACGACGCTGAAAGCGATCATGGGGCTGGTTCGGTCGAGCGCCGGTTCGATCCGGCTCGCCGGCAAGGAGTTGACCGGCCTGGCGGCGCATGAGGTGCCCAAGGCCGGCGTCGCCTATGTGCCCCAGGGCAGGCGGCTGTTCGCCGAGATGACGGTGGCGGAAAACATCGAGATCGGCCTGATGGCGCGCGGCAAGGGAAGAGCGACGCGCGAGAGCGTGCTCGACCTCTTCCCGCTGCTGCGCCAGCGGCTGCGCCAGCGCTCCGGCACTTTGTCCGGCGGCGAGCAGCAGATGCTGGCCATGGCCCGTGCGCTTTGCCTTGAGCCGCAGGTGCTGTTGCTAGACGAGCCGACGGAGGGGCTGATGCCGTCGATGATCGCCAAGATCCGCGAGACGGTGGTGAAGCTGCGTGAGCTAGGTGTCTCCACCATTCTGGTCGAACAGCGCGTCGACGCCGTGCTGTCCGTCGCCGACCGCGTCTGCTTCATCGAAAACGGCCGTAACCGCGAGACGGTGGATGTCGAACAGCTTCGCGCCGATCCGTCGGCGGTGCGCCGATATGTAGGCGTCGGCTAAGATTACCCTCCCCCTTGTGGGGAGGGTGGCTGCGAAGCAGCCGGGTCGGGGCGGCACCGACCCCCACCCGGACCTTCGGTCCGACCTCCCCACACGGGGTAAGTAAGGGCCCAGCGCCCTTCGCATCACGCAAAGAACAAAAAACCCGCAATCAGGAAAACCGGGATCAGCACCAGGCCCGACCACGCCATGTAGCCGAAGAAGCCCGGCATCTTCACACCGCGGTGTCGGGCAATGGCGTAGACCATGAAGTTGGGTGCATTGCCGATATAGGTGTTGGCCCCCATGAACACCGCGCCGGCCGAGATCGCGGCCAGCGTCGAGGCCGCCTCCGTCATCAGGTGCCGCGCGTCGCCGCCTGCGAGTTCGAAGAACACCAGATAGGTCGGCGCATTGTCGAGGAAGGACGACAGCCCGCCGGTCAGCCAGAAATAGGCGAGATCATTGGGCTGCCCGGTGGGTGACGTCACCAGCGCGACCAGCGGCGCCAGCGCGCCGTCATGGCCGGCGCGAAGGATGGCAATGACCGGCACGATGCAGATGAAGATGCCAGCAAACAGTTTCGCCACCTCCGCGATCGGGCCCCAGGTGAAGCCGTTGGCCTCGCGATGGCTCTTGAGTGACACGACAAGCGACAGTCCGGCGAGCCCCAGGATAATGGCGTCGCGCGCCAGGTTCTGCAGTTCGAGGCTCACGCCCAGCACTGAAAAGCTCACGCCCGGCTTCCACGCTGCCGACAGCAGGATCGCGGCAATGACGCCGGCCAGCAGCGGCAGATTGGCCAGGCCGCGAAGGCGCACCTTCGTATCCGGCGTCGGATCCTTGATCTTCGGCGCGCCGCCTTCACGGCGATGCAGCATGATGTCGATGGCCAGGAAGACAAGCAGCACCAGGCCGCCGGTAAACAGCGTCTCGCGCCAGAGGTTCGCCGACGTCCAGAAGAAGTCGACGCCGCGCAGGAAGCCGACGAACAATGGCGGGTCGCCCAAGGGCGTCAACGAGCCGCCGATGTTGGACACCAGGAAGATGAAGAAGATGACGACATGGGCGTTGAACTGCCGGTTGTCGTTGGCGCGCAGCATCGGCCGGATCAGGATCATCGAGGCGCCGGTGGTGCCGATCACCGAGGCCAGCATCGCCCCGACGAGCAGCAGCCCGGCATTGACCAGCGGCGTGCCATGGATGTTGCCGGCGACAAGGATGCCGCCCGAAATGGTGTAGAGCGCGAACAGCAGGATAATGAAGGACATGTATTCGGTGAGCAGCGTGTGCAGCACGGCTTCACCGGCTACCGGAACGCCGAATGCAACCATCAGCGGGATGACCGCCAGCGCTGCCCAGCCGGCGGCGATCTTGCCGTAATGATGCTCCCAGACATAGTGGAACAGCAGCGGTCCGGTGGCGATCGAGAGCAGCAGGCCGGCGAAAGGCAGCGCCCACCACAGCGACATGGCAGCATCGGGCAGGCCGCGGGCCTCGGCCGCGAAGGCCATTTGCGGAGACACAGCGGAAGCGAGTACACCTGCCGCGAAAGCCTTCCCCAACTGTGTGCAGCCCCCTCGATGCGTCACGATCCAGTCACTCCGAGATCGGGTCTTCGAGCTTCACCCCGGCATCGCGCATCCTCTTCAGCATCGCCTCGACCGAACCGTTTAGATCGATGCCGCGGCACGCGTCGAGCCGCACCGTCGTCTTGAAGCCTTGCTTGACCGCGTCGAGGGCCGAAAAGGCAACGCAGAAGTCGGTCGCCAGGCCAACCAGGGTCACACTGTCGATGCTGCGCTCCTTGAGGTAGCCGGCGAGCCCCGTCGGCGTCTTGTGGTCGTTCTCGAAGAAGGCGGAGTAGCTGTCGATATCAGGGCGAAATCCCTTGCGGATCACCAGCTCGGCCTTGGTCCAGGCGAGCCCCGAGTGAAAATCCGAGCCGAGGCTGCCCTGGATGCAATGGTCCGGCCACAGCGTCTGCGGCCCATAGGGCATCTCGATCGCGCTAAAGGGCTGCGCCCCCGGATGGCTGGAGGCAAAGCTCGAATGTCCGGCCGGGTGCCAGTCCTGCGTCAGCACGACATGCTCGGCATGCCGAATCAGATCGTTGACCAGCGGCACGATTTCGTCGCCGCCGGCAACCGCCAGTGCGCCGCCGGGGCAGAAGTCGTTTTGCAGGTCGATGACAACAAGCGCTTCGTCGGCCATGGCGCCTCTCCTCTTCTACGTCTCGAACGGGGGATCGAGTGAAATACGCCGCTGATGCGACCGGATGCTGAAACTTGACCGGATGGCCGCCTGCGTCAACCTCTGCAAGCGTAAGAAATGCTTGGCGGCCGGGTTCCCTTAAACTCCGGCTTTGACAATTTCCGCCAGCTTGATATCATTTGCATACGAATGAATTTGGCCTGATCAGACACTGGCGGGTTCGGGAAGTCCCCACCTTTGAAGGCCCCAATGGGAAGGCCGATTTTTTTGGAAGGCAAAGCGTGATCCGTTACGCGAAACCCACCACGCTCGACGAGGCGCTCGCTCTGCTGGGCGAGGGCGCCTGGCGCGTGCTTGCCGGCGGCACCGATTTCTATCCAGCGCAGGGCGCCAAACCGTTCCGCGACAATGTTCTCGATATTAACGGCCTGCACTCGCTGCGCGGCATTGCCGAGACCGAAACCCATTGGGTTTTGGGCGCCCGCACCACCTGGACCGACCTTGTCCGCCATCCATTGCCGGCGGCTTTCGATGCGCTGAAGCAGGCCGCGCGCGAAGTGGGCTCCCTGCAGATCCAGAATGTCGCCTCGATCGCCGGCAATCTCTGCAATGCTTCGCCTGCCGCCGATGGCGTTCCGGGACTGCTGGTGCTGGACGCCGAGGTCGAGCTGCGCTCTGCAGCCGGGACGCGTCATCTGCCGCTGCAGGAGTTCATTCTCGGCAACCGCCGCACCGCGCTGCTACCGGGCGAGCTGGTTACCGCCATCCGGGTGCCGAAGCCCAGGGCCACCGGCACGTCGGCCTTCGTCAAGCTCGGTGCGCGGCGCTACCTCGTCATCTCCATCGCCATGGTGGCGGCGCGCCTCGTTGCCGAGGATGGCATGGTCATGGAAGCCGCTGTCGCGGTCGGGTCCTGCTCGGCCGTGGCCAAGCGGCTCGCCGCTGTCGAAGCCGTGCTGGTGGGCAAGCCTGTCGGCCCGGCACTCGCCGATGCGCTCCTGTCCGCGCCGATGGCCGAGCTCTCGCCGATTGCCGACGTGCGCGGCAGCGCCGAATACCGGCTCGACGCAGCGCGCGAGCTTGTCGCCCGCGCCGTGCTGAGGGCTTGCGGACTGACGAACGACAACAGCATGGTGGCGGCATGAGCCACTCCGAGATGATTGAAGCCCTGCCCGACCTCGTGCCGGGCGTCGGCCTCGATCGCGCCGAGATCGCCTTCGCCGTCAATGGCGCCGCCGTCTCGGTCAATGTGCCGCCGCTGCGCCGTCTGTCGCAGGTTTTGCGCGACGAATTGCAGCTGACGGGCACCAAGGTTGGCTGCGATGCCGGCGATTGCGGCGCCTGCACGGTGCTGGTCGACGGCGACGCCGTCTGCGCCTGCCTGATGCCGGCGGCCTCCGCAGCCGGGACGTCCGTAACGACCGTCGAAGGCCTCGCCAATGGCCGGCTCTCGGCTCTGCAGGCGTCCTTCCTGGCACATGGCGCCGCGCAATGCGGCATCTGCACGCCGGCGCTGCTGGTCGCGGCAACGGCGCTGGTGGATGGCACGCCGAATCCGACCGAGACCGAGGTGCAGGATGCGCTGGGTGGCATCCTGTGCCGTTGCACCGGGTACAGAAAGATCATTGCGGCAGTGATGGATGCGGGACGGTTCGAGACGTCGACCGACGGCGCTGCCCCTCATCCGCCTGCCGGCACCTTCACCCCGTATAGTGACGGGGAGAAGGGAAGTGCTCCAGCGCCGACGCTCCCCTCTCCCCGTTCTTCACGGGAAGAGGGTAAGGGTGAGGGGCAGCGCCAACGTCATTCGTTGGAATTCAACTTTGAACGTAGAATGCCAACCACAGGGAATGCTGTAGGCGCCTCCCCGGTCCGGCTCGACGGCGTGCCAAAAGTCACCGGCGCTGAAAAATTCGGCGCCGATGCCTTTCCCGCCGATGCGCTGGCCGTGCTGGTGGTCCGCTCGCCGCATTATCATGCCGGCTTCGCCTTCGGCGACCTGGAGGGCTGGGTGAAGTCGCATCCCGGCATCGCCGGCGTCTTCACCGCCGCCGACATTCCGGGAAAAAACTGTTTCGGCGTCATCGGTCCGTTTGCCGACCAGCCGGCGCTGGCCGAAGGCTTTGCGCGGCTGCGCGGCGAGGCAGTGGCGCTGGTCGCCGGCGAGCGCGAGGCCATGCTCGATCTCGACCTCCAGGATTTCCCGGTCCGCTGGACCGAGCTGCCGCATTTTCTGCAGCCCGGCGACGCGCAGGCAGAAGGGGCGGCGCTCATCCACGCGAACCGCCCGGCCAATTTGTTGACCAAGGGCTTTGTCGAGCGCGGCGACCCCGAGGCGGCGCTTGGCGAGGCTGCCTTCACAGTGTCCGGTGCCATCGACACCTCCTATGTCGAGCACGCCTATATCGAGCCGGAAGCCGGCCATGCCTACATGGACGGCGACACGCTGGTCGTCGTCGCCTGCACCCAGGCCCCTACATGGATCGCGACGAAACGGCGAAGGTGCTCGGTCTTGCCGTCGACAAGGTGCGCATCGTGCCGACCGCGACCGGCGGCGGCTTCGGCTCGAAACTGGACGTTTCATTGCAGCCGCTCATCGGCCTTGTGGCACTGAAAACCGGCCGGCCGGCGGCGCTTGCCTACACCCGCACCGAATCGATGATGTCGACCACCAAGCGCCACCCCGCCGAGATGAAGGCGACGATCGGCACTGACGCCGAGGGCCATGTCACCGGCATGATCTTTTCCGGCGATTTCAACACCGGCGCCTATGCCAGCTGGGGCCCGACCGTCGCCAACCGCGTGCCGGTGCATGCCTCCGGTCCCTATGCGACGCCGAATTACCGCGCCGAAGGCCGCGCCATCCACACCCACGGGCCGATTTCCGGCGCCTTCCGCGGCTTCGGCGTGCCGCAGGCGACGATCATGCAGGAGACGCTCTATGATGAGCTCGCCGGCAAGCTGGGCATGGACCGGCTCGATTTTCGGCTGAAGAACTGCCTTCGGAACGGATCCGAAACGGTTACCGGACAGCGACTGGAGTCGGGCGTCGGCATATTCGAGTGCCTCGACTCCTTGCGGCCGCATTGGGCTCGCGCGAAGGCCGACGCAGATACATTCAACAATGCCAATACGAGCAAAAAGCGCGGCGTCGGCATCGCGTCCTGCTGGTATGGCTGCGGCAACACCTCGCTGCCCAATCCGTCGACCATCCGGGTCGGTATCTCGCCAGAGGGGGAGGTCATCCTGCATCAGGGCGCCGTCGATATCGGCCAGGGCTCCAACACCGTCATTGCCCAGATCTGCGCCGACGCACTTGACCTGCCGCTGGAAAAATTCAAGCTGAGAAGCGCCGACACCGCGATCAGCCCGGACGCCGGCAAAACATCGGCCTCGCGCCAGACTTTTGTCACCGGCAAGGCGGCCGAGAAGGCCGGCCGCGCCTTGCGCGAAAAGATCCTGCGTTTTGCCAATGTCTCGGAGAACGCGAGCCTGCAATTGGACGGCCCGGCGATCGTCATTCGCGAGGGCGAAGCCACTCGGCGCATCGATCTCGCCGCCCTCGATGTCGATGCGGACGGCTACGTCTTCCGCGCCGAGGAAACCTACGACCCGCCGACGCTGCCGCTCGACGCCAAGGGCCAGGGCAAGCCTTACGCCGTCTATGGCTATGGCGCGCAGATCGCCGAACTGGAGGTCGATCTCAAGCTTGGCACCGTGAAGCTGCTGAAAATCACCGCCGCGCACGATGTAGGCAAGGCTATCAACCCGCTGCTGGTCGAAGGCCAGATCGAAGGCGGCATCGCGCAAGGCATCGGCATGGCGCTGATGGAGGAATACATCCCCGGCCGCACCGAGAATCTGCACGACTATCTCATCCCGACCATCGGCGACGTGCCGCCAATCGAGCACATATTGATCGAGGTTCCCGATCCCGAGGGGCCGTTCGGCGCCAAGGGCCTGGGCGAGCATGTGCTGATCCCGACCGCACCCGCCATCCTCAACGCCATCCGCCACGCCACCGGCGTGCTCATCACCAAGGTTCCGGCGACGCCGGCGCGCATCCGCGCTGCTATCCGCGAAAAAGATGGCATCCGCGACAAGGAGGCACGCCGATGAGCGAGCTTGCCGAACGCTTCGAAACCCACGATCCCGGCGAAAAGCTGGTGGCGGAAAAGATCCGCTGCGATGCCTGTCCGGTCATGTGCTACATCGCCGATGGCCGCACCGGCGCCTGCGACCGCTACGGCAATGTCGGTGGCCGCATCGTGCGTATGGACCCGCTGACCATCCTGGACCATGCGGCGGAGACCGGCGCCGCGGTCGTGCCCTTCACCGCCGAGGGCGAGCAATGGGACGGCGAACTGGTCAACACCGGCCGCCGCTTCGTCACTGCGATCGGCGCCGGCACCACCTATCCCGACTACAAGCCGGCCCCCTTCATCGTCAGCCAGGAGGTCGAGGGCGTCGATCTGGTGACCGTGGTCACCGAAGGCATTTTTTCGTACTGCGGCGTCAAGGTGAAGATCGACACCGACCGTCATCTCGGCCCCGAAACGGCAATCGTGCGCGCGCAAGGCGAGGCGATCGGCCACGTCACGACAGGCGAATATGGCTCGCAGATGCTGTCGCTCGGCGGCGTGCATCATTTGACCGGCGGCTCCAAGGCCGAAGGCCGGGCAACCTGTGACGCGATGCTCAGTCTGTGCAATCGCAAGCCGGTCGAACTGACCATCGATGGCGGCGCCACCATCACCGTCGAAGCCGGCAAACCACCTGTCATCGACGGCAAGCAGGAACACCGCATGCGGGTCGGCTGCGGCTCGGCCACCATCGGCATGTTCGCCACGCAATGGCGCGGCCTTGTCGACGAGGTGGTGGTGGTCGACGACCATATCACCGGCGTCGTCTCCGAGCATCAGGCCGGCAAGGTGCTGGGCTGGCAGGATACCGGCATCAAGATCATCGGCCGCCGCTCGACGCCGGGCCGCTATTTCAAGGTCTCCGAGCCCGGCCTCGGCTGGGGCGGCACCTCGATTTCCGATCCGCTGTCGATCCTCGGCGAGTGGAATGTCAACAAGGGCGCCCGCCCCGGCCTGTCGCTGCTGATGGTGTCGACCACCGGCGAACAGTTCGCCTATTACGAACTCGACGACGAGTTGAAGCCGGTCCAAAAACCGTTCCCGGAACGGCTGCAGAAGTCGGTCGGCCTGATCGAGGACAATTGCGAGCCGGCGCTCTGCACCGTGCTGTTCATTGGCGGCGCCGGCGGTTCGCTGCGCGCCGGCGTCACCGAAAACCCGGTCAATCTCACCCGCTCGGTGCAGGGCTTGAATACCTATGTTACCGTTGGCGGCGCGCCGGTCTATGTCTGGCCGGGCGGCGGCATCACGCTGATGGTCGACGTCATGCGCGTGCCGGAAGGCGCCTTCGGCTATGTGCCGACGCCGGCGCTGGTGGCGCCGATCGAATTCACGCTACGCCGCGACGACTATGTCCGGCTGGGCGGCTACGAGGCCGAGATACGCAGCGTCGAGGATATCGTTGCCAGGGGCGGCGAATATCTCAACCCGCGTCGCGGCTCAGGCGCTGAGGCTCAAAATCCATGGCCGCCGCTGGCGCAGTTGCGCCGCGTCGGCTCGAACGGGGCCTCTTGATGCAAGGCCCGCAAGTCCACTGGCTGCAGGACGGCAAGCGGCTGCACCTCAACCACGGGCCGATCGACCTGATCGTCGAGGCCTTTGGTGAGGCGGCTGAGTGTCGTGCCGCCTACGATCAGGCGATCGAGCGCTTCCAGACGATCCTGATCGAGTTGGTCGAGGAGCTTCCCGAATTGCGGCTGCCGGCATTTTTCCTGGCGCCGCGCACCTTCGCCGGCCCGACCGCGCGGCGCATGGAAGCAGCCGTCATGCCGTTGGCGGAATGCTTCATCACGCCGATGGCCGCCGTCGCGGGATCGGTAGCCGACGAAATGCTCTCGGCATTGCTTGCCGGTCGCAAGCTCGACCGGGCCTATGTCAACAATGGCGGCGACAGCGCCCTCCATATCGGCAAGGGCCAGTCGATGAACCTGGCGATCGCCGGCACCGGCAACGGCATGGCCGACCGCCTCACCATTCGCTCGGCGGACGGCGTGCGCGGCGTCGCCACCAGCGGCTGGCGCGGCCGTTCGTTCTCGCTTGGCATTGCCGACGCCGTCACCGTGCTGGCGCACACCGGCGCCGAGGCCGATGCGGCCGCGACACTCATTGCCAACGCCGTCGACCTGCCCGGCAATCCCGCCATCAAGCGCATTCCCGCGCAGGACTTGGCGCCCGACAGCGACCTCGGTGCACGGCTGGTGACACAAGCCGTCGGCATCCTCGCGCGTGGCGATGTGGAGCGGGCGCTGGACAATGGCCTTGCCGTCGCCGAAGATTTTCGCCGGCGCGGCCTGATTGCCGCATCGGCGCTGTTTCTAGGTGGGGAAGCGCGCATCAGTGGTTCCATGGCGCTTGCCGCGCCCAACAAAAATCCAGGGAAGGAAGTTGCCCATGCCTGAGTTTCCGATCCGCAAGATCGCGGTTCTGACCGAAGAGATCTTTCACGATGGCGGGCCGGTCGCTGCTCTGCCGCGCCGCCGCGCTGCAGCCGTGGCCCTGGTGAAGAACCCGTTCGCCGGCCGCTACGTCGAAGAACTGCAGAGCGCTATGGACGATCTGAAGCCGCTCGGCCTGCTGCTCACCGACAAGCTCATTGCCGCATTGGGCGGCGACATCAAGCAGATCGACGCCTACGGCAAGGGCACCATCGTCGGTTCGTCAGGGGAGCTGGAGCACGGCGCGCTGTGGCATGTGCCGGGCGGTTACGCCATGCGCGAGCGGCTGGGCGACGCCAAGGCGATCGTGCCGTCGGCAACCAAGGTCGGCGCCTTCGGCTCGCGGCTCGACGTGCCGCTCGGCCACACCAACGCCGCCTATGTGCGTAGCCATTTCGACGCCATGGAGGTCGGTCTCAGCGACGGGCCGCGCGCCGACGAAATCCTGTTCTGCCTCGCCATGAGCTGCGGCCCCCGCGTGCACGACCGCATGGGCGGCCTGGCGGTCGGCGACATCAAGGCCTGGGACGGCTTGCGATGAGCGGCGGGGACAATCTTCTCAAGCTCGTCGAGGCCGAAGAGCCCGACGAACATGACTACCGCCTGCAGGAGCAGGTCGGCTTCATCCTGCGCAAGGCGCATCAGCGCCATGTCTCGATCTTTGCCGCCCAGATCAGCGACCTGACGCCGCCGCAATTTGCAGCACTCGCCAAACTGCACGATGTCGGCGAGACCTCGCAGAACCAGCTCGGCACGCTGATTGCCATGGACGCGGCGACGGTCAAGGGCGTCATCGACCGACTGAAAGCGCGCGGCCTGGTCGACCTGACCAAGCATGAGGTCGACAAAAGGCGCCTGCTGGTCAGTCTCACGCCCCGGGGACGCGAGGCGATCGAGCGGCTGATCCCGCTGGCCCGCGCCATCACCCAGGAAACGCTGGCGCCGCTGACCGCCAAGGAGGCCGCTACGTTTATGCGGCTGCTGGCGAAACTCGCCTAGGCGCGCAGTCTCGTGCCTTCTGGATCGAAGAACGGCATCGGCGCCACCACCGCGCGTGTCCGCTTGCCGTCAATGTCGATGCTGAGTTCGGTCCCGATGGCGGTGAACGGCAGCCGCAAATGCGCCGTCGCCAGAACTTTGCCTAAGGAATAGCCGTGATCGCTGTAGGTGACGACGCCGGCATCCTCGCCGTCGGCGAAAACCCTGGCATCCGTCGCGGCCGGCTTGTCACCGTCGAGAATCAGCCCGGTCCAGCGTTCGTCGAGCCCCTTGTCGCGAATTGTGCGCAATGCCTCGCGGCCGATGAACTCGCCCTTGTCGAACTTGATCCAGCGATCGAGCCCGACATGGAAGGGCGTACGGCTCTCGTCCATGTCGATGCCATGCGCCGGATAGGCCTTTTCCAGCCCGAGCGTGAACATGGCCAGCACGCCGTATGGCTTCAGGCCGAAATCGCTACCGGTCCGCATCAGCGCGTCCCAGACGGAAGTGGCCTCGTCCGCCGGCACGAACAGTTCGAAGCCGAGCTCGCCGGTCACCCCGGTGCGTGAGATCAGGACTTTGGTCTCGCCGACGCGCCCTGAAGTGAACGCCCAGCGTTTCAACTCATCGAGATCGGCATCCGAAACCAGTGCTTTCAGCAGCTCGCGTGAACGCGGCCCCTGTATCGTCGGAAAGGCGACGGCCGCCGTGATGTCGGTGACATAGGCCTTTCGCGCTTCAGCATGATGCTGCAGCCAGGGCAGCATCTTCAGCCGGTTGACCGAACCGGTCACCAGCATGAAATGCTCCGATCCCAGCCGGAACACGGTGAGGTCGTCCATGATGCCGCCATCGTCGCGGCAGACGGTGGAATAGCGCACCTGGCCGGGGCTCATCGCGGCCGCATCGTTGACGATGATGTGGTTGACCAGCGCCTCGGCTTCCGCCCCCTTGATGTCCATCTTGCCCATGGTGCTGAGATCCTGCACGCCGACATTCTTGCGCGTGTTCAGGTGCTCGTCGGCAATGCCGGAGTAAGTTTTGGCCGAGACGAAATCGCCGCCGACCCGGCCCATCGTGGCGCCGAGGCCAACGATGCTGGTGTAGAAAGGGGAGCGCCGCTCAACCAAGAAACTTCTCCGTCATCTCATGAAAACGGCAGCGCCTGATGGCGCTGCCGAGGTAGGAGCGGTGAAGGGGTTAACTTCCGTAGACGTCGAACAAGAAGTATTTGTCGTTGATTTCCTTGTACTTGCCGTTGGCACGCAGGGCGTCGATGGCGGCATTGAACTTGTCGGCCAGTTCCTTGTTGCCCTTTTGCAGGGCGATGCCGACGCCGGGTCCATGAATGGCCGGATCGGCGGCCAGCGTGCCGAGCAATTTGCAGCAGGCGCCATCGGGCTTCTTCAGCCATTCGGTCAGGATGATCGAGCCGTCCATCATCGCGTCCAGCCGGCCATTGGCCATGTCGGTGCGGGCGTCGTCGCCGGTCGGATAGGCCTTGACGGTCGAGCCGGAGTATTTCTTCTCGGCGAAATTCTGGTGGATGGTGGCGCTCTGCACACCCAGCACCTTGCCCTTCAGATCGTCAGGCGACGTGCCTGCAATGGTCGAATCCTTCGGCACGGCGATGGCCGGTGGCGTCTGGTAATATTTGTGGGTGAACTCGACCTTCTCGGCCCGTTCCGGCGTGATGGTGATGTTGATGATGGCGTCGAACTTGCCGGCCTGCAGCGCCGGAATGGAACCATCGAAATCCTGTACGGAGAATTCGCACTCGGCCTTCATCTCGGCACACAGCGCCTTGCCGAGGTCGATGTCGAAGCCGCCCAGCGTGCCGTCCGAATTGGCATAGTTGAAGGGCGGATAGGCGCCCTCGGTCCCGATCCTGAGTTTCTCGGCGGAGGCAGCACCGGTCCCAAGCAGCAGGGCGGCGGAAGCGGCAAGCACGAAACGACCGAAAAGACGCATGTTCCTGATCTCCGTTGACTAAGCAATTCCAGGGAAGGTGTTGGCGGTTTCCCGTCCGGAATTGCGCGAAAACAAGGATAGAAGTCTATGGTCTTTTGCAGGCCCCACGGAGACGGAAACGACATGCTCTGCGGCGATCACGGCGTGGCAAGCCGTCCTTCCCCAGGAATCTTACTGTGATCTAAATTACAGACCGATCATGGACATGGGCGCATGCTCAGCTGGAAGTAGACGGTCGTGGGAGGGACCTGGGGATGGACCAGCAGGAATTCGTGCAGGAAGCCGCGCAGCGGCGCATAGACGACGACATCGCCAAGCGCATCAGGGTTCACCAGGCCAACATCGAGCGGCTCGAAACCGCAAGGGAAAGTGCCGGCAATCTCGAGGCGGCCGTCGCCAACCGGCCGCTGGTGATGCTGGCGCAGGGCGATTCCTGGTTCGACTATCCGCTCACCGGGAACGGATTTCCGTTCGTCGACACCGATGTGATCGCGCAGCTGCGCCGCATCGGCTCGATGCCGCCGACCATCCTCAACCTTGCCCATCATGGCGATGCGGCGACCGACGAGATGTCGCTGCCCAAGCAGCAGCGCATGATCGCCGCCCTGCGCAACAAGGCCAACTGGCTGGACGGCAAGCCCGATGCCATCCTGTTCTCTGCCGGTGGCAACGACATTGCCGGCGACCAGTTCTGCATCTTCCTCGACTTCAATGACGGCCACGCCCCCGGGCTGAACAAGAACCGCTTCACCAAGGCGCTCGGCATGGTCGAGGCCTGCTATCTCGATTTGTTCGCGCTGCGCGACCGCGTCGCGCCAGGCGTGCCGATCTTTGGCCATTGCTATGATTTTCCGATCCCGAACGGAGCGCATCCGTCCTGTGTCGGCCCGTGGCTGAAACCGTCGCTCGATTTCTGCAACTGGACGGTCGCCAAGGGCACGGTCATCGTTCACGACGCGCTGGCGGCGTTCCGCGATGTGGTGAAGCGCCTGGCCGACGATCCCAACAACAATTTCCATCTGGTCGACACGCAGGGAACGTTGAAGGTGGCCGACTGGGCCAACGAACTGCATCCCGATCCCGCCGGCTTCAAGAAGATCGCGCAAAAATTCGCCGATGCGCTGAAGGCCAAGCTGCAGACCTGACGCGGCTCGGGCCTGTCGGCTGTCAGGTTCCGAACAGCTCTTTGGCTTGTTCAACGGTGTAGTAACCAAGCCTGATGTCTTCGGCGACCAGTTTCGGGTCGCGCTCACGCGGATCACCATAGCCGCCGCCCCGGGCGTGCCGACCCTCACGCGGTCGCCGGCCTTGAGCGCGATGTCCTGTTCCTTGGACAGATGCGGCGGCACATGTGCCTCGCCGTCGCGGAACACGGTCACCGTGTTCACCGCGCCGTCCTTGCCGCCGAGCGCGCCTTGCGGGCCGAAACGGCCATGGTCCATGACGAAGGACGCGCGCGCCTCTCCTCGCAATATCTCGACCTCATAGGCGAGGCCGAAGCCGCCGCGCTGCTTGCCGGCGCCGCCCGAGCCTTCGCGCAAGGCATAGTGGCGGTAGAGAACCGGAAAGGCCTGCTCCATGATCTCGACCGGCGGCGATTTCGAAATGCCGATGGTCGAGCAGCCATTGGTCAGGCCGTCATGGCCGGAATTGCCGCCATAGCCGCCGCCGGAGATCTGATACATCACATAGTCGCGGCCGCGCGCCGGATCGTTGCCGCCCAGCGCGAAATTGCCGCTGGAGCCGGCGGGCGCGGCCGTCACCTTTTCCGGCAGCGCCTGCACCATCGCCGCGAACACCGCCTCGGCGATGCGCTGCGAGACTTCAGCCGCACAGCCGGAGACGGGACGCGGGTATTTGGCGTCGAGGAACGTGCCTTCCGGCCGCTTGACGATCAGCGGCTCGAAAGCGCCGGCGCTGATCGGCACATCAGGGAAAATATGGCGCATGGCGAGATAGACCGACGACAATGTCGTCGCCAGCACGCTGTTCATCGGCCCGGCACAGGGTTTTGACGAACCTGTGAAATCGAAGGTCAGCGTATCGCCCTTCTTCTCCACCGCGAGCGCGATGGTCAGCGGCTCGTTGACCACGCCGTCCGAGTCGACAAAGGCCTTCGAGCTGTAGGTGCCGTCGGGAATGGCGGAGATGTTGGCGCGCATCTGCTCGGCGGCGCGGCGACGCAGTTCGGCGATCGCCCCGACGACGGTTTCGTCCCCGTAACGATCGAGGATTCCATTGAGCCGGTCCTGACCGATCAACAGTGCCGCGGCTTGCGCCCTTATATCGCCGATGCGCTGGTCGGCGACGCGGATGTTGGAGCAGATGATGGCGTAGATTTCGGTGTCGAGCACGCCCTTCTTGAACAGCTTGACCGGCGGCAGCCGCAGGCCTTCCTGCTCGACGGCTGTGGCGGAGGCGGAGAAGCCGCCCGGCACCGAGCCACCGATATCGGGCCAGTGGCCGGTATTCGATAGCCAGCAAAATATCTTGCCGTCGCGGTAGACTGGCATGGCGAAGCGCACGTCCATGAGATGCGTGCCGCCGAGATAGGGATCGTTGACGATGTAGATGTCGCCCGGCTCAGGCGGCAGGCAACGGCCGTCGGCGATCATCTCGATCACCGTTTTGGTCGAATACTGCATGACGCCGACGAACACCGGCAGGCCCTGGCTGCCTTGTGCGATCAACGAACCATCGACGGCCGAGTAGATGCCGTCGGAGCGGTCATTGGCCTCGGCGATGACAGGCGAGAAGGCAGCGCGGGAGAAAGTGAGATCCATCTCGTCGCAGACCTGCTGCAAGGCTGCCTGCAGGACCGAAAGCGTGATGGCGTCGAGCTTTTGCATCTCAGGCCTCGCCAATGTCGATGATGATGTTGCCGTCGGCGTCCGATCTTGCGCGGTCGCCGGGTTCGAGCACGGTGGTGGCGTCCATCTGTTCGAGGATCGCCGGCCCTTGGATAACGGCATCGAGCGGCAATTTTTCGCGTGCGTATATCGGCGTATCGTGCCAGCGTCCGGCATACCAGACCGGCCTTGTCTCGCGCAGCGCCTCGTCTAGCGTCTTTGTACGTCCGGCCGGGTCGATCAGCCGTGACAGGTCGATTGCCGGCCGCACGCCCGTCACCGACGTGTTGAGGTTGACCAGATTGGCGCGGATCTCCGGCAACTCGACCTTGAAGCGGGCGAAATAGGCTTTTTCGAACAGCGCCTGCAACTCCTGCCTTGTCACCGATGAAGACGGCAGCGCCACGTTGATGATGTGGGTCTGGCCGACGAACTGCATGTCGGCAGAGTGCGTAACGCGGATCGTTTCCGGCTTCACCGCTTCCTTGCCGATCAGTTCCTCGCCTTCCCCGCGGTGACGTTCCAGCACCTCGCGAAGCCGGGCTTCATCAAGCACGGCGACCGGCTGGTTGATGGTGTTGACGAAGTCATGGCGCAGATCGGCCACGACGCAGCCGAGCGCGTTGGTGATGCCCGGACGGGCCGGCACCAGCACGCGGGGCAGGCCGAGTTCGCGCGCCAGCGCGGTTGCATGCAGCGGCCCGGCGCCGCCGAAGGCGAACAGCGCGAAATCACGCGGATCATGGCCGCGCGACACCGAGACCATGCGGATGGCGCCGGCCATTTTCATGTTGCCGAGCCGCAGGATTGCACCCGCCGCCTCGACGCCGGAGAGGCCGGTGGCCTTGCCTATTCTGTCTTCGAAGATGCCGGTGACGCGCTCGACGGTGACCGGATTTTCGACCGCCAGCAGTTTTTTCGGCGCCAGCCGTCCCAGCACCAGATTGGCATCGGTGATGGTCGGCTCCAAGCCGCCGCGGCCGTAGCAGATCGGACCGGGATTGGCGCCGGCACTTTCCGGGCCGATCTGGATCAGGCCGGCCGCATCAACGCGCGCGATCGAGCCGCCGCCGGCGCCGACCGTATGCACCGCCACCATCGGCACATGGATCGGCATCGCATATTCGATCTCGATCTCGTTGGAGACCGCCGGCTCGGCGTTGCGGATCAGCGCCACATCGGTCGAGGTGCCGCCCATGTCGTAGGTGACGAGGTTTTCAAAGCCGGCGCGCTTGCCCGTATAGGCGGCCGCGATGACACCCGAAGCCGGGCCTGACATCACGGTCTTGGCCGACTCGCGCGTGACGAAGCGGGCCGAGATCATGCCGCCATTGCCGTTCATGATCAGGAAGTCGCGGGCATAGCCCTTGGCAGCCAATTCCTTGCGCAGCCGCTCGACATAACGCTCGAGGATCGGCTGCACCGAGGCGTTCACCGCGGCGGTCACGCCGCGCTCGAATTCGCGGGCTTCCGACAGCAGCGCATGGCCAGTCGTGATGTAGCCGTTCGGCCAAAGCTCGGCGGCGATTTCGGCCGCGCGCCGCTCATGCGAAGGGTTGGCGTAGGAATGCAGGAAATGGATGACCAGGGACTCGCAGCCGGCCCCGATCAGCGTCTTCACGGCGTCGCGCATCTCGGCCTCGTCGAGCGGCGTGCGCACCGCGCCCGACGCCTCGACGCGCTCCGACACTTCGAGCCGGAGATCGCGCGGGATGATCGGAACGAAGCTTCCGGTCATGCCGTAGGGCTGCGGCCGTGTGCGGCGGCCAAGCTCGATCACGTCGCGAAAACCGCGCGTGGTGATCATGCCGGTTTTCGCCAGCCTGCGTTCCAGCACCGCATTGGTGGTGGTGGTCGTGCCATGCACGATGAGGTCGATGCCGTCTATGGCAAAGCCTGTGGCGCCCAGCGCTGAAACCACGCCGAACGCCTGGTTGTCGACCGTCGTCGGCGTCTTGGCGATATGCACCTTTCCGCCGTCATTTCCGTCGATCAAAATGAGGTCGGTGAAGGTTCCGCCAACATCGATGCCGGCAACGACGTCGCCTGCGGAATCCGGCTGCTTCACCGAAAAATTCTCTTTCATTGTCGAAATCCGAAATGGCGGAACTACGAATATGCCGCAGTTTGGAAAGCTGTTTTAGCGTGGTATCTTGACACAAATATCGTTTGTATACTAATAAATTTGGGACACAAGAGCTCACTGCTTTGGAGTGTGTGAACGGCTCGCCGGGACCTGAATGGTCTGGGCGCGCAGGAAACGGTTTGGCGCCCGCACAGGCGTGGGCAAGACAGAGTTGGATCGATGAACACCACATCCGCACTCAACACCGCCGGCGCCCGTCCGCTGCAGTTCCCGATTCCGGCCAATGTCTATGCCGAAACCGTCGTCTCGGTGAAGCATTACACCGACCGCCTGTTCTCGTTCCGCATCACCCGCCCGCAGTCGTTGCGCTTCCGCTCCGGCGAGTTCGTCATGATCGGTCTGCCCAATGCCGAAAAGCCGGTGTACCGCGCCTATTCGGTCGCCAGCCCGGCCTGGGACGAGGAGCTGGAATTCTTCTCGATCAAGGTGCCGGATGGTCCGCTGACCTCCGAACTGCAGAAGATCCAGGTCGGCGACACCGTCATCATGCGCCAGAAGTCGACCGGCACGCTGGTTGTCGACGCGCTGACCCCGGCAAAGCGCCTGTTCATGATCTCGACCGGCACCGGCATCGCGCCCTTCGCCAGCCTTCTGCGCGACCCCGATACCTACGAAAAATTCGATCAGGTCATCCTGACCCACACCTGCCGCGACAATGCCGAACTGACCTATGGCCAGGAACTGGTGGCCGCGCTCGAGAACGATCCCCTGATCGGCGAACTGACCGGCGGCCGCGTCACCCTCTACAATTCGACGACCCGCGAAGAATCGGCGCGCATGGGCCGCATCACGGCGCTGATCGGCTCGGGCAAGTTCTACGCCGACCTCGGCATCGAGAAGCTCAATCCGGAGACGGACCGCATCATGATCTGCGGCTCGATGCATATGCTGAAGGACGTCAAGGAAATGGCCGAAGGCCTCGGCTTCCATGAGGGCTCGCTCAGCCATCCCTCGACCTTCGTCGTCGAGCGCGCTTTCGTCGGCTGACATCAGCAGGCGCCTCGGCGCCTGCTTCTCGATTGGAATTTTGACCATGCGGTCAAAATTCAGCTGCTTTCGCCGCCTTTTTCCGCTATGACCGCTTGAAGGACTCGTGAAGCGATGCTTCACGGGCTATCTTCGGTGTGCGTCGCCTAAAGCCGCCGTGCGGTCCGGGAGCAACGACACGCACCACGACGTAAAATCGTCGAGCGAAAGGGCAGGAGATGAGCAGCACAATCCGCGAAGCCGATCTCGGCGCGTCCAAGGTCACGCCGCTGCCGGCGCGTGCCGCAGCCAACACGCCCGTTCCGCAATCGCATGGCATCGCCCGCAACACCGGCATGCGGCTCGATCTCGGCTTCATGGAATCGGTGCGCTCGGTCAATCGCTCGGCGCTGGAGCGCCGCGTCGCCAGCCTGACCAAGCGTCGTTCGATCAAGGCCGACAACCAGGCGGCATGGCTGCTGCGCGCCGTCTCCTGCATGGATTTGACGACGCTGAATTCCAACGACACCGAAGAGCGCGTGCGCCGCCTGTGCGCCAAGGCGATCAACCCGTTCCGCCGCGACATCGTCGAGGGGCTTGGCATCGAGGGCGAGAAAATCCGGCCGGCGGCGGTCTGCGTCTATCATCCCTTCGTCGCGACGGCTGTTGATGCCGTGCGCGGCACCGGCATCCATGTCGCCGCCGTCTCCACCGCTTTCCCGCACGGCCTTGCGCCGCTGTCGACCCGCCTGCAGGAGATCGAGGCTTCGGTGCGCGACGGCGCCGACGAGATCGATGTCGTCATCCCGCGCGGCTTGGTCTTCGGCGCCAAATGGCAGGAGCTCTACAACGAGATCGTCTCGATGCGCGAAGCCTGCAGTGATGCGCATCTCAAGGTTATCCTCGGCACCGGCGACCTCGCCACGCTGCGAAATGTCATGCTGGCCTCGATGGTGGCGATGATGGCGGGCGCCGATTTCATCAAGACCTCGACCGGCAAGGAAAGCGTCAACGCCACGCTGCCCGTCGGCCTCGCCATGGTGCGCGCCATCCGAGCCTATTTCGAGGAGACCGGCTTTCTCATCGGCTTCAAGCCGGCCGGCGGCATCTCTACAGCCAAGGCTTCGCTCGACTGGCTGGTGCTGATGAAGGAGGAGCTCGGCCGGCCATGGCTGGAGCCAGACCTGTTCCGCTTCGGCGCCTCGAGCCTGCTCACCGACATCGAGCGCCAGCTCGAGCACCATCTGACCGGGCATTATTCGGCCAATCACCGCCACGCGATGGCGTGAGGCGGAGAAGGCCTTGAACGTCGAGTTCCTTCGCGCCTCCCTCTGTCCTGCCGGACATCTCCCCCGATTGGGGAGAGATTGGCTAACGTCGGCGATTTCGCCAATTGTCGACGTTTCAGAGCCGACAGGCGCGAAGGCTAATCTCCCTCCTTGTGGGGGAGATGTCCGGCAGGACAGAGGGGGGCGCCACAGAGCGCCTGCCAAGACGATTATCTGGAGCGCGTCATGAACATTCTCGAACGCTATCACGCCATGGAATACGGCCCGGCGCCGGAAGCCCGCACCGAGGCCGATGCCTGGCTTGCCGGACGCGATTTCGGCAAGGCGCTGTTCATCGACGGCGGCTGGAAGGCAGCAGGCGGCGGCAAGACCTTCGAGACCAGCGAACCCTCATCCGGCAAGCTGCTGGCCAAGATCTCCGATGCCGGCGCCGCCGATATCGACGCAGCCGTCGCCGCAGCCACCAGGGCCTTACCGAAATGGTCGGCATCCTCGGGCTACCAGCGCGCAAAAGTGCTTTACGCCATTGGCCGCGCGATGCAGCGTCATCAGCGCCTGTTCGCAGTGCTTGAGTCAATCGACAACGGCAAGCCGATCCGCGAAAGCCGCGACATCGACGTGCCGCTGGCCATCCGCCATTTCATCCATCATACCGGCTGGGCACAGGCGCTGGACAAGGATTTCCCAGGCCACAAGGGTGTCGGCGTCGTCGGCCAGATCATCCCATGGAATTTCCCGCTGCTGATGCTGGCCTGGAAGATTGCGCCGGCGCTCGCCGCCGGCTGCACGGTGGTGCTGAAGCCGGCCGAGTTCACGCCGCTCACCGCCATCCTGTTTGCCGAGATCTGCGAGCGTGCCGGCGTGCCCAAGGGCGTCGTCAACATCGTCCAGGGCGGGCCGGAAGCGGGCGTCGCCATCGTCAACCATCCCGGCATCCAGAAGATCGCCTTCACCGGCTCTTCGGAGGTCGGCAAGATCATCAGGAAAGCCACGGCTGGATCGGGCAAGAAGCTGTCATTGGAGCTTGGCGGCAAATCGGCCTTCATCGTCTTCGAGGACGCCGATCTCGACAGCGCCGTCGAAGGACTGGTCGACGGCATCTGGTTCAACCAGGGCCAGGTCTGCTGCGCAGGCTCGCGGCTTCTGGTGCAGGAAGGCATTGCCGACGCGTTGATCGCAAAGGTCAAGGTCAGGATGAGCCGGCTTCGCGTCGGCAGCCCGCTCGACAAGAACACCGATATCGGACCGCTGGTCGACTTGACGCAACTGGACCGCGTCAAGGGTCTGGTCGCCGAAGGCGCCAGACAGGGCGCCGTCTGCTGGCAGCCCGACGCGGTGCTGCCGTCTTCCGGCTACTACCACCTGCCGACGCTCGCCACCGGTGTTTCGCCGGCAAATATATTGGCGCAGGAAGAGGTGTTCGGTCCGGTTCTGGCCACCATGACCTTCCGCAACACCGAGGAAGCGATCGAGCTTGCCAACAACACGCGCTATGGGCTGGCCGCCTCGGTGTGGAGCGAAAACATCAACCTCGCGCTGCATGTCGCGCCGCAGCTGAAGGCCGGCGTCGTCTGGGTCAACGGTACCAACATGTTCGACGCAGCCTGCGGCTTCGGCGGCTACCGCGAAAGCGGTTTTGGCCGTGAAGGCGGCCGCGAGGGCATGTTCGAATATCTGTCGGTGAAACTGCCGCTTGGTCCCGTGATCAAGCCGGCGACCTCTTCGGCGCAGCCGGTCGAGCAATCGGATGGCGGCGCCATCGATCGTACGGCCAAACTGTTCATCGGCGGCAAGCAGGTGCGGCCCGATGGCAATTATTCGCTTTCTGTCGCCACTGCCAGGGGCAAGCTGGCCGGCGAAGTCGGTCTCGGCAGCCGCAAGGACATCCGCGACGCCGTTGCCGCCGCCCGCGCCTGCAAGGCGTGGCCGGAGGCGACCGCTACAATCGTTCCCAGGTGCTCTACTACCTCGCCGAAAATCTGTCCGGCCGTACCGGCGAATTTACCGCACGCTTGACCGAACTGACCGGCGCCAACGCCAAGGCCGCGCGGGAGGAAGTGGAACAATCGATCGAGCGCCTGTTCCTCTATGCCGGCCTTGCCGACAAGTATGAGGGCAGGGTGCATCAGCCACCGGCCCGCGCCGTCACGCTCGCTTTGCACGAGCCGGTCGGCGTCCTCGGCATCGTCGTCCAGGACAGCGCGCCGCTGCTCGGCTTGATCTCCCTGATCGCACCTGCGCTTGCCATGGGCAACACCGTGGTGGCCGTGCCGTCGGAAAAATACCCGCTGCTCGCCACCGATCTCTACCAGGTGATCGAATATTCCGACGTTCCGGCAGGCGCCATCAACATCGTCACCGGCCGCAGCGCCGAACTTTCCGGCGTGCTGGCCAAGCATGACGATGTCGACGGGCTCTGGCTGTTTGCCGATGCCGACACTTGCGCCAAGGCGGAGGCCGATTCCGTCGGCAATCTCAAGCGCGTCTGGACCGGCAACGGCCGCAGCCTCGACTGGGCGTCCGACGAGGCCGCCGGCGATGCCCTGCTGCGCCGCGCCGTCGAAGTGAAGAACGTCTGGGTGCCATACGGCGACTAATGCCGCCTGAAATGCGCTGTGCTTGAGCGAACCATGGCAACGTGACTCGTTGCCCGGTTGTCATACATGTTGTTGCATCAGAGCAAGCGATGTGCATTACATCAGCCGTCGCGAAGGTGATCGCGTTCGGGCTTGACGCCCGGACGTGTGTTCTTTAACCAGAAAAAACATTTGTTATTTTGGACTGATGGATTGTGCAGGCCGCATAGTCGCGCCTGTCTGGCACAGGACGCCCTGGTCAGCCCGCATTAAATCGGGCCGGGAAGTGGCCAAAGAGGGCGAGGAGAAACGCATGGCGGATCTGGCAGGCAAGGTCGTTGTCGTCACGGCGGCGGCGCAAGGCATCGGCAGAGCGAGCGCTCTGGCCTTCGCCAAGGCAGGTGCCATCGTGCACGCCACCGACATCAACGAGGCGCTGCTGGCCGAACTCGCCAAGACCTCCGGCATCAAGACCCGCAAGCTCGACGTTCTCAACGACGATGCGGTGGCATCCGGCTTCGCCGAAATCGGCCGCGTCGACGTGCTGTTCAACTGCGCCGGCTTCGTCCATTCCGGGTCCATCCTCGAGATGAAGGATGCCGATCTCGACTTCGCCTTCAACCTCAATGTCCGCGCCATGATCCGCACCATTCGGGCGGTACTGCCCGGCATGCTGGAGCGCGGCGATGGCTCGATCATCAACATGTCGTCCGTCGCCGGCGCCGGCAAGGGCGTGCCCAACCGCTTCGCCTATGGCGTCTCCAAGGCGGCCGTGATCGGTCTCACCAAGGCGGTTGCCGCGGACTATGTCGCCAAGGGCATTCGCTGCAACGCCATCTGCCCCGGCACCGTCGAGAGTCCGTCGCTGCAGGACCGCATGCATGCGCAGGGCGATTACGAGGCGGCCCGTGCAGCCTTCATTGCCCGCCAGCCGATGGGCCGTCTCGGCACGCCCGAGGAAATCGCCGACCTTGCCGTCTACCTCGCCGGCGCCACGTACACCTCAGGCCAGGCCTATAATATCGACGGCGGCTGGTCGATCTGAGCAATAGCCTCGATCCGCAGGTCCAGGCTCGAACAGTTCTAAAGTCCGGCTTGCCCCAGGTCGGGTCCGATAGCCAGAGTCCGCCCAGTCATCGCTTGGCGGAGCGAGTTTTGAAAACGGCCTTGGGCCGCAATTTGGAGAGCAAGATGAAACTGCTGCGCTATGGCGAGATAGGGAGCGAACGCCCCGGCCTGCTCGATGCGGATGGAACGATCCGCGATCTTTCGGGTCATGTCACCGACATTGCTGGCAAGGCGCTCGATCCGGCGTCGCTCGAGACATTGTCGAAGCTCGATCCGAACTCGCTGCCGGCGGTTTCCGGCAAGCCGCGCCTCGGCGCCTGCGTCGCCGGCACGGGCAAGTTCATCTGCATCGGCCTGAATTATTCCGACCATGCCGCCGAAACCGGCGCCACCGTGCCGCCGGAGCCGATCATCTTCATGAAGGCGAGCTCGGCCATTGTCGGCCCCGACGATGATGTGCTGATCCCGCGCGGCTCGGAAAAGACCGACTGGGAGGTTGAACTCGCCGTGGTCATCGGCAGAAAAGCCAAATATGTCAGCGAGGCCGATGCGCTGGATTATGTCGCCGGCTATGCCGTTGCCCATGACGTGTCCGAGCGCGCCTTCCAGGCCGAGCGCCAGGGCCAGTGGACCAAGGGCAAGAGCTGCGACACGTTTGGTCCGACCGGGCCGTGGCTTGTCACCAAGGACGAGGTTGCCGATCCGCAGAACCTCAAAATGTGGCTGACGGTCAACGGCAAGACGATGCAGAACGGCTCGACCAGGACCATGGTCTACGGCGTCGCCTATCTCGTTTCCTATCTCAGCCAGTTCATGTCGCTCCACCCCGGCGACATCATCTCCACCGGCACGCCACCCGGCGTTGGGCTGGGCATGAAGCCGCCGGTGTTCTTGAAGGCTGGCGATGTGGTGGAACTGGGCATCGAGGGGCTCGGCCAGCAGAAGCAGACCTTCAAGGCGGATGCCTAGCCGCCTCTTCCCTTAGAGCGTTTCACCGTTTGCCGGCGAAACGGTCTATCTCTTTGTTTGCCCGGCGGCTGGCGCCTCTTGTCAGCGCCAGCCGAGAGCTGGCGCGACGTGCTTCAGGATCGCCTCGATGACGTGGGCGTTGTACT
Organism: Mesorhizobium sp. C264A; assembly: GCF_040324515.1. Classification (NCBI taxonomy): domain Bacteria; kingdom Pseudomonadati; phylum Pseudomonadota; class Alphaproteobacteria; order Hyphomicrobiales; family Phyllobacteriaceae; genus Mesorhizobium; species Mesorhizobium sp. C264A. The sequence continues at coordinate 928,881 of NZ_JAMYVY010000002.1, read as the reverse complement.
CGACGCCGAGCTGGTTGGGGACGGTCAGAAGCAGCGTGTCGGCCTCGGCGATCGCTTCATCCTCTTTCAGCTGCTTGACCAGCACATCGGGCTCGGCGGCATAGGAGCGGCCGAAGACGGCAAGCTTCTCAGGCTCGATATAGCCGAAATGATCTTCGCTGCTGCCGCCGCCGAAATAAGCGCGGTCGCGGTCGTTCACCAGCGCAAAGATGCTGCGGCTGACCGACACGCGCGGCTCGCGTGTATGGCCGGCTTCCTTCCACGCCGCACGATAAGCGCGGATCTGTTCGGCCTGCTGGATGTGGAGCGGCTGGCCGCCCTCATCGAACTTCAGCGTCGAACTTTGCAGGTTCATGCCGAGCTTGCCCGCCCATTCGGCGGTGGCGTTGGTAGCGGCGCCCCACCAGATCCGGTCGCGTAGGCCGGCCGAGAACGGCTCGAGCCGCAGCATTCCCGGAGGATTGGGGAACATCGGCCGCGGATTGGGTTGCGCGAAACCTTCGCCGCGCAGCACGTCCAGAAACACCTCGGCATGGTTGCGCGCCATGTCGGCATCGCTTTTGCCGTCCTGCGGCACGTAGCCGAAGTAGCGCCAGCCGTCGATCACCTGCTCCGGCGAACCGCGGCTGATGCCAAGCTGCAGCCGGCCACCGGCGATCAGGTCGGCAGCACCGGCATCCTCGGCCATATACAGCGGATTCTCATAGCGCATGTCGATGACGGCGGTGCCGATCTCGATGCGGCTGGTGCGGGCGCCGACCGCCGCCAGAAGCGGAAACGGCGAAGCGAGCTGGCGGGCAAAATGATGGACGCGGAAATAGGCGCCGTCCGCACCCAGCTCCTCGGCGGCGACGGCCAGGTCGATCGACTGCAGCAGCGCGTCGGACGCCGAGCGCGTCTGCGATTGCGACGAGGGCGACCAATGGCCGAAGGAAAGAAAGCCGATCTTCTTCATGCGCGCATCCTGTTCTTTGATTGCAGTTGCCTACTTCGTCGCCCACGCGATTGGGTTCAATCGACACTCATACAACGCAGTGTCAATGCCGCCGGCCCTTGACCGTTTCGCGACGATACCCATCAGTGCGCAAAGGACCAAGGCCATGGTCCCCGGCGATGCCTTTCGCGACCGCGTCAGCATCTGCCGCGGCGCTTTTGGGGCCAAATGAACCAACCAAAGGCGATGTACCGCAAACTCCATTCGCTTCAGAGCCCGGTTTTGAAATCTTCTCGCTCATTTAATTCTACAGAATCGGTAGGCTTAATCCGGATAGTGCGTTTGCGAGAAGGAGCCTCGGATGTCAAAAAAGCTGGTGGTGGGGTTGTCCGGCAACCTGACCCGTCCGTCCAAGACGAAGGCATTCGTCAGCCACATCGCCGGTGAGGTGGCGAGCCGGGCCGGCTCGGCTTTGAGCGTTTTCGACATCGAGGATCTCGGCCCGTCCTTTGCGCCTGCAAGACAGCTTGGCGATCTCGATCCGGCGGCGCGCGGTATTATCGAGCAGCTGCTCGGCGCCGACGTGCTGGTGGTCGGCTCCCCGACCTTCAAGGGCAGCTACACCGGGCTGTTCAAGCACTTCTTCGACCTGCTCGACCCGTCGTCGCTGCGCGGCAAGCCGATCATCCTGGCGGCAACAGGCGGCGGCGAGCGTCATTCGCTTGTCGTCGAACATCAGTTGCGGCCGTTGTTCGGCTTCTTCGAGGCGCAGACCCTGCCGACCGCGATCTACGCCTCGGACAAGGACTTTGCCGATGGCGTGCTGGTGTCCGAGACAGTCAAGGCGCGAGCCCGGCAGGCGGTCGCCGAGGCATGCCGGGTGGCGGGCGTGCCCTACAGCGTCGTCCTTGCCGCCTGAAACCACGATCCGCGACGCAATATTCCATCCCGCATAGACCAGAAGGACGCCTGCAATGACTCGAGCCAGCAAGTCCGATAGCAGGCCGCGGCAGATCAAGCTCGGCGCTTTCCTGCCCGGCGGCGGGCAGCATATCGCCGCCTGGCGTCATCCCGATGCGCCGGCCGACGGCGCCACCAATTTCGAGTTCCACAAGAAGCTGGCGCTGACCGCCGAGCGCGGCCTGTTCGACGCCTATTTCCTGGCCGACAACCTGACCGTCGGCCTCGGCGCCCGCGAGGGCGGCAACGCCAAGATCGCCGGCTTCGAGCCGGTGACGCTGTTTGCGGCGCTGGCGCCGCTGACGACGCATCTCGGCTTCATCGCAACGGCGTCCACCACTTATGAGGAGCCTTACACGCTGGCGCGCAAATTCGCTTCGCTCGACCTGTTGTCGAACGGCCGCGCCGGCTGGAACGTGGTGACCTCGGCCGGCGACGAAACGGCACGCAATTTCAACCGCGACGTCCAGCCCAGCCATGCCGAGCGCTATGCCAGGGCGCATGAGCATGTCGAGACGGTCAAGGCGCTGTGGGACAGCTGGGAGGATGACGCCTTCATCCGCGACAAGCAGTCGGGCCGTTTCTACGACAAGGACAGATTGCACGACATCGACCACAAGGGCGAGCATTTCAGCGTCAAGGGTCCGCTCAACGTGCCGCGCCCGGTGCAAGGACATCCGGTTGTCGTACAAGCGGGGCAGTCGGAAGACGGCCGTGGGCTTGCCGCGCACTCGGCCGAGGTCATCTTCACGGCCCATCAGAAGCTCGAGACGGCGCAGGAATTCTACCGCGACATCAAGGCGCGCGTGGCTGAAGTCGGCCGCGATCCCGACCAGGTGCTGATCATGCCGGGCGTCGCGCCCTTCGTCGGCCGCACCGAGGACGAGGCCCGTGCCAAATACCAACAGCTTAACGACCTTATCCTGCCCGAGGACGGTGTCGCCCTGCTCAACGGGCTGGCCGGCCAGACGCTCGACATCAGGGGCTATCCGCTCGACGGCCCGTTGCCGCCGAGCAAGGAAACCGAAGGCATGAAAAGCCGCCAGGCGCTGATCCGGCAGATTGCCGACGAGCACAATTTCAGCATCCGCCAGCTTTACCAATGGGTAGCGACGGCGCGCGGCCACTACACCATCGTCGGCAGCGTCACGCAGGTCGCCGATCAGCTGGAGGAATGGTTCACCAGCGAGGCGGCCGACGGCTTCAACATCCTGCCGCCCTGGCTGCCCGGCGCGCTCGACGATTTCGTCGACCTGGTCATTCCCGAGCTGCAGCGGCGCGGCCTGTTCCGCACGGCTTACGAAGGCCGCACGCTGCGCGAGAATCTCGGTCTCAGGCGCCCGGAAAATCCATGGACCGTCGCCCGCTCGACCGTCCTTGCCGCCGAATGACCTTGGCATCGAAGGGGTGAAGCAATGACGTTGCAGCACATCGATCGGCAAATCACGGTTCGCCGCAGTGGTGGCGAAACCGGGCTCGGCACCGACTTTCTGCGCCTCGGCGGCCGGGCTGCTGTTCGCTTCCTGAAGCGCTACGGCGTGCTTGCCGGCTTCCTGGCGCTCTGGCAGGTGGCGAGCAGCGTCGGATGGGTCAACGCGGCGGTGCTGCCGCCGATCGACATGATCGTCGAAGCGCTCTGGAAGGGGCTTGCCGGCGGCAGCCTGCTCGGCGACATCGCCATCAGCCTGCAGCGCGCCGGCATCGCCTTTGCCGCAGCCGTGGCCGTCGCCATTCCGCTCGGCCTGTTCATGGGCCAGGTGCGCCCGGTCGAAACCGCGCTCGATCCGATCCTGCAGGTGTTCCGGCAGACCTCTGCACTGGCGCTCTACCCGGTGTTCATCCTGCTCTTGGGACTTGGCGAGACCTCGAAGATCTTCGTCATCTTCTGGGCGACGCTGTTTCCGCTGCTGCTCAATACCACCAGCGGCGTCAAGGAAGTCGATCCCAAGCTGCTTGAAATGGCGCGCGTCTATGGTGCGAGCCGGCTCACCGTGTTTCGCCGCGTCGTACTGCCGGGCGCCGTGCCGTCGATCTTCGTCGGCTTGCGGCTGAGCGCCACCACGGCGCTGCTGCTGCTGATCGCGTCCGAGATGATCGGTGCCAACAAGGGCATCGGCTTCCAGGTGATGAACGCGCAGTACAATTTCCAGATCCCGCTGATGTTTGCGGCAATCGTCATCCTCGCCGGGCTTGGCCTGATCGCCAACCAGGCGTTGGTCACCCTGCAGCGGCGGCTCTGTCGCTGGAGCAATCCTGTCAACTGAGCAGTCCGCCCCTCACCGTTTACCTCACAAGGACCCGATCATGAAAATCACCCGCCGTTCGCTGCTTGCCGGCGCGCCGCTTGCCGCCGGCCTCATCGCCGCCGGCCTGCCGCGCCTGGCCTTTGCGCAAGCCGCAGCCGTCAAGTTCCGCTACCTCGCCAGCCGTGGCAGCATCTCCCCGCACGAGCTGGCCGACGAGCTCGGCTACTTCAAAGGGCTCGGCGTCGAGCTGGAGAATGTCGGCTATTCCTCGGGTGGACCGGAATCGCTGTTTGCGCTGTCTTCCGGCAGCGTCGACATCGGCTCGGCCGCCACCGCAGCGGTGATCAACTCGATCTCCGGCGGCAACGACTTCGTCGCGGCGTATCCGAGCAACGGCATCAACAAGGATGTGAAGAGCGTCTTCTACGTGCTGGAAGACAGCCCGATCAAATCGATCGCCGACATTGCCGGCAAGACCATCTCGGTCAACACGCTCGGCGCTCATCTCGACTATACGGTGCGTGAGGCCCTGCACAGCGTCGGCCTGCCGCCGACCGCCGCCAACCTCATTGTCGTGCCCGGCCCGCAGCTTGAGCAGACGCTGCGCTCGCGCCAGGTCGACATTGCCGGCCTCGGCTACTGGCAGGCGACCTTTGCCGGCGCGCTGGTCGCCAACGGCGGCGTGCGCGGCGTGTTCGACGACACCCAGGTGCTCGGCGAACTCGCCGGCGGCTTCGTCGTACTCAGGCGCGACTTCATTGCCGCCAACCCGGATGCGGCGCGCAACTTCGTCGAACAGTCGGCGCGCGCCTCGGACTGGTCGCGCCAGAACCCGGACGAAGCCCGCAAGGTGCTGGCCACTATCCTCGACAAGCGCGGCGAAAACGGCGATCTCGCCCGCTACTGGACCGGCTTTGGTCTGCGCGAAGGTGCGCAGGCGACCGATCGCGACATCGACTTCTGGGTCGCCGTGCTGGAGCGAGACGGCCGTCTGGCCAAGGGCAAGCTGAAAGCCGCCGACATCCTGTACCGGCCCGGCGAAACCAAGATCAACTGAGCTTTGAAATAGCTGAGAGACAAGATGGCCGGTTCCAACCGTGGCGGAGAGGTCTCGATCCGCGACCTGTCCAAATCCTTCAGCCTCGGCGGGCGCCAGCTTGCCGTGCTGCGGACGCTCAACCTCGACATTCGTTCGGGGGAATGCCTGGTCATCGTCGGCGCCAGCGGCTCCGGCAAGACCACGCTGCTGCGTATTCTGGCCGGGCTGGAGGCGGCCGACAGCGGCGGTGTCGCGATCGACGGCCAGCCGGTGCATGGCGTCGGCGCCGAGCGTGCCGTGATCTTCCAGGAACCGCGGCTGCTGCCGTGGCTGAGCGTGCTCGGCAATGTCGCGTTCGGCCTCGAAGTGCGCGGTGTTCCCAAGAGGCAGGCCGAGGAACGCGCCCGCTTCTACGTCGCCCTGGTCGGCCTTGCCGAATTCGCCGATGCTTTTCCGAGCCAGCTTTCCGGCGGCATGGCGCAGCGCGTCGGCATCGCCCGGGCGCTCACCGTGCAGCCCGAGATCCTCCTGCTCGACGAGCCGCTGGGGGCCCTGGACGCCATGACCAAGATCGGCATGCAGGAGGAACTGGCGCGCATCTGGAGCGAGGAGAACGTCACCATGGTGATGGTCACCCACGATCTGGAGGAGGCGATCTATCTGGCTGACCGGGTGCTGATCCTGCCCAAGGAGAAAGGCGGCGCGGCGCGGTTGATCGACATCGACCTGCCACGCCCGCGCGAGCGCAGCGAGAGCCGCTTCGTGCGCTACCGTGAAGAATTGCTGCGCGAATTCGGATTGCACTGATCAAGGGAAGGGGCCAGCCGTGGCTCCCCCGGAAGATTAGCTCTCGCGATTATTGCTTGGTGAACGTGCCCGTATAGGTTCGGTCGGCAAGCCCATAGGTGACGGCCAGCGTTCCGTCCGCCTGAATGACCGCGCTGACGTCCGCGCCATTGGGAAGGCGCCGCAGTTTCAACGTGTTGCCGAAAATCTTGCCTTCGCCATCGGCCACGCCCGGTTTGTTGTCGGCGACATCGCCCCAGGCATAGGTGGCGGTGACATTGCCGCCGCGCGTAATCGTCAGCACGGCGAGCTTGCCGTCATACATCCCGTCCAGCTGTCCGCCCCATATGCCGGAAAACGCGACATATTTGGCCGGGACGCCTTCGCCGGGCGGCATAACCCGCACGGATGGATCGAGGACCGCCGCACCATCAGGAGCAGAGATCGCGGCAGGCTCCATGGGCTGAGGTGCGGGCGGCGATGATGGTTCAGGCGCCGACTGGCAGGCGACAAGCATGAATGCCGCGAAACCGAGCGTCGGAAAGAGACTGTTTGGTGGAGCCAATCGGGATCGAACCGACGACCTCTTGAATGCCATTCAAGCGCTCTCCCAACTGAGCTATGGCCCCACTCCGGCAGTCAGCCGTCGCCGTTGCCGGCGAGAGGTCCGGCGCGGGTTTCAGGACCGCGCCGTTTAGTGCAGGCGGCTTCTAACCCCGCCTTCCCTGAAGATCAAGCCTTCGAGGGCCGCTTTTTCGTCATAGCCCGTGAACGCCGCTAAATGCATGCGTTCGAAGCGTTCTTAGACTTCGTCGTCGTCGTCGCCGACGCCGATCATGTCGGCGACATCGTCGTCTTCTTCCTCTTCGTCGGCAAGGAAAGTATCGTCCTCATCGTCGCCTAGATCGACATCGTCCTCGTCGTCGCCCAGGTCGGGAAGCTCGTCGCCGGCCTTGACGTCTTCGTCGGCCTCTTCAAGCGAGACGACTTCAACGCCTTCTTCTTCCTCGGCGTCCACTTCCTTCTCGGCCACTTCCTCTTCCTCTTCGAGGGCGGCGATCTTGCCGTCCTCGAAATAGGAACGCGGATACGTCTTGCCCGTATAGGGCGAGACGACAGGGTCCTTGTTCAGGTCGTAGAATTTTCGGCCCGTTTCAGGGTCGACACGCTTTGTGCCAAGTTCGTTTTTTGCCACGTCAAGCCTCGTCAGTAAAAGAGTGGTCCCCTTAACCACAGTTTACCGCGCTGTCAAAGCGAAAAGCCGGCGTCACAAAACCAAGCACTGAAAGGCCTCGCGCCAAGCGACGACCATGGGGATGACCATTCGTGCCCGCCGTGATACGAGACCGCCGCAACAAATGAAAAGCGCCGGTGCGCCGGCATTCCGTCCAGGGAAATTCCATGTCTCACGCCGCCGCTGCCAAGCCGGCCACCGCCCGCAAATCATCCGCCCTTTCCGGCACCGCTCGCGTGCCGGGCGACAAGTCGATTTCGCACCGTTCCATGATGTTCGGCGGCCTTGCCTCCGGCGAAACCCGCGTCACCGGCCTGCTCGAAGGCGAGGATGTGATGCGCACGGCGGCCGCCATGAAGGCGATGGGCGCGCATATCGAGAAGCGCGGCGCCGAGTGGGTGATCCGCGGCACCGGCAATGGCGCGCTGCTGCAGCCGGAAGGCCCGCTCGATTTCGGCAATGCCGGTACCGGCTCCCGCCTCACAATGGGCCTCGTCGGCACTTACGACATGGAAACGACCTTCATCGGCGACGCATCGCTGTCGGGACGGCCGATGGGCCGCGTGCTCGAACCCTTGCGCCAGATGGGCGTGCAGGTGCTGAAGGCGACGCCGGGCGACCGCATGCCGATCACGCTGCATGGGCCGAAACACGCCGCACCCATTACCTACCGCGTGCCGATGGCCTCGGCGCAGGTGAAGTCGGCCGTGCTGCTGGCAGGCCTCAACACGCCCGGCATCACCACCGTGATCGAACCGGTGATGACGCGCGATCATACCGAAAAGATGCTTAGGGGATTTGGCGCCAATCTCTCGGTCGAGACCGACGAGCGCGGCGTGCGCCACATCTTCATCGAGGGCCAGGGCAAATTGACGGGGCAGACCATCGCCGTGCCCGGCGACCCCTCCTCGGCCGGCTTCCCGCTGGTCGCGGCACTGATCGTGCCGGGTTCGGACATCGTCATCGAGAACGTGCTGATGAACCCCACCCGCACCGGCCTGCTTCTAACGTTGCAGGAAATGGGCGGCCAGATCGACATCTTGAACCCGCGCAATGCCGGCGGCGAGGATGTTGCCGATCTGCGCGTGCGCTACTCCGAGCTCAAGGGCGTCACCGTGCCGCCCGAGCGGGCGCCGTCTATGATCGACGAATATCCGGTGCTGGCGGTTGCCGCGAGCTTCGCCGAGGGCGAGACGTTGATGCAGGGGCTGGAAGAGCTGCGGGTGAAGGAATCCGACCGACTGGCAGCGGTTGCCAATGGGCTGAAGCTCAACGGCGTCGACTGCGCCGAAGGCGAAGCTTCGCTCGCGGTGCGCGGAAAGCCCGGCGGCAAGGGGCTGGGCGGCCATCCCAATGGCCAGGACACGACGGTGCAGACGCATCTCGACCATCGTATCGCCATGAGCTTCCTGGTAATGGGGCTGGCAACGGAAAAGCCGGTGACCATCGACGACGCCGCCATGATCGCGACGAGTTTCCCGGAGTTCATGGGTCTGATGACGGGGCTCGGTGCGGAGATCGGGTAGGTTGATGCCAAGCGCAAAGCAAGCAGAGATGTCGGCGGGACAGCGCCCCCCTCTGTCCTGCCGGACATCTCCCCCTCAAGGGGGGAGATCGGCCGTCACAGCGGCTTTCGCCAGTTTTCGAAATTGCAGGAAAGAGTGGGGCGCAGAAGCTTCTGATCTCCCCTCTGGAGGGGGAGATGTCCGGCAGGACAGAGGGGGGCGCGAAGGATCGCGGCGTCTGTCTTTCGTGTTGGCCCGCCAATGACCTTCACCATCGCCATCGACGGTCCCGCCGGCGCCGGCAAAGGCACGCTGGCCCGACGGCTGGCCGACCACTACCGCCTCAACCTGCTCGACACCGGCCTCACCTACCGCGCCGTCGCCTATGCGTTGATCCGGCACGCGCTGCCACTCGACAATGTCTCAGCAGCCGAAACCGCCGCACGCCAGGTCGATCTGGCAAAGCTCGACCGTGCGGTGCTGTCGGCGCATGCGGTTGGCGAGGCGGCCTCGAAGGTCGCGATTTACCCTACCGTCCGGCGCATCCTGGTCGAAAAGCAGCGCGATTTCGCCAGGACACCGCCAGGCGCGGTGCTCGACGGGCGCGACATCGGCACGGTTGTGTGCCCTGACGCCGACATAAAGCTCTATGTGACGGCGAGCGCCGAAGTGCGGGCGCAGCGCCGGCTGGCCGAGATCGAAAGCATCGGCGGCACCGCCGATTTCGCCGAAATTCTTGCCGATATTGTGCGCCGCGACGAGCGCGACATGGGCCGCGCCGACTCGCCGCTGAAGCCGGCGGCGGACGCGCACTTGCTTGATACCTCCGAAATGGCTATAGAGGCCGCGTTTCTGGCGGCCAAAGCGATCATCGACGACGCCCTGGCCAAGAGAGACAAAGCCTGATCCAGGGTTTTCCCGCTCCACCGATTGCCGGAAGCGAAGAAAATACCCATATCGGGCACGAACCAGCCTGCCAGCATTCTTCATGCGCCGGAATTGCCGCTTAGGCGGCCCAGGGCTTTTGTAGCCCGGAACGCCGGCAGGCCAACGCAACGCTAACCCACGGCGCCCGTCCCGCTTCAGATGCGGGGCACTCCAGGAGAAAATATGTCAGCTGCAAATCCCACTCGCGACGATTTCGCGAGCCTGCTCGAAGAATCATTTACCACCGGTCACTCCGGCGAAGGTCAGGTCGTCAAGGGCACGATCCTGGCGATCGAAAAAGACATGGCCATCATCGATGTCGGCCTCAAGGTCGAAGGCCGCGTGCCGCTGAAGGAATTCGGCGTCAAGGGCAAGGACTCGACGCTCAAGGTCGGCGACACGGTCGAGGTCATGGTCGAGCGCATCGAAAACGCGCTGGGCGAAGCCGTCCTGTCGCGCGACAAGGCCCGCCGCGAAGAGAGCTGGGTCAAGCTCGAAGAGAAGTTCACCAAGGGTGAGCGCGTCGAAGGCGTCATCTTCAACCAGGTCAAGGGCGGCTTCACCGTCGACCTCGACGGCGCCGTGGCCTTCCTGCCGCGCAGCCAGGTCGATATCCGCCCGATCCGCGATGTCTCTCCGCTGATGCACAACCCGCAGCCCTTCGAGATCCTCAAGATGGATCGCCGCCGCGGCAACATCGTGGTGTCGCGCCGCACCGTGCTCGAGGAAAGCCGCGCCGAACAGCGTTCGGAAATCGTGCAGAACCTCGAAGAAGGCCAGGTTGTCGAAGGCGTCGTCAAGAACATCACCGATTACGGTGCGTTCGTCGACCTCGGCGGCATCGATGGCCTGCTGCATGTCACCGACATGGCATGGCGCCGCGTCAACCACCCGACCGAGATCCTCAACATCGGTCAGACGGTCAAGGTGCAGATCATCCGCATCAACCAGGAAACCCACCGCATCTCGCTCGGCATGAAGCAGCTCGAGAGCGATCCGTGGTCCGAGATCGGCACCAAGTTCCCGATCGGCAAGAAGATCAAGGGTACCGTCACCAACATCACCGACTACGGCGCGTTCGTCGAGCTGGAGCCGGGCATCGAAGGCCTCATCCACGTTTCGGAAATGTCGTGGACCAAGAAGAACGTGCACCCCGGCAAGATCCTGTCGACGACGCAGGAAGTCGACGTGGTCGTGCTCGAGGTCGATCCGGCCAAGCGCCGCATCTCGCTCGGCCTCAAGCAGACGCTCGAGAATCCGTGGCAGGCTTTTGCCGCGAGCCATCCGGTCGGCAGCCAGGTCGAGGGCGAGGTCAAGAACAAGACCGAGTTCGGCCTGTTCATCGGCCTTGAAGGCGACGTGGACGGCATGGTGCACCTCTCGGACCTCGACTGGACCCGTCCGGGCGAGCAGGTCATCGAAGAGTACAATCGCGGCGACATGGTCAAGGCGCAGGTGCTCGACGTCGACATCGACAAGGAGCGCATCTCGCTCGGCATCAAGCAGCTGGCCAAGGATACGGTCGGCGAAGCGGCGACTTCAGGCGAACTGCGCAAGAACGCGGTCGTCACCTGCGAAGTCACCGGCATCAAGGATGGCGGCCTGGAAGTGCGGCTGGTCGACAGCGGCATAGAGACCTTCATCAAGCGCAACGACCTCAGCCGTGACCGTGACGAGCAGCGCCCCGAGCGCTTCTCGGTCGGCCAGAAGCTGGACGCCCGCGTCATCGCCTTCGACAAGAAGACCCGCAAGCTGCAGGTCTCGATCAAGGCGCTGGAAATCGCCGAAGAGAAGGAAGCCGTCGCACAGTACGGCTCTACCGACTCCGGCGCTTCGCTGGGCGACATCCTTGGCGCCGCGCTGAAGAAGCAGGGCAGCTAAGCCGCTTTGCGCGCAGCGCGTAAGCCGCTTCGCGCAAGCGTAAGCCTCGGCTGCGCCTCGCGCGCAGCCTGAACAAGAAAACCCGCGGGCCGCAAGGCTCGCGGGTTTTTCATGCTCGGCTGCGCGATTGGCACTAGACTAAGACTGTGCAACCCCTTCAATTCCACACGCGCGGTTGTAGGCTCGGCCGTCGTTGCAGACGTAAACACGGAAGTCCGGCCCTTCGGGCAACGGAGAAGCATGCGGGATGAAGGTCGTCGAACTCTATCGCTATCCGGTCAAGAGCCTGCGCGGCCATGCCGTGCCGAGCGCCGACATCGAGACAATGGGCATGGAAGGCGACCGCCGCTGGATGGTCGTCGACAAGGATGGGCAGTTCCTCACCATTCGCCAGATACCTGATATGACGACGATCGACGTCGAGCATCGCGGAACGGGCATCCTGTTGAAACATGACAGGCATGGCTCGCACTTCGTCGAGGCTCCGGCTCCCGGCACCGCGCTCCGGCAAGTCAAGATCTGGAAGGATATGGCTGCCGCGCGGCCGGGCGATCCGGCCGCCGGCGCCTATCTCTCGGCTATTCTTGGCCGGCCTGTCGATCTCGTCTATTTCGACGATCCGCAAAACCGGCCGGTCGATGCGGAATTCGGCCAGCCCGGCGATTTCGTCGGCTTTGCCGACGGTTTTCCGCTGCTGATCGCCACGACAGGCTCGCTGAACCATCTGAACAGCCATCTTGCCAGGCCCATCGAGATGGCGCGGTTCCGGCCAAACATCGTCGTCGACGCAGAAGGCGCATGGCCTGAAGACAGCTGGAAGACGATCCGCATCGGCACGGTGGAGTTGCGGATCGCAAAGCCCTGCTCGCGCTGCGTCATCACCACCCGAGATCCGTTGAGCGGCGAGCAGCCGGACCCGCGCGAGCCGTTGCAGACGCTTGGCAAACTCCACCGCTCCGCCAAGGGCGGCATCATCTTCGGCCAGAATGCGATTCCCAACAACGCCGGCGCGATCGCCATCGGCGACGCAGTCGAGGTCGTGGAAGCGGGCGTCTCGAACCTGACGTAGTCGCAGGCCTTCTAATGCCGTGGAGGCGTCGGCGGACGCCATGATTGAATGGCCAACCTCCGCTGTAGACTCAGGCGAGGTCGGCAAAGGCCGCCATCGGAAGCCAAACCAAATGAGTCGCCTGCGCGGCGGAACTTCAGGCGCGGCCGTAAAGTGGCGCCAGCGTTCCGCTCATTGCCAGATTGGCCGGTGATGCCAGATAGGCGATTGCCTCGGCGGCGGCTTCGAGGCTGACCCATTTGCCGAAATCGGCATCCGGCATGTCGGCGCGGTTGGCCGGCGTATCGAGCGTCGAGGGCGCCACCGCGTTGACCAGTATGCCTTTGTGCTTCAGCTCTTCCGCCATCGCCACGGTCATCGCCGCCACTGCCGCTTTGCTCGCGGTATAGGCGACCATGCCGGCGCCTCGGCGCGGGTCGAGCCCGGCGCGTGCCGTGACATTGACGATGCGGCCCGCTGTGTTCGAGCCCAACATGGAGCGCACTGCCGCGCGGCAGCACAGAAAGGCGGTGCGGGCGTTGGTGTCCATCATTTCGGCAAAGGATGCGGATTCGATCTTCTCGACCGGGGCTGCGGCAAAGCCGCCGGCCAGATGGATGGAGGCCCACAATTCGGGGACGCTGTCATAGAAGGCATCGACCTTGGCAGGATCGGCGAGATCGACATTGTGCGCCAGCCGGACGCGATCATGGGCCGCGAAGGGGAAATGCGAGGGGGCCGACGCGTGGGCATTCGGCACATGGCAGATCGCGCCGTCCGCCAGCAATTTGCCGACGACCGCGGCACCCAGCGCCCCGGTGCCACCGGTCACCACGATATGCTTGCCCTGAACTGTTTCCGTCATCCTGGACGCTCCTGTCGTTTCTTATGATTATGTCGCTTGTCGTGCCGCGCCGACGCAGAGCGTCGCGCCTTTTGCACGATCACTCAACCGACATCTCGACATGGCAGTTGTTGCGTCTTTGCATCGCTCGAAGTCGCCGACCGCCCCCTTCTGACCCGCGCATTGACGTAAAGCGCGCGGTCAAGCGTCAGTCGATGGTGATTTCGATGACGTGCGGCAGTCTGGTTGCGCGTGCGCGTTTGAGCGCATCGGCGAGACCGGCAGTACCGGCAAGCCGTTCGGCTGATATGCCGTAGGCCTCGGCCAGCTTGCAGAAATCCGGCGGCGCCGGCGACACGCCGACCGGCTCGACGCCGACATCGAGCATCGACGTTTCGATCTCGCGATAGCATCTGTTGTTCCAGACGACGAAGATGACCGGTGCGGGTGCATCGAGCGCCGCGCCCAGCTCCGGCAAGGTGAACTGGAAGCCGCCGTCGCCGGTGAGGCAGACCACCGGCACGCCGGGCATGGCAAGGGCTGCGCCGATCGCCGCCGGTGGTCCGTAGCCGAGCGCGCCGAAACCGGTGGCGGCATTGAACCAGCCGCCTGGCCGGTCATGGTCGTAGTAAAGGTTGGCGGCGTAGATCGGCTGGGTGGAATCGCCGACGATGATGGCGCCCGGCAGCGCGTCGCGAATGGTTTCCACCGCACGCACCTGCGCGGCATAGGCCGGGCTGAGCTCGGCAAAGGCCGCCTTTCTCGACGCGGCTGCGCGGCTCTCGCCGTCCTTCGCCGCGGCATGATCAGGGTGGAGCGCGCCAAGCAGTGCGCCAAGCGCCTCCGCGCAATCGGCCTGGATGCCGACGCTCACCGGGCGGCGGGCGAGCTGGTCGGCGCCGATATCGATGCGGATCAGATTGGCGGGCAGCACGAAGCCGCCATCGCTGTAACCGTCATAGTCGGTCGGGCCGAATTCGGTGCCGGCGGCGATGACCAGATCGGCGTCTGCCATCAGCGCACGCACCGCCTTCAGGCTGGGGCTGGCCGGCACGCAAAGCGGATGTGCATGCAGCAGACCGCGCGCATTGGCGGTCTGGGCGACAGGCGCGCCGAGCCGCTCGGCCAAAAGCTGCAATGGCTGTTCGGCGCGCTTGGCGCCGCCACCGGCAAGGATCAGCGGCCGGCGCGCGGCTGCGATCAGTTTGGCTGCCTCGGCAATGGCCGCGCCATCCGGCGCCGGCGGCGCTGCATTGGTGAGCGAAGCAGCGATGCCGTCGGCCGGTTTGACCATGACGTCGGTCGGGATCTCGATATGGACGGGGCCCGGCCGCGACGACGAAAACAGCGCGAAGGCCCGCGCCAAAGCGCCAGGCAATTCGCTGGCCTCGGTGACACGCTGCGAAAACAGCGCCACCTTCTCCATCATGCCGCGCTGGTCCGGCAGTTCGTGCAGGAAGCCCAGTCCCTTTCCCAACGTCGGCATCGCGTTGACGCCCGAAATCACCAGCATCGGCACCGAATCGGCGCGCGCCTGGCCCATTGCGGTGATGGTGTTGGTCAGCCCCGGTCCGGTGATGACAAAGGCAACGCCCGGCCGGCCGCTGGCACGGGCATAGCCGTCGGCCATGAAGCCGGCGCCCTGTTCGTGACGCGGCGTGACATGGCGTATCTTTGAACGCGCCAGCCCGCGATAAAGCTCGACAGTGTGGACGCCAGGAATGCCGAAAACGGTGTCGACGCCATGCGCTTCGAGCAGCGTGATGAGGGCTTCGCCGATGGTGGTCATGGGTTCTCTCCCGTTAGTGCCGACCACTGTTCAACGGAAACAATGATCGGCTCTACCTCTTTGTTTTTAACGCAATTCCGGACGGAAAACCGCTTCTCACTTTTCCTGGAATTGCGTTTGCGGCGCGAGGCCGAGCTCGGCCTCTATGGCTTTGACGCCGATCCCCGCCAATTCGCCAGGCGAGAACATCTCTGCGGCCAGACAGCCTTCGATCCAGAGCCCGTCGATGATCGCGTTGATCGCGATGGCATGGCGGCGCAGCTCATTTGCGTTTGGCCTGCGCTGCTCGGCGCCGAGCACTTCGGCAACGACTGCTTCCACCTCGTTGCGAAAGCCGAGATAGCCTTCGCGGTGGGCGCGAGCCAGGCTCGGATCCGCGCCGGCGCGGCCGATGAAGGTTGCCCAGAGCGAAAACACGCGTGCATCGATGATCGGCGCGTTGAGGTTGGCGGCAACGAAGGCCGCAAGGCGCTGGCGCGGCGAGGCGTCTTCCATGAGCAATGCCGCCTTCGCCTGCTCGGTCATGCGGCCCATCAGCGCCGCGTACGCTTCCTGCAGCAAGTCTTCCTTGCCGGGGAAATAGTGCCGGATCAGCCCGGCGGTGACACCGGCGCGCAGTGCGATGGTGCGCAGGCTGGCGCCCTCCAGCCCATGTTCGGCCACGCTGTCCAGGGTCGCGTCGATCAAATCCTGCCGCCGCCGCTCCTCGCCCTCGCGGCGGAACTTGCGGCGCTCATTCATTGCCGCAGGATGGGCCGCGTCAGGCATGTCGGCCCACCTTCGCAGGCGATGCAGAGGGCATCCGCCTCGAAGATTTGAACCGTGCAGCCGGCGGCTTCCATCGCGGCCTTGGTCTTGGGAAAGCCGGCGACGGCAATGACCTTATGCGGGCTGGTCGGCAGCACGTTCAGGCTGAGGCCGTTGGACGCGGCAAACTCTTCGGCGTCGCCTTCCACCAGCCGGATGCCGCGCGCCTTCAGCAACTGATAGAACGGCGCCGGCAAAAGCGGTGAATAGACCAGGGCCAGGTCGTCGGCCAGCGGGCTGATCACCGACATCAGATGCAGGCACGCCTCCTCGCCCTGCCACAGCGGCAGATCGAAGCCGTAGACGGAAATGCCGAGCGGCGTCAGCAGGTTGGAAACCTGCTGTATGCCTTCCTGGTTGGAGCGCACCCCGCGCCCGATTACCAGCGTGTTTTTATCCAGCCATACGCAATCGCCGCCTTCGACCTGGCCGGGAGCCTCGACGCGGCCGAGGATAGGAATACCCAAGCGTGTGTAGGTTTCCTCATGCAGCGATGGCTCCCTGGCGCGCAGTGGCTTGCCCATGGACAGGATCAGCGCGCCGCGATCGGTCATCAGTGACGGATCGTGGGTGAATACGGAATCCGACAGCCCGTCGGCATTGTCATCGATCCATTCGATTTCGGCGCCGGACGCCGTCACCAGCTCAGCGAGAGCCGCGTGCTGCGCCGCCGCTTTCGCCGGGTCGAAACCCGGGCCATAGTGCCAGGTAGCCCGGTCGGCACCGCGCATGGCATTGGCCGCCGACCGCATCAGCACGCGCCGCAACGGCGCCGCCATGGACTGTGATCCGAAAGCGCTCATCAGTGCCCTTTTCAATGCCGTGTTCAGGGTGAAAAAAATGGAAGAAATTTCATCGGAGGCTATTTATACACTTGCACAATAAGGCCGCAAGTGCCGTAATGAGCGGGATTGACGGGCTCGCGCTGTTGGGTCCATGCTGAAGTCTGGAGTGGGCATTACAGCGTATGTTGATTAGCCGGATAGACGTTCGACGATCTGCCGTGGACCCTGTGGCAGAGGTTCCCCGGTGAGCGCGGCGGGAACCGCCGCAGTCCAATCCGGCAAGGCGCAGGACGGCGCCGCCGAAGCCATCCATGTCGAGAACCTGCACAAGAAATTCGGCCATCTGCATGTGCTGAAAGGCGTTTCGCTGTCGGCGCGCGACGGCGAGGTGATCGCCATTATCGGCGGCTCGGGTTCCGGCAAGTCGACGCTGCTGCGCTGCATCAACTGCCTGGAAAACCCGACCAGCGGCATCATCCGCGTCAATGGCGAGGAGATCAAACTCAAGGCCGACAGCCACGGCCACACCGTGCCCGCCGACCGCCGGCAGATCGAACGCATCCGCGCCAAGCTCGGCATGGTGTTCCAGAACTTCAACCTGTGGAGCCACATGACGCTGATCGAGAACGTCATCGAGGTTCCGGTGCATGTTCTGGGCGTCAGGCGCGACGTGGCGATCAGGGAAGCCGAAAAGCTTTTGGCGCGCGTCGGCCTGGCCGAAAAGCGCGACGTCTATCCGGCCTATCTCTCGGGCGGCCAGCAGCAGCGCGCGGCGATCGCCCGCGCCCTGGCCATCAACCCGCGCGTCATGCTGTTCGACGAGCCGACCTCGGCGCTCGACCCGGAGCTGGTCGGCGAGGTGCTGAAGGTGATCGGCGACCTGGCGCGCGAGGGCCGCACCATGGTGCTGGTCACGCATGAAATGAAATTCGCCCGCGAGGTCGCGACCCATGTCGTCTACCTCTGCAACGGGCTGGTCGAGGAAGAGGGGCCGCCGGAGCAGATATTCGGCGCACCGAAATCCGAAAGGCTGAAGCAGTTCATCCGCAACATCGGCTAGGACAAGCCGGGACGGAAGAAAACCGGGAACCAACAACAAACTGGGAGTCGTGACATGAAGACTGTTCTGAAAACATTCGCCGCAGCGCTGCTGCTCGGCGTCGCCGCCATGGGCGTGGCCAAGGCCGATCCGGTCAAGATCGGCGTCGCCGCCGAGCCCTATCCGCCCTTCACCTCGCCGGACGCTTCCGGCAAATGGGTTGGCTGGGAAATCGAGTTCATCGACGCCGTCTGCGCCGAGGAGAAGCTCGACTGCGTCATCACGCCTGTCGCCTGGGACGGCATCATCCCGGCGCTGACGACCAAGAAGATCGACGTCATCGCCAGTTCGATGTCGATCACTGCCGAACGCGAGAAGACCATCGACTTCTCGGATAAGTACTACAACACGCCGACCGCCATCATCGGGCCGAAGGACCAGAAATTCGGCGCCACGCCCGACGATCTCAAGGGCAAAGTGCTCGGCGTGCAGGTGTCGACCACCCATTCGGCCTATGCCAAGAAGCATTTCGGGCCCACGGCCGCCGAGATCAAGGAATACCAGACGCAGGACGAAGCCAACAACGATCTGGCCGCAGGCCGCCTCGACGCCGTCCAGGCGGATTCGATCGCGCTCGACGCATTTCTGAAGTCGGACCAGGGCAAGGCCTGCTGCGATCTGAAGGGCATGGTGGCTCCGGACGATGAAGTGCTCGGACCGGGCGTGGGCGCCGGCGTGCGCAAGGAAGACACCGACCTTAAGGCCAAGATCAACGCCGGCATCAAGGCGATCCGCTCGAACGGCAAATATGACGAGATATCGAAGAAATACTTCGATTTCGACATTTACGGTGGTGGCGGCGCGCAGTCGAACTGACGATCCTCGCATGAGCTGAGGGGCATGGCGCCAACGCCATGCCCCTCCTGCCCGACCTTTCCCAGACATGCTTGCCGCCGGCGCTGCCGTCGGCGGTGGTTGGACCCAGCAATCCGGGGGCGACGCTGATCGACGCACTTCTTTCGGCCTCGGCGGCCGGCATCATAGAACTTCTCTCGCCCAATCCGCCGGGCTGGGGCGGCACGCTGTTGCTTGGGCTGCTCCATTCGATCGAGATCGCGCTCGGCGCCACGGTCCTCGGTCTTCTGATCGGCACCGGTGGCGCCTTTGGCAAGCTCTATGGCGGTCCTGTCGTGCGCGATCTGCTGGCGGTTTACACCACCATCGTGCGCGCCGTGCCCGAACTGGTGCTGATCCTGCTGCTCTATTATGCCGGAACAGACCTGATCAACCAGGCGCTGACGGCAATGGGCTACCAGCGCGTCGACGTCAGCGGCCTTGCGGCGGGCATCGCCGTGCTCGGCTTTGTCCAGGGCGCCTATTCGACCGAAGTGATCCGCGGCGCCATCCTGGCCATACCGCAGGGCCAGATCGAAGCCGCTCGCGCCTATGGCATGTCACCCGGGCTCATGCTGCGGCGCATCACCTTGCCGGCGATGCTGCCCTTCGCCATACCCGGGCTCGCCAATCTGTGGCTGATCGCCACCAAGGATACGGCCCTTCTGGCGGTCGTCGGCTTTTACGAGCTGGCGCTGGCGACGCGGCAGGCGGCGGGCGTCACCAAAGCCTATTTCACCTTCTTTTTCGCCGCGGGCGTGCTCTATCTCATCTTGTCGCTGGTCTCCAACCTGCTCATCGGCCGCCTCGAGGCCTGGTCGCGGCGCGGTATGCCGTCGCTCAAGGATGCGCGCTGATGGCCGGAGAAGCGACCATCATCAACGCTGCCGCGCGCACGTCGCTGTGGCTGCAGCCGCATCGCATCGTGCTGATCCTGGTCGCAATCGCGCTGGTTTTCGGTGCGGCCTTCTTCATGCGCTGGGACTGGCTGCCGCAATATTACGAAATGGGGCTTCTCGGCATCTGGCGCTCGCTGTGGATCCTGGCCGTCACCTGCTTTCTCGGCTTCCTGCTCGCCGTGCCGCTCGGGCTGGCGCAGGCCGCCGGCCCGTTCTGGCTTTCCGCTCCAGCCAGGACATTCTGCACCGTCATCAGGGGCACGCCGCTGCTGATCCAGTTGTGGCTGCTCTATTACGGGCTGGGCTCGCTGTTTCCGCAATATCCGTGGATCCGCGAATCCTGGATGTGGCCGTATCTCAGGCAAGCCTGGCCCTATGGCGTGCTGGCGTTGACCTTGTCCTTCGCCGGCTATGAGGGCGAGGTGATGCGCGGCGCCTTTGCCGGCGTGCCGAAGGGGCAGCTCGAGGCAGCCCGCGCCTTCGGCATGAGCCGCTGGAAGATTTTCCGCCGCATCTGGCTGCCGCAGGCCATCTACCGGGCGCTGCCGACGCTGACCGGCGAAACCGTGCTGCAGCTGAAGTCGACGCCGCTGGTAGCGACGATCAGCGTCATCGACATCTTCGCCGTCTCGTCCAAGGTCCGGCAGGACACCTATCTCACCTACGAACCCTTGCTGCTTTTGGCGCTGATCTACATGATCATCACCGGCATACTGGTGTTTGCATTCAGCAAGATCGAGGCGCGCATACCGAACAAGGTGGGCTAGGGAATAGTGAGCAGGCAGTAGTGAGTAGTCAGCATATGACCGGGAAACCGCTTGCTTTCGCTACTCCCTACTGACTACTCCCTACTCACTCTCACCACCAATCGGGTCCGCACCATGCAACTCTCTCTAGACCAGGCAACAGGGCTGTGCCGGATGGCGGCGCTCGGCGCCGGCGCCAATGAGGAGGCGGCGCGGTCGCTCACCGCCTCGATCATTGCCGCCGAGGCGGAAGGGCTTTCGACCGTCGGGCTGACCCATTTCATCGATTACCTCGAAGCGCTGGAAGCCGGCCGCATCGACGGCAATGCCGATCCGGTGATCACCAGGCCGGCGCTCGCCGTCTATCTCTCCGATGCGCGTGGCGGCCTCGCCCATACCGGCTTCGACCGCACCATCGACGACCTCGCCAAGGCGGCAAAGCTGTTCGGCGTCGCCATCTTCTCGCAGAAGAACGCCTATACGTGCGGCGCACTAGGCTATTTCACCGGGCGTCTGGCGCAGCTGGGATTGGTCTCCTTCGCCGCCACCAACGGGCCGGCGGTGCTGGCAGGCTCGGGCTCGGTCAAGCCGGTCTATTGCACCAACCCGATGTCGTTTGCGGCACCCGCCGCCGATGGCGCGCCGCTGGTCATCGACCAGTCGTCGAGCGCCACCGCCTTCGTCAACATCCGCAAGGCGGCCGAGGACGGCAAGAAGATCCCCGAAGGCTGGGCGCTGGACGCCAGCGGCAACCCGACCACCGATCCGGCCGCTGCCATGAAGGGCGCCATGCTGGCCTTCGGCGGCCAGCGTGGCGCCAACATCGCGCTGATGGTCGAAGTGCTGGCGGCTGGCCTGTCGGGCGCCAACTGGTCGCTCGACGCGCCCTGGTTCTCCGGCGGATCGGACAGCCCGGGAACCGGCCTGTTCGTGCTCGCCGTCGAGCCCAAGCTGCTCGACCCGGATTTCGAGCAACGCATGAAGGACCAGCTCGACCGGCTGCGCCGGCGCTTTGGCGTGCACGTGCCGGGCCGGGCGCGGGCCGAAGCGGCCGAGAAGGCGCAGGCGCGCGGCATCAATGCCCCCAAAGCCGTGGTGCAGCGCATTTCCGAATTCGCCGAGCGCTATTCGGGCTGAAGCGGTCCTGCGACAACGCGACCTGGCTGAACCTTTCTACCGATCGCAACGACCAATAGCTGCCGGGTCGGGTTTGCCCGGTCGGTGTCTTCTGTCGGATGCGTCCAGGGCCCGGGCGGGCGTATGCCGTCTCAGCTTATCCGCCCCGTTGCGCTCTGTCTCGACCGTTGCGTCACCCGGAAAACCCCGCTTCGGCGGGGTTTTCTGCGTTCGTGCTCTGTGTGCTAAAACATGATGGCGGAGTTAACTTTTGTGAACTTGACTTGCCGGAACCATCGGGCGTTGCGAGGGATCGTCACAACAACAGGAGCTACGATGTCCGCAACCACCGACGCTTCCCGCGGCAAACTTATCGTTCCGGTGTTTGGCCGCCTGTATTCGTCGCTGCATGATGGCGCCGAAACCCTTCTGCGCGTCGTCGCCGGCGGGTTTCTCACCATTCACGGCTCGCAGAAGATCACCAACCCTTTCGGCGCCGCCGAGATGGTCGAAGGCCTCGGCTTCTATCCCGGCGCGTTCTGGTCGCTGCTTTTGTCCTGCACCGAATTCTTCGGCGGCATTCTGATCGCCATCGGCCTGTTGACTCGGCCCGCCGCCTTTGCCGGCATGATCGTGCTGCTGGTCACCGTCTGGTTCCACTGGATCACTGTCGGCCAGGGCTTTTCCGGCGCTGAAAAGTCGCTTCTATGGGCGGCGATCCTGCTGTTCTTCGTTATCCGCGGCGGCAACCGCCAGTCGGTCGACGCGCGCCTCGGCAAGGCGTTCTGAAGGGTCTATAAGAGGGTGGCAGCGACGACGCGTCACCCTTTGCCTTTGGCCCAAAACGGACTATGAAACGGCTTCAGCCAAGCTTTCGAGCGCCGGAGCCAGCCATGACCGAAATCCTGCAGATCCCCAAGCTCGTGGTCGTCTTCGGCGGCTCCGGCTTCGTCGGCCGCCACATCGTGCGGGCGCTGGCCAAGCGCGGCTACCGCATCAGGGTGGCGGTGCGCCGGCCCGATCTGGCGGGACATCTGCAGCCGCTCGGCAATGTCGGCCAGATCCAGCCGGTGCAGGCCAATGTGCGCGTGCGCTGGTCGGTCGACCGCGCCGTGCAGGGCGCCGACCATGTCATCAATCTGGTCGCCATCCCGCATGAAAGCGGCCGGCAGAAATTCAACACCGTGCACGAATTCGGCGCCCGCGCCGTCGCCGAAGCCGCACGCTCGGTCGGCGCAGGGCTCACCCACATCTCGGCGCTGGGCGCCGACCTCAACGCCGAATCCGACTATGCCCGCACCAAGGCGCTCGGCGAAAAGGCCGTCCTGGAGACGATCCCGGACGCCGTCATCTTCCGTCCGGCGATCAATTTCGGACCGGAGGACAGTTTCTTCAATCGCTTCGCCGACATGGCGCGCTATTCGCCGGTGCTGCCGCTGATCGGCGGCGGCCAGACCAAGTTCCAGCCGGTCTATGTCGGCGATGTCGCCGAAGCCGTGGCGCGTTCGGTCGAGGGCAAGGTCAAGGGTGGCCAGATCTATGAACTCGGCGGGCCGCAAGTGCTCACCTTCAAGCAGTGCATGGAAGAGCTGCTGACCGTCATCGAGCGCAAGCGGCTCCTGGTACCGGTGCCGTGGTGGATGGCCAATCTGCAGGCCTCGATCCTCGGCCTGCTGCCCAACCCGTTGCTGACCAAGGACCAGGTGCTGCTGCTGCGCCAGCCCAACATCGTGTCGGAGGAGGCCAACAAGGCCAACCGGAACCTTGCCGGCCTCGACATCCAGCCGCAGTCTATCGGCACCATCCTGCCCAGCTATCTCTGGCGCTTCCGCGCCGCAGGCCAGTTCCAGCGCAAGCCCGCCGGTATCGCGTAACAAGGCGTTGCGCCGTTAAACGCGCCGCGTGACCTGCATCGGCAGGCCGCCCTGCGGCTGTGTCGTCAGTTTCTGCACCGGCCACGGCTTGGTCTCGGCGGTCACATCGAAGCGGAAGCGCGACAGCATGATGGCCAGCGCAATGATCGCCTCCTGCATGGCGAAGCTGGCGCCGATGCAGATGCGCGGACCGGCGCCGAACGGCAGATACTGGAAGCGGTCGATCTTCTCGCGGTTTCCCGGATGGAAGCGTTCGGGCATGAAGGCGTCGGGCATGTCCCACAGTTTTCTGTGGCGGTGGACGACCCAAGGCATCACCAGTACGGCCGCGCGCTTGGGGAGCACCAGATCGTTCCAGGTCTCCGTCTCGATCGGCTCGCGGTTGATCGACGGCGCCGGCGGATAAAGCCGCAGCGCCTCCTCGAAGGCGGCGCGGGTGAACGGCATTGCCTCGAGCCATTTCGTTGGGTCGGGTTCGCGCGCCAGCACGGCCTCGATCTCGCGCTCGACCTTTTCGCGCTCCCACGGCGCTTCGGCGAGGCAGTAGATCGTCCAGCCCAGTGCCCGCGCGGTGGTCTCGTGGCCGGCGCCGATGAAGGTGATGATGTTGTCCTCGACTTCCGCCCGCGTCAGCCCGTCGGGGCCTTCGGCGCGCAGCAGAAGCGTCAGGAAATCCTGCGGCGCGGTGTCGGGGTCGCGCTTCAGCCGCTCCTCGCGCATCTTGACCGTATCGGTGACGATCTTGCGGAAATAGGCCATGGTCTTGCGGCCGCGGATGCGGGTCAGCCGCGGCAGCCATTCGGGCGCGCGCAACAGGTCGAGCGGATCGACGCGGCCCATGGTCTCGAACAGGCGGTCGATCTCCTGCGCGAAACTGCCGGGCTCGCCCGCAATCTCGCCCGAAAACAGCGTCTCGGCCAGGATATCGTAGGTGAGCAGCGTCATGTCATGGGCGACATCGGTCATGCCGCCTTCGTCATAGCGGGCGACGAACTGCATCGTGCGGCGCAGCATCGGCTCGGCGAAGCCGAAGATATGCCGCGGCGTGAACACCGGCGCCATCGCCTTGCGCGAGCGCTTCCACACCTCGCCTTCGGCGGTCAACAGCCCGTCGCGCAAGATCGGTCGCAGGATCATCTGGCGCACCGTCGCCATCTTGTAGTTCTTGGCGTTGTCGATCAGCACGTGGCGGATAAGGCCGGGATCGTTGGCGACGATCAGATGCCCGCCGACGCCATTCGCCGAAATCCAGGGCTCGTTGTAGGTGTGCTCGCCCC
Source organism: Mesorhizobium sp. C264A (assembly GCF_040324515.1). Taxonomy (NCBI): domain Bacteria; kingdom Pseudomonadati; phylum Pseudomonadota; class Alphaproteobacteria; order Hyphomicrobiales; family Phyllobacteriaceae; genus Mesorhizobium; species Mesorhizobium sp. C264A. Next base: position 904,251 of record NZ_JAMYVY010000002.1, on the reverse strand, counting down.
ACAGTTCGAGCGGATTGCGGTAGACGATCCGCATCATCTCCAGCGTCGAAGGCGGCGTCGTGCGCGGCCTGGGCGCCGGCGGCACGAAGGGGACGGGCTGCGTGTCCATGAGGTGCTCCGCTGATAGCTCAGATGTAGTGGCTGGCAATCCGGGCGTCCATGTGACCGAACGGCAAACTGAAACGCTGCAGCGCCCGGTGTGCCCGACAGACGGTGTGTTCATCGGATCGTGACCGCCGGTGAAACGGTGCGGCTTGTCCGGTTGGACACTCTGCCATAGGTGACAGTTACCAACAGCTACTGCCAATCGCCCAGGAGAGTCCGCTTGAAGCACAAGCTGAACATCATAATCGGCAGCACGCGGCCGGGCCGCGCCGGGCCGGTCTTCGCCCACTGGCTGGAGGATTTTGCCCGCGAGCACGGCAAATTCGAACCGGTGCTGACCGACATTGCCACGTTCCATCTGCCGGTTCTGGACGAGCCGCATCACCCCAGGCTCGGCAATTACCAGAACGACCACACCAAAGCCTGGTCGAAGGTCATTGATGCCGCCGACGCCTTCGTGTTCGTGGCGCCGGAGTACAATTATTTCGTGGCGCCTGCGATCGTCAACGCCATCGACTACCTTGCGCGCGAATGGAAATACAAGCCAGCCGCCATCTTCAGCTATGGCGGCATTTCCGGAGGCCTGCGCGCCGCGCAGGCGCTGAAGCCGCTGCTGACCGCGGTGGGCGTCATGCCCATCTCGGAAGGCGTCGCGCTGCCGATGTATCAGAAACTGCTGGAGAGCGACGGCTCCTTCCAGGCTAGTGAGCAGGTAGAGGGTGGGACCAAGACCATGCTGGACGAGCTCTCGCGCTGGAGCGGGGCGCTGAAGCCGATGCGGGCTACGTAACGCAGCCGGCCCCGGCTTGCTCATGCCATAAAGAGGTGGAATGGTCGGCAGGTGACTGAGCCGGGGGCGGTTCGATTTGCGCCTGTTGTTTGCCTTGCTGTTGATGCTTGCGACCACCGCCACAGCGGTGGCGGAGCGGCGCGTGGCGTTGGTCATTGCCGAGGACGACTACCGGCTGGTGCGGCCGCTGGCCAATCCTGTCAATGACGGCGAGGTGATGGAAGTGGCGCTGAAGAAGCTCGGCTTCGAGGTCGTGGTCGAGACCAATCGTGATCTCAGGCGCATGCGCCGGGCTCTCGACGATTTTCGCGAGGACGCCATGGGCGCCGACGTGGCGCTGGTGTATTTCTCCGGCCATGGCGTCGAAATCTCCGGCGACAACCGTCTTCTGCCGGTCGATGCCGATGCCTCCTCGCTCGACCAGCTGGAGAAGACCAGCCTGCCGTTGGAGGAAGTGCGCGATGCGGTTGCCGCCACGGCGAAGGTCGGGCTGATCGTGCTCGACGCCTGCCGCAGCGATCCGTTCACAGGCGGCAACGGCGACGGGCGTGGCGCCACATCGCTGATCAAGGACCTGGTGGACAAGATCAAGCCGGGCCTCGGACGCGTCGGCAAGGCGGAAAACATCCTGTTCGCCTTTTCGGCGGCGCCCGGCGAGACGGCTGCCGACGGTACCGGTGCGAATTCGCCCTTTACAGCGGCGCTGATCAAATACCTCGGCACCGACGGGCTCGAAATCCGCTCGGTGCTGACGCTGGTGCAGCAGGAGGTCTACGACCTTTCGCGCGGAAAACAGCTGCCCTACGTCGAGAGCGGGCTGCCGAAGCTGTTCTTCGCCTCGGCGGCCAAGGAACAACTGCCGGAGCGCGAGCGGCTGTTGCTTGCCATGGCCGATGTGACGCCGGAAATGCGCGGCGCGGTCGAACGGGTCGCCAGCGATGCCGACATGCCGCTGGCGCCGCTCTATGGCGCGCTGATCAGTTCCGACACCAGCCATCTCTCCGGCGAAAGCCTGGACGCCAAGCTGCGCGAGGCGGCCGACGCCTTCGTCAAGGTGCGCGGCGAGATGAAGACGCTGGCCGCCGACGACCCGCAGGTGACCGAACTGCGCCGCCAGGCCGAGGAACAGTTGGCGCTCGGCGCTTTCGATGGTGCACGCGTGATCCTCGCCAAGGCCGCCGACGTCGACAATGTCTCGCGCCAGGCGTTGAAGGCCAATTTCGTCAGCCGCACCCTGTCCGAAGCCGCGACGCGATTTCTCTCGGGCGGCGCGGCGCGTGCCACCCTGGACTATGCAACCGCCATCAAGGACTATGAAACGGTGCTGGCGCTCTATGGCGAAGCCGGGCAGACCTCGCTCAGCCTGGAACAGGCCGACCGCCAAAGCCGCACGCTGGAAGAGCTCGGCATCCTCTACACAACGGTCGGCAACACCGACGCCGCCGGCCGCGCCTTTGCGGCGCTGGTCGCCAATCTTGAGCAGCGAGCGCGCCAGGAAACCGATCCGAGCGTCAAGCGCGACCTCGCCATCGGCCATATCAAGTTCGCCAACATCAAGATGGCGCAAGGCGATCTGCCGGCCTCCCTGCAAAACTATGAGGCGGCCAGGGACATGTTGCAGGGCCTGACCACAGACGTGCCGGACAAGAAGGACTGGCTCGGCGATCTCGCCATGGCCAATGACAAGATCGGCAATGTGCTGGCCACGCAAGGCGACCTGGGTGCGGCAGCCCAGGCCTACCAGCAAAGCCTGTCCATCAAGCAGCAATTGGCCGATGCCGAGCCGAACAGCGTCTATCTGCTGCGCGACCTGACCATTACCTACGACGAAATCGGCGGTCTTGCCCGTACCGCCGGCCAGCTGGATGGCGCCCAGACTGCATTCGAAGAGAGCCTGAGAATTCGGCTGGCGCTGGCGCAGAACAACCCCGACGACCCCAGGCATCAGCGCGCCGTCTCCGTCAGCTACACCAGGATCGGCGACGTCCTGCGCGAGCGTGGCGACGCTGCGGGCGCGCTCGACGCCTACAACAAGAGCCAAATAATCGCCGAAGCGCTGGTGCGCCGCGACTCAAACGACACCGATTTGAAGCGCGACCTGTCGGTCGGTTACGCCAAGATCGGCAATGCTTACGGCGACCAGAAGGACTGGCCATTCGCGTTGGAGGCCTACCAGCAGGCGCTGGCCACGGCGCGAGACCTTGCCGCCAGCGACCCAGGCAACACCGATTGGCAGCGCGACCTGTCGGTCTGTCTGGAAAAAATTGCCGGCGTGTTTGATGCCCAGGGCGATATCGCCGGTGCTTTGCAGAACTACCAGGACAGTCTCGTCATTGCCGACCGGTTGGCAAATCTCGACCCGGGCAATTCCGACTGGCAGCGCGACCTGTCGATCACGTTCGAGGAAATAGGCCTGCTGGAGACCAAGCAGCGCCACTATGAGGGCTCGAAGAAGGCCTTCGAAGCCAGCCTGGCCATCCGCCAGCGGTTGGCCCTGTCCGATCCGGACAATGCGATCTGGCAATTCGATCTGGTACAGGCCTATATCAACTATGCCTATGTGGCGAAGAATCCGAAGGCTGTGTTGTCGCAGGCGCTAGACCTGACGCTGGAGCTTGACCGCACAGGCAAACTGGCGCCGAGGGACAAACCCACGATCAAATATCTGCGCCGTCTTCTGGCCAAATTGAAAGCCGCGAAAAAATAGCCGGCTGCCAGCTCGGGATTCAGCCCTGAAATGCCCGCAAACCTTGGAAAAACCGCCTTTTGCGCCTATATCTAGGACATCAAAGCGGCGTGATTCGAAGCCATTTTTTCGCGCTGAGCATGCGGCATCAATCAGACAGGTTTTCATGAGCGATCAAAGCGACAACGCCAACGGCGCTGAGGCCGAATACGGCGCCGATTCCATCAAGGTTTTGAAGGGGTTGGACGCTGTCCGCAAGCGGCCGGGCATGTATATCGGCGACACCGACGACGGCTCGGGCCTGCATCACATGGTCTATGAGGTGGTCGACAACGCCATCGACGAGGCGCTGGCCGGCCATGCCGATCTGGTCACGGTGACGCTCAATCCCGACGGTTCGGTCACCGTTATCGACAATGGCCGCGGGATTCCGACCGATATTCACACTGGCGAAGGCATTTCGGCGGCCGAAGTGATCATGACGCAGCTGCATGCCGGCGGCAAATTCGACCAGAATTCCTACAAGGTGTCTGGCGGCCTGCACGGCGTCGGCGTCTCGGTGGTCAACGCGTTGTCGGCCTGGCTGAAGCTGAAAATCCGCCGCAACGGCCAGATTTTCGAGATGAGCTTCACGCATGGCAATGCCGATGCGCCGCTCAAGGCGACCGGCAGCTATGAGCAGAACAAGCAGCCCGGCACCTATGAGGGCCGCAGCGGTTCCGAGATCACCTTCTTTCCGTCGTCCGAAACCTTCACCATGGTCGAGTTCGACTTCGGCACGCTGGAGCACCGGCTGCGCGAGCTCGCCTTCCTGAATTCCGGCGTGCGCATCATTTTGACCGATGCCCGCCATGCCGATCTCGTGCGCCACGAGTTGCACTATGATGGCGGCCTGGAAGAGTTCGTCAAATATCTCGACCGGGTCAAGAAACCGCTGATCGACAAGCCGATCGCCATCAAGGCCGAGCGCGACGGCATCACCGTCGAAGTGGCGATGTGGTGGAACGACAGCTACCACGAGAACGTGCTGGCCTTCACCAACAACATCCCGCAGCGCGATGGCGGCACCCATCTGGCCGGCTTCCGTGGCGCGCTGACGCGCCAGATCACCGGCTATGGCGAATCGTCGGGCCTGACCAAGAAGGAAAAGGTGGCGCTGATCGGCGACGACTGCCGCGAAGGCCTGACGGCGGTGCTGTCGGTCAAGGTTCCCGACCCGAAATTCTCCTCCCAGACCAAGGACAAGCTGGTCTCGTCGGAAGTCCGCCCGGTGGTCGAAGGCCTGGTCAACGAGGCGCTTGGCACCTGGCTGGAAGAACACCCGACCGAGGGCAAGGTGGTCATCGACAAGGTGATCCAGGCGGCCGCGGCGCGCGAAGCCGCGCGCAAGGCCCGAGACATCACCCGCAAAAGCTCGCTCGGCGTCACCTCTCTGCCTGGCAAGCTTGCCGACTGCCAGGAACGCGACCCGGCGAAATCCGAAATCTTCATCGTCGAGGGTGACTCGGCCGGCGGCTCTGCCAAGGGCGGCCGTTCGCGCCAGAACCAGGCAATCCTGCCGTTGCGCGGCAAGATACTCAATGTCGAGCGGGCGCGCTTCGACCGCATGCTCGGCTCCGAGATGATCGGCACGCTGATCACCGCGCTCGGCACCTCGATCGGCAAGGACGAGTTCAACGCCGACAAATTGCGCTACCACAAGATCATCCTGATGACCGACGCCGACGTCGACGGCGCCCATATCAGGACCTTGCTGCTCACCTTCTTCTTCCGCCAGATGCCGGAGCTGATCGAGCGCGGCCATCTCTACATCGCCCAGCCGCCGCTCTACAAAGTGACGCGCGGAAAAAGCTCGCAATACATCAAGGACGAGAGCGCCTTCGAGGAGTTCCTGATCGGCTCCGGGCTGGAGGAGGCGTCGCTGACGCTTGCCTCCGGCGAGGCGCGGGCCGGACAGGATCTGCGCGGCTCGATCGATGATGCACTGGCCGTGCGCCAGCTCATCAACGGGCTGCACACGCGCTACAACAGGGGCGTGGTCGAACAGGCGGCGATCGCCGGCGCGCTCAACGCCGATGTGCTAAACGACCTCGGCCGCGCCAATGCCATGGCCGAACGCGTCGCCCAGCGCCTTGACATCATTGCCGAGGACACCGAGCGCGGCTGGACCGGCCGGCTGTCGACCTCCAATGAAGGCGTCGGCGGCTATGTGTTCGAACGCACGGTGCGCAGCGTCAAGGAATTCGCGCAGCTCGATGCCGGGCTGATAAATTCGGCCGACGCACGCCAGCTCGACCGCTATGCCCCGCGCCTCATGGAAGTCTATGGCGAGCCGCCGGTGCTGCGCCGCAAGGATGTCTCCGAAACCATTTCGGGGCCGCTGGCGCTGCTCAACGCGGTGTTTGCGACCGGCCGCAAGGGCCTGACCATGCAGCGCTACAAGGGCCTCGGCGAGATGAATGCCGAGCAGCTCTGGGAAACCACGCTCGACCCGAATGTGCGTTCGCTGCTGCAGGTCAAGGTCAATGACGCCACCGATGCGGATTCGCTGTTTTCGCGGCTGATGGGCGACGAGGTCGAACCGCGGCGCGAATTCATCCAGGACAACGCGCTGTCAGTTGCCAATCTGGACATTTGAGGGCTGGGGGCCTTGCCGCCGGAGCTCCACTCCGGGTCAGGCCTTTGGCTCCAGCTTCCGACCAAGGTCCACCGCGTCGCGCAGCACTTGCAGATGCGAGCGCGGCGCGGTGCCCGCCGGCAGGGCGATTTCGACGCCGTTTGCCGTCGATGACCAATAAAGCGTGTGGGTGAAGATACGGCCAAGTGAGCTGCGAAGCTCGATCTGGATGTTCTCCACACCGGGGCCGAAGTTTTCCGTCATCGGACCGGAAATCGGATCGCCTGTCGCCCAGCCATTGCCGCGGTCGTAGACGTTCGTCCAGCGCGTTGCCGCAAACACCGCGCCATGATGCACCGCGCGCTGCGCCTTGCCTTGGCTGTGTCCTTCCCGGTAAAGCACGGTGCCGCCGGGGCGCCCGTCATCGGCAATCGGCGGGCAAGCCGAGAACAGGCGCTCGGCAAGGCCACGCCTGAATTCCGCGAGATTGTAGGTCACCAGGAATTCGCTGTGGGAGAGCGGACTGCCAAGCGTGACGAAATCGCTGATCTTCCAGGGCAGCGGGTGGTCGGCGTCCTTGGTCCGAAGCTGCTGGTAGAGCGCCCATTGACCGCGCCGGAATCCGGCGAGGTCTTCAAGGTTCTTTGGCCACGCTGACCCATCAGAGCCGAGCGTTGCCTTGTCGACGGCCTCGACCGCCGCCAGTTTGGCCTTGTCGCGGACCGCTTCCAGCCTTCGCGGCCGGAACTCGGCCCACAGGATCTGCAGCAAATCATAGGCGATGATCGACCCAAGGCTGTGCGAGACCAGCACGATGCGGTCGTAAGCATCGTCCTTCATCAGCGTCTTGAGCAACGTCAGGCCTCTGTCGCGGATCAGCGCACGCTTCTCGATCGTCGCCGCCTCGGCGCGCACATAAGCGGCGACGTCACCGAAATAGGGCAGGGCGAACTGATCGACCGCCCAGATGACAAAAGAAGCGAGGGTGGTGATCATCAGGCCGGTCGTCAAGGTAACGGCCTGTTGCCAGACCGATGTTGCCAGCACGAGTGCTGCGCCCAGAATGACGATAACGATCAGAAGTGTGGCGACGTAAAGCTTGCGGGCGTCGAGCGGAATGTCGGCGGGCTTGCGCCACAACAGGTTCGTCACCCAGGCGGCCAGCCGGCCGCGCGTCGTGCCTTGCGTGATGTCGGCCCAATAAAGCTCGTAGAAATCGGTACGGCGGCCATCGACGTCGTAGGGCGTGGTGATGCGGCGCAGCTCGTGTGACTTGGTCCGGCTGTCGGGCGTGATCCAGCTCTGGTTGATCGTGGCGCCGGAAACGGCCGGATCGGGAATCTGGGCGTAGGGTGGAGCACGGGTGGGATCGCTGCTCCAGACCGCCTGGACGAATCCCCTCAGCGTACCCATCGGCCGCTGCTCGCCCATGCCGTGCACGATCACCACCGCCTGGCCGGGCTGCGCCTTTTTGTAAGCCAGCGATGCGACAGTCTTGGGCATCAGCGTCTCCGTTGACGACATCCGACGGCGGGATCGCTCATGCTACCCCCGGCTCACCGAGCCAACAATACACGGCAGCCCATGTGGAACTCCGTGAACCAATCCACAGTTTCGCAGTTGTGCCTCGGGCCGCGCGGAAAATAGTTCCGTTCCCGGCAAGCAAATCATTTCATTGCCCTTCGGAACGGAAATCGCTCAGGAACATTGTGACGACATCGATCAATTTCTCGCAGGGAGGCTCTTTATGGGACGCGGTATTTTGCTCTGGTTGCTCGGTATTCCGATCCCGATCATCATTCTCATCATGCTGTTCGTACGGTAGGAGGCGTCGATGCAGTCCACCGTATCGGCTGTCGACGTATCCGCCTCAACGGAATCCTCCGCCCCGGCCGTCAGCTGGGGTCCGATCATCGCCGGCGCCTTCGCGGCCTCGACGCTGACCTTCATCCTCATGCTGCTCGGTTCGGGGCTGGGGCTGACCATGGTCTCGCCGTGGTCCGGCGCCAGTGCCTCGCTGACCACCTTCGCGGTGTCCGGCGCCATCTGGCTCATCATCGTGCAATGGCTGTCCTCCGGGGTCGGTGGCTATCTTGCCGGACGCCTGCGCACCAAATGGGTCGGCATCCACACCGACGAGGTCTATTTCCGTGACACCGCGCACGGCCTCCTCGCCTGGGCGCTGGCGACATTGCTGGTCGTCGGCATTCTCGGGTCGGCGCTGTCGGCAGTGCTTGGTTCAGGCGTGCAGGCGGCTTCTACTGTTGCCTCAGGCGCCGCCATGGGTGCTTCGGCCGGCGCGTCCGCCAATGCCGGCAGCGCACCGGCCGACAATGCAACGTCCTATCTCGTGGATACGCTGTTCCGTCCGGCTGATGCCGCCAGGCTCGCGGCGGCCAATCCGGACAGCGATGCGGCTGCGGCCGGGCAGGCTTCGCGCATCCTCATCGCCAGTGCGGCGGCAGGCGAAGTTTCGGCTGACGACAAGACCTATCTGTCGCAGCTGGTCGCCGCCCGCACCGGGCTTTCCGAGGCCGACGCCAAGGCGCGTGTCGACGCCCTGGTGGCCAGGGTCGAGGACGCCAAGGTCAAGGCAAAGCAGGCCGCCGACGCCGCGCGGAAAGGCAGCGCCACCTTCGCCCTGCTTGGCGCGCTGTCGCTGGTTATCGGCGCCTTCATCGCCAGCGCTGCGGCAGCCCTGGGCGGCAGGCAGCGCGACGACGAGGAAGCGGTTTTCCTGACCAGCCGCTGAACCGGTCTTCAACATCAAAAAGCCCGGTCGAACCGGGCTTTTTTGTTTCCGATGATGGACCGACAACCTTCCAGTGGAAGGTTGCGGCGGCTTAGTGATCCATGGCCTTGACGATTTCCTCGGTCATCTTCTTGGCGTCGCCGAGCAGCATCATGGTGCCGTCCTTGTAGAACAGCGTGTTGTCGATGCCGGCGTAGCCCGAGCCGAGCGAGCGCTTGACGAACAGGCAGGTGCGGGCCTTGTCGACGTCGAGGATCGGCATACCGTAGATCGGCGACGACTTGTCGTCGCGGGCGGACGGATTGGTGACGTCATTGGCGCCGATGACATAGGCGACATCGGCCTGCGCGAACTCGGAGTTGATGTCTTCCAGTTCGAACACTTCGTCATAGGGAACATTGGCTTCGGCGAGCAGCACGTTCATGTGGCCGGGCATGCGGCCGGCCACGGGGTGGATGGCGTATTTGACATCCACGCCATTGGCCTTGAGCTTGTCGGCCATTTCGCGCAGCGCGTGCTGGGCCTGGGCGACCGCCATGCCGTAGCCCGGCACGATGATGACCTTCTGTGCGTTCATCATCAGATAGGCAGCGTCGTCGGCCGAGCCCTGCTTGACCGTGCGTTCGATGCCGTCATCGGCAACCGCCGCGGTCTCGCCGCCGAAGCCGCCGAGGATGACCGAGATGAACGACCGGTTCATGCCCTTGCACATGATGTAGGACAGGATGGCGCCGGACGAGCCGACCAGCGCGCCGGTGATGATCAACGCCAGATTGCCAAGCGTGAAGCCGAGTGCCGCGGCGGCCCAGCCGGAATAGGAATTCAGCATCGAGACGACGACCGGCATGTCGGCGCCGCCGATCGGGATGATCAAGAGGACGCCGAGCGCCAGCGAAGCCGCGACGATCAGCCAGAACACCAGCTTGGCCTCGGTGGTGACCAGAAGCACGATCAGCACGATCAGCGCGATGCCGAGGACCGCGTTGATGATGTGACGGCCGCCGATCATGATCGGCTTGCCCGACATGCGGCCATCGAGCTTGAGGAAGGCGATGACGGAGCCGGTGAAGGTGATGGCGCCGATGGCAACGCCAAGGCTCATCTCGATCAACGCCTGGGCGTGGATGTCGCCATTCGTGCCGATGCCGAAACTTTCCGGCGCGTAGATGGCGGCTGCCGCTACCATGACGGCGGCAAGGCCGACCAGCGAGTGGAAGGCGGCGACCAGCTGCGGCATCGAAGTCATGGCGATGCGGCGCGCTGTAACGGCGCCGACGCCGCCGCCGATGGCCAGACCAAGCACGATCAGGCCGAAGCGCCCGGCGGACGGAGTCGCCAGCGCCAGCGTGGTGGCAATGGCAATGCCCATGCCGATCATGCCGTAGAGATTGCCTTGGCGGCTGGTGGTCGGATGCGACAGGCCGCGCAGCGCCATGATGAACAGGACGCCGGAGACCAGGTAGAGGAAGGACGCGAAGTTGGCGTTCATGGCTCTCTACCGGTCCTTCTTCTTGTACATGGCCAGCATGCGCTGGGTGACCAGGAAGCCGCCAAAGATGTTGACCGAGACCAGCATCAGCGCGACGAAGCCGAAGCCGGTGGCAATGCCGGAGGCCGAGATGCCGACGGCCAGCAGCGCGCCGACGACGATGACCGAGGAGATGGCGTTGGTGACCGCCATCAGCGGCGTGTGCAGCGCCGGCGTCACCGACCAGACGACGTAGTATCCGACGAATATCGCAAGTACGAAGATGGCGAAGCGGAAGACGAAGGGATCGATGGCGCCGCCGGACAGTGCGTGCGCGGCATCGCCCGCCGCATCGGCGCCACCGGGCGCGTTGGCCAGGTTCTGCACAGCCAGCCGGACGGCGGCACTTGCCTGGTCGAGCTGATCGAGGGCTTTCTGCAAGGTCTGATCCATCACGCGATCCCCTTCGGCTTGGCGGCGGACTTGCCGGCAGTGGCTTTGTCGGACGCCTTTTTCGGTGCAGCCTTCTTCGGCGTGGCATCAGCCACCATGGTCTCGGCCGGAATGGCCGCCGGTTCGATATGGGGCTGTTCCGCCGCCTTGGCGAAGGCCGGATGCACCACGCGGCCAGCGTCGGTCAGCATCGTCGCCTTAACCAGATCGTCTTCGCGGTTGATGGCGAGCGTCTTGCTGGTCTTGTCGACCAGCGTCTCGAGGAAGGCGAACAGGTTCCTGGCGTAGAGCAGCGAGGCCGATGCGGCGACGCGGCCGGGCACGTTGAGGTGGCCGACGATCTTAACGTTGTTGGCCGTCGTCACCACCTGACCCGCAACCGCGCCTTCGACATTGCCGCCGCGCTCGACGGCGAGGTCGACGATCACCGAACCCGGCTTCATCGAGGCGACCATCGCCGCCGACACCAGCTTCGGCGCCGGCCGGCCGGGGATCAGCGCCGTGGTGATGACGATGTCCTGCTTGGCGATGTGCTCAGCGGTGAGCGCTGCCTGCTTCGCCTGGTACTCCTTCGACATTTCCTTGGCGTAGCCGCCGGCGGTCTCGGCCGCCTTGAACTCCTCGTCCTCGACGGCGAGGAACTTTGCGCCAAGCGACGCCACCTGTTCCTTGGCGGCGGGACGAACGTCCGTGGCGGTGACGACAGCGCCGAGACGGCGCGCCGTGGCGATCGCCTGCAGGCCGGCAACGCCGACGCCCATGATGAAGATCTTCGCCGCCGGCACGGTGCCGGCCGCAGTCATCATCATCGGCAGCGCGCGGTCATACTCCGATGCGCCGTCAATCACGGCCTGGTAGCCGGCGAGATTGGCCTGCGACGACAGCACATCCATCGACTGGGCGCGGGTGATGCGCGGCATGAATTCCATCGAGAAGGCGGTGACCCCAGCCTCGGCAAGCGCCGCGACCGCGGCATCATTGCCGTAGGGATCCATGATGGCGATGACCGCCGCACCCGATTTGTAGCCCTTCAGCTCGGCGTCGGTCGGCCGGCGCACCTTCAGCACCACATCCGCCCGTCTCGCATCCGAAGCCTTGCCGATCGCGGCACCCGCCTTGGCGAACTCCTCATCGGGAATGCGCGACCTGGTGCCGGCGCCCGTCTCGACGGTGACGTCGAAGCCCAGCGCCGCCAGCCGCTTCACGGTATCGGGCGAGGCCGCGACACGAGGCTCGCTGGCATCGAGCTCGCGAGGGATGAAAACCGTCTGTCCCACCGCATGATCCTTTCGGCTGGAACCTGTTTGCGCAAGAGTGCGGCTTTGCGAAAGAGTGCGGCCGGATGTCCGGCTACGCCCTTGGCAAGGGTCTGAAGAGACTATCGGAGAATGAAGGCGCCGAGGGCGAGGATCAGCACGAACAGGATGGTCGCGGAGAAGAAGCCGCCTGCGAAGAAGCCGAAAGCCATGGCCAGGAGCAGGGCGCCGCAGAACAGCGAGCCGTATTTGGCCAGCGCCAGAAAGCCATGATAGGTGCGGTCATGTTCGGCATAGTCCATCTTCGCGCCCAGTTCGACAGGACCGGTCGGCGTGTGATCAGCCATAGGAATACCCCTTCGAAGACATCTTTGAGGCACATAGCGAAAAGCTGGACCAAGAGCAATGGCGCTATTGCCGCACGACCAGCGACAACAGCCTCAAAGAATGTTGAAAGCCGGCGGTATGGGCTCTTGTCGCCGGCCTAACGTCGAACGTTGAGGGTTTTGCGTTTCAACCGGCTAGATGCGGAAACAGCCCGAGCAGCCCAATGACGATCAGATAGAGCGCGACGATGTAGTTGAGCAGCCGCGGCATCACCAGGATCAGCACGCCGGCAATCAGCGAGATCAGCGGGGTCAGTGCTAGCTCGGGAATATGCATGTCGGTTCCTTTCTATGGCCGCGTCGGGGTCGTGACGTCCAGAACGCCGAAGCGGCCGGAAAGCTCCTCGCACCGGGAGCTAAAGTGCGCCGGCTTTGCCGACATTACGCTGCTTCGCGAAAATATTTAGCGGTGGGCAGGATGGTCAGCGGCGCGAGCTCGCCGGCCGGCGCCTTGGCAAACAGCATACGCCGCTCCAGCGCCGTCGACTGGAAGAAGGGAAAGCGCTCCAGCGTCGGGGCCATGTTCTGCTCGCAGATCGATTCATAGAAGAAGATCGGCATGGTGAAGGGCGGGTAGAGGCGCGGCTCGCCGACCTGCACCGATCCGAAGATGCGATGGTAGAAGGCCGTGTGCTCCTCGCGGATCATCGAAATGCAGCTGGTGGCGTTGAAGAAGGTGTTGGCGATAACCGCGAGCCGCAGCGTGACATAGGGCAGGGCGCGGTTGGCCGACGACATTTGCGGATCGATCGCCAACCGGCTCGGGTCGATGAAGGTTTCACCGCGCGCCAGCCGCAGCAGCAGCCGGTCGCCGAAAACGGTCATGATCGGCGCTTCGGGGGTCTCACGGGTCAAATGGTGGAGCCTGACGGTGCTGACCAGCTCGCCATCCATGAAGACGCCGAAACAGTAGCAATTGCGCACTTCGTCAAGGTGATCGACGAGCTTCTGTTCGGTAATGGTGTCAAGCAGGCCGTGTGTATGAAAGGCCTTGTAGCGCAGCCGGTAGACCGCTTCGAGATCCTCGCCGCTTTCGCAGCGCCGGTATTCGACACGCTCGAGGACGTCGAGGACGTTGCGGGCGAACAGGGAAGGCGGGCCAGATTTGACTGCCGCACCCGAAAGCACACCTGACTGATGCGTGTCCATTACTTCCCCTCGTACCGCCGCAGGAGAACAATACCGGACGACCGAAGGAACAAGAAGATGAAACTCTAATCGTCTGTGTTTACCGATCATTAACCTTAACAATCAGTTAACGTCTAGACAATACAACGCTTTTTAGACGGGCTTTTCAAGCGCAATTTAATGACGGGTCAGGGCGTGGCGAGTTTTGCCGCCGGCCGCAGCTCGGCGGCGAAAGGCCAGGTCACGTTGGACATGGTCTCTATGCCCGAGGCACTAAGTGCTGCGCCAAACAGGAAGCCCTGGACGAGGTCCGGCTTGACCGAATGCACCAGGATCTTCAGCTGTTCGAAGGTTTCCACACCTTCGATGGTGACGGTCAGCCCGAGCACGCGGGTCAGGTCGACGATGCCCTTCAACAAGTCGAGCGAACGCTTGTTCTGGGTCACGTCCATCAGGAACGAACGGTCGATCTTGATCTTGTCGAGCGGCAGCTTGTGGAGGTAGCTCAGGCTTGAATAGCCGGTGCCGAAATCGTCGAGCGCAATGCGCACGCCAAGCTGCTTCAGTTCCTCGATATACTGGCGCGTTAGCGATTTGTCGTCGAGCAGCGCGGTTTCGGTGACTTCGATCTCGAGGCGGCCGGCGGCGAGCCCCGAAGTGGCAAGCGCGTCGCGAACCTTCTGGACAACGTCGCGGTTGCGGAAATCCTTGGCCGAAAGGTTGACCGAGACGCTGGTCTGGCCCGGCCATTTGGCGCATTCGGCGCAGGCAGCCGCGAGCACAAAAGTGCTGATCTCGGAGATGATGCCCATTTCTTCGGCCAGCGGAATGAAGATGCTGGGCGAAACCGGCCCGAGATCGGGATGATCCCAGCGGCACAGGGCCTCGCAGCTGGCGATGCGCATGGTGTTCATCGCCACGATCGGCTGATAGACCACCCGCAGCGCCTTGCCTTCGACCGCCGTGCGCAGGTCGGCCTTCATCAGCTGGCGGTTGCGGAACGCCGCATCCATCGCTGCCTCGAACAGCCGCCAGTTGTTCTTGCCGAGTTCCTTGGCCTTGTAGAGCGCCAGATCGGCCTTGACGATCATGGCGTCGACATCGGTGTCGTCGACCCTGGACAGCACGGCGCCCGCGCTTGCCTGGATGCGCAGACCGTGGCCTGCGACGTCGACCTCGCCCTGCAGATCGGCAAAGATCTGGTCGAGCAGGCCCGTCAGATGGCTTTCATCCTCGACGCGGTCGAAGAAGATCATGAACTCGTCGCCGCCGAAACGGCTGACATTGACGCCTTGCCCGGCGACGGCCGCCAGCCGCTCGGCAACGGCATAGATAAGTCCGTCGCCGACCGGATGGCCGAGGGTGTCGTTGACGCTCTTGAAATCGTCGAGATCGAGCACCGCCAGGGCGCACAGGCGGTCGCGGCTGCCCGACGCCATGGCTTCACCGACCAGCTCATGGAAATACGCGCGGTTCGGCAGGCCGGTAAGGCTGTCATAGCGCGCCATGAAGCGGATTTTTTCCTCAGCCTCGACGCGGGCGGTGACGTCCTCGAAGGTGATGACACCGAGATCCTGATTGCCTTCGCGGGCCGAGAACTCATAGTGCTGGCCATTGGAGAAGGAGACCAGCACCTTGCGGTCGCGGCCCTCGCGCAAGGCGCGCGTCAGCTGCGCTTCGACATAACGACAGTCTTTCGGCGCCAGCATGCCGCCGGCGACGCCGCGCAGGAGCAGCGAATGGATCGACCGCCCGAGCAGTTGGTCGGGCGAGCGCAGCGACATCAGATGCGCGGCTTCGGCATTGCCGACCACGACCTTGCCGTCGGGGCCGAGCATGACCAGGCCATGCGACATGGTGTTGAGCGCGCGGTTGAAGCGCTCGGCGAGCCTGGCGGCCGTCTTGCGCTCCGAAATGGCGTTGAACAGCACGGTGCGGACGTGGCTGGCCATCCGGGTGATGATGAAGATGAACGGCACTATGTAGAGGCCGAGGATGAAATCGCCGAGATGTCCCTTGAGCATCAGCCCGACCGCGATCGGCAGCACGACCGTGAAGGCCTGCACCGCAACCATGGTCTTGGAGCCGTAATTGCGGCCGACAATGGTCACCGTCGAGCCCATTATGACGGCGATGGCGGCGCTTTCCCCGAAGACATCGGGAATGAGATAGATTGAGGTGAAGCAGAAAAGCCCCATGAAGAAAGCCTGGATGGTGCCGCCAACCAGATAGTAGCGTTCCCACTTCTTGGCTTGTTCATAAGTTTCGAAACTGCCTATGCGCAGGCCTTTGCAGATGCCGTAGTAACGGTAAAGCCCCGCCCCAAGCATAAGCGCGGCCAATGCAAGATAGGCCGGATGCCCCGAGGTAAAATAAACCAGAATGCCGATGAGGCCATGGCAAAATGCGCCAATCAGCAGGATCCCGGGATCGTTGAACAACGATCGCACGAACCCAGCATAGACGTCCTCACCTATCTCTGCGGCTTTGTTTTCTTGCATGGCCTGCGGTGTCGCACGAACCGCAGTCATGTCACATTCGCCTTAAGAAAGGTTTAGAGATGCCGTTTCGACGCTTGGCGTCAAGTCGGCTCCACCGGCGTAAACCGCGAAAATTCGTGTTCAGGTAAACAAGGCGTATCGATCACTCGGCGGCCTGAAGTTCAGGCCGCGCCGGCGTGTTGGCCAGCCGCTCGACAAGCCTTGTGCGCTCGCCCTCGGCCTTTTCGGCGCTGCCCTGCCTCACATGGCCGTAGCCGCGAATGAGCGCCGGCACCGAGACAAGGGCGATGGCGGCCTCGATCCTGCCTGGCGCAAGTGCCTTGGCGACAAGCTCCAGATCGGCCTCATAGCGGGCCAGAAGCTGCCGCTCCATGCGCCGCTCAGTGCTGTAGCCGAACACGTCGAAGGCCGTGCCGCGCAGGCTTTTCAGCGCCGCGAGCAGGCGAAAACCCTTCATCATCCACGGGCCGAAGCTCGATTTCCTCGGCTTGCCGTCATTGCCGCGCCTGCCCATGATCGGCGGCGCCAGATGAAATTCGAGCTTTTCGTAGCTCTGGAACTGTTTTGACAGCTCCATAGCGAAGGAGCCGTCAGTGTAGAGCCGCGCCACCTCATATTCGTCCTTGATCGCCATCAGCTTGAACAGGTTTCTGGCGGCGGCCTCGGTCACCGCGGTCGAGTCAGGCACGGCCTTGGCCTCGGCAGCACGCAAAACCGCCAGCTTCTCGGCATAGCGCCTGCCATAGGCGGCATTCTGATAGGCAGAGAGGAAAGCGACGCGGCGGGCGATGATATCGTCCAGCGTCTTGGCGATCTCAGTGGCCTTGCCCGGCTGGGCGACGAGGCCGCGCACAAACTCCGGCTGATGCGCGGCGCGCCGGCCCCAGCGGAAGGCGGCGATGTTCATCGCCACCGCCTCGCCGTTTAATTCGATTGCTTTTTCAATGGCTTGCGCCGACAGCGGCAGCCCGCCATTCTGGAAGGCGAAGCCGAGCATGAACATATTGGCGCCGAGTGAATTGCCGAACAATTGGGTGGCGGTGCGCGTGGCGTCGAAGAAATGCGTCTTGTCTTCGCCGGCGGCAGCACGGATCGCCTTCTTCAGGCGCTCGATCGGCAGCGAGAAATCGGCCGAACGGGCGAATTCGCCGGGCATGATCTCGGCGGTGTTGGCGAGGAAGATGGTATGGCCTTCGCGCACTGCGGCCAGCACCTTCTTGGCGCCCGAGACGACGAGGTCGCAGCCGAGCACCAGGTCCGCCTTGCCGGCCGAAACGCGGATCGCGTGGATGTCGTCCGGAGTGCGGGCGATGCGGACATGGGTGAACACCGAGCCGCCCTTCTGGGCGAGGCCGGCCATGTCGATCATGCCGCAGCCCTTGTCCTCAAGATGGGCGGCCATGCCGAGCACAGCACCTATGGTGACGACGCCGGTGCCGCCGACGCCGTCGATGATCGCCGCCCAACCCTCGCTACCGAGCGGGAATTCGGCCGGCACCGGCACGCCGTCAAGCGGGTCGGAGCGGCCGGCAATGCCTTCGGCCTTCCTGATCTTGGCGCCGTGCACGGTGACGAAGGACGGGCAGAAGCCGTTGACGCAGGAGAAATCCTTGTTGCAGCTCGACTGGTCTATTCTGCGCTTGCGGCCGAACTCGGTCTCGACCGGCTGGATCGAGACGCAGTTCGATTGCACGCCGCAATCGCCGCAGCCCTCGCAGACCAGTTCGTTGATGAAGACCCGCTTGTCGGGATCCGGGAAGGTGCCACGCTTGCGGCGGCGGCGCTTTTCGGCGGCGCAGGTCTGGTCATAGAGCAGCACCGAGACGCCCTTGACGTCGCGCAACTCGCGCTGGACGAGGTCGAGGTCGTCGCGGTGGTGGATGGTGGCGCCGGAGGGGAATTCGGCCTTTCCTGCATATTTGTCCGGCTCGTCGGTGACGATGGCGATGCGCTCGACGCCTTCGGCGCGCACCTGCCTGGCGATCATGTCGACAGTCAGGCCGCCTTCATGCGGCTGGCCGCCGGTCATAGCGACGGCGTCGTTGTAGAGGATCTTGTAGGTGATGTTGGCATCGGTCGACAGCGCGAAGCGGATCGCCAGCGTGCCGGAGTGATTGTAGGTCCCGTCGCCGAGATTCTGGAAAATGTGGCCGCGCTTGGAGAATGGCGCCTGGCCGACCCATTGTGCGCCCTCGCCCCCCATGGCGGTGAAGCCGACCGTGTTGCGGTCCATCCACAGCGCCATGAAATGGCAGCCGATACCGGCGGCGGCGATCGAGCCGTTGGGCACCTTGGTCGAGGAATTGTGCGGGCAGCCGGAGCAGAAGAACGGCGTGCGCGAACCGATATCGCTGGTGTCGGCAAGCATCGCCTGGGACTGGCGCAGCTTCGCCACCTTGGCAGTGATCTCTTCCGAAGGGCCGATTGTGCGCAGGATGCGCTCGCCCAGCGCAATGGCGATCTCGTTGGGGTCGAGCGCGCCCTTGGCCGGGAACAGCCAGTCGCCGCGCTCGTCCTTCTTGCCGACGATCATCGGCTGGGTGGCGGTGCCGTAGAGGTTTTCGCGCAGTTGCACCTCGATCAGCGAGCGCTTCTCCTCGACGACGACGATGGTGTCGAGGCCGCGGGCGAATTCGGCGATATGCTGCAGGTCGAGCGGCCATGGGCAACCGACCTTGAACAGGCGGATGCCGATGCGGCCGGCGGCGGCCTCGTCGATGCCGATATCTTCCAGCGCCTGGCGGACATCGAGATAGCTCTTGCCGAGCGTGATGATACCGAGCTTCGGCGCCCGGCCACCCGAATAGACGATGCGGTTCAGGCGGTTGGCATGGATGAAGGCGGATGCAGCGGCGCGCTTGTATTCATGCAGCCGCTCCTCCTGGCCGAGCATGTCGATCTCATCGCGGATGTTGAGGCCGCCGGGCGGCATATCGAACTCCGGCACGACGATGTTCAGGCGCTCGAGCGCGGCATCGACGGAGGCCGTGGATTCGATGTTGTCCTTGACGCATTTGATAGCCGCCCAGGTGCCGGCGAAGCGCGACATGGCAAAGCCGTAGAGCCCGTAGTCGATGATCTCCTGGACGCCGGCCGGATTGAGGATCGGCACCATGGTGTCGACGAACAGGAATTCGGTGGCGTGCGCATTGGTCGATGATTCGGCCATATGGTCGTCGCCCATCAGCGCAAGCACGCCGCCATGCTTCGACGATCCCGCGAGGTTGGCGTGGCGGAAAACGTCGCCGGAGCGGTCGACGCCCGGTCCCTTGCCGTACCAGACCGAAAACACCCCGTCATGCTTGCCTTCGCCCATTAATTCCGTCTGCTGAGAGCCCCAGCAGGCGGTGGCGGCAAGCTCCTCGTTGAGGCCGGGCTGGAAAACGATGTCGGCCTGCGCCAGCTGCTTTTTCGCCCGCCACAGCTGCATATCGAGGCCGCCGAGCGGCGAGCCGCGATAACCGGACACGAAGCCGGCCGTGTTGAGGCCGGCCCGGCGGTCGCGCTCGCGTTGCATCAAAAGCATGCGGATGACCGCCTGTGCACCGGACAGGAAGATGCGCTCCTTACCAAGATCGAACTTGTCGTCGAGCGCGACGTCGTGCAGCGTCATCAGGCATTTCCTCTGCGGAGACAGCACCGGGGGCGCGCAGCCAACGTAGGAGTGAGATGGCGCAGTCTTTCTCCGCTTGCAAGGCAGGTCAAACGAAATCGAAAGTGCCAGGCAAAGCGCAACGAACGATCCGCTGCCGTCGCGTATCCGGCACGAAATCGGTCCGCGGCGGTTGTCCGGCGACCAAAAATTTCCACGCAATCGCGCCGGGCTAAGACGCGTCAGCCTTTCGAGCAATCCGGCTTCGGCTCACCCGGCAGCTTGCCGTCGGGATGGCCGGCAAGATCGGGATTGGCCGTATAGAGCTGGTCGACCACCAGCGGCCGGTCGGGAAGGATCGACTGGTCCTCGCTCGACATCAGCGTCGTGTCGATCTTCTGCAGGAACGTGCCGTCAGGACCCCTGATGCTGATCGAAATCGCATAGGGCTTGTCCTTGACGATACAGGTCAGCGCCGGGCTTTCCAGGCTGACCTTGTCGAGCTTCGGCCAGACCTTCTGCTCGATCACCAGGGGAGGACCGCCAGCCGGATTCTGGAAGCTGGCGACCGCAACCTGGCCTTCGCCCATCGGCTGCAGGGGCCGCAGCGTCACGACATAGGTCGCCCGGGCGAGGCGGTAATTGAAGACGACGACCTTGCCGGAAACCTCGAACAGCTTGCCGTCGCCGCCGGTGTCGCGGCAGGCGCCAAGCGCAACGGCTGCAATGAGCGCAGCACCGACAAGGATCGAACGAAAAACAACCCTAGGCATTGTTGACCTCATGGGGCGCCGTGCGGCGGCGGCGATAGTGACGGCTTGCTTTCTGGCGGTTGCCGCACACAGCCATATCGCACCAAAGGCGGCTGGAATTGCGGCTCCTGTCGACGAACAGCCAGCTGCAATTGGGACAGATCCTGAGCCTGGCGACCGTGTCGTCGCGCAGCAGCGACAAGGCCGAAACCGCCAGCGCCGCCTCGAACGCGATCGGCGTCGATGGGTCGCCGAACGGTCTACCCGGTGCGCCGATTTCGGCCAGGCTCCGGTCGAGGCCGTTGGCGCAGGCCTTGAGAAAAGCGGCGAGGTCGCCGGCGGCAAGCGCACCTTTCGACACCGCGCCGCGAAACAGGCAGTCGGTCGTCTCGCGGATCGCCAGCACCACCGGGGCGATCCTGTCCGGCGAGGTCGCCTCCAGCGGTCTGCCGCCAAGCTCGGCACCGCGAAAGCCGCTTGCGGCATCGGCGAAGCGCGCGATCTCGGCCGGATCGTCAAAACGGTCGAAGGTCTTTTCCGGATCGTTGCGCAACACCACGGTGTTGGCCGTATCGAGCGCAAGAATGCCGCCGGTGAAGCGATGTGGGGTCCAAGATACTGTCATATCAGAAATCTAACCCATAAAACGCATTTGACAAGTTAGATTCTACGATGCAAACCTTGGCGCGGGCTCCGGCGCCCGGAAAGCTGTCTATGCTCTATTTCTTCCAGCAGGTGCTGAACGGGCTGCATTCCGGCGCGCTCTATGCGCTGCTTGCCTTCGGCTACGTGCTGACCAACGGCATCCTGCACCGGACCAATCTCGCCTATGGCGCGCTGTTCGCCTTTTGCGGCCAGACGATGATCCTGACCGTGGCCTTCGGCTATCAGGTATTGTGGCTGACCTTGCTGGCGGCAGTGGTGCTCGGCGTCGTCACGGCTTTCCTTTATGCCGCGCTGATCGGCCACGTGCTGTCGCGCAGCGTCTTCGAACCGCTGGCCGACCGCACGCCCAATGCCATTGTGGTGACGACGCTCGGCATCCTGCTGGTGCTGTCGGAAGCAAGCCGTATCGCCGCCGACACGCATGATTGGTGGCTGCCGCCGATGCTGGCGCAACCCATTGTCTTCGCTCAGGATGCCGGCTTCCAGGCGACGCTGACGCTGATCCAGCTCATCGATTGCGCGGTGGTTCTGGCGGCCATCATGCTCGCTGCATGGGCGTTTGCCCGCTCGGGCTTCGGTCGCCGTTGGCGCGCCGTCTCCGACGACCCCAAAGCGGCTGCCATGTGCGGCGTGGACGTGCGCGCAGTGTTCCGGCATGCGGTGCTGTTCGGCGGTTTCTGCGCCGCGCTGGCCGGAATCATGGCCGCCCTTTACTACGGCAATGTCAGCTTCGGCTCCGGCCTCGTCTACGGGCTGAAAATCCTGTTCGTGACGGCGGTGGGCGGCTATCTCTCTCCGCCTCGGGCCGCGCTCGGTGCGGCCGCCTTCGGCATGACGGAGTCGCTATGGGCCGGCTATTTCCCGATCGAATGGCGCGATGGCTGGATGTATCTGTTCCTGGTCGCGGCACTTGTGCTGATCGGTCCCGGCCGCGACCAGCAGAAGATCGCCTGATCGCCGCATCCGCTGTCAGACTTTGGTTGCATGACGCAGCAGCCGGTCGGCACTTATCCCCTGCCTCCCGTCACGACGGCGTTGATCGCGCCCATGCCATGTTGACCCGCCGAACCACGCACGGCATACCGTTGGGCCACAGCGGCGCGACGGAAAATAGGGGAGCCGGCGCGCCTTCGACCTCAGGGAGGAAATGCATGGCAGGGCTGCTCGCTCTATCCAGAACGATCGACCGTATGAACGAGTTCATCGGCCGGTGGATATCGTGGCTGATCCTGCTGGCAATCCTGGTCAGCGCCGCCAATGCCATCATCCGCAAGGTCTTCGACGTCTCGTCGAATGCCTGGCTGGAACTGCAGTGGTACCTGTTCGGCGCCGCCTTCATGCTGGCCGCCGCCTACACGCTGAAACAGAACGACCATATCCGCATCGACATCGTCTACGGCATGTGGTCGCGCCGCGTGCAGCACTGGATCGACCTGCTCGGTCATGTCTTCTTCCTGATGCCGTTCGTGACGCTGATGGTGATCTATTTTGTCCCCTACGTGTCGCTGTCGTTCCGCAGCGGCGAAATGTCGAACAATTCCGGCGGCCTGATCATCTGGCCGGCCAAGGCAATCCTGCTCGTCGGCTTCTTCCTGCTGGCGCTGCAAGGCATCTCCGAGATCATCAAGAAGATCGCCATCATGCGCGGCGACATGGACGATCCCAATCCGTTCATCTCGGTGCACGAACAGGCCGAGCTCGAGGCTAAAGCCCTTGCTGAAGAGGCCAAGGCGCTCGCCCAGGAGGCGCGCCCATGATCGAGTTCATCGCCCAGAACATGGCGCCGATCATGTTCGCTTCGCTGATCGTCTTCCTGCTGATCGGCTATCCCGTCGCTTTTTCACTCGCCGCAAACGGCCTGATGTTCTTCTTCATCGGTGTCGTGCTGTCGCCCTATTCGGGCGGCTCGATCAACCTGGCGTGGCCGCTGCTGCATGCGCTGCCCGACAATTTCTACGGCAGCCGGGTGATGTCGAACGACACGCTCTTGGCAATCCCGTTCTTCACCTTCATGGGCATCGTGCTGGAACGATCGGGCATGGCCGAGGACCTGCTCGACACGATCGGCCAGCTGTTCGGCCCGGTTCGCGGCGGCCTTGCCTATGCGGTGATTTTCGTCGGCGCGCTGCTTGCCGCGACCACGGGCGTGGTCGCGGCTTCGGTCATCGCCATGGGCCTGATCTCGCTGCCGATCATGCTGCGCTACGGCTATGACCGACGACTGGCGTCGGGCGTCATCGCGGCATCCGGCACACTCGCCCAGATCATCCCGCCGTCGCTGGTGCTGATCGTTCTGGCCGACCAGCTCGGCCGTTCGGTCGGCGACATGTATGCCGGCGCGCTGATCCCCGGCCTGGTGCTGACCGGCCTTTACACGCTCTACATCCTGATCATGTCGATCGTCCGGCCGAACTCGATGCCGGCGTTGCCGCTGGCGGCCCGCACGCTTGGCCACGGCGTGCTGTCGCTGCTCGCGGCACTGCTGGTGGCAGTCGCGGCTTCCTATGCGGCCTATCGCTACCTTGCGCCGGCGCATGGCGACAATGCCGATATCCTTGGCGCCAGCATCGGGGTGATCCTGATCTATATCGTGGCGATCGCCGACAAGGGCCTGAACATCAACATGATGTCCAGGTTGGCGCAGCAGGTGATCATCGTTTTGATCCCGCCTCTGGCGCTGATCTTCCTGGTGCTGGGCACCATCTTCCTCGGCATCGCCACCCCGACGGAGGGCGGCGCCATGGGCGCGGTTGGCGCCCTGGCGATGGCGGCAATGAAGGGGCGGTTGTCGCTGGATGTCATCAAACAGGCGCTCGCGTCGACCACCAGGCTTTCCTCCTTCGTGCTGTTCATCCTGATCGGCGCGCGGGTGTTCTCGCTGACCTTCTACGGCGTCAACGGCCACGTCTGGGTCGAGCATTTGTTGACGTCGCTGCCGGGCGGCGAAGTCGGCTTCCTGATCGGCGTCAACATCCTGGTCTTCGTGCTCGCCTTCTTCCTCGACTTCTTCGAGCTCGCCTTCATCATCGTACCGCTCTTGGCGCCGGCTGCCGATAAGCTCGGCATCGACCTGATCTGGTTCGGCGTGCTGCTCGGCGTCAACATGCAGACAAGCTTCATGCACCCGCCTTTCGGCTTTGCGCTGTTCTACCTGCGCTCTGTCGCCGCGCGCGTGCCCTATCTCGATCGCCTCACCGGCAAGCAGATCGCGCCGGTGACCACCGGCCAGATCTATTGGGGCGCCGTGCCCTTCGTCTGCATCCAGGTGATCATGATCGGGCTGACCATCGCCTTCCCGCAAATGGTCATGCGCTACAAGGGTGCGGCCGTCGATCCGGGAACGATCGAGATCAACTTGCCTGATATGCCAGGCCTTGCGCCTCTCGGCACACCACCACCAGCCAACGGTGGCCCATCACCCGCGGCGCCACCGTCGAACGATCTCTCGCAGCCGCCGAATTTCGGCGAGACGCCGCCCGCCAAGCCGGCGGCGCCGGCGACCGACCTGTCGCAGCCGCCGAACTTCAACTGATGTGTGAACACTGAGAACCTGAGTGAGGATGTCATGAGAGCCGTGCGCCTGGAAGCCGTGGGCAGCATTGCGCTACGGGAGGTCGACAAGCCTGTTGCGGGACCGCAGGACGTTCTGGTGCGCGTCGAAGCCTGCGGCGTTTGCGGCACCGACCGTCACCTCCTCCACGGCGAATTCCCTTCGAGCCCGCCGGTGACGCTTGGTCACGAATTCTGCGGCATCGTGGAGGCTGTCGGCGATGCGGTTTCCGGCATCGCCATCGGTGACCGTGTTACCGGCGATCCCAACATCTTCTGCGGACGCTGCAGTCATTGCCGAGCCGGCCGCGTCAATCTGTGCAGCAATCTCAGGGCCATCGGCATCCATCGCGACGGCGGCTTCGCCGACTACGTCGTGATGCCGCAGAGCCAGGCCTTTCTTCTGCCTGCGAACCTCAAGCCAACGCATGGCGCCTTCTGCGAGCCGCTGGCCTGCTGCCTGCACGCTGTCGACCTCGCCGGAATCAGACCCGGCGCTGCCGTGGTGGTGCTTGGTGGCGGCGTCATCGGCCTGCTTACCGTGCAATTGGCGAGGCTCGCAGGAGCGGCGACCATCATCCTGTCGACGCGGCAGGCCTCCCGCCGTGCGCTCGCCGAAGAGCTCGGTGCAACGGCGACGGTCGACCCAAACGCGGTCGACCCGATCGAGGCGATCGCCGGCCCAACCGGCCTTGTGCCCGGCGGGGCCGACGTGGTGCTCGAATGCGCCGGTGTCCCCGATACCGTCGAACAATCGATGCGGCTGGCGAAGTCCGGCGGCTCGGTGGTGATCGTCGGCGTGATGCCGCAAGGCGTGAAAGTGCCCTTCGAACCGTTCGACATCCTGTTTCGCGAACTGAAGGTTCTCGGCTCGTTCATCAACCCCTTCACCCACAGGCGGGCGGCGGACCTTGTCGCGTCCGGCGCAATCGAGATCGACAAGCTCATCTCAAGGCAGGTCGGCCTGGAGGAAGCCGCCTCGGTGATCGCCAATCCGGCAGCGCCCGGCGAGGTCAAGGTGTTGGTGGTGCCGGGCATGGAATGAAGGGCAGCCTCAATCCTGCGGCGTTGGCGATTGGCGAAACGGCGATGACCGCGCCCCTCTCCCCGTCACTATACGGGGACAGGATGCCGGCAGGCAGGTGAGGGGTAGCGTCAACGCTCGGAAAAATAAGCTATAATTTCGGGGCGGCTACCAAGCCCAAGGCGATCGATCGCCGAAGTTTGCGCCGCCCCTCATCCACCTGCCGGGACCTTCTCCCCGTATAGTGACGGGGAGAAGGGACAGATCCCAGCCTACAGTTTCCCGTTGCGCTGCTGGACCATCATGAAGGTGTCGTAATTGTACTCGGCCACCTGCGCCCACAGATAGTGCTCCTTGCGGAAGCCCTTGATCGAGTCCCAGATCTTCTTGAACGGTGCGTTGGTGGCTTCCATTTCGGTGTAGACCTCATTGGCCTTCTCGAAACAGGCGGCCATGATGTCCTGGCTGAACGGGCGCAATTTCGCGCCGCCGGCCACCAGCCGCTTCACCGCCGCAGGATTGAGAAAATCGTATTTCTGCAGCATGTTGGCGTCCGCCGCCTGCGCGGCGGTGTGCACAAGCGACTTGTAGGCGGGCGACAGCTCCTCGTACTTGGCCTTGTTGAACAAGAGATGGACGGTCGGGCCGCCTTCCCACCAGCCGGGATAATAGTAGTAGGGCGCGACCTTGTAGAAGCCGAGCTTCTCGTCGTCATAGGGGCCGACCCATTCGGCGGCGTCGATCGTGCCTTTTTCCAGCGCCGGATAGATGTCGCCACCGGCGATCTGCTGCGGCACGACGCCGAGCTTCTGCACCACTTTGCCGGCAAAGCCGCCGATGCGCATCTTGAGGCCGGACAGGTCGGCGACGGTGTTGATCTCCTTGCGGAACCAGCCGCCCATCTGCACGCCGGTGTTGCCGCCGGGCAGGCCGAAAAGACCCTGCGTGGCAAGAAACTCGTTGAACAGGTCGATGCCGCCGCCATGATAGTGCCAGGCGTTCATGCCGCGCGCGTTGAGCGAGAACGGCACCGCCGCACCGAGCGCCCATGTCGGGTCCTTGCCCCAATAATAGTATGACACCGTGTGGCAGGCCTCGACGGTGCCGGCAGTGGTGGCGTCGGCGGCCTGCAGGCCGGGCACGAGTTCGCCGGAGGCGAAGACCTGGACCTGGAAATTGCCGTCCGTCGCCTCAGACAGCATCTTGGAGAAGACTTCGGCGCCGCCATAGATCGTATCGAGTGACTTGGGAAAGGATGACGCCAACCGCCACGTCACTTTCGGATTGGACTGGGCGATTGCCGGTGCGGCTAGCGTAGCGGCAGCCGCCGCTGCGCCCACGCCGGTGACCCCGGCCTTGCGGATGAATGAACGACGATCCATGCAGTTCCTCCCTATTGGACCAACAACCGATATCAGGGACATCTCCTCACGTCCGGTATCGATTTGCCCGAAACAATACACGGGCAAAAGGTCGAGTCCAGCATGGTGGCGGGATTTGACGGCGGCGCTGGCGACAAATCCGCGGGCCGGCCGGCCAGCCTGCAACTATAGTCTAACGTTCGCCGCGTGGCCCATGCGAGATGGCGAAACTTGCCATGGAAAAGCGCCTTCGGATCGCCTATTTTGCAGGCACAATAGCTATTCGCTTCGCGCCAAATGGAATCCGGACCCAAAATGCACCAGCCGCTCGTCGCCATATCAACCGACGTCCGTCAGTTCGACAACTACACCTGGCATGCCGTCCCGCAGCAATATATCGAGGCAGCACTTTCCGGCGCCGGCGTGTTCCCGCTTTTGGTGCCGTCATTCGGTGACCGGCTCGACTTCGACGAGCTGTTGTCTTCGGTCGACGGTGTCATGGTCACTGGCTCGAAGTCCAACGTGCATCCATCGCTCTATGGCGGCGACGCCAGCGAAGCCAACGGCCCCTACGACCCGGCGCGCGATTCCACCACGCTGCCGCTAATCCGCAAGGCGATCGAGCGCGGCGTGCCGCTGCTTGCCATCTGCCGCGGCATCCAGGAGTTGAACGTTGCGCTGGGCGGCACGCTTGGCACCGAGATCCAGGAGCGCGAAGGCTCGCTCGACCATCGCGCGCCGGTGAGCGACAACCAGGACGAACGCTTCGCCATTCACCAGACCATTTCGATCAAGCCGGGCAGCTGCCTGGCCGGCGTGTTTGGCGCCGGCGACATCAAGGTCAACTCGCTGCACCGCCAAGGCATCGACCGGCTCGGCTCGAAGCTGCAGGTCGAGGCGGTTGCCGGCGACGGCACGGTGGAGGCAGTTTCGGTGAAGGACGCCCGCGCCTTCGCCGTCGGCGTGCAATGGCACCCCGAATACTGGGTCAAGTCGGACAACAACTCGGCCAAGATCTTCCGCGCCTTCGGCGATGCGGTGCGGCTGCATGCGGCGGCGAAGGCCGGCGCGCGGGCGGCGGCGGAATAAATCCCGACGATCAATTGCCGGCGGATTGATCCCGTTCGCCGGTTGTCGCCAGCGAAAGCAGCGGCGTGGCCGGAGCGTAGGATTCGTAGCCGTCGCCATCCGCAACCGAGAAGGTGACGATCGGGTCGGTGCCGTCGGCGCTGAACGCGATCGTGCCGTCCTCGCCCTCTCGCCAGAATTTTGCCCGCTCGATCCCCGGCAGCAACCCGCGGCAGTTCGGCGCCACGGTCAACAGCGACAGGCCATCGTCAATCGCGGCGCCGCGGCTAACCGCGCAGTCGCCTTCGTCGCCATTGGCGACCAGCCTGAAGGTGGTTGCCGGCCTTGCTTCATTGGCCGAACTTTCACTGCTGCCGCCGTGAAACAGCTGAAAGCCGGCGAAAAGTGCCGCTGCCGCAATCAATGCCGGAAGTTTCGTCATCTTGCACTCCGCGCCCCCCGGCGCAGATGCAGAATGATTCCAAAGCGTTAAGCCGACGTTAACGAGTGTGGCAGACAGCCGCTCAGCTTCGTGGCTTGACTTGCGCCGTCTCCGGCACCGGGGTCAGTGGCCGGCGCTCGCTGAACCAGGATACCAGATTGTCGACGCACAGATCCGCCATGGCGCGGCGCGTGTGGTGCGAGGCCGAACCGACATGGGGCAAAAGCGAGGTGTTGGGCGCCTCCAGCAAAGCCTTGGGCACATTCGGTTCATCGGCGAAAACATCGAGCCCGGCCGCGGCGATGGTGCCGTTGGCAAGCGCTGCGGCGAGGTCTGCCTCGTCGACCGTGCTGCCACGGCCGATGTTGACGAAAACGCCGTTGGCGCCAAGCGCCGCCAGGATTTCGGCATTGACCGCCTTCTCCGTGGAAGCGCCGCCCGGCACTACGGAAATCAGCGTATCGACCGCTTCGGCAAGGCCCTTCAGCGTCGGGTGGTATTCATAAGCCAGACCTTCGACCTTGCGCCTGTTGTGGTAGGCCACCGGCAGCCCGAACGCTTCCAGCCGGCGCGCAATGGCAAGGCCGATGCGGCCCATGCCGAAAATGCCGACATGCCGACCGCGCAAGGTCAGCCGGCTCAGGGGATAGTTGCCCTTCTTCACCCAACTGCCGTCGCGCAGCCATTTCTCGGCGTTGTAAAGTTCACGCACGGTGTTGAGCAAAAGGCCGATCGTGGTGTCGGCGACCTCCTCGGTCAAAACATCGGGGGTGTTGGTGACCATGATGTTTTTCTTGGCCGCATGGCCGGCATCGACCGAATCATAGCCGACGCCGAAGGAGGCGATGAGTTCGAGGTTGGGCAATGCATCCATCAATGCCGCATTGACGCCGGCAAAGGACGCAATGGCGCGCACGTCATGGCGCATCTCCTCGGTGACCAGGGCGGGATCGGCGCGCTCTATCTTGACCCGCTTGAAGGTGCGGTCGATGCGCTCGACCGCATGGTCGTTGAAATGTCCCGGCACCAGAACGGCGACGGTCTGCAACGCATCAGTCTTGGTCATGCACGCTCCACCGGCTTGCCGGTCGACTGGCGCACATGCAGTTCCGGCTTGATCAGTTCCTGTGACGGCCGTACCGCCTGTCCGTTCAGCTTGTCGAGCAGCGCGCTGGCGGCACGGCGGCCGACCTCTCGCTGGCCATTCCAGACTGTGGTGAGCGCCGGTGTCGCGATTGCCGCCTCCTCGAGATCGTCATAGCCGGTCACCGAGATGTCGGCGCCCGGCACCAGGCCGGCGCGGGCAATGCCGTTCATCAGGCCGATGGCGACCAGATCATTCCAGCAGCAAGCGGCGGTTGGCTTGTCTTTAAGCGCCAGAAACTGTCCAGCCGCCTCGAATCCGCCCTGCTTGGTGCGCGGCCCGGCGATGCGCCAGGACGGCCTGACCTCAAGCCCGGCGGCCTCCATGGCGTTGAGATAGCCCTGGTAGCGGTCGCGCCCGGTCGAGGTCTGGTCGGTGCCGCCGATCATGGCGATGCGCTTGTGCCCGAGCGAGATCAGATGATTGGTGGCAAGTGCCGTGCCATAGGCATCGTCGCCGCGAAACACCGGCACGTCGGCGCCTTCCACGCTGCGTGCGATCAGCACCGCCGGCAGGCCGTTTTCCTCGGCCATGACGATGTCGGAGGCCGGCGTGCCGATGGCCGGGGACATGATGACGCCGTCGGCGCCGAGCTGCAGCAGCGTGTCGATGAAGGTGCGTTGCTTTTCCAGCTGGTCGTAGTGATTGGACAGGATGAAGGTCTGCCGGCTGCGATCGAGTTCGCTCTCGATCGAGCGCAGGATCTCGGCGAAGAACGGGTTCATGATGTCGTGCACGACGACGCCGACAATGCCCGAGCGCGAGGTGCGCAGTGAGGCGGCGCGGCGGTTGTAGATATAACCGATGGCCCGCGCATGTTCCTTGATGCGGTCACGCGTGGCGCCGGCGACCAGCGGGCTGTCGCGCAAGGCGAGGGAGACCGTGGCCGTGGACACGCCAAGCGCATCCGCGATCGTCGAAAGCTTGATCTTTTGTGCCAGCCCTTCGCTCCCCGAGTTTTTTTAAAATTTTTTAAATGCGGCGTTATGCCATCGGATTCGGAGCAAATCAAAGTTTTTTCGCCAGCGCCTCCGCCTCGGCATCGACGGTCGTGCGATTGCGCAGCCGCAAACGGTGCTCGCGATGGATGATGTAAAGGCCGCTGGCGACGATGATGGCAGCACCCACCAGCGTCCAGCGGTCGGGGAACTGGTGGAAGATGATCCAGCCGGACAGGATCATCCAGACCATCTGCGAATAGGGGTACGGCGCCAGCGCCGTGGTAGTCGCCAGGCGGTAGGCCTGCACCAGCAGCCAGTGGCCGCCGGCGCCGAACACGCCCAGCATCACCAGTATGAACCAGTGCCAGCCATCCTGCGGCAGCCCATGCGAGAACGGCAGCATCGGCAGAAGCAGCACGGCCGGCGCCAGCGCCGAAAACAGGATCAGGCTTTCCGAGGTTTCGCTGGCTGACATCCGCCGCGTCATGATGACGTAAAAACTGTTCGACAGCATCGAGCCGAGCGCGAAAAGATGGCCGATGCCGAACACGCCGATGCCCGGCCTTGTAATGACGAGCACGCCGACAAAGCCCGACAGGATTGCCAGCCAGCGCCGCCAGCCGGCCCATTCACCAAGCAGCGGTCCGGCAAGGGCGGTGATCACCATCGGCCCGAAGAAGTAGATCGAGGTGGTCTCGGCCAGTTGAAGCGTTTTGAGCGCCATGACGTTGCACATGGTCGAGCCGAACAGCAGACCGCCGCGCAGGATGTGGGCCGGCAAATTGTTGGCGCGGAAGCGCGACGGCTCGCGCCAGCCGCGCAGGAAGACGCCGACAAGCAGGACATGGACGGTGAAGCGGGCCCAGGCGACGATCAGCGCCGAGACGCCGGCCAGCACCAGATATTTGCTCGAGGTGTCGAGAAAGGTGAAAAAGACATAGGTCGAAAGCATGAACAGCATCGCCGCGGGCGGCGTTGCGCTTTCGTCTGATTTTGCGGGAACGTTCAAATGTCAGGCCGGGCAGGGAGGATCAACGCTTAACCTTTGCGGCAATCGCCTGCGCCCGGCAAGCCAAAAGCGACTGGCACAACAGGCGTCTGAGACAGGTTCAGCGCAGGCCGATCCGATGCCAGCTAAGGCGCTTTGCGTTCCGCTGCGACGTTCTGACATCCGGTGCTTTGCCGTCGGATGCCACTTGCGCCTGGAGATGAAGCCACAACGCCTCGGCGACGGGTCCATGCGGTCGGTCGCGCCGGCGCACCGCCGCCAGGATCTCCGTCCGGCCGGGCAGATGTGCACCAGCGATCGAGATCAGCCTCCTATCCCGCAGTTCGTCCTCGATCAGCCATGCCGGCAGATGGCCCCAGGCCAGTCCGTGAAGGATCAGTTCCTTCTTCATCAGATGATCCGGCGCCGAGCACTGATGCGCACCGTCGATGAGGAAATAGCTCTCCGGCGCTGGCCGCCGCGCCGTGTCGCGGATCACGCACTGGGTGAAGGGCCGCATCTGCTCCGGCGCAATCTCGCGGCCAGGCGCGAACGGAAGGAACCCAGGCGCCACCACCGGCACGAGGGGCACCGCGCAGAGATCGATCCGCTCGAGATGCGGATCGGAAGGATCCGCGCGATGGAAGATGAGGTCAGCCGAGCCTTCCATCAACCGTTCGAGCGGACCGCCGACCGCCTCGTACTCCAGGTGCAGGCGTGTCCCGGTGCGTTCGGCAAAGAAGCCGCTGAGCATACGCAGGATTTGCGGTCGCGGGCAGAGATCACCCATGACGACACGCAGGACCGTCTCCTCGCCACTCGCCAACTGGCCCGCATAGGTTCGCAGATGGTCGAGCTCGCGCAATGTCAGCTGCGCTCGCGCGTGAAACTCGCGGCCCGCCTCCGTCAGCCCCACCCGATATCCGCTGCGGTCGAGAAGTGTGAGCCCGAGCAACTGCTCGAGGCGTGCGACAGCGGCGAAGACGGATGGATGCGATCGGTTCAAGGCAAGGGCGGCCGCCTGGAAGCTGCCCTCGCTTGCCACGGCGTCAAAGCACCGTAGGTCGTGGAGTTTCAGACCATTCATTATCGCCAAAACCTACTGAGATTGTCCAATCATAGTAATTTTCCTGGATAATTACGACGCCTAGGGTGGCTCATTCAAAGGGCGGCGGGAGCATCGAACTCCTTTCGCCAGGGTGAGATGAGGACCAGATGACTGACACGCTTTATTTTACGACGGGCGACGGCTGCCGGATCGCCTATCAGCTGGCGGGGGCCGGCCCTGTGCTTGTGCTCTCGAATTCCATTGCGACGAACCTGCATATGTGGGACCGGCAGCTTGCGGAATTTGCCGGATCTTTCCGGGTGCTGCGCTATGATCTGCGCGGCCACGGCAGTTCCGATGCTCCGGCCGGAGCCTATTCGCTCGATCGGCTGGGCCGCGACGTCCTTGAGTTGCTGGATGCGCTTCAGATCGCCCGCGTGCATTTCTGCGGGCTGTCGCTGGGCGGCTTCGTAGGGCAGTGGCTGGGTATCCATGCCCCGGACCGCATCGAGCGTCTCATCCTTTCCAACACCTCGCCACATCTCGGGCCGGCTTCTTACTTTGACGAGCAGATCCGTACTGTCCTTGCTGCGAGCAACATGTCGGCCGCCGCGGACATGTTCATGCACAACTGGTTTCCCGCCTCGATGCTTGCCGGCCCAAACGAAACCGTCGACGCGTTCCGCGCGATGGTCCTGGCGACGCCGCCCCAAGGTCTCGCGGGATGCTTCGCCGCCGTACGCGATTGCGATCTGCGCCGGACTGTCTCCCTCATTACCGCCCCCACTCTGGTGATCGGTGGAGAAGACGACAAGGTAACGCTGGCAAGCCACAGCGAGGCGATCGCAGCCAGCATCCCCGGCGCCACGCTTACACTGCTTCCGGGCGTCCATATGCTGAACGTCGAGCGGCCGACTGAATTCATGAGCGCCGTTACACGCTTCCTGCTGAATTAGGCGTGCATGCGGGCGCCCTTGGTGATCTTGTCGACGAGTTTCTTGTCGGCACGCAGCGCGATGCCGACGATCTTGGCGTCCTCAGGGCCGAACTCGGCGAAGACGGCGCGGTTGGCCGCATCGAAGCCGGTGGCAAACATCTCCTCGACATAGGCTGACGCCGTCACGCCCCGCTCCAGCGCCTTCCGGTGGATGGAGTTGAGCGTCGGCCCATCGGCCGAAAGCACGATGACCGGCTGGATCGACAGAGGATTGTAAAGGTTGCCGGCGCGGTCGCGGTAGGGTTCGCCGATAATGTCGGGGAATTGCGCGACGACGCCGCTGGTCAGGAAGGCCGTGACGTTGAGCTTTTGCCAGACGGCGAGATCGTCCCGCAGCACGATTGCAAATTTCGTATCGAACACCAAAATGAGGACTCCGGAGCACGCCCATGAAGGGCAGGGATAGGTGATGACGCACGATCTAGACGGTGAGGCGACACAGGGTCTTGGACGTTCGTGCGCGGATGAAGACCGGATCGTCTCGGCGCCAGGCAGCACCGGCATCGAGCGCATCGAGGCGCATTTCCATGGCAACGCCTTCGACCTACACCGTCATGATACGCTTGCCGTCGGCGTGACGCTTTCCGGTGTGCAGCGCTTCCACTACAGGGGCACTGTCAACCACAGCCTGCCCGGCCAGGTTATCGTGCTGCATCCCGACGAAGTGCACGATGGCGGCGCCGGGACCGAGGATGGTCTGCGCTACCGGATCCTCTATCTGGAACCCTCACTGCTGCTCGACTGCCTCGACGGCGCGCCGCTGCCTTTCGTCAGGGATGCTGTGGTCAGCGATCCTGCCTTGCGTGGCACGCTGCTTTCGGCTCTGGCGCCGCTCGACGAGGAACTGGACGAGCTGTTCGTCGCCGATTTCGTTGCGGAGCTGGCGCAGCATCTGGGGCGTCATGCGGGACAGAAGGCAAAGCCGATGGGGAAGTCGGCCTCGCGTGCGGCGGCGCTGGCGCGCGGCTATCTCGAGGAGAATGCCGAGCGGTCCGTTCGTTCCGATGAGCTGGAAGCCGTCACCGGGCTCGACCGCTATGCGCTGTCACGCCATTTTCGCGCGACCTATTCCACCAGCCCGCATCGGTTCCTGCTGATGCGCCGGCTGCAAAAGGCAAGACGGATGATCGAGGTGGGCGAGCCGCTGGCCGAGATTGCCGTTGGCGCCGGCTTCAGCGACCAGAGCCATTTCAACAGGCATTTCAAGAAAGCATTCGGCCTGACGCCCGGCCGCTGGTCGACCCTGGTGCGCGGGCCTTCGGTAGCCGCCTAGGTCAGGAAGATCAATCGTCGATGTCGCCATCGTCGTCGACAAGCACCAGCTCCTCGTTCGACAAATTGGCCTCGATGCGGGCGAGCAGCTTGAACAGCGTCTTCTGTTCTTTCTTGTCGAGGCCCTTCAACGCCTGCTTCTCGGTCTTCTTCACCGACTTCTCGATGGCGTGGATGATCTCGCGGCCGGTGTCGGTGAGAAAGATATGCGCCTGGCGTGCATCCGCGGAAGAGGCGCGCTTTTCCAAAAAGCCCTGGGCCTGCAGCCGGTTGATGGTCTTGGTGATGGTCGGCGGGCGCACGCCGAGGCGGCCGGCGAGATTGCCGGGCGTCTGGCCGTCCTCGCGGTCGAGCGTCAGCATGATCTGGTCCTGGCCGGCATAGAAGCCGTGCGCCAGAAGCCGCGCCGCCAGCGCGGTCCTTGCCAGCCTTGCCGCCGAATGCAGCCGGCTCATCGTTGCAGTCTTGTCCGCCTTGGCCATGGTGATCCCTCTTCGGCCGTACCGGTGCGTGCAGCATAGACGCAGCCGGCCGGTTGGCAATCGACGATCAAAAAGATTCCGGCTTTCGAAACAGCTTTGCCGGCAAGCATTTGTGGTGCTCGAAATGGTGATGCCAGATGTTTATTTCAGTTAGATGACAAACGAGTTTCCGCCAAGGCGATTGCAACGGTTTGACGCGGCGCGGCTTAGCACAGATCAACGAAGAGGCGTTTCCAGCGACACGTTGATGGTCGGCATCCCTCGCACTCGGCCTCTCGGGTCTACCCATCCGCTTCGTCAATCCTGGGTCAAACACCCAGGCGGTTTGCCTCGTGCAAAAGGCCGGCACACATCCTATATCAGGCCAACAATCCCTTCTTGCGGCCCGCAATTCCGTGGCCCAGCCATTTCGAGGCAAGATATGAGCGAAGCACAGACGCAAATCCCCGTGACCGTTCTCACCGGCTATCTCGGCGCCGGCAAGACGACGCTGCTCAACCGCATCCTGTCGGAAAACCATGGCAAGCGTTATGCCGTCATCGTCAATGAATTCGGCGAGATCGGCATCGACAATGATTTGATCGTGGAATCCGACGAGGAAATCTACGAAATGAACAATGGCTGCGTCTGCTGCACGGTGCGCGGCGACCTGATCCGCGTCGTCGAAGGCCTGATGCGCCGTCCCGGCCGCTTCGACGCCATCGTCGTCGAGACCACCGGCCTCGCCGATCCTGTGCCGGTGGCGCAGACCTTCTTCATGGACGACGACGTGCGCTCCAAGACCAAACTCGACGCTGTCGTGGCCCTGGTCGACGCCAAGCACCTGCCGCTCAGGTTGAAGGATTCCAAGGAAGCCGAGGACCAGATCGCCTTCGCCGATGTTGTCGTGCTGAACAAGACCGATCTGGTGACGCCCGAAGAGCTGGCCAAGGTCGAAGCCACCATCCGCGCCATCAACCCGGCGGCCAGGATCCACCGCACCACGCGCGCCGGCGTGGCGCTGTCGGAAGTGCTCGACCGCGGCGCCTTCGACCTGTCGCGCGCATTGGAAAACGATCCGCATTTTCTCGAGGCGCACGATCATGATCACGACCACCATGATCACGACCACGATCACCACGACCACGATCACCACGACCATGATCACGACCATCATCATCACGATCACGCGCATCCCTCCGACATCCATGACGTGACCGTGCAGTCGGTGTCGCTGCGCGGCGGCGAGATGGACCCGAAGAAATTCTTCCCGTGGATCGAGAAGATCACTCAGATGGAAGGTCCCAACATTCTGCGGCTGAAAGGCATCATCGCGCTCAAGGGCGACGACGAGCGCTATGTCATCCAGGGCGTGCACATGATCATCGAAGGCGACCACCAGCGCGCCTGGAAAGACGGCGAAAAGCATGAGAGCCGGCTGGTGTTCATCGGCCGCGAGCTTGACGCCGAACGGCTGAAGAAGAGCTTTGACGCCTGCCAGGCGGCTTGATTTCCGGACTCTATGGCGCTAGCGCTGCCCGCTCTTCCTTCTCCCCTTGTGGGAGTAGGTGGCCTCGCGAAGCGAGGTCGGATGAGGGGTGCTCCAGCTCGGCACCGACGGCGATCCGTCCAACACCCCTCATCCGTCTCGGCGCTGCGCGCCGATCCACCTTCTCCCACAAAGGGGAAGGTTGACGCCAGGCCTGGCCGCCTCAATGGCTTCCCGGGAGTGGTGACAGCTTCATTGGAATGGTCCTGATGCCCACAGTTGCTCCCCTCGACCTGGAAGGTCACTGCCTTGCCGCCGTCTTCCTCGACAACGTGCCGCATTTTGCGCTGGCCGATGGGACAGTTCATAGGCTCGACAACGGCCACAAGGCAATTCAGGCCAATGACGGCCTGCTCTCCACGTTCCATGACGCCGCCAACGACCGCCTGGTCACCGGCGGCGAGGACGGCAAGATTTTTGCTGTCACCGCAGGTGGCACCGTCGGCGAATTGGCGAGCGCCGGCAAGAAGTGGATCACCAGCGTCGCCGCCGGGCCGCAAGGCGCTATCGCCTATGCCACAGGCAAGACTGCGTTCGTGCGCTTTGCCGACGGCAAGACCAAAGAGTTTGCCCATCCGCGTTCGGTCGAGGGGCTGGCCTTCTCCCCCAAGGGCATACGCTTCGGCGTCGCCCGCTACAATGGCGCGACGCTGCATTTCCCGGCCGCCGAGGGCAAGCCGGTGGAGCTGGAATGGGCCGGTGCCCATACCGGCGTCACCTTCTCGCCGGATGGCGCCTTCCTCGTCACCACCATGCAGGAAAACGCGCTGCATGGCTGGAAGCTCGCCGACGGCAAGCACATGCGCATGACCGGCTATCCCGGCAAGGTCAAAAGCCTGTCGTGGAGCGTGAAGGGCAAGTGGCTGGCGAGTTCCGGCGCGCCGGCGGCGATCGTCTGGCCGTTTTCGGGCAAGGACGGCCCGATGGGCAAGGCGCCGCTGGAGCTCGGCACGCGCGGCAACGCCATGGTGACATCGGTTGCCTGCCATCCGAGCCAGGATGTCGTCGCCGTCGGCTATGATGACGGCATGGTCATGGCGGTGCGCTTTGCCGATGCCAAAGAGGTGCTGTTGCGCCGCCCGGGCATGGGCGCCATCACCGCGATGATGTGGGACAAGGAAGAGCGCCGGGTCGCCTTCGGCAGTGCCGCCGGCGACTGCGGCGTCATCGATATCTCGGCGTGACCTATTCGGCTCCGCACGACACCTTGCCGGTCAATTCTTTCGGCTTGCCGTCCTGTTCCGTGTCGGCGGCGTTGTCGTAGACGGCAAGCGTGTACCGGCCGCCATAGACGCCCTCGTCACTGGTCTTGGTCAGGATCGTCAGTTCGACAGAGTTGAATTTAACGCCGAGCGGATGCTCGTGGTAGATGTTCAGCCGCAACTCCTTGTCGTCCAGCCAGTACTGGGTGAGGTCGGAATCCTCGAAGACGGTCTTGCGCAGACTGTCGCCTTCCGGCCGGCCAAGTATCTCGAGATCGCCGCGAAAATTGAAGGTCGGGCCGCCCATACCTCTGGTGACCCCGGCGCCGACCTCGAATTGCACCGCTTTGTCATCGACGGAACACCAGACGCCGCCCGATGCGGAAGCCGCAGCGGCCGACAAGAGTAGCGCAATAGCGCAGATGATCGTCCGCATTTTTCTCCCCAAACCACAGACCCGATCGCATTGGCGCCCGACTGCGCCGGAAGGTCAAGTCTGCCGAACTTGCTGCTGACCCAATGCAGCGCACCAACACGGCCAATTGCGGTTGCCGTCGCCAATTGGGTAGTGTGCCGGCCGAGAGGGATTTCATGTACAGCACGAACAGTTCAAAGGCGTCCATTGGCGGTATCAGCCGTGACCGCATCGCTGCATTGCGGACAAGCGAGGCGAACACCTTCCGCAAGGCGCGGCCGAAATCGCAGGCCAAGGTCGGTAACGGCCTGCCAGGCTTCTTCGGCGGTGTGCCGATGCACTGGATGAACGACTGGCCGACGCCATTCCCGATCCTGGTCGAAAGCGCCAAGGGCGCCGCCATCACGGATATCGACGGCAACAGGCTGGACGATTTCTGCCTCGGCGACACCGGTTCGATGTTCGGCCATTCGCCGCCGCCGGTGGCGCGCGCCATCCGCCGCCAGGCCGGGCGCGGCCTGACCTATATGCTGCCTTCGGAGGATGCGCTGGCCATCGGGCCGCTGCTCACACAGCGTTTCGGTCTGCCGTTCTGGCAGATCGCCACCAGCGCCACCGACGCCAACCGCTTCGCGCTGCGCGTCGCCCGCGCCGTCACCGGCCGCGAAAAGATACTGGTCTTCAACGGCTGCTATCACGGCTCGGTCGACGAGACGATGGTCCGGATGGTCGACGGCAAGCCCGTGAATCGGCCGGGGCTGGCGGGTGAGTTTCGCGACCTGACCAAGACGGCGAAGGTCATTGAATTCAACGATGTCGCCGCGCTGCAAGCAGCGCTCAAGGACAAGGATGTCGCCTGCGTCATTGCTGAGCCGGTGCTGACCAATTCCTGCATGGTGCTGCCCGATCCGGGTTTTCACGACGCCTTGCGCAAACTGACGCGCGCGGCCGGAACGCTGCTGCTGATCGACGAGACCCACACCATCTCGACCGGCCCAGGGGGCTACACCAGAAAATTCGGGCTGCAGCCCGACCTTTTCGTGCTGGGCAAGCCGATCGCCGGTGGCGTGCCGGCAAGCGTGTGGGGCATGAGCGACGAGGTCGCCTCGCGCTATGCCGACTACAACCGAACCAAGGAGCCGGGCTATTCCGGCATGGGCACGACGCTGTCGGCGAACCCGCTGCAGTTCGCAGCCATGCGCGCAACGCTCGAAGAGGTGATGACGCAGGAGAATTATGCCCGGATGGATCGCCTCGCCCTGCGGCTCGATGCCGGGCTGACCGGCGTCATCGATCGCTACAATCTGCCCTGGCATGTCGCCCGCGTCGGCGCCCGCGTCGAGTTCATCTGCGCCCCTGGCCCGCTCAGGAACGGCGCCGAAGCCGAGACTGCCCATGCGCCGGAGCTTGAGGCGGCTATCCATGTCGCGCTGGTCAACCAGGGCGTGCTGATCGCGCCCTTTCACAACATGATGCTGATCTCACCGGCCACCACCGGCGCCCAGGTCAACCGGCTGATCACCGCCTTCGCCACGGTTGCGGCAAGGCTGACGGCATGAGACAAGCTGCCAAGCCAAACTCGAGTACACTAATCATGACTTCACCTTCGGGCTCGACGCCCGCCGAGGCGCAAGCCTTTCTCGACGCCCATCCCGAAATCGAAGCCTTCGATATCGTCTTGACCGACGCCAACGGGGTCGGCCGCGGCAAGATCGTGCGCCGGCATGAGCTGAAAAGCATCTTCGAGGGCGGCCGCCACATGCCGATCTCGATCCTCGGCCTCGACATCACCGGCGAGGATGTTCACGAAACCGGGCTGATCTGGACGACCGGCGATGGCGACCTCAGGGCCTGGCCGATCCCCGGCACCCTGGTGCCGCTTTACGGCACGAACCCGCCGCGCGGCCAGTTGCTGATGGCGATGTACCATCTCGAGGGACAGCCTATGTCGTCGGACCCACGGCTGGCGCTGGCCAGGCAGGTCGACATCTTGGCGGCCAAGGGCCTCTATCCCGCCGGCGCCTTCGAACTCGAATTTTTCCTGCTTGCCAATGAGCGTGACGCCGACGGCAAGGTAAAGCCGGCGGACGCCGTGCTCGACGGCCGCCGCTCGGCCAAGACGGAAGTCTATTCCGTCGACCATCTGCACGGCATGGAGCCGCTGTTTTCCGACATCTATGCCGCGGCCAAGGCGCAAGGCATTCCGGCCGAAACGGTGATTTCCGAATACGCGCCCGGCCAGTACGAGCTGACGCTGAACTATCGCAAGGATGTCATGCGGGCGGCCGACGACCTCGTCATGTTGAAGCGGCTGGTGCGGGCGCAGGCGCGCCGCCATGGTGTCACCGCCTGCTTCATGGCCAAGCCGATCGAAAAATACGCCGGCTCCGGCATGCATTTCCATGTTTCGTTGCAGGACAAGAACGGCCGCAACGTTTTTGCCGAGGCTGGCGGCGAAAGCTGGTCGCTGCCGCTGCTGCAGGGGCTCGGCGGGCTGATCCAGACCATGGCCGAATCGATGCTGGTGTTTGCGCCGCACGCCAATTCCTGGCGGCGCTTCGTCTCGCAGTCCTATGCGCCGGTGGCGCCGACCTGGGGCGTCAACAACCGTTCGGTGGCGCTGCGCATCCCGGCGGGCGACGCCAAGAACCGGCGCATCGAGCACCGGCCGTCGGGTGTCGACGCCAATCCCTACCTGATCGCGGCAACGGTGCTGGCCGGCATCATCAAGGGTCTGGATGAAGGCCTCGACCCCGGCCCCGAAACCACTGGGAATGGCTATGAAGCCGCCATCACGCGCACGACCATGCCGGTCGACTGGCGCGCCGCGATCGAGGCGGCGCGGGCATCGAGCTTCCTGAAAGAGGCGCTTGGCGAGGATCTGCATCGCACCTTCGTGGCGATCAAGCAGTCGGAGTATCTGCGCGTCGCCCGCACCGTCAGCGAGCTGGATTACCACCTCTACCTCCATGAGGTCTGAGAGACCGCCTGGAACTCGGGCAGTCGTCCTGCTAGCCCGACGATCAGGCGGCGATTACTTTTTCGCCGCCTGCATCAAATGAGGTGGCGCTGCAGCCTTCAAGAACATATCATGAACGGATGAGCGCACCTACCGTCCGTGAAAAGCTGGCAATCCTGTCTGACGCCGCCAAATACGATGCTTCCTGCGCCTCGTCCGGCTGGGCGAAGAAGGATTCGCTCCAATCCGGCGGTATCGGCTCCACAGAAGGCATGGGCATCTGCCATTCCTACGCGCCGGATGGCCGCTGCATTTCGCTCCTGAAAATCCTGCTCACCAATTTCTGCATTTACGATTGCAGCTACTGCATCAACCGCTCGTCATCGAATGTGCGCCGCGCCCGCTTTAGCATCGACGAGGTGGTGAAGCTGACCATGGATTTCTACCGGCGCAACTACATCGAGGGCCTCTTCCTGTCCTCCGGCGTCATCCGTTCGCCCGACGAGACCATGGCCGAGATGGTGGAGGTGGCGCGGCGGCTGCGGCTGGACGAAAAATTCTCCGGCTATATTCATCTGAAGACCATTCCGGAAAGCTCGGCCGAACTGGTCGAGCAGGCCGGGCTCTACGCCGACCGGCTGTCTATCAACGTCGAACTGCCGACCGATGAGGGCGTCAAGAAACTGGCGCCGGAGAAGAAGCCGGAAACGATCCGCCTTTCCATGGCGAACCTGCGCCGGAAGATGGAGGAAAAAGCCGAGCCGACGCTGAGGACCAAGAAGCGCGAACGCTTTGCGCCCGGAGGTCAGTCGACGCAGATGATCGTCGGCGCCGACAAGACATCCGACGACGGCATCTTGCACACCAGTGCGCGGCTCTATGGCAGCTACCATCTGCGGCGCGTCTATTACTCCGCCTTCAGCCCGATCCCGGATTCGTCATCGTCGCTGCCGCTGCAGAAACCGCCGCTGATGCGCGAGCACCGGCTCTATCAGGCCGACTGGCTGATGCGCTTCTACGGCTTTTCGCAGCCGGAAATCCTCGCCGGCAGCAGCGACGGCATGCTCGATCTCGCCATTGACCCCAAGCTCGCCTGGGCTTTGCGCAATCGGGCGAGGTTTCCCGTCGACATCAACCGCGCCGATCGGGAAGCGCTGCTGCGGGTTCCGGGTCTGGGCACCAAGGTGGTGGCGAAGATCCTTGAAACCCGCCGCCACCGACACATGCGGCTGGAAGATGTCGGACGGATCTGCCATTCGATCGCCAAGCTGAGGCCCTTCATCATCGCCGAAGGCTGGTCGCCGGGTGGACTAACGGACAAGACCGGCTTGCGCGACACGATCGTAAAGTCCTGCGAACAACTGTCTCTGTTTTGACCATGCAGCCGGCCCAGCTCGACCTTGCCCGATACACTGTCCGGCTAGCGAGCCAGACCGATTTCGCCGGTTGGCGCGATGCGGCACGGCGTCTGGCGCTGAATGAGGTCCGACCTGAGGATATTAGTTGGGGTGTCGGGTCCGACGCCAATGATACTCAAGATGCCTTGCCGGCGGTGCCAGAGGGCGCGCAGCTTACCGTCCCGCGCGAGTTCATCGCCCATGCCGAAACGGCCTTCTGCCACTCCGACCCCGGCCGGTTTGCCTTTCTCTACTGGATGCTTTGGCGCCTGCGCACCGAGCCGAAACTGCTGGCGATCGCATCCGATCCCGACACCAGGCGGCTCGAAGCCATGGAAAAGGCGGTGCGGCGCGACAGCCATAAGATGCATGCCTTCGTACGCTTCCGGAAGATCGGCGACGGCGAGAACGAGCGCTACGTCGCCTGGTTCGAGCCGGAGCATTTCATTGTCGAGCGCAACGCGGATTTCTTCGTCCGGCGGTTCACCGGCATGCGCTGGACCATCCTGACGCCCTATGCCTCCGCCGACTGGAACGGCGAAAGGCTGGCGATCGGGCCGGGTGCGGCCAAGGGCGATGCACCCGATCAGGACGACACCGAGGCGTTGTGGCTGACCTATTTCGAAAACATCTTCAACCCGGCGCGGCTCAAGGTGAAGGCGATGCAGAAGGAGATGCCGAAGAAATATTGGCGGAACCTTCCCGAGGCCTCGCTCATTCCAGATCTGATCGCAGGAGCGGACGAGGCCGCCAGGGATATGATTGCCAGACTGCCGACAACGCCGGCGCCGCACCACGCCAAGCTGCAGGCGAAACATTGGCCGAAGCGCGAGCCGGCCGAGGCGCCGGACGATGACGCCAACACCATTTCCGAGCTACGCGAAGCCGCGAAAGGCTGCCGCCGCTGCCCGTTGTGGCGCGACGCGACACAGACCGTGTTCGGCGAGGGGCCGGATGATGCCAAAGTGGTCTTCGTCGGCGAACAACCGGGCGATCAGGAAGATCTCGCCGGCAAACCTTTTGTCGGGCCAGCGGGCAAAGTGTTCGATGCAATTCTCGATGACGCAGGCGTCGACCGGCAAAAAGTCTACGTCACCAACGCCGTCAAGCATTTCAAGTTCGAGCCGCGCGGCAAGCGCCGCATCCATTCGAAGCCAAATGCCGGCGAAGTCCAGGCCTGCCGCTGGTGGATCGGCCGGGAGCTTGAGCTGATCAAGCCGGACCTCGCCGTGGCGCTTGGGGCAACGGCGGCGTTGTCGCTGCTGGGCAAGGCCATTGCCGTGACGAAAATGCGCGGC
Organism: Mesorhizobium sp. C264A; assembly: GCF_040324515.1. Taxonomy (NCBI): domain Bacteria; kingdom Pseudomonadati; phylum Pseudomonadota; class Alphaproteobacteria; order Hyphomicrobiales; family Phyllobacteriaceae; genus Mesorhizobium; species Mesorhizobium sp. C264A. Next base: position 859,984 of record NZ_JAMYVY010000002.1, on the reverse strand, counting down.
CAGTTGATCGAACGCGAGGATGGCTTGCGCGTGTTCATCACCATCCACCCCTCCTTTATCCTGCGCATTCACGAGCCGACGGACAAGGAGGCTGAGCGCGAGCGGTTCCTAAAGGATATGAAAGAGGTGAAGCGGCTGATGGGGTCGTGAGATGAGCGAAAGCCTCAGCGACATCGTCATCCGCGGGCGGAGCAAGGAGTGAAGCGACGCAGCGCAGACCCGAGGATCCATGCCGCGACGTTTGCACGCTGCTACGGTGCAGAATTATGCCGTTGCGCTCGACGGCTAACATCACGGAATGGATCCCAGGGGTCTTCGCGACGGAGCTTCGCTCCTGCTTCGCCCAGGGATGACGAAGCTGGGTGGCTTCACGGTCGTGAATCCAACGTTGGAAAACTTCGGCCGCCACGGCCAGATTAACTGATTAGGATTGCCCTCAGATCGTTCACATTCGTACCCGTCGGCCCCGGCACGAACAGATCGCCGATCGCGTTGAACGCCGTCCAGGCATTGTTGCCGGCCAGCATCGCCTTGGCGTCGATGCCGGCGGCACGCATGCGCGAGACAGTCGAGCCATCGGCAAAGGCGCCGGCATTGTCTTCCGAGCCATCGATGCCGTCGGTATCGGCGGCCAGTGCATGAATACCTTCCGCGCCGCTGATGCCGATGGCAAAGGCGAGCAGGAATTCGGAGTTGCGGCCGCCCTTGCCCCTTTTTCCGTCAACAGGGGCCCGCAAGGTCACGGTCGTCTCGCCGCCGGACAGGATCAGCACCGGCTTTTTGAACGGCCGGTTGCGCGTCGCCACTTCGCGCGCAATGGCTGCATGCACGCCACCGACCTCGCGCGCCTCGCCCTCGATGGAATCGGAGAGGATGACGGCTTCGATGCCCTGCCGTTTTGCCTCAGCGGCTGCCGCTTCCAGCGACACGCCAGCCGAGGCGATCAGGTGCACTTCATTGCGTGAAAAGCGCTGGTCATCCAGATCTGGCGCATCGGCCTCTGGCGAGTTGATGTGCGCCATGACGGCGTCGGGCAGTTTCATGCCGTAGGCCGCTATCGAGGCCAGCGCATCGGCGCGGTTGCCGGAGTCGGGCACGGTCGGGCCGGAGGCCACCAGCGCCGGGTTGTCGCCGGGAATGTCAGAGACAACCAGTGATACCAGTTTGGCCGGCCAGGCGGCAGCTGCCAGCCGGCCGCCCTTGATGGTCGAGAGATGCTTGCGGATTGTGTTCATCGCCGCGATCGGCGCGCCGGAGGCAAGCAGCGCCTCGTTGACGGCGATTTCGTCGGCGAGCGTCAGGCCGGCGGCAGGCGACGGCAGCAGCGCCGATCCTCCGCCCGATATCAGCGCCACTACCAGGTCGTCCGCAGTCAGCCCTTGCACCTTTTCGAGCAGGCGCCGCGACGCCTCAAGACCGGCAGCGTCCGGCACCGGATGTGCCGCCTCGATGATTTCGATGCGCTCGCATCTGGCGCCATAGCCGTAGCGGGTGACGACCAGCCCTTCGATCGGGCCATCCCACACCTTCTCGAATGCCGCCGCCATCTGCGCCGAGCCCTTGCCGGCGCCGATGACGATGGTGCGGCCCTTGGGCCTGGCCGGCAGATGATCCCTGATGGTCCGTTCAGGATCGGCAGCGGCAACAGCGGCATTGAAGATCGAGATGAGAAAGGATTTGGGATCGAGCACGGTTATCCTTGGCCGTAACTGGCGGTTTTCAAAATGAGCAAACGTTGGCGCTGCCCCTCACCCTCACCCCGTGAAAGACGGGGAGAGGGGATCGCCAGCGCTCGAGCTTGTCCTTTCTCCCCGTCACTATACGGGGAGAAGGTGCCGGCAGGCGGATGAGGGGCAGCGCCAACGTCACGATTTACCTTCCGGCGGCAGCGCCAATTGTGTCCGATCGACGCCGAGATGATCGCACAGTGCATCGACGACGACGCCATGATCCTGGCGTTCCGGCAGGCCGGAGACGGCGATGACGCCGATGACGCCGGCACCCTTTACAGTCACCGGAAACCCGCCGCCGGCCAGTACGTAATCAGCAATATCCAGCCCCTCGCCGACCTTGAAGGTGCGGTCCGGTCGCTGCTGTTCCAGCACCAGACGATAGGTGCTCCTGAGGTAGCGCTTGACCACATTGATCTTGCGTCGTGCCCAGTCGGGGTTGGAGGCGTTTGAACCGGGCATCGCGGCATAAAACAGCGGCCGATCCCACAGCCTGATATCGATGATGATGGGCAGCTTTTCGGCCAGCGCCCGCTCGCGGATCGCCGCGCCGACCTTGAACGCGACGGCCTCGTCGAAGGCCGGGAAGACCAGCGTCTCTTCCTGTTTCTGGATCAGAGCGATGTCGTCTGCGGCGGCCATTTTTGTTCTCCGAAATCGTCACAAATCGTGTGTACGACAAGCTCCGCCCGGTCAAGGTCTCGTCGCGGTGGTGGTCTTGCCCCGCCAGGATCGCCCCCCCCACTCCGTCGAGCTTCTCTCGACACCTCTCCCCGATCGACGGGGTAGAGGAAGGGCGCAAAGCTGTCCGAACCGGCGCCCGTCCTCCGAAGCAAAGGCTCCCTTCCTCTCCCTCCGGAGGGGGATAGGTGGCGCCGCGAAGCGGCGACGGAGTGGGGGAACCTCTTGGCAACCAGGCGCAATCATCATCTTGTCCCGCGCGGATGATGAGTCCTAACCCGCGATCATATCACTCTTGGCCGGCCGCCCCGCGACATAGACCTCGCGCACGGCACGGTCGTCGCCCAGCGTCTGCAGCAGGAACAGCTCCTCCGCCAGCGTCTCCACAGTCGCCATCCTCAGCCGCATCGCCGGCGTGGCGCGGGCGTCGAGCACGGTGATGTCGGCATCGGTGCCTTCATCCAGCGTGCCGACCTTGTCCGCCATAGACAGCGCCTCGGCATTGCCACGTGTTAATTGCCAGAAGGACTGGAACGGGTTCAGCTTTTCGCCAGTCAGCGCGATCACCTTGTAGCCCTCGTCCATGGTGCGCAGCATCGAATAGTTGGTGCCGCCGCCGACATCGCTGGCCGCGGCGATGCGCAGCGGCTTGTCGCGGCGCCGAAAGCGCTGGTAATCGAACAGGCCGGAGCCGAGGAACAGGTTCGAGGTCGGGCAGAACACCGCCACCGAGCCGCTGTCCGACAGCGCATCGGCCTCGCGTTCCAAGAGATGGATGCAGTGGCCGAACAGGCTCTTTGGCCCCAGCAGGCCATACTGCTCGTAGACATCGGTGTAGTCGCGCGCCTGCGGATAGAGTTTTTGCGTGAAGGCGATTTCGGCGTGGTTTTCCGACAGATGCGTCTGCATATGCAGATCGGGATGCTCGCGGCAGAGCGCGCCCGACATCTCCAACTGTTCGGGCGAAGAGGTGATGGCGAAACGCGGCGTGATCGCATAAAGCTGGCGGCCCTTGCCGTGCCATTCCGCAATCAGTGCCTTCGTATCGTCATAGCCGGATTGCGGCGTGTCGAGCACGCCTACCGGCGCGTTTCGATCCATCATCACCTTGCCGGCAATGTTGAGCATGCCGCGCGCATGCGATTCGGCAAAGAACGCTTCGGCAGACGCCTTGTGCACCGAGCAGTAGGCGGCGACCGTCGTCGTGCCGTGGCGCACCATCTCGTCCAGGAACAGCCGGGCGATGCGGCGGCCATGCTGGGCGTTGGCGAATTTGGTCTCTTCGGGAAAGGTGTAGGTGTTCAGCCAGTCGAGCAGTTCGGCGCCGTAGGAGGCAATGACCTGCATCTGCGGGAAATGCGCATGCGCATCGATGAAGCCGGGCAGCAGCAGATGCGGCCGATGATCGATCCTTTTCGCACCGTCGCCCGCTTGCTTTTCGACTTCCGTGTAGCTGCCTGCGGCAACGATCCGGCCGTCGCGGATCAGCAGGCCGCCATCCTCCTCATAGCGCCAGGCGGCATGGTCGTCGATGGCTTCGGGCCAGCGCAAGAAGCTTAGCGTGCGGCCGCGCAGAAGTGTGGAGGTCATCCCTATTTCCCTGCGCCTTCGAACCAGGCGACCAGCAGCGCCCGTTCCTTGTCGCTGATCTGGGTGACGTTGGCGGGCGGCATGGCGTGGCTGCGCCCGGCCTGCAAATAGATTTCACGCGCATGCTCGGCAATGCCGGCGTCGGTGTCGAGCATCACGCCCTTCGGCGCATGGTAGATGCCTTCATAGACCGGCTCGGCCGTATGGCACATCGAGCAGCGGCCAAGCACGGTGTCGCGCACCGCCGGGAAATGCGACGAGGCGATATAGACTTCGGCCGCGGCGGATGCCTTGGGCTCGCCGGTCAGTATTTTCGGCGCTGTCGACAGCCACATGATGATGACGAATAGCACCGCAGCCGCCATCCAGGTCCAGTGGGGGTTGCCGGCACGCTTATGCACGGTGTTGAAATAGTGCCGGATCAAGACGCCGATGATGAACACCAGCGAGGCGATGACCCAGTTGAACTCCGTCGCAAACGCCAGCGGATAGTGGTTCGACAGCATCAGGAACAGCACGGGCAGCGTCAGGTAGTTGTTGTGCAGCGAGCGCTGCTTGGCGATCTTGCCGTATTTCGGGTCGGGCTTTCGGCCGGCAATCAGGTCGGCGACGACGATCTTCTGGTTTGGAATAATCACCATGAAGACATTGGCCGACATGATAGTGGCGGTGATGGCGCCGAGATGCAGGAAAGCGGCGCGGCCGGTGAACAGATGCGTCAGACCCCAGGCGATGAACACCAGAACGCCATAGAGCACCAGCATCAGTCCGGTGTCACTTTTGCCGAGCGGCGACCGGCAGAGCAGATCGTAGACAACCCAGCCGACGCCGATCGTCGCCATCGACAGCAGGATGCCCACGGGAACCGACATGGACAGAACATTGGGGTCGATCAGGAACAGGTCGGCGCCGGCATAGTAGACCACGCACAGCATGGCGAAGCCGGACAGCCAGGTGGCGTAGGATTCCCACTTGAACCAGGTCAGGTGTTCCGGCATTTCGGCCGGCGCCACCAGATATTTCTGGACGTGGTAGAAGCCGCCGCCATGCACCTGCCATTCCTCGCCGAATGCGCCGACCGGCATGCCGGGGCGCTGGCGCAGGCCAAGGTCGAGCGCGACGAAATAGAAGGACGAGCCGATCCAGGCGATGCCGGTGACGACGTGCAGCCAGCGCACGGCGAAACTCAGCCAGTCCCAGAAAATCGCGAAATCCATCATGTGAAATCGTCCCTGCCGATCGGCTGACTTTACGGTGTGGGGCGCAAACGAAAAGAGGCGAGGTGTACGATGACTTTCAAAAAAAAATGGAAAATACTAGGCTGACCACGTACGCCGCCACATAAAGAGCCACGAATGGCCTATCTCGACAACATCGCCGTCTTCGTCCGCGTCGTCGAGCTTGGTAATCTCTCGGCGGCAGGCCGCGACATGCGCATTTCGCCGGCGGTCGCCTCCAACCGCATCAAGGAGCTGGAAAAACACCTCGGCGTGCGGCTGTTCAACCGCACGACACGGCAATTGATGCCGACGGAGCATGGCACGGTGTTCTACTCCGGCGCCAAGCAGGTGCTGGAGGCTATCACCGAGGCGGAAGCCGCGGTTTCGGCGCTTTCCGGCCAACCGCGCGGCACCATCAAGGTGACCGCACCGCTCGGCCTCGGACGGCGGCTGGTGGCGTCGGGCATTCCGGATTTCCACGACAAATACCCCGATATCGAGGTGCGGCTGAGGCTCTCCGACCACAATATCGACATCATGAAGGAAGGCATCGACGTCGCCTTCAAGCTCGGCATCATCGAGGATTCCAGCCTGCGGATGCGCGGCATCATGGAATGTGAACGCGTGCTGGTGGCGGCACCGAAATATCTCGAAGCGCGCGGCGAGCCGGTGGAGCCACAGGAGCTGATCGGCAAGAAGCACGACTGCCTGATGCTGCGCTATTCCGGGGCGCGCGAATATGTCTGGACGCTGCAGACGCCGTCCGGCCCGCAGAAATTCGAGGTGCACGGCCCCTACGACACCGACGATGGCGATGTGCTGACCGGCTGGGCGCTGTCGGGCCGCGGCATCATCAACAAGCCGCGCTTCGAGGTCGAACCCTTCATCCGCGACCGGCGGCTGCAGGTCATCCTGGCCAGCACGCCGCCAACGCCGGTGCAGTTCGCCGCCGTCTATCCGCACAAGAAGCTGCAGGATCCAAAGGTGCGGCTGTTGCTCGACTTCATGGCCGAGCGTTGCCAGCGGCTGATCAAGGATTTGCTGGCCGGCAAGTGAGGGGCTGTTGGCCCAGTCGCCAGGGTTGTCTTACAAGCAGGTGACCTTAGGTTCGCATACGCCGGCCTATGATCGATGGTCCCATGCCGACTGACCAGCAAGCCACAATGCATCTTGCCGTTTCGCTCAACATTACTTCCGGGCAGCCGCTCGGGTTTAGCGACCTGGCCGGCTTTGCCAAGCAAGCGGAAGCGGCGGGGCTGGACATGATTGTCCTCGATGATTCCGCGCCGAACAGCGCCGGGTCGAGTTCTTTCGAAGCGACGACCTTGCTGGCGGCGCTGGCGACGGTGACAAGTCGGATCGGCCTTGTCGCTGCAGCCTCGACGGTGGCTCACCAGCCGTACAATCTGGCGCGCCGTTTTGCTTCGCTCGACATCATCAGCCATGGCCGCGCCGGCTGGCACGCGACCATGGCGCAGGCGCCACGGGAAGCCGCCAATTTCAGCCGGCCGGATGGATTTTCCGACGATGTGTTCCGCCGCCGCACGCAGGAATACATCGGCATCGTTCAGCGCCTGTGGCAGGGCTGGGATGCCGACGCGCTGCTGTTCGACAAGATCGGCGGCCGCTTCCACGATCCCGAAAAAATGCACCTGCTCGACCACAAGGGCGAATTTTTCTCCGTGCGCGGGCCGCTGAACGTCGCGCGCTCGCCGCAGGATACGCCGGTGCTGGTGCTGTCCGGCCTGTCCGAGGCCGACCTGGATATGGCCGCCCGCACTGCCGATGTCGTCCTGCTGGACAGACCCACAAAGGACCCCAAGGCGCGCCATGACGATCTCAAGCGCCGCGTTGTGGCCTGCGGACGCGATCCGGGTGCGGTCAAGCTGCTGCTGAACGTTGGCGCAGATGTCGCTGCCAACGCGCTCGAAACATGGTTCAGCTCGCAAAGCTGCGACGGGTTCAACATCGCAATACCGCCTGCGGCGATTGACGGTTTCATCGGCCGCGTGCTGCCGGAATTGCAGCGCCGCGGCCTCGTCCGCCCGGATTATCCCGGCACCACCTTGCGCTCTCATCTCAGACTTGCCGGAGGAGCGCAATGACCCGCCAGATGAAGCTTGGCGCCTTCCTGTGGGCGACGGGCCACCACATCGCCGCCTGGCGTCACCCCAAGGCGCATGTCACGGCAGGCATCGACATCGATCATTACATCCAGCTGGCGCGCACGGCGGAAGCGGCGAAGTTCGACATGGTGTTCTGCGAGGACGCCGCCGGTCTGCGCGAAGCCAATGTCGGCATCGCCAGCCAGACCTCACGCTCGATCGGCTTCGAGCCGATCAGCCTGCTGTCCGCGCTCGCCGTGCAGACCAGCCGCATCGGCCTCGTTTCGACGGCGTCGACCAGCTACAACGAGCCCTACGGCCTGGCGCGCACCTTTCTGTCGCTCGATCATCTGAGTGGTGGCCGGACTGGCTGGAACCTGGTGACGTCGGCCAGCCCCATCGAAGCCGCCAATTTCGGCGCGACGGGCCTGAAACCGCATGCCGACCGCTACGAGCGGGCGCGCGAATTCGCCGAGGTGGTATCAGGACTTTGGCAAGGCAGTGGCTTTCACGGCCACAACGGCCAGAGCTTTTCGGTGCGCGACCCGCTCGACCTGCCGCGCTCGCCGCAGGGCGCGCCGGTGATGGTGCAGGCCGGCGCCTCGGATGTCGGCCGCGACCTTGCCGCACGCACGGCCGACGTCGTGTTCACGGCGGCGCAGACCCTCGAGGAAGGCAAGGCCTTTTACGACGACCTCAGGGGCCGTATGGCGGCCTATGGGCGAGAACCCGACGACATCAAGATCATGCCCGGCGTCTCCCCGGTGGTGGCAGACACCGAGGCCGAAGCGCGGGAGAAACAGGAGGAATTGCAGGCGCTGATCCCGGACGATGTCGGCGTGGCGCTGCTGTCCAGCTATCTCAGCATCTCCGATCTCGGGAGCTATCCGATCGACGGACCGCTGCCCGAACTGCCGGAGACCGAGGGCATGAAAAGCCGCCAGGCGCTGGTCATCGAACAATCGCGCCGCGACGGCCTGTCGATCCGCCAGCTTGCGCGCCATTTCGCCGGCGCACGTGGCCATTGGCGTATCGTCGGCACGCCGGTGCAGATCGCTGACGAATTGCAGGCGCGGTTCGAGGGCGGCGGCGCGGACGGCTTCAACGTCATGCCGTCATACTTCCCCGGCGAGCTCGATGCCTTTTGCGAACTCGTGGTGCCGGAACTGCAGCGGCGCGGACTGTTCCGTCGGGAATACGAAGGCAGCACCTTGCGAGATCATCTTGGCCTGAAGCGGCCTGCTTAGCCGCGCCGAAGCTTAGCCGGCCATCATCTTGTGCTGGACTTCATGGTCGGCATTCGGCGCGGTGTTGTGAACGACCAGTGCCGTCATGATCTCGGCTGCCGCGAGCGCCGCGATCACCGGCGGGCGCTTGTCCCTGACGGCGTCGCCGCCGATCGGGGAGACGAGGCGGGCCAACTCAGCCTCCGTGCCATCCGCCGATTTCAGGAACCAGTTCCTGAACGTCGCTCTCTTGGTTTTCGAGCCGATCATGCCGACATAGGCCGCGTCGTCGCGCTTCAGCGCCTCGGCGACGATGAGGAAATCCAGCGCATGGTCGTGGGTGAGGATGGCGAAGGCGGTGCCGGCGGGAGCGTTTCGCACCTCGGCCTCGGGCATCGGCGTCAGCCGCCTCTCGACCGTCTCCGGCATGTCTTCCAGCGCTTCGGCCCGCGTCTCAATGACGACGCCATGCACGGGAAGAAGTGCTACCGTCGCGGCCAGCGCCTGGCCGACATGGCCGCCGCCGAACATATAGACATGCGGCAGGTGGGCTTCCTCGGCTTCTGCGGCCGCAATCAGCTCGGCAGTAAGCGCGGCATCGACGATACGGATCAAGACTTCGACGCGCCCGCCGCAGCACTGGCCGATCTCGGGACCTAGCGGCACGTCAAGCGTGGCGCAGACTTCGTCGAAGCCGATGCGGGCTTCTTTACCCTCCCCCTTGTGGGGAGGGTCGGTGAGCGGACGCCGCGTGGCGGCGTCCGCGAAACGGGGTGGCTTGGCACGATCGTCCGCACCCCCACCCCGGCCGGCTTCGCCGGCCGACCCTCCCCACAAGGGGGAGGGTGAAGACCCCACCATCTGCCTCGCCTTGTCGATCGCCATGTACTCGAGCTGACCGCCGCCGATCGTGCCAAAAATCGCCGCCTGCGATACGAGCATGAAGGCGCCCTTCTCGCGCGGAGTCGAGCCTTTGGTGCCGGCCACTTCGACCAGAGCAAGCCGGCCGGCGCTGGCGAGAAAAGCTCTGAGGCTTTGCACTTTCGAGTTCATATTTCGCATTCCCGTACGGGAAATATAGAGTTTTTCAGTCTGAATTGCACGTTTTGCCAGAATCCAGGTCAGAGTCAGGCGCTATTCTCGGCTTCACCCTTCAACCGTTCGATCGCCATCAGCACCCGTTCTGGTGTTGCAGGAGCGTCGAGACGCGGACAGACCTTATGATCGGCCACACTTGCCACCGCGTCCGACAGCGCATGCAGCACAGACATGCCGAGCGGGAAGGGCGGTTCGCCGACCGCCTTGGAACGGTGCACCGTCGGCTCGTTGGCCTCCGGCCAGTCGGCCAGCGTGACGTTGAATATCTTCGGCCGGTCGGACGCGAGCGGGATCTTATAGGTCGACGGCGCATGCGTGCGCAGCCGGCCCTTGTCGTCCCACCACAGCTCCTCCGTCGTCAGCCAGCCCATGCCCTGGATGAAGCCGCCCTCGATCTGGCCGAGATCGATGGCGCGGTTCAGCGAGCGGCCGGTTTCATGCAATATGTCGGTGCGCTCGACGACATATTCGCCGGTCAGCGTGTCGACCGAGACTTCCGAGCACGAGGCGCCATAGGCGAAATAATAGAACGGACGGCCCTCGCCCTTGTCACGGTTCCAGTGGATTTTCGGCGTCTTGTAAAAACCCGCCGCCGACAGTTGGATGCGGGCCATATAGGCCTGCTTGACAAGGTCGGTGAAGGCGATCTCCTGGTTGCCGATGCGCACCCGGTTGGGCAGGAAAAGCACCTGCTCGCGCGGCACCTGGTATTTTTCGGCGGCGAAGTCGGTCAGCCGTTCCTTGATCTGGCGGGCGCCGTTCTGCGCCGCCATGCCGTTGAGGTCGGTGCCGGACGACGCCGCGGTGGCCGAAGTGTTGGGCACCTTGCCGGTGGTCGTCGCGGTGATCTTGACCTGGTCGAGGTCGATCTGGAACTCTTCCGCCACCACCTGCGCCACCTTGACGTAGAGGCCTTGCCCCATCTCGGTGCCGCCGTGATTCAGATGCACCGAACCGTCGGTGTAGACATGCACCAGCGCGCCGGCCTGGTTGTAGTGGGTGGCCGTGAAAGAGATGCCGAATTTGACCGGCGTCAGCGCCAGGCCGCGCTTGATGAAGCGGCTGTTGGCGTTGAAGGCCTGGATGATGCGGCGGCGCCCCGCATAGTCGGCGCTCGCCTCCAGCTCGGCGACGATGCGGTGGATGATGTTGTCCTCGACCGTCTGGTGATACGGGGTGACGTTGCGGCCCCCGTCTTTATCACCACTGGTGCCATAAAAATTCTGCTTGCGGATTTCGAGCGGGTCCTTGCCGACGGCAAAGGCAACCTCGTCGATGACGCGTTCGGCGCCGACCATGCCTTGCGGGCCGCCGAAGCCGCGAAACGCCGTGTTCGACACGGTGTTGGTGTAAAGCGGCGCCGATTGCGCATGCACCGCCGGCCAGAAATAGGTGTTGTCGCAATGGAACAGCGCGCGGTCGGTGACCGGGCCGGACAGGTCCGATGAAAAGCCGCAACGCGCCGCGAACATGAAGTCGACGCCAAGAATGTTGCCGGCGTCGTCGAAACCTACTTCGTAGTCGACGAGGAAGTCATGGCGCTTGCCGGTGGCAATCATGTCGTCGTCACGGTCGGGCCGGATCTTGACCGCGCGATGGTGTTTCTTGGCGGCGATCGCCGCCAATGCCGCAAACTGGTTGCCTTGCGTCTCCTTCCCGCCGAAGCCACCGCCCATACGGCGGATTTCCACCGTGATGGCATTGCTCGGCACGCCCAGCGCATGGCTGACCATATGCTGCACTTCGCTCGGATGCTGGGTCGAGGAATAGATGGTGACGTCCTGGTCCTCGCCGGGAATGGCCACGGCGATATGGCCTTCCAGATAGAAATGCTCCTGGCCGCCGATGCGCATCTTGCCCTTCAGCCGGCGCGGTGCCGCCTTGATCGCGGCAGCGGCATCGCCACGCTTCAGCGTGAGCGGCGGCGTGACCAGCTTGTCCTTGCGGGGGTCGAGGTCGCCAATGTCGGTGACGAAAGGCAATGGACTGTATTCGACCTTGGCCAGCCGGGTGGCGCGGCGCGCCTGTTCGCGCGTCTTGGCAATGACGCAGAAGATCGGCTGACCATAAAACTGCACCTTGTCGTCGGCCAGCACCGGCTCGTCGTGGCGGCCGGTCGGCGAAATGTCATTTTCGCCCGGAACGTCCTTGGCCGTCAGCACATCGACGACGCCCGGCGCCGCGCGCACCGCCGACAGATCCATTTTGCTGATCGTCGCATGCGTCGCCGTGGACAGGCCGAGGCAGCCATGCAGCATGCCCGCCGGTTCCGGCATATCGTCGATATAGACCGCGCTGCCGCTGACATGCTTGTGCGCGGAATCGTGGCGCTGGTCGGCGGCGACGCCACCGGAAATCTTCTGCGCCTTGAGATCTGGAGAGGCGTGCTTGTTCATCAGGCCGCCTCGTTGCGTGACACCTGGAACGGCGCCTTGCTGCCGCTGGTTTCGGCAAAAAAGCGCAGCAGCAGGTTCCTGGCCGCCAGCGCCCGGTATTCGGCCGATGCCCGCATATCGGTCAGCGGGGTGAAATCGCCGGCATATTCAGCCATGGCCGCTTCCACCGTCGTCTCCGTCCACGGCTTGCCGAGCAGCGCCTTTTCGACACCGAAAGCCCGCTTTGGGGTCGCCGCCATGCCGCCATAGGCGATGCAGACATCGGCCACCGTGCCATCCTTGGCCAGGTCGAGGAAAAAGGCGCCAAGGGCTGCGGTGATGTCCTCGTCGCGGCGCTTGGTGATCTTGTAGACGGCAAACTTCGTGCCCTTGGCCGGCACGGGAACGTGCACGGCCTCGACGAATTCGCCTGGCTGCCGGTCCTGCTTGCCATAGGCGATGAAGAAATCCTCGAGCGCGATGGTGCGCCGCTTCTTGCCGCGGCGCAGCGTCAGTTGCGCACCAAGCGCGATCAGGGGCGGCGGCGTGTCGCCGATCGGCGAGCCATTGGCGATGTTGCCGCCGATGGTGCCCATGTTTCGTACCTGTTCGCCGCCGATGCGGTCGAACAATGGCCCGAGCGCGGGGATGCGCTTGGCCAGTGTCGCGAAGGCGTCGGTGTAGGTAACGCCGGCTCCGATGGTGATGACGTCATTGTCTTCGGAGATCGCGCACAGCCCCTCGAGATTGCCGATGAAGACTACCGGTGAGATGTCGCGCATGTGCTTGGTGACCCACAGGCCGACGTCGGTCGAGCCGGCGACAACAGTGGCGTCGGGTTCCTTATCCAGTACAGCGGCGAAATCATCGGCGTTGGCCGGGACGACCAACCTCAGCTTGCCGGCGCCGATTTCGACGCGGGCACCGTCATGCATAGCCTCGAGCCTGGCGGTGATCGCCTTGCGCTCGGCCGCCAGCGGATCCTTCGCCGCCTTGCCGTAGCTGGAGATGGCACGCGCGGCGCGCATGATTGCCTCATAGCCGGTGCAGCGGCAAAGATTGCCTTGCAAGGCCTTCTCGATCGCCGCATTCGACGGGTCCGGCGACTTCATCCACAAGCCGTAGAGCGACATGACGAAGCCCGGCGTGCAGAAGCCGCATTGCGAAGCGTGGAAATCGACCATCGCCTGCTGCACCGGATGCAATTGGCCAGGCGCGCCGCGCAGATGCTCGACGGTGACGACATGGGTGCCGTCGAGCGAACCGAGGAAACGGATGCAGGCGTTGACGCTTTCATAAACCAGCTTGCCGGCGGACAATTTTCCGACCAGGACCGTGCAGGCGCCGCAATCGCCCTCGGCGCAGCCTTCCTTGGTGCCGCGCAGCGAGCGGTCGAGCCGCAGCCAGTCGAGCAAGGTCGCGTCGGGCGCCACCGACGACAGCGCGACATCCCTGCCATTGAGGATGAAGCGGATCTCGTTGCGTATTGTGATCTTGGCCATGCGTCAGCTCCCCCTGTAGGTCGAGTAGCCATAAGGAGAGATAAGCAACGGCACATGATAATGCACGGATTCCGCCATGCCGAAGCGGATCGGCACACTGTCGAGGAAGGCCGGTTCCGGCAGTTTGGTGCCCTGGCCGCGTAGATAGTCACCGGCGGCGAACACCAGTTCGTATTCGCCGAGGCGGAATTCCGCTCCTGCCAGCAGCGGCGCATCGCAGCGGCCGTCGGCATTTGTGACGACGGTCTTCAAATGTATCCGCGCGTCGCTCTCAAGATGATAAAGCGCGATCGACAGGCCCGCCGCCGGCTTGCCGGTCGCGGTGTCGAGCACATGCGTCGTCAGACGTCCGCCATCGGCTTTCGACGTTTCTGCCACTGGCGCCTCCCATTTCCGATACAGCCGAACAAAGCAGTGAATTGTGCGCCAATTAAAGGCGATGCATAAGTCCCGGTCGAGCGGAGTGGCACAAAAACACTTTCAAAAATTTCGGGGGAATGCGCGAGCAACCCTTTCGACTATCCTGATCACAACTTCCGGCAGCGTCCGGCGGGGAGGGGCAATGCGTTACTCTAGAGACATGCGCGGCTACGGAGCCAATCCGCCGGATCCGAAATGGCCGGGCGGTGCGCATGTGGCCGTCCAATTCGTCGTCAACTACGAGGAAGGCGGCGAGAACTGCGTGCTGCACGGCGACAAGGCCTCGGAAGCCTTCCTGTCGGAAATCGTCGGCGCCGCGCCCTGGGTCGGCCTGCGCCACTGGAACATGGAATCGATCTACGAATATGGCGCGCGGGCAGGCTTCTGGCGGCTGCTGCGCCTGTTCAGCGAGGCGCAAGTGCCGGTGACCTGCTATGGGGTCGCCTCAGCATTAGCCCGGTCGCCCGACCAGGTGGCGGCGATGCAGGAGGCCGGCTGGGAAATGGCCTCGCACGGCCTGAAATGGATCGACTACCGCGACCACAGCGCCGAGGACGAGCGCCGCGACCTCGAAGCGGCGATCAAGCTGCACTACGAGGTGACGGGCCAACGGCCGACCGGCTGGTACACCGGCCGCACCTCGGTCAATACGGTGCGGTTGGTGGCCGAAGAGGGCGGCTTCGACTATGTGTCGGACACTTATGACGACGAACTGCCCTACTGGTTCGAGCACAGCGGCGGCGCGCAACTCGTCATCCCCTACACGCTCGATGCCAACGACATGCGTTTCGCCACGCCGCAGGGATTCAATTCCGGCGACCAGTTCTTCGCCTATTTGAAGGACAGTTTCGACACGCTCTTTGCCGAGGGCAAAGCGGGCCGGCCGCGGATGATGAACATCGGCCTGCATTGCCGCCTCGTCGGACGTCCTGGTCGGGTGGCGGCGCTGAAGCGCTTCGTCGACTATGTGAAATCGCACGACAAGGTCTGGCTGGCGCGGCGGATCGATATCGCCAGGCACTGGCAGAAGAACCACCCCTACCAGCCGGCGGCGCTCAAGCCGTCGAAGATGGAGTTCGAAACCTTCGTCGACACTTTCGGCGGCGTGTTCGAACATTCGCCCTGGATCGCCGAACGTGCCTATGAGCTGGAGCTTGGGCCGGCGCATGACAGCGCCGGCGGCCTGCACAATGCGCTCTGCCGCGTCTTCCGCGCCGCCAGCGAAACCGAGCGGATCGGCGTCCTCAACGCCCATCCCGATCTCGCTGGCAAACTGGCCGAAGCGAGACGCCTCACTGCGGAATCCACACGCGAGCAGGCCTCCGCCGGCCTCGACGCGCTGACCGACAAGGAGCGCGAGCTGTTTTCCAAGCTCAACGCCGCTTACGTCACCACCTTCGGCTTTCCCTTCATCATCGCGGTGCGGGGCAAGACCAAGGAGGAGATCCTCGCCGAGTTCGAGGCGCGCATCGGCAACAGCCGTGGCGTAGAACTCGATACCTCCTGCAAACAGGTCGAGCGCATCGCGCTGCTCCGCCTGAAAGACATGCTCCCGCTCTAATGAAATGACTGAGGGGTCAGGACCCAATGGATATGATCAAGACTGACCAGAAAACCTATTATGCACCGCATGGCGGCCATCCCGGCCAAACTGAGCTTTTGACCGGCCGCGCCGTCTTCACCGAGGCCTATGCCGTCATACCGAAGGGAGTGATGCAGGACATCGTCACCAGCCCACTGCCGTTCTGGGACGAGACCAGGGCCTGGATCATCGCCAGGCCGCTTTCGGGTTTCGCCGAGACATTTTCGCAGTACATCGTCGAGATCCTGCCTGGCGGCGGCAGCGACCGGCCCGAGCCGGACGCCGGCGCCGAGGGCGTGCTGTTCGTGGTCGAGGGCGAGTTGACCGTTTCGCTGGCCGGCAAGAAGCACGTGCTTCAAGCCGGCGGTTTTGCCTTCCTGCCGCCGGCCAGCGGCTGGACGGTGCGCAACGAAGGTCGCGACGCCGTACGCTTCCACTGGATCAGGAAGGCCTATGAGGCCGTCGACGGCATCGACGCGCCGGAAGCCCTGTTCAGCAGTGACCAGCAAGTGGCGCCGACGCCGATGCCCGGCACCGAGGGCCGCTGGGCGACGACCCGTTTCGTCGATCCGGCCGACATGCGCCACGACATGCATGTCACCATCGTCACGCTCGAGCCCGGCGCCGTCATCCCGTTTGCCGAGACGCATGTCATGGAGCACGGGCTCTATGTCTTGGAAGGCAAGGCGGTCTACCGCCTCAACCAGGACTGGGTCGAGGTCGAGGCCGGCGACTTCATGTGGCTGCGCGCCTTCTGCCCGCAGGCCTGCTACGCGGGCGGCCCAGGCAAATTCCGCTATCTCCTTTACAAGGACGTCAACCGGCACGCCAAGCTCGGCGGGGCGGGCATTGGCGGTCGCGCGCGGTGACCCGCATCACAGCGCGGCCGCTGACCCGCGAAAGCTTTGCCGGCTTCGGCGATGTCATCGACATGGGCGGCGGCAATCACTACCCGATCAATGGCGGCAAGACCGAGCGCTACCACAATCTCGCCACCGCTGAAGCCGCGGGACCGAATGCCTGCGTGCTGATCTCGATGGCGCGCGGCACGCCTTACGACCTGCCGCTGAAGCTGACCATGGTCGAGCGCCATCCCTTAGGCAGCCAGGCGTTCATCCCGCTGTCACCGCGCCCTTTCCTGGTCGTCGTCTGCCATGACGGCAAGGACGGTCCGGGCGAGCCGCACGCCTTCATCACCGCACCCGGGCAAGGCGTCAACTATCCGCGCAATCTCTGGCACGGCGTGCTGACGCCGCTCGGCGAAGCGCAGGATTTCGTCATCGTCGACCGCGGCGGTGACGGCTCCAACCTCGAAGAGTTCCATTTCTCGCACACCTACGAAATCCATCTCCCCAACGAGACCTGAGAAATGACCGACATATCGCTGATCGACCGCCTGCTCGATGTCATCGAGCACGACATCGTGCCGAAAACGGCAGAGGGCGTGGCCCATGGGAACAAGCTGTTCGGCGCCGCCATCCTGCGGAAGGGCGACCGCTCGCTGGTGCTGGCCGAAACCAACAACGAGATGGAAAATCCGCTCTGGCATGGCGAGGTGCACTGCCTGAAGCGTTTCTATGAAATGCCGAAAGCCGAGCGCGTCGACACCAAGGACGCCATCTTCATCGCCACGCATGAGCCCTGCTCGCTCTGCCTGTCGGCGATCACCTGGACCGGCTTCGACAATTTCTACTACCTCTTCAGCCACGAGGATTCACGCGACAGCTTTGCGATCCCGCACGATCTGAAAATCCTGAAAGAGGTCTTCACTCTTGATCCCGGCGGCTACAATGCCGAGAACACTTATTGGAAGAGTTTTTCCATTCGCAGGCTGGTGCGGGCGCTGCCCGAGGCCGAGCGCGGCCGGCTTGAGGCAAGGATCGGCAATATTTCCGCCCGCTACGACGAACTGTCCGGCGCTTATCAGGCGCGCAAGGCCGAAAACGACATTCCGCTGAACTGACGCGGATTGCCTAGCCTACCTTCGCGTTTTTCAGCACCTCGTTGATCCTGGCCTGCCAGCCCTTGCCGGTCGCCTTGAATTTACTGATGACATCCTGATCCAGACGGATGGACACGACTTGCTTAGGCTTCTCCACGGCTGGCCGGCCACGAGCACGCCTTATGCTCTCGAAAAGTTCTGGAAACACTTCCGCGAAAGGCCTGGCTTGCGCCAACTGTTCGTCTGTCGTCTCCGCATCGTCGGGATCATCAACAATTTGTCTTTGAATTTCCACTTCCTCCGCATCGGTAAGCGGTCGAACACGCGATTTAGGATTGTTCATATACTGACCTTTCCTTTCGGCTGGCACGGCGCATCGAGATCACCGAAATCGCCTCCGAACCAAGCGGCTTGAAAATCACGGCCAGGATGATCTCTCCGAATTCGCCAATCGCCTTGAACCGGTCGGCCTTGGCTGGAAGGACGGTTGAAGTCGCAAAAAACTCAATATCGAGTTCGGCAAAATCGAGACCCCGGCTGTCCAGGTTCGTCACGCGCTTTGGCTCATCCCAAACGATTTTCAGGCGAAACCATCCTCATCACGTTGGGTTCAGTTAATAAATGTAATACATTAATTATAATCCTGCAACATCAGGGCAAAACAATCGGGCTACATATCGTGGCGTCGTCGCGGCGACACCGGCCGTCGCCCGTTTGACTTCATGACATGCCCGCTTCATGCGTCACTGACATCCTGGAGCATCGCATGAAAACCATCACCGAATTTCCCCGCAAGGTCGTCGAATTCCCCGATATGGGCATCGTCATGCCGGATGGTTGCCGGCTGTCGGCGCGGGTTTGGATGCCGGAGGACGCCAGCAGCGATCCGGTGCCGGCGATCCTCGAGCACCTGCCCTACCGCAAGCGCGACGGCACCATCTTTCGCGATCAGCTGACGCATCCCTATTTCGCCGGCCACGGCTACGCCTCGATCCGCGTCGACATGCGCGGCAATGGCGATTCCGAAGGGCTGATGGACGACGAATATTCCGAACAGGAATTGCAGGACGCCTGTGATGTGATTGCCTGGGCGGCAGCACAGCCCTGGTGCAATGGCAGCGTCGGCATGATGGGCATTTCCTGGGGCGGCTTCAACTGCCTGCAGGTAGCGGCCAAGCAGCCGCCGGCGCTGAAGGCGGTGATCAGCCTGTGCTCGACCGTCGACCGCTACGCCGACGACATCCACTACAAGGGCGGCTGCCTTTTGACGGAAAATTTCGGCTGGGCCTCGACTATGTTGTCCTATTCGTCGCGACCGCCGGATCCGCTGATTGCGGGCGACAATCGCTGGCGCGACCTCTGGCTGACGCGGCTGGAGAACCAGTCTTTCCTTCTGCCGCTCTGGCTCAGCCATCAGCATCGCGACGCCTATTGGAAACGCGGTTCGATCTGCGAGGATTTCTCCGCGGTCAAAGCCGCCGTGCTGTCGATCGGCGGCTGGCATGACGGCTACCGCAACACGATCTCGCATCTGGTCACCAACATCCAGGCGCCGGTGAAGGGCATTGTCGGGCCATGGATCCACAAATACCCGCATTATGCCGAACCCAAACCCGCCATCGGCTTCCTGCAGGAGGCGTTGCGCTGGTGGGACAACTGGTTGAAGGGCGTCGACACCGGCGTCGAGGCCGACCCGGACTACCGCGCCTATGTCATGGACAGTGTGCGGCCGGCGCGCTGGCACCCGGAGCGGCCGGGCCGTTGGGTGGCCGAACAGGAATGGCCGTCTCCCAACATCAAGGTCGGGGCGATCGAACTCATTGCTGACGGCGTCAGGCCGGCGATCGTGGCGACCCCGCAAAGCTGCGGGCTCGCCGGCGGCGAATATTTTCCCTTCACCTTTGGCCCGGAACTGCCCGGCGACCAGCGCCCGGACGATGCGCTGTCCGTCTGCTTCGATCAGCCTGTGCTTGCCGAGGCACTCGACATCGTCGGCGCGCCGGAGCTTCTCATCCGGGTGTCGTCCGATCGCCCGCAGGCGAACATCGCGGTGCGGCTGTGCGACGTGCACCCCGACGGCGCCTCGGAACTGATCTCCTACGGCGTGCTCAACCTGACGCATCGCGCTTCGCACGAACAGCCGCAAGCGCTGGTGCCGGGCGAAACGGTTTCGGCGCGCGTTATTCTCGACCAGTGCGCCTACCGCGTGCCGGCCGGACACCGCCTGCGCATCGCTGTTTCCAACGCTTACTGGCCGATGATCTGGCCGTCGCCGGAGCCGGTGCGGCTCGACCTTTCAGCGGCGACGCTGAGGCTGCCGCTGCGCCCGCTCGCAAAAAGCGACGAGACTTCATTCCAGTCTCCCGAAGGCGCAACACCCTGGGCAACCGAGACAGTTCGTACAGCGAATTCCGAGCGTCACGTCGATCGCGATGAGAAGACCGGCATCGTCACGCTGTCGATCACGGATGATTTCGGAGAAGTGCGCGATCTCGCGCATGGACTGGCCAATGGCAGCATTGCCCGCGAGAGCTGGACGATCCACCCCGACGACCCGCTGTCTGCCTCGGGCCGCACGCACTGGACGCAGACCTTGTCGCGAAACGGATGGTCGGTGCGCACCGAGACGTCGGCTGAAATGCGCTGCGATGCGCAAAACTTCATCGTCAGCGCCAGAATCGAAGCCTATGAGGGCGAAACGCTGGTTTTCGAACGCGATTTCGAAGAGACGATCCCGCGCGACCTGCTCTGAGCGTCCACCCGACTGGTCCAGTTGCGACGCACGATTTACGCCACGGCATGTCGCATTCCGTCTTGCTTACCGCTTTGCCTTCCGGTCAATATCCCTTTGGTAACAACAAGCAAAAAACGACCATAAGGTCGAACCAACAGAGTGAGGAACTCAAATGTCCAACGAACTCGAATATCTGAGCCGGCGCGTTGCGTCCGGCAAGCTGAGCCGTCGTGATTTCCTCGGCCGCGCCGCAGCACTCGGCGTCACAGCGCCCTTCGCCAATATGCTGCTTTCCAGTGCGGCTCGCGCGGAAGGCCCGGTCAAGGGCGGCACGCTGAAGGCCGGCCTCGTCGGCGGCGAATCCACGAACAGCCTGGACCCGGCTTTGTTCATGACGCAAGTGCCGTTCGCTTTTGGCAAGATGTGGGGCGAACTGATCGTCGAGCTGTCCCCGGAAGGCAAGCTCGAGAACCGCATCGCCGAAGAGATCGGCTCGTCGGACGACGCCAAGGTGTGGACGCTGAAAATCCGCGACGGCGTCGAATTCCACAACGGCAAGACGGTGACCGCTGAGGATGTGGCGGCAACGCTCGAGCGCCATTCCGATGAAAAGTCGAAGTCCGGCGCGCTGGGCTACATGAAGGGCATCGACAGCATCAAAGCCAGTGGCAAGGAAGTCGTCCTGACGCTGAAGGAGGCCAACGCCGACCTTCCCTATCTCCTCAGCGACTACCACCTCATCGTCCAGCCCAACGGCGGCAAGGACAAGGCGGATGCCGGCATCTCGGCAGGACCCTACAAGGTCACCACCAACGAGCCCGGCGTGCGCCATGGCGGCGAGCGCTTCGCCAATTACTGGCAGGCCGACAAGATGGGCCATGCCGACCAGATCGAGATCATCGTCATCAACGACGCGACCGCGCGCACGGCGGCCCTGCAGGGCGGCCAGGTCAACATGATCAACCGCGTCGAGCCGAAGATCGTCGACCTCATCAAGCGCGTACCGGGCGTCACCATCCGCAACCATGCCGGCCCCGGCCACTACGTCTTCATCATGCATTGCAACACCGCGCCCTTCGACAACAGCGACCTGCGCATGGCGCTGAAGCTCGCGATCGACCGCGAAGAGATGCTGAACAAGGTGCTGCGCGGCTACGGCTCGCTCGGCAACGACTTCCCGATCAATTCGTCCTATCCGCTGTTTTCCGAGATCGAGCAGCGCAAATATGATCCCGACAAGGCCAAGTTCCACTACAAGAAGTCGGGCCATGACGGCACCGTGCTGCTGCGCACCTCCGACGTCGCCTTCCCGGGCGCGGTCGACGCCTCGCAGCTCTTCCAGCAGAGCGCGGCCAAGGCCGGCATCAAGATCGAGCTCAAGCGCGAGCCCGGCGACGGCTACTGGAACGAGGTCTGGAACAAGCAGCCCTTCTGCGCCTCCTATTGGGGCGGCCGCTCGACCCAGGACCAGATGTACTCGACCGCCTATCTGTCGACCGCCGACTGGAACGACACCCGTTTCAAGCGTCCGGACTTCGACAAGCTGGTGCTGGCCGCACGCGCCGAACTCGACGAGACCAAGCGCAAGCAGATGTACCACGACATGGCCGTGCTGGTGCGCGACGAGGGCGGCCTGATCCTGCCGATGTTCAATCAGTTCATCGATGCGACAGGCGCCAAGGTCGGCGGCTGGGTAGACGATCCGCATCAGGAGCTGATGAACGGCTACGCGCTGGCGAAGTGCTGGCTCGAAGCCTGAGCCCGGCTTTGCGGATATGTCCTCACCCGTCGTGAAACTTGTGGCCCAGCGCGTTGCGCTGGGCATCGTCCTCTTGCTGGCCGTTTCGGTCCTGATCTTCGCCGGCACCCAGATCCTGCCCGGCGACGTCGCGCAAGCCATTCTCGGACAGTCGGCGACGCCGGAATCGCTCGCCAATCTGCGCGAGCAGCTCGGCCTGAATCAGCCGGCTTACATCAGGTATTTCCATTGGCTAGGCGGTGTGCTCACCGGCGATCTTGGCACGGCGATGTCGAGCGGCCAGGATATTGCCACGTCGATCAAGGGGCGGCTGTGGAACACGCTGTTCCTCGCCTTCTGGGCTGCGATCGTGGCCGTGCCGCTGGCCATCATCCTCGGCCTGATCGCCGTGCGTTACCGCAATGGCTGGGTCGACAAGCTGATCTCCGGCCTGGCGCTCGCCTCGACATCTTTCCCGGAATTCTTCATCGGCTATGTGCTCGTCTATTTCTTTGCCGTGAAGTATCAATGGTTCCCGGCCATTTCCACGGTCTATGACGGCATGCCGTTCGGTGAGCGCATGCAGGCGATCGCGCTGCCGGCCACCGCGCTGACGCTGGTTGTGCTGGCGCATATGATGCGCATGACCCGCGCGGCCATCCTCAACGTCATGCAGTCGGCCTATGTCGAGACGGCGGAACTGAAAGGCCTGTCGGCCTTCAACGTCATCCGCAAGCATGCTTTCCCCAATGCCATAGCGCCGATCATCAACGTGGTCATGCTCAACCTCGCCTACCTCATCGTCGGCGTCGTCGTGGTCGAGGTGATCTTCGTCTATCCCGGCATGGGACAATATCTGGTCGACCACGTCACCAAGCGCGACGTGCCGGTGGTGCAGGCGGTCGGCCTGGTCTTCGCCGCCGTCTATATCAGCCTGAACATCATTGCGGACATCGGGGCGATCGTCGCCAATCCGCGCCTCAGACATCCGAAATAGGCGGCGGGCATGCTCGACATCAAACGCATCCCCATCCCTGCGCTGATCGGCATCGTGCTGACGGCTATGTTCGTGTTGGCGGCAGTTTTCGCACCGTTGATCGCACCGTACGGCAATGCCGAAATCGTCGGCGATGTCTGGGAACCGATGACGGCGGCACATTTGCTGGGCACCGACAATCTCGGTCGCGATCTTCTGTCGCGCATGATCTACGGCGCTCGCATCACGCTGTTCATCGCGGTGCTGGCCACCGCGCTGTCATTCTCGCTCGGCGCCATCCTCGGCTTTTCGGCGGCGGTGTTCGGCGGCTGGTTCGACACGCTTCTGTCGCGCCTTGTCGATCTGCTGATGTCGATCCCGACCCTGATCATGGCGCTCGTCGTGCTTTCGGTGCTGCCGACCAATCTGGTGACGCTGATCCTGGTGATGGGCGTCCTCGACTCGACCCGCGTCTACCGGCTGTCGCGCGCGGTGGCCGTCGACATCAACGTCATGGACTATGTCGAGGCCGCCAAGCTGCGGGGCGAAGGCAGCGGCTGGATCATCTTCCGCGAGATCCTGCCCAACGCGCTTTCGCCGCTGGTCTCGGAACTTGGCCTGCGCTTCATCTACGCGGTGCTGTTCTTGTCGACGCTCTCCTTTCTCGGGCTTGGCGTGCAACCGCCGGATGCCGACTGGGGCGGCATGGTCAAGGAGAACAAGGACGGCATCGTCTTCGGTATCGGGGCGGCACTCATTCCCGCCGCGGCGATCGCAGCACTGGCGATTTCGGTCAATCTGGTCGCCGACTGGGTGCTCAACCGCACGACAAGCCTGAAGGGAGGACGCGGGTGATGGCTGACACAAAAGCAAAGCCCGGCCTGCTGCTCGATATCCGCAATCTGCGCATCGAAGCGACAGTGTTTCCGCCCGGCGAGGCGCCGAAGAACATCGTTTTGGTCCACGATGTCTCGCTGACGCTGGAAAAGGGCAAGGTGCTCGGCCTGATCGGCGAGTCCGGCGCCGGCAAGTCGACCATCGGCCTGTCGTCGATGGGCTATGGCCGTGGCGGCGTGCGCATCACCGGCGGAGAGGTGCTGCTCAACGGCCGCGATATCCTCAAGGGCGGCAAGGAAGGTTTCCGCAAATTGCGCGGCCGCGAGGTCTGCTATGTCGCGCAGTCGGCGGCCGCGGCCTTCAATCCGGCGCACAAGCTGATGGACCAGGTGGTGGAAGCAACGCTGCTGCACGGCACGGCGACACGCGCCGAGGCCGAGAAACGTGCCGTGGCGTTGTTCAAGAAGCTCAGCCTGCCAAACCCCGAAATCATCGGCGAACGGTTCCCGCACCAGGTCTCCGGCGGTCAGTTGCAGCGGGTGATGACGGCTATGGCGCTGTGTTCGGAACCCGACCTGATCGTCTTCGACGAGCCGACCACGGCGCTCGACGTGACGACGCAGATCGACGTGCTGGCGGCGATCAAGGACGCCATCCGCGACACCCATGTCGCGGCGCTCTACATTACCCACGATCTTGCCGTCGTCGCCCAGGTCTCGGACGAGATCATGGTGCTGCGCCATGGCAGGCTGGTCGAATGGGGCGGCACTCGCCAGATCATCAAGGAGCCGCGCCAGGAATACACCAATGCGCTGGTCTCGGTGCATGAGATCGAGCATGCCGAGCAGAAGCCCGGCGCCGCGCCGTTCCTGTCGGTCAAGAACGTCACCGCCGCTTACGGCGGCAGCCACGTCAAGGTGCTGAAGAACGTCTCGGTCGACATCTTTCCGGGACAGACGCTGGCTGTCGTCGGTGAATCCGGCTCCGGCAAGTCGACGCTGGCGCGCGCCATCACCGGGCTGTTGCCGCCGGAAGAAGGCACCGTCACCTTCGACGGCAGGCCGCTCGCCAACAGGCTTGCCGACCGGCCGAAGGAGGATCTGCGGCAATTGCAGATGATCTACCAGATGGCCGACGTGGCGATGAACCCGCGCCAGACCGTCGGCACCATCATCGGCCGGCCGCTGGAATTCTACTTCGGCATACGCGGTCGCGAGCGCGACAAGCGCGTCGCCGAACTGCTCGACGAGATCGAGATGGGCAAGGGCTTTCTCGATCGTTATCCGGCCGAACTCTCCGGCGGCCAGAAACAGCGCGTCTGTATCGCCCGCTCGCTCGCTGCCAAGCCCAAGCTGATCATCTGCGACGAGGTGACATCGGCGCTCGACCCGCTGGTGGCCAACGGCATTCTCAAGCTGCTGCTCAACCTGCAGCAGCACGAGAAGGTCGCCTACCTCTTCATCACCCACGATCTGGCGACGGTGAAGTCGATCGCCGATTCGATCGCGGTGATGTACCGCGGCGAGGTGGTGCGCTACGGCGCCAAGAGCAAGGTGCTGACGCCGCCCTTCGACGCCTATACCGACCTGCTGCTGTCGTCCGTTCCCGAGATGGAGATCGGCTGGCTGGAAAAGGCGATCAAGGGACGGCGCATGGCGAGCGCGGGGAATTAGTAGGGAATTCGCGGCCTTTGTCGCGAAAACTTCCTTCAACGGCAAAAGCTTTCCGGAGCCGCCCATGGCGCTCAAGACCAAACTGCTGCTCATCATTTTCGATGGCGTGCCCTACCGGAACTGGCGCCGGCTGATGGGCAATCTCGAAGGCTGGGTGCAATCGGGCGAGGCGCAGGTGTGGAAGATGCGCTCGGTGCTGCCGTCGACCTCGGCCTGCTGCTATGCCTCGATCCACACCGGCGTTTCGCCGCAGGAGCACGGCATCCTATCCAACGAGAACCGTTTTCTCGTCAACAAGCCGGATATTTTCTCCGAGGTCAGCAAGGCCGGCGGCAAGACCGGCGCGGTGACGCATTCCTACTGGTCGGAATTCTTTCGTTCCTATCCGTTCGATCTGGTCGAGGACATGGAGTATGACGAGCCCAACGGACCGATCGCGCATGGCCGCTTCCACACCATGACCGGCTACAATGCCCGCAACCAGATGACGCCGAGCGATGTCGACCTGTTTGCGACGCTGACCATGCTGACCCGACGCCATGCCATCGACTACGGTATCCTGCACACCTGCACTCTGGATTCGATGGGCCATCGCTTCGGCCATGACTGCCACGAAATGGACCATGCCTGCTATGCGATGGACGGCATGCTGGCAGCCTTCCTGCCGGGCTGGCGGCAGGCCGGTTACGAGGTGATCGTAACCGCCGACCACGGCCAGACAGACCGCGGCCATCATGGCGGCCGTGACGATGAAATGCAGGATTTCGCGCTGTATTATTTCGGAGCCGGCAAAGGGCCGGATCCGGACACGCTGCTTGATCAACTGCAACTGGCGCCGACGGTGCTGAAGCGGCTGGGTGTGCCGGTGCCGGAGACCATGAAGGCTAAGCCGTTTTTGGGGTGACGGAGGTCGTCGCTGAGCCGCCGTTCGCTACCCCCTCTCCCCGTCACTATACGGGGAGAGGGTAAGGGTGAGGGGCAGCGCAACATCAAACATAAATACCCCAACGCCGGTGCCGCCCCTCATCCGGCTGCCGCCACCTTCTCCCTGTATAGTGACGGGGAGAAGGGAGACACTCTGGCAACACTCACCTTCTTCGGTTAGCTTCGCCAAAATTCCTTGGCGGAAGGATGAACCTTTTTGAACCTATCGGCGACAGAGCAGACAGGAGCCAGGCGGCTCGACCGGCCATGACGGCAGCGACCGAGACTGATCGCGCGCTTGTCGACCGGGTCGCGAAGGGCGACCGTGCCGCTGTTCGGCTGCTGTTCATGCGTCACCACGCGCGGGTCTACCGCTTCGTGGTGCGCCAGACGGGATCGGAAATGATGGCCGACGATATCGCAAACGAGGTCTTTCTCGAGCTGTGGCGCCAGGCGCCCGGTTTCGAAGGGCGCTCGGAAGTCTCGACATGGCTGCTCGGCATCGCCCGGTTCAAGGCGCTGTCGATGCTGCGCAAGAAAAAAGAAGACTGGATCGATGACGATGATGCGGCGCAGGTTCCCGATGGCGCCGACACGCCGGATGTCGCCACCATGAAGGAAGACAAGGGCGCCGCCTTGCGGCGCTTCGTCGATGCCTTGCCGGAGGAACACCGCTCGGTGATCGACCTTGCCTATTACCATGGACAGTCGGTGACGGAGATCGGCGAGGTACTCGGCATCCCGGTCGCCACTGTCAAGACCCGAATGTTCTACGCCCGCAAGAAACTCGGCGAAGCCCTCAAGGCCGCCGGTTACGACAGGGGGTGGCCATGAGCAATCCTGAAGACATGAGCGCCGCTGAAAAAATGTCGCGCCGTGACGAAATGGAAACGCTGCTGCCGTTCTACCTGAACGGCTCGCTGGAAGGCTCGGACCTCGAAGCCGTCGAGGAATGGCTGGCGTCCGATCCGGCGGCGATGGCGGCGCTTGGCGAGGCTGAGGCGGAATTCTCCGGCGCCACCGCCGCCAACGAGGCGATCCGGCCACCGGCCGATGCGCTCAGCCGCTTTGCCAGGGCGCTCGACGCCGAAGCCGGACCGGTCCGCGCTCCCGCGGGCCGTTTCTGGCTGGCGCAGGCACTCGGCCGTTTCATGGCGGTGCCGGTCGGTGTCGCCTGGGCGGCAGCGGCGGTGCTGCTGGCGTTGGTCGTGGTGCAGTCCTACGTGCAGACCGGCGGCAAGAGCCATGATTTCGAGATTGCCGGCGCCGAGGATGATCTGGCCAAACTGCCGTTCGCGCTGGTCAAGTTCAAGCCGGATGCGAAGATGTCCGACATCGCTGTTTTCCTCGACCAGAACGCGCTGAAGATCGCCGGCGGGCCGGCCGCCTCGGGCGTCTTCCGCATTGCCATCCCGGTCAAGACCGGAGCAGACTACACCAGGCTCGTCGGCCTTATTGCCGCCCAGCCGTTCGCGGAGACTGTGATCGAGGGAAGGAAACCGGTTGATGGCAGCTAGGGCGGTCATTCGATTTGCGGCGATCCTGGTGGCGGCGACGACAATCGTCGCCGTGCCGGCGTCGGCGCAGACCAATGATCCCAATGCCGGCCGGGCCGACTGCACCGACGCGGCCGGAGCGGCGGCTGCCGACTGCCCGAAAGACGGCAATGAGGCCAACGTCGGCGGCGAACCAGGCGCAGTTACCCTTCCGGCCCTGATCGTCGACCTGTTTCCCAACCCACCGGCTCCCGTAGCGCCCGTGCCGACGCCGCGGCCGTCAGCGCCGCCTGCCGACACGCAGGCCGGGCCACCCGCCGGCGGGGCGATCGTTTCGCCGACCGATCTTGTCGCGACCGCGCCGCGCCGTGCCATCGCCGGCGAGTTCGTGCCCGACGAGGTGCTGGTGACCGTCGACGGCGATGCCGGCGCCGTCCAGCAGATCGCCGCCTCCTTCGGCCTTGAAGTGCGCTCGCAGCGCCAGTCGCGGCTGCTCGGCACCACGCTGGTGCGCTTCGGCATTCCCGACGGCCGCCCGGTCGGCGCCGTGCTGGCGCAGCTGGCCGCCGATGGCCGCACCCTGCGGCGCGAGCCAAACCATATCTATTCGCTGCAGCAGGCGGCCGGCATCGTCAACTATGCCTTCGAGCGCATTCAGCTCGACAACAAGCAAGCCAGTGGCGAAAACGTGCGCATCGCCGTCATCGACACCGGCATAGACGACACCAATCCGGCGCTGACCGGCGTCATTGCCGACCAGTTCGACGCCATGCCCAACGTGCCGGTCGAAAAGCGTGACCACGGTACCTCGGTCGACGGGCTGATCGCCGGCGTCGGCGCGCTCGAAGGCATGGCGCCCGGCGCCAGGATCTATCACGCCCGCGCCTTCGAGGACGGCAGGTCGACCATGGATGTCATCCTGTCGGCGCTCGACTGGGCGGCGGACCAGAATGTCAGCATCATCAATATGAGTTTCGTCGGCCCCAAGAACGATCTGCTCGCCACCGCCTGCCGCAATGCGCGCGGGCTCGGCATCATCCTGGTCGCTGCTGCCGGCAACAACGGGCCGAAAGCGCCCTATGGCTACCCCGCCGCCTATGACGGCGTGATCGCGGTCACCGCCACCGACGCCAAGGACGGGCTGATGCAGCAGGCCAATCGCGGCGCTTATGTCTTCATCTCGGCGCCCGGCGTCGAGATGGTGGCGCCGAGCGGCGCCGGCTCTGACGTCGTCACCGGCACCTCGTTTGCCGCCGCGATCGTGTCCGGCGCTATCGCCAATTTGATCCACGCTTCACCCGAGCGCTCCGCCGACGACATCGAAAAGGCGCTGGCCGCCACCGCCAGGGATCTCGGTCCGAAGGGACGGGACAATGATTTCGGTTATGGGCTGCTGGATACGAAGGCGGCGGCGAACAAGTAAACCGGGCGAAATTCGCGCCACCAATTCAGAGCGCCGGGCCCAGCCGGACAGGGCTGCCATCATGGAAGCGTGACAGGCGGAAGCGGCTGAGGTCGTGTCCGGTCTCGTTTCCCTGAATCATGTCCGCAACGACCCGGCCTATGCCAGGCCCGATACCGAAGCCGTGACCGCTCATTCCCGTCGCGACGAAAAGACCGCCGACGGCCTGCACATGATCCACGATGGGGACGACGTCCGGCATGGCGTCGATCATGCCGCCCCAGCCTGCCTTCAGGCGAACCGTCTCGAACTGCGGAAAGAGGTGCTTGAACTTGCGTTCTATCGAACGCAGACGGGCCGGTTCCGGGGCCGGGTCGAGCACCCGCATTCTCTCGAAAGGGCTGTGCGAATCCGGCGCCCAATCGCGCGGCGTCGACCAGGCATCGGGGTAACCTGACGGCGCGAACGGAAAGTAGCGTGTCCCCAGCGGATTGTCCCTCAGCGCAGGAAGGTATTTGGAGGCGTGCCGGAATGCATCAGGTCCCAGGTAATGCAGGTGGCTGCCGCCCGCGGCGAGCGTGTAGCCGCCATCCTGCCGGCGCCGGAAAGCGATGTGTTCGTCAGTCGCCGCGCCTGCATAGATTTCAGCCAGGGGCTCGGTTGCGGCGACGGTTACCCTGACACTGAGCTGGGGGATGGAGACGCCGTGTCTTCTCAGGAACAGGGATGACCAGGCGCCTCCGGCGACCAATACGCTGGAGGCCTCGATATACCCCGCCTCGGTCCACACGCCCTTGACCTTGCCGGCCGAGATTTCGAGGGTTCGCGCCGCGCAGTTCTCCACGATTTTGACGCCTTTTCGCACGGCGAGCCGGGCAAGTGCAGGCACCGCCAGCCAAGGCTCCGCACGCATGTCGGAGGGCGTCGTCATCGCGCCCTTGAATTTGCGCGACATGCCTTTGATGAGTGTCGCGGTTTCGTCTGCATCCAGGAGACGGGTGTCGAGCGCATGCATCGCGGCGATCTTCATGAACGCTTCGAAGCCGGCCATGTCCTTGTCGGTGTTCGCCAGGTAGGTCACACCTGTTTGGGTCAGGCCGATGTCCTCGCCGCATTCCTCAGCCAGTTGCCGCCACAGGCGAATAGCCTCGATGACGATGGGCAACTCGTCGGCGTCGCGTCCTTGCTTTCGAATCCAGCCCCAATTCCGGGACGACTGTTCAGCCGCAATGCGTCCTTTTTCCAGCAGCGTCACCGGGATGTTCCGCTGTGCCAGGAAAAGCGCCGTCGTCACACCGATGATGCCGCCACCGACAATGACCACCTCCGACGTTTTCGGCGGTGGGCCAGGATGCCGGATTGGATCCGTTTCGGAGAACGGGAATATGGGCAAGTGGCGCACCCTGAGGACTGGTTGATGGCTCTGGCTTACTGGTTGCCACCCACTCGAAGCCAAATCAAGGACAGGTCCAGGCAGACCGTTGTCCCAACGAAGTCAATCTATCTGCGGGCAACATCCACATGGGTGAACTTGCCCAGCGGAGCAATTGGATTAATCCCTAAACCGGCGCGCCGGCGACCGAGCCTCTCACCACCAGGTCGACAGGCCAGACCTCGCCTCGCGCCCCTTCTTCCAAGCCGGAAATGCGCGCTGCCAGGCGTTCGGCGATGCGGGCGCCGGCGAGGCGGATCGACGAGCGCGTCGTCGACAGCGGCACGGAAAAATTCTCCGGCTTCAGCCATGGAAAGACGTCGTCATGGGCAATCAACGACAGGTCGCCGGGAATGGTCAGGCCAAGGTCGCGCACCGCGCGCACGACGCCGAGCGACATGATCAGGCTGGAGCAGGCGATCGCCGTCGGCCGCTCGCTCTGTTCGAGCAGGCGCCTGGCGGCGCGGTAGCCGTTCTCCTCGGTCATGGTGAGTGAACAGACATGGCGCTCGCCGAGCGTCAGGCCGCTCGCGGCCAGCGCCCTGCGCATGCCGCGCTCGCGGTGGATGGCGAAGGTCTCGCGGTCGTCGCCATTGATCAGCGCCAGCCGGCGGTGGCCGAGCTGAACCAGCAGCCGGGCGGCGTCGTGGAAGCCGCCCTCATTGTCGATGTCGGTGAAGGGGTAGTCGAAATCGAAGCCTTCGCTGCGGCCATGGACGATGAAGGGAATGCCGAGCGTGTTGACCAGCGCCACCCGCCGGTCGGCCGGGCGCGGCGAGGAGATGTAGACGGCGTCGACCTGGCGGTTGGCGACGATGCGGCGATAGGTGGTTTCCTGGTCGTCGGCATCGGCCGGCGACAGCACCAGGTCGAGCTCGTGCGAGCGGGCATAGTCGCCGAGACCCGACAGGAACTCGACGAAATGCGGGTCGATGTCGACGGAGGCGCCCGTCGGCAGCACATACCCGATCATGCCCGTCTTGCCGGTCGCCAGCCGGCGCGCGCTCGGGTTGGGCCGGTAGCCGTGGCGCTTGGCGGCATCCAACACACGCCGGCGGGTTTCCTCGTTGACCTCGGGATAGCCGTTGAGCGCACGGCTTACCGTTGTCTGCGACAGGGCCAGCATATGAGAGAGCTGCTTCAGGTTCACTGGGAGGCCTCCAAGCCTCAAAGCGCTTTTAATTTTGAAGCCACGCGGCGCCACAATGGGCGCGGCCGAACTGGTCGACCATACGCACTGGTCCGGCCAGTTTGAAGCTTAATACGGTGCTGCACCGCCGTAAAACTGTGCTGCAGTGCACTTTACCAAGTCTTGCGGCCCGCAATTAAATCGATTAGCCCACCGCCCTCTTGACTTCCAGCCGATTCAATGGCGAGATCAAAAAGACCAAAGCGCTTTGGAAGACTCTTTCGAAAGGTTGCGGTTCCTTTCTGAACGAGTCACAGTCCTGCAGCGTCGGCGGGCGGAATGGAGGTTCCGCCCGGGTGTATGTGTCCACACTGGGAGGAATACCGATGAAGAAGATGCTTCTGCTTGGCGCAGCGTTTGCCACGCTCGCCTTGTCCCTGCCGGCGCAAGCCGAACTGAAGTTCAAGCCCGGGGAAGACAAGCGCTTCAACTGGGCCAATTACGAAGAGCTGAAGAAGGTCGATCTCAAGGGCGAGACGCTGACCATCTTCGGGCCCTGGCGCGGCGAGGACGAAGGCCTCATTCGCACTGTTCTCGAATATTTTCAGGAAGCCACCGGCGCCGAGATCAAATACTCCTCGTCGGAAAATTACGAACAGCAGATCGTCATCGATACCCAGGCCGGCAGCCCGCCCAATATCGCCGTACTGCCGCAGCCGGGCCTGATCCAGGATCTGGCGTCCAAGGGCCTTTTGACGCCGCTGGGCGACGACACCGCCAAATGGATCAAGGACAATTACGGCGCCGGCCAGTCATGGGTCGATCTCGGCACCTTCAAGGACAAGGACGGCAAGCCGGGCTTCTTCGCCTTCCCCTACAAGGCCGACGTGAAATCGCTGGTCTGGTATTCGCCGGACAATTTCGAGGAAGCCGGCTACAAGGTTCCCAAGACCCAGGAAGAGCTCGCCGACCTCGAGAAGAAGATCATCGCCGACGGCGGCACGCCGTGGTGCATCGGCCTCGGCTCAGGCGGCGCTACCGGCTGGCCGGCGACCGACTGGGTCGAAGACATCATGCTGCGCACCCAGACGCCCGACGTGTATGACAAGTGGGTAAAGAACGAGATCCCGTTCAGCGATCCGGCGGTGGTCAACGCCATCGACATTTTCGGCAAGATCGCGACCGACGACAAGATGGTCGACGGTGGGGCCAAGGCGGTTGCCGCGACCGACTTCCGCGACAGCCCGAAGGGCCTCTTCTCGGTGCCGCCGAAATGCTACCTGCACCATCAGGCATCGTTCATCCCGACCTTCTTCCCGGAAGGCACAAAGGTTGGACAGGACGCCGACTTCTTCTACTTCCCGCCCTATGCATCCAAGCCCGAGCTGGGCACGCCTGTGCTCGGCGCCGGCACGCTGGCCATGATCACCAAGGATTCGAAGGGTGCACGCGCGTTCATCGAATTTCTGAAAATGCCGCTGGCACATGAAATCTGGATGGCCCAGGGCGGCTTCGTCACCCCGCTCAAGTCGGTCAACAAGGATGCCTATGCCAGCGACGCGCTGAAGAAGCAGGGCGATATCCTTGCCAATGCCTCGACCTTCCGCTTCGACGGTTCGGACCTGATGCCGGGCAAGATCGGCGCCGGCGCCTTCTGGACCGGCATGATCGATCTGGTCGGCGGCAAGTCGGCGCAGGATGTCGCCACCGACATCCAGAAGAGCTGGGACGCTATCAAGTAGTCAGCTGGCAAGCAGTCAGCTGGCAAGTAACCACTGCCAAGTAATCAGCCGCTTTGGCGGCAAATTCAGGACTTCCTCCACAGACTGGGTCCGGGCCGCTATGGCCCGGATCCGACCGGCGCCTTACGCCGGACCGATTTGCGTTCGTTCGTTTCAGAATAACTTAAATCGGCGCAGAGCCACATCGCCAGGGCTGTTCAAGGCCCGGCCGATCATGCGCAGGGAAGAGGGACCCATGGCTGCTCAGATCTTATCGGCCATTTTTGTCATCATCATCGGCGTCGGCGGCTGCGTCGCCTATTTCTGGGGCGCCAACAAGCTGGTCGACCTGATATTCCCGTCGCGCGGCGTGGCCGGGGCTGCGGCCATCGACAATCTGCGCCGGCAAGGACTGGTCCGTCCGTGGCTGTTCGTCGGCCCGGCGATGATCATCCTCACCGTCTACCTGATCTATCCGGTGGTGGCGACGCTCTGGCTGTCCTTCCTCGACCGCGGCGGCCAGCATTTTGTCGGCTTCGCCAACTATGAATGGGCGTTCGGCGACCGCGAGTTCCGCAACTCGATCCTGAATAACATCATCTGGCTCGCGGTGGTGCCCGCCGCCTGCACCTTTCTAGGGCTGATAATCGCCGTGCTCACTGACAAGATCTGGTGGGGCACGATCGCCAAGAGCCTGATTTTCCTGCCGCTGGCGATCTCCTTCGTCGGCGCCAGCGTGATCTGGAAATTCATCTACGAATATCGCGGCGAGGGCCAGACGCAGATCGGTCTGCTCAACGCCATCATCCAGTATTTCGGCGGTCAGCCGCAGGTCTGGATATCGCTGCCGTTCTGGAACAATTTCTTCCTGATGATCATCCTGATCTGGATCCAGACCGGCTTTGCCATGGTCATCCTGTCTTCGGCGTTGCGCGGCATCCCCGAAGAGACGCTTGAAGCCGCGGTCATCGACGGCGCCAATCCGTTCCAGATCTTCTGGAAGATCATGGTGCCGCAGATCTGGGGCACCATCGCCGTGGTCTGGACGACGATCACCATCCTGGTGCTGAAAGTGTTCGACATCGTGCTGACCATGACCAATGGCCAGTGGAACAGCCAGGTGCTGGCCAATCTGATGTTCGACTGGATGTTCCGCGGCGGCGGCGATTTCGGCCGCGGCGCCACCATCGCCATCATCATCATGATCGCGGTCATCCCGATCATGGTCTGGAACATCCGCCAGGCGAACAAAGAGACGGGAGGACATTGAGATGGCCGTCGCGACCGGAAAGTCCTTTGCCAGCCGCTTCGGCGTCCACATCGCCGTGCTCGTCTTCGTCGCCATCTGGACCGTGCCGACGCTCGGCATCCTGGTCTCGTCGCTGCGCGACAAGGACCAGATCATCGCCTCGGGCTGGTGGAACTCGTTCTCCAGCTCCAGCCAGACTGAAGCCGGCCGCCTGCCGCCGGCCTCGGCGCAGGTCGAGAAGGACGGCAAGTTCGTGCTTGCCGGCAATATCTTCGGCGACGGTGCTGCGCGCAACATCAGCGCCTTCGGCGTCAAGTCGGCGGCACCGACGCAATATCCGGCCGGCACCACTGCCGATCTCGGCGACGGCGTGACCTTGCAGCTCAATGCCGACGGAACGTTCGTCATGAGTTCGCCCAAGGCTTTCGAAGGCGACCGTGGCCAGCGCGTCTATTACGCCTCGTCGGCGCCACCGAAATTCACCACCGACAATTACCAGACCGTGCTGTTTTCGGAGGGCATCGGCCGCTCGTTCATAAACTCGCTGACCGTCACCATCCCGGCGACGGTCATCCCGATCCTGATCGCCGCCTTCGCCGCCTATGCATTGGCGTGGATGCGTTTTCCCGGCCGCGCCTTGCTGATCGCCACAATCATCGGCCTGCTGGTCGTGCCGCTGCAGATGTCCTTGATCCCGCTTTTGAAGATCTACAACGGCGTCGGCATCTTCTTCGGTGTGCCGTCGAAAACCTATCTCGGCATCTGGCTGGCGCATACCGGCTTCGGCCTGCCCTTCGCCATCTATCTCCTGCGCAGCTATATTGCCGGCCTGCCGCGCGAGATCATGGAATCGGCGCGCATAGATGGCGCCAGCGATTTCGAAATCTTCGTCAAGATCGTGCTGCCGCTGTCCTTCCCGGTGCTGGCGTCCTTTGCAATCTTCCAGTTCCTGTGGGTGTGGAACGATTTGTTGGTGGCAATGGTTTTCCTCGGTACCGAAGGGGACCAGATCGTGCTGACCGCGAAGCTCAACGCGCTGCTCGGCTCGCGCGGCGGCGACTGGGAAATCCTGACGACATCGGCCTTCGTCACCATTATCGTGCCGCTGATCGTGTTCTTCTCGCTGCAGCGCTATTTCGTCCGCGGGCTGCTGGCCGGCTCGGTCAAAGGAGGTTGAGACTTATGCAAGCCGCTTTGAAGGCGACCTCGAAGCCCGATCTCGCCGTCGATCGCGACTGGTGGCGGGGCGCGGTGATCTACCAGATCTATCCGCGCTCCTATCAGGACTCCAATGGCGACGGCATCGGCGACCTCAAGGGCATCATCCGCAGGCTGCCCTACATCGCCTCGCTCGGCGTCGACGCCATCTGGATTTCGCCCTTCTTCAAGTCGCCGATGAAGGATTTCGGCTACGACGTCTCGGACTATTGCGACGTCGACCCGATGTTCGGGACGCTCGCCGATTTCGACGCGCTGGTTGCGGAAGCCCATCACCTCGGCCTCAAGGTGATGATCGACGAGGTGCTGTCGCACACCGCCGACAACCATCCATGGTTCAAGGAGAGCCGCGCCAGCCGTAGCAATCCCAAGGCCGACTGGTATGTCTGGGCCGACGCCAGGCCGGACGGCACGCCGCCCAACAACTGGCTGTCGATCTTCGGCGGCTCGGCCTGGCAGTGGGACACCAGCCGCCAGCAATATTATCTGCATAATTTCCTGTCCGAGCAGCCGGACCTCAACTTCCACAATCTGGAAGTCCAGGACGCGCTGCTCGACGTCACCCGCTTCTGGCTGGAGCGCGGCGTCGACGGCTTCCGCCTCGACACCATCAATTTCTACTTCCACAGCCAGGGGCTGGAGAACAATCCGCCGCTGCCGCCCGAAGAGCGCAACGACCAAACAGCACCTGCGGTCAATCCCTACAACTACCAGGACCATATCTACGACAAGAGCCGGCCGGAAAACCTTGCCTTCCTCGAACGGTTCCGGGCGCTGCTCGACGAATATCCGGCGGCCGCCGCGGTCGGCGAAGTCGGCGATTCGCAGCGTGGGCTGGAAGTGGTCGCCGCCTACACCGCCGGCGGCAAACGCGTCCACATGTGCTATTCCTTCGATTTCCTGGCGCCGGAAAAGATCAGCGCCGCCAAGGTGCGCCAGGTGCTGGAAGCCTTCGGCAAGGTCGCCAGCGACGGCTGGTCGTGCTGGGCCTTTTCCAACCACGACGTGATGCGTCCGGCCTCGCGCTGGGCCGCCGACGAGGCCGACCCGGCCGCCTATCTGAAGGTTATCTCGGCGCTGCTGATGTCGCTGCGCGGTTCGGTCTGCCTCTATCAGGGAGAGGAGCTTGGGCTGGGCGAAGCCGAGTTGCAGTTCGAGGATCTGCAGGACCCCTACGGCATTCGCTTCTGGCCCGAATTCAAGGGCCGCGACGGCTGCCGCACGCCGATGGTGTGGGATGCAACCGCCAGCAATGCCGGCTTTTCGACGGCCAAGCCCTGGCTGCCGGTGCCGGGCAAGCACTTGTCGCAAGCGGTCAATGTTCAGCAGGGCGACGCGGCCTCGCTGCTCGAGCACTACCGGCGCTTTCTCGGTTTCCGCCGCCAGCATCCGGCCCTGGCCAAAGGCGACATCGAGTTCATCGAAAGCGAGGGCGACACCGTCGCCTTCACCCGCCGTGAGGGCAATGAGCAGATCGTCTGCGTCTTCAATCTGGCCAGCAAGCCGGCCGAGGTCGATCTCGGTGGTCAGGCGCTGCTGCCATTGGCCGGGCACGGTTTTTCGGGACAATCCGGCACAGGTTCCATCCGCCTCGGCGGCTACGGCGCCTGGTTCGGGCGCATCGACTGAGTTTTTGACGAAACTGGATTTTTTGAGGAAATCCAGGTTCTCTAGGGAAATCACTGGGAGGAAATTATGGCCGATGTCACGCTGAGACAGGTGAAGAAATCATACGGCAATCTGCACATTCTCCACGGCATCGACCTCGACATAAAGTCGGGCGAGTTCATCGTCTTCGTCGGCCCGTCGGGTTGCGGCAAGTCGACCTTGCTGCGGTCCATCGCCGGGCTTGAGGAGATCACCTCCGGCGAGCTGAAGATCGCCGGCGAGGTGGTGAACGACGTGCCGCCTTCCAAGCGCGGCATTGCCATGGTGTTCCAGTCCTATGCGCTCTATCCGCACATGACCGTCTACGACAACATGGCCTTCTCGATGAAGATCGGCAAGGAAAGCAAGGCCGAGATCGACAAGCGGGTGCGGCAGGCCGCCGAAATCCTGCAGCTGACCAAATATCTCGACCGCCTGCCCAAGGCGATGTCGGGCGGCCAGCGCCAGCGTGTCGCCATCGGTCGCGCCATCGTGCGCAATCCGAAAGTGTTCCTGTTCGACGAGCCGCTGTCGAATCTCGACGCGGCGCTGCGCGTCGCGACCCGCATCGAGATCGCCAAGCTCAAGGAATCGATGCCTGCCACGACCATGATCTACGTCACCCACGATCAGGTCGAAGCGATGACGCTCGCCGACCGCATCGTCGTGCTGAAGGATGGCCATATCGAGCAGGTCGGCACGCCGATGGACCTCTACAAGAAGCCCGGCAATCTGTTCGTTGCCCAGTTCATCGGCTCGCCGGCCATGAACATCCTGCCGGCGACAATCGACAGGACGGGCAACCCGACAATCGTCAGCCATGTCGGCGGTCGCAAGGCAACGGTGCCGATCGCAACGCCGGCGTCAGCAAAGGGTGCGGCAGTCAGCTTCGGCGTGCGGCCGGAGGATCTGTCGGCCGCCACCGGCGCGGAATATCTTTTCGAGGGCGTGGTAGACTATGTCGAGCAACTCGGCGAGGTGCAGCTTGTCTATGTCGATATCGGCCGCGCTGACCTGCCGTTGGTGACCAAGCTGCCCGGCAATGTCGAGGTCAAGCGCGGGGCAAAGCTGCGACTGACCGCGGATGCCGGGGACCTGCACATCTTCGACGCCGATGGGCACTCCTTCTCGCTCAAGCCGGTGGAAGTGAAGGCGGCTTGAGATAGCTGCGTCGTACAGGCATGAAAAAGAGCGGCGGGCCAGGCCCGCCGCTCTTTTTTTAAGCTTCGGCTGTTAGTTGTTGCCGAACCGATCCCTGTCGCTGCTCTGAGGAACGAACTTCTGTTGGTCGTTCGACGAGTTCAGCAGCTTGTAGACCGCCGAGTTGGTGCCGGTCGACGAAGTGCGGGTGGTGTCGACGGCAGCGGCCGGCTGGTTGGCGCCATTGGAGCCATAATTGTCGCTGCCGGCAAAGGCAGCGCTCGAAATAGCCAGAACGGCTGCGGTGGCAAGAACGATCTTCTTCATTTTAGTCTCCTGAATTTTTCTGATGCCGCCAGCTGCAGCGGATAAGCCCGCCACGTGCTGGAAACCGGCTTTTAGCGGCCGAAAAGGTTACGGTCGGCACCGTGGGCAGGCGCCTGCTCGGCTGGAGCCGACTTCTCAACCGAAGCCGTATGGCCACTATCGGTCGACGTAATCGCAGGCTGGTTGGCGCCGTCCGAACCGTAGTTGTCGCTGCCGGCGAAAGCGCTGCCGGAGATGGCCAAAACGGCGGCGGCAGCAAGGATGATCTTTTTCATTTCAATACTCCTGAATTTTTTGGGATCCCGAGAGCGACGGGTTAGCCGCCCTTCTTTGGTCGGGATCAGCGATTGCCGTAGAGGTCGCGGTCGGCGCCCTGAACGACAGGCTGCTTGTCAGCGTGCGCCGGCTTCTGAATGGAAGCCGTATACGAGCTGTCGACCGAGACGGCTGGCTGGTTCGCACCATTGGAACCGTAATTGTCGCTACCGGCGAAGGCGCTGCCGGTGATCGCCAAAACGGCTGCGGCAGTGAGGATGATCTTTTTCATTTTTAGTACTCCAGTTTGTCTGTCCGTCTAGCGGCGTGTCTTGGGAGGAATTCGCGTCGTTCGGACAGCCCCGATGTGGGAAAGCCATAGGCTGGTTTCCAATCACGAAGTTGTTCCGTGTGGACCACGGTCCTGCACCTTGAAATTGTGCCAGGAAGTTCCTCTATGGTCATTTATCGCATTGTTTTCAGTTGCTTATGTCGAACCGAGTGGTTCGCTCCGGTGTCGGTTTCCGGGCCGTCGTTCACACCGTCCTGCACGCATTGTCAACAGAAACGAACCGTTCGGTTCGATTAGAGATTGCTAATAGTAACTTTTCGATACCGTTGAGCCCTTTTTGCCCCCGATCGGAACTGGATCCGCAGCGATTCGAAACGGCGATGATAGCGCCGCAAGACAGGATCTCAGCCCTTCGGTGGTCGGCGGGGCGTATGCCGCGCGTGTCGCGCCGCATGGATATGATGTCGCTTTCATGCCGACGTCGCGATCGCTGCCGTGATTAGATGATCGCATCTCAGGTGCCGCTTCGTGACGACGCAGCGGAGAATTGGGAAGCCGGTCAGAATCCGGCGCTGCCCCCGCAACGGTGGTGGAGTTGAAGTCGCAACGGGAGACCACTGGGCAGCAGCCTGGGAAGGTGTCGCGATGGTCCGCAAGGACAACTCCAGAGCCCGGAAACCAGCCCGAGATGCATAGACTCGACTGATCGCGGTGGGCGGTCAAGAGGTGGATAGTGCATGTCCGGCGCCGCGCCGGCCTGCGTCCGATCCTTCCTCCATCACCACCAAGTTCAGTCCTTAAACCACGAGGACAGAACTATGGATACGCGCAACGACATGCTGAGGCTCCTGAACGGCCGCAAGCAAGGCTTTTCGCTGGAACAGCCCTTCTACACCGACCCGGACTATTTCAAGCTCGACATGGAGCTTATCTGGTATCGCGACTGGCTGTTCATCGGCCATGATTGCGAACTGCCGAAGCCCGGCAGCTATATCACCGTGCAGATCGGCGATTATCCGGTGGTGCTGGTCCGCGACCAGAAGGGCAACATCAACGCCTTTCACAATTCCTGCCGCCATCGCGGCAGCCGTGTCTGCAACACTGAGAAGGGCATGGCGGCAAAGCTTGTCTGCCCCTATCACCAGTGGACCTACGAGCTTGACGGCCGGCTGCTGTTTGCCCGCCAGATGGCCGACGGTTTCCACAAGAGCCAGTTCGGCCTGAAGCCCGTCGCCTGCGAGAGCGTCGGCGGCTACATCTTCATCTGCCTGGCGAAAGAACCTGCCGACTTTGCGCCGATGCGCGCCATGATAGAGCCCTACCTCAAGCCGCACCGGCTGAATGAAGCCAAGGTCGCCTTCGAGAGCACCATCATCGAGAAGGGCAACTGGAAGCTGGTCTGGGAAAACAACCGCGAATGCTATCACTGCGCCGGCAATCATCCGGAGCTGTGCAAGACATTCCCCGAAGCGCCGACGGTGACCGGCGTGCAGGGCGCCGACAGTGACCCGGAGATGCTCGCGCACTGGGCGAAATGCGAGGCGGCGGGCCTGCCGAGCAAGTTCCGCATCGATCCGGCCGGGCAATACCGCGCCACCCGCGCGCCGCTGCTGCGCGATGCCGTCAGCTACACGATGTCGGGAAAGCGCGCGGTGACGAAGAACCTGTCCGACACTGTTGCCGCCGACCGCATCGGCACCTTGATGCACTACCACTATCCGACGACCTGGAACCACATCCTGATCGACCATGCGGTCACCTTCCGGGTGCTGCCGATCAGCGCCACCGAAACCGCGGTGACGACCAAGTGGCTGGTGCACAAGGATGCGGTCGAGGGGGTCGACTACAACCTTGAGGAGCTCACCCATGTCTGGACCGAGACCAACGACCAGGACCGCCGCATCGTCGAGGAAAACGCCTTCGGCATCCTGTCTCCGGCCTATGAGCCCGGCCCCTACTCGGAGCTGCACGAGGGCGGCGTGATCCAGTTCGTCGAATGGTACGCGGCCTTCATCGGCCCGCGCCTTGCCGAAGGCGGCCGGCCGGCGCTACGCAGCGTCGCGTGAGCTGGAGCAGGCGAAGAGGGACCAGAGGATGAATGCGATGACGGATCTTGGGCTCTATCGCCATCTCGACCAGATGGCGCCGTGGAACGATAGGCTGCAGGTGCTGGAAGTGATCGGCGTCAGCGACGAGGCGCCCGACGTCAAGACCTTCACCTTCCGCTCCGACAACCAGACCTGGTTCCGCTACAAGCCGGGCCAGTTCCTGACGCTGGAACTGCCGACACCGGACGGGCCGCTGATGCGCACCTACACGCTGTCGTCGTCGCCATCGCGGCCGTTTTCGATCGCGGTGACGATCAAGGCGCAGGCCGGCAGCATCGGCACGCGCTGGATGTTCGACCATCTGGTGCCCGGTTCGCATGTCAAGGCCTACGGACCGGCCGGCGACTTCTCGTTGCACAGCCACCCGGCGGCCAAATACCTGTTCATTTCCGCCGGCTCCGGCGTGACGCCGATGATGTCGATGCTGCGCTGGCTGAACGACTGCGCGCCATGGACCGATGTCGGTTTCGTCAACTGCGCGCGGCGTGCCGAAGAGATCATCTTCCGCAAGGAACTCGAACTGCTCGGCGGCCATATGCCCGGCCTGTCGCTCGGCTTCATGATCGAGGAACGTTCCAGCCGCGAAGGCTGGTACGGCCATATGGGCCGCATCGATGCGATCCGGCTGCCCTTGCTGGCTCCGGACTTCCGCGAGCGCGAAATCTTCTGCTGCGGCCCCGATCCGTTCATGCGCGCCGTGCGCGGCATGCTGGATGCCGCCGGCTTCGACATGACGAAATACCATCAGGAGAGCTTTGCCGCGCCTGTGGTGGAGGAAATTCCGGCGCCGTTTGCCTCCCCGGTCGAGGACGGCATCGCTGCACCTGTCGAAGCCGTGACGCCGATCCGCTTCTCGCTTTCGGAGGTCGACGCCGGCTGCGTCGCCGGCCAGACCGTGCTGCAGACCGCGCGCAGCTCGGGCGTGCGGATTCCCGCCGCCTGCGAGTTCGGCCTGTGCGGCACCTGCAAGGTGAAGAAGGTCTCCGGCGAAGTCGAGATGAGCCACAATGGCGGCATCCTCGACCACGAGATCGATGACGGTTTTATCCTTGCCTGCTGCTCGAAACCATTGTCGGCGCTCGAAATCGAGGCTTGAGCCGGTCGACTTCGCCGCAACGGTCGCCGACGCAGGCGTTGTATT
This sequence comes from Mesorhizobium sp. C264A, assembly GCF_040324515.1. Lineage (NCBI taxonomy): Bacteria > Pseudomonadati > Pseudomonadota > Alphaproteobacteria > Hyphomicrobiales > Phyllobacteriaceae > Mesorhizobium > Mesorhizobium sp. C264A. The sequence goes on along the minus strand of NZ_JAMYVY010000002.1, from coordinate 817,074 downwards.
CGCGGGTCTTTGTCTTGCCAACCAACGGCCAAGTGATTTAGACGCACTTAGGAAGGGCTTGGCAGACCGTGAAGCCGGCGCATCCCTTCAGGGCGCATGGGACGGGGGACACAGCGATGCAACAGCGGGTCTACGCGGTCGCAAGCAAGGACATCGTTTTCGAATCATTCGATGGCGAAGCCGTCGTTCTCGATCTTTCGAACGGCAAGTATTTCGGCTTTTCCGATTCCGGCAGCCGGGTCTGGCAGGCTTTGTCGTCCGGCGTCGCCACTGAAGCGCTGGTCGGAGCTGCCGCGGGCGCCGCAAAAATAAGCCTGGCCGACCTCGAAAGCTTCGTTGCCCGACTGCTCGATTTCGGGTTGCTTGCGCCAGCCGAAACACCGGCACAACCGCTTTCGGGCGAGCTGTCGTCTGCGCTTGCTGCCAGCAATGAGCCGCTCAAGGTCGATGTCCATGACGACCTTGCCGATCTCATCATTGTCGACCCGATCCATGAGGTCGAGGAACCTCTCGGCTGGCCGGCGGTGAAACAGGCATAATCGTTTCCCTAAAGCGCGTCGCGTTTGAACGGACTCAGGCGACGCGGTTTAGATCTTTGATTTTATGCATGTCGTCGTCTCAAAACCGGGGCCACCCCGAGCGACATGCATCAGGCGACCCGGCGCAATTCTGGACGCTGAACAACCAACACATGCCTTTGATCACGCTGCAAACCCTGCCGGATTATGCCCGCCATGTGCTGGCGGCCGCGGAAAGCGCCGCCGCCTTCTATCCCGTTGCCGCCAGCGTGCGGTTGCCGGGACTGGACCTGAGTGTCCACCTCGACCATGGCACGCTGGCGGAAGCCATGAGCCATGCCTTCATACCGGCCCCGGAAAATCCGTCTGCATCTGACGGCTGCCGCATTTTCGTCGCCCACCCGGCCATCGATGGCGTCCCCGCCCCGGCCACCTGGGGCCGAGGCGATTACAACCATCATGCCTTTGCCAACCGGCTGGAAGAGGCCGGATTGCGCGGCAGCTACTATCATGACCTCGACTTCTGGCAGTTCCATGATCCGCAACGCCATGTCGGGGCGCAGCTGATGATGTCGGCCGACGCCTTTCCGCCATGGGAACAGGCGGCGCCGCTGCGCGCCTTCCTGCATTGGGAATATGCGGCGCGCGGCATGCGGCTTACCCATGCCGGCACGCTGGGCATCGATGGCAAGGGCGTGTTGCTGGCGGGCTCCGGGGGAGCCGGAAAATCGGGAACAGTCGTCGCCGGCCTGCTCAATGGGCTCGATAGCGTCGGCGACGACTATGTGCTGATCGACCGGACCGAGGGCGTGACGGCCTATCCGCTGTTTGCCACGCTCAAGCAGGATCCGGAGGGCTTCAAGCGGCTGAAGCTGGAGGGTCGGCTAAAGTCGTACCAACCGCTGAACTGGCAAGGCAAGCATGCCTTTCGCATCGACGAGATCGCGCCTCGACCACCTCCTGCAAGTCTGGACATTATTGCTTTGATAGTGCCCCATATCAGGGGAGGTGCGAGAAGCTCGGTCATGCCCATATCGCGCAAGGATGCCATGATCGCCTTGGCCCCGTCAGGAATCGTGCAGATGCCGGGCGAGCGGGAAGCGGGCTTTCGCTTTTTCAGCGAGCTTACCCGCGATCTGCCATGCTACCGGCTGTCGCTGGGGACCGAGCCGCGCGAGATCGCCGGCACGATTGCGGATTTCGTCCTTCGGGGCGCTGCATGAAGTTGAGCATCATTGTGCCGGTGTACAATCGGGAGATCTATGTCGTTTCGACGTTGCGGTCCCTGCTCAGGCAACGCGACGATGCCGATCTCGATATCATCGTTGTCGACGACGGCTCGACGGACAGCTCCGTTGAAGCAGTCCGCGCCATCATGCGGGAAGCGTCGTGCATCCGCCTGTTCCAGCAGGCAAACCAGGGCGTGGCCAACGCGCGCAACACAGGGCTGAGGCAGTTGCTGCCGCAAACCGAACTGGTGTCGTTCCTGGATTCGGACGACGTCTCGCCGGCTGGACGATTCAAGGCTGGCCTACCCCTGTTCGCGGCCGACCCTGCGCTCGAGCTGACCTACTCGCTGATGACGCGCGTCGATCTCATGGACGACGAAACCCTGCAGCCGGCACGGGGCGGCGCAGGTCCCACCGTGCGCGGCGTCAGCCTTAGCGCCGGGATACTCCGCAGGGCACTCATCGACCGTACAGGTGCTTTCGACGAGGAGTTCCGGCAGGGCGAAGACGCCGACTATCTGCTGCGCATTTTCGAAACCAGCCCAAAGCACATTTTTCCCGACACCGTCGCGGTATACTACCGGCGCCACCCCGGCAATTTGACCAAGCAAAGGGATGTGGCGGTGCGCGAATATCTGCGTGTGATTCAGAAATCCTTGCGGCGGCGCAAGGCCGATCCGTCGCGGCGCCCGGTCGAGGGGCTTTTCGAGATCAAGCGCCCGGCAGAGTGGTGAAAGAATGAATAGATCACAGCCTGGAATGCGTGCGTGAAGCTGAGCGTGATCATGCCGGTCTACAACCGCGAACGCCATGTCGGCTCGGCGCTGCGCTCGCTGCTGAGGCAGCGCGATGCCGCCGATCTCGACATCATCGTTATCGATGACGGTTCGACCGACAGTTCGGTGGCGGTCGTGCGCTCGCTGATCGCGGAGGCGCCGTGCATTCGCCTTTTCCAGCAGCAGAATGCCGGGGTGACGCGGGCACGCAACGCGGGCTTGCGGCAATTGCTGCCGCAGACCGGGCTGGTATCGTTTCTCGATTCCGACGACATTTCCCCGCCGGGCCGCTTCAAGGCGGATCTGACCTGTTTCGACGCAGACCCCACCCTCGAGCTCACCTATTCGCGCATGACGCTGGTCGACGACATAGATGACGATACGCTGGAGCCGACAGCCGACAGCCACTCGATGACGGTTCGCGGCATTCACCTGTCTCCCGCTATCTTCGTCCGGCGGTTGGTCGAACGCATCGGCAGCTTCGACGAGGATTTCCACCAGGCCGAGGACACCGACTATCTGCTGCGCACTTTCGAAAGCGGTCCGAAATTCACGATGCCCGACACTGTTGCGCTCTATTACCGGCGCCATCCCGGCAACATGACCAGGCAGGCCGATGTTCCTTTTCGCGAATTCATGCGCGCCGTCTACAAGTCGATGAAACGGCGCGAGGCCGACCGCTCCTTGCACCCTGTCGACGGCATCTTCGATTTCAAGGAACTTGCGAATTGGCGTTTCCTGTGATGGCCAGCTACGGCGTCGTCATTCCGGCCTTCAACGCGACCGCCACCATCGCCGAGACGCTGCGATCGGTCGCGGCCCAGACGGTCCAGCCCGACGCCATAATCGTCGTCGATGACGGCTCGACCGACGATACGGTCGCGGTGGTCAATGCGCTGGGCATGCCGGTGCAGGTGTTGCGCCAGGACAATGCCGGACCAGGCAGCGCCACCACCAGGGGCATCGCCGCGCTGGCGACGCCCTTCGTCGCCACGCTCGATGCGGACGATCTGTGGCTGCCGACCAAGATCGAAAGGCAGCTGGAGCATTTCGAGCGGTTTCCCGCGACGGCAGGAGTCTTTGCCCACTGGCGGACGTTTCGCGATGACAAGCCCGATGTGCAACAGGACGTGGCCGTGGCGGGCTGGTCGCGCACGACGATGATGATCCGCCGGGAGGTAGCCGAGGCCGTCGGTCCGATCATCGACCCGCAAGGCGGTCGCGGCGACATGGTCGACTGGATCGCCCGTGTCCGCGAGGCGGGCTTTGCGCTTGCCATGCTCGACGATGTCCTAACCTTGCGCCGCATCCGGCCCGACAGCATGTCCTATGGACGCGACCCCGTGCGCGACCGCGGTTATGTCGAAGTCGTAAGGCTGGCCATGCAAAGGCGAGCAGCGAAAAAGGCGAGCGCCGACTGATGACCAATGCCATGCGCCGTATCGGCCGTCGGTTTCCGGACTATGGTTGGTCATGGCCCACTGGCGGCCTCGACCAGTTGCTGAAGGCCGCATTGCTCCCCGATGAAGAGGCGGCCGGGGCCTATGCGGCGCGCTGGCTCGACGAGAACGATATCGACCATGCTGCTTTCCGCGAGCATCGGCTGCTGGCCGCGATCTCCGACAGGTTCGGCCGCAAGCTCGCTGGGCATCCGGCCTATCCACGTCTTGTCGGCCTGCAAAAGATGCTGTGGACCAAATCGCGACTGGCTGCGCGCGAGGCCGAGCCGGCGCTACAGGCCATGATCGACGCCGGCTGCGCGGTGATGCTTATCAAAGGCGCCAGCCGCATCGCCGTCAACGCGTCGGCGCAGCGCGGCCGGGTGGCGCATGACATCGACATACTGGTGCGCTCGCAGGCCATGATTGCCGCCTTCGATGTGCTTAGCGAACGCGACTGGCAGATCGCCACCGGCGTCAGTCCGCAATATCTGCGCACCAGGCTGGCGTCCTTGCGTTCGATGAATTTTTTCAAGGGCAGTTTCGGCGACATCGACCTGCACCAGCTCGCTTATGACGGGTCGCAGCAAAGCGCGGAAGATGATCTGGCGATCTGGCAGCGGGCGCTGTCAGCCGATTTCAATGGCGTCCGCGTGCTTGTGCCCTCTCCGGCCGACCGCATGGCGCTCGCCATCGCACATGGCGGCCTCGATGCCCACACCCACAGCGACTGGCTGGTTGACTGTGCGGTCGCCATCGAGAGTGGCGCAGTCGATTGGGGCGTGTTCGGCGACATCGTCGCCAAGCGGGGCCTCGCCGTCGCCGCGGCGGTGGCGCTCTCCTATCTCTGCCTGGAGATCGGCATTGCGGTGCCGGAGGCCGAACTTGCAAAGACGATTGAGTTGGCCGACCGCGCCGGCCTGTCGCGCTGGTCCTCGGTGCTGCAGGCCAAGCCGCGTACCGATTTCGGCGGCCTCGTTTGGCTGTCGCGCGGCTTTGCCAAGCAGTTGCGCCTCAAACGCAAAAAGGGCCGCCTGCAGCAGCCGACGCCCGCCGTCTGGCGCGGCAGGCCGACATTGCGCAAGGCAAGAGCGACGTCGGCGCCGTTTGCACTTTCCCAGCCCCTGCCGCGTCCGGACAGGACTGGAGCGATGGTGCTGGACGTCACCGTCAGGATCGTCGTTCCACCAATCCGGCGCCGCATTGAGATGGAAATCAATGCCGGCGGCGGCCATGTCGCCCGCCTGCGTTCCATGGTGATCAGCCGCGCCGGCGGCGGACGTGTGCTGCGCTTTCGCGGCAAGGTAACGGTGGACGACACCGGCCGGCCTCTGGTGATCGAGGCACGGCCATCGCGCCAGTTCCGCAACTGGGACAATGAGGCCGAAGTCGCCGCCTATGGCGCGCTGCCGTTCCAATTGCTGTCGGCAAGGTTTTCACCCACCTGAGAGCGGGTGGCTGTTTCCATGAAACGGTGAACCACTGTGGCCCTCTCAGACGCCATAGCGCTCGGTGCGGATGATTTCCGCTGATATGCCGGCGTCGATCAGCGCCTGGGCAGCCGCCGAGACGAAGGCGTTCGACCCGCAGACGAAGGCGAGCGCCGGCGGCCGCGGCAGCCGCGTGAGCGCCTGCATGACCATTGCCGTGTCGATGCGCCTCGAATAGTCGGACGGGCGCCGTACGGCCTCGCGCGTCAGCGTCAGCACCAGCTCGAACCCGTCGCGGCGGTCACCGAGACCGATCAGCTCGTCGCGGAAGATCACCTCGTCCCAGACCCGCACCGAAAACATCAGCGCCACCGGCACCGCCGATTTGCGCAAGGCTCGATGCCGCACCATCGCCATCAGCGGCACCACGCCGGAGCCGCCGCCGACCAGAAGCAGCGGCCCGCCATCCCCATCGGACCAGACGAAATGGCCGCCGAGCGGCCCGCGCAGTTCGATCTCGTCACCGACCGCGGCGACGTCGTGGAAGAAGGGCGAGACTTCACCGTCGTCGAGCTTCTCGATCGCCAGCTCGATCGTGGCGCCGCTCTCCGGCGCCGAGGCGATGGAGTAGGAGCGGCGTGCCTGGTAGCCGTCAGGCGCGGTCAGCCTGACATCGACATGCTGTCCGGCGCGATAGGCGAATGGCCGTGACAGCGCGAAGAAGAAACTGGTAACGCGTGGCGTCCGCTTTTCGATCCGGGTGATTTTCGCCGTCTGCCAGGGAGATTGCGGCGCTTCGCTCATGGATCGCCGCTATAGCGCTGCTCGCGCCACGGGTCGCCATAGATGTGATAGCCGCGCAATTCCCAGAAGCCCGGCTCGTCGCGCTCGGTGAACTGCAGCCCGTTCAGCCATTTAGCCGATTTCCAAAAATAGAGATGCGGCACCAGGAGCCGCGCCGGGCCGCCATGGTCGGCAGTGATTGGCTTGCCTTCATAAAGCAGCGCCACCATCGCCTTCCCCGCGGTGAGATCCTTGGCCGGCACGTTGGTGGTATAGCCGTCATAGCCATGCGCCAGCAGGAAGCCGGTCGGCGCTTCGATGCCGGCATCGGCAAGGATGTCGTCGACCAGCACGCCTTGCCAGGCGGTATCGAACTTGGTCCAGGCGGTAACGCAATGGATGTCGCGCGTCATCTTGGTCAAGGGCAGCGCGTTGAACTCGGCCCAGTTCCACTTCTTGATCGGGCGTGGCCCGTGCTTGAGCGTGAACGACCAGTCCTCGGTGCGCACGCGCGGCGTCGGCCCCGCCGACAGCACCGGAAAGCCCTGTTCGAGATACTGACCGGGCGGAATGCGCGCATCGGTCTCCGTCGGAGGCTTTCGACCGGAGGAAAAACCGCGAGTGACCATTTGACTGTCCGTTTTTAGCAGGCCATTGCCGGCCTGCCGTAATGTTCTCGAAGATGTCGCGGCGGGCAACAGGAATTTTGGCGGGGCCGTGAGGCAGGCCTGCCGATCGTTCAGCGAGCCCGCCGCATCATGACTCAACCGGCGGCGAAGGGTACGGCGACGAAGATTTGCGCGTCGCCCCGGTCGACCAAAAGCAGCACCGACTTCCGGCCCGATCTGCCGGCCTCGGCGATCGCCTGGTTGGCTTGCCGCGCATCCCGCACGGGCGACCGGTCGACGGCGACGATGACGTCGCCCGGCTGCAGGCCGGCATTGGCAGCTGCCTTGTCCGGATTGACGCGCTCGACCACGGCGGCCACGCTGGTTCCAATCCCAATGTCGTCAGAGGCCTCCGGTGCGCCTGAGATAGGCTGTGGCGATCTCGCGCATCCGGTTGCCGTCGAAGCTCGGCCCATGGCCGCCATGGCCGAGGCGAACAGGCAGGTCAAGGAGCCGCTGCATGGTACGGCGATAATCAGGCCGGGAGGAATCCGGCAGGTCGTCGATCAGCGTGGAATCGTAGATGGCGTCGCCGGCAAAGAACAGGCCGTCTGCCTCGTCGAACAAAGCGATCGAATCCGGCGAATGTCCGGGCAGATGCAGGACGCGGAACTGCCGGTCGCCGAGGTCGACGATGTCGCCCTCGTCCAGCGTGCGCGTCAGCGGCGCCGGCGGAATCTTGTAGTCGGCCGCCGTCCAGCCCGGCGCCGGCAATTTCGAAACGGCGCCGTCGAGATTGTTGAACATGTAGGCGTAGGTCACCTGATCGTTCATGGTCTCGAAATGCTCGGCACTGTGCCGCGGCCCGGCGCGCAGCGGAAACTCGTGCAGCGAGCCGACATGGTCGAGATGGATGTGGGTGGCGACAACAATGAGCGGCTTGCCCTCGGGCGTGTCGATCTCAGGCGCCAGCGGGCAGATGCCCATGCCGGTGTCGACCAGCAGGTCGGCGTCGCGTCCCCTGAAATGCCAGATGTTGGCGCGCACGAAATCATGCACGAACGGCTCGGTCAGCATCGTCGTGCGGTCGTCGATGATCGTCTTGCCGAACCAGTCGCCGACAACGCGCTCGCCACCAAAACGGGTGCCGCCAAAACGGCCGCCCATCAGACGAAGGGCTTTCCCACCTTGTATTTTTCCGGCACCAGCCGCTTCAGGTAAGCCATGCCCGCTTCCGACAGCTGGTTGACATCGGGCTTCATGAAATCGTCGGGCATATGGCGCGTCTTGCCGGCGACGTTCTTCAGCGGCACCTTCTTCAGCACGGTTCTCGTGCCGTCATATTGCAGCGCCACCGAGCCACCGCCTTCGCCGGCAACGGCAACCGCGAAGGCGCCGGCGTCGAAAGCCTCCCGCGCGTCGACGGCGCTGATCGCGCCGACATAGCCGCGTGGCATGTAGCCAAGCGCATCGACGCGGGCGCGCTTGCCCGGCAGGCCTTCGGCGAGCGCACGTTCCAGAGCTGACGGCAGGTCGCTGCCCGACAGTTTGACGTTGCCATGCGCGTCGCGCTCGAGCTTGTCCGGCGGCACCAGGCTTTCGACCAGCGCCTTGCCGTCGGCGGTGCTGACTCCTTCGGAGACGGCGACGATGCAACGCTTGTGGCGGTCGAGCGTGGCGCGCACGTCGTCGATGAAACCGGCGGCGGAGAACGGCCGTTCCGGCACGTAGACCAGATGCGGGCCGCTGTCGGGATCGAGCTGCCAGGCTGCAGCCGCCGCGGTGAGGAAGCCGGCATGCCGACCCATTACGATGCCGACATAGATGCCGGGCAATGCGCGGAAATCGAGATCGACGGACAGGAAGGCGCCGGCGACGAATTCGGCCGCCGAGATGAAGCCCGGCGTGTGGTCGTTTTCCTCGAGGTCGTTGTCGATGGTTTTTGGCGCATGGACGAAAGCAATGCTGCCGCCGGCGGCGTCGGTCAGAATCTGCTGCGTGCCCGACGTGTCGTTGCCACCGATGTAGATGAAAGCGTCGGCGCCGGCCTTCTTCAGGCCCTTGAGGATGACCTCGCAATAGGCGGCATCCGGTTTGTCGCGCGTCGAGCCGAGCGCGGCACTCGGCGTGCCGGCGATCAGCCGCAGCCGGTCCTCTGGGATGGCGGAGAGGTCGACATAGTTGCCGTCACGAATGCCGCGCACGCCGTGGAGCGAGCCCAGCACCTTGGCGCCGGGATGGCGCTTGCGGACTTCCAGCGTGGCCCCGACAACCGTCTGGTTGATGACGGCGGTCGGGCCGCCGCCCTGTGCGATGACAAACGTTCCAGCCATGCTCGATCTCTCCCGGCGCTGTGGTTTTCAAGGCACCTTGGCCTAGCTTGCCGCATCGCGCAACGGGAGTTTCCAGCGGCGCCAAACCGCCGCACAGGATCAGACGACCACGACCGGGTTCTTCTTGGAAACGCGGCTGTAGAGGTCGATGATATCCTGGTTGATCAGGCGCACGCAGCCCGACGACATCGCCTGGCCAATGCTCGCCCATTCCGGCGAACCGTGTATGCGGTAGCCGGTGTCCTTGCCGTCCTGGTAGATGTAGAGGGCGCGTGCGCCGAGCGGGTTGGTGAGGCCACCGGGCTGGCCGTTTTGCCATTTCACCAGTTCCGGCTTGCGCTGGATCATCTCCGGCGGCGGCGTCCAGGTCGGCCATTCCTTGCCGTACTGGATGTTGGCGCGGCCGGACCAGCGGAAGCCGTCCTTGCCGATGCCGACGCCGTAGCGGATGGCGTCGCCGCCCTCCTGCACCAGATAGAGCTTTCGCTCCTGCAGATGGACGACAATCGTGCCGGGCGCCTCGCCGGTCTCGTTGACGACGATCTGGCGGCGGAACTCCGGCTTGACCTTCTGATAGGGCACCGCCGGCACTTCGAAGCCGCCATCGTTTAGCGAAGCGTACATGACATCGGGGCCGGTGACGTTCTTGTCGACGCTGATCGCCGGACGGATCGGCCGCACCGAGCCGGTGACCGTGTCATCCAGCTGGAATTGCGGCAGCTCGAGCGTCGAAGTGCTGCAGCCGGCCATGCCGAGCAGCGTCATGGCGCCGGCCCCTGACAGGACGAAGCGGCGGGAATAGAGATGTTCGGTCTCGTTTGCGTCGCCATTTGCTGGCGGCGTCACATTCTGCGGCAACTCACGCATGCACCCAAACCCTACGCTGTCGGCGGGAAACACGGTCCGGCCGGATAGCAGGCAGTTTCGCCAAACATGGTTGAAAAAGGGTGAAGGCCCAACGACCGGCATTAAACTTGTGCCGCCAATAGCCGCAGCGGTCGGGCGAAATGGTCCGCCGTGTATTTTTGGGAGAGGGCTCTTTACATTCCTCCGCACACGAGGATTTATCCTTTTCTTTGCGCTCAAGGAGACAAAGATGTCGTTCGAAAACTGGGCCGCCTTCGCCGCCGCCTCCACCGTTCTGCTCATCATTCCCGGCCCGACCATTCTTCTGGTCGTGTCCTATGCGCTGGGCCAGGGCTGGCGCACCGCCTTGCCGATGTCCGTCGGCGTGGCGCTGGGCGACTTCACCGCCATGACCCTGTCGATGCTGGGCATCGGCGCGCTGCTGGCCGCGTCGGCGACCGTGTTCACCATTCTGAAGCTGATCGGCGCCTGCTATCTGATCTATCTCGGGGTAAAACTATTTCGCGCCAGCGGCGCGCTCAAAGCCGAACCACGCACAGATGCCGTCTCGGCCGCCAAGATGATGGCGCACGCCTGGCTGGTCACCGCACTCAACCCGAAGAGCATCACCTTCTTCGTCGCCTTCCTGCCGCAGTTCCTCAACCGGGAAGCCGATTTCTGGGCACAGATGCTGATCTTCGAAGCGACCTTCCTGGCGCTCGCCTTCGCCAATGCCTTCGGCTACGCGCTGATTGCGGCGCGCGCCCGCAACGTCGTACGCAACCCCAAGGCGATCCGCATCTTCAACCGCACCGGCGGCACGCTGCTGGTCGGCGCCGGGATCGCCACGGTGGCGATGCGCTCGGGCAATTAGGAACTGCGGAGCATCAGGGCCGATATGGCAGTAAGAGATCCATTCGGCCTAATGTTTTCGGGCGCGACCGAGGCCGGGTTTTCACCCTACAGCCAGGCCGTTCATGAATTGCAATGCTTCGTCGGCGACCCGGTCGGCTCCGTTGACCGCGCCATATCGGCGGATCCCGGTTTCGTCATGGCGCATGTCTTCAAGGGTATCTGTTCGGCCTCGCCACCGAACGCGAGGCAATGGCGGTCACCCAGGCATGCCATGCTGCGGCACTGCCGCTTGCCGCGACGCCGCGCGAACAGGCGCATGTGGCGGCCCTTGGCCACCTTGCCGAGGGACGCTGGCATGACGCCGCGCGCCTGCTCGAAGATATCGCCATCGACAACCCGCTCGACGTGGTGGCGTTGCAGGTCGGCCACCAGATCGACTTCTTCACCGGCAATGCCCGCATGCTGCGCGACCGTATCGGCCGCGCGCTACCGTCCTGGCAGAGCGGCATGCCAGGTTATCACGCCATTCTCGGTATGCAGGCCTTCGGTCTCGAGGAGATGGGCGACTATATCAGAGCCGAAAGTTTTGGCCGACAGGCGATCGAGATCGAGCCGCGAGACGGCTGGGCGCAGCACGCGGTCGCCCATGTCATGGAGATGCAGAGCCGGCAACGGGACGGCATCGCCTGGATGCGCGCCAATCCCGAGGCGTGGACCAAAGAGAGCTTCCTGCAGGTGCATAATTGGTGGCATCTGGCGCTGTTCCACTACGATCTCGGCGAGACCGACGAGGTGCTCAAACTCTATGACGGGCCGATCTATGGCGAGCGTTCGACGCTGGCGCTGAACATGGTCGATGCATCCGCGATCCTGTGGCGGCTTTATCTCGGCGGTGTCGATGTCGGCGACCGCTGGGCAGCGCTCGCTGCCAACTGGGCGCCGAAGGCTGGAGCCGGCAATTACGCCTTCAACGATGCGCATGCGATGATGGCATTCGTCGGCGCCGGTCTCGAAGCGCCGGTCAAGATCTTGCTCGAAGCCCAGCACGAGGCGATGCGCGGCAGCGACGACAACGCCGCCTTCACCCGGGATGTCGGCCAGCCACTGACGGAAGGCATCAAGGCATTCGGCGAGGGCAATTACAGCGAAGCGGTGCGCCTGATCCGACCGATCCGCGCCATTGCCCATCGCTTTGGCGGCAGCCACGCCCAGCGCGATGTGATTGATCTCACGCTGATCGAGGCGGCGTTGCGCGCCGGCGACACGGCGCTTGCCTGGGCGTTGACGGCCGAGCGCGCACTGGTCCGGCCGGACAGTCCGCTGTCGGCGCTGTTTTCGCAACGCGCCGCCAATTTGTCAGAGAATTGACCCGCGGCGGATCTTGTTTTAAAAACTGGCGAGCCAGATTTTTTCGAGACCCGAAAAAATTAATGGCAATGGGAGGAATGCATGTATCTCGGCCTCGATCTCGGCACGTCGGGCGTCAAGGCGCTGTTGATCGATGCCGGGCAGAAGATCATCGGCTCCGGCCATGCTTCGCTTGACGTATCGCGGCCGCATCCCGGCTGGTCCGAACAAAACCCCGCCGACTGGATCCGCGCCTGCGAGACGGCCATTGCCGAGCTGAAAGCCTCGCACCCGAAAGAGCTTGCCGCAGTCAAAGGCATCGGCCTTTCCGGCCATATGCATGGCGCCACCTTGCTCGACGCCGGCGACCAGGTGCTGCGCCCCTGCATTCTGTGGAACGATACGCGCAGCCACGCCGAGGCCGCGGCGCTCGATGCCGACCCTCGCTTTCGCCAACTCACCGGCAACATCGTCTTCCCCGGCTTCACGGCGCCGAAACTCGCCTGGGTGAAGAACAATGAGCCCTCCGTCTTCGCCAAAGTGGCGAAGGTGCTTTTGCCGAAGGATTTCCTGCGGCTGTGGCTGACCGGCGAGCATATCTCAGAAATGTCCGACTCGGCCGGCACCTCCTGGCTCGATGTCGGCAAACGGCGCTGGTCCCCCGAGTTGCTTGCGGCGACATCGCTCGACGAAAGGCAGATGCCGTCGCTGGTCGAAGGCACGGAGAAGGCCGGCGCCTTGCGCGCCGAACTGGCCGCCAGCTGGGGCATAGCATCGGGCACCCCGGTTGCCGGCGGCGCCGGCGACAATGCTGCTTCGGCCTGCGGCATGGGCACGGTCGGCGCCGGCCATGCCTTCGTGTCGCTTGGCACATCCGGCGTGCTGTTTGCCGCCAACGCGTCCTATTTGCCCAATCCGGCCAGCGCGGTGCACACCTTCTGTCACGCGCTGCCAAACACCTGGCACCAGATGGGCGTCATCCTGTCGGCGACCGATTCGCTGAACTGGCTGTCGGAGATTTCAGGCAAGAAGGCCGGCGAATTGACCGCCGAACTTGGCGATGTGCTGAAAGCGCCTAGCGGGGTGTCGTTCCTGCCCTATCTCTCGGGCGAGCGCACGCCGCACAATGATTCCGCCATTCGTGGGTCCTTCACCGGACTGGCGCATGAGTCGAGCCGCGCGGTGCTGACGCAGGCCGTGCTTGAAGGCGTCGCCTTCGCATTCCGCGACAGTCTCGAAGCCTTGAAGACCGCCGGCACGGATTTGACGTGGGTGACGGCAATCGGCGGCGGCTCGCGCTCGCGCTACTGGCTGAAGGCGATCGCTACGGCGCTGCAGGTGCCCGTGGACATTCCGGCCGACGGCGATTTCGGTGCTGCCTTTGGCGCGGCGAGGCTTGGTCTGATCGCGGCGACAGGGGCTGATCCGCTGGCGGTGTGCACGGCGCCGAGGACGGATGCGACGATCGAGCCGGATGCTGCGCTTGGCGGGGCGTATGCCGATGCCTATCAGCGCTACCGGGCGCTATACCCGGCGATCAAGGCGGCAACCGCGTGAGTAAGTGCGAGGCACCCCCTCTGCCCTGCCGGGCATCTCCCCCGCAAGGGGGGAGATCGGCAGCGTCGGCGGGTATGCCAGTCTTGTAAGGTGGGTGATTAGCGAAGGCGTGGATGCCAGCCAATCTCCCCCTTGCGGGGGAGATGCCCGGCAGGGCAGAGGGGGGTGTCTCGCGCCACCCTTAATCGATCACTGCGCCGGCACCTTGTCCAGAAACCCGGTGACGCTCTTCAGGCGCCCATTTTCGATAACACCGATATCGGTGCCTTCGATAACCGACGGCACGCCTTCCGGCCCAAGATTCCACGAGAAGCGGATGCGGTCGCCAAACCCGTCCGGCGTACCCTTCAGCGAGAACCGGAAGCCGGCGAAGCGCTGCTGTACGCCGTCGATCAGCCCAGCAACGCCGGCGTGGCCGTCGCCCTGCATGAGCGGATCGCGGTAGCTGACGTCTTCGGTGAAGGTGGCCTTGAGCAGTTCGGCACGGCGATCCGCATCGGCCTCGTTCCAGGCGGTGATGTAGTTCTCGGCGATCGTGTTGAGGTCGGTCATGGTCTGTCTCCTTCGTTGAGTGGCTTTGACACGAGCCTTTTCACCCCAAGCGAGAGCGAAACCAATTACGCCTGAGGTAATCAGGGTGAACTATTCGAGAGAGGACAGAAATCATGAGCAGCGGATTTTTCGGCGACATCAAAGCAATCAAGTATGAGGGGCCGGATTCGACCAATCCGCTGGCCTACCGCTACTACAATCCCGACGAGGTGGTGGCCGGTAAGCGGCTGGAAGACCATCTGCGCTTCGCCGTCGCCTACTGGCATTCTTTCGCCTGGCCGGGCGGCGATCCCTTTGGCGGCCAGACCTTCGACCGGCCCTGGTTTCCCAAGGCTGGCGGCGTCGACACGATGGAACTGGCCAAGCTGAAAGCCGACGTCGCCTTCGAGATGTTCTCGCTGCTCGGCGCCCCCTATTTCTGCTTTCACGACGCCGACGTGCGGCCCGAGGGAAAGGATTTCTCCGAAAGTGCCGCGCGGCTCGACGAGATCGCCGACTATTTTGCCGCCAAGATGAAGAAGACCGGCGTCAAGCTGCTCTGGGGTACGGCCAACCTGTTCTCCAACCGCCGCTTCATGTCGGGCGCCGCCACCAATCCCGATCCGGACGTCTTCGCCTATGCTGCGGCGACGGTGAAAAGCTGCATTGACGTCACCAAGCGGCTGAAGGGCGAGAATTATGTACTGTGGGGCGGGCGCGAGGGCTATGAAACGCTGCTCAACACCGATCTTGCCCGCGAGCAGGAGCAGGCCGGGCGCTTCCTCAGTCTCGTCGTCGACTACAAGCACAAGATTGGCTTCAAAGGCACGATCCTGATCGAGCCGAAGCCGCAGGAGCCGACCAAGCATCAGTACGACTACGACGTTGCCACGGTCTACGGTTTCCTCAAGCGCTTCGGGCTGGAGAAGGAAGTGAAGCTGAACATCGAGCAGGGCCACGCGATACTTGCCGGCCATTCCTTCGAGCACGAGCTGGCGCTGGCCAATGCGCTCGGCATCTTCGGCTCGATCGACATGAACCGCAACGACTACCAGTCGGGCTGGGACACCGACCAGTTCCCCAACAATGTGCCGGAGATGGCGCTGGCCTATTATCAGGTGTTGCAGGCCGGCGGCTTCAAGACCGGCGGCACCAATTTCGACGCCAAGCTGCGCCGCCAGTCGCTCGACCCGCAGGACCTGTTGATCGGCCATATCGGCGGCATGGATTCGTGCGCACGAGGTCTCAAGGCAGCCGCGAAGATGGTCGAGGACAAGGCGCTGTCGGGTCCGCTGGCCGAGCGCTATGCCGGTTGGAACACGGTCGAGGGCAAGGCGATGCTGTCGGGCAAGCGCTCGCTGGAAGACATCGCCGAGCGCGTGGTGAAGAAGAAGATCGAGCCGCAGCCACGCTCCGGCCGCCAGGAGTTGCTGGAAAACATCGTCAACCGCTACGTCTGAGGGCGGAAAGCCGATTCGTTATGCTCAAGGTGGCTGGATAACATTCCGGCCGCCCCGGAATGGGGTTTGCGCAAGACCCCATCCGACGACAAGGGTTTGCCCTTTGGCGCCCCTCAATGACCTCGCTCTTGCCTTCAAACTGCCGTCACGTATCTCGTATAAGAGGTCCGTTGTGGCGGGTGAAAGGAAGGAGGCGAACCGATAATGCAATACGAACGCGAAATCGACGCCCTGCTCTCATCCGGCGAGACCGGATCGATCATCGACCGGCTGATGGCGCTGCCGCGGCCGACCGACAGCGTGAAAAACGAATGGGATCGGGCTGTCAGCAGCCGATTTGAACTCCGTCTGGCGAGGCAGATCCGCTCGCAGATGGACGCCGGCGGCGAACGACAGAACGCAGCCTGATCTCCCTTTGTCTGTGCATGTCGTTATCCCAAAACCGCGACACACTTTTGGGCGACATGCATCAACCTCGGCGCAGCCTGACCGGGGCTTCGCCGAACGCTCTTGAAAACGCTCTGGAAAATGCCGCGGCGGACGAGAACCCCGTCCGCCCGGCAATATCCGCCATGGCGATTCGCGTGTCGACCACCAGCCGACGCGCCGCGCCCAGCCGCAGCCTGAGATAATATGCGCCCGGCGTCTCGCCGATCGACTTGCGAAAAATGCTCTCCAATGTCCGCGCCGTCACCCCGGCGCGTTTTGCCACCGCGTCGATGGTCAGCGGCTGGTCGACATGCGATTCCATCAGCCGGATAGCCTGCGCCAGACGCGGGTCGTAGCCGTCGAGCCGGCCGAGCGAGACCAGCGGCTGCGCGTCGGTCGCGGCGCGCGCCTGGTCGTAGATGAAGACGCTGGCGACATCGAGCGCGACGGCCATGCCGAGCCGGGTGCGGATCAGATGCAGCATCAGGTCGAAGGTCGGCGACGCCCCGCCCGAGGTGAACACCGGTCCGTCGATGACGTAGCGGTCCGGACGCACGTCGACGCCGGGAAAGGCGGAGGAAAAATCCTCCATGTCTTCCCAATGGGTGGTGGCGCTGCGGCCTTCGAGGAGGCCGGCGCGCGCCACCAGCCATGTGCCGGCCTCGACGCCGCCGCAGGCGCGAGCCGCGCGGGCCGCTCGCCGTAATCCGGAAAGCAGAGCCGATGTCGCGTAATTCTGGGTGCCGAAGCCGGCGACGACGACAAGCACGTCGGTCGGCTCGGCCGCATCGAAGCGGCCCCTGACCGCCACCGGCAGGCCGCATGTGGTGACCGGCGCCTCGCCGGTGACCGAGACCAGTTTGAAATCGAACAGCGTCTCGCCTGAGATGCGGTTGGCGGCGCGCAGCGGGTCGACGGTCGACGCCACGCACATGATGGACGAGCCTGAAAACACCAGCAGCGTCACCTTGAGCGGCGATCGCTCAGCGCGAAAGATGGTCGGTTTTTCGCTTTTGATCACGAGAGCTTCGTAAATTGCAAAACAGTTTCCGGCAAGTCGGTCATTGTTAGGGTCTGTTTCTATGGGGAGGAGATGTCCATGCCGCTCGCGATGAACCGTGAGGTTTTCATTACCTGTGCCGTGACCGGGTCCGGCGGCTCGCAGGACCGCTCCCCGCATGTGCCACGCTCGCCCAAGCAGATCGCCGATTCGGCGATCGATGCGGCCAAGGCCGGTGCCGCCATCGTCCACTGCCATGTCCGCGACCCCGAGACCGGCAAGCCGCGCCGCGATGTCCATCTCTACCGCGAAGTGACGGACCGCATCCGCGCGGCAGAAGTCGATGTGATCCTGAACCTGACCGCCGGGATGGGCGGCGACATGGTGTTCGGCTCACCGGAAGCGCCGCTGCCGCTCAATGAAAAAGGCACCGACATGGGCGGCGCCACCAACCGCATGGAACATGTGCGCCAGTGCCTGCCGGAAATCTGCACGCTGGATTGCGGCACCATGAACTTCGCCGAGGCCGATTATGTCATGACCAACACGCCCGGCATGCTGCGCGCAATGGGCGGCATGATGACGGCGCTCGGCGTCAAGCCGGAGATCGAAGCCTTCGATACCGGCCACCTCTGGTTCGCCAAGCAGCTGGTCGAAGAAAAGGTCTTGAATCCCGACGCGCTGGTGCAGCTCTGCATGGGTGTGCCGTGGGGGGCGCCGGACGACCTCAACACCTTCATGGCCATGGTTAACAACGTGCCGTCGACCTGGAACTGGTCGGCCTTCGCCATCGGCCGCAACCAGATGGCCTATGCAGCCGCTGCAGTGCTCGCCGGCGGCAATGTCCGCGTCGGTCTCGAAGACAATCTCTGGCTCGACAAGGGCGTGCTGGCCACCAATGCGCAGCTCGTCGAGCGCGCGGCCAGCATCGTTACCAATCTCGGCGCCAGGATTTTGGGGCCGGAGGAAGTGCGCAGGAAGCTCAACCTCACCAAGCGGGCGCCGATCGCAGCGGCTGCTTAAGACGGGAGCGGATCATGGCTACCGTCAAATTCACTGCGATGAAGGATGGCGACAGGCAAGACTATGAGTTCCTGACCGCCCATGAGATCGACTATGCCGCCAGGACCGGCGAGCGGCTGCTCGACGCACTGGTGCAACTCGACGAAGGCCTGTCGGGCTACAAGATCACCAGGCTCGGCCATTCGCTGCAAGCGGCGACGCGGGCCTGGCGCGACGGCGCCGACACCGACTGGATCGCCTGCGCGCTGCTGCACGACATCGGCGACATCTACGCACCGTACAATCACGACGAATACGCCGCCTCGATCCTGAAACCTTTCGTGCGCGAGCAATGCACCTGGGTGGTGGAAAAGCATGGCGACTTCCAGCGGCTCTATTACGCGCATCATCTCGGCGGCAACCGCCATGCTCGCGACCGCTTCGCCGGCCATGCCTATTTCGACGATTGCGACCAGTTTTGCGAACGCTGGGACCAGTCGAGCTTCGACCCGGACTACGACACGCTGCCGATCGAATTCTTCCGGCCCTTCGTGCTCGAAGTCTTCGCCCGCAAGGCCTACGACCCCTCCGTGATCCGCGTTGGCGAGCGCGTGCCTCTCATCGACCCTCAAACCGCCAAGACAAAAACCGGAGCCTGACCATGAGCATCATCAACAAGGCAGCCGCCATTGGCGGCGGTGTCATCGGCGCCGGTTGGGTGGCGCGGTTGCTGCTCAACGGCATCGATGTGTCGATCTTCGATCCGGACCTGGAAGCGTCGCGCAAGGTCTCGGAAGTGATGAAGGGCGCGCGCCGCGCCTACAGGCAGATGGTTCCCGGCGGCCTGCCCAAGGAAGGCAGACTGACCTTTGCCAAGACCATCGCCGAGGCGGTGGCCGATGCCGATTTCATCCAGGAGAGCGTGCCGGAGCGGCTCGACCTCAAACACCGCGTACTGGCCGAGATCGATCTCTACGCGCCGGCCAACGCCATTGTCGGCTCGTCCACCTCGGGCATCAAGCCGACCGACATGCAGGTGGCGATGAAGAAGCATCCGGAGCGTCTGGTTGTCGGACATCCCTTCAACCCGGTCTACCTGCTGCCGCTGGTCGAGATCGTCGGCGGCGAGCAGACGTTCCCCGAAGCGATCGAGGTTGCCAAGGAAATCTATGCCTCGATCGGCATGAAGCCGGTGGTGATCCGCAAGGAGATCGAGGCCTTTGTCGGCGACCGCCTGCTGGAGGCGGCCTGGCGCGAGGCGCTGTGGCTGATCAAGGACGGCATCTGCACGGTCGAGGAACTCGACGACATCATGCGCTATGGCTTCGGCCTGCGCTGGGCGCAGATGGGCATGTTCCAGGTCTACCGCGTCGCCGGCGGCGAGGCAGGCATGCGCCACTTTATGGCGCAGTTCGGGCCGTGCCTGAAATGGCCGTGGACCAAGCTGATGGACGTGCCGGAGTTCAACGACGAGCTGGTCGATCTGATCGCCACCCAGTCGGACGACCAGGCGCATGGCCTGTCGATCCGTGAGCTGGAAAAGATCCGCGACGACAATCTGGTCGCGATCATGGATGCTCTGTCGAAACAGAACAAAGGCAAGGGCTGGGGCGCCGGCGCCTTGCACAAGGACTATACCAAGCAGTTGGCCAAGCTGGCGGCGAAGAAGCCGGCCGCATCCAGGGCCGCAGAAAAGGCCAAGGCATCGAAGCCGGTGAAGAAGGCGGAAAAGCCGAAGAAAAAGAAGAAGGGCTGAGGACCATGGATTTCGGTCTTTCGGAGGAACAGAAGCTCATTGTCGAGACGACGCGCGCGTTCGTCGAGAATGAGCTTTACCCGCATGAACGCGAGGTCGAGCGCACCGGCGTGCTGCGCCGCGAGTTGATCGAGGAGATCAAGGTCAAGGCAATCGAAGCCGGGCTCTATGCGGCCAACATGCCGGCCGATGTCGGTGGCGCTGGCCTCGATACGGTGACTTGGTTGCTCTACGAGAAGGAACTCGGCCGCGCCAACTATGCGCTGCACTGGACCTGCGTCGCGCGCCCCTCCAACATCCTGCTCGCCGGCACACCCGAGCAGCGCGAAAAATACCTGTTCCCGTGTATTCGTGGCGAGAAGTGGGACTGCCTGGCGATGACCGAGCCCGGCGCCGGCTCCGATTTGCGCGGCATGAAGGCGTCAGCCGTGCAGGACGGCGACGACTGGGTGCTCAATGGCACCAAGCATTTCATCAGCCACGCCGATCTTGCCGATTTCGCAATTAGTTTCATGGCTTCGGGCGAGGAAGAAACGCCGCGCGGCAAGCGCAAGAAGATCACCGCCTTCTTCGTCGACAAGGGCACCAAGGGGTTCACCGCGCGCGACGGCTACCGCAACGTCTCGCATCGCGGCTACACCAACGCCATCCTCGAATTCGACGATTGCCGCCTGCCGGCAAGCCAGGTGCTGGGTGAGGTCCACAAGGGCTTCGACGTCGCCAATTCCTGGCTCGGCGCCACGCGCCTGCAGGTCGGCGCCACCTGTCTCGGCCGCGCCGAGCGGGCACTCGGCCACGCCATCGAATACTCGGCGCAACGCCAGCAGTTCGGCCAGCAGATCGGCAAGTTCCAGGGCGTGTCGTTCAAGCTCGCCGACATGGCGACGGAACTGAAGGCGGCGGACCTGATGGTGTTCGAAGCCGGCTGGAAGTACGATCAGGGCACCGTCACCGATCAGGACATGGCCATGGCGAAGCTGAAGGCTACCGAAATGCTCGCCTTTGTTGCCGACGAAGCAATCCAGATCCATGGCGGCATGGGGCTGATGGATGACCTGCCGCTGGAGCGCATCTGGCGCGACGCCCGTGTCGAGCGCATCTGGGAAGGGACGTCGGAAATCCAGCGCCACATCATTTCGCGGGCGCTGCTGCGCCCGTTCGGGGCATAACCCATGCACAAGCTTGAGCGTCTGTTGCGCCCAAAATCCATCGCGGTGTTCGGCGGGGCCCAGGCCGCCGCCGTCGTCGCCCAATCGATCAAGATGGGCTTTGTCGGCGAAATCTGGCCGGTGCATCCGAACAAGGACGAGGTCGCCGGCCGCAAGGCCTATCGCTCGGTCGCCGAATTGCCCGGGGCGCCCGACGCCGCCTTTGTCGGCGTAAACCGGCATCTCACCATCGAGGTGATCAAGGCGCTGGCCAAGCGTGGCGCCGGCGGCGCCGTCTGTTTTGCCGCGGGCTTTCTTGAGACCGAGGCCTATGACGATGACGGCGAGCGGCTGCAGGCCGAACTGGTGGCTGCCGCGGGCCAGATGCCGATCATCGGGCCGAACTGCTACGGCCTGATCAACTATGCCGATGGCGCGCTGCTATGGCCCGACCAGCATGGCGGCATCAGGCTGCCCGAAGGCGCCAAGGGCGTCGCCATCATCACCCAGTCCTCCAACATCGCCATCAACATGACGATGCAGAAGCGCGGCCTGCCGATCGCCTTCCTGATGACCGCCGGCAACCAGGCGCAGACCGGCCTCTCCGAAATGGCGCTCGGCCTGATCGAGGACGAGCGCGTCACCTCGCTCGGCCTGCACATCGAAGCCTTCGATTCGGTAGCCGGCTTCGAGAAGCTGGCGGCGCGGGCGCGCGAACTGAAGAAGCCGATCATCGCCATGAAGGTCGGCCGGTCCGAACAGGCCAGGCAGGCGACCGTCTCGCACACAGCTTCGCTCGCCGGTTCGGATGCCGCTTCGGGCGCTTTCCTGCGGCGGCTCGGCATTGCGCGCGTCGATTCCATCCCCGCCTTTATCGAGGCGCTGAAGCTTCTGCACGTCACAGGACCACTGCCCGGCTATAGACTGTCATCGATGAGTTGCTCGGGCGGCGAAGCCTCTGTCATGGCCGACAGCGCCGAAGGCCGCTGGGTCAATTTCCCGGAGCTCACCAGCAAACACCGCGCCCATGTCAAATCGACGCTCGGGCCGCTGGTCGCGGTCGCCAACCCGTTGGACTATCACACCTTCATCTGGAACAATGAACCGGCGATGACCGCCACCTTCACCGCCATGGTGTCGGGCGGTTTCGACCTCAACATGCTGGTGCTCGATTTCCCGCGCCCCGACCGCTGCTCGGTCACCGACTGGTGGGCGACGCTGCGCGCCTTCGAGGCGGCGCTGAAGACCAACAAGGCGCATGGCGCGATTGTCTCGTCGCTGCCGGAGAACCTGCCGGAGGAATACACCGCCGAGCTGATGGCGCGCGGCATGGTGCCGTTGTTCGGCATTTCCGAGGCCATTGATGCCGCAGGCGCGGCGGCCTTCATCGGCTGGGCCTGGGCCGAGCCGCAGGCGCAGCCGATCGACACGTCGGCTGCAGGTGCTGCCGGCGGCGATCATGTCACCCCTGACGAGGCCGAAGCCAAGGCGCGGCTGATCGAGGCCGGCTTGCCGGTGCCGAAGGCCGAACGCGCCGCCAATGCCGTCGAAGCGGTGATTTCGTCGATGGCGCTCGGCTTCCCGGTGGCGTTGAAGGCGCTTGGCGTCACCCACAAGTCGGAAGTCGGCGCTGTCAGGCTTAACCTCAAGGACGCCGAATCCGTCAGCACCGCGGCGCACGATCTCTTGCCGCTCGGCACCGGGCTCTATGTCGAGCGCATGGTGCGCGACGGCGTTGCCGAACTGATTGTCGGCTTTACCCGCGACCCGATGTTCGGCGCCGTCATGACGCTGGGAACTGGCGGCGTGCTGGTCGAGCTGTTGCGCGACAGCGTGACCTTGATGCTGCCGGCAACGCGCGACGATATCGAGGCGGCGCTACGCGGCCTGAAACTGTTCCCTCTGCTTGAGGGCTATCGCGGCCGGCCGAAGGCCGATGTCGCCGCGGCCATCGACGCCATCGCGGGCATTGCCGGCTTCGTGCAGACGAATGCCGGAGAGATCGAGGAACTCGACATCAACCCGCTGATCGTCTGCGCCGAGGGCAAGGGCGCCTGGATCGCCGACGCGCTGCTGGTGCTGGGAGAGAAGAAGAATGTCTGACGTCATTTCCACCCGCCGCGAGGGCACCATCCTCGAGGTCACGCTCGACCGGCCCAAGGCCAACGCCATCGACCTCAAGACCTCGCGGCTGATGGGCGAGACCTTCAAGGCGTTCCGCGACGACCCGGAACTGCGCGTCGCCATCGTCAAGACCGCCGGCGACAAGTTCTTCTGCGCCGGCTGGGATTTGAAGGCAGCCGCCGGTGGCGACGCGGTCGACGGCGACTATGGCGTCGGCGGCTTTGCCGGCCTGCAGGAGCTGCGCGACATGAACAAGCCGGTCATCGCCTGCGTCAACGGCATGGCGGTCGGCGGCGGCTTCGAGTTGGCGCTGTCCTGCGACCTCATTTTCGCCTCCGACCACTCCTCCTTCGCACTGCCCGAAATCCGCGCCGGCACGCTAGCGGACGCCGCGACGATCAAGCTGCCGAAGCGCATTCCCTATCATGTCGCCATGGACTTGCTGCTCACCGGCCGCTGGATGGATGTAGCGGAAGCGCATCGCTGGGGCCTGGTCAACGAAGTGTTGCCCAAGGAAAAGCTTGAAGACCGCGTCTGGGAGGTCGCAAGGCTACTGGCCAGCGGCCCGCCGCTGGTGTTTGCCGCGATCAAGGAGACGGCGCGGGTGGCCGAGGCGCTGACCTTCCAGGATGCCATGAACCGCGTCACGCGCCGGCAACTGGCGACGGTCGATGCGCTTTATGGCTCCGAGGACGGTATGGAAGGGTTCCGGGCGTTTGCGGAGAAGCGCGACCCGGTGTGGAAGGGGAAGTAGCCTCTTTACCCTCCCCTCGATGGGGAGGGTCGGACCGAAGGTCCGGGGTGGGGTGATGCGCCACCACCCCCACCCGCCGCTTCGCGGCGACCTCCCCCATCAAGGGGGAGGTAAAGGAGCTGCATGACCGACTACAAAACCCTCATCGATGCCGAGACCTGGGCCTTCATCGAGCGGACCAATTCCTATTACCCGCCCGATACGATCGACTACACCATCGCCCAGCAGCGTGCGATTTATGACCGGATGTGCCGCGAGTTCTTTGCCGGCTATCCCAATGGTGTGACGGCGGAAACGACTTTCATTGCCAACCGATCACACGACATCCCGATCCGCATCTATCGCAGCGCTACCCCGAACACGGCGGCGATGGTGCTCTACATCCATGGCGGGGGTTTCATCCTCGGCGGCCTAGACAGCCATGACGATGTCTGCGCCGAGCTCTGCGCCCGCACCGGTTACGAGGTGGGTTCCATCGATTACCGGCTGGCGCCGGAGCATTTGCACCCGGCCGCTTTCGACGATGCTTTACGTGCCTTCGAATGGGCAGCCAAAACCTACGACCGCCCTATTCTGCTGTGCGGCGACAGCGCCGGCGGCAATCTCTGCGCGGCTGTTGCTCACGCAACGCGTGGCCATGCCAAAAAGCCGATCGGCCAGGTGCTGATCTATCCGGGCCTCGGCGGCGACCGTTCGAAGGGCTCGTATGTCGCGCACGCCGAAGCACCGATGTTGACCATGCGCGATCTCGAATTCTACAAGCACATCCGCACCGGCGGCGCTGACGGTACTGGTGACATCACCTTGTCGCCGCTCGCCGACACCGATTTCACCAAACTGCCGCCAACCGTGCTGATCACCGCGCAATGCGACCCGCTGTCGTCCGACGGCGAGGCCTACCGCGACCGCATCCTTACCGCAGGCGGACACGCCAGCTGGTCCGAGGAGCCGGGGCTGGTGCATGGCTATCTCCGGGCCAGGCACACGGTCGGCCGGGCCCGCGCCAGCTTCAACCGTATCGTCGAAGCGGTGTCGGTGCTGGGCAAGGGCGACTGGATCTGGTGATCCGGCTCAACCGCGGACAAAGGCGATCAGTTCCTCAGCCATGCGATCGTTGAATTCCCGACGAAAGCGGTTTTTCTTCAGCCATTCAGGGTTTGAGCCGACGGTCTTGTTGGCATCCACGACAACGCCTTTGCCATCGACAATGAAATAGTCGATGGCGCCGAAGTCCAGGTTGAGCCGCTGCCGCACCGCCAGCACTTCCGGTGGCACGGCGCCGCCCACCTCATTGCTCAGGATTTTTGAGCCGGCGCACAACACATCGTCGTAGACCTGCCGCATGTTGACCTCGGCACCGAGCAGGAACATGTAGCGGTGCTTGACGATGGGCAGGTCGAGCGTATCGAAAGCGAATTTTTCCACCATCAGGCGATTGTTGCGCCATACATCCCGCGGAACCTCGCCGATCGTCTGGTAGACCTTATAGGGCGGGCACAGGCGGTCCTTGTAGCCGGGTTCGAAGAGCTTGCGGATGGCATGCGCGCCTCCTGGTCAGGCCGTTGCGATGCTGCCACCAGCGCTGCTCTGGTCGGCCCCTGGAGTTGAGGACCGTCTTGACGACAACCGGCCCCTTGTGGCTGTCGCCGGCCTCCAGCTTCAGTGTCGAATAAAGGTGCCGGTGGATGGACAGCGCGCGGCCATTGATGGTGCGGTCGTAGAGGTGGCCGAGACCGCGGTACGTTGGCGGCACGATTGTCAGGTCGACATGCAGAAAGGCCACCGGCGCCCGATCTCGGCCGGCCGGCCGGTCGAGCAGGCGCACTTTCAATCCAGCCTGTTCCAGGTAAGGCAGTGACTGCGCGATGCAATAGCTCCGCACCAGTCGGAAATTGCGCAGGCTCTCTACATAGACATCGAGATCTGCGGCAGACACCGAACGCTATTCCTTGATATCGACGCCCGAGAAATCGTGGTGATCAAAGGGGTCCATGACATAGCCCGTCACCTGTTCGCGCATCGGGATCGAGACCACGGAGTGGGCGATAGCGACCCACGGCATCTGCTCCCTGAAGATCGTTTGCGCCTGCGAATAGAGTTTTGCGCGGGCAGCGGGATCGACGATCCCGGCTGCCTGCTTTAGCAGATCGTCGAAGGCCGGAAAACACCAGTTGGCACGATTGGTGGTGCCGACGCCGGCACAGCCAAGCGGCACCGACAGGAAGTTATCGGGGTCGCCATTGTCGCCGGTGAAGCCGAACAGCATGGCGCCGTCGCGGTCGCGTGACTTCGAGCGGGCAAGGTATTCAGTCCACTCATACGTCACGACTTCCACGGTGACACCGATCTTTGCCAGGTCGGACTGGATCATTTCGGCCATACGCTGCGCATTCGGGTTATACGGACGCTGTACCGGCATCGCCCAGATCTTCATGTGCAGGTCTTTTACGCCGGCATCGGCGAGCCCCTGCCTGGCGGCAGCGGGGTCGAAGACATGATCGGGGCTCGTCTTGTCATAGGCCCAGGAGGTTGGCGGCAGCGGATTGCGTGCGACTTCGCCGGTGCCGCGGAATACGACGTCGACCAGCGCCTGCGTGTCGATGGCAATGGCGATCGCCTTCCTCACCCTTGGATCGTCGAAGGGCTTCTGCAAGGTGTTGAAGGCGAGGTATCCCGTATTGAGGCCCTCCTGCCGCATGACCTTGATTCCGGGCGTCGCCTTGATCGCCTCCAGGTCGGCCGGATTTGGATAGGGCATGAGATCGCATTCGCCGGCGCGCAGCTTTTCCATGCGAATGCTGGCATCGGTGGCAATGGCGAAGACGAGATCGTCGATCTTCGGCTTGCCGCGCCAGTAGTCCGGATTGGCCTTGTAGCGGATGACTGCATCCTGCTGGTAGTCGACAAGCTGGAACGGACCCGTCCCGACCGGCTTCAGCGCCAGGTCGAGAAGCCGCTTCTCTGCGACGAGCTTGTCGGCATATTCCTTGGAAACGACCGAAGCGAAATCCATCGCCAGGTCGGCAAGCATCGGCGAATGCGGCGCCTTCAGCGTCATCACCACAGTATGGTCGTCAAGCTTGCGCCAACCGGCGACAAGATCCGGCATGCCGATGCCGTCGAAGTAAATGTACTGGCGTTTGGCGTAATTGTTGAACGGGTTCTGCGCGTTGGCCTGCCGGTCGAAGGTGAACAGCACGTCATCGGCATTGAAGTCGCGACTAGGCGTAAAGCCCTCGACGCTGTGGAATTTCACGCCCTGCCGCAGGTGGAATGTGTAGGTGAGGCCATCGTCGGAAATCTCCCAGCTTTCGGCAAGGCCGGGGCGCACCTTGGTGGTGCCGGGCTCGAACTCGACCATGCGGTTATAGAGAGCGGTGGCCGAGGCGTCGCGGGATCCGGAGGCGAGTGCGGGATCGAACGTATCGGGCTAACCTCGGTGCAGTAGACCAAGGTCTTGGCTAAGGATTGATGGACCGGCAACGCACATGGAAAAAGCGCCGCCAGCAATAGAACGAAGTGCCTGCGTGTCATGATACCCCCCAGGGTTGGGAAGACGCTAGCAGAAGCCGGCACTGACGGTAAGTAAGCCGGCCGGTCTTTCGCGCGCCAAGACTGTTTTCCACCTGAGTTGACACAAGGAATTAGCCGCGCCTCTGTGAAATGGCGGACAGACCCGGCCGCCGTTTTGCATGAACCTTTCTGCTCCAGCCGGCGACTGACGACCAGGCGCCGCATGGTGCGGGCCGGAAAGGATGCCCCATGACCAGGACCCCAGAGGCTCCACGGTCTCCGGGACCAACGCAAGCTCAGCGCGACCACCGCCTTCGGGATGGAGTCGATGCGCTGGGCTTTCGGCTGATTCCGTTGACCCTGCGCAGGAGCAGGCGTATCGTGAAGATGAGGAAAGCAGACAATTCGATCAGGGACGAACGTGCCGGAACGCCGCGCCTTGCCCTGTTTCGCGCGGCCGGACCGGATGTTCCTCCCGAAAACTTCGGGGGGAGTTTTATGTCCTGCGATCGCGGCGCGTCCATGTCGTCTCCAAGCGGCGGTTTGCGCCGTTCGCTCCATCTGGCCGGCGGTTTGCTTGCCCTGGCGCTGAGCGCCACGCTCTGGTTGGACACAGCCGCCCAAGCGCAGGAAACCCAGATCATCTATCCCGGCTCGATGGCGGTCACCGGATTTTCCGGCACCGTCATTCCCAATTTCGACTCTGCCGATTCCGAAAGGGGGGGGCTGCCGCCCGGCGTCGACCCGGTCGACGAAACCTTCATCGACACGACGCGCGCCACCTTGCGCGTCTTCGACGTTTCGGCGCTCGGCGGACCGGCTTCCGGCCAGCTCGTCTACACGCCGCCGCCCTTCGAGGTGACGGCCGAACAGATCGGCCAGGTGTTCGCCATCACCTATGATGACGGTGTGCGCGACGGCGTTCCCTCGGGCGTCCCCAACCTCTATGCCGGCGCTACCTCCCTGCACGGCATCCGTATCGTCACCCCGGACGAAGATGCCGACGGTCGGCCCGAGCGACAGCGCCGCGGAACCGCAGGCGCCGTCTTCATGGACGGCCAGTTCGGCACCGAAAGCGGTGGCGGTCCGGGCACGATCTGGAAGATCGACGGCATCACCGGCGCGGTCTCCAAATTCGCCGACATTGACACCAACAGCGGTTCCGGCATCGGCGACATCAGCTTCGACAGCAATCACCGCGAGTTCTTCGCCAGCGATCTCGACACCGGCCTCATCCACCGCCTCGATGCCAACGGCACGCTGATCGACACATTCAATCACGGCGTTGCCGGGCGGCCGGCGCATGGGCTGGCTCCCGTCGCCGAGGACGGTGCGGTGATGGACATACAGGGTGCTGCCTTCGACTCGGAAGACCCCGACACATGGGGCTACACGCAGGACGAACGCCGCGTCTGGTCCGTCGCCTATCATGGCGGCCGGCTCTATTATTCGGTCGGCGAAAAGGCCGAGATCTGGTCGGTTGGCATTGCCCGCGATGGCAGCTTTGCCGGTGATCCGCGCTGGGAGCTGACGGTCAAGGCCGACAAGGACTACGCCGTCACCGACATCGCCTTCGACAACCAGGGTTTCATGTATCTGGCGCAGCGCGGCCCGGTCGAGAATCGCTACGATTACAGCCAGTTCGCCGATTCCGGCAAGGGCGAGGTCATCCGCTACTGGCGCGAAAACCCGGACGATCCGGCAACGGAATCGGTCTGGGTGGAAGAGCCGCAGGAATATGCGGTCGGCTTCCCGCAAGGCAACCGGCAGTCGGCCGGTGGGCTCGACCTGCAATATGGCTATGACGCCGACGGCAATCTCGACACCGGCGTGTGCACCGACACGCTGGTCAACACCGGCGACAAGCTGCGCGACAACCCGACACTTGCCGACCACCTCGCCGCCGGCGGGCCGCTTGCCGTGCACGGCGTGCAGATCACGCCGACGCCGTTGGTCAAGCCGGCCAACGTGCCGCCTTTCGGCTCGTGGTTCGTCGACTTCGACGGCTATTTCGAAGACCCGGAAGTGGAAGGCCATGTCGGCGACGTCGAGGTCTGGCACCCCTGCGAAGGCCGTGCCGGCTATTATGAAGAGATCCCCGGCGGTTATCTGCCGCCGTTCTATCCGCCGGACTTCCCACCGCCCGGCGATCTGCCTCCGTGCATCGATGTCGAGGATGTTCAGTTCTACTGCACGCCTCGCGGCCTCCAGGCCGACCTCTATCTCCATGACCATGCCGGCTTTGGCGGCGATTCGATCAAGGTCCAGCCTTCCAGTGAGACAAAGTCCAGGACACCAGGCGTCGGGGTGACATCACCCCAGTCGCATGCTCCCGGTAAGCCTTACACGGTCGACATCACCGGCCATTCTCCGGGCGACAGAGTCGATGTTGGACTTTGCTTCTACAGGCAGTCCGACAAGGACAAGGGTGGCTACTACCCTTGCTGCAAGATGACTTTGCCGCTCAGAACCCCAGCCGTCAGCTGCGAACGTTGAGGAGGGGAAGATGAAAAATCTCGCACTTTCCCCGACCGCGAACAGCAGTCAATCCACCGGCAAGCAGCCAACCGTCATGGAGACCATCATGAAACCCCTGTCATATGCCAGGCGCGGCGCGCGCTGGCTGATGGCGGCCGGTATCGCGGTCGCCATGTTCACCCCTGTGGCAAGCCACGCCGAAGATGCAGTCCCGATCACTCCGGAACTGCGGCTCGACCTGGACAATTCAAAAATCGTCAATCCGAGGCCGGAACGGATCGTGCCGTTCTTCACCAAAACAGGCACACAGAGGAGCTGCGACTACGTCGTCTACTCCCTGAGCTTTGGCCTGCGCGGCGACCCGCAAGGCTTTGCCGACCCAAGCTTTTCGGCCAGGCTGAAGAAACTCCAACTCGACTTCAAGGATCAGCTTCCGCACGGTCTTGCGATCGTCAACGTCAACGTGTCCGGCGACGGCACGGATGCGTCTGGCGGACCGCTGCCGGGTGCGACAATCAGCACCTCGGCTAATCCGAACGATACGGCAACGGTCTCCGATTTCCGGATTTCCACCACCGATCTCGACGGCGCCGGGGCTGGCAATGAACGCGTCATCAATTTCAAGATCACCGCCAAGATCGACCATGCGGCGTTTCCTTCGCCGACCATCGTCGACAACCAGGGCATGATCAAGGTGACGCCGGGCGTCGGCACGGGGGCCATCATCCCGTCGCAGGATCCGGGCAAGCCCGACGACGGCGACTACAAGACCGGGGCCAAGACCTCGATCAAGATCGACCTCACCAATTGTGACAAGCGGCCTCCGCCTCCCGACCGGGAATGTTTCAAGGTGGAGCGCGGCACGGTCGATTGCGTGCAAGGCGGCGGCGCGTTCATCTACCACATGCCTGTCGGCCCGGAGATGGGCGGCAAATGGGTGCAGGTATCGACGACGACCCCAGGCATCACCATCATCCCCGACACGCAATTGGTGCCGGCGGGCGGCGGTGTGCTGAACTGGAAGATCGTCGGTGCGTCGCCCGGCGACGTCATCCACCTCATCGTAACCGGCATCGAGACCTATGCCGGCCCGAAGGAGGGCTGGGGACTATGCTGCACGCAGACCATCGACATCGTCATCCCGCGTGACTTGAGATGTCCGCCCAAGGACAAGGAACCGGACCTCAAGGTCGAGAAACGCGCCGACGTGACGCGTTGCACGATGGGCGGCGGCTGCGACTTCACCATCAAGGTCACCAATGTCGGCGA
Source organism: Mesorhizobium sp. C264A (assembly GCF_040324515.1). Taxonomy (NCBI): domain Bacteria; kingdom Pseudomonadati; phylum Pseudomonadota; class Alphaproteobacteria; order Hyphomicrobiales; family Phyllobacteriaceae; genus Mesorhizobium; species Mesorhizobium sp. C264A. The sequence continues at coordinate 785,889 of NZ_JAMYVY010000002.1, read as the reverse complement.
CGGGCCGTATCACGGCAAGATCGTGCTCGACGAGGTGACGCTGCCGGCCGGCTCGACTCTGGATTCAGGGCCCAATCCGCCCTGGGTATGCATGCCCGGCGTGACCCCGATGACGTGCACCTATCCGGTGACCACGCTCAATCCGGGGGCCTCCATCAACCTCAAGCTCGGCTTCAAGCCGGCGGGTGGTTGGCAAGGCAGCGCGCTGCGCAACTGCGCCACCTATAACTACGGCGCCAGCGGCAAGCCGCTGTTCGGCAGCCAGCAGAACGATCGCGGCTGTGCCTCGATCCCGATCTGCCGGCGTGGCGACCGCGACCGCGATTGCCGGCCCCCGGTCGACAAGAAGGTCGACCTGATCCTGAAGAAGCGTGCCCGCATCCCGGTCTGCACGCCCGACGGCATCTGCTACTTCGTGATCGACATCATCAACAATGGCAGCGTCCCCTATAATGGGCCGCTGACGGTTATCGACAATTACCCGGGCGGCGCGCCGGTCTCTTCGACCTTCGGCCCGTCTCCGCCCTGGACATGCGGACCGAACGGTCCTGGCCAGTTCCGCTGCGACAATGCCGGCATCGTGCTGATGCCGGGCGCATCGACGCCGATCGTCGTCAAGGCGATCATGCCGGCCGGCTACCAGTCGGATGCGGTCGAGAACTGCGCGGCGCTGAAGCCCGTCCCCGGTGAGGTCGACCTCACCAACAACAAGGCCTGCGCCAAGGAACGCTTCCGTCGTCCCAATGGCGGCAAGCCGACCCTGCGCATAACCAAGGTGTGCAACGGCTCGCTCGCCGGTGCAGCGGTGGTTTCCTGCCGCATCACCGTCATCAGCCTTGGCACCGCTGCCCCCACCGGTCCGGTGCGGGTCAACGATGCTGCCACGCTGATATCGGGTGGCGCGCCGGTCCAGATCCAGACCGTCACACCCGACGGCGCGGAATGGGCCTGCGGAGCGGTTCCGGCCAACGCGCTGTCGTGCCAGATACCCGGCGCCGCGATGACTCCCGGAACATCGAGGCACTTCGATGTGACGGTCTCGGCCAATGGCGCGTTCGAGAACTGCGCACGCGGCTCATACGGCCCGGCCCCTGGAGACGATATCGTCTACCCGATCGGCCAGGCCTGCGCCAAGGGCGGCGGCACGTCCACCGTCAGCGTCAAGAAGACCGGCGATGCCGAGTGCCAGCCCGGGCAACCCTGCTCGTTCGAGATCACCATCACCAATGATGGCCAGACCGCCTTCTCCGGTCCGGTCCGCATCGGCGATGCGATCGGGGTGGACGGCCTGGGGCGGCTGCAAGGCGTCGCGATCACCTCGATCGAACCGCCCTTTGGCTGCTCGCCCGAACCGACGACCTTGCCGTTGACCTGCATTGCCAACCTGACGCTCGGCGCCGGGGAAAGCCATGTGCACAAGGTCACCGTGGTCCTTCCCGACGCTCCCCTGGTCAATCTGCGGGGCAACGTCAGCGGCCAGAACTGCGTCGGCGTCTTGTCTCCCGACACCAGGGTGCAAGGCGGCGGCGACGTACTGCCCGGCGACCTGACCAACGTCCAGGGCGATCGCGGCAAGGCCTATGCCTGCCATCCGTTCACCATCAAGCGCGAGGTGAAGAAGGAATGCTCGCCAGGCTTCGTCATGAACGATGCCGGCCGGTGCGTGTGTCCGGAAGGCACGACGTTCCGCAACGGCCAGTGCTCGCCCGACGGCGGCGTCATCATCCAGCCGAAGGATCCGAGGCCCTGCGTGCTGCTCAAGGGCCAGATCCGCACCGAGGATGGACGCTGTGTCTGCCCGCGCGGAACCGAGCTTGAGAACGGCGCTTGCGTCAAGACCGACAAGCCTGGCTGCGCCATCCCCGGTTCGGTCCCGACGTCGGACGGCAATGGCTGCTACTGCCCGGAAGGTACGCATCTCGACCGACAGGCAAATGCCTGCGTGCGCGACAAGCAGAAGCCCGAGCAGTGCAGCATACGCGGCCAGGTTCATGACGCCGATGGCGATTGTGTCTGCCCGCGTGGGACAGAGGAGCGCAATGGAGCCTGCCGGCCGATCCGGCCAAAGCCTGAACAATGCTCGATCCGTGGTCAGATCCAAAACGCCAATGGCGATTGCGTCTGCCCGGACGGCACAGAAGTCAGGGGCAAGGTCTGCCGGCCGATCCGGCCGAAGCCCGAGCAGTGCTCGATCCGCGGCCAGGTCCACGACGCCAACGGCAATTGTGTCTGCCCGCGGGGTACCGAGGTGCAAGGCAATGCCTGCCGGCAGAAGAAGCCTGTGCTGGAACAGTGCGACATACGCGGCCAGGTGCACAACAAGCGCGGCGAGTGTGTTTGCCCGCGCGGCACCCAGGTGATCGACGGCGCATGCCGCAAGCCGAGGCCGCAGGTGGGAGACTGCGCCCCGGGCTCGCAGATGGTCGGCGGCCAGTGCGTGCCGATCATCAGGCGGCGCTGCCCCGAAGGCACCGTTGGTCGGTTCCCGAACTGCAGAGCCATCCGGCAGCAGCCGTCGCTCGACCCGACCCTGTTGCTCAATCCAGGTGTCCTTCAGCAGTTCATACCGAAGCGCACGCCGCAGACGCAGGTACAGCCGCAAAGGGATCCGGCGGCCAACTTCAAGCCATAGGATCTGATACGAGTCAAAATTCAGAACCCCGCCGGAGCGATTCGGCGGGTTTTTTTCGTCAGCGCGATCGGGGTCCGCCGCATCTCGTCGTTGAAATGCCGGTGCAATCTTCCTCGGACACCAGCAAGCCGCTGTCGCCCGACGGTCCCTCGATAAAGCCGTCCAGCGACGTCAGCATGGAAGAGACGGTCTTTCCCGTCTGAGCTCTCCTTTCTGTTTTCGCCAATTGGGCCATAACCGGAAGCGAGGCCGAGCAGGTAAGGCATCAGCCGAGGCCGCTCCTAGCACAACAAATACCGACTTTCCCTTTTCGGGATCATGGTCTAGGCAGACGTTTGGATCGCGCCCGCAAACAGGGCGCCCAAAGGGGCCGCATCATGAGCAGGAAGACCCTGATCGCGCCATCGGTGCTGGCGTCGGATTTCTCGAAGCTCGGCGACGAGGTCGAGGCGGTGACGGCGGCCGGCGCCGACTGGATCCATCTCGACGTCATGGACGGGCATTTCGTGCCCAACATCACCTTCGGCCCGCCGGTGATCAAGGCCATCCGCAACCGCACCAAGGCCTTTTTCGACTGCCATTTGATGATTGCGCCGGCCGATCCTTATCTGGCTGCCTTTGCCGATGCCGGCTGCGACGGCATGACCGTGCATGCCGAGGCCGGACCGCATCTCGACCGCTCGCTTCAGACCATCAAGGGTCTCGGCAAGAAGGCCGGCGTATCGCTCAATCCGGCGACGCCGGAAAGTGCGATCGAATATGTGCTCGACCGGCTTGACCTGATCCTGATCATGACCGTCAATCCGGGTTTCGGCGGGCAGGCCTTCATCCCGGCCATGGTCGACAAGGTCAAGCGGGTGAAAGCGCTGATCGGAAACCGGCCGATTCGCATCGAGATCGACGGCGGCGTGTCGCCGGAAACTGCCCCCCTTGTCACATCAGCCGGCGCCGATGTGCTGGTGGCAGGCGCCGCCATCTTCAAGGGCGGCAGCGTCGAAGCCTACCGGGCCAATATAGAAGCCATCCGAACCGCGGCCGACCGGGCTGCCGGCTGACATCAGTTCCAGGGCAAGTTCCCGGCTGGTCGGTTCTCCTCGGCCTGATCTCCCTGCCTGATCCTTCGATCTCCCAAGAAGCCGTCAACGGGTGGCAGCCGCAAGGGCATCGCGGCACGCGACAGGATCGCGGCATCCGGCACTAGTTTTGGCCCATAAACCTAGTGGATAACTGCCGAAGGGATCTGCATGCGGGGAGAGGTCAATCCGGCGGCATGACGCGCGTTAAGACAAAATTATCCGTATTCGGGATCTCGAAGCTGTTTCTCGAGGGCACCTGCCATGCTGGGAGACAAACTTTCTTCAGAAGAACAAGTTTTTCACGATTTTAGTTACTTCCGGCGGATAAGATGCGGTCAACCTTCCTCTTTAAGTCGAATATCGTGATCTTTCGCTTGAGGGGCGGATGCCTTAGGAGCTACAGTAGATTCACACGGGAAATCGTTTGCTTCGCGAACGGGCTAGCGGAGCTTGGGAGAGCTACAGGAGTCATATTGACCTACGGATCTGCCGATGTGAGCGAAGGCGCGGGACCCAAGAGCACACTCGCTAGTACGGTCTATCAACAGCTTCGCGACGATCTCCTGCGCGGCGTGTTTGAAAGTGAAAGCAAGCTTCGTGTCGAATGGGTGGTTTCCCGTTACGGCGCCGGCGCCTCACCGGTTCGCGAGGCCCTCAACCGACTTGCTTCGGAGGGTCTGCTCGGCCGCCACGACCAGCGCGGTTTCTTCATCATGCCGGTCAGTGCCCCGGAACTTGAGGAATTGACGCGCACTCGCTGCTGGCTGGAAGAGCGGGCCCTGCGTGAATCCATTGCCAACCGCACCGGCGAATGGGAAGAGCAGCTCGTGCTGGCCTTGCATCGCCTGGCGCGTGCCCCGCGCCGCTTGCCGGAGGATCCGTCCTCGAACAATCCGGAATGGGAAAAGCTGCACCGCGCCTTCCATCGGGCACTGATCGCAGGCTGCCGCTCGCATTGGCTGACCGGCTTTTGCGACCAGCTTTCGGATCAGGCCTCCCGCTACCGGCTGATCTCCCAGGACGGCAGCGAGCGCGACGAAATCAGTGAACATCGGCTGATTGCGGAGCGCACGGTGGATGGCGATGCCGATGGCGCCGTTGAAGCCCTCCTCAGCCACTACCGTCTGACGGCAGCCATGTGCATGGAGCGCTTCAACGACAGCGGCGATCCACGCGTGAGCGCCACCAAGGCGCTGCGCAGTCGCAGATAGAAGCGCTTCCGGTCCGCTATCCAAAATCCGCCCGCTATCCAAAATCGCCCGTTATCCAAGTCCGCTTGCCTTCATCTGATCGGCGGCAAACCCGATTTCACGTTTTTGCCGGACGGAGGCGAAATCGTTTCCTTTGTTCCAAGGCCATGCGCTAGAGCCGGATGAATTTCAGGCCGAATCGACCTGGAATCATCCGGCTCTAAATCAAAGGGTAGAGCATGATGTCCTCCGAAAACCGCTTCACACTTTTCGGCATCATGCTCTAGGGAAGGCGCATGACCAATCACCTGTTCGACGCGTTCCGCAGCCGGATTTCAGCCTCCGAGCGCATCCTGATGGCGACCGATGACGGACGCGCGATCGCCTATGGCGACATGCTGGCGCAATCGGCACAGCTGGCACATGCGCTGAGGCATTTCGGCGTCGAGCCGGGCGACCGCGTTGCCGTGCAGGTCGAAAAAAGCCCCGAATGCATTTTCCTTTACCTCGCCTGCCTGCGCGCCGGCGCGGTCTTCCTGCCGCTCAACACCGCCTACACGCTGGCCGAACTCGGCTATTTCTTCGGTGATGCCGAGCCGCGGCTGGTCGTCTGCGACCCGGCCCGCGCCGGCGCTATCGCGCCGTTGGCGCAGGCGTCGGGTGCTGCCACCTTCACGCTTGGCAGCAATGGTGAGGGCTCGCTGACCGAACTGGCGACACAACAGCCCACGGATTTCGACGCCGTGGCGCGCGGGCCGGACGATCTGGCCGCAATCCTTTACACATCGGGCACCACCGGACGCTCCAAGGGCGCCATGCTCAGCCACGAAAACCTGGCCTCCAATGCGCGCGTGCTGGTCGAGCAATGGCGTTTCACCGGGGATGACGTGCTGATCCATGCCCTGCCGATCTTCCACACGCATGGCCTGTTCGTCGCCACCAACGTCACCCTGATGGCCGGCGCCTCGATGCTGTTCGAGCAGAAGTTCGACGGCGCCCGCATCGTCTCGCTCTTGCCGCGCGCGACAGTGCTGATGGGCGTGCCGACCTTCTATACAAGGCTCCTGCAGCAGGACGGGCTGGATGTCCAGGCGGCGAAGAACATCCGCCTGTTCGTTTCCGGCTCGGCGCCGCTGCTCGCCGAAACGCACAAGGCCTGGCGCGAGCGCACCGGCCACGACATTCTCGAGCGCTACGGCATGACCGAGACCAATATGAACACGTCGAACCCCTATGAGGGCGAGCGTCGGGCCGGCACGGTCGGTTTCCCGCTGCCCGGCGTTTCGCTGCGCATCGCCGACCCTGACAGCGGCGATGCGCTTGGCCAGGGTGAAGTCGGCATGATCGAGGTCAAAGGTCCGAATGTCTTTTCCGGCTATTGGCGCATGCCGGAAAAAACCAAGGCGGAGTTTCGCAAGGACGGCTTCTTCATCACCGGCGACCTCGGCATCATCGACGCGGACGGCTACGTCCACATCGTCGGCCGCGGCAAGGATCTCATTATCTCCGGCGGCTACAACATCTATCCCAAGGAGATCGAGAGCGAGATCGACGCGGTTGCCGGCGTCTTGGAAAGTGCCGTCATCGGAATTGCCCATCCCGATTTCGGCGAAGGCGTCACCGCTGTCGTGGTGCGTGCGCCGGCATCGCAGATCACCGGGGCCGAGATCGTTGGCGCCATTGCCGACCAGCTGGCCAAATACAAGCATCCGAAGCAGGTGATCTTCGTCGACGAGCTCCCGCGCAACACGATGGGCAAGGTGCAGAAGAACCTGCTGCGCGAGACCTACAAGGGTCTCTACGGCTAATCCATAGCCGGCTAATGTCTTTGCCCAAGCGCTTCGCCTGGACATCTCTGTTCGCGGTTCGGCAGTGGCGCCTTTTACCTGCGCGGCTTTTTCACCCGAGTGCTGGAACCCCACAAAGCGCGGTTCAGCAGGCTGCGTTTGCGCTTGCGCGGGATGAGGTCGACGTCGCTGACGAGCTTGGCGCCGCCCTCCCGCCGCTCCAGGGTGATCTTGCGGCTATGGAAGGCTTCGAGCTCCGCACGATGCGCCACGCTGATGATGGTGACGTCAGGCAGTTCGCGGATCACCGTCAACATCATCGTGTCCTGGCTCTTCTCGTCGAGCGCCGAAGTCGCTTCATCCAGCACCACGATATCGGGGCGATGCAGCAGCAGGCGCGCGAAGGCGAGGCGTTGCTTTTCGCCGCCCGACAGCGTCTGGTCCCATGGCGCCTCTTCCTTGATCCTGCCGGTGAGATAGCCAAGCCCCACCTTGTCGAGGGCAGCCTTGATTTGCTTGATGGTCCACTTGTCCGCCGCCGCGGGATAGGCGACCGCGCGGCGAAGCGTTCCGGAAGGGATGTAGGGGCGTTGCGGCAGCATGAACAGGCGCCTGTCGGTGTGGAAATTGACGCTGCCGCCGCCCCATGGCCACAGGCCCGCGACGGCCCGCACCAGCGTCGACTTGCCTGAACCGGATTCGCCTGAAACCAGCACCCGCTCGCCCGGCTCGATCACGACCTCGGTTTCCTTGACCACGGAGGTGCCGTCGTCGAGTGTCACGGAAAGATTGTCGAGGCTGAGGATGGCGCCGTCTTCCGCTTCGCCCCGGTTGATGCGTCCGAGCGCATCGCTCTGCTCGGCGCGCTCGAGCCCGTCGAGCGACATCATCAGCGAGGCAATGCGCCGCGCGGAGGCGTTCCAGTCGGCGAGGCGCGGATAGTTGTCGACCAGCCAGCCGAACGCGCCTTGCACGATGCCAAAGGCAGACGCCGCCTGCATCACCTCGCCAAGCGTCATCGAGCCTTCGAGGAATTTTGGCGCGCACAAAAGGATCGGCACGACCGGCGCAAACAGGCTCGATCCCTGCGACACCGCCGCCGTGCGCATGTGCTGTCCGGTCAGCAGCGCCCATTGCCTCAGCACATGGCCGAAATTCCTGTCGATGCCGCTGCGCTCCTCGTCCTCGCCTCCCAGCAAGGCGATGCTTTCGCCGTTTTCGCGCACGCGCGTCAGCGTGTAGCGCAGTTCGGCCTCCGCCTGGTTCTTCCGCTCGGAGAGCTGGACGAAGTCGCGGCCGATGACCACCATCGAGGTCGAGGTGATGGCGGCATAGATGATCGCGGTGATGACCAGAAAGCCGGGAATGGTGATGCTCTCACCGCCGACCGGCAGGGTGAGCGCGCCACCGATGGTCCACAGCACGACGATAAAGGTCGAGGCCGACAAGAACGCGTTGAGGACGCCGGCGGTGAAATCGACCGGCGACTCGGTGGCGATGCGCAGATCCTCGGTCATGCGGGCCTCGGGGTTCTGGTGGTCGCCGCCCACGAGGTTCAGCTGGTAGTAGCGGCCGTTTGCCAGCCAGCGCGCGACGACCCCGGTGGTCAGCCAGGAACGCCAGCGGCGCTGGATCGTCATGCGCAGGTAGACCTGCGCGACGACAAGGCTGCCGCTGCAGATCACCAGCGGCACGAATACGGCGCTGAGGAGATAGACCGTGCGGGCGTTGCGCTGCTCGAGGGCATCGAACATCGAGCGGTTCCAGACATTGATGCCATACTGGAAACCGATGTTGATGCAGATCAGCAGCAGCACTCCGATCGTCAAAGGCCAGGCGAGCTTGTCGCCATGCCTCCCCCAATAGCCGCGCCCGCTGATCCAGAAACGCCGCAGCAGATATTTCTTGCGCGCCTGCTCGGCCTGCTCAGGCGTCAGCTTGGGATCGGGTTCGACGGCATCCGGCGGCGGCGCAGCCTCGCCAACGGGCTCGGACGTGGCTTCGGCGGCCGATGCTTTTTTCTCGCGCGGCGTGTCCTCGCGCGGTCCATCTCCGCGCGTTTGCCGTGACGGCTTTTCCCGACGCGACTTCGTGGCATCGCGCGCTCCGACACCATCGGCCGGTTTCGATTTGGGTTTTGCCTCGGACATATGCCCCGACAACGACCTCCATATCAAAAGGTTTCATGGTATGCGCCTGCCCGACGTTTCAGGAACGCCCGTCATTGCGGATATAAAAGCCCAACGACATGTTCTGCGATGGCGAGGCTGGCGGTAAGGCCAGGGCTCTCGATGCCGAACAGATTGACGATCTGACCGCCCCCGTGGTCAGCCGGTCCCTGGATGACGAAGTCGGCGGCCGGCTGGCCCGGACCGGACAGTTTCGGCCTGACGCCGGCATAGGCCGGTTGCAGGGCGCCGTCCGCCAGGCCGGACCAGTAGCGCCTGATTTCGTCGTAGAAGGCAGCGCCTCGTGCGGGATCGACGGTATAGTCGACGCGATCGATCCATTCGACATCCGGGCCAAAGCGCGCGCTCCCCGACATGTCGAGGGTCAGATGCACGCCGAGGCCGCCATGGACCGGCACCGGATAGATCAGCCGCGAAAAGGGCGAGCGGCCGGAAAGCGCGAAATAATTGCCGCGCGCCAGCCACAGCGGCGGAACACGGTCTTGCGGGAGGCCTTCGATGCGGCCGGCGAGCGCCTGCGCGTCGAGGCCGGCGGCGTTGATGAAGGCGCCGGTCTTCAAGGTGAAACCCTCGCCATCGGCGTCGCGCGTGTCGATCCGGATGCCGTCGGCTTCGATGCTCGCGCCTGAGACAACGGTGAGCAAGGCGAAAGATGCGCCGGCCGCTTCCGCGTCTCCACGCAATGACAGCATCAGCGCCTGGCTGTCGACGATGCCGGTTGACGGCGACAGCAGCGCGCCGGCGCAGCTCAGCGCCGGTTCCAGGCTTTCGGCCTCTGCGCGCGTCAAAAGCTTGAGGTCACCGACTCCGCATTGCGCCGCGTTGATCTGGATCGCCTGCAGTTTGTCCAACTGGTCGGGTTCGACGGCAACGATCAGTTTGCCGGTGCGATGATGGGCGACGTCGTGCTCGCGGCAATAGGCATAGAGACGCTCGCGGCCGTTGACGCAGAGACGGGCCTTCAGGCTGCCCGGCGTATAATGAAGCCCGGCATGGATGACTTCCGAATTGCGCGAACTGGTGCCGGTGCCGATGGCTGCGGCCTTCTCGACCACCAGCACCTCGCGGCTCGACAGCGCCAGCGCGCGGGCAATGGCGAGGCCGACAACACCGGCTCCGGCGACAACGCAGTCGACATCATGCATAAGTGGACTTTAGCGCGGACTGTCCGCGCCTGCAAAAACCTTGTCGCCGCCGATCCAGACGCCGTTGACGTCGAGGTTGTCCGACAGAGCGACAATATCGGCAGCCGTGCCACTGGCGAAGCGGCCGAGCCGGTGGGCCTGGCCGACCGCCTGCGCCGGATAGAGCGAGGCCATGCGCAACGCTTCCGACAGGTCCAGCCCGACGATCCTGTGCATGTAGCGGACGGCCGAGATCATATCGAGATCGGCGCCGGCCAGCGTGCCGTCGGCCAGCCGCAGACTGCCATCCTTGCGATAGATGATGCGGCCGTTGAGGGTGAACGACGTCATGTCGGTGCCGATCGTCGCCATGGCGTCGGTGACCAGCACGATCCTGCCCGGCCCCTGCTTGGCGCGCAGCGCGATTGCCATGGTGGCGGGATCGACATGGATGCCGTCGGCAATGATCCCGGCCGACAGACTGCCTATGTCGATGGCCGCACCCGCCAGCCCCGGCTCACGGTTGCCGATCTGGCTCATGGCGTTGAACAGATGTGTGACCACGCTGGCGCCGGCATCGGCAAAGGCTCTGGCCGTGGCGTAGCCGGTGTCGGAATGGCCGAGGCTGACAATCACACCGGCCTTGGCCAAGGCCGCAACGCGGGCAGGCTCGACGGATTCAGGCGCTATCGTCGTCAGCAGCACCGGCAGGTTTTTGCGTGCCGCGACCAGCGCCGCTTCATCCGCATCCGTCATCGGCCGGATCAGCGCCGGTTCATGCGCGCCCTTGCGAGCGACGGAGAGATGCGGCCCTTCGAGATGCAGGCCGAGAAATCCCGGCAGTTTTTGCCGTGCCGCCCCGGTGCCGGCGGCAATGGCCGCGGCGGTGATGTCAGGCGTATCTGTGATCAGCGTCGGCAGCAGTGCGGTCGTGCCGAACGGCGCATGCGCCCGGCAGATTGTTGCCAGCGAGGCGACATCGGGATGGTCGTTGAGCATGACGCCGCCGCCGCCATTGACCTGCAGGTCGACAAAACCCGGCACCAGCATGCCGCCCCCGGCGTCGATGCGGGCAACGCCCGACGGAATGGCGCCGACGGGATGAATGCCTTCGACCACATCGCCGTGCACGACAAGGGCGGCGTTGTCATGCCAGTCGTCGCCATCGAAAATTCGGGCGCCAGTCAGGGCAAAACGGTCGCTCATACGGTTTCCGTCACCTTGCGCAGATTGCGCGGTACATCCGGATCGAGGCCGCGATGGCGGGCGAAGGCTTCGACGAAGCCGTAGAAGGAGACGATCAGCGTCAGCGGGTCAGTCAAGGGATGACCGGTGGCGACATGCGGCAGCCGCGCCGCGCTCTTGGCTTTGTCCGAGGTTACAAAACTGCTGCACCCTTGCCGGCAAGGTTGTCGGCAGCCTCTGCCACGGACGGCTCGGAGGCATCGCGGGCGGCGAGCGCCAGCACCGGGAAGCCTGGCCCGACCAGGGCCAGCGGGCCGTGCATGACTTCGGCGGCGCTATAGGCCTCTGCATGCATGCCGCAGGTCTCCTTGAATTTCAGCGCCGCCTCGTTGGCCATCGCCGCCGACGGGCCACGTCCCAGGATGAACAGCGATTGCGGCGTCTCCAATGCGCCGGCCAGCGCCATCCAGTCGCAGGCGATCGCCTTGCTGAAATGCTCGGGCAGGCGGGCAAGGGCGGCCAGCAGTCTGTCGTCGCCGGTGCAATGCGCCATCAGCGCCAGGCCGGCGACCGCCGAATTGACGAATGTCTTGGTCGCCGCGACGCTGCGCTCGGGGCCGGCCAGAATGTCGATGGCAAAATCCGAAGCCCGCGCCAGCGGCGAATCGGCGGTGTTGGTGATGGCGACGGTGAGCGCACCGCCGGCTCGTGCCGTCTCGGCCATGGCGACGATATCAGGGCTTTTGCCGGATTGCGAGATGGCGAGGCAAGCCGAACCGGCGAGCTTGAGCTTGGCGCCGTAGATCGAGGCGACCGATGGGCCGACCGAAGCGACGGCCAGGCCGGCGGTCAGTTCGACGGCATATTTCATGAAGGTGGCGGCATGGTCGGACGAACCGCGCGCGACGGTAACGACGAAGCTCGGATCGCGCTCGCGAATGCCGCGTCCGGCCTCGGTCAGCACCGCCGCCGAGCCATCGAGCAGGCGAGCGACGGCTTGCGGAATTTCGTCGATCTCGCGCCGCATATGGGTGGTCTTGGGGATCATGGTCGGCCCTCTTCGCTCGGCCCTGTCAGGCGCAATTCGGCGACGAAATCATAGGCATCGCCGCGGTAGATGGAGCGGGTGAACTCGATCACCTTGCCGCTCGCGAGATAGGAAATGCGTTCGATGTGCAGGCCGGCAATGCCGGATGGCACTTCGAGCAGACGCGCATCGGCGTCGCCGAGATTGGCGGCCGATATGCGCTGCACCGCCCGCACCGGCCGGTTACCGGTCAGTTGCAGCGCCGCATAGAGTGACGAGCCTATCCCGGCCGGATCCGGCAGCACGCTGGCCGACAACGAGGCGCGCTCGATGGCCAGCGGCGTGTCGTTTGCGATGCGCAGGCGCGCCACGCGCGCCACCAGCTCGTTCGACGACAGGCCGAGCACCATCATCTCGTCGGGCGAGGGCGGGTAGAGGTCGCGATCGAGCCAGGCTGAACGCACCGCCATGCCGCGCCTTGCCATGTCCTCGGTAAATGAAGTGAGCCTGGAGAGCGACTGCTCGACGCGCTCCATGCGCGGCGCGACGAAGGTGCCGGAGCCGTGGCGCTGCACGAGGATGCCGCCCTTGACCAGATCCTGCACCGCCTTGCGCACGGTGACGCGCGAAATGTCGGCCTTGGTGGCGATGTCGCGCTCGGAAGGCAGCGCATCGCCCGGCCCGATCAGGCCGCGATTGACGGCGTCCTCGATGCTTTTCCTGAGCTGCAGATAGAGCGGGGCGCCGCTCTGCGACGACTGCTTCAGCGTGGCGAAGATCTGGTCGGCGGCGTCGCTCATCGCGTCGCCTCCGCTTTGGCGAAGATGCGGGCCGCCATCTGCACGGCGCCGCCCAGCGCATCGTCGAGCGGCGCTTTCACCAGCGCCTGGTAGCGCTGGGAAAGGCGCGGCCCATAGAGCGGCGCCAGCCCGCCGAGCAGGCAGAGCGGGGCGTCATCAGAGAGGTCGAGCGCGTGGAGCGACTCCTCGACATCGGCAACCGACTTGTCCACGATCCAGTTGGCGACGCTGTCGCCCTTCTCGGCATGCTCGAAAACCTTGGGCGCGAAGCCGCCGAAATCGCCGGGCTTGGCATTGGTGGTGAACTCGACCACGTCTTCGGGATTGTTGCGGAAAATGCCCATCATGCTGTCGGTCAGGACTGAGCGCGGCCGGACGCCGTCATGGGCGAGCAGCGTCTGCTCCAGCAGGTCGCGGCCGATCCGGGCGCCGCTGCCTTGATCACCGACCTGAAAGCCCCAGCCGCCGATGGCGCGCGACGTGCCGCCCTTGCGCGCCATATAGGCGGTGCCGGTGCCGAGGATGGCCATGGCGCCGTCACCAGAGCCGACTGCCCCTTCGAGCGCGATCTCGGCGTCCGTCTCGACGCGGCTGATGCTGAACGGCAGGATTGCTTCAAGCTGCTGGCGGTAGGTGCCGACATTGGCGCCGGCAAGGCCGAGAATGGCTGGTGTCTGCGGGATCAGGTCCGGATCTTGCCCGGCGGCGATGAAGGCCTGACGAGCAGCCTCGACGATGTGGGTGCGAGCGCCGGTGAGATCGGTGCGGATGTTGGCGGCGCCGCTTTTGGCACGGCCAATGACAACGCCATCGCCTGTCGCAAGGGCTGCCCTGCAGCTGGTGCCGCCGCCGTCGATACCGAGCACGAATTTCACGCGATGTCTCCTCCGGGCGGATAATACCAATAAAATACCAATAGCCAAGGGATTAATTTCCGTTTCAAAAAGATTAAGGCGTATCAGGTTGAAAAACCCGGGAATTTTGCCGGCTCAACGATTTCCAGTTCGCAATTTCGTTAATGCGTGTGGACAAGTGGTATTTTTTTGGTATTGTTCTTCCATCGGAGGGACAGGGATGACCGAACCGCGCACCGAAGCGCTTCACAGCAATGCCGAGGGACTGGACATCCAGGCCCCGGACGCCATCCTTTCTTCTTTGGTCAATGCGCAGATCGAGGCCGCCAAGGCTGTGCGCGACGCCATTCCCGCCATCGCCGCCGCAGCCGAAATCATCGCCGAGCGGCTGAACGGCGGCGGCAAGCTCGCCTATGCTGCGGCCGGCAGCTCCGGCCTGATGGCGCTGGCCGACGCGCTGGAGTTGCCCGGCACCTTCGGCATCAAGCGCGAACGCATCGCCATCCTCATCGCCGGTGGCGACGACGCTTTCAAGACCCTGGCCGGCGGACCGGAAGACGACACCGACGAAGCCTCGACGGCAATTGCCGGCGCCGGCATCGGCAAGGGCGACTGCCTGATCACGATTTCGGCCAGCGGCTCGACGCCCTATGCGGTGCAGGCGCTGAAGGATGCGCGCAGCCGGGGCGCGGCAACCATCGCCATTGCCAACAACAAGGACACGCCCCTGCTCAGGCTGGCCGACGTCGCCATCCTGCTCGAGACGCCACCGGAGGTGATTGCCGGCTCGACGCGCATGGGCGCCGGCACTGCCCAGAAGATCGCGCTCAACATGCTGTCGACGCTTACCGCCATTCATCTCGGCCATGTCCATGACGGCTACATGGTCAATCTCACCGCCGACAACATCAAGCTGCGCGACCGCGCGGCTCGCATCGTCGCCGCTATCAGCGGCCGCGACCGGCAAGACGCCGTGCGGCTGCTCGAAGCGAGCGGCGGCGTCGTCAAGACAGCCATTCTGCTCGCCGCCGGCGCTGCCAACGCCGTTGCGGCCGAGAAGATACTGGAAGGGACCGGCCAGAAGCTGCGGCCGGCCCTTTCCGCGATCGAGGGGAACAAGGGCGCGAAGGCCCCTGTTCTCAAAACCGAACCTGAAAAAGGTCAACAGGGAGACTAGCATGACAACGAAATTACTGACGGCACTGCTTCTCGGCACCAGCATTCTCGGCACCGCCGGGTTGGCTCACGCCGATGACGTAACGCTCAATATCGAAAGCTGGCGCGGCGACGACCTTGCCATCTGGAAGGACAAGCTGATCCCGGCTTTTGAGGCCAAGAACCCGGGCATCAAAGTGGTGTTCGCACCGTCGGCGCCGACCGAGTATGACGCCGCACTCGGCGCCAAGCTCGCCGCCGGCTCGGCTGGCGACCTGATCACCTGCCGCCCGTTCGACAAATCGCTCGAACTGTTCAAGAAGGGCAACCTTGCCGATCTGTCTTCGCTGCCCGGCATGGAGAACTTCTCACCGGTCGCCAAGGCGGCATGGCAGACCGACGACGGCAAGGCGAGCTTCTGCGTCCCGATGGCCTCGGTCATTCACGGCTTCATCTACAACAAGGACGCCTTCGACAAGCTCGGCCTCAAGGTGCCGACGACGCGTGACGAGTTCTTCGCCGCGCTCGACAAGATCAAGGCCGACGGCACCTACATCCCGATGGCCATGGGCACCAAGGACCTATGGGAAGCCGCGACCATGGGCTATCAGAACATCGGTCCGAACTACTGGAAGGGCGAAGAGGGCCGCGCAGCGCTGATCAAGGGCGACCAGAAGCTGACCGACAAGGACTGGGTTGCTCCCTATGAGGAACTGGCCAAGTGGAAGCCTTATCTCGGCGACGGCTTCGAGGCCCAGACCTATCCGGACAGCCAGAACCTGTTCACGCTTGGCCGCGCCGCCATCTACCCGGCGGGATCGTGGGAGATCGGCCTGTTCAACACCCAGGCGCAGTTCAAGATGGGCGCCTTCCCGCCGCCGGTCGAGAAGGCCGGCGACACCTACTACATCTCCGACCATACCGATATCGGCATGGGCCTGAATGCGGCGTCGAAGAATGCCGACGCGGCCAAGACCTTCCTGTCCTGGGTCGCCTCGCCGGACTTCGCCACCATCTACGCCAACGCTTTGCCGGGCTTCTTCAGCCTAAATTCCACCCCGGTGAAGATGGAAGACCTGCTGGCGCAGGAATTCGTCTCCTGGCGCGACAAGTGCAAGTCGACGATCCGCTCGACCTACCAGATCCTGTCGCGCGGCACGCCGAACCTCGAGAACGAAACCTGGGTTGAATCGGCCAACGTCATCAACGGCACCGACACGCCGGAAGCTGCCGCCAAGAAGCTGCAGGACGGCCTCGACAGCTGGTACAAGCCGGGCAAGTAAGCTCAGGACAGACAGGCCCCCAAGTGGACGGCCCTGCGTTTTTCGATAGCATCATCGACTGCGAACGACGGCGCCGCCCCTCATCCGCCTGCCGGCACCTTCTCCCCGTATAGTGACGGGGAGAAGGATCAGCCGAAACGCAGGCGCCCCCTCTCCCCGTCCTTCACGGGGAGAGGGTAAGGGTGAGGGGCAGCGCTGCCGTCGAAGGCATTGCTAAACCTGATCGGCGGGGACCGCACTCATGGCCGCACAAACACGACCGAAGCGACCGTTCCGCTGGCATATCGGCGTCTTCCTGGCGCCGGCGCTGCTGGTCTATACGGCGATCATGATCCTGCCGCTCGCCGGCACGCTGCAGCTGTCGCTGTTCCGCAATGTCGATCAGCATCAGGTGTTCGTCGGTTTCACTAATTTCCGTACGTTGTTCGGCGACCCCAACTGGTCGGTCGGCTTCTGGAACGCGCTGCGGAACAATACCTGGTTCTTCATCATCCACATGGTGGTGCAGAACCCGATCGGTGTCATGCTGGCGGCATTGCTGTCCAGCCCGAGGCTGAGATTCGCCGCCTTCTACCGCACCGCGATCTTCGTGCCGACCATCCTGTCCTTCGTCATCGTCGGTTTCGCCTGGAAACTGATCCTGTCGCCGTTGTGGGGCGTGGCGCCGCATCTGATGGATCTGGTCGGCCTGAAAAGCCTGTTCACGCCGTGGCTCGGCAAACAACAATATGCCCTGACCGCGCTCAGCCTGATCTCGGTCTGGCAGTTCGTCGGCATTCCGATGATGCTGATCTATGCAGCACTCCTGTCGATCCCCGAAGAGGTGATCGAGGCTGCCGAATGCGACGGCATCACCGGCATGTCTCAGTTCTGGAAGATCAAGCTGCCGCTGATCCTACCCTCGATCGGCATCATCTCGATCCTGACCTTCGTCGGCAATTTCAACGCTTTCGACCTGATCTACACCGCACAAGGGGCGCTTGCCGGGCCGAATTATTCGACCGATATTCTGGGCACTTTCCTCTACCGCGCCTTCTTCGGCTTCCAGCTGCAGACCGGCGATCCCAATATGGGTGCGGCGATCGCCACGATGATGTTCCTGATCATCCTCGGCGGCGTCTGCGTCTACCTCTTCCTCGTCCAGACGCGCCTGCGTCGCTACCAGTTCTGAGAGGGGCGAGATGTCGAGCTTGAACACCCCCTCTGGCCTGCCGGCCATCTCCCCCGCAAGGGGGAGATTGGCAGCTCTGGCCTTGCCGCTCGGCTTGCAACGTTGGCGATTGGCGAAAGCAGTCGCGGCATCTGATCTCCCCCCTTGCTGGGGAGATGTCCGGCAGGACAGAGGGGGTGCCTTGGCGCCAACCTCGCCTGCCTTGGCTCGTCAGGAGACCTTCCAATGAGCACCGCCACTCGTTCGCTGCCCCGCACCATCGGCGCCCACGCGATCCTGCTGACCTACACGGCGATCGCGCTGTTTCCGGTGATCCTGGTCATCATGAATTCGTTCAAGTCCCGCGCCGGCATCTTCAGCGAACCGCTGACGCCGCCGACGCCAAAGACCTTCGACCTGATCGGCTATACCACCGTGATCGGGCAGGGCGACTTCATCCACTATTTTCAGAACAGCCTCGTCGTCACCGTCGCCTCGCTGTTCTTCGTGCTTCTGTTCGGCGCGATGGCGGCGTTCGCGCTCTCGGAATACCGCTTCCGCGGCAACACGCTGATGGGGCTTTACCTCGCGCTCGGCATCATGATCCCGATCCGGCTCGGCACCGTCGCCATCCTGCAATTGATGGTGGCGAGCGGGCTGGTCAACACGCTGACGGCGCTGATCCTGGTCTACACCGCGCAAGGGCTGCCGCTGGCCGTCTTCATCCTGTCGGAATTCATGAAGCAGGTGTCGGACGATCTGAAGAATGCCGGCCGTATCGACGGGCTGTCGGAATACACGATCTTCTTTCGGCTGGTGCTGCCGCTGGTGCGGCCGTCGATGGCGACGGTCGCCGTCTTCACCATGATCCCGATCTGGAACGATCTGTGGTTCCCGCTGATCCTGGCGCCGTCGGAAGAGACCAAGACGGTGACGCTCGGCGCGCAGTTGTTCCTCGGCCAGTTCGTCACCAACTGGAACGCCATCCTGGCCGCACTCTCGCTGGCGATCATGCCGGTGCTGACCCTCTACGTCATCTTCTCGCGGCAGCTGATCCGAGGCATCACATCCGGAGCCGTCAAGTGAGCGGAGCCCTACAAATCTCTGCTGGAGCCTTCACCCCACCCGGCGCTGCGCGCCGACCTCCCCATCAAGGGGAGGTAAAAGGTCGTGGCTTCATTCACGACCGCCAAAGGGCGACTTTCGGAGAAGCTTCTTTGGCAGTGAGGGTGTTCGCGCCAACGTCCTACCTCCCCTCGATGGGGAGGTCGGCGCGAAGCGCCGGGTGGGGTGACGCCCTCTCAGAAGGAACAACTGGAACATCTGGAGTAGTTAGGTGACCTCTAAATCGCCCCTTCGCGTCGTCGTCGCAGGCCTCGGTAATATGGGGCGTAGCCATGCGCTGGCCTATCATAACAATCCGGGCTTCGAGATCGCGGCGCTGATCAACCGCTCCGACGTGCCGTTACCGGACGGGCTGTCGGCCTATGGCATCAGGCGCTCCTTCGACGAGGCGCTGCGCGATGAAAAGCCGGATGTTGCCTGCATCGCCACCTATTCCGACAGCCATGCCGACTATGCGGTGAAGGCATTCGAGGCCGGCTGCCACGTCTTTGTCGAAAAGCCGCTGGCAACGACGGTGGCGGACGCCAAGCGCGTCGTCGCGGCGGCCAAGGCCAATGGCAGAAAGCTGGTGATTGGCTATATCCTGCGCCATCACCCGTCCTGGGTCCGGCTGATCGCCGAGGCGCGCAAGCTTGGCGGCCCTTACGTGTTCCGCATGAACCTCAACCAGCAATCGTCAGGCCCGACCTGGCAGACGCACAAGCAGTTGATGCAGACGACGTCGCCGATCGTCGATTGCGGCGTGCACTATCTCGACGTCATGCTGCAGATCACCGACGCCAAGCCGGTCGAGGTGCGCGGCATGGGTCTGCGGATGACCGAGGAGATCGCGCCGACCATGTATAATTACGGCCATCTTCAGGTGCTGTTCGATGACGGTTCGGTCGGCTGGTACGAAGCCGCCTGGGGACCGATGATTTCGGAAACGGCGTTCTTCGTGAAGGACGTGATTTCGCCCAATGGCTGCGTGTCGATCGTGATGAAGGAAGGTGTGAAGTCCGACGACATCGACACCCACACCAAGACCTCGACCATCCGCCTGCACAGCGCTGCGACCGGCGCGGACGGCAAGTTCGCCAGGCCGGACGAGATGCTGTCGATGGACGGCGAACCCGGCCACCAGGATCTCTGCGACCTTGAACAGGCCTTCGTGCTGAAGGCGATCCGGGAAGACATCGACCTGACCCGCCACATGGACGACGCGGTCAAATCGCTCGCCGTCTGCCTTGCCGCCGATGAGAGCGTGCGCAGCGGCGCCCCAGTTAAGCTCTAGTAGGGCAAACTCTAGAACAAGGACGAAGCCGTGGGCTCGCTGGTAATCGAGAATGTGAAGAAGGCCTTCGGGCCGGTCGAGGTGCTGAAAGGCATCAACCTCGAAGTGACCGACGGCGAATTCGTCGTCTTCGTCGGCCCATCTGGCTGCGGCAAGTCAACCTTGCTCAGGGTCATCGCCGGGCTGGAGGATTCGACCTCCGGCAGGGTGGTGATCGACGGCGCCGATGTCTCGGCCACGCCCCCGGCAAAACGCGGCATCGCCATGGTGTTCCAGACATACGCGCTCTACCCGCATCTGACGGTGAAGAACAATATGGGTCTCGGCCTGAAGCAGGCCGGCACGCCCGCCCCAGAGATCGAGCGCCGCATCGGCATAGCCTCGTCGATGCTGTCGCTGGAGCCCTATCTCGAGCGGCGGCCGGCCGAACTCTCCGGCGGCCAGCGCCAGCGCGTCGCCATCGGCCGCGCCGTGGTGCGCGAACCAAAACTCTTTCTCTTCGACGAGCCGCTATCGAACCTCGATGCAGCACTTCGCGTCAACACGCGCCTGGAGATCGCGCAGCTGCACCGGCGGCTGAAGGCGACGATGATCTATGTCACCCACGACCAGGTCGAGGCGATGACGCTGGCCGACAAGATCGTGGTGCTCAATGCCGGCCAGATCGAGCAGATCGGCGGACCGATGGAACTCTACAATTCGCCGGCAAATGAATTTGTCGCCGGCTTCATCGGCTCACCGAAGATGAACTTCATCGACGGCGCCAGGCTGGGGGAAACGGCCAAGACGATTGGCGTGCGGCCGGAGCATCTGACCGTCGATCCGAAGTCCGGCGCCTGGAAGGGAACGGTCGTGCACGCCGAACATCTCGGCGCCGACACCAACCTCTATCTCGACTGCGACAAGGCCGGGCTGATCACGGTGCGTATTTTCGGTGTCTACGACGCGGAGCCGGGCGCCACGCTTTATGCGACGCCCGAGCCGGGAAAGACGTACCGGTTTGGGGCGGACGGGAAGACGATCAAGTAATCCTCTGCCCGCAGCGCCAGAGCGATCATGCAGCGCCGAGCAGCACCGCTCCGTGAATGGCCGCCTGCCAGCCCAGGGCGGCCCAGCGTATGTCCAGAGGCTGGACAACAAGCGAATGCGGCAGGCTCTCCGCGATACGCTGCTTGAGCGTCTGGCGGGGATAGGACTTCATGTCGACAATGCCGCCACCGATCAGGATCGTCTGCGGGGAAAACAAAGCGGCTGCCGTTGCGATGGTCACCGCCTGCTGCCAGACGATCTCATCGAGCCATTCGCGCAGCGACGGCGGCTGCCCGGTCGCCGAAAACAGCTCGGCAACCGGGATATCGTAGTCTGTCGCGAGTTCGACAAGCGTTGCCCCTGAGGCGTAGGTCTCGACGCGGTTTGGCGGTCCGCTTTCGTCAGGCCGGTAGATCGGCATATGGCCGATTCCAGCGCCCAGCCGCCGCCCCTGAAAATGCCGTCCTTGCCGAGATAGGCCGCACCGATGCCGGTGCCGAGATAGACCGCCAGCACTTCCTTTTGCCGCTTCACTGCGCCGGCGACGCTTTCACCCAGCAATTGCAGCACGACGTCGCGTTCGAGCCGCACGGGAGCGCGGAGCCGCGATGCCAGTTCCGTACCCAGCCGGATGCCGTTCAGCTCGGGAATGTTGGCCGTGTGCAGCACCGTGTCGAAGTCGCGGTCGATGAACCCAGGCACCGTCGCAACGACCCGTGCAGGTTTGAGCCCGGCATCGCGGCAGGCTGCGGTGACCGCATCGGCCAACCCCGCCACAGGCGCGCCCTGGCGCAGTTGCGCGGTCGGGTAGGTGCGGGCAAAATCCACCGGGATGCCGTGGTCGGCAAAGCCAACTTTGACCGACGTGCCGCCGATCTCGACCACGGCGATCGTGTCTTCCATCGTTTGATGCGTCATGCCAGCGCTTCCAGGAATTCCGAAAGACAGGCGCGGAATTCCCGCCGGTAGGCGGCGCGATCCTGCGATTTGGCTGTGATGGTGCAAAGCCGGGCCGACGGGATGAGCCCGGCCAGCGTCTGTGCGTCGTCCAGTCGATGGACGAGGTCATGGTCATGGCCGATGACAAGGGTCGGCACCGCGATAGCGCGGATGTCCGCCTCGCTCACGCCCGGACCATCGCCCGCGATCGCCACCAGCAACCTACCGAACAGAACCGGGTCCGGGCGATTGAAGAAGCCTTGCAGGCTGGCGAGATTGTCCGGCGCCAGCCTCGCTAGCTCTGCGGCAACTGCGCTGTCATCGAACAGACGCCTGGCGTCAGGCGAATGGCGCATCAGGAGATCGCCGACCACGGCATAGGGCCTCATATTGGCCGGTGCAGCCTGGGATACCCACGCAGGCCGGGCGAGCACCAGCGCCCGCACCCGCGCCGGCCTGTGCACCGCCAGGCGGAGCGCCAGCGCCGCGCCCATCGAGATGCCGCCGACGACGGCCGGGCCGAGGCCGAGATCGTCGGCCAGTGCATCGACGTCCTCGGCAAACGTCGCGATCGAAAGCTGCTCGACAGGCCCGTAGCCGGATCCGCCCTGGCCACGGCATTCGAGCGTCACGCGCCGCGTCACCGGCAGATCGGGAAACACGTCGGCCACCTGCGCCTCATCGCCGCCCAGCCCATGCTGGAAGATGACGGGAAGGCCCGTGCCGACCTCCCGGTAGGCAAGGTCGACGCCATCTCGGCTGAAGGTCTTTTTCACGTGTCGTCGCTCGCTTCCAGGACATTGCGCAGGAACGCGCCGACGCCGGGCGCCTCGGCCTCTGTCAGGCCATGCGTGATCAGGGGGCCGTCGAACCCGGCGGCTCTTAGGCAGCCGATGAAATGCGGGAAATCGACGACGCCCTGTCCGGCGGCGGCAAAACTGCCATCGGCATTGCGGTCCTTGGCATGGGCCATGCCGATCTCCGCAGCCAGCAGATCGACGGCCTCGTCGATCAGGCGGTGACGCTCCGCGCTGTCCGCCACTTCGAATAGATTGGCCGGGTCGAGCACAATGCGCAGCCGCGCGCTGTTCATCTCGTCGAGCAGCCGGCGAGCGGCCCGCGCGCTGGAGACGACATTGGCCAGTTCCGGTTCGATGCCGAGCTCGATGTCGAAGCGCTCGGCAATCGCGATCGCCGCTTCCATCTCCGTCCGCAGATCGCTCCATGCCGCCTCGCTTGCATTGTCGGGATGCCAGCGCCACGGATCCTGTGCATCCCTTGTGCCGGTGCACAGCGTGATCAGGCGGGTGCCCATGTCAGCGCATGACGCAGCCAGCACCTCCAGCCGAGCAAGACCTGACACACGAACCGAGCGATCCGGGTGGATCATATTGTAGGTTCCAGACACGGCCGCGATCGAAACGCCGGCCTCGCCGCTCGCCTTAGCGACGGACCGGGCCGCATCCGGCTCGATGCTGTCCGGCATCGACGGCAGTCCAAGGCACGCCATGTTGAACTGCGCCGCCGTGTAGCCGCCGTCCGCGACCGCGCGCAGCACCGGCAAGGCGCCGGTGGTGGCGAAGGTCTTGGCGAAAATCCCAAGCTGCATCACACGACCCCGTCGACATCGGCCAGACGGACGGCGCGGCCGCCGGCAGCGGCCGAGCGGGCTATGGCCGCCATGCCCCTGACCGAGGCGATGCCGTCCTCGATGCCGGCGCCGATCATCGGCGCGCCATTCAGCACGACATCGGCAAAGCCTTCGAGCTGCCGGCGATAGAAGTGGCCATCCGCGCCAAGCGTCCGATGCCAACTGCCATCGGCCTCGCGGAAAATGTCGACCTCGCTGCTCTTGTAGTACCAGGGGTTGTAGGTCTTCGCGAGAACGCTGCCATTCTGGCCGTAGATCTGGAACCCTTCGTGCCAGTCCATGCGCACGGCGACCGTCAGGTCGAGATGGCCGATCGTGCCGTCGGCGAAGATGGTGGTGACGAACCAGCAATAGGCGCCGTAGCGCTCGGTGAGCCGGGCCTCGACCGCCTCAATCGGACCATGCAGATGGCGCGCCGTATCGATGAGATGGCTGCCATGCGCCAGCATATAATACTGGCGCAGATCCGCCTTGGGATTGACGGAGGGCTTGCGTGCCTTGGCGCTGGTGATGATGAGCGGCTGCACCGCATCGGTCATCGGGTAGCGGTGGGTGCTGTCGCAATACCAGCCCTTGAATGCCAGACGCTCGCCCATCTCGTTATCTACGAAGGCCTTTGCCGCCTGGATGCCTGGATCGAAGCGCTTCATATGGCCGACCTGAAGCACCTTGCCGCTCTTGTCGAGTGCGGCCCGCAAGCCTTCGACTTCCTCGACCGAAACGCCCAGCGGCTTCTCGCACAGCACATGCTTGTCGGCATCCAGCGCCAGTTCGGCGGCCTTGACGTGGAACGTGTCCGAGGTCGCGATGATGACGGCATCGAGGTCGGGATCGGCCAGCATCTGGCCGTAGTCGGCATAGGATTTTTCGGGCGCGTAGGTCGCGGCCATCCTGTCGCGCAGATCGTCGGCGACATCGCAGATGGCATAGAGGTCGGCGTTGCGCGCCTTGGTGCAGGATTCGAAATGCGCGGCCTGCGCAATCGGGCCGCAGCCGAGCACGCCGACACGCAGCCGCTTTTCGTCTTTGCGAGGCATGGAATCTCTCCTGATTAGCGCGCGGCGAGGCCGCGAAGTTGAAATTGCGGATCGCCCGACAAAGCTGCCTGATGCAGCAGACAGGCAGCGCCCAATGCCGGACCGTCGGCGCCGACGCGCGACAGTTCGACCGTGGGAACGGGATAACCTTCAGCCAGGAAGCCCGAGAGGAAAGCTTCCACCTGTTCGGCGACAAAGGGATAGATGGCATTGACCGAGCCGGAGAGAATGATGCGCTCCGGCTGCAAGGTGCAGGCAAGCGTCGCCAGGCCGCGACCGAACCACAGCGCCCAGTCGCGCGCGGTGGCGACGGCTGCCGGATCGCCGCCGGCCAGCGCTGCGACAAACTCATCCACGCCGGCGCGCCGCCCGCTTATGTGCAAATAGCGCGCCAGCAAAGCATCCTTGCCGACATATGATTCCAGCCGGCCCGGGCGCTTGGCGTCGAAGACAAAACCTTCGTCGCCAATGCGCAAATGACCGATCTCGCCGGCGCCGCCGAGCCGGCCGCGATGCAGCCTGCCGGCATTGATGATGCCGCCGCCGACGCCGTTCTCGATCAGGATGATCAGCGCATCCTCATCGTCCTTTCCCGGCTGCGCCCAGTATGTCTCGGCCACAGCGACGGCATTGGCATCGTTTTCCAGCAGGATCGGAAAATCGTCGCCAAAGGCGTTGCCCAAAAGCTCAGCCAGATTGACCCCGTGCCAGCCAAGGATGGTGGCATGGTATGAGACGCCATCAGCGGCGGGGAAGCCGGGCACGGCGACATTGAGCCCGTAGGGGCGCGTGCTCTCAGGCAATTGCGATCGGACATCGCCAACGAGTTCCTCGATGATGGCGACTGCAGCGGCAGGCGTACTACCCGGGCCGGCAAAGGCCTTCGATGCTGCGGCACGCTGCGTGCCAGCAAGGTCGACAGCCACGGCAGCGATCCAGTTGACGCCGATATAGGCGCCAAGGAAGAAGCCGCCATTGCCTTCGATCTCGACAAGGATTCCGGGGCGGCCGACCCGGCCCTCGCCGTCCTGCTCGTCATCCCCTTCATCCGAGCGCTCGCGCGCCAGACCGGCTTCGATCAGTCCCAGCACCAGGGCGCCGGTGGTCGACCGGGTCAGGCCGAGATCGCGTGCGAGCGCCGCCCGGCTCAACGCGCCGGCACGAAACAGCGCCGCAAGGGCCCGCGTTTCATTCGGCCGAAGATCGGTCGACACCAGCACGTCTTCCTCCGCGATTTGTTTGATTGCCATACTAATAGATTTTTTATGCGATTTGAAAGGGTCAAACGGGGCGCACTGTAACAAAATGTTCGGCGTTCTGAATCTGTTGACCCAAGTTTCAAACGATAATTTGTATCAAAAACTTACAAATTGACATGGGAGGATGCGATGCCGGTTCTAGCGCCATTGTCACCCACCAGGCCAAAAGCCTCGCCCTCATGATGTCGAGCGAGACATTGTCCAGCGCGCGGACGGCACCGAAATCCTTCACAATATGGGGACATCTCTTCGAATGCAGGCTTGTCGGTCAGCCTGGCCCGCTTTGCGATCAGAGATCGTCGCCGTCTCTCCAGCAGGCGATCAGATGACCGTCGCCGGCCTGCCTGACGGGTGGTTGCGCCTTTCGGCAATCGGGCAGCGCGACAGGACAGCGGGCGGCAAAGGGGCATCCGGAGGTCTCGGCATCGTGTGCCGCGACGTCGAGCTGAGCCGGAGCCTTCGGCGCCGTCTCATCCGAGGACGCGGCCAGAAGCAGCTTCGTGTAGGGGTGGTTGGGGCCACGGAAAATCTGCTCGGATGAGCCGGTCTCGACCAGCCGGCCGCGATAAAGCACGCCGATCCGGTCGGCCATATAGCGCACCACCCTGAGGTCGTGGCTGATGAACAGATAGGTGGTGTCCTTGTCGCGCTGCAGGTCGTTGAGCAAATTGAGCACGGTCGCCTGCACGGAAACGTCGAGCGCAGAGGTTGGCTCGTCCAGCACCACGAGCTTCGGCGCGCCGGCAAAGGCGCGCGCAATCGCCGCACGTTGGCGCTGGCCACCAGACAGCGATCTCGGCTTCTGGTCGACGGTCGTAGCGGCAAGACGAACCGAGGCCAGGAGATCGGCGACACGCTGCTTCACCTCGCTGCGGCCAAAGCCGGCGAGCCGCCGCAGCGGACGGCCGAGGATCCTGCCGATCCGCTGGCGCGGATTGAGCGTGCGGTCGGGTGACTGGAACACCATCTGCACGTCGCGCCGTTCGCTCAGGCTTCTTTTCTCGACGCGCGGCGCGACAGTGCTGCCGAACAGCTCGACCGACCCAGCGTCCGGCGTCTGGAGGCCAGTCACGATCCTTGCCAATGTCGACTTGCCGGAGCCGGATTCGCCGATCAGCCCGAACGTCTCGCCCTGGGCTATCTCCAGGTCGATATCGTGCAGGACGGCCTGGGAGCCGAAGGCGTGGCTGATGCCTTTGCAGGCGACGGCGATCGGACGTGCGGCTTCCGGTTGATCGCTGCGGACAGGCTTCGACGGGCCGGTTGTGTGCATCTCGGCCAGCCTGCCGTCGCGCTTGGTGAAGTTGAGCGCCGGGATCGAGGCGATCAGCGCCTTGGTGTAGGCGTGAACAGGGTTCTCGAAGACATCGTTGGCGATGCCGCTTTCGACCACCGTCCCCGACTGCATCACGGCCACCCGATCGCAGGCCCGGCGGACCATGTTGATGTCATGGCTGATCAGCAGAACGCTGGTTTGGTGATCGCGGCGCAAGTCCTGCAGGATGGCGACGATCTCGGACTGGACGCTGGCGTCAAGCGCCGTCGTCGGCTCGTCCAGCACCAGCAGCGACGGGTCGAGCGCAATGGCAATCGCGATGTTGGCGCGCTGCTGCATGCCGCCCGACAATTCGTGCGGATAGAGATCGAGCACCCGTTCCGGATTGCTCACCCTGACACGGATCAGCAGTTCGGCGGCGCGGGTGCGTGCTTCGTCCTGCCGAACCTGGCGATGCCGCATGATCGTTTCGGTGATCTGCCGGCCGATCGTCATGGCCGGATTGAGCGCCGCACCTGGATGCTGGTAGACAGCCGCGATGCGATCGCCCCTTAGCCGGCGAAGCTGCTCGCCGGAGAGACTGCGGATCTCGCGACCCTGGAATTCGAGCGCGACGCGGCGATCCGGGCGTTGCGCGGCAGATAGCGCAGAATAGCGAGAGCCACCGAGCTCTTGCCCGATCCGGACTCGCCGACAAGGCCGAGCGCTTCGCCTTCGCCGATGGCGAGCGACACGCCGTCGACGGCCGGATGCGATCCCCGGCGTCCATCATAGGCGACGGTGAGCTGCTCGACCTTCAGAACCGATGACGACATGTCTTGCTGAAACCACTTTCTTTCGGCGCGGCCTTCAAGGGCAATCGCTTCCGCTTTCGCAACGCACAATCTCTATAAAATTACTCGAATTAAGCTGGAGCGCAATCTACCTTTCATCGCTCAGGAGAGATTGTCGCAGCCGGTCGAGGCGTCGCGACGGTCCCTTGGAGCAGTTCTGCAAGGAGGCCGACATGGCACGCGACCACATGATCCTCAGCGCGTTTTTCTTCAACCCGCAGGGCGATCATCGCATGTCGTGGCGCCATCCGCGCGCGCCGGGCCGCGAAGTGCTCGACTTCGACTTCTACCGCGATCTCGTCCAGTCTGCCGAGCGCGCCAGGATCGATACGATCTTCGTCGCCGACCATGTCGCGATCTGGGATTCCGTACAGAGCGGCGTAGCCCATTACGCCAATGCCCGCCTGGAACCGCTGACGCTGTTGTCGGCGCTTGCCGGCGTGACCAGGCATATCGGCCTCATCACGACCGCCTCGAGCTCCTACAGCGAGCCCTACAATGTCGCCCGCATGTTTGCCTCGCTCGACCATATCAGCAAGGGCAGGGCGTCTTGGAATGTGGTGACGTCGGCCATGGACGAGGAGGCCCGCAATTTCGGCCGCGACGGCAATATCGAGCACGCCTTTCGCTATGAGCGCGCCACCGAATTCCTCGATATCGTCAAGGCGCTGTGGGACAGCTGGGAAGACGAAGCCCTGCTTATCGACAAGGCATCGGGCTATTTCGCCGATCCCGACAAGGTCCATGCGATCAACCACAAGGGCCCGCACTTCAAGGTGCGCGGACCGCTCAATGTCTCGCGCCCGCCGCAGGGCCATCCGCTGATCGTCCAGGCCGGCTCGTCCGAAGACGGCAAGAATTTCGCTACCGCGCACGCCGATGCGCACTTTGCCATCTACAGCACCAAGGAAGACGGCATCAAATATAGGCAGGACATCAACGAGCGCCTCGCCCGTTACGGTCGCAAGCCCGAGAGCTTCAAGATCCTGCCGGGCATCCTGCCGATCGTCGCAGCTTCCGAAGCGGAGGGACGCGAGCGGCAGGAGTATCTGCAGAGCTTGCTTCCCGATAGGGTCGGCATCGACCTTCTCTCGAGCTGGAGCGGCGTCGATCTCTCCGTATATCCGCCGGACGGCCCGCTGCCGCCGCTGCCGGACGAGAGCACCTTCAATGGCGGCCGCACCTCGCTCAATCGCGTCAAGGAATGGTCGAAGCAGAACCTCACTCTGCGCGAGATCGCTCGCAAGCTCGCCAACAGCGGTTCGGTGCCGACCGTCGTCGGCACACCGAACCAGATCGCAGATCAGCTGC
The DNA here is from genome assembly GCF_040324515.1 of Mesorhizobium sp. C264A. Lineage (NCBI taxonomy): Bacteria > Pseudomonadati > Pseudomonadota > Alphaproteobacteria > Hyphomicrobiales > Phyllobacteriaceae > Mesorhizobium > Mesorhizobium sp. C264A. The sequence continues at coordinate 756,704 of NZ_JAMYVY010000002.1, read as the reverse complement.
AGGACTGGTTCGAGGCAGGTGCCGCCGACGGCTTCAACCTGATGTTCCCGCTGCTCCCGGAGGATTGGGTGAATTTTGCCGAGCAGGTCGTGCCGGAACTGCAGCGCCGCGGCGTATTCCCCACCGAATATGCGCCGGGGACGCTGCGTGATCGTTTCGGCCTGGCTCGGCCGGCCAACCGCTTCGCCGAACAGCGCGACAATGTGCGCGCCGTATCCTGACTTGGGGCAACTGATATGACCGGAGCGCCAAAACTTCAGCCCCGCGAAGCCACGGCTCCGCAGCTCATCAATGTTCTGCACAGCCCCAAGCGCATTCGGGTCAAATTCGCCGGCCGCACCATCGCCGACAGCCGCAACGTCCTGGTGCTGCGCTCCAACCATTTTCTGCCGATCTATTTCTTCCCGGCCTCCTCGGTGGACCGCTCGCTCTTGAAGCCGTCCGAGCGTCGCCAGCCGCATCCAGTCGGCGGCGAAACCACCTATTGGGACCTGGAGACGGGATCGAAAGCTTCTCCCAATGCGGCCTGGTCGTTTGTCGCGCCGCAGGATGAAAGCCTGTCGCCACTGGCCGGCCGCATCGCCTTCACCTGGAAAGCGGTCGACCAATGGTTCGAGGAGGAGGAAGAAGTCTTCGTCCACGCCCGCGACCCATACGCCCGCATCGACGCTCTGCAGAGTTCAAGCCATGTCCAGATCTGGTTCGACGGCGAAGTGATCGCCGACAGCCATCGCCCGGTGCTGCTGTTCGAAACGCATCTGCCGACGCGTTTCTATTTGCATCCGGACGATGTCAGGCTCGACCGTCTGGTCGACTCGGACAGCACGACGCGCTGTCCCTACAAGGGCATCGCCTCCTACTGGTCGGGCCGGCGCGCCGACGGCTCGGTGAGCCCCGATGTCGCCTGGAGCTACCGCGATCCCATTGCCGAAATGCCCAAGATCAGGGGCCTCATCGCCTTTTACCCGCAAGCCGTCGACCGCATCCATCTCGACGGCGAACCAGTCGCTTAAGCCATTCAACAGTCATTTCAGACAGGGGTTTCAGAATGACCAAACGCAACCACATCGATACGCTTCGCAATCTGTCCGGCGACATCTGGAACGTCGCCGTCGATGAGCACCAGGCCGGCTTCCTCAAGCGCCGCGATCTGCTGAAATACGCAGCCTTGATCGGCCTCACCGGCTTTGCCGCCTCGCAGGGACCTGCTGGTTTCGGCACGGCGCGCGCTGCCGGCGCCGGCGGCACGGTCCGCGTTGGGCTCGGACAGCCGACCAAGGCGATCGATCCCGTCTCCATCACCGATCCGGCCAGCATCGGCGTCATCAGCCAGGTCGGCGAATATCTCATCCTCGACGATCCCAAGGACGGTCTGCAGCCCAAGCTCGCTCTGTCGTGGGAGGCCGACGAGACCGCCAGCCGCTGGACCTTGAAATTGCGGCCGGGCGTGAAATTCCACGACGGCCGCACCGTCACCGCCAAGGATGTGGTGGCGAGCTTCGAGCGGCTGGTCGATCCGGCCAGCGGTTCGTCCGCTTTGTCTGCCTATAAGGGCATCCTGTCCAAGGGCGGCGCCAAGGTCGTCGACGACCAGACAGTCGCCTTCGATCTCGACGGGCCCAACAGCAACTTCCCCTTCTATGTCTCCTCCGACGTCTACAACGCCGTAATACTGCCGGCCGACTATGCCGGCGATTTCGAGAAGAATTTCAACGGCACCGGCCCGTTCAAGCTCGAATCCTTCCGCCCCAAGCAGGGCGCCAGCTTCGTGCGCAACCCAGACTATTGGGGCGACAAGGCGCTGCCCGACCGCGTCGAGATCAAGTTCTTCGACGACGAGCAGGCGCAGGTGCTGGCGCTGCAGGCCGGCCAGCTCGACGTCGTCCCGAGCACGACCCGGCTGGAATTGGCGATCGAGGGCAATCCCAACTTCAAGCTGCTCAGCGTGCAGGCAAGTTCGCATGACGAGGTGCATCTGCGGACCGACCAGGCGCCGTTCACCGACAAGCGCATTCGCCGCGCCTTGGCGCTCACCATCGACCGCGAGGCGGTGGTCAAGGGCTTGCTCAAGGGCCGCGCCATTGTCGGCAACGACACCCCGTTCGCGCCGATCTTCCCCTCGGCCGATCCGTCGGTGCCGCAGCGCAAGCAGGACATCGCCGAGGCCAAGCGCCTGCTTGGCGAAGCCGGCGTGCCGAACGGCTTCCCGGTGACGCTGACCACCGAGCGCGCCTATGACATTCCCGATTATGCCGTGCTGATCCAGAATTTTGCCAAGAAGGCCGGCATCGACATCAAACTCAACGTGCTGCCGCAGGACGCCTATTATGGCTCGGCGAAGTTCGGCTCGTCGCCATGGCTCGATCCAATCTCGGCATCACCGATTTCGGCCATCGCGGCACGCCCGACATCTTCCTCAATGCCACGCTGAAGAGCTCGGGCGCCTGGAACGCGGCGCATTTCAACAACCCGGCCTATGACGGGTTGCTGCTCGAATACGGCAAGGCCCGCGACCTTCAGGCGCAACGCCTTGCGGCGGGCAAGATCCAGACCTTGCTGCTCGACGAGACGCCGCTGATCATCAGCTACTTCTCGCAATACAGCCGGATCGTCTCATCGAAGGTCGAGGGCGTCCGCTTCACGGCAATCTCGCATCTGCTGCTCGACCGCGTGACGTTCGCCCAGGCATGATTGCGAGACGTCCAGCCACTCCGGGCACCACAATCCGATGCTGACCGGCCGCACTGTGTCGGTGCGGGCAGCCTCGCTTCTGCTCACGCTGTGGCTGGTCAGCATGCTGGTGTTCTTCGCCGGGCAGGTCCTGCCCGGCGATGTCGGCCGCCTCATGCTCGGGCCGTTCGCCGATGCCGAGGCCGTCGCGGCGCTGAACAGGCAGCTCGGCGCCGACCAGCCGGTGCTCGTGCAATACTGGCACTGGTTCAGCAGCGTGCTGTCAGGCGACTTCGGCACCTCCCTGTCGCTGCGTTTGCCGGTGGCGCCCTTCGTTCTGGAAAGCCTCAAGCGCTCGGCGGCCCTTGCCGGAATTATCCTCGTCTTTCTGTTGCCGCTGGGCATCGGCGCCGGCATCGTCGCCGGTCTCAACCAGGGCCGCTTTATCGACCGCCTGATCGTACTCGCCGGCGTGTCCTTCGGCATCGTCCCGGACTTCGTCTCCGGCCTGCTGTTGCTCATCGTCTTCGGCCTGTGGCTGAACTGGTTCCCGATCACCGGCGCTGCTCCCGATGGCGCCGGGCTGTGGGTCAGTGGCTATTATCTGATCCTGCCGGCGCTGCCGCTGGTGCTGAACCTTGCCGGCTACATCGCCCGCATGACGCGGGCCGGCGTGATCGAGGCGCTGGCCGCCGACTATACGCGCACCGCCGTCCTGAAGGGCCTCGAGCGTCGCGAGATACTCATCCGGCACGTGCTGCGCAATGCGCTGACGCCGACCATCGCCGTGCTCGCGACCCAGACCGGTTACATGCTGGGTGGTCTGGTGGTCATCGAAGCCCTGTTCGGCATACAGGGTCTCGGCAATCTGGTGCTCAACGCCGCCAAGTCGCGTGACTTCCCGATGCTCGAAGCCGGCGTGCTGGTCATGGCGACCATCTTCGTGCTGTCGGCCGCGGCAGGCGATCTCGTGAATGCCTTGCTCGATCCGCGGCAGCGCCGCCGTGTCTCGCCATGATGGAACTGATGGAATTGCCGGAGCGCCGTACGCTGCGCTGGCGGGCAGCAAGTCGCATCCGCGAGACTGTTTCGCAGCTGCCGCCCTCGGTCATCATCGGCTCGCTGATCCTGCTGTTCTGGGTCGGCTGTGCCGTGTTCGGCAGCCTGTTTGTGCCCTACGATCCCTATGCCGAGGATTTCCTCGTCATGCTGGCGCCGCCCGACGCGGCGCACTGGTTCGGCACCGACCAGCTCGGTCGTGACGTGCTGTCGCGCATCGTCGTCGGCTCGCGTGACATCCTGCTGGTCGCGCCGGCAGCAACCCTGCTCGGCGTAGCCGCCGGCAGTGTGCTTGGCCTCGTGCTCGGCTATTTCGACGGGCTGATCGACGCCATCGGCGCCAGGCTGCTCGACACGCTGATGGCTTTTCCCTTCATCGTGCTCGTCACCATGACGCTGGTCGCGCTCGGGCCGTCCAACCTCACCGTCATCCTGGTGATCGGCATCGCCTATGCGCCGCTGGTGGCGCGAACGGTGCGCGCCGCCGTGCGCGAACAGCGCGACCGCGACTATGTCAGCGCCGCCCGTCTCGGCGGCGAGAGCGCTCTTTCCATCATGTTCCTCGAGATCCTGCCTAATGTCAGGGAAACCATCCTCATCGAGCTGGTCACAAGGCTTGGCTACGCCTTCTTTTCGATCGCCACGCTGAGCTTCCTCGGCCTCGGCATCCAGCCTCCCTCAGCCGATTGGGGACTGGCGGTCGCCGACGGCTACGGCTTCCTGACCGGCGGCAAATGGTGGGTGGTGATCTTCAACTCGGCGGCCATCGTCTCGCTGGTCATGGCCACCAATCTGATCGCGCAAGGCATGGGCGCCTTCGAAAACAGCGACCGGTGAAGATCGGCGCTCACCAAAGCTGACGCGCAATTCAGGACCGTGCGCTAAAATCGCTCCTTGTGATTCGGCCCGGATAGGGCATCAGAACAAGGAACGGCATGAGCAAGGCTCTCTCCACATTCGCACTGGTCGCGGTGTTCACCGCATTGCTCATGGCGCTCAGCCTGGCGGTTGCCCGGCACGGCTATCCCTATGGCGCGATCGGGGTCCGGCGGCTGGACGGCATCGCCGATGCTGGCTCGTTCCTGCCGCTCGCCGCCGTCTATTTCTTCAGCGCCATGCTGATGATGATCCTGCCGATCCGCGCCGCCGGCATCGTGCTCACCCATGCGGCGGACGCGCTGTTCTGGGCGGTAATCGCCTTGTTCGCGACCATTGTCGGCTGCCTCGTCGCCCGCTGGGCCTTCGGCCAGAGCAGTGTGTTATGGGCGCTGCTCAACTGGCGCTTTCTGTTTGCCGCGGCAATCGTCGGCTGTCATTTCACCGTGAACGAGCTGCGCCGTAACATCCTGCTCAGAAGCCTGTTCTTCGTCATCTTCGCCGCGGCAACGCTGGCTTGCCTGTTCTGGACTTTTCCGAGCTGACAGCGGCCTGCTTCATATCGTCCGTTTTGAGGTCGCGGCTTTCACAGCAGCGCGCCATCGGCTATCCAGTCCGCAGCTAGACTTCAGGCCTCACAGTGTCGTCATTTGTCTGATAAATGATTCAGGCATACGGCACCGCCAGCGAACCATTACAAGGAAGACTGCGACATGACCCTGTTTCGTAAAAATCTGATCGACGGCGAGTGGGTGGGCGAAGCCGGCTCGCGCAACATCAATCCCTCGAACACGGGGGATGTCGTTGGCGAATATGCCTCGGCCGGTGCCGAACAGGCCAAGCAGGCCATCGCGGCGGCCAAGGCTGCTTTCCCGGCCTGGTCGCGTTCGGCGCCGCTGGTTCGCCATGCCGTGCTGAAAAAGGCGTCGGACGAGATCATGGCGCGCAAGGAAGAGATCGGCCGCGCCCTGTCGCGCGAAGAGGGCAAGACGCTGGCCGAGGGCATTGGCGAGACCATCCGCGCCGCCCAGATCTTCGACTTCTTCGCCGGCGAGACGCTGCGCCTGTCGGGTGAATTGGTGCCCAGCGTGCGCCCGGGCGTCGGCGTCGAGATCACCCGCGAAGCCGTCGGCGTGGTAGGCATCATCACCCCGTGGAATTTCCCGATCGCCATCCCCACCTGGAAGATCGCGCCGGCGTTGGCCCACGGCAACACCATCGTCTTCAAGCCGGCCGAATTGGTGCCGGAGAGCGCCTGGACCATTGTCGACATCCTGCACCGCGCTGGCCTGCCGAAAGGCGTGCTCAATTTGGTCATGGGCAAGGGCTCGGTGGTCGGCCAGGCCATGCTTGACAGCCCCGACCTCAACGCCATCACCTTCACCGGCTCGGTCGGCACCGGCAAACGCGTCGCCGCCGCAAGCGTCGAGCATATGCGCAAGTTCCAGCTCGAAATGGGCGGCAAGAACCCGATGGTCGTGCTTGATGACGCCGACCTCGCCACGGCGGTCGAATGCGCCATCAACGGCGCCTATTTCTCGACCGGCCAGCGTTGCACGGCCTCGTCGCGCCTGGTGGTGACCGAAGGCATTCACGACCGCTTCGTCGCCGCGCTCAAGGAGCGCCTGGAAAAGCTCGTCATCGGCGATGCGCTCGACACCAAGACCCAGATAGGACCGGTCGTCGATGCGAGCCAGCTCAAGCAGGACGAGGACTACATCGCCATCGGCAGCCAGGAAGGCGCCAACCTCGCTTTCGGCGGCGAGCGGCTCGATCGCGAAACGCCCGGCTTCTACCTCAGGCCGGCGCTGTTCACCGAGAGCACCAACGCCATGCGCATTTCGCGCGAAGAAATCTTCGGGCCGGTCGCCAATGTCATCCGTGTCAAGGATTATGACGAGGCGCTGGCGGTTGCCAACGACACGCCCTTCGGCCTGACCTCCGGCATCTGCACCTCTAGCCTCAAGCATGCCACGCATTTCCGGCGCAATTCCGAGGCCGGCATGGTGATGGTCAATCTGCCGACGGCGGGCGTCGATTTTCACGTTCCATTCGGCGGCCGCAAGGGCTCGAGCTACGGCCCACGCGAGCAGGGCCGCTACGCCGCGGAGTTCTACACAACGGTGAAGACAGCCTATACCTTTGCCGGCTGATCGGCGGGTGTATAGGTGACTTCGGCGAAAGAGGAACTGACCTGGCTCAACCCGCCGCCGCATCATGTTGTCGGTGACACTACGGTGCATGTGCGCACCGGCAAGGAAACCGACTTCTGGCGCGAAACCTTTTACGGTTTCTGGCGTGACAATGGCCATTTCCTGTATCGGCCGGTCGAGGGTGACTTCAGCGCCGAAGTCACCGTCAAGGGCGACTACAAGGTGCTCTACGACCAGGCCGGGCTGATGCTGCGGCTGAGTGAAACGCACTGGATCAAGGCCGGCATCGAATACACCGACGGGCTGGCTTACTTTTCGGTGGTGGTTACCAACGACACCTCGGACTGGTCGCTGCTCAGCATTCCCACCGGCCCCGACGGCGTGCGCATCCGGCTGACCCGCCATGCCGAGGCGATCCGCATCCAATATCTTGATACCACCGATGGCAAGTGGAAGCCGGTGCGGCTGGCTTATTTCCCGATCTCCAAATCCGTCGATGTCGGCATGATGTGCTGCTCGCCGCAGCGCGAAGGGTTTGAGGTAACATTCTCCGGCTTTACTGTCGGCCCGCCGATTTCCAGGCAATTGCACGACTGACGGCCATATCGATGGCGGACTAACCGTCTGCCTGATGCTGGAAGAACTGTAAAAACAGCTCCCGTTCGGTGGTGATGTCGAGCTTCTCGTAGATGCGGCGGCGGTGGTTCTTCACCGTGCCGACGGTGATGCCGAGCCGCTCGGCGATGTTGGCGGTGGGGTGACCCGCGAGGATCAGCTGCACCAATTCCCGCTCGCGCAGCGACAGCTCCGGCCACAGGCTCGCCGGGATGGTCGGCTCCTGCCGGGGCGAGGCGCCGGGGCCGGTCGGCGCCGATGTGCGGGAGAATTCCGTCCCCCGCGCCTCAATGTCGAGTGCATGCAGCGCCTCGAACACCGGCAGCCGCTCGTCCAGCAGGGCGATCTCGCTCTCCTTGAAGGTGGAGGTCGAGCGGTCGAGGAAGATGCCGAGGCACCAGTCGCCGCCATCGGCCAGCATGATGCCGACCTCGTCGCAGATTTCCGACTGCGCCAGGAAGCCCGCTATGTACTGGCCGCGCTTGGCCTCGTCGTCGGCAAGCCGCTTCAGCGGCAGGATGCCCAGCCGGCGTTCACGCCGCCACGAGGCATAGAACGGGTCGAAGACGTAGTAATTGTCGAGATAGCGCCGGACCATCTCGTCGGAGAAGCGCCGGTGCTTGATGAATTCCGGCGTCTGCGTCGCCGAATATCGGGTCACGGTGACGAGATCGTGCTCGATGTCGGCGCCGATCAGGTCGATCAGGCAGTCGACATGCCTGTCCGTACCGGTGGCGGCAATCGCCCTGGCGAGCGGCCCCCAGATATTGCCCATGCGCATGCCCTTTTCTCGGCGATCCCGGTCCGGCGGACATTGTGTCTTTTGGCATATGGCGCAAGGCCGCCCAAGGAATCTAGCTTGAGCCATCCTACAGCAATCCTGAGGCGACCGTGACCCAACCCAACCTCACCAGCCCCATCGTCGGCAATCCAATCGTCATCGGCATCGACGCCGGCGGCACCATGACCGACACGATCCTTGTCGACCAGGACGGCCACTTCAAGATCGGCAAGTCGGCAACCACGCCGAAGAACGAGGCCGAAGGCTTCCTCGCATCGGCCGAAGACGCGGCCGACGCCTGGGGCATCTCGCTGGAGCAGCTGTTCTCCGGCGTCAACGTCGTGCTCTATTCCGGCACCGGCATGCTCAACACACTGTTGTCGCGCACCGGGCGCCGGCTTGGCCTGATCACCACCAAGGGTCTGGAAGACATGATCCTGATGGGTCGGGGCCTGCAGGCCTGGGCCGACTATTCCTATGCCGACCGGCTGCATGCGGTGACCCACCATCATCCCGATCCGCTGGTGCCGCGCCGTCGCACCCATGGCGTCACCGAGCGCATCGACCAGTTCGGCGACATCGTGCTGCCGCTCTACGAGCATGAAGTCGCGATTGCGGCCAGGAAGCTGATTGCCGACAAGGTCGAGGCGATCTGCATCATGACCATCTTCTCGCACGTCAATCCGGTGCACGAAAAGCGCATCGCCGAGATATGCCGCGAGGAGGTGCTGAAAGCCGGCGCCGACATCCTCATCTACACCAGCCACGAGGTCCGCCCGGTCATCCGCGAACAGTCGCGGCTGAACTCGGTGCTGATCGAAGCCTACGCGACGTCGCGCGGCCGCAAGCAGCTTAGGGGTATCGAGGACGTTTCGAAAAAATACGGCTTCAAATACGGCGTGCAGACGCTGCTGTCCTTTGGCGGCCTGACCTCGATCAACCATCCGCGCCTGCACGAAACCATGATTTCCGGCCCGATCGGCGGTATTCTCGGCGCGGCCTATGTCGGCAAGCTCATCGGCAACGACTCCCTGATCTGCTCGGACATGGGCGGCACCTCCTTCGACATGGGCGTGATTTCGCGCGGCCAGACGCGGATCGAGAACGAGCCGCTGATGGACCGTTTCAAGCTCAACGTGCCGACGCTGCATCTCGACACGATCGGCGCCGGCGCCGGCATGATCCTCAAGGTCGACCCGCTGACCAAGAAAGTCTCGCTCGGGCCGGAAAGCGCCGGTTCCGACCCCGGCCCCATCTGCTTCGCCAAGGGCGGCACTGAACCCACCATCGCCGATTGCGACGCCATACTAGGCCGCCTCAACCCCTATTATTTCCTCGGCGGCAAGGTCGTCTTGCAGGTCGAGAAGGCGCGCAAAGCGTTTGAGGAAAAATGCTCCAGCATCCTTGGCGTCGGGGTCGAGGAGGCTGCCGAAGGCATGATCGACATGCTGGAAGCCGATGCCAACAACGCGCTGCGCCGGGTCATTTCCGGCCAGGGCATCCATCCCTCGGAATTCACGCTGCTGTCCTATGGCGGCTCGGGTCCGCTGCATCTGGCCGGCTGCTCCATGGGCATCGGCTTCAAGGACATCATCACCTTCCAGTTTGCCGCCGCCTTCTCGGCCTTCGGCTGCACCACCGCCGATTTCATGCGTCGGCATTCGGTGTCGACGCAGCACGACATTGGCGCCCGCGCAAGCGATGACGAGCTGCTCGCTTTCGGCAAGAAGGTCACCGACGTCTGGAATGATCTCACCAAGGCGGCGGTCGACGAGATGATCAGCGACGGCCATATCAGAGACAAGATCAAGACCGTGCCGTTCCTGATGATGCGCTACACCGGCCAGCTCGAGGACGTCGAGGTCATGGCACCGCTCGCCGAGGTCAATTCGGCTGACGACATGCGTAGGGTCATTGACGAGTTCGAGGCGGTCTACGCCAAGGTCAACCATCGCGTTTCGCGCTATGGCGAAGCCGGCTTCACCATCACCGAGCTCGGATTGATCGCCACCGCCGACAAGGTCAAGCCGGTGCTCTTGAAGCGCCCGCTCGGCAAGTCGGCCCCGGCAGCAGCGCACAAGGGCGTGCGCGAGGCCTATATCGGGGGACGCTGGCACAAGGCCAATCTCTACGAGATGGACCTACTGCAGCCCGGCCATGAGGTGATCGGTCCGGCCATCATCGAACATCCCGCCACCACGCTCGTTGTTCATCCGCAGGACCGTGTCCACGTCGATGAGTGGACGCTGCTGCATTACACCCATTCTTGAAAGGGCACCGCCATGTTGGACAGACCTGCCTCGGCCCTGCGCCTTCGCGAACGGCTGCTCGATTCAGAACGGCTGATGGAAGAGACCGGCTGCTATGACGGCATCACCGAGCTCACGCTACGCAACCAGGACCCGCTGAAATTCGAGACGCTGCACACCAAGCTGCGCGCCTATTGCGTCTCGGCCCGCGAAATGGCCCGCCGCATCTCGGCCTCGCCCGGCGTGCGCGAAGTCGGCGAAATGGTGGTGGCGATCTATACGCCCGAGGGCGATGCGATCGCGCTGTCCAACGGCATCATGGTCCACGTCCACACGATGAGCCGCTTCATCAAATGGATGATCAAGAACAATTACGAGGAAAACCCGAAGATCCGCGAAGGCGACATCTTTGCCAACAACGATGCCTTCATCGGCACCGTGCAGGTGCCCGACGTCATGGACGTGGTGCCGATCTTCCATGAAGGCACGCTGGTCGGCTGGGCCGGTGCGGTCTGCCACGAGCTCGAAGCCGGCGGCATCACGCCCGGCGGCGACGTCTGCCTGGCGCAGGAGCGCTTCACCGAAGGCCTGTTCGTCTGCGCCGAGAAGATCGGCGAGAATGACGAGATCCGCCGCGACTACGTCATCCGCTGCGAGCGCAATCTGCGCATGCCGATCTACTGGGTGCTCGACGAGAAGGCCAAGGTCGCCTCCTGCATCGACATGCGCGAAAGCGTCAAGCAGCTGATCTCCGAGATCGGCCTCGACTACTGGATGAAGGTGTCGAAGGAGTTCATCGAGGAGGGCCGTCGCGCCCAGCTCGCCCGCACCCGCCAGCTCACCGTGCCCGGCATCTATCGCGGCCACACCTTCTACGGCCATGTCACGGCGGGCAAGCCCGGCTTCCAGCTGCTTGGCGATCCCGACTGGCTCTACAACATCCCGATCGAGATGGAGATCACCACCGACGGCAAGATCACCATGGACTTCGAAGGCACGCAGCCCTGGGGCTACCATTCGATGAACTGCACGCCGGCCGGCATGGATGGAGGCATGTTCGTCACCTTGACCCAGCACATGAATTTCGAGGGCCTCGTCAATGACGGCGCCTGGATGGCGACCGAGCTGAAGCTGCCGCACGGCACTTGGACCAACCCCGACAATGAGATGGTGGCGACCGCCACATCCTGGGCGCTGCTGCTGCCGGCCTATGGCGTGTTCCAGCGCCTTTTGTCGCGCGGCTTCGTCGCGCGCGGCTTCGTCGAGGAAGCCTTCGTTGGCCAGGTCAACAGCCCGATGATTGAGATGGGCGGCGAAAGCCAGTACGGTACGCCGTTCGGCATGGCGCATTTCGAATGCGCCGCCGCCGGCTCCGGCGCGCTGGCCATCGCCGATGGCCTCGACACCGCCTATGTCGGCTGGAATCCGGAATCCGACATGGGCAACATTGAGGTCTGGGAACAGTCGATGCCGATGGTCTATATCGGCCGCTCGATCATGCCCAATTCGGGCGGCGCCGGCAAATATCGCGGCGGCTGTTCCTTCGTCTCGACCTGGCTGATCAACAAGACCTCGCACCTGCGACTGCACACCTCGGAACACTCCTCGCGGGTATTCGACAATGGCGGCATGTGCGGCGGTTATCCCGCGCCGACCTGCCAGAAGCATCGCGCGGTGCGCAACTCCAACATCCACGAACTGGCGGCAAAAGGCGAACCGCTCGCGCATGCCCCAGGTATCGATCCGCATGTCTCCGACTACGAGAAGAACATCGGCGGCGACCATGCCGTGGTCGAAGGCCCCTACATCACCTCGCCGCACAAGTCGGGGGACATCTTCAGCCATTCCTACAATGGTGGCGGCGGTTACGGCGACGTGCTGGAGCGCGATCCGGTCAAGACCGCCTGGGATGTCGAGAACGGTTTTCTCACCCGCCAGGCGGCGATCCAGATTTTCGGCATCGTGCTGAAGGACGACGCCGAGGGTTATCCGGTTGCCGATATCGACGCCACCGTCGAACGTCGTGCCGCCATGCGCAGAGAGCGTCTGGCCAAGGCGATCCCGGTTTCGGACTGGATCGCTGCCGAACGCGGCCGTGTCGAGAAGGCCGACTTCGCGCCCGAGGTGAAGAAAATGTATGCCAGCGCGATCAAGCTGTCGTCGCGCTTCACCAGGGATTTCAGCGATTTCTGGACCGTCGACGCCAGATCGATCTTCATGCCGGGAGCAAAGCCATGACCTCGTACAGCAAGGAAGTCCTCGGCGATCTCTCAGCCGGCAAGCTCCCCTGGCCTCAGACAAAGCGCATCATGAGCGCCTACAAGGACGACGACCGCTTCTTCAAGATGCTCGCCGTCTATCAGGACCGTGTCACCTGGAAGGACCCGATCCTGCTGCCGGTCTCGGATCACCTGTTCATCTGCCAGAGCGGCGACGAGCGCATCACCCGTTGCGAATGCGGCCACTCCTTCGGCGACTACCGCAAGAACTGGAAGCTCAAGGCTGCGATCAACGTGCGAAACACCGAGGAAGCGCTGCGCGAGATCTATCCCAACAGCGATATCCCCGATCCGCAATGGATGGAAATCCGCGAATTCATCTGTCCGGAATGCGGCACCATGCACGAGGTCGAGGCGGCGGCACCCGGCTATCCGATCGTGCATGATTTCGAACCCGATCTCGAAGGCTTCTATCGCCAGTGGCTGGGCAAACCGCTCTAGCGACGTGGTGACCAGCGCTGCAGGCAAGGTAGCGCTCGTCACCGGGCTGGGTCTAAGACTATCGCATCAAACATCGTATCGGAGATTCACTGCCCATGACAGACCTTTCCGGCCGCAGCGCGATCGTCACCGGCGGGTTTTCCGGCATGGGCTTCGCGATTGCGACGGCGTTGGCGCAAGCCGGCGTCAATGTAGCGGTCGGCTCCTACATCGTCCCCGCCGGCGCCGAAAGAACCGACGCCGCCTACTATCCCGGCGCAGATGAAATCGAGCGCGTGCGGTTGGCCCTGTCTGCCCACGGCACCAGGGTTTATGCCGCCCATCTTGATGTCCGCGACAGCGATGTGACCAACCGGTTTGCGGCTGACGCGCAGGCCGCCATCGGCCCGGCCGACATACTGGTCAATGCCGCGGGCACCACCGCCGAACAGCCGGTCTGCGGCCATTCCGACGCACTGTGGGACAAGATCGTCGACACCAATCTCAGCGGAGCGTTCCGCGTCACCCGAGCTGTGCTGCCCGGCATGATCGAGCGCGGCTGGGGCCGTGTCGTCAACATCGGCTCGACGGCGGCTTCCGTCGGCTGGAAGGACAACCCGGCCTACTGCGCCTCGAAGGCCGGGCTGCTCGGCCTTACCCGCTGCGTGGCGCTGGAAGGCGCCGCGCACGGTGTCACCTGCGTCATGATCAGCCCCACCTGGGTCGAGACCGAACTGATGCGCCGCAACGTGACGCAGGTCGTCGAGCGTGAGGGCAAGGGCAGAACCGCCGAGGAAGCGATGGCCGAGATCGCCAAGGGCAATCCCCAGCAGCGCATGCTGCAGCCGCAGGAAATCGCGGCACTAGCCGTGTTCCTGTGCTCGGATCTGGCCAAGGGCATCACCATGGAAAACATTCAGGTCACCGGCGGAGCGCTGTGGTAGCTGTCACCGCTTGAATTTTCAAACGAGCGAGCCGTATTAACGCCATTTGTCGGTTGCATGGTCGTTTTGGCCCTGCCCGCGGCAACTTTACCCCTCGCGGCAAATTTACCATTGAGTGACAGGCGATAGAGGTTATATTGTGCACTGCACAATGGATGCCCGCTGATCGGGTCCGGCAAGGGCAGGTTCCGGCGATCTCGCATGTAAGGGCGGACCTGACGCAGAAAAGCCGACCATGGGCGCTTAAGCCCAGCCGAAAGGCGGTAGCATGAGAAATCCGGTACGGATATGAAGATCCCGAAATCCATTCTGATCGATCCGGACAACAACAAGGCCTATGCCGCCTTCGCCGTTGCGGTGTCGGTGTTTGCCTTCGCCTACTCCACCAATTTCGGCCAGATCCTGATCCTCGCCTACTATTTGGTATGGCTGCCGCTGCTGTTCGTCGATTACCGGCGTTTCGCCCGCGATCTCTCCAGCGCCTGGCTGCCGCTGCTGTTTGCGGCCTATGTCTGCCTGTCGCTGTTCTGGTCGCAAGCGGCCGGCACCAGCGCGCGGGCGGGGCTGCAATATTTCTCCCACATGCTGTGCGCCTACATCGCGGCGCGCACCATTAGCACGCGCACGCTGGTGCTGGGCTCGCTAATCGGCATCTTCATCGTGCTGCTGTATTCGCTGAAGGTTGGCGCCTATGCGCTCGACACTATCGACGGCACCACCAATTTCGTCGGCGCCTTCGGCTCCAAGAACCAGATCGGCTTCTTCGCCTCGCTTGGCATCTTCTTCTGCTTCGCTTTTCTGGCCTTCTACCGGCGCAACTGGATGAGCTTCGTCTGGACCGCGCCGATCATCCTGCTGTCGGTCTATATGCTGGCGATCGCCCACTCGGCGACGTCGGTCGCTTCGCTTCCGGCGGTGATCGGTGTCGTTGCCTTGCTTGCCATGAGCAAGGTTCTGTCACGCCGCTACCGCCGCGTGCTGTTCGTCGTCGGCGCTACCGCGCTGGTCGGCGGTGTGATGGCTGCGCTGAACCTTGGCCTGCTCGATGTCGTGCTCGGCATCTTCGGCAAGGATTCGACGCTGACCGGCCGCACCTATCTCTGGGAACAGGGCTGGGCCGCCGCGCAGCAGCGTCCGGTGCTCGGTTATGGCTATGCCGCCTACTGGATCCAGGGTTTTGCCGATCCGGAACGGCTCTGGGCCGAGTTCTACATCTCCACCCGCACCGGCTTCCATTTCCACAACACCTATATCGAGACGCTGGTCGAGCTCGGCTTCATCGGCGTGACGATGCTGGCGCTGATCATCCTGCGCTCCTTCTGGGGCCATGTTTCGAAGGTGGTGTTCGGTGACTGGAGCGCCGATTCAGTGGTGCTCGCCGGCGCGGTCGGCATGATGCTGATCCGCTCCTTCTTCGAGGTCGAGATCCTCGGCCCCTATTTCATGGCCTCGTTCATCGTCTATTACGGCCTGTTCAAGCTGCGCCCGGTGCCGCTCGCCAGGGCAAGGCGGGCCTATGTTCCGGTGCCGGACGAGAACACCGCCAACGGCCGCATGCCGGCGCGCGTCTGACTTGCTTATCTCAGGCGACGGCGCGCTTGCGCAGCATCAGCCGCTGCAGGAAGCGGCGCAACGGCTCGTCATAGAGGCGCGTGGCGATGTCGGCGATGACGATGACGGAAACCGCCATGACGATGCCGAACCAGGGATGATGCGCGAACGGGTCGATCGCTGCGGCCTTGCCCGCCCCGGCGATGATCATCAGCAGCGGCGTGTGGATGATGTAGATTGGGTAGGAAATCCGCCCCAGCCAGCCATAGAGGCCTGACAGGCGCGGCGCCGTCGGCGCAATAGTGCCGACCACCACCAGCGCCGGGAAAACAAAGACGACGCAGGCGAGATCGTAGGCGACGCGCGCGCCGCCGACCGGCGCGATGGCAAAGACAACGAGCGTCAGTGCGATCGCGGCCTCTATCCACCAGCCGCGCCGCAGAAAGCCGAGCCCGCTTTGATAGCGTGTCATGGACCGGCAAAGCAGCACGCCCAGGAAGAACGAGAAACAGACGCGTGGCAGGCCGCTGATGATAGTCGATCCGGTCATGCCGAAGTCGAGGGTGCCGGCAATGATAGAGACGACCACCAGCAACACCAGACTGACGGCGATGAGCGTGCTCAGCACGCGTTTCGTCAGCAGGAAGAAGACGGCGACATAGGCTATGTTGACGATCAGCTCGAAGAACAGCGACCACGACGCGGGGTTGAGCGGAAAGATCGTGTGATAGGCATCGCTGACCAGCGGGATGAAGAACATGCCGGTCGTCAGCATGGTGCCGATCTCGGAGATCGGCATGTATTCCGCCGGAATCAGCCGGTTCTTGACGACGAGATAGAAGAAACCGAGCAGCGTGCCGGCGAGGTAGAGCGGGTAGAGGCGTATCAGGCGGATCGCCACGAAGGTGCCGACGCCCATGCCGTTTTCGATCTTGCGGTCATAGGCATGCGCGATGACGAAGCCGCTGAGCAGGAAGAACAGGTCGACGGCCAAATAGCTCGACGGCAGCACCTTGCCGGCGGCCAGGAACGGCGAGAAGTGGTAGAGCATGACGCTGATCGCCGCGACGCCGCGGATGGCATCGAGATTGAGGTAGACGTGGCGCGGTGCGGCGGGCTGCATGGAATGCCTTCAAGCGGTCGAAAAACGGAAGTTCCCGCCCGCACCCTGGCGCGAACGAGCCGAACTGGTTCCTCCCGCCTCCATCGCGCGGGCCTCGCCGAGCGAGCCCGAGCGCTAGAGCAATTCCGGGAAAAGTGGGAAACGGTTTTCCGTCCGGAATTGCTCCAAACAAACAGGTTACTGGCTGGCCGTCGGCGCCAGCTTCACCTTGATGACGTCGCCCGGCAGCACCGGCGTATCTTCCTTGGCGTCGATCTCGCTGGTCTTGCCGTCCGTCACGCGCACCAGCGAATAGATGAGCGCCGGCTCTTCATTGTGGTTTGTGATGGCGGCGGTCGTGGCCGGGTCCGATGCCTGGGCCATCAGGCCCTGTTGCATGTTGACCCTGAGTGCGGCTTCGTTGAGGTCTGCTTCGACCTGCTGCCGGTCGGCGGCAAGTCTCGAGTTCAACGTGTTCTGGGCATCGATGGCATCCTGCGTCGCCTTGCTGACCGACTGCTTGGCGGTGAGGATCGCCGTCTCATAGTCCAGGATCTTGCCCTGCAGATCGGTGACCGACTGTTGCGAGGAAAGCAGGCGTGCGTTGGCGACCAGGCCCTTTTGCGCCAGCGGACCGATACTGTCCGCCTGCTGCTGCGCCAGGTCGACCTGCTTTTGCTGGTTGACGATCTTTTTCTGCAGCGCCTCGATTTCGGACTGCAGGACCCCTTTCAGATCGTCAAGCGCCTGCAGCTTCAGCTTCAACGCTTTCTGGTCGGAGATCAGGATCTGCATTTCGTCGGAGACGATTGTCGCCAGGCGCGGGTCGCCCTCGACTTCCTTAGGCGCCTCGAAACTCTCCTTGCCGGCGAGATCGGCATCGATGCGGGCACGCTTGACGATCAACCGCACGCGCTGGTCGTCATAAATGTCGAAATTGCCCTTGGCGGTGATCAGGTCCTTGCCGAGCTGGGTGCCGAAATCGGCGTTGCGCCGGATGCCGCCGGCGATGCTGATCGCCTTGAGCACGGTCAGCTCCGGCACATAGGGAAACTGGCCAGGCGTCTGGATCTCGCCCGAGATGTAGAACGGCCGGAACTGCACCATTTCCACCGAGGCTTCCGGCTTGTCCGACAAGGCAAGCTTGCGCTGCAGGGCGACGCTGATCGCGGCCGCAACCTCCGACGTGGTCTTGCCGGCGGCCGGCAGTTCGCCGACGAACGGCACCGACAAATTGCCGGCGGGACCGACCGAATATTCGCCGTTTACCGCCGACCAGTCACGGAACGTGCCTTCCACCGTCTGCCACTCGGCGACGCGGATGTTGAGCTTGTCCTGCGAGCCGAGCCGGTACTCGTCGGCCATGGCTGGAACCGCGAGCGACAGAGCGAGGCACGTGGCGACGAGCCGTGCCGGCCGCATCGGGCCGGCAAGGCGAAAATACGCTGATATGTCTGTTTTCAACTGAACTTTTCCGATCCGTTTTGGCCCCATCCGCCCGATAGGCCTGCTGCCGAGTGCCTCCTTCGGAACCTGGCAGAACACTATGGCTGCAATGCGAGACCGGCCCATCGCCGAATAGCTTTGGACCGGATTGGCTTTGGGCCGTGCCGGCCCGATTGCTGACCAGTTGCGGTCGGTCAGTAGGAACCGCGCGACATCCACACCGCGGGCACGGTCTTGAGGATGATGCGAACGTCTTCGAACAGCGACCAGTTCTCGACATAGTGACGGTCGAACGCGACGCGACTGTCATAGGAGACATCGTTGCGTCCGCTGACCTGCCAGAGCCCGGTCAGGCCCGGCCGCGACTTCAAATAATAGACCGCGGCGCTGCCGTAGATCTCAAGCTCGTCGCGCACCACCGGGCGAGGCCCGACAAGGCTCATGTCGCCCTGCAGGATGTTGATGATCTGCGGCAGCTCGTCGAGGCTGAGCTTGCGCAGAACGGCGCCGACGCGGGTGACGCGCGGATCGTTCTTCAGCTTGCGGGTCGCGATCCATTCGGCGTTGGCTTCCGGATTGGCCGCGAGATAGGCGGCCAGCACACGTTCGCCGTCTTCGACCATGGTGCGGAACTTGAGGCAGGGGAAAATCCGCCCACCGCGTCCGATGCGCTTGTGGCCGTAGAAGATCGAGCCGCCGTCGGAAAGCTTGACCAGAAGGGCCACCATCAGGAAGAGCGGGCTAAGCGCCACCAGGCCGACAAGTGAACCGAAAATATCGAAACTGCGCTTCAGCAGCCCGCCGATGGGTGGCGGAAAATCTACGCCGACATGCGAAAATGCCGCATTGGCCGACTTGGCAACGTCCCTCATGCAAAAGCTCCATACGTTGAACGGATGGTTTATGCCACGATACCAAAAAAATGCTGCAGCGCAACACACAATTTCCCATATGGCTGAAATAGTCACGTCAGGAATTGACTAAATAATAAACCCTCCTTGCCCAAATTTTGCCCTTTATGGCGGGTTTGTGACGAATAATTAGCAACCCTAGGAAATGTAATGCCTTTTTTCGGCGGGTTTTGGGCAAATCGTCCTTTGCCGCAGAGGGAACGGCTTTAAACGATTTTCGAATCACTCGCTTTGTTAAATTAATCAAGTAAAATACTAATCAACATTGTAGATTCTACTGTAGTATAAAGCGCATGACGAGTTAGGCCACCACCCCTGCGTGTGCATCGCAGCATGGCGGAGTCCAAGCCGCCGCCAAGCCGAAAATTATTGCAGGTTGCCCTTGCCGTCAGTTTCGCGCCTTAATAGAGTCGCAAATTATTCCTGATAGAGTCTGGATGGGTTGGGAAGGCCGGAAGCAACCGGCCGAAAAAGAGCAGCTAAATAAGCTCGCATGGCGAATGGGGAGATACTCGGGTGGGTAAGTCATCGCTTTTGCATGCTCGGGCCGGTTGACGGGCCGCCGAACATGTCATTACCAAAATTCGTCATTGGAATGGTTTTCGCCCTCGCGATCGTGGTCGCGTGGTCCTATGTCGACGGCGCGACGGTCACCACAACGGTGCTTCGCGTCATCGGCTGCGCTGTCCTCATCCAAATCGGTTATTTCCTGCTGGTGTATGTGATGATCGCCAGGAGCGCGCCGACATCGGCCGACAGGGCTCGCGACGCCGAAAGAAGCCTCGGCGCCGACAAGGCGGTTGAAGGCGAGAAGCTCTCGGCGAGGCGCAGCGTGCATTGAGCAGTCTGAAGCCGCAAGGTCGGCCTCGGATCATCTTGCAGCCGGACTCAGCCTGCTTCGGCCGGCTCGGGTTCCGATTGCTCGCCTGAAAGCATTTTCGACAGGCGGCTGCCGGCCTTCGCTTTCAACCTCTGATATTGCCCGACTTCGACGATTCGTCCGTTTTCGACTGCAACCACCCAGTCGGCGAAGGCGATCATCGATGGCCTGTGCGCAATGGTCAGGATCGTCATCGATCCGCGCAAGCCGTCGATCGATTTGGCGATCAGGGACTGATTCTGCCAGTCGAGCGCGCTGGTCGCCTCGTCGAGAATGAGCAGCGAAGGTTTGCGCAGCAGCGCGCGCGCCAGCGCGATGCGCTGGCGTTCGCCGCCCGAGAGCCGGACGCCGCGGTCGCCGACCACCGTGTCGAGCCGCAACTCCAGCCGCTCGACGAAGTCGGCGCCATGCGCGGCGCGCAGTGCAGTCCACAGCTCCGCGTCACTGGCTTGCGGCGCGGCAAGGCGCAGATTGGCGGCGATCGTATCGTGCAGCAGGAACACGTCTTGCGGCACATACGCCACCTCGTCGCGCCAGCGCCGGCGGTTGGCGGCGCCGATCTCGACGCCATCGGCCAGGATCTTGCCCTCGCTCGGTTCGAGCAGGCCAAGCAGCATGTCGGCAAGCGTGCTCTTGCCCGATCCTGACGGACCGATCAGCGCCGTTACCTTGCCGGCGGGAAGGCCAAAGGTGACATCGCTCACCACCGGCTTGCCGCCGGCCTCATAGGCAAAGGAGACGTTGCGGATGTTGAGCCCGACATCGAGCGACAGCTTGGCATCCGATTCGCGGTTTGCCGGCTCGCTTTCGGCATCGAAACGCGCCTGCATGTCGCGCATCGAGGCATAGGCCGGCAGGTTGATCAGTACCTGCTGCGCCTGCATCTGCATGTCCATGAAACGCGGCGCGATGCGCATGAACACCAGAAGCAGGACAACGATCTCGGCCAGCGAGAGGTTGAAGCGGACCAAAGCGACATAGATGAACAGGCTCAGACCAATGACGCTGGCGACCTGGAACAGAGCGGTGCCGATGGTGCTGTTGCGCACATAGTTGATGTTGTCGGCCTTCATCTTCTCCAGCGTCGCGCGAAGCTGCGCGTAATAGGTCGCCTCGACATTCAGACTCTTGGCCACCTTGATGCCGCCGAGGAACTCCGAGACCGTTCGGTACTGCTCCTGGCGATTGCTGGTCAAGACCCGGCCGAAGGCGCTGGCTCGTGCCCGAAACGGCTGCAGCGCCAGGAAGGTGACGATGCCGACGACAATGGCAAACGCCGTCATCACTGGCGAAATGAACAGCGAGACAACGAGATAACCCGCCAGAAGCACGGCGATCTGCACCAGCATCAGCAGCGAGAACGCCGCCGACTGCACGCGGTCGATATCGCCGGTCAGCGCATGGTCGAGATCCGAGCTTCGCATGCGCGCGAATATCCCCCACCGCGCCTTGCCGATGCTCTCGAACAGGTTCATGCGCAGGCGATTGATGAAGTCGAGCAGCAGCCGCGCCATGTAGACGGATTTATAGCGGTTGAACGCTGCCTGCAGCGCGACAAGCCCGACCAGCAGGCAAAGCACCGTGGTCAATTGCAGCGTTCCGTCCGGAGCCAGCCAGCGCACCCAGTCGCGGTCAGGCAACCTGACCGCGAAATTCTGCTCGGGTCGCCCGACCAGATGCAGCAGCGGCACCAGAAGCAGGATCGAGATGCCTTCGGTCAGGCTTCCCAGGATCAGGAACAGCAATGCCGTGAAGGTCCTGCGCCCGCCGATCCGGGCCATGGCGGCGCCGAAGCCGGCGACATCGCGGTAAAACGAAAAGCGCAGGATCTGCGATGCGGACATGTCAGTCACCGCGGCCCTTTGTCGGCCGCCAGATCGTTTTCGATCAGGGCGACAGCTTCGCCGATACGGTCGAGCCCGGTGGGCACTTCGAGGCGACAGACGCCGATCTGGCTGGCCAGGGCGGCGCATTGGCGAAGATGTGTCGTGGCAAAATCGCCGACCAGGGCTGGACGGCCGAAACGCGTCACATAGGAAAATTTGATGATTGCCGGCAGGGCGCCGATGCCTGGCAGCGGCGTGATCGCTGCTTTGTCGCTGCGCTCGAGGATATAGATCCGGGTCGCCGGCACCGCGTCTGCCGCAAATCCGGCGTGCAGGCGATGCTGCATCTTGTCGATCGCCGCATGCACCTGCGGGCGTATTTCTGCCTGGCGGATGGGAAACGCGGCGGCCGCATCGGCGGCGAGTTTCAGCTGCGGAAAACCCGGAACGATCATCGGCCGGTCGGTGAGATCGAGCGCCACGACATCGTCGGTCAGCAAGCGATGGCCGGCGCGGATCATCGCGCTCGCGGTCGTCGATTTCCCGGCGCCCTTGTCGCCCATGAAAACAGCGCTCTTGCCGCCGACGGCAATGGCGCTGGCGTGCAGGATGAGCAGGCCGCGCTGGTGCAGGAGCAGTGCCATGACCGGACCGAGCAGCGGAAACGCCAGCAGCGCGTCGTCGACATCAGGCGCCGGCTCCACCTCGATGCGGCAGGCATCGGTAATCAGGAACGCGCCGACCGTCTGCCATGCCAGATATTGCTGCCGCGCCTCGAAGCGGAAAGCAGTTCCGGTCTCGGGCGAGGGTTTTGGCAAGTCGATCGGGCCGACTGTAATCACCACATCGACCGCCGCCGGCGCGCTCGGCTCCAGCTCGGGCAATTCGATCTGCGAAGCGATCGTCAGCCCATAGGCTTTGTAGAAGTGCTGTGCGCGAGCAGCAATTGCATGGCGCTCATCAGCGGCAAGGGGCATGTTGGCCAGTGTCATGCTTGGCTCCCGCGCTGTTGCACCTGCCTTAGCCACAGCGACAACGCGATCGAACGCCATACATACTGGACATCGGGCAAGGTGGCGGCCTCGGGTTGGCTGGAAATGCGGCCATAGGCGGCGGTCACCTCAGGCAGGTTGACGTAAGGGGCGATCCGCGCCGCATCTTTCACCAGCACCTTGTCCAGGAGATCGCGGTGATTGCCGAGCATGCCTTTGACCAGGTTCGAGGTGAAATCGATCTTGTCGCGCCGCCACTGCACCGCCGGGGGCAAAATTCCTTCCATGGCACGGCGCAACACCGAGCGGCCAAAGCCCTGGTTCAGCTTTTCCGCGCCGGGCAGTGCCAGGCAGAACTCGACCAGAGGCTTGTCCCAGAAGGGGTAGCGCGGCTCGACGCCGAAATTCGCCGCCGCCTTGTCGAGTACCTCGAAGGCGTGCGGCACCATGCCGTTCGACAGCAGCCAGCGATGGGTCAAGGTCTCGCTGGCGCTGACCGCGGGCGGCATATAGCCGGCCCTGCGGAACCGTTCGACGAGGTCGGTGCGCATCGCCAGGTCCGGATTGATCAGGCCGCGCCAGCTCGTCGCCGGCCGCCCAGTGGGATGGCGCCGCAATTTGCCAAGCACGCGGTTCGCGAACCGCTTGATTCTCGCGACGCGCCAGGCAGGCCCGTAGAGGGTCAGGAACTTGTAGTAAAGGCCGAGCATGCCGTCGCCATAAGTGTTGGAAGCGCTGCGCAGCTCACGCCACAGCTCCATCCATTTGCCGGCATCGGCGAGTTCGTGCAGATGGCCGTGGCCTTGCGAAACCACCTCGTCGCCACCATGGCCGTCCAGCAGCACCTTCATGCCCTTGGCGCCGGCCGTCCTGTAGATGTCGCGGGTCAGCGACAGGCCGGGGGCCAGGAACGTTTCTTCCTGCTCCTCCAGAATGCGTTCGAATTCCGCGAAGGGCGCGTAGTCGCCGACGGAAATCAAAGTGCCGTCGACCTTCTGCTGGCCCAGCACCGCCTCGATGAACGGACGCTCATCCATCGGCGAGCCCTTTTCGAACACCAGCGAGAAGGTCGGCAGCCTCGGTCTTTGCTGGGCGGCATTCTGCAGGCCCGCCACGCAGGCGATCGAGGAGGAATCGAGGCCTCCGCTCAGCATCGCCCCGACCGCAGGCGTGCCGCGCATGCGGTTGCGGACCGATTGCGAGAACAGATGGCGGAATTCCTCGGCCGTGTCCGCCCGCATCGGTCTTGGCGACGGTTCGATCTGCCAGTAGCGGCGCAACACCACCTGGTTCCCGGTCACCGTCAGGCTATGGCGCGCCGGCAGGCGGAAGATATCGGCATAGGCAGTCGATTGCGGATCGTCGGGCAGCCCGGCGAGGAAGCCGGAAATCTGGTGTTCGCTGATGCGCATGTCGACGCCGCCGACATCGAGGATCGGCCCGATCTCGGAAGCAAAGACGAAACGCCGGTCGCTCGAATGGTAGTAGAAGGGTTTGACGCCGAAATGATCGCGCACGCAAAACAGCTTCTGGCGCTCGGCGTCCCAGATGGCAAAGGCGAAGTCGCCCTGCAGATATTCGGGACAGGCTTCGCCCCAGCGCAGATAGGCGCGCATCACAAGCACGGCGTCGGCAACCGAATTGTCCCGGATGCCGAGCCTGGCCAAGAGTTCGTCGCGGTTGTCCAGCCGGCAATCCTCGGTGATTGCGAGCTTGCCGCCGGCCATGGTCAGCGGGCCGGGGCCGGCTTCATCGGTGGTGTTGAGCCAGGCGTGGCCAAGAACGACGCCCTCGTCGATCCACCACGAACTGCCGTCAGGCGCGCGATGCTGCATGCGGGCAAGCATGCGCTGGATGTCGGCCGCGGCGGCCTGCCTGCCTTCCTGCCTCAGCAGAATTCCGGCGACGCCGCTCATCGCTCACTGGCCGTGGTCGACGAGATGGTTAAACCCGCCAAGCGAGCCGCCGAGCACGATATGGTCGCCGCTGACCAGCCAGGCATGCGCCTTCAACTCGGTGCCGGTATCGCGCTCGATGCCGATGCGGATTTTTGAGGCGTTGCCCTGGCGGGCAAGCAAATATTGGCCGGAAAGCGCTTGGGTCAGACAGCTTGCGCCAGGCACCAGGCGGGCAGCCGCAGCCACGCCCCAGGCGACACGCCTGAGATCGCCGATGTCGGCTGGTTCGCGCGCGTCGAGCCGGGTCACCAT
Source organism: Mesorhizobium sp. C264A (assembly GCF_040324515.1). Classification (NCBI taxonomy): domain Bacteria; kingdom Pseudomonadati; phylum Pseudomonadota; class Alphaproteobacteria; order Hyphomicrobiales; family Phyllobacteriaceae; genus Mesorhizobium; species Mesorhizobium sp. C264A. The sequence continues at coordinate 731,740 of NZ_JAMYVY010000002.1, read as the reverse complement.
GCGGCGCACTTTGTTGTAGGAAAGCAGCGTCAGCCCCAGCCGCACCGCCACGACCACCGCAAGGCAGTGGGCGAGAAAGAGCATCTCCGGCCCGCTAAGTGAGAAAGCTCTAGACAAGTTCCTCATCATGGAGCCTCGCAAGCCCGGCGTCCGCCAAGCCCTTCAACAATCCATCGACATCGGCCTTGCAGCGTTCCGGATCGACATTGTAGCGATCCAGCACGGCGCTGCGGATTTCGGAAATCGGCCGCGGCTCCTGGATCAGCTCCCAGATATAGGCGCCGACGCTGTTCAGGCTGTAATAGATGTTGGACCTCATATCGAGCAGCGCCAGGCCGTTGCCGAATTCGCAGGCCACGGCATCCTTGCTCGCGCTCATCCGATCATGGTCCGTGGGGTTCCAGTCCATTCCTAAACCTCGCTCACAACCAACGCTTCGGCAATTCCGGACAAAGACGCGAGAGCCGGGGTTTGACCCCCGACTCTCCTTAGTGCGCTCTGTTTGCAGAGTCCGGACTTTGTCACCCCAACGAGAGAATACTCAGGAGAAGGTGAGTTCGCCGACCGGCGTATGTGCCGGAAACGAGGCGTCGAGTGCCGTAGTACCGCTACCGCCTTGCGTGATGGTCTCGATCGAGCCGTGGACCGTCAGGCTAGGGGTTTCGTACTCATGCTTTTCAACATTCTGTTCCAATTTACTCTCCACTTGTGGACTGGAAGCGGCCTGTCGATTGCCGGCAGCGAGCTATTGCTGCACCGCAATAGCTGCATGGCAGCATTTATGAGTCAAGCCTGATTTACCAGCCGTTAATCAATTCTCGGTTGCGACTCCCTTCAATGGTGATCAAAGCGCTTTGCATTTTCACATCCCAGGAGAATTCAGCAGAGTGTCCGACGCCATCAACTAAGTATCTGATTTAATTACGTTAAATTTTCCTTCGAATGCTCCTCACTTGGGCGCTGGCGCATTCCCACAAAATTGTTGCTGACGTACCCGTCACAAGCCCCGATCAGGCGGCGCCTTGCATCTAGGACTGTGTTGCGAAACGTTCAGGTTGCAGGAAATTGGCGCCAAAGGAAAAACTGGACGCGGCGCATGAATTTGGCGATGCTTTGCTTCGCACTTGCAATATAACGCGCCTGGCGAATTTTTTGCGGAGATGCTGCAGCAGATGGCCTTGCAGGAAGGGACCTTCCAAAGGTTGCGCGCCGCTGGCTGCGCCGACGAAGTGGCCTATGTGCAGGCGTGCCTGCGGCTGTTCTTCGCCTCCGGGGCGAGCCCCAGCGCCGCGCCTGCACCGGCCATCTCCGTTGCCGATGTTTGCGACATCGCCAGGCTGAACAAGGTCGCCACCTTCATGCTGAAGGCGCTGTCGCGCCCACCGGCGGGCGAGACGCCGCCGGGATTGCTCGAGTGGCTCGACACTTATCGCCGGCGCACGATTGCGATGAACTCGTCCGGCATCATGGATTCGATGGCCATCGACAAGGCGCTGCGCGGCAGCGGCATCGATTTCGTGTTCCTGAAGGGGCCCCTCCAGCAGCAACTGCTCTATGGCGACCATTTCATGAAGCCGTCCGGAGATGTTGACATATTGGTGTCGCCGGCCGGCTTCTTTAGGGCTCGCGATGCGCTGCGCTCGATCGGCTACGAGGTCGCCGGCAAGTCCCGCTCCGTCTGGTGGGTGCGCTTTCTGGGCGAGCAGCACATGGTTCGCAGCCAAGGTCGGAAATTGTCCACCGTCGATCTCCATTACCGGCTCCAGCAGCCGGGATCGCCCAGCCCGCGCGATACGGAAGGGTTCCTGCGCCGCAAGCGCGCGCTTGCGATCGCCGGCTCCAGCGTGCCGTTCATCTCGGCCTCCGACACTTTGCTTCTGTCCTGCATCAGTGTCGCAAAGGCGCTGTTCAACCGCGAGCCATGCGCGGGCTATGTCTGCGATGTCCGGGCCGCTGCCAGTCGGCTGAGCGAGGCCGAGCAGCAGACTGTGCTCGACTACGCGGCCGAGCAGGGGCTGGCTGACACCCTGCTGCTGGGCCTGCGCGCCGCCGATGTGCTGCTTGGTGGCGCCGGCACGCTGCTGTCGGATCGGGCCACCAGGATCCTGTCACGCATCGGCAATGAAGACCTGTTCCACATGGTCATCGCGCCGTGGCTGTCGTCGCTCAGATGGCCGCAACGGCGCACCGTTTTGTGGGAATTGTGCGGCCGCGAACCTGTCCGCTACCTGACCGAGGCCGGCTGGGCCGCGTCAGCCGACCTCAGCCGGCGGATTTTCGAGCGGGAAAGCCGGTGACGATGAGGGTCGTCATGCAGCAGGCAGATAACGTTCCGTCCCGATCCGCTGGGGATGGATCGGGGTCCGGCGCCGCGCGCCGGGAGGGCGAGGGGCCTCGCGACACTTTATGCAATCGAAAGGCCACCCTATGTCCATGACAGAATCCCGGGTCTGCGTGATCATCGCGGCGCGCAACGCGGCCCGGACCATTCCCGCAGCCATCGCCTCGGCGCTGCGCGAGCCGGAGGTGGCGGAAGTCGTCGTCGTCGACGACGCCTCCACCGATGACACCGCAAAGGTGGCCAGCGCTGCCGATGATGGCAGCGGCCGGCTTTCGGTCATCCGGCTCGACGCCAATCGCGGCCCGTCCTTCGCCCGCAACGCCGCCATTGCCGGGTCGAAATCGCCTTTCATCAGCATTCTCGACGCCGACGATTTCTTCCTTCAGGGACGGTTTCGCCAGCTGTTTGCCAGCGCCGACTGGGATTTCGCCGCCGACAACATCATGCTGATCCGTGACGATACGGCGACCGATGTCTCGAAGATCGTCGCCCCGTCCTTTTCGGCGGACCCGGAATTCCTCGACTTCGAGCGGTTCATCGAGGGCAACATCTCCAGACGGCGTGTCCAGCGCGGCGAACTCGGCTTTCTCAAGCCGGTGATATCAAGAGCTTTCCTCGACAGGCATGGGCTGCGTTACGACGAGAACCTGCGTCTCGGCGAAGACTATGAACTGTACGCCCGCGCCTTTGCCCTTGGCGCACGCTTCAAGGTCATCCGTTCCTGCGGCTATGGCGCGATCGTGCGCGCCGATTCGCTGAGCGGGCGCCACAAGACACAGGATCTGAAGCGCCTCGCCGATGCGGATCTGGCACTGCTCAAGATCGACAGCCTGCCGGAAGGCTCCAAGGCCCTGCTGCGCAAGCACGAGCGGCATGTGCGTGACAAATACCGGCTGCGCAATTTCCTCGATGTGAAGGCCGAGCGCGGCATGGCGTCTGCCGCCGCCTATGCGCTGGCCAGCCAGTCGAACCTCATTCCTATCGTTGTCGGCGTGGCCGCCGACAAGCTCGATGCCTTGTTTCGCCACGCCGGTCTGTCCCCGCGGCAGCAGCCGGTGCCGCCCTTGCGCTTCCTCATGGCCGCTACCAGCACGGCGGCGCAAAAGTAGGCTCCGCCAAGTCCGGGACGGCGGCCGCAAGGCTGAAAAAATTGCCTTTCTGAAACTCGGAGGTTGCCTACACGCCCCGACGATGGCACTGTATGTTGCGGTGCAGCAATTTTGGAAGGCCAACCGGATGGCTTCAATTTTCGGCTTCAGGTCCAGGGACCCAGCGCGCGACAAGCAGACCGATCTGGCGCGTTTCGACCGTCTGGCAAAGCTGTTGGATCAGATCACGGCCGAGATTGCGGCCGAGAAGACCGGGTTGGAGGCCCGCTACCGGTCGAAGTCCACCAACGCGGCCTTCCTGGTCGAGTCGATGGAGAACGGCTCGGCGTCGGCAAGCAAGCTGTCGGAAGTCGGCGAGCTGACGAAGTCCATCCTGAACTGCGAACAGCGCATCGCCGAGCTGGTGCGCCAGACGAGCCGGATGAAGGAACTGCGTCATTCACTCGACGCGATCGTCGGCGAGGATGGCCAGGGTTCTGATTCGCACGGCGAATATGTCAAACCCGCAGGTCGCTTCGGCTGAACACGGTCACACGAGACACAGAAGAGAAAGTTCGGGGACGGAGGATCGGGATCGGCCCGTTAGCAATGTGGGCCAATCGGTGACTTTGGGTTGGGGCGGAACAGCACAAAGGTGAATTGATATGAACGCAGATCCGAAGACGACGCCCATGGCGGCAATCGATGCCATGATTTCCGCGCGGCCAAATCGGCCAATGCGTCTTGTAAACCCAACGCGTCTTCTATCCGTTGGTGCGCTTCTGTTGTCGGCAGCCGCAGCTCTGCTCGGCGCCGCGCATCCCTCCCGCGCCCAGGACACCTCCCTGGAGATGCAAAGCGCACCGTCCTTCGTCGACGATTTCAAGAGTTTCGATCGTTCGCGCTGGTATGTCTCCGACGGCTGGTCGAACGGCAATCACCAGAACTGCACCTGGTCGAAAAGCCTGGTAAAACTTTCCGACAACATGCTGACGCTCGGCTTCGAAAAGCGGAAACTGAAGGACCGCGAGTTCGCCTGCGCCGAGATCCAGACCAAGCAGCGCTTCGGCTATGGGACCTATGAAGCACGGATGAAGACCGACACCGGATCCGGTCTCAACGCCGCTTTCTTCACCTATATCGGCCCTGCCGACAAACAGCCCTGGTATGAGATCGACTTCGAGGTGCTGACCAAGGATACATCCAAGGTGCAGGTCAACAGCTACATCGCCGGCAAACCCAAAAACGAGAAGCTGGCCGAGGTCGAAGGCGGCGCCGACAAGGGCTTCAACGACTATGCCTTCATCTGGGAAAAGGACCGGCTGCGCTGGTACGTCAACGGCAAGCTGGTCCAGGAAGTGACCAATCCCGAGCAATTGCCGACCCACTCGCAGAAGATATTCTTCAGCCTCTGGGGCAGCGACACGCTGAAAAACTGGATGGGCGCCTTTTCGGACCCCGGCCGCCAGGTGACGATGCAGGTGCAGCGCGTCGCCTTCACCGCGCTCGGCCAGCCGTGCCAGTTTCCGGAATCGCTGGCATGCAGTGTAAGCAGCATAAAGTAGATCTGAACCGGCCCGGCCGTATAAGGCCAAAGGGCGTGAACAGGAATTAACCCGAATGAATTTGACGGTCTTTGGAATTGGCTATGTCGGTCTCGTGCAGGCCGCGGTGCTGGCTGAGGTCGGGCACCAGGTGGTGTGCGTCGATGTCGATGAAAAGAAGGTCGAGCGGCTCAACCAGGGCCTGGTGCCGATTTTCGAACCGGGACTGGAGGCCCTGGTCAAGGAGAACCACGCCGCCGGCCGGATCAAGTTCACCACCGATGCCGCCGCCGGCGTCAAGCATGGCGAGATCCAGATGATTGCGGTCGGCACGCCACCCGGCGAGGATGGTTCGGCCGACCTCAAATATGTGCTGGCGGTGGCCGAGACCATCGGCCGCGAGATGGACAGTCCCAAGATCGTCGTCGGCAAGTCGACCGTGCCGGTCGGCACCTGCGAAAAGGTGAAGGCCAAAATCGCCGCGACGCTGAAGGCGCGCGGGCGCCAGGACCTGGCTTTCGACGTCGCTTCCAATCCTGAGTTCCTCAAGGAGGGTTCCGCCGTCGCCGACTGCATGAAGCCCGACCGCATCATCGTCGGCACCAACAGCGAGGACACCGAGGCGGTGATGCGCGAGCTCTACGCGCCGTTCAACCGCAACCACGAGAAGATGATCGTGATGGACGTGCGCAGCGCTGAATTCACGAAATACGCCGCCAACTGCATGCTGGCGACCAAGATCTCCTTCATGAACGAGATGGCCAATCTGGCCGAGCAACTCGGCGCCGACATCGAGGAGGTGCGCAAGGGCATCGGCTCGGATCCGCGCATCGGCTATCACTTCATCTATCCCGGCCTCGGCTATGGCGGTTCGTGCTTTCCCAAGGATGTCCGCGCGCTGATCAAGACCGCCGAAGGCGTCAAGTTCGACGCCAAGCTGCTGCGCGCCGTGGAGGAGCGCAACAATGCCCAGAAGTCGGTGCTGTTCGACAAGGTGCACCGTTATTTCAAGGGCAGTCTCAAGGGCAAGACCTTCGCGCTCTGGGGCCTCGCCTTCAAGCCCAACACCGACGACATGCGCGAGGCGCCGGCGCGCGTCCTGATGGAGGCGCTTTGGCAGGCCGGCGCCAATGTGCAGGCCTACGACCCCGAGGCGATGCAGGAATGCCAGGCCATCTACGGCCTGCGCGACGACCTTTTGTTGTGCGGCACCAAGGAGGCGGCGTTGCGCGGCGCCGACGCGTTGCTGATCGCCACCGAGTGGAAGAGTTTCCGCGCCCCGTCCTTCGACGCGGTGAAGGATGCCCTGACCACGCCGGTCATCTTCGATGGCCGCAACCTCTATGATCCCAAGGTCATCGCCCGTCACGGCATCGAGTATTTCTCGATCGGCAGGATGGCGGCGTGAAGGCAGGGCGGCACAACGCGGAGCCAGGTTCATGAAAGTTCTGTTTGCAGGCGGCACCGGCTACACGCCGCAATTCAGCGGGGGCGTCCAGTCGAGCACCCACCACCTGGTCGAGCAATTGCGCGAAAACGGTCACGAGGCATCCGTTCTGGCAGCGCTGTTCGGCGACGGCATGTTCGGCTTCAGGGCGCGCGCCAAGATGAAGCTCCTTCGTCAGCGCGCGGTCATCGACAATTTCCCGGGCTATCCGGTTGTACGGGCGTGGTTTCCCTGGGAAGCGGCCGGCTTCGCCGTCAAAAAGTTGAGGCCGGATGTCGCGGTCGTGCAGTGCCACAATTCGGTGCCGATCGGCAGAGAGTTGCAGAGGCTTGGCGTGCCGCTGACCGTCTATCTGAGGAATGTCGAATTCGACGAATTGGCCGGCGATCTGCGTGAGCTCCATTCGGCGGTCTATATCGCCAACTCCGAGTTCACCGCGCGCGCCTATAAGGCAAAATTCGATATCGATTCGACGGTTATTCCGCCGACCATCAATCCCGCGTTCTACAGCACACCGACGACCGGTGAATTTGTCACGCTCATCAATCCATATGAGGAAAAAGGCTTCGATCTTGCGGTGCGCATTGCCGCCGCCTGTCCCGAGATCCCGTTCCTGTTCGTCGAAAGCTGGAAGCTCGACGACGATCATCGAGCCCGGATCGAAGCAACAATCTCTCCCCTCCAGAACGTCAAGCTGGAAAGCCGCACCAGCGACATGAAGACGGTCTACGGCCGCACGAAAATCCTGCTTGCGCCCAGCAAATGGGAAGAAGCCTGGGGCCGGGTGGCCTCGGAAGCGCATTGTAGTGGCATTCCCGTGGTCGGCTCGCGGCGCGGCGGTCTGCCGGAAGCGATCGGCGCCGGCGGCGTGGTACTGGACTACGACGCCCCGCTCGCCGACTGGGTCGCAACGATCAGGCGGCTGTGGAGCGATGAGGCCGAGTACAAGCGGCTGTCAGCGACAGCACGTCAGTTTTCGGAGCGGCGGCAAATGAACCCCGACAGCCAGTTCGCAACGTTCATGGGCGTTCTCGACCGCGCAAGACGTGTCGGTTTGGAGCGCGCAGCCTAAACGCGTCGTGTTGCAGTTCAGCTGAGACGCTGCACGACCGTGGTCGCGCAAAGTTCCCGTTAGCCAGGTCCAGGCGTCGTGCGCCCGTCCGGATCACTTTTAATTGCTGCAGTGCAATATTTTGTGGCACTGCAGCAATCAACGTGTATTCTGCCTGTCTACATTAGGGCTTGTGCGATATGGACCGCTTGGTCCGAGCAAGCCCCAACCTTATGGGCGGGTCATGCGCGTGGGCTTTGTCGTCGGCGAATTCCCTCTGCTTTCGGAAACCTTCGTCGTGGACCAGATGGCTGGGCTGCTGGCGCGGGGCTTTCAGGTCGAAGTGGTCTGCGAAAAGATGCAAGGTGACCACCGAATTGACCGGCAAAGCGAGCCGATGGCGACGCTGCTCGCCAGAACCCGACATTGGTGGCGATGGGCCGCTGTAATCAGCAAATTTGTACAGCGTCTGCCGCCGCGTCTGCGATACAAGGCCTCGACCGTTCTCGACATCGCCTTTGCACGCCGCCTGAACCGCTGCGACGTGATTGTCGCCCACTTCGGACAGAACGGCGAGAGAGCAGCCGCACTGAAGAAATGGAAGGTGCTCAAACCACCGATCATAACCATCTTTCACGGCGCTGACGTGGCGATCCCGGCGCGGCAGGCAGTGCTCGCGACACAATATGCCGGGCTGACCAAGCATGGGACCCTGAACCTGCCCGTCAACGATTACTTCCGCACGATGCTGCTGGAAGCCGGCCTGTCCCAGGCGAGCACGACGGTCCACCATATGGGAATTGACACCCGCGAAATCGGCTATCGCTGGGAATCGTGGGAAGGCACCCAACTGGTCGTGACGACGGTTTGCCGCCTGGTCGAAAAGAAAGGCGTCGAGTTCGCCTTGCGAGCCCTGGCCTCTCTCAAGGCCTCCCAGCCGCAGCTAGACTGGCGTTACGACATTGTTGGCGACGGTCCTCTGCGGATGAATCTGGAGAAGCTGGCCGTAGAGCTGGGCTTGGCTGGTCGCGTAACATTCCTCGGCAGCCTCCCTCACGCAGAGGTGAAAAGACGGCTTCGCATGGCGCATCTCTTTTTGCTGCCAAGTATCACTGCCAGCGACGGGGATATGGAAGGCATTCCGGTCGCGCTCATGGAGGCCATGGCCGCCGGATTGATTGCGGTCAGCACGTATCATTCGGGAATCCCGGAGCTCATCAAGGATGGGGAGACGGGGTTGCTTGCGCCCGAGCGAGATATTTCAGCGCTTGCCGGCAAGCTTGCCTGGGCCGGGGAGCACCCGACCGAATGCGAGCGTATCGCGCTTGCCGCACGCCGCAAAGTCGAGGACGACTTCAACGCAGATGTTCTGAATGAACGTTTTGCGCAGATCGTTACCCAACTGGCCACATCGAGCCCTGCGCATGAACCTGCCGGTCATGTCGGGGTTTCCGAGGGCTTGGCGGATCCTTCATCTGCCGGCTGACACTGCTGCTCTGCGTTTGATCGGCAGACACGCCAAGCCGAGGGAAATCTTGCTACACTGCACCAAAAATGTTGCAGTGCAGCAAGACCTATACTAACGTCCCTGCGGGTGGGCCAACAGCGGTAGAGTTCCATGCTGCATGTCTTGTGCCTCCGGCACCCTGTTTTCGGCCCGGCTTTTGTCAAGGGCACACCGGCTCTCCGCACGAGCGCATCCTGCCGATGAAGATTTGCTTCGTAGTCGACAAGTTCCCCTCATTGTCCGAAACCTTTGTTCTCGACCAGATAGCCGGATGCCTTGAGCGCGGCATGGAAGTCGGCGTCGTCTGCAACGAGACGTCCTTCGGCAGGGACAGCAACATCGATGATCCGCGCTGGCAGGCGCTGCCAGGAAAGGTCGTATGCTGGTGGGGTGGCCTGGGTCGCTATCGCCCGCTGCTCAGGAAGTGGTCCGGCAGGTTCTGGGACAAGCTCTCGACCGCCATCGACATTGCTCATGCGCGAAAACTGCAGGGCGCCGACGTCATCGTTGCCCATTTCGGCAACAACGGCATGCGCGTGGCCCGCGCCATCAAGCGCGGGAGGATTTCCGCTCCCCTGGTGACGATATTTCACGGCCGTGATGTCGGCGAACCGCTGCATGACAATACGCTCGCGCGCTACAAGGTTGTGTTCGAAAAGGGCGTTCTTCAACTGCCGGTGAATGCGTTTTTCCGCGACGCCTTGATTGAGGTCGGTGCATCGCCGGAGCAGGTTGTGGTTCACCACATGGGGGTGCGGCCGAGTGAGATCGACTATCGGTGGCGTTCATGGGAGCAGGCCACGCTCTCTTTCATCTCGGTCTGCCGCCTGACCGAAAAGAAGGGCATCGAATATGCGCTTCGCGCGCTTGCTGGCCTGCCGCGGCACGACTGGATCTACTCGGTGATCGGCGGCGGAGAACTTCTCGAGGAGCTGAAGGGGATCGCCGCAGAGCTCGGCATTGCCGACAGGGTGAACTTTCTTGGGCCCCGGCCGCACAGCGAAGTCAAACAGCGTCTGCGCGATGCGCATGTGTTCCTGCTGCCCAGCGTCGGCGCCCGCGATGGCGATCTGGAAGGCATTCCGGTTTCGCTGATGGAAGCGATGGCCGCCGGCCTGACGGTGGTCAGCACATATCATTCCGGGATCCCTGAACTGATCGATGATCACAAGACGGGTTTTCTCGTGGCTGAGCGGGACGTTGCGGCGCTGACCGGCAAGCTTGCCTGGATCGCCGAGAATCCGAAGCCGTGTGAAGGGATCGCTCTCGCGGCGCGCAAGAAGATCGAGGCGGAGTTCAACTCCGATCTGCTGAACCAACATTTCGTGGAAATCGCCATGCGGCTTGGCGAAACGAGGTCGCTCGCATGAACGCCAATCCGCCCCCCCAGTTCGGTCGTGTCGCCCTGCGCGGCGGGCTGGTAACCATCGGCGCCCAAGGCTTCAAGATGGCGATCCAGTTTCTCTCCGTCATCGTGCTGGCCCGTCTGCTCGTCCCCGAGGATTTCGGTCTGGTGGCTTCCGTCGGGCCGATCGTCGCCTTCGTCGGGCTGCTTCAGAATCTGGGCCTGCAGCAGGCTGTGGTTCAGCGCAAGGACATCAGCAACCAGCAGCTCAACCAGGTGTTCTGGATCAGCGCGCTCGTCGGGCTGGGCAGTGCCGTGGTAGTGGCCGGCCTGGCGCCTGCCATCGCCGCGTTCTATGGCGATCAACGCATGTCCGGCATCACCCTTGGCTCCGCCCTGCCGCTGCTTCTCGGCAGTCTCGCCGCAGTGCCGCTGGCGTTGATGAACCGGCACCTGCAGTTCGGCCAGCTCGCACTGAACGACGTGATAAGCGCCGCCGCCGGACTTCTGGCCGCCGCGATCGCGGCCTATGCGGGGTTGGGCTACTGGTCGCTGGTCATCGGCCCGGCGGTTTCGGCAGCTATCGCCCTGGCTGCCGCCTGGCGGGTGGCGCGTTGGACGCCGTTGCGGCCGGACCTGAAAGTCGATGCCGACATATTGTCGTTCGGCGCCAACCTGACCGGCTTCAACCTCGCCAACTTCTTCTCGCGCAATCTCGACAACATTCTCATCGGAAAATATTCCGGTGCGATCGAACTCGGCTATTACGACCGCGCCTACAAGCTCCTGTTGTTCCCGCTGCAGAACATCAACCAGCCGCTGACACGGGTTATGGTGCCGCTGCTCAGCCGCATCCACGATGATAAGGCCCGCTTTCGCGATATCTATGTGCGCACCAACTGGATGCTGGCGGCCGTTACCATGCCGGGCATCGCGGCGCTGACGCTGACCTCCAATCAGATCGTCGGACTTCTCTTCGGCGCGGGCTGGGCACCGGTCGCACCGATCTTTGCCTGGCTGGGCATCGCCAGCCTGGTCCAGTCCGTTTCAAGCACGACGGGATGGATATTCATCTGTCAGGGCAAGACGAAGACCATGTTCCATTGGGGCATCTATTCGTCGCTGACGACCGTCGCTGCCTTCGTCGTCGGCCTGCACTGGGGCGCCGTCGGCGTTGCCGCGGCCTATGCCATCAGCGGTTACGTGCTGCGCGTTCCCGTGCTGGCGCTACTGGTCCATCGCGTCGGTCCGGTGACCGCCGCCGACTTCCTGCTCATGCAGGGGCTTTTCATCGCCTCGTCCCTGCTTGCCTGGTTCCTGTACCTGTGGTTGCCGGCGTCTCTAACGGGCCAGTCAGACCTGCTCGCGGTCTTTTTGGCGCTTGCCCTCAACTACGGCATCGGTCTCGTTTTCATGCTTGCCGTCCCGCAGTCGCGACGCGCTTTGTTCACCACCCTGTCCAACGCCGCGCGCAATATCCGCTGAGCGGCCGGCGATCAGCGGCTCCAGCAGGTTTGTGGCCGACATTGCCGAAGCATGTTCTTCGAGCACGGCCTGAAGGCTTGTCTTGCGATAGCGGTCAAGATTTCCCGCAAACCGGCCGAGCTTTTCGCGCGCCTCTTCGGGCGTCACGGTGTCGATGTCGAGCAGCACATCGTCGACACCGATTCGCTTGGCCACTTCCTTGGTTTTGAACTCGTAGGCGATCGGCAGCACCGGCGTGCCGACGCAAAGCGACATGATCATCATATGCATGCGCGTCGCGACGACGAAGTCGAAGCCCTTCACCAGCGCCATCAACTGGTCCGGCGTGTGGAACGAAGCGTCCACCGTCACGTGGCTGGCGATCTCAGGATCGAGCTCGGCAACGATGGCCTGCGCGGTCTTCGAATCGTCATGGGCATATTCCGGCACACCCTGACACGTGGAGACGAAGGTCACCTCCTTGCCAAGGTCCCTGACAAGAATTGTGGCGATCTCGCGGACCGAATCCAGATAGCGGCGCATGCCGCCCTCACCGTCGCTGACGTAGTTCCAGTGGCGGACCGAAATAGCGACGCGGCCCGTCGACGCCGGCGGCTGGCTGGAAGCGAGACGCTTGCCGATCCTGTCGGTATCGGCCAAGGCGAATACGGCATCGGCCACCACGTGGCACTTGCCGAGATCCTTCACCAAGTCCCGGATATGGGTCCGCGACCGTTCGTCGCGCAGCAGGATGAGCGGGCTGCGGTCAAAGATCGGGCCGAGCTCCTGGCGGTTGTAACTTTTGTCGAACGGACCGAGGGATTGCGTGAAGAAGACCGGATCTTTGCCAAATACGGCATCGAGCCTGAACTGATTGAGGCGTCGTTCGAGATTGTAGTTCTCGACGAGATAGGTTCCCCCTGTGGTGACCACCATGTCCGCGTCGGCGTAGATATCGAGACCGCGCCGGTCGCGATGGCTGAAAAAATTGCCTAGCGCGCTGCTGCCAAACCAGCGCAGAGCCTGGAGAACGAGCCGATTGTAGATCGGCTTGAACCGGTCCCTCAGCCCGCTGCCATTCTTGTATCGGAACAGGGATTCCGACAGCAGCTTATGAAATTCGAGGTCGGGATAATCCGTCTTCGGATAGAGTCGTTCCGCAACCTCGGGCTGGCTGTCGAAGACGGCAAACCGCACGTCGCCTTGCACGATCGTCTTGAGAATGTGGCGGATCGCCAGCAGAATCGCCGCATCCCCGGTATTCAGGCAGACTGTGTTTTCAACGACGATCTTCATGGGATACCTCATTTCGTCAGCAGATTCCGCGGCGGGGCCTGCGGTGCCTAGGACGGGCATGGTGACCGAAAACACCAACGCCAGGACGATCCCCGATGCGGCTCGCGTCACAATTCATCGCTGCATCGGGCTGGGTGACCAGTCAGAGCGGCGTTCAAGCCCGACGGAGGGTAACGCATCAATTTTGCAGTGCAACAAAAAACGTGCACTTATGCTACGGCGCACCAAAAATGTTGCGATGCAGCAAAAGCTGGGTTAGCATTCCCGTGGGTGGGCCAACAGCGGTCGAGTTTTCATGCTGCATGTCTTGTACCTTGTGCACGATGTTTCCGACCCGGCGGTGCGCCGGCGGATCATAATGCTCAAGGCAGGCGGCGCGCGGGTCACGTTGGCCGGCTTCCGTCGGACCACAAATGCTGTTCCCGACGTCGAGGGGCTGCAGCCGGTCGACCTCGGCGCGACGCGTGACGGCCGATTCGGCCAGCGTCTGGCGGCGGTCGCCAAGGCGGCGCTGTCGATAGGCTCGAAGCTTGCGGCGATGCCGAAGCCCGACCTCATCATCGCGCGCAATCTGGAAATGCTGGCGCTGGCCAGGCGCGCCAAGGCCGCCTTTCGCGGCGGCGTGCCGATCGTCTACGAATGCCTCGACATCCATCGCCTGGTGCTGCGCAATGACATGCTGGGCAAAGCACTGCGCACAGCGGAGCGTTATCTCGCCCGCGACGTGAAGCTTCTGGTGACGAGCTCACCGGCCTTCATCGCCAATTATTTCAAGCCGTTCGGGCAGGTCGCCGCACCGGTGGAACTGGTCGAAAACAAATACTTCGAAACCGCGCCGATCGCCTTGGATGACAGGTCAAAGGCCGAAAACCCTGCAGCACCCCCGTGGCGCATCGGCTGGTTCGGCGCGCTGCGCTGCCGCCGCTCGCTGGAGCTGCTGGCCGACTTCACGCGCCGTCAGGGCGGGCGCTTCGAGGTCGTCCTCCGGGGCCGTCCGGCACTCTCGGAATTCCCGGATTTCCATGCTTTTGTCGAGGCCGAACCCTATCTCTCCTTTCGTGGCCCCTACCGCAACCCGGAAGACATGGCCGCGATCTACGGCGAAGTGCATTTTTCCTGGGCGATCGATTTCTTCGAGGAAGGGCAGAATTCGGAATGGTTGCTGCCCAACCGCCTCTATGAGGGCTGCCGCTTCGGCGCCGTACCGATCTCGATGGGCACTACCGAGACGGGGCGCTTTCTCAACCAGCAGGACATTGGCATCCTGCTTTCTGCTGCCACGCCCGAAATCCTGGAAACCGCGCTCGGCCGCATGGACCAGGAGCACTTCGGCAAGGCCAAGGCGCGTGTGCTGGCCCGCAACCCACGAACCTGGAGTTACGACCGCAGCGACTGCCGCGCCTTTGTCGACAGGCTGCGCGGCCTTGCGGTTGCCCCTGGTTCGTTCGCCACCGAGGCACTGGCCTGAAGGATGACCAATGACAAAAGTGCAGTTCATGGAAAGGCGCCGATGACGCAAACCGAAGCGCTGCCGCCAAGCCTGATCGTCATTCCGTGCCTGAATGAGGCAGCCCATATCGGCGCGTTGCTCGAGCAGCTCAGGCCGGCAGCGCTAAGGCTCGGCGCCCGCATCGTCGTTGCCGATGGCGGCAGCACCGATGGTACTTTGGCCATTGTCGAAGCGGTTGCGGCCAAGGACCCTCAGGTCGTCCTCCTGCACAACCCAAAACGTATCCAGAGCGCGGCGATCAATCTCGCCGTCGCCAGCCTCGGTGACGGCGCCGAATACCTGATCCGCATCGATGCCCATGGCGGCTATCCCGCCGATTATTGCGACCGGCTGGTCGAGGAGGCGCTCGCCACTTCAGCCGATTCGGTCGTCGTCTCGATGCTGACCAGCGGCAGCGGCGCGGTGCAGAAAGCGGTCGCGGCGGCGCAGAATTCCAAGCTCGGCACCGGCGGCTCCAAGCATCGGCACTTCTCGGCCGGCGAATGGGTGGACCATGGCCATCACGCGCTGATCCGGATCTCGGCCTTCACCGCGGTCGGCGGCTATGACGAGACCTTCAGCCACAATGAGGATGCCGAACTCGACTACCGCCTGCGCCGGGCAGGCTACCGCATCTGGATGAGCGGCAAGACGCAGATGGTCTACTATCCGCGTTCGTCGCTGAAGGGCCTGTATTTCCAATATCTCGGCTATGGCCGCGGCCGCGCCAAGAATGTGCTCAAGCACCGCATGATCCCGAAAGTTCGGCAGATGATCCCGCTGCTGGTGGCGCCGGTCGTCCTTCTCGCGGTATTTTCCTTTATCCACTGGCTGGCGGCGGTGCCGCTGCTGGTCTGGGCTTCGGTCTGTCTGGGCTACGGCGCTGTGACCGCCATCAGCCAGCGCAATCCCAACAATGTGCTGGCGGGCATTTCGGCGATGGTCATGCATTTCGGCTGGTCGCTCGGGTTTTGGCTGCAACTGCTCGGCTCGCGATCGCAGCGCGGGGTGGCATGATGGTCGCCGACAGCCGCCGAATCGACATCTGCGTCTGCACGTTCCGGCGGCCGGAACTGGCCGACACGCTGCGGTCGCTCGCTGCCATGGATATGCCTGCCGGTTTCGGCATCGGCGTCATCGTCGCCGACAATGACGACGAGCCGACCGCCGAGCCGCTGGTGACCGCGCTGGCGAGCGAATTGAAGCTCGTGGCCCGCTACCGGCACGCTCCGGCGCGCAACATCTCGGTTGCCCGCAACGCCTGTCTTGATGCCAGCACGGCCGATTTTGTCGCCTTCATCGACGACGATGAAACCGCTTCCCGGCAATGGCTGGCCGAACTGATTGCTATCGCGGAGACAAGCGGCGCCGAGGCCGTGCTCGGTCCGGTGCGGGCGCTCTACCGCCCGGATGCGCCGGACTGGATGCGCAAGGGCGATTTCCATTCGACCTTGCCGGTCTGGGTGCAGGGCCAAATCCGCACCGGCTACACCTGCAACGTCCTTTTGAGGATGAGCGCCGACAGCTTGCGCGACCGTCGTTTCAGCCTGGCGCGCGGCCAGAGCGGCGGCGAGGACACCGAATTCTTCGACCGCATGGTCAAGGCAGGCGGTCGCATCGCCTTTGCGCCGGAGGCGTGGGTCGAGGAAGTCGTGCCGCGTTCGCGAGCCGCTTTCGACTGGCTGCGCCGCCGCCGCTTCCGCTTCGGCCAGACGCATGGCCACCTCATCGGCCATGACGCAGGCGTGATAGAGCGTGCGAAGGCTGTCGGCCTTGCCTCGGCCAAGGCCGTCTATTGCTTCGGCATGGCGGCGTTGACCGCGATTAGCCCGGTCCGCCGCAACCGCAGCGTGCTGCGCGGCATCATGCATGTCGGCGTCGTCAGCGGCCTCGTCGGTATCAGCGAAATTCGCCAATACGGACTGTCTTCCCCGCAGCAAGGAGGCAAGCGTGCAGCCTGACGTCTCCTTTGTCATCGCAGCCTATAATGCCGCGGCCACGCTCGACCGGGCGATCGCAAGCGCCATGGCCCAGCGCGATGTCAGCGTCGAGATCATCGTCGCCGATGACCAGTCGCGCGACAACACGCTCGACGTCGCAAGAGCCTATCCAAAAGATGTCGTCAAAGTGGTTGCGCTGCCGGCAAATCGTGGCCCTGGCGGCGCCAGGAATGCCGGCCTCGACCTCGCCACAGGCCGCTGGGTCGCGGTGCTCGATTCCGACGATGCCGTCCTGCCCGGGCGGCTTTCCGCCATGATCGCGCGGGCCGAAAGCGCGGGCGCTGTGATCGCCGTCGACAACCTCCAGGTGGTGCGCGAGGACGGCATTGCCGAAGCGACGATGTTTCCCGCCGAATATCTGGAGGGCCTGCGTGAAATCACGCTCGCCGACTACATCGCCGGCAACATCGTTTTCGAATCCACGTTCAACCTTGGCTATCTTAAGCCGATCTTCCAGCGCCGTTTCCTGATCGAAAACGGGCTTCGCTATGATGAAAGTCTGAGCATCGGCGAGGATTACATCCTGCTCGCCAACGCGCTGGCCAAGGGCGGAAAATGCGTCGTCGAGCCGACGACCGGCTATATCTACCACATCCGCACGGGCTCGATCTCGCGCGTGCTCGAGCTTCACCATATCGAGGCGATGCGCAAGGCCGACGCGGTCTTCGCCGAGACTAATTCCATGGACGCTGCTGCTGCGGCCGCCTTCGCCAAACGCGCCCGCAGCCTGCGCAAGGCGGCATCGTTTCTGTCGCTGGTCCAGCACATCAAGGCGCGTTCGCCGTTGAAAGCGATACGCACCGCGCTAAGTGATCCGGCGGCTGTCAGGCACATGTCGATGCCGATCGCCGTCCGCCTCAAAAGGGTGGCGGCGCAGTTTGCCGTCGGCGCGGAGAGGTAAGCAGGGCGAGTACATGAAGACGTTTGTTCGTGGCCTGCAACAGGCTGAAATCGATCTGCTCAGAAGGAATTTGCGATGAAGAAAATCAGGAAGGCAGTCATCCCTGTGGCGGGGCTTGGAACACGGTTCCTGCCGGCAACCAAGTCGATTCCGAAGGAGATGCTGCCCGTGGTCGACCGGCCGGTCGTCCAATATGCGGTGGACGAGGCCTTCGAAGCCGGCATCGAGCACATCGTGTTCGTCACCGGCCGCAACAAGGCTGTCATCGAGGACTACTTCGACCTGCACCCCGAACTGATTGGAACGCTCGAACAAACCGGCAAGAAGACCCAGCTCGAGGCGCTCGAAAGCATGCTGCCCGTGGCCGGCGCCACCAGCTTCATCCGCCAGCAGTCGCCACATGGTCTCGGCCATGCGGTGTGGTGCGCACGCGAAGTCATCGGCGACGAGCCCTTCGCGCTGCTGCTCCCCGATATGGTGTCGTTCGGTCGCCGAGGTTGCCTAGCTGAAACAGTCGATCTCTATCAGCAGACCGGCGGCAATGTGATCGCCGTCGAGCGCTGTGATCCCAGCGAGACCAGCAAATACGGCATCGTCGGGCGCGGCGCCGAGACAGGCAGCGGCTTCGAGGTGACGGCCATGGTCGAAAAGCCGGCGCCGGCCAATGCGCCGTCGAACTATTACATCAACGGCCGCTACATCCTGCAGCCCGAGATCTTCTCGCTGCTGGGCAACCAGCAGCGCGGCGCCGGCAACGAAATCCAGCTTACCGATGCCATGGTGCGGCTGGCGAAAAGCCAGTCTTTCTTTGCCCAGCCTTTCAATGGCCGCATGTTCGACTGCGGCTCCAAGGAAGGCTTCATAGAGGCGACCATCGCCTTCGCGCTGGCGCGCGACGACATGAAGGGACCTGTGCTGGAAATGCTGCAGGCGTTCGTGCGGTCGCATGAGCGTCAGGAAGTGGCCGCATAATGCCCATCTTTCGAGGGCATATGCGTTTGGACGATGGCGCGGCTCATGCCTGCACGCCTGGCCGCTCAGGCCCGGCGCCGGATGGCATGAAGCTTGCGTTGCATATCTTGCCCCCGATCTCCGCAGCTTCGGACGAGGTGGGACCTGACCCGTCTCGCTCCGGCGCCTGTAACCTAGAATTGGATCGAAGATGAATTATGCCAGCTTTCCTCTCGACAAGAGGATGCCATTGCCCAACCCCGATCAGGAAAAGGGTGAAGACTTCATCGACGTCGAGCGCCTGCTTGGCATGGCGGCGCGTCAGGTCAAGGTGGTGGCGGTCTGCGCCATCATCGGCCTGTTCCTGGGGTTGCTCTATCTGCAGACCACGCCCAAGCAATACATGTCGGTCGCCAGCGTGCTGATCGACGAAGGCCTGAACAAGGTCATCGACGACATCTCGGCTGCATCCGTCACCATGCAGACCGACGCCGCCCTGCTCAGCCAGATCGAAATCATCACCTCGGCGCGGCTGGCCTCGGTGGTGGTCGACAAGCTGAAACTCGACCAGAACGCAGAGTTCATGAACCCGCCGCAATCGGCGCTGGTCAAGGGCATCGGCTTCGTGCGCGGCGTGATCGGCTATTTCCGCTCAAGTTCCGCCGAGCAGATTCCCGGCATGGAAAACGTCGATGAGGCGACACGCCAGGCCATGATGCAGACGGCGCGCCACGACTATGCCGTGCTGAAGCTGCAGAGCGAGGTGCTGGCGCAGCGCAACGGCCGCTCCTATGTGCTCGCCATCGGTTACCAGTCGACCAATCCGGCGCTCGCCACCGCCATCACCAAGGCCTATGCCGACGCCTATCTCGCCGACCAGCTCAATGCCAGCTTCGACGCCACCGAGCGCGCTGCGGTCTGGCTGCAGGGCCGGCTGACCGAGCTTCGTCAGAACTCACAGGCGGCCGCTATGGCGGTCGAGAAATTCAGGGCCGAGCATGGTCTGGCCGCCAACAGCGACGGCCAGCTGATCAGCGACAAGCAGATTGCCGATCTCACCGCGCAACTGATCGTCGCGCAGGCCGATACGGCGCGCGCCAGCGCCCGCTATCAGCAATACAAGACCATCGTCGAAAGCGGCTCGGACAATGCCTTCAACGATTCCGCCATCTCAAGCGATCAGCCGGCAAGCTCCGTCATTGCAACGCTCAAGACCCGCTATCTCGCAGTGGCCAAGCGGCTGCAGGACGTGACGGCCAATTTCGGCGCCGACCATCCGCAGGCGGTGGCGCTGGCCAAGGAAAAGGCCGACCTGTCGACCCAGATTTTCGGCGAGTTGAAGCAACTGACCGAAAGCTATCGCAATGAATATGAAGTCGCGCTTTCACGCGAGACCTCACTGAGGCAGAAGATCGCCGACGCGGCCGGCAAGAGCTCCATCGACAACCAGAGCCAGGTCAAACTGCGCGAACTCGACCAGCAGGCGCAGGCGCTGACCACGCTCTACCAGACCTTCCTTAGCCGCTACGAGGAGGCCTCGCAGCAGCAATCCTTCCCGGTCGGCAAGGTCCGCATCATCTCGGATGCCTCAACGCCGCTTTCCGCCTCGAGCCCGCGCACCTCCAGGGTGCTGGCGCTGTCGCTGGTGCTTGGCGTGCTGCTTGGCGCCGGCTTTGGTGGCCTGAATGAGTTCAACGAGCGCTTCTTCAGGACCGGCGAGGACATTCGCGATCGCGTCGGCCTCAAATTCCTCGGCTATTTGCCGATGATCGGCGGCAGGCTCGGCAAGGACGCCGACGGCGGTGCGGCGGATGCCAAAGGCGCCAACACATTGTCGGCGGCCGAGAAACGGGCGCGCATGCGGGTCAGCGTCGATGCGCCGGCATCAATGTTCTCCGAAACGCTGCGCAACGCCAAGATCGCCTTCGACGTCGTCATGGAAGGGCAAGGCAGCCGGGTCATAGGCGTGGTCTCGGTCCTGCCCGGCGAGGGCAAGTCTACGGTCGCCGCCAATCTCGCCGGATTGCTGGCCGCCAACGGCTCGAAGACGCTTTTGATCGACGCCGATCTGCGCAATCCTGGCCTCAGCCGCAACCTCGGCATGGAAGCCGAGCAGGGGCTGATGGAGGCCGTGGTCAACGGCCAGACCTGGCAGTCGGTCGGCAAAGTCGACCGCCAGACCAAGCTGGCGATCATCCCGGCCGTGCTGCGTGGGCAATTCTCGCATACCAGCGAGCTGCTGTCGTCGGCCGGCATGCGGCGCTTCATCGACAACGCCAAGGAGACGTTCGAGTACATCGTCGTCGACCTGCCGCCGCTCGGCCCCGTGGTCGACGCCAAGGCGTTTGCGCCGCTGGTCGACGGCTTCGTGCTGGTTGCCGAATGGGGCCGCACGCCGCGCGCCATGGTGCGCTCGCTGCTGGAGCAGGAACCCTACGTCGCAAGCAAGGTCGTCGGCGCCGTGCTCAACAAGGTCGATCTGAAGAAGCTGCCGAAATACGGCTCGCTCGGCGGCTCGGAAAAGTTCTTCGACCGCTATTCGACCTACTATCTGGAGAAATCGGACGTGCGAGCCAAGACCGCCGCCTGAACGGAGCGCGATCCTGAAAAGGAGCGTGATCCGGACAGCGGATCCGGTTTTCGGAAAAGATCACGCTCAAACGAAGAAGCACGGCAGGTCAGGAAAAGATCAGCTTGCCGAACTTACCCGCGATCCTGAGCGCTGTCAGCCGTCCGCTCTGAAAGGCGCCGGTGTCGATGCCGAGCCTTCGCCCGTCAAGCCTGGGGATATCGACCGGCGTGTGCCCATGCACCACAAGGCGGTCGAGCAGATGTGCGGCCTTGAAGAACTCGTCGCGGATGTTGAGCAGATCCTGCTCATCCTGTGCGACCAGGTCGATGCCCGGCCTGATGCCGGCATGGACGAAAACGAATTTATCCGAACAGAGCAGCACCGGCAGGCTGCGCAGGAAGTCGATATGGCTGGCCGGAATGACCTCCTTCACGCGCCGGTCGACCGCGTCGCTCGAGGCATAGAGGCTGGCAAGCCGCGCCGGATCGACCCCATAGGAAAACAGAGTCTCGCGGCCGCCGACCGCCAGCCAGCGGTCCCGCGACAGATAGCCGTCGAGATAGTTCAGCATGGCCACTTCGTGGTTTCCCGCCAGGCAGACGCGCAGGAACCCTGTTGGCGGCAGCGCCAAGAGGTGGTCGAGCACGCGCGCCGATTGCGGCCCGCGATCGATATAGTCGCCGAGCATGACGATAATCTTGCGGCCGCGAAATTGCAGCGCGTCGAGCTGGATCTTCTGCTCCAGCGACAGCAATTCCTTGTAGCAGCCATGCACGTCGCCGATCGCGTAGACGACGGTGTCGTCCATATCCATTTCCAGGCGCTCGCGCGGCGCCGGCCGGGGGGGCCTGGATCGCTGGAACAACGCCACTGGGGCCGTCAGACCCCGATGCCGCGGGCTTTGAGCGCCGCGGTGATCTCGTCAAGAATGGCGGGATCGTCGATAGTCGCCGGCATCGTCCATTCTTCCTTGTCGGCGATCTTCTGCATGGTGCCGCGCAGGATCTTGCCGGAGCGCGTCTTGGGCAGGCGCTTGATCGTCACCACGGTCTTGAAGGCCGCGACCGGGCCGATCCGTTCGCGCACCAGCCCCACCACTTCGCCTTCGATGGCAGCGGTATCGCGCGACACACCGGCATTGAGCACGACGAAGCCGAGCGGGACCTGGCCCTTCATAGCGTCAGCGACGCCGATGACGGCGCATTCGGCAACATCGGGATGCGCTGAAAGCACCTCCTCCATGGCTCCGGTCGACAGCCGGTGTCCGGCGACATTGATGATGTCGTCTGTGCGCGCCATGACATAGAGGTAGCCGTCGTCGTCGATCATGCCGGCATCGGCCGTCTTGTAGAAGCCGGGAAATTCCTCGAGATAGGCTTGCCGGAAACGCTCGTCGGCATTCCACAGCGTCGGCAGGCAGCCGGCCGGCAGCGGCAGTTTCACCGCCACATTGCCAAGTGTGCCGCGCGGCACTTCATGGCCGGCATCGTCGAGCACGCGAATGTCGTAGCCCGGCATCGGCACGCCGGGCGAGCCGTATTTCACCGGCAGCAGGCCGAGGCCCGCCGGGTTGATGGTCATCGGCGAGCCGGTCTCGGTCTGCCACCAATGATCGACCACCGGCACGTTGAGTTTCTGCTCCGCCCATTTGATGGTTTCCGGGTCTGCGCGTTCGCCGGCCAGGAACAGAGTGCGGAATTTCGACAGATCGTATTTCGGCACGAATTCGCCCTTGGGGTCCTGCCCCTTGATGGCGCGGAAGGCCGTCGGCGCGGTGAACAGCGCGACCACGCCGTGTTCTGCGATCACCCGCCAATAGGTGCCGGCGTCGGGTGTGCCGATCGGCTTGCCCTCGAACAGCACGCTTGTCGCACCATGCAGCAGCGGTCCGTAAACGATGTAGGAATGGCCGACCACCCAGCCGACATCGGAGGCCGCCCAGAATACTTCGCCCGGTCTGACGCCGAACTCGTTTTCCATCGTCCATTTGAGCGCGACCATGTGGCCGCCATTGTCGCGCACGATGCCCTTCGGCTGGCCGGTCGTGCCGGAGGTGTAGATGATGTAGAGCGGGTCGGTGGCGAGCACCGGAACGCAATCGACGTTGGCGCCCGCGGCGCGCTCGCGGGCAACGGCGTCGGCAAAATCGATATCGTAATGCTCCCTCAGATCGCAGCGCAGCTGGTCGCGCTGCAGGATCAGGCAGGCGTCCGGCTTGTGGCGGGACATTTCGATCGCCTTGTCGAGCAGCGGCTTGTAGGCCACGACACGTCCAGGCTCCAGGCCGCAGGACGCGGAGATGACCAGCTTCGGCTTGGCGTCGTCGATGCGGGTGGCGAGCTCGTGCGAGGCAAAGCCGCCGAACACCACCGAATGCACCGCGCCGATGCGGGCACAGGCAAGCATCGCGACCGCCGCTTCGGCCACCATCGGCATGTAGATGATGACGCGGTCGCCTTTGCGAATGCCGCGGTTCTTGAGCACCGAAGTCAGCGCTACCACTTCGCGCTTCAATTCGGCATAGGTGAATTTCTTGACCGTGCCGGTGATCGCGCTGTCGTAGATAAGTGCGATCTGGTCGGCACGGCCGCCTGCGACATGGCGATCGAGAGCGTTGAAGCAGGTGTTGCAGCTGGCGCCGTTGAACCAGCGCCCGTAAACGCCGGCCTTGGCATCGAAGACGCTGGTCCACGGCGAATACCAGTCGATCGCCTCGGCCGCATCGGCCCAGAATTGTTCTGGGTCGCGTTTCCAGCCGTCATAGACCTCGTGGTAGCGTGACGCCATTCATCCCTCCTCGGGAAAACTCTCTATCTTGCAATAGCCTATGCGGGTTTTCCCGGCCACGTCTTTCCCCAAATGCCATGTCTTTCCCGAAATTTGGCGCTTGGCCGATCTCGCCTTGGCCATAAATTGCAGGCACCATGGCCGGGTTTGAAATCGGGGCAGGGCGCGCAATGACGGTACGATACGGGGTTGGATCTGCCGTTGGAGCAGCGCTGCTGTTGACGATCGTTTCCGCCGCCCAGGCCGGCGATGCCGCCGCGCGGCGCATCATCGGCTTTTCCCCCGACGGCAAATATTTCGCCTTCGAGCAATATGGCGAGCTCGACGCTGCCGTTTCCGGCTGGTCGCAGATCGACATCATCGACACAAGCACAGACGAGTTCGTCGGCGGCAAGCCGATCCTTGTCCTCGACGAATCGGAAGAGGCGACCACGACGGTGGAGCAGGCACGGGCGCAGGCCGCAAAGCAGGCCGCGCCAATCCTGGCCAAATACGGCATCGCCGAGCGCGGCACGCGCACGGCCTCCGACAGGTTCACCTTCCCGGACGACACGGTCGAGTACAACGACATTTCCCGCCTCGAGCAAGCCGCGCAGAAATGGCTGTCGCCGTTCTATGGCGAAACACAGATTTCGACCATCCAGCTCGATGAGATTTTGGCCGACAGCAAGACGGACTGCTCGGCAAGCTTCGATGACGCCAAGCCAAGCGACCAGGCTCTCCCGAGCGACAAGACACTTCAGGGCGAAAAGAAACTTCAAGGCGCCAAGACGGGCAAGGCGCGCGGCTTCCGCCTGTCGCTGCAGGGGCAGGACGGCAAGCCGTTCAAGGTGCTGCACGAGGACAAGGCCGTGCCGGGCTCGCGCAACTGCCCGACTTCCTACAGCCTGTCGGAATCCTACGAATACACCCCGCCCGGCAGGCCGGCGGTAGTGGCGGTGCTGGTGCAGCGCTTCAGCCAGGGCTTCGAAGGACGCGACCGCCGCTTCATCGCCGTAACCGGCCATGCACGCTAAGCCGCGGCCCGTCTTGTGGCAGGCAGAAAAAGCTCATGCGCCCGGAGAAAGCAGGGCGTTCGTGTCGGATATCAGTCTTAAAGCGGCAAGGCCGCCAGCATCAGCCCGACGCCACCCGCGATCAATATGGCGGCTGCCAACGCTTTTCGATGACGTTCGAACGCGGTCGGCGCCCGCTCCCAGTTGTAACGCATACCCAATGCTCCCAAAACCCCGCGACTGCATAGCTTACTTTAGGTAAGAAAAGCAACACCTTGACCCTGCGAAATAGCTGGCTTGACCGTTTGCGGCGGTGGTTCCCAGCCGCAATCACCGACTATTTCTGGGGTGCTTCCCCGTTCTCAGGCTCTGAATGATGTGGAAGTTACCACAATCTAAAATTGGATGTCTCCATTAGGCTTCGGTTGCCTGTGTCGTGAGGATGGTGGCGTTGCCGGATTGCCACAGAACGGTCAGGCCGGCTTGTTCTCCCTCTCGCCCGCGCAATGGACAGACCCGCATCGCCGCGCTATCTGCTCTCCAGGAAAATGGTGGAGGGGCTCCATGGCCCAAATCGGTTCTGAAATGGTTCTGCGGCTGGCGGACGACGCCTCGGTCCAGCATGTCGGCGATGGCGCCGTCGTGCTCTTGGCGCGCAGCGGCCAGCTTTACACCTGCAACGGCACCACCGAAGCCTTTCTCGACAAGGTGGACGGCGCCCGCAGCCTTGACCAGATCGTCGTCCTGTTGTCTGACGAGTTCGAGGTCGACAAGGGCACGCTCGACCAGGACATGGCGGCGCTGGCCGCCGAACTGGTGAGCGAAGGCATTCTCGCCGACCCGGCTCCCTGATGGTGGACGGCGTTCTCCTGCGCGCTTTGTTTCGTGTCCATTTATGGGCAAGCGCGCGGCTGATGCCGACCCTGATCGGCCGCCGCAGCTTCGAATCGGTGCTGAAATGGGCGCCGCTCAGCGCACCCACCCCTTATCGCGGCCTGTCGTCAGCCTACATCGTCGCTGCCGTCAACCGGACCGTCCGGCACCCCTGGCTGATGCGCGACCGCAGATGCCTGCGCGAGGGCCTGCTCGCCCACCGCTTCCTGCGCTTTGCCGGCTTCGATCCGGATCTGCGCTTCGGCGTCGATCCGAAGTCGATGCAGGCGCCGCGTATGTCTGCCCATTGCTGGGTCTGTCTCGATGGCCGCCCGGTGGTCTCGGACAGCCTCCCCGGCATGGTGCAGATCTATCGCCATCACGCCGATGCCGGAAAGGCGCACGCTGCTTGACCGGTCCGGCGACCACCTTCTGCTACGATCTCCAGGGCCAGGTCATCAGCATATCGGCCTCGCGGGCCGATCTCTGGCCGAGCTTCGACCTCTTGCTCGGCACGTTGCGCGTGAGCGGGCCGGTCGAGCCCGATTTCCGCGTCGACATCGTCGAGACGCGGGAGTTACCGGAATCGCCTGCCGGAAAACTCGCTTTCGACGGCGAGGTGCCGGAGGACGGCCATTGCCGGCTGATCGACGGTGGCGGCACCGTTCATCTGGTCTTTCCCGGCCTGCAGACCGTCTCGATCAATGCCGATGGAGGCTGGGCCGAGATACGAGTCCATCCCGATGCCAAGGTCAAATGGACGGTGCTGATGATGGTGCTGGATGCAGCACTTGATGCCGGCGACCAGCACATGCTGCACACCGCCGGCCTGACATTGCCCGGCCGCGAGGCGCTCGTGCTGATCCATGCGCCGAGCGGCACCGGCAAGTCAACGACGTCGCTGGCGCTGGCGTCGCAAGGTTTCGGCCTGTGCTCGGATGACGCCATGATCCTCAAGGTTTTGGCCGGTGGCGGCATCACGGCCTGGGGCTTGCCGCGCAAGGTGAAGGTCCACCGCCACACGGCGGCAATGCTGCCGTTCGTGGCGCCTTGCCTTGGCGACAAATGGGACGCCAATGGCGAGCAGGCCGTCTTGCTGGAACGTCTCGCCGAGATCATCCGCATCGAGGAAACTGTCGGCAGACCGGTTGCGGCACTGTTTCATCTCGCCCGCTCGGCGGACGCGCAAACCCGGCTCGTGCCCATGACCAGGACAGACGCCATGGTGGCGCTTGCCACCGACAATGTCAGGACCGGCATGACCGGCCTTTTGCCGGCGCAGAAGCGCCGCATGGCAACCATCGCAACGCTGGTCAAAGCCGTCCCGACATTTACCCTGGAAGTCGGCGCGAACCCGGCCGAGGCGGCCCCGCTGATCCGCTCGGCGCTGGCGGCGCGGGACTAAAGCACACTTCAGGCAGAATGCGGCTTTGGCCTGGCGAGGCGCTGGATCCAGCGGAAGGCGTCGCGGCGCAGGCGCGAATGCATCTTGTCCCTGGAATTGACGCCGAGCAGCGTATCGCCGGTGATCAGCCATTTGGCCAAAAATATCGAGAGGTCGGGCTTGATGCGGTCGGCCAGTTCGATCGCGCGCGGTGCATCAAACAGCCGCCCCGTCACATTGAGAACCGTCGCCAGTTCGAGCTCGATGCCGCTGATGCGCGCCGCCTCGAAAAGCCGGTCTTCATCCGCGGGCGACCGCAGCGCGCGCACGCCCTGCAGCACATCGACGCAAAGCTGCAGCCGGTGGAACTTGTGCCCGCCGGCGGCGTGGACAATGGCGATGGTCAGCAGCGCGGCCGGCGTGTCGGCCTCGCTGCCGTCGATGATCTGCAATTCGCGAAAGCCCAGCGACAGCCGCCGCCGCATGCCGGAATCATGCACCAGGTTGCCGTGCAGTTCGATCAGCAGGCTGGTATTCTCCTTCTCCAGCCACTTGAACTCCTGCAGATCCTGCGACTGCGCCTCGCCGCTCCAGAGCTCGAAGCCGCATCCGGCAATCACCGTGTTGGCTTCAATGATGCTGGCCGGCTCGACCAGAATGTCGATGTCGGTGAACGGCCGGTCAGCGGCGTGGCGGTAAAGTTTGCGTGCGAAGACCGGACCCTTGACGATGCGGGCCGGAACATTTTTCGCCGCCAATGCCTTCATGATGCGGTCGCCATGATATTGCAGCAGCATCGATTGGCCGGTCGCCAGCGTCGAGCGATCACGCAGTTCCGACAGCTTTTGCCGCAAGGCTGCGTCCGCAGGCAGTTGGGCGTCGCCGATCTCGCTGAGCTTGCGCAGCATGATCGGCAGCACGCCGTGGAACTCGGCATTGGCGAGCAGTGCCAGCAAGCTTTCGGCAGCAACGTCACGGCCAATGGCAACCGTCGCCTCCGGGTCGGCGAAGGTCAGCAGCAGTTTTTCATCGGCAGGCGCAAGAGATGGCAGCATCAAACCCGGATTGCGTTCGCCCACATCAGCAATTCCCGTCCGGAATTGCGTCAAACAACCAACTCAGAGGAGCGTATGTTGCAGAAAAGCATGCATGAAGCCAGCGTGTGGTGGCAGAACCAGCTCATGAATTGACTTTCCACGGTTTCGGTCCATTCTTTTGCACTGGACTGAAAAGGGTGTTTGGAATGGCCAAGAAAAAGTATGAAGCGCCCGTGCTGCGCAAGGCAGGAAAGTTGTCCAGCGTGGTGGCCGGGCCGTCGCTGCCGATACCGCGATAAGACTTCTACGGCTTCGGTTTGGATGAAGCCGGAGCGGTCGGCCGCAAGGCAAGCCGCGCTGCAGGCGGGCAATCTGTCGGCGTGACTGCGGGTAACGGTCCGTCCGGTCCCGCAGGCTAAGGCAAGTTCATAAGCCGCCTGTTCGGGATATGGGCAAGGCCCCTCCGTTACAGTCCCCAGCGCAGCGCGGCTGTGTGCACCGGCGCGTCCCACATTGACGTTGCCTCGTCATCCAGCATGGTCAGCGTGATCGAGCAGCCGGCCATGTCGAGCGATGTCACGTAGGACCCGACCAGCGAGCGGGTCACCGTCACGCCCTGTTTTTCGAAGATGTTTCGGGCGCTGTTGTACATCAGATAGAGCTCCATCAGCGGCGTGCCGCCAAAGCCGTTGATGAACAACAGTGCCGGGCCTTTCGCCCTGTCGCCGAGATCGCCCAGGATCGCGGCGCAAATCTCTTCGGCGATCGCATCGGCGCTTTTCAACGTGTCGCGACGCCGGCCGGGCTCGCCATGAATGCCGACGCCGAATTCCATCTCGCCATCACCAATCTCGAAGGTCGGCCTGCCGGCCGCCGGCACCGTGCAACTGGTCAGCGCCACGCCCATCGAACGCGTCGCGCTGTTGATGCGACCGCCGAGCGCCTTGAGATCCGCCAGCGCCATGCCTTGCTCGGCGGCGGCGCCGACGATCTTCTCCACCACCAGCGTGCCGGCGACGCCGCGCCGGCCGGTCGTAAAGGACGAATTCTCGACGGCGACGTCATCATTGATCACCACCTGCAGGACGCCGTCGGCCATTTCGCCGGCCATGTCGAAATTCATCACGTCGCCTTCATAGTTCTTGACGATGAACAGGCAGCCGGCGCCGGTATCGACGGCGGCGGCCGCCGCCAGTATCTGGTCCGGCGTTGGCGAGGTGAAGACCTGGCCGGGGCAGGCGGCGTCCAGCATGCCGTGACCGACAAAGCCGGCATGCAACGGCTCGTGGCCGGAACCGCCGCCCGAGATCAGCGCCACCTTCCCCGGCTTCATCACCTTGCGGCGAATGAATTTGTGCTCCTCGCCCAGCACCAGGATGTCGGCATGAGCTGCAACGAAGCCGTTGAGGCTTTCGGTCAGCACCGTGTCGACGGAATTCATAAACTTCTTCATGTGTCCTCCCGACACAACACGATCAGCCACCACTCCTGCCGGTGATGCTGGTGATCTTCTGGATGAATTCGTTGATCGCCTTGTCGAGCGCTGCATTCTGCTTGTCGTCGCCGAAATCGGGCACGATCAGCGAGACATGCCGGGTCTTGCGCATGCCTGCCGCAACCGACATCTTGCCGGGATGCGCCAGATGATAGGCAGCCAGAAACTGATCGCGCTCGGCCGGACTGAAATGGCAGACCGAAAAAATAGCCGGCAGATGTTTTGACGGGATCGGGGTCGAATAGGCCGCGCTGGAAATCTGGGTGACGAAGCTGCGGTGCTTGCCAAGCGCGTCGGCAAGGCGTTGTCGCATACCCGACGGTCGCTGGTCGATGACCTGCGACAGGATCGTCTTGTAGGCGCGGATCGCCTCTTCGGAGCCGGCTTCTGGTGTCTTGTCGGCCATCTCAGTCATCCTAGACCGATGCATCCGAGATGGCCGCCTTGGCCATGGCGAGTTGGGCGGGAGCCACCGAGAGATCCCGCAGGCCGGCCTCGAGCAGTGCCGGGATCGATGCCGGATCGCCGCCGGCATCGCCGCACAGGCTGACTGGGATTTTCGCGCGCAGGCCAAAAGCGGCAACCGAGCCGATCAGCCGCAACACGGCGGGATGGCGGACAGAATTAAGATGCGCCACGGCTGCGTTATCGCGGGCAGCCGCCATTACATATTGGGTCAGATCGTTCGAACCGATCGAGAAGAAGGCGACATCGGCGAACGCCTCCGGCGCGATCGCCACCGAAGGCACCTCGACCATGATGCCGAGCGGCGGCATTTTTTGCGCGATGCCGCGCGCGGCAAGCCCGGCCTGCTCCTCCACGAACAGAGCGGCGGCGCGTTGGTATTCCTCCGCGACGGCGATCATCGGAAACATCACCTTCAGATTGCCGTGCACCGCCGCGCGCAGCAGCGCCCGGATCTGTACGCGAAACACCTCCGGCCTTGCCAGCGACAGCCTGATGCCACGCAGCCCGAGGAACGGGTTGCTCTCCTCGACGGTGAAGCCCGGCACCGGCTTGTCGCCGCCGGCGTCGACGGTACGGATGGTCACCGGCTTGTCGCCTGCCCATTCCAGCACCTTGCGATAGGCCTGGTATTGCGTCTCCTCGTCCGGCGGCGCCTTGCCGAACAGGAATTCGGTGCGCATCAGCCCGACCCCGTCGCAGGTCGAAATGTCGATGCCGTCGACCTCGGACGGATCGGCGATGTTGACCTGCACGCGCACTGTCGTCCCGGCCCGGGTTACCGCCGGTTTCGCGAGATAGACTCCGGCCTTGTCTCGATGTGCCACAAACGAGGACGAGGACCGGTGGAACGCTTCGATCTCGGTCGTGGTCGGCGAAAGCACGATACCGCCATGCTCCGCATCGAGCAGAGCCAGACCGACGGGATTAGCCGGCGAAGCGCCAAGCCCCACCACCATCGGCACGCCGCGCGAGCGCGCCAGCATGGCGACGTGGCTGGCGGCGCTGCCGGCCCTCAGCGCGATGCCGCCGCCGGTGCTCCAGTCGGTCTCGAGAAAGCGCGTCGGCGCGATGTCCTCGCCATAGAGAATGGCGCCCGCTGGTGGAGCGCTCTCCTGCTCCTCGGTAAGGGCGCGCAGCACGCGGTCGCGGATATCGCTGATATCGGCGGCGCGAGCCCGGAAATAGTCCTGGTCTGACGTTTCGTAGCCGGAGATCTCGGCGTCCAGCGCCTGTCGCCAGGCCATGTCAGCCGGCATGCCGGACGCGATCGCGGCAAAAGCCGGGCCGGTCAGGGCATCGTCCTCAAGCATGGCGAGCTGGAATTCGAGAATGCCGGCGGCCTCCTCATCGGCGGTTTCAATCAGGGTCGCGAGCCGGTCAGCCGAACTGGCGATAGCTGCTTCCAATGCAGCCTTTTCCTCGCCGGCTGTCGCCTTCCGTGAGTAGTGCGCGGTGCCGTTGTCGAGATTGAACAGCGGCCCCTCGGCGTAGCCGGCGGAGGCCGAAATGCCTTGCAGCCTAAGCGGTTCGGGCATGGCCCGCGCCTTCGTCGAAATCGCGCCGCACCAGCTCGACCAGCGCTCTCACGGCATCATCGGCGCCGTCGCCTGTGGCCCGGATGTGCAGCATGGTGCCTTTCGGCGCCCTGGCCGCCATCACCTTGACGATGCTCTTGGCGTCGAACCATGGGCCGTTGGCAGAAAGCGCAATCTCCACCTCGGCCGCAAAGCTCTTGGCAAGCTTGGTGAACTTCACCGAAGGGCGCGCATGCAGACCCACCTCGTGGGTGATCAGGACGGTCGCTTCGGCAAAGGCGGACATCAGGTCAAAATTCCCGTTCACTCACGACGGCGACAATTCATGCGCCGTCGCCACCACTTCCTTCAGCGAGGCGCCGCCGGAGGACTCGGTCGCCGCCATCACCGCGCCTTCGACGATCGGCGCGTTGCAGACGATGATCTTCTGCGCCCGCGGCTCGCCGATCATTTCCACCGCCATTTCCGAATTGGTCTCGGCGCCGCCGAGATCGACCAGTATGGCGACGCCCGCCTCCGACCACGCCTTGTCGATGGCGCCTATGATCGCTTCGACGCTGGTGCCGAGCCCGCCATGGCCGTTTCCGCCGCACCATGCAAGCGGCACTTCGTCGCCCACCATCTGCCGCACCATGTCGGCCGTGCCTTCGGCAACCAGCGGGGAATGCGAGACGATGACGATGCCGACATTGCTCATGCTTGGCCCTCGACGGTTTCGGCGACGGTCCGCACCAGCAGCGCCACAGAGCGTCCGCCGGCATCCATATGACCGATTGAGCGGTCGCCGAGGAATGAGGCGCGACCGCGTGTTGCCTTCATCGGCACGGTCGCCTCGGCAGCCATGTCGGCGATATCTGCAATTTCCATGGCCGTCTTTCCTTCGACCAACGCGTCCTGCACAGGTTGCAGCACATCGAGCATGGTCTTTTGACCGACCTGGGATTTGCCTCTGGCGGCCACAGCTTCGATTGCCTTGCCGAAAGCAGCCGCCAGATTGGCACGATCCGGCTCTCCCGAAATCTCCTTGCCCAGCGCCAGGAACAATGTACCGAAGAGCGGCCCGGATGCACCGCCAACCGTCATCACCAGCTTGGTGCCGATCGCCTTCAGCGCCTCGGGCAGCGGCTTGGCCGAAAACGCCTCGGCATCGGCACGCAAGGCCTCAAACCCGCGCTTCATGTTCAGCCCATGGTCACCGTCGCCGATCGCCTGGTCGAGCGCGGTCAACTCTTCCGAGTGAGCGGCGATCGTGTCCGCGGCGGCGGTGATCAGCCTGGCAAGGTCGAACGCTGCCATGTCCAGATTCCCGGTTTCGATCCTGCCGGCAGTATCGCAAGAGTTTTCATTCGACAATCTAAGCATGCCGTCAGGCCGTTGCATGCAGCGCGGCGGCCGCGAACACTTCGGCCACGGCATGGGCGCCAGGGTCGACTACGCCCTGCAATTTGGTGCCGACATAGGCGGAGCGCCCGGCCTTCGCCTTCTCCATGGCCGCGGTCGCCTCGGCGCCGTGCCGTGCCGCTGTAGCCGCGGCATCCAGCCCCTTGGCATCGAGCGCCTTCAGCCCCGGCTCCAAGGCATCGACCATGGTGCGGTCGCCGACCCTGGCGCCGCCATAGAAGGTCATCCGGTCAAGCCCGGCAAGCAGCGCCTTGGACAGGGTTGCTCCGCCGTTCGAAGCCTGAGCCGCCGCCGTGAAGAAGATCGACAGCAAGACGCCTGAGGAGCCGCCCATTGCGACGCCCAGACTATCGCCTATAGCCGCAAGCGTGGCGGCAGGGTCGGCCAGCGGCAGCGCATCGAGCCGTTCCAGCACGCTGCGCGCGCCGGTCGCAACCGTCGAACCGGTATCGCCATCGCCCGCCTTGGCGTCGAGCCCGTTCAGTGTCTCTTCGAGCGCGATCAGCCGTTCGCAGACCGTGATGATCAAACGCCTGGTGCCGGAATCCTGGCTGGCCCTTTGGGCTGCGCTGTTTCCAGCCGCTTTCGCCATAGGCACGATAGCCGGCGCGACGACGGTTTTGGCCGGCATCCAGGCATGTGGGCCGACAGGCGCCAGCAAGGCTGCCTCGCGCGCCGCATCGAGCTTGATCAGCGACAGCGAAAAACCGTTCATGTTGAGCGCCGTCATCA
Source organism: Mesorhizobium sp. C264A (assembly GCF_040324515.1). Lineage (NCBI taxonomy): Bacteria > Pseudomonadati > Pseudomonadota > Alphaproteobacteria > Hyphomicrobiales > Phyllobacteriaceae > Mesorhizobium > Mesorhizobium sp. C264A. The sequence continues at coordinate 698,037 of NZ_JAMYVY010000002.1, read as the reverse complement.
GCGGTCCGGGGCCGATCGCAAGCTTCACGGTCTTGGCCAGCGGCGAGGCCAGCACGGCATTGGCGACCAGCGACATCTCAAGCGGCGGCACCGAGCCGAGATTGTTGATGAGCAACGCGTGGCTGGCGTTCGGGTCGAGCCGCGCGGCCAGCCGCTCCGCCATGATCGCCACCAGCTTGTCGGCGCTTTGCACCGCGATGCGCTCGACGCCCGGCTCGCCATGGATGCCGAGGCCGAGTTCGCCGTCATTTTCGCCGAACCGCTCTTCATGTGGCTGGCCGGGGATCGAGCAGGACGACAGCGACATGCCGAGCGAGACGATGTCCTTCGCCGCCGCGCGAGCGGCTGTAGCAACGGCTGCCAAGTCCTGACCGGTCTCCGCCAAATGGCCGGCGATCTTGTGCACGAACAAGGTGCCGGCGACGCCGCGCGGCTGGTTGATACCCGGCAGGGCGATGTCGTCGGCAACGATCGCCATCTCGACGCGAAACCCCTCGGCGCGCGCCTTCTCGGCCGCCAGGCCGAAATTGAGCCGGTCGCCGGTGTAGTTCTTGACGATCAGCAGGCAGCCGGCGGGGCCGGTCACCGCGCGGATGGCCGCCAGCACCGCCTCGACGCTGGGCGAGGCAAAGATCTCGCCCGAAACCGCCGCCGTCAGCATGCCCTTGCCGACAAAGCCGGCATGAGACGGTTCGTGTCCGGCGCCGCCACCGGAGACGACGGCAACTTTCGCCTTGTCCCAGTCGGCGCGCAGCACGACCTTGATCTCGGGGTAACCGTCGAGGCGCGCGAGATCGCCGGAACCGATAGTCCGCAACAGCCCGTCCAGCGCCTCGGTGACGATCGTTTCCCTGCGGTTGAAAAAGTGCTTCATCGAATTCGTCCTGTATTCGTCAATCAGAAGCCGGTGCCGTGCCCTTGGCGAGACACCGAAAACCTCACATCAGTCTTTGTCCGTCGGCGCCGAAATAAAGTGGCGAGCGGTAGCGGATCACCACTTTGTCGCCCTCGGCCAGATCCGTATCGGGGTCGGTGAGCGTCACCAGTTTCTTCGGGCCGACCGTAACATGCAGATGGTTCTGGTCCCCGAGATGTTCGACCCAGTCGACGACGCCGTCGGCATGGCCGTTTGCGGTCTTCTCGATCGACAGATGCTCGGTGCGCGCGCCGATGGTCTTGGTTCCGGTCGGCGCCCCACCATCAGGCAGCAGTCCCGCTGGCAGCAGATTGATCGCCGGCTGGCCGAGCCGTGCGGCGACATGAAGGTTTGCCGGCTCGGAATAGATGGTGCGCGGCGTGCCGATCTGCACCAGCACGCCATTGTTGAGGATGCCGATGCGGTCCGCCATGGTCATCGCCTCGATCTGGTCGTGCGTGACATAGAGCATGGTGGCGCCGAGCTCGGCTTGGATGCGCTTGAGTTCGAGCCTGAGATCGGCGCGCAATTTGGCATCCAGCGACGACAGCGGTTCGTCCATCAGATAGATCGACGGTTTGCGCACCAACGCTCGGCCGATGGCGACGCGCTGCATCTCGCCGCCCGACAGCTTGGTCGAGCGGTTGGCGAGCTTGTGGTGGATGCGCACCATCTTTGCCACCTCTTCGACGCGGCGGCGAATCTGGTCCTCCGGTACTTTCCGCGCCGGCGAGCGCAGCGGGAAGGCGAGGTTGTCGTAGACTGACAGATGCGGGTAGAGCGAATATTGCTGGAAGACGAAAGCGGTGTCGCGCTCGGCCGGCGACAGCGTCGTCGCATCGTGGCCGCCAATATGGATCGTGCCGCCATCCGGCCGCTCCAGTCCGGCGATCAATCTCAGCGTCGTCGTCTTGCCGGCGCCGGTCGGGCCGAGCAGCACGACGAATTCGCCATCGGCGATGTTAAGGTCGAGGCCATCGACGGCGACATGGTCGCCGAAGCTTTTGGTCACGCCCTTGATGTGCACGTCAGCCATGCTGCGCTCTCCCTTGAGAGGCGGTATCGTGGATCGCGGTGCGCACCGCCCGACCCGAGCCCTTGTCGAACAGCGACAGCCGCGCGCTGTTCAACGTCAGCCCGACATGATCGCCGCCAGCGAGCCGGATTTCGGCCGGCACCCGCGCCTTGATGATGCCGTCCGCCGTCTCCACCGCCACGATCTGCGTCGTGCCGAGATATTCGGTGCCGTAGATGGTGCCGCGCAGTTTCGACGCATCGTCGAAACGGATGTGCTCGGGACGGATGCCGAGCGCCATGTCGGCGGGCGCAATTTCCTCGCGCACTTCCGGCACCGCCACCTTGGCGCCCTGGACGACGATTTCCTTCGCCCCCTTCGCCAGCCCGCCACCGAAGCCCAGGAAATTCATCGGCGGCGAGCCGATGAAGTCGGCGACGAACATGGTTGCCGGGCGGTCGTAGATTTCGCGCGGGCTGCCGAACTGTTCGATAACGCCATGGTTCATCACGGCGATCTTGTCGGCCATCGACATCGCTTCCATCTGGTCGTGCGTGACATAGACGGTGGTGGCGTGGATGCGGTTGTGCAGCTCGCGCAGCTCATGCACCATCAGATCGCGGAATTCGGTGTCGAGCGTGCCGAGCGGCTCGTCCATCAGGAAGCATTTTGGCCGTCGCACGATGGCGCGACCGAGCGCCACGCGCTGGCGGTCACCGCCGGCAAGGCCCGAGACCGATTTGTTGAGCAGATGGTCGATGCGCAGCAGCTTCGCCGTTTCCTCGACACGGCTTCGAATCTCGGCCGAGGGCATGCCTTGCGCGAGAAGCGGGAAGCCGATGTTCTTGCGCACGTTCATATGCGGATAGAGCGCGAACAGCTGGAAGACGAAGGCGATGTCGCGTTCGCGCGCCCGGCGCATGGTGACGTCCTCGCCGCCGAGCAGGATCTGGCCGCCGGTCGGCAATTCGAGGCCGGCGACCATGCGCAGCGTCGTCGTCTTGCCGCAGCCCGAGGGACCAAGCATGACGAAGAACTCACCATCTTCGACGACGAAGCTGGAATCCTGCACCGCGACGAAATCGCCGAAGGCCTTTCTCAAATGTTGGACGCGGATTTCTGCCATGATTATTCCGGGAACTTCGAGACGATGATGAACATCACCGTGCCGGCGAGCATGGTGATGAAGGAGTAGGTGTAGAGCGCCAGCGCGAAGGGCTGGAACAGCATCAGGAATCCAATGGCGATCAGCGTCGTGGCGATGTTTTCCATCAGGCCGCGCCGGGCCCAGCGAGGCCAGGATGACTTTTTGGAGATGGCTGGGCGCGTCATGCGCAGCTTCCTTCCTTCTGCCCGGCAACGGGGCGAGACGGTTGCCAGGTGGTTCCCCCACTCCGTCGCTGCTTCGCAGCGCCACCTCTCCCCCCTCCGGAGGGAGAGGAAGGGAGCCTGGCTGAATGAAGTTCGCGTCCTTCCTCTACCCCGTCGATCGGGGGAGAGGTGTCGAGCGAAGCTCGACGGAGTGGGGGTCGACCTGGCACACCAATCATTTGCGCACCGCCCCAAAAGTGATGCCGCGCAGCAATTGTTTGCGAAGCAGGATGGTGAAGACCAGGATCGGCACCAGGAAGATGGTCGTGCCGGCCGCCACCGCCGGCCAGTCCTGGCCGCCTTCGCCGATGATGGTCGGGATGAAGGGCGGCGCGGTCTGCGCGGTGCCGGAGGTCAGGAGTGCGGCGAACGCATATTCGTTCCAGGCGAAGATCAGGCAGAAGATGGCGGTCGCGGCGATGCCGGTAGTCGCTTGCGGCAGCACGGTGCGCCAGAAGGCCTGCAGCCTGGTATAGCCGTCGATCATCGCCGCTTCTTCATACTCGCGCGGGATCTCGTCGATGAAGCCTTTCAGCAGCCACACCGCGAGCGACACGTTGACCGCGGTGTAGAGCAGGATCATGCCGAGCGCGGTGTCGGACAGGCCGAGCTCGCGGTACATCAGGTAGATGGGAATCGCGACCGCGATCGGTGGCATGAAGCGCGTCGACAGGATGAAGAACAGAAGGTCATCGGCCAGCGGCACCTTGAAGCGCGAGAAACCGTAGGCCGAAAGCGTGCCGAGGAATACGGCGCAGAAGGTGGAACCGAAGGCGATGATCAGTGAGTTGACGAAGCGCGGCAGGAAGTTGGACGGGCCGGCAATCACCATGTTGCGCTTGCGCGAGGTCTCGTCGCAGAAACCGGTCGCGGGTCCGAGCGAGTTGATATACTCGGCCGTTTGCCTGGTGCGCGTCGTGAACAGGTTGCAATAGCCCTCGATGCTCGGCTGGAACAGAATCTTGGGCGGATAGGCGATCGAATCCGGCGGCGTCTTGAAGCTGGTGGCGAAGATCCACAGCAACGGCACGATCGAGATCAGCGCGTAGAGCACGATGATCGTGCCGGCGATCCGCTTCGAATTGGCCGAGGGGGCGACGACGGAGTGGGCGGTGGTCAGGCTCATCTCTGCTTCACCTTGTTCAGCGCCTTGACGTAGATGTTGGCCAGCCCAAACACCGCGACGAACAGGATGATGGCGAAGGCCGAGGAATATCCGGTGCGCCAGCTCTCGAAGGCCTGCCGCTTCAGCGTGATCGAGGCGACCTCGGTGGTCGAGCCCGGCCCGCCACCGGTCAGCAGGTTGACCATGTCGAACATCTTGAAGTTCTCGATGCCGCGAAACAGCACCGCCAGCATGATGAAGGGCAGCGCCATCGGCAGCGTGATCGACCAGAACTGCCGCCAGTTGGACGCGCGGTCGACCTCGGCGGCTTCATAGATGTATTCGGGGATGGAGCGCAGGCCGGCGAGACAGATCAGCATAACATAGGGCGTCCACATCCAGGTGTCGACGATGATGATCGACCACGGCGCCAGCGACACGTTGGACAGCATCTGGATGTCGGTCGGTGGTATCCGGGTGACGAACGAGATGGCGTAGGCGAACAGGCCGATCTGCGGCTCGTAGAGGAAACGCCAGAAATTGCCGACCACCGCCGGCGACAGCATCATCGGCACCAGGATGATGGTCGTCCAGAAGGCGTGGCCGCGAAACTTCCTGTCGATCAGCCATGCCAGCGTGAAACCGATCAGCGTCTGCAGCAGGATCGTCCAGAACACGAAATGCGCCGTCGTCTGCATGGCGATCCAGATGTCCTGGTCGCCGAGGATGCGCTGGTAATTGGCGAAGCCGAGGTTTTTCACCACCTCGTTCGGGCGGTTCGCGCGGAAGTTGGTGAAGGACAGGTAGATCGCCCAGAACAGCGGGAAGATGTTGATGGCCAAGAGCAACAGGATCGTCGGCGAGATGAACAGCCAGGCGAGGCCCTTGTCGCTGATCCCCCGGACCTTGCGGGCCAACGGCTCCGGGGTCGCCCGGGCAACGTTCTCCGCAGTCCGATTGAGCATGGTGAGTCCTGCTTCGGTCACGTCAAGTCTCGACACTGGAATTTATCTGAACTGCGTCCCGTGCCAAGGGCAGCACGGGACCAAGAGCATGATGCCGAAAAGTGTGAAGCGGTTTTCGGACGACATCATGCTCTCTCTCTTTTTAGCCCTGAGGCGGATGATTTCTGATCGATTCGGCCTGAAAATCATCCGCCTCTGGGGTCAGGCTCGGGAGGAGCCGTTGGTCCGGTTACATCTTGCCGTCGTCCTGGAACACTTGCGTCCAGTCCTTGACCAGGCCGTCAAGCGCGTCCTTGGCCGAACCCTGGCCGGCAACGACATAGTCGTGGAAGCGCTTCTGCGACGCCTGCAGCAGCGGTGCGTAGCTCGGCTCGGCCCAGAAGTCCTTCACGATCGCCATCGAGTCGAGGAAGGTCTGTGCATAGGGCTGGCTGGACGGGAAGGCCGGGTCCTTGACCACCGCGTTCAGGCAGGAATAGCCGCCGAGCGACCACCATTTGGCCTGTACATCCTTGTTGGCGAACCACTTGATGTATTTCAGCGCCGATTCCTGCTTGTCTGAATAGGACACGACCGAAATGCCCTGGCCGCCAAGCTGCGCAAACTGGGCACCGCCGGGACCCTTCGGATTGACGAAGTAGCCGATCTTATCACCGCCGACATTCTCGTCCTTCTGCAGGCCGGGCCAGGTGAAGGCGAAGTTCATGTGCATGGCCACCTGACCGGATTTGAAGGCGTCGACGCCTTCGCCCATATAGCTGTTCGAGGCACCCGGAGGCGTGCAGCAATCGTAGAGCGACTTGTAGAACTCCAGGCCTTTGACCGCGTCTGGCGAATTGACGAAGCCTTCCATCTCGTAGGGCTTCTTGGGGTTTTCATACTGGAAGCCGTAGCTGTAGAGCACGTCCATGGCGCCCATGGTGATGCCTTCCGAGCCACGCTCGGTGTAGATCGAAGCGCCATAGACGGTCTTGCCGTCGATCTCGCGCTTCTGGAAGAACTCGGCGACCTGCTTCAGCTGGTCGAAGGTGGTCGGTGGGCCGAGGTCCCAACCATACTTTTCCTTGAATTCCTTCTGCAGTTCCGGCTTGGAGAACCAGTCCTTGCGGTAGGTCCAGCCGACGACGTCGCCCATGGCCGGCAGCGCCCAGTAGTTCGGCGTGTTCTTCGGCCATTCGGAATAGCCGACGACGGTTGCCGGCACGAAGTCGTCCATGCTGATCTTCTCCTTGTCGAAGAAGTCGTTCAGCTTGACGTAGTGGCCGTTCTCGGCCGAGCCGCCGATCCACTGGCTGTCGCCGATGATCAGGTCGCAAAGTTTGCCGTGCGAGTTGAGCTCGTTGAGGAAGCGGTCGGCATAGTTGGTCCACGGCACGAATTCGAATTTCATGCCGATGCCGGTTTCCTTGGTAAAATCCTTGGACAGTTCGACCAGCGCGTTTGCCGGATCCCAGGCGGCCCAGCAAAGCGTCAGGTCTTCAGCGTGCGCCGCGTTCGAGACGGCTGTCGACGCGGTAATCGCCGAGGCCAGCCCCAACGCCAGTTTCAAGCTCGATTTCATGCCTTCCTCCCATTTGCGAAACGCGCCCGGATGGCCGTTTCAAGAACCCCTCAACCCTCGCTCCTCCGAGGGGCTAAACACGGCGCGCTATGCGTCGCCAGGGCGGCGCGGTGCGCCGCAGATGTTTAGTAATTTGTTTAGTGATGCAATTTTTACTAAACAAGGCAAGCGAATTCGTCGCTGCGCCGCAACATGGCGAAACGGCGATTGAAATCGTTGGGAAATGATTGCCGGACGGCTCGCCCGGAAGTTGCTTAGCCGGGGTCGCCTATAATTTTCGTCTGCGGCGTCACCGGCCGAACAGGGGGCGCGGGCGGCAGCAGCGCGCGGATGTCGGCGAAGGGAAATGTCGGCTCGAATCGGAAGGCCTCGGCCAGGGAGCCGGGAACGCTGTTGCATTGCCCGGCGCGAAACTCATTCTGGACGCGCGCTCTGTCGACATATTGCTCCGGCCACTGCGACTGGTGCGCTCGGATCGCCTGCGTCTTGATATCGCCGTAGGCGGAAATGTCGACGTAATGCGTCGGCGCAAAGCCGGTGCCGCCCATCGTGTCGGCATGCAGCACGGGGACGCCGAACGAGGCCGCGATGCGCACGCCGTCCGACAAAGCACGATGGTCGGCGTGATAGTCGTTGGGGGCATGCGTGATCACCAGATCCGCCGCGGTCTCGCGTATCAGCGCTTTCAGCGAAGCGATCAGTGCCGCATCGGCCACCAGTTCGCCGTCGGGAAAGTCGAGAAAGCGAAGGGTTGCGCCGAGCAACGCCGCAGCGGCCGCCGCCTCGTCGCGGCGGACACGAGCCAAAACGCTCGGGTCGCCCATGCCGCCCCTGGCGCCATCCGTGGCCACGGCAAAAGTCAGTTCTGCGCCTTGCGTGGCATAGGCAGCCAGCGTACCGAACATGAATATCTCGATGTCGTCGGGATGCGCGCCGAGCGCCAATACCTTCACTGCACTCTCCCCGGAAATGGAAAAACGTGACGAACGGAATCCTGCTCGCCCTCATCGCCTATGCAAGCTATTCGTGCAGCGATGCCGTTATCAAGAGCCTTGGCGGACAGTTCACCGTCTTCGAGATCGGCTTCTTCATCACGCTGTTTGCCGGCTGCTTCCTGTTTTTCAGCCGCCCAGTCGATGAGCGCTGGCGCGACTTCTGGCGCACCGGGCGGCCATGGGCGGTGCAGGCCCGCGCCTGGGCCGGGATCGCCTCGGGCGTGCTCAGCGTCTACGCCTTCACCACCATTCCGCTGGCCGAGACCTATGCACTGATCTTCCTGGCGCCGCTTTGCGTTACCATTCTCTCGACCGTCATCCTGAAAGAAAAGGTCGGTCCATGGCGCTGGCTGGCGGTGGTTGCCGGCTTTGCAGGTGTCATGCTGGTGGTGCGGCCAGGTTTTGGCGAGTTGCATCTCGGACACCTTGCCGCCTTCACGGTGGCCTTCCTTGCCGCGGCCAGCGTCATCCTGATGCGGTCGCTCGCCCAGCAGGAAAAGCGCACCACCATGCTCGGCGTGCTCATCGGTTACGGGCTGCTGTTCAACGGGGCCGGCACCATCGCCACATCGTTCACCCTCCCCAACGCCATGCAGCTGCTGTGGCTGGTGCTGGGCGGCGCCTTTACCGCCGGCGGCCAATTGCTGCAGCTGCTGGCCGCCAAATACGCACCGGCCAACCGCATCGCGCCGACGCATTATTCGCAGATCGTCTGGGCGGTGATCCTCGGTGCGTTGTTCTTCCAGGAGTATCCGGACTGGATATCGCTGGTCGGCTTGGCCGTCGTCGGCGCGTCCGGCCTGCTCACCATGGTGCGCGAGGAGGTGCGGCTGGGCACGGTGCGCTGGAACCCGTTTGCGCGCACGAGGCTTTGAGCCGTTGCACGGTTGTGGTGACCGCTGATATGCGGACGCAATGACGACGAGATCCTTGCCGGAGCTTCCGGTATCCGCCGTGCTGCCGGCCCTGCGCGAGGCGCTCGGCTCCGGCAACAGCGCCGTTCTGGTGGCGCCGCCCGGCGCCGGCAAGACGACGCTGGTGCCGCTGGCGCTGCTCGATGCGCCCTGGCTGGTCGCCGGCAAGATCGTCCTGCTCGAACCGCGCCGGCTCGCCGCCCGCGCCGCCGCCCGCCGCATGGCCGAATTGCTTGATGAAGAGCCTGGCGCCACTGTCGGCTATGCCATGCGCATGGAAAACCGCACATCGGCCCGGACAAAAATCCTGGTCGTCACCGAAGGCGTCCTGGCGCGCATGATCCTAGACGATCCCGAGCTGCCCGGCGTCTCGGCGGTGATTTTCGACGAATTCCACGAGCGCTCGCTCGACGGCGATTTCGGCCTGGCGCTGGCGCTCGACGTGCAGGGCGCGCTGCGGCCGGATTTGCGGCTGCTGGCGATGTCGGCAACGCTCGATGGCGCGCGCGTCGCGAAACTCCTGTCCGGCGCCCCGGTGATCGAAAGCCAAGGCCGTGCGTTCCCCGTAGATGTCAGATACGACGAGCGGCCAGCCGGCGTTCCCATCGAAGACGCCATGGCCAAGGCGATCCGCTCCGCTCTTGCCGGCGAGAGCGGCAGCGTGCTCGCCTTCCTGCCGGGACAGCGCGAGATCGAGCGCACCGCCGAGCGGCTGCAGGGCCGGCTCGGCGCCGACACCGACATCGTGCCGCTCTACGGCCAGCTCGACAACAGGGCGCAGGATGCCGCCATCAAACCGGCGCCGCCCGGCCCCCGCAAGGTGGTGCTGGCGACGTCGATCGCCGAGACCTCGATCACCATCGACGGCGTGCGCGTCGTCATCGATTCCGGCCTGTCGCGGCTGCCGCGCTACGAACCGGCGAGCGGCCTGACCCGGCTGGAGACGGTGCGCGTTTCCAGGGCGTCCGCCGACCAGCGCGCCGGCCGCGCCGGGCGTACACAGCCAGGCGTCGCCATCCGCCTCTGGCGGGCCGAGCAGACGGCGGCCCTTCCCGCCTTCACCCCACCCGAGATTCTGGAAGCCGACCTGTCCGGCCTACTGCTCGATTGCGCCGCCTTCGGCGTCGCCGATCCCGCAAGCCTGTCCTTCCTCGATCCGCCGCCCATTCCCGCGCTCAACGAGGCGCGGGCCCTGCTCCTGGCGCTGCACGCCATCGATGCGGCTGGCCGGCTGACGGAGGCGGGCGGCGCGATGCGCAAGCTGGCCCTGCCCGTGCGGCTCGCACACATGGTCGCTGAAGCCGCTGGCGGCGGCCACGCGCTCGAGGCTGCGATGCTAGCCGTCCTGCTCACCGAGCGTGGTCTCGGCGGCGACGGCGCCGACCTCGAACGGCGCTTGATGCGCTTCCGCACCGAAAAGTCACCGCGCGCCGTTGCGGCAAGGCAGCTTGCCGGGCGATTGGCGAAGCAGGCGGGCGGCGCCAAGAGCAGCGAAGCCGCTTCTGCCGGTCTTTTGCTCATCCACGCCTGGCCGGACCGCGTCGCCAGGGCGCGCGGCGAGCGTGGCCGTTTCGTGCTCGCCAACGGCTCCGGCGCCATGCTCGACGCCGCCGATCCGCTGGCCGGTGAGACCTGGCTGGTCGTCGCCGACCTGCAGGGCAAGGCGCAAAACGCCCGTATAACCGCCGCGGCCTCGGTCCACGAGACCGACATCCGTGCCGCTCTCGCCGACAGGATCGAGATTCGCCGCGAGACGAGTTTCGACCGCGAGCGGCGCGCGGTGCGCGTGCGCGAGACCGCCAGGCTCGGCGCCATCACTTTGTCGGAGCGCATGCTGCCCGCACCAACTGGAACAGACGCCGACCGCGCCATCCTGGATGCCTTGTGCGAGCACGGCCTGTCGCTGCTGGAATGGGGCAAGGACGGCGAGACGCTGCGCCAACGGCTTGGCTGGCTGCATCGCGGCCTCGGCGCGCCCTGGCCCGATGTTTCGGAAGCCGCCCTGCTCGAACGCCTCGACGACTGGCTGCTGCCGTTCCTGTCGGGCAAGGCATCCTTCGCCGCCATCGATCCCGGCGTGCTGTCGTCAGGCCTGATGGCGCTGGTGCCGCACGAATTGCAGCGCAAGATCGGCACACTGGCGCCGACCCATTTCGACGCGCCCTCCGGCAGCCATGTGCCGATCCGCTATGACGGCGAATGGCCGGTGCTGGCCATCCGCGTGCAGGAACTGTTCGGCCTTGACCGCCATCCGGCAATCGCCAACGGCACCGTGCCGCTGACGCTCGAGCTGTTGTCGCCGGCGCACCGGCCGATCCAGACGACGCGCGACCTGCCCGGCTTCTGGCGCGGCTCCTGGGCCGATGTGCGCACCGACATGCGCGGCCGCTATCCCCGCCATGTCTGGCCGGAAAATCCGCTGCTCGCTGCGGCCACCGCCCGCGCCAAACCGCGAGGGACCTAGCGCTCGTCCTTTCCCGGCTATAATCCTTGGCCATGATCAACATCGTGCACGCGCCAGACTTCCAGCAAAGCCAGCGGCTGCGCCTCAACACGCTGATCCGGCTGCGCTGGCTGGCCATCGTCGGCCAGAGCCTGGCGGTGCTGGTCGTCGCCTATGGGCTCAAATTCCCGCTGCCGGTCAGCCTCTGCTTCGCGCTGGTCGCCTGCTCGGCCTGGCTCAACCTGGTGCTGACCTTCCGCTATCCGGCAGCGCACCGGCTGACCCCGTTCTCAGCCTTTTTCATCCTAACCTTCGACAGCCTGCAGCTTGCCGGCCTGCTCTATTTGACCGGCGGCCTCACCAACCCGTTCTCGGTGCTGATGACCGTGCCCGTCGTCATCTCGGCGGCGTCGCTGCCGCTGCGGCTAACTGCGGTGCTCGGCGCGCTGGTCATGGCGGCGGCCACGTTGCTGGTCTTCTTCCACCAGCCGCTGCCATGGTATGAGGGCGCGCCGCTGCCCATGCCATTCATCTATGTCGCCGGCATATGGATGGCGGTGTTTTCCTCGATCGCCTTCACCGCCATCTATGCCTTCCGCGTCGCCGAGGAAGCCCGCCTGCTCGCCAATGCGCTTGCCGCCACCGAACTGGTGTTGCAACGCGAACAGCATCTGTCGGCGCTGGATGGGCTCGCCGCCGCCGCCGCGCACGAGCTCGGCACGCCGCTCGCCACCATCGCCCTTGTCTCCAAGGAAATGGAGAAGGCGCTGGGCAACGATCTTAAATATGGTGAGGATGTGAAGCTGTTGCGGTCGCAGAGCGAGCGCTGCCGCGAGATCCTGAAGCGGCTGACCAGCCTGTCCTCCGAGGGCGAGGCGCATCTGTCCCGTCTGCCGCTGACCTCGCTGGTCGAGGAGGTGACGGCGCCGCACCGCGATTTCGGCATCTCGATCAAGCTTCGGCCGGGCGAGCGCGTCGGCCCCGAACCGGTGGGACGACGCAACCCCGGGGTCATCTACGGCCTCGGCAATCTCGTCGAGAACGCCGTCGACTTCGCCCGCAACAGTGTGACGGTGCGATGGAGTTGGGACGAACTCGACGTCACCTTCTCGATCATCGATGACGGGCCGGGCTTTCCCCCCGAAATCATCGACCGCATCGGCGAGCCCTATATGTCGACGCGCCAGGGCAACGAAGCCGGCGGTGGCCTGGGCCTCGGGCTGTTCATCGCCAAGACCTTGCTCGAACGCTCCGGCGCCACGCTCGATTTCCGCAATTCGAGCGGGCTGGGCGAGGGCGCCATCGTGCAGATATCGTGGCCCCGCACCGTCTTCCTTAACCCGGAATCGGTGGGGATCTCGATGTTCGACACCGCGTAAAAGCCTTGGCGGAGGCGGCAAAATTGGACAATGGCGTTCAGGAACTATATCTGCGTAAAATTAAGGCAGCAGGATTTTTTAAGATAATGACTGGCGAAGAAGCAATTGGCGCAATGGTCGAAGGCGAGGACACCTCGCTGCTCATCGTTGACGACGACAAGCCGTTCCTGACGCGGCTGGCCCGCGCCATGGAAACCAGGGGTTTCGTGGTCGAGACGGCCGAGAGCGTCGAGGAGGCAGTGGCCAAGGCGCGCGCCCACCCGCCGGCCTATGCGGTGGTCGACATGCGGCTCGGCGACGGCAACGGCCTCGACGTCGTCGCCGCCATCCGCGAGAAGCGCGACGATGCCCGCACCGTCATCCTCACCGGCTACGGCAACATCGCCACCGCGGTGACCGCGGTGAAGCTCGGCGCCATCGACTATCTGTCGAAGCCGGCTGACGCCGACGACGTGTTTGCAGCGCTCACCCGCACCGCCGGCGAACGCGCCGCACCGCCGGAAAACCCGATGTCGGCCGACCGGGTGCGCTGGGAACACATCCAGCGCGTCTACGAAATGTGCGACCGCAACGTGTCGGAAACCGCGCGCCGGCTCAACATGCATCGCCGCACGCTGCAGCGGATACTCGCCAAGCGCGCACCACGCTGAGGTTCACGCGCCGGCGGCGCCGGCCGCCAATTGCCGAACCTCAGCGCTGCCCCTCACCTGCCTGCCGGCATCCTCTCCCCGTATAGAGACGGGGGAGAGGGGCGCTCTCATCGCCGGTTTCGCCAATCGCCGGCGTTGCAGGAGACGACGGCGAGGCTGAAGCTGCTGTCCAGTCGATAGATGGGTAACACTTTGAACCGGATACATAGGTGACACTTCTCTCCCCCTATGCGTCCGCCGCAGCGCCAAGCGGATTGGTTGGCGCGGCGCTGCGGCGGACAAGCTTCATGTGCCGTGTGTCGATGATGCCGAGCGGGTGGGCATGGAATGAGAGTGTCCATTGTCCGTCTTCGGTCTCCAACGCAGCGACCGGTTCGCCCGCCAGCGCTTGCGAGACATATATGAAGCCGCCATTCCATCGGATCTCGCCATTGTGGCGCACGCGGCGGACCGAGGCCTCGGCCGGATAGACGGGCTCGGGTGGTGTCCTGGGCATGGCGCGCTGTGAGGACCGGTAGTGCTGGGCGGGCGTATCCATGCCCAGCGCCTCATGGGGACGTTCCTCATTGTAGCTGTGGCGGAAGGTCTCGAAGGCCTGGCCCTGTGCCGTTCGGTCGGCTTCCGGTGCCTCGGCCATCGGCAGCATGGTCAGGTGAAAGCGCTCGTGACGTCCGTTCTGCTGTGGCCTGCCGGGTGCGATCCGCTCCAAGGTGATGCCGAGCTTGATGAAGCGCACGACAAGCGGCGTCAGCCCGGTGACGCCGGCCGATGCGAAGGGCGGGCCATTGTCGCTTCTGAAGCGATCCGGCAGGCCATGCTCTTCAAACAGCCGTTCGAACACCGGCCAGGCTTCGCTATCGGCCGTCGACCCCGTCGCTTCGAGCGCCAGAAGATAGCGGCTCGACGCATCCATCACCGTCAAGGGTTCGCAACGCCAGCCGTCGCGGGTCCGGAACCAGCCCTTGTGATCGCCAGTCCACACCGCGTTCGGTTCTTGCGGCTGTGGCCAAGGTCCATTGCCGCAGGCCCGCAGGCGGGGTCGCTTGCGGGCGCGGACAAGCCCATGCCGCGCAAGGATCGCGCCGACCGTCGAGGCTGAATGCCACATGAACTCGGGAGCCGTGCGCCTGAGCCGTGCCACGATCTTCTTTGGACCCCAAAGCGGATGCAGCTCCTTGGCCGCCACAATCCGCTCAACCAGATCCTGAGCTGTCGCCCGGCCATGATTGAGCGGGGCTCGCGGCAGGTCGTGCAAACCCTCAGGCCCAAACGTCCGATAGCGTCCTAGCCATTTGTAGCCGTTCTTGCGTGAGATCCCGTAGGCCGCACAAAGCGCAACCATCGTCTCATCCCCAGAAAGACACTCCACAACAAACCGTAGCCGCTCGTCCATGATGCCAGTCTCTCGCCAAACCATCGCCGGTCCTCCGGCCGACAAGAAAACTGTCACCCATGCTATCGGTCCATTCTGTTACCTATCTATCCGGTTCGGACACTGCCTCTTTCTCCCCGTCGCTATGTGGGGAGTTGAGGAATGGTCCGCGAAGCGGACGAAAAGCCAACTGCTTGGCTTTTCGAATGACGAACGTCCGGCAGGACAATGAGGGGCGGCGCCAACGCTGGAAACAGTTGCGCTTGCCGTGCCATCGACCTTTGCCCATCATCGGCAATAACGCCGCCGGAAACCCGGCAACGGAGCACAGATGCGCGACAAGCAGCCGAAATCCATCCTTCGCGAATTCCTCGATGGCGAGGCGGCGGGCGGCATCATCCTGATGGTTGCGGCAGCCCTTGCGCTGATCGTCGCCAATTCACCATTGGCCGAAACCTATTTCGCCGCTCTCCACGCCTATCTCGGCCCGCTCAGCGTGTCGCACTGGATCAATGATGGGCTGATGGCGGTGTTCTTCCTGCTGGTCGGCCTCGAGATCAAGCGCGAGATGCTCGACGGTCAGCTCTCGACCTGGCCGCGCCGCGTGCTGCCGGGCGTCGCCGCCGCCGGCGGCATGCTGGTTCCCGCGCTGGTCTATGTCGCCATCAACCGCAACAACGCCGCCGCGCTCTCCGGCTGGGCGATCCCGACCGCCACCGATATCGCCTTTGCGCTCGGCGTACTGTCGCTGCTCGGCAACCGCGTGCCGGCGTCGCTCAAGATATTTCTCACCGCGCTCGCCATCATCGACGATCTCGGCGCCGTCATCATCATCGCCATCTTCTACACAAGCGGCCTGTCGCTGGCCTATCTCGGTGCGGCCTTCGCCGTCATCGCGGTGCTCATCGTGCTCAACCGCATGCGGGTGACGAGGCTGACGCCTTACCTCGTGCTCGGCGCCGTGCTGTGGGTGCTCGTGCTGAAATCGGGTGTGCATGCGACGCTGGCCGGCGTGGCGCTGGCGCTCACCATTCCGCTGAAAACTTCTCCCGGCAGCGGGCACGATCTCGACCATTCGCCGCTGCACCGGTTGGAGCACGGCCTGCACAAGATCGTGCCCTTCTTCGTCATCCCGATCTTCGGCTTTGCCAATGCCGGCGTGTCGCTGGCCGGCCTCAGCGCCGCAGTCCTGGTCGAGCCGCTGACGCTCGGCGTTGCCGCTGGCCTGGTGCTGGGCAAGCTGGTCGGCGTCTTCGGCTCGTCCGCGCTTGCCATCCGGCTCGGCTTCGCCGACCTGCCGGTCAATGCCGGCTGGCTGCACATGATCGGCATTTCGCTGCTCTGCGGCATCGGCTTCACCATGAGCCTGTTCATCGGCCTGCTTGCCTTCGCCAACGACATGGCGCTGCAGGACGCCGTCAAGGTCGGCATCCTGGCGGGGTCCTTCGTTGCAGCGCTGCTGGGTGCCGCCGTGCTGCTGATGGCGCCGGCGGCAGGGCGGAGGAAGAGGTGGAGTAGGTGTTCTTTGGTTCCTCTCCCCACTTCGTGGGGCGAGGAACTTGAGCTTCGTCTACTCGCTCTCCCCCGCCAGCGCCGGCACCGCCACACCCGCCAGCTCCGCCGCCAGCAGCCGCGCCGCACCCGCCCGTGCAATGCGCAGCATCAGCGCCTTGCGCGTTGCTGCGGCCATGCGGTGCTCGGGCGCCTCGCGCAAAATCTCGGCGCCGTAGCCGTCGGACAGGATGAAGCCGCATTCCTCCGGAAAAATATCCGAGGGCACGCCGGGATGCGTGGCGAAGAAGAAGCGGTCGGAGTGCAGCCGGTAATCAGGCCATTTGCGGTCGACGCGAAAATCCTCGATCGAGGATTTGATCTCGATGATCCAGATGTCGCCCTGCCTGGTCAGCGCCACAAGGTCGGCGCGCCGCCCGGTGGCCAGCGACAGTTCGGGCAGCACATGCATGCCCATTTGCATCAACAGCCGCTGCACGCCACGCCGCACCAGCATGGCGCGTTCCGACTGGCGGCCATCGATCAGGGGATTGAGGAGAATCGAGGAGATGATCGGCATGGCAGCCACCATGCCAGATTTTGTTCACGGTTTGAACCCTGTGTGACCAGGCGATTACCCGGTTGACAAACCCAAAGTGAAATAGGATTATATGCCTGACAGGCCGGCGCAGGGGACAATTCAGGCCCTGCTATCAATCTTTAATATATAACTCAAAAAAGGATACAATTATTCCAATAATTACGGCGATATGAAGTGCTATATAGACGTATAGCAGAGGTTTTCTATCGGTCTTTTTCCACCTATTTGTTCTGATATCTAAAAGACTGAAATATATAAATATCATGACTGGCGTTGCAGCAAAAAGAAACATCGGAAGTGGCACGGAGCGCCTCAAAGAATCTATGGAACGCGAAACATACCGTGCGCAATTTCCGAAAGCTACCCAGCCGTAGGGGAATAGAGCCACCTGTGCTAATGTTGCCGCCTTGGGCAACGGGGGCACCGCGATGGTTGATTCTGGTGAGCAACAGTTGACGATGTTCGATGCGATGAAGTTGTTGAACTTCACCGACGAGCGCTTGTTTGTTGACTCTTTGGCCGTGGCGGAACGGTTCGGCAAATTACACAAAAATGTCCTTCGCGATGTCGAAGGCATTGAATGCTCAGAGGAATTTTATCGGCTCAACTTTGAGCCGATTGAATACGAGGATAATCGTGGCCGCCTTCAGCCTATGTTCCGCATGACGCGGGATGGGTTCTCGTTGCTAGTTATGGGCTTTACCGGCCCTAGGGCAATGCGCTGGAAAGAGCGCTATATCCAAGCGTTCAATATGATGGAGGCGGAGCTTCTCCGCCGTAGCATCGAACGCGCTGAAACTCGGGGCCGAAGCAAAACTATCCGAATTGCCGCAACCGATTCCTACAAGGAGCATGGTGCGACGGAGTGGTTCCACTATTCGAATAACACCGATGCGATTTACAAAATCATGTTCGGCGGGACGGCAGCCCAACTGCGGACGAAATGGAAGCTCCCCGGTAAGTGCAATGTCCGCGACCATCTATCCACCGACCAGCTAAACATGGTCATCCAGGTTGAAGGTGCGGTTACCCTTCAACTTGAAGCGAGGAAAATCTCAAACCCCGATGACCAAGTCGCAGTCGTCAAACACGTCGCAACTGGCTATAAGGCGCTGATCGATGCGCCGATTCAAACCACACGGCGCATTGGGGCCTAGTCCTTGGCTTCCTCTCGCTTCCGGCGCACCAGTTCTTTTATCTGCTCATTGGTGAGCTTCGGTGCGTGGGCGATCTTGTTCACCACGGCTTCAAAGGCGGCGTCTGACTGATCGGTTTTCAGTTCGCCGGCGGCTTCCCGGAACTTCTCGACTTGCGACTTCGGCTGCTTGGATTCCATCACAGGATGTCCTGCTTGAGTTTTGAGTGGGTTTCGTAGCGGCCAACCCTAGCGCTGCTTGTTTATTCCAGCGACTCATGCGATAAGGGCTGTGTGGGGTTCGTGTGGCCCCACACAGCCCTTTAACCTCAACCCAGCCCGGTAGGCCAAGAGACGAGGAGGTTGCAAAGAAGATGACGGTCAGAATAGCAGGAGGGGGTCCACGACCCCTGATGTCCCACTGAAAGCCGCCAGTCGGCTGCTTCGCAGTCAGTATCGACGGCTTCCCGTATAGCACCACTAAGCTCTGGGAGCAACAAAAATGTCTGTGGAATCAATGGCCACTGACCCGTACGAGGTTGTGCTTAATGATCTCCGGGCCAAGAAGGCTCAAATAGAACAAGCCATTAGCGCCATCGAAGCGATCCGTGGCGGAACCCCATCCGGCTCTTATTTGACGGCGGCTTCGGTCGCCCCCACGGGGCAAAATTCGGACATTGATTCGCCGGGGGCCTTCTTGGGAATGTCCATTGTCGACGCTGCTAAAAAGTTGCTGGCGGCCAAGCGTCAACCTTTGCGCAATCCCGACATTGCTGCCGCATTCAAGCGTGGCGGCCTCGCAATGAACTCCAAAGATGCCGTCAACACCATTGGTTCGGTCCTTACACGCCGCGCTAATGATGTTGGCGATCTCGTGAAGGTTGACCGCGGAACTTGGGGTCTCAAAGAATGGTATCCCAACAGGAGTTTCAAGAAGGGCGTTCCTGTCGAGAAGGGTGAGGTAGTTGCACGGCCACTCCTATCGGACGAGGAATTCCTCGGTGATAGCCGCATGCTTTCCTTAGACCAGCTTGCCAAGCTTAAGGCAGCCGGCATGACCGAGGAAGAACTTCGGGCAATGCCAAAAGACGAAGCCGACCAATATCTGGACTTGCTCTCATAGCAAAGCCGGGGTTCATCGCCCCGGCTTCGTGTGCCTCGCATATCGCCAGTAGGGCAATTCGAGTTGCACCGCCTTCCGGAAATGCGTCCGCTTCTCGTCAAGCAGGTCTATGATAGGTGAGGCGCTTACCAGCGGCACCCTTCAACGCGATGAAAGTGCGGGTGCCGTCATCAACACCCATGGCAATGCGGTTGCTGTAGCGGAAGTCGAATTCAGCGAGGTAGCGGTGCAGATGGTGTTCGCCGCAATGCTGATAGACGCCTTTCATGCCGCGCTTGAAAATCGAATAGAAGCCTTCCACGGTGTTCGTGTGGATGGTCTTCTCGCCTTCGTAGCGCACGTACTCGTCCTTGGAATGCGTGACGACATCGTGCGAGGCGAAATCCTGGCTGGCACGGCGATAGATGCCGCTTTCGTCGCTCATCAATGCGCTCTCGCGAGCGATGTTGGCGCGAACGATTGGCATGACGTTGCCCATGCGGGCCGTATCGACGTGGAAGGAACGGGCGCGGCCACCACGCTCTACCAGCGTAACGACCGTGTTCTTGTGAGCGCCACCGCCACGTTTGACGGGAGCGTTAGCGAGACGGCCAATGTAGGTCTCGTCAACTTCTACGGTCTTGCCGTTGCCGCCAAGCGGGGAGAAGTCGCCAGATGCCATTGCAAGGCGAATGCGGTGGCACAGGAACCAAGCGGTCTCATACTTGCATTCGAGTATGCGGTGCATCTGGTGAGCGCTGATGCCCTTCTTAGAGGCACACATAAGGTGGATAGCCTGAAGCCACTTGGTGAGCGACATATGGCTTTCCTCAAAGATCGAACCCATACGGACGGTGAACTGCGAGCGGCAAGCGCTGCACTTGTACAGGCCGTGACGCTCGACACCATTGGGGTTCTTCTTGGACGGCTTGGTGCGAACGCCCTTCAATGCGTAGTGGCGATCAACAGAGCCGCACTTGGGGCAAACCGGACCATTCGGCCACAAGATGCCTTCCACATGCTCGAAAGCCTTGGCTTCGTCGTGGAACTCGGGGCGGGACAGAACGGACATGGAAATCTCCTATGCCCTTACCCCACGTAATCACCTTGGGTTTGTCAACCGGATAATCGCCTGTGACCATGGAGATCGTATGGTTGACAAACCCATAGGCGAATTTTCTCTCGCAATGATAAGAAGCACGGTCCTTGGCACGAGGGGAGACACCATGGGGTTTTTGGGATTCATCAACCGGCTTTTCCCCGCGACCGAAGAGTTGCGCCGGTACTCAGCGATCGCGGGTCCCTATTCATTCATGTTTCTGGTGAAGCGCATCCCAGCCGAAAACCGGAAATTCGTACGCTTCCGCCTCAGCCATATGGGAGCGGTCCAGGATAGTTACACATTCAGCGTCGAGGAGTTCGGTTCCCTCGTTGATGCCGTCCTGAAGACAAAGGCAGAGCTAGATGACCCACTGCTCACGAGCGCTACCCAGCCGTAGGGGAATGGCGGCAATTATACGGTTGACAGAACTGAGGCTACGACTTGATCCGAGCGCCTTCCGCGATCGCACCATATCTGTATCGGCGCGGTCTGGTATTGCTCCGGAACGCCCCTGCGTCCGCCGATCAACTTCCGTTCTTAGCTATAAGGCGGCCGGACTAAAGTCTTGCGCCGGGAACGCAAAGGTCTGATGTAACCGCTTTGGTTCCGTTCTTGTCCCTTGGACGTTCCCGTATTTTAGTCAGTCGAGATACTACCTATATGGCCGAAGCCGGCCTGTTCTCGAGCAGCGCAGCCCCCGCAATGTCATCCAAAATCGGGCAATCCGGCCGGTCGTCACCATGGCAGGCCTGGATCAGCGTCTGCAAGGTCGTGCGCATCGACTGCAGCTCGCGCACCTTTTCCTCGATGGCGCTCACATGGGCGGCGGCAATCTCGCGCACATCGTGGCTGGCGCGGCTGCGATCGCGGTAGAGCGCCATCAACTGGCGGCAATCGTCGATTGAAAAGCCGAGGTTGCGAGCGCGGCGCAGGAAGGCCAGCCGATGAATGTCGTCGCTGGAATAATCGCGATAGCCATTGCCGGCGCGCGCCGGGGCGATCAGGCCGATCTCTTCATAGTAGCGGATGGTCTTGGCCGGCAGGCCGGACCGCGCCGCGGCGTCGCCTACATTCATTGTGATTCCTCGATGTGGTTCCCTGATTCTAGGCTATCCGACAGGACCGACCATTGTTTTTCCTTCACAATCCCGTGAGTCCTGTTGCCGAAATGCCATAGTTGACGGCTTACCGGCACGTAAGCTCCTGCATATAGGCATCGCGCGCTTGGCAAGCAAAGCAAATGCCAGCATGAATGATTTCAGGAAAAGCGGCCGTAACGTGTCGCGACATCTTGGCGGGGCATCGGACCATTTCATGCGCATGAAGTCATTTGCAATCGTCGCCGCACTTGCGTTGTCGGCCGCGATCTCGGGTTGCAGCACGATCGGCTCGCAGCTGTTCACCAACAACTACGGTTCGGTGAACGATGCAGGCTACCAACTGCCGCGCATCCCGATCGAGAGGGTGCCGCTGAAGTACCACCGGCAAGAGGTAAACTACGACACCTCGGAAAAGCCGGGCACCATTGTCGTCGATACCCAGAACAAGTTTCTCTACTTCGTCGAAGGCGACGGCCGGGCGATCCGCTACGGGATCGGCGTCGGCCGCGAAGGCTTTGAATGGCACGGCACCGCCCATATCGCGCTGAAGCGCGAATGGCCTACCTGGACGCCGCCGCGGCAGATGATCCAGCGCCAGCCGGAGCTAGCGAAGTTCGCGAGCGGCATGGAGCCGGGCCTGAAGAACCCGCTCGGCGCGCGCGCCATGTATCTGTTCAACAAGGGCGGTGATATGGGCTACCGCCTGCACGGCAGTCCGGAATGGAATTCGATCGGCAAGGCGATGTCGTCAGGCTGCATCCGGCTGATGAACCAGGACATCATCGACCTCTACGACCGCACGTCGGTCGGCGCCAAGGTCATCGTGATGTAGGACCATGATCCGGAACCGAGGTCCACGAAAGCGAAAAGTGGAACCGGTTTTCGGGAAGATCATGGTCAAAGTAGGCGTTACCCTTCGTACGCGGACCGTCTAGGCAACAACGGACGTCCAAAACAGAAAACCGGGCAATCTGGCCCGGTTTTTTGTTGCTCGCTCGAATGCGTGAAGGGGTCTTAGGAGACCTGCTCGACCTGCTGTACTTCCGGCACGAAGTGGCGGAGCAGGTTCTGGATGCCGTGCTTCAGCGTCGCCGTCGAGGACGGGCAGCCGGCGCAGGCGCCCTTCATGTGCAGGAACACGGTGCCGTTCTCGAAGCCGCGGAAGGTGATGTCGCCGCCATCCTGGGCAACCGCCGGGCGCACCCTGGTGTCGAGCAATTCCTTGATGGTGATGACCAGTTGCTCATCGGCCTTGTCGTAGAATTCGCCGGTCTGGCTGGTCTCGGCGGCGGGGCCGGCGTTGACCATGACGGGCGCGCCCGACATGAAATGCTCCATGATGGCGCCCAGGATCGCCGGCTTCAGGTGCTGCCAGTCCGGGCCGTCCTTGGTCACGGTGATGAAGTCATAGCCGAAGAAGACGCCGGTCACGCCGGGGATCTCGAACAGGCGGCCGGCCAGCGGCGAGGCGCTGGCTGCACTGTCGGCGTCGCGGAAATCGGCGGTGCCTTCGACAAGCACTTCCTTGCCGGGCAGGAACTTCAGCGTTGCCGGGTTCGGCGTCGATTCGGTCTGGATGAACATGGCCGTCTCCGTGCCCCAGTCGGGCAGCTAGTTTGGAATAGTTCTAAATAGGCTCAATCGGCTGTACATTCAAGCGAAACGCATCGCTCAAAATGGCTGGCTGGCGGAATGTTTTTGCTGGCTGGGAAGGAATCCCGCGCGGGCTATAAATCCAGGATCGTGATGTTATCCGAACCGCTTCACACTTTCCCGCATCACTCTCTACGCGAGGCTGTCAATCTCCTCGTCGGAAAGGTTCTGCGGCACCACCGTGACGGGAATAGGGAAGGCGGCGCCCTTGCCGGCAACAGCCCCGACCAGCGGCCCGGGTCCTTCCTTGCCGGCACCTGCCGCCAGCACCAGGATGGCGATGTCCTGGTCTTCCTCGATCAGCTTGTGGATCTCTTCGGTCGGCTTGCCTTCGCGCACCACCATCTCGGGCTCGATGCCGAGCTTCTGGCGCACCTTGTTGGCGTAGCCGTCGAGTGCCGCGCGCGCCGTGGCGTTGGCTTCCTCGCGCATGATCTTCTCGACGCCCAGCCAGTGCTGAAAGTCGTCCGGTGTGATGATGTAGAGCAGCACCAGCGTGCCGCTGGTGCTCTGCGCCCGCTTGGAGGCGTAGGCGACGGCGCGCTCGCACTCGGGCGTGTCGTCGATGATCGTCAGGAATTTCCTGCGATGGCCGGCTTCGCGACTGAGGCGTTTGGAGACCATGTCTATCTACTCGATGTTTCGGCCGCAATCTGCCACCGCGACAGACCGGCGGCAAGCCGCCGGCCTTGGGCCAGAATGGTGCGGTGCACTGACGGTAGGATCAGCCCTGCAACAGGCCGATAATGTCGCGTACCGTCTTCATGGTGGTCCCAGCCAGCGCGCCGGCGCGTTCGCCGCCGTCTCTCAGCACCGCGTCGACATAGGCGCGGTCTCCCTCGATACGGCGCATCTCGCCGGCGATCGGCGCCAGTTTTTCCACGGCAAGGTCGGCGAGCGCCGGCTTGAACACGGAAAACTGCTGGCCGCCGAATTCCTTCAGCACGTCCGCCTTCGACATCTCGGCCAGCCCGGCATAGATGCCGACCAGGTTTTCCGCTTCCGGGCGGCTTTCCAGGCCGTCGGCTTCGCTTGGCAACGCTTCCGGGTCGGTCTTGGCCTTGCGGATCTTCTTCGAGATGGTGTCGGCATCGTCGGTCAAATTGATGCGCGACAGGTCGGACGGGTCCGACTTCGACATTTTCTTCGAACCGTCGCGCAGGCTCATGATGCGCGCCGCCGGCCCGCCGATCACCGGTTCGGTTATCGGGAAGAACCCGTTTACCGTCTCTTCGCCAACCTGCATCTCGACGCCGACGCCAAGACTGGCGATGCGGCTCGAAAAATCATTATTGAACTTTTGCGCGATGTCGCGGGTCAGCTCCAGATGCTGCTTTTGGTCCTCGCCCACCGGCACATGGGTGGCGCGGTAGAGCAGGATGTCGGCGGCCATCAGCGAGGGATAGGCAAGCAGGCCCAGCGAGGCGTTCTCGCGGTCCTTGCCGGCCTTGTCCTTGAACTGCGTCATCTTGTTCATCCAGCCGATGCGCGCCACGCAATTGAAGATCCAGGCAAGCTCGGCATGCTGCATCACCCGCGACTGGTTGAAGACGATGTGCTTCTTCGGGTCGATGCCCGAGGCGAGGAAGGCGGCGGTGATCGAGCGGGTCTGGTCTGCGAGGTCATCATGGACGAGTTGTGCCGTCAGCGAATGCAGGTCGACGACGCAATAGATGCAGTCTGACGTGTCCTGAAGCGCAACGAATTTCTTGATGGCGCCGAGATAGTTGCCGAGATGCAGATTGCCGGTCGGCTGTACCCCGGAAAAGACGAGCTGTTTGAAGGCGGTCATGGGTTCCTCATGGCTTGTGGAGGGCCGTATTAAGCGTGTTTCCGAAAAGTTGCAGACCTTTCGGAGCCAATCACGCGGCTGGAAACCACGCGCGGCGAAAGTCTTGCGACGGCGCGCTTATGGACGAAGGGGCGGAGAGGATCAAGACCGGTGTTGCTGTTAGCTCGCCCGGACTATTCGTCCAGATCGGCGTTTGGCGCTGGCGCCGCTGCCTTGCCCGAGCCGCGTTTCACATTGCGCCGGATCATTCCGAAATCGGCGCCGCCGGTGGCGAAAGCCGTGACGAAGTAGAGCAGCGCCCCGCCGGCCACCAATGAGAGAAGCGTCACGGCCTTGATCACCAGTGGGGAGCCGGGGCCGAGCCTGACGGCCAGCCAGTGCTCGGCGAAATAGAGTGCTGTCGCCATCACCGCAGCCGACAGCACCAGGCGCGGAATGCGCTTCAGCAGCGGCGCGTCGCGGCCCCAATGGCCACGTCGGATCAGCACGGCAAGCAGCATCACAGCGTTGACCCAGCCGGCCACGGCCGAGGCCACCGCAATGCCGGGCGCGCCCATGCTCGGGAACAGCGTCAGTGCCGTGATCACGTTCACGCCGACCGAAATGGCGGCGAACATCATCGGCGTGCGCGTATCCTCGCGGGCGAAATAGCCGGGAGTGAAGGCCTTGATCAGCACGAAGGCCGGCAGGCCGAGGCCAAAGATCGCCAGGATCGCGGCCACGGTCGGCGTCGAGCCGTTGGCGGCGAAGGCGCCGCGCTCATAGACCAGCCGCACGATCGGCTCCGCCATTACCCAAAGGGCCGCCGCCGCCGGCAAGGTCATGAACAGGGTGAACTCGACCGAGCGGTTCTGCAGATTGGCTGCCTCGACCAGATTGCCCGATTTCAGCGCCCGCGACAGCTCCGGCAACAGCACGATGGCCACCGCGACGCCGACGACGCCGAGCGGCAGCTGGTAGATGCGGTCGGCGTAAGCAAGCGACGACACGGCGCTGTCCTGCGCCGACGCGATCGCCGTGCCGATCAGCTGGTTGATCTGGGTGATGCCGCCGGTGATCGCCGCCGGCAGCGCCAGGATCAGCAGGCGCTTGACGTTGGGCGTCATCTTCGGCCGGCGAAAACCGATGGCGATGCCGGCATTGCGCACCGCCACCCAGACAATGGCAAGCTGTACCAGCCCCGCCGCCAGCACGCCCCAGGACAGGCTGAAACCAACCTCACGGGCATCCATGCCGTGGTACCAGGCGTAGCCGAGCACGCTGATCAGGATGATGTTGAGGAATGCGGGCGCCACGGCAGCCGCGAAATAGCGGCGCAGCGAATTCAGCATGCCGGCCATCATGGCTGCGAGCGACATGCAGATGAGATACGGGAACATGATCGTCGCCAGCAGGACGGTCGTCTCGAATTTGCCCGGCGTGTCGGCAAAGCCCGGCGCCACGAGATAGCGCACGATCAGCGGCATCGCCAATTCCATGACGATGGTCAGCGCCAGAAGTGCGGTGAACAGGACGCCGAACACTTCCTCCGAAAAGCGCTTGGCGCCGTCGGTGCCGTGGGTCTCGATCTCCTTGGCAAACAGCGGCACGAAAGCGGCGTTGAAGGCGCCTTCTGCAAACAGCCGGCGAAACGTGTTGGGAAACTGAAAGGCGGCGTTGAAGGCGTCCGCCACCGGCCCGGTGCCGAGTGCGGCAGCCATCAGCATTTCGCGGCCAAAGCCAAGGGCGCGGCTCATCAGCGTGCCGGACGCAACCGTGGCGAATTTCTTGACGAGGCTCATGCGCGGGGAGATTGCCTGGATGGTTGGGACAAAGGGGATGATTGGGACAAAGGGGGTGATTGGGACAAAGTGATGGTCACTCGGCCGCCGCCTTGGCCTTGCCGCCGCGCTCCGGGACAACGCCTTCAAGTGCCGCGATCAGCCTTGTGTGGATGGCGGCGGTGCGCGCCGGATTGTCGATCTTCTGCCCCGTCAGGTCGGTGACATAGAAAGTGTCGATCACCTTCTCGCCGAAGGTGGTGATGTGGGCCGAGGCGATGTCGAGCGAGAGATCGGACAACGCACTGGTGATTTCCGACAACAGCCCAGGCCGGTCCAGTCCCTCGACCTCGATCACCGAAAACCGGTTCGACAGCGTGTTGCGGATTTCGGCGCGCGGCGGAATCTTGAACACCTTGGCGCCGCGCCGCGGCCGGGTGCGCTTCTCGATCATCTCCGGCAACCAGCTCTTGCCCGACAGCACGTCCTCGATCAGCCGGCCGACGCGCTCGGCGCGACGGCGCTCATCCTCGTCGCGGTCGAATTCCCGTGAGATCAGGATGATGTCCAGCGCGCGGCCGTCGGACGTGGTGAAGATCTGCGCGTCGACGATGTTGCCGCCGGCGCCGGCACAGGCGCCGGCAATGACCGAAAGCAGGCGCGGATGATCCTGCGCCAGCACGGTGATCTCGGTCACCGCCTCGAATTGGTGGGTCCTGACCACGGTGGCGAGCTTCTTGCCTGCCGCGTCGGCTTCGCGAATGAATTCGGCATGGCGCAGCTGATCGGGGAGGTCGACCGTCAGCAGATAGTTCTCGTAATGCAGGCCGACATAGCGCTTGCGGGCCTTGTCCGGCCAATCGGCCAGCGCCTCGGCCAGCCGCTCGCGCGCCGCCGCCGTCCGCTTGGCGCGCGACACTTCCGAGAAGCCGCCGGTCAAAAGCAGTTCGGTCTCGTAGTAGAGCGTGCGCAGGAGCTGGCCCTTCCAGCCGTTCCACACGCCCGGCCCGACACCCCTGATGTCGCAGACGGTCAGGATCAACAGCATTTTCAGCCGCTCGACCGATTGCACGATCGAGGCGAAATCCTCGATCGTCTTGCGGTCGTTGAGGTCGCGCGTCTGCGCCGTCATCGACATCACCAGATGGTTCTCGACCAGCCAGGCGACGGTCTCGGTGTCGGCCGCCGACAGCCCCATATGCGGGCAGATGCGGCGTGCGATCCGGGCGCCGGCCTCTGAGTGATCCTCCGGCCGGCCCTTGGCGATGTCGTGCAGCAGCACCGCGACATAGAGTGCCTCGCGGCTCTTCTCTAGCCCCGGCATCAGCGTGTGCGAGAGCGGATGCACCTTTTCGCCGTCGCCGCGCTCGATCTCGGCCAAGACGCCGATGCAGCGGATCAGGTGCTCGTCCACCGTATAGTGGTGGTACATCGAGAACTGCATCATGGCGACTATTCTGCCGAAATCGGGGATCAGCCTGCCGAGCAGGCCGGCCTCGTTCATGCGCCGCAAATTAAGCTCGGCATTGCGGTCCGAGGTCAGGATGTCGAGGAACAGCCGGTTGGCCTCCTCGTCGCGCCGCAGCGACTTGTTGACCAGACCGAGCGAGCGGGTGAGCAGCTTCAGCGCATCGGGATGGAACTCCAGCCCGTGCTTGTCGGCGAACCAGAACAGCCTGAGCAGATTGACCGGGTCGCGCTCGAACACGCTGTCGTCGGCGACGTTGATGCGGTGATTGTCGACAATGAAGTCCGACGTGCCTGCCAGCTTGCGCTTGCGGCGCTGGAAGGTGAGGAAGATGCGGTTGAAGCCGGGCACATGCTTGGCCTGCTCTTCCTCGAGCGCGGCGCAGAAGATGCGGGTGAGGTCGCCGACATCCTTGGCGACGAGGAAGTAGTGCTTCATGAAGCGCTCGACCGCCGACAGACCGGGATGCGTGGTGTAGCCCAGCCGTTCGGCGATCTCGCGCTGGATATCGAAATGCAGCCGTTCCTCTGGCTTGCCGGTGAGGAAATGCATGTGGCAGCGCACCGCCCACAGGAAATCCTCGGCCTTGAGGAATTCCCGGTATTCGGCCTCGGTGAACACAGCCTTGTCGACCAGTTCCTCGCCTGTGCGCACGCGATAGAAGTATTTGGCGATCCAGAACAGCGTCTGCAAATCGCGCAGGCCTCCCTTGCCGTCCTTGACGTTGGGCTCGACCAGATAGCGGCTTTCGCCGGCCTTGGCATGGCGATCGTCGCGTTCGGCGAGCTTGGCCTGCACATATTCCGGTCCGGTGGTGCGCACCACTTCATGGTCGAAGCGAGCGAGCAATTCGTCGAAGAGCTTCTGTTCGCCCCACAGGAACCGCGCTTCCAGGATCGTGGTGCGGATGGTGATATCGCTGCGCGACAGCCTGAGACACTCGTCGATGTTGCGGGTGGCGTGGCCAACCTTCAACCCGAGGTCCCACAGCATATAGAGCATATATTCGACGATCTGTTCGCCCCACGGCGTCTGCTTGTAGGGCAGCAGGAACAACAGGTCGATGTCGGAGCCCGGCGCCAGCGTGCCGCGGCCATAGCCGCCGACGGCAACGACCGCCATGCGCTCTGCGGTCGAGGGGCTTTTCACCCGGTAGACGTGGGTCGCGGCGAACTCGTAGAGGGCGCGGATGATCTCGTCCATCAGATGCGACAGCCGGGCGGCGCATGCCGTGCCGCTGCCATCGTCCATCAGCATGCGCTCGGCAACCTTGCGGCCCTCGGTCAGCCGATCCTTCAGCAGCCGGAGCGCGCCGACGCGCGCGCCGGGCTCGGCGCCGCTGGCCGCCGAGATCAGCGCCGTCATGTCGCGGCGCAAAGCCTCGCTGTCGATCAGCGCGTCGAGCTTGAGGGAGATTTTTGCCATGGATTGCCGGTGGGCCTCGCCTTTGCGCGGCGTCTATAGCGCGTTTTCACGGCGCTGTGTATGGGGCGGACGGACGCGTCGGCCGCGATACCAGAAAGGGATGATCATCTCGCGCCGGAGCCGGAAGAGATCGGCGATCTGCCGCGTCAACCGCCTGGCCTCGATCCTTACCTTGGCGGTGATTGGCTTCTGGCGCTGTTTGCCTATCCCGCTTGCCACCCATTCCTCTGTTCGCTCCTGCTTCAGCAGGCTTGGCAATCTCACCGGACTGTCGCCGAGGAATTGTGCCTGCAGGCACAATGCCGGGACGAGTTGGTAAATGACCTTGTCGGACGAGGTCGCAAAACGCGGATTGAAGATGAGGTGATCGACGGGAATGCTGATCTCCTTCGTTGCCGCAAGAAGGTCCTGCGCGGCCTGTCTGGACAGGATGTATCCCGCCGTACCGATATGGAGCCCGTGCAGTCTGCTCGCAGAAAAACCGTGGCCGCAGGCGACTTGCTTGCGTGAAATTACGGTCCGGTTGAAGAACGTTTCCAACTTGACGATGTCCGCATCGGCGGGAATCCAGCCCGCATCGGCAAGCAAAGCACCGGCTTTGTCCGGGAAAACGACATCGTCCTCGAAAATCGCCGCGTAAGCATCCTCACCTGTCGCGATCATCGACCAACACTGTTGGTGGCTGAGCAGGCAGGCAATCTCGGCGTCGGCCAGACGCAAATGCTTCTTGCCCTGCGGCATTTCGGCCAGATCCGGCCGATCTCGCGCATCGATGGCGGCGACCCGCTCGAAGGCGGTGCCGATGCGCGCGAACTCCGCCGTTACATGGGCGAGGCGATCGCGGGACCGATCGAGATTGATAATCAGGCATTTCATTTGGGTGGGATCGATGCAGTGGGACGCGCGTCCATAGCATGGGAACAAAGTCGCGTAAGCGATTTTCCCTTTGATGTGCGCGATGACGGCCATGATCGAAAAGTCGAAATCGCCCCTTGACCTTCCAGTTACTGGAAGCACTACCTCCTCACCCAGACAGATATAAGGCATTTTTCGATGGCGCATTCCGAGCATCACCACCACGCGGCCGATGGCAGCTGTTGTGCGGCAAAGGCTGCTGAGCCGGCCGCCGAAGCCGTGGTGCGCGATCCGGTGTGCGGCATGAGCGTCGATCCGGCCGCGGGCAAGCCGACGGCCGAGCATGGCGGCCGTCTCTTTCACTTCTGCAGCGAGGGTTGCCGTACGAAATTCGTCGCCGGGCCCGAAAAATACCTGACCGCCACCGACCCCGTCTGTGGCATGAGTGTCGACCGCGCTACCGCCAGGCATTTTTTCCGCCACGAAGGCCAGGGTTTCTATTTCTGCTCGGCCGGCTGCCGGGCGAAGTTCGAGGCCGAGCCGCAAAACTATCTCGGCGATAGGCCGACGCCGTCGCCAGTGCCGAAAGGCACTCAATACACCTGCCCGATGCACCCCGAAGTGATAAGAGACAAGCCCGGCTCCTGCCCGATCTGCGGCATGGCGCTTGAGCCGATGGGCGTTCCCACTGGCGATGAGGGCCCGAACCCCGAACTGGTAGACTTCACCAGACGGTTCTGGGTCAGCGCGGTGCTGTCCCTGCCGCTGCTGATCGTTGCCATGGCGCCGATGCTCGGCCTGACGTTCCAGGCGTTTGTCGACGGGCGAACGATGGTCTGGCTGGAATTGGCGCTGGCCAGCCCGGTGGTGCTGTGGGCGGCCTTCCCCTTCTTCCACCGCGGCTGGGAGTCGCTGGTCAACCGCAGCCCCAACATGTGGACGCTGATTTCGCTGGGTGTGGGTGCGGCCTACCTCTACAGCGTCGTCGCCGCACTGTTTCCGGACATCTTTCCGCATCAGTTCCGCGGTCATGGCGGCACAGTGCCGGTCTATTTCGAGGCAGCCGCCGTTATCGTCGCGCTGGTATTCCTCGGTCAGGTCCTCGAATTGCGGGCGCGCGAGAAGACCGGCTCGGCCATCCGTGCGCTGCTCGACCTGGCGCCGAAGACGGCACGGCTGATCGGGGAGGACGGCTCCGAGACCGACGTGCCGCTCGATGCGGTCAAGACCGGCGACCACCTGCGCCTCCGTCCGGGCGACGCCGTGCCGGTCGACGGCATTGTAACGGAAGGCCGTTCCTCCATCGACGAATCGATGATCTCGGGCGAGCCGCTGCCGGTCGAAAAAACGAAAGGCGATGCCTTGACCGGCGGCACGCTCAACAAGAACGGTTCGCTGATCATGCGCGCCGAAAAGGTCGGCTCCGAAACGACCCTTTCGCGCATCGTCGAGCTGGTCGCAAAGGCGCAGCGTTCGCGCGCGCCGATTCAAGGTCTGGCCGATCGCGTCTCCTTCTACTTCGTGCCGGCCGTCGTGCTGGTCGCGCTCGCGGCCTTTGCCGCCTGGGCGATCCTCGGTCCCGAACCCAGCTTGATCTTTGCCATCGTCTCGGCGGTCTCGGTGCTGATCATCGCCTGCCCCTGCGCGCTCGGCCTGGCGACGCCGATGTCGATCATGACCGCCACCGGGCGCGGGGCGCACGCGGGCGTGCTGATCAAGGACGCGGCCGCGCTCGAGCGCTTCGCTTCGGTCGACACGTTGATCGTCGACAAGACCGGCACCTTGACCGAAGGCAAGCCTCGCTTGACCGATGTCGTCGCTGCCGAAGGCCTGTCCGAGAATGAATTGCTGGCGCTCGCCGCCGGCCTGGAAAAAGGCTCGGAGCATCCGCTGGCCGAGGCCATTGTCGGCGGCGCCGACGTACGCGGCCTGACGCTCGTCGAGGCCAGCGGCTTCGACGCCGTCACCGGCAAGGGCGTATCCGGCACGGTGTCTGGCAGGAAGGTTTCGCTCGGCAACGCCGCCATGATGGCCGATGTCGGCATCGACACCGCTTCCCTGTCGGCCAGGGCCGAGGCGCTGCAGGCAGAAGGCAAGACGGCGATGTTCGTTGCGGTGGACAAAAAACTGGCCGGCATTGTCGCGGTCGCCGATCCGGTCAAGGCAACGACAGCCGAGGCGATCAGGGCGCTGCACGACAGAGGCTTGCGGATCATCATGGCGACCGGCGACAACGAGCGCACGGCGCGCGCCATCGCCAAAAGCCTTGGTATCGACGAGGTGCGCGCCGGCCTGCTGCCGGAACAAAAGGCAGCCCTTGTCGAGGAGTTGCGTGCGAAAGCCGGAATCGCCATGGCCGGCGACGGCGTCAACGATGCGCCGGCCCTGGCCAGCGCCGATGTCGGCATCGCCATGGGCACCGGCGCCGATGTCGCTGTCGAGAGCGCCGGCATTACGCTGGTCAAGGGCGATCTCAACGGCATCGTCAGGGCGCGAACGCTCGCGCAGGGGACGATCCGCAACATCCGCCAGAATCTGTTTTTCGCCTTCCTCTACAATGTGCTTGGCGTGCCGGTTGCTGCCGGCGTGCTATATCCGCTCACCGGCACGCTTTTGTCGCCGATGCTGGCGGCGGCGGCCATGAGCCTGTCTTCGGTTTCGGTGATCGCCAACGCATTGCGGCTGCGGACGTTGAAACTCTGAGCAAAGCCCCCAGATACGAATTTCAATCAACAGGAGATCATGGATGACCTTGGCTAAGAAAATCGTGCTTTTGATGATGGCGGCGGGAATGCTGCTTGCCGTTTTCCTCGAAAGCGTCCCGGCGCAATCCGAAGAGATGAAACACGACATGGGCGCGATGGGCGCGCAAGGTCCTTCGACCGACGGCTACAAGGCGGCGATGGACAAGATGCACACCGACATGATGATCGAATATTCCGGCAATGCCGATGTCGATTTCGTGCGCGGCATGATCCCGCATCATCGGGGCGCGATCGACATGGCCAAGGTGGAACTCGCCAATGGCAAGGATCCCGAAATCCGCAAGCTGGCCGAAGATGTCATCGCCGCGCAGGAAGCCGAGATCGCCAAGATGCAGGCCTGGCTCGCCGCCCATCCGGCGAAGTAAGGCAGCAACGGCCATGCCGGAGAGATCCATTCTGGATTTCTCTCCGTGGTTGTGATGCCATTCACATCGATTACACGGCGCCAGGAGCCCACATGCCATCGACGATAAGAGCCACCACGCTGCCTTCGGGCGAGGCCGTCCAGGTGCTGGGACAGGGCACATGGAAGATGGGCGAAGATTCCCGCCGCCGCGCCGGGGAGGTCAATGCCCTGAAGCTCGGGCTGGACCTCGGCATGACGTTGATCGACACCGCTGAAATGTATGCCAGCGGCGGCGCCGAGGAGGTGGTGGCGGAAGCCATTGCCGGGCGCCGCGACGAACTCTTTCTTGTCTCCAAGGTATTGCCGTCCAATGCCTCGCGCACCGGCGTGGCGCGGGCCTGCGAAAACAGCTTGAAGCGCCTGCGCACCGACCGCATCGATCTCTATCTCCTACATTGGCCGGGCAGTGTGCCTCTAGGCGAAACGGTCGACGCTTTCGAGGCGTTGAAGAAGGCCGGCAAGATCCGTCACTGGGGCGTCAGCAATTTCGACACCGACGAAATGGAGGAACTGACCGGTCTGTCGTCTGGCGATCATGTCCAGACCAACCAGGTACTCTACAATCTGTCGCGGCGCGGCCCCGAATTCGATCTCGTACCGTGGAGCCGGCAGCGCGGCATCCCGCTGATGGCCTATTCGCCGGTCGAGCAGGGCGCGCTGGCGCGCAATTCTAGGCTGGAAACCATCGCCGCCCGCCACAACGCCACGGCAGCACAGATCGCGCTTGCCTGGGTGATGGCGCAGCCCGGTGTCATCGCCATCCCGAAGGCCAGCAGCCAGGAGCACGTCCGCCAGAATGTCGCCGCGCACGATATCAGGCTGACGGCCGAAGACCTCGCCGAACTCGACCGCGCCTTTCCACCGCCGACGCGCAAGCGCGGGCTGGAGATGATCTGAATTGATTGCGGTTGGTCAGACTGGCCGTCTACTTGCTGCCCAGTCGTAGGTTTTCGATCTCGCGCGCTGCGTTTCGCACATCGCGGACACCGACAAAGCTCACTGTGGTTGTGGTTGGTTCGTCGCCCGTATCAACCGTTTCCCGGCGAAAGGTAATCGATCCTCTACCGTTCGAGCGTTCGTTTCGCTCAATGGTGTTTATGGCATTAGGGGCCACGGCAAGGACATGCCGCCACCACAAATCGCTGATGATAAGGATTCGACGGTCGGTCACGGCGTAGACCGTTCGCCATACAGCCAAAGTATTCCAGACGGCATTGCCGAGCAGGCATAGTCCAAAGCCAATAGCGACAAACCACGTGATCAGCGAGAGTGAATTCCACCCAATGTGCTTAAGGAATGGTTCGCTTAGAGCGCTGAGGAGGAGTGGAGTACAGAAACAGGTCAAGGCGATGGCAAAAATAATCGGAAATAACTGGGTCCGAAGCATACCCATAAAGGATGGAGATCCAGTCCAGCGCACGGTTTCTCCAGGTTGCAATTCAGTCTTGACGACCTCGTGCGGAGTCCAAATCATGTGGGGCAGTATCCTCACGGCAATGCTTCATGAGATCGCGCCATTTGCCTTCCCAATTTCGTTATGGATGGGCCTAGGAGGTGGCAATGAACAACTCGCATTCTGAATGCCAGACGCCCATGCAATTGGCTAGGTGGTTTCCAGCGCCGCCCGCGCTCGTTGCAGGGCGCGGGAAAACACTGCCGTGTCGTCGAAGGCGCGTGCCAGCGTGAGCGCGCCCTGGATGGCGCCGACCGCTTCTTCGGCGAGTTCGTCCGCCCTGCCAGCGCTGTGCCCGCTTCGGGTCAGCGCTTCGGCAAGATGCGCCACCCAGCGGCCGAAATAGCTTTTGATCGCAATGGCGAAGAGGTCGCGGGATTCGTCCAGCGCGAAGGCGCCGATCAGGCACACCCGGCGTCCCGAGCGGAAATAGCTGTCGGTCGCTTCGAACATCCGATCGATGCCCGTGCGAGGGTAGGCCCTGTCCTGCAACGGCACGAAGACATTCTCCTCGAACCAGCCATCTATATGGGCAATGACAGCCGCCGCCATCTCTTCCTTGCCGCCGGGGAAGAAGTGGTAAAGGCTGCCTTTGCCTAGGCCGGTCGCCGCACCGATCCGCGCCAGGCTCGCCCCTTCATAGCCGTGTTCGCGGAAAACCTCGCCGATGATGGAGAGCAAATCGGCGCGATCGGGCGCGATCCTGCGCATGCGCTAGTTTTTCCGCTTGAGCATGATCTTTGCCGAAAACCGCAACACAGCTCTAGGGATCATATTCTAAAATCCGAGTTCGGACAGGCCGGGATGGTCGTCCGGCCGGCGGCCGAGCGGCCAGTGATATTTGCGCTCACCCTCGGCGATCGGCAGGTCGTTGATGCTGGCGACGCGCCTACGCATCAGCCCGGCCGCGTCGAATTCCCAATTCTCATTGCCGTAGGAGCGGAACCAGTGGCCACTGTCGTCGCGCCATTCATAGGCAAAGCGCACCGCGATGCGGTTGTCGTTCCAGGTCCAGACCTCCTTGATCAGGCGGTAGTCGAGCTCGCGAGCCCATTTGCGCGTGAGGAAGGAGACGATCTCATTTCTGCCCGAGACGAACTCGGCGCGGTTGCGCCAGGTGCTGTCTTGCGTATAGGCGAGCGAAACCCGTTCGGGATCGCGGCTGTTCCAGGCGTCTTCGGCCATGCGCGCCTTCTGCGCGGCGGTCTCGGCGGTGAAGGGCGGCAGCGGCGGACGGCTCATGTCACTCTCCCATCGGCAAAGGCGATGGCGAGCATTGTACCAAACGGTACAATTGGTCAAGGCTGAAATCGGACTAGGTTTTCCCCGCCAGCCCCTTCAGCCGGTAGAGCGCTTCCAGCGCCTCGCGCGGCGTCATCTCGTCTGGATTGATCTCACCCAGCGCTGCGCCCAATGCGTCGCTCTTCGCAGGCTTTGCCGCTTCCCGCTTCATTGCCACCGAAAACAGCGGCAGATCGTCGACCAGCCGGTTGGCCTTGCCGGAGACATCGCCTTCCTCGAGCTGATGCAGCACCTCTTTGGCCCGGCCGACCACCGCTTCCGGCAGACCGGCAAGGCGAGCGACCTGAACGCCATAGGAGCGATCGGCGGCACCCTTGCCGACCTCGTGCAGGAAGACCACTTCGCCTTCCCACTCCTTAACCCGCATCGTGACATTGTGCAGTCGCGGCAGCTTGCCGGAGAGTGCCGTCATTTCGTGGAAATGAGTGGCGAAGATCGCCCGGCAGCGGTTCTTCTCGTGCAGATACTCGACTGCCGCCCAGGCGATCGACAGGCCATCGAACGTGGCGGTGCCGCGACCGATCTCGTCCAGGATCACCAGCGCCCGCTCGCCGGCCTGGTTGAGGATCGCCGCCGTCTCTACCATCTCGACCATGAAGGTCGAACGGCCGCGCGCCAGATCGTCCGAGGCGCCGACCCGCGAGAACAGCCGGTCGACAACGCCGATATGGGCCGACGTCGCCGGCACGAAGGAACCGGTTTGGGCGAGGATGGCGATCAGTGCGTTTTGCCGCAGGAAGGTCGACTTACCGCCCATATTCGGACCGGTGAGCAGCCAGATCGCGCCGGCCTTGGCACCGTCTTGCGGCGACAGATCGCAATCATTGGCGACGAACGGCCCTTCGCCCGAGCGCCGCAGCGCCTGTTCCACCACCGGATGGCGTCCGCCCGAGATATCGAAGGCGAGGCTGGAATCGACCAGCGGCCGACACCAGGCTTCACTCTCCGACAACAGCGCGAGCGCCGCCGACACGTCAAGTACGGCAAGCGCATCGGCGCCGGCGCGAATTTTTTGCGCCTCGGCGACCGCCTCTGTCGTCAGCGTGTCGAAAGCGGCAAGCTCGATGCTCAGCGCCCGGTCGGCGGCATTGGCGATTTTGGTCTCGAGTTCGGCAAGTTCGGTCGTGGTGAAACGCATGGCGTTGGCCATGGTCTGGCGGTGGATGAAGCGCGCCTTGGCGCCGTCGCTTCCGGTCATGATTGAATGGTGGTTGGCCGTCACCTCGATGTAATAGCCCAGCACATTGTTGTGCCGGATTTTCAGCGAGCGGATGCCGGTCTCCTCGATCAGCGAGCGCTCCAGTCCGGCGATCACCTTGCGCGATTCGTCGCGCAGCGCCCGCATTTCGTCGAGCTCGGCATGGTAGCCGCCGCGCACGAAGCCGCCGTCGCGCCTGAGCAGCGGCAGTTCCTCGCCAAGAGCTTGGGCCAGATGCTTGGCCAGCGCACGCGGCAGCGCCTTTATCGCGGCAAGTGCCGCTGTCAGCTCCGCGGGCAGGACGGCCGTTCCGAACAGTTCGGAAATGGTGGCCGCCGCTTCGAAGCCGGCACGCAGCGCGCCGAGATCGCGCGGGCCGCCGCGGTTGAGCGCCAGCCGCGACAGCGCCCGCGGCATGTCGGCGACGCTCTTCAGGCCTGACCGCACCGCCTGGCAAAGCTGCGTCTCCGCACGGAAGAACGACACAGAATCGAGCCTGGCGCCGATCGCCGCCGGGTCAGTCAGCGGCGCCATCAGCCGGTCGGCGAGCAGCCTGGCGCCGCCGCCGGTGACCGTGCGGTCTATAGCCTTGAACAGCGAGCCGTCGCGGCTGCCCGACAGCGTGCGCAACAGTTCCAGATTGCCGCGTGTCGCAGGATCGATGAACAGCGTCGAGCCCTGCTCCTCGCGTTCGGGACGCGACAAAGGCGGCCGCTCGGCCTTCTGCGTCTTTTCGACATAGGCGATGGCGCCCGAGATCGCCGACAATTCGGCGCGCGAGAAGGCGCCGAAACTGTCCGGCGTCGCCACTTCGAAGAAACGCGCGATCCGCCCCGCTGCCGAAGCCGAATCGAAAAGCGACGGCGGCTGCGGGCTGGCAACGCGGCCGATGACGTCGAACACCGGCTTCAACTCGGGATCGTAAAACACCGGCTCGGCGACGATCAGCTCGCGCGGGTCGACGCGGAAGACATCGGCCAGCAGGCGGTCGGTCGTGGTTTCGGCGACGCGGAAGACGCCGGTCGAGATCTCGATCCAGGCCAGGGCGAAGGCGTCACCGCTGTTGCCGCCCTTCACCCGCCCTAGCGCCATCAGGAAGCTCGATTCCGACGGCGCCAGCAATTTGTCCTCGGTGATGGTGCCGGGCGTCACCAGGCGCACCACGTCACGGCGTACGACCGATTTGCCGCCGCGCTTCCTGGCTTCCGCCGGGTCCTCGATCTGCTCGCAGACGGCAACGCGAAAACCTTGGCCGATCAGCTTTTGCAGATAGTCGTCGGCCGCATGCACCGGCACGCCGCACATCGGAATGTCGTTACCCTGGTGCTTGCCGCGCTTGGTCAGGACGATGCCCAGCGCCTTGCTCGCCTTTTCGGCGTCGTCGAAGAACAGCTCGTAAAAATCGCCCATGCGGTAGAACAGCAGAGAATCCGGGTTCGCCGCCTTGATCTCGATAAACTGCTCCATCATCGGCGTGACGCTGCCGACGGGCGCAGACGGTGTCACCTCTGGGGCGTCGGTTTCTGCTGAAGTGTGCATGTTCATGCCCGCACGCTAGCAGATGTGGGTGCGGGGTTTAATGCAGGCGGCTCGAAAAGCAGGGGACGACCGGCCTCGACGGCGGCTTGTGCTCCCTCTATGCCGGGTGAAGCCGTTGGTTGCATCGGGCGACAACCAGACCCTATGATCGCCATGGCGGGGATAAGCGGCATGGATCAGGACAAACAGGAGGCGTTCGAAGAGCTGGTCGGTCCGGCTGGATCGGCGCTTGAGCGCCTGCTGCTGTTGGCGGCGCGGCGCGTCCACCGCACCAAAAGCAAGCTTAGGGGGACAGTGCGCAAGCGCGTCCCCTTCCTCCTGCCGACACGGGGACCGCTGTCCGATCTCGATAGCGGCATCGAGATGTCGCTGCATGTGCTCAGCCGCGACCCGCTGGTGCTCTATGTCCCGATTGGCGGAGCCCGTCCGCTCTATCCGCTGGCGGCCCTTGGCCGGCGCCTGGCGGGACGGCGCGTCACCTTCCTGACGATGCAGACCTGGACCATGGAGCGGCCGGCTGTCATCGCCCGGATGGGCCGCGATCTCGCCTGGTATGCCGGCCGGTTTCCGCTGCACGAAATCATCTTCCTGTGCAACACCGAGGAAGAGCGCCGTCTCGTCGCGGCTGCGGGCGGCAATGCCATCTTCTCCAACCACAATCTGATGGTGTCGGAGGATATATTCCGGCCGCTGCCGGACGTGCCGGTCGAATTCGACGCGGTCTACAATGGCCGCATCTCGCCGATCAAACGTCATCACCTGGCCTTCGACATAGAGCGGCTGGCCCACATCACCTATTCGATCGGCGAATTGCCGCCGGTTGCCGCCCTCGCCTTTGTTCGGCGACTGCAGGCGCGTTCGCCGCTCCACCAGATCGCCAATCCGCTCGTCGACGGCTGGCCGGGCAAGCTGACGGCGCAACAGGTCAACCACGTCTACAACCAGGCCGCCGTCGGGCTGTGCCTGTCGGCCGTGGAAGGAGCGATGTACTCCTCGATGGAATATCTGATGGCCGGCCTGCCGATCGTCAGTACGCCGAGCCTTGGCGGTCGCGACGTCTATTTCGATCCGGATTATTGCATCGTCGCCGATCCGGAACCGGCTGCCATTCGCCGCGCCGTCGATACGCTGCGAGATCGTGCCATACCGCGTCAGCAGATCCGCCGCCGCACGCTGGAGAAGGTTCACGCCCAGCGCATCGAACTCATGGCGTTCCTGACTGCATTGCTGCGGCGCAAGGGAAGCCGTGCGCCACCCATCGAGACGTGGCCTTTCCCCGGCACAGACGGCATGATGCGGCGGGGAACGGTGCGCGAAATCGCTGCCTTCGTCAGCGAGCCAGAGCCGACGTGACGCCGTTCGACTTCGGGAGATTCGCTGCGGGCGTGAAGATCGCTTGGCGATTTACAGCGGTGGCGTGTAGCCTTGATCCAGAAGTTTCAAAAGCACGCACCCGTCTCAAGGGGGCGACACCGGCGAGGAAATCAAAAGCATCATGGCCAAGAAAACCGAAAATAGCGGCCCCTCCGTCAGCGCCGAGGAGGCGCTGGAATTCCACGCCATGGGCCGCCCCGGCAAGCTGGAGATCGTCGCCACCAAGCCGATGGCGACGCAGCGCGATCTGAGCCTCGCCTATTCGCCGGGTGTCGCGGTTCCCGTGCTGGCCATTGCCGAAGACCCCAGCCGCGCTTTCGACTACACGACGCGCGGCAACATGGTCGCCGTCATCTCCAACGGCACCGCCATTCTCGGCCTCGGCAATCTCGGCGCGTTGGCCTCCAAGCCGGTGATGGAAGGCAAGGCGGTGCTGTTCAAGCGCTTCGCCGATGTCGATTCCATCGACCTCGAGGTCGACACCGAGGATGCCGACGAATTCATCAACTGCGTGCGCTTTCTCGGGCCGTCCTTCGGCGGCATCAACCTGGAAGACATCAAGGCGCCGGAATGCTTCATCATCGAGCAGCGGCTGCGCGAACTGATGGACATCCCGGTCTTCCACGACGACCAGCACGGCACCGCCATCATCTCGGCCGCCGGGCTGATCAATGCGCTGGAGATCACCGGCCGCGACATGAAGACCACGAAAATGGTCTGCAACGGCGCCGGCGCCGCCGGCATTGCCTGCATCGAACTGATGAAGGCGATGGGTTTCGCCCCGGAAAACATCATCTTGTGCGACACCAAGGGTGTCGTCTACCAGGGCCGCACCGAAGGCATGAACCAGTGGAAGTCGGCGCATGCGGTCAAGACCGACTCGCGCAGCCTGGCCGAGGCGCTCGATGGCGCCGACGTCTTTCTCGGCCTGTCGGCCAAGGGCGCGTTGACCACCAGGATGGTGCAGTCGATGGCCAAGAACCCGATCATCTTCGCCATGGCCAATCCCGATCCGGAGATCACACCGGAGGAAGTGGCCGAGATCCGCACCGATGCCATTATGGCCACCGGGCGTTCCGACTATCCGAACCAGGTCAACAATGTGCTGGGCTTTCCCTACATCTTCCGCGGTGCGCTGGATGTCAGGGCCACCACCATCAATGACGACATGAAGATTGCCGCAGCTAGAGCGCTGGCCGAACTGGCGCGCAAGGACGTGCCCGACGATGTCGCCGCCGCCTATCAGGGAAACCGGCCGAAATTCGGCCCCAACTACATCATCCCGGTGCCGTTCGATCCGCGCCTGATTTCGGCTATCCCGCTGGCGGTGGCCAAGGCCGCGATGGAATCCGGCGTCGCCCGCAAGCCGATCCTCGATCTCGACCGCTACGCGCAGGAGCTTTCCGCCCGCCGCGACCCGATCGCCTCGACCTTGCAGCGCATCTACGACCGCGTCCGCCGCCAGCCCAAGCGCATCGTCTTTGCCGAGGGCGAGGAAGAGCAGGTGATGCGCGCCGCCGTCTCCTATGTGAACCAGAAGCTCGGCACCGCCATCCTGCTTGGCCGCGACGACGTCATCAAGGAAAACGCCAGGCACGCCGGCATCGACTTGAACAAGCAAGGCATCGAGATCATCAATGCCCGGCTGTCGCGCCGCAACGGCATCTACACCGACTTTCTCTACGAGCGCATGCAGCGCAAGGGCTTCCTGTTTCGCGACTGCCAGCGCCTGATCAACAACGACCGCAACCATTTCGCCGCCTGCATGGTGGCGCTGGGCGACGCCGACGGCATCGTCACCGGCGTTACCCGAAACTATTCGACGGCGCTCGACGATATCCGCCGCATCATCGACGCCAAGCCCGGCCACCGCGTCATCGGCGTGTCGATCGTGCTCGCGCGGGGTAAAACAGTCCTCGTCGCCGACACCGCCGTGCACGATATGCCCAATGCCGAGCAGATCGCCGATATCGCCGAGGAGGCGGCGGGCTTCGCCCGCCGCATGGGCTATGAGCCGAGGCTCGCCATGCTGGCCTATTCGACTTTCGGCCACCCGCAGGGCGAGCGCTCGGAACGCGTCCAGGAAGCGGTACGCATCCTCGACAAGCGCCGCGTCGATTTCGAATATGATGGCGAGATGGCCGCCGACGTGGCGCTCAATGCCCGCGCCATGGCCCAGTATCCATTCATTCGCCTGACCGGCCCGGCCAATGTGCTGATCATGCCGGCGTTCCACTCGGCCTCGATCTCGACCAAGATGCTGCAGGAACTCGGCGGCTCGACCGTCATCGGCCCGCTGCTGGTCGGGCTGAACAAGCCGGTGCAGATCGTCTCGCTCAACGCCAAGGATTCCGACATCGTCAACATGGCGGCAATCGCGGCCTATAGCGCGGGAGCCTGATTGGCGGCAAAATAGCCAACCCATAAGAGATTGATAATATTCGGCTGCTATAGGGAACGTTCTCGCCCCCTATGGCCTTATGGCATTGGCGGCGCGCTCAGACCGCCAAAACGGGGGTGCGGCCATGAAGCATGACACGGCATCTGTGGTCGGCCAGGGGGTCTATCACGACGAGCGCCTGGATGCGCTGCTCAGCATCACCGGCCGCATGGACGGTTATCTCTACCGTTGCCGCAACGATGCGTCCTACACCATGCTCTACATCAGCGACGGCATTTTCACCGTCAGCGGTTATCGGCCGAGCGACTTCATTCAAAATGCCGTGCGCGACTATGTCTCGGCCATCCACCCGGATGATCTCGCTGCCGTCTATGCCGCCGTCGATACCGCGCTCGAGGCGCGCTGCAACTGGAACGTCGACTACCGCATCGTGCCGCAGGTCGGCGAGCCGCTCTGGGTCCGCGAGATCGGCGGCGGCGTCTGGGACGAGGCCGGCGAACTGGAATTCCTGGAAGGTTTCGTCGTCGACATCAGCGACCGCAAGGTCGTCGAGGATCTCAACGCCGAGCTGCTGCTCGAACTCAAGGCCGCCAATGAGGAACTCTCCGTACAAAAGCGCGAGATCGAGCTGGCCAAGCAGCATAGCGACCACTCGGCCAACCACGATGCATTGACCGGCCTGCCCAACCGGCGCGCCTTTCACAACGAGCTGAGGTCGGTGATCGACCGCTGCGACAACACCGGCCAGGCGGCCGGCCTGCTGTTCATCGACCTCGATAGGTTCAAGAAGGTCAACGACACGCTCGGCCACGAGGCCGGCGACGCGCTGCTGCATGAGGTGGCGGGTCAGCTTCGCACCGTCCTGCGCAGCGCTGATTTCGTGGCGCGGCTCGGTGGAGACGAGTTCGCATTCCTGTTTTCAGGAGAGGCTAGCCGGGCCCGACAGAAGGCCGTGGGCGTCGCCGAACGTATTCTGGAAAAGCTGCGGATCAAGGTGCCGACGCCGAATGGTGCCATCCATGTTGGTTGCACCGTTGGCGTCGCCATCTACCCGGCGGAAGCGTCCGATTCGGAGGCGCTGATAACGCTCGCCGACCGACTGATGTACATTGGCAAAAAGAGCGGCCGCAACCGGCTGGTCACCGCCGGGGCTTTGGAACCCGGGCCTACGTCCGACGACCTTCGCCGCACCGCCTGAGCGGAGCGCCGGACAGCCTGATCCGGCGGGAACCGGTGGTCCATTCTCGTCCCTGAAATGAAACAGCCCGCAGCGATGTGCCGCGGGCCGTTTTTTTGTCAGATCGATAATCCTGCACCGAATAGCCGCTGTCCGAACATGCAAGGGGTGTTCCAGCTTGGCGACACACGCCTAACCGCCCGTCACCGCTGGATGGCGCAGAATTATCAAGGTCTCATTTCTTCCAGCACCCTCATCCGGGTGGGCGCCACGCGCCGATCAGAACGAGCGCTGGAAGCGGACGATGCCGCCTACGCTGTTCTTCTTGTCGGCCTTCGTCCAGTTGAAGTCGTCGGCGTCGCCGAACTTGCCGTCATGGACATAGTCGACTTCGGTCGTGATGGTGAAGCCGGGAACGACCGTATAGGCGACGTTTGCCGCAATGGCGAAGTTCTTGTCGTCGTCAGCCGAAACCTGAGTGTTGAACGAGGCCTTGTCGGTGAACTTGTAGGTGCCGCCGCCCCAGACAGCCCAGTTGCCGCCCCAAGGCTTGTAGAAGCCGCGACCACGACCCGGGATCGCGTAGGACG
This sequence comes from Mesorhizobium sp. C264A, assembly GCF_040324515.1. Classification (NCBI taxonomy): domain Bacteria; kingdom Pseudomonadati; phylum Pseudomonadota; class Alphaproteobacteria; order Hyphomicrobiales; family Phyllobacteriaceae; genus Mesorhizobium; species Mesorhizobium sp. C264A. The sequence goes on along the minus strand of NZ_JAMYVY010000002.1, from coordinate 653,662 downwards.
GATCCGACAGGTTGTCGTCGGTGCCATAGCCGCCCATGACGAACAGCGTCAGATCCTTGCCGACATTGACGTCCAGGCGAACCTTGCCGGCCACTTCCTCGTAAGCGCTGTCATAGGCGACGACGCCGGTGATCGCGCCCCAGCCGCCCTTGTACTTCAGGCCGCCGACGACATGCGGGATATAGTCGTCGATTGTGCCGTGAATTGCCGTCGCGCCCGTAGTGTCCGAGCCTTCTTCGAGCGACACAAAGCCCGTGACACCGCTGCCGGCGTCGAAGTAGTAGCTGATGACGTTGGTGTCCTTGATGCCGTAATGAATAAGCGTGTCCTGGATGACGTTGCCGGCATAGCCGATGAACTGGTCATAAGGCGATTCATCCTTACCGACACGCAGGCCGCCCAGCTGGATATAGGCGAAGCTCAGCGACACACTCGTAGGGCCGCCATTCGGATAATTGAACTTGGTCTCGGTATAGGTTTTCAACGTTCCGAGTTCGGTTTCCTGGCCGGTCCACGTCTTCAGGTTGAAGCGGGCGTTCTTCTTCCAGGAGTCTTGCGAGTCGCCGTCTTCGACGTCGGTGGCTGTGCGGCCGTCCAAGGAGCCGACATCGCCGACACCGGCGTCATAACGGACATAGCCGCCGACACGCAGACAGGTTTCGGTGCCGGGGATGTAGAAGTAGCCGGCGCCGTAGACGTCGCAGATCTTGACGTATTCGGCCGGTTCCGGCTCGGCGACGACGACCGCGTCGGCGGCACGCGCGCCCGAAACCGCGATCAGCGCCGCGGCGGAGCCGAGCAGAAGGCTCTTGATGTTCATTTTCTTGAATCTCCAGTCAAAGGTTCAAATCAGGTCGGACATGGCTCTGCGGCCTGCCGCTTCACCCCATACTGAAAGCCGCGCAGCGCGCCGTGCTCTCGCCTCCGACATGGCCCATGCGGAGGCGGCGATCAACAGAGATTGTGTCGGAAAAGTGTCTTTTCGACTCTTCAAAAAGTATTGTTGCGCAATTATCACGTCATGTTTTTGACATGATGGCACATATGGCACAACCGGTACATAAAGGACGGAGAAATATAGGATCATAGAGTAAAATTGGACCTGCGAAGCCGGTTATAGCTCTGCTTTGACGCTTATTTACCCGGCTTATTATTTGCCCGAGGCAAATCGGGGGGTCGATCGAAATCCCGATGAAAAATCAGATCGGCGAAAAATCGCGCGCGGCCAGCACCACGTCCGGCACCATATCCTGCTTGAGCATGTCGATGGGGATGCGGCCGCCAAGTTCCGGCGCGGCGCGGTTCAGCCAGAACCAGGCGAGCCGCGGATTGGCGATCACCGACAGCACCTCGTGGATCCCCGCCGCCGGCGACGAACTGGGCCAGCGGGAAGACATGTTTGCGCCCGCTCTTGCGCAGCGCAATCACCTCGCTCCGCCTTTGCCAGCGATGCAGCGTCGAGCGCGGAATGCGGAACTTCTCTTCCAGATAGGTCGATCCGGCGACTTCGCCGGCCCAGTCCTCGATCAGCATCGACTGAAGCATGCGCTCGCCCGGCGGGTGGGATGCCACCTTGCCAGGTTCGGCTGCCGTCGTCGGCTCGTCAACCGCGACGATTGCAGCGTCGCGGCGCGTCGCCTTGCCGGCAATCGACTGAACGAAGTCGGTGGCGAGCGCAGTCCACTCGCCTCGGAAGGCATCGACCGCAAGCCGCTGCGTCTGCGAAAGGAAAGTCAGCGCGGCGGCAACGCTGCCGGCAATGGCGCCGGCCGAAGCCAGTGCCTGCGGGTCCATGGCTATGCCGTGCTGGACCAGTGCCTGCTGCACCGCCTCGGCCACGAGGCCTGCCAGGGCTTCCTGCGAGATTCCGTCCGTCTGGTTCTGAAATCTGGTCATGCATCTGTCTTGCTGGCCACACGCTCCTCCCAGGCTGTGGCCGGTTCGTTGAACGGCTATAGCGGAGAGCTGAAAGCGCGGCGGCAACAGACGCAGCGACCCGACCGGTTGCTGTCTTGCATTTTTGACACCCTAACTGTCTGTGGGCGCTTCGAAATGTCAGTCGCGAGACGCCTCACTGTGCGTGTAGGTCTGCTCTGTGACAAGCGCACGACAGGTGGCGTCGTTTGACGCCTCGTCAGGGGCGACACAGCGGCCCTACAGCAACCCCGCCAATTGGGCCGCGCTGCGCAGGTTTTGCCGCGGCCGTGGCCCGAGCTGCTGGATCACCAGCCCGGCGGCCAGCGAGCCGAGATCGCCGCAATCCTTCAGGCTGCGCCCCGAGGTGTAGCCGTAGAGGAAACCGGCGGCATAGAGGTCGCCGGCGCCGGTGGTGTCGACCAGTTCGCGGATCGTCGTCGCCTGAATGGTGACGGTCTCGTCGCCGCGCACGATCACTGAGCCTTTTTCGGAGCGGGTGACGGCGGCAATCTTGCAGTCTTTGCGGATAGCCGCCAGCGCCTCGTCGAAGGATTTTGTCTGGTAGAGCGACTTGATCTCGTGGCTGTTGGCAAAGACGATGTCGACAGTGCCCGAGCGCATCAGCTCGAGGAACTCGTCCCGGTAGCGGTCGACGCAGAACGAATCCGACAACGTCATCGACACTTCGCGCCCGGCCTCGTGTGCGAGCTTCGCCGTCTGCCGGATCGCCTCCTTGGCGCGCGGCGGATCCCACAGATAGCCCTCGAAATAGGTAACCTTGGCGCCGGATGCCTTGTCGGCCTCGACGTCTTCCGGGCCGAGTTCGACGCAGGCGCCGAGATAGGTGTTCATCGAACGCTCGCCATCGGGGGTGACGAATATCATCGAGCGCGCCGTCGGCGGCTGTCCCTCAAGCGGCCTAGTGTCGAAGGCAACGCCCTGGGCATGGATGTCGTGGGCGTAGATCTCGCCGAGCGGGTCGTTCGATACCTTGCCGAAGAATGCGGCGCGGCCGCCGAAGCTGGCGACGCCCGCCGCCGTGTTGCCGGCGCTGCCGCCCGAGGCCTCGATCGCCGGCCCCATGCGGCTGTAGAGCAGCTCGGCGCGCTTGGTGTCGATGAGGTTCATCGCACCCTTGATGATGCCGTTGGTCTCGAGAAAAGCGTCGTCGCACTGGGCGATGATGTCGACAATGGCATTGCCGATGCAAAGCACGTCAAAATCCGGCATCAATGTCTCCGCCCTGGAACCTGCCGGCTTTCTGCCGCGCCCGGGCGGGTCTACAGCATCACCCCGAAAAATGGCAACCGATTTCCACCCTTTGCCGGCCCAAGCCGGCGCGCGCGCCTGGACGAGGCTCCATCACAGTTCGACCGTGGCCGAAGCATCTGACCGCCGGGTCGCCTACAAGCTTGGTCTCAAATCAAGCGCTGGAAGCACCCGCATGCAAGCAAAGACCGACATGACCACCGAACTGGCGCTGCTTGGCGTGCTGGCCGCCCTGTGGGGCGCGTCCTATACCTTCATCAAGATCGGTGTCGAGACGATCCCGCCGATAACCTTCATCGCTGCTCGCACCCTGATCGCCGGCGCCATCCTGCTCGCGCTGATCCGCTGGCGCGGCCTCGCTATGCCCAAGGACGGCGCGACCTGGTGGCGGTTCATGGTTCAGGCCTGCCTCAACAGCGTCGTGCCATTCACGCTGATCGCCGCCGCCGAGCGCTCCATCGACGCCGGCCTCGCCACCATTCTCAACGCGACGTCGCCGATCTTCACCTTCCTGCTGACCGCGCTCATCACCCGCCACGAAACCGTAACCGCGCGCAAGCTGTTCGGCGTCGGTGCCGGCATCGCCGGTATTTGCCTGATCGTCGGCACCCAGGCGCTTGGCGGGCTCGGCCATCAATTGTGGGCGCAACTTGCCGTCATTGCCGCCACGGTCTGCTATGCCGGCGCCGCCATTTTCGGCCGCAGCTTTAGGGGACTCGACCCGATGCTGCCGGCCGCCGGCTCGATGCTGTGCGGCGCAGTCATCCTCGTCCCCTTGAGCCTGGCCTTCGACCGCCCGTGGACGCTGTCGCCTTCAAATGCGTCGATACTGGCCTTGTTCGCATTGTCGGTGTTCTCCACGGCGCTGGCCTTCTGCATCTTTTTCCGCCTCATCCACACGCTGGGTTCGGTCGGCACGACGTCGCAGGCCTATCTGCGCGTGCCGATCGGCGTCGGCATCGGCGTCGTGTTTCTCGGCGAAAGCCTCGGGCCGACGGCGCTCTGGGGCATGGGCTGCGTCGTCGCCGGCGTTGCGGCGATGACCATCCCAGCCCGCTCCCGGGCGCTGGCGCGCTAGATCACGATGAGATTTGGTTGAAATCTCATCATGATCTAAGCCTTTGTTGGAGCATGATCTTTTCCAAAAACCGGTACCCACTTTTTGGGATCATGCTCTAGTTCCCGTCCGGAATTGCGCCCGCTCCAGCAGGCTTGCGGCTGACAGGGTCTCAGCCTATGTCGGAGATATCCTTTGTTCCTGGGGGTGGAAACGCCGTGATCTCCAACGCTGCCCGCGCCGCCTTCAGCCGGCTGTTTTCTCCCGAATTCCGCGCGGTTTTCCTGAAGACGCTGGGCTTGACCGTCCTGGCGCTGGTCGCCTTGTGGTTCGTCTTGACCGGGCTTGTCGATTGGCTGGCCCTGCCATGGGTTCACTCCTTGCTGCCCGGCCTGCCGTCCTGGGCCGGATGGCTGAGCGGCATCATCGCTGCCATCGCGCTTGCCTTCGGGATGGCGCTGCTGATCGCGCCGGTGACGGCAATCGTGGCGGGCCTGTTTCTCGACGACATCGCCGAAGTGGTCGAGCGCACCGACTATCCGGCCGATCCCGTCGGACGCGCCATGCCGGCGCTGCGCTCGCTCGTGTTGTCGGTGAAATTTTTCGGCGTTGTCATCCTGGGCAACATCGTCGCCCTGCTGCTTCTGTTGGTTCCGGGCATCAACATCGCCGCCTTCTTCATCGTCAACGGCTATCTGCTGGGACGTGAATTCTTCGAATTCGCCGCCATGCGCTTCCGCCCGGAAGATGAGGCGAGGGCGTTGCGCCGGAAATATGCCGGCACCGTCTTTCTGGCCGGGCTGCTCATCGCTGCCTTCCTCGCCGTGCCCCTGCTCAACCTGCTGACGCCGCTCTTTGCCGCCGCCATGATGGTGCATCTGCACAAGGCGGTCGGCGCGCGGGAGAGCGCCAGGCGATAGGCCTATCAACGCAGAAGAAAACCGCGTCCCAATTCGTCATCCGGCTCGACGGTGAATTCTGCCCGGCCCGAATAGTAGGCGCGGCCGCCGACGCGGGCGATGATCGCATCATGCGGGCCGGCCATGGTCGTGCGCGCCACCGCTCCGGAAAAGCGCGAGCCGGCGATGCTTTCGAAGGACCGCTCCTGACCAGGGTTGATCTCACCCTTGGCATGCATTGCCGCCAGCCGCGCGGTGACGCCGGAGCCGGTCGGCGAGCGGTCGACCTCGGCACCGGCAAAGACGCAGATGTTTTTTGTTGCCTCGCCGGAGAACGCATCGTGTCCATCGGTGAGGATGGTGCCGTAGAGGAAAGCGAGATCGGCATGGTCGGGATGCGATAGAGGGAACGCCGCCTTCAGCCGCTCGGTCAGCGCGGTTGCCGCGTCGACGAAATCGCGCACCCGGCTGCGGCCGAACTCCAGGCCGAATTGATGGCAGTCGGCCAGCGCGTAGAAGGCGCCGCCATAGGCGATGTCGAACGCAATCTTGCCGTATCCCCCCAATTCGATTTGTTGGTCATGGGCAAACAGAAAGGCCGGCACGCTTTCGAACGACACCGATCCCGCTTTGCCGTCCTTGACCTCCACCGAAGCGACGACCAAGCCGCACGGCGCCTCGATGTTGACCATGGTGATTGGCTCCTGTTTCGCCACTAGGCCTTCGTCGACGGCGTAGCGGCCAAGCGCAATGATGGCGTGGCCGCACATCGTCGAATAGCCCTCGTTGTGCATGAACAGCACGGCCAGCTCGGCGCCGGGCAGGTCGGGCTCCACCAGCAGCGCGCCATACATGTCGTAGTGGCCGCGCGGCTCGAAGATCAGCAGCTTGCGCAAATGGTCGAGGTGGTCGCGCACATAGGCACGCTTTTCCAGGATCGTGCCTTTGGGAATGTCTGGATAGCCGTCCGTGACGATCCTGAGCGGCTCACCGCCGGTGTGCATGTCGACGACGGTGAGCGTCATGCGCCGGGACCCCTACCCTGAGGATTTGGAAAACAGCGCCTGCAATTTGCCGAACGGGATGGCGGCCCGGGTGAAGCCGAACGTGCCGTCCTGCTGGATCTCGCGCGCTGCGGTTTCCAGCATGCCGAAGGCGAAATTGGTCAGCCAGGGTCCAAGCGAGATGCGCTTGACCCCGGCCATGGCGAGGTCGGCGATGGTGAAGGCCGGGAGTGCCATGACATTGACCGGCCTGCTCACTGCCGAGCAGACGTCCCGGATGGTCTCGACATCTTTGAGGCCGGGCGCATAGAGCACATCGGCGCCGGCCTTTTCGAAGGCCTGCAGCCGCTTGATCGTGTCGTCGAGATCCGGTTTGCCCCAAAGGAAATTCTCGGCCCGCGCGGTGAAGACGAAATCGTGCTTGAGCGCGCGCGCCGCCTCCGCTGCCGCTGCGACGCGTTCGACGGCACGCGAAAACTCATAGATCGGCTTGTCCGGATCGCCGGTATGGTCCTCGATCGAGCAGCCGGCGAGACCTGCCGCTTCGGCCGCAAAAACCGTCTCGGCGGCACTCGTCGCGCTGTCGCCCTTGCCTTTCTCGAGATCGGCCGAGACCGGCAGGCTGGTTGCCGCCGTCAGCTCGCGGCAATGGTGGATCATCGCCTCGAAGGTCACTGCGCCATCGGGCAGGCCGCGCGAGAAGGCAAAACCGGCGCTGGTGGTCGCCAGCGCCTTGAAGCCGAAGGAGGCCAGGAGCTTGGTCGTGCCGACATCCCAGGGGTTGGGCATGACGAAGGTCGAGGCGTGCAGGTCGCGAAAGATCTTGCCCTTGTCCATGAGTGCTCCCTTCAGACGCGGAAATGCCGGCAGATTCTATCGTGCAGCAATGCACCGAGCAAACGAATGCGGTTGGCTCAGAAGCGTTTGGCGTTCTCTCCTGCCAGTTTGTCCAGCGCATCGGAATCCTTGACATAGTGCAACGTCTTCTTGTCCCAATGATAGGTGACGGAAATTGCATGGGCTTCAGGCTTGGGCGGCTGGTCGTCGCAGCTCTCGCCGTTGAGCACCGTGGCGTCGGTCACTGTCACTTTGACCGCGGCATGAGGCTGTCCGTCAGCGATCGTCTCGAAAGCAACATCCTGCTTGCGGCTGTAGGCGCACAGGTTCTCATCGAAGGTGAAGATCATGTCGATCAGTTGGAATTTGTCGTCGCGCACCATGATCAGCGGCGTGATCGCGTAGTTTTGGCGTGAATTGAAATGCGCGCTCATGGTGATCACGATGTCGTCGTTCGGCCCAACGGAAAGCTTGCCCGGTTCACGGAAATAGGTGTCGCGGTCGAGCGCGACATTGACGGCGTCGAGCAGCTTCGGCTTATCTGTGATGTCGTAGAGCGCCAGCACGGCATAGCCTTCGGCGCTGTCGGGAGAGTCGCCGAGGCCGTAGAGCATCGCCAGCCGGTCCTTACCCCCAGCCTTGATGGCGAGCACGCCGGCGTTGGAGAGGCCCGATGTCTCAGGCGGCGAACCGCCGCCATCCGGTCCCTCGATGTGGCGCATCTCGATCGGCAATCCACCCCGGTAGAAGCCGTTGCTGTCACCTGCGAGGCCGGGAATGACCATCCTTGCGAGGTCCAGATAGGTCACATCCATGTGGCCGGGGATGGCGCTGCCGAATTCCGGGAAGCTGACGGCTTGCGCGCCGGCTGCGGTCCAAAGCCACGGCAGCAGCACAAGCGCTAGAGCAATTTCAGGAAAAGTGTGTGCGGTTTTCCGGCCGGAAATTGCGACAAAACAAAAAGATAGAGCGGTTCGCCGTTTCCATGAAACGGTGAAACGCTTTGGGATGGAGCGAAGCAGGTTCGTTGGCATGGGCGCCTCAGGCTGGACGCGCGGAACCTAACACAGCTTCAGTGGATCGGCACCAGCCCGGCAAGTTCGCGCATGTCGTCGAACAGGACGCCGCCAGCGCCGGCCAGGCCATCGCGGTCGGAATAGGGATCGCCATGATAGGCATAGACACGCATGCCGGCGGCAATGCCGGCCTGCGTGCCGGCAACGCTGTCCTCGATGACGATGCAGTCGGCCGGCGCAAAACCCATGGTCTTTGCCGCATGCAGGAACAGGTCCGGGAACGGCTTGCCGCGGCTGACCATGGTCGAAGAGAACATGGCATGCTCGAACAGCGGCAGCAGCCCGGTCTGGCCGAGCGTGATGTGCATCTTCGAGATACGCGCAGAAGTGGCGACGCAATAGGGAATGCCGGCCGCGCGAACCGCCTCGATGAAGTCGCGCACATAGGGGATCGCCTCGACGCCATGCGCAAACAGATCGGGCAGGCCGGCATTCCAGCGATCGACGAAATCGGCGCCGAGCCGCACCGTGGTCGTCTCTTCGATTTCCTTCTGCACCGAAGCCATGCTGCGGCCGGAAAAATATTTGCGGCAATATTCGAATGTGGTGGGATAACCGGCGGCAACAAACCACTCGGCAAGCCGCCGGTTGGCAAGGTTCTCGGTGTCGACCAGGATTCCGTCGCAGTCGAAGATGACCAGTTTCGGTATGCTCATTCAGGCGGTGCCGGTCGATCCGAACCCGCCCGCGCCGCGCGTCGTGGCGCCGGCCAGCGAGCGCTCCTCAACCGTCACCTGCGTCACCGCGGCAAAGACGATCTGGGCAATGCGCATGCCGCGCGTCACCGCGAAATCCTCGTCGCCGAGGTTGACCAGGAGCACCTTAACCTCGCCGCGATAGTCGCTGTCGACCGTGCCTGGTGAATTGAGGACGGTCAGCCCATGCTTGAAGGCAAGGCCGGAGCGCGGCCGCACCTGGCCTTCCATTCCTTCGGGAATTTCCAGGATCAGACCGGTCGGCACCAAGGCGCGCTTGCGAGGCAGGATCAGCAGCGGCCGGTCTTCCGGCACCGCGGCGCGCAGATCCATGCCGGCGGCGCCGGTGCTTTCGTAAGCGGGAAGGGGAAGTCCATCGCCATGCGGCAACCTGACGAAGCCGACGGTTGGACCGATGACGGAGGAATTGTGGAGGGCTGCGTGCATAAAATCGATCCTATCGGCGCGAACGGCGATTCGGTCAACTCGTCCGCAGGCCTATCAACGGCTTTCTTTCGGGCGTCAGTGTGACCTAGCGCAATTCCACCGGAACGACCGTCGTCTCCTTGATCTCCTCCATGACGAAGGAGGCCGAAACGTCCGACAGCGCCACCTTGGCGATCAGCCGCTGATAGAGCCGGTCATAGGCCTTCATGTCAGCGACGCGGGCGCGCAGCACGTAGTCGAGATCGCCGGACATGCGATAGACTCCGGTGATCTCGGGAAAACCGGTCACCGCCGCCCGAAACTTCTGCAGCCAGTCCGGGTCATGATTGGACGTGCGGATCAGGATGAACACCGAAAGCCCGAGCCCGAGCTTGTCGGCATCGACCAGCGCCACCCGCCCGGTGATGACGCCGTCCTCTTCCAGCCGCTTGACCCGGCGCCAGCAGGCGTTGCGCGACAGCGACACTTTTTCGGAGAGCTGATCGACCGACAGTGTGCCGTCGCGTTGCAGCTCGGCCAGCAATCTTCGGTCGATTTCATCAAATTCAAGCGCCATGTTGGGATGAATGTCCCGAACCACGGCGTTAGACAAGGACAAATTGAGACCGATGAACCTTTACCCCGTGGCAGGATACCCACATCGGGGCTTATCCCGGCAGGAGGGATCACCATGACGACGCTGTTTTCGAAGCTGTTCACCTCTCACCCGGCCAAGGTGGGCGAGACCTATTTCAGCCATATGGCCTTTGCCGCCTGGTTCTGCTCGCGCCTCCTGATGGCCGCTGGTGCGGCACTCGTTCACGCTTTCTTGCCGTTTCTCTTCGAAACTACGGCAAGCCGAATCGTTCGCGAACTCTATGAACGGACGCACAACAGAGGCTCGCACGCGGTCAAGGAGCCCCAGGCTCTCTTGGATCGCGCCTAGGATTGGTTAGAAGCGATGTGCCGATGGGCGGCTTATCTGGGTGACGCGGTCTTCCTCGAGGACGTCGTCACCGCGCCTTGCCACTCGCTCATCGCCCAGAGCCATTGCGCCCAGGAAGCCAAGTCGCCGACCAATGGCGACGGTTTCGGCCTTGCCTGGTATGGCGACCGGCCCGAGCCCGGCCTCTACCGCGACATCCTGCCGGCCTGGTCGGATCCCAATCTGAAAAGCCTGTGCCGGCAGATCAAATCCGGCCTGTTCCTCGCCCATGTCAGAGCGTCGACCGGCGGCGCCACCAGCCGCATGAACTGCCACCCCTTCATCTCCGGCAGCTGGTCGTTCATGCACAATGGCCAGATCGGCGGCTTCGAAAAGATCCGCCGCGCGCTGGAGAACTCGCTCTGCGACGCCGTCTTCGACCAGCGCGAGGGCACCACCGATTCCGAATTGTTTTTCCTGCTGATGATCGATGAGGGTCTTGCTGGCGACCCGCAAGGGGCAGTATCGCGCGCCACCGCTCGGGTTCTAGAGGCGTCACGCCACGCCGGTCTGGAGCCAGCCGTGAAACTGACCGCAGCGTTCTCGGATGGGCAGGCGCTCTATGCCGTGCGCTACGCCAGCGACGCCCACGCGCCGACGCTGTACACGTCGGTGCGCAATGCCGGCCGTTGCATCGTGTCGGAGCCTTTCGATCGCGAGGGCGGGGAATGGCAGGCCATCCCGCCGGCGAGTTTTGTGACCATTACGGGTGATGGGATGAGCATTCGGCCGTTCGTGCCGGCTGTGGCAAGGCTGGCACTGGTCGTCTAGGCCCTAGTCTAGGCCGCATTCTTCGCGCCCCCCTCTGTCCTGCCCTCCCCACGAGGGGGAGATTGGAGGTCACGGCGGCCTTCGCCAATTTTCAACGCAGGAAAAGGGGCGCCGAAGCCAAAGCTGCCAATCGCCCCCCAAAGTGGGGAGATGTCCGGCAGGACAGAGGGGGGCGCCGTAGAGCGCCAACCTCAACCGACCGGCAAGCGCAATTTTGATCAAGCACCAATGATCTCCGAATGCTGAACTTGGTTTTAAACCACAATACGTTTGGCAGCAGCCGGAGCAATCATGGACCTCGCCTTTTCCTCGACCATCGATCTCGCCGCCGCAATCGCGGCGCGAAAGATCTCCGCCGTCGAAGCTCTGGACGCCCATCTGGTCCAAATCGACCGACACAACGAGGCCGTCAACGCCATCGTCAATCTCGACCGCGAAGGCGCCCGTGAGCGCGCTGAAAACGCCGACGTGGCATTGGCGCATGGCGATGCGCTCGGCCCGCTGCATGGCGTGCCCTTCACCCTGAAGGATACGCACGAAACGGCCGACATGGAGACCACGGTCGGTTTCCCGCCTTTCGCCAACCATACGGCAAAATCGGACAGCCCGGTCGTCTCCCGATTGAAAGCCGCAGGCGGCGTCCTGATAGGCAAAACCAATGTCGCGACCATGCTGGGCGATTGGCAGTCGGACAACCCGCTGTTCGGTCGCACCAGCAATCCGTGGAACCGCTCGCGCACGTCAGGCGGGTCCAGCGGTGGCGCCGCGGCAGCGGTGGCGACCGGCATGACGCCGTTCGATGTCGGAACCGACATGCAGGATTCGATCCGCCTGCCGTCGGCTTTTTGCGGTGTCTACGGGTTGAAACCGACCGAGCACCGCGTGTCGCTGGCCGGCGCCTTCCCCGATCCGAACGGCGCGGCGCGAAGCGTGCGGTTGATGTCCTGCCTCGGCCCGCTGGCGCGCAGCGTGGACGATCTTGCGCTGATCTACAAAATCATCGCCGGCCCGGACGGAGCAGACACCGACCTCGCGCCGGTGCCCGTAGAGGCCATGCCCAGGCTCGACCTCAAGACATTGCGCATCGCCGCCGCGCCGTCCTTTCCCGGCTTTCCGGTGGCTGGCAAAATCGCTGCCGCAGTCGAAATCCTGGCCAAGCGGTTGCAATCAGCAGGGGTGATTGTGGAAGAAGCGAACTTGCCTGAGATCGATCTGCATGACGATCTGGAGCAGGGCGGCGATCTGATCGGCATGATGTTGGAGGCAGCGCAGCCCGAACCACCGGAGCAGCCAACGCCGATCACCAATTGGTTCGAGGCGCTCGCTCGCCGCGACCGCTCCATCCTGGCCTGGGACAGGTTCTTCGAAACCTGCGATGCCTTGCTGTGCCCGGTCGCCATGACCACGGCCTTCGCGCATTGTGAGCCCGGCACGCCGATCGAAGTCGACGGCAAGGAGCAAAGCTATTGGATGCTACCGGCCTATGGCGCGGTCTTCAACTATTCCGGCCATCCGGCACTCTCGCTGCCCTGCGGGCAAGACCGCGACGGCCTGCCCATCGGCCTGCAACTGGTTGGCAAGCGCTGGTCGGAATCGCGGCTGCTCGGCATCGCCAAGGCGATCGAAGCGTTCACCGGCGGCTTCAAGCGTCCGCCGGGCTACTGAGCAAACCGACCCAACCCATAAGGCGTCAGCAGCGGATCACGCTCGCCGTCGAGAATTTCGCGCGTGGCGAACAGCCCGACCGCGGGCGCCAGCGTTATGCCGGAATGCATGACGGCGACATAGAGACCTTCCGTGCCCTCGGCGCGGCCGATGATCGGAAAGCCGTCGATCGGCGTCGGCCGGTAGCCAACCGTGTGGAAATCAAATTCCAGTTCGTCGGCGCCGCGCAAAGCCGCCTTCATTGCTGCAAACAGCTCGCGCGCCGTGGCGTCGGGATTCTCACCGGGATCGCTCCCCGCGAAATCCGAGCCGGCGATGATGCGGCCCTCCGCCGTCTGGCGCATATGCAGCTTTTCGGCATGCACCAGCCCGTTGAGGAGCTTCTTGTAGGGCTGCGAGTGGACGATCAGACCGGGCGGCGTCTCGATCGGCAGCTTGATGCCGACGGTAGCGGCAATATCGGGCGCCCCGACACCGGCTGCAATCACCACCTCTTCGGCTGGCATCAGCCCATGCGATGTATCGACACCGGCAATCCTGCCATCGGTCTGGACAAGTGCGGTTACAGAACTGGAGAGAACGCGCGCACCTTGCCGTTCTGCGTCGGCCAGCAGCGCCTTGGCCGCTGCGACCGGTTCGGCCACGCCTTCTTCCGCGACATAGATAGCGAATTCCGGCGGCTCGACGAGATTGGGCTCGATTTGCGCTGCCCGCCCGGCGTCGACGCGTTCGATGCCGTAACCCCAGGAAGCGTGCTCAGCCGCGTAGGCTTCGAGCCTGTCGGCCGGCAGATCCCAGCACAGCCCGCCGCACCAGGCGAGCGGCAGGCCGGGCAGCTCGTTTGCCAGCCGCTTCCATTCGGCCATCGCACGGATGCGCAGCCGAAAATAGATTTCGGGATTGCCCCAGCTGGCATTGATCCAGGCAAAGGAATTGGGTGTGGCGATACCGCCCGCGCCGCTCTCCGAAACCACCGTCACCCGCGCGCCAGCCTTGGTCAGGTGCCAGGCGATGGAAGCGCCGACAATGCCGGCGCCGATGACGATGACTTCTTTAGCGCTGCTCATACCGGACCTCTCAAAATGGGCTCCTCTGATGCCACCGCAGCGGGTTAAGCTCAAGGGCGGTCGAGGCCTGCCGGCCCGAAACGGTCGACAGGCTGGCAATGCGCTGCTAGAAGCCCGCGCCACAGACAGGATTCCAGAAATTGGCTGAAGACATCGAACAGGCGGTATCGCGCCGCCGCACTTTCGCGATCATCGCCCACCCCGACGCCGGCAAGACGACGCTCACCGAAAAGCTGCTGCTGTTCGGCGGCGCCATCCAGCTTGCCGGCGAGGTCAAGGCCAAGAAGGACCGCATCCAGACCCGGTCCGACTGGATGAAGATCGAGCGCGAGCGCGGCATTTCGGTCGTCACTTCGGTGATGACCTTCGAATACGAGGACAATGTCTTCAACCTGCTCGACACGCCAGGTCACGAGGATTTCGCCGACGACACCTATCGTACGCTCTCGGCGGTCGACTCGGCCGTCATGGTCATCGACGCCGCCAAGGGCATCGAGCCGCGCACGCTGAAACTGTTCGAAGTCTGCCGGCTGCGCGACATCCCGATCATCACCTTCATCAACAAGATGGACCGCGAAAGCCGCGACCCGTTCGAAATTCTCGACGAGATCGAGCAGAAGTTGGCGCTGGACACCGCCCCCATCACCTGGCCGATCGGCCGCGGCAAGACTTTTGCCGGCACCTACCACCTGGCGCTCAACGCTGTGCGCAGGGGCGATGCCGAGAAAGACCGCACGCCGGTCAACGGCCCCGACTCCAACCGCGTCGCCGGCCTGCTGCCGGAAAACGAGCGCGAGGCCTTCATCGAGGAGCTGGAGCTCGCGCGCGAAGCTTGCCGCCCGCTCGACATCGACGCCTTCCGAGAAGGCCATCTGACACCGGTCTATTTCGGCTCCGCGCTGCGCAATTACGGCGTGCGCGACCTGATCGAGGCGCTCGGCGCCTTCGGGCCGCCGCCGCGCGCGCAGGAGGCAGACACCCGCAAGGTCGAGGCGACGGAGGAGAAGATGACGTCCTTCGTGTTCAAGATCCAGGCCAATATGGACCCCAACCATCGCGACCGCATCGCCTTCGTGCGCGTCTGTTCGGGCAAGCTCGAGCGCGGCATGAAGGCCAAGCTGGTGCGCACCGGCAAGCCGATGAGCCTGTCGGCGCCGCAGTTCTTCTTTGCCCGCACCCGCGTCACCGCCGACGAAGCGTTTGCCGGCGATGTCGTCGGCATTCCCAACCACGGCACGCTGCGTATCGGCGATACGCTGACCGAAGGCGAGGAGATACTGTTCCGCGGCGTACCTAACTTCGCGCCGGAAATCCTGCGCCGTGTGCGCCTCGGCGACGCGATGAAGGCGAAAAAACTCAAGGAAGCGCTGCACCAGATGGCCGAGGAAGGCGTCGTGCAGCTGTTTTCGCCGGAAGACGGCTCGCCGGCCATCGTCGGTGTCGTCGGCGCGTTGCAGCTCGACGTCTTGAAGGAGCGGCTGAATTTCGAATACACGCTGCCGGTCGAATTCGAAATGTCGCGCTTCTCGGTCTGCCGCTGGATCTCGGCCGACGACAAGGGCGAGACGCTTCGCTTCATCGAAGCGCATCGCGGCGACATCGCCCGCGACCTCGACAACGACCCTGTGTTTCTGGCCCAGCACGCCTTCTCGCTGAACTACGAAGCCGAACGCTGGAAGGCGATCCGCTTCGCAACCGTCAAGGACTACCAGGTCCGCGACAAGGCGGCGTAAGGCGCCATCTTGCCTTCTCCCCGTTCACTGGGAGAAGGTGCCCGAAGCGCGGATGAGGGGCAGCGAGGCGTTGAGGGCTTCACTCAGCCTTTGGCAGCTTCCTCGATCTTGGCGATATCGATCTTGCTCATCTGCATCATCGCCGACATCACCCGCCCGGCCTTGGCCCGGTCCGGATCCAGAAGCAGGCGCGGCAGTTGCTCCGGCACGACTTGCCAGGAGACGCCGAACTTGTCCTTCAGCCAGCTGCATTGCGACGGTTCGCCGCCGCCTTCGATGAGCTTGTCCCAGAAATAATCGACCTCTTCCTGGGTCTTGCAGTCGATCGACTGTGACATCGCCTCGTTGAACTTGAATTGCGGTCCGCCGTTGAGTGCCTGGAACTGCACGCCGTCGAGTTCGAACGTGGTCACCAGCGCCTTGCCGGCATCGGCTTGGCCTTCGGGCCAACGCAGCACGCTCAGCACCTTCGAATTCTTGAAGATGGAGACGTAGAAATTCATCGCCTCTTCGGCCTGGCCATCGAACCACAGGCAGGTGGTGATCTTTTGCATGTCATGCTCCTCGGGTGTTTGGTTGCGGTTACAGGTGAAGCTGCTGACTTATAGAAATGGTGCCATTCCCTTGCCGTCGTCCAAGGACGGATGCCGGGCTAGCGATCCGACACTGGCCGGCAATCTTTTTCGAAACCCTGATTTTCAGCGAGACTCTGGCGCATTGCAAAAAAGTGGCCAGACCATACTTGCCGGTCTATAAACCCTGCGATCCAAGTTCCGCGCCGCCACGCTCCGCACCGGGCGCAGCCAGCCAGCCAAGGAAAATTCATGCCTGCCTATCGCTCCCGCACCACCACCCACGGCCGCAACATGGCCGGCGCCCGCGGCCTGTGGCGCGCCACCGGCATGAAGGATTCGGATTTCGGCAAGCCGATCATCGCGGTGGTCAATTCCTTCACCCAGTTCGTGCCGGGTCATGTCCATCTGAAAGACCTTGGCCAGCTGGTGGCGCGCGAGATCGAGAAGGCCGGCGGCGTCGCCAAGGAATTCAACACCATCGCCGTCGATGACGGCATCGCCATGGGCCATGACGGCATGCTCTATTCGCTGCCGTCGCGCGAGCTGATCGCGGACTCGGTCGAATATATGGTCAACGCGCATTGCGCCGATGCCATGGTCTGCATCTCCAATTGCGACAAGATCACGCCCGGCATGCTGATGGCCTCCTTGCGCCTCAATATCCCAAGCGTCTTCGTCTCCGGGGGGCCGATGGAAGCCGGCAAGGTGGTGCTCGCCGGCAAGACACAAGCGCTCGACCTGGTCGACGCCATGGTTGCCGCCGCCGACGACAAGATCTCCGACGAGGACGTCAAGGTCATCGAACGCTCGGCCTGCCCGACCTGCGGCTCGTGCTCCGGCATGTTCACCGCCAATTCGATGAATTGCCTGACCGAGGCGCTCGGCCTGTCGCTACCCGGCAACGGCTCGACCCTGGCAACCCACGCCGACCGCAAGCGGCTGTTCGTCGAGGCCGGCCATCTCATCGTCGATCTCGCCCAGCGCTACTACGAGCAGGATGATGAGTCGGCACTGCCGCGCAGCATCGCCTCCAAAGGCGCCTTCGAGAACGCCATGACGCTCGATATCGCCATGGGCGGCTCGACCAACACCGTGCTGCATATCCTGGCCGCCGCCCATGAGGGCGAGGTCGATTTCACCATGGAAGACATCGACCGGCTGTCACGCCGCGTTCCGGTGCTGTGCAAGGTCGCACCGGCCAAGTCCGACGTGCATATGGAAGATGTCCATCGTGCCGGCGGCATCATGGCGATCCTCGGCCAGCTCGACAATGCCGGGCTGCTCAACCGCAACCTGCCGACGGTGCATACGGCAAGCCTCGGCGAAGCGCTCGACCATTGGGACATTTCCCGCACCTCAAGCCAGAGCGTCCGCGACTTCTTTCTCGCCGCTCCGGGTGGCGTGCCGACACAGGTCGCCTTCAGCCAGGACCGCCGCTGGGACGAGCTCGACCTCGACCGCGAGAAGGGCGTCATCCGCTCAGCCGAGACGCCGTTCTCGAGAGACGGCGGCCTTGCCGTGCTGAAAGGCAATCTGGCGCTCGACGGCTGCATCGTGAAGACGGCCGGCGTCGACGAGTCGATCCTGAAGTTCACCGGCCCGGCCCGCGTGTTCGAAAGCCAGGACGCTTCCGTCAAAGCGATCCTGTCCAACGAGATCAAGGCCGGCGATGTCGTCGTCATCCGCTATGAAGGGCCGCGTGGCGGCCCCGGCATGCAGGAAATGCTCTACCCCACGAGCTATCTGAAGTCGAAAGGCCTCGGCAAAGCCTGCGCGCTGGTCACCGACGGCCGCTTCTCCGGCGGCACATCAGGCCTGTCGATCGGCCATGCCTCGCCCGAAGCAGCGGAAGGCGGCACGATCGGACTGGTGCAGGAAGGCGATACGATCGAGATCGACATCCCCAACCGCACGATCCGGCTTGCTGTCAGCGACGCTGAACTCGACGCGCGCCGCGCGGCCATGGAGGCAAAGGGCGCCATGGCCTGGAAGCCCGAGGAAAAGCGCAAGCGCAAGGTGACGACCGCGCTGCGCGCTTACGCCGCCTTCGCCACCAGCGCCGACAAGGGCGCGGTGCGGCACGTGCCGGAGTGATCCAGCCCGGCTAGTGGTACTGGCCGTACCAAGGCGATTTCGGATCGGGAAGATAGGGCCAATCCGTGCGGGTTGGCAGCGATCGCTTTGCGTCTTCCGCCTGTGATGGTGTCAAGAAGATGCCGAACAGGTCGTTTCCACCGTTGAGCGCGTAGTATCGCACGCCCGAATGGGTGAGTTGGTCATTGATGATTTTGAAGAAGACATAAGTGGCCGTGCCCCAGCTTTTGTCTTCGCTGCCCACACTATCCGGGGCGTATATCACGAACTCCTGGCCAGCCGAGCGCACGGCATATCGTGAAGCGTACATGTCTACGCTTTCCTCGATTGCGATTGGGTCTTTCACATATTGCCGAAGCTCGGGCAAAACTTCTTGGTAGGTCTTTGCGATTCCTTGTTCGGCGAGGTTCTCCGCGTCGAGGTGATGCGCCTTGTCGTAGTCGAGAGCCATGGCAGGAGATTGCGCGGCAAAGGTGCCCAACAAGACGGATCGTAGAAAGGACATGAACCGAGCAGCGCGCATACTCGCACTCCGTTATGGCATCAACTGATATTCATAAAGCTTCTGATACAGCCCGCCTTGGTTGAGCAGCGTGCGATGCGCGCCGCTTTCCACCACCTTGCCGGCCTCCAGCACCACGATCGTGTCGGCCTGGTGCACGGTCGACAGGCGGTGGGCAATGACGATGGTGGTGCGCCCGACCGTCAGCTGCTGCAGCGCGTCGCGGAAAAGCGCCTCGGATTCGGCGTCGAGCGCGCTGGTCGCCTCGTCTAGCAGCAGGATTTCGGCATTGCGCAGCATGGCGCGCGCGATCGAGATGCGCTGGCGCTGGCCGCCTGACAGCAGCGCGCCATTCTCGCCGACATCCGTGTCGTACCCTTTCGCCTGGGCGCTGATGAAGTCATGTGCATTGGCGGCCCTTGCGGCGGCCATTACTTCCTCGTCCGTGGCGCCCTCGCGCCCGAGCCTGATGTTGTGCATGATCGTGCCGGCAAACAGGAACGTGTCCTGGCTGACATAGGCGATCTTTTCCCTGACCGAGGTGAGCGTGGCACAAGAAATGTCCTGCCCGTCGAACATCACCCTGCCGACCTGCGGGTCGTACATGCGCATGATCAGGTTGAGGATGGTCGACTTGCCGCTGCCCGAGGGTCCGACCAGCGCCGTCATTTTGCCGGCGGCAAGCGTCAGGTCCAGTCCCTCGAACACCGGCGAGCTTTCGGGGTAGGCGAAGCTGACATTGTCGAAATGGATCTCGCCCGGCCCGGCCCGCAGCGGCTTTGCATCCGGCTTTTCGGCCAGCGTCAGCGGCCGGTCGGCGAGCTGGAACATCATGCGCACGCCGACAATGCCGGTTTCAAGCGAGATGCGTACGCGGGCCAGGCGCTTGGCCGGCTCATAGGCCAACAGCAGCGCCGCGATGAAGGCCATGATGTTGCCCGGCATCTGACCGCCGCCGCCCAGAACCAGGAAGCCGCTGACAAAAACGGCGCCAGCGATGGCCAGCCCCGCAAGCGTTTCCATAACCGGGCTGGTGGCGGCCTCCAGCGTGGCGATGTTGTTGGCGCGGCTCTCCACGTCCGACACGGCCTTGTACATGCGCTTCCGCATGGCGCCTTCGAGGCCGAAGGATTTGACGACGCGCACGCCGATCGCAGTTTCCTGCATCACCTGCACGATCTGGCCGAGCGAACGGAATTCTTGCGAGGCAATTTTTCGGACGCGCTTCAGGATACGATTGACGCCGTAAATGGCGATCGGCCCGATCACCAGACAGATCAGGGACAGCGCCGGCTGCTGCCAGACCATCACCCCCACCAGCGCAGCCAGCGTCACCAGGTCGCGAACATAGGACGTGACGATTTGGTCGAGCACGCTGCGCGCGGCCTGGGCATTGTTCGTCATGCGCGAAATCAGTTCGGACGAAGAGGTCGAATGATAGAATTCGATGCCTTGCGCGAGAATGCTGTCATAGATCTTGCGCTGCCGGTCGGCGATGATGGCATTGCCGACCCTGCTCATGAAGTAGGCCTGGATGAAGTTTGCGAAGCCCTTGAGAATGAAAATCGCTCCGGTCGCCGCCGCGATCAGATTGACCTGCCCAATCCTCTTGTAAACTACGAATTCATTGGTGATTTCGCGCAGCATATAGGCGCTGGCTGCTGTCGTTGCCGCCACAACCAGCATCGACAGAATGGCCGCAGCGTAGCCAAATCTATGCGCGTGAAAGGATTCCCGCAAAAGCCTTGCGATAAGGCGCTGGTTTTCCGTCGAACGGAAGAAGCGAAACAAATGGCCGATCCCATGCCTGACTGACGAATTTCGGATTCGCCACCAGGGCGAAAGGCGGCTTATAGAGCGAGTTGTGGCCGGATGGAACCTTTCGCTGTCGCGGAGACAATCGGCTGCGGCACGGTGTCTTTTGCGCCACGATTGCGGCGATTGATCTGCGGGGAGATGACGACAGATGGATTTCGACCTTGTTGTGCGCGGCGGAACGCTGCCCGACGGCACCGTCGCCGACCTCGGCATCATCGGCGAGACGATCGTCGCCATCGAGCCCGAACTGCATGTCAGCGCCGGCACGTCGATCGACGCCCGTGGCAATCTGATCTCGCCGCCCTTCGTCGATCCGCATTTCCATATGGATGCAACGCTGTCCTACGGCATTCCACGCATCAACGCTTCGGGTACGCTGCTGGAGGGCATTTCGCTATGGGGCGAGCTGAAGCCGCTCTTGACGCATGACGCGGTGCGCGAGCGGGCGCTCGCCTATTGCGACTGGGCGGTCTCGATGGGCCTGCTCGCCATCCGTACCCATGTCGATGTCTGCGACGACCGGCTGCTGGCGGTCGAGGCGCTGCTCGACGTCAAGAAGATTGTCGCGCCCTATATCGATCTGCAACTGGTCGCTTTCCCGCAGGATGGCTTCTACCGTTCGCCGACGGCGCGCCAGAACACGCTGCGCGCGCTCGACATGGGCGTCGACATCGTCGGCGGCATCCCGCATTTCGAACGCACCATGGCCGACGGCACGCGCTCGGTGACCGAATTGTGCGAAATCGCGGCGAAGCGCGGGCTGATGGTCGACCTGCATTGCGACGAGACCGACGATCCGCTGTCGCGCCACATCGAGCAGCTTGCCTATGAGACGCAGCGCCTTGGCCTGCAGGGCAAGGTAGCCGGCTCGCATCTGACTTCAATGCACTCGATGGACAATTACTACGTCTCCAAGCTGCTGCCGCTGATTGCCGAGGCCGGTGTGTCGGCGATCCCCAATCCGCTGATCAACATCATGCTGCAGGGCCGCCACGACACGTTTCCCAAACGCCGCGGAATGACCCGGGTGAAGGAGATGCTGGCGCTCGGCATCCGCGTCGGTTGGGGCCAGGATTGCGTTCTCGACCCCTGGTATTCGCTGGGCACCGCCGACATGCTCGACGTCGCCTTCATGGGGCTTCACGTCGCTCAGATGTCGAGCCCTGCCGACATGGCACGCTGCTTCGACATGGTCACCAATGTCAACGCCGCCATCATGGGCCTCGATCATCTCGGCCTTGCCGTGGGCAAGCGCGCCAGCTTCGTCATCCTCGATGCAGGCAACCCGATCGAGGCCTTGAGGCTGCGTGCCGAACGGCTGTGCGTCGTCGCCAGGGGCAAGGTGGTGGCCGAGCGCACGAAACAGGAGACACGGCTGTCGATCGCCGGCCGTCCCGGACAGGTGAACCGGCGGCACAAAACTGCGTAGAAACAGCCGATTTCCGCCGCTGGTCTTACCGATTTGCCTCGTCAAAGCGGCCGCTTGCAGCTAGGGAGCCGCATGGCCCAGTCGCTCGTCCGCACCTTTACCATCAGGAACGCGCTTCTGGCCGGCATCCTTTTGATGCTGGCCGGCGACTTCATGTTCGCGCTGAACGACGCGATGGGCAAATGGCTGGTCGCCAGCTTCTCGGTCGGCCAGGTGGTGCTGATCCGATCGATCGGGGCCTTCATCGTGCTCGGCCCGATGATCGCCAACCAGGGCGCCGGCAGACTGTTCCAGATGGAGCGGCCGGTCCTCCAGATTCTTCGCGTGCTGGCGACCACGGCGGACACGGCGCTGTTCTATGCCGCCGTCGTCTATCTTCCGCTTGCCGACGTGATGAGCTTCTACATGGCCGGGCCGATCTATGTGGCGGCGCTGTCGCATTTCCTGCTCGGCGAAAAGGTCGGCTGGCGCCGCTGGGCCGCCATCCTGGTCGGCTTCTGCGGCGTGCTGATCATCTTGAAACCCTCTTCGGCGGCGTTTTCGCAGTCCTCGCTGTTCGCGCTGGTCGGCAGCATCGCCTTCGCCTTTGCCATCATCCTCAGCCGCCGCCTGCGCGGCACCAGCGACACAACGCTGGTCACCTGGCAGACTATCGGCACGCTGCTGGTCGGCGGCGTGATGACCATAGGCGCCTGGCAGACGCCCTCGGCACTCGATTTCGGCGCCATGCTCCTGCTCGGCATCGTCTCCTGCAGCGCGCATCTGATGATTACCAGGGCGCTGAAACTGGCCCCTGCCTCGACGCTGGCGCCGCTGCACTACAGCCTGCTTCTATGGGCGGTGATCTTCGGCCTGGCATTCTTCGGCGACGTGCCGGGACCGCGCATCCTGATCGGCTCGGCCATCGTCGTGCTCGC
Organism: Mesorhizobium sp. C264A; assembly: GCF_040324515.1. Lineage (NCBI taxonomy): Bacteria > Pseudomonadati > Pseudomonadota > Alphaproteobacteria > Hyphomicrobiales > Phyllobacteriaceae > Mesorhizobium > Mesorhizobium sp. C264A. Next base: position 630,926 of record NZ_JAMYVY010000002.1, on the reverse strand, counting down.
CGGCCTGTTCATCTTCCACCGCCAGAAGGTGGTCGAAACAGTCGTGCCGCCGGAGAACGTGCCGAAAGGCGTGAATTGACCTCACCTTGGCGCACCGCCGCCAGATGCCGTGAAAACTCAGGCGTTTCCATCAGCGCCTTGCAACGGGCGAAGCGGCCGTCGGCATAGGCGCGGAAGTCCTCGACCGGGTTGTTGTTGGCAAGCTGGATCAGCCCCCACAACGTCCACAACAGGTCGCACATCGCCTTGTAGATAACGACGCGGCCGCGCTCGGCCGGTTTCGCCTCGCCGCCGAAATAGGCGCGCATCATCTCTTCCTCTTGCGCGGTGTCGAACCGGCCTTCGACCGAGAGGTCGCCGAGGTCCCAGAGCGGATCGTTCATCCCCGAATATTCCCAGTCGACGATCCACATCCGCTCGCCCGTATCGAGAAAATTCTCGCACAGCGGATCGCAATGGCAGGCCGCAAGCGGCAGTCTATGCGCGGCAAGGGCGGCACGCACGGTGTCGGATTCGCGCACCACGTCGTGGTAGCCCGGCGGCAAGGCGACGTCCTTGGTCGATAAGACCTTGAGATAGTCGTCGATCATCGCAAACAGCTCGAAGCGGAACGGAAACACCGCACCGGACGCGTGCAGCCTGCGGAAGGCTTCGCCGGCGCGGGCCGGGCTGCCGGCGCGCAGCTTGAACTTTTCCGGCGACATCGTCACGGCGCCGGCAACGAAGCGGCTCGCCAGCACGCCTGTCGCGGGGTCGACATGCAGCACCTCGGGACTGACGCCCGCTTTGGCCGCCTCACGCGCCGCCACCGCCTCATTAGCGCGGTTGATATACTCCTCGGTGCCTTTGCCGGGGATACGCAGGCAGATATCGCCGGCCCGAAAGACGAGATTGGTCATCCCGCCCAGCCGCTCCAGCGGTCCGTCGTAGCCCGCTAATGCCGGAATTGCCGCAAGTGTTGCGCGTGCCTCGTCGGTCCCCATGCCTGTTGCCCCTGGCGTGTTATTTCTTGCGACAACGGTTCCACAGTTTTCGCCGTTTGGCTATCATCCGATCGAGGGTGAGCAGCGAGCTGGCGGAGAAACAGCCATGGCGGGCAACAAGGATCATGGCGGGCTTGGCGCCGCCTATGCGGCGCAACGGCCCGAGGACGTCGCCGCGATCTATGACAGTTGGTCGGAAACCTACGATGCCGACATGTCGGCCGCCGGCTACCGCCATCCGACGATCTGCCTGGCCCTGCTCGCACGGCATCTGCCGCGCGGCGCCGCACCGCTTCTCGACGCCGGCGCCGGCACCGGGCTGATCGGCGAGTGGCTAGCCATCACCGGCTATCCCCAGGTCGAAGCGCTCGATATTTCGCAAGGCATGCTGTCTAAAGCGGCGGCAAAGGGCGTCTATTCGGCGCTGCATTGCCTGGCGCTCGGCGGGCCACTGCCCTTTGCCGACAATGCCTATGCCGGCATCGTCTCGGCCGGCGTTTTCACCTCCGGCCATGTCGGCGCCGAGGGGCTGGACGAACTGATCCGCGTCTGCCGTCCCGGTGGCGTCATCGTGCTGACCATCAAGAACACGCTGTGGAACGCCGGCTTTGCCGATCGCATCGCTGCGCTCGAGGCTGAGGTCAGGGTCGTTCGTGCCGAGGAGACTGCGCCTTATGTTTCGATGCCGGGCGAGGCTGACACCGTGCCCAGCCGCGGCCTTGTACTCCGTGTGAGCTAATCCAGGTTTCGTCTACGCCTTGATCCTGCTCATCGAAGAATCGTACATCGGTTCGAGATGAATGTTGGCCGGCGTCCGTTCCATCGCGACCACCAGCTCATAGTCCCCTGAGCTGAGAAAATCGTCGCTGACGCCATCGGCGTTGCGGACATAGCCATAGCCGATGTTCTTAGCCAGCGTGTAGCCATAACCGCCGCTGGTGAGATAGCCGACCGGTTCGCCATTGCGCAAAATCGTCTCGCGCCCGACCAGCACGATATCGGGATCGTCGACCGTGAAGCCGGCAAAGCGTTTCTTCAGGTCGGCGCCGCTGATCTTTTCGAGCGCCCGCCGGCCGACGAAATCGGTGTTCTTCCTCAGCTTCACCGCCCAGCCGAGGCCGGCCTCCTGAGGCGTGTCGTTGGGGGTGATGTCGGAGCCCCAGGCGCGGTAGCCTTTCTCCAGCCGAAGTGATTCCAGCGCCCGGTAGCCGATCGGCCGGATGCCGTGCGGCTTGCCTGCCGCCATCAGCGTGTCGAAAATCTCGCCGGTGGCGGCGATCGGCACATGCAATTCCCAACCAAGCTCGCCGACATAGGTGACGCGCAGCGCCCGAACCGTATGGCCGGCAGTCGTGATCTCGCGGATATGGCCGAACGGGAAGGCGGCGTTCGAGACATCGGCATCGGTCACGGCAGCCAGAACGTCGCGGGCCCGCGGTCCCATCAGTGACAGCGTGCCGAAATCCTCAGTGACATCTTTCAGCGTCACGTCGAGACCCTTGCCGACATGGTCGCCGATCCAGGAGAGATCATGCGTGCGGAAGCCGGTGCCGGTCACGATGTAGAATTTGTCTTCGGCGAGCCTGGCCACCGTCAAATCGGCCTCGATGCCGCCGCGCGTGTTGAGAAGCTGCGTGTAGGTCAGCCGTCCCACCGGCTTGGCGACATCGTTGGCGCAGATCCAGTCCAGCGCCTTAGCCGCATCCGAACCCGTCATTTCGTATTTGGCGAAGGACGACTGGTCGAAGATGCCGACTTTCTCGCGCACATGGCGATGCTCCTCGCCGACCGGGCCAAACCAGTTCTGCCGGCCCATGGAATAAATGTCTTCGGATGTGGCGCCCTGCGGCGCGAACCAGTTCGGCCGTTCCCAGCCGAGCTTGGAGCCGAACACCGCGCGGTGCGCTTTCAGCCGCTCGTAGAGCGGCGAGACGATGCGCGGCCGGCCCGAGACGTACTCCTCATGCGGAAAGCCGATCGTGTAATGCTTGCCATAGGCTTCCAGCGTGCGATCGCTGACCCATTGCCGGTCGCGGTGCAAATTGGAAAAGCGCCTGATGTCGACCACCCAAAGGTCGAGCGGCCCTTCACCATCGACAACCCATTGCGCCAGCACCCAGCCGGCGCCGCCGCCGGAAGCGATGCCGAAGGCGTTGAAGCCGGCGCCGACGAACATGTTGGCGCATTCGGGCGCGACACCGAGGATGAAATTGCCGTCCGGCGTAAAACTCTCCGGCCCGTTGATCATCTGCTTGACGCCGACCGTCTCCAGCGCCGGCACGCGCGCGATCGCCTGGCTCATATGCTGTTCGAAATGATCGTAGTCGTCGTCGAACAGGCGGAACTCCCAGTCATCGGGGACATCGCCGCCGGGCAGGCCGGTCGCCCAGGCCTGCGGGTTCGGCTCATAGCCGCCCATCACCAGCCCGCCGACCTCTTCCTTGAAATAGGTACGGCGGTCGGGATCGCGGATTGTCGGCGCGTCGGTCGCCAGCCCGTCGATCTTCTCGGTGATGATGTACTGGTGCTTGACCGGTTGCAGCGGCACGGAAATGCCGGCCATCGCGCCGACCTGGCGTGCCCATTGCCCGGCGCAGTTCACCACCTTGTCGCAAGCAATGTCGCCCTTGTTGGTCTTCACCGCGGTGATGTGCCCGTCCGTCATGTCAAAGCCGGTAACGCGGACGTCCTCGAACAGCTTGGCGCCATGCATGCGCGCGCCCTTGGCCAGCGACTGCGTGATGTCGGAGGGGCTGGCCTGCCCATCGGTCGGCAGCCAGGAGGCGCCGACGAGGTCGCCGGTCTCCAGCAGCGGCCACATCTTTTTGACCTCCCCCGGCGACAGCAACTGCATGTCCATGCCGAAGCTCCTGGCCGTCGTCGCCAGCCGTTTATATTCGGTCCAGCGGTCGGCATTGGTCGCAAGCCTGAGGCACCCGGTCATCTTCCAGCCGGTAGCGAGCCCGGTTTCGGCTTCCAGTCCCTTGTAGAGCTCGACCGAATATTTGAGCACGCGGGTGATCGAGGCCGACGAGCGCAACTGGCCGACCAGCCCGGCCGCATGCCAGGTCGAACCCGAGGTCAGCTTGCCCTGTTCCAGCAGCACGACATCGGCCTTGTGGTCGCGCGCCAGGTGATAGGCCGTCGAACAGCCGATAATGCCGCCGCCGATGACGACGATGCCGGCATGTGTAGGCAATGTCATGACTGTGTCCCGTACTTCGTGCGGTAATTGTCCAGCGCCCCGTCGAGCCGCGTCAGGTTCTCCGCGGTGTAGGCGACGTAGTCGATGCCGGGCGCGTCGAGGTAAAGTTCGGAAACCATGCTCCACATCGCCTCGCGCAGCAGCGAGGCGCATTGCATGGCCGCGTGCGAGCGGCGGATCGCCTCATCCGGCTCGCGCATGAAATACGCCGTGAGGAAAGTGAAGGACTCCGCGTCGCTCATCTCGGCGTTGGAGGCAACGCCGGCAAGATCGAACATCGCGGTGTTGAAACCGGCATATTCGAAATCGATGAGCCACAACCTGTCGCCATCGTCGAGGATATTTGCCGGCAAAAGATCATTGTGGCCGAACACGATCGGCAGCAGCTTCTGCGCCCGCTCCAGTTCGTCGGCCAGCGCCAGCAGCCTGGGCAGCTCGTCCCGCTTGCGGCTGCCGCCTTCGCTCAGCGTTCGCGCATAGTCGCGGATGACATGGAAGACCCAGAACATGAAGCCGGCGCCGGAGATGTGATTGGGCATCTCGCGATGGAACCCGCGCATAAGGGCTGCGACGCGGCCGATATTGGCGCGCACATCCTCGGCGACAAAGGTTTTCGCGCCGAGGAATTCCGTGACCATAATGCCGGGTTCGGAATGGCGGACCGCCGGCGCGAAGCCTGCGGCGTGCGCCGCGCGGGCCGTCATCACCTCGCGGTCGCGAAAGACGTGGTGAAATGGATAGTCCTGGCCGAAGCGCACGACATGCCGCCCGGCTGCGTCCTTGACCAGATAATTGGCGTTGCTGAGGCCGCCCGGCAGCGGCGCAATGTCGATGTTGCCGTTCCAGCAAGGCAAGGTCCGGATGCGGTCTTCAGCAGTCACGGGACCATCCCTGACTTTTGCGGAGCTTTCTTGGGCGCCATGCGCCGCGCAACGAGCGTTGGGAAACGCAAAAAATCTCGTCGGTGCGGGACGCAGGAACTCCTATCCCGCGCCGCACCGACGAGCCCCTCTGGCCAGGTTTTGATACCCGGTCTCCGCCCCCGCGGATTTGAGAAACTTTTGTGCCAGTTCAAACCCAGACGGTCTGGCCAGACGGTCCGGTCCGTGAATTGCGGCTCTGCCATCACCCTCCCGTGGCAGTTCCGAAGCTGTCACGCCGTCAATGTCACGCCAGTGCTACCTAACTGTCAATGAAATGTTGTGACTTTTTTTGGGTGTTTTGCCCGAAACCACGAGCAATTCCTTTAAAAACGGCGGCATTGCCCTAAAACCGGGCAGGCCGCAAATTGAGGAAGCCAGATGATCCATTCGAAACGGCATGGCGAAATCCTCCGCCTCCTCAAGGAAGAGGGCACCGTCACCATTGCCAGCCTCGCCGACCGGCTGGGGGTTTCGCTTGAAACGGTGCGCCGGGATGTCAAGCCACTGACCGGCAATGGCTCGGTGCTCAAGATGCATGGCGCCATCGGCCTGCCGTCGATGGCCGGCGAAGCGCCGTTCGAGCGGCGCATGCGCGACAATGCCGAGGCCAAGCGGCTGATCGCCCGCATGGTCGCTGCCACCATTCGCGACGGTGAATCGGTCATGCTGGACACCGGCACCACGACCTCGTTCCTGGCCCGCGAACTGCTCGGCCACCGGCGGCTGACGGTCGTCACCAACTCGTCCGATATCGCCCGCACGCTGGCCACCGTCAACGGCAACAAGGTCTATATGGCCGGGGGCGAATTGCGCAGCGATTCCGGGGCCGCCTTCGGCGCCTCGGCGATCGATTTCGTCAGCCGCTTCTCGGTCAGCCATGCGGTGATTTCGATCGGCGCCGTCGATGCCGCCGCAGGCCTTGCCGACTACGATCTGGAAGAGGCGGAGTTCGCCCGCATGGTGCTGTCGCGCGGCCAGCGCTCGCTGGTCATCACCGACCACACCAAGTTCGGTCGCCAGGGTCTGGTCCAGGTCTGCGGCTTCGACGGTTTTTCCGAACTCGCCACCGACCAGCCGCCGCCGCGCGACATTGCCTCGGCACTTGCCGAGGCTGGAGCGCGCCTCAGCATCGCTGCGGCCTAGCCAAACACCAGCGACTGGCGCGCCGCGATCCCGGCCCATGCCGCCACCCGATACCACGAAGGCGATGTTGTGCATCATGCGCGCCGCGTCGCCGGCCGCATAAGATGTCGTTCTGGTGAAAAATTGCTTTTTTCAATCATCCCGCTCTTCGCAATGTCCATGCAACTTGGCAGCCGCAAACAGCGCCTCGTCGAAATGCGGGCCGGGCGAATCGCCCGCATCACCAATGAGGCCACCATGCTGCAAACGATGCCTTGTCTTTCCTGGACGCTTGCGCGCTCCGACCTGGAAGCGGACCCGGCTTGGCTGGACATTCCGCAACTTTCCGCCGGCGACGGTGTATGACGGTGTATAAGGTGTCCAGGATCAAGAACCTCAAAACCTATGACTGGCGCTTCGCATGACTGATCCACTGTCGGCGATCCTGGGCTTCGGCCTGCTTGGTGTCGGCTGTCTCGCCTTCACTGAAAAGATCCTGCCGCTGCCGCCCTCGCATGTGCTGCTGCTGTTCCTCGGCATGACGGCAGCCTCCGATCTCCTGGCGCTGGCGATCCTGCTTCTGGTGACGACGCTGTCCGCCATCACAGGCTGCCTTGTCTGGTATAGTGTGGGCCGTAGGATTGGATTGGATCGTGCCGACAGGCTGGTCGAGCGTTTCGGCAAATATGTCTGCTTGCGCTATGCGACCTACAGCAAGCTTGGTCAGGCCTACCGCCGCCATCATGTCCGGGTCTCCTTGCTGGCGCAGTTCATCCCGACGGTTCGCAACTATCTGCCGATCGCGGCCGGCGCGCTCCGTCTTCCACTCTTGCCCTTCGCGGCGGCGACGCTGCTCGGCGCCACGCTATGGAACACCGGCTTCCTCGTCACCGGCTACCTTATGCGCGGCAGCGGCCGGGATTCCTATGCCATCGGCTTTCGCATCATCGTCATCGTTTTGGCGCTGGAGACGGCGTTTATGCTCGCGCTGCGCTACGGTTCAGCCTGCCGGCGGCGCCTCGGATTCCGCTGACCAGGAGGCGCCTCAAGCCGTATGGGTATAAGGCCCGCCTTCGGCTTTCCTTCCCCGTCGCGCCGGTGTTTAGTCCGGCCATGGCTTTCACCATCCGCCAGTTGCAGTTCTTCATTGCCGTCGCCGAGCAAGGCACGGTGTCGGGCGCCGCACAAAACCTCTCCATCTCGCAATCCTCGGTCACCGAGGCGATCAAGGAGCTGGAGAGCGATCTCGGCGTCGAATTGTTCGAGCGCCATCCACGTGGCCTCAACATTACTCACAAAGGCCACCAGTTCCTGCGCCATGCGACCAAGATCCTGGCCGACGTCTCCGACGCGCGCCGCGCTTTTTCCGACGACCAGGTGGTGGCCGGCGGGCGGCTGCAGCTCGGCGTCACCTCGCTGGTCGCGGGCTATGTGCTGTCCGATCTGCTGGCGCGCTACCGCCGCGCCTATCCCGGCATTGATGTCTCGGCTATCGAGGACAATGGCGACTATCTCGAACATCTGCTGATCGGCGGCAAGCTCGACATTGCCGTCATGGTCACCTCCAATTTGCGCGACCGCACCGCGCTGCAGTCGGAAATCCTCGAGGTCTCGGCCTACCGGCTGTGGGTCCCGCTCGGCCACAAGCTGGCCAGCGCCGACATTATCGGCATAGGCGACATTGCCGGCGAGCCGCTGATCATGCTGACCGTCGACGAGATCGAGGAGAACACCGGCAAGCTTCTGGCGGCGATCGGCGCCAGGCCGCATGTCGCCTTTCGCACCCGGTCGGTCGAAGCCGTTCGCAGCCTCGTCGCCACAGGTGCGGGCGTGGCGTTGCTGCCCGACCTAGTCTACCGGCCGTGGTCGCTGGAAGGCGACCGCATCGAATCGCGCGACATTTCGGGTTCCCTGCCGGTCGTCCAGGTCGGCATGGCGCCGCGGCTCCGGTCTGCCGCAGGCGTCGCGCGACTTCATCGGCCTTGCCCAGTCGCAACGTATGGTACGCCAGCAGCGTTGATAGGGTGCGTGGTTATCTATCGGAAAAACCGATATCGCGTTTCTGATAAATGAATTTGCGAAACCGGAATTTTCCGAGCACTTTTCATGTCAGGGACGAAAGCCGCCATCAGAGCGGCAACGTGCCATCGGATGAACTGACGCTTTTCAGCCTGCGGCTGACCGCGGCGGCGACTCGCTTCGCAGTCAGGCGCCAAATGGGAGATTGACGATGTACTCATTTCTGAAGACGTGCACCGCCTTGACGGTCGCGCTAACCTTTTCCGGTCAGGCTGTCGCCCAGGTCAAGGAGCTCGGCAAGGGCGAAGGCGAGGTCAGCATCGTTGCCTGGCCGGGGTACATCGAGCGCGGCGAAACCGACAAGGGCTATGACTGGGTGACCTCCTTCGAGAAGGAGAGCGGCTGCAAGGTCAACGTCAAGACCGCGAACACCTCCGACGAGATGGTCTCGCTGATGAATGAGGGTGGGTTCGATCTAGTCACCGCTTCGGGTGACGCATCGCTGCGCCTCGTTGCCGGCAAGCGCGTGCAGCCGATCAACACCGATCTCATCCCGAGCTGGAAGGCGGTAGACGACCGTCTGAAGGATGCGCCCTGGTTCACCGTCGACAAGGTGCATTACGGCGTTCCCTATCAGTGGGGCCCGAACATCCTGATGTACAACACCGATGTCTTCAAGGAAGCGCCCAAGAGCTGGAACGTCGTCTTCGAGGAAATGAACCTGCCGGACGGCAAGTCCAACAAGGGCCGCGTCCAGGCCTATGACGGCCCGATCCACATCGCCGACGCCGCCAACTATTTGATGTTCCACAAGCCGGAACTCGGCATCAAGGACCCGTACGAACTGAACGAAGACCAGTACAAGGCAGCGCTCGAGCTGCTGCGTGTTCAGCGGACGCTGGTCGGCCGCTACTGGCATGACGCCGCCATCCAGGTCGACGACTTCCAGAACGAAGGCGTCGTCGCTTCCGGTTCGTGGCCTTACCAGGTCAACACGCTGGTTGCCGCCAAGAAGCCGGTCGCCTCGACCGTGCCGGAAGAAGGCGTCACCGGCTGGGCCGACACCACCATGATGGAGGCCGACGCCGCGCATCCCAACTGCGCCTATATGTGGCTTGAGCATTCGCTGTCGCCCAAGGTGCAAGGCGATGTCTCGGCCTGGTTCGGCTCGCTCCCCGTGGTGCCCGCTGCCTGCAAGGGCAACGAGCTGCTCGGCGAGGAAGGCTGCAAGACCAACGGCTACGAGAACTTCGACAAGATCAAGTTCTGGAAGACGCCGGTCTCGAAGTGCGCCACCCAGAACGACCACTGCGTGCCCTACTACCGCTGGGTGTCCGACTATATCGGCGTCATCGGCGGGCGGTGAGCTCCCTTAACCCTCCCCCTTGTGGGGAGGGTCGACGCGCAGCGTCGGGGGGGCAACGCTGACGTCCGGTGCTAGTCACCCCACCCGCGGCTTCGCCGCGACCTCCCCCATCGAGGGGGAGGTGAAGTGCCGTGCCCGCTGGCCTGATTGGTGGCGGCAAGAGCTATTTCGACGAACACAAACCGGCAACAGACGGACAGCCCATGACATCGGCCGTTTCCTTCCAGAAAGTCTCTCGCCATTTCGGCAGCGTGCGCGCCGTCGATGCGGTCGATCTCGATATCGTGCCGGGCGAGTTCTTCGCCATGCTCGGTCCGTCGGGGTCCGGCAAGACGACCTGCCTGCGCCTCATCGCCGGCTTCGAGCAGCCGACCTCGGGCTCGATCTCGATCTTCGGCGACCGAGCCGAGGGCGTGCCGCCCTATCGCCGCAACGTCAACACGGTGTTCCAGGACTACGCGCTGTTCCCGCATTTGAACGTGCTGGACAATGTCGCCTACGGGCTGATGGTCAAGGGCATCGCCAAGCCGCAGCAGCAGAAGGCGGCGGAAGAGGCATTGTCACTGGTGCGGCTTCCCGGCTATGGCGCCCGCCGTCCCGGCCAGCTCTCCGGCGGCCAACGCCAGCGCGTCGCGCTGGCCCGTGCGCTGGTCAACCAGCCCAAGGTGCTTTTGCTCGACGAGCCGCTCGGCGCGCTCGACCTCAAGCTGCGCGAGAACATGCAGGAAGAGCTGAAGTCGCTGCAGAAGGCGCTCGGCATCACCTTCGTCTTCGTCACCCACGACCAGGGCGAAGCGCTGTCGATGGCCGACCGCGTCGCCGTCTTCAATGACGGCAAGATCATGCAGATCGGCACGCCGGAAGACATCTACCAGCGGCCGAAGACCCGCTTCGTCGCCGATTTCGTCGGCTCCTCCAACGTACTGCCGCCGGACTTCGTCCAGCGCTATTCCGGCCAGCACCGCTGGGGCAGCCTGCGTCCCGAATCCATCCGCATCGGCCGCGCCGCCAAAGGCGAGGGCGTCGCCGCGCGCCTGGTCGGAACCAACTATCTCGGCGCTACGACCAAGCTGACGCTCGACGCCGACGGGTTGAGGCTGCACGCCATCGTACCGGCCGGGACAAAGCTGCCGGCGAAAGGCGAAGCGGTGGTGCTGACGTTCAACCGCGAGCATTTGCATTTGATGGACGAGCCGGCATGATTGAGGTTTGCGCCAAGCACCCCCCTCTGTCCTGCCGGACATCTCCCCCTCAAGCGGGGAGATTGGCTGTTCCTCCCGGTTTCGCCAATCTTCAACGTTGGGGATTTGGCGAGGCAGCGAAACTGCTGATCTCCCCCTTGAGGGGGAGATGTCCGGCAGGACAGAGGGGGGTGTGAAGGAACGCGGCTTCTCAGGGTTCCTTCAGCACGCGGTCGCCCCATGACCATCGCCGCGCTCAACTCAACCTCCGCCCCCGCCATCCTGCCCGGCAGCGGTGGCATGCGCGGCGCACTGTCGGACCTTTTCTGGCGCAAGCCGCAACTGCTGCTGTTCCTCATGCTGCTGCCGCCGGTTCTATGGCTCGGCGTTGTCTATATCGGCTCGTTGTTCGCACTTCTGGCGCAGAGCTTTTTTTCGATCGACGAGTTCTCCGGCCTCATCAACCACGAATTCACGCTGAAGACCTATGGCGACCTGTTCCAGCCCGCCAATCTCGACATCATCCTGCGCACGGTGACGATGGCGGTGCTGGTCACGCTGGCCTCGGCCGTCATCGCCTTCCCGATCGCCTATTATGCGGCGCGCTATGCCCGCGGCCGCTGGAAGGCGCTGTTCTATCTCGGCGTCATGCTGCCGCTATGGTCGAGTTACCTCGTCAAGATCTACGCCTGGAAGCTGATCCTCGCCAAGGAAGGCATTTTGACCTGGCTGCTCGCCAAATTGCATCTGCTCTGGGTGCTCGATGGCTGGCTGTCGCTGCCGGTCGTCGGCGGCAATTCCCTGTCGGTCTCCGCCACCGGCACCTTCATCGCTTTCGTCTATGTCTGGCTGCCGTTCATGATCCTGCCGGTGCAGGCGGCATTGGAGCGCGTGCCCGGCAATCTGGTCGAGGCGTCCTCCGATCTCGGCGCATCGCCGGGCCAGACCTTCCGCAACGTGCTGTTCCCGCTGGCGCTGCCCGGCATCGTCGCCGGCTCGATCTTCACCTTCTCGCTGACGCTGGGCGACTACATCATCCCACAGATCATCGGCACATCGCGGCTGTTCATCGGGCAGGCCGTCTATTCGCAGCAAGGCACAGCCGGCAACATCCCGCTCGCCGCAGCCTTCACCGTCGTGCCCATCGTCATCATGGGTTTCTATCTCTGGGGCGCCAAGCGCATGGGGGCCTTCGATGCGCTCTGACGGTTCGCAATCCGCTCCGCTCGGCCTCAAGATCGCTGCCGCCTGCGGCCTGCTGTTCCTGCATCTGCCGATCTTGTTGATCTTCGTCTACGCCTTCACCACGGAAGAGAAGAGCTTCGTCTGGCCGCCGCCGGGGCTGACCACACAATGGTTCGCCGTCACCTGGAACCGGCCGGATGTCTGGCAGGCGCTGTCGCTGTCGGTCCGCGTCGCCGCCATCTCGACCGCGATTGCCTTGATCCTGGGCACGCTGTGCGCCGCCGCCGTGTCGCGGACGAAATTCTTCGGCCGCGAGACCATCTCGCTGCTCGTCATCCTGCCGATCGCACTGCCCGGCATCATCACCGGCATCGCATTGCGCTCCGCCTTCTCACTGGCCGACATACCGTTCTCGTTCTGGACGATCGTGCTCGGCCACGCCACCTTCTGCGTTGTCGTCGTCTACAACAATGCGGTCGCCCGTTTCCGCCGCGCTTCCGGCTCAATGATCGAGGCCTCGATGGATCTCGGCGCCGACGGCTTCCAGACCTTCCGGCACGTCGTGCTGCCCAACATCGCCACCGCTCTGCTTGCCGGGGGGATGCTCGCCTTCGCGCTCTCCTTCGACGAGGTCATCGTCACCACCTTCACCGCCGGCCAGCAGCAGACCGTGCCGATCTGGATGCTGGAAGAGCTGATCCGCCCACGCCAGCGTCCGGTCACCAATGTCGTCGCCATGGTCGTGGTGCTGGTGACGCTGCTGCCCATCCTTGCCGCCTATTACCTGACCCGCGACGGCGACCAGATCGCCGGTTCGGGCAAATGAAGAACAGCGAATAGGGAGTAGCGAACAGCGAATAGGGGAGATTGCACGACCAGCCCTATTCGCTACTCGCTATTCGCTACTCGCTCCTGACCGAGGAGAACCTGCATGGACACCCAGATGCTGATCGGCTCGAGCTTCGAGAACGGCACCGAGACCGAGGAGCCGATTCTGAATCCAAAGACCGGGGCGACCATTCTCAATTTGCCTGAAGCCAGCCAGGCGCAGATCGAGGCGGCTGTTACTGCCGCCGAGCGAGCGTTCGTCTTGTGGTCACGCACAACGCCGGCGCAGCGCTCCGGCTATCTCCTCAAGATCGCCGACCGCATCGAGGCCAACGCGCGGGAGTTCGCGGCGCTCGAGGCGCTGAATTGCGGCAAGCCGATCAACGCCGTGCTCAATGACGAGATCCCGGCGATCGTCGACTGCTATCGCTTCTTTGCCGGCGCTGTGCGTTCGATGCCGGGCGTGGTCGCCGGCGAATACATTCCCGGCCACACCTCGATGGTGCGGCGCGACCCGATCGGCATCGTCGCTTCCATCGCGCCGTGGAACTATCCACTGATGATGATGGCCTGGAAGCTGGCGCCGGCCATTGCCGGCGGCAACACCGTCGTCTTCAAGCCGTCGGAGCAGACGCCGCTGACGGCGCTGAAGCTGGCCAGGATCCTGGCCGAGGTGCTGCCCGAGGGCGTCGTCAATGTCGTGCTCGGCCGCGGCGACAGCGTCGGCAACACGCTGATCAATCACGCCAAGGTCAACATGATTTCGATCACCGGCGACGTCGCCACGGGCAAGAAGGTGCTGCAGGCCGCCGCCAAGTCGGTCAAGCGCACGCATCTGGAACTCGGCGGCAAGGCGCCGGTCATCGTTTTCGACGATGCCGACCTCGGCGCCGTGGTCAACGGCCTGCGCGCTTTCGGCTACTACAATGCCGGGCAGGATTGTACAGCCGCCTGCCGCATCTATGCCGGCAAGAAGATCTACGACAAGCTCGTCGCCGATCTCTCATCTGCCGTCTCGACCATCAAATACAACCAGCCCGACGACACCGAAAACGAGATCGGGCCGCTGATCTCGCGCCGCCAGCGCGATCGAGTCTCGAGCTTCGTCGAGCGCGCTTCGGAACTGAAGCACATCGAGATCACCACCGGCGGCAAGCCGGGCGAAGGCTCCGGCTTCTATTACCAGCCGACGGTGGTTGCCGGCGCGCTGCAGGAAGACGAGATCGTGCGCCGCGAAGTGTTCGGTCCGGTCGTCTCCATCACCCGCTTCTCCGAAGTCGATGAAGCCGTGAACTGGGCCAATGACAGCGACTACGGCCTGGCATCCTCGGTGTGGACCAAGAACGTCTCGCGCGCCATGGCGACGGCCGCCCGTCTGCAATATGGCTGCACCTGGATCAACACCCATTTCATGCTGACCAACGAGATGCCGCATGGCGGGCTGAAGCAGTCTGGCTACGGCAAGGACATGTCTCTCTATGCGCTGGAGGATTATACCGCCGTTCGTCATGTGATGGTCGCGCATGGGTAGAGGCTGCCAATATCTCTAAAATGTTCGCCAACCCGTTTTCTGTACATTAAGCGAGAGTTACTTTTGCGGTACGGCGGGAGTTCACGATTTACTGAATATTCAACCTGAACGAGCAGCCTCTTGCCGGGAAACCGCGCGGCGAGGGGTTTGCGCATGAACACGACCAAGATCAAGCTGGTACTCATTGGCGGCTTCTGTCTGCTGATCGCTGTGTTCGGCGGCAAGGACATGATCAAGAAGAGCGGCTGGCCCGAGGCGCCTGCTGAAATCCTCGCGGTCAATGTCGAATGCGACATGGAATCGACCGCCCACAAGATTGTCTACAAGACCGTCAGCACCGCCACGATCCCGTGCGAACTGGTGGATGCGTTCAAGACGGTTCATGCTGACAAAGAGTGGAAGGTGACCCAGAAATTCACCGGCACCTTGCGCGTCGGCACCGGCGCCGACGCCGTCGAGGCCACGATGGAGCTGAACAAGAACGGTGCCCGCGAACCGCAGGTCGGCGACAAGCTCACCGTCGTCCAGAACCCCGTCAACCCCACCCAGATCGAACGCACCGGCATGACCGGCACGCGTTTGACGATCGTCATTGGGGCTGGACTGCTCGGCGCGTTGCTTCTCTATGTTGCTTTCAAACCCCGCCGGCGGATGTTGACCTCCGCCGTGGCGGGCAACCCTGCCGGAGATGCCGGCGCGGACCAGCGCGCGCGCCAGGCCGACGCCTTGATAGCGGCGGCCCTGGCCAAGCAGGCCACATTGCCCAATCAGCCGGCACGTGTCGCGGCTGCCGGATCGGCCAGGGAAGGGCGGTTTTCCGGGCAGCGGACGAGTTTCGGCCGCCGCAACTGATGGCCGAAAACTGCTGCACCTGCCACGGCTACTCCACGATGCGGTAGATGTTCCAAAGGCTGGTGCCTGAAACGACGTAGGGCTCCATCTCCTTGCCCCATTTGGCGTGCGCGTCGATCTTGCCGATCCTGGCGAAGAATCCCTCCAGCTGGGCAAGGCTTCGACCTGATGATGCGATTCGACCGTCGCTTCCCGAGCTCCGACCGAACCGGTCATGATCTGGAACTCGAGATCGGCAATGCCGACCTGAGAGCCGATCTCGCGTTCCCATTTCTTCAACAGGTCGAGCACGGTCTGCTTGTGCCCGAACTTGGCGTCGATCTGCCATCTGGCGCTGAACATTTTTGTCTCCTCCAGTTTTGCGGCCCAAACCGCGGTTGATCTTTCCGCGGTGGAACTACTCGTCCCAGGCCTGCACGACGGTCTGTCGTGCAATCCGCCCATTCTTCAGCTCCAGCATCGCCGCGCAGAACACTTTCGTTCCGTCCGGATAGGCGCAGGCCTGGGTGAAGGCGAGATTGTCGCCATCGGCGATGGTGGTGTCGACCTTGTGGGTCATCGCCCGGCTGCAGATGTCGTCCCAGAAGGTGCTGATCGCCGCCCGGCCGCGGATCTCGCGCGGCTTGCTCGGTGGATTGTTGCGGTCGATCACCCGCACCAGTGCGTCGTCGGCATAGAAGCTAGCGAGCATCCTGCCGTCCCGTCCTTCGATCGCTTTCTTGATCGCCGCGCCGTCCACGCTCTGCGTCTTGGTCAGCATCTTCTCCTCCATGGCCCGTTGATCGGGCGGTTGAATGATCACAAGCAATGCCCGGCGCACCGCCCGGCATTTTCTTTCACTGCGACTTGGCTTTGACGGCTGCGAACACGCCGTCGGTCTGTTGTTTGAAGGTCGCGAAATCGACCTGGCTGCCGTTGAGCATCGTCGACCAGTGGCGCACGATCGCCGCCATCGCGATCGCCTCCTTGATCTCCTCATCGGTCGCGCCATTGAGCTTGGCGGCCTCGGTGTGGAAATAGATGCAGTACTGGCAGGGGATCTGCGAGGCGACGGCCAGCCCCAGCAGTTCCTTGGTCTTGCCGTCGAGCGCGGTCTTGGGGTTGAGCTGCACACCCTTGATCTCGGCCCAGGCGCCGGCAACCGCGACATCGGGCAGCGTCTTGAACATGTCCGGCACTGAGCCGAGCGTCGCCTCGATGTCCTTGTAGGCGGCGGCCGCCGAGGCATCCTCGGCTCTGGCGGGAGCGATCGTGAACAACGCGCCAACGCCTGCCGCTATCACCAGCGATTTGATCGACCTGTTTGACTTCAGCATTGCATCCTCCATCCGCAGTGCCTTTCCCGGCGACATCCGCCTGGCCTGCATGGAGAGAATTGGTACGCCTCGACCCCACCTGGCCGCTTCGCCCGAAAGCGCCATGGTCCCTATGGCCCGTCCGGGCCAGCCTGCCTGGCGGAAAATGCCGCTGCCGCCGCCCGTGACGGCAAATCGAGCTTCAGCAATATGTTGGCGACATGACGCTTGACCGTATGCTCGCTGAGCCTCAGCTCGGCGGCGATCGCGGCATTGCTCTTGCCGTCGGCGATCAGGATCACCACCTCGCTTTCGCGCGCCGTCAGTTGAGCCGGCTCGGCGGGTTTCGCCTTGGGGCGGCAGGCCGGCTCCAGGTGCTGTTCCGACGTTGCCTGGACCAGCGCCAGCGGCTCGTCCAGCTCATCCACCGTGACACGCCCGGCATCGATGAAATGCAGGCCGGACCCCGCCGCCAGATCGGCGGCCAGCCGCGACGCCAGAATATCGCCGCGCCCGGCATGGGCGGCGATCTGCATCGTCACCCGTGCCATCAGCCCCACCGGCGGCCCGCGCATTTCGACCTCACCGACATGGGCGCCCTGGGCGCTTGCAATGCCCATATGTTGCGCCGCATCGCGCAGTGCCGCCGCGCAGCGTATGGCCCGCGCCGGCCCGTCGAAGCGCGAGATCATCAATTCGCCGTGGATGCCGGCGACGCGTCCGCCATGACGGCCGACCAGCTGCCGCCAGCTCTCCTGGAAACGCTCGCTGCGTTCGCTCCACATGCGGTCGCCCACCCTCGCCGTGTCGTAGATGCGTGTCGCCAGAAGAGCGGCAAGCACGCGCTCCGCTTCGGCCACGGCACGCTCGCCGGTCAGGAACTCCTCGATCAGGTCGGCCACCCGGTCGACATCGCCGGTCCAGATCGGGTGGTCGCGCCCGGGGACCTCGACCAATCGCGCATTGGCGATCTCTTTCTCCAGGAAGCGGCTGGCGTCCGGGTCGACCCGCGCGTCGTTGCGGCGATGAATGAGCAGTGTCGGTGCGCCGATCGCCGAAAGCACGCCGCGCACATCGATTCCGGCATTCATCCGGGCAAGGGCTGCCGCTGCCGTCGGACTGGCCGACAGCCGCTCGAAGCGGGCCCACCACTGGGTGAAATGCGCATCATCTACCCGGCCGGGAGCGAAGTTGGGCAGTGTGGCGCCCGTGCCCCATTCCGTGCCGGCCGTCGCGATGAAGGCCTCGAGGCGCTCCGGCGACATCACCCATTTGTGGAAATGCGCATAACCGCCGTAGAGCGCCAGCGCTCGTGTCCGTTCCGGATAGGTGGCGGCAAACAACATTGCCATCGGCGCGCCTTCCGAAGCGCCGAGCAAGGCCGCGCGGCCGCTGCCGGTGGCATCCATCACCGCGCGCACATCGTCCATGCGGGTTTCGAGGCTGGGCAGGTGGCGTGGGTCGACGCGGTCGGACAGGCCGGTGCCGCGCTTGTCGAACAAGATCAGCCGCGAGAACGCCGAGAGCCGTTTCAAGAGCCTGGCGTAGCCCTCGTCTTCCCAATGCAGGTCGAGATTGGAGATGAAGCCGGGCACGAAAACCAGGTCGAACGATCCCTGGCCGACCACCTGATAGGCGATCCGCACGTCGCCGCTGAGGGCATATCGCGTCTCGATCGGCCTCACGTTGCTATCCCGCCCGGCCAGACGATTTCTGATCGCCGACCATAGCAGACGCCTGGCGGATGCGGCAGCCAAACTTTAGAAGACAGGAATATAGCCTGCGGCGAACCGTGTTCGCCCGCCATTTCTGGGGGAGGCTATTTCTGGGGAGCGGCGCTCTCTGCACCCGTGGGTTGGACGTAGCCGATGCTCACATCGGCCTGCTCCTCGGTCTTCGGCCGCTTGATCCTGGCCGAGGCCACGACGACGAGTTCGTCAAAACCTTCCCCGCCACTGTCCAGCATCTCGAAGAACTGCCGGCGCATCCTGGGCTCCCAGAACTTGTTGATGTGCTCGGCCACGCCCGCCACACCTTCCTCGCGGGGCCTTGAATGGAAGAAGGCGGCGATCTGGTTGGCCATGCGCACCAGCTTTTCCCCGGTGCTCGTGATGTGTTCTTCGTCATGCGACATGCTGGGCAACTCCCAAGACCACCCGTTCCGGGTGGGTGAAAACATCGAAATCGTCGCCGCGCACAAGCGCCACCAGCGTCATGCCGGCCTCTTCGGCGGTGCGGATGGCAAGGGCTGTCGGCGCCGACACGGCGATGATGAAGGCGGAGCCGATCGCCGCCGTTTTCTGCACCATCTCCACCGAGACGCGTGATGTCACCACCACCGCGCCCGATGCACCGTCAATGCCGGCCTTGGCCAGCGCGCCGGCCAGTTTGTCCAGCGCATTGTGACGGCCGACATCCTCGCGCGCCATGACGATGCCTTTGCCGGGAATGTAGAAGCCCGCTGCATGCACGGCGCCGGTTTCTGAATGCAGAGGCTGCACCTTGGACAAAAGCTTTACCGAGCGAACGATGTCGTCAGCTTCAAGCGTAAGCTTGGACGCACCAACCTTGTCGACCGAGCGCATCGCTTCCTCGATCGATTCGATGCCGCATAGCCCACAGCCGACCGGACCGGCCAATCGCCTGCGTCGCGCCTCGAAGCGCGTATTGGCCTGGTCCTTCAACCGGATCTGGATATCGATCCCGGCGCCATGGTCCTCGACCTCGATCGCCTCTATCTCGTCAGGCAACGCGATGATGCCTTCGGTCAGCGAGAAGCCGAGCGCAAAATCCTCGAAATCGGCGGGGCTCGCCATCATCACCGCATGTGTGGTGCCGGCAAACGAGAACGCCACCGGCGTCTCCTCCGGCACCATACGGTTGGCCGCCGCGGTGCCACTTGCACGGTGGGCGAGGCGAGAGATCTGGCTGATTGGCTGGCGGGAGCGCATCAGGGTCCCTTCATCCAATCCGGTGTCAGTTCCGGAACATCGCGCGCGATGGATTCATAGGCCTTACGATGCCCGTAGCCCATTATGTACGCGACAATGCGGCGAAGGTTGTTGAAATCCTCCTCGGAAGCATGTCCCTGGATATCGAACGAAAACTGGTTCAGGTCGGCGCCTTGCTTCTCACATAGGCGCAGAAGCGTTTCGTAGGCTTCCTTTTGAGTCACTCTTGTTTCCTCCGGCGGCGAGTCTACCCAGACTACTCCGCCGCCTGTAGCGGAGCGATGCGGCGGCTCTGCTCGGCCTGCTCGTTATAGTCGCGCTGCCAGTCCGAAGGTCCGTTCGACGCGCCGACCTGCACTGCGGTCACCTTGTACTCCGGACAATTGGTCGCCCAGTCGGAGAAGTCGGTGGTGATGACGTTGGCCTGGGTGTCCGGATGGTGGAAGGTGGTGTAGACCACGCCCGGCGACACCCGGTCGGTGATCAGCGCACGCAGCGTCGTCTCGCCCGAACGGCTGGTCAGCCGCACCCAGTCGCCATCGCGCAGGCCGCGGTTCTCGGCGTCGTGCGGATGGATCTCCAACCGATCTTCCGAGTGCCACATGACGTTTTCGGTGCGCCTTGTCTGTGCACCGACATTGTACTGGCTGAGAATGCGGCCGGTGGTCAGCAGCAACGGGAAACGCGGCCCGGTCCGCTCGTCGGTCGCGACATATTCAGTGCGGATGAACTTGCCCTTGCCACGCACGAAGCCATCCATATGCATGATCGGTGTGCCGAGCGGCGCCTTCTCGTTGCAGGGCCATTGCACGGATCCGACACGGTCGAGCAGCTCGAAGGACACGCCGGCGAAGCTCGGCGTCGTTTTTGCAACCTCGTCCATGATCTCGGAGGGATGCTGATAGTTCCAGTCCAGCCCGATCGCACGGGCAAGCTCCTGTGTCGCTTCCCAGTCGGCGTAGCGCGCCTTCGGCTCCAGAACCTTGCGCACCATGTTGATGCGGCGCTCGGCATTGGTGAAAGTGCCGTCCTTCTCCAGGAAGGTCGAGCCCGGCAGGAAGACATGCGCGTAGTTGGCGGTCTCGTTGAGGAACAGGTCGTGCACGACCACGCATTCCATCGCCGCCAGGCCGGCCGCGACATGCTTGGTATCAGGGTCCGACTGCAGAATGTCCTCGCCCTGGATGTAGATGCCCTTGAACGAGCCGTCGACGGCGGCATCCAGCATGTTGGGGATGCGCAGGCCGGGTTCGTCGTCGAGCTTCACCCCCCAAAGGCTCTCATAGATGTCACGCACCGCCTCGCCCGAGATGTGGCGGTAGCCTGGCAGTTCGTGCGGGAATGAGCCCATGTCGCAGGAACCCTGCACGTTGTTCTGGCCGCGCAGCGGGTTCACGCCGACGCCGGGACGGCCGATATTGCCGGTCGCCATGGCAAGGTTGGCGATAGCCATAACCGTGGTCGAACCCTGGCTGTGTTCGGTGACGCCAAGGCCATAATAAATCGCGCCATTGCCGCCCTTGGCATAGAGGCGCGCAGCACCCCGGATCAGTTCGGGGTCGACGCCGGACAGCTTGCCGACGATTTCGGGGCTGTTTTCCGGCAAGGCGACGAAAGAAGCCCAATCCTGGAACTCCGCCCAGTCGCAGCGATCGCGGATGAAGGCTTCCTCGAAAAGCCCTTCGGTAACGATGACATGCGCCAGCGCCGTCAGCACCGCCACGTTGGTGCCGGGCTTCAGCGGCAGGTGATAGTCGGCCTCGATATGCGCTGACTTGACCATTTCGGTGCGGCGCGGATCGAGCACGATCAGCTTGGCGCCCTGGCGCAGCCGCTTTTTCAGCCGCGAGGCGAACACCGGGTGCGCGGAAGCCGGATTGGCGCCGATGATGACGGCGACATCGGTGAAGTCGACGGAATCGAAATCCTGCGTGCCGGCCGACGTGCCATAGGTCTGGCCGAGGCCGTAGCCGGTCGGCGAGTGGCAGACGCGGGCGCAGGTGTCGACATTGTTGTTGCGGAAGCCTTGGCGCACAAGCTTCTGCACCAGATAGGTCTCTTCATTTGTGCATCGCGAGGACGTGATGCCGCCGATCGAGGTGCGGCCGTATTGATACTGGATACGGCGGAATTCCTTGGCCGTATGGGCGATGGCCTCTTCCCAACTCACTTCGCGCCAGGGATCGCTGACCTTTTCCCGGATCATAGGCGACAGGATGCGGTCCTTGTGGGTGGCATAGCCATAGGCGAAACGGCCCTTCACGCAGGAGTGGCCGTGGTTGGCCTTGCCGTCCTTGTAGGGCATCATGCGAATGACTTCGTCGTCCTTCACTTCTGCCTTGAACGAGCAGCCGACGCCGCAATAGGCGCAGGTGGTGACGGCGGAGCGCTCGGGCATGCCTTTCTCAAGCACGGTCTTTTCACGCAGCGCATCGGTCGGACAGGCCTGCACGCAGGCGCCGCAGGACACGCATTCGGAGGCGATGAAATCCTCGTGCATGCCGGCGACCATGCGCGATTCGAAACCGCGGCCCTCGATCGTCAGCGCGAAGGTGCCCTGCACCTCCTCGCAGGCCCGCACGCAGCGCGAGCAGACGATACATTGCGCCGGATCGTAGGTGAAATATGGGTTGGACTCGTCGCGGGCGATGTAGTCGACCGCCAGCGAGCCATGGCCGGGCGCGACGCCGTTTTCCTGCTTGACGTGGTTGCGGCCCTCGATGCCGAAGCGGTTCTCGGTCAGGCCGACCGATTTCGCCACAACGTCGAACTCGCTGGCGCCGGTGCCGGCCTTCTCGTTCCAGCCGGTCGGGTGGTCGGAGACGTAAAGCTCCATGACACCGCGGCGGATGGCGTCGAGCCGCTCGGATTGCGTGCGCACCACCATGCCTTCGCCGA
This sequence comes from Mesorhizobium sp. C264A, assembly GCF_040324515.1. NCBI lineage: Bacteria > Pseudomonadati > Pseudomonadota > Alphaproteobacteria > Hyphomicrobiales > Phyllobacteriaceae > Mesorhizobium > Mesorhizobium sp. C264A. The sequence goes on along the minus strand of NZ_JAMYVY010000002.1, from coordinate 608,587 downwards.
CGGGCGTCGTGCAGGATGCCGGCGTGCCGCCGCGCCCGTCGATCTCGACCAGGCAGACGCGGCAGGAGCCGAACGAGTCCAGCATGTCGGTAGCGCAGAGTTTTGGGATCTCGACCCCGCCTTCCATCGCCGCGCGCATGATCGACGTACCCTCCGGCACGCTGATGCTGCGGCCGTCGACGATCAGCGTAACCTGCTTTTGCGCCTTCGATTCCGGGGTTCCGTAATCGAGTTCTTCGATGAGTGTCGGGAAGTCGGCCTTGATATTCATCTGCCAGCTCCTATTCAGCAGCCACGCGCGCCGGCGCGGGCTTGAAATCTTCGGGGAAATGGGTGATCGAGCTCATCACCGGATAGGGCGTGAAGCCGCCCAGCGCGCAGAGCGATCCGAACTTCATCGTGTTGCAGAGATCGGTGACCAGTGCCAGGTTCTTCTCCGGCTCGATGCCGGCGGCAAGCCGGTCGATGGTCTCCACCCCGCGTATCGAGCCGATGCGGCAGGGCGTGCACTTGCCGCAGCTTTCGATGGCGCAGAACTCCATGGCAAAGCGCGCCTGCTTCAGCATGTCGGCCGTGTCGTCGAACACGGTGATGCCGGCATGGCCGATCAGTCCGTCGCGCTTCGCGAACTCTTCGTAGTCGAACGGCGTGTCGAACAGGCCGCGCGGGAAATAGGCGCCGAGCGGGCCGCCGACCTGCACCGCCTTCACCGGGCGACCAGTGGCCGTACCGCCGCCGATATCGTCGACGATCTCGCCCAGCGTCATGCCGAACGCCGCCTCGAACAGGCCGCCGAACTTGACGTTGCCGGCGATCTGTATCGGGATCGTGCCGCGCGAGCGGCCCATGCCGAAATCCTTGTAGAAGGCAGCACCCTTGTCCATGATGATGGGCACGGAGGCCAGGCTGATGACGTTGTTGATCACCGTCGGCTTGCCGAACAGACCCTGGATTGCCGGCAGCGGTGGCTTGGCTCGCACCACGCCGCGCTTGCCTTCAAGGCTGTTCAGCAGCGAAGTTTCCTCGCCGCAGACATAGGCGCCGGCGCCGACGCGGATTTCCATGTCGAAGGCGTTGGGCGAACCCAGCACGCTGACGCCGAGCACGCCTGCCTTGCGGGCGACCTCGACAGCCTTGTTCATGACAGCCACCGCATGCGGATATTCCGAGCGGATATAGACGAACCCCTTGGTCGCGCCGGTGGCGATGCCGGCAATCGTCATGCCTTCGATGAGCACGAAGGGGTCGCCCTCCATAATCATGCGGTCGGCAAAGGTGGCGCTGTCGCCCTCGTCGGCATTGCAGACGATGTATTTGCGGTCAGATGTCGTATCGAGCACCGTCTTCCACTTGATGCCGGTCGGGAAGCCGGCGCCGCCTCGGCCGCGCAAGCCCGATTCCGTGACCTGTTTGACGATGTCGAGCGGCGCCATGGCCACCGCGTTCTGCAGGCCCTTGAGCCCGCCCAGTGACTTGTAGGCATCGAGCGATAGCGGGTCGTTGATGCCGCAACGCGCAAAGGTCAGGCGCGTCTGCTTGGCCAGGAACGGGATTTTGTCGGGCGCGCCCAGCCAGCGCTTGTGATGCCCGCCGGTGAGAAAGCCGCTGTCGAACAGGCTCTTGACGTCCGATGGCTTGACCGGCCCGTAAGCGACGCGGCCCTTTTCGGTCGCGACCTCGACCATCGGTTCGAGGAAATAGGCGCCGCGCGAGCCGTTGCGGACGATCTTGGCCTCGACACCCCGTTCGGCCAGTTCCGCACGAACAGCCTTGGCGACTTTTTCGGCGCCGAGCGCCAGCGCGCCGGAGTCACCTGGAATGTAGATGCGCGGGATCATGAGCGTACCTCCGCGACGATCTCTTCGATCTTCTCGTCATCGAGCCGCCCGATCACCTCACCATCCAGCATCGCCGACGGTGAACAGGCGCACAGCCCGAGGCAATAGACAGGCTCAAGCGTAACCGATCCGTCGCGGGTGGTCTCATGGAAATCGATGCCGAGCAACTGCTTGACCTTTGCGGCGATCGCATCCGAACCCATCGACTGGCAGGCTTCCGCCTGGCAAAGCTTGAGCACATGCCGGCCAGCCGGCCGGGCACGGAAATCATGATAGAAGGTCACGACGCCATGCACTTCGGCCCTCGACAGGTTCAGCCCATCGGCGATGACGGGCACGGCGTCCTGCGGCACGTGGCCAAATTCTTCCTGGATCTCGTGCAGGATCGGCAGCAGGGGCCTTCGAGGCCCTTCAACTCCTGGATGATCGCCGCCGTGCGCGACTGTATCTCGGTACTTGCAGGCTGCATCGTCACGCAGCGCCCTCCCTATCGTAGCGATCGATGCATATAATCGTCCAAAAGCATGAAGCAGTTTTGGAACAACGACATGCCTACGCCGCTTAATCGCTAAGTGCTTAAGAAATCAGAGAAAACCTCTGAAATCAATAAAGCGGTTTCGTTGCACGATAGAAAATTTCTATCGCGCTGATTGACCAGTTATGACTAGCTCAGCGATTGGCGCGGAAATCGTCTGCCAGCGCCATCGCCTCGTCCAGCAGCGCCTGCACCAGCGGCGTGTGCGGTTCGCGCGGCGCGGCGACCAGCCCGACAGTGTGGCTGGCATCCGGTTCGACGATCGGAATGGCCCGGATCGGTTCGGAAAAACCGAATGTTTCCGCCAGGTTGAGCGGCATGATCGACGACCATTTGCCTGTCCGTATGTGGGAGAACAGCACGATCATCGAGTTGGATTCCAGTGTCGGCCGCACCTGCACGCCGGCCTCGGCCAGATGCTGGTCGATGATGCGGCGGTTCTGCATGTCCGGCGTCAACAAGCAGAGCGGCAGCTGGCTGATTTCGGCCCATGTCACTTTGTCGCGATCCGAATAGGGATTTCCGACCGCCGTGATCAGCTGGTAGCGCTCGTCATAGAGCGGCACGCTCGTCACCCGTCCGAGAGGCTCGTTGTCGAGATAGGTGATGCCGGCATCGACGTCGAAATTGCCGAGCAGCGACAACACCTCGATCGAGGTGCGCGACAGGATAGAGAAGGTGACGCCCGGGTGCTTCTCGCGAAATGGCGTCGTCAGCCGCGCCACCATGGCGAGGGCGGTTGGGATGGCGGCAATACGGATACGCCCGGACAGGCCATGTCGCGCCGCCCGCATCTCTTCGCGCATGGTCCTGGAGTCGCCGACGATGCGACGCGCCCACACCAGCACCTGCTTGCCTTCCGGCGTCAGCCCCTGAAAGCGCGAACCGCGATTGACCAGCATGACGCCGAGCTGGCCCTCCAGCTGCTTGATCCCGGCCGACAAGGTCGGCTGCGTGACGCCGCACGCTTCCGCCGCCCGGCCGAAATGCTCCTCCTTGGCCAGCGCGATGAAGAATTCGAGCTTGTCGATCATACCATCCGTCCATTCGTTGCGCGCAAGGTCGGAGAAATTGCCTTTCGCCGCAAGCTCTACCCGCAATTGGCCATGCATCCACATCTTTGGGCCGGCTGGCTGTTTCCCCCGGCCGAACACGGCGCTATGTGGTTGGATGGAATACGAGGAGATCGGACATGCTGGGCTGGTTCCGCAAGCTTTTGCCGCGCGAAGATCGCTTCTTCGACCTCTTTGAACGGCATTCCCGCACCGTGGTCGGCGGCGCCGAGGCGCTGGAGCAGCTCCTGCAGGGCAAGGACATCGATCGTTGGTGCCAGAAGATCATCGATCTCGAGGACGAGGCCGATCATATCACGGCCGAAGTGCTGCTGGCGGTGCGGCGTTCCTTCATCACGCCCTTCGATCGCGGCGACATCAAGGACCTGATCCAGTCGATGGATGACGCCATCGACATGATGCACAAGACCGTCAAGACGGTGAAGCTGTTCGAAAAGAAGGAATTCGACCCGCTGATGCAGGAGATGGGTGGCGTCATCGTTGCCGCCTCCAGGCTGGTTGCCGAAGCGATCCCGCTGCTCAGCAAGGTCGGCACGCACACGGTACGCCTCAACGCCATCGCCGAAGAGGTGATGCGCGTCGAAAGCCGCGCCGACGATCTGCATGAGCAGGGATTGAAGGACCTGTTCAAGCGGCATGGCCGCAGCGATCCGATGGCCTACCTGATCGGCTCGGAGATCTACGGCCAGCTGGAGAAGGTGGTCGACCGCTTTGAGGACGTCGCCAACGAGATCAGCGGCATCGTCATCGAGAACGTTTAGGCAATGGAAGCCACCATCGCCTTTCCCGTGCTGATCGGCCTTGTCGCCGTCGCGCTGTTTTTCGATTTTCTCAACGGCCTGCACGATGCGGCGAACTCCATCGCCACCATCGTCTCCACCCGCGTGCTGAGACCGCAATATGCGGTCCTGTGGGCGGCTTTCTTCAATTTCATCGCCTTCATGTTCTTCGGCCTTCACGTGGCTGAAACCGTGGGAAAAGGTATCGTCGACGTCAGCATCGTCACGCCGGCGGTGATCTTCTCGGCGCTCGTCGGCGCCATCGTCTGGAACATCGTCACCTGGATTGCCGGCATCCCGTCCAGCAGTTCGCATGCCCTGATCGGCGGGCTCGTCGGCGCCGGCGTTGCAAAGGCTGGGCCCGGCGCCATCGTCTGGACCGGGCTTGGCAAGACGGTCGCCGCAATCGTCGTGTCGCCGGCGACAGGGTTTGTTCTGGCGCTGGTCCTGATCCTGGCCGTTTCCTGGCTGTTCGTGCGCCAGACACCGTTCGCCGTCGACAGCACCTTCCGCGTCATGCAGTTCTTTTCGGCCTCGCTTTATTCGCTAGGGCACGGCGGCAACGACGCCCAGAAAACCATGGGCATCATCGCCGTGCTGCTCTATTCGCAAGGTATGCTCGGCGGGACGTTCTACGTGCCGCTGTGGGTCGTCCTCACCTGTCAGACAGCACTGGCGCTCGGCACTTTGTTCGGCGGCTGGCGCATCGTCCACACAATGGGCTCGAAGATCACCCGGTTGAACCCGATGCAGGGCTTCTGCGCCGAGACCGGCGGCGCCATCACCCTGTTTGCCGCCACCTGGCTTGGCGTCCCCGTGTCGACCACCCATACGATCACCGGGGCCATCATCGGTGTCGGCGCCGCCCGCCGCGTCTCGGCCGTGCGCTGGGGCATTGCCGGCAACATCGTCATCGCCTGGATCGTCACCTTGCCGGCCACGGCTGCAATTTCGGCGCTCACCTACCTTGCGGTTGGCCTGGCAAGGTGAGGCGGACACCGTGGTGCTTGGAGTCGCTGCCAATCTGCACTATCTGAGCCGCAGCCAAACGCCTTAGGGAATAATGCATGTCCGTCACCAAGGAAATCGTCACCGAGCGTCTGAAGACGGTCAACGGGCCGGACTTCACCGGCAACATCGTCGACCTCGGCATGGTTTCGGAGATTTTCATCGCCGATTCGAAAGTGTTTTTCTCGATCACCGTTCCCGCCGCCCGCGCACAGGAGATGGAGCCGCTGCGCGCCGCAGCCGAGCGTGTCGTCAAGGCGATCCCTGGTGTCGCCGGCGCCGTCGTCGCGCTGACGGCGGAGAAGAAGGGCGGCGGCATGGAGGCTCCGGTTGCGTCGCGTCCCGCGCCCAGGCCCGCACCGCCGGCTGCGCCAGGCGGGCCGCGCCCAACTCCACACACTCCAGCCCCGCACGCCTCGGCCTCGCAAAGCTCGGGCAAGCGCGGCGTGCCCGGAATCGAGGCGATCATCGCGGTGGCGTCCGGCAAGGGCGGCGTCGGCAAGTCGACCACCGCTGTCAACATCGCGCTTGGCCTCGCCGCCAACGGTTTGCGTGTCGGCGTGCTCGATGCCGATATTTATGGCCCGTCCATGCCCAGGCTGCTCAACATCCATGGCCGGCCGCAGACCGTCGACGGCAAGATCCTGAAACCGATGGAGAATTACGGCCTTAAGGTGATGTCGATGGGCTTCCTCGTCGACGAGGAGACGCCGATGATCTGGCGCGGTCCGATGGTGATGTCGGCGCTGACGCAGATGCTGCGTGAGGTCGAATGGGGCCGCCTCGACGTGCTCGTCGTCGACATGCCGCCCGGCACCGGCGACGCCCAGCTGACCATGGCCCAGCAGGTGCCGCTGGCCGGCGCGGTCATCGTCTCGACGCCGCAGGACCTGGCGCTGATCGACGCCCGCAAAGGATTGAATATGTTCAAGAAGGTCGACGTGCCGCTGCTCGGCATCGTCGAGAACATGAGCTATTTCATCGCCCCCGATACCGGCAAGCGCTACGACATCTTTGGCCATGGCGGGGCGCGGCGCGAGGCCGAGCGCCTCGGCGTGACCTTCCTCGGCGAAGTGCCGTTGGAAATGGGCATTCGCGAAAGTTCTGATGAAGGTGCTCCGGTGGTGGCGTCGAAGCCAGACAGCGCCGAGGCGAAGATCTATCGCGGCATTGCTTCGAAGGTCTGGGACCGGGTCAACGAAGAACGCGGCGCGGCCGAAGCGGCGGTGCCGAACATCGTGTTCGAGTAGCTCGGATATCCCTCCCCTCAAGGGGGAGGGTGGCCCGAAGGGCCGGGTGGGGTCCGCGGTGACACGCTCGACGCTATTTCTTTACAAGTCGAGGCAGCTCAACTCAGGTTGAGGCAGTTGAGGCGACCCCACCCGCCTCGCTTCGCGAGGCACCCTCCCCTCAAGGGGGAGGGGAACCCACCTTCTCACCAAAGCTTGAGAAAAACTGCCCGGCCAGCTTCTTCGAAGTCGATTCGATGAGCCGGCTGCCGAGTTGGGCGATCTTGCCGCCGACTTCGGCTTTGGCCGCGTATTTGAGGACCGTCGCATCCGGCCCGTCCGCCGTCAGCGTCACGTCGGCGCCACCCTTGGCGAAGCCGGCAATACCGCCCTTGCCCTCGCCCTGGATGGTGTAGGAGTGCGGCGGCTTCAGGTTCTTCAGCGTCACCTCGCCGTTGAATGTCGCCTTGATCGGTCCGATCTTCAGGACCACCGTCGCCGCCATTTCGGTCGGCGATTTCATCTCCAGGTTCTGGCAGCCGGGAATGGTCGCCTGCAAAACCTTCGGATCGTTCAGCGCTTCCCACACTTTCTGCAGGGGGGCGGCAATGCGTTCCTCGCCTTCGATCACCAAAGCCATCGATACCTCCCGGACAGACTTCGAAGGCCTAACGCACGGTCTGGTCTGTGTCTATCGCACCAAAGTCCGGTTGCGACGGTGCGCCCTCTTGCCTGCTTCCGCGCGTTGCCATATCGATTTGTCTTACAAATACGGAGACCATGATGGCAGGCGCCCCCACCGGAAAGAAGAAGTTTCGCTCGCAGGAGTGGTTCGACAATCCCGACAATCCAGGCATGACCGCGCTTTACCTCGAGCGCTACCTGAACTACGGCCTGACGCGGGCCGAGCTAATGTCGGGCAAGCCGCTGATCGGCATCGCCCAGACCGGCTCGGATCTGTCGCCATGCAACCGCCACCATATCGAGCTCGCCAAGCGCGTGCGCGAAGGCATCGTCTCGATGGGCGGCATCCCCTTCGAATTCCCGTGCCATCCGATCCAGGAGACCGGCAAGCGCCCGACCGCGGCACTCGACCGCAACCTTGCCTATCTCGGCCTGGTCGAAGTGCTTTACGGCTATCCGCTCGACGGCGTCGTGCTGACCATCGGCTGCGACAAAACCACGCCGGCGCTGCTGATGGCGGCGGCCACCGTCAATATTCCGGCCATAGCACTTTCGGTCGGACCGATGCTCAATGGCTGGCACAAGGGCAAGCGCACGGGATCGGGCACCATCGTCTGGGAGTCGCGCCAGCGCCTCTCGGCCGGCGAGATCGACTATGACGAGTTCATGGACATCGTCGCCTCATCGGCGCCGTCGACCGGCTATTGCAACACCATGGGCACCGCCACCACGATGAACTCGCTGGCCGAGGCGCTCGGCATGCAATTGCCGGGCTCGGCTGCCATCCCGGCGCCCTATCGCGAGCGCGGCCAGATCTCCTATGAGACGGGCAAGCGCATCGTCGAGATGGTGGATGAGGATCTGAAGCCGTCCGACATCATGACGCGCAAGGCCTTCGAGAACGCCATTGTCATCAATTCGGCGATAGGCGGCTCGACCAACGCGCCGATCCACCTCAACGCGATTGCCCGCCATCTCGGCGTGCCACTCACCAATGACGACTGGCAGACGGTCGGCCTCCATGTGCCGCTCATCGTCAATCTGCAGCCATCGGGCGAATATCTCGGCGAGGACTATCACCATGCCGGCGGCGTGCCGGCTGTGGTGGCCGAGTTGATGAAGGCCAAGCTGCTGCCTTATCCCGAAGCGATGACCGTCAATGGCAAGACTATCGGTGACAATTGCAAGGGTGTCGCCAACGAGAACACCGACGTCATCCGCACCGTCGCCGAGCCGCTGAAGGCCAATGCCGGCTTCATCAATCTCAGCGGCAATCTGTTCGATTCCGCAATCATGAAGATGAGCGGCATCTCGCCGGAATTCCGCGAGCGCTATCTCTCCAACCCGAACGACCCGGAAGCCTTCGAAGGCAACGCCATGGTCTTTGACGGGCCGGAGGACTACCACGCCCGCATCGACGATCCGGCGCAAGGCATCGACGAGCACACCATCCTGTTCATGCGCGGCGCCGGCCCGATCGGCTATCCCGGTGGCGCCGAGGTGGTCAACATGCAGCCGCCCGCTTATCTCATCAAGAAGGGCATTCACGCGCTGGCCTGCATCGGCGATGGCCGCCAGTCGGGCACATCGGGCTCGCCCTCTATCCTCAACGCTTCCCCGGAAGCCGCCATTGGCGGCGGCCTGGCGCTGCTCAAGACCGGCGACCGTGTGCGCATCGACTTACGCAAAGGCACTGCCAACATCCTCGTCACCGACGAGGAAATCACGCGCCGCCGTGCCGAACTGCAGGACGATGGCGGCTACCACTATCCCAAGCACCAAACGCCATGGCAGGAAATCCAGCGCTCCATGGTCGACCAGTTCTCGGAGGGCATGGTGCTGAAGCCGGCGGTGAAATACCAGGACGTCGCGCACACCAGCGGCGTGCCGAGGGACAACCACTAAGCACCCGCTTGATATGCAAATGCCGGCCTGATCGGGCCGGCATGAAAGCCTTGGCGTAAGCTTGTTTGGATGGCGGCCTCAGGGTGGAGGCGGGCCGGACGAAGCGGCGATGGCTGTGATGCCGGAGAGTCGTCCTGCCTTGCGGATGACTGGTGTGTGATACTGTTTCTTCATAGGACCCGTTGCCCGTTTTAGATCACTGCTCGCACGCCAACTGATCCCACCTGTCAGTATGACATTGCAGTCCTCGTCAGTTTCGGGTTTTTTGACACGAAATCAAGAGGGGTCCAGAGAGTCGTCCATGATGATGGTTTTCCGCCACGGGCGTATCCTTGCCGCCTAGCCCGATCGACATTGCCCCGGTCGACATTGCTATTGTCGGCGCGGGCATGGCCGGTCTCTTCCTGGCGTGGCGCTTGTCCCAAAGCGCCTAGCCCGATCGACATTGCCCCGGTCGACATTGCTATTGTCGGCGCGGGCATGGCCGGTCTCTTCCTGGCGTGGCGCTTGTCCCAAAGTGAAAAGCCCGCAAGGATCGCTGTTTTCGAATCCGCCGGTCGCGTCGGCGGTCGGGCCTCCACGGTCTCATTTCCCGGAGAGCCGAACTTCGGCATCGATCTCGGCGCGATGATGCTGATGCCGCAACATCGGCTGCTCAAAAAACTCATGGCGACGCTGGATGTAAAGCTGTCGGGTATGGACGTCGTCACAGGCGCCAACCGGCTCCATCTGCGCGGTAGGAGCCTGCCCTACGCCGCTATATCGCGCTTTGCGCCGCGCCGCCTGTTTGCCTATGACGTGACGCGTCGGCTGCAGGAAAAAGGCCCGTCCCGCCTGCTGCGAAAGGCGGCAGCACTGATCCTGCCGGGTTCGGAGGCCTTCGGCAGCGCCGAATGGAACGGCGCCGCAGGCTTCGTTTATCGCGGCCGCAAGCTGGCGGATTGGGCGACTTGGGATGTGCTGGCGACGGTCTTGACCCCGGAGGAAATGGCTTTTGCCGAGGACGCGGTGGGCTATTCGTTGCTCCTGCGCAGACCCAACGCCGCCGAGACGTTCAGGCTTGCGCTCGGCGAGCTGAGCGGCGGCCGCTCCTATTGTTCCCCCGATGGTGGGTTCCAGCCGGTTGCGGAGCGAATGGCCGGGCGGATCGCTGTCAGCGGCGGCGCCGTCCATCTCGATCACACCGTGACCGCCATCGCCCGCTCGGCGCAAGGGATGGTCTTGTCTGTCGAGGGGCAGGGCGGGACGGTCGAGGCGCGCAAGGTCGTGCTGGCGTTACCGGTCCGCCCCCTGCGGACCCTGCTGGAAAAGTCCGGCATCGAGCAGCCCAGCGATCTGCCGGCACCGGAACCCTGGCCGATGCTCACGCTGGCCGCCTGCTATGCCAGCCCATGGTGGGCTCGAAACGGCATCGCGGCCGGCCACAGCGTGACCGATCTGCCGGCTCGCCAGATATGGCAGTTCACAAAAGCGGACGCGCGCGACGCGACGATTCGGCGGAGCGTCGCCATGGCCTATTGCGATGGCAGGCACATGGTATTCTGGCGCTCACTGCTGCCTGAGCTCGCTCGGCGCCACGGTTTTGCGGTTTTGGCCGAGGGACATTCCGCGCTGGAGGCCTTTCACGGCCAGATGGTCGAAGTCCATGGCAAACACGGCGCCATCTCGAAACCCATCGGCGGGTTTGCGCAGGATTGGGGTGCGCCGGCCTATGGCGGCGCGTCGCATGTCTGGGACCGTGGCATAGATATCTCCGGTATAAAACTGGCGAGCCATACGCTTGCTCCGGGCATTCATGTCTGTGGCGAAGCGTGGTCCAACAATCACGGCTGGATCGAGGGCGCGCTGGAAAGTGCGGAAGACCTGTTGCAGCGGGAATTCGGGCTCGACGCCTGGCTTGCCTGAGACTCCGCAAGGGCGATGAAAAACGATCCTACATTCCCATATGAGTGGTCGGCTATCGGACGGAAAGTATCAACGTGACTAAACGGCGCTCTTCAATCGGTTTCCTCGGCATGTTCGGTCGCTCCGGCGATTTGCGGGAACTCGACACCGCGCTGCGCGGCGCCGATCTGCATCCGGCGCTTGTCCCTGAGGGGGTAAAGCTCACCATCGTCAATTTGATGAAGGATTATTGGCCGGACGAGCCGCCGCCGGACGCCTACCGGTCCGTGGCGCAGCTGTTTGGCTATTGCATCGCAGGCCCACAAACCTTCGAGCAGGCCAATGGGCCGGAGCGGCGGCTGGACGCTGAGCGCCGCATCGAGGCTGCGCTTGAAACCGGCGACAGCCTGGATGCCCAGATCGTGTTGATGGCGCTGCATGGCAAGCTGATCAGCGCCGAAGTCGTCGAGCGCTTTGGGTTAAGTGCGGATTGACATACGTAAGGTGAAGCTTACCCGCCCATGCCGCTGCGTGGCAGCTTGATCATCTCGCCGAAGCGGGCGCGCAATTTGTCGTCGAGCAGCTTCGGCACATGGCGCGGGAACCGCTCGGCAAGCACGCGCTTCTTTTCGATGATCGCCCGCTGCAAGATGTCGGGCCGGCCCTTCTCGTTCCATTCCTTGGGCGAAAAGCGGTCGCCGACGGCCGGATAAAAATACTCGGTCTGCATCAGGCGCAGCGTCTGCTCGTTGCCGAGATAGTGGCCTGGGCCATTCATGCAGACTTCGGTGATGGTGTCGATCGACAGCGCTTCGTCGGTCACTTCGATGCCGCGCACGCAGCGCAGGCAGTGGCCCAGCATGTCATTGTCTATGATCAGGCTCTCCAGGCAAAAGCCGAGCAGCGAGGCATGCATACCTGCCGATTCATAGACCAGATTGAGGCCGGCAAGACCGGCCATCACGTCGGTGATCCCCTTTTCATAGCCGGACTGGATGTCGGGCAGTTTCGAATCCGTCATGCCGGCGGCCGAACCGCCCGGCAGATCGTAGAACTGCGCCATCTGCGCGCAGGCCGAAGTCAGCACGGCCTGCTCGGCCGAACCGCCCGACATGGCGCCGGTCCTGAGGTCGGAGACGAACGGCCAGGTGCCGAAGATCGCCGGATGCCCCGGCTTGATGGCGTTGACATAGATGAGACCGACCAGCACTTCCGCCACCGCTTGCACCACAGCGCCGGCAATCGCCGCGGGAGCGGTGGCGCCGGCCTGGCCGGCCGATAGCAGCAGGATCGGGATGCCGCCTTCGACACAGGCTTCGAGCACGCCGCAGGCGTCCTCGGCAAACTTCATCGGCGGCACGACGAAGCAATTGGAGTTCGACACGAACGGCCGGGCGCGAAAGTTCTCCTCGCCGCCGGCGATCGCATAAAGCATTTCCAGCGCCGGCTGCACGTTCTCGCGCACCGTGAACGAGGTGCCGACATGCTTCGACGTGCCCATCACGCAGGCGTAGAGCGTGTTGAAGTCCATTTCGAGCGGATCGGGAATGTCGCGCGGCACCATCGGCCGCTGGAAGAAATGGATGTTGTCGAGCCCTTCGACGAGGCGAGCGGCGTCGTAAATGTCCTGCACCAGCGACTCTCGGTATTCGCGCTTTTCGACATCGACCAGATGCACCGCCGCACCCGCCGTGCCGTAATGCACGCGCTTGCCCTGGATAAGCATGTCATGCCTGGGGTCCTGGCCGTGCAGCATAAAATTCCTCGCCGCTTTCTTGATCGTGTCCATCACAAGCCCACGTGGGAAACGGATGCGGCCGTCATCGCCATAGACGGCGCCGACCCCGGTCAGAGCCTCGATGCAGGAGGGAATGGCATTGGCGAAGCCGACGGTCTCCAGCAGCGTCAGCACCGCTTCATGGATGCGCTCCTGGTCGTTCTGGTTGAGCGGCCCGTAGCTGCCGCCTTCGAGGCCGGCGCGCACCGGCCGGATATCGTCGGCAAGCGGTGCGGCGCGCATGGCGCGGCGCGCTTCGCGCCCGCCGGATCGGCGCGAACGCTGGTCGGCTGATGTATCTTTAGGAGCCGCATCCTGCTTCTCAACAGCCACTGACATGGGGGGCACTCCACCTTTAGCTTGCGAAACACGACGCGGTGATCGGTCCACCGTCGGCCTGCTTCGTCCCTCTGTCAGCCGACTATGCCGTTGCCATTGGCCCAGCCTATGGGCCAGTCAACGCAGCCGAGTATGCCAGAGAGCTAATGCAGAATGTTGGTGATCATGCCAAGGGCCGGGCTGTTCAAAGCCCCGGCACAGGCAAATCAGGCTGCAGCGGGCCTGCGTCCGGCTGCGGTCGCGAGCTCGCGAATACCCGGCTCGATGTGCTGCAGTGCGATCGAGGAAATGCCCAAGCGCATGAAACGCGACGGCTTTTCGGTGCGATCGAAGAAGCGATCGCCTGGCTCGATGATGACGCTGCGCGAGGCCGCGGCCTCGGCCAGTCCACGTGAATCGGTGCCACGCGGGCCTTCCAGCCAGAGCGATGTGCCGCCGGCCGAATCGGTCGAGCGCCATTCCGGCAGGAATGCGGAAATCGCATGGACCAGACGCTTGCGCCGCTCGTCGAAGGCCGACGACAGCCGCCGCACCAGGGCTTCGTGATGGCCGAGCGACAGGAACAGCGCGACCGCGCGCTGGTTGTTGGCTGGCGGGTGCCTGAGCATGAAGCGACGCAGCGCCCTAAGCTCGGAGATTAGTCCAGCCGAAGCGACGATGTAGCCAAGCCGCAGGCCCGGAGCCAGCGTCTTCGACATCGAGCCGACATAGACGACGCGACCCGAGCGATCGAGGCTCTTCAGCGCCTGCTGCGGCGCCTCGTCGAGAAGCTGGCTGTCATAGCCGTCCTCGATGATGATCTGGTTGTGGCGGTTGGCGCGCGCCAGAAGGTCCTGCCGCCGCTCTGCCGACAGCGGCACCATGGTCGGGCAATGGTGGCTGGGGGTGACGAAGACAAAGCCGGAATCGTTGGGGATGGACGAGGTGACGATGCCGGACTGATCGACCGGAACCGGCTGGATTTCGGCGCCTGCCAGGCGGAAGATCGAGCGCGCGTCGGGGTATCCCGGGTCTTCCATCGCGACCTTGGAGCCCTTTGTCATCAGCAGTGTCGCCAGCATATAGAGCGCGTTCTGGGCGCCCAGCGTGACGATGATCTCGTCCGGATTGGCGAAGATGCCGCGCCGCGGCAACAGCCGCGCCTGGATTTGCTCGATCAAGAGCGGATCGTCGCGATCGACCATGTCGGAGGCCCAGTTGCGGATTTCGAGCACGGCCAGCGCCATGCGGTTGCACTCACGCCATTCGGCGGTCGGGAACAGCGCCGGGTCGAACTGGCCGTAGACGAAGGGGTAGGACGACTTGATCCAGTTATCGTGCTTGGCCGGCGGCGGCATGTCGCTGGCGGCGATCTGCCGGCGTGCCTTCCAGTCGATCTCGTTCTGCTGGTCCGGCGCCTTCTGGTGCGGCTTGGCGGGGGTGGCCAGCACATCCGGATTGACGAAATGGCCGCGCCGTTCGCGCGCGACCAGGAAACCTTGGTCGACCAATTGCTGGAATGCCAGCACCACAGTGCCGCGCGCGACGCCGAGTTTCTCAGCCAGGATGCGGCAGGACGGAAGCGGCATCGAAGCGGCGATCTGCCGGTCGAGAATGGCGGCGACGATCGCCTGACGGATCTGCGCCTGCAGGGTCTGGCCCGATTCCGCCGAAATCCGGAACAGGCCGGACCATATGGCCGTGTCGTTACGCTGTGGCATGGAAGGTGTTTCCTCGATGGCCAGTCTTTTTTGCTCGGCTGGACCAGCGGAAGGTACCCGTGGCACAAGGGGTTGCGCCAATCAATTTTTCTGATCGCTGGGATTTATGCCAGTGATCTATGCGCGACGCGCAGCGTCGTCGCATCCCCGGGTGACGCTTGCGTCATCCCGCAGCGCGGACGCCCGCGCGACGCGCAGCGTCGTCGCGCCTCATTATCCCCAGTGCGACGCGTAGCGTCGTCGCTACTCCCATCAAATCATCCAGCGCGACGCGCAGCGTCGTAGCTCCATCAGATCGCACTATGCTGCACTGCGTCATCCCCACGCATTGAAACATGGGGAATTCGGCTCAATAAGATCAGCGCGACGACACGCGCCGGAAACATCCGGTCTGATAAGATGTCGTGAAAAACGATCAGGAGCCGGCAGTGGATCATTCCTCCTTCGACAAACAGCTTGTCGCCTTGCGTGCTGCGCGCTCGGCTGCATCGGGCACGATGCGCGAGGCTTTTGCCGCGGACCCCAAGCGCTTCGAGACATTTTCGGCCAGCGATGGAGACCTTTTTCTCGACTGGTCGAAATGCGCGGTCGACCAGGGCACGATGGAACTGCTCGAGAAGCTCGCCGCCGCCGCCGATCTCGAAGGGCGCCGTGCCGCAATGTTTTCCGGCATGAAGATCAACATCACCGAGGACCGCGCCGTGCTGCACACGGCGCTGCGCAACCTCTCGGGCAAGGCCGTCACCGTCGACGGCCAGGACGTCAAGGCGGATGTGCTGTCCGTGCTCGACGCCATGGGCGCTTTCGCCGATGCCATTCGCTCCGGCAAGGCCGCCGGCGCCACCGGCAAGAAAATCACCGACATCGTCAACATCGGCATTGGCGGCTCCGATCTCGGCCCGGCCATGGCGACGCTGGCGCTGGCGCCCTATCACGACGGCCCGCGCGCGCACTACGTCTCCAACATCGACGGCGCCCATATCCACGACACGCTGAAGGGCCTGTCGGCCGAAACCACCCTGTTCATCATCGCCTCCAAGACCTTCACCACGGTCGAGACGATGACCAACGCCGAGACCGCACGCAAATGGGTGCAGAAGGCGCTCGGCAAGGAAGCAGTCGGCAAGCATTTCGCCGCCGTTTCGACCGCGCTCGACCTGGTTTCCAAGTTCGGCATCGAAGCGGATCGCGTGTTCGGCTTCTGGGACTGGGTCGGCGGCCGCTATTCGCTGTGGGGCGCCATCGGCCTGCCGGTGATGATTGCCATTGGCCCGCGCAACTTCCGCGCCTTCCTCGATGGCGCGCATGAGATGGACGAGCACTTCCGCACCGCACCCCTGCAGAAGAACCTGCCGGCGCTGCTGGGGCTGGTCGGCTGGTGGCATCGCGTGATCTGCGGTTATCCGGCGCGTGCGGTCATCCCTTATGACCAGCGCCTTTCCAGGCTGCCGGCCTATCTGCAGCAGCTCGACATGGAATCGAACGGCAAGGGCGTCACCCTCGACGGCACGCCGGTGACGACGCCGACCGGACCGCTGGTCTGGGGCGAGCCCGGCACCAATGGCCAGCACGCCTTCTTCCAGCTGCTGCACCAGGGCACCGATTTCATCCCGGTCGAGTTCCTTGCCGCTGCCGTCGGCCATGAGCCGGATCTGAAGCACCAGCACGATCTACTGCTTGCCAATTGCCTGGCCCAATCGGAAGCGTTGATGAAGGGCCGCACGCTGGACGAGGCTCGCGCGCAGATGCTGGCCAAGGGCATGAAGCCGGCAGATGTCGACAGAATAGCCCCGCACCGCGTCTTCTCCGGCAACCGCCCCTCGGTGACGATCCTCTACCGCAAGCTCGACCCGCGCACCTTCGGCCGGCTGATCGCGCTTTACGAGCACCGCGTCTTCGTCGAAGGCACTCTGTTCAACATCAATTCCTTCGACCAATGGGGCGTCGAGCTCGGCAAGGAGCTGGCGACCGGCCTGTTGCCAGTCGTGGAAGGCAAGGAGAGCGCCGACAAGCGCGACGCATCGACCGCCGGGCTGGTGGCGCGCATCCAGCAACTGCGGGGGGCTCAATGAAAAATCCGGCCGACATCAAGGGCATCTTGTTCGACAAGGACGGCACGCTTGTCGATTTCAACGCGACCTGGCTCAGCATTGCCGATTTCATGGCCATGGACGCCGCCGAGGGCGATCGCTGGAAGGCCGACAGGCTGCTTTCGGCGGCGGGCTTCGATTTCGTAGGCAAGCGCTTCAAGCCGGATTCCATCTTCGCCTCCGGCACCAACATGGATGTCGTCGAACTGTGGTTCCCGCGCCTGTCCGACGAGGACCAGATGCTGGCCGTCGCCCGCTTCAACGAGATCACCTCGGTGCAAGGCTCGTCGATGGCGGTGGCCTTGCCCGGCGTCGTCGCGGCGCTGACGGCTCTGCACAAGCGTGCCTACCGGCTCGGCGTCGCCACCAACGATTCGACTGCCGGTGCCGAAAAGACCATGGTCACTCTCGGCGTCGCCCAGCTGTTCACCGCCGCCTATGGCTATGACGCGGTCGCCAATCCGAAACCGGCGCCGGACACGATCGTCGCCTTTTGCGACCTGACCGGGCTGAGGCCGTCAGAGATCGCCATGGTCGGCGACAACCGCCACGACCTGGAGATGGCGCGTGCCGGCGGCTGCGGCCTGGCGGTCGGCGTGCTCTCCGGCACCGGCACGCGTGAATCGCTGTCGGCGATCGCCGATGTCGTTTTGGATTCGGTCGCCGATTTGCCAGACTTTCTCTCGGCGCGGGTCAAGGAGACGGTCTGACGGGGGCCTGGGGCAAACTCAATTCGGCTCGGGATTTCCCCGCCAATGGCCGAGTTGAGGGAAGCAGCCATGAAACTATGGAGCTTCTGGTTTGTTTTCGGACACAGTGGGCTACTCATCAGCAGAGCAAACGTACCCGCATTTGCCGCACCTGATCTTGGCGCTTGCGTTATCGATGTCTTCGCCAGGCTGAAGCTCGAAGCCGCGATTTTCGCACTTTGGGCAAACCCTATGAAGCCGATACGTTGAACAACTTTAATCCACGCCATTCGACTTCTCCTATCAACGGCTAATCCAATCTATTTTCTGCCCCTTGAGGTTTGTCCACAATGAGTAGAATCCGGCCATTCAGAGCGACTGGGCTTTGCCGCGTCGCGCTAGCAATCTTCCGGCTCGAACCAAAACACACCGCTCGGCTTGGTCACATCACCCTTTGCGTCGCCGAAATCCGGCACCTGATATTCGGCGAGCAATCGTAGCCGCGACAGCGGCAGATCGGCGCGGCGGGGATCGCCGACCAGCACCTCGATGCCGGCTGCCAGGCAGCGGTCGAGGAACGGAATAACCCGTATCGCAACCTCGCGGCCGTAGAACACGTCGCCGGCAAGCACGAGGTCGACGGCCGGCGGCGGGCCTGTGGTGATGTCCTTGTCGACAATGGTGATCTCGACGCCGTTGGCCGCGGCATTGATGCCGATCGCGGCGACGCCGTTGCGATCGATCTCGGCCGCGATCACCGCGCTGGCGCCGGCCTTGGCGGCGGCGATGCCGACGAGGCCGGAGCCGGCGCCGAGATCGAGCACGCGTCGGCCGGCTACGCTTTGCGGATGGTCGAGTATATAGCGCGCAAGCACCGCCCCGCCGGCCCATGGATAGGCCCAGTAGGGCGGCGGTGGCTGAGGCGCGTCGTCGACTGGCTCAACCGCATCGTCGTCCGCGCCTTGGTGCGGGTCGACAAGCCGCCTCAGGCCGCTGCCGGGATGAGCCGTGTAGAGTTGGATTTCAGGAAGTGCTGGAACAGGCGCAAGGCGCATGTTCGCCTTGATGAACGTCGCCGCGTCGGGACGCGGATTGTCGTCTACACTTTCGCCGCGACTAGGCTCGTCGTTCAAATCTATTCCCGCAGCGCCCGGCGCAAAATCTTGCCCACCGGCGTCTTCGGCAGTTCGGTTCGGAACTCGATGTATTTCGGCCGTTTGTAGCCGGTCAGGTTCTCGCGGCAATAGGCGGTCAGTGCCTCGACGGTCAGCGCCGGATCTTTCTTGACGATGAACAGCTTCGGCACCTCGCCCGAATGCTCGTCCGGCACGCCGATCGCCGCCACTTCGAGCACGCCCGGATGCTGGGCGACGACTTCCTCGAGTTCGTTCGGATAGACGTTGAAGCCGGAGACCAGGATCATGTCCTTCTTGCGGTCGACGATCTTGGTGTAGCCGCGCTCGTCCATGAAGCCCATGTCGCCGGATTTGAAAAACCCGTCCTTGGTCATCACCTTGGCGGTCTCGTCCGGCCGGTTCCAGTAACCGGCCATCACTTGCGGTCCGCGGATGCAGATCTCGCCGACTTCGCCCAGCGGCAGGTTGTTGCCGTCATCGTCGCGGATGACGATCTCGGTCGACGGCAGCGGCAGGCCGATCGTGCCGGTGAAATTGCTGTCGCTGAACTTGTTGGCGGTGGCCACCGGCGAGGTCTCCGACAGCCCGTAGCCCTCGGTGATCGAATTGCCGGTCAGCGCCTTCCAGCGCTCGGCAACCCCCTTCTGTACCGCCATGCCACCACCCAGCGTCATGATCAGCGGCTTGAAGTCGAGCTTGCGGAAATCCTCGTTGTTAAGCAGCGCGTTGAACAGCGTGTTGAGGCCGGGGAAAATGTGCATCGGGTATTTCTGCAGCTCCTTGACGAAGCCGGGAATGTCGCGCGGGTTGGGAACGAGCACGTTCTGGGCGCCCTGCTGCATGCCCATCAGCGCGTTCACCGTCAGCGCGAAGATATGGTAGAGCGGCAGCGCGCAGATGAAGTTGAGATGCGCCGGTTTCGGCTTGATCGCATAGGCGTCCTGCAGCCACAGCGTGTTCTGCGCGACATTGGACAGCACATTGGAGTGCAGCAGCACAGCACCTTTGGAAATCCCCGTGGTTCCGCCGGTATATTGCAGGAAGGCGATGTCGCCGGCCTCCATCTTGGCCGGCTTGAAGGCGATGCCGGCGCCGGCTTTCACCGCCGCATTGAACTTGACATGGCCGGGCAGCGACCAGGCCGGCACCATCTTCTTCACCCGGCGCACGACGAGGTTGACGATCGTGCCCTTGAGGGCGCCGAGCATGTCGCCCATCGCCGCGACCACCACATGCTTGACCGCCGTCCTGGCAATCACCGCGTCCAGGGTGCTGGCGAAATTCTCCAGAATGACGATCGCCTGCGCGCCGGAATCCTTGAGCTGATGTTCGAGCTCGCGCGGCGTGTAGAGCGGATTGATGTTCACCACGACATAGCCGGCGCGAAGCACGGCCATCATCGCCACCGGATATTGCAGCACATTCGGCATCATCAGCGCCACGCGTGCGCCTTTCTGCAGGCCCTTCGATTGCAGATAAGCGCCGAAGGCGGCCGATTGCCGCTCGAGTTCGGCATAGGAGATCGACTTGCCCATGCAGACGTATGCCGGCTGGCCGGAAAACTGCTTACAGGCGCCGACGAGGAAGTCGCCGATCGAACTGTAGGGCAGGGCGCCGATCTCCGCCGGCACTACTTTCGAATAGCTTTTTAGCCATGGCTTTTCCGGCAAGCCCGCGGCAAGCGCCGTCAGCGTATTCGGCAGTTTTTTGGCCGCGCCCGGCGACGGCTTCGAGGCGGGCTTCGCCGCGGCTGTCTTGGCGGCTGGCGGCTGGGCGGGCTTTGCAGCGGGTGCTGTCTTCGCCGCGCGCTTGACCACAGGTTTCGCTGCCGGCTTGGCGCTTGCCTTCGCCGGCGTCGAGGTTGCCGTTGGCTTGACAGCGGGAGTGGCTTTGGCCGGTGGCGCTTTCGACTTGGCGGCAGCGGCGGCCGGTTTTGAAGCTTTCGCCGCTTTTGCTTTCGCCGGGGCCGTTGTCTTTGTTGCTTTCGCCACCTCTAGCCTCCCTCGGTCGTTCTGTTGCCTGCTCCTGCTGCGCCGCCTCGATGTGGTGAGGCGTCCTCCGCTGCAGCGATGTCGCGGATTCCCGGAAAATCCAGCGTGTCATCTATCTATTGCGACTATCGGCGGCCGTGCAAGTCTTGCCCCAGCGGCAGGACGGCAAAGATTTGCCGCCGAAATCCTTCCCGCGATGCCAGCTCAGGCAATGCCGTCCTGTCATCTCGGTGGCGAAACCCAGGCTTGTGGATTTTTGGCTTACGGTTGCTGCAATCAATGAAAAAATGCGGTCGTTAACAATCCCGTGATTAGCAGATTTTGCTATTTGTTTCTGCAGTTCGTCAAAGACCGAGAAATATTTTCTGCTTACGGTGGGGTAGGCAAACAGGGTGTTCCAAAGCCGGAAAAACGGTGCTTATATGCGCGCTTCGCGAGCCTATAGAGGGGCTTGGAAGAACATCAGGGAGTGCTCAATGAAAAAGAAACTGACTTTTGCAGCCGCGTTGCTGGCTGCAAGCGTCCTCGGCGGTGTGGCCAATGCCAAGACGCTGGTCTATTGCTCGGAGGCCTCGCCGGCCAACTTCGACCCGGGTACCACGACGGGCGGCAACGACTTCGACGCCTCGTCGCGCACCGTCTATTCGCGCCTGGTCGAGTTCAAGCATGGCGGCACCGAAGTTGTGCCCGGTCTCGCCGACAAATGGGAGATTTCGGACGACGGCCTGGTCTATACTTTCCACCTGCATCCGGGCGTGAAGTTCCAGACGACGGATTTCTTCAAGCCGACGCGTGATTTCAATGCCGACGACGTCGTCTTTTCGTTCGATCGCCAGTTCAACAAGGAAAACCCCTGGAACGGCGAGAAGTACCTGCCGAACCTGACCTGGGACTACTACACCGGCATGGACATGCCGAAATACGTCGCCAAGTGGGAAAAGGTCGATGACCTGACCGTGAAGCTGACGCTGACCGAGCCGAACGCGCCGATGCTGGCCAATCTCGGCATGGACTTCGCCTCGATCGTGTCGAAGGAATATGCCGACCAGCTGGAAAAAGACGGCAAGATGGCCGACTTCTCGACCAAGCCGGTCGGTACAGGTCCGTTCCAGTTCGTCGACTACCAGCTGGATTCGGTCATCCGCTATGCGGCCAACCCGGACTACTTCAAGGGCAAGGAAAAGATCGACGATCTCGTCTTCGCGATCACGCCTGACGCCACCGCCCGCATCCAGAAGGTGCTCGCCGGCGAATGCGATATCGCGCCCTATCCGAATCCTGCCGACATCGGCACGATCAAGGCCAACGCCGACGTGACCCTGATGGATCAGGCTGGCCTCAACATCGGCTATATGAGCTACAACACCACCATCCCGCCGCTCGACAAGCCTGAAGTGCGCCATGCGCTCAACCAGGCGATCGATCGGGAATCGCTCATCAAGTCGCTGTTCCAGGACGCCGGCGCCACGCCGGCCGTAAACCTGATCCCGCCGACCATGTGGTCATGGAACAAGGACGTGAAGTCCGACGCCTATGATCCGGAAGCCGCCAAGAAGGTGCTGGCCGATGCCGGATTGAAGGAGATCCAGCTTTGGGCCTCCGACCGCGTCCGTCCCTACAACCCGAATTTCCAGCGCGCCGCCGAACTGATCCAGGCTGACTGGGCCAAGGTCGGCGTCAAGGCGGAGATCGTCAGCTACGAGTGGACGAAGTACCGCGAAGAAGGCAAGAAGAAGGAACGCCCGGGCGCCTTCCAGATCGGCTGGACCGGTGACAATGGCGATCCGGACAATTTCTTCGCCACGCTGTTCGCCTGCTCGGCCATCGGCGTGTCGAACTACTCCAGCTGGTGCGACAAGGACTTCGAGGATCTGATCCAGAAGGCCAAGAAGACCAGCGACCAGGCCGAACGCACCAAGCTCTATGAAGAGGCGCAGGTTGTCTTCCAGAAGCAGGCTCCGGCCTTCCTCATGGCACACAGCCAAGTCTACGCAGTCGTGCGCAAGAATGTCAGCGGCTTCATGATGGATCCGCTCGGCATTCATCGCTTCGACGGCGTCGACAAGGCCGAATAGAACTGTTAGGCGGGCGGCGCGCAATCAGGCGCCGCCCGCTTTTCAAGATGCTCCGATATCTCCTAAACAAAATCGTCTTGGTGCTGCCGACGCTGATCGGCATCACCATCTGCGCCTTCGCTTTCGTCAGGCTGCTGCCCGGCGATCCCATTCTTGCCATGGCCGGCGAGCATGGCGTGTCGCCCGAGCGTTACGCGGAACTGAAGGAACAGTTCGGCTACAATTTGCCGATCTGGCAGCAATACGCGCATTATGTCCGCGATGCCGCGACCGGTAATTTCGGCGTGTCGATTTCGTCCAAGCGGCCGGTCATCGAAGATTTCATGACGCTGTTCCCGGCAACCATCGAGCTCTCCGTCTTCGCCATGATCTTCGCCATGGTGCTGGCCATACCGGCCGGCATCATTGCTGCGGTCAAACGCGGCTCCTGGTTCGACCAGGGGCTTATGGGCACCGCCCTCGTCGGCTATTCCATGCCGATCTTCTGGTGGGGCCTGCTGCTGATCATCTTTTTCTCCGGCTATCTCGGCTGGACCCCGGTTTCAGGCCGCATCGGCCTTCAGTTCTTTATCAAGCCGATCACCGGCTTCCTGACCCTCGACAGCCTGCTCTACGGCAAGTGGGATGCTTTCCGCTCGGCATTGAGTCACCTGGTGCTGCCGACAATTGTGCTCGGCACCATCCCGCTGGCGGTGATCGCGCGCCAGACGCGCTCGGCCATGCTCGAAGTGCTGGGCGAAGACTATGTGCGGACCGCCCGCGCCAAGGGCCTGTCGTCGTCCCGCGTCATCGGCGTGCATGCGCTACGCAATGCGCTGATCCCGGTGGTCACCACCATCGGCCTGCAGGTCAGTACCCTGCTCGCCGGCGCCATTCTCACAGAAACCATCTTCGCCTGGCCGGGCATCGGCAAGTGGATGGTCGAATCCATATCCAAGCGCGACTATGTCGTCGTGCAGTCAGGCTTGCTGCTGATCGCCCTTATCGTCATGGCGGTGAACCTGATCGTCGACGTGCTTTATGCCGTCATCAACCCGCGCATCAGGGCGGCGTGATGAGCCAGTCGACCGAAATCGCCCCGATGGCCGCCGGCAACCCTGACCGTCTGACCGGCTTCAGGACCTTCTGGCACTATTTCTCGGTAAACCGCGGCGCCGTCATCGGCCTGTTCGTCTTCATCCTTTTGGTGCTGGCCGCGCTCTTTGCACCGCTGCTGGCACCCTATGCGCCCGACATCCAGGACAAGACAGCTTTCCTGCGTCCGCCGGCCTGGCAGGCAGGCGGCAGCATGGAATATCTGCTTGGCACCGACGCGGTCGGCCGCGACATGCTCTCGCGCCTGCTCTATGGCGCGCGTTTCTCGCTGCTCATCGGCGCCGTCGTGGTCACGCTGGCGCTTGTCGGCGGCATCACGCTCGGCCTTTTGGCCGGCTATTTCCGGGGCTGGGTCGACGTGGCGATCATGCGGGTCATGGATCTGATCCTGTCCTTCCCGTCGCTGCTCTTGGCGCTGGTTCTGGTCACCATCCTCGGCCCCGGCCTGTTCAACGCCATGCTGGCCATCGCGCTTGTCCTGCAACCCCACTTTGCCCGTCTGGTGCGCGCTGCCGTCATGGCCGAAAAGAGCCGCGAATATGTGGTCGCCGCCAAGGTCGCCGGCGCCGGCCATATAAGGCTTATGCTGCGCACCATCCTGCCCAACTGCCTGGCGCCGCTGATCGTCCAGGGCACGCTGTCCTTCTCCAACGCCATCCTGGAGGCGGCCGCTCTCGGCTTTCTCGGCCTTGGCGCCCAGCCGCCGACGCCGGAATGGGGCACCATGCTCGCCTCGGCGCGTGAATTCATCCTGCGCGCCTGGTGGGTGGTGACTTTCCCCGGTCTGGCTATCCTCATCACCGTGCTTGCCATCAATCTGATCGGCGACGGTCTGCGCGATGCGCTCGATCCGAAGCTGAGGAGGTCGTGATGGCGCTGCTCGACATCCGCAATCTCGTCGTCGAGTTCCAGACCGCCTCCGGGCCGTTCCGCGCGGTCGATGGCGTCTCGCTCCATGTGAACGAACGTGAAGTGCTGGCCATCGTCGGCGAATCCGGCTCCGGCAAGTCGGTGTCGATGTTGGCTGTGATGGGGCTGTTGCCGTGGACGGCGACGGTCACTGCCGACGAGATGAGCTTCAACGGCCGCGATCTCCTGAAGATGAGCCCGGCCGACCGGCGCAAGATCGTCGGCAAGGACATGTCGATGATCTTCCAGGAGCCGATGGCCAGTCTCAATCCGTGCTTCACCGTCGGCTTTCAGATCGAGGAGGTGCTGCGCTTCCATATGGGCATGGACAAGGCCCAGCGTCGCGAGCGCGCCATCGAATTGCTGACGCAGGTCGGCATTGCCGAGCCGGCCGAACGGCTGAACTCGTTCCCGCACCAGATGTCGGGCGGCCAGTGCCAGCGCGTCATGATCGCCATCGCCATTGCCTGCAATCCCAAGCTTCTGATCGCCGACGAGCCGACCACCGCGCTCGACGTCACCATCCAGAAGCAGATCCTCGACCTGCTGGTGTCGCTACAGGTCAAATACGGCATGGGCCTGATCATGATCACCCACAATATGGGCGTCGTGGCCGAGACCGCCGACCGCGTCATCGTCCAGTACAAGGGCCGCAAGATGGAAGAGGCCGACGTGCTGTCGCTGTTTGAATCGCCGAAGAGCAATTACACCCGCGCACTTTTGTCGGCGCTGCCGGATAATGCCGTCGGCGACCGGCTGCCGACCGTCTCGGACATGCTGTTCGAACCGGCTGCCGGGAGCGTCTGATGGGCATCAAGGTCGTCGAAGGCAAGGACATCGTGCGCGACTATCACGTCGGCGGCGGCCTGTTTCGCGGCGCGCGCACCGTGCATGCGGTCAAGGGCGTTTCGTTCAGCGTCGACAAGGGCAAGACGCTGGCCATCGTCGGTGAATCGGGCTGCGGCAAGTCCACGCTGGCGCGCATCATCACGCTGATCGATCCGGCAACGTCGGGCGAGCTGTTCATCGACGGCAACAAGGTCGACATCGCAAGGAACGGCCTGACCAGGGAGATGCGCCGCAAGGTGCAGATCGTCTTCCAGAACCCTTACGGATCGCTCAATCCGCGCCAGAAGATCGGCGACGTGCTGGGCGAGCCGCTGCTCATCAACACCGACAAGCCGGCCGAAGAGCGGCGCGACCTTGCCATGAGGATGCTGAAGAAGGTCGGCCTCGGCACCGAGCACTACAATCGCTACCCTCACATGTTCTCGGGCGGCCAGCGCCAGCGCATCGCCATTGCCCGCGCGCTGATGCTGAACCCGAGCCTGCTGGTGCTTGACGAACCGGTCTCCGCGCTCGACCTTTCGGTGCAGGCGCAGGTGCTCAACCTGCTCGCCGACCTGCAGGACGAATTCCAGCTGACCTATGTCTTCATCAGCCACGATCTGTCTGTCGTGCGCTACATCGCCGACGACGTGATGGTGATGTATTTCGGCGAAGCCGTCGAATACGGCTCGCGCGAGGAGGTCTTCGCCGACCCCAAGCACAACTACACCAGGACGCTGTTCGCCGCGACGCCGCGCGCCGACGTCGCCTCGATCAAGGCGCGGCTGGCGAAGAAGAAGGCCGCCTGACCTCTCACCGAGAATTGTTTTTGAACAATCGGAAATGCGTCGCGGCGGTGGTTTGCCGGCAGGATTGATCGCGATCTGCGAGCTGCCGGGCGCAAGCCGCGTCGCAGGTTGGGGTGCGCCCCATCACTCACCCGCTCCGTGCTGGTAAAGCTCGTCCATGCTGAGCATTGCCAGGGTTGCGAAGGGGGCCTGTTTTTTCACCCGACCGCGGCTCAAGATCACCACGTCGTCGCAGAACGATATGGTGCTGTAATGATGACTGATGACAATGGTGGTGCGGCGGCCGGCCCGCGATTTCAGCGTCTCGACAATAGCGGCTTCTGACAACCCATCCACCGCACTGGTGGCTTCGTCGAGGATGAGAATATCGGGATCGCGCACCAGCGCCCGCGCCAGGGCGATCCTTTGCCTTTGTCCGGCTGACAGGTTGATGCCCCGGTATCCGACCAGTGTCGCGTAGCCCTGCGGCAGGTGCTCGATGAATTGATGTGCCTCGGCCAGCCTTGCGGCGCGCATGGCGTCGCTGGCCGACGCCGTGTCGTAGCCGTAGATAATGTTTTCAAAAATGGTGCCATCGACCAGTTCCAGCTCCTGACTGGCCAAGGCAATGTTCCGCCGCCATTGGCTTGGGTCCACTTCATCGAGCGGTGCCCCATCGACGAGGATCCTGCCGCTGTCGGGTTTGACGAAGCGGCACAGGAGATTGACGATCGTCGTCTTGCCGGCGCCCGAGCGGCCGATCAGCGCCGTCGAGCGGCCGCTGCGGATATCGAACACCGCCTTATGCAGCACCGCCTCGCGCGCGTCGGGGCCTGACAGGGGACCGGAATAGGCGAAGCTCACATCATCGAAGCTGATCCCTTGGCGCAAGCCGTCGAACGGCAGGCTGCCCTGCGGCGCCTCGGGCTTGTCGGAAGGATCGAGCAGCCATTGTACCTCCTCCAGCGAGCCGCTCATGCCTTGCAACTGACTCCAGGACATCTGCAAGGCCCGCATATGCGGCTGCAGTCGGTAGAGCAGGATGAGGAAGGCGACGGTCAGCGGGAAGCTTACATTCGCCAGCCAGGCTCCGATCACCACCGCCAGGAACAGCATCGCGTGCAATACCTCGGTCAGTGGCGGCAAGACGCCCTGGCGGATTGAAAGCACGAAAGCCGCCCGCCGCACCCCGTCGGACGCTTTGGCGAAGACCGCCTTTTCGCGGTTCTCCTGCCCGAAGATGCGAATCAGGCGCCCGGCATGCACCAGATGCAGCATCTGCGACGCCAGTGCGCTGTTGCGCGAGACGACGCTGCGGCTCGGCGCCTTCAGATTGGACGACAAAACCCCGTGCGCCAGCTGGACAAGCGCCAGCCCTAGAGTCACCAGCAGCGTCATCTGCCAAGAGAGGAGCAGGAGGAAGGCGAGCAGGATGACGGCGGCCGAGGCACTGACGATCGCGCCGAGCAGGGCCTGGATAGCGTCGGATGCTCGCCAGGATTCGTTGGAGATGATGTTGAGCAGCCGCCCGGGGCTTTGCTGCAGGAAAAAGGGGTAGCCGACCCTGAGCAACTGCTCCGACAGTGCGCTACGGATCGAATAACCTGCCTTGCCGTAGATGTAGCTGGTCAGCAGAGTGTTGGCGAAGGCAAAGACATTTTTCAGTACGATCGAACCGAGGATCGCGGCCGAAATGGCGATCAGCCGCTGGCGCTCGCCGAGGTCCGCTCCAACCTGCTGGAGGAGGGCGGAGAAACCGGCCATGCCTGATGTTTCGCCACGTCCCATAATGATGCCGAGCAGCGGAATGATGAGACCGATGCCGAGGCCTTCCAGCGCGGCGCCCGCAAGCCCGAGCCCCACCACGACGGGAACGAGCCGCAACAGCCTGCCACCAAGCGCGCGGCGCAGCATTGGCAGGGCTGACGGAATCAGTGACATTATCGCGCTCTGGCCTCCGCGTTGGCTTCGCTGGCTTGTCGGTCGTGGCGCAGCGGCAGCCGTTTTGGCCATCCCATCATGACGAGCAGCGCAAATCTGGCGGCACCTGCCAGATTCATAACGACAATAGGCCAGTGCGACAGATCGAGGTCGCGGTCAAAGCGAGGACGGCCCGCCAGTTCCCTGAACGCGGCCCGCGCGGACCAATAGACATGGCGAAGCAGCCAAGGGGCGTGGCGGACATGTTTCAGGCACAGCGCACCATTACCGAGGCTATAGTCGCGGTGCAGCCTGTCGATCGATTTGCGGTCTCGCCGGCCGTGATGATGCAAGACCGTCATGTCGGGCACATACTCGACCGGCATGCCGAGCAGCATCGCCCGCACGAGATAATCAGTATCTTCAGCCGAGCGTAGCGGGCCGCCAGCGCCGAAGCGTTCGTCGAACGACCCGATGCGGGCCGCGACGTCGCGGTGCATGGTCATGTTGCAGCCGAGCACGAAGCCGCCGGGGTGGACCGCCGGGGTCAGCCGCTCGCTTGCCTCGTAGAGCTTTATGGTGAAGGGCAGGTCCCGGGCATCACCGAGCTCGACCCGGCCGCCGCGGATCAGCCACTTCTCGCCACTCCGGTAGTGCCGCTCCAGGTCGCGGAGATAGTCGCGGTCGAGCTTGCAGTCGTCGTCGACGAAGACCAGCACGCGGCCTCGCGCTCGCGCCAATCCGGCATTGCGGGCAGCGGCTAGTCCGGGGCGAGTCTCCGAGACGGCTGTGACTGGGATGTCGGAAGTTTCGGCGATAGCGGCCAGCCGCTTTGACGTGCCGTCCCGTGAACCATTATCGACCACCACCAACTCTGCCGCGAAGGTGGCGTGCACCCGGCATGCCGCCTGGATCGAGGCTATGCAAGCCTCCAGCACAGCGGCGCGGTCGCGCGTGCAGACGATGAAACTGACCTCGAGCGACGGCCGCTCCGATCGGGGAGATGTCGGGACAGGCGCACTCGCAAACTGGTGATCGCGCAGGAGCGGGTGGGGCCTGTCGGTCATACCAGTCCCCGCTGATAACGCGCAAGCACCGCTTCGGCCGGCGTGGTTTTGAAGAAGTAGGCCACCGCGTCCGCCCGCTTTCCGGCCCTTATCGAGAGCAGGCTGAGCCAAGGCGCCCAGACGCCGGGACGCAGCGCATATTGTTCGCGGCGCCGGATGAAATTCCATCTCGCCGTCCGCGTGAGCAATTCGTGGGTCAGCGGCGGTTCTCCTTCGTCGCCGACGAGTTGGTAGAGGAAATAGAACAGGTTCAGCGCGCCTGCCTCGAAGCTTGGCCGTGTGTCGGTCGGCAGCTCGGAAATCCGCTCTTCGAGCGCACGGATGAAATCGGCTGCGCGCGAAACCGTGTCGAAAGAGACGGCCTCGCCGATGTCGCGCAGATCCGCTGTGGTTTCCGCAAGCCCCTCACGCTCGAGATTTTCGGCCACGATCCGCAAATGCGTCCTGCGCATTTCCTTGGCATGCCGCATGGTCACGCTTCCCGCGTGGATGCGATAGACGAGCAGGCTATCGGGCGATATGGTCGCCGGGAAACGGCCGGCAAGCCGTCTGAAGAGATCGAAATCCTCGGCGTGCCTATATTTTGGATCGTAATAGAGATCGTTGTTCCCAATGACATTCCTGTTGTAGATCACCGTCGGATGTAAGAATATCGTAAAGAACATCGACAATATGTCGAGCCGGCCGAGCCGGAACGCCGGGTCTAGCCTGCCTTTGGCGATACGGCCGTGAAGCAAGGTATCGACGCAGGCGCCGCAGAAGCCGAGATCGGGCCGCCGCTCGAACAGTGCGACCTGGCGCGAGAGGCGCCGGGGATAGGCGACATCGTCCGCATCCATTCGCGCAACAAGCTCGCCCTGGGCCAGTCGTAGCCCTTCATTGAGGGTGGCGACGAGGCCGCGGTTCTCACGCGAGATGACAGAAACGCGATTGTCTGCCCGGCCGTATCGTTCGAGAATCTCAAGCGAGTTGTCAGTCGATCCGTCATCGATAGCGATGACCTCCAGGCGATCGTAGTCTTGCCGCAGAATGCTCTCCAGCGCAGCGGTGAGATAAGGCCCGGCATTGTAGACCGGCAGCAGGACGGAGACGAGCGGCGCGGTGGTCATCTCTGCGCATCCGTTCGCCGGAGTTCGAGTGCGGCGCGGCCATCGGGGGATCCGCCGGGATAGGCGTCCGCCGCCCTGCCGAGCCAGCCGGCATCGCCAGAGCGTGCCTGGGAGCGGCGGCGCGCTACATAGGGGAAGCGGCGCTTGAGGCCGTTGAGCGGCTTTTCGAAAGCCGTCCACGAGATCGAAGCGACGGCGATCGTGGCGGCGCTCGCGACCAGGAAACGCCCTGGCCCCTGCTCCGAGACATTGAGCGGGATCCAGGGCTGTGACTTGACGGCGAGCGACAGAAGGATCGGATGGTAAAGATAGACGCCGTAGCTGATGCGGCCCAGTGACAGCAGCGGTGGCAGTTCGAAAACCCTGCCGAGGACGCCGCCAAGGCCGGCTGAACAGGCGGCGACAACGGCCACCAGCGGCACCAGGGGCAGGATCTGCAGCAACGCCCAGCGGGCCCATTCCAGCATAGGATCGGCCGGCGCAGGGATAAGCCACTCAATCGCCAGGAAGACAGCCGCAAGGGCTGGCCAGCCTAGCCGCATCCATTGCGGCAGGCCGGCGCCTCTGGTCCGCCGGCAGGCAAGCAAAGCACCAAACGCCAGCGCGTCCATCGATGCTGGCGGCAGCAGGTCGCGCGCTAGCGCCGGGGTGGCGGTGATCGGCCAGTAGAAGCGATAGGCCAGCGACAACAGGATGACGCCGATAGTGATCGCTTCCACCCGCCGGCGGGGTGCGAGAAGCACGACCAGCGGCCAGGCGATATAGAACTGCTCCTCGATGCTCAGGCTCCAGAAATGGCAGAGTAGCCAGGGCGTCCATTCGTTGCGCAGCGCGTACCAAAAATTCGACAGGTAAAGCGCATGCCAGACGAGCGATCCACTGGACTGCTCCAGATCGGTCAGCCAGACGAACCCAAGCACGGCGAAATAGGGCGGGAATATGCGCAGCGCGCGCCTGATGTAGAAGGAACTCAATGCAGGGCCGGCTTTGAATTCGGCCGCGGCGCGCGCTTCGAGCAGCAGTCGTGTGATCAGGAAGCCGCTCAGCACAAAAAAAAGCCGCACCCCGATGTGGCCCCAAAAGGAGGACCCGTTGGGTGCAAGGAAATGGGAATAGAGAACCATCGTGACAGCGATGGCGCGCAGAGCGTCCAACTGATTGTCACGCGCGACCGCCATCAGCCATTTCCGCCGGTCTGAAATCTCCGATGAAGCCAGCGGCCCTGCATTCCGGGCCTCAGGTCGAGGCCTGCCAGCGTCGAGAGTGCGCCGACAACATCAAACCCGCGCCTTGTGCGCGGGGCAGCCTCGAAATCGGTGCTGGCCAGCGAAAAATTCAAGCTGATCAACTTGGCGGAATCCTCCACGGCGCACTTCCCAGTACCAAATCCCCCAAGAAATGGTGCAACCGGGCAATGGTGCAGTGCAACACAAAATATCTATCGAGCTGTAATATTTGTGTGAGTTAGTGCTAAAAATGGGTATGATTTGCGAGTGCGTTGCGTCGATCAGGGTTTTTCACGTCCGCAATGCTGCATGAGCAGTAGTACCATGTCAGAAAAGGCACGGTTTAATTACACAACTATAATCCGGAGTGTCTGATATAGGTCAAAATTGACGAAGATTATTCCAAGATAGTGGTTTTGTATCTTATAAATTATGCTTGTATTGTCGGGTTCTCTAGGCTGTCGATCTTGCGCGATGCAGCATAGTCGATGGTCAAGCGTCTGACGACGCAATCCTGTGGCGGCGGCCATATGGCGCATGTCGACGAGGCAGACAGGAAGTGCCGGTGTTGGCGTAGGGAGTGACGTGCATTAGCCTTGCACCTGCCGTCACGCTTGCGTCGGATGGAGAACTGGTGCCGCTTAGGTGACTCGAACACCTGACCCCATCATTACGAATGATGTGCTCTACCAACTGAGCTAAAGCGGCCCGGGAAGCGCGAGGTTCCAGGATCGGCTGGGTGATAGACTCAACCGGCCGCTAATTCAAGATGGGCAACCGCGATTTCGAGCCGGCATCCGGCAATTCGTCCCGGCATTTTCCATTGGCGCGCAATGAGCCACCGCCTCATTTGCTTTTTCGGCTACGCGGAGACGTCGCGGTGGACTGCGCACAAACTGCCCGGCAAGGCGGCAAAACGGACTGATTTTATTGCCAAAACGCATCGAAATGGGCCTTGAACAGGCCTGTAAGGCAGAATGCGGGCGCTCGCCCGTTGATTGATTGGTCGCCTGCGGCTAACGATCATGGCAATGTAAGCGAACGGACAGGGGAATTCGCTTTTGGACGCGATCGAAAAAGCGATCCGCAACGCCTTCGAGAAAGGCAACGCCGAGGACCGGGCATTTCGCGAGCGGGTCTATCGGTCGGCTTTCGCGGCGCTCGACCGCGTGCTCCAGGCCAATCCCGGCGTGACGGTGGAAGCCGCCATCAAGCGCCGTAAGGCGGTGCAGGAAAAGATCGCCGAGATCGAATCCGAATTCCTGCCCGCGGTCCCCGATGTCGCCGCGCAGACGCAGAGCGCTGCGCAGACACAAGATACCGCGCTGACGCAACGCGTTGCGCAGCCGCAAGACGCCGTACAGGGCGCCGCCGAGGCGCCCGCGGTCGATGCCCCGACAGGTGTCGCGGCCGGACCGTCGCCGGCGATCGTCGTTGATGGACCGGTTCAGCCCGAGGCATCCGACGCGCCGCGTTCGCGCGTGCTGCCGGTCGTCCCCGACATCATGCCTGACGCCACGCTGCCCGGCGCCCCGGCGATCGATATGGCCGAATCCGCGCCGGCCGAGGCCGCGGCGGAAGTGGCGCCTGACCGTGATGAAAGGCGGATAAGGGGCCGCCGCCTGCCGCTGACGGCGATCTTCTTTGGCGTGACGTTGCTCGCCGCCGCCGGCATCGGCCTCTATTTCGCCGTGCAGACCGGGGTCTTCAAGACGCCGGCGCAGCTCGACACGGCGCCGCCCGAAGCGCCGCCGACCGTCGACGATGACGACTTCACGCCGCCTGCCGATACAACTGAGCCGCAGCAGCCTGGCGCGCCGCAGCAGCCTGGTGTCGCCGAACAGACGCGCGACTGGATCAACGTGTTTACACCCACCGATCCAACGCATGTGGCGACCCCGTCCGACGCCAAGGCCGATGTCGTGCAGGATGACACCGGCTCCTTCCTGCGCATCCGCTCCGGTGCTTCCGGCTCGGCCATCAGCTTCGATGTCGGGCAGGGCGTGCTGGAGAAGCTTGCCGGCAAACATGCCGTGTTCGACATCGTCGCCCGCGCCGAGGACGGCAAGGACACGCAGATCTCCGTCGACTGCAATTTCGGCGATCTCGGCGACTGCGGCCGCAAGCGCTATGCGGTCGGCCAGCAGCGTAACGAATATCTGTTCGACGTGAAATTCCCCGACAAGCCCCCGGGCGCGGCCGGCAGCATCGCCATCAACTCCGACTTCGACAAGCAGGGCAAGGCGGTCGACATCTACGAGATCCGCGTTTCGATCGAACCGTAAGCGCCGCCTAGCGATCAAGCAGCGCCTGCAGCGTCTCGATGCGGTCGGCTTCGGCGGTCGGCTTGTCCCAGCGCAGCCGTGAGATGCGGGGAAATCGCATCGCAACGCCGGATTTGTGGCGGGTCGAACGGTTGAGACCTTCGAACGCCACCTCCAGCACCAGGCCTTGGCTGCGGTCGGCGCGCACCGAGCGCACCGGGCCGAAACGCTCGACCGTGTTGTCGCGGACAAATTTGTCGATCTGCTTCAGCTCCTCGTCGGTGAAGCCGAAATAGGCCTTGCCGACCGGCACCAGTTCCTCTGCGCCTTCCGGCCCCGACCAGACGCCGAACGTATAGTCGGAATAAAAGCTTGACCGCTTGCCATGGCCGCGCTGCGCATACATCAGCACAGCATCGACCGTGTGCGGATCGCGCTTCCACTTGAACCACGGGCCTTTCGGCCGTCCCGCGAGATAGGGCGAATCCCAGCGCTTCAGCATCACGCCTTCGATGATCGGGTGCGGCGGCGCGCGGCGCAGTTCCTCCAGCGTTTGCCAATCCGGGAATTCGACGAATGGCGACAGATCGAAACGGTGCGGGTCCAGCGTTGTGATGAAGGCCTCAAGACGGGCCCGCCGCTCGCGGAAAGGTAGCGCGCGCAAATCTTCGCCGTTGATCTGCAGCGCATCGTAGCAGCGCATGAACGCCGGGTATTGCTGCTGTATCTTCGGGGCCACGCTCTTGCGATTGAGCCGCTGTTGCAGGTCCGAAAAGGTGCCGGTCGCCACCGGCTCGCCGACCAGCAATTCACCATCGAGCGCGGCGGAAAAATCCATTGCCTGGGCGAGATCGGGAAATGCGCCGGACACATCGTCGCCGGTGCGCGAATAGAGCCGGCGCACGCCGCCCTCGCACACCGCCTGAACGCGGATGCCGTCCCATTTCCATTCCGCGGCATAGTCGGCCGGATCGAGCTTTTCGAGGTCGCCGTCGCCGACCGGGTTCGACAGCATCACCGGACTGAACAGGGCAAGTGCGGTCCGCTTCGGCTTCTCGGCCTTGCCTTCCAGCCACGCGAACAGCGAGATATAGGGCGGCGTCAGCCCGTGCCACAGCTCCTCGATCTCGGCGACATCGACCTTGCCGAAATCGGCCAGCGCCTGTTTGGCCAGCCGCGCCGAAACGCCGATGCGCAAGCCGCCGGTGACCAGCTTGATGATGGCAAAGCGCGCCGAAATGCCGGCGCTGTCGAGCAGCCCGGCCAGCACCTTGGGTCCGTCGGAGCGGCTCGCCGCCTGCAGCGTCGCCACGACGTCGCCAAGCGTCGGCTCCCGGTTGGGGATATGTCCCGGCGTTTGCGGCCAGACCAGCGACACGGTTTCAGCGAGGTCGCCGACATAGTCGTAGGAATAGCCGAACAGCACCGGATCCATGCGCTCGGTGACCAGCGTGCGCAGCATCGCCGGCTTGACCGCCGCAATGTTGAGGTCGCCGGTGATCGCCGCCAGCGCCAGCCCGCGGTCGGGGTCCTCGACGCTGCGGAAATAGTCGACGAGCAGCGTCAGCTTGCCATTGCGCGACGGCGTCAGCACCAAGCGGTCGAGGAGTTCGGCGAAACGGTTCATGCGTCGCCCCACGCCAATGGTGAAAACCGGCGCGAGGCACCCCCCTCTGGCCTGCCGGCCATCTCCCCCTCAAGGAGGAAGATCGGATGTCGCGCCGGCCTTGGCCAATCTCCGATATTGGCGGAGATGAGCCGGCATTGGAGCTGCCAATATGCCCCCTTGACGGGGAGATGTCCGGCAGGACAGAGGGGGGCGCAACGGGTCGCGGCGCTGGTGATCACCATCAATCGCCCTCGTCCTCATAGCCCACAAGGTGCAGTGGCCTGGCGGCGATGCCTTCCAGCTCGCACCAGCGCACCAGCGCTTCCTCGCGGCCATGCGTCACCCAGATTTCGCCGGCGCCCGTCTCCTTGACGGTAGCGGTCAGTTCGTCCCAGTCGGCATGGTCGGAAATGATCAGCGGCAGTTCGACGCCGCCTTGCTTGGCGCGCTGGCGGATGCGCATCCAGCCCGAGGCGAAGCATGAGATCGGGTCGGGAAAGCGCCGCGCCCAGCGGTCCGCGAAGGCCGATGGCGGGCCGACAACGATGGCCCCGGTGAAATCCTGCTTGCCGCCGCTGTCGACGGTTGCCGGCTCCAGCGTGCCGAGGTCGATGCCCTGGCTCTGGTAATATTCGCTGAGCTTGGCCAGCGCGCCGTGGATATAGATCGGCCTGTCATAACCGGCATCGCGCAGCAGCCGCATCACCCGCTGTGCCTTGCCCAGCGCATAGGCGCCGACCAGATGCGATCGCTCGGGAAACTGCGCCGCCGATTTGAGCAGCCGGGCGATCTCCTCCGTGTCGGGCGGATGGTGAAACACCGGCAGGCCGAAGGTCGCCTCGGTGATGAACACATCGCATTGGACCGGTTCGAACGGTGCGCAGGTCGCGTCCTTCTGGCGCTTGTAGTCGCCGGAGGCGACGATGCGCCTGCCCTTGTGCTCGACCGCGATCTGCGCCGAGCCCAGCACATGGCCGGCCGGATGGAAGGTGACGCTGACATCGCTCAGCGCCATCGCTTCGCCAAGCACGGCCGCTTGCGTTGTCCCGGCAAAATCCTCGCCATAACGCAACCCCATAATGTCGAGCGTCTGCTGCGTCGCCAGCACCGAACGATGGCCGGATCGGGCATGGTCGGAATGGCCATGCGTGATCAACGCCCGGTTGACTGGCCGCACCGGGTCGATGAAGAAATCGCCGCATGGGC
Source organism: Mesorhizobium sp. C264A (assembly GCF_040324515.1). Lineage (NCBI taxonomy): Bacteria > Pseudomonadati > Pseudomonadota > Alphaproteobacteria > Hyphomicrobiales > Phyllobacteriaceae > Mesorhizobium > Mesorhizobium sp. C264A. Next base: position 571,834 of record NZ_JAMYVY010000002.1, on the reverse strand, counting down.
AATAAAGGCCTTCAGGCCGGGGATGAAGCAGGTCGCTGGCGCGCATCCAGTCAAGATAGTGGCTAATTCCAGCGCGGGAAGCCTGTTGCAAGAGACTGCTGACTCGGCCTACAGCCAGCCACCGGCCGCATCAGCCGGCGGGGCCATCGCCATGCAACCGCTGAAAATCTCGTCCGGCGACCTGACCGCCGACCGTCGCGCCGACTATGCCGAGATGCTTTTCGGCTCGGGCGAGCACGCGGCAGCGGCGGAGCTGCTGCTCGGCGCGCTGGAACTGGCGCCGCAATGGGCGGCGGGCTGGTTCCGCCTGGGCGAGATGCAGGAGGCAACGGGGCTGCTCGACCTGGCGACGCAGGCCTGGGCGGCTGTGCTGAAACTGGACCCGGCGGATCGCCTGGGTGCTGCGCTGAAGCTGCAGCTGATCGGCAAGGCGCCGGCTGCCGCAGCGCCACCCAGCGCCTTCGTCGAGACGCTGTTCGACCACTATGCCGAGACTTTCGAGGACTCGCTGGTCGACAAGCTCGGCTACCGGCTGCCGGAGTTTCTCGATCGCGCCATTCGCGCGGCAAGACCGGGCCGCTTTTCGCTGGCGCTCGATCTCGGTTGCGGCACCGGTCTGATGGGCGAGAAACTGCGGCCGGTCGCCGAACGGCTGGAGGGCTACGATATCTCCGCCGCCATGCTGAAAAAGGCCCGCGCCAAGGGCGTCTACGACCTGCTCGCCAAGGCCGATCTGCAGCATTTTGCCTATGCCGGGCCGAAAGCCGATCTGGTGGCGGCGGCCGACGTGTTCATCTATGTCGGCGCGCTCGATCGCGTGGTGAAGACCGTCGCCGGCATTCTGGCCACCAATGGCCTGTTTGCCTTTTCCGTCGAAACGCCAGCCAAGGGCGGGGCGGGCGGCGACGCCGGTTTTGCGCTGCAGCCGTCTCGTCGCTACGCCCATTCTCAAGCCTATGTCGAGCGGGTGCTTGCGGCAAACGGCCTGTCGGTGCTGTCGATGCAGCCGACCGTCATCCGCTGGGATCGCCGCCAGCCGGTCGGCGGGCTTGCCGCGCTGGCGGTGCCCTCGTCCAAGGGTTGATGTCTCGTCTTGTTCGAAAACGTGAATAAGATTTTTGCGGCTGGCGCGGCATCAGGTAGGATACAAGCCGAGAAAAGCCCTCGGCAGGCATTGAGGAGGAACACATGCGCTGGAACATGATGGTCTTGGCGTCCTGCCTAGCGATGGCCGGCTGCAGCAGCTCGATGTCGGAGCGGCAGGACCAGGACGTACAATCGTCGCTGCAGTATGACAATGTGCCTTGCGACCAGTTGCTGGCGCAGCGCAACGAACTGGCGCAGCAATACCATCTGTCGACGGACGCCAAGCCGAGCTTCTCCAATCCGGCGATGGGCTTCGGCCCGTTCACGCCGGATATGCGCTCCAAAAGCAAGCGCGACACCGACCTGGCAAGCGGCCAGATCGATGCCATGAACCGCTCGATCGTCCGCCGCGACTGCGGCACGCCCAACAAACAGAAGAAGTTCAGTCTGCCGAGCTGAACCTGGACTTCCTCAGTACCCCGCCTTGCGGTCGACCACGTTATCAAGCTTTTCGCCGCGCTCGAAGGCATCCATCTGCCGCAACATGCTCGGCGCCAGGTGGACAGGGTCGGAGGTCGCCGCCGCGTGCGGCGTCACGAACACTTTCGGGTGACTCCATAGCGGACTGGTCTTCGGCAGCGGCTCGACCTCGAACACGTCGAGGCTCGCCTCCTTCAGCGTGCCGTCGCCCAGCGCGCGCAATATGTCGGCGTCCTTCTGCAGCCGGCCGCGCCCGGCATTGATCAGCACCGAGCCGCCGAGGCCGTTGCGCTTGCGCAATTCCTTCAGCACGCCGTAATTGATGATGCCGTGCGTATCCGGCGTCAGCGGCAGCAGCACCACCAGTATGTCGGTGGCGTTGAGGAAGGGGATCAGCCCGGCCTCTCCGGCATAGGTCGCAACGCCTTTCATGGCCTTGTCGCTCCGCGACCAGCCATTGACGGCAAAGCCGAGCGACAACAGCACCGATGCCGCCGCGCGGCCGAGATTGCCGAGCCCCATAATGCCGACCGAGATGTCACCGGCCGGCCGCTGCGGCGGTTCGTGCCAGGTCTTCTTCGGCTGCTGCGCACGATAGAGCATGCCCTGGCGGTGATGGTCGAGCACGCGCCAGACGACATATTCGGTCATGTACTGGGTGAGGTTGTCGGCTACCACTTTGACGATCGGCACATCGGGCAGGCCGGGATCGGCGAAGATATGGTCGACGCCGGCGCCGATCGAGAAGATTGCGCGTAGATTGGGCAGCGATTTCAAGAGGTTCGGCTTCTGCTTCCACACCACCGCATAGGTGATCGACGGATCCGAAGCGCCGTCCGGCTCCAGCACCACTTCGCGCTCGGCCGACAGCAGCTCGCGCCAGCGCTGCGGATGAAAGCCGGTGACGGCAAGCAGGATTTTGCCTTTTTCCATTTGCGGATTGTATTCCCTGTTATTCGCTGACGATACCGACCGGCGCCGTCTCGATCTTGAACGCGGCCGAGATCAGCGCCTTCGTATAGTCGGTCTGCGGCCGCTCGAAAATCTGTTCGGAAGGGCCGGCTTCGACGATCTTGCCATTGCGCATGACGATGACGTCATTGGCAAGGGCGCGAATGACTTTCAGATCGTGGCTGATGAACAGATAGGCAAGGTCGTGCCTGGCCTGCAGATTGCGCAAGAGGTCGACCACTTGCGCCTGCACGCTCATGTCGAGCGCCGAGGTCGGTTCGTCCAGCATGACGAAGCGTGGATTGAGCACCATGGCGCGCGCAATGGCGACGCGCTGGCGCTGGCCGCCGGAGAATTCATGCGGATAGCGGTTCCTGGTCGCCGGATCGAGCCCGACCTCCTTCAGCACGGCGACGACCTTGTCGTCGCGTTGATCGGGCGACAGCTTCGGCTCGTGGATCTTCAAGCCTTCCTCGATGATCTCCGAGACCGACATGCGCGGGCTGAGCGAGCCGAACGGGTCCTGGAAAACGATCTGCAACTCGCGGCGCAGCGGCCGCATGGCGTTGAAGGAAAGCTGGTTGATGTCGCTGCCATTGAACTGGATGGTGCCGGTCGATGAGATCATCCGCGCCAGCGCCAGCCCGAGCGTCGTCTTGCCGGAGCCGGATTCGCCGACGACGCCGAGGGTCTGGCCGGCGCGCACGGTGACGTCGATGCCGTCAACTGCCTTCACATTGTCGACGGTGGTGCGAAAGAAACCCTTCTTGATCGGGAACCAAACCTTGATGTTCTTGCCTGTCATCACCGGCTTGGCGGCATCGTTGGCGGCCGGCGGCTTGCCCTTCGGCTCGGCGGCCAGGAGGTGCTTGGTATAAGCGTGCTGCGGGTTGGCGAAGATGTCCCTGGTCGGCCCGGTCTCGACGATCTTGCCTTTGGTCATCACGCAGACGCGGTCGGCGATCTTTCTGACAATGCCGAGATCATGGGTGATGAACAGCATTGACATGCCCTTGCGGCTCTTCAGCCCCGCCAGCAATTCGAGGATCTGCGCCTGCACGGTGACGTCGAGCGCCGTCGTCGGCTCGTCGGCGATCAGCAGTTCAGGCTCGTTGGCCAGCGCCATGGCGATCATGACGCGCTGGCGTTGGCCGCCGGACAATTGGTGCGGATAGGCGTCGAGCCGCTTTTCCGGTTCGCGAATGCCGACCTCGTTGAGCAGCGCCAGCGTGCGCGCCTTGGCCTGGCGGTCGCCCATGCCCTGATGCAGCGCCAGGATCTCGACGATCTGCTGCTCGATCGTGTGCAGCGGATTGAGCGAGGTCATCGGCTCCTGGAAGATCATGGTGATCTTGTTGCCGCGCACGCTGCGCAACTGCTTTTCGTTCATCGCCAAAAGGTCGGCGCCCTGGAACAGGATCTTGCCCGAGGGATGGCTGGCCGTCGGGTAGGGCAGAAGCTTCAGCACCGACAGCGCCGAGACCGATTTGCCGGAACCGGATTCGCCCACAAGCGCCACCGTCTCGCCCTTGGCGAGATCGAAGGAGATGTGGTCGACGGCTATCGACTGGTTGCCGCCTTGCGTGAAGGCAACGCTGAGATCGCGGACCGAGAGCAGGGGCTCGCTCATCGGAACGCCTTGCGCGGATCGAACGCATCGCGCGTCGCCTCGCCGATGAACACCAGCAGCGACAGCATCAGCGAGATGACGATGAAGCCCGATATACCGAGCCAGGGGGCATTGAGGTTACTCTGCGCCTGTTTTAGCAGTTCACCGAGCGACGCGGTGCCGGGCGGCAGGCCGAAGCCGAGATAGTCGAGCGAGGTCAGTGTCGAGATCGAGGCGCTGACCAGGAAAGGCATGAAGGTCAGCGTCGCCACCATGGCATTGGGCAGAAGATGGCGCAGCATGATGGTGCGGTTGGACACACCAAGCGCGCGGGCCGCGTTGACATATTCGAAGTTGCGTGCGCGCAGGAATTCGGCGCGCACCACGCTGACAAGCGACGTCCAGGAGAAGAGCAGCATCAGCCCGAGCAGGATGAAGAAGCCCGGCGGCAGGATGGCGGCGACGATCAGCAGCAGATACAGCAGCGGTATCGCCGACCAGATTTCTATGAAGCGTTGAAAGAGAAGGTCGGTCCAGCCGCCGAAATACCCTTGCAGCGCGCCGGCGGCGACGCCGATAACCGACGAACCCGCAGTCAGGATCAACCCGAACAGCACGGAAATCCTAAACCCGTAGATGATGCGCGCCAGCACGTCGCGCGCCTGGTCATCGGTACCCAGCCAGTTCCAGTTGCCGACAATGCAGTCAGGATCGGCAGCGCCTTGCGGATATTGGCTGCATCGCCTCTGCGCGTCGTATTCCCATGACGGTTTTGCGGGAGCGGCGTCGGGGATCGCATTGTTGACGGTGCGGTAGGAATAGCGGATTGGCGGCCAGATCATCCAGCCATTGGCGTTGATCTCGTCGCGGATGACCGGGTCGCGATAGTCGGTGACGGCGTAGAAGCCGCCGAATTTTTCCTCGGGGTAGGCGACCGCCACCGGGAACAGGATCTCGCCTTTGTAGTAGGCGACGATCGGCCTGTCGTTGGCGATCAGTTCGGCAAACAGCGACAGCACGAACAGAGCGAGGAATATCCACAACGACCAGTAGCCGCGCCGGTTGGCCTTGAAGTTCTGCCAGCGCCGCTTGTTGAGCGGCGACAGCCAGGGGCGGGCGATCCTTGTCGGTGTGATCTCGGCTGCAGCCTGCGTCATCAGACGTCTCTCCGCTCGAAATCGATGCGCGGATCGACCCATGTGTAGATCAGGTCGGACAACAGCGTCACGAACAAACCAAGCAGCGAAAATATATAGAGGTTGGCGAACACGACCGGATAGTCGCGCGCCAACACGGACCTGAAACCGAGCAGCCCGAGACCGTCGAGGGAAAAGATGTTCTCGATCAAAAGCGAGCCGGTGAAGAAGGCCGAGATGAAGGCCGCTGGAAAGCCGGCAATGACGATCAGCATTGCGTTGCGGAACACATGTCCGTAAAGCACCCGCCGCTCCGACAGGCCCTTGGCACGGGCCGTCACCACATACTGTTTGCGTATCTCTTCCAGGAAGGAGTTCTTGGTCAGCAGCGTCGTCGTCGCGAAGGCCGACAGCACCAGCGCCGTCAGCGGCAAGGTCATGTGCCAGAAATAATCGACGATCTTGTCGGGCCACGACAATTGGTCCCAATTGTCGGAGACGATGCCGCGCAGTGGGAACCAGTCCCAGAAGGAGCCGCCCGCGAACAGCACCATCAGCAATATGCCGAACAGGAAGGCCGGTATGGCATAGCCGACGATGATCACGCCGCTGGTCCAGACGTCGAAGGCGGAGCCGTCCTTGACCGCTTTGCGGATGCCAAGGGGGATCGAGATCAGATAGGACAACAGCGTGATCCACAGCCCAAGCGAGATCGACACCGGCATCTTCTCCAGGATCAGGTCAAGAACCGAGATGTCACGGAAATAGCTGTCGCCGAAATCGAAGCGGGCATAGTTCCACAGCATCATGCCGAAGCGTTCGAGCGGTGGTTTGTCGAAGCCGAATTGCTTTTCCAGCTTCTTGATGAATTCCGGATCGAGCCCTTGCGCGCCGCGATACTTCGAGCCGACGTCACCGGCCACATCGAAATTGCCGCCGCCTCCTGCATCGCCGCCGCCGCTGCCGAGGCGGTCGCTGCCGCCCTGGTTGGTCAGGCTGGCGATGACCTGCTCGACCGGTCCACCCGGTGCGAATTGAGTGACGACGAAAGCAACCGCCATGATGCCGAACAGGGTCGGTATCATCAGCAGGATACGGCGCAGTATGTAGGCGCCCATCAGCTTTCACCCTCCCCCTTGTGGGGAGGGTCGATCCGCGAAGCGGAGCGGGGTGGGGGTAGTCTCGATCCGGCGTACGCCGTCACACCCCCACCCCGGTTCGCCATTCGCGCTGCGCACGAAGTGCTCACCGACCCTCCCCACGAGGGGGAGGGTAAAGTGCCGCGCAACAGCCTACCCTTTGCCAATTTTTGCCGCCTTGCCCTTGTCGACCCACCACAGCGCTTCGACCGGGAAGTCGAAATCGGGTTTCCGCTCGGGAAAACCGAACATGTCCCAATAGGCGCTTCGATGATTCGCCAGGAACCAACTTGGAATCCAATCCCTCCGTGCACGCAAGACCCGGTCGAGCGCGCGCATGGCAATTGTCAGGCTTTCGCGACCCTCGGCGGCACCTGCGGCGTCAACCAGGGCGTCGATGGCCGGGCTCGACGTTCCCGGCAGATTGCGAGAGCCCGATACGGTAGCTGCTCGCGAATGGAAAATGGTTTCGAGGTCGTCACGGGTTGGCGTCGCCGGAAACGAGGCCGCGACCGAGACGAGGTCGTAGTCGAACGAATTCTGCCGCAGCTGATATTGCGCGGCATCCACCAGCCGGATCGAGGCATCGATGCCGACCGCCTTCATGTTTTCGACCCAGGGCGAGTAGACCTGTTCGAAGACTTCGTCGTCGACAAGAAACTCTGCGGACAACCGACCACCCTTGTCGTTCACGACGAAATTGCCGGACCGTTTCCAGCCGGCCTCGGCCAGAAGCTTGGCCGCCTTGCCAAGCAACTGCCGGTCGCGGCCGGAGCCGTTCGACGCGTCCTGGATCACGGCTTCGCCAAAAGCCTCGGCGGGAATCTGCTCACGCAGCGGCTCAAGAAGAGCCAATTCTTGTGGCGACGGTCTGCCCTCGGCGCGAAATTCGGATTTCTCGAAGCAGGATTGCGAGCGCTCATAGGAACCGTAGAAGAAATTGCGCCGCGTCCATTCGAAGTCGAAGCAGAGCCCGATCGCCTGCCGCACGCGCGAGTCGCGAAACTGCTCGCGCCGCTGGTTGACGGCGGTGCCCTGCATCGAAGGCACCGTTTCGGCCGGGAATTCGTGCTTCACCACCTTGCCGGCAGTGAACGCTGGGAAGTCGTAGCCGGTCGCCCAGACGCGCGAGGTGAATTCCTCCCTGTAGAGGATTTCTCCCTTCTTGAACGCTTCGAAGGCAACGCTACGGTCCTGATAGAACTCAACGCGGATCCGCTGAAAATTGTTCTGGCCGCGATTGACCGGCAGGTCGTTGCCCCAATAATCAGCCACACGCTCATATTCGATCCAGGCCCCTGCCGACCAGCGACCGACCTTGTAGGCGGCTGACCCCAACGGCGGGTTCATCTGCGAGGAATCGAACGGGTTGGCCGTGTAGAACGCCTTCGACAGGACCGGGAACTCGACGACGTTGAGGATGGTGCGGCTTGTCTGCTTGCCGGAAAACCTAAGCTGCAGCGTGTGGGCATCCACGGCAATCGCGTCATCCAGATGCGTTAGCGGCAGGGAATAGTACGGGTGCCCCTTGTCCTTGAGCAGCTTGAAGGTGAAGGCGGCATCCTCTGCCGTCAATGGCGTGCTGTCATGGAAGCGGGCCTGCGGGCGCAGCGAGAAGGTGAAGTCGTTGCGGTCGTCGGAAATCGTCACGCCGTCAGCGATCAGCCCGTAAACGGCGTCAGGTTCGTCGTACGCTCTCACCATCAGTGAATCGAAGCACATCTCCGTGCGCTGGGGCGAATCGCCTTTGGGAACGAACGAATTCAGCGTGTTGAAGGTCAGCGGCGTCTGGTTGGCAAGCCAGTTGCGCGGCAGGAAGTTGAAGACGCCACCTTGCGGCGCATCGACATTGACATAGTCGAAATGAGTGAAGTCCGGCTTGTATTTGAGGTCGCCGAAAGCCGACAGTCCATGCAGTTTCACGCCGGTTGGGCTGGCGGCGAAAGCCTTGCCCGGCAGCAGCGCAGCAACGGCCGCGGCGCCACTGAGGGCCAGGAAATCGCGGCGAGGGAGCCCCGCCATCAATTGCTGCCCTTGTACTTGGCGGCCAGGGCCTTTTCCTTGTCCGCATCGATCCACCAGGAATCGATATCGGCGCCACGGTAGCCGGGCTGCTTTTCCGGGATGCCGAACTTGTTCCAGTAAGCCAGCCACACAACGGCGCGATAGTATTGCGGCACCACATAGTAATTCCACAGCAGCACGCGATCGAGCGCATGGGTGGTGGCGACGAGGTCATCGCGATCCGTGGCAAAAATGATGCGGTCGACAAGGGCGTCAACGACCGGGTTCTTGATGCCGGAATAATTGCGCGATGCCGGTGTGTCGGCGGCCTTGGAGCTCCAGAAATCGCGCTGCTCGTTGCCGGGCGATTCCGACTGTTGGAGCTGTCCTGTGATGACGTCGTAATCGAAGTTTCTGACGCGGTTGGTGTACTGGCTCGGGTCGACGATGCGCAGTGTTGCATCGACGCCGATCTTGCGCAGATTGGCGATCCAGGGGCTGGAAATGACCTGGTCGGTTTCATTCGAGCCTAGGATTTCAAACTTGAATGGCTCGCCGGTCTTGGCGTTGACCATCTTGCCGCCCTTGATCACCCAGCCGGCCTGGGCGAACAGGTCGACCGCCTGCTTCAGATATTTGCGCTCCGCCTGCGGCGAATCGTAGACCGGCAACTTGAATTCCTGGGTGAATACTTCCGGCGGCAGCTTGTCGCGGTACTTCTCCAGGATCTCCAATTCCTTGCCTTGCGGCAAGCCGCTGGAGGCTAGGTCCGTGCCCTGGAAATAGCTGTGGGTGCGAGTGTTGAAACCGAAGAACAGCGTGCGGTTCATCGATTCGAAATCGAACGGGTAGGTGAGCGCGGCCCTGACCAGACGATCGGCAAACAACCTATGTCTCTGGTTGAGCATGAAAGCCTGCATCGGCTCGGGCGAGGTGGTCTTGAACTCCTGCTTGATCACATCGCCGGCCTTGATCGCCGCGAAATCATAAAATGTCGCCCAGCGCTTCGAGCTGTTTTCCGGCTTGATATCGTCGAGGCCACCTTTCTTGAACGCCTCCCAGGAGGCGTTGTCGTCAAGAATGTAGGTGAAGTGCTGCGTGTCGAAATTCTCCCGGCCGATCTTCACAGCCAGCTTGGCGCCCCAATAGTCGGGGACGCGCTGCCAGACGATTTCCGACCCCGCCTTGAAGCTGGCGATCTTGTATGCAGCCGAGCCCAGCGGCGGCTCCAGCGTCCCCTTGGTGATGTCGCGCTTCTTGCCATTGTCGTCGGTGCCTTCCCACCAATGCTTGGGCAGCACGACAAGGTCGCCGAGGATCTTGGGCAGTTCGCGATTGCCCTTCTGGTCGAAGTGGAACTCGACCTCACGGTCCGAGACAGCGACGGCGTCGGTGACGTTTTCGAAATAGCGGCTGTACATCGGGCTGTTGGCCTTCAGCACCTGGAACGACCAGATCACGTCGTCAGTGGTGATCGGCTGTCCGTCATGCCATTTCGCCCGTGGGTCGAGCCGGTAGGTGGCCGAGGAATAGTCGGTAGGGTACTTGTAGGCATCGGCGATGAGCGGGTGGCTGACGCTGCCTTCGTCAGTCGCTTGATCCATGAGCGTGTCGTAGAGCAGGCCGCCGCCAAATGGCTGCAGGCCGGCCGCCGGCGAGCCCTGCACGACGTAGGGATTGAAGCTGTCGAACGTGCCGGAAACGACCGAATTGTAGGTACCGCCCTTCGGTGCATCCGGATTCACATAATCGTAGCGCTGGAAGTTCTCGCCATATTTGGAGGGGCCGATCAGCGAAGAGGTGGTGTGCCATTCCTGGGGGAAGGATGCCTGCAGGCCGCCTGCGAGGGCGCCCACAACCAGAAAGGACCTCAGAAGCGTTCGGCCAACCGTCATGCGTTCTCCTCGTCGCGATGCCCGGCAATCCTAAATGATTTGACGCCGGTGAAAACCGCCATGCGGCGGCTTTGTCGCCGCATATGCGATTTTCCTAACAAAAAGCCGGGCTGAACCCGGCTTTTTTGAGGTCATGGAGATGACAATTCGGTTATTTGGCGGGCGCCGGTGCCGGCGTCGCAGGGGCTGGAGCTGCACCTTCAGCCGGCTTGGCCGGAGCGGCACCCTCGGCCGGCTTGGCCGGCGCCGTTGCATCGGCGGCGGCACCTGGCGTCGGCAGCGGCTTCGGGCTATCCGACAGCGTGCGCAGATAGGCAATGACGTTGGCGCGGTCCTCGTCCTTCGGCAGGCCGGCAAAGCCCATCGCCGTGCCCTTCACGAATTTCTTCGGCGAGGTGATGAAGTGGTTGAGATTGTCATAGGTCCACTTCTCGGCGCCGCCCTTGGAAAACTCCTTCATGCCGGCCGAATAGGCAAAGCCCTCATGCTCGGCGACGGGGCGGTCGACGATGTCCCAGAGATCCGGGCCGACCTTGTTGGGGCCGCCTTTTTCGCCGGAATGGCAGGCCTGGCATTTCTTAAAGACGGCCGCACCTTGCTCGACATTGGCGGTGGCCAAAAGGTCGGCGATCGGCTTCGCCTCTGCTGCGGGTCCGGCGGCGCCGCCTTCGGCAGGCTCCGTCGCCTCGATGGCAAAGCCGGGTTTTTCCGGCGCCGGCGAGGCAAACAGGGCGTCGGACACCAAACCGACCGAGAAGACGACGAAACAGGTTCCAAGCAACCCGGCGAGCAGTTTGTTGACTTCGTTGGAATCCATACGCCCCAGGGCTCCCTTTTCCGGCGGACCTCTCCGTCCACTCCGTCCGTCGGTATCGTGACCCACCCCGTCGAGCCGGTCAAATCGGGCGGAAACTAGGTCTTTTGCTTGGGCGTTGCAACACCTATAAGGGCGCTTCCAGTGAGACCTTTTGCCACTTTCCCCATCCTCTTTCGAACGCCTTGCAACCTCGATGTCCACGCTCATCCTGATCCCGGCCCGCATGGCCTCGACGCGCCTGCCGGGCAAGCCGCTGGCCGACATAGCCGGCGCGCCGATGATCGTCCATGTCGCCCGCCGCGCCGCTGAGGCTGGGCTTGGCCGGGTAGTGGTGGCAACCGACACGCGCAACGTGGCCGAAGCGGTGCGCGCGCACGGTTTCGAGGCGGTGATGACGCGCACCGACCACGAATCCGGTTCCGACCGTATCTTCGAGGCGCTGACCGCCCTCGACCCCGATCGCAAGGTCGAAACCATCGTCAATGTGCAGGGCGACCTGCCGACCATCGATCCCAAGATCATCGGTGCGGCGCTGAAACCGTTCGAGGACGCTGCGGTCGACATCGCCACGCTCGGCGTCGAGATCGTCCGCGACGAGGAAAAGGCCAACCCCAACGTCGTCAAGATCGTCGGTTCGCCGTTGTCGGCGACGCGGCTGAAGGCGCTCTATTTCACCCGCGCCACCGCGCCCTGGGGCGAGGGGCCGCTCTATCACCATGTCGGCCTCTACGCCTATCGGCGCTCAGCCCTCGAACGCTTCGTCGCGCTAAAACCTTCGCCGCTCGAACGGCGCGAGCGGCTGGAGCAGTTGCGGGCGGTGGAGGCCGGTATGCGCATCGATGCCGAGATCGTGCAATCGCTGCCGCTGGGCGTCGACACGCCGGAAGACCTCGAACGCGCCCGACAAATTCTTTCCTGAGACCTTCAACCTGAGATATCGGCATGCCTGACAAGACCAACAGAATAGCCTTCCAAGGCGAACCGGGCGCCAATTCCGACACCGCCAGCCGCAACATGTTCCCTTCGATGGAGCCGTTGCCGTGCCCCACCTTCGAGGATGCCTTCAACGCGGTCGAGACCAACAAGGCCGACCTCGCCATGATCCCGATCGAAAACACCATCGCCGGCCGCGTCGCCGACATTCATCATCTCTTGCCGGAATCGAAACTCCACATCGTCGGCGAGTATTTTCTGCCGATCCACTTCCAGCTGATGGTGCTGCCAGGCGTCAAACGCGAAGAGATCAAGACCGTGCACAGCCATATCCATGCGCTGGGACAGTGCCGCAAATACATCCGCAAGAACGGTTGGAAGCCGGTGATCGCCGGCGACACGGCGGGCTCTGCGAAGCTGGTCTCGGAGCTCAAGGACCGCACCATGGCCTCGCTCGCCCCGGCGCTAGCCGCAGAACTCTACGGCCTCGACATCATCGAGAAGAACGTCGAGGACACGGATTCGAATGTCACCCGCTTTGTCGTGCTGACCAAGGACAAGCGATTGGCCGAACGGCCCTCGGCCGACACCAAGATGATGACGACCTTCATGTTCCGTGTCCGCAACGTGCCGGCTGCGCTCTACAAGGCAATGGGCGGTTTCGCCACCAACGGCGTCAACATGACGAAGCTGGAGAGCTATCAGTTGGGCGCCTTCACCGCGACGCTGTTCTACGCCGATATCGAGGGCCATCCCGACGATCCACTGGTCAAGCTGGCGCTGGACGAACTGCGCTTCTTCTCGCGCGAAGTGCGCATTTTGGGTGTCTATCCCGCCAGCGAGTCGCGCGAGCAGTGGAAGGTCGCGGACTAAGGTTCCCTAAACCAGCAGGGTCAGCGGCACATAGTCGATTTCCATGAAGGTTTCGACTTCCGGGATCCAGCGGTCGCGCACGAAGGCAACGTGGTCGGGATGCTCGTTATATCTGGTGTAGGCGGCCTGATCGACGAACTCCATCGAGAAGCCGAAGTGATAGTCGTTTTTCGGGCTGACTTGCCGCAGCGGCTCGAAATGGGTGACGCCCTTGATTGCGCTGAGAATGCGCTTGGCATCGGAGAGGAACCGCTTTTCCTCCAGCGAGTACTGCGGGTGCTTCAGGGTGAAAACCACGGTGTGACGGATCATTTTTTGCTCCCGTTAAGCAATTCCAGGAAAAGTGTGAAGCGGTTTTCCGTCCGGAATTGCGTAAAATAACAAGTCTTATTCGCTGTCGACCCAGGCGCGGATCAGATGATGCGCGATCGCGCCTTTCGGCGGCGTGACCAGATTGTCCTTGTGCGTCCTCTCCAGCATGGAACGCACCTCGTCGCGAAAAAACCAGCGGCAATCTTCCAACTCGTTGAGATCGGCCTGGATGTCGTCATTGAGCGGTTCGCCGAAACAGCCGATCATCAGCGAATAGGGGAACGGCCAGGGTTGGCTGGCATGGTAGACGACGCGGCCGAGCCGGATGCCGGCTTCCTCCAGCGTTTCGCGGCGCACCGCCGCCTCGATCGTCTCGCCCGGCTCGATGAAGCCGGCAAGCGCCGAGTACATGCCGGGCCCGAAATGCCGGCCGCGGCCGAGCAGGCATTTTTCCCGCGTCGCCGTCAGCATAATCGCCACCGGATCGGTGCGTGGAAAGTGCTCGGTGCCGCAATTTGGGCAATGGCGCTTGTAGCCGCCGGCCCGCATATGCGATTCATGGCCGCATTTGCTGCAGAAGCGATGGGTGGCATGCCAGGCAAGCAGGGCGGCGCCTTGCGCCAGCGCGCCCGCTGCCGCCTCGTCGATCAGCCCCTGCATATAGACCGAGCGATAATCGATCGCCTTCATGGTCTCCGGTAGCTGTTCGGGATCGAGGCCGACCGGCACGGCAAGGACCGGGCCGCTCTCGGCAAAGCCAAGCAGCACGCCTTGTGCGAGTGATGGCTGCAGCTTCTGGCTCTCAGCCAGATCGAACCAAGGGTCGAAGCTGCCATCGTGCAATTTCAGATACAGCCGTCCGCCATGCATCGGCAGAAGACGTGCCGAGGGATCGGCCAACGCCCTTTCGACGGAATCGTCGGCGCGGTTCTCGGATTGCCGATCAATCGTGTTTCCGGCGAAGCCGACGAACTGGCTCGGTTCGCGCAAGGGCGCGTCAAAAAGGCGAAAGGTCATGGAAGCTCGAACGTCTAGGGATGGACACAGGCGGCTTATAGCGCCGCCTTGATCTGTTGCGCAAATTGGCGGATGCCTGAACGCTCATAGGGCTCGCGCATGCCGTGCCCCCACACCGGCCCCGGCCAGCCCGGATCGCCTTCCGAGCGGGCGATGACGTGGACATGCAATTGCCGAACGATGTTGCCGAGCGCGCCGGTGTTGATCTTGGTGCAGCCCGTGGTTCTTTTCAGCGCCTGCGCCACCATGTTGGTTTCGAAGGTCAACATCGCCTGGTCGAGCGGCGTCATGTCGTGGATTTCTTCGGCCCCCGGCCGCTGCGGCACCAGGACCAGCCATGGCCAGCGGCTATCGTTCATCACCCTGAGCTCGCACAGGCCGAGCCACATCAGCTGCTCGCTATCCGCCTCCAGCCTGGAGTCGAGCGTGAATCCGGCCTTGAGGCCCGGTAGCATTGGCGTTTCCCTTGCGCTTCTCGCATTATTCCCAAACTCATGACGCTAGAGCGGCTGCACGGGGGCTGCAAGCGATTCATTGAGCGGCGGAGTTCAAGGGCATCCGATTCTCATTGCACCCTTGCATTTGATCGCTGAATTGCCGATATGGAACGCGGGAGGTTGGTGGTGGACGATCCACTCGCCAACCGGGTCAGGTCCGGAAGGAAGCAGCCCTAACGAGCCCGGAACGGGTCATTGTTCCAGCCTCCCACCTCATCGGCCCCTCTCGCGACATTGACGACGCATTGCAGCGCGGGCGAGACTATTGGAGCAATTCCAGGGAAAGTGTGAGCGGTTTCCCGTCCGGAATTGCGTTAAAGCAAAGGGTAGAGCGGTTTGCCGTTTCAGAAAACGGTGAAACGATCTAGCAGGAATCGGCTACGCTGAGACGCGGCCTTTTGGAGCTTTACGGGCGAATGAGCGAAGCCGGAAATTCGGACCCCGAAAACCTGGAGAAGCAAAAGGCCGTCGCCTATCGCGTGCTGGCGCGCAAATATCGTCCGTCGAATTTCTCGGAACTGATCGGCCAGGAGCCGATGGTCCGCACTTTGACCAACGCTTTCTCCACAGGCCGCATCGCCCAGGCCTGGATGCTGACCGGCGTGCGCGGCGTCGGTAAGACCACGACGGCGCGCATCCTGGCGCGGGCGCTCAACTACAAGACGCCGACGGTCGACCATCCCTCGGTCGACCTCGCCCTCCTGGGCGAGCACTGCCAGGCGATCATGGAAGGCCGCCATGTCGACGTCATCGAGATGGACGCCGCGTCGCATACCGGCATCGACGACATCAGGGACATTATCGAGCGCGTGCGCTATGCCCCGGTGTCGGCGCGCTACAAAGTCTACATCATCGACGAAGTGCACATGCTCTCCACCCAGGCCTTCAACGGCCTGTTGAAGACGCTGGAAGAGCCGCCGCCGCACGTCAAATTCATCTTTGCCACCACCGAAATCCGCAAAGTGCCGATCACCGTGCTGTCGCGCTGCCAGCGTTTCGACCTGAGACGCATCGATGCCGGCGCGCTGGTCGCGCATCTCGCCTCCATTGCCGGCAAGGAAGGCATTTCGGTAGACGACGACGCGCTGGCGATGATCGCGCGCGCCGCCGAAGGCTCGGCCCGCGATTCGCTCTCCATCCTCGACCAGGCAATCGCCCATGGCGGCGGCGCCGTCAGCGCCGAAGCGGTGCGCGCCATGCTGGGTCTCGCCGACCGCGCCCGCATCGTCGACCTGTTCGAACATGTCATGAAAGGCGATGTGGCGGCCGCCCTTGCCGAATTCCGCAACCAGTACGACACCGGCGCCGATCCGGTTGCCGTGCTGACCGATCTGGCCGAATTCAACCACCTCGTCACCCGGCTGCGCTTCGTGCCGACGGCTGCCGACGACGCTTCCCTGTCCGAGGATGAGCGCCGCCGCGGCGCCGACTTCGCCAGCACGCTGTCGGTCAAGGTTCTGTCGCGAACCTGGCAGATGCTCTTGAAAGGCATTCCCGAGGTGCAGTCGTCCAACCGACCGGTCAGCGCCGGCGAGATGGTGCTGATCCGGCTGGCGCATGCCGCCGACCTGCCGACGCTGGACGAGGCGCTGAAATCTCTAGAGAGCGGCGCTCCGGCGTCCGGTGGTGCGTCACGCCCGAATGGTGCGCCGGTAAATGCCGGCAATGGCGGCGGCGCCAGCGCGGTAGCGCAGACCCGGATGCCGTCCGGGCCAGCCGGTGCGCAAACCATGCGATTGGTCGACGCGCCCCCGGTCGCCTTTGTCGCGCCTCCGCAGCCGGTCGTCGAGCCGCAATCGCCGCCGCTGAAATCGCTGGCCGATATTGTCGCTCTTGCCGACGCGCAGCGTGACATCGCCTTTAAGGTGCTGGTCAAGAGCTGTATTCGCCTGGTGCGCATCGAGCCCGGCCGTATCGACGTCGGCCTGACCGCCGATGCGCCCAAGATGCTGCTCAACGACTTGACGACGAAGCTGCGCGCCTGGACCGGCCGCAACTGGCTGGTGTCATTGTCGAAGGAAGAGGGCGGCCAAACGCTGGCCGAGATGGAATCGACCAGGCGCGAGACTGCTTTCTCCGACGCGAAAAGCGATCCGGCTGTGGCCGCCATCCTGGCGCGCTTTCCCGGCGCCAAGATCATCGACGTGCGCATTCCCGACGCGCCGGAAGTCGACACCGACAAGGCCGAAGCGCCGGTCGAGCCGCCGTCCGACGACGACGAAACCTGACCATAGCCACGAATCCGCAAAGGACCCGACCATGAAAGATCTTCTCGGCCTGATGGGCAAGGCGAAGGAAATGCAGGCCAAGTTCCAGGCCATGCAGGACGAGATCGCGACGATTGAAGCAAGCGGGCAGGCGGGCGGCGGGCTGGTCAATGTCACGCTGACCGGCAAGTTCGAAATGAAGTCGCTGAAGATCGATCCGTCGCTGTTCAAGGAGGACGAGGTCGAGATTCTCGAAGACCTGCTGCTGGCCGCTCACAATGACGCCAAAAATAAGGTCGAGCAGATTATGCAGGAGAAGACCAAGGCGCTGACGGCAGGCTTGCCGATCCCGCCCGGAATGAAATTGCCGTTCTGAGCCGGCTCCAACCAGTTAATTGATTATGAAGGGAAATCGGCTGCGGAGGCTGTTGTTAAGACTTTCTCCGGCTTTGCTCACGCGGACATATCCGGGCATTTATAAAGTTTTACCTATGCTGCACGAAAGCTAATCCTTTAGCCATCTTTTTGCCTTTAAGAGTCTCATTCTTGCCACATCTCGGGGCGGGCTGGCATCTGGACAATGAGGCATTTTTGTTGATCGCGACGCGATGGAAGACGCCGCTTCTGCTCGGCATCATCTTCTCCCCTATGTTCCTGGCCGGTTGCAGCCAGACCACGTCTTCGCACGGCCTGTCGGTCGCCAGTCTGACCGACGCCATCACGCCCAGCTTCCTTTCGACGCGCGCCTACCGCAACACGCCGAAGGAGAAGGAATGTCTGGAGCGGGCGATGTTCTTCGAGTCCAACCGCTCGAGCCGTGACGGCATGATCGCCGTCGGCACGGTGGTGATGAACCGGCTGCGCTCCGGCAATCATGGCAGCACCATTTGCCAAGTGGTTGGCGAACCGGGCCAGTTCGCGCCCGGCGTGATGACGCGGGCGATGAATTCGAAAGCGATGCCCGATGTCGAGGAGGCCGCCGATGCGGTGCTCAAGGGCGAGCGCAAGGCCAAGCTGAAAAACACGATGTACTTCCACACCGCCGGCCTGAGGTTCCCCTACAAGAACATGCATTACACCATGGTTGCCGGCGGCAACGCCTTCTACGAGAAGCGCGGTCGCAACTGGCAGCCGCTGCCGGATGAATCCACGACCATGGTTGCCTCGGCGCAGCCGCGCGCGCCTGTGCCTGAAGCGCCGGTGCAGGTTGCCTACGCCGAGCCGGTGGTGAAGACCATTGTCCGTCCAGATCCTGCCAAGCAGGCCGCGGCGGTTCGCGCAGCCAAGGCGACACGTGCCCCGGCCGAGCAGACCTATGTGACGGCTTCCGCGGCGCCCGCCAAGAGCGCCCGCGTCGCCGCCAAGCAGACGGAGGTGGCGATGCAGGAGCCGATGGCCGAGCCCGATGCCTCGCGTTTCGGCGGCACGCTGAACGCCCGCCACATCACCTCGGTTCCATCGGCAACGCAGGAAGCGTCGATGGGCTTCCAGTCGACGCCTGAGAATACCGACGCTATCGGCGCGATGATTATCGACCAGACCCGGCCAGCGTCAGCTTACTGACGCCAAAAACAGTTTCCAAGCCCGCCATGGCAGCATGGCGGGCTCGGTGCGTATGCGGCATGTTTCAAAGCGCGCGGAAAAATCCTAGATCAGTGCGATGTCGAAGCGAATCGCCGGTCCCGAGATCGAACGCCTGATCCAGCTCCTGGCCAAGGTGCCGGGGCTAGGGCCGCGTTCGGCCAGGCGTGCGGCACTGCACCTCATCAAGAAGAAGGAGCAGCTTTTGTCGCCGCTCGCCGCCGCCATGGCTGAAGCCGCCGACAAGGTGCGCATCTGCACGACCTGCGGCAACGTCGATACCTCCGACCCTTGCATGATCTGCACCGATCCGCGCCGCGATGCCTCGACGCTGATCGTCGTCGAGGATGTCTCCGACCTCTGGGCGCTGGAGCGGGCGGCGGCCATGAATGTGCGCTACCACGTGCTCGGCGGCACGCTATCGCCGCTCGACGGCATCGGCCCCGACCAGCTCAATGTCCGCTCGCTGGTCGACCGCGTCGCCGGCGGCGAGGTGAAGGAGGTGATCCTCGCCGTCAACGCCACGGTCGAGGGCCAGACGACGGCGCATTATCTCACCGACCAGCTCTCGGGTTTCGAGATCAAGGTCACCAGACTTGCGCATGGCGTGCCGGTCGGCGGCGAACTCGACTATCTGGATGAGGGGACGCTGGCGGCGGCCTTGCGCTCGCGGACGGCGTTTTGACGCAATTGGCGGGCAGGATGTGCGACATGAAAGCTTCGCATTCTTCGAGGTTTGCGCCAAACACCCCCCTCTGTCCTGCCGGACATCTCCCCCTCAAGGGGGGAGATCAGCAGCTTCTCGGGCGGCATTCTTCTTTCAACGCTGGTGGTTGGCGAAAACCGAAGCGACAGCCAATCTCCCCCCTTGAGGGGGAGATGTCCGGCAGGACAGAGGGGGGCGCGACAGAACGCGGATCTTTCGGATTGGCGCTCGTTGCGCTTCTCGCATCCCTCGTTGCCCTGCTTTTTGTAGCCCCCGCCTCCGCCGCCAAAATCGACGACCAGTTCCGCGCCTGGCTGAAAACCGATCTCTGGCCGGAAGCCCAGACCAAAGGCATCTCCAAATCCACCTTCGACGCCGCTTTCGACGGCGTGAAGCCGAACCTCAAATTGCCCGACCTCGTCCTGCCCGGCGAGAAACCCAAAACTCCGCAAAAACAGCATCAGGCCGAGTTCGGTTCGCCCGGCGCCTATTTCGCCGAAAAGACGGTGCGCGCCGTCACGTCAGGTGGGCGCACGCGCGAGGCGGCCAACGCCAAGACGCTGGCTGCGATCGAAAAGCGCTACGGTGTCCCGGGCGAGATACTGTTGGCGATCTGGGGCCGCGAGACCGGCTTCGGCGCGGCGAAAATGCCCTACGACGCCTTCGAGGTTCTCGGCACCAAGGCGTTCATGTCGACCAAGAAGGACTTCTTCCGCACCGAGGTACTGGCGGCGCTCGAGATCGTCGAGCATGGGTTGGCGCCGGTCGGCGCCATGAAATCGTCCTGGGCCGGCGCGCTCGGCCAGCCGCAATTCATGCCGACCTCGTTCCTGAAGCACGCCGTCGACTACGACGGTGATGGGCACCCGGACATCTGGAATTCGACGCCGGACGTGCTGGCCTCGATCGCCAACTATCTCGTCCACTATGGCTGGGTGAAGGGGCGTGGCTGGGGTTTCGAGGTGACGGTTCCGGAAAGCGTTTCCTGCTCGCTCGAAGGTCCCGACCAGGGCAAGAAGATCTCAGCCTGGGCGGCGATGGGAATCAGCCGCGTCGGCGGCAAAGCCTTTCCGGCCAACGAACCGAAGGCGGAAGGGTTCCTTTTGATGCCGGCCGGACGCAGCGGTCCGGCCTTCATCGCCACGACAAATTTCTACGTGCTGAAGCAATACAACACCAGCGACCTCTACGCCCTGTTCATCGGCCATGGCGCTGACCGCATCGCCCATGGCGATGCTGATTTCGTCGGCAGCTGGGGTGCGGTCGGCGGCCTGCATCGTTCCGACATCGCCGCGCTGCAACGGGCGCTGGAGGCCAAGGGCTACGATGTCGGCAGCGCCGACGGCCTGCCCGGCTTCAAGACCCGCCGCTCGATCGGCAGCTGGCAGGAAAAGAACGGCCGCCCCGCCACCTGCTTCCCCGACGCCGATCTGGTTGCTGCCATCAAGTAACACCGAAAAGAGCAGATTTTTCCCCATCGGCGGCTGCAATTGGCTCGCCCATGCTTCGACGCGCACAGCATATTCCGGTCCAGTATGCCGGCTCGCAAAAATGCCCGTTGCCGGTTGGAGGGCTGCCGGATAGGGTGTTGACCAACTGGAAAAAAATCAACACGGTATGGGGTCTAACGGTCGTCCTCCGGCCGCGAAAAAGATTACTGCAGCCCTGAGCCGGGAACTCGGGGTCAACAATCAACAAAACAGGGAACAATCATCATGATGATGGAAAAGTTTGCTCTACGTTCGCGCGTCTGGCTCGCAGGTGCTGCCATGTCCGCTCTGCTCATTGGCGTCGCGCCGGCCTTTGCCGTGACCCCCGCCGACACGCTGGTCGAAGGTTTTGCCATCGACGACATCATCTCCATGGATCCGGGCGAGGCGTTCGAACTGTCGACCGCCGAAGTCACCGGCAACACCTATGATCTGCTGGTCCGCCTCGACCTCAGCGACACCTCCAAGGTCAAGGGCGACCTTGCCGAGAGCTGGACCGTCTCCGACGACGGCCTGGTCTATACGTTCAAGCTCAAGCCCGGCCTAAAGTTCGCTTCGGGCAATCCACTGACGGCCGCCGATGTCGCCTATTCCTTCGAGCGCGCCATCAAGCTGGATAAGCCGCCGGCATTCATCATCAACCAGTTCGGCATCAGCGGCGACAATGTTGCCGACAAGGCCAAGGCCGTCGACGATACCACCTTCCAGTTCACCGTCGACAAGGCCTATGCGCCGAGCTTCGTGTTAAACTGCCTGTCGGCAACGGTCGCTTCGGTCGTCGACGCAAAGCTGGTCAAGGAACATGTCGCCGCGGTGACGCCGAGTGCCGACTACAAATGGGACAACGATTTCGGCAACGCCTTCCTGAAGACCGGTTATGCCGGCTCCGGCGCCTACAAGCTGCGCGAATGGCGGGCCAATGAGGTCGTCGTGCTGGAGCGCAACGACAATTACAATGGCGAGAAGGCCAAGCTCGCCCGCGTCATCTACCGCAACATGAAGGAAAGCTCGGCACAGCGCCTGGCGCTCGAAGCAGGCGACATCGACGTTGCCCGCAACCTCGAGCCGAACGATCTCGACGCCATCGCCAAGAATGCCGATCTCACCACGACCAGCGCGCCGAAGGGCACGGTCTTTTACATCAGTCTCAACCAGAAGAATCCGAACCTCGCCAAGCCCGAGGTTCGCCAGGCGTTCAAATATCTGGTCGACTACGATGCGCTGAGCACGACCATCCTCAAGGGCATTGGCGAGATTCACCAGACCTTCCTGCCCAAGGGCGTGCTGGGCGAACTGGACGAAAATCCGTTCAAGTTCGACGTCGCCAAAGCCAAGGAACTGCTGACCAAGGCCGGCCTGGCCGACGGCTTCAGCGTAACCATGGACGTACGCACGGGACAGCCGACAACGGGCATGGCGGAATCGATCCAGCAGACGCTTGGCCAAGCCGGCATCAAGCTGGAAATTATCCCGGGCGACGGCAAGCAGACGCTGACCAAATACCGCGCCCGCAATCATGACATCTATATCGGCCAGTGGGGCCAGGACTATTTCGATCCGAACTCCAACGCCCAGACCTTTGCCTCAAACCCGGACAATTCGGATGAAGGCAAGACCAAGACGCTGGCCTGGCGCAATGCCTGGGAGATCCCGGACCTGACAAAGCAGACCGAAGCAGCCTTGCTGGAGAAGGATGCCGGCAAGCGCGCCGATATGTACAAGAGTCTTGAAAAGACGATCCTCGACACCAGCCCCTTCGTCATCATCCACCAGCAATTGGAAGTGGCAGGCCTGCGCAAAAACCTGAAAGGCTTTGCGCTCGGTCCGAGCTTCGACACCAACTTCGTCGGCCCGGTCTCCAAGGAATAGCGCCGGCGGACGCGCCCTGATGAGCGCGATTGAAAACCAGGCGACGGCGGGGCAGGGAAGCGCCCGCGCCGTCGCTATCTTGTTGGCGATCGGCCGCTTCCTGGTCATCGCCGTCACCACCTATCTCGGCCTGCTCGCGGTGACCTTTTTCATCGGCCGCGTCATCCCGATCGATCCGGTGCTGGCGGTGCTCGGCGACCGCGCACCGGCCAATGTCGTCGAGCGCACCCGCCGCGAGATGGGGCTCGATCTTCCGTTGATCGAGCAATTCTATATCTATCTCAAGCATGCGCTGAACGGTGATTTCGGCACCTCTGTGCTGACCACCAATCCTGTGATGACCGACATCCGCCGTGCCTTTCCGGCAACGATCGAACTGGCGACTTTGGGCACTCTGATAGGCTCGTTGATCGGCGTGCCGCTCGGCGTGCTGGCAGCGGTAAAACGCGGCAGTCTCATCGACCAGATCGTTCGCATTGTCGGCCTGATCGGCTATTCCGTGCCTATCTTCTGGATCGGGCTTTTGGGGCTTGTCCTGTTCTACGCCAAGCTCCAATGGGTGGCTTTTCCTGGCCGCCTCGACATCGTCTACGAGTACACATTCACACCGATCACCGGCTTCTACCTGCTCGACGCCGCGCTGCAGGGCCAGTGGGATGTCTTCTACGACGCTTACCGCCACATCATCCTGCCGGCAGGGCTGCTGGGCTATTTCTCGCTCGCCTATATCAGCCGAATGACGCGCTCCTTCATGCTGAACGAGCTGTCGCAGGAATACATCGTCGCCGCGCGCGCCAAGGGCCTGTCTGAAACGCGAATCATCTGGGGCCATGCGCTGCGCAACGCCGCGGTGCCGATGGTCACGGTGATCGCGCTGTCCTATGCCGGGCTGCTCGAAGGTTCGGTGCTGACCGAGACGGTGTTCTCCTGGCCCGGCATCGGCCTCTACATCACCAATTCGCTGCAGAACGCCGACATGAACGCCGTGCTCGGCGGCACCATCGTCATCGGTTCGGTGTTCATCGGCATCAATCTCCTGTCCGACGTTCTCTACAAGGTGCTCGATCCGAGGACGAAGACAGGATGAGCGCCGAAGCAATCCAAACG
Source organism: Mesorhizobium sp. C264A (assembly GCF_040324515.1). Lineage (NCBI taxonomy): Bacteria > Pseudomonadati > Pseudomonadota > Alphaproteobacteria > Hyphomicrobiales > Phyllobacteriaceae > Mesorhizobium > Mesorhizobium sp. C264A. Next base: position 548,125 of record NZ_JAMYVY010000002.1, on the reverse strand, counting down.
CGCCGCGATTGGCTGCTCAGCGATCGGCCGGCCTCGCGCATGCAGGCACGGCTCGGCCGCGCCTACGTCGCTTGGCGGCGCTTTTCCGCCAACCGGCTGGCGTTTCTCGGCCTGCTCATCATCATCGCGCTGCTGCTGGTCGCCGCCTTTGCCGATGTGCTGGCGCCCTATTCGCCGACCATCGGCGATCTCAAGAACGCGCGGCTTTTGGCGCCGAGTGCGGCGCATTGGTTCGGCACCGACGATCTCGGCCGCGATATCTATTCGCGCATTCTTTTCGGCTCACGCTGGACCCTCTATGTCGTCATTCTTGTCGCCGTCATCGCAGCCCCCATCGGCCTTTTGGTAGGCACCGTCGCCGGCTATGCCGGCGGCTGGACCGATGCCATTCTGATGCGCATTACCGACATCTTCCTCGCCTTTCCCAAGCTGATCCTGGCACTGGCCTTTGTCGCCGCCCTTGGTCCCGGGATCGAAAACGCGGTGCTGGCCATCGCCATCACCTCGTGGCCGCCTTACGCGCGAATTGCGCGGGCCGAGACGATGACCGTGCGCAATTCGGATTACATCAAGGCGGTGCAATTGATGGGCGCCTCTCCGTTCCGCATCGTGCTGCGCCACATCATGCCGCTCTGCATCTCTTCGCTCATCATCCGGGTGACGCTCGATATGGCCGGCATCATCCTCACCGCCGCCGGCCTCGGCTTCCTCGGCCTGGGCGCCCAGCCGCCGCTGCCGGAATGGGGCACCATGATCGCGTCCGGCCGTCGCTTCGTGCTCGACCAATGGTGGGTGGCCGGCGCGCCCGGCTTCGCCATCCTGATCGTCAGTCTCGGCTTCAACCTGCTGGGCGACGGCCTGCGCGATGCGCTCGATCCCCGGAGTGGCGACCAATGAGTGGTGACCAATGAGCGGTGCACTTCTCGATGTCGACGACCTGCGCGTCACCTTCCCGACTCGGACCGGCCTCATCCAGGCGGTGCGCGGCGTCACTTTTTCGCTTGGCCGAGAGCGGCTGGGCATTGTCGGCGAAAGCGGCTCCGGCAAGTCGCAGACCGGCCGCGCCATCATGGGGCTGACGCCGCCGCAGGCCCTTGTGTCGGCCAAGAAGCTCGCCCTCGACGGCATCGACCTTCTGGCCATACCGGCCCGTCAGCGCCGGGCGCTGCGCGGCAAACGCATCGCCATGATCCTGCAGGATCCGAAATATTCGCTCGACCCCGTGATGAGCATCGGCCGCCAGATCGTCGAGACGCTGCGCACGCATGAAAAGGTCTCCAAGGCCGAAGCGCGCGAGCGGGCGCTGGCCATGCTGGAAGCTGTGCAGATCCGCGATCCCTCGCGTGTCTTCGACCTGCATCCGCACGAGGTGTCCGGCGGGATGGGCCAGCGCGCCATGATCGCAATGATGCTGATCGCCGGACCGGAACTGATGATCGCCGACGAGCCGACCTCGGCGCTCGACGTCACCGTGCAGCTCGATGTGCTCGGCATCCTCGACCGCTTGGTCAGTGAGCGCGGCATGGGCCTGATCTTCATCTCGCACGATCTGCGGCTGGTCGCCTCCTTCTGCGACCGCGTCATCGTCATGTATGCCGGCAAGGTGGTCGAGCAGCTCAAGGCGTCGGAGCTGCGCGACGCCCAGCATCCCTACACGCGCGGCCTGCTCAACTGCATGCCCAGGATCGGCTACGAACGCCACCCGCTGCCGGTGCTCGACCGCAAGCCGGAGTGGGCGGCATGACGCCAGCCATTTCGATTGAAGGGCTGGAGGTGGTGTTCGACCGTTTTCGCGCGCTGAAAGGGGCGAACCTCGAGGTGAAGTCCGGCGAATCCTTCGGCCTGGTCGGCGAGAGCGGTTCCGGCAAGTCGACGCTGCTCAAAGCCATTGCCGGCCTGGTGCCTGTCGCATCCGGTACTATCACGGTCAATGGCAAGACGCTGGGAGCGCGCCGCGACAAGGCTTTTTATCGCGAAGTGCAGATGGTCTTCCAGGACCCCTATGGTTCGCTGCACCCGCGTCAGACCGTCGACCGCCTGCTACAGGAACCGCTCGCCATTCACGGCTTTGCCGATGGCGAGCAACGCATCCAGCGCGCCCTCGACGAGGTCGGATTAGGCAACGGTTTCCGTTTCCGCTACGCGCACCAGCTCTCCGGCGGTCAGCGTCAGCGCGTGGCGATCGCGCGGGCGCTCATCCTCGAACCGTCGATCCTGCTGCTCGACGAACCAACCTCGGCGCTCGACGCTTCGGTGCAGGCCGAAGTGCTCAACCTGCTGGAAGAGGTTCGCCGTCGGCGCAAGCTGACCTTCCTGATGGTCAGCCACGACCTCGCCATCATCACCCATATGTGCGAGCGCCTGATGGTGATGCAGAATGGCGAAGCGGTGGAGAACCTGACGGCGGGCCAGCTGATCGGGCACCGCGTGGAGAAGGATTACACACGCAATTTGCTTAGGGCGAGCGAGGGGTTTGTTCGGACGGCGTGAACTAGTTTCTTCCGCAGAATAATCGCTTGGGGAATTCCATGGAAGAATGGAAGTTTGCAGATCCGCCCAATGTCGCGGTGCTATCGGACAAGAGCATATTCAAACGGGGCGACTGGATCGCATACGTTGTGCATGAAGCTGACGATGACGAGAACTACAACGATGAAGGGGGCAGTTGGCAATTCTATAGCAGCGACTCTCGAGATTGGGATGAACGCGAGATAATGCTCGTTGGCCTGCAAGAGGTGGTGCAGCAGGATGAAAGCATCCTGGCATTGGCCGACTTGCCAAAAGGCTGGCATGCTTGGCGGACGTCAAAATCATCGCCATGGCAGCGAGCGAAATCGCGCCCCGAACCCTCCAACGACAACGAGTGATGCAGCAGGGCTAAGTCGAGCTTTGCGCCAGTTCGCCGTTCTCCGGAACAGATGGTTCGTCCCCCTGCTTAGGCTCTTGATCCTGAACCACGTCACTTAAAGCGCCGGCAGGAACAGCAGCGTGATCGCCGTGCCGGCTATGATGCCGCCCATCATGGCGTAGGCCATCGGGCCCCAGAACACTTCGCGCGCGATCGGGATCAGCGCTAGGCTGGCGGCCGCGGCCGTCAGCGCGATCGGCCGCATGCGGTGCTTGGTCGCTTCGATCACGGCTTCCCAGCGGTCTTGGCCCTCGGCCACCAGATCCTCGATCTGCACGATCAGGATCACCTGAGTTGCGGATCAGGATGCCGATCAGCGCCAGGACGCCCAGAATGGCGACGAAGCCGAGCGGTGCGCCGCTCGGCACCAGGGCCGCGACCACGCCGATCAGGCCGAGCGGCGCCACCGCCACGACCAGGAACAGGCGCTGAAAACTTTGCAACTGGATCATCAGGATGGTCGCCATCACGAACAGCATCAGCGGCACCACCGCTGCGATCGGTCCCTGGCTTTTGGCGCTTTCCTCGACCGAGCCGGCGGTTGCAACGGAATAGCCGGGCGGCAGTTTGGCGATGAAGGCGTCGACCGACGGCTTCAATTCGTTGACGACGGTGGCCGGCAGCACGTCGCCAACGAGGCCTGCGCGAACGGTGATCGTCGGGATGCGGTTGCGCCGCCACACCGTCGGCTGTTCGAGGTCGTAGCGGAAGTTCGCCACCGCGGCGAGCGGGATCGCTTCGCCGTTCCCGGTGACGGGTGAGCTGTCACGGACTGCCCCGTACGTGTATCGGTCGGCTGGTTAAGACCGGTCTGTCGAAGTGGCCCGCATCGACGACAGGCCCAATCGCCCGGCGGCGGTGCCAACTTGAGGAAAATGTGAAATAAGGTCAGAAGAGGCCTTGGCATTCATCTAACGAGAACGGGCGTCGGCCCGATGAGGGACGAAATGAAGAACGCAGCCATTTCCGAGCGCAAGAACCAGTCGATCTCGCGCGGCGTCGGCATGACGACGCAGATCTATGCCGACCGCGCCGAGAATTCGGAGATCTGGGATGTAGAAGGCCGCCGATACATCGATTTCTCCTCCGGCATCGCCGTCGTCAACACCGGCCACCGCCATCCCAGGGTGATCGAGGCGGTCAAGGCACAGCTCGACCGCTTCACCCATACCTGCCACCAGGTCGTGCCCTATGAGAGCTATGTCAGGCTGGCCGAACGGCTGAACGGCATGCTGCCCGGCAAGTTCGAGAAGAAGACCATCTTCGTCACTACGGGTGCTGAAGCGGTCGAGAACGCCATCAAGATCGCCCGCAACGCCACTGGCCGCCAAGCCGTCATCGCCTTTGCCGGCGGCTTCCACGGCCGCACCTTCATGGGCATGGCGCTGACCGGCAAGGTCGTGCCCTACAAGGTCGGCTTCGGCGCCATGCCGGGCGACGTCTACCACGCGCCGTTTCCGGTGCCGCTGCACGGCGTGTCTACAGCCGATTCGCTGGTCGCACTCGACAAACTGTTCAAGGCCGATGTCGATCCGGCTCGCGTTGCCGCCATCATCATCGAGCCGGTCCAGGGCGAGGGCGGCTTCTACGACGCGCCGCGCGAATTCCTGACGGCGCTGCGCAAGCTCTGCGACCAGCACGGCATGCTGCTGATCGCCGATGAGGTGCAGACCGGCTTTGCCCGCACCGGCAAGATGTTCGCCATGGATCATCATGAGGTCGCGGCCGACATTACCACCATGGCGAAAAGCCTGGCCGGCGGCTTCCCGCTGGCGGCGGTCACCGGCCGCGCCGAGATCATGGATGCGCCCGGTCCTGGCGGGCTCGGCGGCACCTATGGCGGCAGCCCGATCGGTGTCGCCGCAGCACACGCCGTGCTCGACGTCATCGAGGACGAAAAGCTGTGCGACCGCGCCAATACGCTGGGCGCCCGGCTGAAACAGCGGCTGCAGTCGATCCGCGACGACGTGCCCGAGATTGTCGACATCAGGGGTCTCGGCTTCATGAACGCGGTCGAATTCAACGACGTCAAGAAGGGCCTGCCGTCGGCCGAGATCGCCAATGCGATCCGGCTGAAGGCGCTCGACAAGGGGCTGATCCTGCTGACCTGCGGCGTCTACGGCAACGTCATCCGTTTCCTGGCTCCGATCACCATCCAGGACAATGTCATGAACGAGGCGCTCGACATTCTGGAAAGCTCGATCCGCGAAGTCTGCGCTGCCTAGCGCAAACCCCTACCTCCCCCTTGGGCCCTTGTGGGGAGGTCGGACCGCAGGTCCGGGTGGGGGCCTCGCGCCGACCCCAACCCCGCTGCTTCGCAGCGACCCTCCCCACAAGGGGGAGGGTAAGTGCGTCTAGCCCGCAGCCCGTGCCGGCTCATCCTGCTGGAACGCTGCCAGTGCAGCCTTCAGCCCGTCAGGTCCCTCAGCAATCGTCTGCGCCATCGGCGAAAACCCGGCCCCGAGCATCTTGCGGCCCAGCATATGGTCGCCCGGCCTGTTGACGGATTCGATGCCGAGCAGCCGGCTTCCAGCATAGTGGTAGATCGAGAACTTGTTCTCAGCGAGGTCGCCCAGCACGACATGGCTGTCGCCGCCCGAGGTCAGCCCGACCATCTGCAGTTTCATGTCGCCGATGTCAGACCAGAACCACGGCACCGCCGCATAGGCGTCCGTATGGCCGGTGATCGTGCGTGCGGCAAGCCGCGCCTGGTCGGTGGCGTTCTGCACCGATTCCAGCCGCACGTCGCCGCCGGTCGACCAGTGGCGGTAGGAAGCGGCGTCGCCGATGGCCAGAATATCAGGCACTGAGGTGCGCATCTGTTGGTCGACGCGGATGCCATTGGCGACAGTCAGTCCGGCAGCCTGCGCAAGTTCGACATTCGGCACGGCGCCGATGCCGACGATGACCATGCGCGCGGGCAGCCTTTCGCCGGTGGAGGTGATGGCGGCGCAGACATGGCGGTTTTCCCCTTCCAGCCTGGCAATGGTGGTGCCGGTGAGGATACGCACGCCGATCGCCTCCAGCCGTTGGCGGACATGGCTCGCCACCACCGGCGCCACGGCGCGGCCAAGCAGCCGGTCGACAGCCTCGACCAGGGTGACGTTGCGGCCGGCGGCCCTCAGCGTTGCCGCGATCTCCAGCCCGATGAAGCCGCCGCCGAGGATGACCACGTCTTCGCTTTGGGCGCTGAGCGCGCGGATCAGCCGCGCATCGGCGATCGAGCGCAGCGACAGCACGCCCGAGAGGTCGGCGCCCGGCAGCGGCAGAAGCCGCGGCCGCGAACCGGTGGCCAGGATGAGCCGGTCGAACGGCAGCACGCCGCCGCCCGCTATGTCCAGCTTGCGGCCTGCCGTATCGATGCTGTCGATTCGGACGCCCGGCCTGAAGTCGATGGCGCTGCCGGTGTAAAAGGCCTCGCCGCGCAAGGGTTGCGGCTTGGCATCGGCGTCCTTGATGAAGGTCTTCGACAGCGGCGGCTTGTGATAGGGCAGATCGGTTTCGTCGCCGATCAGTATGACAGGCCCGGCATAGCCTTCCTCGCGCAGGCTGGCGGCCGCTTGCACGCCCGCATGACCCGCACCGACAATGACGACCCCGTTCTTCATCGCAACCCGAATTCCTGTTTCAAATCTGGAGCATGATGCCGAAAAGTGTGAAGCGGTTTTCGGACGACATCATGCTTTGATTGTGAGCCGTTCCGCCAGATGGCGATTGTCTGCCGCCGTCGCAAGAGCCCCGGTCCGGGTCGCACCCGGAACGGTCGCTTGTCAATCGCGGCGTCTCTCACCTTGGCTGCTGGCTACGATTTAAAGTTGATAGTGCTAGTTTAGAATAATTCTAAACTGTTGTTTCAATTGAATTTTCTAGGGTTCACCAGTTGACTTCCGGCCTCGCCATCGTTTTATGGAGGCTCGCGCGTCAGCGCATCCCTTTGATGTTTGGGCCTTGAACCCGTTCGATTGGAGGCATTTGGTGTCTTTCTCCCGTGAGCCGCAGAGCGGCGCGGCATCTGTGGTGTCCTACGGCATGCCTATGTCCCGGCACCGTTTGGCACGCGCGCCTTTTACCGAATCCCCTTTGAACTGGAGACTGATGATGACAGCGCGATATGGCGGCAGACTGGCTGCGATCGGTGCCACGGCTATGTTGACGGCGGCGGTTTTCATCCTGCCGGCCAAGGCGGCGGAGATCGATGCCAAGGCGGTCATCAAGACCTATTCCGACATCGCGCTGGCCAAGTACGAGGATTCGCTGACCACGGCGCAGGCGCTCGACAAGGCTGTCGACGCGCTGCTTGCCAACCCGTCGGCGGACACGCTGAATGCCGCCCGCGATGCCTGGAAGGCGTCGCGCGTGCCCTACCAGCAGACCGAGGTCTACCGCTTCGGCAACAAGATCGTCGACGACTGGGAAGGCAAGGTGAACTCCTGGCCGCTCGACGAAGGCCTGATCGACTACGTCGCCAAGAGCTACGGCACCGAGTCCGACGCCAACGCGCTCTACACCGCCAATGTCATCGCCAACAAGGACATCGAGATCGACGGCAAGAAGGTCGACGCCTCGAAGCTTTCGCCGGAGTTCCTCGCCGGCACGCTGCAGGAGGCCGGCGGCATCGAGGCCAATGTCGCCACCGGTTATCACGCCATCGAATTCCTGCTCTGGGGCCAGGATTTGCACGGCACCGGCCCGGGCGCCGGCGAGCGTCCGTACACCGACTACGACCTCAAGAACTGCACCGGCGGCAATTGCGATCGCCGGGCCGAGTATCTGAAGTCGGCCAGCGATCTTCTGGTCTCCGACCTGCAGGAGATGGTCGGCAACTGGAAGGAAGACGGCGCCGCCCGCAAGAACCTCGTCGATGGCCAGCCGAACACCGCTATCTCGGTGATCTTCACCGGCATGGGCTCGCTGTCCTACGGCGAACTGGCCGGGGAGCGCATGAAACTCGGCCTGCTGCTGCACGATCCCGAAGAGGAGCACGACTGCTTCTCGGATAATACCTACAACTCGCATCTCTATGACGCCATCGGCATCCGCGCCGCCTATCTCGCCAGCTACACGCGCATCGACGGCACCGTCGTTTCAGGCCCGTCGGTGCACGATATGGTCAAGGCGGCCGATCCGGCGATCGACAAGGAACTGTCCGACAAGCTCGATGTCTCGGTCGCCAAGATGGAGGCGATCAAGGCGCGGGAAGTGGCCGGCGAGGCCTACGACCAGCAGATCGCCGAGGGCCACACCGAAGGCAATGCTACCGTGCAGGCGGCAATCGACGCGCTGGTCGACCAGACCAAGTCGATCGAACGCGCCGTCGGCGCGCTGAAGCTGAACAACATAGCCTTCGAGGGGTCCGACAGCCTCGACGCACCGGACAAGGTGTTCAAGTAGCACCCCAACCAACCACCAGCCAAACGGCGCGGAGGGGCGCCGTCAGCCAGAGCCAATCCATGCTGATCTGCCATTGCAACATCATCACCGAAAAGGAGATTGAGCAGACGATCGTCGATCTGCTCGATCAGGACCCCTGGCAACTGATCGTGCCGGCGAAGGTCTATCACACGATGCAAAAGCGCGGTCGCTGTTGCGGCTGCTTCCCAAATGTGGTCGAAACGATCATTCGGGTCACCGAAAATTACCACACCCGTTCGGAGGCGAGCGGCGTGGACATCGTTTCACACCTGGATCGCGTCAGAGGCCTGCGCGTCCAATATGGGAGCAGAATCCATGAAAGGCGAACCGCAGATCATCGAGCGGCTTAACGAGGCTCTGTTCCTGGAGCTTGGCGCCGTCAATCAATACTGGGTGCATTTCCGCCTGCTCGAAGATTGGGGATATGCCAAGCTGGCAAAGAAGGAACGCGCCGAATCGATCGAGGAGATGCACCATGCCGACCGGCTGGTGGCCCGTATCATCTTCCTCGAAGGGCATCCCAATTTGCAGTCCGTGGCGCCGTTGCGCATCGGCCAGAACGTCAAGGAAGTGCTCGAATCCGATCTCGCCGGCGAATATGACGCACGCACCGCCTACAAGCGTTCACGCGAGATCTGCAACGAAGCCGGCGACTACGTGACGATGAAGCTGTTCGAGGAATTGCTGGCGGATGAGGAAGGTCACATCGACTTCCTCGAGACGCAGCTCGACCTCCTTGCCTCGATCGGCGAGGAAAAATACGGCCAGCTCAACGCCGCATCGGCGGACGAGGCGGAATAGGACCATGCAGGAATGCGGCGCCCCATAGATATTCTGCGCCGCTTGCGGCGGGCCGCCGGCCCGCTGCTCCTCAAAAACCCGCGATATCAAGCCTTTCGCGGGCTTTCGGTTGTAACCCTGGCGGCAATTTTGGCCCCGGCCCTGGCCGGATCGTCGGAACCGGTCGGCCTCGCCACGAGCCGCACCGACCTGACGCCGAAGGACCAGGCCCGCGTCCTTGCCGTTACCAGGCCAACCCAGGATTTCTCCAAGCCCGAATCCTTCGAAACGATGCAAGGCGGCGCCGGCACGTCGCGCAAGCAGGTCGACCGCGACGCCTTCTCGCAACCCTCTGAAAACATTACCTTCGAGGAACAGGGCAATTTCAAGCTCGGCAATGCGCTTTTCCGCAAGAACTGGGTGTCGTCGCCATCCTCGACCCAGGCCTCGGACGGTCTCGGACCCCTGTTCAACGAGCGCGCCTGCCAGAATTGCCATTTGAAGGATGGCCGCGGCCGCCCGCCGGCCGCCGACAGCCGCACCACGTCGATGTTCCTGCGGCTAGCGCGCGATGCGAGCACGGCCGAGGAAAAGACCGAGATCGCCGCGCACAAGGTGCTGAACTTCCCCGATCCGGTCTACGGCGCGCAGTTGCAGGAACTGGCGGTGCCCGGCCTCAAGGGCGAAGGCCGCATGTATGTCGATTATCGCGAGGAAAAGGTCACGCTCGGCGACGGTAGCATCGTTTCGCTGCGCAAGCCGAGCTATTCGGTCGACGGGCTTGGCTACGGCCCGCTTGACCCGCGCACCACGCTGTCGCCGCGCCTGACGCCGCCAATGATCGGCCTTGGCCTGATCGAGCAGATCGCGCCGGCCGACCTCCTTGCCCATGCCGATCCCGGCGACCGCGACGGCATTTCCGGCAAGCCCAACATGGTGCGTGACCTCAGCAGTGGGCAACTGACGCTTGGCCGCTTCGGTTGGAAGGCCCAGACCGCGTCGATCCGCCAGCAGGCGGCGGACGCCTTTGCCGGCGACATCGGCATTTCGACGCCGGAAGAGCCCAGTCACTGGGGCGATTGCACCGCAGCCGAAGAGGCCTGTTTGGCCATGCCCAATGGCGTGCAGAAGCGGCTCGGCCCGGTCGAGGCGCCACCACCGGTGATGGACCTCGTCACCTTCTATTCGCAGAACCTTGCGGTGCCGGCGCGGCGCGATGTCGGCGCACCCGCCGTGCTCGCCGGCAAGAAGCTGTTCTACGAGATGGGCTGCATTGCCTGTCATACGCCGAAATTCGTCACCATGCGCGGGAACAAGGCGCAGGCGTTCCAACTGATCTGGCCCTATTCCGACTTTCTGCTGCACGACATGGGGCCTGGCCTTGCCGACGGCCAGGCGGTGGGCGATGCCACGGGCAGTGAATGGCGCACCCCGCCGCTATGGGGCATCGGCCTGACAAAGACCGTCAACGGCAACGCTTTCTTCCTGCATGACGGGCGTGCGCGCACGCTTACCGAAGCGATCCTGTGGCATGGCGGCGAGGGGCAGAAGGCGCGCGATCGCTTTGCCGCCGCCAATACGGCCGACCGCGATGCTCTCATCAAATTCCTGGAGTCATTCTGATGCTCAAGCGGGTTTTGCCTGTTCTACTCCTCCCATTGGCTCTGTTCGGTGCGTCCCCGGCATCGGCCTCGGTGAAAGCCTCCGATGTCATTCAAAGAGCGATCGACGGATTTGTCCGCCCCGCCTATGCCAGCCTGCATGGCCATGCCGGCACCTTGGCGAAGGCCATGGACGCGCTCTGCCAGGCGCCGTCGCAGGGCAACCTCGATGCCGCGCATGCCGGATTCTCGGCCACGGTCGCAGCCTGGTCGTCGGCTGAAATCATCGGCTTCGGGCCAATCAAGGAGAACAACCGGCTGGAGCGCATGCTCTACTGGCCGGACCGAAAGAGCATCGGCCTGAAGCAGGTGCAGGCGGCGCTGGCCGGCAAGGATCCGACCGCCACCGATCCGGCGCAGCTGGCGGGCAAGAGTGTCGCGATGCAGGGATTAGGGGCGCTTGAGTTCGTGCTTTACGGCGACGGCGCCGAGACGCTCGTCGGCAAGGACGAGCCCTATCGCTGCGCCTATGGCGCGGCAGTCGCCAAGAACATCGAGACCACGGCGGCCGATGTCGACGCGGCCTGGAAAAAACCGGACGGTTTTGCAGCCTTGTGGGCTAATCCTGGACCCGACAATGCGCTTTACCGCGACGGCACCGAAGCGGTGACCGAACTGGTCGGCGTCTTCATCAACGAGCTGGAAATGGTCCGCGACGTGCGCCTCAAAGGTTTTCTCGGCGCCAAACCGCAGGGTGACAAGCCGAGGCAAGCGATCTACTGGCGCTCGCAAAACACCGGCCTTTCATTAGCCGGCAACCTCTCCGGCATTGATGCGCTGTTCCAGGCCTCGAAGCTCGGCGACGCGCTGCCCGAGGATAGCAGATGGATGGCGGAATCCATCCATATCCAGCTCATCAATGGCGTTGCCACTGCCAAATCCATCCAGGGTCGGATCGACAAGACGCTCGCCGATCCCGCTGAGCGCGGAAAACTCGAACATTTCGCGCTGATCACCTCCAGCCTGTCGGGCTTGATCGGCACCCGGCTAACCGCCGAGTTCGGCCTGACCGCCGGCTTTTCGTCACTGGACGGGGACTGACCAATGGTTGCGACACGCACGCCGCTGATGGACCGCCGCGATTTTCTCAGAGCTGCCGGCGCCGGCTTCGTCGCGTCAATGGCGCCGCGGGCCTGGGCGGACACGCTTGCCGCCGATGCCGTCTTTGCCACCGCCTTCGTCAAGCGCGACGGCAGCTTTGGCGCCGCTGTGTTGTCGGAAGCCGGAAAAGTATTGCATGCGATCGACCTGCCCGACCGTGGCCACGACGTCACCTTCGATCCGGTCTCGAAGCGCTCCGTGGTCTTCGCCCGGCAACCCGGCACCTTCGCCGTGGTCTTCGACCATGCCGGCCGCGAGCCGCCGCTGACCATCGCCAGCATCACCGGTCGGCATTTCTTCGGCCACGGTGTGTTTTCCACCGACGGCGCGCTGCTTTACGCCACCGAAAACAATTTCGACAATGCCGCCGGCGTCGTCGGGATCTACGACGCACGGGCCAAGTTCAGCCGCATCGGCGAGTTTCCGACCTATGGCATGGGGCCGCATGAGCTCTTGCTGCTCGGAGACGGCCGGACGATCGCCATCGCCAATGGCGGCATCGAGACCCATCCCGACTATGGCCGCGCCGAGCTCAACATCGCCACCATGAAGCCGTCCTATGTGCTGGTCGATCGCACAACCGGCGATCTCATCGAAAAGCACGAACTGCCGCCGGCTCTGCACCAGCTGTCGATTCGCCACATGGATGCCGACCCCACAGGCACCATCTGGTTCGGCTGCCAGTACCGCGGGCCGGGCACCGAGCGGCCACCGCTGGTCGGCCGCGCCACGCGCGGCAAGGGGCTGCAGCTGCTCGACATGCCGCAGGACGTGCTATCCGGCTTCCGGAATTACATCGGCTCGGTCGCCGCCAACCCGATTGCCGGCACGGTCGCGGTGTCTTCGCCGGAAGGCAATTCGCTGGCCGTCATCGACGCCGCCAGCGGCAAGATCGTCGCCACCAAGGCGCTGGTCGAGGTCTGCGGCCTGGCGCCCGACGGCCCGGGCTTCATGGCAACCACGGGTGCCGGCGAAATCATCGAAGGCAGCGGCGCGACGCGCTCCGAGCCCGACTATGTCTGGGACAACCACATGCTGCGCATCGCGCCGGCGGCGTAAGCCGTCCGGCCTGCACCGAAGCGAAGCCACTTAACAATTTACGCGCTGGCTCTTGCGGCGGCGCGCCGTGGCGGGCAGAGGGAGACTGTTTTTCGAACCGGTCGCCCATGAAACTGCTCGCCATCGACTGTGCCGCCAATCTCTGCGCCGCTTGCGTCTATGACGCATCGGGCGGCAGAGAACTTGGCCGCTCGGTACTCGATCTCGGCAAAGGCCATGCCGAACACCTGATGGCTGTCATTGACGAAGCGCTGAAAGCGGACGGCACCGATTATGCCGGCCTTGGCGCCGTTGCGGTTTCCATCGGTCCGGGTTCCTTCACCGGCCTGCGGGTGGGCGTCTCGGCGGCGCGCGGCCTGGCGCTGGCGCTGAAGATCCCGGCGATCGGGGTAACGACACTGGAGGCGCTGGCGGCCGAGGCGAGGGCGGCATTTCCCGGCCGCCCGGTCCTGGCCGCTCTCGATGCCGGCCGCGAGGAAATCCATGCCGCGCTTTACGATGCGGAAGCGATTTTGCGCTATGGTCCGGCGGTGACCACACTTGCGCAAGCCGCGGGAATGGCGGCGGACAATCGTCCGGTGCTTGCCGGCACAGCCGCCGTGCAGATCGCAGCCGCGGCCGGTCGCGATTTCGATATCGGCCCGACGGCTGCCACCGCCGACATTGCCGTCTACGCCCGGCTCGCCGCTGCAAAAGGCGAGGGCGACAAGCCGAAGCCACTCTATCTGCGCGGCGCCGATGCCAAGGCGCAGGCCGGGTTCATCCTGTTGAGGCAGGAAAAGTGATGCGCATCCCTTTCCTCCAGCCGCGCCGCAGGGACTATGCGCTCGAGCCGCTGACCATCGCCGACAGCCCGGCAGCGTCGGTGCTGCATCGCGAGGATTTCGTCCGGTCCTGGACCGATGGCGAGTTCGCCGCGTTGCTCGAACAGGAAACCGTGTTCGGCTATGCCGCGCGCGAAATCGGCCAGGGCGCCAAGCCGCCGGTCGGCTTCGTGCTGGCCAGGCTTGCAGCCGGCGAGGGCGAAATTCTGACCGTGGCGGTGGCGCGCTCGCATCGCCGCCAGGGGCTCGGCTGGCAATTGATGGACGCCGTGCTGCGCGAACTGCATGCGCAGCGCGCCGAGGCGCTGTTCCTTGAGGTCGACGAGACCAATGTCGCCGCGATCGCCCTCTACCGGCGGCTGGGCTTCCGCCAGGTCGGCCACCGCGCCAATTATTACCGCTCGACCGAACATGGTCCTACCGGCGCGCTTGTCATGCGCCGCGATCTTAGCTAGCCAAAGTTTTGGGGCAGGGCCAAGCTGCATGATCGGAAAAATCAGGATTTTCCTGGCGCTGAGCCTCGTTGTCGTCGGTTCGCTGGTCCTTGTGCCTTTGCAGCTGCTGTCGATGAAGACCGGAATCTGGCGCGAGACGGTCATTCTGAAGGTCTGGCACAGCCTCATCGTCCGGACGCTCGGCCTGCGCATCCATGTCAAAGGCGCACTGTCCAGCCAGCGCCCGCTGCTGGTCGCCTCGAACCATATCTCCTGGACCGACATCATGGTGCTGGGCTCCTTTGCCGATGTGACATTCATCGCCCGGGCGGACATGGAGGGATGGCCGCTGATCGGCTGGCTGTCGAAACTGCAGCGTACGGTCTTCATCGAACGCGAGCGCAAGCGGACAGCTGGCGACCAGGCCAGCGAGATCGCCAGCCGCATGGCCAAGGGCGACGCCATGGTGCTGTTTGCCGAGGGCTCTACCGGCGACGGCAACACCATCCTGCCGTTCAAGAGCACCTTGTTCGGCGCCGCCTCGATGGCGATTTCGGAAGGCGCGGCCGAGCAGGTCTTCATCCAGCCGCTGGCGATTGCCTACACGCGGGTGCACGGCGTGCCTCTCGGCCGTCGCCACCGGCCGCTCGCTGCCTGGATCGGCGATCAGGACCTGATGCCGCATCTGAAGGTGCTGATGGCCGAAGGCGCCATTGACGTCGAGGTGCATTTCGGCGAGCCCATCGCCTTTTCCAAGGGCTCGAACCGCAAGGAAACGTCGAGGATGATGGAAAGCAAGGTGCGCGCCATGATGCAGGCCGCGCTCGCCGATCCCCGACCGAGCCGCTAGCGCAGGCCGAGCGCCTACAGGCCGATGCCCGAGAATCGTCTGTTTTTTGTCACGGAAAGGCGTTAGAAGCCGCCGGATGGATTTGAACACGATAGAGCGGAACGAAACCGACAGCGCCTCGCAAAGCGCTGCTGCGGCGTCCGCCCCGGCCAAAAAGGTCTTCGTCAAGACCTATGGCTGCCAGATGAATGTCTATGACTCACAGCGCATGACCGATACGCTGGCCGCCGACGGCTACACCGCGACCGATGTCATCGCCGACGCCGACCTGGTGCTGCTCAACACCTGCCATATCAGGGAGAAGGCGGCGGAAAAGGTCTATTCTGAGCTCGGCCGCATCCGCGACATGAAGGCTGAACGCGCAGCAGTTGGGCGCGAAATGCTGATCGGCGTCGCCGGTTGCGTCGCGCAGGCCGAAGGCGCGGAAATCATCCGCCGTTCGCCTGCTGTCGATCTGGTCATCGGCCCGCAGACCTATCACCGGCTGCCCGATGTGCTGGCCCGGGTGCGTGGCGGCGAGAAGATCGTCGAGACCGAATACGCCATCGAGGACAAGTTCGAGCATCTGCCGAAGCCGAAGCGTGCCGAAATGATCAAGCGCGGCGTCACCGCCTTCCTCACGGTACAGGAAGGCTGCGACAAATTCTGCACCTTCTGCGTCGTGCCCTATACCAGGGGCTCGGAAGTGTCGCGGCCGGTGGCGCAGATCGTCGCCGAAGCCGAGCGGCTGGCCGATGCCGGTGTGCGCGAGGTGACGCTGCTGGGGCAGAACGTCAATGCATGGCACGGCAAGGGTGAGGATGGCATGGAATGGGGGCTTGGTCGCCTGCTGTTCCGGCTGGCCGAAATTCCTGGCCTGGCGCGGCTGCGCTACACCACCAGCCATCCGCGCGACATGGACGACGAATTGATCGCTGCCCATCGCGATCTCCCGGCTTTGATGCCTTATCTGCACCTGCCGGTGCAATCCGGGTCAGACCGCATCCTCAAGGCGATGAACCGCAGGCACACGGCCAAGGACTATCTGGCGCTGCTCGAGCGCATCCGCGCTGCACGCGGCGACATCGCGCTGTCCGGTGACTTCATCGTCGGCTTCCCCGGTGAAACCGAGGCGGATTTCGAGGCCACGATGGGTCTGGTGCGCCAGGTGAACTACGCCTCGGCCTTCTCGTTCAAATATTCGCCGCGTCCCGGCACGCCGGGCGCCGATATGCCCGATCACGTGCCGGAAGCGGTCAAGGATGAACGTTTGCAACAGCTGCAGGCATTGTTGCTCAAGCAGCAGCAGGATTTCGGCCTGGGCCTGGTCGGCAGCACCATCGACACGCTGATCGAGAAGCCCGGCCGTCAGGCCGGCCAGAAGGTCGGCCGCTCGCCCTGGCTGCAGCCGGTTATTGTTGATGAAAAGGCCGGCGAAATCGGTGACATTATCCGGGTGCGAATCACGAAGACGGGCTACAATAGCCTGTTCGCCGAGTTGGCTTGATGGCCTCGGCAGATGAGGAGAGACGGTTGAGCGCTGCTGAAGTGAAGACTCTGCCCCAGAACCAGACATCCGGGGCCTCTGACATGGCGCACATCGTTCTGACTTTCGACAACAACAAGCTTGCCAGCGCCCTGTACGGTCAGTTCGACGAGAATTTGGCCCGGCTTGAGCAGAAGCTCGGCGTCGACATCCGCTCGCGCGGCAACCAGTTGACCATCAAGGGCTCGGCCTCGGCGGCCGAACAGGCGCGCCGCGCACTCGACAATCTCTACGGCATTCTCCAGAAGGGCACCGACATTGGCCAGTCCGACGTCGATGGCGCCGTGCGCATGGCGATTGCCGCCGACGACCAGCTGACGCTGCCGACGCTTGAACGCAAGGGCAAGGTTTCGGCCGCCCAGATCTCCACCCGCAAGAAGACGATCTATGCCCGTTCGCTCAACCAGGACGCCTATATGCGGGCACTGGAGCGTTCGGAACTTGTCTTCGGCATTGGCCCGGCCGGCACCGGCAAGACCTATCTGGCGGTGGCGCATGCGGCGATGCTGCTCGAACGCGGCATGGTCGAGCGCATCATCCTGTCACGGCCGGCGGTCGAGGCCGGCGAGCGGCTGGGTTTTCTGCCCGGCGATATGAAGGAAAAGGTCGATCCGTACCTGCGGCCCCTCTATGACGCGCTCTACGACATGATGCCGGCCGACAAGGTCGAACGTGCTATCGCTGCCGAGGTCATCGAAATCGCGCCGCTGGCCTTCATGCGCGG
This sequence comes from Mesorhizobium sp. C264A, assembly GCF_040324515.1. Classification (NCBI taxonomy): domain Bacteria; kingdom Pseudomonadati; phylum Pseudomonadota; class Alphaproteobacteria; order Hyphomicrobiales; family Phyllobacteriaceae; genus Mesorhizobium; species Mesorhizobium sp. C264A. Next base: position 530,847 of record NZ_JAMYVY010000002.1, on the reverse strand, counting down.
CCGCACGCTGGCGCATGCCGCCGTCATCCTCGACGAGGCGCAGAACACCACGCCGATGCAGATGAAGATGTTTTTGACCCGCCTCGGCGAGAATTCGCGCATGATCGTCACCGGCGATCCGACGCAGATCGATCTGCCTCCAAGCACCAAGTCGGGCCTCGTCGAAGCCTTGCGTGTCCTTGACGGCGTGGCCGGCGCGGTAACCGTGCGCTTCAACGATGTCGACGTTGTGCGCCACCCGCTGGTGGCCGAAATCGTCAGGGCCTATGACCGCGACGCCAAGCTGGCGCGGGGCCTCGGCGCCGAGAGCTGATGTGACGATGCGGGCTCATGCCTGAAGACATAAGACCTGGCGGCGGGGATAGTTCGGTTCCCGTCGAGATCGATATGTCGGTCGGGGCCGGCGACTGGCCCGATGAGGCGGCGCTGACGCGTCTGGTCAATCGCGCCGTGTCGGCTGCCTTTGCCGAAACCGCTGCTGCCGGTCCTTCCGAACTCAGCATCGTCTTTTCCGACGATGCCCATATCCGTACCCTCAATGCCGGCTGGCGCGGCAAGGACAAGGCGACCAACGTCTTGTCTTTCCCTGCTTTTCCGTTCCCCAGGGGTGGCAAGCTGCCGCCCATGCTGGGTGACATCGTGCTGGCCGCCGAGACGGTGGCGCGCGAAGCAGCCCTGGAAGACAAGCCCTTCGAGAACCATATCACCCATCTCGTCATCCACGGCCTGCTGCATTTGCTGGGCTACGATCACGAGACCGATGCAGAGGCCGAGGAGATGGAAGCCATCGAGCGCTCAGCGCTCGCAAGGCTTGCCATTCCCGATCCCTACACGTAATGACAAAAGACCAATTGACCGGACGACGATGAACGACAAACCAGAAACTGCCGCCCGCCCCGAGGCTGGCAGTGCGACAAAGCCTTCCGATACGACGGAAGAGGGATCGAGTCCGAGTCCCAGTTCCGGCAGCCCCGCTTCTGGTAGTATTGCCAGCGAGCCATCGCCTGCTGGTCCGTCCCTGTTCGACCGCGTCTTGGGCCTTTTCAGGCAGCGGAACGGCACCAGCCTGCGCGAGGAAATCGCCGGCGCGCTTGCCGAAACGACCAGCGATGCCGGGTCTTTCTCGCCCGGCGAACGCGCCATGCTCAACAACATATTGCGCCTGCGCGAGGTACGCGTCGAGGACGTCATGGTGCCGCGCGCCGATATTGAGGCCGTCGAGATCACCACGACGTTGGGCGATCTGCTCGGTCTGTTCGAGCAGTCCGGCCATTCCCGCATGCCGGTCTATTCCGAGACGCTCGACGATCCGCGCGGCATGGTTCACATCCGCGACGTGCTAGCCCACATCACCAAGGTTGCCCGCGTCAAGAAGGGCAGAACATCCAGGAAGACGCCGGCAACGACGCTTCTCAACCTCGCCCAGGTCGATCTCGGCCGCACCATCGGCGACCTCAATCTGATCCGCCCGGTGCTTTTCGTGCCGCCATCGATGCTTGCCTCCGACCTGATGGGCCATATGCAGACGACGCGAACCCAGATGGCGCTGGTCATCGACGAATATGGCGGCACCGATGGTCTCGCCTCGCTGGAAGACATCGTCGAGATGGTCGTCGGCGATATCGAGGACGAGCATGACGAGGACGAGCCGCTGATCACCCAGACCGGCGAGGGCGTATTCGTCGTCGACGGCAAGGCCGAGATCGACGAGGTCGCCAAGATGATCGGCGAGGACTTTACCGCCGGCGAGCATGGCGAGTATGTCGACACGATCGGCGGCATGATCTTCAACACGCTGGGCCGCGTGCCCGCGCGTGGTGAGGTTGTGCAAGCCATCCCCGGCTTCGAATTCCACGTGCTCGACGCCGATCCGCGCCGCGTCAAGCGGGTGCGCATCGTCCAGAACCAGAAGGGCGAGCGTCGCCGCCGCGTGACCGCCCCCCGCACCGAGCAGGCCTAGGACAGAACGTTGCCCGGCCGATGACGATCGACGATCCCTTCAAGCACTCAACCTTTGGCTCGGGTGTCTTCTACAAGGACCCGCGAGCCGCATTGAAATGGCTCGAAACGGCCTTCGGCTTCGAGCCGAGCATGGTGGTCAGCGACGCCGACGGACGGCTGGTCCATGCCGAAATGCGCTTTGGCGACGGCTACATCATCGTCGATTCCGAATGGGCCGATCATATTGCCAGTCCGGTAAGCGTCGGCGGCAAGAACACTCAGTCGGTCTGTGTGCGTCTGAAAGACGGCCTGGACGTGCATTGTGAGCGGGCAATGGCGGCTGGAGCCCAAATCGTCGAGGAGCCTGCCGACCATTTCTACGGCGAACGGCAGTATCGGGCGCGCGACCCCGAAGGCCATGTCTGGACCTTCACCCAGACCTTGCGCACCGTGCCGCGCGAGGAGGCCGAGCACCTGAGCGGGCTCACCATCGAGGGATGGCACCGATAGCCCAGCGATCGGCCGGTTCGCGTTTCAATAAATCTGATAAATCTTGGCTCCTGATTCGCGCGACCTGGGAAGTCTGTATGGAGCGCCTTGCCGGCCGGATAATTCTGCTTTGGGGCTGGCGGCGCGCGCTGGTGGCGTTTCTTGCCGGGGCGCTGGCGGTGCTCGCCCAGGCGCCTTACGATTTCTTCGCCGTCTGTTTCGTCTCGTTTCCACTGCTGGTCTGGCTGCTCGACGGCGCCACCGGCGAGGCTTCCGACGGCTGGCTCAGGCGCCTGCGGCCGACTTTTGCCATCGGCTGGTGGTTCGGTTTCGGCTATTTCCTCGCCGGCCTGTGGTGGATCGGCGAGGCGCTTCTGGTCGAGGCCGACAGTTTCGCCTGGGCCTTACCCTTCGCTGTCGTCGGCATTCCTTTGGCGCTGGCATTTTTCTACGGCTTCGCCACCGTCGTCGCGCGGCTGTTATGGACCAACGATATTGGCCGCGTTGCCGCCCTTGCCTTTGCTTTTGGCCTGACGGAATGGCTGCGCGGCTTCCTGTTCACCGGCTTTCCCTGGAATGCCGTCGGGTATGCGGCGATGCCCGTGCCGCTGTTGATGCAAAGCGTGTCGGTGACCGGCATGGTCGGCATGAACGCGCTGGCGGTCTTTGTCTTCGCCATGCCGGCCTTGCTTGCAGCACGCCGGCATGTCCGTCTCGGTGTGGTCCTGCTTGCCATTCTCGTCGCCGCCCATGCCGGCTTCGGCTATGTCAGGCTCGCGACCCCCGACAAGCCGGCAACCCGCACTCTCGATGTCCGTATCGTGCAACCGGATGTCGACCTCAGCGAAAAATGGGACACTTCGGTGCGCGACCGCATCTTCGCCACGATGATGGGCCTGTCGGCCGCAGCGCCCGATCCCGGCCATAACAAACCGCAGTTGATCCTGTGGCCGGAGACCTCGGTACCGTTCCTGTTCACCGAGCGTCCGGACGCGCTGACCGCGCTCGGCGACATGCTGCAGCCTGGTCAGATGCTGATTGCCGGCGTCGTGCGCGAGGAGCGCGGATCCGGGGCGGATGCCGACAGCCGCTACTACAATTCGGTGGTGGCGATCGATGACAAGGGCGAAATCGCTGATGCCGTCGACAAGGTCCATCTGGTGCCGTTCGGCGAGTATCTGCCGTTTTCCGGTCTGCTCAGCCGCTTCGGCATCGGACAGCTCGTCGCCGGGCCGATGAACTTCGCCGCCGGCAACGAGCGCCATCCGATCGCTTTGCCCGGCGGCATCAGCGCCTTGCCGTTTATTTGCTACGAGGTGATCTTTCCTGATCTTGTGGCTGTTGACGCAACGTCATCCCAGCTTATTGTGAACGTCACCAACGACGCATGGTTCGGCGACACGCCCGGGCCGTACCAGCATTTCAGGCAGGCTCAGATTCGCGCGGTGGAAAACGGATTGCCGCTGTTGCGCGCCGCCAACAACGGCATTTCCGCCGTTGTCGATACGCGGGGACGCATCGTCGACGCATTGGCGGTCGATGCACGTGGCGCCATCGACGTGCGGGTGCCGATCTCCGGCCAAGCCTTCATTTCCGCCGCGGGGCGGCGCATTAACGGAATGCTGATCATGTTGGTGTTTGCCGCAATCGCCCTCAGCTTGAACGTAAGGCAACGGCTACGGGTGAATTGACAGTCGACACATTAGAAACTCATACTGTTACCGCCTAATTTTCTCGAAGTCGGTTGGTGTTTCTGTTGGGGCAGTTGGCTCCGGCTTCGTTTGGGCGAGAAAAATAGAAAAGGCCGGAAAAATTCGGCGAGGAAAAAATGACAGAAGAAAACAAGAAGAAACCGAATCCGATCGACATCCATGTCGGAAGTCGCGTCCGCCTTCGGCGCAATATGCTTGGAATGAGCCAGGAAAAGCTTGGTGAAAATCTCGGTATTACGTTTCAGCAGATCCAAAAATATGAAAAAGGAACGAATCGCGTCGGCGCCAGCCGTCTGCAGGCAATAGCCTCGATACTCAGCGTGCCTGTCGCCTTCTTTTTCGAGGATGCGCCAGGGCAGGAGCCGGTGGGTAATAGAGGATTTGCCGAGGACACTTCGATGGCTTTCGCCGTCGAATTCTGCGGCAGTCCGGAAGGGCTTCAGCTCAACCGCGCGTTCGTCAAGATCGCGGATGTGAAGGTGCGCCGCCGGATTATCGACCTTGTGAAGTCCCTTTCTGCCGAAGATGCCGAGTGATTCGGTGGGTCAATTGACCCATTGGCCCCAGTAATCCCCTGGGCCCGAGTAGCCCAGAGGCTCGACTGCCGGCGTTGCCAAGCCGCCGGTGGTACAAGATATATTGCTGCGACACTCATGCCAGAACCGCGGCACCGCTTGACGAGCGGCGCCCGGCACCGTTAACACGTGGCGCGCCAAAATCGGCAGCCCTGCCGATCGTTTTTTCAAGAGGGGACACCCGTGACGCGGCAGAACTACTTCTTCACCTCGGAATCCGTGGCCGAGGGTCATCCCGATAAAGTATGTGACCGCATCTCGGACGAGATCGTCGATCTGGTCTATCGCGAGGCCAAGAAGACCGGCATGGACCCATGGAAAGTCCGCGTCGCCTGCGAGACGCTCGCAACCACCAACCGCGTCGTCATCGCCGGCGAAGTAAGGGTTCCCGATACTCTGCTGAAGCGGGACAAAGCCGGCAACATCCTCAAGGACGCCGCCGGGCATTCGGTCGTCAACCCGGCCAAGTTCAAGTCGGTCGCCCGCAAGGCGATCCGCGAAATCGGCTACGAGCAGGCCGGCTTCCACTGGAAGACGGCAAAGATCGAGGTTCTGCTGCACGGCCAGTCGCCCGACATCGGCCAGGGAGTCGACAACGCCGCCGACCGCCAGGGCGAAGAGGGTGCCGGCGACCAGGGCATCATGTTCGGCTATGCCTGCCGCGAGACCCCGGACCTGATGCCGGCGCCGATCTATTACAGCCACAAGATTCTCGAACTGCTCGCCGCTGCCCGTCACGAAAACAACGGCGAAGCCGGCAAGCTCGGACCCGACGCCAAGAGCCAGGTCACCGTTCGCTATGTCGATGGCAAAGCCGCCGAAGCGACGCAGATCGTGCTGTCGACGCAGCATCTCGACGCGACCTGGGATTCCAAGAAGGTCCGCAAGGTCGTTGAGCCTTACATCCGTGAGGCGCTCGGCGACCTCAAGATCGCCGACGATTGCATGTGGTACATCAACCCGACCGGCAAGTTCGTCATCGGTGGGCCGGATGGCGACGCCGGCCTGACCGGCCGCAAGATCATCGTCGACACCTACGGTGGTGCTGCCCCGCACGGCGGCGGCGCCTTCTCCGGCAAGGACACCACCAAGGTCGACCGCTCTGCCGCCTATGCGGCGCGCTATCTCGCCAAAAATGTAGTGGCGGCCAAGCTCGCCGACCGCTGCACCATCCAGCTGTCCTACGCCATCGGCGTTGCCCAGCCGCTGTCGGTCTATGTCGACCTGCACGGCACCGGCAAGGTCGACGAGGCCAAGCTCGAGGAAGCGCTGCGCACGGTGATGGATTTGTCGCCATCCGGCATCCGCAGGCATCTCGACCTCAACAAGCCGATCTACGCAAAGACCTCGTCCTACGGCCATTTCGGCCGCAAGGCCGGCCGAGACGGGTCCTTCTCCTGGGAAAAGACCGATCTGGCCAAGGCGCTCAAGGACGCGATCGCTGCTTAGGCATGATTCCAAAAAGTGGGTACCGGTTTTTTGGAAAAGATCATGCTCCAACAAAGGATTAGATTGAGATGAGATTTCAGCCAAATCTCATCTCAATCCCAAATCTCATCTCAATCTAAGCGCGGCGCGCGAACCAAGCCATGGATCCACAGGACAGGCGGAGCCGGGCGACCGAAGGGTTCTTCGGCCGCCGGCACGGCAAGACCATTCGCCCGCAGCAGGCGGCGGCGCTGGAAAGCGGTCTTGGGGCCTATGGCCTCGACCTCTCCGTCCAGGCACCGGCAGAATTGCGCGCGCTATTCTCAGCGGATGTTTCAACGGTTCGGCTGGAAATCGGCTTCGGCGGCGGTGAGCATCTGCTGCACCGTGCCACGGAGGCACCGGCGACCGGCTTCATCGGTGTCGAGCCGTTCGTCAACGGCATGGCCAAGCTGATGATGGCGGTGCGGGAAAAGCCGCTTGCCAATCTTCGCGTTTATGACGACGACGCCACGCGCCTGCTCGATTGGTTGCCGCAGGCGTCGCTCGACGGCATCGATCTGCTCTACCCCGATCCCTGGCCGAAGAAAAAGCACTGGAAGCGGCGTTTTGTCAGCCCGCTCAACCTCGATCGGTTCGCGCGCGTGCTGAAGCCGGGCGGAAAATTCCGCTTCGCATCCGACATCGACACCTATGTGAACTGGACCTTGTTGCACTGTCGGGCGCATGGCGGGCTCCTCTGGCAGGTGCAAGATGGGGCCGACTGGCATCGGCCCTATGAAGGCTGGCCGGGCACACGCTACGAGGCAAAAGCCATTCGCGAGGGCCGACGGCCGGCCTATCTCACCTTCATCAGAAAATAGTTCGATGCGGGAAAGTGTCCCGCATCGACAGCCGGTCTGGCTTCAGAAACGGCCGATCTTGCCGAAAGCGGTCGGGTCCATGCCGAGCCGGCGCAGATCGTTGGCGCGCGGCTTGCGGCCGGCTTCGACGGCCCGCGAGGCGGCAACGGCGCTGCCGAACAGGGCAAAGGCGTCGCCTATGGCGGAAAACACGGTACGGTTGCTCATTGTCTTGACCTTTCGCGCGCCACCGCGCGCTCATCTTTGATTTGTGCAGTGCAACATAGATAGGGATGTGAAATCCGGGATCACAGGGCCGTTACCGCATAGCCGGCATGCGCCGCGCGCAATCCTGCCAGCCGTCCCCGGCTGCACTCTGCCCGGCCCGTCAACAGACTTGAAACACCGGCCGGGATCGTCTATATCAGCCTCAAATTCTTGGTCGGTATGACGAAGAGTGGGTCCACCCGGTCCCGCTCTTTTTTATTACCTGCCGGTCAGCCATCAGCAAAGAGATGGTTCGGGACGACGATCATCCTGATCCAGAGAACGACAGGAACCGCATGACTGCAACGGCAAGCGAAGCCGACGACCGCATCATCCGCGAAAGCGGTATCGATGCGCGCATCGCGCTGATCGTTCAGCCGGTGTTGCGAGGCATTGGCTTCCGCCTCGTGCGGGTGCATCTGTCGGGCCAGAACGGCCTGACGCTGCAGATCATGGCCGAACGCGAGGACGGCACCATGACCGTCGAGGATTGCGAAGAGGTCAGCCGCGCTGTGTCGCCGGCGCTCGACGTCGATGACCCGATCGAGAAGGCCTATCATCTCGAAGTGTCGTCGCCGGGCATCGACCGGCCGCTGGTACGCAAGTCGGATTTCGTCACCTGGACCGGCCATCTTGTGAAGATGGAAACCTCGGTGCCGGTCGCCGACCGCAAGCGCTTCAAGGGCAAGATCGCCGAAGCCGGCGAAGACGACATGCTGCTCGAGCGCGACAAGGCCGCCTACGGCGAAGAGCCGACGGTTCGCATTCCTTATGACGCGATCGCCGATGTGCGGCTGATCCTCACCGACGACCTTATTCGCGATGCCCTTTCGAAGGACAACCGGGAACGCAAGGAAGCCAAGAAACGCCGCGGCGAACCTGATGACGCACCCGAAGGTGCTGAAGGCGGCGCGGAAGACGAAATCGAACAGGAACTATGATGAGCGGCCGGGCCTAAAAGCTCGGCAACAAGCTCGGGAGAAATAAGATGGTTGTAAGCGCCAACAGACTTGAACTGCTGCAGATCGCCGACGCGGTGGCGCGTGAAAAGTCGATCGACAAGTCGATCGTCATTGCCGCCATGGCTGATGCGATCCAGAAGGCCGCGCGCTCGCGCTACGGCCAGGAAACCAACATCCGCGCCGACATCAACGCCAACACCGGCGAGATGAAGCTGCAGCGGCTGATGGAAGTGGTCGAGAAGGTCGACGACTACGCCACCCAGATCGCCATTTCCTCGGCCCGCGAGCGCAATCCGGACGCCCAGCTTGGCGACTTCATCGCCGAACAGCTACCGCCAGTGGATTTCGGCCGCATCGCCGCCCAGTCAGCCAAGCAGGTCATCGTGCAGAAAGTGCGCGAGGCCGAGCGCGACCGCCAGTATGACGAATACAAGGACCGCATCGGCGAGATCGTCAACGGCACCGTCAAGCGCGTCGAATATGGCAACGTCATCGTCGATCTCGGCCGTGGCGAGGCGATTATCCGCCGCGACGAGCTGATCCCGCGTGAAAACTACAAGTACGGCGACCGCGTCCGCGCCTATGTCTACGACGTGCGCCGCGAACAGCGCGGCCCGCAGATATTCCTGTCGCGCACCCATCCGCAGTTCATGGCCAAGCTCTTCACCATGGAAGTGCCGGAAATCTATGACGGCATCATCGAGATCAAGTCGGTCGCCCGCGACCCAGGCTCGCGCGCTAAGATCGCCGTCATTTCGCGTGACTCGTCGATCGATCCGGTCGGCGCCTGCGTCGGTATGCGCGGCAGCCGCGTCCAGGCCGTGGTCGGCGAATTGCAGGGCGAAAAGATCGACATCATTCCGTGGTCGCCTTCGGCCGCCTCCTTCATCGTCAACGCGCTGCAGCCGGCGGAAGTCGCCAAGGTCGTGCTCGACGAGGATGCCGAGCGCATTGAAGTGGTGGTTCCCGACGACCAGCTGTCGCTGGCCATCGGCCGTCGCGGCCAGAACGTGCGTCTTGCCTCGCAGCTCACCGGCTGGGACATCGACATTCTGACCGAGGCCGAGGAGTCTGAGCGCCGCCAGAAGGAATTCGTCGAACGCTCGTCGCTGTTCATGGAAGCCCTTGATGTCGACGAGATGGTCGGCCAGGTGTTGGCCTCCGAAGGCTTCACCAGCGTCGAGGAAGTTGCCTACGTCGATTCGGGCGAGATCGCCTCGATCGACGGTTTCGACGAAGACACCGCTTCGGAGATCCAGACCCGCGCCCGCGAATATCTGGAGAAGATCGAAGCCGAGCATGACGACAAGCGCAAGGCGCTGGGCGTCACCGACGAACTGCGCGAGATCCCTGGCGTCACCACCGCCATGATGGTGACGCTCGGCGAGGATGGCGTGAAGACGATCGAGGATTTCGCCGGCTATGCCGCCGACGACCTGACCGGCTGGAAGGAACGCAAGGACGGCGAGACCAAGGTATTCCCGGGTGTGCTCGCCAATCACGGCGTGTCGCGCGCCGACGCCGAGCAGATGGTTCTGGCAGCCCGCCTCAAGGCCGGCTGGATCACAGAAGACGAGCTTGCAGCCGAACAGGTCCCGGCTGACGAAGCCGTTGGTGCGTGAGGTGAAACCGCATCGCACACAACCCGCCCCAGGACGAGATGAACGATCGCACCTGCATCGTCACGCGCAAGCAAGCCGAGCCGGATGAGCTGATCCGTTTCGTCGTCGGCCCGGATTCGGCCGTCGTTCCTGACCTGAAGAGAAATCTGCCCGGCCGTGGTTGTTGGGTGAGCGCCGACCGCCTACATATCGACAAGGCGGCGGCGAAGAACCTGTTTGCCCGCGCCTTCAAGGCGCAGGTCGTCGTGCCGCCCGATCTCGGCGGCATGGTCGACGGACTGCTTGCACGATCCGCTTTGGGTATGCTTGGCCTTGCCCGCAAGGCTGGCTCGATCGCACTCGGCGCAACCAAGGTCGAGAGCGCGGTGCGCTCGGGGTTGGCGCTTTTCGTGCTCCACGCGACCGAGGCATCCGACGATGGCGTGCGCAAGATCAGTCAGGCGCGGCGGGCAACTGTCCACCTCGGCGGGCCTGCAGTCCTTGCCTACAAACTTTTCTCCGAGGCCGAGTTGAGCTTGGCATTGGGGGGTACAAATGTGATACATGCTGCCGTTCTCGCGGGAGACGCGGGCAAGGCGGTTGAGAGGCGCATGGTTGCGCTCGACCGATATCGGGGCGGAACCCCCGACGATCTGGCAATGCTTGCGGCCGTTGCTGACGAAGATGATGCTGCAGAGGATATGGAATGAGCGATACGAAATCGGGCGACGACAAGACGTTGAGTGTTACACCGAAGAAGACCTTGACGCTGAAGCGCCCCGGTACCGAGCAGAGCGTCGTGCGACAGAATTTCTCGCATGGCCGCACCAAGCAGGTCCAGGTCGAGATCAAGAAGCGCAAATTCTCCATGCCCGGCGACAAGCCGGAGCCGGTGGCTGCACCCGTATTTACGCCCAAGCCCGCGGTAGTGGCAGCCCCCGTCGTGCAGGAAGCGCCCAAGGCGCCTCCGCCGCCCCCGGCCGAACGCGGCGGCATGGTGCTGAACGAACTGTCGCGCAATGAAATGGAAGCGCGCCGCAGGGCGCTCGAAGGCTCCAAGGTTCGCGACGTCGAGGACCGCCAACGCGCCATCGAAGAGGCCAAGCGCCGCAACGAGGATGAGGAACGCCGCAAGCGCGAGCGCGAGGAATCCGCGCGCCGTCAGGCCGAGGAAGAAGCCCGCCTGCAGACCGAGGCCGAGTCCCGCCGCCGCGCCGAGGAAGAAGCGCGCCGCCGCGCGCCGCAGGCTGCCGAGCTTGTGGCATCGGACGACGAGGAAGAGGTCAAGCCGAAGCGCACCGCCGCCGGCGCCCCGGTACGCCGTCCGGTTACGCCCGAAGTGGCGCGCCCGGCCAAGCCGACCAAGGCCGAGGAAGACCGTCGTCGCGGCAAGCTGACCCTCAACACGGCTCTTTCCGACGAGGACGCGCGCGCCCGCTCGCTGTCGTCGATGCGTCGCCGCCAGGAAAAATTCAAGCGCGCGATGCACAATGAGCCGCGCGAGAAGGTTATGCGCGAAGTGATCCTGCCTGAAACCATCACCATCCAGGAACTGGCGCAGCGCATGTCCGAGCGCGCTGTCGATGTGGTCAAGTACTTCATGAAGCAGGGCCAGATCCTGAAGCCGGGCGACATCATCGACGCCGACACGGCCGAGCTGGTCGCCACCGAATTCGGCCACACGGTCCGCCGCGTCGCCGAGTCCGACATCGAGGAAGGCCTGTTCAACATTGCCGACAATGCCGAGGACCTGGTGTCGCGGCCGCCTGTCGTGACCATCATGGGCCATGTCGACCACGGCAAGACCTCGCTGCTCGACGCCATCCGCAATGCCAATGTCGTCTCCGGCGAAGCCGGCGGCATCACCCAGCATATCGGCGCCTACCAGGTCGAGAAGAACGGTCAGAAGATCACCTTCATCGACACGCCCGGTCACGCCGCCTTCACGGCGATGCGCGCCCGCGGCGCTCAGGCGACCGACATCGCCATCCTGGTGGTGGCGGCCGACGACAGCGTCATGCCGCAGACCATCGAATCGATCAGCCATGCCAAGGCGGCCGGCGTTCCGATCATCGTGGCGATCAACAAGATAGACAAGCATGATGCCGATCCGCAGAAGGTGCGGTCGGAACTGCTGCGCCATGAGGTGTTCGTCGAATCGATGGGCGGTGAAGTGCTGGACGTCGAAGTGTCGGCGACCAAGGGCACCAACCTCGACAAGCTGTTGGAAGCGATCCTGCTGCAGGCCGAAATCCTCGACCTCAAGGCCAATCCGGACCGTACCGCCGAGGGCGTGGTCATCGAAGCCCAGCTCGACAAGGGCCGTGGCCCCGTCGCCACCGTACTGGTGCAGACCGGCACTTTGATGCCGGGCGACATCCTCGTCGCCGGCAATGAGTGGGGCCGGGTGCGCGCTCTGGTCAACGACCGTGGCGAGCAGATCAAGGAGGCGCCGCCGGCTATGCCGGTCGAGGTGCTCGGCCTGCAGGGCACGCCGCAAGCCGGCGACCGCTTCGCTGTCGTCAACAACGAGGCCCGCGCCCGCGAGATCACCGAATATCGCCAGCGTCTGGCGCGCGAGAAGGCAGTGGCTCGCCATGCCGGCCAGCGCGGCTCGCTCGAACAGATGATGTCGCAGCTGCAGACGAGCGGGTTGAAGGAATTCCCGCTGGTCATCAAGGGCGACGTGCAGGGTTCGATCGAGGCGATCAACGCCGCTCTCGACAAGCTTGGCACCGACGAGGTGCGTGCGCGCATCGTTCATGCCGGCGCCGGCGCCATCACCGAAAGCGACGTGTCGCTGGCGGAGACCTCGGGGGCCGCGATCATCGGCTTCAACGTCCGTGCCAACGTGCAGGCACGTGCGGCCGCGGCGGCCGCGGGCATCGAAATCCGCTACTACTCGATCATCTACAACCTCGTCGATGATGTGAAGGCAGCACTTTCCGGCCTGCTGTCGCCGGAACGCCGAGAGACCTTCATTGGCAATGCCGAGATCCTCGAGATCTTCGACATCACCAAGGTCGGCAAGATCGCCGGCTGCCGTGTCACCGAAGGCAAGGTCGAGCGTGGAGCGGGCGTGCGCCTGATCCGCGACAACGTCGTCATCCATGAAGGTACGCTGAAGACCCTCAAGCGCTTCAAGGATGAAGTCGCGGAAGTTCCGGGCGGCCAGGAGTGCGGCATGGCCTTCCAGAACTACGAGGACATGCGCGTCGGCGACATCATCGAGTGCTTCCGCGTCGAGATGGTGACCCGGACGCTCTGAGTTCGCATACTGTCGATACGACCGGGCGGTGGTCGAAAGACCGCCGCCCTAACATTAATGCCTGTCGCCCAAAAGTGCGGGATAAACGACATGCATAGAACAAATATGAGACATGGCGGCACGGTCCCATCCCGCGCCTCACGCTTTCCGGATTGAGAAAAATGCCCCGTCCAACCGCCTCCAGCCCATCCCAGCGCATGCTTCGCGTCGCCGAACAGGTGCGCCATGCGCTGTCGGAAACCTTGCAGCGCGGCGAGATTATCGACCCGCTGATCGAGAACACCGTGGTTTCGGTCTCGGAAGTGCGTATGTCCACTGATCTGAGGGTCGCAACGGCCTTCGTTTCGCCGCTCGGCGCCAAGGACACGGGTGCGGTCATCGACGCGCTCAACAAGCACGCGAAGTTCGTCCGTGGCCGCGTCTCCGGCGCGCTCCGCCAGATGAAGTTCATGCCGGAGTTCCGCTTCAAGCTCGATACGTCCTTCGACAATTTCGCCAGGATCAACGATTTGCTGAAATCGCCGGAAGTCGCGCGAGACTTGGGTACCGATGGCGAAGACAACGACAAGGACGAGAAATAGTGGGGCGCCGCGGCAAGAAGAAGGGCCGGCCGATCTCCGGCTGGGTGGTGCTGGACAAGCCGGTTGGCATGGGTTCGACCGAAGCCGTCTCCAAGATCAAATGGCTTTTCCAGGCCGAAAAGGCCGGCCATGCCGGCACGCTCGACCCGCTGGCCTCTGGCATGCTGCCGATCGCGCTGGGCGAGGCAACCAAGACCGTGCCTTATGTGCAGGACGGCGCCAAAATCTACCGGTTCACCGTCGCTTGGGGCGAGGAGCGTTCGACCGACGATCTCGAAGGCCTGGTGACGCAAAGTTCCGACCGCCGTCCGGCGGAAGAAGATGTCAGGGCGCTGCTGCCGAACTACACCGGCGTCATCATGCAGACACCGCCGCAATTCTCGGCCATCAAGATATCAGGCGAACGCGCCTACGATCTCGCCCGTGGGGGCGAGACAGTCGACATCCCCGCGCGCGAGATCGAGATCGGCCGTCTGGACATCGTCGAGCACGCTGCCGACCACACTTTGTTCGAGGTCGAATGCGGCAAAGGCACCTATGTGCGCTCGCTGGCCCGCGACATGGGCCGCGACCTCGGCTGCTTCGGCCACATCGCCGAATTGCGCAGGGTCGAGGTCGAGCCGTTCACCCAGGAGGATTTCGTCACCGTCGCCGAACTGGAAGCCGCCCGTTTCGGCGAACAGCGCGAAGCTGACAAAGAGGGCGACGCCGATGTTGCCGACGCGCCGATCGACTTTGGCGCCATCGATGCGCTGCTTGTCGACACGGCCGCCGCGCTCGACTGCCTGCCCCAGATCGCCATCAGCGACGAAGCGGCGACCAAGATCCGCCTTGGCAATCCCGTCATCATCCGCGGCCGCGACGCGCCCGTGGAAGCCGAGGAAGCCTGCGCCACCGCGCGCGGCAAGCTTGTCGCCATCGGCGCCATCGAGCAAGGCATGTTCAAGCCGAAGCGGGTCTTTGTCGGCTGACCACTCTCGTCTAGTCTTACGTCGACGTCACATCCGAGGGGCACATGGCAAAGGCTGAGGCGGTGAAGAAGCGGGCGCCGGTGACAACGCGCCGGCCGCCGGTTGGCGCCTCGCCCGGCACGCTGATCGCCGATCCGGCGGCGCGACGGTCCGAGCTGCGGCTGACGCTGATTTCGCCTGAAAAATTCAAGACCATCAACGATGCCAGCATCGACGATCTCAACAACCATTGCGACAACTGGCCGGTTGTCTGGCTGGACTGCACCGGTCTCGCCAACATCCAGCTGATCGAGGAGATCGGCCGGATATTCAACCTGCATCCGCTGGCTCTGGAGGATGTCGTCAACACCGGCCAGCGGCCGAAGGTCGACTTCTTCGAGGACCACGCCTTCGTCGTCATGCGCATGATCGACGACGTCAAGGTGCATCGCTATGAGCAGATCGCGGTGTTCTTCGGCAAGAAATTCGTCGTCACCTTCCAGGAGCGCGAAGGCGATCCGTTCGACCCCGTGCGCAAGCGCATCGCCGCAGCGTTGCCCAACCGCTTGCGGATCCGCGGCGCCGACTATCTGGCCTATGCGCTCATCGATTCCATCGTCGACAGCTATTTCCCGCCGATTGAGGCCGCTAGCGAGGAGGTCGATGGCATCGAGGACGAGATGCTCAACACGCCTCACAAGCATCAGATGCGCCAGCTACACGAATTGCGGCGCGACGCCAATGTGCTCAAGGGCGTGCTGTGGCCGATGCGCGACGCGCTGGCGACGCTGATCCGCAACGACGTGCCCTATGTGAAGCCGGAGACGAAAATCTTCTTCAACGACACGCTCGACCACGCATTGCGGCTGATCGAGCTGGTCGAGAACCAGCGTGATATGCTGACCGGCTTGATCGAAATGCATTTGTCGCTGAGCCAGGCGCGCACCAACGACGTCATCTCTTATCTCACCATCGTCTCGGTGATCTTCATGCCGCTAACCTTCCTGGTCGGTATCTGGGGGATGAATTTCGATCCCGAGATCTCGCCGTGGAACATGCCGGAACTGAAAGCCTACTATGGCTACCCGGCTTCGCTGCTGTTCATGCTGGCCGTTGCTGTCGGGCTGATCGTCTTCTTCAAAAGCAAGAAGTGGCTGTAAGGTTTCGGTGTCAGGGAATCCTGGATACCCGAGCAAAGGGCTGCGACAAGCCGGCTTTATGAATGGGCTGGTGTTTTCCGGGGAATTGCCCTATATGCGCCGCAGCATCGCGCCATGTCGCTTTGCTTGCACCGGCCCCTGCTGGACGACATCCCGGCTGAGGGCGACCCGTTTCCTCAAACAGATAAGGAAAAACACGATGTCGATTACTGCCGAGCGCAAACAGGAATTGATGGGTGAATTCGCAACCGCGAAGGGCGATACCGGGTCTCCGGAAGTCCAGGTGGCCATCCTTTCCGAGCGCATCAAGAACCTGACCGACCACTTCAAGGACCACAAGAAGGATAACCATTCCCGCCGTGGTCTGCTCGCTCTCGTCTCCCAGCGCCGCAGCCTGCTTGATTATCTCAAGCGCAAGGATGACGCGCGCTATCAGACGTTGATCGAGAAGCTCGGTCTGCGCCGTTGACGAATTGACCGGCGGGCTTTCGAAGGAGAGCCCGCCGGTCGCGCATTCTGCCAGTCGCACCGATTGGCCAGACCCGGTTTCGAGCGTGCAGAGGCCACTCGAAACCGCCCATGGACGGTCATGGGGCAGGATTGCAGGACGCTCGTGCGCTAACCAGCGCCGAAATCTACCCGAGCTTCCCGTTGTCTTGCCCGTGGCTGCCCGAGAAAGGAAGCCAGGGAAAGGGCATCCGCGCACCGTGAAACGGCGCGGCCCTTTCCGCTTATTAAGGACAAGATATGTTCAACTACCACAAAGTGGAAATCGAATGGGGCGGCCGTCCGCTCATCCTGGAAACCGGCAAGATCGCACGTCAGGCTGACGGCGCGGTGCTTGCGACCTACGGCGAAACCAAGGTTCTCGCCACCGTCGTTTCGATGAAGGAGCCGAAGCCAGGCCTCGATTTCTTCCCGCTGACCGTCAACTACCAGGAAAAGACCTACGCCGCCGGCAAGATCCCGGGCGGCTACTTCAAGCGCGAGGGACGTCCGAGCGAAAAGGAAACGCTGGTTTCCCGCCTGATCGACCGCCCGATCCGCCCGCTCTTCGCCGACGGCTACAAGAACGACACCCAGATCGTCGTCACCGTCGTCCAGCATGACCTCGAGAACGATCCCGATATCCTGTCGATCGTCGCCACCTCGGCCGCTTTGACGCTGTCGGGCGTTCCCTTCATGGGCCCGATCGGCGGCGCCCGAGTCGGCTACATCAACGGCGAATACGTGCTCAACCCGCATGTCGATGAGATGCAGGAATCCAGGCTCGACCTCATTGTCGCCGGCACCGCCGACGCCGTGCTGATGGTCGAGTCCGAAGCCAAGGAACTCGGCGAAGAGCTGATGCTCGGCGCCGTCATGTTCGGCCACAGGGGCTTCCAGCCGGTGATCGACGCCATTATCAAGCTGGCCGAAGTTGCGGCCAAGGAGCCGCGCGATTTCACGGCGCCGGACTACTCCGCGCTCGAAGCCGAAATGCTGAAGATCGTCGGCGACGAGCTCAGCAATGCCTACAAGAACGTCGACAAGCAGAAGCGCTACGCTGCCGTCGACGCCGTCAAGGCGAAGGTCAAGGCTGCGTTTGCCCCGGCTGAAGGCGAAGACGCCAAGTACACCTCCGAGCAGATCGGTTCGGTGTTCAAGGAACTCCAGGCCAAGGTCGTGCGCTGGAACATCCTCGACACCGGTTCGCGCATCGATGGCCGTGACCTCAAGACTGTCCGCAAGATCGTCTCGGAAGTCGGCGTCCTGCCGCGCACGCACGGTTCGGCGCTGTTCACCCGCGGCGAGACCCAGGCGCTGGTCGTTGCCACGCTGGGCACCGGCGAGGACGAGCAGTATGTCGATTCGCTGACCGGTATGTACAAGGAGAAGTTCCTCCTTCACTACAACTTCCCTCCCTACTCCGTCGGCGAGACCGGCCGCATGGGTTCGCCGGGCCGCCGCGAAATCGGCCACGGCAAGCTCGCCTGGCGCGCCATCCGTCCGATGCTGCCGAGCGCGGACCAGTTCCCCTACACGCTGCGCGTCGTCTCGGAGATCACCGAGTCCAACGGTTCGTCGTCGATGGCCACCGTCTGCGGCACATCGCTGGCGCTGATGGATGCCGGCGTTCCGCTGGCCAAGCCGGTTGCTGGTATCGCGATGGGCCTGATCAAGGAAGGCGAGCGCTTCGCGGTTCTGTCCGACATCCTGGGTGACGAAGATCACCTCGGCGACATGGACTTCAAGGTTGCCGGTACCGAAGGCGGCATCACCTCGCTGCAGATGGACATCAAGATCGAGGGCATCACCGAGGAGATCATGAAGATTGCGCTGGACCAGGCCAAGGACGGCCGCCAGCATATCCTCAGCGAGATGGCGCATGCTCTGACCGGCGCCCGCCCCGAACTCGGTGAGTTCGCACCGCGCATCGAGGTTATGCACATCCCGACCGACAAGATCCGCGACGTGATCGGCTCCGGCGGCAAGGTTATCCGCGAGATCGTCGAGAAGACCGGCGCCAAGATCAACATCGAGGACGACGGCACGGTCAAGATCGCTTCGTCGAACGCCAAGGAGATCGAGGCGGCCAAGAAGTGGATCCATACCATCGTCGCCGAGCCGGAAGTCGGCGAGATCTACGAAGGCACGGTCGTCAAGACCGCCGACTTCGGCGCTTTCGTCAACTTCTTCGGTCCGCGTGACGGCCTCGTCCACATCTCGCAGCTTGCCAACGACCGGGTCGCCAAGACCTCGGACGTCGTCAAGGAAGGCGACAAGGTCTGGGTCAAGCTGATGGGCTTCGACGAGCGCGGCAAGGTCCGCCTGTCGATGAAGGTCGTCGACCAGGCCACCGGCAAGGAAATCGCCCGCGACAAGAAGGCCGAAGGCGAAGAAAACGCCGCCTGAGTGGTCTGACAATAGAGTTGAACGGGCGCGGCTTATGTCGCGCCCGTTTTCGTTTAATACCCGTCTACGACATGAGAATCGAAGAATGGCCGCTGAGCCGCTGAAGACACTGTTCCATCCCTTCGAGGCCGAGGGGCTCCCTCTGCCGCAAAAAGGCGAGCGTGTGGTGTTCCTGGGTGCGGAGCCCGGCTTCCGCTTGCCGGAAGGCTTCGAGGCAGAGCTCCATCTTGCACAGGGTTTCCGGCCGCATCTCCGAGCGCTGGAGCGTGCCGGTCACAAGGTAACGCCCCGCGCGGAAGGCGATGCATTCGATGCAGCGCTCGTGCTTGCCGGCCGCCATCGTGGGCTAAACGAGATGCGTATTGCCGAGGCGATCGAACGCGTCACGCCGGGCGGTCTGATCATTGTCGCCGGCGGTAAGGACGAAGGCATCGCCAGCCTGCGCAAGCGCATCGACGAGCTTGTCCCCATCGAAGGGCATCTGCCGAAATATCACGGCATCGCCTTCTGGCTTCGCCGTCCGGTCGATCTGGCGCCTGCGGAAAAACTGCGCGTCGCCAATCCTGCCTTGGTCGTAGAGGACCGCTTCCGCACCGCGCCGGGCATGTTCTCCTTCGACCGCATCGACGCCGGCTCGAAACTTCTGGTCGACAACCTGCCCAAAGACCTGCGCGGCAACATTGCTGATTTCTGCGCCGGCTGGGGCTATGTCGCCGCCGAGGTCGCGGCACGTTCATCCGGCATAACGGGGCTCGACCTTTACGAAGCGGATTTCGACGCGCTTGAGGCGGCCAAGGGCAATATCGGCCAGACAGGCTTCGAGCCCGGCTTCTTCTGGACCGATCTGCTGAGCGAGCCGGTCGAGCGGCGCTATGATGCCATCGTCATGAACCCGCCCTTCCATCGCAGCCGGGCGGCCGAGCCGGAAATCGGCGCCGGCATGATCCAGGCGGCGGGCAAGGCGCTGAAACCGGGCGGGCGGCTGTTCATGGTGGCGAACCGTCAGCTGCCTTACGAACCGGTTCTGAAGGCTGTCTTCTCCAGCCATGCCGAACTCGCCCGCGACGGCATGTTCAAGGTTTTCTCCGCGCGCCGATAGGACGGTGCCGGTCGCCTCAATGCATGCTGACGATGCGCGCCGGCTCGTGGACGGGAATGGTCGGTCTGATATCGCCAGGCTTGATCTTGAGCGGCGCCGGCCTGCCGAACAGATAGCCCTGCACCATCTCGCAACCAGCTGCTCGCAAAAGCGTCGCCTGGTTCTCGGTCTCGACGCCTTCGGCGATGATGCCGACGCCGAGCGCCCGCGACAGGCCGACGATGGTAGAGACGACGGCGCCCGAATTCGAATCGGTGTCGATGCGGCTGACGAAGGAGCGGTCGATCTTCAGCTTGCCGAAGGCGAAGTCGATCAGGTAGCTGAGATTGGAATAGCCGGTGCCGAAATCGTCGACGGCCACCGAAATGCCCATGTCGGCAAGCTGCTGCAGGATGGTGGCGGCGCGGTCGCGGTCCTGCATCATCGCCGTCTCGGTCACTTCGAGCTCCAGCCGCGACGGCTTGATGCCGGTGCTGGCCATCGTATCGCGCACGATGCCGACGAAATCCTTGGTCATGAACTGGACCGGCGAGATGTTGACGGCAACGAAGCAGTCCTCGGGCAAATGACGGGCATCGCTGCAGGCCTTGTTCAGCACCCAATTGCCGATCGGGTGGATCATGCCGGTCTCTTCGGCGATCGGAATGAATTCCATCGGCGGGATCATGCCGCGTTCCGGGTGCTTCCAGCGGATCAGCGCCTCGTAGCCGACGATACGGCCGGTCGGCAGGTCGAGCTGCGGCTGGTAGTGAAGGTCGAAATCGCCACGGACGAAGGCGATGTGCAGTTCGGATTCGATCCAGTGGCGGTAGTCGGCGACCTGGCCCATGTCGGAATGGAAGACCGACCAGTTGCCCACGCCGCCGGCGCGGGCATTCTGCAGCGCCAGGTTGGAGCGGCGCAGGATGAGGACCGGATCGACGCCATCCTTTGGCATCGCCACGATGCCGACCGACAGGCCGACCGACTGCAGGTGAGAATCGAGCTGGTACGGCTTCAGCATCTCCTCGATCATGGTTTCGACGGTGCTTTCCATGGACCTTTGGAGTTGGTGTTCCCAGACAAGGATAGCGAACTCGCCGGCGCCGATGCGCCCCATCACCGCGCCTTCGGGCATGCAGGCCTTCAACCGCTTGGTGAAGCCGCGGATCAGTTCGTCGCCATGGCTGTAGCCGATGGCGTCGTTGATCTGCTTGAAGCGGTCGATGTCGATGTCGATGAGGAACACCGGCTCACCGGTCCTGATCGTCGCGGACGCCGCGTCGGCAATCCTGCCGACCATCGCCGGCCGCGCAAAAAGCCCGGTCAGCTTGTCAAAATGGGTTTCGTTGAAAACGTAGTCCACCGATTCATCGACGCCGGCGAAGAAGGACAAGGCAGCACCGGCGGCGGCCAGCGCGCATAGCGCCGACGCGATGCCGATCATGGTTTCCGCCTGCATGCCGGCAAAGCCGTCCCCGAAACCATGCCGGAGGCCCCAAAGCCCAAGGATGAAACTGCCAAGGCCCGAACTGGCGACGGTGAGCAGCCGGAACACAGGTGTTCGCTTCGGGTTGCTGACAGCAGGCATTGCTCAGTCCCTGTCGCATGATCCCGAAATCAACTCGACTTTCGGGAAATATCAAGCGCAAATTCATAAAGGCTAAAGCATCCTTTGCGCCCAGCAAGAACGCGCAGAGCCCAAGCCCATAAGACTTCTAGCGGATATCTCCTTAAAATGAGTTTCCGCCGATGCATCTAATTTTACTGGTGAGTTAATCGCGTACGCTGTCGGTCTGCTTCAACTCATCCAGGGTTGGCATCGACACGATGTGATAGCCGGAATCCACATAATGGATTTCGCCGGTGACGCCTGACGAGAGGTCGGACAAAAGATAGAGCGCCGAGCCGCCGACCTCGTCGATGGTCACCGTGCGGCGCAGCGGCGAGTTGCGCTGCTGGTAGGAGTACATGTGGCGGGCGTCCGAGATTCCGGCGCCGGCCAAAGTACGCACCGGTCCCGCCGATATGCCGTTCACCCGGATGCCGCGCGGGCCATAATCGTTGGCGAGATAGCGCACGCTGGCTTCCAGCCCGGCCTTGGCGACGCCCATGACGTTGTAGTTCGGCATGACGCGGACAGAGCCGGCATAGGTCAGCGTGATCATCGCGCCGCCTTCGCTCATCAGCGGGGCGGCATGGCGGGCGACCTCGGTGAAGGAGTAGCAGGAGATGACCATGGTGCGGACGAAATTGTCGCGGCTGGTGTCGGCGTAGAGCCCTTTGAGCTCGTTCTTGTCGGAAAAGCCGATGGCGTGGACGACGAAGTCGAGCCCGCCCCATTCCTTGCCGAGCGTCTCGAAGGTGGCGGCGACCGATGCGCTGTCCTCGACGTCACAGGGCACCACCAGAGACGCGCCAAGCTTCTCGGCAAGCGGCTTGACGCGGCGCCCGAAGGCGTCGCCCTGATAGGTGAAGGCAAGCTCCGCCCCGTGTTCGGACAATTTCCTGGCGATGCCCCAGGCGATCGAATGATCGTTGGCGACGCCCATGACAAGCCCGCGCTTGCCCTTCATCAGTCCGTCCATGGCCGGCAATCCCCCTACAAAAAAAACGCTGGCCTTATGCGGAATAGCGCTGGAAAATCAGCGTTGCGTTGGTGCCACCGAAGCCGAACGAGTTGGACAAAACCGTGTCGATCCTGGCGTCGTCGATGCGCTTGCGCACGATCGGCATGCCCTCGAATTCGGGATCGAGGTTTTCGATATGGGCGCTCTCGCCGATGAAGCCGCCTTGCATCATCAGGATCGAGTAGATCGATTCCTGTACGCCGGCGGCACCCAGCGAATGGCCGGTCAGCGACTTGGTCGAGGTGATGAACGGCATCTTCTCGCCGAACACCTCTCGGATGGCGCCCATTTCCCGGGAATCGCCGACCGGCGTCGAGGTGCCGTGGGTGTTGATGTAGTCGACCGGCGTGGACACCGTCGCCAGAGCCTGGCGCATGCAGCGCACCGCGCCTTCGCCCGACGGCGCCACCATGTCGTAACCGTCCGACGTCGCGCCATAGCCGACGATCTCAGCGTAGATCTTGGCGCCGCGCGCCTTGGCGTGTTCGAGCTCCTCCAGGATGAGGACGCCCGCGCCGCCCGCGATGACGAAGCCATCGCGATTGGCGTCATACGCGCGGGAAGCTGTCGGCGCACGATCGTTATACTTCGACGACATCGCGCCCATGGCATCGAACAGGTCCGACATCGTCCAGTCGAGGTCTTCATGGCCGCCGGCAAACATCACATCCTGCTTGCCCCACTGGATCAGTTCGTAGGCGTTGCCGATGCAATGCGCCGAGGTCGAGCAGGCCGATGAGATCGAATAGTTGACGCCGTGGATCTTGAACCAGGTGGCGAGCGTCGCCGACGCGGTCGACGACATCGCCTTCGGCACCGCGAACGGACCGATGCGCTTGGGGCTGTTGTTCTTGAGCGTGGTCTCGGCCGCCTCGACGATGGTGCGGGTCGAGGGGCCGCCCGAGCCCATGACGATGCCGGTGCGCTCATTGGTGATGTCGCTTTCGCCAAGCCCGGCGTCGGCGATCGCCTGATCCATCGCGACATGGTTCCAGGCCGCGCCCTGGCTCAGGAAGCGCATGGCACGCCGGTCGATCATAGGGGTCGGGTCGAGCGTCGGCGCGCCCCAGACCTGGCAGCGGAAGCCGTGTTCGGCGAAGGAATCGGAGAAGCTGATGCCTGATTTGGCATCGTGGAGCGAGGATTGCACCTCGTTGGCGTTGTTGCCGATCGACGATACGATGCCGAGGCCTGTGACGACGACCCTTCTCATTCGCAACTCCTTCCAGCGGATGATCCCGAAACCCTAGTAGGTTTTCGCCGGCGATCATACGCAAAATCAAAATGCCGCAGCGTCGTTGCGCGTCCGGGAACGCCCTGCTGCAGTGGCGCCGGTCAGGCGGCCGATTGCTTGGACAGCCCCACCTTGAGGTCTGTCGCAGCGTATATGGGTTCGCCGTCGGCCTTAAGCCAGCCATCGGCGATACCGAGCACCAGGCGTCCACGCATGACGCGCTTGAAATCGATGCCGTATTCCACCTTCTTGACCGAAGGCGTCACCATGCCCTTGAACTTGACCTCGCCGGTCGACAGCGCCATGCCCTTGCCCGGCTCGCCGAGCCAGCCGAGGTAGAACCCCGTCAATTGCCACATGGCATCGAGGCCCAGGCACCCAGGCATGATCGGATTGCCGATGAAATGGCAGGCGAAGAACCACAGGTCCGGCTTGATGTCGAATTCGGCGCGGATGAAGCCCTTGTCGTGGGCGCCGCCGGTCTCGCTGATCTCGGTGATGCGGTCGAACATCAGCATGGGCGGGTAGGGTAGCTGGGCGTTGCCGGGCCCGAACAGCTCGCCGCGGGCGCAGGCAAGCAATTCCTCATAACCGTAGCTGGATTTCGAACCCGCCATATGTCTCGTCCCCATAATGTCCCGGGCGGTGGGGCGCCCTTGTCGTTGGTTTCCTAACACAATCCCTTTCGGGCCGGAAACCGGCGTTTGCGCTTAACCCGCCCGTCTGCCCGGGTCAATGCGCGCTCTCGCATCGGCCCGAAATCGATTTCGATTCCGGAAAGCACGATGCGACGCCAAAAAAGCGATAGAGCGCACTTAGTGCGTCCAACTGGACGCACGTCGCTCTATTGATCGTATTCCGCCAACAGAATATATGTCGGGAGGTATCCAGTTTCGGTTGATGACGTTTTTTCGCCACTCTGGGCGTGTCTTGAGGCAGAACTGTGGGCTTGGACGGATAGATGGATCTGGGCTGCCGGAAGGAAAATGTCGCTGTGGACAAGCGGGTTCGCGAAGCCGGCCTCAGGCCGACACGCCAACGCATTGCGCTGGCCGATCTGCTGTTTGCCAAGGGCGACCGCCACCTTTCGGCCGAGGAACTGCATGAAGAGGCGGTCGCCGCCGGCGTGCCGGTCTCGCTCGCCACCGTCTACAACGCGCTTCACCAGTTCACCCAGGCCGGCCTGCTGCGCATCCTGGCGGTCGAGGGGTCCAAGACCTATTTCGACACCAACACCTCCGATCACCATCATTTTTACATCGAAGGCGAAAACAGGATCTTCGATATAGAAAGCGGTCCGGTGACCGTCTCCAACCTGCCGGAGCCACCCGCAGGCATGGAGATCGCCAATGTCGACATCGTGGTGAGGCTGCGCCCGAAGCGCAACGTTTAAGCCCCACCCCATGAAGCCTGTCGATTTTGCAATCCGGCTCGAATGGGTTGCGGTCGCGCTCGTGGCTATAGTCGCCTATGCCGCGTCAGGCGTTTCCTGGTGGCTGTTCGCCCTGCTTATTCTGGCGCCCGACCTGTCGATGCTGGGCTATCTCGCCGGGGCACGGATCGGCGCTGTCGCTTACAACGCGTTGCACATCCTGTTCGTCCCGCTGTTGCTGGCCCTCACCGGATATGTTCTGGCCAATTCGACGGCGACCGCGATTGGTCTGATCTGGATCATCCACATCGCCGTCGACCGCGCGCTCGGCTACGGTCTCAAACTGTCGACCGGTTTTCAGGACACCCATCTCGGCCGTATCGGCCGTTAGGCCTCCAGAATCTCAATTCTTGACGTGCTCGCCGGGATAGGCGCCCCACACCTGCGACTGGGCGATCCAGCCGGTGTGGCCGTCGAAGGTCATTTCGCACCACTGGCCATCGCAGGTTTTGATCGTGCCCGTAACGCCCGGCTCGATGATGGCGATGACGCTGGCGTCCTTATCGGCATGGTCGAGCAGATTGATTCGGCCACCTTTGGTGCGTTGCCAAGGGGCGACGATCGCGGTCCGGCGGCCCGACAGCAGCGACTGGTTGATCCAACCCTCCGAGCCATCGGCATCGCGCACCCGCCGCCAGGTATCGAATTCCTGGATGATTTCCATCGGCAGGCCGGCCTTTGTGTACATCCAGTCGACGGAATAGTTGGCGCCGGGGCCAACGCGCGAGTTGACGCGAGCCGATTTCAGGCTGACGAAACGCGGCAGCGGCAGGCCGCTCGGCCCGAGCGTGACCGTCTGCACAGGTGCGGCGGCACCTTGCGCCGCCGCTTGCGGGGAATGCAGGAGAGCGCCGAGAAGCGCTGCGCTGAGGATCAGGCGAAGCGACGCGAAACCAGACACTTTCATTCCTTTCGGCGCGTGCCCTTTGGCCCGGGCGCCCCTTTTTCTTTGTCTTCGGCGGCACCGCTTGTTACAGGAGTGGCAGGCACCGCGACCGGTATTCAGTTTCGCCTGTCTTGGTTAAAGAGGTCTCAACGAGATCGGGTTCGAGGAAACAATGGCAGGCAAAAAACGGCCTCTCGTCGTCATCACGCGCAAGCTGCCCGATCCGGTCGAGACCCGCATGCGCGAACTCTTCGACGCCAGGCTGAATGTCGAGGACCGCCCGATGACGCAGCCGGAGCTGGTCGCGGCGATCAAGGAAGCCGATGTGCTGGTGCCGACCATCACCGACCAGATCGATGCGGCGCTGATTGCCCAGGCCGGCGACAATCTCAAGCTGATCGCCAATTTCGGCAATGGCGTCGACAAGATCGACGTGGCGGCGGCGGCCAGGACAGGCATCACCGTCACCAACACGCCGAACGTGCTGACCGAAGATACGGCCGACATGACCATGGCGCTGATGCTGGCCGGCCCGCGGCGGCTGGTCGAAGGCGCCAATGTGCTGACCAGCGACAAGAAATGGGCCGGTTGGTCGCCGACCTGGATGCTCGGCCGGCGCATCTGGGGCAAGCGCCTCGGTATCGTCGGCATGGGCCGCATCGGCACTGCGGTTGCGAGGCGCGCAAAGGCTTTCGGCCTGTCGATCCACTACCATAACCGCCATCGCGTGCTGCCGGCGGTCGAGGAAGGGCTGGAGGCGACCTATTGGGAAAGCCTCGACCAGATGCTTGCCCGCATGGACATCATCTCGGTCAATTGCCCGTCGACGCCGGCGACCTTTCATCTGCTTTCGGCGCGGCGCCTGGCTCTGCTTCAGCCCACCGCCTATGTGGTCAACACCGCGCGCGGCGACATTATCGACGAGGAAGCGCTGGTCAAGCTTATCCAGGACGGCAAGATCGCCGGGGCCGGGCTCGACGTCTACGAGCACGAACCGGCGCTGAACTCGAAACTGCTGAAGCTTGCCGCCAAGAACAAGGTCGTGCTTTTGCCGCATATGGGCTCGGCGACGATCGAGGGCCGCATCGACATGGGCGAGAAGGTGATCATCAACATCCGCGCCTTCTTCGACGGCCACCGGCCGCCGGACCGCGTGCTGCCGCTACGGACTTGAAGCGGGCCGCGTTCAGGATGCGGTTGTGAGGGCGCCATCCGCCGCGACACTCACACGCTTGCCGCAATAGGCCTCAAAAGCGTCGCGCCTGAGCCTGAGCGCTACCGGCGTCGGCCAGCCCATTTCCTTGGCCACAATCAAGCCAAGCAGCAGGATCGCGTCCGGCTCGTGCAGCACGAGTGCCGTCGGCGCATGGCCATTGTGGACGAGTTCCATCAGCACGGCTGACGCTGAGGACGAGCCGATCGTGCCGGGCAGGAACAGCACACGCCCGGAAATGGTCTCGCCATGCTGCGGGTGACGGACATCGGCGATGCGGCCGCTCTTCGGATCGACGCCGCCCCAGAAGCTGATCGGCGCCGTCAGCACCAAGGCCAGCCCTTCGCCTCCGCTGCCCGGCACCAGGATTTCAGCGACGGCGCTCATGCGGCGATATCCGTAAACCTCGGCTTACCCAGGACGGCGCTTTCGACGCAGTCGGCAAGCGAGCCGTAAAGCACGGCGTAGCCGGTATTGCCCGGCGCGTATTGCGCGAACTTTCCCGAATTGGTCATCAGCACGCCGCCGGCCAGATCCGGCAGGATCGGCGTCACCACCACGCAGGTGTCGGCGACGATGATGACGCCGCTGGCTTCGAGCATCTTGCGCTTGCCGTTCTGCCCCAGCCTGGTGAGCACGTGGCGGCCGGTGCAGGCGTAAATCGGCACGCTGAGCCGCCGCCTGCCAATCAGCCGCTCAAGTGCATCGAATTCGGCCAAGGACAGGTGCGGACTGCCGATCGCCACGGCATCGATGGCGGTCTGCGTGGCTGCGGTGGACAGGCCGGCGCGGGCCTTCATGGCCATCTCCGGCGTTACGCGGGTCATCGTTTCCGGCCTGCCGCCCACCAGGATGGTCTCGGCGTCGGGCGCCTCGGGCGTGACGCCGGCAATGTGGAACAGGCCGACGGCGCCCGACGATGCCGCCGCCGCGCCGAAGGCCTTCAGCGCATCCTCGCCGGGATGGCTGGATATGCCGGTGACGACGCCGACCGCATTGCCGACCTCACGGCCGTAGAGGTTGCCCAGCACCGGCCAGGCGATCTCGGATCCAAGGAACGAGGCGGAGAGGCCGGACACATCGAACACCAGCCGTGCCTGCCGGTTCTCGGGGCGATGCAGGCCGTAATCCGGCGCGCGGCCCGATATGGCGCAGGCGATGTCGAGGAAGTCGCCATAGCGGTTGGTGCGTGCCCCCAGAACCGAATTGCAGAACACCACCGCGTTGGATTCACCCCAGGCGACATCGCTGCCAAGCGCCGGCCTGTGGCCGGCCTGATAGGGCGCGCAGGTCCAGCTCTGCTCGCAGCCCAGTTTGCGGTAGGCCTCCATCATTCGTCGCGCCATGCCGCGCGCCGGCTCTTCGAGGCGCACGCGCGAGCAGCCCATCAGGTCGAGCGCGCCGACATTGAGCGTCGAGCGCACCGCGACCCTGGCGCCGCTATCGACCAGCCTTTCGGCAAACAGTGTGCCGGAATCGCCGTGA
Organism: Mesorhizobium sp. C264A; assembly: GCF_040324515.1. Lineage (NCBI taxonomy): Bacteria > Pseudomonadati > Pseudomonadota > Alphaproteobacteria > Hyphomicrobiales > Phyllobacteriaceae > Mesorhizobium > Mesorhizobium sp. C264A. The sequence goes on along the minus strand of NZ_JAMYVY010000002.1, from coordinate 502,218 downwards.
TAGAGCGCGCCGTCTATATGCGTCGAGGCGATCGGGATCAGTCGCGGCGCGCCGAGCAGCGCAGCGCTTTCGGCAACGATGCGCATCGCCATCGCCGCCCCGTCATGGCCGGAGGCGACTGTCTGCTCCTGTGAGCTGAGTGCAAGGCTCACGCCAACTCCTTGCGCAAGGTGATCGAGGTCGGCCGGTCATAGCCGTCATGCGCGGTGCGTTCAGTCTCGCGAAAGCCGAGACCGGCAAAGGTTGCATGATTTACGGTCAGTTCGATTCGCGTCTGCAGTTCGATGGCCGGTTTGTTCCGGCTGCGGGCGAGAAATTCGACAGCCTGCATCAGCCGCCTGCCGATGCCTTGCCCTTGAAGCTCAGGTTCGACGGCGAGCTTGCCGATGTAGAAATCATCGGCTCTCTCCAGCGCGAAAACGCAGCCGGCGATCCTGTCATCCTGCAGGGCCAGCAACACGGTCTCGCGACCAGCCTTGTCCCTGAGGTTTCCGGCGTTCAGCAGATGTGCCGAGGAGGGCGGGTCGATGACGCCGTCCATCGGTGCAAAGGCGCGCATGATCAGGCTGAGCAGTTCGTCCCAGCGCTCGAAATCGGAGGCGAGCTGCGTAACAAGAACGCTGGTGGACTGATCCATAAGCTCAGTTTCTCTTGTAGCGGATCGTGTCGAAGCGCGCCGACAGCGCATCGTAGAGCAGCAGCCGGCCGACCAGTGGTTCGCCGATGCCGGTGATCAGCTTGATGGCTTCCACTGCCTGCAAGGTGCCGACGACGCCGGTCAGCGCACCGACGACCCCGGCCACGGCGCAGGACGGCACCAGCCCCTCTGGCGGCGCTTCGGGAAAGAGGTCGCGATATCCAGGGTTCGGCTTGCCGTCGGCGCCGGTGCCGAACGGCATCAACACCGTCACCGAGCCGTCGAAGCGGCCGACGGCGGCATGCACGAGCGGCCGCTTTTCCGCCGCGCAGGCATCAGCCACCACATAGCGCGTCTCGAAATTGTCGGAGCCGTCGACGACCACGTCGTAGCGCGTGACGAGGACGGCAGCATTGTCGGCCGTCAGCCTGAAATCGTGCAATTCCACCGCGACATGGGGATTGATCCGGGCGATCGCTGCTTTGGCGCTCTCGGTCTTCGCCGTGCCGACCGTATCGGTGGCGTGGATCACTTGCCGCTGCAGATTGGACAGCGAGACAATGTCGTCATCAACGATGCCAAGCGTGCCGACGCCCGCGGCAGCGAGATATTCCAGCACCGGCGCGCCGAGCCCGCCGGCGCCGATCACCAGTACCCGGGCCCGCTTCAGCCTCTGCTGGCCGGCGCCGCCGATCTCGGGCAGCACGATGTGGCGGGCATAGCGTTCGAGTTCTTCGTCGGTGAGGGCGGCAGGGGTCATTGCCCGACCATATAGCGGAGCAAAAACCTTGTCAGGTCTCTTCGGTTGGCCCAACCGTGCCGTGGTCGACGGTGAGGAACTGCGCGCGTCCCCTCAGGCTGGAAAACAGCGCGGCGTCGGTTCCGGTCATGAAGGCCTGGCAGTTCAGCTCCTCCAGGATCGAGAACAGCGCGGCGCGCCGGCCGGCATCGAGATGCGCGGCAATCTCGTCGAGCAACAGGATCGGCGTCATCGCCGACATCTCGCCGGTCAGCCTTGCGTGCGACAACACGATGCCGACCAGCAGCGCCTTCTGCTCTCCGGTCGAGCAGAGTTCGGCCGGCATCGCCTTGGGGCGGTGGCGCACCAGTAGATCCGAACGGTGCGGGCCGTCGAGCGTGCGTCCGGCGGCGCGGTCGCGCTCGCGGCCGTCGGCAAGGGCGTCGCGATAGCGTTGCTCGACATCCACAGCGGGTGCTGAGGCGACATGGCTTTCAAGGTCGCCGAAGAGGCTGATGTCGGCTTGCGGAAACGGCCCGCTGGACGGCAACCTGTCGATCATGGCGGCCAGCAGGCGCACCAGCTCGGCGCGCGCCGCGGCAATCGCCACGCCGGTTTCGACCATTTGCATCTCGATGGCGTCGAACCATGCGCCGTCTCGCGAACCTTCCGTAAGCAATCGGTTACGTCCGCGCATCGCCTTCTCATAGTCGAGCGCGCGCTGGCCGTGGCCGGGATCGATCGCAAGCACCAGCCTGTCGAGAAAGCGCCGCCGGTCCGCGGCAGGCCCCGGGAACAGGCCGTCCATGGCCGGCGTCAGCCAGACCACGCGCAGCCATTCCAGCATGGCGTCGGCCGACCGTGCCGGCGCGCCATTGATGCGCACCTTGCGACCGCCCTCGCCGGCCGCTTCACCCCCGGTGATGCCGGTGCCGATCTCGACCTGCCCCTCCGGCCCGTCGAGCCTTGCGTGGAGCGCAAAGCCGCCATCGCCGCCTTCGCGGGCCACGTTGACATAGGGCGCCCGGCGCAGGCCGCGGCCAGGCGTCAGCAGCGAGATGGCTTCCAGGAGATTGGTCTTGCCGGCGCCATTGTCGCCGGAAAACACCACCGCGCCGGGTGAAAAGCCGATCGACAACGCCGCATAATTGCGGAAATTCGTAAGTGTGAGCTTACTTATGTGATTTTGTTCCGGCAACCGCTATCCGCCTGTAGAAGTCGCCGCAATCACTATGCTGCAGTGTGCCGCAGTGCGGCTACACCCGCATCGGCATCAGCACATAGAGCGCGGTCTCATCGGCCATGTCGTGGATCAGCGTCGGCGAGCCGGCATCGGCCAGCATGAACTTGGCTTCCGTGCCGGTGAGTTGAGCAGCGACGTCGAGCAGATATTTGGCGTTGAAGCCAATCTCGATCGGGTCGGACGAATAGTCGGCCGCCAGCTCCTCGGTGGCGCTGCCCGAATCCGGATTGTTGACGGCAAGCGTCACCTGGCCTTCGGTGATCGAAAGCTTCACCGCGCGGCCGCGTTCGGAGGAGATGGTCGAGACGCGATCGACGGCGGCGGCGAAGCTCTGGCGGTCGATGATCAGCTTCTTGTCGTTGCCGGTCGGAATGACGCGCTGGTAGTCCGGGAAAGTGCCGTCGATCAGCTTCGAGGTCAGAATCACGCTGCCGATGGTGAAGCGGATCTTGGTGTCGGACAATTCGGTGGTCACCGCGACATCGGGATCGTCGACCAGCTTCTGCAACTCGCTGACCGTCTTGCGCGGAATGATGATGCCCGGCATGCCTTCGGACCCGGCCGGAGCGTCGATCTCGGCGCGCGCCAGGCGGTGGCCGTCGGTCGCCACCGAACGCAGCTTCAGCTTGCCGCCGGTTTCATGCGTGTGCAGGTAGATGCCGTTGAGATAGTAGCGCGTCTCTTCGGTGGAGATGGCGAACTGGGTCTTTTCGATAAGGCCTCTCAGGGCGACGGAATCGAGCCGGAAGATGTGTGAGAAGGATCCCGCCGAAAGCTCAGGGAAATCGGACTGCGGCAGGCATTGCAGGCGAAAGCTCGAGCGGCCCGACGTCACCGTCATGGCGTTGCCGTCCTCGTCGGTCTTCAGCATCACTTCGGCGCCGTCGGCCAGCTTGCGCACGATGTCGTAGAGCAGGTGCGCCGGAACCGTCGTCGCCCCGCCGCGCTCGACCTTTGCCGGCGTCGCTTCGGTCACTTCGAGGTCGAGGTCGGTGGCTTTCATTTCAAGGCTGGCGCCCTCGGCGCTGAGCAGCACGTTCGACAGGATCGGTATGGTATTGCGCCGCTCGACCACGCGATGAACGTGGTTGAGCGACTTCAGGAGATTGGACCGTTCCAGGATAACACGCATGACGAAACAGGCTCGCTTGAATGAATGGACGGGTCACCAGTGGGCGGCGCCCCGCGAAAGGTCTGAACAGGCTCAGAATCTATGCAAACTGACAGGAAAAAGCCAGCAAACGCAAGTCCGGGCCACCGGTTCGCGCCGGTTAAGCGGGCTTTCTGGGGATAAAGCAGACGTTGGCCGGCAACCGGTGCATGTCGCCCAAAACTGCGCAGCGGTTTTGGGACAACGACATGCATCAAAACAAGAGAATTTAAAGCGCGACGACCGAATACTCTAACCCGGCGCTCCGTTTGCCGCGTCTATCAGGCTTGGTCGTTGATCAGCCTGCGCAACAGTTCCAGTTCTTGCGCCAGCGTGTTGTCGACGCCGGAAAGGTCCTCGATCTTGCGCACCGCATGCAGCACCGTGGTATGGTCGCGGCCGCCGAAACGCCGGCCGATCTCCGGCAGCGAGCGCGGCGTCAATACCTTCGACAGGTACATGGCGACCTGCCTGGGCTTGACGATGGTGCGCGTGCGCCGGTTGGACAGCAACTCGGTCTTCGACACATTGTAGTGGCGCGCCACGATGCGCTGGATGTCCTCGATGCGCACCCGCTTCGGCTCGCCAGAGCGATAGATGTGGCCGAGGATCTCGTCGATGCGGTCGATGGTGATCGCCGGCTCGAACGACTGACGAAACAGCAGCTGGTTGAACGCGCCCTCCAGCTCACGACCGCTGCCGGTCACCGTGCGGGCGACATGGTTGAGGATCTCCTCCGAAATATTGAGCGATGCATCGTCAACCTTGGCGGTGGCAAGCCGAAGTTTGAGCATGCCGATGCGCATGGCGAAGTCTGGCGCCGACATTTCCAGCGCGACACCGCCATTGAGGCGCGAGCGCACCCGCGGTTCCAGCGATTCCAGTTCCGACGGCGGCCTGTCGGCGGCAACCACCACTTGCTTGGCGCTGTCGAGCAGCATGTTGATGAGATGGCAGAATTCGTGCTGGATCGACTTGCCCTGCAGGAACTGCATGTCGTCGATGATCAAGAGGTCGATGTCGCGCAGCTGTTCCTTCAGCGTCAGCGCATTGTTGTCGCGGATCGCGGTGGCGAAGCGCCACATGAAATATTCGGCCGTCAGGTAGACGACGCGCGATTTCGGGTTCTGCTTCAGGGACTCGGCCGCGATCGCCTGCAGAAGGTGCGTCTTGCCGAGCCCGACGGTCGCATGAAGGAACAGCGGGTTGAAGCGCACCGCGCTCGACTGCGATTCCGCCACGGCTTTGGCTGCGGCGAAAGCCACCCGGTTCGACGGGCCTTCGATGAAGGAGCCGAACGTGTAGCGCGGGTCGAGCGGCGACCCCAGCACATTGTGCCGGAATTCGCTCTCGATCGGCGTGCCGGGACGAGGGGCGGGCGCCCGCTCCACCCTGCCGGGGCCGACCGTGCCGGCCGCCAATGCGGTCTGCGTATGCTTGGTCATCTTGCGCGCCGGCACGGCCTCGGGTTCGACGCCATTGCGGGCAGGACGGGTCGCGGTGCGCACGACCATCTCGATCTTGAGGATTTCGGGATCCTCGTGCTTCCACAGATCGGCGATGAGATCGAGATAATGGCCATTGATCCACGAGCGCAGGAAGGCCGTGGGCACCGAGATGCGTACAATGCCCCGGGAAGCCTCAGCCACCTTCATGCGGCCGAACCAGCTCGAATAGACCTCGGTTCCCAGGCGCGCCTTCAACTGGGCCTTGACCCGGTCGAACTTCTGTTCCGCGTCGCTGGAAGCCGCCATATCGTGCGCTCCGACCAATGTTCCGGGAAATGGCAGGTCGCCCGTAAGCTCCCGCTCGATGCCGCTCTGCATGATTGTGCGTCCCTTTTCCTTTGTACCTTTTTTCCGCCGGGAGTGCGCCTCCTGCACCCATGTTTCCGGCGACCGTATCTTCGCTACAACACCACCGCCGCCGCCGGCGGATGACGTTGCCTCGTCAAAAAGGGATCGGTCCCGGCTGCTTAAAGCCAGTCCGTCTGACATGTTCGGGCAAAGCGGTGCTGCCCGGCGAAAACGCCGGTGCGCCATCAAGCTGCCATGTACAATTACGCCAGTCCCCTATCGTATCGAAAAGGCAAGCCATACCCGTTCGCGGAATTGATCCACGTCATGAATTCTGCCACTGTTAGCTGGCCGATTCAGGCTGGGTTAAGGGCTAATGGCCCGTCCCTTTCGATAGATCGACATTACCGAAATCGCTGTGGATAGGGCAAGGCCACCTCTAACGGATTTTTAAGGAATCTGGTTAGTGAACAACGGTTCGGGCTCCGTGCTGGAAGCGCATATTTTGACAAAGCCATTGGGATTCAAACCCTTTTGCCGCGAATATGAAAATGGCTGTGCGGTTTGAAATTTTCTGAAATAATTCGCTTGACACCAACTTGCTGCCTGTCGCCCACAGGCGATGTGAACAAGCTGTGGATCACTTCCAGCAAGCCACTGAAAAATATCAGCAATTTGTGACAGCCAAATTTATTGGCGTGGGCCGTTTCGGCGGATTGGAATATCAGTGGGAGTGTATGTGCCGGCAAAGCATTCCGGACTCTGGAATGCGGCTCGGGCATGCTTTGCGGCCGTTCTTTTTAAGTGCTTGCCGGCAAACGAAAAAACCCGGCGCGATTGGCCGGGTTTGAAAGAACGACAGTTCAGGAACGGTCAATCAGGCCGACAGCACCTTGAGGCGGTGAGCCAGACGCGACACCTTGCGCGATGCCGTATTCTTATGGATCACGCCCTTGGTCGCGGCGCGCATCAATTCCGGCTCTGCGGTCTTGAAGGCTTCCAGCGCGGCTGCCTTGTCGCCGGCAGCCAGTGCCTCTTCGACCTGGCGGACATATGTACGCACGCGCGAGCGGCGGTTCTTGTTGATCGCTGCGCGGCGGGCGATCTTGCGCGTTGCCTTTTTGGCCGAGGAGGTATTGGCCATGATGCCTCTCTTCTGATCTGGTGGGCGCATGCGGGATGCCGCAGGGCGCAAAAAACAAACGGGCAGCCAACGGCCGCCTCGGTTGGAGCGGCTTATAGTTCAGCTTTTCCGGCGCGTCAACGCCGCTTTGGCTTCTTTTTGGTCCTCGCCGCCGCCACTCTAGCGATTGGTGAAATTCGGCTTCCGCTTCTCGGCAAAGGCGGCCATCCCTTCCTTCTGGTCGTCGAGCGCAAACAGCGAGTGGAACAGCCGGCGTTCGAAGCGCAGTCCCTCCGCCAGCGTCGTCTCGTAGGCGCGGTTGACTGCCTCCTTGGCCATCATCACCGATGGCAGTGAAAACTCTGATATCCTGGCCGCGGCCTTCATCGCCTCCTCGATCAACTCGCCGGCCGGCACGACGCGCGAGGCCAGGCCGCTGCGCTCGGCTTCGGCGGCATCCATCATCCGACCGGTCAGGCACATGTCCATGGCCTTCGACTTGCCGACAAAGCGGGTCAGCCGTTGCGACCCGCCCATGCCGGGAATGACGCCGAGCGTGATTTCGGGCTGGCCGAATTTCGCCGTGTCGGCGGCAATGATGAAATCGCACATCATCGCCAGTTCGCAGCCGCCGCCCAGTGCATAGCCGGCGACCGCCGCGATCATCGGCTTGCGCGCACGGGTAAACTCTTCCCAGCCGACGAAGAAATCCTGCACATAGGCCTCCGCGTAGGTGACGGCCTGCATTTCCTTGATGTCGGCGCCCGCCGCAAAAGCCTTCTCGGAACCGGTGATGACCATGGCGCCGATGCCGGGATCGGCGTCGAACCCCTTTGCCGCCGTCAGCAAATCCGCCAGCACCTGCGCGTTCAGCGCGTTGAGCGCCTTGGGCCGGTTCAACGTGATCAGGCCGACCTTGCCGCGCGTCTCGACGATGATGGTTTCATAGCTCATGGGCTGGCCTCCTGGTTGCGGCACTGAAGGACCGTCTAGCTTACCGCTGGCAGGTCCGGCAATAAAAGGTCGAGCGGCCGCTTTGCACGATGCGCTCGATGTGGCCGCGACAGCCGGGCGTCGGACAGGGCTCGCCTTCGCGATCGTAGACCGCGAAGGAATGCTGGAAATAGCCCAGCGACCCGTCTGTGTGCACATAGTCGCGCAGCGAAGACCCGCCGGCGGCGATCGCATCGGCGATCACCGAACGGATTGCCTCGGCCAGTCGTTCGCTCTGTTCCTTGGCCTTCTTGCTGGTCCCGGCGATGGTGCCTGCCTCGCGCAATGGCGAAAGGCCGGCGCGCCACAGCGCTTCCGACACATAGATATTGCCGAGCCCGGCAATCAGCTTCTGGTCGAGCAGCGCCGCCTTCAACGGCGATCTGCGGCCCTTCAGCAGAGAGGCGAGCAGGGCGCCTTCCAGCGCATTGCCGGTCGGCTCGACGCCCAGTCCCGCCAGCATCGGATGCGCGTCGGCCAGGCCTTCCGCAAACAGCATGAAGCCGAAGCGACGCGGGTCGTTGAAGACCACGCGAGACTGGACGCCGACAGGCGACACGACATGGAACACCACATGGTCGTGCTTGGCATCCTTCGAGCGCTCTTGATGGAACGTGCCGGGCGTCTCTTTCTCATCGGCGGTCTCGATGCGGAACGAGCCCGACATGCCGAGATGGCAGATCAGCACCGGGCCATCGTCCAGGTGTATGGTGAGATATTTGGCGCGGCGGCCAAGCGCGATGACCGTCTTGCCGGTCAGCCGCTGCGCAAATTTCGCCGGAAACGGAAATCTGAGATCGGGCCGGCGCGCCTCGACGCGTACGATCCGCGCGCTTTCCAGAACCGGCTGCAGGCCGCGCCGGACGGTTTCGACCTCGGGCAGTTCAGGCATGGCCGCCTATCGCCGCATGGAAGGAAGCGCCGTGGCGGCCGCGCGCCAGCTTGAGGTGTTCGGCGACCGTCTCACCGATATCGGCGAAGGTGGTCCTGAGCCCGATGTCGCCGCCCGTGAGACCTGGTGCGGTGCCGATGACCGGGACGCGTTCGCGCGTGTGGTCGGTGCCACGCCATGTCGGATCGTTGCCATGGTCGGCGGTGAGGATAAGCAGATCGCCCGGCTTCAGCTTTGCCAGTGCCTCGGGCAGCCGGCGGTCGAAGGCTTCGAGCGCCGCAGCATAGCCGGCGACGTCGCGGCGATGGCCGAACTCGGTGTCGAAGTCGACGAAATTGGCGAACACCAGGTCGCCGTCGCCGGCATCGTCCATCGCGCCCAGCGCCTTGTCGAACATTGCCATGTTGCCGGGCGCCTTGCGTACTTCCGAGATACCGCGGTGGGCGAAGATGTCGCCGATCTTGCCGACCGCGATCACCCGGCTGCCGCGCCCGGTCAAGCGGTCGAGCAGCGTCGGCTCAGGCGGCGGCACGGCGTAGTCATGGCGGTTGTAGGTGCGCTCGAAGGTGGCTGATGTTTCGCCCAGGAAAGGCCGTGCGATCACCCGTCCGATTTTCAGCGGATCGACCAGCCGGCGTACCGTCTTGCAGAACTCGTAGAGCCGCTCCAGGCCGAAATGAACTTCGTGCGCTGCTATCTGCAGGACGGAATCGACCGAGGTGTAGCAGATCGGCTGGCCGGTGCGGATATGCTCCTCGCCAAAGCGCTCGATGATCTCGGTGCCGGGTGCATGGCAGTTGCCGAGAATGCCCGGCACCTTGCCCTCGCGGATCATCGCTTCGGTCAGTTCGGCAGGGAAGGCGGGCACCTTATCGGGGAAATAGCCCCAGTCGAACCGCACGGGCAGACCTGCGATTTCCCAGTGACCCGACGGCGTATCCTTGCCGCTCGAAATCTCCTGCGCGGCGCCGTGGAAAGCGGAGGCTGAAACAGCGGCTTTGCTGTCGAAGTGGAAGCCGGTTGCGGTTTCTGCTGCGCGGCCGAGACCGAGCGAAACCATGGTGGGCACCTTCAGCGGTCCCTCGCGCAGGCCCTCGCGATCGGCGCGGGCTTCCGCGCAGGCCAGCGCGATATGTCCGAATGTGTTCGAGCCGGCGTCGCCATAGCGTTCGGCATCGGCGGCGCCGCCAATGCCGAAAGAATCGAGAACGAAGAGGAAAGCGCGTGCCATCGGTGCCGTCATTGCCAGTCTGGTTGACCAGACATAAGGTCCCGTCGCGGCATTGGCAAATCGTAAACCAGGCGGCAACGGCCTGGCGCGATAGTCGCGAAGTCGGGCAGGCGTGGTGTACGCATCCTTGAGACATGCGATGCGCTTCAAGGAACGGCGTGCGGGGCATGGATCGATGAGACGGGCTGACCTCGGTTGGAGTGCACTGGCGACCACTGTAGCGCTGCTGGCCTCGCAGCTCGCGGCGCACGCCGACTGGCGCGACGAGATCGGCACGTTTCGGATCGGCATCGTTGCCGAGCCGGGCGCCGGCAACACGGTTCCGGGTCTGGCCTTGCTGACAGACGCCTACGGCAAGGCGCTCGGCATGAAGGTGGAATTCGTCGTCGCGCATAACTATGCGGCGCTGATCGAGGCACAGGCCAATGGCCGGATTCAGTACGCGGTCTATTCGGCGACCGCCTACGCCACCGCCTCGGAGCGCTGCGGCTGCGTCGAACCTCTTGTGGCGCCGGTCGATGCCGACGGTGCCACGGGCATCCGCTCCGTGCTTTTGACGCGCGACGGCAGGCTTTCCGATCTCGCGGCCCTGGAAACGCACCGCATTGCCATGGCGCCTTCCGACAATGTCGGCGGTTCGCTTCTACCGCTCGCCGGGCTGGCAGCCGACGGCATCAAGATCAGCCAGGATGCGCCATTCCTCGCTCATGCCGGCTCGGCTGCCGCCGCAGAAGCGATGCTGGCCGATGGCCAGGCCGATGCCGTGTTCGGCTGGGAGCGGGCCACGGCGGAAAACCGGACGGCGATTGCTGGCGATCAGCCGGCTGATCCGGACGGCACGGCGGCGCGACTGGAGGCGGCGGGCATTCCAGAAGCCGCGCTCCAGATCATCTGGACCTCCGGCGTGCTCAGATACGGCCCTCACGCCGTCCGCAGCGATCTCGACCCCGAAGCCAAACGCCGACTGACCGTCTTCCTCACCAATCTCAGATCGCAGTCGCCGGAAGTCTACGATTTCGTGGAATCGAAACATTCGGGAGGGTTCACGCTCGCCGCTGCGAGTGACTATGCGATGGCCGCTTCCATCGTGCGCCTGGTGTCGGGCAGCACCGACAGCGGCGCGCAATGAACCCGGGTTGAATGGGTAGAACTGCTTCAGCAATCGCTGCAGGGGATCGACGTGGCCCGGCGCGGCCTGAGATAGTAGGTTTCGCTCATCGTTATCTTGCCTTTGTTGAAGGCCGAGATAAATCCGAGCGGCTTTTCGGAGCCTTCCGACCAGGAGATGATCGGTTGGTATGCTAGAGTGGTTTTGACACGAATGAGGAAAGTCCCCGCAACATTGAGCGTCGCCGGAACGGTGGTGGAAGTTGTCGGGTTGGAGTCGCGGCCAGTCTTCCCATCCAGCACGCTCCAGGACCACGCCACCTTTGCTTGCGGTATCGGATTGTTCGGGTCGGTTCTGATGTCGATTGCCGTAATGGAGATATTGGCGACCGAGCGGTTGTAAGGCTGAAGGCTGGAGTTGCCGATCTTCATGATGTCGGTGAGATCTGCGTTGACCACCGACGTTTGCTGCGTGACGAGGTCGGCAACCATGGAGCTGATGCGGCTGACCTTCTTGCTGGCCTCGATGGCTTGCGAGGCCTCCATGGTAATGAAATACATGATCAGCAAGACAGGCACGATGAGGGCAAACTCGACGGCCGCTATGCCGCGCCGATCGGAAAAAAACCGCGCCGCTCTCTTCCAGACAACCGACATCCCCGGATGTGCCCCCGCACGAAACATGCACTTTTCCTTTTGCTTACACGTGCAAACTCAGTTGTCGAATGGCTCGTTTTGCCACGTTGTCGTCGCGTAATGCAGAGTCTTGCCGCCATCCATATTCGACATGTATTGAGCCATGAAATCGGTCATGACCGGCCAAGGGTAAAAGACCCGCAGCATGTTCTTTGATTCTGCCGGACCTATTGTAGGGGTCCCGAAAGCCGGGTCCTTGCCTGTATCCGGATCCTTGCCCGTCAGCGTGATGGTCGAGCCGGAAATCGTGAAACCCGCACTGGCTGCCCCGGCAAAGGTCTTGAACGGGCGCAGATCCACCAGCAAACCGGGGCAACCCTTCGCGACAATGATCTCGAGTCTGGCGCAGACCAAGCCCTTCAGCTTCTCTTCCGTCACATCGGCTTGCCTCAACTGGCCAGTACGCAACTGACGGGCGATATCATCGGTGATGTTGGCCATCACCTCCTGTCCGGCAAATGAAACGCAGCTCTCGAGGATGGCGAAGACGAGAGCCGCAAACGGTAACGCAAGCATCGCGAATTCTATCGCCGTGCTGCCGCGCCGATCACCAAGGAAAAGACGGGCAAACGTCACGCGCCCTGCCTTGACCTTGCAGATCTCGCGTTCTGAATCCTCGTCCAAAACGTCGCCCCTATCCCGTTTCTACCGATCCTGATGCGGTACCGTCAGCACCACTATCAAGAACCCATTTAGCTCCGGTTTGAATGACCGTTAAATTCGACCAGGCGACATTAACCGGCCGCTAACCGACGCGGCTTTCCCGAGACAATCAAGCCAACTGAGGCGCTTACTGCCCAGCGCTCATCTCGGCTTCGGACGACTTTTCCGAGTCGCTCTTGTACGAGCTTTCGCAATAGGGCGTGCAGGACATGGTCTGTACCGAGGCGCGCCTGTAGATACGCACGGACGACGCGTCCTGGCGCACCACGGTCACCTGCTCGTCGACGATCGGGCTGCCATCGTGGTCGAGGACAACCAGATTGGTGACGCCGAACCCCTTGCCGGTCAGCACGATCGTCGATGCATCCTGGACGGAGGCGTCGGCAATCGCCGGATTGCCGACGACGATGGTGTCGGCGGGGCGTGTCAGTTTGACGATCTTGGCCTGATTCATCGTCACTTCGATGCCGGCTCCGGCCTTGGCCGGCAGCACAAAAGCCGGGACGGCGAGAAGCGCGACAAGCAGGAATGACGATTTCATGGCAGTCATCAAGGCGCTCCACAGCGGCAAAACTTGTTCAAAGAAACATGAAGGAGATTGGTGAACCAACGGTTAAACCTTGACCGTCGCCGGGGTATTCGCACCAATCTTGCTGCCAGCTAATATAACAATGCATCCTGCCGATAGCCGTGAGATTACAGCTTTTCACGGGCAGGCGAGCTACTTTCCAGCGTTTAGTTTACGGTTAACCACGCAAGCTGTTCGAAGCGGGAAAGGAATCGGTAAGGCTGTTTATTAAGCCGATTGAAAGAGCTTCTCCGTAGATTGGCAGCATCCGATCAACCACCACAGAAGTTGACGGAAGTGCTGTAACACGTGGAGTAGGAGCTCTCGAATGTCTAATCTCATCGCACGTTTCGCGAAGGACGAATCCGGCGCGACCGCTATCGAATACGGTCTGATCGCAGCTCTCATCGCGCTTGCCATCATGGTTGGCGCTGGTCAGCTCGGCAATGCCCTGAACAACAAGTTCAAGGACATCGCGGATTGCGTGAAGGATCCGACGAACGCTGCTTGTAAGTAATAGTCTAGCATCCTGTTTCGACGGGTAGACTGGAAGGGCCGCCTCGCTGGCGGCCCTTTTGTCTTTGAAGATCGTTTGGCTTTGGTCTTTGCTGCGCCGCTTGGCGCCCTGACATTTCCCGGGATTTGCCCCGCATCAGCAGAACTCACCAATCCTTAACCCAAGCCGCCTAACCTGCAGCCATCGTTGCCTTTCCAACCATGAGAGACCGATGCTCAACGCGCTGATCTTCGTTGTCTTTCCGTTTTGCATGCTTTTTGCGGCGATCTCCGACGCGCTGTCGATGACAATCTCCAATCGGGTGCCGGCGCTGCTTGTGGCCGTCTTTGCCGTGGTTGCGCCACTGACGGGTATGGACTGGGCAACTTACGGCTGGCATTTCGCCGCCGGCGGCCTGGTGCTGGCCGTGACTTTCGGTCTGTTTGCGCTCGGCGGCATGGGCGGAGGCGATGCCAAGCTTTTGGCAGCCACGTCCATCTGGATGGGGCTCAACATTCACCTTGTCAATTACCTCGTCGCTTCGACGTTCATCGGTGGCATGCTGACGCTCGCCATTCTCTTCTATCGGAAATCGCCGCTGGCGACCTACACCAGTCACAATCCGGTCCTGCGCCATTTCGCCGACGAGATGAATGGCGTTCCCTATGGCATCGCACTCGGCATTGGCGGGCTGCTGACCTATCCCGATTCGCCCTTGATGGAATGGGCATTGGCAAGGTTGGCGACCTGATGTAGCGAACCTCCTCTGCCCTTTCGGCATCGATCCTGAAGAGGCGGCTTAGCCGCCTTTTTCATTTGTTGGAGCATGGTCGTGTAATTATGTAAACCTTGAATTAATCACGATCGTAAGCATTGTATTAACCTTGTTTTGACGATTGCCGCTGCAAAGTCCGGCCTGGCTAGGTGGTTGCCTAAAGGCGAGGGTTCGGACAGATGCCAGCATCCCGACTGATCATTCTGGGCGTGGCGGTGGCCGCGGCGGGTGGTGCAGGTTATGTTGCCAAGAATATGGTGGCGGTCCCGCCCCAGCAGGTCGTCGTCGATGCCCCGCAGGCGCCGGCCATCGCCTTGCAGGATGTGCTCGTGCTTTCCGGCGACGTGCCTATGGGAAGCCCGCTTGAAAACAATCTCAGCTGGGAGTCCTGGCCGTCCGATGGCATCAATGCGAATTTCATCACCCGTGCCGCCGAACCCGAAGCGCGGGAGAAGCTGAAGGGCTCCGTCGCCCGCATGGCGATGTACACCGGTGAGCCGCTGCGGCGCTCCAAGCTGATCGGCGAGGGGCAGAGCTTCATGTCTTCGATCCTGCCCACCGGCATGCGTGCCGTCGCCACCGCGATCTCGGCCGACACGTCGGCAGGCGGCTTTATCCTGCCTAACGATTTTGTCGACGTCATCATGACCCGCAGATCCGACACCGGCAACGCCGGTAGCGGATTCACCACCGAGACCATCCTCAAGAACATCCGCGTCCTGGCGATCGATCAGACCATCCAGGAGGACGAGGAAGGCAAGAAGACCAGGGTCGGACAGACGGCGACGCTGGAGCTGACGCCGCAGCAGGCCGAGATCATCACCGTCGCCCAGCAGATGGCCGATCGCCTGACGCTGGCGCTGCGCTCGATCACCGACAACAAGGAAAAGGGTACCGATGAAGCCGACTACCTCGTTTCCGGCAATGGGCGACGCGGAACGGTGCGGTTGATCAAATCGGGCGAAGTTTCCGAAGTAGGGGCAAGGAAATGAGGTTAGTCGCTAGACTGCCGGTCACCACGGCTGCGGCCATCGGCCTGCTTTTTCTCGGAGCCCATGCAAGTGGCCTTGTCTACGCCAAGGCCGCCGGAAAGAGCGTCGGGGTCACGGCCTCGTCGGCCACGCAACGTGTCAAGCTTGGCCTCAACAAATCGGTGGTCATCGATCTGCCGAGCGACGCCTACGACATCCTGGTCGCCAACCCCGCGGTCGCCGATGCGGTGACCCGCACCGCAAGGCGGATCTATCTGTTCGGCAAGTCGGTGGGCGAAACCAACATCTTCGTCTTCGGTCCCAATGGCGAGCAGATCGCCAGCCTGGATCTGGCCGTCGAACGCGACGTCGCCGGATTGGAAGATTATCTCAAGCGCTTCCTTCCGAATGCCGAGATCAAGGTCGAGTTGCTGAACGACAACGTCGTCCTGACCGGGACGGTGGACACGCCGCTCGATGCCAAGCGCGCCGTCGATCTGGCAACCATCTTCGTGTCCGGCGGTGAAGCGACGACCGGTCAGTATTCGCAGACCGCGGCGGGCGGCAATGCCAATGGCGGCGTCGACATCAACAATCCGGATGCCGAACGCCGGGTCTCGAAGATCGTCAACCTGCTGCAGATCATCGGCGACGACCAGGTGACGCTGAAGGTGACCGTGGCCGAAGTCAGCCGCTCGGTGATGAAGCAGCTCGGCGTCAACATGGTTGGCAAAGGCAGCTCCAACGGCATCAGCTTCAATGCGACCAGTGACACCTTCCCCGGCCTAGGCAAGCCGTTGTCGAGTTCGGGGGTCAATTTCGCCACCTCGGCTCTGCAGGGCTACATCACTGCGATGGAGCAGTCCGGCGTCATGAAAACGCTGGCCGAGCCTACTTTGACGGCCGTCTCCGGCGAGAAGGCGACCTTCAGGGTCGGCGGCGAGTACAATATGGTCAGCGCCGTTACAAACGCCAAGTCGGACGCCAATCAGAATGCCGACAGGGTTTGGACGGCTCAGAAAATCGAATACGGCATCGGCCTGGAATTTCAGCCTGTGGTGCTGTCGCCCGGTCGCATCAGCCTGAAGGTCAGGACGTCGGTTTCTGAACCGACCACCGAAGGCGCGGTCTCTTTCGGAGACACCAACGTCATATCGCTGCGCAAACGTTTGGCCGACACGACCGTGGAACTGCCTTCGGGTGGATCGATGATGATAGCCGGCCTCGTCCGCGACGACGTCAGGCAGGCGGTTAACGGCTTGCCCGGACTGACCAAGATCCCGGTGCTCGGCACGCTGTTCCGCAGCCGCGATTTCGTCCGCAACGAAAGCGAGTTGGTCATCATCATCACGCCTTATCTGGTGCGGCCGGTGGCGCGCAACGACCTGGCCAAGCCGGATGACAATTTCAACGCCGCTGGCGATGGCCCGGCCATGTTCCTTGGCCGCGTCAACCGCGTCTACGGCACCATGCAGACAGACAAGCCCAACGGCCGCTACCACGGCGTTGTCGGCTTCATCTACAAGTAAGCGGGGAGCGGACATGTCTCAGTCAGCATCGAAGGCAATGGCGGTCGCCGCGACAGTGCGGTCCGGCCGTGCCCGGATCAGCCGATCGGCAATGCCGATCCTGGCGATCGCGATCGCCGCCTCGCTCGCCGGTTGCGCCAAGCGCGACAGCATCACGGTTGGGGCGATTCCCGATGATTATCGCACCACGCATCCGATCGTGATTGCCGAGAAGAACCAGAAGCTGGACCTCCCGGTCGGCGCCGGCGATCGCGGCATGACCGGCTCGCAGCGCGACACGCTTCTGGGCTTCCTTGACGGCTACGACAGGAGCGCTGCCCCGGCGCTGACGATCGCAATCCCGATCGGCTCGGCCAATGAGGTGGCGGCGACTGCCGCGGCGCGCGATTTCGCCAGGCTGGCGGTTGCCGGCGGCATCAAGCGAAACCGGATCGTGGTGACCTCCTACCAGTCGGTTTCCCCAGAAGCCTCGGCGCCTATCCGCGTTTCCTATATTTCGGTGAGAGCCCAGACCGACAAATGCGGGCGCTGGCCCGAAGACATCCTCGCAACCTCCGAAAACAAGCACTACGCCGATTACGGCTGCTCGTCTCAGAACAACCTCGCCGCCCAGCTTGCCAATCCGGCCGATCTGCTCGGGCCGAGAAAGTCGTCCGATATCGACGCCGAGAACCGCGGCGCGGTGATCGACGTCTATCGCGGCAGACGTATTTCGGACGAGTTCCTCGGCAATTCGGAAGTGACGTACTAGGAGCGCCAGTCCCGCGTAGAGACTGGAAAGAGAAGTCACGGAAAAGAGCATGACGATGAGCAATCTTGCCTACGACACGCCCAGAGACGGCGGCGACAGCTCGCAATCGGATATTGCCGCGATGCAGGCGCTGCGGCCGGTGCCACGTATTTCGATCCAGGCATTTTGCGAGACGGAAGGTGTCGCGCATCCGGTGGAGCGGGCCGGCGAGGATCGCCGCATGGCCAAGGCGCATCTGAAAGTGCATATGGGCGGCATCGCCACGGCGATCGAATTCTACCAGTCGGCGCCGACGCCGAACCTGATCCTGCTGGAATCGCGCAGCGAACCGAAGCAGTTGCTGGAGCAGCTTGCCCATCTTTCCGAATATTGCGATCCCTCCTCGAAAGTCGTGGTGATCGGCCACTACAACGATGTCGGTCTTTACCGCGAACTCATCCGCTTCGGTATTTCCGAATACGTCATCGCGCCGGTGTCGATGGCCGATATCGTCTCCGTGGTGTCGTCGATCTTCGTCGATCCGGAAGCCGAGCCGATCGGCCGCTCGATCGCCTTCATCGGCGCCAAGGGTGGCGTCGGCTCCTCGACCATCGCCCACAATGTGGCGTGGGCGATGTCATCGCTGTTCAAGTCGGAAGTGGTCGTCGCCGATCTCGACCTGGCTTTCGGGACGGCCAACATAAATTTCGACCAGGACCCTGCGCAAGGCATCGCCGAAGCCGTATTTTCGCCCGAACGAGTTGACGAGGTCTATCTCGACCGGCTGCTTGCCCAGTGCGCCGAACATCTGTCGCTGCTCGCCGCGCCCTCCACCCTCGAACGTGTCTATGATTTCGATCCCGATGCCTTCACGCAACTCATCGACACCGCGCAGCGCAGTGTGCCGCTGCTGGTGCTCGACGTTCCTCATGTCTGGACCGGCTGGACCAAGAACACACTGATCAAGGCTGACGAGATCGTCATCACGGCGACGCCGGAACTGGCCAATCTGCGCAACACCAAGAATCTGGTCGATATGCTGACGCGGCTTCGCCCGAACGATCCGCCGCCGAAACTGATCATCAACCAGGCCGGCGTACCGAAGCGACCCGAGATATCCGCTTCCGACTTCGCCGAACCGCTCAGCCTCACGCCGATGTCGGTCATCGCCTTCGACCCGTTGTTGTTTGGAAATGCCGCCAACAACGGCCGCATGCTGGGCGAGATGGATGCCAGGAGCCCGGTCGTCGGCATGATCAACGAAATCGCGCATGTCCTGACCGGTCGCAGCGAAATCAAGGCCAGGAAGAAGGCAGGCCTTGGCGGCCTGCTCGGCAAGCTCTCGCGTAACAAGAAATGACGCTCCCCTCCAAATCAAGAAGTAGAGCATGATGTCGTCCGAAAACCGCTTCGGCGTCATGTTCTGGACGGAATTGGTAGTCGATCATGTTTGGTAAAAGAGGCTCCGACGACGGCGGCCGGTTCACCCCGGAGTTCCGTCAGCCAGCACCGGCGCCAGCGGCGCCGGCCACTGCAACGCCTGCGGACATGGCGGTACTTGCCCGGCCCGCGGCAGCGCCGCCTGGAGCGCCGGGAACCCCGCCAACTCGCCGTGCCGTTGAGGCGCCATCGATGGCGCCGGAGCCGCCAAAAAAGATCCAGCGCGAAAAAAGTGAAACCTACTACGACACCAAGAGCCAGGTCTTCTCCGCGCTCATCGACACCATTGACCTGTCGCAACTCGCCAAGCTCGATCCCGAGAGCGCGCGCGAGGAAATCCGCGACATCGTCAACGACATCATCGCCATCAAAAATTTCGCAATGTCGATCGCCGAGCAGGAAGAGTTGCTCGAGGACATCTGCAACGATGTGCTGGGCTACGGCCCGCTGGAGCCGCTGCTCGCCCGCGACGATATCGCCGACATCATGGTCAACGGCTCCAAGAACGTCTACATCGAAGTCAATGGCAAGGTCGAACAGACCGGCATCCGCTTCCGCGACAATCAGCAGCTGCTCAACATCTGCCAGCGCATCGTCAGCCAGGTTGGCCGCCGCGTCGACGAATCGAGTCCGATCTGCGACGCCCGCCTACCCGACGGCTCCCGCGTCAACGTCATCGCCCCGCCGCTCTCCATCGACGGCACCGCGCTCACCATCCGCAAGTTCAAGAAGGACAAGCTGACGCTCGATCAGCTGGTCAAGTTCGGCGCCATCTCGCCGCAGGGCGCCGAGATCCTCAAGATCATCGGCCGCGTCCGCTGCAACATCGTCATCTCCGGCGGTACCGGCTCTGGCAAGACGACGCTGCTCAACTGCCTGACCAACTATATCGACCGCGAGGAACGCGTCATCACCTGCGAGGACTCGGCCGAACTGCAACTGCAGCAGCCGCACGTGGTGCGTCTCGAAACCCGCCCGCCCAATCTCGAGGGCGAAGGCGAGGTGACCATGCGCGACCTGGTCAAGAACTGCCTGCGCATGCGGCCCGAACGCATCATCGTCGGCGAAGTGCGCGGACCGGAGGTTTTCGACCTGCTGCAGGCGATGAACACCGGCCATGACGGGTCGATGGGAACGATCCACTCCAACAGCCCGCGCGAATGCCTGAACCGTATCGAATCGATGATCGCCATGGGCGGCTATTCGCTGCCGCAGAAGACCGTGCGTGAAATCGTCGTCGGCTCCATCGATGTCATCATCCAGGCAGCACGCCTTCGCGACGGCTCGCGCCGCATCACCCACATCACCGAGGTGATCGGCATGGAAGGCGACGTCATCATCACGCAGGATATCGTGCTCTACAACATCAAGGGCGAGGACTCGAATGGAAGGCTGCTTGGCGAGCACGTGTCGACCGGCATCGGCCGTCCGCACTTCTGGGATCGCGCCCGCTACTATGGCGAGGAACAGCGCCTCGCCAATGCGCTGGAATCGATGGAGAAACGCGCTGACTGACGCGTATCGAGGTTGGAAGCAATTCCAGGAAAAGTGTGAAGCGGTTTTCCCGGGAAAAGCGCGTAGCGCTTTCCCTTGGGAATTGCGTCAAAACAAAGCGATAGCGCATATCGCCGTTTCCTTGAAACGGCGATATGCGCTGGGGACCGAGGTCGATGTTCGGAATTGACACCACCGTACTGGCGTTCATCGTGCTCGCCGGCTTCAGCGCCGGTGCGGTCGCCTATGCCTTCCTGTTCACGAAGATGAGCAACGAGAAGCAGGCCGGCAAGCGGCTCGAGACGATCAAGGCGGCCGAGACCGATCGTTCGGTCGTCAAGGCTTCGCGCGACCGTGTCGCGGAGGCGGTCAAGCGGCGTAAATCTGTCCAGGATACGCTGAAACAGCTCGACGAAAAGCAGAAAACCAACGAACTCGCCGTCAAGAAGCCGCCGTTGAAGGCCCAGATTCGTCAGGCCGGCATGCAGGTCTCGATCGAGCGTTTCTATATCTACTCCGTCATTTGCGGGATCGCGCTGACGGTGCTTGCCTATCTCGCCGGCGCGCCGCTTCTGGTCCTGCCGGGCGCGCTGCTGGCGGGGGCGCTCGGCCTGCCGCGCTGGTTCGTCTCGTTTCGCCGCGCGCGCCGGGTCAAGGCGTTCCTCAACGAATTTCCCAACGCCCTCGACATCATCGTGCGCGCCGTCAAATCCGGCCTGCCGCTCAACGACGCCATTCGCCTGATCGCCAGTGAATCGCCGGAGCCGGTCAAGACCGAGTTCCGCCGGATTGTCGATTCACAGCAGATTGGCATGTCCATCCCCGATGCCACCTTGCGCATGGCTGAAACCATGCCGTGCAGCGAGGCAAGCTTCTTCGGCATCGTTATCCAGATCCAGTCACAGGCCGGCGGTAATCTCTCCGAGGCGCTTGGCAACCTGTCGCGCGTGCTTCGCGATCGCAAGAAGATGAAGGCCAAGGTCCAGGCGCTTTCCATGGAAGCCAAGGCGTCGGCCGTCATCATCGGCGCGCTGCCTTTTGTCGTCGCCCTTCTCGTCTATCTGTCGAGCCCGAACTACATCATGCCGCTGTTCACCACCAGCACCGGCAATCTGATCCTCGGCTGTTCCGGCGTCTGGATGTCGATCGGCATTCTGGTGATGCGCAAGATGATGAACTTTGAAGTTTAGGCCGACCTTGGAAAGCTCGAAACGAAAAGACTGAAAACGAATGACCGACCAAGTCGTAAAATCGCTGACCGATCCTGCCTTCCTGATAGCGTTGCTGGTTGGCATTGCGGTGTTCGCGACCGTCTTCACGGTGCTGCCGGCCCTTGGTGGCAATCAGCTCAAGACTCGCATGAGATCGGTGGCGCTGGAGCGTGACGAATTGCGCGCCAAGCAGCGCGCGCGGCTTGCCAATGAAGCCGATCGTCGCCGCAAGGGGCTGCGCGAAGAGCAGTCGATCGGCATGCGCAACATCGTCGACAGGCTGGACCTGCGGCGTGCGTTGGCCGATGAAGGCACGTTGCAGAAGCTCAAGGTGGCGGGCTTTCGTGGCCAGAACCCGCTGACCCGCTTCCTGTTCTTCCGCCTGATCCTGCCTTTTGTCGGTTTCGCGCTGGCAGCGATCTATCTGTTCGTGCTCGGCGGACTGCCTGACCGGCCGGCCTTCGTGAAACTGTTCGTCTGCATCCTTGTCGCCTACGCCGGTTTCTACGCGCCGATCCTTTACGTCAACAATCGTGCCGCCAAGCGCAAGCAGTCGATCCAGGCGGCGTGGCCGGATGCGCTCGACCTGATGCTGATCTGCGTCGAATCGGGCATGTCGGTCGAGGCTGCCTTGCGCAAGGTCTCCGAGGAGATCGGTTCGCAGTCGGTGGCGCTGGCGGAGGAATTCGTGCTGACCAACGCCGAACTCTCTTATCTGCAGGAGCGCAAGCAGGCTTATGAAAACCTCTCGGCTCGTACCGGCCTGGAGTCGGTGAAGTCAGTGTCCCAGGCGCTGGTCCAGGCCGAACGCTACGGCACACCCGTGGCGCACGCATTGCGCGTGCTGGCCTCGGAAAGCCGTGACATGCGCATGAATGCCGCCGAGAAGAAGGCCGCCGCCCTGCCGCCGAAGCTTACCGTGCCGATGATCCTGTTCTTCCTGCCGGTTTTGTTCGCTATCATTCTGGGCCCAGCCGGCATTCAGGTCAGTCAGCGCGGCATCTTCGGCGACCAGCACAATTCCTCAAGCCAGTAGGCCTCGTTGCAGCCATACAAAAGAGCCGCACTGCCAATGCAGTGCGGCTCTTGTTTTCAGCTTTGAGATGTGGACGGATTTTGCGCTGTGCGGAGCCGGCGCCCATGCGGCGCTCAGTTGGTCGCCGGCTTTGCCTTGTCCTGATCCTTGAGCTGACTCCAGGCGTTCTGCTGGGCAAGCATCTGGCGAAGATAGGCTACATTGGCTTGCGCCTGTTCGGGTGAAAGCTCCTGCGAGGCGATCTTCTCGGCCTCGTCGAAGCGGCCCTGCAGTCCCACGACCAGCGCAAGGTTCTGGCGCACCCGGCTGTCGGCATTCGGTTGCTGGGCTGCCGAGCGCATATAGGTCTCGGCGGTGCGCAGATCGCCTTCCAGCACATAGGACATACCGAGATTGGAAAGGATCGAGGGTTCGTTCGGCTTTAGGTCCAGCGCCTTGCGGTAGTTCTGGCGCGCTTCATCCTTCTGGCCAAGCTGGTCGAGAATGGCGGCCTCGGCCGACATCAGCCGCCAGTCCGGATATTCCGGCGTCTGCGCCCGGCGCACGGCGTCGAGCGCCGGCTCGAACTGGCCGTTGGCGGCCAGCGCCTTGCCGTAGGCGGCAAGCACGTCGCGATCCTTGGGGTAGGCGATCGCCAGCTTGCGCATCACGGCAAGCGACTGGTCGGCATCGCCGTCCATCTGGAGCGCCGCCGCAAAATTTGTCGCCAGCCGCTTGTCGTTGGGGTTCTTTGCGTAGGATTCGCCCAGCCGCCCGGTCGCCCCGTGCAACTCGCTGGCCGACATGGTTTCCAGCGGTTTGCCGCTGGTGCGCCCGATCGAGCCGGTCGTGAGCTTGCTGGTTCCGCACCCGGCAACACCGGCCGCCAGCGCCATCAGCAGTGCCGTGGTGACCAACCGTTTGCCCGTGACGTTCATCCTGCGGTTGGTGGGCATCGGCACGGGGCTCTCCATTCCTGCGCGTGGCCATTCACGTGGCCATCTTCATCCCCGCAGAAATATTCTGTTAACCCTAACGGACAGTTAAAAAGTGAGCCGTCGGATCGGTGAACGGCCCGCCGGAAGCCTTTGGCCTGGCAGTCCCATGCCGGCCCCTGTGCATAGATGTTGAAATCATCCGACGTCCCTGTCACTTGACTGAGGACGACCTGCAAGCCTCCCGGAGACCATCGAATGCCCGTCGAACTCATCGAGACACTAAACACTGCCCTGCCGGTCCATCTGGTCGCGAGCGATGGACTGGAGGCCTTGGGGCTTTCGCCTTCCATGACCGCATGGGCGGCCGCCAACGGCTTTTCCGGCGAAGCCGGTAGGACGCTCGCCGTCCCCGGCGACAACGGTTCCCTTGCCGGCGCCTTGTTCGGCGTCGGTGATGGCGAGGGCGCGCTGGCGGTCGGCATGCTGGCGAGAGCCTTGCCGGAAGGCGACTGGCATTTTGCCGCCGCTCCAGCCGAGCCGGAACTCGCGGCCATAGCCTTGGTGCTCGGCGGTTACGTCTTCACTCGCTACGGAAAGAAATCAGGCAAGACGCTGCGTTTTGCGCTGCCGCTCGGCGTAGATGCAGGACGCGTCCGGCGCATCGCCGACGGCGTCTTCCTGGCGCGCGACCTCGTCAACACGCCGACCAGCGACATGGGACCGGACGAGTTGGAGAAGGCCGTGCGGACCCTGGCGGCCACTCACGAGGCCGAGGTATCGGTGATCAAGGGCGATGATCTCCTGAAGCAGAATTTCCCGATGATCCATGCGGTCGGCCGGGCCTCGGTCGGAGCGCCGCGCCTGATCGACATGGTTTGGGGACCGGAAGGCGCGCCGAAGGTGACGCTGGTCGGCAAGGGTGTCTGTTTCGACACTGGCGGCCTCGACATCAAGCCGTCCTCGGGCATGCTCTTGATGAAGAAGGATATGGGCGGCGCCGCCAATGTGCTGGGCCTGGCCTCGATGATCATGGCTGCCGGGCTGAAGGTGCGGCTGCGCGTCCTGATCCCGGCGGTCGAGAATTCGATTGCCGGCAACGCTTTCCGGCCTGGAGATGTACTGACCAGCCGCAAGGGCATTACCGTCGAGATCGGCAACACCGACGCCGAAGGGCGGTTGGTGCTGGCCGACGCGCTGGCGCTGGCCGATGACGAGGAGCCGGAACTGCTGATCGACATGGCGACGCTGACCGGGGCAGCGCGTGTCGCGCTCGGGCCCGATCTGCCGCCTTTCTACACTGGCGACGAAGCGCTGGCGTCCGAACTGGCTGCGGCCTCCATGGCCGTCGAGGATCCGTTGTGGCGCATGCCGTTGTGGCGACCCTATGAAGGCAGGCTGGCGTCGAAGATCGCCGACATCAACAACGTCACCACCGACGGCTTCGCCGGTTCGGTCACCGCGGCGCTGTTCCTCAAGCGCTTTGTCGAACGGACAACGGGCTGGGCGCACTTCGACATCTTCGCCTGGAACCCGTCCGATCGCCCCTACGGACCCGCCGGCGGAGAGGCGCAAGGCATCCGTGCACTGGAGCGGGTCATTTCGAGGCGCTATGCCTGACGCCCTGAGACGGCCACCAAAACTGAAACGGAACCGAAACAATTTGCCGTCATGCTCGGGCGATGTCGATTTCGATGCGTCCGAGCCAGGCGATGCGGCTGTGGCAGCAGGTGATGCTGTCGCAGGTGCGCGCCGGCGCGCCAGATCTCACCATGCGCCAGACGGCGATCCTGTTCACCATCTATCTCGACCCGCCGCCGCACACGGTGCGCGGCCTGGCAGCCCGCCTCAATGTCACCAAGCCGGTTATCACCCGCGCGCTCGACACTATGGGTGCGCTGAAACTGGTGTCGCGCCATCGCGACGAGCTCGACAAGCGCAATGTGCTGATCCGGCGCACGGTCGAAGGCGCGCTCTTTGTCGAGCGCTTCGGGGATGGTATCGTTGCCAAGGCTCATGAACTGCCCATCTGATCAATCCATGAACTAGACGAGTACCGATTTGACTGCCAGGGACGCCCGCCTCCACGCCTTCCGTTCCGACCTCGCCGATGCCAGGCTGAAAGGGGAGGTGTCGGCCGATCGCTTCGTCACCGGCCGTCCGGCCCGGATCACAGCCTCCGTGGCTGACGTGCGCAAGGCACCGCGCCCGGATGCCGGCGTCAACACGCAAATTCTGTTCGGCGACGATGTGCTTGTCTTCGAGGAAGCCGAGGGATGGGCCTGGGTCCAGGCCGAACGTGACGGCTATGTCGGCTATGTCGGCGCCACCATGCTGGGCGCACCCGAGCATGCGCCAACCCACATCGTCACGGCGCCGCGCACCTTCCTCTATCCTGGCCCGGATCTGCGCTTCCCGATCAGCGGCCAATTGTCAATGGGCTCGACGGTGACGGTAACCGGTGCCGCCGAAACGCGCGGCACGCACTATGCGCTGTTGCCCTCCGGCGAGGCGCTGAGCGCCGGCCATATTTGCCCGGTCAGTGACATCGCCGCCGACTATGTCTCGGTCGCCGAGATGTTTATCGGCACGCCCTATCTCTGGGGCGGCACCTCCGGCTTCGGCATCGACTGTTCTGGCCTCGTGCAACTGGCCATGCGCATGGCCGGCCGCAATGTGCTTCGAGATTCCGACATGCAGGCGGCAGGCCTGGGCGAGCCGCTCGATCCGGGATCCGATTATGCCGGGCTAAAACGCGGTGACCTCGTGTTCTGGAAGGGGCATGTCGCCGTTATGACCGACGCCGAGACCATGATCCACGCCAACGGCCACACCATGCTGGTCTCGCGCGAAGGGCTGAAGGATGCGGTTGATCGGATTGGGTATCTCTATGGCGGGCCGACTGGGTTTCGGCGGCCTTAGCGCCTCTTCCTTCGCCCCGTTCACGGGGAGAAGGTGCCCGAAGGGCGGATGAGGGGCGGCGCCAGCGATTGAAAGCTCGCGCTGTCCCTCACGTGCCTGCCGGCATCCTCTCCCCGTACGGGGTGAGGGCAACTCACCCGATCACCTTTTGTTCCGATTTTCCTTGGCGATCGCGCGCCGTCGCGCTACCTCTTTCGCGTGACCGAGCAGCCGCGCCTTGCCAAACAAAATGCCGCCGTCCTTCTGCCCGAGCCATTCATCAGATGGTTTGGCGAAAAAGGCTGGTCGCCGCGCGCTCACCAGATCGAGCTGCTGGCGAAGGCTCAAGCCGGGCAATCGGTGCTCTTGATCGCACCGACCGGCGCCGGCAAGACACTGGCCGGCTTCTTGCCATCGTTGACCGAACTGGCCAACCGCCCCAGACGCAAAGCCGGTATGGCACGGCGCGGCATCCATACGCTCTACATCTCGCCGCTGAAGGCGCTGGCCGTCGACATCGAGCGCAACCTCGGCAAGCCGGTGGAGGAGATCGGCCTGCCCGTCACCATCGAGACGCGCACCGGCGACACGCCTTCCCACAAGCGGCAGCGCCAGAAGCTGGCGCCGCCCGATATCCTGCTCACCACGCCCGAGCAATTGGCGCTGCTGATTGCGGCCGGCGATGCCGGGCGCTTCTTCGAGGATCTGCGCTATGTCGTGCTCGACGAGTTGCATTCGCTGGTGACATCGAAACGCGGCCATCTGCTGGCGCTCGGGCTGGCGCGGCTGCGCAGCATCGTGCCCGGCCTGCAGACGATCGGTCTGTCGGCAACGGTGGCCGAGCCCGACGAGTTGCGGCGCTGGCTGGTGAGCCAGAATCCGCCCAAAGGCCTGGCAAGTCCCGATATGTCTGAGCTCATCGTCGTAACCGGCGGCGCGAAGCCCGAAATCTCGATCCTCGATTCGGAAGAGCGCGTGCCATGGGCCGGCCATTCGGCGCGCTATGCGACGCCGGAAATCTACCGCGAGATCAAGCGCCACAAGACCACCCTGCTGTTCGTCAACACCCGCAGCCAGGCCGAGCTGCTGTTTCAGGAATTGTGGCGGGTCAACGAGGATACCTTGCCGATCGCGCTGCATCACGGCTCGCTCGATGTCGCCCAGCGCCGACGCGTCGAGAAGGCGATGGGGGAAAACGCGCTCCGTGCCATCGTCGCCACCTCGACGCTCGACCTTGGCATCGATTGGGGCGATGTCGATCTGGTCGTCCATGTCGGCGCGCCCAAGGGCGCCAGCCGGCTGGCGCAGCGCATCGGCCGCGCCAATCACCGCATGGACGAGCCGTCGAAGGCGATCCTGATCCCGGCCAATCGTTTCGAGGTGCTGGAGTGCCGGGCAGCGCTGGACGCCAACTATCTGGGCGCCCAGGATACGCCGCCGCTGGTCAATGGCGGGCTCGATGTGCTGGCCCAGCATGTGCTGGGCTGCGCCTGCGGAGCGCCGTTTCGCGCCGACGATCTCTACGAGGAAGTGCTGACAGCAGCGCCCTATGCCAGCCTCGACCGGCCGACATTCGACCGCGTCATTGATTTCGTCGCCACCGGCGGCTACGCACTGAAGAACTACGAGCGCTACGCCCGCATCCGCCTCAACAAGGACGGCATGTGGCGGGTCTCCAATCCCCGCGTCGCGCAGCAATATCGGCTGAACGTCGGCACCATCATCGAGGTGCCGGCGCTCAATGTGCGTTACGTCAAGGCCGGCAGCAAAGGCTCGGCTTCGCACGGCGGCCGAGCTCTGGGCAAGATCGAGGAGGCCTTCCTCGAAACGCTGACGCATGGCGACACCTTCATGTTTGCCGGCAAAGTGCTGCGCTTCGAAGGCATCCGCGAGAACGAATGCTTCGTCTCGAATGCGCCGGGAAGCGACGCCAAGGTTCCTTATTATGGCGGCGGCAAATTTCCGCTTTCGACTTACCTCGCCGAGCAGGTGCGCGCCATGCTGGACGACCCGCAGCGCTGGAAGAAGCTGCCCGAGCAGGTATCGGACTGGCTGCGGTTCCAGGCCAACAAATCGGTATTGCCCAAACGCGACGACCTCTTGATCGAGACCTTTCCGCGCGGCAACCGTCACTATCTCGTCGCTTATCCTTTCGAGGGCAGGCTGGCGCACCAGACGCTAGGCATGCTGCTCACCCGCCGCCTGGACAGGGCCGGCGCCAGGCCGCTTGGCTTCGTCGCCACCGACTACGCATTGGCCATCTGGTCGCTGGGCGATATGGGCGCGATGTTCAAATCGCGGAAACCTTCGCTTGGCGCTCTGTTCGACCAGGACATGCTGGGCGACGACCTCGAGGCTTGGCTGGCCGACAGCTGGCTGCTCAAGCGCACCTTCCGCAACTGCGCGCTGATTTCAGGCCTGATCGAGAAGCGTCACCCCGGCCAGGAGAAAAGCGGCCGCCAGGTCACCGTCTCGACCGATCTGATCTATGACGTGCTGCGCAGCCATGAACCCGACCACATCCTGCTGCAGGCGACGCGCGCCGACGCGGCGACCGGTCTGCTCGATGTCAGCAGACTTGCCGACATGCTCTCGCGTATCCAGGGTCGAATCGTGCATAAGGCACTCGAACAGATATCGCCGCTGGCCGTGCCGATCATGCTCGAAATCGGCAAGATGCCGGTGAACGGCGAGGCCGACGAAACGCTGCTGATGGATGCCGCGACTTTGGTCGAGGAAGCCATGGGTCCTGGGATGGTTGAGGAATGAATTTTTCGCTGGCGCGGGCATCGCTGATCGCCGAGGCCGACTTTGTCGGCATCGCGGGCGAGCGCGCGGTCTGTGATTCGCGCGGCGTGCTCTATTTCCCCGATCTGAGGCTGCTCGCGGTCTCCGACCTGCATCTGGAAAAGGGCTCGTCCTTCGCCAGGCGCGGCGCACTGATCCCGCCCTACGATACCGACGCCACTCTGCTCCGGCTGCAGGCGGTAATCGCGGACTACCAGCCGGCCATCGTCATCAGCCTGGGCGACTCCTTCCACGACGGCGGCGGCGCCGAGCGCATGCATCAAACCTTCCGCGATCGGCTGGAAGCATTGATGGCCGGCCGCGACTGGTTCTGGGTCGCCGGCAACCATGACCCGGAAGCGCCGGCGGATTTGCCCGGCGAGACGGTGCGCGAACTCGCCATCGGCTCGCTGCTGTTCCGCCACGAGCCGTCGAAGATAAGAACCGAGGGCGAAGTCGCCGGCCATCTTCACCCTTGCGCCCGCATCGTCCAGCAGGGCCGCTCGGTGCGGCGGCGCTGCTTTGCCGGCGATGGCGGCCGCATGATCATGCCGGCCTTCGGCGCTTATACCGGCTCGCTCAACGTGCTCGACCGCGCCTATGCCGGCCTGTTCCGCCGCGAGACGTTGATAGCCTATATGATGGGCGCCGCGCGCATCTTCGCCATTTCCGGTTCGATGCTGCGGCCGGGCTGAGTTTCTACGGTATAAGCACGGTTGCGCCTGTCGTCTGCCGTGCTTCGAGCCGGCGATGCGCCTCCGCCACTTCGGCAAGCGGCATGCTTGTGTGCACCGGGATTTTCACTGCGCCGCTGAGCACGACGCTGAACAGCTCCCCGCTCATGGCGACGACGTCCTCACGTCTGGCGAGATGATGGAACAGCAACTGCCAGGTGGCGAAGAGCGAACCCTTCTGCATCAAAAGCATGATGTCGAAGGGCGGGATCGATCCCGACGCTGTGCCGAAGCTGACGAAGGTGCCGAACGGCCGCAGGCAGTCGAGCGAGGCCGGGAAGGTCGCGTTGCCGACGCCGTCATAGACGGCGTGGCAGCCCTCGCCGTTGGTGACCTCTTTCACCCGTGCGGCGAAATTCTCTTTGCTGTAGTCGATGACATGGTCGCAGCCATTGGCGCGCGCAAGTTCGGCCTTTTCGGGTGAACCGACCGTGCCGATGACGATGGCGCCGAGATGCTTTGCCCATTGCGTCAGGATGAGGCCAACGCCGCCCGCTGCGGCATGCACCAGAATTGTATGGCCCGCCTCGACGCGAAACGTGCGACGCAGCAGATATTGCGCCGTCAGCCCCTTCAGCATCATGGCCGCGCCCGTCTCGAAATCGATGGCGTCGGGCAGATGCACGACGAAATGCGCCGGCACGATGCGTTCTTCGGCATAGGCGCCGAGGGTCTCGACATAGGCGACTCGGTCGCCAGGCGCGAAGCCGCTGACGCCTTCACCGACGGCGACGATTTCGCCTGCGCCTTCATTGCCGGGAATGAATGGCAGAGCGGGCGGCGCGTATTCGCCGGTGCGAAAATAGATGTCGACGAAGTTGAGACCGACCGCCCGGTTGCGCACGCGCACCTCGCCCGGTCCGGGCTGGCCGATGTCGACATCTTCGTAGGCGAGCACATCTGGCCCGCCATGGCGGTGAACACGGATCGCTTTCATGGTTTTCTCTCCTGCGCTGTTCTCTTGAGTGTGAGATAGCGCGTGGCGAGATATCATTGTAGACTGATACCTATGACATCAGAGTTCAAACAAAATGATATCTGAACAGATCGGCCTCGACCTTCTCCGCACCTATGTCGCGGTCTGCCGGCAAGGTAGCCTGAGCAGGGTCGCCGCGCAGACCGGCAAGACCCAATCGGCGATGAGCATGCAGATGCGTCGGCTCGAGGGCCTGCTCCAGCGGCATCTGTTCCAGCGCACCGGCCGCGGCGTTGTGCCGACTGCGGAAGGCGAGCTCTTTCTGGGATACGCGACCCGCATCCTCGCTCTCGGCGATGAAGCGGTGGCGCGTCTGCAGCAGGCTAGCATTGGCGGCGGCGTGCGTATTGGTCTTGCCGAAGAGGTCACCACGGCCGCGCTTTCGGCCGCGCTTGGGCGGCTGCATCGCACCTATCCCGACATCAGCCTCGACGCGATGGTCGAGCACAGCGTCGCGCTGGGACGGCTGTGGAGCGAGGATGCGCTGGATGTCATGATTGCCCCGACATCCGTCGTCGCGGCCGATGCCGTGACGACATGGAACGTCGAACTGCAGTGGGTCTGCGCCCAGGACTATGTGCTGGACCATGACCGGCCACTCGATCTCGCCGCCTTCGGCGCAACCTGCCCTTGGCGCAGGCGGATGATCGAGGCGCTGGTCGCCGCCGGTCGGGAGCACCGGATCGTCCTGTCGTGCCAGAGCGTCACCGGCCTTCAGGCCGTGATCGAGAACGGACTGGGCGTTGGACTGCTTCCGCCCGAATCCGTGCGTACCGCTTCGATGCGGGTGCTGAAGACGTCAGCCGGCCTGCCCGAGCCGCTCACGGTCCAATACGGCCTTTACGCGCACGACCGCAGGACAGCTGTAATCGATGCCGCGATCGAAATCCTGCTTAAGGATTTGCCGGCGGCGCCACGAGCACGGGCCGCCTGACGGCGGGACGCTCTACCGGCCGTAATAGAGGGTGACGGTGTGCTTGGCCTCGGCGAAGAACAGCCAGCGCTCGACCAGCATGCCGGCGAACTGGACGATTGCCGCAAGCACCGACAGCACCGCTGCGAATGGCCAGGGCAAAGCGAATAAGACAGAAAGCAGCAGCAGGGCAGGCAAGGCGAAAGCCAGCAACTGCGTGATCAGCCGCAGCTTTGCGCCATGTTTGCGCGCGATCCGAAAACCCATTTCCTTGAGCAGGTAGTTCTCCTCGGTGTGCGGCCATTCCAGCGAGCGCACTGTGCCGCCAGTGAGCCCTGTCGCCGCGTTGGCGGTGGTCGCGATCTCCAGCGCGTCATTGTATCGCCACGTCGCCTGCTTCCAGCCCCAGCCGAGCAAGGTCAGCAGCAGGGCGGCTACCGCAACGGCGGTCGGGCTGATGGCGAAAGCCTGCAGCAGCGCGTTCAACAGCACGCTGCCGGTCATCGCCGAAAAGATGAGATAGCCCGGCAGCGTATACGGGCTATGCCACTGCGCGATCGGCTTCAGCGAGGCATAGATCATGCCGGTGGTGCAGACGGTGACGATTGCGCCGATAGTTGCGAGAAACCCGGCGATGGCCATCCAGCCTCCGGTGTGGCCGAAGAACACCCAGCCGATGCCGAACAATCCGGCCGGAATGAAGGTTGCCACCGAAGCCACGCCTTCGCGCGACAGCCACGAACTGCGCCATTGCGAGAAGGCGCGCCATGCGCGTTCGGGGCGGCCGAGATGGACGGTCGAAGACAAAAGGCCGGCAGCAATCAGCCCAAGCGCCAGCCCCATTCCGATAATGCCAAGCCAGAAATCGGCCGGGATGAAGCCCAGCCCGCCCAGCACGCCAAGCAGCGCCAGCAGTCCGTAGCCCGCTCCTGTAGCAGTGGTGAAGAAAACGACCGAGGCGGCAGGATGCATGGATATCAGTTCGAAAGCATGCGGTCGACCCAGCCGAGGAAACCGCCTTCGGCCCTGACCGGGTCGAGCCTTGCCGCCGGCACCGATGCGGCACGCCGGGCGCGCGGCGGCAGGTACTTGTTGGTCGGCTTGTAGCCCATCTCCGGCATCAGGTCGACGCCGCCACGCTCCGCCACCAATTGCGAGACAGCCGAGGTGGGATCGCCGAGATCGCCGAAATGCCGGGCGCTGGTCGGGCAGGCGGCTACGCAGGCCGGCACGCGGTCTTCCTCGGCCAGATTGTCATTGTAGATGCGGTCGACGCACAGCGTGCATTTCTTCATCACGCCAACATCGGGGTCGAATTCGCGCGCGCCATAGGGACAGGCCCAGCTGCACAGTTTGCAGCCGATGCATTTGCTTTCGTCGATCAGCACGATGCCGTCCGACGCCCGCTTGTAGGAGGCGCCGGTGGGGCAGACGGTGACGCAGGCAGGCGTTTCACAGTGCAGGCAGGAGCGGGGGAAGTTGACCGTGCGACCGCCCGCTTCGGTCGTGTGCTCGTAGCTGTGCACGCGGTTGAACCAGACGCCGTCGACATCGCCGCCATAGGGGTTGATGTCGGTCAGCGGCGCCATGTGGCCGCCGGTGTTCCACTCCTTGCAGGCGGTGACGCAGGCCTGGCAGCCGACGCAGGTGTCGAGGTCGATGACTAGGCCAAGCTTCTTGTCTGTATGGGCGGGAAGGCAGGTCATTCCACGGCTTCCCTATGGACGCGGAACTCGGCGCCGAAGCGAAGGATGTCGGGCGAAGGCTCGACATTTGGCGGCTGGCTGAAACGCTCGAATTGCGGTTCGGTGAAGCCGGCTTCCTCATCAGAGCATTTGACAACGCGTACCCTGAGGTCGAACCACGCCGCCTGGCCGGTCACCGGATCGGAATTCGAATAGCGTTTGCCTTTCGCGTCAGCCGATGTCTGGTCGCCGACAATGTGGTTGAGCAGGAAACCGCGATTGCTCTCGGCAGCGTTGTCCTTCAGACCCCAGGCGCCGCGCCTTTTGCCGATGGCGTTCCAGGTCCAGACCGTATCCGCATTGACGCCGTCGACCAGCTTGATCTGCCCCTTAACCCGACCGTTGATGCTTTCGATCCACACCCAGTCGTCGTCGACGAGACTGAGATCTGCCGCGGTCTGGTGGTGCACAAACAGGCGGTTCTGACTGGTGATTTGCCGCAGCCACGCATTCTGCGAGCCCCAGGAATGATACATGTGCATCGGCCGCTGCGTCAGCGCATGCAGCGGATATTTCTGCGGATCGACCGCGGCCTCTTCGAACGGCGTAAACCAGAACGGCAGCGGATCCATATAGGTCTCGATGCGCTGGCGTTCGCTCTCGGGCGGCTGGACGCGACCATGACCGCGCGCGGCGAGGCGAAAGCGCTGCATCGGTTCGCAATAGAGCTGGAACACGATCGGCTCGGCCTTGGGGATGAACCCCATCTGCTCTGCGAAGTCGAGATAGGGGCGGTTGGCCATCTTGTAATAGCGCTGGTCCTCAGCAAAATCCTGGTGCCAGAAGCCGCCATTGTCGATGTAGCGCTGCAGCTGGTCGGGATTGACTTCGCCCTTGCCGACAGACGTGCCGTCCTTGCCGCGCCAGCCGGCGAGCGGGCCAATGCCGGGCGTGCGCTCGTGATTGACGATGTAGTCGGCATAGTCGCGATATTTCGCGGATCCGTCATCGTTGATGAAGCAGGGCAGGTCCAGCCGCGCCCCGAGTTCGATCAGCACCGATTGGAACGGCCTGACATCTCGGTCGGGTTCGACCACCGGATGGCGGATCGCGTCGCCCGGCCCGTCGGCATGGCTGATCGGCCGGTCGAGCAGGCTGATGCAGTCGTGACGTTCGAGATAGGTGGTGTCGGGCAGCACCAGATCGGCGAACGGCACCGTCTCGGAATAATAGGCGTCGGAATAGATGATGAAGGGGATCTTGTAGTTACCCGCTTCGTCATGGTCGGTGAGCATGGCAATGGTCTCGACGGTGTTCATCGAGGAATTCCAAGCCATGTTCGACATGTACATCATCAGCGTGTCGATCGGGTACGGGTCGCCGGCCCACGCATTTCGGATGACCGTATGCATCAGCCCATGCGCGGCGAGCGGCGCATCCCAGGAATAAGCCTTGTCGATGCGCAAAGGCGTGCCGGCCTCGTCGACCAGGAGATCGTCCGGCCCGCAGACGAAGCCGAGCGGCATGCCGTCGAGCGGCGTCATCGGCCTGACCACCTTGCCGGCCGGCTTCGGTCCCGGCGGCGCCGAGCGCGGGTAGGGGGGCTTGAAACGGAAGCCACCGGGCACGTCCACCGTGCCGAGCAGCACCTGCAGCAGGTGGATGGCACGGCAGGAGTGAAAGCCGTTGGAGTGGGCCGAGATGCCGCGCATGGCATGCATCGACACCGGCCGTCCCTTGATCGTCTCGTGCCGCCGTCCGGCCCAGTCGGTCCACGCAACCGGCAGTTCGATCGTCTGTTCGAAGGCGACGTGGGCGAGTTCGGCAGCGATCCGGCGGATGGTGTCGGCCGGAATGCCGCATCGTGCCGCGACCGCATCGGGTGCGTAGCTGTCGTCCATGTAGCGGTCGGCGATAAGCCGGAACACCGGCACGCAACGGCGGCCGGCGAACGTGAAGCTGCCGGTCAGCGCCGGTTTCGCATCCGCATCGGCTGCGTTGACGGTTGTCTTCGCCACTCTGTCCCAGGCGAGAAGATTGTTGTCGCTGTCGCGCAGGAACAGCCCGTCGTCCGCCGCACCCGGCTCCTGGATGACCAGCACATGGGCGTTGGTGTAGCGCAGCAAATAATCGAGATCGACGCGGCCTGCCTTCAGCAGTTCATGGATTAGGGCGAAGACGAAGAGGCCGTCGGTGCCGGGCCGGATCCCGATCCAGTCGTCGGCAATGGCGTTGTAGCCGGTGCGACAGGGGTTGATCGACACCACCTTGGCGCCGCGCGCCTTGAGTTTACCCAAGCCGATCTTGATCGGGTTGGAATCATGGTCCTCGGCGACGCCGAACAGCATGAAGTATTTCGTATTGTCCCAGTCCGGCTCGCCGAACTCCCAGAACGAGCCGCCGATCGTGTAGAGCCCGCCGGCCGCCATGTTGACCGAGCAGAAGCCGCCATGGGCGGCGAAGTTCGGCGTGCCGAACTGGCTCGCCCACCAGCCGGTCAGCGACTGCGACTGGTCGCGCCCGGTGAAGAAGGCGAGCTTTTTCGGATCGGTCCGGCGGATATGCGATAGCCGCCCGGTCGCAATCGAAAACGCTTCCTCCCACTCGATCTCGCGGAATTCGCCCGAGCCGCGCAGGCCGCTGCGCAACAGCGGCTTCTTCAGCCGCGCCGGGCTGTAGTGCTGCATGATGCCGGAGCTGCCCTTGCCGCAGATTACGCCGCGGTTAACCGGATGGGCCTTGTTGCCGTTGATGTAGCGCACCTTGCCGTCCTTGATGTGGACGTCGATGCCGCACCGGCAGGCGCACATATAACAGGTGGTCTTGGCGATGCTGTCGGAGATAGCGGGCGAGGTGTCGACGCCGTCGCCTTCATCAGGCGCGCGTGTATCGCCAAGCGGCCGTTGCGACGGTGCGGAATTGGCTCCGCGCGGCGCAGCTGGGTTCATGATGCCGGCGTGCTTTTGCTACCTGCGAATTTGGCCCGCGTCTTCGGTCCGGGGCCACGCATATAGTGTTCTTCAGGATGATATCGATCGCCGGCCAGCCGCCGCCTGAGGCCACGGGTCCAATGCGCAAACAGGGATCTGAACCGCCCGATCATTTTGTTGGCCGCGATTTGTTGGCGAATTCTTTCTAACTTCGACTGAAAAAGTAGAATAAAGCTATCGATCCGTCTAATCAGTTGTTCTTGTAAATTCGATCGGAATTGGTTCTTAATGCACACATGACGCTGGACCAGTTGCGCATTTTCGTTGCCGTTGCCGAACGCGGCCATATGACCAAGGCGGCGGAGCTTTTGGGCATCTCCCAGTCGGCGGCGTCGGCGGCTATCCGCGCTTTGGAAGAGCAGCATGGCGTTCATCTGTTCAACCGTGTCGGCCGCAACATCGAGCTGGCTCAGACCGGCCACCGTTTCCTGCCCGAGGCCAAGGCGGTGCTGGAACGCGCCGCCGCCGCCCGAAATGTGCTGGAGCATGTCTCGCAGACGGTCGCCGGCAGCCTGTCGATCGCCGCCAGCCTGACCATCGCCAGCTACTGGCTGCCGCGCAGGCTGGCCTCTTTCCATGAAGCCTACCCGGCGGTGCGCTTAAGCGTCAGCATCGGCAACACCAGGCAGGTCGAGGCCAATGTGCTCGACGGCACCGCCGATCTCGGTCTGGTCGAGGGGCGCACCGAGTCAGACATCCTCCGCCGCACCAAGGTCGACGTCGACAGGTTGATGCTGGTCGTCGCCGCCTCGCATCCCGAAATCGCCGAGATCGCGCCGGGCCGCCCGGATATCAGAGGGCTGCGCTGGATCATCCGTGAGGGTGGTTCGGGCACGCGCGAGGTGCTGGAGGACCTGGCCCGCCGCGAGGGGATATCGCTTGGCGACCTGCAGATATTTCTGGTGCTGCCGAGCAACGAGGCGGTTCGCCAGGCGGTCGAGGCCGGCGCCGGCGCCACCATCATCTCGGACCTCGTCGTCGGACGCGCCGTCGCCGAGGGCAGTCTCCGGTCGGTGCCGCTCGAACTGCCGAAGCGCGACTTCGCCATGATCACCCATCGCGACCGCCAGGCAAGCCTCGCCCAGATGGCGCTCAAGGCGCATCTCGGCGCTGAGGCCGTCAGCAATCCGGCGTAAGCGATCAGGCGAACTTCCGCTGTGCATCCAGCGCCAGGCCAAGGCCGACCGAACCGAACATGTCGCCCTCGATAACGGCGGCTTGCGGCACCAGCGACAGGATTTCGCGCCGTGCCAGCGGGATGGCGGTCGAGCCGCCGGTGAGGAACACGGCGGTGATGTCGGACGCTTTCACGCCAGCATCGGCAATCGTCTGCCGCACCGTAGCGGACACCCGCTCGATGTCGGCGGCGATGGTCTCTTCCAGGCCGGTCCGCGAGATCTCGGCGGCGAAATGCGCGCCAGGCAGCGCCACCGTTACATCGGCCGAAGCCTGATCCGTCAGCGCGATCTTGGCTCGTTCGACGAGGCCGGCCAGCGCATGGCCGTAACGGTGCTCGACAATATGGATGAAGCGGTCGACAAGGTCGGCGCGGACGGCCTCGAAGCGGATTTGCCTCAGATGCGTCATCGCCTTGGCAGTATAGACGAGGTTGATGCGCTGCCACGTCGCGAGATCAATGAAATAGCTCGCCGGCAGGTTGCGCTTGCCGTCTTTTGTGGGCGAGAGATAGCCGAGCTTGGGCATGACATGGGCGATGCTGAGCAGCCGGTCGAAATCGGTGCCGCCAATATGAATGCCTCGGTTGGCGAGGATGTCGTCCTTGCGGTCGCGTGAGCGGGCGCGTTGCGGCGAAACGCGCACGATCGAGAAGTCGGACGTGCCGCCGCCCATGTCGACGATCAACGCCAGTTCCTCGCGCTTCACGTCCTGCTCATAGTCGAGTGCAGCCGCAATCGGTTCGAACTGGAAGGCGATGTGCTTGAAGCCTTGCGCGCGCGCCGCTTTTTCAAGCTCGCTTTGCGCCTTGGCATCGGCTTCCACATCGTCGTCGACAAATTGCACCGGCCGGCCGAGCACAACGTTCTCCACCGGAGCGCCGGCATCTTCCTCAAGCCGCTTCTTCAAATGGCCGACGAACATGCCGACAATGTCGATGAAACCGATCTGCCGGGCCTTGATCCGCGTCTTCTCATGCGCCAGCGAACTGCCGAGCACGCTCTTCAGCGACCGCATCAGCCGGCCTTCGATGGCATCGGTGTAGTCGGCAATGGCGCGGCGGCCGAAATAGGTGTGACCGTCCTCGAAGTTGAAGAAAACCGCGCTTGGCAATGTCGGCTGTCCGCCTTCCAGCGCCACCAGCCGTGCCTGGCCGTTGCGGATCACGCCCACCGTAGAATTGGACGTGCCGAAATCGATGCCGCCAAATGCCTGGTGCATTGCAGCCTCCTGTCATTGGGTCGTCGCTGTGGCAGGCGTCCGCAAGGCGCGCGCCGTCCAGAGGCCTGACCGTTCTGCCGAATGATTGTGCGTGTTACCCGAGGGTTGGGAGGCGGCGGTCTATCGCAAGACTGAGAAAAGGGGAACCCCTTTTCCCCGGAAATGGGTC
Organism: Mesorhizobium sp. C264A; assembly: GCF_040324515.1. Classification (NCBI taxonomy): domain Bacteria; kingdom Pseudomonadati; phylum Pseudomonadota; class Alphaproteobacteria; order Hyphomicrobiales; family Phyllobacteriaceae; genus Mesorhizobium; species Mesorhizobium sp. C264A. Next base: position 463,232 of record NZ_JAMYVY010000002.1, on the reverse strand, counting down.
CTGCGCGTCAATCCCTGCGGAAAATCAGCCTGCCCAGCCAGCCGGTGATCATGGCCAGCGACACGGAGAAGACGCCGTAGAGAAACGAGTAATCATGCGCGACGCGGAAGATCGACTGTTCGAAGCCCGATTTGCGGATTTCGAGCTGGGCCGAGCTTTCCTTGAGGAACAGACCGCTCTTGAACAGGAACGCGCGGGCTTTATGGGTTCCAACCGGGACGTTGGGCGCCAGCCGCACCGTGGCGCGAAACAGGTTCTGCGACAAGAACTGCACGCCGCCGACATTCTCGCTATAGAGGCCGGTCGCCGCCTTGCGCTCGCGCAGCGCCACGGTGAATTCCTCGATCGTCGCCGGACTGTCGGTTACGTCGGCCGGCTGCATGTAAAGGTTGGAGGCGCCGAGCGACAGCTGCTTGTAGCTGTTGGGTTCGGTGATGTCCTGCAGCGGCCGCGTCGTGGCGACGGAGTAGGAGACCGGCACGTTCTCGAAGGTCTCGGATTCCAGATTGACCCAGACGCCGAGCACGCGGTCCTTGCGGCGCACCACCACCGGCCGCGGCGGGCCTTCGAGCACGACGATGACGTCGTAGCGCCCCTGTCGCGCGACCAGCGGGTCGGGATTTTCCAGCGAACCGAAAATGGTCAGGTCGGCGCCGGAAAAACCGGCGGTGATCGACACGGCGTCGGTGGAGAGACCGATCTGGATGCCTTCCGGCAAGGGGTTCGGCGATTGCGCTGCGGCCGGCAGAGCGACGGCGATAAGCAAAGCGGCGGCCGAAAAAATCCCCCACCGCAGCATCAGTTCAGGCCCGCGGCGGTCAGCGAATAGAGGTTTGGCGGCGTGACGAAGAGATCGATGGCAAGCCGGATCGCGACCGCCAGCACCAGCAGCGCCAGCAGTGCCCTGAGCTGTTCGCCGCGCAGCTTCTGGCCTGCCTTGGCGCCATATTGCGCGCCGGCGACGCCGCCCGCCATCAGCAGGAAGGCAAGCATGACGTCGACCGTCTGGTTGGTGGTGGCGTGGACAAGCGTGGTGTAGGCCGAGGTGAAAATGATCTGGAACAGCGAGGTGCCGATGACGACGTTGGTCGGCACTTTCAAGAGATAGATCAGCGCCGGCACCATGATGAAGCCGCCGCCGACACCCATGATCGACGACAGGAAGCCGATGCCGGCGCCGAGCCCCAGCACCGGAATGACGCTGACGAACAGCTTCGAGGCCCTGAAGCGCATCTTCAGCGGCAGCCGGTGGATCCAGTTGTGCTGGCCGGATTTCTTCAAGACCGGCGCCGCACCGCTGCGCGTGGCGCGCAGCGCATTGACGCTCTCGACCAGCATCAGCCCGCCGACGGTGCCAAGCAGCACGACGTAGAGCAGCGAAATGAACAAATCGAGCTGGCCGAGCCGACGCAGGAAGGCAAAGACAAAGATACCGCCGGTTGAGCCGACGATGCCGCCGGCCAGCAGCACCCCGCCGAGCTTGAAGTCGAGCGTGCCGCGCTTCATGTGCGACAGCGCGCCGGAGAAGGAGGAGGCGATAACCTGGTTGGCGCCGGTAGCAACGGCGATTGCCGGCGGGATGTTGTAGAAGATCAAGAGCGGCGTGATCAGAAAGCCGCCACCGACCCCGAACATGCCCGACAGGAAACCCACCGCCGCGCCCATTGCCAGCAGCACGAAGACGTTGACGGAAATTTCCGCGATCGGGAGATAGATGCCCACCCGTCAGTCTCGATCAGTTTGCCTGTCGGCGATTGCAGCCATTCCAGGGCATTGTCGCACCGAAAAGCCAATTCTTTCTTGCACCGCCGGGGCAGTGGGATCAAACCCCGCCGCCCTACCGAAACAAAAAACATCTCAAGCAGTTAACAGGCAAATGTATGGCAAGGGCGTCGCGTTAGCGACGCATCTGCCGTTATTTGTGCGCCAGCAGCGCCTTCACCAGCTTTTCGTCGATTTCGCCGGTCGCCTGCATCTTGTTGTCGGTCTGGAAAGCCATGATTGCGGTCTTGGTCTTGCCGCCCATCACGCCATCGGCGACGCCGGCATCGTAGCCGTTCTTGTTGAGGATGAGCTGGATGTTCTTGACCGCCTTCTTCATGTCGACGCTGGCGGTGGTCTGCGGCGTGCCTTCCTGCCAGGATTCAGGAATGTCGGCCGAGTTGGACGCCGGGTCGAGCGGCTTCGGCTTCCACAGTTCCGTGGCGGCGCGCGCCCGCTCCAGCTGTTCGGGGCGCAGCGCAGTGGCGACTTCGTCGCGCTTTGCAGCCGCATCCTTGTCGCCGGTCTTGGCGACGAGCGCGAACCATTTGTAGGATTCCTCCAGGCTCTGCTTCATGCCGACGCCCTTTGCCGCCAGGATGCCGAGATTGAACTGGCTGTCCTTGACGCCGACATCGGCCGCCGCCTGAAACCAGTGCGCGGCCGATTCATTGTCGGTCACGCCGTCGGCGGCCATGGCAAACAGAACGGCCAGATTGTGCATGGCGCTGGCATTACCCTGCGCGGCGGCGAGCTGGTAGAAGGTCTTTGCCTTCTTGACGTCGCGCGTGACGCCGATGCCCTTCTCGTAGAAATTGCCGATGCGGTATTCCGCCGGTGCGAAGCCGAGCTCGGCCGACTTTTCGTACCATTTGGCCGCTGCCGCCATGTCTTCCTTGACGCCGCGCGATTCAGCATAGCGCGAACCGAGCTCGAACAGCGCCTTGGCGTCACCGCCGGCAGCCGCGTCGCGCAAGGCTTGCGGGCCGGCATCGGCCGGAACGTCTATCTTGGCCACGACAGGTGCTACCGCGGCATCAGCCGGCGGAACGGCGCCGGTAGTATCCGAGGCCGTCGTATCCGAGGCCGAGGGCGCCATGACGGCGGCCGCAGGCTGCGCGTCGGCAGCCGCCGGTTCCGCAGTGGCGGTGGTCGGCAGCATTGCATTTGGCGCGGGGGCCGGATCGGCCAAAGCCATCGGCGCTGGCGCGGGCTCCACCGCCGGCACTTCGGGCCCGGCGACCGAGGCCGCATTCATTGGCGCATCGTTGCCAGCTGCCGGTTCCGTGGGCTCCGCCTGCCTGACGATCCGGGCCGGCACGTCCTGAACGGCCACCTGCTGTTCTGCCTTGGGTTGGCTGGCAGCGTTGACCGAGGCAGTCTCGACCGGCTGCGAGGCGACGATCGGCGCTGTATCGTTGCTTGCGACCTCGACCGGGTCGGCGAAGAAGGCCTTGCCCAACTGGAGGCCGGCAAGCGCCAGCATGATCGCGACCGCTCCCATCAGGATCGGCTTGCGCCGCGCCTTGAGCAGGTCACCGATACGAAGCGCCTTGACCGGGCCCTTCATGGTAGACTGGCGTTTCAACGCGTCGGCCTCGGCGGCCGCGGCCTGCGCCGCGCGCCTGGCCGCGGCAATGAAGTCGGATTTCGACGCATCGCCGGAGTTTTGGCGCACCGGTGGGCCACGTTCGTCGCGTACGCGCTTCATGATGGCGTTGAGGTCGGGCGCGCCGGAGCCCGGCTCCAACGGCCGGTTGGCGAGCTTCGGATCGAGCGGCTCGTCGAGATCGACGCTCGGCAGGTCGACATTGGGCCCCAAGCCGGCAAGCGGCAGCATGTCAGCCGGCTTCTTGCCCCTGAAGGCGCGCGCCAATCCACCGAACAGCGACTTCTTGGCCGTGCCTTCGCCTTTCTCGGCAATCCTGTCGGAACCGAGCGCTGCCTGGGCAGCGGCCGCGGCAGCCTCGGCTGGCGAGCGCCGCACGGGTTCGCTGCCCATGACCGGGTCGCTACGCGTACCCGGATCGCTGCGCATATCCGGCTCGCTGCGCATGATGGCGGCGGCGCGGCCGTCCAGGTCGGCCATGTCTCCGGTCAGCGGCAGCGGCTGGTCGATATCCATCGACGGCGCGTCCTGCACCGAAATCTTGGAGGCGCGTGCAGCGCGGGCCCGCCGCGCCGGCTCGGCCTGGGCATCCCGAAGCTCGCTCACCGCCTCGGCCGGTTCGCTGGTCTCCAGCGAGCCCAGACGATCGACGATCTTGAGCAACGTGTCGTGGATAGCCTCGAATGTCCGTGAATTGCGCTCGTCCGAACGGCGCGTCAGCGCTTCCAGCGTCTTCAGATCCTGGGCAAGGCCGGTAACGGCCGCGGTGTTGGCGTTGGAATCTGCCAGCGAGCGCACGGCGCTCTCGGCTGCTTCGCGTGCCGCGCCCATGATGGATTCGCGGGTTCCGGCCAGCGACTTCTCGATTTCGTTGAGGCGCGGGCTGATGTCCTCGAATTCCGGCAGCGGTGTGCCGGGCTTCGACAGATGCGCCGATAGGCTGGAGACCTGCGCCTCAAGGCTGCGGATCAGTGCCGGATCGATGCCGGCGACCTGCGCGGCCGACGATTCCAGCCGGCTTGAAATGTCTTCGAGCCGGCTTTCCAGGCCGCGGATCGCCGCCTCGTTGGCAGGATCGGGAATGCGCGTCTCCATGCGTTGGGCGAGCGCGGTGAAGCGTGCGTCGATGGCGTCCATGATGCCGGCGCTGTCAGCCTGCGGCTGGCGCTGGTCCAGCCGGTCGGCAACCTCGTCCAGCCGCCGCTCGAGATCGCGAAACAGCATGTTGCCCTGTTCGATGGCGTCGCCCTGCCGACGTTCCATCATGCCCGACAGCACGTCGAAGCGCTGTTCCAGACCCTGGAAGATATAGTCGGCGTCGGGCATGGCCGGGGCGCGATCGATCTTGTCGGCGATCATCGCGATCTGCTTGCCGAGGCGCTCCATCGCCTGTTCCGGCAGATTGGCGCGGCCGGCAAGCTCGTCGACCCTGTTCGACAGCGTGCTGAGACGGTCGAGAACCTCGCCGCTCGGACGAACCTGCACGACTTCCTCGATCTGCTGCGCCAGCGAGGCGATCCGCTTCTCGATGCGTTCAAAGGGTTCGGGGTCGAAGGAATTGGCCTGTGCGGCGACGGTCGAGGCGACGATGGCGCGCGAAATCTCGTCGAGCCGTTCGTCGATCAGGCCAAGCGTGTCGCCGCCGCGGTTGCTCTGCTGGCTGACGAAATGATCGACGGCGCCGGCAAGCGTGCGGACCTTTTCTTCCATCGAGCGCAGCGACAGCGATTCCGGCAGATTGTGGACCGCATTGCTGATCTGTTCGAGCCGGTCGGTCAGGGCCGAAAATCCGGGGCCGTCGGCGCGGTTGCGTTGGTCGGCGTCGACACGGTCCTCGAACGCGCTCCAGCGGCGGTCGAAATCGTCCCAGCGGCGGTCGACCTTCAGCACGCTTTCCTCGCGCGCCAATGTGTCGAGCGCCGTCTTTACCTGCTCGAGCTCGAGCCGCAGCATGTTGACGCTTCGGTCGTCGCTCTTCTCGGCCAGCGTCTGGATGGCGCCGGACAGCCGCTCGAATTCGACGCCGAGTTCGGCGCTGCCCTTGCCGGGCAAGCCGCCTGCCTGACCACCCGATTGGTTGCTCGCCTGGAAGGCCCGTTCGATGTCCTTGCGCAACGCGGCGAATTCGCGCTGCAGGCCGGCCGTCATCTGATGGCGCAGTTCCTCGCGCAGGCCACGCAATTCGCCGGCGATCTTGCCGACCACGGCGACGCTGTCTTCCTGGCCGCGCACGCGGTCGATGTCGCGCGCGATCGCCTGATAGTTCTGGTCGAAGCCGGCCGGCCCGGCGCCTTTCGGCCGCGGCGTGGGCTGCGGGTCCTCGTACCAGCGCGGCGGGGCGTAGGGCTGGGCGCTTGCGTAGCGCGGCTCTGCCGGCGGCCGGCGCGGATCGAAGCGCTCGGCGGCGTCCTCGCGCTTGCGCTCCAGCCGCTGCTCCAGCGTTTCCAGCGAGCGGTTCAATTCATCAAGTGTGGTGTTCGGCCTGCGCGGCCTGCCGGCGTTGAGTGTATCGAGATAGGACCGCTTGCTGTTCATCGATGCGTCCGTTTTTCAGAATGGCTGGCTTGCTGCCAGTTTCCCAAGTCCTTGTCGGGAACGAAGGCGGCCGCGCGGCACTGCTGCGGCGGAAGACGAGCTTCCCGGGCCAGGCCCGCTCTCCGAAAAACCGTGAAAAATTCGCTACAGGATAAACACGGGTGACCGACATCCGCACATTTCACCCATCGTGGTAAACAAGGTGTTAACCAACCTTAAGAAGTTACGGCATTGCTGAAATACAGGCGGTGCCCGTTCGGACCCGGCGCCGGGGGTGCGGCATAAGGTTTCGCAATCCCAGAACGCCCTTGCGTCATGCGGCGGCTATCGATATAGAATTGACGTAAACGTAAGAGGGGCGCCGTTCGTGCCTTTTGCGATGAATTAGTTGAAACCACGACTGGAAGCATGCCCCCGCTTCCACTCAGGCGTTGCAAGGTCCAAGACCGCGATGCCACGACAGGGGAAAGCCAGTGACTATGAAACTTGTTTCGCCCGGCGAAGCCGCGGCCAACACCAACAATATGTCTGCCGAAGCCGGCGAGGAGCTCGTGCGCATCGGCGAGATGGCCAAGAAATACGGCGTGACTCTGCGCACGCTGCGTTTCTATGAAGACAAGGGCCTGCTCAATCCAAAGCGCGATGGGGCGACGCGGCTCTACACGCGTCGCGACGAGGCGCGGCTGAAGCTGATCCTGCTCGGCCGCAAGGTCGGGTTCTCGCTACGCGACGTCAAGCAGATGATGGATCTCTACGATCCCACGGGATCCAACACCAAGCAATTACGGCTGGCTCTCGACAAGTCGGAGAAGCAGCTTGCCCGCCTGCAGAAGCAGCGCGCGCTGATCGACGACGCCATCAACGAGTTGAGCGGCTCGATGTCGGCCGTGCGCCAGATGCTGTCCGAGCGTTCGGCCCCGGCCAGCGCCGCCAGCTGATTTTGCTCCGCAGCTCCCGGCGAAAGCTTTGAACGGAAGAGCCGCGCGGCCGCCCGCGCGGCTCTTTTTGTTTGACCCCCCTCGCTTTGCGCAAAGCCATGCACCGCTCGTGCCGATAGGCTGGCATAGGTAAATTTTGTCCCGGCGACAAAATTGACGTTTACGCAAACGTCAATTTTTGCTATCTCGCTTTCGACATTGGCCGGCGTGCCGCCCCAACCTCATGTTCGGGGCCCGATCTCGCGGCCAAGACCCGCATGGTGGAGGAACACATGCCGATCTACAGGGCGCCGGTCCAGGACACGCTGTTCGTGCTCAACGAGGTGCTGGGTTATCAGCGATATTCCAACCTTCCCGGATTTGCCGACGCGACGCCCGACGTTGTCGAGGCGATCCTCGCCGAAGGCGCCAAGCTCGCCGAAAACGTTATGCATCCTCTGAACCGCGTCGGTGACATGGAAGGCTGCGTGCGCCATGAGGACGGCTCGGTGACGACGCCGAAGGGCTTCAAGGAAGCCTACGACCAGTATCGCGAAGGCGGCTGGATGGGACTGGCGGCGCCCGTCGAGTTCGGCGGCCAGGGGCTGCCCTATGCCGTGCACACCGCGGTTGCCGAATACATGGTTTCGGCCAACATGGCGCTGATGATGTATCCCGGCCTGACGCAAGGCGCGATCGCTGCGATCATCACACACGGCACCGACGAGCAGAAGGCGACATGGCTGGCGAAGCTGGTCGAGGGGTCCTGGACCGGTACCATGAACCTGACCGAGCCGCATTGCGGCACCGATCTTGGCCTGCTGCGCACCAAGGCGGTGCCGAACGGCAACGGCACCTACAAGATCTCAGGCCAAAAGATCTTCATCTCGGCCGGCGAGCACGACATGTCGGAAAACATCGTCCATCTCGTGTTGGCCCGCATCGAAGGCGCGCCGGCAGGCGTGAAGGGCATCTCGCTGTTCATCGTGCCAAAGCTGAAGCTCGATGCCTCGGGCAATCCGGGCGAGAAGAACACGCTCTCCTGCGGTTCGATCGAGGAGAAGATGGGCATCCACGGCAATTCGACTTGCGTCATGAATTATGACGAGGCCGAAGGCACGCTGCTCGGTGAGGCCAATGGCGGCCTGAAGGCGATGTTCACGATGATGAACGAAGCCCGCCTCGGCGTCGGCCTGCAGGGCCTGTCGCTGTCCGAGATCGCCTACCAGAACGCGGTCTCCTACGCCAAGGACCGGCTGCAGGGCCGCTCGCTGTCGGGCGCCAAGGCGCCGGACAGACAAGCCGATCCGATCATCGTTCATCCCGACATCCGCCGCTCGCTGATGACCATGAAGGCCTTCAACGAGGCCGGCCGCGCGCTGGCGCTGTGGACGGCGATCAAGTCCGACATCGCCCACCGCTCCGCCGACGACAAGGATCGCCAGGCGGCCGACGACTATACCGGCCTGCTGACGCCGGTGATCAAGGGCGTGCTCACCGACAAGGGTTTTGACCATGCAGTCATGGCGCAGCAGGTGTTCGGGGGCCACGGCTACATCGAAGAGCACGGCATGAGCCAGTTCGTGCGCGATGCCCGCATCGCCATGATCTATGAAGGCGCCAACGGCATCCAGGCGCTCGACCTCGTCGGCCGCAAGCTTGGTCTGAATGGCGGCCGCGCCGTGCAGGCCTTCTTCAAGGACGTCGGCGAGTTCTGCGAGGAGAACCGCGCCGACGAGAAGCTGGCGCCGTTCACCAAGGCGCTGAAGAAAGGCCTCAACGATCTGCAGGCGGCGACGATGTGGCTGGTGCAGAACGGCATGGCCAAGCCCGACAATGCCGGTGCGGCCTCGACCGATTACATGCATCTCTTCGGCCTGGTGGCGCTGGGCTACATGTGGGCGCAGATGGCCAAGGCCGCGCTCGGCAAGACCGGCGCCAATGGCTCCCAATCTGTCCACGAAAATGGGGCTTTCTACGACAACAAGGTGGTGACGGCGCGCTTCTTCATGGAGCGGATCATGCCCGAGACGTCGGCACATCTGGCCCGCATTTCCAGTGGTGCGGACACGCTAATGGCGCTGCCTGCGGAAGCGTTCTAGAAATGGCCAGCGTCCCCCTCCCCCTTGAGGGGAGGGTGGCCCGAAGGGCCGGGAGGGGTCCTGCGTGCAGTGCGCCGGCTGGTTGGCGCTTTGGTAGGAGATGATCGCAATGCCCCAAACCCGCGTCAATTCCGAAGATAAGGTCGAGCACGTCATCGGCGACCCCACCCGACCGCTTCGCGGCCACCCTCCCCTCGAGGGGGAGGGGGACGTTGGCGCGGGAGAAACGGCATGACAAATCCAGCCGAAGTGCTCTCTTTGCCGAAGCCCGCCTGGGCGGCGGACGAAGTCGGCATGCTCTACGACATGGCGCACCGCTTCATGTCGGAAGAGATCGCGCCGCGTTACGACGAGTTCGAGAAGAACGAGATGGTCGACCGCGAGAGCTGGCGCAAGGCGGGTGCCGCCGGCCTGCTCTGCGCCTCTATGCCGGAGGAGTATGGCGGCTCCGGCGGCACCTTCGCGCATGAGAGCGCCATCATCGAGGCGATTGGCCACGTCGGCGTCGACGGTTTCGGCATCGGCCTGCACAATGCGATCGTTGCCCCTTACATCCTTCATTACGGCTCCGAGGAGCAGAAGAAGAAATGGCTGCCGAAACTGGCGACCGGCGAATTGATCGGCGCCATCGCCATGACTGAGCCGGGCGCGGGATCCGACCTGCAAGGCGTCAAGACGCGGGCCGAGAAGGACGGCAACCAGTACAAGATCAACGGTTCCAAGACCTTCATAACCAACGGCCAGCTGGCCAATTTCATCATCGTCGTCACCAAGACCGACCCGGCCAAGGGCGCCAAGGGCACCTCGCTGATCGTCGTCGAGACCGACGAGGCCGAAGGCTTCGAACGCGGCCGCAACCTCGACAAGATCGGCCTGAAGGCCAACGACACGTCGGAGCTGTTCTTCAATGATATGCGCGTGCCGACCTCGAACCTGCTTGGCCACGAAGAGGGACAGGGCTTCATCCAGCTGATGCAGCAATTGCCGCAGGAGCGCCTGCAGATCGGCACCGGCGCGATCGCCATGATCGAACGCGCCCTGGCGCTGACCATCGACTACGTCAAGGATCGCAAGGCCTTCGGCAAAGCGATCATCGAGTTCCAGAACACCCAGTTCAAGCTCGCCGAACTGAAGACCGAGGCGACCATCGGCCGCGTCTTCTACAATGATTGCGTCACCCGCCACATCAATGGCGGCCTCGATCCGGTGACGGCGTCGATGGCCAAATACTGGCTCTCGGACCTGCAGGGAAAAGTCGTAGACGAATGCCTTCAATTGCATGGCGGCTATGGCTACATGAATGAATATCCGATCGCCCGCATGTTCCGCGACGCCCGCGTCCAGCGCATCTACGGCGGCACCAACGAGATCATGAAATTGCTGATCGGCCGCTCTCTCTGAGAGCCACGACCGGCAAAGCAAGGAGCAAGAAAAATGGCCGAAGCTTATGTCTATGACGCCGTGCGCACACCGCGCGGCAAGGGCAAGAAGGATGGCTCGCTGCACGAGGTGCCGGCGGTGCGGCTTGCGGCCAGGACGCTTGAAGCGCTGCGCGACCGCAACGGGCTCGACACCGCAAACATCGACGACATCATCTTCGGATGCGTGGACCCAGTGGGCGAGGCCGGCTCCGTCATTCCGCGTGCCGCCGCCTTCGAGGCCGGCTACGACAACAAGGCGCCGGGCATGCAGATATCGCGCTTCTGCGCTTCGGGTCTCGACGCCATCAATTTCGGCGCCGCCAAGATCGCTCAAGGCGCCGACGAGATCGTCATTGCAGGCGGCGTGGAATCGATGTCGCGCGTCGGCATGGGCGCCTCGGGCGGCGCCTGGTTCATGGACCCGTCCGTCGGCCTGCCCGGCTGGTTCGTGCCGCAAGGCATATCGGCCGATTTGATCGCCACCAAATATGGTTTTTCGCGCGACGACGTCGATGCCTATGCGGTCGAGAGCCAGAAGCGCGCCGGCAAGGCCTGGGCCGATGGCCGTTTTAAGAACTCCGTCATACCGATCAAGGACCAGAACGGCCTCACCATCCTCGATCATGACGAGCATATGCGGCCGTCGACCGACATGCAGTCGCTGGCCTCGCTCAACCCGTCCTTTGTCATGCCTGGCGAAATGGGCGGCTTCGACGCCGTCGCCGTGCAGAAGCATCCGGAAGTCGAAGAGGTCAACCACGTCCACCATGCCGGCAACTCGTCCGGCATCGTCGATGGTGCGGCCGCCGTATTGCTCGGCTCGAAGAGGGCCGGCAAGACGATGGGCCTGAAGCCACGCGCCCGCATCCGCGCCTTTGCCAACATCGGCTCCGAGCCGGTGCTGATGCTTACCGGTCCGGTCGACGTCACCGAGAAGCTTCTGAAGCGCGCCAAGATGAAGCTGTCGGATATCGACCTGTTCGAGCTCAACGAGGCCTTCGCCTCAGTGGTGCTGCGCTACATGCAGGCATTCGAAATCCCGCACGACAAGATCAACGTCAATGGCGGCGCTATCGCCATGGGCCATCCGCTCGGCGCCACCGGCGCGATGATCCTGGGCACGGTGCTGGACGAGCTCGAGCGCCGCGATTTGAACACCGCTCTGGTGACGCTCTGCATCGGCGCCGGCATGGGCACCGCAACGATTATCGAACGCGTCTGATTTTCGGCCGGAAGGAGAGAGACATGACTTATACAAACTTCACGGTCGACACCGACGCAGACGGCATCGCGCTGGTCACCTGGAACATGCCGGACCGCTCGATGAACGTCTTCACCGAAGAGGTGATGAACGAGCTCGAGAAGATCATCGACCAGGTGGTGGCCGACGCCGCCATCAAGGGCGCGGTGATCACCTCGGGAAAGGACAGCTTCTCCGGCGGCGCCGACCTGACCATGCTGCAGAAGATGCTGGCCGTATTTGCCAAGGAGAAGACCAAGGACCCGGAGAAGGCGGCACAGCTTTTGTTCGACAATGCCGGCCGCATGGGTGGCTTGTGGCGCAAGCTCGAAACGTCGGGCAAGCCTTGGGTCTCGGCGATCAACGGCACCTGCATGGGTGGCGCGTTCGAGCTGTCGCTGGCCTGTCATGGCCGCGTTGCCGCTGACTCCGAAAAGGTCAAGATGGCCTTGCCGGAAGTCAAGGTCGGCATCTTCCCCGGCGCCGGTGGCACCCAACGCGTGCCGCGCCTGACCGACCAGCAGCAGGCGTTGCAGATGCTGACCACCGGCCAGACGCTGTCGCCGCAGAAAGCCAAGGCGATGGGGCTGATCCACGAGATCGCCGAACCCGGCAAGCTGATCGAGACCGCCAAGGCGATGATCAGGAACGGCCTGAAAGCCGTCCAGCCCTGGGACGAGAAGGGCTTCAAGCTGCCTGGCGGCCAAATCTATACGCCGGCCGGCTTCAATCTGTGGCCGCCGGCCATCGCCATCCTGCGCCGCGAGACCTACGGCAATTATCCGGCCGCCGCGGCGATCCTGAAATGCGTCTATGAAGGCCTGCTGGTGCCGTTCGACACCGGTCTGCGGATCGAACAGCGCTATTTCACCGAAATCATGCAGTCGAAGGAAGCAGCAGCGATGATCCGCTCGCTGTTCGTCTCGCTGCAGGAGCTCAACAAGGGCGCCCGCCGCCCGGCCGGCGTGCCGGAGACCAAGTTCAAGAAGATCGGTATTCTCGGCGCCGGCTTCATGGGCGCCGGCATCGCCTTTGTCACCGCCAAGGCTGGCATCCCGGTCGTCCTGCTCGACCGCGACATGGCGTCGGCCGAAAAGGGCAAGACGCATTCCGACAGCCTGATCTCCGATCAGGTCAAGAAGGGCCGCGTCAAGCCCGAGGAGAAGGACAGACTTCTGTCGCTGATCACGCCGTCGGCCGACTATGCCGATCTCGCCGGCTGCGATCTGGTGGTCGAGGCGGTGTTCGAGGATTCGGCCGTCAAGAAGGCTGCCACCGAGCAGGCCGAAGCCGTGCTGAAATCGTCGGCGATCTTCGCCTCCAACACCTCGACCATCCCGATCACCGCACTGGCCAAGAATTCGGCGCGGCCGAAGAATTTCGTCGGCATCCACTTCTTCTCGCCGGTCGACAAGATGATGCTGGTCGAGATCATTTTGGGCAAGAAGACCGGCGACAAGGCGCTGGCCACCGCGATCGATTTCGTGCGCGCCATCAAGAAGACGCCGATCGTCGTCAACGACACGCGCGGCTTCTACGTCAACCGCTGCGTGCTGCGCTACATGTCGGAAGCCTACAAGATGCTGATCGAAGGCGTTCCGGCGCCGATGATCGAGAACGCCGCCAAGGCCGCCGGCATGCCGGTCGGCCCGCTGGCGCTGACCGACGAGACGGCGATCGACCTTGCCCAGAAGATCATGAAGCAGACCATCAGGGACCTCGGAGACAAGTCTGTCGACCCCAGGCAGATGGCGCTGATCAACACGCTGGTCGACACCCATGGCCGCTTCGGCCGCAAGAACGGCAAGGGTTTTTACGACTATCCGGCCAAGCCTGCCAAGAAGAAGCTGTGGCCGGGCCTGAAGGATCTCTATCCGCAGCTGGAGGCCGAGAAGGTCGACTATGAGGAACTGCAGCAGCGCCTGCTGGTAACCATTGCGCTGGAAGCGGCCCGGGTGATGGAAGAGGGCATCGTCACCGATCCGCGCGAGGCCGATGTCGGCTCGATCCTCGCCTTCGGTTTCGCGCCATTCACCGGCGGCGCGCTGTCCTATATCGACGGCATCGGCGTCGGGGATTTCGTCAGAATAGCCAAGGGCCTGCAGAAGAAATACGGCGCCGAGTTCAAGGCGCCCAAGCTGCTACTCGACCTGGCGGAGAAGGGCGAGACCTTCTACCAGCGCTTCGATCCCTATGCGAAAGGCGAGGTGCAGAAGGCCGCTTGAGCTAGCGCCCCATGTACGTCTGAGGGCGCCTTGCGCGCATGATGGCCACGGCAAGGCGCGCCGTGACCCTTACGCGGTCGGCAGCGAAAGTCGGCTGGCTTTTGCTGCCTGCCGACATCGACTTCAACCTCCATCTCAACAACGCCCGCTACATGATGCTCGCCGACCTCGCGCATGACCCCGAAAATCGGAATCGATTTTCGGAAAGGATCATGCGCCAAATCAAATGCTACTGCGTCCTTGGCGCGTCCGATAGGACGCTTGCCCGCTCCGTTCAACCGCGGCCGCCGACCGAGGCCGAGCGGGTTTGCATGACCTCCACCAAGGATTGCGCAGCCTGCCCAAGGCAGTTTGAGGCATCCATGACGACTTCGCCGCACGCAGCTTTTTGAGAGATCGGGCCGCGCGCCGGTGGACAATCGGATGACCGCGCGTTAGAAGGAAAAGGTATTTTTTCCTGTTTTGAGGAGAGCGAATTGCTCTCGCATGACCGAGTTTGGGCCGCCATCGACGCTCTCGCCGAGCGCTATTCGTTATCGGCCTCCGGCCTGGCCCGGCGAGCTGGTCTGGACTCCACCGCTTTCAACAAGTCGAAGCGGCTGTCCTCGGATGGGCGGCCGCGCTGGCCCTCGACCGAATCGCTGGCCAAGATCATCGAGGCGACAGGCGCTTCGCTCGACGAATTCACCGGGCTGGTCGAAGGCCGCGCCAAGACAGCTTCGGGCCCGTTAGCCTCGCAGCGTTCGGCGGTGCCGCTGCTCGGCTTCGCCCAGGCCGGCGCCGGCGGCTTCTTCGATGATGCCGGCTATCCCTCCGGCCAGGGCTGGGACCTTGTCGAGCTTCCGGCGCGGGCAACCGAAACCTCCTATGCGTTGAAGGTGCAGGGTGATTCCATGCTGCCGCTGTACCGCAATGGCGATGTGCTGATCGTCGAGCCGGGCGCCGCTACCCGCAAGGGCGACCGCGTCGTCGTCAAGACCAATGCCGGCGAAGTCATGGCCAAGGTGCTGGAGCGCCAGACGACGAAATCGATCGTGCTGATCTCGCTCAACCCCGACCACCCGGACCGCGACATCGCGATGCGCGATGTCGAATGGGTGGCGCGGATCGTCTGGGCAAGCCAGTAGGTCTCGCGGTGCGTCTGCTTCAAATCCTCATAGCCCTCCTGGCGATCCCAGTGATGGTCGCCATTGTCGTCGCCGGCGGTCGCGCGCTGCATCGCGAAAGCACCGCCATCACCGTCGACCAGATCGACCCGGACACCGAGGCCGTGCCCGAGGAGCCGGCGACGTCGGCGATCCCCGAGGTCCAGCCCGTCAAGCCTCCGATGCACTCGCCTCAGGTGCATTCGAGGGCGATCGATCCCGAGGCCATCGCTCCGCCGCCGCTGCCGGTAGAAGAACTTGAACGGGTTGAGCCACGCGCGCCGCTGAGCGACCTGGCGCTGGCCGGGCCGCCCAAGCCGCGTGGGCGCAGAGCGGTCGACGACTGGGGAGGAACAAAACTGTTCCAGCCGGTCGCGGCCGCCGCCGGCCTGATCGAAGCCAATGGTTATTCCGTGACGGTCTCCGGCATCGACATCGTCAGGCAAGACGAGACCTGCACCGAGGGCGGCAAGTCCTGGGCTTGCGGTATCAGGGCGCGCACCGCGTTCCGGTCTTTCCTGCGCGGCCGGGCCGTTGCCTGCAAGGTGCCGCCGGAGGCCGACCGTGCGCTGATCGCCGCCGAATGCCGCATCGGCAAGCTGGATGTCGGCCAGTGGCTGGTCGAAAACGGCTGGGCGCGCGCCACGGCAGGCGGCCCCTATGTCGAAGCGGGCGACAAGGCGCGCGCCGCCAAGAAGGGCGTCTTCGGCGCCGCGCCCGATCTTGGCGGCCTGCCACCGGCGCCAACGCCTGTTGCGGCACCGACGGCGTCGCAACCGATCCTCGATGCCCCGGCGATAGACACGCCGCCGGCCGGGACGGAAATTACGCCGCCAGCTGACCAGCCAGCGCCCGCTCAATGAGCGCGCGGGTTTCGGCGATGCCGTAGAGGGCTGCGAACGAACCGAAGCGCGGTCCGCGTTCCTGGCCGATCAGCACCTGGTAGATCATCTGGAAGAAAGCGCCCGAGACACCAGGGCCGCCGTCCGGGCTCTTCTTCGAATGGTCCTGATAGCGTTCGATCTTGCGCGCCACGTTGAGCGAAGCGTTCTGGATCGCTTCGCCGTCGGCGCCGGCCGGCAGGCCAGCAAGCGCGTTGCCAAGCGCTTCCAGCGCCACGCGTTCGACATCGTCGGCCGGCCGGAAGGTCTTCGTCGGCTTCACGAAATCGTCGAAGTAGCGGATGGCGAAACCGACCAGCTGGTCGAGTTCGGGATGCGTCGCCGGCGTCACGCCAGATGCATGGCGCGAGATGAAGCCCCACAGCACATCCTTGTTTTGCGCGTTGGAGGCGCTGACCAGGTTGAGCAGCAGCGAGAACGGCACCGGCATGTCGATGGAAGGCGGCTTGCCGTCATGCATGTGCCAGACCGGATTGCCCAGCCGCTCCTTCCAGTCCTGGCGCGGATAGGCGTTGAGGAAGGTGTAGTACTCGTCGACGGCGCGTGGGATGACGTCGAAATAGAGCTTTTTCGCCTGCCTTGGCCGCTGGTACATATAGAGGCCGAGGCTTTCGGTCGGCGCGTAGCGCAGCCATTCGTCGATGGTCAGCCCGTTGCCCTTCGACTTCGAGATCTTCTGGCCGTTCTCGTCGAGGAACAGCTCGTAGACGAAATGCTCCGGCGCGCGTCCGCCGAGAATGTTGCAGATGCGGTCGTAGATCACCGCATTGGTCTGGTGGTCCTTGCCGAACATTTCGAAATCGACGCCGAGCGCTGCCCAGCGCATGCCGAAATCCGGCTTCCACTGCAGCTTGACCTTGCCGCCGGTCACCGAAAGCGTGGTCTCGGTGCCTTCATCGTCGAAGGTGATGGTGCCGGCCTTGGCATCGACATGCTTCATCGGCACGTAGAGCACGCGCCCGCTCTTCGGCGAGATAGGCAGGAACGGGCTGTAGGTCGCCTGGCGCTCGGGTCCCAGTGTCGGCAGCATCACCGCCATGATCTGGTCGTAGCGCTCGGCTGCGCGCACAAGCATCGCATCGAAGCGGCCGGCCTTGTAGTACTGCGTCGCGCTGGCGAATTCGTAGTCGAAGCCGAACGTGTCGAGGAAGCGGCACAACATCGCGTTGTTGTGGTCGCCAAAGCTCGGATAGTCGCCGCCGAACGGATTGGGCACCGCCGACAGCGGCATATGCAGATAGGGCTCGAGCGCTGCGCGATCCGGCACATTGTCGGGGATTTTGCGCATGCCGTCCATATCGTCGGAGAAGCAGAGCAGCTTGGTCGTGACCTTGTTCCCGGTCAGCACGTGAAAGGCATGGCGCACCATCGAGGTGCGCGCGACCTCGCCGAACGTCCCGATATGCGGCAGGCCCGACGGGCCGTAGCCGGTCTCGAACAGGACGATCTCCGGGAAGTCGCCGCCCTTGTAGCGCTCGATGATCTTTTTGGCTTCCTCGAACGGCCAAGCCTTGCTTTCGGCGGCTGCCGCAAGCATTTCGGGGTTGAGATCGGCGATGTTTGATCCCGTCATGTCAAAGTTCCAGTCATGGCCGGCTTTCGCGGCTGGTAAGATTTTTCAACCGGGTCTCTAGGCGCGACAGGGCGGAGCGTCAACGATATCAGGCGTTTTCGTTGCGACGGCGCCGTAGCGTCCCTACCTTCGACCCTCACTATCAAGGAGTCTTGAATGCCGTTGCCGTCCACCCATGAAGCCCTGATCTACCTGATGGTCATCACCTCGGCTTCCGATCGCGACATGACCGATATCGAACTGGCGCGCATCGGCGACGTCGTCCGCAGCTGGCCGGTGTTCGAGGATTTCAAGCAGGACAGGCTGATCGCCATTGCGCAGGACTGCCAGAAGATGCTGCATGAAAAGGATGGGTTGGAAGGCGTGCTCGAGCGTGTCGCCGAGACTTTGCCCGAACGGCTGCACGACACCGCCTATGCCGCGGCCTTCGAGGTTGCCGCCGTCGATCTAGAAATGCGCATGGAGGAATTGCGAGTGCTGCAGTTGATCCGGCGTGAGCTCGATCTCGACACGCTGACCGCCGCAGCCATCGCGCGCGGGGCGAAGGCCCGCCTGCGCACGCTGACCTGATCCAGCCCCTAGAGGAAGCTGACCGGGACCGGATCAGAAAAAGCTGACCGGGAACCGGATCAGAAAAAGCTGACCGGGAAATAGCGCAGGTAGAATTCGGCGAAGGTGCCTTTCACCGATATCTCCTGCAGCGCGTAGTCCATGGCTGCGGCCAGCGCTGGGTCGCTGGCCCGGGTGGCAATGGTCATGCCGGACCCCAGATATTCCGGCGCGAGGTAGGGTCCACCGGCGAAGCGGCAGCAACCGGCGGCGTCCGTGCCGCCCAGCCAGAAGGAAAAGCGCATGCCGTCGCCGAAGGCGGCATCGATCTTGGCGCTCTTCAAGTCGCTGTAGAGGTCTTCCGGCCGTTGAAAGCGGATGATCTGCACGGTGCCGAAATAATCGCGCAGCATCTTTTCATGCGCCGAGCCGGCCAGCACGCCGACCCGCTTCGAGCGCAATTTGTCGAGGATCGGCTCGGCGAAGGCCTTGGTCTTCGGCATGATGAAGCGCGCCGGAAACTGTAGATAGGAGCGCGAAAAGCTGTACTTCGCCCGCGTCTCCGGCGTTGCGGCGATGCCGGCGATGATCGCCTCGCCTTCGCCCTTCTGCAACGCGTCGTCGAGTTCGGCCCAGGGCAGCGCCTGGATCTGGCATTTGTCGGCGATGTCGAGTTCGGCGCAAATCGCCCGCGCCAGGTCGATGTGGAAGCCGGACAGTCGGCCCGTGCCGTCGAGAAAATTGAAGGGCGGGAAATCGGTTGTGGTGAGGAACCTGAGCCTCGGCAGCGCCGAAAGGTCCGGCTTCGGCAGCCGCTCCTTGGCATCCCAAAGCACCGGCACCTGCGGTTCCGCTGCCCGCACAGCGCCGGCAAACGGCTGCACTCCGATCAGCATCGACAGCAAGGCGATGGTTATCCAGCGTGATGTCACAAAAAACTCCGCCCGTCTTGGCCGTTGGCTTGTGATACGAAAACGGCGCAGGCACAATTGTTTTTGATTTCAAAGGGCAAATTTCGGGTTATGCTTTGGCGAGGTTGCAAATAGCCGCACAGAGTCGGCCTGGGGTTGGCGGTCGCTGGCGTTAGAAAAGCTAAGGATGTGGCTTTGCAATCCGGGGTTGATGGCTAAGTGCGGGGCAGGCACGTAGCATCGGTCTCAAGAGCGGTAGGCAACATGGGGTAGATGTTGCGATGGGTTATTTTGACCGGACACTTGAATATATTGACCGGGTGCAGCGTGCCGACACGTCGGCTGCGGTGTGCGAGCAGCTACTTAGTGTCACCTCGAATTTCGGATTGACGGCCCTGATAGCCGCAACGGTGCCGCAGCCCGGTACACCAAGCAGCCAGACGAAGGACCATGTGCTGCTCTGCGATTGGCCTAGCGAATGGCTGGAGCGTTACTTATCGCGCAACTACGTCGACCACGATCCGGTCGTCAGCCATTTGAAGCAGTTTCGGGCGCCATTCCAATGGCGCGATGCCGTTCAAAGCATGCCCGCCGACAAGAGCAGCGCCGAGGTAATGCGCGACGCCCGCCAGTTCAAGCTGCGTGACGGCCTCGCCTTCCCGCTGATCACGCTCGAAGGCCAGATCGCGCTGGTCTCGGTGGGCGGTGAGGCGGTCGAACTGTCCGAAGCCGAATTCGCAATGGTCTCGCTGGCCTCCACCTATGCCATCGGCCGCGCCATGCAGCTTCAAACGACGGCCGGCAAATCTATCGATCACATTGAATTGACGCCGCGCGAGCGCGAATGCCTGCAATGGGCGGCGGTCGGAAAATCCGAGTGGGAGATTTCGCAGATCCTCGGCATCTCGGAGCATACCTCTGAGAAACACCTTCTCAACGCCAAGAGCAAACTAGGCGCCGCCAACCGTGTGCAGGCAGTCGCCGAAGCAGTCAGGCACGGCTATATCAGCTAGGCCGGTTCTGGCGGCCCGAAATTTATGGCCGCATTGTTGGCGTCATATCTTCAGAAAAGACCGGCCCCTGTCGTCCTCTTGAGACGGCTAATGCTTTCTTAACGCCAAAAGCAGACTCGGCGTCGCCAACAGGGCGCACGCCATCGCGGAGGCGTTTAGACGCAGCTATATTAGCCATGTCGGCTGTGGCAGCCTGGAAATCCTTGCCAACACCTTCGCGCAATTTTTTCGGGAAAGCCCGGCCGTATCTTCCTCTTAAGCCCAGGAGACGGCTAATGCTATTTTCCCTTACCACTCAACAACTGATGGAACGTCCCGACCTATGGGAGGCCGTCCATCGCCTGCGTTACAAGGTCTTCGTCGATGAGATGCGGTGGACCGATCTCGATCGCCCGGACGGCCTCGAAATCGATCAATTCGACCATGATGAGGCCGAACACCACCTTGTCATACGCAATGGCGAGCTTGCAGGCTATCATCGGATGCTGCCGACCACACGGCCGCATCTCCTCAGCGATGTGATGCCGGAACTCTGCGAGGGAAAGCGCCCTTCGGGACCGAATGTCTGGGAGCTAACCCGTTACGCGGTGGCGCCAGGCTTTCGCGATGGCAAGCGCGGCGTGTCTACGGTCGGCACCGAACTGATCGCCGGCTTCGTCGAATGGGGCCTTGCTCGCAATGTCGATCAGGTCATTATCGAGGTCGAGCCGGTGTGGGTGCTGCGGACGCTGCAGTTGCACTTCCTGGCGACGCCGCTCGGTTACCAGCGCACCTATGGCAACCAGCAGATCGTCGCCACACTGCTGACCTTCAACGAGCATACGCTGGATGTCGTGCGCTCGCGCCGCAACCATCACGCCCCGGTGTTGGCCAGGGGCACCCCCCACATGCTCGGCATGCGGCAGGCGTCGTGAGACTGTCTTCACCCGACGCGCTTTAATGCATGTCGCTCAAAGTGGCCCCGGTTTTGAGAGAACGACATGCATGAAACAAAGACCTAAAGCGCGTCGCGTGAATCCGTTCAAATGCGATGCGCTTTAGACAATGGCCACAGAGCCCACCTCCGTGTGGGGGTGGGCTCTGTAATTTCAGCCTCTGCCTATCGAGGCCAGTCTCTACTTCTCGAGAAACGACGGCCCTTCGCCGACGATCTTCTTATCTTCCTTGCCGATGGCGTCGAGATCGCGCCCATCATAGGGCAGTGACAACAGGATGCGCCGCATGACGGCCAGCCGCGAGCGTCGCTTGTCATTGGCCCGCACGATGATCCAGGGCGCGAACTGTTTGTGCGTGCGCTCGACCATCTGGTCGCGCGCCTTGGTGTAGTCGTCCCATTTGGTGATGCCGGCAATATCGATCGGCGAGAACTTCCAGTTCTTCAGCGGCGACCAGCGGCGGTCGTGAAACCGTTCGAGCTGGGTCTCGCGGCCGATGTTGAGCCAGAATTTGAAGAAATAGATGCCCTCATTGGAGATCATCCGCTCGAAATGCGGCGTCTCGTCGAGGAATTTTGCATGCTGTTCCGGTGTGCAGAAGCCCATCACCGGCTCGACGCCGCCGCGGTTGTACCAGGAACGGTCGAAGGTGACGAATTCGCCCGATGTCGGGAAATGGGCGACGTAGCGCTGGAAGTACCATTGCCCGACTTCGGTCGGGGTCGGCTTGGTCAGCGCCACGTTGCGCGCGGTTCGAGGATTGAGATACTGGCGCAGCACCGAGATGGTGCCGCCCTTGCCGGCGGCATCGCGCCCCTCGAACAGCGACATCACTCTGCTGCCGGTCGCCTGCAGCCAGGCCTGCGCCTTGACCAGTTCGATCTGCAGCCGCTCCAGCGTCTCGTCATACTCCTCGCTCTTCATTTTCTTGTCGTAGGGGTAGTCGCCTGCGGTCAGTTTGTGGTCCTCGATCCAGCTGGGAAGCTCGGGGTTTTCGATGTCGAACTCCCGCTCCTTGCCGTCCACCTTGATCTTCAGCGGCCCCTTTGCCGGCTCTGCGGCAGGACTTTCCTTGGCTTTTTTCATCGAGAGGAACCTTTCCAGCTTGCGGACTCATGCTATGGGGGGCCTCAAACCCGGTCCAGCGGAAGTTTCGGCGGGACCGGCGCAGAAGCACGGAAAGCACGAATGGCTGACACCGGCGCAGAGCGGACAACCACGGGGCAGGCCGTCGCCGGCCGGCTGTGGAACAGCCGATGGCTGCTTGCCGCCGGTGCGATCGCCATCATGGCCGTTTATGGGTTTGCCGGTATCTCCGCCTATGTCGTCCTGGCTGCGTTGACAGTGCTGCTGGCCGCCGCGCTTCTGCCAACCGGTGGCGCCAGCCGGTCTGCTGAGACCATTACCACGGTCGAGGCGAGCGGGCTGCAGCGGCTTTCCGGCGAATATCTTGCGGCTGCCGTTGCCGATCCGCTGATCATCTTCGACCGCACCGCCACCATCGTCCACGCCAATGCCGCCGCCTTTGCCGCCTTTGTCGGTATCGCGCCCGGCCTGTCGCTGTCGCTAAAATTCCGCGCGCCGGAAATGCAGGCCTTGCTGGACGGCGTGCTGTCGGGAACCGTCGCCTCCGATGCCGTCGACTACACCGAGAAGCTGCCGGTGGAACGGGCCTACCGGGTCAGCGCGTCCTCGGTCGGCCACGCCACCGATCTCTATGTGCTGGTATTCAAGGACCAGAGTGAGACGCGCCGCATCGACCGCATGCGCGCTGACTTCATAGCCAATGCCAGCCACGAGTTGCGCACCCCGCTTGCTTCAATCTCGGGCTTCATCGAGACGTTGCGCGGCCCGGCCCGCAACGATCCGGCGGCGCGCGAGCAGTTCCTGCAGATCATGCAGAACCAGACCGGCCGCATGGCGCGCCTCATCGACGATCTCCTGTCGCTGTCGAGGCTTGAAATGAAGCCTTACCTGAGGCCGGGAACCGAGGTCGATCTGCGCCAGACCATCGACAGCGTCATCGATTCACTAGGCCCGCTCGCCAGCGAGAACGGCGTCGTCATCGAACGCGACTACGCCGAAGGGCCGCTCGACGTGCCCGGAGACCGCGACGAGCTGTTCCAGGTGTTCGAGAATCTCTTGGAAAACGCCTGCAAATACGGCCAGCCTGGCGGACGCGTCACGGTGTCGATCGCGCGAGGCGAGGCCGGCCCGGAACCGGGCATCGATGTAACCATCAGGGACTACGGCCCGGGCATCCCGGAAGAGCACATACCGCGCATTACCGAGCGCTTCTATCGCGTCGACGTGGAGAGCAGCCGCACGCAGAAAGGCACCGGTCTTGGCCTGTCCATCGTCAAGCATATTCTGACGCGCCACAACGCCCGGCTTTCGATCAAGTCGGAGGTTGGCAAGGGCGCGGCGTTCACGGTCCATTTGCCGGCAGGCTGAGGCGGTACTATCTGCTAACTGCCTGTTTCTTCTTTCTGTCATCCGGCTAGCGTATCAGCACAGGGTCGAGGAAAACGACTCAAAAGGCCAAAGATTTAAGGAAGGCATTTCGCCCATGCAGTCCGTACACATTGTCAGCGCCTATGACGAAGAGCTGAAATACCTGGCGAAGCGCATCGCTGCGATGGGCGGCCATGCTGAGCGCATGGTCGAGCAGGCGATCCAGGCGCTGGTCAATGCCGATCCCGGCCTCGCCCAGAAGGTCATTCGTGACGACATCGTGCTTGACGATGGCCAGCGCGAAATCGACGACAAAGCCATCGTCATCATCGCCAAGCGCCAGCCCATGGCGACGGATCTGCGCGAGATCGTCGGCGCCATCCGCATTTCGGCCGACCTCGAACGGGTCGGTGACCTCGCCAAGAACGTCGCCAAGCGTGTGGTCAGCGTCATTGACGGCAGCCAGCCGACCAGCCTGTTTCGCGGCCTCGAGGCGCTGGCCGAACTCGCTTTGACCCAGCTCAAGGAAGTGCTCGACGTCTATGCCTCGCGCTCGGTCGAGAAAATAGGCTTCGTTCGCGACCGCGACGACCAGATCGACGCCATGTACACCTCGCTGTTTCGCGAGCTTTTGACCTACATGATGGAAGATCCGCGCAACATCACGCCGTGCACGCATCTGCTGTTTTGCGCCAAGAACATCGAGCGCATCGGCGACCACGCCACCAACATTGCCGAGACGATCTACTACATCGTCACCGGCGAGCAGTTGCCGGCCGAGCGTCCCAAGGGCGACAAGACCGACAAGATTGCCTTTCCGGCGCTGCCGGTGAAGTGATCGCGCACCCCTCGAACGCTTAATCATATTGCGCTAAACTACCCGGATGTTAGCGTCTCGGTTCCTGGCCAAGGCCAGGCGCTCAGGAGGCTGCGATGGAATATGTCCGAGAGTTCAAGCCGGCGCCGGCATCGTCCGGCATCATCGCGTCGAGCGTCTACACCGCCGGCAAGCGCATCGCCGACATTCCGATCGAGGAAGCCGGTGAATGGGCCAAGAAGTCGGGCCATGTCGTCTGGATCGGGCTGCTCGAACCCGACCGCGAGCTTCTGCTGCGCGTCAAGGCGCAATTCCATTTGCATGAGCTGGCGATTGAAGACGCCGAACATCCGCACCAGCGGCCGAAGATCGAGCAATATGGCGATGCGCTGTTCATCGTTGCCCGCACTGCACAGCTGATCGACGGACGCGTCACCTTCGGCGAGACGCATCTGTTCGTCGGCTCAGGCTATATCGTCAGCGTCAGGCATGGTCCCTCGACCTCATACGCCGCCGTGCGCCAGCACTGGGAAAGCTGTCCGCACTCACTGGCCAAGGGCGAGGATTTCGTCCTCTACGCCATTCTCGACTTCATCGTCGACAACTACATGCCGGTGCTCGAGCAGATCGAGGACGAGGTCGAGGCGATCGAGGACAGGGTGCTGCTGAAGCCGATGACCGGTCCCGACATCGAGCGGCTCTACATGCTGCGCCGCGATCTGTTGCGCCTGCGCAATGCGGCGCTGCCGCTGGTCGAGGTCTGCCGCCGGCTGACCAGCGCCGACCTGCCGCAGATCCATACCGCCATGCATCCGCTGTTTCGCGATGTCACCGATCATATCCGCACCGTGCAGGAAAAGATCGACAGCCTGCGCGAGGTTCTGGCCTTCGCTTTCGAAGCCAGCCTGCTGGTCGGCCAGAGCCAGGAAACCGCGAACACCAAGAAGCTGGCCTCATGGGCCGCGATCCTGGCGGTGCCGACGGCGCTCGCCGGCATTTACGGCATGAATTTCGACGACATGCCGGAGCTGAAGATGCAATACGGCTATCCCGTCGTATTGGTCTCGATCGCGCTGATCTGCTCGTTTTTGTATTGGCGATTTCGGAAGAGTGGGTGGCTGTGATGGTAGGCAGTAGGCAGTAGGCAGAATAAGGTAGCGCCTCACGAGCGCTACCCCATTCCCTACTGCCCAGTCCCCAATCCCTATTCCTAACTACCGGCTTCTGCGCCGCTCTGAAGCCGGCTGGAACGCCACCCTTGCGTGGTACTTGCAGTAAGGTCCGGTTTCAGCCGCCTCGTTGCCGCAGAAGTTGAAGTCTTCCGACAGCGGGTCGCCATTCGGCCATTTGCAGGTGCGCTCGGTGAGATCGGTGAGCTGCAGATGCCGCGAGATCGGCACGACGACGTTTTCGACCGGGCGGATGTAGTGGCGCGCCACTGGCTCGGCGTCGAACTGCGCCTGCAGCGCGTTCGCCCCGATCGACGTCGTGACATGGCGCTGCGTGGTTGCGGCGCGAGGCACCGATTTCTGGATCGAAGATCCCTGCGTTGTCTTCTTCTGACGCGCCGGCGTTGCGGTCGAGCGTCCGCGGCCCGACAGCTTCAGCCGGTGCACCTTGCCGATGACCGCGTTGCGGCTGACCCCGCCGAGTTGGGCGGCGATCTGGCTTGCGCTCAAGCCCTCCGACCACAGTTTCCTGAGAAGTTCGACCCGCTCGTCAGTCCAGTTCATGAGACCGCGCTCCTGCTATGTGTGCGGCAGCCGGAATCCGTTCCCGACCCGGCAATCTTTGCCGGGGCAGACACCACATATATTAGGTGATTAGGTCCGCCGCACGAAATCTAGTTATTTCCCGACTACAATTACCTCATGTGTTGACTCGGTGACAAGAGTCCCAGGTGCAACACGAATCGGTTTTTTAGGTTTTCCCCAACTTGCCCGGTCGCTTATGAGCCGGCGTCTCGTCGGGAGCTGGCCACGCGCCTCTGCACGACGTTTTCGTTGACTTCATGGCCGAAAAACACGATAAGCCGCAAAGGCCGCCGCTTTGGCGGCTTTTTTGATTTTTCCGGTACCGGAGACGCATATAATGAGCGGTTCGGCGCTTTACGAGACCTTTGCCCGCGCCCCTTTGGCCTTCGATCATGGCGAAGGCACCTGGCTGGTTACCGACAAGGGCGAGCGATATCTCGATTTCGCTGGCGGCATCGCGGTCAATTCGTTGGGCCACAGCCATCCGCATCTGGTCTCGGCGCTGACCGAACAGGCGGCCAAGCTCTGGCACGTCTCCAATCTCTACGAGATCCCGGGGCAGACCCGGCTCGGCGAGCGGCTGGCTGACGCCACCTTCGCCGACAAGGTGTTCTTCACCAATTCCGGCGCCGAGGCGCTCGAATGCGCGATCAAGACGGCGCGGCGCTACCAGTTCGTCAAGGGCCATCCCGAGCGCTTCCGGGTCGTCACCTTCGAAGGCGCCTTCCACGGCCGCACGCTGGCGACCATCGCCGCCGGCGGCCAGTACAAATATCTCGAAGGTTTTGGGCCCAAGGTCGAAGGCTTCGACCAGGTCGGCTTCGACGACATCGACGCCGCCGAAAAGGCGATCACACCAGAGACCGCCGCGATCCTGATCGAACCGGTGCAAGGCGAGGGCGGCATCCGCCCGGTGCCGACGCAATCCTTGAAACGGCTGCGGCAGCTCTGCGACCAGCACGGCCTGCTGCTGATCTTCGATGAGGTCCAGTGCGGTATCGGTCGCACCGGAAAGCTGTTCGCGCATGAATGGACCGGCGTGACGCCCGACATCATGGCGATTGCCAAAGGCATTGGCGGCGGCTTTCCGATGGGCGCGTGCCTCGCCACCGACGACGCTGTCGTCGGCATGACGGCAGGCGTGCATGGCACCACTTTCGGCGGCAATCCGCTGGCCATGGCGGTCGGCAACGCTGTGCTCGACGTCGTGCTGGAAGACGGCTTCCTCGAAGACGTCCAGCGCAAGGCATTGCTGATGAAGCAGGGCCTGGCGGCGGTCGCCGACGAATTTCCTGATGTCATCGAAGGCATCAGGGGCAGCGGCCTGATGCTTGGCCTGAAATGCGCCATGCCCAACACCAAGGTCAACATGGCGCTGCGCGACCAGCATCTGCTGGCGGTGCCGGCAGGCGACAACGTCATTCGTCTGCTGCCGCCGCTGACCGTCACCGACGCCGAGATCGGTGAAGCGCTCGATCGCATCCGCGCCGGCGCCAAGGGCCTGACCGACGCCATCGCCGCGGCCGCCGCGAAGTAATCCCGAGAACCATTCCCGATGAGCCTTCGCCATTTCACCGATCTTTCCGCCGTTTCCGAAGGCGATCTGCGCCTGATGCTGGACGATGCGGTGGTGCGCAAGGCGCGCCTCAAGGCCGGCGAACGGACCAGACCGCTCGAAGGCAAGGTGCTGGCCATGATCTTCGACAAGCCGTCGACGCGCACGCGCGTGTCCTTCGACGTCGGCATGCGACAGCTCGGCGGCGAGACCATCATGCTGACCGGCACCGAAATGCAGCTCGGCCGCTCCGAGACCATTGCCGACACCGCCAAGGTGCTGTCGCGCTATGTCGACGCCATCATGATCCGCACCACGTCGCATGAGCGGCTGCTCGAGCTGACCGAGAATGCCACGATTCCGGTCATCAACGGGCTGACCGACGACACCCATCCCTGTCAGCTGATGGCCGACATCATGACCTTCGAGGAGCATCGCGGTCCGGTTGCCGGCAAGACCATCGCCTGGACCGGCGACGGCAACAACGTGCTGCATTCGCTGCTCGAGGCCTCGGCGCGGTTCCGCTTCAACCTCAATGTCGCCGTGCCGGAAGGCAGCGAGCCGGCGCAGAAGCACATCGACTGGTCGAAGTCCAATGGCGGCAAGCTGCACTTCACCCGCTCGCCCGAGGAAGCCGTCGACCAAGCCGACTGCATCGTCACCGACTGCTGGGTGTCGATGGGCCAGGAACACCGCGCCCGCGGCCACAATGTCTTCTCGCCCTATCAGGTCAATGCGGCGCTGATGGCGAGGGCCAAGCCCGACGCCCTGTTCATGCACTGCCTGCCGGCGCATCGCGGCGAGGAAGTCACCGACGAGGTCATCGACGGTCCGCATTCGGTGGTCTTCGACGAAGCCGAGAACCGGCTCCACGCCCAGAAGGCGGTTTTGGCCTGGTGTCTGGGCGCTTGATCTCCAGGCGCTTGCTCTCCAAGCGCTTGATCCGGGGCGGCGCGATGCCTATTTGCGCCCCATCACGCAAATCAAGCGCGTTTGGACGCATGCACCCCTCCGGGCCGCATGGCCGCGCCCTGGAGCTTTGTCATGTTGGAAACGCATCAAGTGACTGAACATCACCCCAAACTCGGCGAGTTCGGCTATGCCGGCGACGATCATGTCGTGCCCTTCGAGGTAGGCCCGCTCGACGTGCGCGGCCGCACCGTGCAGCTCGGGCCGATGCTCGACGCCATCCTCAACCGTCATGACTATCCCGAGCCGGTCGCCCGCCTGCTGGCGGAAGCCTGTGTGCTGACGGTGCTGCTCGGCACTTCGCTCAAATTTGAAGGCAAGTTCATCCTGCAGACCCGCACCGACGGGCCTGTCGACATGCTGGTCGCGGATTTCTCCACGCCCTCGGCATTGCGCGCCTATGCGCGCTTCGATGCCGACCGGCTGGAGGCCCTGGTGGCCGCAGGCCAGACCTCGCAGCAGACGCTGCTGGGCAGCGGCGTTTTGGCGCTGACCATCGACCAAGGCGCGCACACGCAGCGCTATCAGGGCATCGTCCAGCTCGACGGCGAGACGCTGGAAGACGCCGCGCGCACCTATTTCCGCCAGTCGGAGCAGATCCCGACCGACCTCCGGCTGTCGGTGGCCAAGCTGCTGACGCCCGGCCCCGGCGGTGCGCGCGAGCAGTGGCGCGCCGGCGGTATCCTGGCGCAGTTCCTGCCGCAGTCACCCGAGCGCATGCGCGTGCCCGACATTTCGGGCGGCGACGGCGATCCGCGTGACGTGACGCAGGAGCCGGCCGACAATTCGTGGCGCGAGCTGGTGGCGCTGCTCGGCACCATCGAGCCGACCGAGCTGATCGACCCGACCATCGGCGCCGAGCGGCTGCTCTACAGGCTGTTCCACGAACATGGCGTGCGCGTCTTCGGCGGCGTGCCGGTCGCCGACCAATGTTCCTGCTCAAGGGACAAGATACGCGGCATCCTCGAGGGGTTTTCCGCGCAGGAGATCAAGGACAGCACCGAAGATGGCGGCATCCACGTCGCCTGCGAGTTCTGCTCGAAGCAGTACGACTTCGACCCGGCGGAGTTTGCAACTCAGTAGCATCTCTTCCTTCTCCCCGTTCACGGGGAGAAGGTGCCCGAAGGGCGGATGAGGGGCAGCGCGAACTTTGGTGAATGGCCGCGCATAGCCTACGTCATGTGCGTGGAAGATAACCTCATGAGTCCGGCGGCGCCCCTCGTTGCACTGCCGGGCATTCCTCCCCGTATAGAGATGGGGAGAAAACCCCTAATTCACCGTCCGCCGCGTCCCCGGCAGATCCAGCGAAAACGCGGGAATAGCGACGTCGAACGTCTCGCCCTTTTTGTTGCGCATGGTGTAGTGGCCGACCATGAAGCCGGAGGGCGTCGAGAGCGGGCAGCCTGACGTGTATTGATAGCTGTCGCCGGGATTGAGCTCAGGCTGGTCGCCGACCACGCCGGCGCCGCGCACTTCCTCGATCCGGCCGCTGCCGTCGGTGATGTGCCAGTAACGCGACATAAGCTGCACGAAATCGTCCGACTGGTTGTCGATCGTCACCTGGTAGCCCCAGACATAACGGTTCTCCGCCGGGTCCGAGCGGTCCTCCAGGTAGAACGGTCTGACCTGCACTTCGATGTTGCGCGTGACGGCGCGATACATGGGCTGCTCCGGTTGCGCGGCAAGGAACATTTGTCGCGCTATGCGGTTTGATACGCGCACAACGGCATGTCCTGCCAGCCTCAAAGCGGAGGTGCCGACAAACAATGTCATTTAAGTGACACATGACAATGTTGGTGTGCGCAAACCTTGCCGGCGACTCAAGGCCCATCTGTCGACTGACAAAGCAGCCGCGAGCGGCCTTTCCGGAGTGACCAGATCTCGATGGAACCAGCTCTCACAGCCGCCTTCGCCTCCTCCGCTTTGCTTCTTTCCAATCTCGCCAGCATCCTGCTTGCTTCGTCGAAACTGCAAGCGCGCCGTCTCATCCC
The DNA here is from genome assembly GCF_040324515.1 of Mesorhizobium sp. C264A. Lineage (NCBI taxonomy): Bacteria > Pseudomonadati > Pseudomonadota > Alphaproteobacteria > Hyphomicrobiales > Phyllobacteriaceae > Mesorhizobium > Mesorhizobium sp. C264A. Next base: position 432,854 of record NZ_JAMYVY010000002.1, on the reverse strand, counting down.
CCCGCCGTCCAACGAGCAGCCACCGGTCTCGATCGTCGTGCCGTCGCGCGGCGTGGAGCCGTTCACACAAGAGACGCTGCAGCGAGCCTTCTCGCTCGACTGGCCGCGCTACGAACTGATCTTCTGCGTCGCTCACGCCGACGATCCCGTCGTCAAACTGATAAACAGGGCGATCGTCCTGTTTCCCAACGTGCCGGCCCGGCTGCTGATCGGCGACGACCGCGTCAGCAGCAACCCGAAGCTCAACAACTGCGTCAAGGGCTGGGAAGCGGCGCGCAATCATTGGGTTATTCTGGCGGATTCCAACGTGCTGATGCCTAGGGATTACGTCCAGCACCTGATGGCGGCCTGGCGGACCAATACCGGGCTTATCTGCTCGACGCCGATCGGCTCGCGGCCGGAAGGCTTCTGGGCCGAGGTCGAATGCGCGTTCCTCAACACGCTGCAGGCGCGCTGGCAATATGCCGGCGAGGCGCTTGGCCTCGGCTTTGCCCAGGGCAAGAGCATGCTGTGGAACAAGCCGATGCTCGATACCAATGGCGGTATCCGCGCGCTGGCCGCCGAGATCGCCGAGGATGCTGCTGCAACCAAGCTGGTCAACGGACTGGGCCTGCGCGTCAATCTCGTTGCCTCGCCTTTCGAGCAACCACTGGGGCAGCGCCGACTTGCCGACATCTGGTCGCGTCAGGCGCGCTGGGCGCGGTTGCGCCGCGTCACTTTCCCGCTGTTTTTCGCACCCGAGATCCTGACCGGCGTCGCCGTGCCGTTGGCGTTGGCGCTGGTGGCGGCAGCAAGTGCCGGCATCAGCCTGCCGGCCACGGTGTTGGCCGTGCTGGCGGCGGCCTACATTCCCGAATGCGCGCTGGCCGCGGCCAAGGGCTGGCATCTGTCGCTGCGCATGGTCCCGGCGATGATGGTCCGCGACATGATGCTTCCCGCCATCTGGGCGCGCGGCTGGCTGAGCGGCGCCGTCGATTGGCGGCAACACCATGATCATCGGCACCAAGACGGCCGAGCTGGAAGAGGCTTCGTCGGGAGCGTGACGCCTCGCGGCCTACCCGGCTGCCTTCAGCGCCTGCGCAACGTCCTCCAGCAGATCGTCCGTATCCTCAAGACCGACCGACAGCCTGAGCGTTCCCGGCCCGATGCCAAGCTCGGCGCGAGCTTCGTCGCTGAGGTTCTTGTGCGTGGTGGTCGCCGGATGGGTGATCAGGCTCTTGGCGTCGCCGAGATTGTTGGAGATCAGCACGATGTCGAGCGCGTTCTGCAAGGCGAAGGCCGCCTGCTTGCCGCCCTTCACGTCGAGGCAGATCAGCGTCGATCCGCCCGTCATCTGCTTCTTGACGATGTCGGCCTGCGGGTGGTCGGCGCGGCCGGGATAGATCACGCGGGCGATTTCCGGCCGTCCTGCCAGGAAATCCGCGATCTTGGCCGCGCTTTCCGTCTGCTGGCGCACCCGAACCGGCAGCGTCTCCAGGCCCTTGAGCAGCGTCCAGGCGTTGAACGGCGACAGGCTCGGGCCGGTGTGGCGGAAATAGTCGTGCAAATTCTCGTCGATCCATTTCTTGTCCGACAGGATGATGCCGCCGAGACAGCGTCCCTGGCCGTCAATGTGCTTGGTCGCGGAGTAGACGACGATATGGGCGCCGAGCTGCAAGGGCTTCTGCTGCAAGGGCGTGGCAAAGACATTGTCGACGATCAGCCTGGCGCCGATCGAGGTGGCGAGCGCCGCCACCGCTGCGATGTCGACCACTTCCAGCGTCGGATTGGTCGGGCTTTCCAGGAAGAACAGTTTCGTGTTCGGCCGCACCGCCTTTTCCCAGTTGGCGATGTCGGTGCCGTCGACCAGCGTTGCCTCGATGCCGTATTTCGGCGCCAGCGTCTCCACCACCCAGCGGCAGGAGCCGAACAGCGCGCGCGCCGCAACGATATGGTCGCCGGCCTTGGCGCTGCACAGGAGCGCTGCCGTCACCGCAGCCATGCCGGACGCCGTGGCGCGCGCATCTTCGGCACCCTCCAGCGCGCACATGCGCTTTTCGAACATGTCGACGGTAGGGTTGGCATAGCGCGAATAGATGAAGCCCGGCTCCTCGCCCTTGAAACGGGCCTCGGCAGCCTGCGCCGTCTCGTAGACATAGCCTTGGGTGAGGTACATCGCTTCGGACGTCTCGCCGAACTGGGAACGCAGCGTTCCCCCGTGCACGAGTGCGGTCTGAGGTTTCCAGTTACGCTTCTTGGTGCTCATCGCTTTTGTTCCAGACACAAAAAAACCGGCCGCGAAAGTCGCAACCGGTCCATATGGCCTTGCGGCCCGACGGTCCTTTAGCGACTTGTTTAACGTGGCTGCAAGCCGACCGGCCAAATCACCACGGGATAACGACCCTTTAGACCTCACCTGCGCTTGCGTCAATTGCCGGCTTCATTAAGAGGTTTGTACTAGGCAGGTTCCGCAACAATATCCAGCGGTTTTGCGGCAAGAACCTGCCACAAAGAGACCGACCTTGGAGCGGAGCCAGCCTTTTGCGGCAGACAGGCATTCTTCCCGATCAGGACATTTCCGCGCTGTTTCAGTCCGGCGCGCTGAAGTCGCCGCGCGCGCTCGATGTCGACCAGGTGCAGCCGGCGAGCCTCGATCTCAGGCTCGGCGACAAGGCTTTTCGCGTGCGCGCCTCCTTCCTGCCGGGTCCCGATCATCTGGTGGCCGACAAGCTTCACCGGCTGAAATTGCACGAATTCAGTCTCGCCGAGGGCGCGGTGCTGGAAACCGGCTGCGTCTACATCGTGCCGCTGCTCGAAAGCCTGGCGCTGCCCGCAAACGTGTCGGCCTCGGCCAACCCGAAGAGCTCGACCGGCCGGCTCGACATCTTCACCCGGGTGATGACCGATCGCGGCCATGAGTTCGACAAGATCGCCCCCGGCTATCACGGGCCGCTTTATCTCGAAGTCAGTCCACGCACCTTCCCGATCGTCGTACGCGCCGGATCGAGGCTGTCGCAGATCCGCTTTCGCACTGGCAACGCGCTGTTGTCGGAGGCAGAACTGAACGAATTGCACCGCGCCGAGATGCTGGTGGCGACCGAGCCGCCCAACATTTCCGGCGGCGGCATTGCGCTGTCGATCGATCTTGACGGCGACCAGAACGGCCTGGTCGGCTATCGCGGCAAGCATCACACCGGCTTGGTCGATGTCGACAAGCGCGCCGCCCAGGATGCCGTCGATTTCTGGGAGCCGCTCTATAAGAGCGGCGCCGGCGAACTGGTGCTCGACCCGGACGAGTTCTACATCCTGGTCAGCCGCGAAGCCGTGCACGTGCCGCCGCTCTACGCCGCCGAGATGACGCCCTTCGATCCGCTGGTTGGCGAATTCCGTGTTCACTATGCCGGCTTCTTCGATCCGGGCTTCGGCCATTCGGCCTCAGGCGGCACCGGCAGCCGGGCGGTGCTCGAAGTGCGCAGCCACGAAGTGCCGTTCATCCTCGACCACGGCCAGATTGTCGGCCGGCTGGTCTACGAACACATGCTGAAGCGGCCGCAGGCGCTTTACGGCACCGATCTCGGCTCGAATTACCAGGCGCAAGGCCTCAAGCTCTCCAAGCATTTCCGCCCCGCCGGCTGAACCTTCGATCACCGTCAGGCAAAATACTTGCCTGCGCTGCCTCACCATGCTTGGCTGCCTTTCGGTGGCCGGCAAGAGAACGGCGCGCAAGGGGAACCAAGATGCAGATTTCAAGATGGATCATATCGGCAGCGAGCGCTGCCATGCTGGTGATATCGGCCGGCTCGCTGGCTGAGGCGCAGGAGAAATTGAAGATCGGCACCGAGGGCGCTTATCCGCCCTTCAACACCATCACCGCGGACGGCAAGATCGAGGGCTTCGACATCGACATTGCCAATGCGCTGTGTGCGCAGATGAAGGTCGAGTGCGAGATCGTCACCCAGGACTGGGACGGCATCATCCCGGCGCTGCAGGCGAAAAAGTTCGACGCCATCATCGCCTCGATGAGCATCACCGAGGAGCGCAAGAAACAGGTCGCCTTCACCAACAAATACTACACGACGCCGCTGGCGCTGGTGGCGCCGAAGGACAGCGACCTCACTTCCACCGAACCGGCAGCCCTTGCCGGCAAGACGGTGGGCGCGCAGGCCTCGACCACCCAGGCCGACTATGCGCAGGACGCCTATGGCAAGGCCGGCGCCGAGGCGAAACTCTACCCCACCCAGGAAGAGGCGATCACCGACTTGCAGAACGGCCGTCTCGACGCCGTCATCTCCGACAAATTCGTGCTGATGGACTGGCTGAAGAAGGCGAGCGACGGCTGCTGCAAGCTTGTCGGTGACGTCAAGGGCACCGAGACGCAAGCCGGCATCGCTGTCCGCCTGGAGGACACGGCACTTCGCGACAAGCTCAACGCGGCGATAGACGCCATCGTCGCCGACGGCACTTACAAGAAGATCCAGGCCAAGTATTTCGATTTCGATATCTATTGAGTCCCGTCCGCCGGCGTCAGCCGCGAAAGAGATACGATTTCGCGGCGCCAAGGCAGGCATGAAAATGGCCGATAAACAGCAGTTCGCGTGCGGCCAAACGTTTCCTGCCCCAAAAGCCTTCGGTCAGTTTGACCTCGTCGAGCGAAGCGTTTGAGCCGCGCTTCAACGGGAACAACTGCTTGTCGAGGCAACCGAGGACATGGGCCTTGGCGGAGTCGATGCCGCAGACCTTGCCATTGTTGTTCAGCCTGTCGCCGCGAAGCGCTGATGTCATGTGATCCGTGTTGCGCATCAGAAAGCTCACCTGGGCTTTCGAATAGCCGGTTGCTAGAAGACGGCTCGTCATCGCCAAACGGGCTTCACGATAGGACTTCGGGCTGCACTGGCCGGCGCTAAAGGCCACCGACGGTTGGGTCAGGAACAGGGCCACGCCCGTGAACACAATGACAAGCCGCATTCCGTTCATTTCCGGCTCCCGAATTGTGATGCTGCCTCAAAGCGCCTTCACCGCCACCTTAACCGGCTGCTCAATCTCCAGCGGGTTGCGCAGCGGCAGGCCGAAATCCGCGGCCTCGATCTCGAAAACGTCGCCGGCCTGAGTCTTGATGCCGTCGGCAAAGGACAGCGTCGCCGTGCCGAACATGTGCACATGCACGTCGCCCGGCTGGCGGAAGGCCGAATATTTGAAGTGATGATGTTCGAGATTGGCGATTGTGTGCGACATGTTCGCTTCGCCCGACAGGAACGGCTTTTCCCACAGCAAATTGCTGTCGCGATAGATTCGCGATGAGCCCCTGACGTCGGCCGGCAGGTCGCCGATCAGGATTTCCGGCCCGAACGAGGCGTTGCGCAGTTTGGAATGTGCCAGGAACAGATAGTTCACCCGCTCGGTAACATGATCGGAAAACTCGTTCGACAGCGTGAAGCCGACGCGGAACGGCGCGCCGTCGTCGCCGATGACATAGATGCCGGCGATTTCCGGCTCCTCGCCGGCGTCCTGCGCAAAGGCCGGCGACATCAGTGCGGCGCCCGGCGCCACCGCCATGGTGCCGTTGCCCTTGTAGAACCATTCCGGCTGCACGCCGGTCTGGCCCTTGGCCGGCTTGCCGCCTTCGAGCCCCATGCGGAACATCTTCATGGAATCGGTAAGCTGCTCCTCGCCGCCATCGCTGAGCTTCTTGTGCATGGAATCGCGTGTCGCCGCCGAGCCGAGATGGGTCAGGCCGGTGCCGGTCAGATGCAGATGCGCAGGATCGGGATGATTGATCGGCGACTCCAGCCGGCCCTTCTTGTAGATGGCGTCGAGGTCTATCGCTTCACCGAACCCCTTGCGTTCGATCAGCGCGGCGAGGCCCGTTCCGGTGCGCGCGGCTTCCAGGGCCAGCGAATAGACGCTGCGGGCGCCGTTGATGATCCTGGTCTTGCCGCCGCCATTGCGGGCGACGACGCGGATGGTCTCGGCGTCGTCGAGGATCTGGGAGATTAGCATGATGAAATCCTCTCTCATGTGCTTGGCCTTGGATGCCTCTTGGCAAACCTTGACCTGCGCGGCTCGGACCTAGCCGCGCCACGGGTTGAACTCTTCGTCCGGATTGCGCTCGCGAGCTTGATCCCTCGGGGGACTTCTTATGCCGACAATTTGCCGGCTGCGCCGCGATCGTATGCCTCCTGCTTGCCTCGCCTGAAGCTTGTCAGGCCTTGTTCTTGTTGTAGACGTCGAAGATCACGGCGCCGAGCAGCACCAGGCCTTTGACCACCTGCTGCCAGTCGACATTGACGCCCATGATCGACATGCCGTTGTTCATCACGCCCATGATGAAGCCGCCGACGACCGCCCCGATAACCTGGCCGACGCCGCCCATCGCCGAGGCGCCGCCGATGAACACTGCGGCGATGACATCGAGCTCCGAGCCGAGACCCGCCGCCGGCACCGCCTGGCCGAGACGAGCCGCGATGATCAGGCCGCCAAGCGCCGACAGCACGCCCATATTGATGAACACCATCAGCGTCAGCCGCTCGGTGTTGATGCCCGACAGCTGCGCCGCCTTGGGATTGCCGCCCATGGCGTAGATGCGCCTCCCGATGGTCATGCGCTTGGTGACGAAGACGAACAGCGTGATCAGCACGCCCATGACCAGCAGCACCACGGGCAGGCCGCGGTAGCTGGCAAACTCATAGACCAGGAACAGCGCCAGCGCGCTGGCGACCAGCGTCTTGACGACGAACAGGGTGAAGGGCTCGGCCTCATAACCATGGCGTTCTCGTTTGCGCCGGGTGCGGACCCCGAAATAGGCATAGGCGAGCACGGCGATCAGCCCCAGCACGACCGTCGTCATGTGCAGGGTCACGCCGCTGCCCATGATGGTCTTGCCGGCTGCGTTCACGACCGGCGGGACGAGCGTCAGTGGGCCGATCACATCCGGGATGAAGCCGGAACTGAGCATCTTGAAGTCGTCGGGAAGCGGACCCACCGACGAGCCGCCGCCAAGCAACGCCTGGCAAATGCCGCGGAAGATCAGCATTCCGGCCAGCGTGACAATGAAGCTCGGTATCCGGTGATAGGCGATCCAATACCCTTGCGCGGCGCCGATCAGGCCACCCGCGACCAGGCAGACGATCGAAACCACCAGGGGATTGCTCAGCGGTCCGAGTTGCCAGATGACCATCATGTTTGCCGCCAGCGCGCCAATGAAACCGGCGACCGATCCGACGCTGAGGTCGATATAGCCCGATACGATCACCAGCAGCATGCCCAGCGCCATCACGATGATGAAGGAGTTCTGCTGCACCAGATTGCTGAGGTTGACCGGCTTGAACAACGTCCCCGACGTGGTGAACTGGAAGAACAGCATGATGACGATCAGGGCTATGATCAGTCCGTATTCGCGTAAATTCGTCGCCAGCGCCGAGACGGCGATGCGCGGGCGCTGTTCGTCGGCGACGTTGCCCTGCGGGGCGGGGGCGCTTTCGGTGCTCATGCTGCTTTTCCTTCTCCCCGGACGATGGCGCGCATTATCTTTTCCTGGCTTGCTTCCGCCGCCGGCATTTCGCCCACCATGCGCCCTTCGTTCATGACGTAGATGCGGTCGGTAATCCCCAGCAATTCCGGCATTTCCGACGAGATGACCACGATCGCCTTACCCTCCGAGGCAAGGCGCGCGATGATCGTGTAGATTTCATACTTGGCGCCGACATCGATGCCGCGTGTCGGCTCGTCGAGGATCAGCACGTCAGGATCGGCAAACAGCCATTTCGACAGCACCACCTTCTGCTGGTTGCCGCCGGAAAGATTGCCGGTCATCTGATAGACGCTTGACGCACGGATATTGGTCTTCTTGCGATAGTCGTTGGCGACCGCAAGTTCGCGCATGTCGTCGATCACGCTGTGGCGCGACACGCCGTCGAGATTGGCCAGCGTAATGTTATGCTTGATATGGTCGATGAGGTTGAGGCCGTAGGTCTTGCGGTCCTCGGTGACATAGGCGATGCCGTGTTGGACCGCCTTGCTTACCGAGGAGACATCGACCGGCTTGCCCTTGAGCAGCACTTCGCCGGTGATGCGGCGGCCATAGGAGCGGCCGAACAGGCTCATGGCGAATTCGGTGCGGCCGGCGCCCATCAGCCCGGCGATGCCGACCACCTCGCCCTTGCGCACATTGAGGTCGATGCCCTTGATCACCTGCCGCTCGGCATGGAGCGGGTGATAGACCGACCAGTTTTTCACCTCGAACACGACTTCGCCGATCTTGGGCTCGCGCGGCGGATAGCGGTCGTCGAGCGAACGGCCGACCATCGAGGTGATGATGCGGTCTTCGGAGATATCCTTCTTGGCCAGCGTCTCGATGGTGCGCCCGTCACGGATGACGGTTACCTTGTCGGCGACCCGGTTGATCTCGTTGAGCTTGTGCGAGATCAGGATCGAGGTCATGCCTTGTCGCTTGAATTCGAGCAGAAGATCGAGCAGCGCCTGGCTGTCTTTCTCGCTGAGCGACGCGGTCGGCTCATCGAGGATCAAAAGCTTGACGTCCTTGCTCAGCGCCTTGGCGATCTCGACCAACTGCTGCTTGCCGACGCCGATATTGGTGATCAGTGTCTTGGGGTCCTCCTTGAGGCCCACCTTCTTCAACAAGGCAGCGGTGCGCGCCTCGTTGGCATCCCAGTCGATGACGCCATATCGGGCGTTTTCGTTGCCGAGGAAGATATTCTCGGTGATCGACAGCATCGGCACCAGCGCTAGCTCCTGGTGGATGATGACGATGCCCTTGTGTTCGCTGTCATGGATACCTTTGAACTGGCATTCCTGACCCTGAAAAATGATCTGGCCGTCATATGTGCCGGCGGGATAGACGCCCGACAGAACCTTCATCAGCGTCGACTTGCCGGCGCCGTTCTCGCCAACCACGGCGTGGATCTCGCCTTCCTCGACGCTGAGGTTGACGTTCGACAGCGCCTTCACGCCGGGGAACGTCTTGGTGATGTCGCGCATCTCCAAAATCGTCGTCATCAGGGCAAGCTCCTCCTGTTGCATGTCGCTCAAAAGTGCTTGCGGTTTGAGACAACGACATGCACGGAAACAAAGTCCGGTAGAAACAATACCGGGGTCGCTTGTGAACGGAAAGGGGTCCTGCGTCGCGCAGGACCCCTGTCTTTATAAACGGATTACTTCAGTTCGTCGGCCTTGATGTAGCCGGAGTCGACGACCAGTGCCTGGTAGTTCGACTTGTCGACCTCATGCGGCGTCAAAAGGATCGAGGGGACGACCTTGACGTCGTTGTTGTAGGTCTTTTCATCGAGGCCGTCCGGCTTGCCGCCCGAGAGCACCTTGTCGACGAGTTCGACGGTGGCCTTGGCCAGTTCGCGGGTGTCCTTGAACACGGTCGAGTATTGCTCGCCCGTGATGATCAGCTTGACCGAAGCGGTCTCGGCGTCCTGGCCGGTCACGATCGGCCACGGCTGGGCGTCGGTACCGTAACCGACGGCGCGCAGCGAAGCGGTGATGCCGCGCGACAGGCCGTCATAGGGCGAAAGAACGCCATCGACGCGGCTGCCGTCCGAGTAGTTGGCCGACAGAAGGTTGTCCATGCGGGCCTGGGCGGTAGCGGCGAGCCAGCGCAGCGTGCCGACCTTGTCCATGCCGGTCTGGCCGGACTTGATCTTGATCGAGCCGTCATCGATCAGCGGCTGCAGCACCGAGATTGCGCCGTTGTAGAAGAAGAAGGCGTTGTTGTCGTCCGGCGAGCCGCCGAACAGTTCGACGTTCCACGGCTTGGTGTTCGGGAAGCGCTCCTTGAGACCCTTGACCAGCGAGTTCGCCTGGATCACGCCGACGCCGAAATTGTCGAAGGTGGTGTAGTAATCGACATTGGCGGTCTTCTTGATCAGGCGGTCATAGGCGACGACGACGACGCCGGCGTCGGCGGCCTTCTGCAGCGCGTCCGAAAGGGTGGTGCCGTCGATCGAAGCGATGATCAGCGCCTTCGGGCCCTTGGTGATTTCGTTTTCCAGCTGGCTGAGCTGGTTGGGGATGTCGTCCTGCGCGTACTGCAGGTCGACCGTGTAGCCGAGAGCTTCGAGCTGGGACTTGACGGCATCGCCGTCATTGATCCAGCGCTGCGAGGTCTTGGTCGGCATCAGCACGCCGACAAGACCCTTGTCGGCTGCGTGCGCCGAGTAGGTCATGGCAGCGATGCCAAGGGCCGCGACGGCGGCCAGTGTCTTGATGATTTTCACGTAAAACTCTCCCTGGTTGATGGACGCGACACCTCGGGGCTTCGCGGGCCGCGCAGTCGGACGGATGCGCCAAAGCGCTGCCGCCGTCATAATCGATCTCCGGTATCCTCCCAATCGGCCCTCAGTCCTGATTTAAATCGATACGATTTTGCTCGTCATCGACCGTCAAGTCTTGAGGACGCGCGAAAGTGTGACCCTTTGCCATAACTGTCAAATGCGATCTTCGGTGGTTGCTATACCAAAACCGGTATATGACTCGACCGGGCTGGAACAGTGGCGGAAGCGGGAAAAGGCATGGCGGCTTTACGAGGTCCTCAGGGAATTTCAAGCGGTTACGATGAATTGCCGGGCGATGGCGAGACACTTCTGCGTAGCGGCTTGAGCCTGCGTCACATGCGCATGATCGCAGCACTCGACGATCACGGTCGGGTGAGTGCTGCCGCCCAGGTGATGAACATCTCGCAGCCGGCGGCCTCGCGCATGATTTCCGAGATGGAAGCGGTGCTCGAGGTGAAGCTCTGCGAAAGGCTGCCGCGCGGCATCACACTCACCCCTTACGGCAAGGCGCTGGCCCGGCGCGCGCGCTCGATCCTGCTCGAAATGCGCGAGGCCGACCGCGAAATATCGGAGCTCAAGGCCGGCAAGGGCGGCTCGGTGTTCCTTGGCGCGGTGACGGCGCCGGCGATCGAATTGGCGGTCCCGGCGATCCGCGAGATACGCCGCCTCTATCCGCGCATCGAGATTACCATGCAGGTCGAGACGTCGAATGTGCTGGCGCGCGAACTGATCGCCACGCGCCATGATTTCATCATCGCCCGTGTTCCCGAAGACCTCAATCCGCGCCTGTTCGAATCCCGTGTCATCGGCGTCGAGAAGGCCTGCCTGATCGTGCGTCGCGGCCACCCGCTGAGCAATGGCCATCCTCTTAACAATGGGAGGGCGGTGCGGCTGGAGGACACCGCCGCCTTCGACTGGGTGTTCCAGTCGGGCGGGTCGCCGCTGCGCCAGGCGATGGAGAGCAATTTCCTGAACCGCAACATCGCCCTGCCGGACCGCATCCTCAACACCTCGTCGCTGCTGCTCACACTGGTCATGGTGGCGCAGTCCGACGCCATCGCCCCGGTGTCGATCCAGGTGGCAAAATTCATCCAGAACCCCGACGGTCTCGCCGGCGCCATCGATGTCGTCCAGACCGAGTTTGACATCGAGGTCCGCCCCTACAGCCTGATCACGGTGAAGAACCGCGTCCTGTCGCCGGCAGCCAAGATGCTGCACGATTTTATCTTGCGGGAGGTGGGATAGGAACTGGAGCGGGTAGAGGGAATCGAACCCTCGCGTTCAGCTTGGGAAGCTGACAAGCTACCATTACATCATACCCGCATTGGCCTCTCGATATCATGACGGGCGTGCTTCGGGCAATCGCCCTTGGACAGCTCTTCGGAAACGGCTGTTGGAAACCCCGACCGATTGCGCCAGTCCGCCTGCCTTGATGCGGGCGCAGCAAGTGCGTATTCGTGGGTTTGTACCCCGAATCCGGGCATACCAATCTGGAGGCAGCCCCTTGTCCACAGTGACGCGCTTTCTCGGTGACTCGCCCGTCAGGGTGATCGTCAAGCTGCTGGTCGTGTCGTTCCTCGTCGGCCTGGTCATGAATGCGTTCGGCTGGACGCCGATGGACGTCTTCTACCGCATCCAGGGTTTCTTCATCGATCTGTGGAACCTCGGCTTCAACGCGGTCTATCGCTTCTTGGGCTATATCCTGCTCGGCGCCGCGATCGTCGTGCCGGTGTTCATCCTGCTCAGGCTCGCGAACTACCGGAAGTGAAGCGGAGGCATGATCCCGAAAAGTGGCAACCGGTTTTCGGAAAAGATTGTGCTCAAACCGAAGGCCACTCAGGCAAAGTCCGACGCCACCTCGAACAGGATGGCGTGGCGCGCGGCCAGCGCTGCGACATCGGTCGAATAGCCGCCGCCGATGACACCGCAGACCGGGATGCCCAGCGCGCGGAAATGACCGATCACCATGGCGTCGCGGGCACGCACGCCGTCATCGCTGAGCGATAGCCGGCCGAGCCGGTCCTCGGCATGCACGTCGACGCCGGCATTGTAGAAGACGATGTCCCAGTGCGCCTTGGCCGAGAGCTCCGGCAGGAGGACACCCAGCCGTTCGAGATAGGCGCCATCGCCGGTGCCGTCCGGCAGGGCAACGTCGAGATCGGAGGCAATCTTGCGCACCGGATAATTGCGCTCGCCATGCATGGAAAAGGTGAACGCGCGTGGCTCGTCTCTCAGTATATCCGCCGTGCCGTCGCCCTGATGCACATCGAGATCGATGATCAGGATGTTTTGCACCGCGCCTTCGGCCAGCAGCACCAGCGAAGCGACGGCGACATCGTTGAAAGTGCAGAAGCCCGCGCCCTGCGCACGCCGCGCATGATGGCTGCCGCCGGCGCTGTTGCAGGCAATGCCGTTGATAAGCGCCAGCCGTGCTGCCAGCACCGTACCGCCGGCGGCGAGTTGCGCCCTGAGCGAAACGCGCGGAACCACGGGAAAGCCGATCTCGCGCTCGATCTTCTCAGGCACCGAACAAGCGATGACCTGGTCGACATAATCAGCCGCATGGGCAAGCTTCAGCCAGGAGGCCGGCGCCGGCTCGGGCATCGCCAGCGCCTCGGCGCGGATCAGGCCCCTGATATGCAAGGCCTGCATCAGCAACGGATACTTGCTCATCGGAAAGCGATGATTGACCGCGAAGCCGGCATCGTAGTCGGGGTGATGGACGATCTGCAAAGGCATGGCTAAAGCAATTCCAGGAAAAGTGGGCAGCGGTTTTCCCGGGAGAAGCGCGTAGCGCTTCCCCTTGGGAATTGCTTAAAACCAGTACTCGGATCCGGCGGGCTCGCGCCAGAAGAACATTTCGGTTGGCCGTCACGGCAAGAGTGATTGCGCGGTGGCCGGAAAATGGGGCACATCGGCTGTTCGATCAAGCCGCAATCAGCAAGGCAGCAGTCCCCTGGACACGGGTGCAATCCCAGCCGACGCGAGACCCTTCGCCGTCACCAACCGTTCGGTGCTCGCCATCGCCGTGCCGATGACGCTCGCCTACCTGACGACGCCGCTGCTCGGCATCGTCGACACGGCTGTGGTCGGGCAGTTCGGCGATGCCGCCCTGCTCGGCGGCCTGGCGGCCGGGGCGCTGGTCTTCGACGTGGTCTTCAGCACCTTCAATTTCCTGCGCTCCGGCACCACCGGCCTCGTCGCCCAGGCGTTTGGGCGCGGCGACGAACTGGAGGAGCAGGCGGTGTTCTGGCGCGCCGTGCTGATCGCGGTCGCCGCCGGCATCGTGCTTGTCGTCCTTGCGCCGCTGATTGCCATCGCCGGCCAGAAATTCATCGGCGGCGAAGCGCGCGTCGGCGAGGCGATGGGCGTCTATATCCACATCAGAATGCTCGCCGCCCCCTTCACGCTGATCAACTACGCCATCCTCGGCTATGTCCTTGGACGCGGCGAGGGCGGGCTTGGGCTGATGCTGCAGGCGGTGCTCAACGGCATCAACATCGTGCTTTGCATCCTGCTCGGCCTGAAGCTTGGCTGGGGCGTCGCCGGCGTGGCCTGGGCGACCGTCACCGGCGAATGTCTGGCCATGCTGCTGGGTCTCGCCATCGTTGTCTGGCGGTTCCGGGCCGCACCCCGCCTGCCGCGGCATCGCCTGCTCGACATGCCCGCTTTCCTGCGCATGCTGTCGCTCAACCGCGATATCATGATCCGCTCGTTCTCGCTGCTCGCCGCTTTCGCGCTGTTCACCCGCCAGGGCGCGCAGTTCGGCACGCTGACGCTGGCCGCCAATGCCGTGCTGATGAACTTCTTTCTCGTCGCCGGCTATTTCCTCGACGGTTTTGCCACAGCCGCCGAGCAGTTGGCGGGACGCGCGATCGGCGCACGCGCCGAGACGGCGTTCCGCCGGGCGGTGCGTCTGACCTTGTTCTGGGGGTTCGGCCTCGCCGGAACCGCGACGCTGATCTTCTGGCTCGGCGGCGCCGGCCTGATTTCTTTGATCACCACGTCGCAGGACGTTCGTGCTGCTGCCGACATCTATCTGCCGTGGGCGGCACTGACACCGTTGAGCGGCGTGCTGGCCTTCCAGATGGACGGCGTCTTCATCGGCGCCACGTGGTCGCGCGACATGCGCAACATGATGCTGGTGTCGTTCCTGGCCTTCAGCGCCGCATTGTTCAGCTTGGCGCCGTCTCTCGGCAATCGCGGCCTGTGGGCGGCGCTGCACGTTTTCCTGCTGGTGCGCGGCTTCAGCCTGCTGGCCATCCTGCGGCTCAGGCTGCGCACGGCTTTTTAGAGCGCCTTGGCAGCCCACTGATCGAGCCGGCTGTCGCGCAGTTCGCGCAAAGACGTCAGCCTTTCCTTTTCTGCAAAGCGCACCATGCCTGAAAGAATGCGGCCTGGCAGCGCGGGGCCGGCATAGATCATGCCGGTGTAGAGTTGCACCAGATCGGCGCCGGCGCGGATTTTTTCCAGAGCCGTCTCGGCAGAATCGACACCGCCGACGCCGATGATGGCGCACTCCGGCCCGAGCAGTTTGCGCATCTTGGCCAGCACGATCGTCGAGCGTTCGAACAGCGGCTTGCCGGAGAGCCCTCCGGTCTCGCTGGTGGTGCTACGCAATCCGGTCCGCGCCAGCGTCGTGTTGGAGACGATGACCCCGTCGATCTGCTTTTCGCTGACCTCGGCGGCGATGTCTTCAAGCTCGGCCTCGACCAGATCGGGCGCAATCTTGAGGAAGAGGGGCGGCTGCGCCGAAGCTGCTGCACGCACCGACATGACCCGAGACAACAGTTCGCCGAGCTGTTCGCGCGCCTGCATGGTGCGCAGGCCGGGCGTGTTGGGCGACGAGATGTTGACGGTGAGATAGCTGGCGTATTTCGCAAAACGGGAAACGCCCAACTCATAGTCACGGACACGATCGGCGCTGTCCTTGTTGGCGCCGATGTTGACGCCGACAATGCCGCCGCGTCCCTGGCGCGCGGCAAGGCGTTTTTCCGCCGCCTCGTGGCCCTCATTGTTGAAGCCCAGGCGGTTGATCACCGCATCATCCTCAGTCAGCCGGAAAATGCGCGGCTTCGGATTGCCGGCCTGCGGCAGCGGCGTCACGGTGCCGACTTCGGCAAAGCCGAAGCCGAGGCCAAGCAGCGCGTCGGGCACCTCGGCGTTCTTGTCATAGCCTGCGGCCATGCCGAGCGGATTGGGGAAGGCGATGCCACAGAGGCTGAGCTTCAACCTGTCGTCGCGCACCGTCCGCGCGCCGACCGGCAGACCGCATCGCAGCGCCGCGATCGACATGCCATGCGCCGTTTCCGGATCGAAGGTGAACAGCAGTTTCTGGCCGATGCGATCGAACACGATCATTCGGCCTCCAGCGCCGGGAATTGATGGGCGCCGTCGGCCCCGAGCGGCAGTGGCCGCACCCACAGCACGGCGCTCATATCGAGCACGCCATAGAGATGCGGGAACAGCGCGCCGCCCCGCGAGACCTCGTATTTCAGCGCGTCACCGAGCAGCGCCCCGTCGATGGCGATCAGCAGCAAATCCATCTGGCCGGCGAAATGCTTCGCCGCCGTCTCCCTGACCTGATCAGCGGTGGAGAAATGGATGAAGCCGTCGGCGATATCGATCGGAGCGCCGGTGAAACGGCCGTTTTTCTCGGCCTCGCGCCAAAGCGCTTCGGGCGCGATCTTGTAGATAATCTGAGACATGGTTGCGCTATAATCCGAACCGATCATGCGGGGAAGGGCAACTCGTCCGCATTTACGGCGCAAAGCTGTGATAGGTTGCGCATACTGGCTCGTGGAGGATGGAACATGCGTCTGCAGCACATACTGATCCCCGCCGCACTGGTCTCGCTGGTTGCGGCATCGGCCTGGTCCGAAGAGACCGACCGCTACCGGCTGGAAAAATCGGCCAACGGCTATGTCCGCATGGACACCCGGACCGGCGCCATGTCGATCTGCGAGGAGCGCTCCGGCCAGCTCGTCTGCAAGATCGCGGCCGACGAACGCGCTGCCTTCCAGGACGAGGTCGATCGTTTGCAGTCCTCGATGAAGGCCATGGACGAACGCGTCACCAGGTTGGAGAATTCGCTGTCGGCCCGTCTCGAATCGAAATTGCCGAGCGAAGAGGATTTCGACAAGACGATGAGCTATATGGAGCGCATGCTGCGCGGCTTCATGGGCATCGTCAAGGAGATGGACAAGGATAATGGCGACGGCGCCAAACTCAACTCGCAAAAGACCTGAACTGCCCGGCGGGGAAATGCCCCGTCCGGCCATTGCCGCTTGAAACAAAGCGCTTCGCCGCATAATCGTCCGGTCCCGTAAAAGCCGATAATCGATAAGGGATTTGGGAGGAAGATTTGCCGTCGGGTTACACCTTCGTCATTGCCGACGACCATCCGCTGTTCCGCGGCGCCTTGAAAGAGGCGCTTGCCGGCGTCGGCGATGTCGCCGCCATTCACGAGGCCGGCGATTTCGAAAGCGCCAAGGCCCTGGTCGTGGCCAATGAGGATGTCGACCTGGTGCTGCTCGACCTGTCGATGCCGGGCGCCAGCGGCCTGTCCGGTCTGATCGCGTTGCGCGGCATCCACCCGGCGGTGCCGCTGGTGGTGGTATCGGCCCACGACGACCCGGTGACCATCCGGCGCGCGCTCGATCTCGGCGCATCCGGCTTCATCTCCAAATCGGCCAGCATGGAGGAAATCCGCAGCGCTGTGCAATCGGTGCTGGTAGGCGATATCGCAGCCCCCGTCGGCATCGACCTCGGCGTCGAGCGCGACCCGGAAATATCCGACCTGATCAAGCGGCTGCAGGCGCTGACACCGCAGCAGACGCGTGTCCTCGGCATGCTGGCCGAAGGCCTGCTCAACAAGCAGATCGCCTACGAGCTCAGCGTCTCCGAAGCGACGGTCAAGGCGCATGTTTCGGCCATCCTGCAGAAGCTCGGCGTCGACAGCCGCACCCAGGCGGTGATCCAGCTGTCCAAGATCGGCAGCGATCCGTTGCAGCCAGCAGGCTAAAGCGCATCGCGCTGAACGGATTCATGCGACCCGCTTTAGCTCTTGTTCGATGCATGTCGTGGTCCCAGAACCGGGGCACACTTCTGGGCGACATGCATTGAACCCTACTCGGCCGCCGATGCCAGCGGCCTGACCCTTGCCATCATGGAACGCAGCACGGCCGGCTTCAGCGGCTTGTTGATCACCGGCACGTCCAGGGCGGCGGCAGCGGCACGGACCTCGGTGGAGCGGTCGGCGGTGACCAGCACGGCCGGCAGGTCCGAACCATGGATGTCACGCAGGCGGGCGATGATGTCGAGGCCGCTTCTGCCATCGAGATGATAGTCGGCAAGCACGATGTCGGGACGATCGGCCCTGCCAAAATCCTCCGAACCCGAAAACGTGCCGATGCTGCAGCCCCAGCCCTCGAGCAGAAGCCGCATGCCGTCGAGGATGCGGGCGTCGTTGTCGATGCACATGACGCGCAGGCCGGCCAGCGAATTCGCGGTGCGGGCAGGCGCCTTCGGCTCGACCTCGCGCCGCGGCGCCTCAACCGCCGCAACCGGCAGGATAACGGAAAAGCGCGTACCCTTGCCCGGGTTGGAAAAGATCTGGATCTCGAGCCGCAGCACCCGCGCGATGCGGTCGACGATGGACAGGCCAAGGCCGAGACCTTCGGCCTCGCGCACGCCTTCGTCCAGCCGGGTGAACTCGTTGAAGACCGTGTTCAGCTTGTCGCCGGCAATGCCGATGCCAGTGTCGATCACCTGGATTTCGGCGAGTTCGCCGCGCCGTCGCACGCCGACCAGGATGCGGCCATGGGGGGTGTATTTGATGGCGTTGGAGACCAGATTCTGGATCAGCCGGCGCAGCAGGTTGCGGTCCGTCAACACGCTGAGCGACGAGGCTATGATCGTCAGATCGAGTTTCTTTTCGGCGGCGAGCGGCTGAAAATCATTGCCGATCTGGCGCAGCAGCCCGTCCAGGCGGAAGGCGCTGTCGTCCGGCTTCATTGCGCCGGCGTCGAGGCGCGAAATGTCGAGCACGGCGCCCAGGATCGTCTCGACCGATTCGAGCGAGGATTCGATGTTGACGGCAGCCTTGCCCGCCGGCCCCTTGCCGGCTTTTTCGATCAGCGACGAGCAGTAGAGACGGGCGGCGTTCAAAGGCTGCAGGATGTCGTGGCCGGCGGCGGCGAGGAAGCGCGTCTTGCCCAGATTAGCCTCCTCGGCCAGCATCTGCGCCTGCGCCAGCTCCTCATTGACCCGGGTCAACTCCTCGTTGACTCTAGTCAGTTCGATGGTGCGCGTCTTGACCCGCTGCTCCAGCGATTCATTGGCCCGCTTCAGCGCCAAATCCTGTTCGACGCGTCCTGATATGTCGGCATAGGTGGCGACGATTCCGCCGTCCGGCATCGGGTTTGAGCGCAGTTCGAGGATGCGGCCGCTGGTCTTCAACTCCATCTGCCACGGGCTGACGAAACTGGTCAGCCGGTTGAGCATCGCCACGCGCTGGTCGGCCGGAATATCGCCGCGCTCGGCGAGGTGGCGCAGGATGCGGTCGAGCGAGACGCCGACCTGGCCCATCTCGTCGGGCAGGTCGAACAGCGCGCGATATTGTCTGTTCCAGCAGATCAGACGAAAATCGCGGTCGAATACGGTGATGCCCTGCTCCATCTGGTCGAGCGCGATCTGCAGCAGGTCGCGATTGTGCTGCAGCGCTTCGGTGGCGTCGTCGAGCAGGCGAAAGGCGTCCTTGGACTCGCGGTCGTTGCGGCGAAACAGCAGCGACAGGATCAGCCGCGCCGAAGACGAGCCGACCGCGCTCGCCAGCAGCTGCTCGGAAAAGCGGATGACATCCATGCTGGCCTGCTCATTGCCGTGCAGCGAGACGCCATTGCTTTTCTCGAAGGATTGGAAGGAGCGCTCGGTGCGCTCGACGCCGAGGTAGCGCGAGATGGTGTCCTTCAGCACGTTGACGGTGATGGCGGTGCGGAAGCGGCGCAGGCTGGGCATCGGGCCGGATTCGCGCGGCACGAAGATCGACGCCTGGATCCGCTCCAGCGGCACTGACGCGCGCGACAGCGAGCCGAGCACGAAGAACAGCGTGTTGACCGACAGGCTCCAGAGCACGCCGTGGTTCAACGGTTCGGCGACGGTGCCGAACAGAGCCTGCGGCCGCAGCGCCTCGAAACCGAACAACCCCTGCACGACGATGTCCGCGTCGGCTGCCGAGAGCGACGGCAAAAGCAGCGTATAGCCCCAGACGAGGATGCCGGCGACCATGCCAAGGGCCGCGCCGCGGCCATTGGCGCCGCGCCAGATCAGCCCGCCGATCAGCGCCGGCGCGAATTGGGCGATTGCCGCGAACGACATCAGGCCGATCGACGACAGCCGCGCCGAGTTGGTGCTTTCGCGGTAGTAGAGGAAGGCGATGAACAACAGGATGAAGATGGCGCCGCGCCGCACGTTGAGGATCAGCGTCGACCAATCCTCATTCTCAGAGGTCGTGGTCTTGAGCAGGCGGCGCACGAACAGCGGGATGACGAGGTCGTTGGAGATCATGATCGACAGCGCCACGCTTTCGACGATCACCATGGCGGTCGCCGCCGACAGCCCACCGATGAAGGCGGCCATGGCGAGGAAGTCATGGCCGCCGAACAAGGGCAGCGCCAGCACATAGAGGTCACTGGTGGTTTTGGCGCCGACCAGCGCCAGGCCGGCGAAGGCGATCGGCAGCACGAACAGGTTTATCGCCACGAGATAGAGCGGAAACACCCAGGTCGCGGTGCGCAGTTCGGCCTCGCCGCGGTTCTCGACGATGGTGACGTAGAACTGGCGCGGCAGCATGATAATGGCAAAGCCGCTCAGGCAAGTCAGCACCAGCCAGGTGGCGAGCGAGGTGTTGTAGCCCATGGCTTGCCGCACCTGGCTGTTTTCGGCCAGCTTGTCGATCATGTCGCCCGGGCCACCGAAGATCAGGAAGGTGACCATCAGGCCGATCGCCAGGAAGGCGGCGAGCTTGACCACGGTTTCGACCGCCACCGCCAGCACCAGCCCGTCCTGGTGCTCGGTGGCGTCGGCATGGCGGGTGCCGAACAGCACCGCAAACAGCGCCAAGAGCATGGCCACCACCAGCGAGATGTCGCTGACGAAGGGATCGAAGGAGGGCGGCGATCCCGTATAATGCTCGACCATCAGGCCGACCGAACCGGAGATCGCCTTCAATTGCAGTGCGATATAGGGCACCGCGCCGATGGTGGCGATCAGCGTGGCGATCGCCGAGACGGCAAAGCTCTTGCCATAGCGGGCGCCCAGGAAGTCGGCGATCGAGGTGATCTTCTCGCTCTTGGCCAGCCGCACGATGCGATTGAGCAGCGGAAAGCCGAACACGAACACCAGCACCGGGCCGGTATAGATGCCGAGAAATTCGAGGCCGCGCTCGGAGGACAGGCCGACCGAGCCGAAAAAGGTCCAGGAGGTGCAGTAGATGGCGAGGCTGAGTGCATACATGAAGGGCCGGGCGTGGCCGGGTCCCGACGCCGTCGACCGCCGGTCGCCAAGGCTAGCGATGGCGAACAGCAGCGTCACATAGGCGACTGCAATGATGACGATGAACCAGCCCTGCACGGCCCGAAAATCCTCCTCGGCCAGCTTTCACCCCGGCCTGCCCAGAGGCAATCACAGCTCTAAGGTCAAGTCCATCGCGGCTTTCGGCGCATGGTCGCGACGCTGCCCTGTCGAACCGTGAACCAAGGTAAGGAGAAAGCGGTGTTTTCCAGCTTTTGCTTCTGTTGCAACCGCAGGTTTTTGTTATGGTGCGCACGGGCCGACGCCGGAGGGACGGCGGCAGCGCGGTCCGTCATGACAAGGAGGGTCGAATGCTGAAAGAATTCCAGGAATTCATTTCCAAAGGAAATGTGATGGACCTTGCGGTCGGCGTCATCATCGGCGCGGCCTTCAGCAAGATCGTCGATTCTCTTGTCAACGACATCATCATGCCTTTCATCGGCGCACTTGGTGGCGTCGACTTTTCCAACTACTTCATAGGCCTCTCATCAACAGTGCATTCGACCAATCTTGCCGACGCGCGTAAGGAAGGCGCGGTGTTCGCCTACGGCAATTTTATCACCGTGGCGCTGAATTTCGTCATCCTGGCTTTCATCATCTTCCTGATGGTCAAGGCCGTGAACAACATGCGCAAGCGGCTCGAGCGGGAGAAGCCGGCCGCACCTGCGGCTCCGCCGCCGGCTGACGTCGCACTGCTCACCGAAATTCGCGATCTCCTCGCCAGGAAATAGACAAGGCCAGATTTCTGGACCAAAACCCCGGTCGTTCGCGGCCGGGGTTTTCTGTTGCCGCATCTGCTAAGACCATCCGCCAATGCATGTCGCCCAGAAGTGTGCAGCGGTTCTGGGATAACGACATGCATCAAAGCAGACATCAAAACGGATCTGTCCATGACCCTGATCGATAGCTTGCGCGGCGAAGCGGTGGCCGCCCCCGAAAGCGGCATTGTCGCCGTCGTCAATTACGGCCGTACGCGCGAGGGCATGATCCCGCTCTGGGCCGGTGAAGGCGATTTGCCGACGCCTGCCTTCATTTCGGAAGCCGCCGCCAAGGGGCTCGCCAATGGCGAGACCTTCTATACTTGGCAGAAAGGCATTCCGGAGCTGAGGCAAGCGCTTTCTCGCTACTATGCCAGGCATTTCGGCAAGAGCTTCGCCGAAGAGGAATTCATCGCCACCGGTTCCGGCATGCATGCCATTCAGTTGGCATTAGCCGCGGTCGCCGGCAGCGGCGACGAGGTGGTCTATCTCTCCCCGGCCTGGCCGAATTTCGCCGCCGCCGCCGGTATTTCCGGCGCTACCCCGGTTGCGGTCACGCTCGACCAGTCGGGCAATGGCTGGTCCTGCGATGTCGACAAGATTGCAGCTGCGGTGACGCCGCGCACCAAGGCGCTGTTCGTCAACACGCCATCGAACCCCACCGGCTGGACGGCCGATAAGGAAACGCTGCAGGCGATCCTGAATCTCGCCCGCCAAAAGGGCCTGTGGATCATCGCCGACGAGATCTATTCGCTGTTCCACTACGGCCACGGCCGTGCGCCGTCCTTCCTCGACATTTCGACCGCGGAAGACCGCATCCTGTTCGTCAACTCCTTTTCCAAGAACTGGGCGATGACCGGCTGGCGCGTCGGCTGGATCAAGACCCATCCCGAGCTGCAGCAGGTGTTCGAGAACCTGATCCAGTATTCGACCTCAGGCGTCGCCCAGTTCATGCAGCGCGGCGCCGTCGCGGCGCTGGACCACGGTGATGCGTTCATCGTCGAACAGGTTGAGCGGGCGCGAAAGGCGTGCGACCTGGTCTGCGATATTCTCGGCGCAACCGGCAAAGCGCGCTTCACCGTGCCGCAAGGCGCGTTCTATTTGTTTTTCACGGTCGACGGCATCACCGATCCGCGCCGGGCCGCTTTCGACATCGTCGACAAGGCCAATGTCGGCCTGGCGCCGGGCACCGCCTTCGGCCCTGGCGGAGAGGCGTTTTTGCGCCTGTGCTTCCACCGCCGCCTCGACCAGCTCGAGGAAGCGGCACATCGCTTGGCGGGATGGATGAGGACGGTTTGAGATAAATGGGCGGCGGCTTCAGCCGCCCGACTTCGGCACAAGCAGCGGCACAATCCGGTCGCTCTTGGCGACAGTGGGCCGCCCTGCGGAGCCATAGGGAATGCCGAGCGCATCCCATGTCTCGACCAGCGCGTCCTGAAGTCCCGCAATCAGCGCATCGGTATGGAACGGCGTCGGCGTGATGCGCAGCCGCTCGGTGCCGCGCGGCACGGTCGGATAGTTGATCGGCTGGATGTAGATGCCGTGCACGCCGAGCAGACGGTCGCTGGCCATCTTGCAGAGTTCGGGGTCACCGACCAGCACCGGCACGATATGCGTCGGCGATTCCATCACCGGCAGGCCGGCTGCAGAAAGAACCTCCTTGGTCCGCGATGCCTGCTGTTGCTGCGCATCGCGCTCGGCTTGCGAGCGCTTGAGGTGACGGATGGACGTGGTGGCGGCGGCGGCGATCGCCGGCGGCAGCGCCGTGGTGAAGATGAAGCCCGGAGCATAGGAGCGCACCGCGTCGATGACGGCGCTGTTGCCGGCGATATAGCCGCCCAGCGTGCCGAACGCCTTGGCCAGCGTGCCTTCGATGATGTCGATACGGTCGGCCAGCCCCTCGCGCTCGGTGATGCCGCCGCCGCGCGGTCCGTACATGCCGACGGCATGGACCTCGTCAATATAGGTCATGGCGTTGTAGCGTTCGGCCAGTTCGACGATCTGCTTGATCGGCGCGATGTCGCCATCCATCGAATAGACGCTCTCGAACACGATCAGCTTGGCGCGTTCGCGGCCCGCCACCTGCAGCAGGCTTTCGAGATGCGCGACGTCGTTGTGGCGGAAAATCTTCTTTTCGGCGCCCGAGCGCCGTACGCCTTCGATCATCGAGGCATGGTTCAACTCGTCCGAAATGATCAGGCAATTGGGCAAAAGCCGCGCAATGGTCGAGATCGAAGCCTCGTTGGAGACGAAGCCGGAGGTGAAGACCAGCGCCGCTTCCTTGTCGTGCAGGTCGGCCAGTTCCAGCTCGAGCTCGACGAGCGGGTTCGAGGTGCCGGAAATGTTGCGGGTGCCGCCGGCGCCCGAACCCATCTTGCCGGCTGCATTCTGGAACGCGGCAATGACATCGGGGTTCTGGCCCATGCCGAGATAGTCGTTGGAGCACCAGACGGTGATTTCCTCGGCGCGGCCGTTTGAACGCCAGATGGCGCGCGGAAACTTGCCGACAATGCGCTCGAGATCGGCGAAAACCCGGTAGCGCCGCTCGGCGTGGAGCTGGTCGATCGCTTCCTCGAAGAACCGCTGATAGTTCATGTCGCCTTCCCAGTTTTGCGCGGGATCATAATCGTTGGGCCATTCGTCGTCCACCGGGCCGTTTTGGTCAAAATGCCACGCCCCAAGCCTGTTCCTAACGATGCCAGATCGTGGCCTATTCCCTTGATGTGGATCAATTTTGTTTCCGTACGATGCCACAGGCCGGTGAGACTGTTACGGATTTAACATTCAGGCGTTTCTAATGGCCTTGCCGCAGGCTTTCCAGTAAGGCGGTGATTGAGACAGTTTCCGATAAATCATGAGTAAAAGAGGACGCGGATGACAGTTTTGGTAACGGGCGGCGCCGGCTATATCGGCAGCCACATGGTCTGGGAACTGCTGGATGCCGGCGAGAGCGTCGTCGTTCTCGACCGCCTTTCCACGGGCTTCGAATGGGCGGTAGCGCCGGAAGCCAAGCTTGTCGTCGGCGATGTCGCCGATAGGGAATTGGTCGGCCAGATCATCCGGGATAACAAGGTCGACGCGATCATCCACTTCGCCGGTTCCATCGTGGTGCCGGAATCGGTTGCCGATCCGCTCGCCTATTACGAGAACAACACCTCCAAGACCCGCACGCTGATCGAAACCGCCGTGCGCGAGGGCGTGCCGCATTTCATCTTCTCCTCGACCGCCGCCGTCTATGGCGGCGCCGGCCTGGAGCCGGTGCGTGAGGATGCCCGCCTGGCGCCGGAATCGCCCTACGGCCTGTCCAAGCTGATGAGCGAATGGATGCTGCGCGATGCAGCGCTTGCGCATCCCTTGCGCTACACGGCGCTGCGCTACTTCAACGTCGCCGGCGCCGATCCCAGGGGCCGGACGGGGCAGTCGACGCCTGGCGCCACGCATCTGATCAAGGTCGCCTGCGAGACCGCGCTCGGCAAACGCCCCTTCATGCAGGTGTTCGGCACCGATTATCCGACGCCGGACGGCACCTGCATGCGCGATTATATCCATGTCAGCGACCTGGCTGCGGCCCACCGGCTGGCGCTGCAGCGCCTGCGCGCCGGCGGCGGCAGCCTCGTCGCCAATTGCGGCTACAGCCACGGCTATTCGGTGCTCGAGGTCATCGACAGCGTGCGGCGCGCCTTCGGCCGGGATTTCGAGGTCAAGATGGGCGACCGGCGCCCCGGCGACGCCGCCGCCGTGGTTGCCAATTCGGACCTTGCACGCGCCGAACTCGGCTGGACCCCGCAACGCGACGACCTCGACCAGATCGTCGCCGATGCACTCGCCTGGGAGCGTATCCTCACCGGCAAGAACTCCGCGCGGGGCTGAGCCGGGCACTTCCGAGGGCTCGCAAGGCGCGCGGCGAAGCGCTATTGAAGCAATGGCGGTGCGGCGTGGAGGCGCTGTGCCGCGAAGAGGGGGTGGCATGAAGATAACGGTGCTTGGAGCCGGCGTTGTCGGTACCGCGGCCGCCTATTATCTGGCCGCCGACGGCCATGAGGTCACCGTGATCGAGCGCCATCCGGCGCCGGCGCGCGGCACCAGCCAGTCCAATGCCGGTCTGGTGTCGCCGGGCGACGCCACCGCCTGGGCCTCGCCGGCGGCGCTGAAGACCTTCCTGCGCGCTCTCTGGAACCATGATCTCGGCATCAAGGTCAGGCTGCGCTTCGACCCCTATTTCCTCGCCTGGAGCCTGCGCTTCCTGCGCCAGTGCACGGTGGAGCGCCTGCGCGCCAACAGCCAGGTCAAACTGCGCCTGGCGCTCTATTCGCGCGACTGCATCAACGCGCTCTCCGACGCCACCGGCATCCACTATGACGAGCGCAAGAAGGGCATTCTTTATTTCTTCCGCTCGCAGCACAGTCTCGACACCGGCACCGACAACTACCAGTTTCTGGCAAAGCATGGCCTACCGATCGAGATCGTCGGCCGCGACCGGCTGGTCGAACTTGAGCCCGGGCTCGCCGGAGTGAAGGTAAAGATCGCCGGCGGCGTTTATTCGCCAATCGACCAGACCGGGGATTCCAGGATATTCGTCGATGGGCTGGCCGCCTATGCCGCCGAAAAGCTCGGCGTCAGATTCCTGTTCGACACCACGGTCGAGGGGCTCGACATAGAGGGCGACTGGGTGCGTGCGGTCATGACGTCGGCCGGCCCGGTGACGGGCGACGCCGTCGTCATCGCCATGGGCCCCGAGAGCGGCCTGATCGGCCGCCGCTACGGTATCGACCTGCCCGTCTATCCGGTTAAAGGCTATAGCGCGACCATCCCGCTGGAGGACGAGAGCAAGGGACCGACCATGGGCGGCGCCGACGAGGACCGGCTGGTTGGTTACTCCAGGCTCGGAAACCGCCTGCGCATGTCCTCGACAGCCGAGTTCACCGGCTTCGACCGCAGCTTCAAGCCCAGCGACTGCAAGTCTATGCTGAGCACCGGCAAAGACCTTTTCCCTGGCGCTTTCGACGAGAAGAAGGCGCTGTTGTGGGCAGGTCTGCGGCCGATGATGCCCAACTCGGTGCCGGTCATCGGCAAGGCGAAATACAAGAACCTTTACCTCGACACCGGCCACGGCCATGTCGGCTGGACCATGGCCTGCGGCTCGGGCAAGTTCCTGGCCGACCTCGTCGCCGGCCGCAAGCCGGAGATCGACCCGCAAGGGCTGGTCTACGGGAACTGAGGGAGCTCTAGTCGTCGTGTTGGCATCGAGTCCATTCGCCGTGCACCCATTCGGCAAGCCATCCGCGCTCAAGCTGGCCAATCTGTGCCAAGTTTTCCTGCCTGGAGGTCAAATGGCCGAGACCGATAACTTCGAAATCTCCACAGTCCGCGGGATGATCATGTTCGCCGCAGGTCAGTTGCCACTCACCATCGAAATGATGAACGACCAGCGTCACCGGCCTCTCCGATCGAAAGACGTGCCCACATACAATTGCTCTGGTTTCCAACATTGAGGCCGTCACTGCGCAAAGTTAGACAAATATCGTACGACGATCTGGAAGATGCATCTGGCTGACAGATTCTACAAACCCTGAGTGACGAAATGTCGGGACCGCAAGTCGCTATCGACCTTGGCCGCATCGAGCGCAACGCCCGCACCATCGTCGAGCGCTGCGCGCTGTCCGGCATCAAGGTGTTCGGAGTTACGAAGGGCACATGCGGCATGCCGCAAGTGGCGCGGGCCATGCTGCGCGGCGGTGTTGCCGGCATCGCGGAATCGCGCTTCGAAAACATCCGCCGGCTGCGCGACAGCGGCATCAATGCGCCGGTCATGCTGCTGCGCAGCCCGCCCATGGCGCGCGTAGAGGAGGTCGTGCGCACCGTCGACATCAGCCTGCAGTCGGAACTGACCACCATCCGCGAGATATCGCGCATTGCCGAGCGCATGGGCCGCGTCCACGATATCATGCTGATGATCGATCTCGGCGATCTCCGCGAAGGCATCTGGCCAAGCGACCTGATCCCCACCGTCGAGCAGATCCTACAATTCAAGGGCGTGCGCATCGCCGGCATCGGCACCAATCTCGGCTGCTTCGGCGCCATAATGCCGACGCCGGAGAACCTTGGCCAACTCGTCGCCCATGCCTACAAAACCGAGCGCCTGTCCGGCAAAAGCCTCGACTTCATTTCCGGCGGCGCCTCGTCATCGCTGACGCTGCTGCTCGAAGGCAAGCTGCCGCCCGGCATCAACAATCTGCGCGTGGGCGAGGCGATCCTGCAAGGCGGTGTCGAAACCTTTCGCGACGTGCCGTGGCCCGAACTCGAACCCGATGCCTGCCGGCTGACCAGCGACATCATCGAGGTCAAACTCAAGCCTTCGCGGCCGATCGGCACATCCGGCTACGACGCCTTCGGCAACCAGCCGGTCTTCGCCGACGAGGGCGACCGGCTGCGCGCCATCGCCAATATAGGCCGCGAGGACGTGCTGGTCGAAGGGCTGACGCCGATCGCCAAGGGGTGAGGGTGCTCGGCGCTTCCAGCGACCATCTGCTGCTCGATGTGCAGGATGCCGATCCTCGGCCTACCGTCGGCGACCGTGTCGCCTTCCGCATGAATTATGGCGCCATGCTTCTGGCGATGACCTCGGAATATGTCGAGAAGGCGCCGATGCACGACGTCGCGGATTTCTCCGGCCGCAAGATGGTGTCGATCTCGGCCGAACCGGAAGCCGGCGGGATTATCGCCCGCGAGGGAACCGGCGCGCGGCTGGAGGCAATGAATTTCGACGTGGTCGAACTCGCCGACGTCGAGCGGCCGCCCTCGGGCCTCGTCCGTCTCGCCGCCGGCGCAGATCGCCGTATCGCCCACAAGGCGCTGACCGCAACGGCGCGCGCCACGCATTCCTTCGGCCTGATCTGGATCGATTCCCTCGCCGCCCTGATGCCCGAGGACGAGGAGGCCGAAGACATGCCTGAAGTCTCGGTGCTGGCCCGCGCGCTCGGTCTCGATCACAAGCCCGGCGCGCTGCAGCCGCAGCTGTCGCCGGAAAATGTCGTCATCGTCGGCCTGCGCCATGCCGATCCGGCGGAGGCAAGGGTGCTCAAGGATTCGCGTGTCTCGGCCTTCACCATGACCGACATCGACGCCATGGGCATGCGCGACCTCATGCATGAGGCGATCCGCATCGCGACGTCGGGCACGCAGGGCTTTCACGTCAGCTATTCGCCGACGGCGACCGAATTTACCGGCTGGGCTGCGGGCTCGGGCGGGCTGACGGTGCGCGAGACGCATCAGGCAATGGAGGCGATCTCGCTGTCCGGCGGTCTGCTGTCGATGGATGTTTCCGGGCTGACCGCCGGTCTGGAGCCGCGGATCGGCGCCGACGCCGTCAACTTCGTCATGTCGGCCTTTGGGAAGCGGATTTTGTGATCAGCCTTGCGCGTCGACTGCCGCGCGCCACGCGGTGACATAGGCCGCCCAGACCGGGTCGGTCTGCGGCTCAATTCTTTCGCCCTTGCCGTGCGTCACTGGCTGATCGGATGCGAGCAGTGCCGCGCCGATGCTGGTGCCGGTGGCCGCCTCGGAGGCGATGACGATGCGCGCGGTCGCTGCCGCCAGCATGCCGACAAAGAGCCGGTTGCGAGCAAACGGTCCTTCCACGGTGGTCGGGCCGTCGGCGCCGATCAGCTCGAGGCAGGTCGCCGTCATCAGTGCCAGATAGAAGGAAATGGCGGCGAACCGCTCGCCTTTGCTGATGCCCTCGGCACCAAGCCATGCCGCGGCATGGTGCGGGAACGGACCTGATCCCTGCTGGGTAGAAGGCAAAAGCAGCATCTTTTTTGTCAGAACGGCCAGCACCTCGCTGCCGCTGCAGTCCTGCGGCTTGTCCTTGGTCAGCTGGGAAAACTCGCGGCCACCCATGAACCGCGCCGAGGGGACGGGAGCGCCAAGCGCGCTGACATTGACCAGCGTGTCGCGCGCAGCATCGAGCGCAATCTCTCTGCCGCCGACCGCCATCGATACCACCCAGGTGCCGGTCGAGACGACCGAGAAGGGCGGCTCGTCGGACAGAAGATGCGGCAATAGGGAGGCGTTGGAATCGTGCAGTCCGCAGAAAACCGGGGTCTGCGGATCGAGCCCGGTGCGCGCGGCAAGCGCCGGCAGGATCGGGCCGAGCTGGTCCCTGGCCGGCCGCACCGATGCCATCAGCCTGCGCCAATCCAGCCTGTCGACCATCGAGGAAAAGTCCGCCTCCCAAGGGCTCCACAGATCGGTGTGGCAGCCGAGCGAGGTCACCTCGTTGGCGGCAACGCCGGTCAGGCGCAGCGCCCAGTATTGCGGATACATCAGCATCGCGGCGGCCCTGGCGAATTCGCTGGGAAAACGCTTCTCAAGCCAGAAGAATTGCGCACCGAGATTGAGGCCGAGCGGCAGGCGCGGCGTCCCGGTCTCAATGAAGGGCGGACGGATCGCACTATACTCTGTAGCCAGCCTGTCGGGGCCGTCGAACTCATAGTCGAGGACAGGCAGCACCAGTTCGCCCGCGGCGTCGACCAGCACGCCGGTCGCACCATGCGTGGTGATCGAAATCGCGTCGATACGCTGTTCGCGGTCGAGGCTGGCAAGGCTGTTGAGGATAAACGTCCACAGCGCCTCGACATCGTGATGCGGATAGGGCGCTTGTCGCAGCGGCGCGTTCGCCATGCGGCGCAACCCCACCTCGCTCAGCGTGACGAGATCGACCAGCGCCACCTTGGCGTTGGTCTTGCCGATGTCGATGACGGCGATGTGGCGCAGCGCACTCATGCCATATGGAACATTGTTTCCAGGGGGATGGCCACCGGTTGGTTGTCCGGCCTGGTCTCCATGATGTCGGCCATGTGCGCCCACCAGCGCTGCATCACCGGATGCTTCGGCAGGTCGGCCATGCCATGGTCGTCCCGCCGCCACAGCACGCCGAACAGGATGTTGGTGTCTTCATCGAGATGGATCGAATAATCGGCGACGCCGGCCTCTCTCAGCAGCGCCACCAGCGACGGCCAGATCTCATCGTGGCGCTTTTTGTACTCGGCTTTCATGCCGGGTTTGAGCTGCATCTTGAAGGCGTATTTCTCAGGCATCAGCTGTTACCACGCAGCTGTCGCCAGACGATCGGCAGCGCGATGACGAAGATCAAGAGCAGGCCGATGAAGATCGACATGACGATGCCGGGCACGTTGAGCAGGCCGAGGCCGAAGGTCACCAGCCCCATGATAAAGGCGGCGAGCACGACGCCAACAATGCTGCCGGAGCCGCCCAGAATGCTGACGCCGCCCAGCACCACCATGGTGATGACCTCAAGCTCGTAGCCCTGCGCGATGGACGGCCGCGTCGAGCCGAGCCGCGAGGTGATCAGCACCGAGGCGATGCCCGCCATCAGTCCGGTCATGCAAAACAGGATGAATTTGATGCGGCCGACGCGAACGCCGGAAAACTGTGCCGCGACCGGATTGTTGCCGATGGCAAAGACACGGCGGCCGAAGCTGGTGCGATGCAGCAGGAACCAGTAGGCGACGGCCGCGAGGAGGAAGAGCACCAGTTCGAACGACACCACCCACCAGACGTAACCCTGGCCCAAGAAAGCAAAACTCTCGGGATAGCCTTTGTAGGCCTGATCGCCCAGGATGATGAAGGCGATGCCGCGAAACAGGCTCATCGTGCCGATGGTGACGACGATGGAGGGCAGGCCGAGCCTTGTCACCAGGAGCCCGTTGAAGGCGCCGCAACCGAGCCCGACGACGATGCCGATAGCCACCAGCACCGGCGTGTCGGCGCCGGCCTGCACAGCCATGCCCATCATGGTCGAGGCGAGCGCTATGATGGCGGCGACCGACAGGTCGATCTCGCCCGAAATGATCAGCAGCGCCATCGCGAAGGCGATCAGGCCTTTCTCGGTGAAATTGAAAGTCAGATCCGACAGGGAGTAGGCGTCGAGGAAATAGGGCGAGGCGAAACTGTTGATGGCGAAGATGGCGACCGCCACGACGACCAGCAGCGCCTCCCAGGAAAAGATCGCCGAGGAGAGCGGCTTGTCGAGCCGGTCGGGAATGTGGCGCGGGGCGGGGGTGTCGGTCATGCCGCTTCCGCTTTCCTCAGGATAATCCGCCCCTGCTGACGTTCGCCACGCGCGTTGAGCACGACGGCCAGGATGATGGCGCTGCCTGAAATCGCCATCTGCCAGAAGGGCGAGATGTTGATGACGGGCAGCGCGTTGGAAATGATGCCGAGGAACAGCGCCCCTAACACCGCGCCCCCGACCGAGCCGATGCCGCCGGCAATCGAAATGCCGCCGATGACGCAGGCGGCGATGATGTTGAGTTCATAGCCGTTGGCGACCTCGACCGAGGCGATGACATAACGAGAAATCCAGAGATAACCGGCGAGCCCGCCGATCATGCCGGAAATGCAGAAGACGATGAATTTGGTTCGGCCGACATCGATGCCGGCATAGACCGACGCCGTCGGGTTGACGCCGATGGCATAGATCGAACGGCCAAGCGCGGTTCGCGTCATCACCACGAAGAACAGCGCGATGACCAGTATGGCGATCCAGGACAGAACCGGAATGCCCAGGAAAGCTGCGCGCTGGAAGCCGATGAACTCAGGGCTCATCTTGTCGGCATTGACCCATGCGCCGCCGGACAGGACGAAGGTGGCGCCGCGATAGATGGTGAGCGTGCCCAATGTCACCACGATCGAAGGGATGTTCAGCCGCCACACCAGCAGGCCGTTGATGGCGCCGAGCACCAGTCCGACGGCCAGCGCAATGACGATCAGCAGCGGGATCGGGATCGCCGGATGCGCGGCGTTCAGCATCGCCACCACCATGCCGGTGAAGCACAGGTTGGAGGCCATCGACAGGTCGATCGAGCGGGTCAGGATGACGACCATCTGTCCCAGCGCCAGGATCATCAGGATCGAGGTGTCGTTGAACACCTGGGCGAGATTGCCGGGGTCGGCAAAGGCCGGGAAGCGCGTCGAGATCAGAGCAATCAAAGCGACGATCGCCGCTGCCAGCCAGATCTCGCGGAATTTCAGGAGAGCCTTCATGCCGCGATCCCCGCTGCCGTCCGGACCAGCGTTTCGGCGTCCAGCCCCTTATTATCGTAGACCGCCGCAACCAGCCCTTCGCGCATGACGACGACGCGGTCGGACATGCCCAGAATCTCCGGCAGTTCCGACGACACCATGATCACCGACAGGCCCTGCGCGACGAGCTCGGCCATGAAGCCGTGGACGGCGGCCTTGGAGCCGATGTCGATGCCCTTGGTCGGCTCATCCAGGATGATCACCTTGGGCGCCGTCGCCAGCCATTTGGCGATGACGATCTTCTGTTGGTTGCCGCCCGACAGCGTGCCGACATCCTGGCTGAGCGAGGAGGCCCTGAGGTCAAGCCGCTCGGTGTAGGAGCGGGCGAGCGCGAATTCTTCCGACAATCGCAGCAGGCCGGATTTGGAGGTGCGCTTCAGCGAAGGCAGCGAGACATTCTGGAAGATCGGCAGGCCGATCACCACGCCCAGCTTGCCGCGCTCTTCCGGCACATAGACGATGCCGGCTTCGATGGAATCCGCCGCCGATTTCGGCGTGATCGTCTTGCCTTCCAGCGTGATCGTTCCACCCGATATGCGGGTGATGCCCGATATCGCCTGCATCACCTCTGACCGCCCGGCGCCGACAAGGCCGTAGAAACCGAGGATCTCGCCCTTGTGCAGTTCGAAGCCGATGTCGTTGAATTCGGTCGGGTGCGAAAGGCCAGCGACCGACAGCACCGGCGCGCCGATCTCGGCCTTGCGTTGCGGAAAGATGTGATCGACCGAGCGGCCGACCATCATGCGCACGATCTGGCTCTGGCCGGTATCCTTGATAAGGCCCTCGCCAACCATCTCGCCGTCGCGGAACACGGTGTAGCGATCGGCGATCCGATAGATCTCGTCGAACTTGTGGCTGATGAACAGGATCGCCTTGCCTTCCTCCTTGAGGAATTCGATCAGCAGGAAAAGCTCCTCGATCTCCTTCATCGAAAGGGCTGCGGTCGGCTCATCCATGATGACGATCTGCGCATCGATCGACATCGCGCGAGCAACCGCTACCAGATGCTTGTTGGCGATGCCGAGGTCTTTCAGCCGCGCATCGGCGTTGATATGGCCGGCATGCATGGTGTCGAGCACTTCGCGCGCGTGTTTTCGCATGGTGCGCCAGTCGATGGTGCCTAGCCGCGTGCGCGGCGCATGGCCGAGAAAAATGTTTTCGGCGACGCTCAGATCGTCGAACAGCACGGTTTCCTGATGAATGGCGGTGACGCCGTGGCCGAAGGCGGCATGCGCGCTGGGCAGGGTGACGGCCTGGCCGTCAATGCTGATCGTGCCGGCGTCGGGCTGGTAGATGCCGGTCATGATCTTGACCAGCGTCGACTTGCCGGCACCGTTTTCACCGATCAGCGCCGTAACCTGGCCGGGGTAAAGCGACAGGCTGACATTGTGCAGCGCGCGCACGCCGGGAAAGCTTTTGGAGACGCCGGACAGCGTCAGGCGCGGGGCAGGACCCGTGGGCTCCTCCTTCGCAATGCCGTGCTGGGCTGTCGTGTCCATATCCGTATCAAGCCCTGAAACAAGGTCCGTTTAAAGTCGCGGCGGGATTTTGGTCCCGCCGCGCTTGGTCCGAGACGTCCGAGATCAATAGATCTTGGAGAACTTTTCGATGTTGGACTTGTCGAACTGGAAGGGCGGAGCCATCGCAGCCGAGTTGCTGTCATCGAGCGTGACCTTGCCGACGCGGCCGATCGACAGCGTTGCGCCCGGCTTTGCCTCTTCCTTCTTCACCGCCAGATCATGAGCGAGGTAGACGGCGGAATAGCCGAGGTCGATCGGATTCCAGAGGGCAACCGCCTGGCTGGAACCGTTGTCGATGAACTTCTTGAACTCCGACGGCAGCGCCAGACCCGTGACATTGACCTTGCCGATCAGGTTCGCGTCGGTGACGACCTGGGCAGCGGCAACGACGCCGACGGTGGTCGGCGCGATGATCGCCTTGAGGTTCGGATAGGATTTCAGCAGGCCCTTGGCTTCGTCGGTGCTCTTGGCCGAATCGTCATCGCCGTAGACGGTGGCGACGAGTTTGATCTTGGGGAATTTCTCCGGCAGGATCTTCTTGGCCGCGTCGATCCAGGCGTTCTGGTTGGTCGCGGTCGACGAAGCCGACAGAATGGCGACTTCGCCGCCTTCCGGCAGATAGTCGGCGGCCAGCTTGATGATGGTCTCGCCGATCAGGCCGGTGTCGGACGGGTTGAGATGCAGCTGGCGGCCTTCCTTGGCGACGCCCGAATCCCACGAGATGACGGTGATGCCGCGCTCCATGGCCTTCTTCAGCACCGGCACCAGCGCGTCGGCGTCATTGGCCGAAATCGCAATGGCGTTGACCTTCTGCGCGATCAGCGAATTGACCACTTCGATCTGCGCTTCGGCGGTCGCCTTGGTCGGGCCGGTGTAGATGATGTCGACATCGCCGAGTTCCTTGGCCGCCTCTTCGGCGCCCTTGTTGGCGGCGTCGAAGAAGCCGTTGCCGAGCGACTTCACCACCAGCGCGATCTTGACGTTCTCGGCATAGGCGGCATTCACGAACATGGCGGCCGAGAACGCGGCCGTCACCATCAATTTCTTCAGAAAGCTCATCGTATTTCCTCCCTTGAGCGTTGCATTCCATCGTCGCTGCGGTTGGCCTCAGGCCTGCAGCGAGGATTCTTCCTTTGCCGACTTGCGGGCGACGATCAGCGTCACACCCGCGGCCTCCAGCATGTTGGCTTCGCGATCCTCGATGCCGTCATCGGTGATGACGGTGGCGATGCGCTTGAGCCCGCACAGGATCAGGCTCGAGCGCTGGCGGAATTTCGATGAGTCGACCAGCACCACCAGTTCGTCGGCCTGGTCGATCAGTTTCTGCTCCGCCTGGATCAGCAGCGGGTCGCCTTCCATCAGGCCAAGCGGCCCGAGCCCTTGAGCGCCCATGAACATGCGGCGCGCGTAGAAATTACGCGTCACGTCATTGTCGAAGGGCGAGAGGATGATGTTCTGCTC
Organism: Mesorhizobium sp. C264A; assembly: GCF_040324515.1. Taxonomy (NCBI): domain Bacteria; kingdom Pseudomonadati; phylum Pseudomonadota; class Alphaproteobacteria; order Hyphomicrobiales; family Phyllobacteriaceae; genus Mesorhizobium; species Mesorhizobium sp. C264A. Next base: position 397,163 of record NZ_JAMYVY010000002.1, on the reverse strand, counting down.
GCGGTAGATGGTGCCGCCCGACAGCATGACGGTGTTCTTCGAATGCTTGAGCAGGTGCTCGGCGATGGGGAACGAATTGGTGAAGATCGGCATGCGGCGTCCGGTCAGGAAATGCACCATCTGGAAGGTGGTGGTGCCGCCATTGATGATGATCGGTTCGCCGTCCTTGCACAGCTCCACCGCTTCGCGCGCAATCGCGCGCTTCTGCGAAGCGTTAAGCGTTTCGTTGACGGAAAAGGGCCGGCCGGCGAGGCCGATGAACTGCGGTGGCGAGATCGCCTCGGCGCCGCCACGCACGCGACGCAGGCGCTTTTGCACATGAAGAGCCGCGATATCGCGCCGGATCGTCGCCTCGGAGGAGTCCGTCAGGTCGACCATCTCCTGCACCGTCACCACAGGCTTTTCCTGGACGGCGGACAGAATGATCCTGTGGCGCTCTTTTTCGTGCATGGTTCCTCCCTGCATGGTCATGAGGCACTAGAAAACCACCAGTGTCAATCATTTCCGCTCATATAATTTCATTGTGCAGTGCAATATGATCGATCTTGATCGTTTATGATTGACAACCGAGATGCTTGCGTAGACATTTCCGGCAAAATGGACCGCGCCTTTTGCGTCCCAGGGAGGATAATCATGCTCGACAAGCGCTCCGGCTCGCGCCTTGCCAACCTTTGGGACGATGCTAAAGCCAAGGGGCTGAGCGAGCCTGAGCTTCTGGTCTATCGCTCCAACACGCTCGGCTCCGACAAGCGTGTCACCAATTATGGCGGCGGCAACACCTCGTCCAAGATCCGGCAGAAGGACCCGCTCTCCGGCGCCGAAGTCGAAGTGCTATGGGTCAAGGGCTCGGGCGGCGACAGCGCCTCGATCAAGCTGGACGGTTTCGCCACGCTTTACATGGACAAACTGCAGGCGCTGAAAGGCCTTTATCGCGGCGTCGCGCATGAGGACGAGATGGTGGGCTATCTTCCCCACTGCACCTTCAATCTCAACCCGCGCGCGGCCTCGATCGACACGCCGCTGCACGCCTATGTGCCGAAGCCGTTCGTCGATCACATGCATCCCGATGCCATTATCGCGATTGCCGCGGCCAAGGGTTCCAAGGCGTTGACCAAGGAGATCTTCGGTGACGCCATCGGCTGGCTGCCGTGGAAGCGGCCGGGCTTCGAACTTGGCCTGTGGCTGGAGAAATTCTGCGTCGAACACCCCGAGGCCAAGGGCGTCATCCTCGAAAGCCACGGCCTGTTCACCTGGGGCGACACACCCAAGGAGTGCTATGAGACGACGATCTCGGTCATCAACCAGGCGATCGAGTGGTTCGAGCGCCGCTCCGAGGGTCTCGCCATCTTCGGCGGCGAAGTCGTCAAATCGCTCGACGCCGCTGAGCGCCGCGCCATCGCGGCGAGACTGATGCCGAGGATTCGCGGCCTGATTTCGGAGAAGAGCCACAAGCTCGGCCATTTCGACGATTCCGCCGCCGTGCTCGAATTCGTCAACTCCAGGGATTTGCGCCCGCTGGCGGCGCTCGGCACTTCATGCCCGGATCATTTCCTGCGCACAAAAATTCGCCCGCTGGTTATCGAGTTCGACCCAGCGAAGCCCGACGTCGAAGCCGTTATCGCCCGACTCGCCGACGATATTGCTGAGTACCGTGTCGGCTACCAGGCCTATTACGACAGCTGCAAGCATCCGGACTCGCCCCCGATCCGTGACCCCAACGCCGTGGTCTACCTGATGCCCGGCGTCGGCATGTTCACCTTCGCCGGCGACAAGGCCACCGCCCGCATCTCTGGCGAATTCTACGTCAACGCCATCAATGTCATGCGCGGGGCCTCGACCGTTTCGTCCTATGTCGGCCTGCCGGCGCAGGAGGCCTTCGACATCGAATACTGGCTGCTCGAGGATTTGAAGCTGCAGCGCATGCCGAAGCCGAAGTCGCTCGCCGGCCAAATCGCGCTGGTCACCGGCGGCGCCGGCGGCATCGGCCGCGCCACCGCCAATCGCCTGCTGCGCGAAGGCGCCTGCGTCGTGCTGGCCGATATCGACGAGACCGCACTTGCCAACGCCAACGACGAACTGGCGAAAGCCTATGGCAAGGACTTCGTCCGGCCGGTGCTGATCAACGTCACCGCGGAGGAGCAGGTGATTTCCGGCTTCGCCCAGACAGCCGTCGAGTTCGGCGGCATTGATATTCTCGTCTCCAACGCAGGCCTCGCCTCCTCGGCGCCGATCGAGGAGACGACGCTGGCGCTGTGGAACAAGAACATGGACATATTGTCGACCGGCTATTTCCTGGTCTCGCGCGAAGCCTTCCGGCTGTTCCGGGCCCAGAAGATCGGCGGCAATGTCGTCTTCGTCGCCTCCAAGAACGGTCTTGCCGCGTCACCCAATGCCGCCGCCTATTGCACCGCCAAGGCGGCCGAAATCCATCTCGCCCGCTGCCTGGCGCTGGAAGGCGCGGAAGCCCAGATCCGGGTCAACGTCGTCAATCCGGACGCCGTGCTGCGCGGTTCGAAGATCTGGACCGGCGAGTGGAAGGAACAGCGCGCCGCCGCCTACAAGATGTCGACCGACGATCTGGAAGAACACTACCGCTCGCGCTCGATGCTGAAGCGCTCGGTGTTTCCCGAAGACATCGCCGAAGCGATCTATTTCCTGGCGTCCGACATGTCGGCCAAATCCACCGGCAACATCATCAACGTCGACGCCGGCAACGCGCAGAGCTTTACGCGCTGAGTTAAGGGCGGAGCGCTTCTCTTCTCCCCGTCACTATACGGGGAGAAGGTGGCCCGAAGGGCCGGATGAAGGGCAGCGCTGACTGAACGCATTGGGAGGAATAGCACTTGTCCGAAACCATCATCGCCGCCGATCTCGTCTCCAGCCACAACGCCCAGCGCAAACCCGACCTCGAGCGCGACTACGCGTCGCTCGGCGAACGCCTCGACCGCCGCGGCATCGCCATCGATGCCATCCGCGACAAGGTCGAGAAATTCGCCGTCGCCATTCCGTCCTGGGGCGTCGGCACTGGCGGCACGCGGTTTGCCCGCTTTCCCGGCGCCGGCGAGCCGCGCGACATTTTCGACAAGATCGAGGACTGCGCCGTCATCAGCCAACTGACACAGGCGACGCCGACCGTCTCGCTGCATATACCGTGGGACAAGGCCGATCCGAACCGGCTGAAGCAGGCGGCCTCGCGCTTCGGCCTCGGCTTCGACGCCATGAATTCCAACACCTTCTCGGATGCCAGGGACCAAAAACTGTCCTACAAGTTCGGGTCGCTGTCGCATGCCGATGCCGGCACGCGCCGCCAGGCGGTCGAGCACAATCTGGAATGCATCGAGATCGGCAAGACGCTGGGGTCCAGGGCGCTAACAGTGTGGATCGGCGACGGCTCGAATTTCCCCGGCCAGGTCAATTTCGCCAAAGCCTTCGAGCGCTATCTCGACGCGATGAAGGAGATCTATGCCGGACTGCCCGCCGACTGGAAACTGTTCACCGAACACAAAATGTACGAGCCGGCTTTCTACTCCACGGTCGTGCAGGACTGGGGCACCAACTACCTCATATCCAAGGAGCTGGGCGACAAGGCCTACTGCCTGGTCGACCTCGGCCACCATGCGCCCAACGTCAACATCGAGATGATCGTGTCGCGGCTGATCCAGTTCAAGAAACTCGGCGGCTTCCACTTCAACGATTCCAAATATGGCGACGACGATCTCGATGCCGGCTCGATCGATCCCTATCGGCTGTTCCTGGTCTTCAACGAACTGGTCGATGCCGAGCTGTCCGGCGCCGAGGGTTTCGATCCCGCCCACATGCTCGACCAGAGCCACAACGTCACCGATCCGATCGAAAGCCTGATGCTGTCGGCGGTCGAGGTGCAGCGCGCCTATGCGCAGGCGCTGCTGGTCGACCGCAAGGCGCTCGAGGGTTTCCAAGACGGCAATGATGCGCTGATGGCGACGCAGACGCTGAAAGCTGCCTACCGCACCGATGTCGAGCCGATCCTTGCCATGGCGCGGCTGAACACAGGCGGCGCCATCGATCCAGTCGCCGCATATCGCGCGGCGGGCTACCGGGCGAAGGTCGCGGCGGAACGGCCGGCGGTTGTGGGCGGTTCAGGCGGGATTGTTTGAGATTGGCTAATCTCCACCACAGGGGGAGATCAGCTTGCCTCTGCCGGCAGGCGAACATCAATATGTGTTCGCTCATATTGATGATGGACTCGGCCGCTCCATGTAGCTCTTCTAGGCACCGCACTTGGAGCACCGCCATGCCCTTGACCCGCCGGACGCTGATTGGCGTCACCCTTTCGCTCGCAATTGCGCTCGCGCCATCCGGCGCGCTCCATGCCGCCTCGCCACAACCGGCGAAGGGCGAGCACGGCATGGTCGTCACCGCCCAGCATCTGGCGTCGGAAGCCGGCGTCGAGGTGCTGAAGAAGGGCGGCAATGCCGTCGATGCGGCGGTCGCCGTCGGCTATGCGCTCGCCGTCGTCTACCCTAATGCCGGCAATATCGGCGGTGGCGGGTTCATGACCATCCGCTTCAAGGACGGCAAATCGACCTTCCTCGATTTCCGCGAGCGCGCGCCGCTGGCGGCAACCAAGACCATGTATCTCGACAAGGACGGCAATCCGGTGAAGGGCGCCAGCCTTGATGGCTACCTTGCGGTCGGCGTACCGGGTTCCGTGGCAGGGTTCGAGATGGCTCGTGAAAAATATGGCACGCTGCCACGCCAGGATTTGATGGCGCCGGCAATTGCCTATGCCAAGGATGGCTTCATCCTCGACCAGGGCGACGCTGCTTCATTCGCGAGCAATGCCGCACGGCTGGCGAAGGACCCTGCCGCCGCCGCCATCTTCCTGAAGCCGGACGGCAAACCCTATGGCGCCGGCGAGCGTCTCCTCCAGCCCGATCTTGCAGCCTCGCTCGCCGCCATCTCCGAAAAAGGCGCCGACGCCTTCTACAAAGGCGCCATCGCCGACGCCATCGTCAAGGCGAGCGGCGCCAAGGGCGGCATTCTGGCCAACTCAGACTTCGAGCAATATAAGGTACGCGAGCTGCAACCGGTGAGCTGCACCTATCGGGGCTATGAGATCACGTCCTCGCCGCCGCCAAGCTCCGGCGGCGTCATCATCTGCGAAATCCTCAACGTGCTGGAGGGCTACCCGCTGTCTTATCTCGGCGCCCGCTCGGCCGAGACCGTGCATGTCATGGTCGAGGCGATGCGCTACGCCTATGTGGACCGCAACTCGGCGCTCGGCGATCCCGATTTCGTCGACAATCCGGTCTCGAAACTGCTCGACAAGGGTTACGCCAAGGAGATCCGCGACAAGATCGACCCGTTCCGCGCCGGCGTCTCGCAGGATTTGATGCCGAAGGGCTTCGGCGAGTCGAAGGAAACGACGCACTATTCAATCATCGACGATGACGGCAATGCGGTCGCGGTCACCTATACGCTGAACGGTTCGTTCGGCGCCGGCGTGGTCGCCGACGGCACCGGCATCCTGCTCAACAACGAGATGGATGATTTCACCCAGAAGCCTGGCGTGCCCAACCTCTACGGTCTCGTGCAGGGAGAGGCCAATGCCATCCAGCCGAAGAAGACGCCGCTGTCATCGATGAGCCCGACCATCGTCGCCAAGGACGGCAAGCCGTTCATGGTTATCGGCAGCCCCGGCGGCTCGCGCATCATCACCATCACGCTGGAAGCCATCGTCAACGTCATCGACCACGGCATGAACATCCAGGAGGCGATCGACGCATCGCGCATCCACCATCAATGGCTGCCCGACACGATCTATGTCGAACCGTTCGGCCTGTCGCCCGACACTGAAAAACTGCTGGCCGGCATGGGCTACCACCTCGATCTCGCGGATTCTACCTGGGGTCAGGCGGCCGGCATTCTTGTCGGCGGCAAGAGCCTGGCGGAAATCGAGAAGGGCGGCGGCGCCCGCTACAACGGCGCCATCGACAGCCGCGCCGCATCCGGCGAGGCGATTGGCTACTGATCAAAACAAGAGATTGATCAGAGGACGAGCGTAAGCGTCGACCCGACGAGCATCAGCGCCGCGATCACGACGAACGCCGCGTAGATGCGGGGACGGTCGAGGAGCAGCGCATTGCCCGATATCCAGGCCGCGGTTGCGCCGCCAAGCGCAAACAGGAAGCCGTTCCGGTGACCAAAGGTCATGGAAGCGGCCATCAGCCCGCCAATGATCAGCGCGCCGAAGACGATGATCACGGCAACGGCGTATTTCTCGAAGTCGTTGCCGCCGCCCATGGCCGGGCCGATCGCGTTCAAATTCGTCAGATCGTCCGGATCGAACGGGTTGGTCGATCCATATTCATCTTGACCGACAGGTTCTCGCATCATTCATTCTCCGCTGACCGGCAACAAATCATCAACATCTGCCGAGCGCAACCGGATCGCGCCGTGCCGAAGGCCGCCGATGCGGTCTTCAACACTTTCTGATGCCGACTTGCCACGGTTTTTTTGCGCCGGTTCACAAAATCTACCCTGCTTTCGGGTCCACACGCCTGAATACCTGGAAAATGAATTACCTGGAAAAATCGCTGCGCACGATGCGGTGCCGCTGCAGCTTGTCGTAGAAGGTCTTGCGCGGAATGCCGAGCGCTTCAATCGTGCGCCGGACATCGCCGTCATTGCGGCCAAGCGCCTCGCGGATGACATTGGCTTCATAGCGTTCCAGCCGTTCCGGCAGTGAGCTGGCGTCATCCGGCTCCGCCGGGGCGGAAGGTGGCGCTTGCGCCGCTTCCTCGAGTCCCAGCACGAAACGCTCGGCGAAATGCGCGAGTTCACGCACATTGCCCGGCCAGTCGTGCTGGCTCAGATGGCGGTGCACTGAGGCAGGCACGGCTGGCATTTGCCGGCGGAAGCGGCCGGCTGCACGCTCGGCGAAGTAGAAGAACAGCAGGGCGACGTCGTCGCGGCGTTCGCGCAGCGGCGGGATCGAGATCGTCACCACATTGAGCCGGTAGTAGAGATCCTCGCGGAAGGCGCCGCGCCGGCTGGCGTCGCCGAGATCGACCTTGGCGGCGGCGACGACGCGCAGGTCGACCGGCCGGATTTCATTGGTGCCGAGCGGCGTCACCTCGCGCATTTCCAGCACCCGCAGCATCTGCACCTGGGTCGAGGCCGGCATGCTTTCGATCTCGTCGAGGAACAGCGTGCCGCCGCTCGAATGCTCGATCCGGCCGATGCGCTTCTTCTGTGCGCCGGTGAAGGCGCCGGCCTCATGGCCGAACAGCTCGCTTTCGATGACCGTGTCCGGCAGCGCGCCGCAATTCAGCGCCACGAAATTGCCCCTGGCGCGGCGGCTCCAGCGATGCAGCAGGCTCGCCACCACCTCCTTGCCGGAGCCGGTCTCGCCGGTCACCAGAACGTCGACATCGGTATCGGCGATTTGCCGCAGCGTCCGGCGCAATCGCTCCATCGCCAGCGTCTGCCCGATCAGCGGCAGGCCGTCCTGCGCCTGTTCGGCGCTTTCGCGCAAGGCGCGGTTCTCCATCACCAGCCGGCGCTTTTCCGCCGCCCGTGCCACACTTTGCGCCAGCCGGTCGGCGGCGAAAGGCTTGGTGATGAAGTCGTAGGCGCCATCCTTGATCGCCTTGACCGCAACCGCGATGTCGCCATGCCCGGTGACCAGGATTACCGGAATGTCGGCATCAAGCTGCAAGACGCGGTCGAAGAGCTGCAGGCCGTCAATGCCGGGCATGCGGATGTCGGACACCACCACGCCGGGAAAATTGGCGTCGAGCCCGGCCAGCGCCTCGTTCGCCACCGCAAAGGCCGAGACGGAAAAACCAGCGAGTTCCAGCGTCTGCCGCGTGGCCCTCCGCAATTCGCTATCGTCGTCGATCAATACGACCGGTGCGGTGTCCATCATGCTGCCCTGGCGAGGTGAATGGTAAAGCGCGTGCCGGCCTGGTCGCTCGCCACCTCGATGCGTCCGCCATAGTCGGCGACGATGTCCTGCGAGATGACGAGGCCGAGCCCGAGGCCTTTTTCCTTCGAGGTGTTGAACGGCGTGAACAATGACTTGAGGATGGCAGGCGAAATGCCCGGCCCATTGTCGGCGACGGCAAGCGCCACGCCGTCGGCCGTCTCCTGGGCCGACACCTGCACCCTGGCGCCGTCGCGCCCGTCCAGCGCTTCCAGCGCATTCTGGAACAGGTTGATCAGCACCTGTTCGAGCCGCAGCCGGTTGCCCATCACCTTGAGCGTTACCGGCGGAAGCGTGATATCGAGTGCGTCCAGCCGACCGGCAAAGCGGCTTCTGAGCAGCACCACGGCGCCCTCGATGACGCCGCGCAGTTCGACCGGTTCGGCTGCCGTGCGCCCCTTGCGGGCAAAGACCTTCAACTCTTCGGTGATGCCGCCGATGCGCTCGGTCAGCGCGGCAATCGCGCCAAGGTTCTCCTCGGCCGAGGCGGTCTGCTTGCGCTCCAGGAACACACGCGCATTGTCGGCATAGGCGCGGATCGTCGCCACCGGCTGGTTGATCTCATGCGCGACCCCGGCGGCAACCTGGCCGAGGGTAGCAAGACGGTTGGCCTGCACCAATTCCTGCTGCATGACCTGCAGTTTGGCTTCGGTGCTGCGGTGATCGGTGATCTCGGCCTGCAGCCGGTCGCGCGCCAGGCTGAGGTCATGCGTACGCTCGACGACGCGGCGCTCGAGCTCGATGCGCGCTGCCTGTTCGGCAGCGATGCGCATCTGCGCCGACTGACGGCGCCACAGGAGATAGCCGGCCAGCGCCAGCAACGGCACCACGACGCCCAGCGCCAGCAGCCGCATCTCACGCACCGCAGCCGCGATCGGCGCTTCGACCGGCACGAGATAATCGAGCCGCCATGGCGTCGATTGGACCAGTGTCGAAAGCCTGAGATATTCGGCATCGCTGCCGCCCGGTGTTATCGCATGCACCATCGACACGTCAGGGCTCAATGCCTCGGGGCGTGTGATCGGCAAGGGAATCAGCGGCGCGTTGCCGAATTGCTGGCTGCTCCGGATGGCGGCAGCCACCGGGCCGGCCAGCGGCGCGGTGGTCATGAAGCGCCAGGACGGCACGCTGGTGATCAGCACGACGCCGTGGTCGTCGCTGACATAGGCCGGCCGGTTGGCCTCATGCCAGTCGGCTTCAAGCTGGTCGAATTCCATCTTGACGACGACGACGCCGAGCGGCGCCGCCGCATTGCCGACGCGACGCGAAATGTAGAGGCCGGGGCGCTTGCTGGTGTTGCCCAGCGCAAAATATTCGGCCGTTCCCGATTGCATGGCGCCGGAGAAATAGGCGCGGAAGCCATAGTCGTTGCCGACGAAGCTGGTTGTTTCGCGCCAGTTGCTGGAGGCGATCGCAAACCCGTCGACGCCGGTGACGTAAAGCACCGAAGCCTTGGTGCCGGAGACCAGCCCTTCGAGCTTGCGGTTGAGCACGTCGATCGTGACAGCGCCCTTGTTCTGCAGGGCGTCATGCACCTGCTGGTCCTCGGACAAGAGCAGCGGCAGCGCCCGCGGGCTTTCCAGCACGGCGCGCAGCAACGCAACCTTCAGATTGGCATCGGTGCGGCCTTGCGCCGCCAGTGCCGCGACCTCGGCGCGGCGCGCGTAGAGGCCGGCGCCGGTGAGCGCCGTGGCAACGATCACCAGCGCGATCGCCGCAAACAGCAGCCAGGCGCGACGCGCGCGTTTGCCGAGTTGCTCGGGCGTCTGCGACAGGACCGCGGCAGGGCGTTGCAGCATTCCCTATTTGTGCATGATTTCGCACAAAGCACAATTCGATCATGCGGATGTCCGCACTTGCGGTTGCGGCGCACCAGCTCGGTCGACAAAAATCTCCAACAAAATCAATGGCTGCGGTATGCCGCACAGTCTGGCACGGCAGTTGCAGTGGCCAATACAGCAGTCGCAAGGCTGCGGAAAACAACTGCCCCGGGAGGTCGAGCTTTCGATCGGGGCGCCATGGAGGACGTCATGCAGCCAGCATTCGCTGCCGCCGAACCGCGCGGCAAGCTACCCTTTTACCGTCATCTCTACGTGCAGGTCCTGACGGCGATCGCCGCCGGCGTGCTGCTCGGTCATTTCTATCCCGAACTCGGTGCTTCGCTGAAGCCGCTCGGAGACGCCTTCATCAAGCTGGTCAAGATGGTGATCGCGCCGGTCATCTTCCTGACGGTGACGACCGGCATTGCCGGCGTTTCCGACCTGAAAAAGGTAGGCCGCGTCGCCGGCAAGGCGATGATCTATTTCCTGGTCTTTTCGACCCTGGCGCTGGTCGTCGGCATGGTCGTCTCCAACGTCGTCCAACCGGGCGCCGGCATGCACATCAATGCGGCGACGCTCGACCCCTCGAAGGTCGCCACCTTCACCGAGAAGGCGCATGACACGACCATCGTCGGCTTCCTGCTCAACATCATCCCCGACACCATCACCGGCGCCTTCGCGCAAGGCGACATCCTGCAGGTGCTGTTCTTCTCGGTGCTGTTCGGCATCTCTCTCGCTCTGGTCGGCGAGCGCGGCCGCCCGGTCGTCGATTTCCTGCAGGCGCTGACCTCGCCTATCTTCCGCCTGGTCGCCATCCTGATGAAGGCCGCCCCCATCGGCGCCTTCGGCGCCATGGCCTTCACCGTCGGCAAATACGGCATCGGCGCGATTGCCAACCTCGCCTTTCTGATCGGCACCTTCTACCTGACGTCGCTGCTCTTCGTGCTGGTCGTGCTCGGCGCTGTCGCTTGGTACAACGGCTTCTCGATCCTCGCCTTGATCCGCTACATCAAGGAAGAGCTGCTGCTGGTGCTCGGCACCTCGTCCTCGGAAGCCGCTCTTCCCGGCCTGATGGCCAAGATGGAGCGCGCCGGCTGCAACCGCTCGGTGGTCGGCCTGGTCATCCCGACCGGCTATTCCTTCAACCTCGACGGCACCAACATCTACATGACGCTGGCGGCGCTGTTCATCGCCCAGGCGACCGATACGCCGCTCACCTATGGCGACCAGATTCTGCTGCTGCTGGTTGCCATGCTGAGCTCCAAGGGTGCCGCCGGCATCACCGGCGCCGGCTTTATCACGCTGGCCGCCACGCTCTCTGTCGTGCCTACGGTACCCGTTGCCGGCATGGCGCTGATCCTAGGGGTCGACCGCTTCATGTCGGAATGCCGGGCGCTGACCAACTTCGTCGGCAATGCAGTGGCGACGATTGTCGTGGCGCGCTGGGAAGGCGAACTCGACCAGACCAAGTTCGCCGCCGCCATGGCCGGCACATTGTCCGAGGAAGCCGACCTGGCGCTGTCGCGCGATCTGCAGCCCGCCTGATTACTGAACGCAGACGTTCGCCACAAGGCCGCAGCCGGTTCGCCCGTTGCGGCCTTTTGTTTTGGCGCGCATGGCGGCTGGTGTTGGCCAAAGCTTCCCGGCTAGATGTCGGCGGTTTTCAACCGAAAGGCCGGCGAATGAGCAGTGCATACCCCGAGATCTATCTGGTCCGTCACGGCGAGACGGAGTGGAGCGCTTCGGGAAAACACACCGGCCGCACCGACATACCGTTGACGGCAAAGGGCGAGGCGGCGGCCCGCGGCGTGGCGGACCGGCTCAAGGATCTGTCCTTCCAGGCGGTGTGGTCGAGCCCGTCGCAGCGCGCCTACAGCACCTGCACGCTTGCCGGCTTCGGCGCTGCTGCCGTCAAGAAGGACGACCTGCAGGAATGGGACTATGGCGCCTATGAGGGCGTTAAGACCAAGGAGATTCTTGTGCAGCGCCCCGGCTGGCAATTGTTCCGTGACGGCTGTCCCGACGGCGAGTCGGTAGCGGATGTTGGCGCCAGGGCCGACAGGATCATCGCCGGGCTGCGGGCAATCGAGGGCAATGTGCTGGTGTTTTCAAGCTCGCATTTCCTGCGCGTGCTGGCCGCGCGCTGGCTCGGTCTGCCACCCGAAGGCGGTGCGCACTTCGTACTTGATACCGCGAGCCTCAGCATCCTCGGCTATGAGCACGATCTGAGCGAGCCGGTGATACGCAGGTGGAACCAGAAGTAGGGTTTCGCGGCAAGCCTGCCTCTTAACGCGCGAGCACCGCCAATTCCTCCGATGTCAGATGCCGCGCCTTGCCCTTGGCGAGTTCGCCGAGCTGCAAACCGCCGATCGCCACCCGAACCAGCCTCAGCACCTCGATATCGAATGCCCCGAGCAGGCGGCGGATCTGGCGGTTGCGGCCCTCGTCGAGCACGATTTCCAGCCAGGCAGTGCGGCCGCCGCTGCGCAGCAGTTCGATCGAACTTGCGGTCAGCAGTTCGCCGTCGACGATCGCTCCGTCGCGAAAGCGCGCCAGCATCGCATCGTCGGGCGCGGTACCGATCTGCACATGATAGGTCTTGGCGACATGCGAGGCCGGATCGAGCAGGCCGTTGGCCCAGCGCGTGTCGTTGGTCATCAGCAACAGGCCTTCGCTGGCCTTGTCGAGGCGGCCGACCGGCGACACGAAAGGCAACTCCAGATCCACCAGGCAGTCATAGACGGTGCCACGATCCTGCGGGTCATCGCGCGTGGTGACCTGTCCGCGCGGCTTATTGATCATCAGGTAGACTTTTGCCTCGCCGACGATCTGCTCGCCGTCGACAGCGATGCGGTCGCGGCCGAGATCGACACGCAGCGACGGATCGCGCACCACCTTGCCGCCAACCCGCACGCGCCCTTCGGCTATCAGCAGCTCGGCCTGCTTGCGCGAACACAGGCCGAGTTTGGAAAGCGCCCGGTTCAGGCTAACGCCTGCCTTGGCGGCCTGGTGTCGGGCGATGTCTGGTGGCCGTGCCATGTCCTGCTTGCCATCCCAATGATCGACAAATGCCACGCCCCGCATTGGCTTCGCAACCTGCCGCGGCATCAACATCACGGGTCGCGGGAGCGGGGCTGTTCTCAAATACGATGTGTCAGGGGGTCGGGCTCAACAGCCCGCCATGGAACGCTGCCCCGCGACGGACGTTGTTGCCGACGAGCGATTTGTCGCGAAAGGCACCGCCATGAAGAAAATCTACCAAAAGCCGACGCTCGTGAAGCGAGGCAGGCTCACCAGCCTGACGGCTCAGATCGTCGCTTCTGGGGTCATTCTGGGGGAATGATCCCCCAGATAACGGAAGGGATAAATCGATGAGCGAGCGCGGCGTTGATTTCCTGCAGGGCTGGATCCACGAGCACCTGCCGGGCGAACTGCCTGCCGACAAGGCAACGGCTCGAACCCTAACCACGCGAGCTGCCCTGGATGCTCGGCATTTAGGCCTTGAGGTCAGCGAGATCGAAGAGGATCTCGGTCCGCTGGAACGGGTGATTTTCGAGGCGCTGGATCAGCCCGATATCTGAGCCCCCGATATGAGCCCATTGCAGGCGATATTGGCCCATCGCCATCCTGGCGGGGGCTTTTCCGTGATGGCATCCGTGGGTGCGCAGCCCTAGGCAGCCCGCGCAGCTGACGCTCCCCGTGCCGGCGGCAATTCGAACACAGTGGCGCCGTTCTCTCGGCCGCGTTCGACATAACCGATGACACGGAACCATTTGCCGACGTCGGCCCGCTGCAGCCAGCTGCGCGAGTGGATGGGAAGGTTGCCGGCCAGCGCCTGAATGTGGCGGATGTGGCGCCTGCAGAAGCGGACCGTCGCGGCGCTGAAGAAACCCTCCTGCGCGGCAAACAGCGTGTCGGCGGCGTCGCTGTTCTCGTGCCAGGCGACGATCGCCACCGTCTTGTCGCCCTCGACCAGCGCGTGCGCTCGGCCTTCCTTCAAATTCATCATCAGATTGTCGTATGCGACCTTGCTGTCCTTGCCGGCGGCCACATACTCGTCCGACATCCGCGTGGACAGATCACGGAAGACACTTTCGAGATCGCCGATCGTAGCTGCGCGTGCTCGCATTTCTCCTCCTGCAGCCCCGGCAGGCAGTTTGCCCTAGGCAGAGGGGATCACCAAGCAAAGCGAATCCGCCATTTGGCCGATGGGCGCAAAGTGATTTCAGAAGGCGGGTTTATTGCGTTGGCAGATCGCTCCCGTGGAACCGAACTTGCCTCCCCCGAATTGACTCGCGATCGCGTTCGGGAGGGGAAGCATGCAAGATCAGCATTTCGATGAGCCGGTTCGCGTGGCGCTCGGCAGGTCCAGAAACACGATCTACAAGGTGGAGCGTGTCGCGCAGGCCGCTGACATCTTCATGAACCGATGGCCCGTGAAGACAGGCGGCTATCACGTTGCCGCCCGCAAAGCCTGCCTTGGCGTTCTGGAAGGCCTTCAAGAGGCGCGCTATGCCCGCGCCGCCTTCGTCAACGCGGCGATCGAGGCCGATATACTGGTCGAGCGCGACCGCGAGGGTTGAGCGGTCCATCGCCTCTTTGTTTGGCGTGAGGTAAACTGGCAGACCGGTCGGGAGCCTTCCATGTGCAACGACTATGAGCAGCATATTCTCTGGGCTGAATATTGCCGGATGCTGGAGTCGCTGGCACTTGAGATCCCGACCCATCAGACCGAACTTGACCTGCCGCGGGTTGATGACATCCATATCAACGATCCAGCCCCGATCATGCGCGCCGCCGGCGACACTGGCGTCGTTGAACTGACGTCGATGACGTTTGGATTTCCGCCGGCCGGCCCGAAAGGCGGACCAGTGTTCAACTTCCGCTCCGAAGGCAGGCAATTCGCCGGCAGCAAACGCTGCCTCGTTCCGGCATCCGCCTTCTTCGAGTTCACGGGCACGAAGTATCCGAAGGCAAAGCATCGCTTCACGCTCAACGGCTCGCCGTTCATGGCCATCGCAGGGCTTTGGCGTGAAGCTGCCGGCAACAAGCCGCCAACCTTCACCATGCTGACAACCGAGCCTGGACCGGATATTGCGCCCTATCACAGTCGGCAGGTCGTGGTGCTTCGGCCCGGCGATTGGGCGGCTTGGCTCAGTCTGATGAAGCCGGAAGCCGAACTGCTGCAGCCGCTTCCAGCCGGCTCGCTGCGCGTGGAGACCGTGCGCCCCGAAAGTTCATAACTCGGTTGCGCAGGCTTGCCGGCACAGCCGGCAGGCCGAAATCAGGAATCCGTCGGTGCGGCGCCAGGAAGTCAAGCCCTTGATGTTCAGAGAAAACTGGTGCCCAGAGGCGGAATTCAAGTGAAGAAAATCCCGTTTTGCTTTCAGATACTTAGGGGAATGTTAGCCGCATCTGCTACCAACATAAATACCAACAAAATATTCCTGTGGATTGGTTCGGTTCCTGCTATTTCTCTCAATGCCTTGCACCTGCACCTTGTCTCTTCCGGTTTAGTCTACATCCTTCTTGGTCATACCTCATCATGCGGGGTCGAGTGAAGACCACGGCTGGCCAAGACGACTTAATCAGAACGGATGGCCATTGCGCCCAATATCGGGATCGCTTTAGGCGGTTTCTGAAAGCCGACATCGTGCGAAGAACAGGTGGCTATTTACGGGTCCCGAGACCTTGGCCCATACACCGCTTTGTAGGGTGGACGCGGCGCAGCGAAAAGCGCGGCCAGCCGTTCCTCATGTTGCTTGACCAGTGAGGCAGCAATAACAGGTAACTCTGCGGCGGACCGGTGTAGTCGTCGAGGTCGATCGGATTAGACTTCATAGGTGCTCCGTCGATGCGTAGTAGACGGTCTCGTCCTACCAGCAGCCCAGCTTGGCCCAGTGCATTCTGGCTTTGCAGGCGCATGGCGGCAGAAATGATCTCGCGCCAGTGCCTGATACCGCCCTTGGCGATTTGGCCCTTGGTGAAGGCGAACTCCAATTCAACGCAGCCGAGAGACAGGATGTCGATTTGATGTCGGTCAATTGCGTAGCAGGCCATGGCATCGACCAACGCTGTCATATAACTGGCATAGTAGGATCGGCGCCTCGGAGGTGCCGGGCCACATCCACCCGCTTGGGCCGTCCCCAAGTCTGATATCTGTCAGGAGAGCCACAACTCGCTCCGGCTCACGATCGAAAGTCGCAATCGCTTGAAGGCCCTTTAAGCCGGCGACTACCTCGAACCCGGCCTCCCGGAGAGAGTTCTCGACGTCTCCACGATCAGCACGGAACCCGATGACATTGAAAGCCTGCTTCGTGCGCCCCAACAGTTGAACGGCTGCGAACTCTTAAGGTTCCTGGCGCGCAATAGCACTCGTTAATCCGGTGGAAAGCAGGTTGTGATCCAGCCGTTTCGAACAGGTTGCGGCAGGCGAAAAGGATTGAGGACAGCTGAACTTTGCGCGCATCATCGACGCACTGACCATTGGCCTTCGTCTCCTCTAGGCAGCGGGAACATTAGCGCCAACTAAAAGTTGGGAGCATACACGAACAGGTTCTTGATGGCACATGATCATTCTTTCAAAATGTTGATCCGCAAGCTCCAAGCCATCTCGGAACTCGCAGAATCAGACATTGCGACCTTGGGGAACATCTCGATTCAGGAGAAGAGATATCAGGCCAACGAAGACATTCTGCGCGAGGGCGATAAGCCGAGCCTTTCGTTCGTCGTTCTTGAAGGCTTAATAGGGTCGATCAAACTAACCGGGGAGGGGAAGCGTCAAATCTCCTCCTTTTTTGTTCCGGGCGACATTCCCGACCTGCATGGTTTGCATTTGTCGGTCATGGATTGCACTTTCACCCCTCTCATGCCCGCTAGGGTGGGCTTCATGCGGCACGACGAACTTCGCGCCGTTTGCGACCAGCACTCTTCGATAACGAGAGTGTTTTGGCGCTCGACGGTGATCGATGCGGCGATATATCGAGAGTGGGTCACCAACGTCGGTAGGCGCGACGCCTACTCGCGTATGGCTCACATTCTTTGCGAACTCATTGTTCGCCTTCGCTCGGTAGGCCGCATTGAAGATCATGTGGCCTATCTCCCCATAACGCAGGCTGCACTTGGCGACGCACTTGGCCTCTCTACCGTGCACGTGAACCGAGTGCTTCAGGACCTTAGACGCGACGGTCTGATATCCACCGTTGGCTCGCGTTTTCATGCGACCGACTGGGCAGGGCTCGTTCGCGCCGCAGATTTTGACTCTACCTATCTTCATCAAAGGGCTGCGCAGACGGGTGCCGGTTTCTGATCCTGCTGGGTCGCTCATGATCCGTTGAGCCCTCGCGATCCTCAAAACCGAATCTCCTGTAGAACCCGCACTCCAACAGGAATGTCGATCACCGCTTGAGAACTGGACCGCAGACTTACCTAGCGACGGCATGGCTTCTCAAAGATACGACCTCAGGAGGGACTCGACGAAACCTGAGCGGTGTTTGACGCGTTCACTGGCCAACCAGCCGAGGCGTGGGGCGATCCGGCTAAATATCTGGACGAGGAATATTCCCGCGATTTTGTAAGCCTTCTGACCGTGTCGACCTGAAGCGAAGTTTCGCCGGGAGGTAATCTCTAAAGTGCGACTGCCATGGAACACGTGCCGAGCGCCGGAGAGTGTCCAATTCCCCGGTCTGTGCATCCCGGGCACAAGCTCAGCCATAGTGGAGACGCGGCTTTGGCAACGTTCCTATAAATTGAACCCCAATTCGGTCGTTCCTGCGCCACCGCAGGACTGCCTGGTAGGCAACGCCGTCGGTCGGCACGTAAACCACGAACCGCTCAGGGACACGCGATTCCACCGGGACTTTGAGCTCAGCTCCGCCACTGTTTTGGTTCCGAATGGTGCAACTGATCTCGGAGTTTGTGATTCCGCTGATGATTGAGGCGCCTTTCAGCACCCGCTGCCTCCGTTCGCGGCGATGCTCTTCATCAACCATGTGACCTCCATCGGTCACCCGCGGCCCTATATGGTACGCGCACCGGCGAATAACTGTCCATCTAGGTCGTCGCTCGTTAGTGTCTCACTTTAAAGTTTGACGACGGAGACGGACAGCATAAATGCCCGTTGCGCCGGTGAATTCGCAACGCGAACAGACCCGAATGGGCTCGTCGTATAGCGTTGTTAATCCGGCAGCAGCATCTCCTCTTCATCGGCCGCGGCTTCGAACAGCAGCCGGAAGTCATTACCCGGCATTTTGCCATCCATCGCAGATAGGCAAGCTTCGGCCGCCAGCCGCCACTTGGGGCCACGATTGGACCACTTTAGGAGCTCCTCGGCGGCGGCATCAACCCGGTTGACACCAAGGCGAAGCCCCGGGCGCTCAGTCTTCACATAAACCGGAGGGTTGAACCAACGGTGGGGCATCACGCCTCTCGAACGTCAAAGGCGATGAACAGTCCCCAAACGGAGGCTGATTTGACGATCATTTCGACTAACTGGCAGTCAGTTTCGAGAAGATCGCCGCCGCGCTCACGGACCGCTACAATGGTCGCTTTGACGGAAATAATGTCGCCGGGTTGAGAGCCCAACAGGACCTCGCGGACCAGCTCCTTGGCCGTTTGCTGCGTAGGCCGAACAGGTGCTTGAATGTCCATCCCATCCTCCCAGAGAGATAGAACCTCAATCAGCTATTCTGTGGGTCACTTTCCGAAAAAGGCAAGAGTCGGAAACGTACAAAGTAGGTTCCCGCAAACACCGCCCTACGATGGCTAAATCCCGCGACAGGCGCTGATTTGCACCTCACCGTGTCAGCTGCCAGAGGCGGCCATACGGAGAGAGGACCGGCCTCCTCTCCCAAGTTCTCACGGACGAACGCGGACAACCGTCTTTCCTGCGCGTCGGTCCGTTGAGTTGAAGGTGCCGATGGCATCATCCAAGCTCGAAACCTTGCCAATGTTCGTCCGCAGTCGTCCATCGCGGATCCGCTGCACTATCTCAGAGAGCTGAGGGCGATCAGCCTCGACGACGAAGTCAACGGTCAGGCCATCGGCAGCTCGAATGTCCGTTGGTCCAACGACTGTGACAAGGATACCTCCGGCGCGGACGAGCGTTGCGGATCGCTTCTGGATATCGCCGCCGATGACATCGAACACCAGATCGACGCTGCCTACATCTTCAAGGGTGTCTTTTGCGAGGTCGAGGAATTCATTTGCACCGAAGTCGAGCGCTTTCTGGCGGTCGGCGGCCCGCCCGGTGCCGATCACATAGGCTCCGGCCTCCCTTGCAAGCTGCGCCACCATCGAACCGACGGCACCGGCAGCGCCATGCGCGAGAACGCTCTGCCCGGCCTTGATGCGGCCATGCTGAAACAGCCCCTGCCATGCGGTTAGGCCGGAGATCGGCAGGCTAGCGCCCACCGTAAAGTCGACATCGCCGGGCAGCTGATCCAGTTCAAGCGGATCGTGATCTGGTTGCTCGTGCCACATCACCTGGCGGAAATCGCGTTTGTCGACCTGCTGACCGATCGGGCATGCGTGAAATCGATCGTCACAGTCCTGCGGTTGGTGTGGCTTGCCGGGGATAGGCGGGTCCAAGGTCGGCTATTCTAGCCATGCGCGACCGAACAAGATGCTGCGGCAAAGTTCCGTCAGTTTGGTTTTCTCAGTTGGTGAAAGACATCGCACCAAAAGCGGTAGTCATCTGGTCGACCGTCGAAATGCGCCTCCAAAGCGCAGTGCGCCACGGCGGTCGGTGCTTCCATCCCATAAAGTTCGATCGCAGATTGAGCGGCCTGATCTCTGTCGACGAGATCGGCAATCTTCAAAGCGGCGAAATCAGCGCTCCGGATCGCGAGCCTCCGTGGACCAAATATTCCCAACACCTAAGGGTGACTATATGATCCCCTCATGGCAACTCTGCGGTACGACGAAAGGCAGGAACCGGATGGGACGTGGACGGTATTCGACGTGTTCACCGGGCTCCCGGCTATTGTAGCGGGCCACCCATCTGTCGACCTTCCCGACATGGAGTATGCCGAAGAGCTGGCCGCCATCCTGAATGCCAACGACCTGAAGCAGAGGCTATCTCACGGTAGGTTCCCCGGAGGGTTCGCCTGACCGAAGTGGCATTAGCACCCGATCGTATTGCCCATCCAGGTTGGTTCGTCCGATCCGAACAAGCAATTGTTATTGATCTACCGGCTACGACGGTTTTAAGTCGACTCGCCATTGCTTTTCGTAGGGAGGACGTGATGGGCAACGTGGTGCCAATCTGCAAGGCCGCGCCTTGCGTGGAAGTGGTCGGAGCCAGTGGCGAATGGGTCGTCCGCATCATTGAAACTGACCAGGAAATTACACGCTCATTCGCCCTGGAATCGTTCGCACTGGCCTTCGCAGAAGGCCAGCGGATACGCCTGCATCTCGACAAGGTTGTGCGGCTTTAGGACCCTCCTGCGGCTGGGTACCCTCAGGGCCGCGACGGTGATGGCCCATTGTTCCATTGCTGGTGAGGCTTGCGGTGTGACGTCTCTGTCGTCAGCCCGCGCGGCCGGAAGGGCGGCAGGCTTTTTATTGGTTGAGATCGAGCGGCTCGTGATCGGGCTGCTCGTGCCACATCACCTGCCGGAAGTCGTGTCGGTCTACCTGCTGGCCGCAGATGGGGCACGCATGGAAATGCTCCGGCCAGTCAGCGTCATGTGGCTTGCCGGGCTTAGGCGGTCCAAGGTCTGCGTATTTCGCAAAAACGGGACAGTCGTTCCGCTAAATCGCGGACAGCAGTTTCACTAACTCGCGGACAGCAGGATGGGGTCAGCCCTCGGTTGCCTGGTTGAACTCATTTGCGATTGATTTCGCCGTTTTCGGCGCCGGTCAAGAGCGGCGGTGTTTTTTGCTTTCTCATGCTGTCGCCTTCGAGGGTGAGGCGATGGGCGTTGTGGATGATCCGGTCGAGAATGGCGTCGGCGATTGTCGGCTCGCCGATCATGGCGTGCCACTGGGCGATCGGCAGTTGCGCGGTGATCAGCGTCGATTTCCGGCGATAGCGCTCCTCGAAGATTTCCAGCAGATCGAGACGCTGCTGGTCGGTTAGGCTGTGGGTGCCCCAGTCGTCAAAGATGAGCAGTTGCACCCGAGCCAGTTTGTCGATGAGACGGGGAAAGCGGCCGTCGAGACGCGCCAGGGCGAGATCCTCGAACAGACGCGGCATGCGCAGGTAGAGCACGGAATGGTCGAGCCGGGCGGCCTGACGTCCGAAGGCGCAGGCCAGCCAGGTCTTTCCGGTGCCGGTCTGCCCGGTGATGATGAGGTTCTCATGCGCCTTCAGCCAGGCGCCCTGGGCCAGCGACAGCGTATTGCGCCGGTCGAGCCCACGATGCGCGGCGAAGTCGATGTTCTCGATGCAGGCGTCGACAAAGCGCAGCCTGGCAACGGCGAGACGGTTGGTCAGACGCTTGTCGGCACGCATGGCGGCTTCACGATCGAGCATCAGGCCAAGCCACTCGTCGCGACTGAGATCGTCGGCGTTGCTCTGGTCGGCCAGGTCCCGATAGGCGGCGGCCATTCCGCCAAGGCCGAGAGCCTGCATCTGGTCGAGGGTTGGATGTGTCAGCATGGTTGGTTTCCTTCCTTCATTGATAATAGGAGCCGCCGCGGATGTTGGTGTGCGATGGCGTGGGCTTGACCGGCTCGGCCGCGGGCGGCACACGGTCGAGGCCGGATTTGAGGATGGCTTTGACGGAGGAGTAGGTGATCGCATTGATGGTCAGTGCCCGCGCGCAGGCTGCCTCGAGCCGATCCCGCTCGTAGCGACGGGCCAGCGAGAGGATGCCAAACGCGGAGCGGTATCCCTGCTCGGGATGGGGACGGTCGCGCATCATCCGCTCGACCAGGATGGCGGTGTTGGCGCCGATCCCGGCTGCCTGCCGGATCAGGTTCGCCGGCGTTGTGTTGGCATAGCGCTGGTGCGCCTTGGGCATGTGCTCGTTGACGGTGACATGGCCGCAGCGCTGCGAGCGGCGGACATGGCTGGCGACGCGCTTGTGATCATGGAAGAGCTCGACCACCCGGTGAGTGAGCCGCACATCCACGCGCCGCCCGATCAGCGCGTGCGGTACCGAGTAGAAGGTCCTGTCGATCTCGACATGGTAGTCGGGATGGACCTTCGCCGATTTCCACTCCGCATATTCGAACGGCGCCGGCGGCAATGGCGACAGGGCCGTTCGTTCGATCTCCTCGAACAGCTCCCGGCGGCTTTTGCCGACGTGGCGCATGGGGCGGTTGTTCAGATCCTCCAGCAACACCGCGATTGCGGCGTTGAGATCGCCGAGACTGAAGAAGCGCCGGTTGCGCAGCCGGGCCAGGACCCAACGCTCGACGATCAGCACCGCGCCCTCGACCTTGCCCTTGTCGCGCGGCTTGCGGCTGCGGGTCGGCAGGATCGTCGTGTCGTAATGTTCGGCCATGGCGGCGAAGGTCTGGTTGAGCGTCGGCTCGAACCACAGCGCCTTGGCGACGCCGGCCTTCAGATTGTCGCAGACGATCGCCTTAGTTACCCCGCCGAAGAAGGTAAGTGCCCGGCACTGGCCCTCGATCCAGTCCGGCAGTTTCTGGCTGAAGCTGGCATGGGCGAAGGTGAAGGACGACGCGCCCAACACCGCAACGAAGATCTGAGCCTGGCAGATGACGCCAGTATCGGGATCGACGACGGGCACGGTGTGGCCCGCATAGTCGGTCTGCATCACCGCGCCCGCCTCGTGGCGATTGCGGAACGTCGCGCTCGACCGGCGCTGGAAAGCGCCGAACCGGTCGCAAAACCAGGTGTAGCCATAACCATCGGGGTGCGCCGCGCGGTATTCCTGCCACAGAAGCGTCAGCGTTACGCCCTTGCGCTTCAGCTCGCGCGAGATCATCGCCCAATCGGGCTCGTCCAGATCCTGCGGCGGACGGCCAACCCGGCGAAACAGAAGCCGCTCGACCAATGCGTCATTGTCATAGCCCGGCGGCAGCGGCCAGCCTGAGATGCCAGCCTCACGCGCCCGCAACAGATAGGTCGAAACCGAAGTCTTGCTGATCTTCAGCCGTTCCGACACCGCACGCACCGAGAGGCCCTGCTCATGCGTCAGGCGCAGGATCGATCGTTGGTCTTTCACTGTCGTTCGTCTCGCTTGCTTCCGTCTTGGCATGGCCCCTCTCAACCGATGATGAGAGGGCAAAATGCCAGAACGGCGCTCCCGAGAACCGACCGTTATATCCGCCCCAAAAACTGTCCGGGAATTAGCGGAATCACTGTCCCGTAATTACTGAAATCGCTGTCCGCGAATTAGCGGAATGGGTGTCCGCGAATTTCTAAAACACGCACCAAGGTCAACAATTTTCGTCATCACCAACGAACACGGCGACCCGGCAAAAGTTCCGGGGGGTGTGTGTGCATGCGTTCGAAGGGCTGACAACAAGACCCCCACGCCGGAAGGTGAATGATGATCGCGACGCTAGCCTAGCCATTCCCCAACGGCTCGGACAAATCCGGTTCCCGGCGGCGTTCCCGTCGTTCTTCAAGGAACAGCTTCGGTGTGCTCGTCCCACTCAAGGGGCGTTGTCCCGCGCTCTTGACGAAACTTTCCAAACTCCTTGCGCAGGTCGGCAAGGTCCAATGCCCAAAGATGCTCACTGCTTCCGGGGTTCGACAAAGCGCTCACCAGTTCCGTCCGCTCTCTCGGAATTAAGTTGGCTTCGCGGTTGAGCCTTCAAGGTGGCATTGCGAGATAATTTGCTCGCTTGCTAATATGCCTATATCTTAGGCAGAGGAGTGGGGGTCTCATATCTTCCCGCAGTGGCCCGTGCGGTTAAGCCCCACAAGCACCCCCAACTGCACCGGCCATGTCCCACGGCAGGGTATGGTCTTTGCGCTCGGCATATCTTTTCAAGAGCTTCCGTGAAGCCTGACGCGAATTTGTTGCTGCTGCGAGCCGCACCCCCCGTTTGGCGGAGCTTCGTATATCTCTCGCTTTACGACGATCTTATCCGAAGTGATTAGGCGAGCTAGCCGCTTCAGCGAGCTGCCACTACCTCGTAGGCGTCCAAAGCTTCTTGGTGTGCCGATGCCGAAAAGCAACCCAGCGGCCGGTCAATAAACGGCCAGCAAGTCGAAGTCCTGGGCTCCATCCGTAGGATGGGTCGACGAGCGGGTCGAACAGTGGCGCGCGCGCCCCCGAGAGGAAGAGGGAATGTCTTATAACGGAGCGTCCGCAAGTGTCGGACGCTGACCGGGCTGCCCAGCGCAACCCTGCTGAACCCGACGCTTTGGTGTCACTTCCAAGTATACCCTGATGTGCAACAACAACATATGCGCAAATCGAAAGCCGTCCGGCTTACCGGTCAAGAACGGGAGCGCCGCTAAGACGAAAAAGCATCTCGCTGTAGGGTAGCCGAGCAAGGATCTTGCCGTGGTTGGCAATTGCCGCAGCTGTCATTCCTCTACATAGGAGACTGACGCCCCCTTGGGTTCGTTGGCAGATGGCATCCGGACTGTCAACGAGATGCAGATCCGGAACCCCATATACTATGGCAGTTACACCCTCAGGAATGGCTCCGATCGGTTGAACTACCAATATGCGCACACCGAGCAGCCACCCTATGATAATGGCGGCTACGCAACCAGTGCAGCCAAAGACTCCGAACTTCTTCATCGCATCGCACCTATTCCCCGCATCCCATCATAGTACCTGATGGCGTGATGGTGCATTCGTTGCCTTCAGTGTCCACGGAATGAGTTCCGGTGCTGTCTCTCCAGGAGCGAATGGAGTAGGAGTTTCCTTCGCTATCGCTACTGGTGACCTCTTGGCCTCCGTTCGGAAAGCGAAGAGTTTCGGTGTCAATCGAATAGTTATTCCCTTCGGTATCGTACGATCTCACATGTTGATCCCCATTTTTACCGGAATAGGAATCTGTGCAGACCCTGTAGTCGCTTTCACCCAAGCAATCAGCGTATGCGGAAGCGGTGCAGCCGAGTAGAAATGCTGCCGTCAATCCGATGACGTTTACTTTCATTGAATTTCCTCGATAAAAACACTAAAGCCCCATCAACAGTCATAACGGCTCTGGGCGCGAGGAACCGCAGCGGCTAGGTATCCTTGAAATTAAACCGCCTATCAAGCCAATCTGCGCCTCTGAAATATACCGCACTCGAGTGCCACGAGTTATTCAAGGTAAGCGTCCAGGCCCAAAGGCTTATGGATACAAGTGCACCAATCCACCCGTACAGCAGAGCTGCCGCAAAAAGCGATGGGGTCGACATAACGAGTATCCACCACTCCCAAATGAAGCGCAGGGTAATACCGACGCAAAAATAAACGGAGATGAAGAGTATAATCCCGACAACGACCCCTATAAATTCCATTATCCCGCCAGTATTTTTCTTTTTTGCTGTTCGAATTCTTGATCTGTGATGATTCCGTTCGCCTTCAAAGCGCCGAGACGCTCAAGCATTGACACCACGTCGGTACCCTGCGGTTGATTGTAGACTGGAGCTGGCTGCCTTCTCTGCTCCAGTGCATCCCTAACCTTATTGACGAATTTGACAACAGTCTTCTTCCAAACGTTGCTGATGTGCCGCTGCGAAGCTCCGTCTTCGATGGTGATCGAACCAAAGATGAGCCCCGTTTTGCCGCTAACAGCATTTACCTTGTCAAGGCCTATGCTGGCCTGCTTCAGGCCGTAGATCATTCCTTTGTCGAGAAAGATGATACGTCGGTCTGTCAGGGTGATGAGCCACGTGTCGCCGTCCATGAGCCCAGAAGTGAATGCCAATACCTGCTCACCGTCTGAAAGAATCTCCGGAAGGTGATTTAGCTCTTTCTTTGTAAAAAATTGATCGTCGCCGATTTCATCGGCGATACGTTTATACTCAATTCGAAGCTCCGCCTTGGACGCATTTTTAAAATCGAAGGTCATATTCTCTCCAATCGCTATCCGAGTCAGCAGCGCACAGATTGTATTTCTAAGATTTAGGCTAGGTTATCCCACCGGGCGAACGGCTTTCGTAATTTTCAACCAATCTGATGTTCTATTTTGTTTGAAACGCCGAGATATGGGAGCTTCGTGCAAGGTGGCTAGATGAAAAGAAGCCACCACATTCGGCGCGCTTGGAGCAGCTTGTGCACTCGTTCAAGTACGCATTTTTCCAGTCACTAATCGACCGCTTTGCATACTTGTGGATAGAGCCATCAAGAAGACAGAGCTGGTGATTGTAGACTGAAACATTGATCCTAGCCGCAGCCAGATATTGCACAGCCGCCCGCAACTCACTTCGATAGTCGTACGGGTCCATCCAGAGCTTATCCATATTTGCCCTTGTGAAGCCAGTGATCTCCAGTCCCATAAACGTCACGTGGTCTACGAAGGTGAGGTTTCTAAAAACGAAATCTGACAGGTCGACGAGACCTTCATAGGTCTGCTTGTGAACGACAACTCGTATCTCAACCTCACCCCCGACGGCCTTCAGGTTCATGATCCCGCGGATGGTCTCATCGAAGGCGCCTTTGGACTGAACCACGTAGTCGTGAACTTCCGGGTCGGCGGAATAGATCGGTATGCCGACCGAAAGACGAGGATGTCCAATCCCTTGATAGCGCTCTGCGAATTGCCGATCCTTGAACGTCCGGCCATTGGAAAGAATATGAACCGGCGTAGACGGAAGGTAGTCACGAGCTGATGACAAAATGTCAAAAAAGTCCTCACCCACCAGCGTTGGCTCACCGCCAGTGATCCCGAGAAACGGGGTCGTTACGGGCAGCAGGGGCAGCACATCCAAAATCTCCCTCGCCAACCAGCGATCATCAACGTCTTTGGGTGGCTGGGAGCACATCAAACACAGGTGGTTGCACCGCTCCGTTACGAGGAAATAGTTCGCGTTGGCATCCTTTCTGAACAGGACACGCACTGCCTTCCGATCCGGCACAAAGCGGATGACGTCTCCTTCGCTAAGGTAGTCGAACTCGTGGGGCAGAACGACTAGTCGTCGGTCTGAAAACAGTCGCTCAGCTTCCGGCCGATGCTCCTCAAAGGTGACAATCCACTGGCATTCAGGATGAAACGTCTGCCCCTTGAAAAGATACGCATCATGTTCTCGGTTAGGCGCTTGGTCAGCTTGGCCCGTCACGAGCCTAAGTGCCACTCGCTGTGAGAAATCACCGACGCTTGCTGACGCAGCGAAGCCACTCAGTCGCAACATCCTAATTCGCCCAACTTAGAAAGAGTTCTCGGGCGGTAACGTCCCTCTCCATAAGGTCGATCAGCCTCTTGGAGATCGACATATTGCGATTGCAGAATCCCGACCGCGTTTTGAGGCCAACAAAGTCGCCCTGCGTTGCGGTATGGAATACTGGATCGGAGCCACAGAACGGCTCGTAAGCGCAGTCGGCGCACATCGGTACGGAGCCTGCAAAAGATTGCTCGATAGGATCGAGGAGAGCGTCGGACCCGAAAATCTCGCCATAGGTGTTTTCGTGGACATTCCCGAGCAGAAATGTCTTGTCGCCCATTTCGGCCAACATTCGTGCTTCGTCGGACGCGTAGACGCTGGCGTCATAGTTATAGACAACGGCGGAGATACCGATGCCTGCCGGGCTCATAAGATCCACATATCCTGGCTCGAAAGGCGTGAGCATCTTTGTAAGGATGGTGGCCGCGTAAAACTCCTTGAAAGGAATGCCGTTACGGTTCAGTTCCAGGATGTAATTCAGCCCGTCGAAGTAGAAATCGAGCCAGCGGTCCACGTCATAGGCTGCGTACAATTTCGTCTTGACCGCGAAGCCGTAAGGGGAAAGCGGGCGAAGAAATATTCCGGGGAAATCTAGCCGCACGTATTCGTCAATGATCTCGCGCGCCAGTGGAAGACTGGCTTTGGTCGTTGTCATAAGTGCGCTGACGCGTTCATGGCCGAGAGCCAGTCTGGCCTTGTGGATACCTGCCACAGCCAATTCGTAGCTGTTCTTTCCCGGGCGCGGTCGATTGGCATTGTGAAGAGTGGCCGGTCCGTCGAGCGACGTTGAAATTAGAATCCTGTGCACGCGACAGAATTCCAAGGTTTCGTCGGTGATGACGGCGAGATTGGTCGTGATGACGAATTGCAGCGACCGCCCGGCGACCTTGTTGATCGCTTCAGCCCGATGCACGACGTGTTGGATCAACGGGAAATTCAGGAGCGGCTCGCCGCCTTGGAACTCGATCTTGATAGCCGGACTTGGAGACTGGAAAATGAGCGCCAACGCCTTCTCGGCAGTCTCCTCTGACATATCGAAGGCTGAACGATCTTCGCTTTGGCGAGATACCTGACAGTAGGGGCAGGAGTGCTCGCACCGCAAAGACACGACCATGATGTGAAGCGAGGTGAAGTTCTCAAGCCTTCTTGCCTTGGTCCGAACCTTCAGCGCCAGCAGCTCCTTGCCGATATTGGAGGATGCATCAAAGAGGAACTGCCTGCTGCGCAGGCGGGAGTAGGCGGGGTGTGTGCTGGGAAGCTCGTGCCTGATAAACGAAGCCAGCACGGCGCGCGGCAATACCAGATATTCGCCCGCTTGGTTGGTCAGCACATACCGCTCGTCGTCCAACTGGGAAAAACGAAAGTACGCGAGCTGATAAGTGTCGTCCAACGGTCGTTGGAACTCAGTTGCCGGAGCAAACTTAGTCATCGGACTGCAGGCCCGATCTGGAAAACGCAAGCGCCAGTATCGCGTTTCTAACAGTGGCGGTTTCGGCGGCGATGCTGCTACGCAGGTCCTGATCCAAGACCTCTAGCCGCAGTCTTTCTACCGCTGCGTCGGCCGAAGTTCGCGCGGCCGCCTTGCTGAAGTTGATCGTGCATACTGCGAAGCCGCCCTCGATCGTGATCTCAACCGCAGCGTTGCCGGTTACCCGATACGCTGCGCGCTTTACACAGTCGAGGCTGAAGACTGACAGATCAAACTTGACTTGGGCAGTCTGGACGAGCTCGCTCTCGCGAGGGGTGTCCGCCATCAACAATAGCTGTAGCCAGAGCAGTGAGACCCGTGACTAGCATGGCTCGAATGGCTGGTGTGGTACGCCATGATAACGTCCGTACCATTTGAGCGATCTAGCACCTCACCGTAGCCGAGGTCCGCCGGGACAGTGCCAGCTTCAGCGAGCTTGGTCGAAGGCTGATTTGCCGATTCGACAAGGACTGCAGCCTGAACTTGGCCGCCGAGAATCATCGTGGCCGACAAGGCCATTGGTGACAGGAAATTGCGTTTCGACATTATCCAAACCCCCGTTTGTACGGACTCAATAGCAAAACGCGCCAAGCCGGACAAGTACCGATTGTGGAGAAGTGCTTAAGGGACCACTAATGTTCCGGGTCAAATACTTGTATTGTGGAGTTGACGGGGTCCGTCTTCTGAGCGCAATCGATCGCAGAAGCGGCCCGACGATGCTATTGCAGCCGCTTCGGCTGCCGCCAGAAAGCGCTCGGATTTCAGCCCGAGACAGCTGTTCGGAAGGTTTGGTTCTGGGCCATTGGCGATCTCCGCTTGATGGGGGTTCGCCGCAACGCGGGCCATAGTCCTACATGCCACGCTGCCTGACCTCCGGGCCTACTCTCACGGGAGCGATAGGGCCAGGCGCCAAGCGCCACCATCAGGAGGGAAGCGGTCGTGCCGACCATGTCTCGCGCCTGTAGCGTCGCGGGCGCCGCATCAAGGAAGCGGGCTACAGCGCTGCGGCCTGATACTGGACTCCCGGCTTCAGACGATGCATTCTCGCCTCGGGGAAGGGATCATGGGCAATTCTGTTCATGCCAGGAGGTTGCAGAGGCGACGGCCTTGGTGGCGCTCGCTTTTCCGCTATCGTCTCGCCGCCGTTCTGGTGATGCTCGGGGCGACTTCCGCGGGCTATCTTGCAGTCGGCGACGATCGGCACGAGCTGCCGCGCGTTCACCATGGCGGCGATTCGTCGGCCAGCAACGCGGCTGTCCGCGAGGCGGGCTGCGATATCAAGGGCAATATTAACGAGCGCGGCGAGCATATCTACCATATGCCGGGGCAGGAATATTACTCTGCTACGCGTGTCAACCCAGCTCGAGGAGAGCGCTGGTTCTGCTCACAATGGGAAGCGTGGTGGGCGGGCTGGCGGAAAGCGAAAGTGTAGCCATTGCCTTTAGACTACACCTTCAGTTGCTCGATGCGCGTGCTCTTTATTGGAAGTTCGAACATCGCGCCGCCCGCGACAATTTCCGATTGCTTTTCGATCGTGCACCAAAGGGCGAGTAGCCGCTCCATTTGCTTGACGACCGGAGCCTTGTAGAGGCCCTTCGAAAGAAAAAACCCGACGAGCCGAGAGCTTCGAAATGCAGCATATTCGACCTTGTTCCGGGTAATGCGTCGATCGCCAGAGATGACGATCCAACGCCCCCTCCGTGCTCAGCTGGCCGATCCAGGCCACATCTTTCACGCCGGGGCCGAACTTCTCTCTGATATGGACGATCTCATGCTCCCCGGCGAACAGGGCATTTAGCGAACGGGCGAGAGCGGGCGACAGGTTTTCGTCGACCAGGGCTTTCACGCGGCACTCTGAAGGCTCTCTTCGAATTTCATGGCGTCTCTAACAGCGGTAGCTGAGACATCGAAAAGGCGCGCCACCTTTTCCACAAATCCTTCGGCTTCTACAGCTTGCGCAAGCGCCACGGTCGGGACGCCATATTTGGAGGCGATCGGCTGACCGAACGAACGATGGGGGTCGATCACGATGGACTGCTTGCCATTGAAGGGCCGCCAGCGCGCCACCGCGTCATCCTCGATATCCAGGTCTTTGAACGTCCGCTCTATGACCTGGCGGAAAACATACTGCCGCCTCTTCAGGTCGAGTAGCTTGGTTTCACCGGAACGCTCTATTCCTTCGAGGAAGATCGTTCTGCCGTCAGTCTGGAAGCGCCTGGTTGAGAACGGGCGCTCGTCATTGACACACTCACGTGCGTACTCGATGCAATTTCTAACCGCCAAAAGGCCGACGCCGGCCCCTGTGAATGCTTTGACAAAGCGGAGCTCGATCAGGTCACGGAATCCGATCTCGAGATGATTGTCGATGATCGGCCACTGCGATGACCATAGCGGCGCGATTCGATGCTCAACTTCTTCGCGGCGGAGGTGTAGCCCTTCATCCACCTCGAAATATTGAGCGCAGACGTCCCTATCAGGCGCGCGGCCTCTCCGACGGTGTAGGAGCCTACCCCGAAGAATTCTGCGTCTTGAATGTTCTGGCGTACCGACATGCCGGAAGAGTTATCCACCTTCCATAGACCGTGCAAGGGGTCACTGCCGCCGTCCAGCTGGCGGTATCTATCGGTCGCATCATCAGGATCGCAGAGGAGTGCACACGGTAGCCTGTGAGCAAGTTAATTCTGCCGGCGAGGGTTACGGCTGAAACACCATCGAAGTTTCGTCGATCTGAAAGGTGCCCTCGACCCGGACATTCATCGATGCGCCTAGCGTTGTTCGATAGGGTTTCTCGGCGTAGACCACTAGGGCCACCTCGAATTCAACAGGGACGATCGCCGGCGCGCCATCGTGAAAAGTGATGTAGACCGTGACATCGACGAAAGGCGGTCGCGAATTCCGGTCCTCCCATCCGTCTATGCGCACAATGCCTTTGATGGCCTCCTCACCCGAATGGCGTGCCAGTTGCTCGCCTGAGACGTTAATTCTGGAGATCGACATCCCGGCCGCCATCCGGCCAGCATCCATCCGGACGTCAAGGACGTCGGCTGGGACTTCCAGTTCACGATGTGAATGACGGCGTCCTCGAGGCCGTTTTTCACATGGGTCGCACTGAGCGTTGCCGGCGCGTAGCCCGGTGCGAATTCCGTCTGTCTGCGCTGCCCCGCAACTGACCTAGCAGCGGCCTGATCGCAACGGCGGCCGCACTCGCTGCCATCCATCCGCTTGCCGCGCCGATCCATTCTCGGGCGCAAATGGCGCCGCCTTGGCCATCTCGGCAGATCGTCGAGTAGTCGGGCTGCCTCCAAGCAGGAATGCAGCCAGAGCGACGCGGCAAAGCCCATCGGGACGCGCCAGCCTAGGTCTTCCTCCCCCCGCTGCATGCCAGACGTATTGTCCTTGGGCATCGCGCCGCTCCATCGGCGAGGCGTCAGTTCGTCTCGTCGACGATACTGTCATAGTCGCGGCCGATCAGTAGCAGCACGAAGCCGCAGGGCACTGTCACGCTGGTGAGGGCAATAAGGCCGAGCCATCCATAGTCCGGCTTCGCAAAATAGTAGTACCAGCTAATCGCCTGCACCAGCGGAGACACGATCAACATCCAAGCACCCCATTGCCATCCGTGTTGAGCCGGATCGTTGTCGTCGCTCGATATCTAATTGCCATACGTATGCCCTCCCGTTCCTCAAAAGGCAGCTTCGCGCCGGTTGAGCGCGAACGCAAGCGCCGGCCCGGCTACGGCTTTGCGAGCCTCACGCCGGCGCCTCCTCCATTCTGCGGAATGAGCTCAACCCCGGCAGCCTCCAGAGCGGCCTGCAGGTCGACCAACGTGCGGTCGTATGGCGTCCGCTTGCCAGCTTCGAAATTGGCAATGGTCGTCTTGGCCACCTGGGAGGCCGCTGCCAGCTGATCCTGCGACCATCCAACAAGCGCCCGGGCTGCCCGGCATTGAGATGGCGAAAGTGTCATTTTAGTTAAACCTTACATTAAAGTGACTGTACGATACGTGCAGCCTTATACCATTAGTGCAACGTTATCGCAAATGCAGACCCAAATGCCTAACACCCCTCTTCTGGAGGCCGGCGAAGCTATGGCCGCTGCCTTCCCTTAGAAGATTTTCCCGCGCCCTGCTCGGTGCCATCGCCTCTATTCCGGCCATAAGAGGCGCGGCCGCGGCGCATGTCTCGCCGCAACCGGCGCCTCTGCCCTCCGAGGAGGAACTGCTGCAAGCCTACAGTGAGTGGCTGTTCTTCGAACGTCTGCTGCTTATGCGCGACATCTACCCTCGCGAGCGCAACCCCTACCGCCAAACAGCCCTCGTGCCCTGCAACACTCTTGCGGCGCATTACCATTTCCCGCTACGATGACCGAGAGTTGTAGCCCGACATGGGAAACGGTGCCCTCGCCAGCCACGCGTGCGCTGCTCGTCTTGCAGACTGTCGGCGTTGACTTCAGGCCGCTGAGTGAACGGCAATGATCTTTCGTTCAGAAGGAAACTGCCATGCGAACGACCGAACGTGATCGACCGCCTTCCGGCTGGTTTGTGGTCGACGTGATGCGCCGCGAAGCCCGGAAGTGGGACTGGGCGGCGCTTGTGACCGATACGCATCCTGACGATCTAGAAGCTCGGATCTTTGCGAAGCAGTGCTGGGTCCCCATTCTCGGCAAGCACCGAAACCGAGATGCGGCTTGGGATATGTTCGAGGCGATGTCAGCCACGCGGCACTGACTGACTTTCATTCCGCATCAGAGAAACGAACAGCCCGCTGCGGCTGGTGGCGGGTTTTTCATGTCGCGTTTCATGTCGCGTCCATCAGCCGCGCACCAGTAAAAACCGTTGGAAACCAAGGATACTCAGTTGCAACATGAGCTGAATATTACAGAAACAAGCGGTGCCCAGAGGCATTAGGAAATGTCTGTGCTTTCAGATCTTACCACGCACATAGCATGCGGACAATCAACAGAAATAGCAACAATAGATTCCTGTGGGTTATTTCATTCCTCCCGGAATGTCCGACTGATTTGGTCCGACAGCGGCTTCACGAAATAGGAAAGCGCCGTACGCTCACCCGTCTGGACCATCGCTTCGGCCGGCATACCGGGCACGAGCGTCAGGCCCTTGAGCTTCGTCAGTTCCGCCTGCGGAACCGACAGGCGCACCAGGTAGTACGAAATGCCGTTTTTTTCATCCGTCGCCAGATCGGCTGCGATCCGGCTGACATATCCGTTCAATATCGGCGTGGTTCTCAGATTGAAGGCTGACATCCGCAGCACGGCCTTGTGACCAAGCTGGATTTGGTCGATGTCCTTCGGGGTGATTCGTACTTCAAGCGCAAGATCGTCGCCTTCCGGCACGATTAGCATGATCGGATCGGCGGGCGTGATCACTCCGCCGACCGTATGAATTGCGAGTTGTTGAATGGTGCCTGACTGCGGCGCGACGATATCGATCCGCCGCAGTTCCTGTTCAACCGCCACCTTGCGCTCAACATACTCCCCGACCTGCGCCTGAACCTCTCTGAGCTCCTGGCCCACTTCCGACTTGAAATCCTGATCGATCTGCGGGATCTGCAGGCGCGTTTCGGCTATGCGGGCTGCCGTCTGTGCCTGATCTGCGATCTTCTCACCGCGTTCGCCACCGAAAGTGGCAACCTGGATCTTCAGGCTGTTCAACCGTTGGTCCGAGACAATGCCTTGGTTGCGCAGCCCACTTAGAACAGCAATTTCCTTTTGGAGAACCTCGATCATTTTTTCACAGGCAATTTCCTGCGCCTTGAGTCCTTCGATCTCGTGGTGATATTGAGTAATGCGTTCCGCCAATTGCGCCTGCTTCCCGTCGCGGGATTGCCTGCGGAATTCGAACAGCAACGTCTCGCTCTCTATTGCCGAAGCTACGTCCGGAACATCTCTTCGGGCGAGTAGCCAGTCCGGGAAGGGGATTTCCGCGAGATCGTCACGCTCAGCATCGAGTCGTGCCAGGTAGGCGGCCAGCTCATCGAGCCGCTTGGTGACTATGGCGAGATTAGCGCGCGCCTGGGTGGCATCGAGCCGCATGAGGATGTCGCCGGCTTTTACCTTGTCGCCTTCGCGCACCAGGATTTCTCCCACCACCCCGCCAGTCGGGTGCTGCACCTTCTTGACATAGGAAACGACGACAAAGTGTCCGGACGCTACAACCGCACCGGAGAGATTCGTGAAGGTCGCCCAGGCTCCGGCTCCTCCCACAAAGATCACGCTCGCCAGAAAGCCCGCCACCAGGTGGCGGCGAATGGAGCTTGAAACGTCATTGTTCTGATGAATGCCGGACACCGGTATCCTCCATGTCAGCGCGCTCTGCCACGTTATCCTGTGTAGACTCGATGGCCTTCAGGACTTTGGAAGGCGCACCGAATGATCGCTGCCGTCCACCTTCCATCACCAACACCAAATCCACGGCGCGGATGACGCTCGGCTGATGGCAGACAACAACCGCAATGCCCTTGCGCTCGCGCACGGAGGCGATCGCCTTAGCGACTGCAGCTTCGCCTTCCGCGTCGAGATGGATATTGGGTTCATCCAGCACAACAAGGAAAGGGTCTCGATAAAGGGCACGGGCAAGACCGATAAGCTGGCGCTGCCCGGCGGAAAGTGCCGATCCGACCTCACCAATCGGAGTTTCGTATCCGTGCTCAAATCGGAGGATCAGTTCGTGCGTGCCCGCTGCTTTCGCCGCGGCGACAATAGCCTCAGGGTCAGGATCATGTTCAAAACGAGCAATGTTTTCGGCAATGGTGCCGTCGAACAGTTCAACACCTTGCGGCAGATAGCCGATATGGCGGCCTAGTGCTTCCCGGTCCCATTGATCGAGGCTTGCGCTGTCGATGCGAACCTTCCCGGCGACCGGCGTCCATGCGCCGACGATGGCGCGCGAGAGTGTCGACTTGCCCGAACCCGATGCGCCGATGACCCCAAGTGCGCTTCCCGCCTGAATGGCAAACGCAAGGCCGGTCACGGTCGGCTTGCTTTCACCGGGCGGAACGATTGTCACGCTTTCGAGGCGCAGTTCGCGTTCAGGTGCAGGCATAGGCACAACAGGAGCGGTTTCAGGAACCTTTTCCAAGAGGTCCTCCAGCCGCGCCCAACTCTGGCGCGCAATGAGGAAGGGTTTCCAGCTTGAAATGGCCAGATCGACCGGAGCCAGCGCACGCCCCATCATGATCGAACTGACAATCATGACCCCGGCCGTAGCCTCCTGCCTGACGACAAGGTACGCACCTACGGTAAGAATGGCCGATTGCACCTGCAGGCGCAAGTCGGCATTGCAACGCGCTGCTTGCAGCAGACCATTGCGTGCCATGTTGTGGGCAACGGTATCGCTTATCGGCCCTTGCGAGAGAGTGTTGGCAAGGAGTGTCAGAGATGTGAGACCGACCGCCCCGATAAGTGCCGTCATGCCGATCCAGAAATGAAGGAGGAAGCAAATGCCAAGATAAAACAGCATCCATGGCAGATCGAAGAACGCTGTCGGACCGTTTCCACCTAAGAAGCCGCGAACATTGTCGAGATCGCGAAGCGGCTGCAAGCCGTCGCCCGGCATGCGCGTTGAAAGCGGAAGGCGAACGATCGCATCGTGAACGCGTCCGGAAAACTGTCCATCGAAACGCTCGCCAATCCGCAGCAGCACGCGAGCGCGCAAAATGTCGAGCAGGCATTGGAACGCATAAAGCCCCGCAGCAAGCACGACGAGCCCCACTAGCGTGGATACGCTGCCACTTGCCAGAACGCGGTCATAGACCTGAAGCATGAACAGCGGCGAGATGAGCGCAAGCACGTTGACCACGCCGCTGATCAACACAATGCCCCAAATCGCGGAAGTCAGAGGGAAGGGTCTCAAAGCTGAATCCTTTAAGGAATGGTTGTCACGTAAGTCTCCGGAGGCTGGCGACCCAGCTCCCTATATTGCTCCCCGACCGGCAACCGACTGCATCCGCTCGCTGGTTCAGGATCAGTGCTCCCGCCGAATATGTTTGGTCCCGGCATTTAATGGAGCGCGTCAACAACACCGTCCGGCTGAAGGTTTGGAAGGGATTCATCGTGGTCGGCCGCAAGGGCCCGAACAGGCTTCCGCCTCCACACCTTCAGTGGGATTTCGGTGCACGACCAGCGCGACGCGCAGGGCTTCGTCACTGTACACGCTGACTGCTCCCGGGCGCCCCGGCCCATGGCAAGTAGCGGAAACGGGAAAGCGCCCGCCCAGGGGGGCGGGGCGGGCGCGGTTCCGTATGGGTTTTCTGGATCAAACGAAGGTGAAGTCGGACGCGGTCAGGCCCAGGTCTGCCACGGTGACCACACCGCCCAGGTGGGCGAACTCGTGCGCGCTGCCGTCGGCGGTGACATAGGCCAGAGTTGCGAGTCTGTCGGTGTAGCTGCTTTGGTAGACAATGATGTCGCCGGCGTGCTCGCCGGAGATCGCACTCGCCGCCTCATTAGCAGAGTTGAAAGATTCGCCAGTGATCACCACGACGTGTTCGCCGTTCGCACCCGAGGCCGCACCGCTGTAGAAGCTGCTCACCGGGTAGCCGGACTGTATGCTGGCGTTGTTGACGAAGTTCGCGCCAAAACCATCGTTGTAGAGGCCCACCGCATCGAAGGCGAACTTGTCCTCCGCCGGGTTGAAATCGGTGATAGTGGTAATGTCCGACGTCGACCCGACAACCCCAGGCACCGGATTGTGGAACTGGAACACGAACGTGTCACTGTCGCTGCCCCCGGTCAACGTGTCCTGGCCGTCACCCACGTAGAGGACATCCTGGCCGGGTCCGCCGCTGAGCCTGTCATTGTCCTCACCGGAGACGCGCGCGTTGAAGCGGCCGTTGTCGCCGGAGAGATCGTCCCAGCCATCTCCGCCGAAGATGCGGTCGTTACCCTTGCCGCCGATGGCTCGGTCACTGCCCGCGCCACCCGAGATCTCGTCGTTGCCGCCACGACCGTCAAGCCAGTCACCGCCCTGGTAACCCTCGATCCAGTCAACACCCTCGGTGCCGAGGAGTGTTTCGGAACCCGGGCCACCTTCGATAATCTTTGCCATTGAAAATACTCCTAATGATGCCCCTGCCTGAGTCGTTCATATTCGTCATCGGACAATTGGAGAAATCGATTGCTTGGATAGGCATACATTTACGAAATGGATGCATTCTCGTTCACTTCGCCCTTCTGCTGAGCAGTTGCGGGCTCGCAGGCGGCGGGGACACGCCCCAGGCAATCGGCCCGAACATTCACACTCAAAGAACGGTCCAGGAAAACTTGGCAACCGGTCGTCCTGGTTGGGCCGCCCTCGGAAGAACGGGCATGGGGCTGTGTTGCCGAGTCGCGCCGGCACTGCCCATTGCGAGCAATGGAACGTTAGGGAGCGCGTTCGCGCGAGCCGAGATCGGAACTGACAGGCGCACCAGGTAGTACGAAATGCCGGGTTCACCAGGATTTCTCCGACCACCCCGCCAGTCGGGTGCTGTATCTTCTCACTAGGAAACGACGACAAAGTGTCCGGACGCTACAACCGCACCGGAGAGATTCGTGAAGGTCGCCCAGGCTCCGGCTCCTCCCACAAAGATCACGCTCGCCAGAAGGCCCGCCACCAGGTGCCGGCGAATGGACTCGAAACGTCATTGTTCTGATGAATGCCGGACACCGGGATCCTCCATGTCAGCGCGCTCTGCCACGTGATCCTGTGTAGACTCGATGGCCTTCAGGACTTTGGAACGCGCACCGAATGATCGCTGCCGTCCACCTTCGATCACCAACACCAAATCGACGGCGCGGATGGCGCTCGGCCGATGGGCGACGACAACCGCAATGCCCTTGCGCTCGCGCACGGAGGCGATCGCATTAACGACTGCAGCTTCGCCTTCCGCGTCGAGATGGGCATTGGGTTCATCCAGCACGACAAGGAAAGGGTCTCGATAAAGGGCCCGGGCAAGACCGATAAGCTGACGCTGCCCGGCGGAAAGTGCCGATCCGGCCTCACCAATCGGAGTTTCGTATCCGTGCTCAAATCGGAGGATCAGTTCGTGCGTGCCCGCTGCTTTCGCCGCGGCGACAATAGCCTCAGGGTCAGGATCATCTTCAAAACGAGCGATGTTTTCGGCAATGGTGCCATCGAACAGTTCAACACCTTGCGGCAGATAGCCGATGTGACGGCCTAGTGCTTCCCGGTCCCATTGATCGAGGCTTGCGCTGTCGATGCGAACCTTCCCGGCGACCGGCGTCCATGCGCCGACGATGGCGCGCGAGAGTGTCGACTTGCCCGAGCCCGACGGGCCGATGACCCCGAGTGCGCTTCCCGCCTGAATGGCAAACGCAATGCCGGTCACGGTCGGCTTGCTTTCACCGGGCGGAACGATTGTCACGCTTTCGAGGCGCAGTTCGCGTTCAGGTGCAGGCATTAGCATAACAGGAGCGGCTTCAGGAACCTTTTCCAAGAGGTCCTCCAGCCGCGCCCAACCCTGGCGCGCCATGAGGAAGGGTTTCCAGCTTGAAATGGCGAGGTCGACCGGAGCCAGCGCACGCCCCATCATGATCGAACTGGCAATCATGACCCCGGCCGTAGCCTCTTCCCTGACGACAAGGTACGCACCGACGGCAAGAATGGCCGATTGCAGCAGCACGCGCAGCGACTTTGAAATGGCACCCAGCCCACCTGCCACGTCCCCAGCTTTCCGGTTGGCGGCCAGACACTTGGCATTGGCCTTTTGCCATCGGGCAGCGATCCGCTTTCCAAGACCGAGAGCTTGCACGACCTCGGCATTGCAACGCGCTGCTTGCAGCAGACCATTGCGTGCCATGTTGTGGGCAACGGTATCGCTTATCGGCCCTTGCGAGAGAGTGTTGGCAAGGAGTGTCAGAGATGTGAGACCGACCGCCCCGATAAGTGCCGTCATGCCGATCCAGAAATGAAGGAGGAAGCAAATGCCAAGATAAAACAGCATCCATGGCAGATCGAAGAACGCTGTCGGACCGTTTCCACCTAAGAAGCCGCGAACATTGTCGAGATCGCGAAGCGGCTGCAAGCCGTCGCCCGGCATGCGCGTTGAAAGCGGAAGGCGAACGATCGCATCGTGAACGCGTCCGGAAAACTGTCCATCGAAACGCTCGCCAATCCGCAGCAGCACGCGAGCGCGCAAAATGTCGAGCAGGCATTGGAACGCATAAAGCCCCGCAGCAAGCACGACGAGCCCCACTAGCGTGGATACGCTGCCACTTGCCAGAACGCGGTCATAGACCTGAAGCATGAACAGCGGCGAGATGAGCGCAAGCACGTTGACCACGCCGCTGATCAACACAATGCCCCAAATCGCGGAAGTCAGAGGGAAGGGTCTCAAAGCTGAATCCTTTAAGGAATGGTTGTCACGTAAGTCTCCGGAGGCTGGCGACCCAGCTCCCTATATTGCTCCCCGACCGGCAACCGACTGCATCCGCTCGCTGGTTCAGGATCAGTGCTCCCGCCGAATATGTTTGGTCCCGGCATTTAATGGAGCGCGTCAACAACACCGTCCGGCTGAAGGTTTGGAAGGGATTCATCGTGGTCGGCCGCAAGGGCCCGAACAGGCTTCCGCCTCCACACCTTCAGGCGCGTTCATATTCGTCATCGGACAATTGCAGAAATCGATTGCTTGGATAGGCACACATTTACGAAATGGATTCACTCTCGTTCGCTTCGCCCTTCTGCTGAGCAGTTGCGGGGTCGCAGGCGGCGGGGCATCGCCATCCATGCCTCCTCTCATAGTCGAGGGGGGGGCATTTTCTCAATTTGGGGACAACTGAGACGTCCGGTGCTCTTAGGCAGAGGAATCATACGAGATCCCTCCTGC
This sequence comes from Mesorhizobium sp. C264A, assembly GCF_040324515.1. Classification (NCBI taxonomy): domain Bacteria; kingdom Pseudomonadati; phylum Pseudomonadota; class Alphaproteobacteria; order Hyphomicrobiales; family Phyllobacteriaceae; genus Mesorhizobium; species Mesorhizobium sp. C264A. The sequence continues at coordinate 356,815 of NZ_JAMYVY010000002.1, read as the reverse complement.
AACATCATTTCCCGCATCCACAGGCTTGCCGGATCACTATTGTGGAGCGCAGGCCATTGAACGGCCTCCGTGAATGCGGGAGGAAGTGGCGGCGGAAGTTTGACAATCCGCAGGGGTGTTGTTTTTGCGAAATGCTGCGCCAGCCGTAAGGGCATGGTCCCGATGCGGCTGGTGCCTGATACAACGGGCGGGATCAGGCTAAAGCCGTGTACGACAACTTCGATGCGTCTCTCGAAACCGTGCTCGAGCAAATACCATTCCTCCATGGAGAGCTGCCGGGTGTCCCCGAATTTGAACACAACCTGCCCCATCGATAAGTATCGCTCCAATGTAAGTGGCTCTGACAGCTGCTTGTTCGTGCCGCAGCCTACGCACACGAGCATATCTTCGAACAGGGCTGCGCGAGGATGTTTCGACATGAATACTTCCGGCATAATTAGAAAATCAACGTCGCCGCGCCGGAGAAGCTCCTCGGGGTCGTCGGAAATAGGGAGACATTCAAAGCGGACGGCGGGAGCTTCCCGCGCAGCACGTTCTACGATCTTCTTAAAAAATACGAGCGTGATGTAATCGGAAAGGATAATCCGGAAGCGACGATCCGATTGGGCTGGGTTGAAGGCGTCCCAGGAAATAATCGATAGCTGGATGTGCAGCAATGCCTCCCTGACTGCTGGGGCGAGCCCCTCAGCGCGAGGTGTCAAAATGAGCTCGCGGCCGCTCATCGTAAATAGCTCATCGCTGAAATAGGCGCGTAACCGAGCAACGGCGGCGCTCATTGCCGGCTGGCTCAGGTTGATACTGCGGGCCGCCGCGGTGACTTTACGTTCCCTGACCAGAGCGTCCAACACGACGAGGAGATTCAGATCGAGTCCCTTAAAACGCATGTCTTGATCTAGGCGGCGTGTGAATGGGTTGCGACCAAACATTCAATTCGAATGGTGAGTAGCGTCAACGCATCAGCCTTCGACGAAAAAGAGCAATCGAAAAGAAGAAGGGCAAAACTGTGTATATGCAAAGCGCGCCGATATGCAGGCCCATTTTGTCAATCGGACGGCCAAGCATCGCTGGACGAATGAGGTCGATTGCATGTGCGAGCGGTAATAAGGAGGCAGCATACTGAAAAGCGCCGGGCAATTGGTTGACCGGAAACATCGCGCCGCAAAGGAACAGCATGGGTGTAATAACAAGCGTATTATAAAATATGAAATATTCATAACTGGGCGCAAGCGCCGTGACGACCATCGCTAGACTCGCGAAGGCGAGGCCATTGAGAGCGATGACTGGCAGCAAGCAGAGGATGGATGGCCACGATGCGTAGCCGAGCGTGGTAGCAACAATAGTGATTGCTGTGCCCGCCATGAGGGCCTTCGTGGCTGCCCACGCCAATTCGCCGAGTAAGATATCGCCGAGCGTCAGCTGAGTGCATAGCATTCCTTCCCAGGTGCGCTGGTCGCCCATGCGGCCGAAACTCCCGTAGACCGTTTCAGCGGTCGCCGATGCCATCACGCTTGTGGCAACCATGCCAGCCGCGAGAAACGCAATGTACGAAGTGCCCTCAACAGGACCTATCATTGTTCCGATGCCAAAGCCGAGACCGAACAGATAGATCATCGGATCGGCGAGGTTGCCGAGAACCGATGCAAGCCCGATTTTCTTCCATCCAAGATAGTTGCGGCGCCAAACCGCGACCCAATTCCACGCATTGGCGGGCATGCCCGCCGCATAACGTTCGCCCATTGTTCAGTCCTCCATCTCGCGCCCGGTTAACCGCAAAAACACATCCTCGAGATTGGGGGGACGCTGCAGAAGGCGTAGACCCGTGCGCCCGCGTAGCTGCGCCAGCACCTGCTCCGGATCGGGTGCATAGCAAAAAAGCGTCTCACCGCTCACCTCGATGCGCTGTGCGTACGGCCGGATCAGCGCACCCAGTTCATGCGGATTGCCGCCGTAGACCTCCACCACGTCACAGCCGATCTGCTCGTCAATGAGTTCGGACGGGCGACCTTCGGCGATCTTGCGCCCCTCCTCCATAACGCACAGCCGATCGCACAGCCGCTCGGCCTCTTCCATGAAATGGGTAGTCAAAAGAATAGTCTTGCCCCGCGCCAGCAGCCATCGCAGCCGATCCCAGATCAGGTGGCGGGCCTGCGGATCGAGGCCGGTGGTCGGCTCGTCCATCACCAGCAAGTGCGGGTCATTGATGAGCGCACGCGCGAGCGTCAGGCGCCGCTTCATGCCGCCGGACAGTTCGGCGACGCGCGCATCCGCTTTGTTCTCGAGGCGGGCGAACTCAAGCAGCGATGGTATGACCGCATCGATCTGGCGTCTGCTCATCCGGAAGTAGCGCCCGAACACCAACAGGTTCTCGCGTACAGTGAACGCGGCATCAAGATTGTCGAACTGCGGGACCACGCCGATGCGCATACGTGCCAAACGCGCGCGCGCCGGCACTGGAGCGCCGAGCACAGTAATCTTCCCCGCATCAGGCGATGTCATGCCGAGGACCATACGCGCAATCGTGCTTTTGCCCGCGCCGTTCGGTCCCAAGAGCCCGAAGCATTCCCCCGCCGCAACGCGGAACGACAGCCTGTCGACAACGAGCTTGTCATAAGTTTTGCTTACGTCAGTAAGGTCGATCGCTATCATGGACATGGGTTCATTTTACCGAGAGGGACGACAAAACTGGCGGTCGCTTGGTTCCCTGCCGATCTGAAACTGTGACTCGTCTTCGCCATCCCCGCCGTCGATAACGAACTGATCGACATCACAAGGATCTAGCCGCTGCTCCGCTAAAGCGGCGACAATTGCGTCGAGATTATCGATGGATTGGTAACGCGGATCGTTGTGCCGCTTTTCCTGGTCATCGCAGAAGACGAGCCGTCCATCCTGGACCAGGGCGATCGCCCCATCATGGGTCAGCTTGGTACCACAGATGCGCATAGTGTCTCCACGTTAACGGCGATAGATTCGAGATTCATCAGGAAGCGGAAATCGGGTTCCGGAAACGGACGAGCAAGCAGTCTTCGTTGACCGACTCGCCCCGACACTCAAGCCGCTCTACCTCGATCAACGTTTCGTTCAGCATGGCGATGACCGGCTCAGCACCAGCGGCGTGACCCCAGCGACGGCAATTAGCATCCCTTGCCGATCCGAAGATCAGATGCCCGCCTGGCGCAAGCACCCGCACCAGGTTTTTGACGGCCGCGCGCATCTCGGCTATGTCTCCGAGGTAGTAGAGGACCTCCGCCACAACGATCACGTCAAACAACTCGTCGGTCGAAAACTGTTGAACATCGCAGACTATCCAGTTGATGCGCGACGGCTCCTTTATCCGTTGACGTGCTCGAGCAATCGCTTGCGCCACGACATCGATGACGGTGAGCCCTTGGCAGTAGGGGGCTAGTTTTTCCGTGAATGCGCCGGCAGCGCACCCGACTTCGAGGGCATTTGTAATGGAGCCTTGGGCAAGCGCCAGCTGGAGCATTTGCGTGTGGCGCTTCCGCTCGAATGGATTGCCGTCGAGGCCCCACGGATCGTCGGCGGCCAATTCCCGATCAAGCAACTGATGATTCACGTTCTGGGTCAAACTCGTGCACCTTTCGTCCATTAGGTATTTGCGATCAATCGTCGCCGCAAATGTTGTCCGACAGGACTAATTCCGAAGAATCCCGCGCAAGACTGAGCCTGCGAAGCGGAGCCGAATGGGGCGAGAGTTCTGCCCTGCTGGAACCAGTGATCGGAGCTTGGGTGGGGGCCTGTTTTCCCCCAGTGTTCGATGTAGCGACAGCAGAGCTTCGCGACAGCCAATCGCTATTGCTCAAGGTACACAGCGCGTAGGCCTTCAACGGAAGCAAGAGAAAGACGTTGATGAACGTGTGCAGCGAAAAGCCAAGAAATCGAAATTGTCGAGCACGAAATGCTACCACGCTGCATCGGAGCATGGTCATGGACACAATCATCAGTCCTGTCCACCAAGGCACAGTGCCTGTCAGTGCGAAATGTGCGAGGCCCGTTAATACCGATAGGGCGAGGAGTAGCGCGCCGAGATTCTGTCCGACCACGTCCAACGTGAGATAGCTATTTAGGCTAGGCAGCAAGCGCAGCCCAAGCAGTGTGTCCCGGAATGTGCTTCGTGCCCAACGGAGTTGTTGGCGCAGATACGGTCCGAGTCTGTTCGGAACGACTGTGGCCGCGATGGCGCTCGGAACGTATTCGGTTCGAAAGCCTGCTTTCAGCATCAGGATAGTGAGATGGCGATCCTCACCGAAGTCGCTTGGCTTGCCCCGAAAAAATTGCGACTCGTACTGGTCCAGTAACAAAAGGAGCGCAGACCGGCGGTACATGGCACATGGGCCGCAACAGCACATAACGGCACCGAAGCGAGCCTGTGCCGCGCGCTCCTCGTTGCAAGCCAGCCAGTACTCCATGTCTATCAGCCTGGTCAGCCAGCTCTCGGTTCGGTTACTGGCCGTCAACTGACCCATGACTGCGCCGACCGCTGAATCTCGCATCTTCGGTACAAGCTTGGAAATGACGTCGGGCGCGAGTACCGTGTCTGAATCAACGTTAAGCACCAGATCCCCTGATGAGCGTCGTATCGCGGCGATCTGCGCCTTGCGCTTTCCAACATTCTCGGGAAGCAAAATGATGTCGAACCTGGGGTCGCGCGCGTAGTCTTCGTGGACAGTTCCTAAGGCTTCGCGATTTCCAGAACCGTCATCAACCAAATAGACCCGAAGTCTTCCGGCGTATTCTTGGTCTGCAATGGAAGCCAGGCACTCTGAAAGCGTGCGCGGATCCTCGTTGAAGCAGGGGACGATGACATCGACGCTGGGCAGTTTGTCGGAGCCGGCGAGAACCTCCAACGCCGACGAATCCTTTGTCGGCATAGCATAAAGCCCTTGCATGCTCTTATAGGCAGTCGAGAGCAGTGCATAAAGCGAAATGGCCACAGTGCTGGTTGTACCAAGAAGAGTCATGGGATCTCGTTGTTCAGTGATGTTGAGGAAGTGAGCGGATTACAAATCCGCGCTCACGCAGTGCTGGAATCAGCCGGGACAGCGCCGTGACCGTCTGGTCGCGCATGCCGGCGTGAGCGCCCTGGCTCAACTCGCCGGGAGGGCATCCGTCGTGCAAGAGTACAATTGCGCCCGGCCGGACGGAGGCGAGCACTTTATCGATAATCGCCTCGACTCCAGGGCGAGACCAATCTCGAGGGTCGACGGACCAATGAAGGGCCGCCAGCCCGGCGATCTGTGATGCTGTGCAGACTTCTTCGCTCCAGGCGCCGTAGGGCGCGCGAACAAAGCGGACCGAGGCCTGCGGGCACGCTCTCATGATGGCGTCGTTCGCTTCAAAGACCTCACGTTGCACTTCGCCGAAACCGCATTGGTACAGATCCGGATGAGACATCGTGTGGTTGCCTACCTCGTGCCCTTCTGCGATCATCCGTTGGATTAGATATGGGTGCTCTAAGGCGTAGGCGCCGATGACGAAGAAAGTCGCCGGCACCCGCTGCTCTGCCAGCACGTCGAGAATCTCCGGTGTGAAAAGTGGATTGGGACCGTCGTCAAACGTCAGATAAACGCTTCGACGGCCGGTGCCGTCAGAGCACTCACGGCGCACTTCGTACAAGCAATCGGACCGGCTCATAGCTCTGGTCCGTTCCGATCTATCATCGTGCCCGTGGGCCATTCGCTGATCGGCCGTCCAACTGGCAGAACAATTGTGAGTGCGTCATCGATGCGTGTGGGCGGCAGGTCGAGGCGGGCCTCTGGTCGGGTGGAGCGCACGCGAATTCCCGACAAAACGGCCATAGGGCTGTATCGCCGTCCGAACCTCTCAACATGATTCCGCATCGCGTCCCTGACCGTTCCGAAAGCGAATGGAACGCCAAGCTCCTGCAGTATTGGAAGCATGACATGGATTGAATGGGCGATTCCCAGACCCTCAAGGTCCGGACGTACCCCGTACAGGCCCAGTTCAGCCACCAACAGGTCGACCGCGTCGACCTTGATGAAACGGCGCAGTATGCCCATGTGAGCCGCTACACCGCTTGAATCATAGGCGATTACGCGGAGTTCAGGCCTGGCTCCGGCCCAGCTTCGACTACCTTCGAACGGTTCTGCGTTGGACGCCCCAGTCGGCCCGTACGTATCACGAAAGAACTCGGCGAGCTTAACGTGATCGGAGAGCTGCAACTCGTTTTCCCAGCACAACTTCCACTGCACCTGATGGCGCATTCAGGACCTCTCTTCATATTGGTTTTTGTGGCCGCATTACTCGACCAAAGCGGCGTTGGTGGCTGCACTCAGCCGTTGTCGTTGGCGAAGGTGAGCCAGACGCTCTCTCGAGTTCCGGCCCGTGTCGTCGATTTGAGCTTGACGTCGCTCACTTTCCGTTCCTCTAATGCATGGCTCGTAAATTCGTAAAATTGATTGTTTGAATGATACGCATCCACACGTTGGATAGAACATGACATGCGTTTTAAAGGGCTGGATCTAAATCTCCTCGTTGTGCTGGACGCTCTGATGAGGGAGCGTAAAGTCACTGCCGCGGCTCGCAGTATCAACCTGAGCCAGCCGGCCATGAGCGCCGCCGTTGCTCGGCTACGCGCCTATTTCAACGATGAGCTATTTACGATGAACGGCCGCGAGCTCATTTTGACGCCGCGCGCCGACGGGCTCGCCCCAGCAGTCCGGGACGCATTGCTGCACATCCAGCTATCGATTATTTCCCCCGACGCCTTCAACCCGGCCCAATCGGATCGTCTCTTCCGAATCATGCTTTCCGATTACATCACGCTCGTATTTTTTAGGAAGATAGTAGAGCGCGCTGCGCGGGAAGCTCCCGCCGTTCGCTTTGAATGTCTGCCTATTTGCGACGACCCCGAGGAGCTTCTCCGGCGCGGCGACGTTGATTTTCTGATTATGCCGGAAGTGTTCATGTCGAAACATCCTCGGGCAGCCCTGTTCGAAGATAAGCTCGTAGGCGTAGGCTGCGGCACGAACAAGCAGCTGTCGGAGCCACTTACATTCGAGCGATACTTGTGCATGGGGCATGTTGTGCTCAAATTCAGGCACACCCGGCAGCCCACCATGGAGGAATGGTATTTGCTCGAGCACGGTTTCGAGAGACGTATCGAAGTTGTCGTACAGGGCTTTAGCCTGATCCCGCCCGTCCTGTCAGGCACCAGCCGCATCGGGACTATGCCCTTACGGCTGGCGCAGCATTTCGCAAAAACAACACCCCTGCGGATTGTCCAACTTCCGCCGCCACTTCCTCCTCCTGCATTCACGGAAGCCGTCCAATGGCCTGAGCTTCACAATAGTGATCCGGCAAGCGTGTGGATGCGGGAAATGATGTTGCAGGAGGCATCTCGCTTGGCGCCTTTGCCTGAAATTATTGAGCGTCTCGGGCACGCCGATCCGACCTTTCGTTTCTTGGTACCGACTGCCACCTCGAAATCGCGTGCGAAGTCCCGGAAGATGTTGAGCCCCACCTAATCACCGCCTGTAATACAGGCTGATCAGCATGTTCGACAAGCGCCGGCGCGGCGCGTGTAACCTACGTTCTGGGGCTGATCTCAGGCGAGTTGCTCGTCGAGGATGTGTGGCAGAGTGATGCCAGCTGCCTTGATTGCCCGCTTTGGCCGTAGGTGGTGACGACGCGAGCATTCTTTTCGATGGCGGCTTCTGGAGGCGGACGCGATCGCGTAGGAGCGGTCGCCCTTCGGGCGTCGGGCCTTTGGCCCGGCAGAGCGGCGCAGTTCCTTGCTAAGTGCGAGGGGCCGGAACGAGCAGAACACACGCCCGGGCTGCTACTGAATTGACTGCCGCCTCGATTTGCGTGCGAAGTCCCAGAAGATGGTTAGCCCGGTTAAATTCCTACCTTGCCGGCTGTGCCGCGGCTTTTCACGTGCAGCCAGGCGAGGAGATGGCGGTCGACGAGGTCGACCCCAAATGGACTGTGCTGGCCTCGCTCGGCTCTTGCCGTGCGGGATCATTGACCACACCCCCTGCACGAGAACGTGGGGCATGTTGGCAAGTGAAGCCGGTGGAGGTTGACGCTGCGGATCTAGGCAATCTACCTCGCGCTTCCGCCTTCATATATTTTCCGGCAGATGGATGTCGAACGGCAGAAATGTCTGTCCGGGTGTTTCAGCGGTGCCGGTCTCGATAGCCCGTGTCATCAGCGTTATCAGCTCCTGGCAAAGCCGGCGCATTGGCGTGGCGACCGCCATCGTGACGATGTTATCTGCAAGCGCTGCCCGAGACTCAGGTGTGATTTCATTCACGATCGCGACGAGATCCCGACTTTTGCCCTCTTCTCGGAGCGCGGAGATCGCGCCCTCCATGCCGCCGCCGGCGACATAGAAGCCGACGAGCTCGGGCTCCCGCTGCATGAGATCAAGCGTTGCCTCGTAGGTGATCTGCCGTTTCTCGAGGTTCATGACCGGATCCAGCACCTCGAACGTGGGCGCGTTCTCACGGCAATAGGAGCGAAAGCCGACGTCACGGAGCTCGTGCCCCTGGAAACGATGGCTGCCGACAAACACCGCCACTTTGCCGGGCCGTTTTGCGACCTTGGACACCATCCAAGCGGCCGTGCGCCCCACCTTGCGGTTGTTAAGGCCGATATACCCCTGTCGCACGCCGGCGGCGAAGTCGGAAAGCAGCGAGAAAACCGGAATGCCCTTGGCCTTGAGGTCCTCAACCGCTGCTGTGATTTTCGGGTGGTCCGGTGCCACCATCGCGATTGCATGGCAGCGTGCGCCCAACTCCTTGAGCGGCGCGATCAGGTCGCTCGGCATATGTGACGGGGCGAATTCGACGAGCGGAATGCCGTGGAAGGACTGGGCCAAATTGACCGATGCTTCGACCTCGCGCGCTAAATCTTGGTAGAAATGCTGGGCCGGTTTTCTCAAGATGAAGCCCAGACGGTAGTGCGGTAGGTCTCGCCGCAACCGCTGCTTGATTAGCCCGGCAGCATGATAGCCGATCGCCTGGGCGGCGTCGTGGACCCGCCGCGCGGTCTCCTCGCGCACCGGATGGCGGGCGTTCAGAACCCGATCGATCGTTGCTACGCTGACTCGGGCTTCGCGGGCGAGATCGGCAATTGTGGGGCGCTTGGTCATAGGTCCTATTCTGATTGGTTTTTGACGCGGGCCGGCTCTCTGTCCGCCTAACGCGTTTCGGTTTCGGGTGGCAAAGTGAAGACGTCCCCATACGAATGGGCACAGCGTGTTGGACGAACATCATTGCAGACGTAAACCGGCCGGGTATACTGAAAGGCTCATTCGCTTAAAGGGCGGTGACGATTTGCACTCACACATTTAGCGCTTCTGATACATGGTCCGTGAGGAGCCGTTTAGAGGCTGCGGGTCGGTCGTTCAGTTATGTGACCAGCTAAGCGACTTCACAGGTCGTGGGCCGCCCATCTTACTTGCAGGAGGGTAGCCGGTTTGATGCCTCGGTAAGCTGATGACCGCTGAAGGCAGCTTTCATCTGTGCTCGGTCCAACTCTCCTTCCCAGCGTGCGACGACGAGGGATGCCACTGCGTTGCCGACGCAATTCGTGAGCGCCCGGCATTCGGACATGAATCGGTCGATGCCGAGTATCAGTGCCATCCCAGCAACGGGAACACTCGGAACTACCGCGAGCGTAGCCGCCAGGGTGATGAAGCCCGCACCTGTCACACCTGCAGCGCCCTTGGAGGAAAGCATTGCTACGAGCAGCAGCAGCACCTGATCGCCGATGGACAGATCCGTGTTCGTCGCCTGTGCGATGAAGAGAGCCGCTAGCGTCATGTAGATATTCGTGCCGTCCAGATTGAACGAATATCCGGCCGGGATGACGAGACCCACAACCGAACGCCTGGCGCCCGCCTTCTCCATTTTCTCCATCAGCGACGGGAGCGCCGCCTCCGAGGAGGACGTTGCGAGGACAAGCAGCAGCTCTTCTTTGATGTAACGAATGAGAGAACAAATCGAAAAGCCGTTGTAGCGGCAGACTGCGCCGAGAACCCCGAACACGAAGAGGAAGGCGGTGAAATAGAACGTCGCGACCAGCATCGCGAGGTTGACTACCGAACCGATGCCATATCTGCCGATGGTGAAGGCCATCGCGCCAAAAGCGCCGATCGGCGCGGCCTTCATCAGAATTCCGACGAGCTTGAAGACAGGCACAATGAGCGCCTGGAGGAAGGAAACGACAGGCTTGCCCGTCTCTCCGGCCATCGCAAGCGCCATGCCGAACAGAACCGAGAAGAACAGCACCTGCAGGATGTCGCCTTCCGCGAAGGCACCGACGATCGTTGGCGGGATGATGTTCATCAGGAAGCCGGTGACCGACTGCGCTTTGGCTTTTGCGGCATAGGTATTCACGGCCTGGACATCGAGCGAGGCCGGATCGATGTTCAGGCCGTCGCCAGGCTGGACGACATTGGCGACGATGAGGCCGACGATCAGCGCGAGCGTTGAGAAGGTGAGGAAATAAACCATTGCCTTGCCGGCGACCCGGCCGACCTTATGAAGATCGTTCATGCCGGCAATGCCGGTCGCAATTGTCAGGAAGATGACAGGCGCGATGATCATCTTGACCAGCTTGATGAAGGCATCACCCAGCGGCTTCAGGCTCTCGCCGGTCTCCGGATAAAAATAGCCAATTGCGACGCCGAGCGCGATGGCGGCAAGCACCTGGGCGTAGAGCTTGGTGTAGAAGGATTTGCGGGGCGCGGGACTCGCGCCGCGGACTTGTGCAGCTGACACTGTTTCTCTCTCCCTGACCGGATCGAGGTGGCGTGACTTCTCCCGGGCTTCTCCCTATCGCGGCGCTCCGGTCGAACGCTGCACCAACGCCGCCGCAATACCCATGCCAGATGAATCCGCATCACCTGAACTGACGTGGGCTCGCCAATGATGGAGGAATGCGGTGTCAGACCAGCGGGCAAGGTCGCGGTCCGAACGCCCTTGATGGTCTCTGGCAGAGTGCTGCCGGTCGATCCCTCTGGCTAGCGGTTTGCTGCACAGAGCGTGGTGGGTTCCTCGTTAGCCGGCTTTGGACCGGGCCCCATCGTGTCGCCTGTTCAAGGCCGTCCAGATGACAGGCTAACTTACCCCTGTTCGGAAGCGCTCGTTTCTGGACAGCCTACGACCGTGCAGCCACTGCAATGCACAGAATAAATTCGGACGGTCCTTTGGACGACCCATTTTGCAAATCAACGCCCGCAGCAGGGGCAGCCGTTTTCAAGCGGTCGCATCGTAATCTGTTCAGACTTTTCGATACGCTCATTGAGTGTGCCGATTTCGGCCCCAGGCTGGTGATGGTGCTGACCACGACGATGCGATTCAGAAGTTGCGAGCACCGCCTACGAAGTCGTACTCGACGCCAGCTTCGCGCCTTCACACCCGACATCGCCGCCGCCTGATCAACTCGAGAAAGATGGCGGTTGCCGCAACCGACCAGTGCCGTTGGCGGTTATTCTCGCTCCCGCCCCTCCTTCGCGGGCGCTGGTGAATGGCACGGCCCCGCATTTACACTCCGCGCGGTCAGCCGCTCGGGCAACGCATGGCCGGCCCAGGTATTTCTGCTTCAACGCAAAGATAGAACTGATGAATCCTATCATAGGCCGCGAGGTTTCCTTTCACAGATGAAAGAAAGCTCGATTGACTATGCCGCCTCGCTCCAGTCTTTTGAAAACAACGTGTGTTTGCCCGGGGCAAGCCAATAACATGGCCAAGCTTCGTGGAGGGAGTAGCCAAGCGATGCGTCAGGGCTAGACCCGCTTTGCACTCGACCACACGGCGGCGGCACGAGTTCACGTCGGAGCATATTCGCGCGTGCCCGCGACGTCGCGGGCGCACATGCCGCCAGCCTAGATTTGATGGCGCGAGATCGAGGATCACATGCACCACAACATTAGCAAGTCAGAACAGAATGCCCGCGACTGCGGCATATCGCTGCCGAATGCGATAAAGGGTTGTCCAAAGCCCGACACGAATCCTGCGAATGTGGCATTGCACGAGCGCGCGCTAACCGGCATCTTCGAAATATCGAAAGTACTCGCCGATGCCGCCCGGCTCGAACTCAAGTTGGCCAAGGTAGTCGACCTCCTGCACTCGTTTGTGCAGATGCGGCACGGCATCATCGCTCTCTGCGATGCCGAGGGCGGACTGGACATCACAGTGGCCAGCGGCTGCGGCACGAACGGCAATGAGCCCTCCCGGTCGCGCCTGCCGCGCAACGCCATCGATCAGATTGTGACGACCGACACGCCGCTCGTCGCCGACGACATAGCGATGCATCCGACCTTCACTGCCACTGATATCGAGGTGCTTGGGGCCTCCGACACCGTGTCGTTCATCGGCGTTCCCATTCGTGTTGATGGGAACGCCATAGGCGCGCTGACTTTGGACCGGGTTTTGGAAAGCAGGTCAAGCTATGGGCTCGACGATGATGTCCGGCTGCTCACCATGATTGCCAACATGGTGGGACAGACAGTCAAGTTGCATCGCTTCTCCGCGGCCGACAGCGAGCGAGCGCCGGAGCTGGAACATCGGCTGCAAACGAAATTTTCTGATGTTAAGCACCCTGCACCCCGGCGCAAAAAGGTTCACGTCGAGGGGATGATTGGTGACAGTCCGGCGATAAGCGCCCTGCTGGAGAAGATCGCGGTCGTAGCGAAGGCAAAAACCACAGTTCTGTTGCGAGGTGAGTCCGGTACCGGGAAGGAGCTGGCTGCCAAGGCAATTCACGAGTTGTCGCCGCGCGCCAAGCGGCCCTTCGTTAAACTCAATTGTGCAGCGCTCCCAGAGACAGTCCTGGAATCCGAATTGTTCGGTCATGAGAAGGGTGCCTTCACAAGCGCATTCAATTCCCGCAAGGGGCGCTTTGAGCTCGCTGACAAGGGGACGTTGTTTCTGGATGAGATTGGCGAGATCTCGGCCTCGTTCCAGGCAAAGCTACTGCGCGTGCTGCAGGAGCAGGAGTTTGAGCGCGTCGGCAGCAATCAGACCATCAAGGTCGATGTTCGCGTGATTGCCGCCACGAACAGGAACCTGGAAGAGGCGGTTGCAAGGAATGAGTTCCGCGCCGACCTGTACTACCGCATCAACGTGGTTCCCTTGCTGGTACCAGCATTGCGCCAAAGGCGCAGCGATATTCCGCTCCTCGCAGCTGAGTTTCTCAAGAAGTTCAACGACGAGAACGGCTGTACGCTCACCTTCGATCCGCGTGCGATTGAAGTGCTGATGAAATGTGAGTTTCCCGGCAACATTCGCGAGCTTGAAAATTGCGTGCACCGGACAGCGATCCTGGCCGAGGGACTGTCAATCGGGAGAAACGACTTTGCCTGCTCCCAAGGCCAATGCTTTGCCGAGGCGCTGTGGAAGTGCAGATCGGGCAAGGCCGCGCTGCAACCACCGCCGATCCTGCCGGAGTCAGCGAATTTGGCCACGCCCCCGGACGAGGCCGCCAGTTCGGCCGCGACTACAGGCCCGCTTGCCGGCGCAACCCACCCAATTGGCGCGAGGACGCCCGATATAGAGCGCGTCATTGCTGCCATGGAAAGATGTGGCTGGGTGCAGGCAAAGGCAGCGCGCTTGCTTGGGCTGACCCCGCGCCAGATTGGCTACGTGCTGAGGAAATACGGCGTCGAGATCAAGCGTCTTTGAAAGCATGACCCTGGGCATGAGCTGAGCCGCTTAGCGCCTTGGCGCCGCGCAGCGATGCAGATCCGCGTGCGCGTCAACTCGATTCGACCGAGGACAGCCTGGCTGAATTCCCATCTCAGCTGGCGCTGCGACCATTGTGTGAAAGGCAACCCTGCCATCGTCAATCCCGTCCGCCATGTTGCTCTCGTTGCGAGCTCATACGCATGCCCCCTGTACTGAAACGGAGTCAAATATGTCCGACGCAAAACTGCAAACTGTGCTTTCGGCTCTTTCGCAAGTGACACGACAGTTGGATGCTCTGCCGTCCAACGGACCAGCGCCGGACGCAAATTTTATCAAGCTGAATACGAATGAGAACCCGTTTCCGTTGCCGCCAATCATAATGCAAAGTGCAGTGGCGGCCCTCAAGCGCCAGTATCTATATCCGGATGACGATAACTTAAGATTGAGGGAAGCAGCGTCCAGCACCTATGGCGTTTCCAGGGATCAGGTCATCGCTGGCAACGGGTCGTCTGAACTGCTCGGACTGATCTACAGAGCTTTCCTCGCACCCGGCGACAAGGTTGCGATGATGTCGCCAGGGTTTTCGTTCAACCGCAAACTTGCCATGCTTCAGGGCGCTGAGTTCCTCGAAATCGGATGTCAAGCTCATTCCCTGCCAATGGAGCAATTGCTTTCCGTTGCGGCAAAAGACGCCAAGTTTATTATGTTGGCCAATCCAAACAATCCGACCGGAACATTCCTCCCGATCAGCGATATCGAATGCCTCGTAGCACAATCGGACCGCTTGATTGTCCTTGATGAGGCATACGTCGACTTTGCACCCGATCACGGACTGCGCCTCATCAACCGGTATTCGAATCTTCTGATCTTGAGGTCATTCTCGAAAAGCTATGCCGCCGCCGGCATTCGCGTCGGTTTCGGTTTCGGTCACCCTGAAATTATTGGAAGGCTGCGAAACATCCAGAACGTCTTCAACATGAACGTGATCGGGCATGCCGTTGGTATCAGCGTGCTTGCGCATCGCGGCGCCTACGCAGACAACCACAAGCACATCAAGGATGAACGAGAGCGAGTGGCAGTTGCACTATCGCAACTCGGATTTTCCGTAACACCCTCCCGCGCAAATTTCTTGCTGGCCCGTGTGCCCGCGGGACAGGACGGCTCATGGTGGCAAGCAGCATTGGAGAGGCAAAAGATACTTGTCGCGTTTTTTCCGGACAAAGGCTTGGAACACTGTATCCGCGTCAGCATCGGCACAAAAGAGCAGATGGATGAATTTCTTGCTGCCGCTGGCGACATTGCTGGAAGCTTAACGGTGCCAAGCTCCAGAGGCAGGGAAGCGTCAGGCTCTGCTTCTTCGTTACGCTGACGCTAATCGGCGATCACACACATCTCTTCCGACTTGCTGGTGATCCCAGCAAGAAAACAGCCTGCTTTTAAAATCGGGGACTTAAAGAGTGACAAACGTCTTTCCTTCAAACCTGGCTTTCGGCATCTTCGATCATTTGGATGAGGATGGCCGCGATATAGGCCGGCAGTACGAAGATCGCCTGATATTAGCAGAGGCGTGCGATCAGCTAGGGTTCTATGCCTATCATCTCGCAGAACACCACTGTACTCCCCATGGGAGAGGTCCATCGCCGAATCTGTTCTTATCGAGCGTCGCCCAGCGCACCCGGCGCTTGCGTCTCGGACCCTTGGTGATGCTGCTTGCGCTTTATCATCCGCTGCGTGCGTTCGAAGAGATCTGTATGCTGGACCAGTTGAGCGGTGGCAGGCTCGAACTGGGCATAGGGCGCGGTGCTCTCCCGACCGAATTGGGCTACTTCGGGATTGGTGCGGACGCGGTGCCGGGCCGTTATGCCGAAGCCAGCGAAATTCTTATGCAAATACTTTTTAATTCGAGGGAGGTCGGCACGCTATGCTATCAAGGCCGCCATTTTGATCTCAATGACGTTCCTTTGACGCTAAGACCTCATCAGCGTCCACATCCGCCCACATGGGTCGCTGCCAATCGACCCGAGTCCACAGCTTGGGCCGCTGCGAATGGAACAAATATCGCGTGTGTGGGACCTTCCTCTTCTGTTCGCAAAACTACTGATGCGTTCCGCGCCTATCGAGAGGACAACGCAGGCGGGGGGGATCAAGGGAGATTTGTCGGATTGCTCCGCATGGTCGTGATTGGGCGTTGTGACACACATGCCTATTCGCTCGCGGCACCTGCTTACGCACGCTGGCTCAAGAGCTTCCAATTCCTTTACGAGCTTAACGCTATCCCCACTCCACCAAACTTGCCGCTGACCTTCGATGCGGCAGTCGAGAGTGAATTGTGCGTGGTAGGATCAGCAGAGTCTGTGCGAAAAGCTCTGCTAGATCAGTTGGAAGAGGCAGGTGCCAACTACCTGCTTTGTCAAATGGCATTTGGAAATCTGCCGCTAGATGCTTCCCTTTACACCGCGAGGATGATTCAGTCCGAAATCATGGCTCGACTTGGCTGACCATGAAATTCGCGGTCTGAGGTTAAATCGTTGTGCAGCGCTCTCACACTCACGTGATCGAGCGTGCACGTGGTGGGGCGGGCAATCGAGAGGAGGCCAAACTGACGACGAGCAGGCGGCACAGGATACCAGCTTGTGCGTCGGCTGGCGTCTGGGCCATCGTGTGAACATGCACGATCCTAAGGAGAGGGTAGCCGAGCGCGTCACGATGCCGGCACGCGTCTGCTCGTCGCGCTGGCGCTAGTCGTTGCCCATAGCCAGCCGCAGAAGGTTCTCCTCGCCCGGGGCGGCGTCGGTGCGGCACCCACTAATCCAGCTTCATCAGCGGCCCGTCGGTGGCAAAGCCGTCACTCGCTACGGCGCTATTGAGGGCGCGCTCGCGAGCGGCTTTGCGACGCCCAGCCAACACCTCCAGCGAGCTCGCCCGATGATGGTGGTGCACCGCGGTCGGATACGATGCTGGAGGAAATCGTTCGCAGCCGGTCTTCACGAATTGCGAGGAGTGCTCGTTCTTGAATGCTGGCTGCTGGCCGGATGCGGTGGCCTGAGTGGTCTGCCGACACGCCCGAAAGTCAACGCCACTACCACAAGGCCGCCAAGATGTCAGGTCTGAGAGCCAGCTTGGACGGTGGTATCGTGTTCGGGAAGGTCGTCGAAGGAGGCGTAGTTGAGATAGTAGAGTTTGGAATACAGGCCGCCCATGGCTATTAACTCATCGTGGTTGCCAGTCGCAATAACTTGGCCATTCTGAAGCACGATGATGCGGTCGGCCCCCCGGACCGTGGCGAGACGGTGGGCGATGACGAGGCCAGTCCGCCCTTCAAGCAGCTTGATCAGAGCCTTCTGAATCTGCAATTCCGTGTAGCTGTCGATGTTGGCGGTAGCTTCGTCGAGCACGAGGATCTTGGCGTCAGCGACGAGGGCGCGGGCGAAACTGATAAGCTGGCGCTGGCCGAGAGATAAGTTGTCGCCGCGTTCGCCAAGTTGGGTCTCATACCCGTCGGCGAGGCTCATGACGAAGTCATGCGCGCCGACAGCCTTGGCCGCCTCGATCACCTTGTCGCGCGTGGCTTCCGTCTTCTGGTATCGAATGTTCTCGAAGACCGTCCCGGTGAACAGGAACGGCTCCTGCAGCACCATGGCGACCTGGCGGCCGAGCGATTCCTGGGTGAGGTCGCGTACATCATGTCCGCCGACCAGCACCTGACCCTGCTGAACATCATAGAAGCGGTGGACCAGGGCCATCGCACTCGATTTGCCAGAACCGCTCGGTCCGACTAGTGCGACCGTCTGGCCCGGATTGACCTTGAACGAGACATTTTTCAGAACCGAACGGTTCGGATCGTAGCCGAAGGTGACCTCCCTAAACTCGACCGAGCCGTCCATTTCGGGCGAAAGCACCTCGGCATTGGGTTTGTCCCTAACATCGATCTTGACGTCGAGCACATCGGTCAGGCGCTTGCCTGAGGCCATGGCGCGCTGCATGACCGAATATTGCAGGGTGAGTGAGCGGATCGGGTCAAAGAAGCGCTGGATGTAAAATAGGTAGGCTACCAACACGCCCACATCTATACGGCTATTCATGACCATCGAGCCGCCGACCACAATAACGGCGGCCAAGGCGAGGCCGGTGATGCCATCGACGATGGGCACCATGACCAGTGCATATCTGGCAGCGATCAGGTGGGTCCTGAGGTTGGCATGGGCCCGATCGTCAAAAAGACTGAAATTCACCTGCTGGCGGTCCATTGACTGTATGGTCCGCACGCCGTGAATGGCTTCGGCCAGCGCGCCATTGACGACGGAATTGGTTTCGTGTGCAGCCATGAAGGCGTCGCGGGCACGCGGCAACCAGACAATGCGGACGATCACCAGGATCGGCAGAACCGATAGCGTCAGGAGGCCGAGGCGAAAGTCGAGCCACAGCATTACGAAAACGATGCCGAAGAGAAGCGCAACATCGCCTAGGGAATATACCGAGGTTTCCAGGAACTCCTGTATGGAGTTAACGTCGCCTTGCAGGCGCGACATCAGGCGTCCGACCTCGGTCTTGTCCATGAAAGAGAGCGAAACCTTTTGCAGATGGCCAAACATGGCGCGGCGGATGTCGAACAGGACAGTTTCGGCCATTTTCCCATCCAAGGCTTCCTGCATGTAGCCGGCGGCGAAATTGACCAAAATCGCCGAAAGGAACGCGCCGACGGCCGCAAGCTGGGCTGAGCGATCGGGCCTTGCCGGGTTCATGCCGAGGTCGATCGCGTAGCGGATGATCAAGGGGATGAGAAGCTGCGTCCCGGTGAAGATCAGCATCGCGACAATCGTGACAACTACCTTTGCCCGGTAGGGATGGACGAAGCCCCAGATGCGACGGAGGATGCTCTTGTCGAAAGCCCGGCCGAACATCTCCTCCTCGATCCGGTGCGAGCCGACGACCGCGCGCGGAGGGCGTCTCCCGTCGTCAGGTTCGGCTTCGAGTTCGCCGCGGCCCTGGTCCATCAGCGGGCGCCCCCATCCTGGCTAATAATGCTATCACCCGGGCACGTCTGGAGATCGTAAAGGGCCCTGTAGCGTCCCCGCTTCGCCAGAAGCTCTTCATGCGTGCCGCGTTCTACGATTTCGCCTTTATCGACAAAAAGGATTTGATCGGCATGCTTAAGCGCACTCAGCCGGTGCGCGATGATGATCGTCACCCGATCCTTTGCGAAGCGCCGCATCGCCGCGCGAATGCGCAGCTCGGTGCCGGCATCGATCGCGGCCATCGAGTCGTCGAAAATGATGACGGAGGGGCGCAGCATCATGGTGCGAGCAATCGTGAGACGCTGGCGCTGGCCGCCAGAGAGAGAAACGCCGCGTTCGCCCACGACCGTCTCATACCCTGCCGGGAGCCCGAGGATGTAGTCGTGGAGCTGGGCGAATTCTCCAGCGCGTTCAATTCGCTGTCTCTTCGCCCAGGGATCGCCATAAGCGATGTTGTTCTCGATCGTTGTGGTGAATAGGAACGCATCCTGCTGTACAACCGCGACCGCCTTGCGAAGGCTCTCGAGGGTGACATTGCGTATGTCCTGGCCGTCCAACGTGATGGCGCCACCGGTCACGTCGTAAAAGCGGGGGACCAGATGAGCCATTGTCGATTTGCCGGAACCCGGCGGACCGACGATAGCGATCGTCTCGCCTCTCCGGGCCTCAAAGCTGAGGTTCTTCAGAATGGCGCGGTTTTCGGCGTTGGGGTAGGCAAATGAGACATTGTGGAAGCGCAGAGTGCCGTCACTTATCTCAAGCGGTCTGGCCTCGAGAGCATCCCTGATGGTGATCTCCTGATCGAGGAGACCGAAAAGCCGCGAACCGCAGCTAGAAGCGCGGGCAAACGCATTGACCATGAGACCGATCTGGCGGACTGGCATTTGCAGCATGGTCATGAAGGTCAGGAAGGTCGCCATGGTTCCGACGCTGATCTCGCCAGCGACGAGCTTGTTGCCACCGATCCCAAGCACCAATCCCATTGCGAAAAAGTAGGACAAGGTCATCGCCGACGTGTTGGGTACGTAGATGTCAACGAGATCGTTGGCGAGGTCGAGCGCGTTCTTGGAAGCGCCGTCGAACTTCAGCATCTCATAGGATTGAGCCGCAAAAGCGCGGACCACACGGATACCTGCGAGATTTTCCTTCATCACGCGGCTTAGTACCGAAAGGCGCTCATAGAGGTCGAGCCAGGTGGCGCGCAGCTTAAGCTGTGTGGTCGATGAGCGCCAAGCGACAAAAGGCACGAAGCTGAGCGCGGCCAAGCCGAGCATCGGATCGGTCGAGATCATCATGTAAGCGCCAATCCCGATCAGCATCGTCAGCAGGAGCACCCGCATGAGCCCGGTGGAAAAATACATCCGCACGCCTTCGAGATCGAGCATTCCGGCGGTTATCAGATCGCCTGAATGGACCCGGTCGTGAAAGGAAAAGCTGAGACGCTGGATCTTGTCGTAGTAGGCGAGCCGCAATTCGTACGCGACATGATGCCCGACGGCTTCGGCAAAATAGTTCTGCGCCATCGTGAAAACGCCGCGTAGCGCGCTGACGGCGAGCAGCAGGAGAGCCGGGGCCCAGAGCGCTTGTCCTGCCGCAGCCCCCGCGACACCACCCCCGATAGCTGTCTGGGTCTGGTCGACAGCCCGGCCGAGAAGCTGGGGAATGAGCAACTGGAGGATTGCCGCCATGATCGTCGAGCCCATAGCGAGGGCAACCTGCCACGGATGGCGCAGATTCATACGCGTGATGCGCAACAGCGTACTCAAATCCCGGCCCCAGCGCGCCGCTTCAACATGGGCCAACGAATTCAGTGCGTTCGTTGCGCCGCTGACAGCTTCACTGTTCACGGGCGTATTCCCGACTGCATTTTGCGCCTTCGAGGAAAGCCGAAGCAGACATCATCAAAGGCATCCGCCATTGTTAATCCCGTCCTCAACCTGCAGCCGTGCCCGTTCCCACAAGCCGAGCCGCCGCTTGACTTAGTGGCATGTCGATCACCGTGATTCCGCTTGCCGCAAGAAAACGCGCTTCGTTTCTGGTCAGGGTTTCCGCGTCCATTACGGTGCAATAGGGACCGCGGGAGCGCTTCATGATCTGTCTGGCGTAGGTGCGCAGCATCTGATCGTTGAAGCGGCAGCCAACGAAGAAAAATCCACGGGTGATGCGCCGTTCCTTCACAGCGTCTGGGATCGGTGTCTGGATATCAATTTCGGACAGGACTTCGACGTAGTCGGAATCTGCGACGAGAAAGTTTTGCGCGGGCGTAATACTCCCGTGAGGTGAATAGAGAACCGTCTTGGCCCCCAATCGGGGGTCGAGCTCCCTCCCGGACAAATCGTAGGTTTTCGTCCAAATGTTGCCGATTTCATTCGCGCGCGTGACGCCTTGTATCTCAACGACGTCCGTTCGGCCGGTCTCTACCAGAGCCGTGCGCATCGCGCTGTCATACCAGCTGTCGATGATGAGGGAAAGTGGCAGCCTTGCGAGCCAGGCGTGGAAGGGGGTCGGCCCCACCGGCGCTGCGAATATGTCGGTCATCCAAGCTTGAAGCGTCCGGCGATGCCGGCGCTGTTCGATGAACTGCGCAACCGACCACATATTGGTGCGGATCCTGGAAGGCGCTGGAGCCCGTGCATTGAGTGCCGCGGCAACAACCTCCGGGGTATGCGGCACAGGCGGTTCCACACAGTTCAACTCAAGAAGACCCGGACCGAGATAGGGGATCACCTCATCGGCGGCGAGCGCTCCCTTCGCCAGGTCAAGCAGCTTTTCAGCAAAACTGTCCCGCACAATGACGAGGTGGCCCGATGTCAGGATCGTGTTCATCTCGTTTCCTCGCGACGCACCTAGGGGCAGCATCAGCCCTCTTCGGAAATCTTCCTTGCCTCGACGGTGATCGGCAGACGCGTATCATGTGGGAGATCGGGTAGGAGGAGCCGCCACCCGTTCCTGAGCGTGACCGTTCCGCCCCACAACTCTTCCTTCTCGAGTTTGATGATCGGCTCTTCGAGGTCCTTTTTGGGGACATACGCTGACAAACCAGCATCGGTCCTGCGGATCATGACTTTCATCTGGCCATCCCTTCATTGGTATTGCTTTCAGCACTGCAGGGCGCCTCGGCCTCGTCGAGGCTCATCAGTTCACGCGCTCGCATACCGACTACGGTGCCACGGTCGATCCACTCGACCGCATAGATGAAGAACTGCTGGAGAAAGGTGCCAATGTCGCGCACATATCCCTCGTCCCCCTTCCGCACGAGATTTTCGCCGATCTCCCTGCCAGGATAGGTGCCGTCATTCTTTATGTGGCGAGTGGCACGTACCCGCTCTCCCGGCATGAATCGTGGAGGCCTGCGGATTTCGATCTCCTCTTCGCGTCCGAGCGACATGTCCGTTCCCTGATTTCTCTTGCGGCTGAGATTGCGAACAAGGCGTTCCAGGCGTCCTGCGTAGGCAGCCCCCAACCATGTCGGCAGTCCAATGTCCGTTACGCAGGAACGCAGGTCTTCGGCACCGGACATACCGAGGCACATTGCTGCGCATCGAAGACCCCCTCGCATTCGGTGCACTTCTGTGACTCGATCACGTAGCTCTCGCCTTTGAACTTGATCGCGCCGGAAGGACATTCGAATTCGCAGGCGCCGCATTGGGTGCATTGGGATGCGATGATCTTGAAAGCCATTTTAACTCCTGGTCCGAATGAATGAGACAGCTCAGGCCGTCGCCGCGAGTGTGGGGGTCCCAGATGCGGCGATGTAAATCGCGCTGATTGCTGTCTCGATATAGTCATGGGCACAGGCGTCGGTGGCTCTGATTCCAGCCTCCGCGAGCTGATCCTGCGGGCAATTTCCAATCTTGGCGCACAGCACGATATCTATGCCTTGAAGCGCTGCGATGACGCCATCGAGGGCGGCTTCTGCGCCCCAGCCGCCAAGGCAATACTTGTCCACCTTCCGATGCCCGACGAAGCTGATCCCTTTCAGCGAGGCTTGATAAACCTGGAATTCCTTCGCATGGCCGAAATGCTCATTGACGCGGCCGCCGCCCTTGGTCGCCACCGCGAAGAGAAGGGACTTGCCGGGGCTCGCTGCCTTGACCAATCCGATCGCTTCTCTCCTAGCCTCGACGTGATCACGGCGCTCCTCCGCGACCAGCTCCCAATAGGCCTTGCGTTTGCTGGCATCGTAGGTGACCTCGCCGGGAATCCGGTCGACTGTGAATTCCTGGCCACGATCTTCTCCGAGCAGGCCCACGGCATCTGCCCGGCACTGCCGGCAGTGGCGCATCAACTGGGCGCCGTTTTCGACACGATCCTGAAGAGCCTTCATCTCCATTGCGTTTGGGCCGCGCTGCCCGCTCAGACCGTAGTGCGTGCCGTGGGCCGGGTCCGAAATCAGCGGCATAAGGTTGTGCAGGAACGCGCCTCGCTCCTTAATCCATCTATTCACCTCGATCAGATGCTCATCATTCACGCCCGGGATCACCACCGAGTTGATTTTGGTGAGGATGCCCCGCGCGGTCAGCATCTCCAGGCCCAACATCTGCCGCTGGTGCAGGATCCGGGTGGCTTCAATGCCGACGTAGCGGCGATGATCGTGAAAGATCCAAGGATAGATCTTTGCACCGACCTCAGGGTCGACCATGTTGATCGTGATCGTCACGTGATCGACATTCATGTCAGCAAGCTCATCGACATGGTCGGGCAGCGCCAGCCCATTCGTGGATATGCAAAACTTGATGTCTGGGATTTCCCTGGCGACCCTGGCGAAGGTCGCCTTCGTCTTCTTCCAGTCGTAGCAGGCGTCGCCCGGTCCGGCGATGCCGAGCACGGAAAGCTGCGGCACCTCATTGGCGACCGCGATCACCTTGCGTAGCGCCTGATCGGGCGTCAGCTTTTCAGAGGCCACCCCAGGCCGGCTTTCATTGGCGCAGTCATATTTGCGATTGCAGTAGTTGCACTGGATGTTGCAGCCCGGCGCGACCGCGACGTGCATACGCGCGAAATAGTGATGAGCCTCTTCTGAAAAGCAGGGGTGATCCTTGATCTTCTCCCAGACAGCCGGATCCGTGTCGTCGGGCTTTGTCGACGAGCCGCAGGACGAAGACGCGCAGCCCCCGAGTTTCATGGTGCCAAGCAACTGGTCACCGAATGTCGTGCTGAGGCTCTCAAGCGAAATTGCCGGTGCAGACATGAACGGCTCCGTTGCTGCGTGATGTCGCAGTTCAAAGCGCAAGAGCTATGCCAGCCCAAAGAGCTGTTTCGGTTCATGAATAGGCTTCCCGTGTCACATTCCTTCGGATTGCTCCGACACACCTGTCGGGCTTACGACAGTGGACAGGCAAATAGGGTCGCGAGGCTAGCAGCCTCGGGCGCGCAGAGTGTGAGCGAGACCACTCCGGGCTGCTTACGCTTGACGTCATCACGACGTCCCGAATTTCTTAACCTTGATACCATGCCGGCGCAGGGCGTAGCCGATTATCCAGGGCGTGAGGCCAGGGATACGAGCCGCCCTGGCAAAACCCAACCGGCCTTGTCAATCGCGTCGATCAGCCACTAGCGTTCCGTCAGATGCGGGCGACAAGCGGCATGGTTCGGACGCCGGCCGTAAGGGGAGATACCTTGCTGCGGAGGCGCCGATGCGACTGGCCGGCAGCCGCAATCCGCTCGATCTGGTACAGCCTGTGGTATGAGGCGGCGAGTGCCTGATTGAGGTGCGTGGGTGTTGCCGGCAGTGGCGGCAACCTCCGGCTCTCCTTCAGCGTCCAGACGACGACTTCTCCATCACCCGTCTGCAGAAACGTGGGCAGGACGTTCACGACAATTGCCCAGCGTATGGCGAGCGTAATCTCCAGCTCGCTTGGCGCGGTCAGCACCTTCACATATCGTAGAGTCCCTGAGCGCGGTATCTGCTTAGGGCATGCGTGCGCCGGTCATCCGAATTTGAAGAGGATTCCGAAACCGCCGCGTGGATAGTTCCACTCGATCTCACCAGTCGTCCCGCACAAAATACGGCAGGTGCCGCACTCCATGCAGCCGTCGGCAGTGATCTCCACTTGACCCTTGTCGTTCAACTCATAACATTTCGCCGGGCAGACGTGGGTCAGCGCGAGCAAATTCGCGCTCGGCTTCTGGTGCGGTCGCACTTTGATGTGCGGGCGGCCGGAATCCACCAAGTAGCGGTTCTGGTAAAGCTTGTCCTCGACACGTGACTTCGTCGCTGCGCTGCTCATTTCGTCTCCCCTCAGCGCCACGCCAATGCAAGGCGGACCGCGTCGCTGACCAGCCCCCAGCGCGAGCGCGCCTTGATGAAGGCCGCCGTGGTCGCCTTTTCCTTCTCGATCTTCGGCGTGCCGTCGACACGCATGAAGTTCTGCGCAGCTTGCGACATCAACCGCGGATAAGTCGTGAAATAATTGCATGAATTGGTGTGGAGCAAGGCCGGCATGTCTTTGTATTTCCTCAGGTCCTTGACCACGAAGGACTTGTCCAGCATGGCTTTGTAAAGGGCGAGATTCCGTTTGTTCATCGGACCGTTGCGGCTCTTGACCTCGACGATTGCCTCAGCCGCAATGCGGCCGGAGGTCATGGCGAGGTTCGAACCCTCGCGGTGAATGGCGTTGTTCAGTTGCGCGGCATCGCCGACCACGACCCAACCATCGCCAAAGAGCTGCGGAATAGCCTTGTAGCCGCCTTCGGGAATGAGGTGTGCGGAATATTCTTTCACTTCCGAGCCGGCGATCAGCGGCCGGATCGAAGGATGGCTCTTCAAGGCATCAAGGAGAACGTAGGGGCTCTCGACCATCGCGGCAAAATCGGAGACGAGGCAGCCAATGCCCAGTGAGATGGACTCCTTGTTGGTATAGAGGAAGCCGAGCCCGGCCATGCTGCGGGAGGTCGTGCCCACCGCCTCGATCACGCAGCCCTCATCGCCCTTTACGCCGAACCGCTGCTCAATGACCTCTTCGGGCAAGAAATGCATTTCCTTGACGGCGAGGGCCACGGTTTGCGGCTTTGGCATCTCGCGCAGGCCGGCTCGAGTGCCAAGCAGTCCGCAGACACCTTCTGCGAGAACGACCACGTCCGCGTAGATGGCTCCGCCCGCCCGGTCTGTGCGGACGCCGATCACCCTGTCATTGGCATCACGGATGAGTTCCGTCACGGTCGTCTCGCACAGAACGGTCGCGCCGGCCGCGCGCACCTTACGCGAAAACCATTTATCGAACTGGGCACGGATGATCGTGTACCGGTTGGGCTTCGCCTCATTGAAGTCGTCCGACCTATAGTGAATCCCTGTATGGGATGTGTCGTCCATCACCCAAAGCCGCTGTTCAACCAAATGCCGCTCGAGAGGCGCATCATCCCGGAAATCCGGGATGATCTTCTCCAGCATGTTCGCGTACATGATGGCACCCTGGACATTCTTGGAGCCCGGATATTCACCCCGCTCCAACTGCAGCACCTTCAGGCCATGGCTGGCCATGGTGTAAGCAGCTGCGTTTCCGGACATGCCTGCCCCAACAACAATGGCGTCGAAGTTTTCCTCGATCATGTCCATCCCCTTAGCTCGAAAGCTTATCGCGACTGTGGGGCGACAGCCGCCGGGTGAAGGCTTCCGTCAGTGCGGGCAGGAAGCGGATCGCGTCGGTGACGATTCCGAGGTGAGCGAAATCGAAAATCGGCGCGTTCGGGTCGGTGTTGATGGCCACGATGAGATCCGCCCCCTCCACGCCAACCCGATGCTGGACGGCGCCGGAAATCCCGGCCGCTATGTAAAGCTTCGGCCGGATCGTCTTGCCAGTTTGGCCGATCTGCCGATCAGCTGGCATCCAGCTCTTCTGGACCAACGGACGCGAACAGCCGTGCTCGGCGCCGATTGCTCGTGCGAGGTTCTTCACAAGCTGCAGGTTCTCCGCCGCGCCAAGACCAAGGCCTCCCGCAACCACGACGTCGGCATAGGCAAGGTTTGCCTTCGCCGACTGATTGTCCGGCAGGAAGCCGAGGACTTTGGTAGCGATCTCGTCCTCGGCAAGCGAAAGCTTGTGCCGGATGACACGCCCGACCGGTTTATCCGTCCGCTGCGGCATGGGCATGACCCTCGGCCGCACGGTCGCCATCTGCGGGCGGAAATTGAGCGTATAGATCGTGCACAACAAGGAACCGCCGAAAGTCGGACGCGTGGCGGCGAGCGAACTGTCGGTATCCACATCGAGTTCGGTGCAGTCGGCCGTGAGCCCCGTCTGCAAGGTCGTCGCCACGGAGCCGGCAAGATCCCTGCCCAGTGTGGTGGCACCGAGAAGAAGGATTTCGGGTTTGTGGGTATCGACCAGATCCGTCAGCGCCTTGGTGAAAGGTTCATTCCGATAGTCGGCGAGCAGGGGCGCCTCGGCGATGTAGACAAGGTCAGCGCCATACGCGAATGCTTCGGCAACGGCGTTCCCGACGGCCTCTCCCGGCGGTCCAAGCACGACGCCTGCAAGCTGGACCTGAAGCTTGTCTGCTAAGTTGCGGCCTTCGCCGAGCAGTTCGAATGATACCGGATGGACCTCGCCACGTTCGAGCTCGATGAAAACCCAAACGTGCCGATAGTCCTTGAAATGGGCGGGCAATTCCTTCTTTATGCCGGCGCGGCCGGCGGCAGGGCGAGGGGTTTCTCCGTTCGCGGTCGACATCGTTTTGCTCCTTGCCGTCACGCGCCGCCGTTAAAGGCGAGCTCATGTTCCAGCGCCGGCTGGCGGGTGAAGATTGCGGTGATGAGTTCGTCAGCGACATCGCGCAAGGCCTTCTCGGCGGTGTCGATTTGTGCCGCCTTTTCAGCTCGAGCAGGAGGGGCGAAAACACGTTTGACGACCGTCGGTGAACCGCGCAGGCCGCATTTGGTGAGATCCTCAATGCCGGCGTCGGCCGCGCTCCATTTCAAGACCTTGCTGCGCGCGGCGCACAAGGCGTCCTGGATCGAGCCCCGGCGGATCTCGTTTGTGCCTTCCAGCATGGTGATGAGGCAAGGGAGCCTGCTCTTCAGCATCTGTGTGCCGCCTTCGGAACGGCGCTCGACCTTGATCTCGCGTGCAGCAAGGTCGACAGACGGGATCTTCGCGACATAGGTCAGTTGCAGGAGTCCGAGGCGCTTGGCGATGCCGGGCCCGACCTGGGCGGTGTCGCCATCGATCGTCTGCTTGCCGGTGAAGACGAGGTCTGGCGTGCCGAACGTCTCGCCAATCTTCGCGATTGCCTGGGAAAGGGCGAACGAGGTTGCCAGCGTGTCGGAGCCGGCAAAATAGCGGTCGGTCAAGAGCACCGCTCGGTCGGCGCCGTAACCGAGCGCCTTGCGCAGCGCGTCCTCTGCCATGGGCGGACCCATGGTGAGCACAGTGACTTCGCCGCCATGTGCGTCGCGCAGTCTGAGCGCTTCTTCGAGGGCGAACAGGTCGTAAGGGTTGATGATGGTCGGAACACCCTGGCGCATGATCGTGTTCGTGACCGGATGGACCCTTATCTGTGCCGAGTCCGGCACCTGCTTGATGCAGATTACGATGTGCATTGGCGGTTTCTCTAGGCTCCTGTCCGGGTCCGGCATTGCGGTTATCTCCTTTGTCCGCATTATTCGTGCCAAGTCTCTTGCGCTCCCCCTTTCCTACAACTTCGGCTGGTTGCTTCTGACGGCGCTGTGGTGATGACCGCATTTGGCGGCTGCTCGACATTGTCGCGTCGCACCCTTGTCGCCGATCATTCCCGTCCGAACCGCTTCAGTACCGAGTCGAACGGAACAAAGGTGTGACCCGGCGCGGCAGGTTTGTTCGGATCGTGGTCCTTGAGCACCTTGAAAATCCGATGCGTGAGCGGCGAGGAAATCGCAAAGTCCTCGTAAGCTCGTTCGAGCGTCGCGCGCACCCTCGCGGCAATCACCTGGTCGGGCAGACCGGAGAAATCTTCTTCGGCGAGGTATTGGCCCACACGCTTCATGATATGGAGCCGCGAGACATTCAGTACCTTCGGGTCATAGGCGACGCCTAGGACTGAGAAGAATTCCTCTGCAGCCGACAAGCGCTTCAGTCGTGCGAGGATGTCGGTGACATCCATGGGGCGGCTGTCAGCGGAACAATTCATTGCATTCTTCCTGGTCGCAAAACTGTGGCCTCTGTGCGCTCGCGCACGGCTGACTTGGACCCGCACAGCTCGATGAGGGATGGCTCGCTGCACATTCCATCGTAGAGCTCGACCAGTCGAGTTGCAGTGACGGTCGATTTGGTCTCGGCCGCCTCGCGTCGGACGCGGGCCAACATCGCGGCTGCCAGATCCGGGTCGAGATCGCGACCGCTTTCGCTCAGCACATGGGCAATCGCAGTGGCGCCGGAATGCTTGCCGATGACGATCCGCCGGCAGCGGCCCACGAGAGTCGGATCGAGCCCCTGATAAGTACGCGAGTCCTTCAGCAGCCCTGCGACGTGAATGCCGGATTCGTGGGTGAAAACATCGGCGCCGACGATCGGCTTAGTGGCTGCGGTCTGCCGGCGGGCGGCCCAAGCCACCTGGGCGGCGAGGCCGGGCAATGCGGTCAGCTCAATGCCGGTGTCTGCGCCGTCGAAGACTGCCATTGCGGCGGCCACCTCCTCCAGCGCGGCATTGCCCGCACGCTCGCCGAGCCCCAGCACGGTGACGGAGGCATGGCGCGCGCCTGCGCGGATCGCCGCCAGCGTGTTGGCGCCAGCAAGTCCGAGATCGTTGTGCGCATGAAATTCGAGGTCGATTGGAGACTGCACCACGAGCTGGGCGACAAGTTCGAAGGTCGAAAACGGGTCGAGAACACCGACTGTGTCGGCCAGCCTCACGCGGCTTGCGCCGGCGCGTGCGGCCGTCTCGATGACGCGGGCGAGATGATCCCGATTGGCCCGCGAGGCATCCTCGCAGCCCACCGCGACGAAGAAGCCGGCATCGGCGGCGCGCCTGACCATATGATCGATGACCTGGAGCGCTCCCGCCTTGTCGAGGCCGAGCTTGGCGGCAAGTTGGATGTCCGACGCAGGCAGCGACAAATTGACCGCTTGGACGCCGCTCTCGATCGCTGCATCGAGATCCAACGACGTCATCCGGCACCAGGCCATGAGCCGAACCGGAAGACGCCGCGCTACCACGGCGCGAATTGTTTCCATCTCGTCGACGCCCATGACCGGCGTGCCGATCTCGATCTCTGTCACGCCAGCCGCCGCAAGAGACTCAGCGATCTCCAGCTTTTCCGTCGTGGTGAAGGCGACGCCCGGCGCCTGCTCGCCATCGCGCAAGGTCGTATCGTTGAGGGAGACACGACCGGTCATGACAGGCAGCCTGTTCTTCTGCGGCTCACGCATAGACCGGACTACCCGGCCCAGAACCGGAAAAGCTGCGCAGCTTCCCCACGATTCCCGGCATGACCTCGAGCACCCGGTCGATGTCCTCTTCGCTGTTGTCCCGCGCCAAGGAGAAGCGGACTGCCGCGTGTGGCGTTTTCATCGCGCTTAGGACATGGCTTGGTTCCAGAGAGCCGGAGGTGCAGGCCGAGCCAGAGGAACACGCGATGCCAATGCGGCTGAGGAGAAGTGGAATTCCATCACTTTCGACATGTTCGAAGGAGATGTTTGCGGTGTTGGGCAACCGTTGCAAGGGATCACCAGTGACACAGGTGCTTGGGATGCGCTGGAGGATCCCGCCCTCCAGGCGATCGCGGAGCGACTTTACCCGTGTGGTCTCGTCGTCCATGAATTTCAAGGCGAGTTCGGCCGCCGTGCCGAGCCCGGCTATGCCGGGCGTATTCTCGGTTCCAGCACGCCGGTTGTGCTCTTGGTGACCCCCCTTGATCAGCGAATGGAAATCGACGCCACGTTTTACGAAAAGCGCACCGATCCCTTTCGGCCCGTGCAGCTTGTGGCCGGAGAGCGACAGCATGTCGATTGCGGTCGACTTCAGGTCCATCGGAAGCTTGCCGACCGCCTGCACAGCATCGGTATGGAATAGGGCGCCCACTTCCTTGGCCAACTCGGAAAGCCTTGCCACGGGGAAGATCACACCAGTCTCGTTGTTCGCCCACATTATTGACACGATTGCAACCTGTGGGGTGAGGGCGGCCATATAGGCGTCGAGATCGAGCCGACCACGGCAATCCACCGGGATCCTGTGCACCTTGAGGCGGCGGGTCTTCTCAAGATGCGCGCAGAGCGTCAGCACGGCGGGATGCTCGACCGCGGACGTCACGATCTCGGTTCGGTTGGGCGCCGCCTCGAGCGCTGAAAGAAGCGCTGCATTGTCGCTTTCTGTCCCACCCGAGGTGAAAGTGATCTCATCCTCGAACTCCGCGCCGATCAGAGCTTGCAACTGCCTCCGCGCCTTTTTCACCGCCGCACTGACTGAGGCGCCAAGAGCGTGTGCCGACGAAGGGTTGCCGAATTGATCCCTAAAGAACGGCAACATCGCTTGCACGACCTCAGGATCGACCCGTGTGGTTGCGTTGTTGTCGAGGTAGACAGGCTTCATAGGTGCGATCCTCAGTTAAACAGAATGACGCGAGCGCTAGACCGACTCGTTGAGCCTCTGGCGCATGCCGTTGATGATCATTTGAACTGGCAGCGCGCGCAGGCGCCCGGAGTGTTTGACGTAAACCGGATCTCCGTCGATATGGACATGTTCGCAGTGGCCGTAGGTCAGCCGGCAGGTAAGGACGCCCGAACGCGATAACGCTACCGATGAGCCGAATTTGGCGCAGCGGCGCGATTTGTCCGCAAGCAGCTCGGGTGCCACCAGGAACCGAGCTGCTTCGGGAGGCGACGTTCTTTGAATCCTACTGGGAGCGAATGGCGGTCCCGAGATCGGCTTTGACCTTGTCTTGTTTTTTAGGACGGGGACATCTGTTGTGCCGGCCATATAAGTCTCCTCTGCCGCAAAATCACTCTGTCGGCCGCACAGGCGCTTCGGGCGTTTAACTGAAGGACTTGCCGCAGCCGCACTTTTCGCGCGCATTGGGGTTATCGAAGACAAAACCGGAAGATTGGAGCCCGGTGAGGAAGTCGACGGTCATGCCGGCTACATGGGGTTGGGAGCCCGCGTCCACGAACAGCTTGACCCCATCTGTGTCAGTGATCGCGTCGCCCTCGCGCGACACGCTCTCCAGGCCCATTAAGTATTTGAAGCCTGCGCAGCCGCCGGCCTCGACCATAATGCGAAAGCCTTCCGCCGGCTCGCTGGCACGGCAAAGAGCAGTCTTGAAGGCGGCAACAGCGTTGTCGGTGAGCGTAATCATGGCTCCATTCTCCTCAGTCCGCGACCTGCTTGCCCATCACGTTGCATGCACCGTGCCAAAGCCAAAAAACGTTTCAACACAGCGCGGCATCTCTCGCACTGGTGCCTCTTGATTGCTGATAAGGTGTCGGCCAATCGACACGTGCTGTCGGGTTTGTCGGGTCCGGCACGAGGGATGTTGGCCTGAGTTCTTGGGTGAACTCACATCACCAAGGACAGAACTTCTTCTGAGCTTGCCTCGGCGCAATTGGCACGGTTTTTGAAGCTCCGTTTGGCGAGACGGCAAGAGCATGCCGATCCACAACCATGCCGTGGGTGCCATCGCGATGGATGGGGCGAAGCAAGGGAGTAACATGTCAGGACCGTGGTCAGATACGCGTTGTTGGCAAAGCAGCGCCGCTCGTGGCATCCGAATGCCCGCTTGGCCGATTGCGACAACATCCATACTGGCTCACCACCGCCCAGTAGCCGCCGACCGGCTCGATGGGATGCCATCGGCATGTGGCTGCTCGCCGGTTTTCGCATCGGTGCGACGCCGTGCGCACGCTGTCCAGCGACACCTTGTTCATGGGCCAGCAGCAGATCAGGATCGAGCATTTCGGCGCGCCTTATCGGCTGAAGATTCCCGGGCAGGGCAGATGATCCTCACACGTCGTAGAAACAGGGGTAAGCATGGACCAACGCGAGAAACCGTCGCCCGACGAAATCCGGCGGGCGTGCAAAGACAATCCGAAGATCCGGGAGCATGATCTCGCCGCTCGATTGGGCATTTCGGAAGCCGAGTTGGTCGCGGCGCATTGTGGTCACGGCGCGGTGCGCATCGAGCCGCGCGTCGATGATCTGCTGACCGGCCTCGAAGCGGTCGGCGAGGTGATGGCGGTCACCAGCAACGAAAGTGCCGTGCACCAAAAGATTGGCGTCTACGGCAAAGTGGTCACCGGCAACCAGCATGCCATACTGCTCGGCGACGAGATCGACCTGCGCATCTTCCCGAAAGCGTGGGCGTATGGCTTCGCCGTCGAGAAGCGCGAGGGGGCCGAGATCCGCCGCAGCCTGCAATTCTTTGATGCCACCGGCGAGGCGATGCACAAAGCTCATCTCACGCCCGCCTCGAACCTGCAGGCCTATCAGGATCTGACGGCAGAGCTTGTATCCCCGACCAGGAGCCGATCATATCGCTCGAGGCGAGCGGGGCGCGCGATAACGCAGTGAGTCCAGACCACGCCACCACGGTCGACGACCTACGCGAGCACTGGGGCCGGCTAAGCGACGTGCATCAGTTCTACCA
This sequence comes from Mesorhizobium sp. C264A, assembly GCF_040324515.1. Lineage (NCBI taxonomy): Bacteria > Pseudomonadati > Pseudomonadota > Alphaproteobacteria > Hyphomicrobiales > Phyllobacteriaceae > Mesorhizobium > Mesorhizobium sp. C264A. The sequence goes on along the minus strand of NZ_JAMYVY010000002.1, from coordinate 323,573 downwards.
TATGTTGAAGACACTGAAGCTCAGCCGCTGCCAGGCGATGCGTATGGCCGACGAGGATGACGCCTGGCTACTCGACAATGATGCCATTGGCGCCCTGTTCCAACAGGCGGCCGAAGACGAGATGCCGATCATGTGCTTTGTCGGCAATCGTGGTTGCATTCAGATCCATTCCGGCCCGATCAGGTCGGTCAAGCAGATCGGGCCGCGGATCAATGTGCTCGAAGAGACCTTCCATCTGCATCTTAGGACCCATCGCATCCGCGAGGTCTGGGCCGTGCGCAAGCCGACGAGGGATGGTCACGTTACGTCCATTGAAGCCTATGGCGCGGACGGCAAGATGATCATCCAGTTCTTCGGCACGCGCAAGGAAGGCGAACGCGAGGGCAGCGACTGGCGGTTTCTGGCCGAGAGTCTGCCACGCGTTCCCGGTCCGACCTCCAGGGGTGTGTTGACTGCCGACAGGTCCTCGGATTGAATTGGCCGCGATAGGACTCAGCACCACGTTCCGACAGCGGCTCGCGAGCAAATCTAGGTCCATGAGCGGAAAGGATGCCGTCGTAGCGCATGCGCATGGTCAGGTGATGCACGCCGGAATGGACCGCATCTATACAGTCAAGCTGGTCGCCGGTCGGCACCGGTGCGCACGAGTGCATCGCCGTCTGCCGGAAAAGCCTTGCAGCGCCTGCGAGCGATAAAACGCATACGCCATCAGCGCCGAACCGAAGCGCGGCTTGACCTTTTTGATATTTCCGATCGTCTCGCGCAAGCGCCGTCGGGTCTTCTCGGACCGCACCCGATCCTTGCGCTGGATCGCGTCATTGCTCAATCCGGGCCGTGCGAGCGATCTACTCGCTCGTCGACCGGCAGGCTGTGCAGCAACAGCCAAGCCGAACAGCCCGATGTCGCGGGCTCGACAAAACCGACCACGGATGTCGGTTGTCGGACGTTGTCATAAGAATGATGGACAGGTGATCATCAGCGGCAGACCCAGCGCAGGCTGGCATTGCTTGGTGCACCGCCATGGCTACCCTATCCGGCACGCGACTTGCTTCGACAATTTGATCAGCAGGGCAGAGGTGATTGACCAGTCTCTCAACCCTAACGGGGAAGCAGCCGCTTTGCTTCATGACCGGAGCGCGGCGGAGATGCCCCTCTGATCGACTTCGCAACCCATCTCATCCGCGCTGGTGCAGGTGGGCTGTATCAGGCGACAGAATCTAGAAGGCGCCCGACAAGAGACGTGCCCATGCTGGAAATCGACTTTATGAACAGCGGTGCAATCTCAATTGAGCCATGAACGCCAATGTAGAGAAAACAAAATGGCGACCAACCCCGTTCCAGATCATGTCCCGCCCGAAATGGTGAGGGACTTCAGCCTGTTTACATCGCCAGGGATGCCACCAACACCCAACGGGGATCCACACGCAGCTGTCGCTTGCGTACATGACGGGCCTCCGATCTTTTACTCCCGCTACAACACGCAAGATGGCCGGGGTACCTGGGTCATCACCCGTGCCGCGGACCAGCGGAAGGTGCTGCAGGACGCAGAGACTTTTTCCAGCCATCGCAGCATCTTCTCCTCCATACTGGGTGAGAACTGGCCGACGATCCCGCTTGAGCTCGATCCACCGGCCCATGGCGTCTTTCGCTCACTGCTTAATCCGCTGCTTTCGCCAAAGCGGGTGTTGGCTTTGGAACCGGCTGTCCGCGAACGGGCGGTCGAGCTGATCGAAAGGATCGCCGCGTCGCGCACAAGCTGCGACGTGATGAAGGATTTTGCCTTTCCTTTCGCGGTGAGCACCTTTCTTCGCTTTCTGGGGTTGCCTGATGACCGACTCGATACATTCGTCGGCTGGGGGAAAGATCTGCTCCACGGCGACGATAAGGAACGACCTGTGGCTGCCCGGACGATCGTGGCATTCATCGACGAACTTGCAGCCATGCGCCGCGATGAGGCGGTTGACGATTTCATGACCTTTATAGTGCAGGCACAGGTCGAGGGCCGCCGGCTGACTGACACCCAAGTCCGCGGCATCGGCGTGCTTGTCTTCGTCGCTGGGCTCGACACGGTCGCAGCAGCTATAGGCTTTGACTTGGCGTACCTCGCACGCAACCTCAAAGATCAGCAATTGCTGCGGAGCGAACCGGACCGCATCCCGCTCGCAACCGAAGAATTGCTGCGGGCCTATCCGCCCATTCAGTTGATCCGCGTGGCCACGAAAGATATCGACTTCGAAGGCGCGCCGATCCGGAAGGGGGACTATGTTTCCTGCGCCACGATGATTGCCAATCGTGACCCGGCGGAATTCGAATGCCCCAACACGATTGATTTGGAGCGGGGGGACAACCGCCACGCAGCGTTTGGCTATGGTCCCCACCGTTGCCTTGGCTCACACCTTGCCCGGCGCGAGATTGTCATTGGCCTGGAGGAGTGGCTGGCGCGCATCCCGGCTTTCAGGATCAAGCAGGGTACGGCGCCGATAACTTCTGGCGGCCATGTGTTCGGGATCGAAAATTTGATCCTGGACTGGTCTTAGGCCCGCCCCGAGCCCGGGCACAGACAATGGAGGCAGCGCCATGCGCATCATCGTCCAAAAGGCCAAATGCCAGGGCCACGCGCGATGCGCGGCGCAAGCGCCGGACATCTTTAAACTCGATAATGACGGTTACATCCTGCCTGGTGACATTGAAGTTGCGGAAGGGGAGGAACTGCCTGCATCACGAGGCGCGCGATCCTGTCCTGAACGTGCGCTGGAACTCACCCGCTGACGCTCTGGATGAGACGGCATTCAACCGTGAGTCTGGCTTGAACCATGTGGCCGCACTCAGCACGCGACCTCTGTCCCGCACGGTTCACGTCCAACTCTGCGGGGCAAATTCCGGCGCCAGTGTTCCCCGTGAGGCGCAAACGGCAGGGCCGGGGTTCGCGAACCTCTTCGAATCACAGAATTTGCGCCAGAGCCGATGGACCAGACGAGAATTGCCGAACTACTCGACGCGAGGCGACCCGGAGTGCCGTACCGAAGAACTGCCCGACCCATGTTGCGGCAGGCCGGGTCTCTGCATGATTTGATAGGGCGAAACCAGGAGAACGCACCATATTTGCCCAACATTATGCCCGGCTCAGCACCGGCCAATGGCCGCAGCTGGAGAGAAGGTTCGACCAGCATGTGCTTGCCTGTGTGCTTTCACGTGCGCTCGAGGAGATCGAGGCCGGCGAGGCGACGGCGACGGAGGCAACCGGACTTTCGCGCGCCGAGTTGCGCGATGTCCTGTCCCGCTGTTTCCCTGCTTTTCCTATCAACGCGTTTGCCTTGGAAGAGGGGAGCGAGCCTGAGCCGGATCTGGAAGAAGAACTTCTGCGCGGACTGCTGCTGGCGCATGCCCGGCCCGACGACAAGGCAAGCGCCCGCTTCGCCAAGATCATCGCCCGGCGTGCCATGCGCAATGACCACCTCTGGCAAGACCTTGGCCTTTTTAGTCGAAGCGACCTCGGCCGCCTGCTCGCCTCGCATTTTCCGACGCTGGCGGCCGGCAACACCCAAAACATGAAATGGAAAAAATACTTTTACCGAAAGCTCTGCGAGGCCGAAGGCTTTTCGCTGTGCAGCTCCCCCAGTTGCCGGGACTGCAATGATTTCGAAAGCTGCTTCGGCCCGGAGGAAGGCGAAAGCCGCCTCACACGGACCAAGGACAACGCCCAGGATTGAGAGCCGCTTGCGTCAGTCGTACAGCGTCAGAGCTCGCGCCGCGCCATCTGTCTGTTGTCAAATCTCGACGGACGCCTTGGGGGATTTGAATACTGTGCGCTCGCGATGCTCGCTTCGGCGGGTCGTCGTCATGGCAGGCGCGAGTCGAATGTTTGTTAGATGCCGCCACAACCTAAGCCGGCATCATCAATCGCTACAAGCGCAAGGAGTTGAAGGACACGTTGCGCGATCTTGAGCAGGCCGGACTTGGTGACCAGCTCGTTAGGTTTTCCAATTCATGAGTGGCTAGAGCGATGGCTGTACTGGCGTTCGATCTCGTTTATTTTTCCGGCCTGACGGCAGACCAACTGCTAGGCAGCGTCATCTCACTTCTGGCGTGTTTGCTCCTTTATAACGCTCTGGCTCCGGACCGAGTTAATCGATAGGTCGGCGGCCGCTCGGCGTCACTGCTAATGCCCTGATACGATTTTAGGAAACGGGGTCTGCAGTGTTTTCTTCCGCTTCGGCGCCACATAGCTTTCAACCAGGCGAAATGCTCGACGTCGACAGTTACCAGCGGCCGTAGGTTGATGGTCACCGTGTTTGGCGCTCAGAACTTCCTGCGTGCTAGTCAATGGCGAGCATCGGAAGCGATTTTGCAGGTTTTGCGCTGACGGGATTCTGGCTCGGCCCGCCGGTCGGGTTCGTCAAAAGGTGCTAATATAGCGTTGTATGTCCGATCGGCGGTAGTAGCCGCTTACTGATCGCCGGACGGTCATCCCTGAACCTTGTTGCACCGCACCTGGAGTGCTTAGGGAATGATATTATCTGACAAATGGAAAAATCACGTAGGAGCCAAAGTAAAATTTTATTATATCTGACTCCTGAGAATTACCAAGTACTGATCCAAGAACGAATCTTTCGCGGGCCGTTAAGTTGTTTTTCAACTCTAGTGCGTCACTATGGGGTCCGTAGGTCCCAAAAAATGTCCCATCCTTTGCAGGGCAAAAAGGAGGCGTACTATGGCAAGAATTTTTGAAATTCTTACGGGCAGTCTGACTGCCGGATCTGTTCTCGTAATTCTTTGCATGCCAGCGACTGCAGCTGGAATTAATGTCGGAGGCGTCGGCGGGGTATCCGTCGGCAGCGGAGGCGCCAGCGCTAATGTGGGCGGCAACAGCGGCGCTACGGCTAGCGTATCCCTAGGCGGTTCTGGGGCAAATGCCGCAGCCTCCGTCGGCGGCACTGGCGGAGCGACTGCTTCCATCGGCACCGGCGGCGCCAATGTCGGTGTCGTCACCGGGGTCGGTACCGACGTAAATGTCGGCGTTGGAACCAATCCAGCCGCCAACCCCAGCAACCCGACCGCTTCGAGCAACCCGAATCTGGCTAGCGTTGTCGGCGATATGTCGAACGCCCAGGTCACTCGGATGAAGAAGCGCTGCGTCGAAGTGCTTAGCAACGAAGATACCTATGATCGTGAGCTGCGCCGGCTCTGCTTGCTGATCTCGCGCCGCTAACCAGCGACCCCTTTCCGACCTGTCGGGGCTGTCGACATGACACTCTCCAGTTCCGGCAGTGGAAGCCCGCCCGCCGAAAGGTTGGCGGGCTTTTACAGTCAGCGTTTTTCCATCCGCAGCAGGCAGGATTTTTAGGCACTTTCGCGTATGTAAACGTTGACACTTAAGGCGCTTTCGCCTCGTAGGCAAGTTGTGTAACGCCTTGTTCTTGAACAAAAAATGTGAGAACGCCTAGTTGCTTAAGCGAAAAGCGCCTTACCGAGCGGATATCAAAAATAAACATTGTAGCGATCTTGCAACCGCCCGAGGCCGCTTTTACGCGTTCGGAGCAAGTCTAAGGCCGATAAGTCATCGTTTTGCTTATGTTTCTTCACGTCACGGTGGCGGTAGGTGTAGCCGGGAATGTCCTGCAAATGGAACGTATTGCCGGGAGGCGAGTAGCGGTAGATAAATCCGAATTGGTCGGTGATCCCGTTGACGCTCGAATAAGTGATCTCGCCATACAGATACATATGGAAGGGAACCCGCCCCTATGTGAGTATCGGACAGGAAAAGCTCATTCAGCACATTGTTTGTGATAGGGCCGCCGCGATCAAAAGCTGCAGGGCTAAGAGCATCGTCTGCCCCGAGCACCCGTTCAACGTCATTGATTTCTCCGGGATGGTAATGCGGAGTTGGCGGCAAGTTGCAAAGCCGGAGGCTCGCCCGAATCTCGTTTATGATGGCAGGAGTGCGTCCGAAATTCTTGATCGAGTATGCCGCTTCCGGAATTGGTCTTTTGTTGTCGGGCTTGTCAGCCCAATCGTGCGTCACCCCCACCAACGGTTTGGTGGCGGTGACGAACAAATACGGGCGCTCGATATCGAGCAAAGCCTTTTCGGCAATGTCGGCGCTGCGCTGGGTGTGCCTAGCAGCCTCTTTGGCGTAGTAAGCAGCGGCCATAGCAGCGGCGAGCGTGAAAGCACCCACGATAGCGCCAATGGTGGTCCAGTTCGCCGACTGTTGGGCAGCGTCGGCAGCGTTCCACTGGGCACACAGATCGGAACTGCGATCATCGTGACCTGCTTGGCATGGGTTAGTGTAACTTGGGGGTTCATTTGCCTGTTGGACTGGCGGAGGGCTTGCCGCAACAGGGTTGCCTATGGTCTCTTGATGCTGTTCGGAATGTTGGGGCTGAGTGCTCTTGCGCTCGTCTGGCGGTAAAGCCGCCCCGAGTAAAACTACTCCGAAAGCCGCAATGAGGATGCCCCGATAGCGTCTAAGCATTGCAGTAAGAACGCAGCGCTAAAGCCCCCGGGCTTATTTTGTTGTTCAAAATACGCTCGGTTTCGTGAATGTCCATAGTCGCCAATTTTTCGGCGAGTTGGGCATAGGTAACGCCCTTCCGCTTCAACTCTGACTTCAAAAGGTTCTTGGCTTTCGTCTCGTATTCGACGGTCTGCGGGTCGTCCTTGCCTGCCATAGCCTCGCCTCAAAAAATATCATCACAGTCGGTGGTACAGGCCCCTGTATTTGGCGATACAAGCCCCGCATATAACCGGATATGATGACAATAGCCCAACACTTCCTCCTTTCCGCCGAAAGCCGCTCCCTTTCTCTAAAAGAGATTTACAAGGGTGGCGAGGAAAAGGCTTACGACGCGTTCAAGCGCCTTCGCTGCGCTTCGACTCAAGGCGAGCCTGTTTGCCGGAAATGCGGGTGCCTGGATCATTACGACATTCCGACCCGTCGCAAGTTCAAGTGCGCCGCTTGCGGGGGCGCAGTTCTCGGTTACGAGGGCACGATCTTCGCCTTGGCGCAAGCTGTCGTTTGTCGATCTGCTCGCCGCGATCTGCCTGTTTGTTAACGGCGCGAAGGGCATGTCGGCGGTCCAGTTCTCTCGCGATCTGGACGTGCAGTACAAGACCGCCTTTGTGCTGGCTCACAAGCTGCGCGAAGCCTGTCGGCTGAAACCAAGAACGAAACCCTTGAAGGCGAGGTCGAGATTGACGGCGCTTACTTTGGTGGCGTGGTGCGCGCCGAGGGCGCGCGCTTCTGCTACTGCGCGAACGCCTCTGGAGTCGATTTTTAGCAGCTCATTGGCGTGATCTTCAGTTCCTTCGCCACAAAGCCCGGCGGAGAAGAGTATGCTGCCTGGCCTATTCATTGGCCCAAGTCCGCTTGCCACGGCAGCTATCGTTGTCATTTTTACATCAGACGATCGTCTCGTGAGCAGTGGACCGCAAAGTTGCGAAGACGCAGTTGCCCTTTGCTTCTACTGTGCATAGAAGCCATTTGTGCGGGCAGAGGTAAAAAAATGGGTGCGGTGCTGTGGGAATAAAATTCGAAAAGCTAAATAAACTGCGGGAGTCTCTACTAGAGGCAAATCACGATTTCCGCGCCAGCACCCAATTGTTCAATAGCTTGGATGTCGCGAAAATTGATCGCGAAATGGATCTTGAAGGTCGTGGAACGCAGCGAGGCGAGGCTAACCAGCCCCCGAAAACGGCCAAGAATTTCGACGATATAGAGCACACAGTTATCGAGAGGGTCGAGGACGAAAAGAAGGCCGCACATCACACACTCGAAGACAGCCTACAGCTACTCTCCGGCCGATTGGCTGGCCTCGACTTTGAAGAGCAGTTTGGTCTGATCCGTCAGGCGAACGCCGCCAGTGTTTCCGATTTCAAGGCCTCGATCGCGGTGGGCCTGGACGAACTTCACGGATTGCGCAAATCGCTCAACGATGCGGAGAAAGAACACGACTGGTTCAAACAGAAGCACGGGCTTGTCCGGGCTGTGAGGGTTCAACACGGAGCGGCCCATGTTTTCCGAGTGTCCCTGCTAATCTTCCTGTTCCTCATTGAAACGGCGATGAACGGAAATTTCCTCGCAAAGGGAAATGAACAGGGATTCTTTGGCGGGCTCCTCGAAGCCGCCGCTTTCTCGTTTTTGAACATCGGCGCCGCTCTGCTGTTCGCAATATTCTGTGCACGCCTGGTGACTCACAGATCGCTTTTTGTGAAGTTGATCGGCACGCTGTCGATAGTGGCCTATATCGGCTTGGCATTGACCATAAACCTAGCGCTTGCGCATTACCGCGAGGTTAGCGGGTCCTTTGTGGACGGAGCCGGCGTCGAGGTCGTGCGCAGCATGCTCGCCAATCCGGCTGGCCTTATGGACGTGAAATCCTGGCTTCTGTTCGGCATTGGTCTCATGTTTTCGATCTTTGCGTTTATCGACGGCTGGTTCGTTCTCGACCCATACCCGGGCTATGCGGGTGTCGAAAACAGATTGGTGGCTCGCCGGGAAGACTACATCGAGCGCAAGAGCGAGCTCATCGAGGCTCTGCAAGAGGTGCGCGATGAGCACAACGAGAAGGTGGAGGACATCGTCAAGCGGCTGGGGAGCAGACGCAGGGAGCATCGAGCGATCATCGACCATCGGTCGAGGCTGCTGACGCTCTTTGCGCAGCATCAAGACCAGCTGGAGCGAGCCTGCAACCAGCTTCTCTCAAAGTACAGGGAGGCCAATTTCCAGGCCCGCACAGAGCCAGCGCCAAAACATTTTGCCACACCCTACAAACTTGAGCGCATAAAACCCCTGATATCGTCCGACGATGAATGGAGCGAGAAGGACCTGGGCGCCTCAATTCGTGACGCGCAGGAAGAACTCAATGCTCAGGTGCGGCTCATCGGGCTGGAATGCGAGCGCGGGATCGAACAGTACCGAGATCTCGACAAGCTTCATCCGGATAGCGTGAATGGCTAGGCGGGGTCGCAGAAGAAAGAAAGGCAGTGGCGGCACAATTGTCGCAGCAGCCGGATTGGCCGTACTGTCGGCTGTGATGCTGGCCGGTTTTGTTTGGATGTGGTCGAGATCCGGGAAGGACCAAATCGACATCAGCACGAATTGCCCACTGAACGGACCTGTGAGCCTGACAGCGGTCTTGATCGACGCCACCGACCCGATTTCGCCGATAACCATGGCGGATTTGAAGAATGAATTCCGCAAGACCATTGGGCGCGTCGAGCCTGGCGGCTATCTCAAGATATTGACGCTGGGCGCGAGGCCCGGCGACCTGACTGTGATGTTTGATGGATGCAATCCGGGCGACGGCTCGACGGTCGACAGCTGGACGAACAATCCGTCTCGGCGGCAGAAGAAATGGGAAGATGCGTTCGAGGACCCTTTGACGAACCTTCCCGACCAGATTCCCAATGGAGAATCCGCGAGCCAATCTCCGATCATGGCCGGAATTCAGAAAATCAAACTGTCGCTATTCGATAGCAGTTTGGCGAAAGAGAAGACCGCTAAGCGAATAATAGTCGCGTCAGATATGATCGAACATACGGCGCTGTACTCACAATATCGTTCGGGTCTCGATTATCAGAAGTACCTTGATAGCGCGGCTGACAGGACTTACGGGACATCGCTCGATGGCGTCGGGTTTACGATACTCTACGTCGATAGGGCGAAGAAGCCATTTGGCTCTTTCGAACATGCAGAGTTCTGGACCCGGTGGGTTCAAAGCCATCATGGTGATTTTGAGAAGCTGGTAGGGTTGGAGGGGTTAAACTAATGGCCAAGAAGCGAGGGGAGTCGTTCTTAGGACATCCGAGCCTGCCCCTTTTCGTCTTTGCGACGCTAACCCTGGGTGGCTGCGTGTTCATCGCAATAGCCAAGCTGTCGGGCGTAGACCCTATAATGGCGGCGAGCGCACCGGTGTGCCTGATGCTCATCTATCTTGCCGCGTCCGTCTTCACCGGCAAGCTACGGCTCCACGATGAGCAAACAGGCGACAATCTCTACTACATGGGTTTCCTGTTTACGTTGACGAGTCTCGGCGTATCGCTGTTTCAGTTTGGTTCCGAAGGATCCACCGACACAATCGTGAGGAACTTTGGTATCGCGGTGACGTCGACGATCACGGGCATTGCTTTGCGGATCTTTTACAATCAGATGCGCCGCGATCCTGCCGACATCGAACGGACGGTCAGGCACGAACTCGCGGATATGACGCGGCGTGTAAGAGCCGAGATGGAAAGTGTAACCAGGGAATTCGCTGACTTTCGCCGCGTAAGCAATCAGATGTTGGAGGAGGGTTTTGCCGAAATCGCCGTTCAAGCGGAGCGGAACGGAGAGCACATAAGATCGGCCCTGGATAAAATCGCGATGGAATCGATCAGACCAGTTCAAGAGGCCTCGGGAAAGCTCATCAATGCTTTGAGCCACAATTTTGGGCAGATCGAAAGTCAGTTCTCGTCGATCGCACAGCGCGTCGAGGCGGCAGCCGATCTGCTCGACAAAGCCAACAGCTCAATGTCCTCTTCAGTTGGCAGACTGGGTGAACAGGCCGAAAGCGTAGCCACCAAGTTGGAGAAGGTTGTCGTCCCTGATGAGGTCCTTAAGAACGATCTGGCGCCGATGGTGAAACTTCTTGGCAGCGCGGTCGCTCAGTATGCTGTCAAAACAGAGACGGCTTCGCAGGAACAGCAAGCCCGCATGGCGGGCCTCGTTGATGCTGTGGCTAAAGTGGCCGCAGGTGTGGAAAAGGCTGTGGCAGCCGCAGAGCAAACAGCGGAGAGCGTCCAAGCGCAACAACGCTTGACCCAGGCGCTTGCCGCAGTGGTGCAAAAGCAAAGCAAGGACACCGGAGACCTTGTCGCAACCTTGGCAGGAAGAACCCTTCACGCGCCGAGGCCTGTTCCCCCTCTCAACGCTCCTATCGCGATTGAACAGCCACTGGCAGATCTGGCCGCAAATGACACCGTCGAGAGCGCACCAATTCGGGTCGAGCCTGAGCCCCAACCAGACGCTTTCCAAACTCTGGGAAGCGAGCCTCCCGCCGAACGAACGGAACCGCCTAAGCGAACCAGTTGGTGGGGCAGGTGAGTGACGCTGGCGGGACTTCGGTCGCCTTCGAGCGCAAGGGTTTTGGCCGCGGTTTGATACTGGGCCTGACCATGGCCGAGACGATGCTGCTTTTGGTGTTCTGCCTGTTGCTAGCAGCCGGTGCTATCATCACGAAAAAGCAGAAAGAGACCGATGAGGCACTGCGAGCCACTCAATCAAACAAGGAAAACGTGCAGAGGCTCGAAGCCGAGAACAAGCGGCTTCTGGCTCAGATAAAAGCGGTGTTTCAGCCCACGAGGGGAGGAACCGTTCCCGACGAACAATGGCGCGAGCTGGTCCTGGCCAAGGATGCTGTTAAGTCGGTCAAGGAAGCAGGTATTTCTCTGGAGGAGGTCGTGCGAAATGCCCCTGTCGCGAAAGTCCTTGCGGACAACGACATAAGCATTGATCAGACCAAGGCCATGATAGATGCGGCGAAGGTTTTGAGAGAATTCGGTTACGCCGGCACCGACAAAGGGCTGCAGGATCTGGCTGATGTGCTCAAGGAGGCTGCAGAGCCGACGCAAGCAGCAAAACCTCACGATTGGCCGCCGATCATCAGTCTCAGCGAACTGGATGGCTATAATTTCGATACCGGAAGCGCAGAGCTTTCGAATGCCTTCAAAACAAAGTTGCGCGATCTTGCGAAGACCATCGCCGGGACTGCGACCTCGTACGGTGTCGACGTGATTGAGGTAATTGGACACACGGACGAACAGGCAATGGCGGGCGAATCCTCCAACATGGACAAGGGGCTCCAACCGGTCCTGTCAGGGAAAGTGGAAATCGGCTCACTCCATCCCGCCGACAATGCCGGTCTTGGGCTGGCCCGCGCGATTTCAGTTACAAGTGTGCTCAGTGACATGCCCGCATTAAAGGGGTTTACGATTTTGCCGATGTCTGGTGGTCAGCTCATCCTGCCCGGCGATCATCTCACCGACGGAGCGCAGATTGGCGATGTACGGGCTCGAAGGCGCATCGAGATTAGGGTGAGGCAGCGATCAAAATTGGCGCCGGTTGGTGGCGCCAAGCCATGAATGGGGACGAGAGACTGGCGCCTTAGTCGGTACGGCAGTTGAGTTGGGGGGATTGGGCTATGGGGTTTTACGTTCGAAAATCGATCAGTGCGGGACCATTCCGCTTTAACTTTTCGTCCGGTGGGGTTGGGGCTTCCGTTGGCGTGAAGGGCCTCCGCATCGGCACTGGGCCAAGAGGTCACTACATCCACGCCGGCGTGGGTGGGCTCTACTATCGTGGCACTTTAGGCAAGGCCAGCGCGAAGAAGGTAGTTCAGCTCTCTCAGACCCCATCTGCGCCGCAACCCCGTCCACAATCCTCGCGCCCGGAATACGTCTCTGACGGCGTCGTGATGAGAGAAATCGAGTCCCGCGATGTGGTGGAAATGCGTGACGAGACATTCGCCAATGTGCTCGATGAAATCAATGCCAGGCAATCGCAGACGCGGCTGTCCGTAGCACTCGCGGTTTTGTTCGGGATTGCAGGTTTCCTTGTGGGGACCAAGCTCGGAGGTGCCGCACCGGTGCTGGGCATCTGTGCCTTTGTGCCGGGTATGCTCATTGGCAAATGGTTTGACAGTTACCGCCGGGTGAGCGTGCTCTATTACGATCTGGAAAAAGACGCGGAGGCCGCCTACGGGCGACTTGTCGGCGCGTTCGAAACTCTCACCGGCTGCGCAGGGAGATGGCATGTCGCTGCCGGCGGCAAGATAGAGAATCTGACTGCTTGGAAGCGAAATGCCGGGGCCAGCATGCTGGTCGACAAAAAGCCCACGACACTTACAAGCTCCTTGCCGAAGGTTGTACGCAGCAACGTTACTCCTCCTTCAATCCATGTGGGTCGGCAGGTGCTCTTCTTCATGCCTGACCTAGTGCTGGTGAAGGACGGAAACCGATACGGCGCAGTCGGATATGCCGATCTGCAGACCCAATTCGCCCCGAGTAATTTTATCGAGACCGGCAAAGTTCCATCTGATGCGGAGATCGTGAGCTACACCTGGGCTCACCCAAACAAAAACGGCGGGCCTGACAAGCGCTTCAAAGACAATCGGCAGATCCCTGTATGCCGCTACGAAGCGTTGCGGTTTTCTAGCCCGTCCGGACTTAACGAGTTGGTGGAATTTTCCAAGACAAACGTCAGCCAGCCCTTTTGCCAGGCTCTATCGGCACTCGCGCAATTGCATCGAAGCTCCGACCGCCAATTCATAACGCTAAATGCGCACACTAGGGAGTGATGGTTGGGGATGGGCTCAAAGCGTGAGCCCAGGTCAGCAAACGCCTTCGCACGGAATCCCGTCGCTATCTCGATCCAACTTGCTCCCCCATGAGCAGTTGGCGAGATACCAACGTGCTTCTTCGCAAGATGAAATCTGCGTGCACAAGCGGCGAGGTTGGCATGAGTAGCTCTGTGCTACTTGGCGACGGCTGACAAGCCCAAGGGGGCTTTTGGTTGGGCTCGCAGATTCGGCATGTTGTTCGCGCCAATCCCAAGGGTTGTCAAACGTCCCAATCCAGATTCCAACCTTTGCGGTTTCAGCATAAGTTTGCTGTTGCGCATAGGCGCCGTGGCTATAGCGGGGCCAGTCCAAGGCTTGGCCATGTTCGACCATCCAGGACGCGACGCTGACACCGTCCGCGCGCCGACAATCACCGACGAAGCGACGGTACCGATCCCATGAAACAAATGTGCATTGGACAGGCTGCGAAGCCGCAAGGAAATTTGCCAATGCTTCGGCCGCCCGGCGCCCGCAGGGGTATTGATGTGCGCTAGCGTCATTGCAGTATTGGCGGCTTTCGGGTGCATCGATGCCGTTGAACCGGACGCGCTGCCCGTGGATCTCTATCGTGTCTCCATCAATCACCGATGCTATGCCTACTATCGGCGCCCGTCTCAACCCGGCCGAGTTTGCTATATCGAGACCACGTAACTGGTCACCCGAGCCTGTAAAATAGTGGGTCGCGTAAGCAGCCAAGGCCACCACGATCACCAGGATCAGAGGCAAGCGCACATCTGGAGAGAAACGTCTGCGGACGATTGGTTCAGCGCCGCGCCTTGGTCGCGCGCGGCGACGATGAGAATAGCGATTGTTATTCAATTTCCGATCCTTTGCGAAACGCAAGCTGCATGATTTGCAACGTGCCTCTGCACCATTCATAGGCGCCTTTTTCGCTGGCGCTGGTTTGCCTTGTAGTTCGGCGCTTTGAACATCATGGTGCCTTCGCAGATCAGCCCGAAGTCACGACTTTGTAGTTACCTTTTCCGTAAACACGACCATCTTTCCGCGCTGGAGCCTACAAGTTTTCTCGGAATGAAATTAGGAGGCCGATTCAAAAAGAAGTCGGCTTGGGCGCCAGTTGGTCGTGGCCGGCGAGGCGGATGCCAGAGCTGCCAACACCTCGTCCACACGTATGATGGCATTTTGTCCGAAAGGGAACCTCGAGATCAAGGTGGGGATGCGAAGTGTTCGGAACATTAAACAAACATCCGCAATTTTTCCACCAAGCCGCAGTGCTCACAATACTAAACGATTGAAGTGTTGGTGGTTGCCATTCGAGGTTGAAAAACCAGCATTTTATGTTGCGGACAGCCCTTGTCTAGGCTCTATGTGTCCAGCCTATCAGGGGGGTGTGAGTGTCGGAAGTTGAAAAATCGGTCTTTCAAAGCGATCTGCCTTTAAAGGAAAAGCTCGAGCGAGCCAGGATGGAATTGCTCGACCTTTCTGCTCGCAACCGACTTTTGAATGTGCCACGGTTTTCAAAGAGCGCGAAGACGATCGATATTGTCGACGAGAGGTCGTCTGAGATCTATCGATTGCTGGTGAGCGAAGGAAAGGCTTTTACCTTCCTGGCCGGCAAGCCGGATCGGCCGAAGGCAGGCCAGGTTGAAAGCAGCCCTCCAGACGAGGAAATCGACTATTCCCCCGTTGCTCTTGCTCAGCCTGAGGACGAAGGATTCGACGATAGAGGGGTATCTGCGCGACATTCTGACACCAAGCTTCAGACGAGGATGACCCCAACGGGGCTGCAGCGCCGGCTCCTTGATCTCTACCACGATGCCCGCACACTTGAGGAAGAGCAGGGCGTCAATATCCTCTTTCTGGCCCTTGGCATGCTGAAGTGGATTGACCCGAGCAACAAAGAAAACATCCGCCAGGCTCCTCTCATTTTGGTCCCGGTACGGCTGGAGCGAGGGGCCGCTGGAGAAAAGTTTCGGCTGCGAGCTCGTACGGAAGATCTTACCGCAAACCTCTCCTTGGAACTCTATCTCGACCGCATTCACAAGCTCGCCCTGCCGCGTTTTGAAGTAGGAGACGACTTCGACGTCTCGGCCTATCTCGATGCCGTTGCCGAAGCAGTGTCGACCAAAGAGGATTGGCAGGTGCTTGCCGATGATATGGTGCTCGGCTTCTTCTCGTTCGCTAAGTTCTTGATGTACCGTGACCTGGATCCGGATCTCTGGCCGGATGGCGCAAAGATTATCGAACAACCGAAGATCCGCTCGCTTCTTTCAGATGGTTTCGAAACACGCGAACCGCTGATGTCGGACGACATTGCGATTGATCCGCATATCGCGCCTGCCGAAATGTTGCATATCGTCGACAGTGACAGTTCTCAGACGCTGGCGATCCATGATGCAAGAAAGGGTCGCGACCTCGTTATCCAAGGTCCTCCCGGGACAGGAAAATCGCAGACGATCGCAAACATTATCGGGTCGGCCGTTGCCGATGGAAAGACCGTGCTGTTCGTTGCGGAAAAAATGGCCGCACTTGAGGTCGTGAAGCGACGGCTTGACACTGCGGGGGTGGGGGACGCCTGCCTTGAGCTCCATAGCAACAAGGCAAACAAGCGCATGATGCTGGAGGAGTTGCGGCGCACCTGGCAACTCGGATCGCCTCGCGGACAGCTTGCTTCTTCCCTTACTGAACGCCTGCTGGAGGCTAGGGACAAACTCAATGCACATGCTACAAGGATGCATGTTCCATTTGGAACGTCCGAACTCACTCCATACCAAGTTCTTGGCCAGCTAACCCGACTAAGGCAGAACGGGCAAAAGCCAGTTGACATTGAACTTGAGGATGCCACCGCTTGGACGAATGACGGTGTCTCGCAACGTCGCAAACTTCTCGATGACGTGTCTCAGCGGATCAACGAGATCGGCTTGCCGATCCACCACCCATGGCGGGGAGTTGGCCTGGATGTCGTTCTACCAACGACCATTGAGAGGCTCGTCCCACGCATTGCGTCGTCGCTGGATCAAGCAAAGGCTCTGCACGCCAAACTGGCCGATATTGCTGAGCGGATCGAGGCGAAGCCTCCGCAAATCCTCAGCGACAGCGGCGAGGTAGAAGATCGCGCTGAGCTTCTCGCGTCCGCACCTGGACTTCCTGCCGAGGCGCTAGTCTCGCCGGTTTGGGATGAGCGTCCAAAGGACATTGCATCGCTTCTCTGGACAGGAACAGATTTCAACCGCAAATCCGAGGAACTGTCGGAGCAGTTGGTGGCGACGGCTATCGACACGCCACTTGAAGGTCTCGAGACAGAGCTTGCTAAGCTTCCTTCAGACTTTCCGAAAGATGGTTTCGTTCGTGCGCGCCAGCTAACCGTGTTGCTCCCACGCTTAAGAGAAGAAGCTGAGCGGCTAAATCAAGAACTGGGGTCTACGGTTTTACCGGACACGCTTGCAGGACTCCTCAGGTTAGTGATGACCGGCGAGAGAGTTGCGGCAGCCCCCGATGCGAGCCCTGAGGCATTCGCAGCCACAGTTTGGGACTCCGGGCTGGAACAGGCTGGTGACCTTGCCGACAGCGTAGCAACGCTAGAGACTGCTAGAGCCGAGCTTCAGGGCAAAGTTGTTGATGCCGCGTGGAGTACCAACGTGGCCGCGGCGCGGCAAGCGCTCGCCGAGCACACGGGAATATTGAAAGCATTGAATGGCGACTACCGTCGTGCCACTGCACTTGTGCGGACTATTTTGGTGGCCCCTAGCGCGCCTGCGGCGGAGATAGTGGGTCTCCTCGACATTCTAATGAAGGGCCAAGCGGCCGCAGCAAAAGTGTGCGAAGGCGACGCCTTTGGCGCTTCCGCCTTCGGAGCCGATTGGCGCGGTGAGAGATCGTCTTCGGCACCACTCCAGGCCTTAGTGGAGTGGATGCGCACGCTGAGGGGACTTGGCTCGGAACCGCGAATGATAGCCGGGCGGATGGCGGAGCGCTCTGAAGCGGGCGCGCGTGCGGTCCGAGTTCGTAAGGTGATCGACATCGGTCAGCCGATTATCGAGGGGTTTTGGAACGATTTAGGCCACCTTGCGTCGTCCATGCAAGGTGACGTGGCTTCCGCCGAGCGGGCCTCGCTGCAAATGATGGAAGCGAAGGCAAGCACTGTAGCTCAAGCCGATGACGCGTCACGACAGGTTCTGACTGACGTTCCAGATCTGATCAGTGAGCGGGTGGAGATACTGCGCCGACTAGGCAGACTACAAGCGCTTGATCAAGAGATCGAGGATGGGGAAAGCCTTGGCAAGTTCGCATTCGGCTCGTCGTGGCTCGGTCGAGGATCCGATTGGGCCGCTCTCGCGCAAGCCGAACTTTGGCTGAGAGAAAATGGCTCAATCCGGCATTTGGCTGCGCGGTTGCCTGAAAGAAAAGAGATCGCAAACTTGGCGCGTTCAGCGCGTGAAGCGGCCCAAGCGGCAGCGCGGGAATTGAAGGCGCTTGCAGGGGATTTGAAGGCCGATGCTCCCTCCTTGTTTGGAGTAGACGATTTTCCAGACGTCGCGATAGTCGAGGTTGTTTCTCGGCTGGAGGGGTGGCTCGATCATCAGGAACAGCTCTCGAAATGGGTTGCCTATGGAGAGCGATCCGAAACAGCCCGAAAGGCTGGACTGGGACAGTTGATAGACGGCCTGGCCGACGGCCAGATTACAACAGGATCGGCGCGATCAGTCTTCGATATGGCCTACTACGAACGAATGTTTCTAGCGATGGCGACCGATGAGCCGGAGCTGGCAAGGTTCGACGGGGAATTGCATTCCAGGGCTGTACGTGACTTCGCGGATCTGGACCGACAGAGGATCAAGGCCGGTGCCATCGAAGTTGTGACGGCTCATCACCGAAAAATTCCTTCAAGAGACGGCGGAGCTGGACCAGTCGGACTGCTTCGTTCTGAGATGGCGCGCAGACGGGGCCACATGCCTATCCGGCAGTTGATGCAGAAGGCAGGGCCTGCCATCCAGGCACTCAAGCCAGTGTTCATGATGAGCCCGCTTTCGGTGGCCCAATTCCTGTCGCCCGGCAGGATGTCCTTCGATCTTCTTGTGATGGACGAGGCGTCTCAGATACAGCCTGTGGACGCGCTCGGCTCGATCGCCAGGGCCAATCAGGTGGTCGTTGTTGGCGACGAACGCCAACTGCCACCCACGACATTCTTCGCCAAGGTGACAGGCTCGCAGTCTGAAGATGACGAGGGTGAGGGCGCGCAGGTCGCCGACATCGAAAGCATCCTCGGCCTGTTCACGGCCCGCGGCTTGCCGCAGCGTATGCTCCGCTGGCACTACCGTAGCCGTCACCAATCTCTGATCGCCGTATCGAACAGCCAGTTCTACGAGAGCCGGCTTTTCATCGTGCCAAGCCCCTATACCCAAGAGGCAGGCATGGGGTTGCGGTTTCATCATGTGCCAGAGGGGGTCTTCGATTCCGGTGGCACAGGAACCAATCCGGTAGAGGCGAGAGCAGTAGCCGAAGCGATCATCCGTCATGCGAAGGTGAACCCGCGAGAGACTCTAGGCGTTGCAACATTTTCGGTTAGCCAACGCCGCGCGATCCAGGATGAACTCGAAGGGCTGCGGCGACTAAATCCCGATACGGAGGAGTTCTTTCACGCGCACCCCAGCGAGCCATTCTTTGTCAAGAGCCTTGAAAATGTTCAAGGCGATGAGCGCGACGTGATCATGATCTCAGTGGGGTATGCCAAGAATGCGCAGGGGTACATGGCCATGCGTTTCGGCCCTCTTGGTGCGGAAGGCGGCGAGCGTCGGCTCAACGTCCTCATAAGCCGCGCCAAGCGCAGCTGCGAAGTATTCGCGTCCATCACAGACGAGGACATCGACCTGGAGCGTGGCAAAGGGAAAGGCATCTTCGCCTTCAAGCTCTTCTTGCACTACGCGAGAACAGGGCGAATTTCGCTTGCCCAGGCCACGGTTCGCGAAATGGATTCAATCTTTGAAGAGCAGGTAGCCAACGCGCTGATCGGAAAGGGTTACCAGGTTCATGCTCAGGTTGGCATTGCAGGCTTCTTCATCGATCTCGCGGTTGCTGATCCGGAGAGGCCAGGCCGCTATATTCTTGGCATCGAATGTGATGGCGCAGAATATCATTCATCGCGCTCGGCCCGAGATCGAGACCGGCTACGGCAGTCTGTTCTGGAAGACCATGGTTGGATAATCCATCGCATCTGGAACGCTGACTGGTTTCAGAGGCCACGCGAGCAGCTGGAGCGAACCATATTAGCGATTGAGGCTGCGAGAAAAGAGCTCGATGAGCGGGCCGAATTGGGGGTCCAGAGAAATCGTGCTGTAGCCGTGCAGGTTGTTACGGTCGACAGAGGCAACGTGACGGAAATCGGTCTCGAAAGCACAAAGGGATCCGAGATACCCAATCGAGCCTACGAAGAGGCCGAACTAAACCGACCGGGATCGTTCGAACTCCACGAGACGCCCAGCGGAATCATGGCCGGACTGGTCGAGCAGGTGGTGGCTATAGAAACACCAATCCATGTCGACGAAATAGTTTCGCGTATTCGGGGCGCGTGGGGTCTGCAGCGGGCCGGTGGCAGGATTCAGGATGCAATCGAGCGAGGGGTAGGCCTAGCGCAGAGAGGTGGTGCAGTAGCCCGTCGAGGCAGCTTCTGCTTCAAGCCAGGTGCTCCTGTTCGTCTCAGGGATCGCAGCGGCGTCGTGTCCGCTGGATTGCGCAAGCCCGAAATGATTGCGCAGGACGAAGTCGCCCAAGGCGCCATGGAAGTCGTGAAATCCAACCTCGGTGCGACGGAGGAAGAAATCGCAATAACCGTTGCGAGAATGCTGGGCTTCAAAGCCACAAGTGCACAATTGCGGCAGTTGATTTCAGCTGGGGTCGCCGATTTGATTGCCAAGGGCTTGCTGCGGCCCCAAGACGGTTTGTTGGTGGCCGGCGAGTCCGCGAGCGAGGCATTAGCTGAAGTGTGACCGGGCATTGTAGAGCCCTCGTTGCAATCTCTGTTGAAGCTCGGAACACCTCTTTTGCTGGCGGAGGCCGAATGGCATTTCGATTCGTACACACGGCCGATATTCATCTCGACTCGCCGCTGCGTTCGCTCGCGATGCGTAATCCCGATCTTGCCGGGCTCGTGGGCGACGCCAGCCGCCAGGCATTCGTTTCGATAGTGGATCTCTGCCTAGAGGAACGCGTGGATGCGTTGGTAATAGCCGGCGACCTATACGATGGTGATCAAACCTCGATGAAGACGGCGCGGTTCCTGGCAGCGCAGATGACACGCCTGCACCAGGCCGGCATCAGGGTTTTCAAGATCCGCGGCAATCATGACGCCCTGTCGCGGATTTCCAAACAGCTGGTGTTTCCTGACACCGTGACCATTTTTGGCGGTCGTGCTCAGTCGGTATTGCAGACAGCCGGCGGTGTGGACGTCGTTTTCCATGGTTTGAGCTTTGCGAACCCTAAGGCGCCGGACAGCCTGCTGCCCAAATATCCGGCTGCTCGCGAAGGAGCCGTCAATATTGGCATCATGCATACCAGTCTGGCCGGATCGCCCGGTCACGACGTTTACGCGCCCTGCAGCATCGCTGACCTGCACGCCCACGGTTTCGACTATTGGGGGCTTGGCCACATTCATCTTCGCCAAGTCCATTCCGGCGCAAGCACGGTGGTGATGCCGGGAATACCGCAGGGGAGGGATATCAACGAGGCCAGTGAGAAATCAGTCACCCTTGTGACGGTGCGAGACGACCGTTCGTTGGAGATCGAGGAAAGGCTGACCTGCGTTGCGCAGTTCGAAAGGGTCAGCGTCGACCTTACGGGAGCAGTGGAGTGGTCCGAGGCCGTCGCGCGTGTTCGAAACGCACTCGAAGAGATGCGGGCCGCCGTCCGGTCGCGTCATGCTGTGGCCCGCGTTGGCCTAACAGGAACATCACCATTGTTATGGGCGCTGATCCGCGACAGAGATCTCCTTCTTGCCGAAGCCGAACAGGCTGCGGAACAGCTAGGCCATACGTGGGTGGAGAAGCTCGAGCTTGACCTCGCGCCACCTCGGGCGGAGACGGCCGAGGATATTGCTGATCCGATTTTCGAACTCGAGCAATCCATGCGCGCCGATGCCACCTCGGATGCCTTCCGCGCCGAGGCGAGGGCGTTCGTCCAAAGGATGGTCGCCGACCTTCCGGCCGACGGACGGGATTTTGCTGGGAAGGACGAAGCCGGGCTGGAACGGTTCCTCGATCAGGTGCTTTCCAAGGGCGCAGACTTGGTGACTTCCCGCCTTAAGTCCGGTGGAGCGTCATGAGGCTGCAGCGCCTTGACCTCATTCGCTATGGAAAGTTCACCGATGGTACGATCGACTTCGGACCCAAACCGGAATCCGGACCTGATCTGCATATCGTGTTTGGCCTGAATGAGGCCGGCAAATCGACAGCGCTTTCCGCCTATCTAGATTTGCTGTTCGGCATCGAGGAACGGAGCCGCTACAACTTCCTGCATGAGTACAGCGCCATGCGCATCGGTGGGGTGCTGGAACTGGCCGGCTCCGAGCACACGTTCACGCGTACGAAACAGCGTACTAATTCGCTATTGAACGCGACGGGCCAATCGATGAGCGAGGTGGCGATCACGGCGCATCTCGCCGGACTGTCGCGTGACGCTTACACGACTATGTTTTCACTCGATGACGAGACGCTGGAAGCCGGCGGAAAATCGATCCTGGAATCGCGGGGCGACCTCGGCAAGCTCCTCTTCACGGCCAGCGCCGGTCTTGGGAACGCAAGCGATACGTTGAACGCCCTCGAGGCCGAAGCAGACGCGCTGTATCGGAAGCAGGCGCATGGCACCGAACTGGCGCTGCTGAAGAAGCGCCTTGTTGACGTGAAGTCGCGCAGGGATGCGATCGACACACTTGCATCGACCTATGAGGGGCTGGAGGCCGAACGTCTCGATGCATCGCAGCAGTACGGCCGAACCATCAGCGATCGGGCGGTGCTGGTGGCCAGGCTGGATACCATTGCTCGTTACGTACGTGCTGCGCCGATGCTGGCGGATATGCGCCGCAAGATTGCCCGGCTGGATCAGCTGCCGGACATCACCTCCCCAGCCCGGACATGGACGGGAAGTGTCACCGAACTAATCGAGGACGATGCCAGCCTCAGAACGCGACTGTCCGCAAACATCGATGAGGTCGAGCGGCTGTCGGCAAAAGTCACTGCGGTCGACGAGGACGAACGGATCCTGTCGATTTCCGAACGCATTCGCAGCCTGGCGGAGGGCAAGGTGCGCCATACCGCGGCTGGCTTTGACTTGCCCACTCGCAGGATGGGGCTGCAAATCCTCAACAACACCGTGGCAAGCTGCCTTGCCGCCTTGGGCCGGTCTTCCGAGCCGGATCCTGCCGCACTGCTTCTGCCTGCCGTCACAGTTGGCGTCGTTCGCGCTATGGTCGAGCAGAGGTCCGGTATTGCTACGGGCGCGCGCGCCGCCCGCGACGAGGCGGCGGCAGCACTCGATGCGTTGCAGGTGGCAAGGCAGCGGGTCGGCGAGGAAAGGGCGGTGCCCGAACCCGCCAGGGCAAGGCTGGGCTCGGCTTTGTCGAAAGCGCGAGCAAGCGGACACAAGGCAGAGATCAAGACGGCTCGCGAGGCGGGAGATGCGGGAACAATCCGATGGAAGGCATCGCTGGCTCGCTTGCGTCCATGGAACGGAGATGCCCTCGCTCTCGTCAACGTTGCGGTTCCGAGCGCCGGGCAGATTGCCGCCTGGAAGACAGTAGCGTCAGTACTGGCAAGGAACACCGCGGTACTTGCCGAACGCCTCGCCGAATACGAGGGCCACCATGCAATGCTCGCCGCACGATTGGATGCCCTTCGAGCCTCGGTCGACGTTGTCGACGATGAAGCGGCTGCCGCCATCCGCCGTCTCCGCGATGATGCGTGGGCAACGCACCGCGCAGTGTTGACTGGTGACACCGCTGACGATTTCGCCGTGGCACTGACGCGCGATGACGTTGCCAGCGCAGGCCGGCTGGCCGGCGCGGCGGATCTGGCCGAGATCCGGGCAATGACGCGTGCCCTGGCCGAGGCCACGGCCAACCTGTCACGAAACGGCATCCAAAGCCAACAGCTCGTCAAGGATGCGGATACCCAATTGTTGGAAATCCGTGTGGCCGCCAGCGACCTCCTCGGAGAAGCCCTGGAACCTTCGTCTGAGCGCCTGATCGAAAGGATCGAGGATCAGATCGAGGCGCGCAGCGATGCGCTCGCTGCCTGGGAGCAGATCGAACTTGCTCGCTTGAAAGCCGAGCGAGCCGCTGACGCCGGCGAGCAGATACACTTGGAAATGAGAGCGGCGCTGGAAAGTGTCGGCATAGTATCAGAGCCCGGCGACACCCTCGAAGCAATCATGGCCATCGCGGAGCTGTTTCTGGACCGGCAGCGCAAGGTGGACGCCGAGTATGCCGAGGCGCTCAGGATGGTGAGTTCCAAAGAAGAGGATCTAGCTGCCCGACGGGTTGCGGTAGGGGTGGCGGAGCGTCGCGAGGAGGAATGGCTGGCCGGCATTACCGAAGCGCTCAAGGGAACGTGGCTCGAAAGCGGTCTGTCCGCGTCAGGCGTTGGCGCTGTGCTCGATCAATTGGCCGAACTGTCAAGAAGCCTGCAGGAACGGGAGGATCTGCAGCTGCGTATCGACAAGATGGAGGCCGACAGGGCCAATTTTCTGGTCGAGGTCATCGCCGTTGCGGTCGAAGCCGACGAGCCGACGAAGGATGGCGAGCCGGAGCAGTTGGCCACCCGCCTTGCCGAGCGCCTGGAACGTGCCGAGCGGACACGTGAAACGAAGGCAAGCCTCGGCAACGAGCTGAAGCGCCTCAAGGAGGCGCGCGAAATCCTCGACACCGAGATTTCGGCACACGAACGCCGCAAGAATGAAGTGCTGGGCGTCTTTGGCGTCGCCACTCTGTCCGAGGTAGTCGAACGCGACGAGCTGCTGCGTGAGCGCGACGGCTTGCGCACTACCGTCGCCGAACTTGAGGAACGGGTAGTGGCGGAACTCGCAGTCGATGGATTCGACCAGGCACGCTCGATCCTGGAAGCGATCGATTTCGACAGCCTCGCGGTCGAGAAGGCTGAGGGCGAGCAGCGGCTTCGCCAGTTCGATGAAATCATCCAGCAACAGCTGATCCGACAGACCCGCGCGGCAGACAAGTTGGACGCCATCGGCGGTGACAGCGCGGTTGCCCGCCTGGATGCCGAACGGCGCACAACCCTGTTGGAAATCGAGGAGAAGGCCGTTCGCTACATTGAGCTGAAACTTGGTATCATGTCGGCTGGAAATGCTTTGCGGATCTACCGTGAGAACCACCGTTCGGGGATGATGGCGCGTGCATCGGACGCATTCAAGCTAATGACCGGTGGGCAGTATTCAGGCCTTACAACCCAGCCCGTGAAAGGCGGGGAGGTTCTCATCGCGGTGCAGCGCGACGGGCAATCCAAGCTCGCTGACGCGCTTTCGAAGGGCGCGCGCTTTCAGCTCTACCTCGCACTGAGGCTCGCCGGTTATTACGAGTTCGCGCAATTCCGGCCCTCGGTTCCCTTCATCGCCGACGACATCATGGAAACCTTTGACCATATTCGCTCGGAGGAGGTTTTCAGATTGTTTGGGGAGATGGCGAACACAGGTCAGGTCATCTATCTCACGCACCACAAGCACCTATGTGAGATCGCCAAGACTGTTGTGCCAGCATCTACCATCCACCAGCTGGGATAGGCTCGATTAGAATTCGCCTCAAACGATGCGGTTCAACTAACCAACTCGTCTGACATAGGAACTTTCGATCGAATTCCGTCTGACGTCCTTCGATAGAGGTTGAGAAATGCCTATCTTGGTCTGCCTATGTTGCGCGAGGCCATCCGTACCTTCGACACGACGGCGTTCCCGCTTCCCAGCTCACCTGTTAGCTTAGGTGCCACGGAGGTGCCGGGGGAATGCCCATTGTCCCCAGACAAATAACGAACCCGACTGGTTAAAGTTGAAGGGGCTGGTTATAGTCCGCCGATATTTGGGGGATAACATGCAGACGACGATTCCAGAAGATCACGGGCTCTCTGACAAAGTTTTAGGCAAGCCGGAACTTCTACCCGAAGCGGGTCTCATGCCGCTTCTTACGGATATTCAGTTTGAAGCGCTAGAAGCCGGAGTAGCTCGTGGCGAAAGCGTTCTGGTTAGTGCTCCGACATCTACCGGCAAGACGCTGATTGGTTGGTGGACTGTAGCCTCGGCTATTGAGGCAGGCCATACCGCCGTTTATCTCGTGTCTCACAGGGCATTGGCCAAACAGAAATTTGAGGAAGCGAAGAGGCTATTTCTAAACGACTTCCTAGAAAATGATCGATCTGCCATTGTCTGCGCGACAGGAGACAGTGTTGAAGATGCGGCAGGCAGGAAGACAAATGCCCCCCTTTCTTCGGTTATATTAGTTGCCACATACGAAAAATTTCTTGGCTGTCTTTCGGTTGGCGGACCGCCTCGCGACCTTACCAACATCTGCTTCGTTTGCGATGAGGTACAGTTGGTGGGGGACAAACAGCGCGGTCAAAATGCTGAGCTACTTCTCACGTTGATGCGACGAGCCGGGTGGCGACAGTTTGTTGGCTTATCGGCGGTTCTGAGCCCCGGTGACGGGCAGGCGCTAGCTAACTGGTTGGGCATACGGTTGCTCAGAAATCCCAATCGCGAGAAGGTATTGACGCTAGAGTGTAGGACTTCCTCGGCAACGTTGTCGGTGTCATCTGGCCCCGGCTTCGAAGGGTTGCGACAACACGAGCCAGCAAATCGAAACCGCGACGTGACGGCAATCGTCGGAGAGTTGCTTCAACAAAAGCGGAACCCCGTTATCGTATTTTGCATGAAGATCGATGACACTTATGACTTCGCAAGAGCGTGGGCGCAAAATCGTCCGACGATACAACTGGATGCGCCGGCGGGAGTGGACATCGAACAGCCCCTTCTAGAAGCGCTGCGCAGGCGAACAGCATATCACAACGCTGAGCTAACGGAGGACGAACGACTATTTGTTGAGGATCGCCTAGCTATGGGCGGCGTCGATGTCGTCTTCGCAACTTCAACACTCGCTGCCGGCGTCAACTTTCCCTTGGGGAGCGCGGCGTTTGCCAGCTGGAAAAGATGGGATTTTGACCGCCGAATGCATGTGCCAATTGACCGAGCCGAGTTTCAAAACATGGCTGGCCGTGTGGGCAGGATGGGGCAAGCTGCCGCTCAAGGTCATGTTGTGCTTGTGGCGGAAGGGATTCAGGATACCAAGCAGGCCCAGGTACTCATGGATCTTTCCACACAATCCCCACTGGGCCTCGGCATCACGCCAGAAGATTTTGGGACCCTTACGCTTCAGGTTTTCGCTGGGAAGTTGTGCACCAGTCGTGAGGACGCATTTGATCTAATTGGGTCCACACTCACAGCATCCAGAGAGCGCGAGCGGAATCGGAGTGGGATCGATCATTGGCGAGACAAGCTATTCGGCCAAATAGACCGACTTGTTGATATCGGCTGCCTTATAGAACTGCATGGCCAAATCACGGTGACCACGTTTGGTGTTGCCGTTGCGCAATCTGGTCTAAAGCCGGAAACGGCGATGTTCTTTATTGAGGGCCTGAAGAGGTCCGCCGCGCAACTCACGCAACTAATCGACCAAGCTGGTAACAGTGTAAGCGAAGACGATTTCGCCTTTGTGCTCAGCCATGCAGCAATTCGATCCCCGGAGTTCAACATAATTGGTGGTAAGGCCACGCGTAAACTCAACTGGCGCATAGGACAGAATGGTCCGGTGCCGAACCCTTATGCGACGAGATTGAACTCAATCTTGTTTGATCAGCCGTGGGTGGCGGATGCGGGAGCTGCCAATGGGGCCCTGCAGTTAACGGAGTGGGCCGCTGGAACGGTTCGGGGCCAAATTGAACGGATCGTAGCAGGTGTGAGATTAGGAACCGTTCAAGGGGTTGCTCGCGATGTGTCGTGGGTTCTCACAGGAGTGTCTGAAATTATCGCAAGCGTTACATCCCCCACTTTGGCAGATGAAAGCAAACCAGTCGCGCTCCGAGGAGACGCCGAAGACGTTCAAGCCGTGAGGCGGCTTGCCCGCGCTATCCGCCGCCAGTCGCTGAGGCTGGGAGTAGGGGTTCCCAGCGATGTGCTTTGGATGTCTGAATTACGGCTGCCCGGCCTTCAGGCACGTCTCCGGCGCGATGATATTATGAGCTTGAGAAGAGCAGGTCTTTGTAGGCCTCTAGATTTGATGGATGGTAGCGATCAAGCCGACGAACGCCGCCGTATTGCACTTGGGCTCAAAGAGCGTGGTGGCATAGCCAACCTCATTCGGAATGCCGCGCGGGCTTGGCGGCAGGACGACCGAGCCCACTCAAAAACGCTGCACCTTCGGCGGGCTGATCGGTTGATGAAACGCGATCAGATAGCAGCGCTGTATGAAAAGCGAGGAACCGATCTTGAGCATGCGTTCAGTATTTCGCTAGCGGGGCTTGGGATACCCTGTCAGGCACTCGATCAAACTGGTCGCCAAGGCTATCCCGACTTCCTCGTATCCGTTGAGAACTACATTCCGATTGTAGTCGAGGTGAAGTCCAAAATAAGCGAGGAAGAGACGGTTCCTTTAAACGCTGCTACCGAGGTTCTGGCGGCTTCAGAACTAGCCGGCCTTCGGAACAACCCTTGCGTCACTTTATGCAGCCCCGGTGTCGACCCCAGCGTTCCAACGTTTATCGAAGCAGCCAAGCGTCTTAGCGTCGTTGACATTTCCGATCTCAGCGAAGCCATCCTGCGATTGCACGAGGGGACGCTTACGAGGGGTGGGTTTTATAACTGGCTGACAACACCCGGCGTTGCGCTAGCCGAAACCTTACCTTCGCCAGCGACCCGCTAGCGGTCATTGGGAGACGCGATTTCGAAAGAGGATGCAGTCTTCGCGCGGATAGGCGCGGCTGCTTGGTTCTTAATAGCTATTCACAAATTGCCTGCCCTCGTTAGACTGTTTGGGAATAGCTCAGGAGCGAACCCGTGTCCAACACCGTCACCACCCCCTCTTCGTGTCCTATCTGCGCGTCTCAACGGCCCGCCAAGGCGCATCAGGCCTCGGCCTTGAGGCCCAACGCGAAGCTGTAGCCGCCTACATCCGAAGCCGCGCAGGGCCGCCGCTGAGCCGTTGAGGGAGTATGTCGAGGTCGAGAGCGGAAAGGCCAACGACCGGCCCCAGCTTCAAGCAGCCCTGCGCCACGCTAAGCATGATCAGGCTATGCGCGAGCCTCTAAGGTGGCTGTACGTTGGTTTTAACGGTGCGGCAGATGCCGGTGTCGGCCGCCATGGCCCGGAGGTGAAGCCGGCGAAGCGCTTCCGCTGGTCCATGCAAGCGGAGGATCGCGCCGCGCCGTGCATCGCATCTCTTGTCCCGCTGCGCTGCTGAGACCTCTCTCCTGTCAGGCGGTTTAGGTTTCGCGCTTCGGGCCGAGCACGAACACTATGAGGGCAGCGACGAACGTGGCAACAGCACTGTAGGCAATGGCGCTGGTAATCCCCGCATTCTCCACCAATAGTCCGCCGAAAATCGCGCCGGCGGCGATTGCCACTTGGAATACTGTGACCAGCAGCACACCGGCGCTTTGGGCCTGCTCGGGAACAGCCCTCCGTACCATCCACGTCTGCAATCCCACTGGCACCGCGCCGAAGGCAAACCCCCACGCGGCAACAGCAATCGCCGAGGCCAAGGCCGATGCTCCCGCCGTCAGCAGCGAAACAGCGGCTATCGCTATGAGCAGCGGTGCAAGGGCCGCGACTGCCTTGAGACTGTACTCGGCCAGAAGCCCGCCGGCCAGATTGCCGAAAAATCCGCCGATGCCAAAAGCAAGCAACACAAGCGAGATCGTTTCTACATCCAGCGCGGGAATCTTCTCGAGGAAGGTGCGGATATAGGTGATTCCGGCGAAGTGGCCGGAAGCGACCAGCAGGACGACCAAAAGCGCAATTTTGACCATCGGGATCTTGGCTACATCCAGCAGGCTGCGGAAGCTAGCCACTCCAATCGGAGGCAGTCTCGGAATGGTTATGAGTTGCACCAGCAGTGTAGCGGCGGCGCCGGCTGCGGCGAGCATGAAGGCGCTTCGCCATCCCCAGATATCGCCGACATAGGCGCCGATTGGAGCTGCGCAGACGGTAGCTACGGAAACGCCGGTGAGGATGATCGACATAGCGCGCGGCAGGAGGTGGCTTGGAACGAGCCGCATCGCCAGTGCTGCCGACATTGACCAGAAGCCTCCGAGCGCTATGCCGAGCACGACGCGTGCAGTCAGGAGAACCGCCAGCGACCACGCGCCGGCCGCCAGAACGTCCGACAGGATCAGCAGCAGCGTCATGGTCCACATGACGGTCCTGCGGTCCAGGCGCTTTGTGATGATGGCCACCGTCGGCGCCGAGATCGCCCCGACGATAGCTGTCGCCGTCATCGCCTGTCCAGCCGCTCCCTCGCTGATACCGAGATCACGCGCGAGGGGCGTGAGCAGGCTGACAGGCAGAAACTCTGCCGTGACCAGCCCGAAGGTGCCCAATGAAAGCGAAATGACCGCACCCCATGCGGGACCAGACGGTGGGACGGGCTTTTCTGGGTGCAGAACAGCGTCCATGACACCTGCTGCGGATTGGGTCATGAACGAAGTCTCCACTTTGATGCAATGCAACGTGATGTTGGCTGCCTTGACCCAAATCTAAAAACACAAGCGCATTTCCCGGCGGCGTTGCACGGAGGAGGGGATGTTCATTGCTTCGCGATATTTTGTGACGGTGCGGCGCGCAACATCGATGCCGGTTTCCTTCAGCCGGACAGCGATGTCCTCATCGGAAAGCACGTCGCCGGGAGATTCTGCGGCAATGATCGCTTTGATCCGATGCCGGACAGCTTCGGCGGAGTGCGCATCGCCGCCTTGGCAGGACGCGATCGCGACGGTGAAAAAATACTTCAGTTCAAAGACTCCGCGCGGGGTAAGCATGTACTTGTTCGAGGTCACCCGGCTTACCGTCGACTCGTGCACGCCGATCGCGTCAGCGACGGTTCTAAGATTGAGAGGCCGCAGGTGGGCGACGCCATTTTCCAAAAAGGCATCCTGCTGACGCACGATTTCAGCCGCAACCTTGACAATGGTCTTGGCGCGCTGATCGAGGCTGCGGATTAGCCAGTTCGCATTTTGTAAGCATTCGTCGAGAAATGCTTGATCTTTCGAATTTTGGGCAGTTTGACGCGAGACTTCGGCATAGTAGCTTTGATTGATCAGCAGCTTTGGCAGCGTGGCGGGATCAAGTTCGATCTGCCACCCGCCTTGCGGCGAGGGCGTGACCCAGACGTCGGGTATGATTGATTCAGACGCACCGGATTGGAATCGGTTCCCAGGCTTGGGATCGAGCGCCCGAATCTCATGCATCATGTCGAGAAGGTCTTCTTCATCGACGCCGCAATGCTGCTTCAGTGCCTCAAAATCGCGTCGTGCAAGCATTTCAAGATTGGCAACCAAAGCTGCCATTGCCGGGTCGAGCCGATTTCGCTGGCGCAACTGGATCTCGAGGCATTCTCTGAGACTTCGCGCAAAAACTCCCGGTGGATCAAATTGCTGCAAGGTTCCGAGAACCCGTTCCACAATAGCCTCATGGATATTCAGGCTCTCGGCCAGCTCCAACAGGTTTGCCCGAAGATAGCCAGTGTCTTCTAGATCGGCGGCAAGCTGGCCAGCGATCAGCCGCTCCTGTGGTGTGAACGCAGTGAGGGCGATCTGACGAGCGACATGGTCGTGCAATGTTTCGGCGAGGGTGGCAAACTCGTCGAGGGAAGGGCCACTGCCCGGCGGGTTGTTGGTCGTGTTGCGAAGTGATTTCCATTGCCCGAGCCGTTCAGGCGAGCCTGCCCCGGTCGGTCCTTCAACGGCGTTTGTGCCAGGGCCGACAGGCTGATCCGCTCCCGAAATCGAAACGTCGTCAAAAGGCCCGCCATCGCTTGATGCAGATTCCAAAAGCGGGTTCTTCTCGATTTCCCGCTCCACGAACTGATGCAGTTCAGTATGCGCCAGTTGCAGCAGGCGAATCGACTCAATGAGTTGAGGCGATGCGACCATGGATTGCTTCTGGCGCTGAAGCAGGCTTGCTGAGGATTGCATGGTGAGCGCGATAATCCTGTCGAGGAGCCTCTTGGGGCCGGCAATGGCACCAGTGAGACGTATTCTAGGTCATGCGGCGGCTTTCAGCGTTTCGAGAACGTTTTGCGGGGACGAGACGCCATAGGGATCGGCCTCGCAGTTGTCGGAGAAACCTTCCTCCTCGAACCAGTGCTCCACCACGCCATTGTTGATCAGGGCGGCGTAGCGCCAGGAGCGCATCCCGAAGCCGA
This sequence comes from Mesorhizobium sp. C264A, assembly GCF_040324515.1. Lineage (NCBI taxonomy): Bacteria > Pseudomonadati > Pseudomonadota > Alphaproteobacteria > Hyphomicrobiales > Phyllobacteriaceae > Mesorhizobium > Mesorhizobium sp. C264A. The sequence continues at coordinate 291,773 of NZ_JAMYVY010000002.1, read as the reverse complement.
GATTGTCCTTGGCGACCAGCATGCCCATTTTGCGTGTGAACTCGCCTGAGCCATCGGGGATGAGCTCGACCTGCTTCAGGCCCAAGGACTTCCCCCACGCATTCATGACGAAGGCGTCGTTGACTGAGAGGCAGTAAATCGCGTCAATTCCCTCCTTCTCAAACTCATCATAGAGCTCTTCGAACTGGGGCAATTGGTAGGTCGAGCAGGTTGGTGTGAAGGCGCCAGGCAGCGAGAACAGGATGACCCGCTTGCCGGCAAAGTAGTCGTTAGATGTCTTTTCTTCCCAGCGATATGGATTTGGCCCCTGGACTGACTTATCGTGAACGCGCGTGAGAAAGGTGACGAAGGGAACTTTCTTTTGATCTGTCATCAAGTTGCTCCTAAAGAAGAAAACTGGCGCTGAATTCTGGCAGAGGCTGGCGCAATTCCGAGCAAAGGCTCGTATGCTCGGGCACGGAATGAGGGCCTCGGCGGCTCGCAACCTCCTTTTCCCTCGCGACGTATGGGAACGTCTTGGCGGCTGGTCTTGGCCACCCGAACGCAATCGATCTGAGCGAGCTGGACACCGTCGAGCCGCTTGCTTTCCACGGCTATGGCGCCGGAAGCGGGATCGGTCACCCGCGATCGTGCCCGGGGAAAAGGGATAGCGGCCGGAAGTAGCCAATATCGCAAGCATGTGGGGGCCTGAAATGTCACTTCACGCAACAGACCCGCGTCACTGGACTGGTTCAGCGTGTTGTCGATATGTGGCAGTGACCCGCCGGCCTTGGCTTGGGTGACCCTTTGACGGGGCTCTTGGGCACTCACATGATGAACAGAACCGGTAAACGGCATTTTCGCGAGCGGCCCGTGTTGGCGTGCCGGCATCGGACCAGCCATGCGCAAAGCGGCCACCGAGAACGGACTTCCGGAGGAGACGATGTCCCGATGTTCAGCGGGAACGGGCACCGTCTCCTCAGGCCACTGTCTAGAGCTTCGCGCGTCTGGCATGGTTCAAGTCGCTTTCATCGTGATTTGATGGTGCTCTAACCAGGAGCAGCAAGCGGCGTGCCATTTGGAATAGAGGGGCTGTTGGACCGCCCCTCCTTCTCGAAGGCCGTGTCTTAGAAGATCGGGCGGGCGCTATAACCGCCTCGTCACACAGGCAACAACGATGCTGTATGGTGCGGATATTCGGCGCTTCAGCCCCGGCTGGGCAAAGACGAACCGGAAGCCGAGCCGATGCATTACCTGAGCCTGGAGGGCACTCCAGTCATTGCGTAACGTGTGGCGCTAGCGTTCATTGGTGCGCCGGCACGGCTATCGCGAACATGCGCCTGTCGCAGCGACCATGAGCGGGCGCTCTTGGGCAAGCGCCTTGGCCCCGTGAGGATCGAATTCCCCAATCGTGTCTGTTCGCCGCCTCTTATGTTCGAAACTGGACCAGAATGTCGCAAGCCCGACCTAAAGGTCGCCGAGGCGTTCTGTCCGACACTTTTCCGTCGCCTTTGTTGGCCCGCGACACCGGCCTATTTCGCCTAGCTCTTCTCTGGCCTCAGGCTAAGCCCCTAAAAGCATCACAGATTTTTTCTTCGGTTGGCCAAATTGGCACGAGTTTTGAAGCCGCTTCGTTGCGGGCCGGGAGCCGCCGACCGACTTTCATTTCGTGGATGGCACGAATGGAACGAAGAAAGAAAAGCAAAATGTCAAATCCGCGTCGGATAGCGTCTATGGGCATGGGGTCCTCGGCGAAACCGCCCTTACCCAACAGCTCGCCGCTCTTGTCGACCCTTGCGCAGGAAATCTTGGCCGGCGGCGAGTCAAAGGCCCACCACACCGACTTTATCCTGACCTCGAAGGTACAGGATAACGTTCTGCATCTCGCCGCGCGTTTGCCTAGGCAGTTAAGCGTTAGCCGATCCTGATAATCGGTCTGCCTTCCGACGACGTCGTCTACATGCCGTCTTAGGTCTTCTCTACCGCAGCGCCCGCCGGTCACCTTCCGCCCTCGCTATAGAGTGAAGTGCCACCATGTCCGAACAACCCTTGCCGACGCTGCCGATGTGGCGCGTCGATCACATTGAGCCATCCCCCGAGATGTTGGCGCTACGCGCCAATGGTCCGATCCACCACGTGCGCTTCCCGTCCGGGCACGAAGGCTGGTGGGTCACAGGCTATGACGAGGCCAAGGCGGTATTGACCGACGCGGCGTTCCGGCCCGCGGGAATGCCGCCGGCGGCATTCACCCCGGATTCGGTGATTCTCGGTTCGCCAGGATGGCTGGTCTCGCACGAGGGGGGCGAGCATACGCGGCTACGCACGATCGTGGCGCCGGCCTTCAGCAACGGCAGGTTGAAGCAGCTCGCGCAGCAGGTGGAGGCGATCGCCGCGCAGTTGTTCGAGACGCTGGCGGCCCAGCCCCAGCCCGCCGATCTGCGGCGCCACCTCTCCTTTCCGCTTCCTGCGATGGTCATTGGCGCGCTGATGGGCGTGCTCTACGAGGATCACGCCTTTTTTGCAGGGCTGTCCGACGAGGTGATGACGCACCAGCATGAAAGCGGCCCGCGAAGCGCGTCGCGCTTGGCCTGGGAAGAACTCCGCGCCTACATTCGCGGCAAGATGCGGGACAAGCGCCAGGATCCGGGCGACAACGTGCTGACGGATCTGCTCGCGGCGGTCGACCAGGGCAAGGCGACCGAGGAAGAGGCGATCGGCCTGGCGGCAGGCATGCTGGTGGCGGGGCACGAGAGCACCGTGGCACAGATCGAATTTGGCCTGCTGGCCATGTTCCGCCATCCGCAACAGCGCGAACGCCTGGTGGGCGATCCATCCCTGGTGGACAAGGCCGTGGAGGAAATCCTGCGCATGTACCCGCCGGGCGCCGGCTGGGACGGCATCATGCGCTATCCGAGGACCGACGTGACCATCGCGGGCGTGCATGTTCCCGCAGAGAGCAAGGTGCTGGTCGGCCTGCCGGCGACGTCGTTCGATCCGCGCCATTTCGACGACCCGGAAATCTTCGACATCGGACGTGACGAAAACCCGCACCTGGTGTTCTCCTACGGGCCGCACAGCTGCATCGGCTTGGCGCTAGCCAGGCTGGAACTAAAAGCGGTGTTCGGTTCGATCTTCCAGTGCTTTCCCGCGCTGCGCCTGGCGGTGGCGCCCGAAGAACTGGAGTTGCGCAAGGAGATCATCACTGGCGGGTTCGTGGAGTTCCCGGTGCTCTGGTGATGCGCGGACGCCACGAGGAATCGCGATGTCCTCGAATTGCCGGCGCCCCTGCCGCGCGCCGATCAGATCAGCCAACCAACAGGTGACCAAGATGGACGTGCAAGAAACCACGGCAGCATGCCGGGACGCCTTCGCCGAACTGGCGTCGCCAGGGTGCATTCAGGACCCGTACCCATTCATGCGGTGGTTGCGCGAGCACGATCCGGTACATCGCGCGGCGTCGGGCCTCTTTCTGTTGAGCCGTCACGCCGACATCTACTGGGCGCTCAAGGCCACGGGCGATGCTTTTCGGGGACCGGCGCCGGGCGAACTGGCGCGCTATTTCCCGCGTGCGGCGACCAGCCTGTCGCTAAGTTTGCTGGCGTCCACTTTAGCGATGAAGGAACCACCAACGCATACGCGTCTGCGCCGGCTGATCTCGCGCGATTTCACCATCGGCCAGATCGACAACCTGAGGCCGACCATCGCTCGCATTGTCGCAGCGCGCCTGGACGGCATGGCGCCCGCGCTGGAGCGCGGGGATGCGGTGGACCTGCATCGGGAATTCGCGCTGGCCTTGCCCATGCTGGTTTTCGGCGAACTGTTCGGCATGCCCCGGGACGACATGTTCGGGCTCGTCGCCGGCATCAGCGCCATTCTGGAAGGCCTGAGCCCGCACGCCAGCGATCCCCAACTCGCCGCGGGCGACGCGGCCAGCGCCAGGGTGCAGGCCTACTTCGGCGACCTCATACAGCGCAAGCGCACCGATTCCAGCCACGACATCGTGTCAATGCTGGTCGGCGCACACGACGGCGATGCCGAGATACTGTCGGATGCGGAATTGATCAGCATGCTGTGGGGCATGCTGCTGGGCGGCTTCGCCACCACTGCCGCGGCCATCGGCCATGCGGTCCTGGCGATGCTGGCGTATCCCGAACAGCGGCATTGGCTGAAGGGAGATGCCGTGGGGGTGAAGGCATTCGTCGAAGAAGCTCTGCGCTACGACGCGCCCGCGATGTTCAGCTCCATTCCGCGTATCGCCCAGCGCGACATCGAACTGGGCGGCGTGGTGATCCCGAAGAACGCGGACGTGCGCGTGCTGATCGCCGCCGGCAATCGCGACCCGGACGCCTTCGCCGATCCCGATCGCTTCGATCCCGTGCGGTTCTACGGCACCAGTCCTGGCATGTCGATCGACGGGAAGATCATGCTGACCTTCGGCCATGGGATCCACTTCTGCCTTGGTGCGCAACTGGCCCGGGTGCAGTTGGCCGAGAGCCTGCCGCGGATCCAGGCGCGCTTCCCCACGCTGGCATTGGCCGAGCAGCCGACCCGGGAGCCCTCCGCGTTCCTTAGGACATTCCGCGCGCTGCCGGTACGGCTGCATGGGCAGGAGGGCTGAGATGCGCGTCGTGGTCGATCAGGATCTGTGCGGAACGACCGGGCAGTGCGTGCTGACGCTGCCGGGCACCTTTCGCCAGCGCGAACCGGACGGCGTGGCCGAAGTGTGCGTGGCGACGGTCCCGCAGGCGCTGCACGCCGCCGTGCGGCTTGCGGCCAACCAGTGCCCGGTCGCCGCCATTCGTGTCATCGAAAGCGACGCTGGCCATGACGAGCGCGCCAGCGCCGACCCTGGTGGAGGCCGAGCGGCATGCTGCGAAAGACCAATGCAATTCAGGAGACACGATGGGACGGTTTGAAGGCAAGGTGGCCGTGGTGACCGGCGCCGGCGCCGGCATCGGCAAGGCATGCGCTCTCGCCATCGCGCGCGGGGGCGGCAGAGTGGTGGTGGCCGACATTGATGGCTCGGCGGCCATCGCCTGCACTGCGCAGATCGCGGCCGAAGCAGGCCACGCGCTGCCCATAGCCATGGATATCGCTGATGAGCAGGCGGTGGCAGCGCTGTTCGAGACGGCGAAGCGGCACTTCGGGGGGGTCGACCTGCTGGTGAACAATGCGAGCGCCGTGCATCTGACCCCGCGCGACCGCGCCATCCTCGAGCTGGACCTGGCGGTATGGGACCAGACCATGGCGACCAATCTGCGCGGCACGCTGCTCTGCTGCCGGCAGGCCATCCCACGGATGATCGCCCGCGGCGGTGGCGCGATCGTCAACATGTCGTCGTGCCAGGGGCTCAGCGGTGACACGGCGCAGACGTCCTACGCCGCGTCGAAGGCAGCGATTAACATGCTGTCGGCCTCGCTCGCAACCCAGTACGGTCACTCTCAGATCCGCTGCAACGCGGTTGCGCCGGGTCTTATCATGACCGAGCGTCTCCTCGCCAAGCTGGACGAGTGCATGCAACGCCATCTGCGTCGGCACCAGCTCCTGCCGCGCGTCGGCCGTCCCGAGGACGTTGCCGCGCTGGTGGCGTTCCTGCTCTCCGACGATGCTGCGTTCATCACCGGCCAGGTCGTGTGCATCGATGGCGGCATGCTGGCGCATGTGCCGACATACGCCGACGGTGGCAACAGCTGCGCCGCGCGCCCTGCCGGCGACACCGGATCGGCGGCGGCGGCGCGCTGCTGATGGACATGCTGCTCAACCCACTCAACCGTCGGCACCGGCTGCGATGCGACATCCCGGTCATGCCTGGCGCTTTCCCCCTGGTCGGGCATCTTCCTGCCATTGTCTGCGACCTGCCGCGCCTGCTGGAGCGCGCAGAACGGACGCTGGGCAGCCACTTCTGGCTGGATTTCGGCCCTGCCGGACATCTGATGACCTGCGTGGATCCGGATGCATTCGCACTGCTCAAGCACAAGGACGTGTCCTCGGCGCTGATCGAAGAGATCGCGCCCGAATTGCTTGGCGGAACGTTGGTTGCCCTGGACGGCGGCGCGCACCGGCAGGCGCGCGATGCCATCAAGGCAGCGTTCTTGCCCAAGGGGCTGACCCAGGCCGGGATCGGCGACCTGTTCGCGCCCGTCATCCGGGCGCGGGTGCAGGCATGGCGCGCTCGCGGCGAGGTACCCATCCTGCGCGAAACCGGCGACCTGATGATGAAGCTCATCTTCAGCCTCATGGGAATCCCCGCGCAGGACCTGCCGGGATGGCATCGCAAGTACCGGCAATTGCTGCAGTTGATCGTCGCGCCACCGGTCGACCTGCCCGGACTGCCTTTGCGGCGCGGCCGCGCCGCCCGCGACTGGATCGACGCGCAGTTGCGCCAGTTCGTCCGCGACGCGCGCGCGCATGCCGCGCGCACCGGGTTGATCAACGACATGGTGAGCGCCTTCGACCGCAGCGACGGTCCGCTCTCCGATGACGTCCTGGTCGCGAATATTCGCTTGCTGCTGCTTGCCGGTCACGACACCACTGCCTCGACGATGGCCTGGATTGTAATAGAGCTGGCGCGGCAGCCTCTGCTGTGGGACGCCCTGGTTGAGGAGGCGCAACGCGTGGGCGCGGTGCCAACCCGGCACGCGGACCTGGCGCAGTGTCCGGTCGCCGAGGCGCTGTTCCGCGAGACACTGCGCCTGCATCCGGCGACCACGCTCCTGCCGCGTCGCGCGCTGCAGGAATTGCAACTCGGCCAACGGCGCATTCCCGCGGGCACCCACCTATGCATTCCGCTGCTGCATTTCTCGACCTCGGTGCTGCTGCACGAGGCGCCTGATCAGTTCCGCCTGGCGCGGTGGCTGCTACGCACAGAACCGATCCGGCCCGTGGACATGCTGCAGTTCGGTACCGGCCCACACGTCTGCATCGGCTACCACCTGGTATGGCTGGAAATGGTGCAGTTCTGCATCGCCTTGGCGCTGATCATGCACAAGGCCGGGGTGCGGCCGCAGTTGCTGAGCGACGTCGAAAAAGGCCGGCGCTATTACCCGACCGCACATCCGTCCATGGCAATCCGCATAGGCTTCTCATGAGCTGGCATCGCATGCCCTGTGTGGCAAGGCAGCGGCGCCGGCGGGGCGCGGCATTGCTGCACTCAGCGCACGTACTCGTGTGACGCCGGCAACACCGTGACGACTTGCGCTCGCCGTGGCCATCTCAGCTACAAGGACATCAACAACATGCAGACCGGTTCCACTCCACGCGACCGAATTGGCGTTTCCACATTCGGCGGATTGGGCGCGCAGGCGCGCGGCGCCTCTGGCGGGCTGCTCCCGGAGATCTGGATGCACGACGGCGCAAAGCGGGTCGAACAGGCTCTGGGGCGTCTGCTCTGCGCCAAAGACGACGGTAAGACAGAGCTGATGGCGGCCATGCGCTACGCCACCTTGCATGGCGGGAAGCGCACCCGCGCCTTGCTCTGTCTGGCTGCCGGCGCACTGGCGGGCACGCCGGCGCCCATGCTCGACGACGTCGGTGCCGCGATCGAGATGATGCACGCCTGTACCCTGGTCCACGACGACCTGCCCGCGATGGATGACGACGTGCTTCGCCGCGGCCTTCCGACCGTGCACGTAAAGTTCGGCGAAGCCACTGCGATCCTGGTCGGCGATGCGCTGCAGGCCCACGCCTTCCTGACCCTGACGAGCCTGGATGCGCCGGGCGACAACCGTATCGCGCTCGTGCGCGAACTAGCGCAGGCGGTGTCCGCCGAGGGTGCCGCAGGCGGACAGGCAATGGATCTGTCCCTGGTCGGAAAGCACGCCGGGCTGGACAGGATCCTAGCGATGCACCGGATGAAAACCGGAGCGCTAGTGCGCGCGTCGGTTCGCATGGGCGCGCTATACTCCATCACGGAGGATGCCGCGCACGCTACGCTTTACTGTGCGCTCGATCGATACACCGCCTGTTTTGGCCTGGCGTTGCAGGTGGCCGACGACATTCTCGACGCGACGGCGGATACCGCGACTCTTGGCAAGACCCCCGGCAAGGACGCGGCGGCGCAGAAGCCGACCTGCGCGTCAATCATGGGGCTGCAGGCAGCGCGCCAGTTCGCGCTGTATTTGTTGCACGACGCCGGGGAGGCCATCGCCCCTCTGGGGCCGCGTGCGGAAGGGCTGGCTCAGATGCTGCAGCGGGCCAACGTCTATCTGTCCGCGCCATACGCATGAGCGCCCCATCCGTAAGTACTCGCCCCTGTGCTGGTGCGATCGGCCGGCGGGCGCTGCATGCTGCACTGTGTCCGTGTCGGCGGCGACGTGCGCGGCGTCTGCCCGTTTCTGTTCTCGTTAGCCCTCTGCAGAAGGAACATCCCGCGTGAACGCGCTGTCCGAACAGATCCTTTCCGAATTGCGCCACCTGCTGAACGAGATGAGCGACGGCGGCAGCGTCGGCCCGTCCATCTACGACACGGCGCGAGCTCTGCAGTTCCACGGCAACGTCACCGGTCGGCAGGACGCGTACACCTGGCTCATCGCGCAGCAACAGGCCGATGGCGGATGGGGAAGTGCGGACTTCCCGCTGTTTCGCCATGCGCCTACGTGGGCGGCGCTGCTGGCATTGCAGCATGCCGATCCTCTTCCCGGGGCTGCCGACGCAGTCCAGGCTGCAACCCGGTTCATCGAGCGCCAGCCCGATCCCTACGCGCATGCGGTGCCGGAAGACGCGCCCATCGGCGCGGAGCTGATCCTGCCGCAGTTGTGCGACGAGGCCGCATCCTTGCTGGGCGGCTTGTCGTTTTCGCGCCACGCGGCGCTGTTGCCGTTGCGGCAAGCACGCCTGTTCAAGCTGGGGGCTGTGGCGACGTTGCCGAGCGGCCATCCGTTGCTGCACTCCTGGGAAGCCTGGGGGACGTCGCCGGCCACCGCATGCCCGGACGACGACGGCAGCATCGGCATCAGTCCGGCGGCCACCGCCGCGTGGCGTGCGCACGCCGTCACACAGGGAAGAACGCCGCACGTCGGGCGCACGGGCGGGTATCTGCAGGCGGCATCGCGGGCGACGCGCACCGGCATCGAAGGTGTCGTTCCCAACGTCTGGCCAATCAATGTGTTCGAGCCATGCTGGTCGCTGTACACCCTGCATCTGGCCGGTCTGTTCGCGCATCCCGCGCTCGCCCAGGCGGTGCAAGTGATCATCGCGCAGCTCGACGCCCGCCTGGGCGTGCGCGGTCTGGGCCCTGCCTTGCACTTCGCGGCCGATGCGGACGACACCGCCGTTGCGTTGTGCGTCCTTCGCCTTGCAGGCCGCGACCCGGCGGCCGACGCCTTGCGCCAGTTCGAAACCGGCGAGCTCTTCGTCACCTTCCCCGGTGAGCGCAATGCCTCGGTGTCGACCAACATCCATGCCCTGCATGCGTTGCGAATGTTGGGAAAGCCCGCCGCCGGCACCAGCGCCTACGTCGAGGCCAATCGCAACCCGCACGGTCTATGGGACAACGAAAAATGGCACGTTTCGTGGCTATATCCCACCGCGCATGCGATTGCTGCGCTCGCGCAAGGCAAGCCCCAGTGGCGCGAGGAGCGCGCGCTGACAGCGCTGCTGCAGGCGCAGCGCGATGACGGCGGCTGGGGCGCCGGTCGCGCGTCCACATTCGAGGAAACCGCCTATGCGCTGTTCGCGTTGCACGTGATGGACGGGAGCGAAGAGCCGGCAGGACGCCGGCGCATCGCGCAGGCGGTGGCGGGTGCGCTGAAGTGGATGCTCGCCCGCCACGCAGCGCACTCACTGCCCCAGACACCGCTGTGGATCGGCAAGGAACTGTATTGCCCCACCCGGGTGGTGCGCGTGGCCGAACTCGCCGGGTTGTGGCTGGCGCTTCGTTGGGGGCGGCGCGTCTCGGCCGAGGGAGCAGGAGCGGGGCCATGATCCCGACCCATCGCGCGCTGCAACAGGTGCTGGAGTGGGGGCGTTCCCTGACCGGGTTCGCCGACGAGCATGGCGTGGAAGCAGTCCGGGGCGGCCAGTACATCCTGCAGCGCATCCAGCCGAGCCTGCGCGACACCAGCGCCCGCACCGGCCGCGACCCGCTGGACGAGACGCTGATCGTGGCGTTCTATCGCGAACTGGCGCTGCTGTTCTGGCTGGACGATTGCAACGACCTTGACCTGATCGCGCCGGAGCAGCTCGCCGCGGTGGAGCAGGCGCTGGGGCAGGGCGTGCCGTGCGCGCTCCCCGGATTCGAGGGCTGTGCCGTGCTGCGCGCTTCGCTCGCCGCGCTCGCCTACGATCGTCGCGACTATGCCCAGCTTCTCGAGGATACCCGGTGCTACTGCGCGGCGCTGCGTGCCGAACACGCGCAGGCGGCAGGGGCGGAGCGATGGTCCTACGCCGAGTACTTGCAGAACGGCGTGGACTCGATCGCCTACACGAACGTGTTCTGTTGCCTGTCGTTGCTGTGGGGGCTGGACATGGCGACCTTGCGCGCGCATCCGGCGTTTCGCCAGGTCCTGCGGCTCATCTCCGCGATAGGGCGCTTGCAGAACGATCTGCATGGACGCGAAAAGGATAGGTCGGCCGGCGAGGGAGTTAACGCGGCGATCCTGCTGCTGCAGCGCTATCCGGCTATGCCTGTGGTGGAGTTCCTCAACGACGAGCTGGCCGGCCATACGCGCATGCTGCACCGGGTGATGGCGCAAGAACGCTTTCCCGCGCCGTGGGGACCGTTGATCGACGCCATGGCGGCCATCCGAGCGCAGTACTACGAGACCTCAACCAGCCGCTACCGCAGCGACGCTGCGGAGGGAGGCCAGCGTGCGCCGGCCTGAACGCGCGGGAAGCGGCGGCTTGCGCGCGCTCCCGTCGGTCCGATCCGACGCAACGCCGTCGCCCGATGCGGCGGATGGAGCGAGCATCAGCGACACCAACCTGAGCCGGCGCAAGGACGACCACCTGGACATCGTGCTGGATAGTCGAACGGCACGGGCCAAGGCCGCCGGCTGGGAGTACATTCGCTTCGAACACTGCGCATTGCCCGAGTTGGATCTGACGCAGATCGACCTCAGCGCCTCGCTGCTGGGCAAGACCATGCGCGCGCCTCTGCTGATCAGCTCCATGACCGGCGGCATGCCACGCGCCGAGGCCATTAACCGGCATCTGAGCGAGGCAGCGCAAGCCTTGGGGATCGCCATGTGCGTCGGTTCGCAGCGCGTGAGCCTGCAATCCCGCAACTCCCAGGGGCTGACGCGCGCGCTGCGCCGCCTCGCCCCAGACGTTCCCTTGCTGGCCAATATCGGCGCCGCGCAACTGCGCCAGCCCGACGGCCTGGACCTTGCCCGCCGGGCGGTGGATGCACTGGAGGCCGATGGACTCATCGTCCATCTCAATCCGCTGCAGGAAGCGGTACAGCCGGAGGGCGACCGCGACTGGCGCGGCGTCCTGGCCCAGATCGCTCGCGCCGCACGTAGCGTCGGCGTGCCGGTCGTGGCCAAGGAAGTGGGGTCGGGCCTCTCTCCCTCGGTGGCTTGTGCGCTCGTTCAGGCGGGCGTGGCGGTGATCGATGTCGCCGGCGCCGGCGGCACCAGTTGGGCCGCGGTGGAGGGCGAGCGCGCCCGCGATGCCGCCGACCGCGCAGTGGCGATGGCGTTCGCCGATTGGGGGATTGCGACCCCGGCCAGCGTGCAGGCGGTACGTCGGGCGCTGCCAGCGGTGAAGCTGATCGCGTCGGGCGGGATCAGCGACGGCGTCGACGTAGCCAAGGCTATCCGCCTCGGCGCGGACATCGCCGGGCAGGCAGCCGGCGTGCTGCGCGCGGCTACGGTATCCACCGAGGCAGTTGTCGCGCATTTCGAGATCGTCATCCGCCAGTTGGCCGTCGCCTGCTTCTGCACCGGCTCGGCTGATCTGGGGGCGTTGCGCCAGGCCCGCTTATTGCCCTCGGCCCATCTGCCCGCCGGTTGATGCCGGCGTAGCCCGCAGGTGGCGGCGGGCGCATAGCCTTACTGAGTGAGAAAGTCTCGGAAGCGGGGACACGCTGGTCACGGGCTTGTTCGGGTGCTGCTTCGTCATCAGGGAAGCGCCCCGCCACGCCCGACTGGACAGCCGAGAGTAAAGCGGTATTCGACGGCTATGTCGATGCTTGATCAGGGTGGTCACGCCGATCGAGCCGAGCCCCTGAAAGGGCCGGAACACCAGGTGCGGCGGGAGACCGGCAGGAGCAGATGGCGCAAATCCATTGCAATGAAGGAGTATTCCTGCAAGCAACGGAGAAGGTAAGCCAGCCTCAATCCCTTGTGTTTGCTTGGCGTTACGCCAATTAGGCACCGATCCACATCTGCCCCGGTAGTGTGCTGAGAGTTCTGCAAATTCGCTGAGAGGGGGCGGTCATGGCAGGCTGGTGATTGTTCACGTCACCTGATTTCCCGCGAAGGAACGCCACCGTGACCAAGACTGACTAAGACCGCCGGCGCTTGCTGTCAAAGACATTTTGCTTTCGAACCCGGATGGATTGCACGAAGTTCTCCGTGCGGTGATGCAGGAGGTGCTCGAGGCCGAGATGGAATGCCGGGTGTTGGGCTGGGCTCCGAGAAACTCGTCACAGGCACCACACAGCGATGCTCAACCCCAACGGTACTGCTGCCAATGGCCGTATTGTGGGTTGCGGATATTGGTCGTGCCGTAGTCGGCCTTGCCCTTGACCCGTTCGAGCGGTGTCGGCATTCCCCAAATCAGGTTGGCGACTTCACGTTGCCCGTCTGCCGCATTGCGGACCACCGGACCGGGCTGGTTGGGGGCTGGTTGGGGTAGATGTCGATGGACGGTTCAGGTTGCCTGAGATGGTCGCGCAGAGCCCTGGTGCACTGGCGTATGGCTTCTTGCGACGTGGTGATGTTGTGCAGATTGCACATCTAGGAAGGAGCAACCCCGTTCTTTTTGGCAAGCATGGAAAGGGCTTTTTCCTTGATATCTGCCGCGACCAAAGTCAGAGCTTCGTCGCGGTCCTTGAAACTTGCGATCGATGTACCCTTGAGGGTCGCCTGAAAAGAGCCGAAGAGCTCTTCCTGCCACAGGCAATTTCTCGCGATCACTGGAATAACAACCGTCGTGTTGTTGGCCTCTCTCTCCATCGCGTGAGTTAGCTCAATCTGGTTGCAATAACGCGAGTTGATAAAGTCAACGCTTATCAGGAGGATGATAATGTCGGCGCTCTCTAGATTGCCCTTGATGGCGTCCGCCCATTTGTCGCCAGTCTCGATTTCGCCATCGTGCCAAGCCTCGACAAGACCAAGTCGGCTCAGCGGCGTAAGGTGCTTTAGAAGGTCAACCTTGATAGCCGCATCTGCATGCGAGTAGGAGATAAACGCCTTGAGAGGCTTGGGACTGGGGCTAGCCGCATTTTGGGGGAGGGACATAGTCCCACCGGGACCTCCTCTTATCAGTCCATTCTTCCTCAGGCGGTCCTTAGTTGTCGTGTAACGTTCTTCTATCCAACCCAGTTTATTGAAAAGGGCTGCGTTCTTAACGCTCACTTTTCCGCCCCCCGACAATTCTCTAACGGCGTCCATAAACCGGTCTTCTAGAGTTCCAACGCGCTTCCGCGATTTTGCCTTGCTTGCCATTTTATGGAGCCCCCCGAATCTAGGTCGACACTTCCAGCGAAAGTCTTTTGCAGTCAAGTCGACGCTGGAAATTAAGCCGGGAAATCCTCTAATTGGGGAGCCGGCTTGTTGCCATCAATAAACTCGAACGGTGCGTTGCGTCTTTGTGTTAGCTTGTCGGGTCGGAGGTCTAGCCAGCCTGAGTTAGAGCCTTCTCAAGCGCCGGTCTGGGCACCTCACGCTGCGCCTTGTCGCCACCCCATAGTCGTCCCCGACGCTGCGAGCCGTCCAAGGGTTGTCAGCTCTGGTGATGCTGACACGGGGCCTAGCTTACGCGCTTACCGTCATCTCAGCCCCTGTCGGTTATGTCCGCGGCCAGGGCATCGATATTCCGTCGAATTGCTCTCCCAGGTCGCACCGCTCCTTGGCTCATATCGCATTCACCAGACTATCTCTGGAACGAGATTGACCGACCCGGGAACGCTCCAGGCCGATCCGAGCTAACCGGTCAATCCAAACAACTTCGAATTACCTTAGCGGGTATTATTCTAAAAATGCCCACGGTGCCCCGGTTACAGGCAGCCCGCGAACGCGGGCGAAAGGGTGGACGCCGTCCGAAACAAACCCAATCAGCGCTCCGAAATCACTCGACTCAGCTAAATGAAGGCTGTGCGGCATCTGAAGCAGCCCGTCTCTTTCATAGGACCACCGTCGAGTGCATCGGCGCCGAGGTCAAATAGCCGTTGGCTGAATGTTCTTTCAGTTGGCCGTCTGCAGCGACGCATGCACTAGGCCTATTACGAAGAAAAGCCGGTGGACGGTGGCCACAGCAGCTGTATGAACCGTGCTCGCCGGCGTGCCTTCGGACGTGGCAACCGCATCGGTCGAGCCGATCTGGAAGGTGCTGCCGATCGCCCCGTCGAGCTACCACGACCATGTCGCCAAGCGCATCGATCCTTCCCGGCTGTCGGCTCGGGCGAAGCGGGATGAGGCCATGGCCTTGAAGGATGAGGTCCGACGCGTGTTCGAGGCCAACTTCCGCGTCTACGGCGTTCGCAAGGTCTGGCGGGAGTTACAGCGTGAGGGCTCGACGTCGCCCGCTGCACGGTTGCCCCACTGATGAGGGCCATGGGTCTTGAGGGCATCATCCGCGGCAAGCCGATCCGCACCACGGTGAGCGACAAGGCCGCACCTTGCCCTCTCGATCACGCTAATCGCCAATTCCATGCCCCGGCGCCGAACATGCTGTGGGTCTCCGACTTGACCTGCGTCGCGACCTGGACGGGCTCCGTCTATGTCGCCTTTGTCATCGACACCTATGCGCGAAGGATCGTCGGCTGGCGGGTGAGCCGGACGGCGCATGCCAGCTTCGTTCTGGACGCTCTGAAACAGGCTCTCCATGGTCGGCGGCCCGTGCAGGGGGGCAGGCTGATCCATCACAGCGATAGAGGCCGCCCAATACGACTCTATCAGATACACCGAGCGCCTGGCGGAGGCCGGCGTTGAGCCTTCGGTAGGCAGCGTCGGCGACAGCTACGACAATGCTCTCGCCGAAACGATCAACGGCCTTTACAAGGCCGAGGTGATCCATCGACGCGGACCATGGCGCGACTTCGAAGCCGTCGAGTTCGGTAGCTCGATTGGGTCGATTGGTTCAACAATCGCCGGCTGCTGGAGGCCATCGGCAACATTCCGCCGGCCGAAGCTGAGGAACGCTGCTACGCCATTCTGTATGACCCAGCCATGGCCGCGTGACTCAACGAAACGGCCTCCGGAAAACCCGGTGCGGTTCAGTTCTCGGAGGAACGACGTTGCCGCGCGGCGCTAAAGAGAGAGGAAGATTGATCTCTTTCCATATCATTTTCTTCACATATGATACGTAAACAGATCATAACGCATTGAAACTACTCGCTGGATGAGATACCTTTGCGTACCATCGCGCATTGGAATAGATCGTATAGGTTGCGTTATGGACTCTAAATCGGAAATTCTATGGGAAATCGGTGGGTTTTTCAGGCAGGCGAGGTTGGCCGCTGCGATGACGCAGGAGCAGGTCGCCGATTTGGCCGGTATATCCCGTCCCCGATATCGCGACATCGAAAAGGGAGCCGCAGCCGCGCGTGCGACGACGCTCATGAATATCGCTCGCGCGCTCGGTCTGGAAATGATGCTGGTTCCGCAAGCCATGGTGCCGGCTGTCCAGGCTCTATTGCGTCCGCATGATGATGACGATCGACCCGCCTTTGTTTCTCAACCTGACGATGACGATCATGGCTCCAGTCTTTCGCGCACCTAAGACGATCCCGTCACTGGACGTGCTCTTGAATGCAGTGAAGATCGGCACAATCGTCAGGACGCCGGGCGATTTCAATGCGTTCAACTTCGATGACGCCTACCGCGCGACGGGCGGCTTTCCGGTTCTCAGCCTGTCGTTCCGGGCAGCGACGGGAGGATTGCGGAAAGATGCAAAGCCTCTGGCAAGCGCCTTGCCCGCTTTCTTCGCGAACCTCCTGCCGGAGGAGAAATTGCGGGAGGCGATGGAAAGGCATCACGAAGGCAATGTGCGGCCAGGCAATGATTTCGATCTTTTAGCGGCACTGGGCGCCGATCTGCCGGGAGCCGTACGGGCGTTGCCCAGTGACGGCGCGATAACGGTTTCGAAGGATGGCTCAAAGGATCACCCCAAGGCACGGTTCTCGCTTGCCGGCGTGCAGATGAAGCTGTCAGTCATGAAGAACATTGGAAAAGGCGGCGGCCTTACCTTGCCGATGGACGACGAGCAGGGCCGGTACATTGCCAAGTTCCCTTCGACGGCGTTTCCGGGCGTTTCCGAGAACGAATTCGCCAACCTGGCGCTGGCAGCAGCAATCGGCATGGAGGTTCCTGAATGCGAACTGGTCGAGAAGTCCGATTTTGAGGGCGTTCCCGAAGAATTCAATACGCTGTCGGAGGGCAAGGTCCTTCTCGTCAAACGCTTCGATCGCGGCGCCGGTGGCGAGAGGATACACATCGAGGATTTCGCTCAGGTCTTCGGTGTCTACCCCTCGCGCAAATATGAGGGGGCCGCTTATCACGACATAGCCTTGGCTCTTGGCGTGGCCGTCTCGCCTACGGCGGCTCTCGATTTCGTCCGCCGCCTGGCACTGAGCGTCATCACCGGCAATGGCGACATGCACCTGAAGAATTGGTCTTTGATGTATCCCGGAAACGGCGACAAGCCGGCGCTTGCACCAATCTACGACGTCCTGTCCACTGTGCCATATATTCCCGCCGACGCCATGGCGCTGTCGCTTGGAGGAGAGCGCTCGTTCAAGGCGCTAGCAGCACCGCGATGGAAAGCATTTGCGAACCGCGCAAGGCTTCCGGAGCCGGCAGTCCTAAAGGCAGTGGTCGAGACGGTCAAACTCGTCAACGAGTACTGGTGGCATCTCCCTGAGCGCGACGTTGTCGCAGCGAAAGTGCTCGAGCGGATGGACGAACATGTGAAGGCGATGACGCCGATACTGAACTCCTGCGCCGATAAGTGAGCCGAGTCCCCTCGGGTTGCTGATATAGCGGAACTTTCGATCCGCGGCCCTATGGATGGCTGGATCGAAGGCATGCCAGCGTGGCGCAAGATTCCGCGGAGTGTCCACGATGACACGCGTTAGCAATCACGTCAGCTCGCCGGAACAGACAGCATCCCGCAATTCACCCAACAGGATCGAGCTGCTGTTCGTCCACTTCAACATAACGACGCGGTTCAAACGAATTCGGTGACTGAGGATCGCGATCCGACGCTTTGTGTCGCCATTGTCGGGTCCGCTACACGGTCTGTTGCGACGATCCTTTCTTTGGCCCTCAGGCTAAACCCCTGAAAAGCAACCATCAAATTATTCTTCGGTTCGATCAGCCAAATTGGCACGAGTCTTGAGATCCTTAGGTGCGAGGCGGCTACAGCTGCCCGACCGGCATTCATGTCGCGGCAGCCGCGATGAATGGAACTAAGGAAGGAAAGCTACATGTCAGGTTTGCGTCAGATCGCCTTTTACGGCAAGGGCGGCATCGGCAAGTCCACCACCTCCCAAAATACGCTCGCCGCCCTTGTCGACCTCGGGCAGAGAATCCTCATCGTCGGCTGCGACCCCAAAGCCGACTCCACCCGCCTGATCCTGAACGCGAAGGCGCAGGATACGGTGCTGCACCTCGCGGCAGAGGAAGGTTCGGTGGAAGACCTGGAACTCGCGGACGTGCTCAAGGTCGGGTACAAAGGCATCAAATGCGTGGAGTCGGGCGGGCCCGAGCCGGGTGTCGGCTGCGCCGGCCGCGGCGTGATCACCTCAATCAACTTCCTCGAGGAGAACGGCGCCTACGACGACGTCGACTATGTCTCCTACGACGTGCTCGGGGATGTGGTGTGTGGCGGTTTCGCGATGCCGATCCGCGAGAACAAGGCCCAGGAAATCTATATCGTCATGTCCGGCGAGATGATGGCGCTCTATGCCGCCAACAACATCGCCAAGGGTATCCTGAAATACGCCCATTCGGGCGGCGTGCGGCTCGGCGGCCTGATCTGCAACGAGCGCCAAACTGACCGCGAACTCGACCTCGCCGAGGCGCTTGCTTCCAGGCTCAATTCCAAACTTATCCACTTCGTGCCGCGCGACAACATCGTCCAGCACGCCGAGCTCAGGAAGATGTCTGTGATCCAGTATGCGCCGGACTCCAAGCAGGCCGGCGAATACAGGGCGCTGGCCGAGAAGATCCATGGGAATTCGGGCCAGGGCACCATCCCGACCCCGATCACCATGGAGGAGCTCGAGGACATGCTGCTCGACTTCGGCATCATGAAGACGGACGAGCAGATGCTTGCCGAGCTTCAGGTCAAGGAAGCGGCTAAGGCGGCCGCACAGTAGCGACCACTGCCGACATGAGGCGCCGCCTGACCTGGTGCGTCTTTCAAAGAACGGCGCCTCGTCGGTGAGGCGTCACCCTGAACCTTGAAAGGGGTCCCATGAGCCTGGAATACGAGAATGACGGTGGCCTCCATGCGAGGCTAATCGAGGAAGTGCTGTCGCAATATCCTGACAAGTCGGCGAAGCGCCGCAAAAAGCACCTCAGCGTCGCAAAAAGCGGCGACGAGGCTGGCGAGGAAAGCGAGGTCCTTTCCGAATGCGAGGTCAAATCGAACATCAAGTCCATCCCCGGCGTGATGACAATTCGCGGCTGCGCCTATGCCGGCTCGAAAGGCGTGGTGTGGGGTCCAGTCAAGGATATGGTCCATATCTCGCACGGCCCGGTAGGCTGCGGGCAATATTCCTGGTCTCAACGCCGCAACTACTACCTCGGCACGACCGGCATCGACACGTTCGTCACCATGCAGTTCACCTCCGATTTCCAGGAGAAGGACATTGTTTTCGGCGGCGACAAGAAGCTCGAACGGATCATCGACGAGATCGAGGAACTGTTTCCGCTGAACAAGGGCATGACTGTGCAATCCGAATGCCCGATTGGCCTGATTGGCGACGACACCGAAGCTGTATCCCGCAACAAGGCCAAGCAGCACGGAAAGACAATCGTGCCGGTGCGCTGCGAGGGCTTCCGCGGCGTCTCGCAATCCCTCGGCCACCACATCGCCAACGACGCGATCCGCGACTGGGTGTTCGAGAAGAAGGACCTCGAGTTCGAGGCCGGCCCGTACGATGTCAATGTGGTCGGGGACTATAATATCGGCGGCGACGCCTGGGCTTCGCGCATCCTGCTCGAGGAGATGGGTCTGCGCGTGGTCGGCAACTGGTCGGGCGACGCTACGCTGGCCGAAATAGAGCGAGCGCCAAAGGCGAAACTCAATCTCATCCATTGCTACAGGTCGATGAACTACATCTGCCGGCACATGGAGGAAAAGTATGGCATCGCCTGGATGGAGTACAATTTCTTCGGCCCCTCCCAGACCGAAGCCTCTCTGCGCAAGATAGCCAAGCACTTCGGGCCGGAAATCGAGGCCAAGGCCGAGGCGGTCATAGCCAAATACCGGCCGCTGGTCGAGGCGGTCATAGCCAAGTACCGGCCGCGCCTCGAAGGCAGGACGGTGATGCTTTATGTCGGCGGGCTGCGCCCCCGTCACGTCGTCACGGCATATGAGGACCTGGGTATGGTGATCGTCGGCACTGGCTACGAATTTGGCCATAACGACGACTATCAGCGTACCGGCCACTACGTGAAGAAGGGCACTCTGATCTACGACGACGTGACTGGTTACGAGCTGGAGAAGTTCATCGAGGGGATCCGTCCTGATCTCGTTGGCTCCGGCATCAAAGAAAAGTACCCGGTCCAGAAGATGGGCATACCGTTCCGTCAAATGCATTCCTGGGATTATTCCGGCCCGTATCACGGCTACGACGGGTTCGCCATCTTCGCGCGCGATATGGATCTGGCCATCAACAACCCGGTCTGGAACCTCTACGACGCCCCCTGGAAGAAAAAAGCCGAGCCGTCGGCGGCGATCGCAGCCGAATGAAACCCTGGCCTCCCGGAAGCCGGGAGGCCATGAACGCCTGTGGCCGCTTGTCCGCGGGAGACCTGAAACTTTCGACGTCCCTGTGCCGCCGTATGGCGGACCAGATGCAAAGAGGTAACCGCCCATGCCGCAGTCGGCTGAAAAAGTTCTCGACCACGCGCCCCTGTTCCGCGAGCCGGAATACAGGCAGATGCTCGCGGAGAAGAGGCTGAATTTCGAATGTCCTCACCCGGACCAGGTCGTTACCGACCAAGGCGAATTCACCAAGACGTGGGAATACCGCGAAAAGAACCTTGCTCGCCAAGCCCTTGTCGTGAACCCCGCCAAGGCCTGCCAGCCGCTCGGCGCGGTGTTCGCGGCCGCAGGCTTCGAGCGAACCATGTCCTTCGTCCATGGCAGCCAGGGCTGCGTGGCCTATTACCGCTCGCACCTGTCGCGCCATTTCAAGGAGCCTGCTTCGGCGGTTTCCTCCTCGATGACCGAGGACGCGGCAGTGTTCGGCGGCCTGAAGAACCTGGTCGATGGGCTCGCCAACACGTACCAACTCTACGACCCAAAGATGATCGCCGTCTCGACCACTTGTATGGCGGAGGTCATTGGCGACGATCTGCACAGCTTCATCGAGAACGCCAAGGACGAAGGCTCGGTCCCGCGCGACTTCGACGTGCCTTTCGCCCACACTCCGGCCTTCGTCGGCAGCCATGTCGACGGCTATGACGTTACGGTCAAGGGCATTTTGGAGCATTTCTGGAAAGGGGAGGAGCGAACGGAAGCCGAGGGGACCATCAACGTCATTCCGGGCTTCGACGGATTCTGTGTTGGCAACAACCGGGAACTCAAGCGCCTGCTCGACCTGATAGGCGTATCCTACACCTTCATCCAAGACGCCTCTGACCAGTTCGACACGCCGTCCGACGGCGAATACCGCATGTATGACGGCGGCACGAAGATCGAAGACGTGAGGAAGGCACTCAACGCCGAGGCGACGCTGTCGCTGCAGCATTACAACACCCGAAAAACACTGGAGTATTGCGAGGAGGCCGGACAGGCGACGGCCTCGTTCCATTACCCGCTCGGCGTCCAGGCGACCGACGACTTCCTGATGGAGGTCTCCGCGATTTCCGGCAAGCAAATCCCCGAGGCAATCCGCCTGGAGCGCGGCCGACTTGTTGACGCCATGGCGGACAGCCAATCCTGGCTGCACGGTAAGAAATACGCCCTTTACGGCGATCCGGACTTTGTCTACGCCATGGCCCGCTTCATCATGGAGACGGGCGGCGAGCCGACCCATTGCCTTGCCACCAACGGCACGTCGGCATGGGAAGCGGAGTTGAAGGAACTGCTTGCATCATCGCCCTTCGGCAAGGATGCTCAAGTCTGGGCCGGCAAGGACCTCTGGGCGATGCGCTCGCTGCTCTTCACCGAGCCGGTGGACCTGCTGATCGGCAACTCCTATGGCAAGTATCTGGAGCGCGACACCGGCACGCCGCTGATCCGGCTGACGTTTCCGATCTTCGACCGCCACCATCACCATCGGTTTGCGCTGATGGGCTACCAAGGCGGGTTGCGCGTGCTGACGACGATCCTCGACAAGATCTTCGACAAGCTCGATCGCGAGACCAGCGAGACGGGCGTGACGGACTATTCGTATGACCTCACCCGCTAAGCTTGACGGTCGGCTTTGGCCGGTCGTCTTCCCGAGGGACTTTGGAGACCGACGCAATGTCCTTGCTCAGAGCCAAAATCCAGGATGTCTTCAACGAGCCTGGCTGCGAAAAGAACCGCGGCAAGGATGCCAAGGCGCGCAAGGAGGGCTGTTCGAAGCCACTGATCCCCGGGGCGGCGGCCGGCGGCTGTGCCTTCGATGGCGCCAAGATCGTGCTGCAGCCGATCACCGACGTCGCACACCTGGTCCATGGGCCGCTCGCCTGCGAGGGCAATTCCTGGGACAACCGCGGTGCGGCTTCGTCCGGGCCAACGCTGTGGCGCACGAGCTTCACGACCGACCTCACCGAACTCGATGTTGTCATGGGGCAGGGCGAGCGGAAGCTCTTCAAAGGGATCCGCGAGATCAAGGAAGCGTATGGGCCGCCGGCGATCTTCGTCTATCCGACCTGCGTGACGGCGCTGATCGGCGACGACATCGACGCCGTCTGCAAGCGCGCGGCGGAAAAGTACGGCTTGGCGGTTGTACCGGTCAATGCGCCGGGCTTCGTCGGCTCCAAGAATCTCGGCAACAAGCTTGCCGGCGAGGCGTTGCTCGAGCATGTCATCGGCACGCTCGAGCCCGACGATGCCGGCCCTTACGACATCAACATTCTTGGCGAATTCAACCTCTCGGGCGAATTCTGGCTGGTGAAGCCGCTGCTGGATCGGCTCGGGATCCGGGTGCGCGCCTGCATTCCGGGTGACGCCCGTTACGTCGACATTGCCTGCGCGCACCGCGCCCGGGCGGCTATGGTGGTGTGCTCGACCGCGCTCATCAATCTCGCCCGCAAAATGGACGAGCGCTGGGACATCCCGTTTTTCGAGGGCTCCTTCTACGGCATCACCGATACCTCGGATGCACTCCGGAACATCGCTGAGCTGCTCGTAAAGCAGGGTGCTGATCCGGAGATCCTCGGCCGCACCGAGGTATTGATTGCAGAGGAAGAGGCGATCGCCTGGAAGAAGCTAGCGGCCTACCGGCCGAGGCTCGCAGGCAAGCGCGTGCTGCTCAACACCGGCGGCGTGAAGTCCTGGTCGGTCGTCCATGCGCTGATGGAGATCGGGATCGAGATCGTCGGAACCTCTGTCAAGAAGTCGACCGTCGAAGACAAGGCGCGCATCAAGCAGATCCTCAAGGACGACAACCACATATTTGAGCAGATGGCGCCGCGCGAGCTCTACGCCATGCTCTCAGAACGCAAGGCGGATATCCTGCTGTCGGGCGGGCGCACGCAATTCATCGCGCTGAAGGCCAAGACACCCTGGCTCGATATCAACCAGGAGCGCCAACACCCTTACGCCGGCTATGACGGCATGGTGGAACTCGTACGCCAGATCGACATCGCCATTCACAATCCGATCTGGGCGCAGCTGCGGGAGCCGGCACCATGGGATTGCCAGCCAACGGTGAGGGAGGAACGGCCGCGCACGAGAAGCGAGACCGCGACTTTGCATGTTGTCCAGGAATTCGCCGGCACAACGGCCAACGATTTCGGCGAGTGTTGAGGAAAGCCGATGGGCCGCATCCTTCCCCAGACCAAAGCGGCGGCGGTCAATCCGCTGAAGTCATCGCAGCCGTTGGGTGCCGCCTTGGCCATTCTTGGCGTCGACGGCGCGATGCCCTTGTTCCACGGCAGCCAAGGCTGCACCAGCTTCGCGCTCGTGCTCTTCGTGCGACATTTCAAGGAAGCCATTCCCTTGCAGACAACCGCGATGGACGAGGTGGCAACGATCCTCGGCGGGGCAGACCATCTGGAAGAGGCGATCCTCAACCTCAAGGCCCGCACAAAGCCAACGCTGATCGGGGTTTGCACGACCGCGCTGGTGGAAACCCGGGGCGAAAACTGCGCAGGAGATATCGCCAATATCGGGCTGAAGCGCACCAAAGAGCTCGCGGGTACGGAGGTGGTGCTGGCCAACACGCCAGATTTCGATGGTGCGATCGAAGAGGGCTGGGCCAAAGCTGTCACCGCGATGATCGAAGGGATTACACGGCCCGGCGAGCAGGCGCGGCAATCGAAGAAGATCGTGATCCTGCCTGGCTGGAACCTCACTGTGGCTGACATCGAGCATTTGCGTGAGATGGTTGAGAGCTTTGGACTGAAACCGGTGATTTTGCCGGACGTCTCCGGCTCGCTCGACGGTACGGTGCCCGACCGTTGGGTCACGACCACCTATGGCGGCACCAGCGTCGAGGATATCCGCGAGCTTGGCACGGCTATGCAATGCGTCGCCATCGGTGAGCATATGCGCCGCCCGGCCGAGCTGCTGCACAGGTTAACCGGCGTACCTTACGTGCTGTTTCGGTCGCTGACTGGATTGAAGGACGCAGACCGGTTCGTCTCGCACCTATCGGCGGTTTCGGGCGCGGCGGCGCCGGCTGGGGTACGCCGTCGCCGGGCGCAGTTGCAGGACGCCTTGCTCGACGGACATTTCCACTTTGGAGGTAAGAAAATTGCGATCGCTGCTGAACCAGACCAACTCTACCAACTCGCGAGCTTCTTCATCGGCATGGGCTCCGAAATCGCGGCGGCGGTCACAACGGCCGCTATGTCGAAAATTCTGGAGGAAGTGCCGGCGCAGTCGGTTCAAATCGGCGATCTCGGCGATTTGGAAGCGCTTGGCGCCGGCGCTGATCTTCTCGTTACTCATTCCCACGGCCGCCAGGCGGCCCAGCGCCTCGGCATTCCGCTCATGCGGGTCGGCTTCCCGATCTTCGACCGGCTCGGGGCCCAGCACAAGCTCACAATCCTCTACCAAGGGACCCGCGACCTGATCTTCGAGGTCGCCACCATTTTCGAAGCCAACGGGCGCGCGCCGACGCCTGAGGCGCTTGATCCACTCCGTAAGCGGGAAATGCCAGATGAGCTCCGTCCGTCGCCTCTCGCTCGTCACTGACCAGGTTCACGCACCGACGCCGGAACGTCAGGCCGGCGCATTGCGCGTGGCCATCGCCACGCAGGACATGAAGAACCTCAACGCCCATTTCGGGTCGGCCAGGCGCTTTGCTGTCTACGACGTGATGCGCGAGGAGTGGAATCTCGTGGAAGCCGTGGCCTTCGATGATGTTTCCGACGAGAGCGGGAAGCACCGAACTGAGGGCGACGACCGCATCACCCGAAGGTGGAAGCGCTAAAGGGCTGCCATCTCCTGTTTTGTCTGGCGATCGGCGGACCTTCGGCAGCCAAACTTGTTTCCGCAAAGATCCATCCGATCAAAGTGCCGCAGCCCCAGACCATCCAAGAGGTGCTGTTGCGCACGCAGATGATGCTCAGGACGTGTCCTCCCCCTTGGCTGCGCAAGGTGCTGGCGCAGGCAGGTGTCGCTGATCAGAAACCCTCCCTCGAGGACGAAAGCTGAAATGAGGAGTGGGCGAAATGTTTGAAGCCGCTGTTGGCCCTGCCGCCACCGAGGACGAGGCGGCCCTTGCCACCCCGTTCGTCAAATGCCTCGTGCGGCTGATCCGTGCCAATGATTCCCACGGGTCATGGGAAGGCAAATCGGACGCCGAGCTGCTGGGCGACTTCATCATCACCAGGGAACAGCGCCGTGCAATTCCAATCATCGGCGATCCCGATCCGGACGTGCTGTGGAGGCTCGATAAGTTCTACACCGCCGTCGGGCTTGCGATTGAGGAACGCTCCGGCCTGATGGCATGCCCGATCATGGAGATGAGCCATGAGGGCTTCGGGCGCGTGCTTTTCACGGCCGGGCGGTTGGTCGTTCTGTCGAAAACCCTGCGCGACGTCCACCGGTTCGGTTTCGAGACGTTCTGGAAACTCGCCGCGGCCGGTACTCAACTGGCCGGCGACGCCACCGCAGCCATTGAGGCTTATCCCGAGGTGGCGCGGGCGTGATGGAACCGATTTTTGATCAAGCGGATCATGTCAGGCTCGAGGACATGCGATCGCCAGCCCTCTCAATCGAGGCAGTCGAGGCCGATGTGGTTCTTGGGGTAGCGCTGATGAAGCCACTGGTCCTGATCTGTTCGCAAGATGCGGAGTTGTGTCTGTACTACAGCCACATTCTGGGGGTGGATGGCTTCAGGATTGAACTGGCCAGAAGCGTGGAGGAAGCGCTGGCATTAGCCAGTGAACGGGAGCCGCAGGCCGTGGTGCTGGACTGCCAGCCGGCAAGCTCGACAGGGTCAACCATCTGTGCCCAGCTCAAGGCGGAGTTCCGGAACAGAGGCCTGCTGGTTATTGCCCTGATCGCGCCCGGCGCCGAAAACCAGCACCTCGATCTCTTGAAGGCAGGAATTGACGAGAGCTTTGTGCGGCCCTTCGGGCCGGCGATGCTGCTCGACTGTCTACGGACGAAGCTGGCGCTGCCAAAGCCGGGTTCAAACGGGATCGAAAACGGCAGCTCGCTCCGCTGTGGTAGGCTAGAGATGAACGTCGATGCCCGCCGAGTCCGTGGTAACGGCCACGACATCCACCTTGGACCGATCCAGTTCAAGCTGCTGCGGCATTTGCTCGAGACTCCCCGCATGGTGTTCAGCCGATTCGAGTTAAAGAACGCAGCTTGGGGGGAAAAGATCCATGTCGGTGAACGCACCGTCGATGTCCATATCAGCCGGATCAGAAAGGAGCTGGAGAGGACGTCGGCCGGGAGCGTCATTCGAACCATCAGGTCCGACGGCTACTCGCTGGAGGAGGCGGACGTTGAGCCTGAAGCTGACGGTGAATACGCATCGGTGCGCTGCCACTCGCTCGAGTGGCCGGACGGCTGAACAGCGAACTGATGTAGTGCCACCCCCATCTCCGTCGTGCTGAGGGCAAGTCTTGCGGCTTCGAAACGCGCCTACAGATACGACATACTTAGAAAGAAGCAGTCAGATGGCCTTCAAAAGCGTACTTAGTGTGACGGGAGTTGACCACTCCCCTCAAGATGTCAGGACAGCTGCCCGATGTCGCCTCCGCCGCTCGTGATGGTCAGCTCGGCCTCTAGGCGGTGGCATCCCCGAGTGGCCGCCTGGACAACGCTCACACGCCATTGCCGCACTGGAACAACGGTACAGGCAAAGAGATTTTCACAGGACACGGCTAGTTGGGGGAAACATCCAGGGACATTCACAAACTGCTGAAAGCCACGTGGCGGTGCTATGATGTCGATATTGCGAACTGTCATAGGGCCAGCATCGGTGACGCGGTGCGACAGTGGGCGCTCTGCAACGATCTGACAATCGTCGGCCCCGCACTTCTCAACGACATTAACGTCGGTCCTCTTGTTATCGACGGCAGCCCTGTTCGACACCGGAAAGCCGGTGCTTGTCGTGCCGGAGGGCGCTGAGGCGACTATGTCTCCAATCCGGCTGCCCTCGGCGACGCGACCCGGGCGAAGTCGCTGCGGTCCGCCGCACTGAACGAGATCAGCCAGGCCGGCGCACATTGCGTCGGATGGGGCCATTGGTGATGTGGACGCGCACCCGGCATGATCATGAGGTATCGTTCCAGAAGGGGCTCGGCGGCGCTTGTCTGCACCGCCAGATTGCGAGCGTGATCATCGGCTCTCCGCAGCATGGGCAGCGATGCGTTACCGCACGACGCTCGGCGGTGACAGCGGCGCTTCCGGCCTTCTGTGCTACATCGTCTTACTGCGGACTGGCCAGCAGCCTGCGGCACAGGTCGATCCTGACGGCGCGATGGGCATTGGTGAGGAAGCCGTAATGGCGGATGCGATGGAACATCGGGCAACGTGTGCAGGAGGAAGTGGCCGATGAACTCATGCGCATAGAGCGTCATGACCTTCGTCTTGCCGCGGTGGCGATAATCCCTCCAGCGGAACGACACCTTGTCGTCGGCCAAGCTATCAGCCGGGAATGGCAATGGCGACACCATGGGTGTAGCGGCCGAGATAGGAAAGCACCTGCTCCGGCGCAGCGAAGGGCGGCTTGGCATAGACCACCCAGTCGAGGCGGCGCATCTTGGCCAACAGGCGGGTGAAGGCAGCTGGCTCGGCCAAGCCGGCGAGATCGCCGAAGGACTTGAGGATGCCCGCGTCGAAGCCCGCCCGCAACTCTTCCAGAAAGAGGCGGCGGAACAGGCGCGACAGCACGCGCACGGCAGGAAGAACCCCGGCCTGCACGAGATCCAGCGCCTTCCATCAAGCGAGATGCCACCGGCCGGCACGATGCAATGAAGGTGGGGATGATAGTGCAGGTTCTGGCCCCAGCTGTGCAGCACCGAGATGAGGCCGATCTCGGCGCCGAGGTGCTTGGGATCGGCGGCAATGGTGCGCAGCGTCTCGGCCGCAGCCTTGAACAGGATCGTGTAGATCGCCGTCTTGTTCTGGAAGGCGATCGCGGCGGACCTCGGCCGGCAGCGTGAACACCACGTGGAAATAGGCAACGGGCAGAAGCTCGCCTGCCGTGCGGCCAGCCGGTCCCGGCATCCCTTCCGCTGACATTTGCGGCAGTGCTGGTTGCGGCAGGAGTTGTAGGCCACGCGGATCGCCCCGCAGGGCCGGCAGCCCTCGACATGGCCGCCGAGTTCGGCCGTCCGGCAGAGCTCGATCGCGCTCATCACACGCCGCTCGACACGTCCGAGATGGCCGTCATGAACCTGCCGATACGCCTCGCCATGCCGGCGCAAGATATCCGCCGCCTCCAGTCTCGCCGACATAGGCGGGACCGGTCAGCCGGCGGCACGACCTCGATGTTCAGCCGGTCGAGCGGGCTCATATTGGCCATCTCATTGCTCCTGATCCAAAGATTGCGCTTCAACAGCCGCAATCCTTCAAACAGAAAATCCGCAACCGGTCCCGCCAAATGCCGCGTCAGCGGCTTCGTTCAATTCTGAATGTCGATTGGCCCTAGAGCTCCCTCGCGTTAAGCCGTCTGCCCAGCAACCCGTAGCCGACCTGCCGACCTATTTTGGTCGGGCTTGCGACATTCTTGTCGAGCTTCGGACACAAGAAGGTTTGCGGATAGACACCACACGAAGAGAGAACGAGCGAGGCACTCGGCTATGTCAGCGACCCGAGCTCACACTTGCTGCGGATGACGTTCCCGATGAAAATCCAGTCGTCGAAGCGCTTGGCGTTAGAACCATGGCAAGCGAGATGGCGTTCTGGCGCGGACCAATAGTGTTCGCGCTTGCCGAGGATGCCGCCCCAAATCGAGATGAGACGGGATGCTGGTGGGCTCAAGATTTGATCTGCATTGCAGGCTGATCCCGGTTGGCAGACTATGGTCGCAAGGTCTGTCCAAAGACTATACCTGTTCCAGCATTCCTGGCACAACGTCTGGCAACCCACACCTACAGTCGGGTCGTCGAGCTCGCGACACGGGACTTTTCGACTTGATCCTGCTGCATCATAATTAGGTCGTTGCACCATATATAGAACTCTTTTCTGAAACCATTTCAGCCAAGTAGGCATGATTTTTGAAGCTCCTTTGTCGCCGAGGCGCCAGGAGTTGCCGAACTCCTCCCGCCGCTGACTGCGCAGACGGCCGTGGACCGCTGATGGCGCCGAAGTCGCCGCCTTGGCCTGACGGATCAGTGACGCCGCGGCTAGCTAAAGGGCGGAGGGGTCTGACCAACTTGAGTGCGCCTTGGGTCGTGCTTTGCCTGCCGTATTAATAACAGGTTGGTTTGATAGTGGAGAAAATCTATGAATGCCACATGCGAGACAGCTGCACACAAAATCGGCAACCATGACGCTATAGCTGAAAAATTACTTGAACTTCACAATACTTTCGCTGGTAGGCGCGCCAGTCACCTGGGCTACCCGTACAATCTCGAATTTGATGCCGAGCCAATCTCCGAGTTTGCCAAATTTCTAATCAATAACTTGGGTGATCCATATGTCGGTTCACACTATGCTACTGAGGTCTGCGGCTTGGAGCGCGAAGTGGTCGACTGGGTCATGCGGGTCTGGGATTGTGCTGATCCGGAAGAATATTGGGGGTCAGTGGGCGCGAGCGGAACTGAGGGTAATCTTCGGGCCATGTACCTTGCGCGCGAGACGCTTGGTGATCCGATTTTAATACACTCCACAGAGGCGCAATTCTCTCCCAAAGGCGGCGAAAATCCTCCGGATCGAGGCTTTGACGTGCGAGGCCGACGATACTGGCGCCATCTGTCCGGATGCTCTGCGGGAGGTTGTTCAGGCAAATCGCCATCGCTGCGTCATTCTCGCATTGACCTGTGGAACGACCATGAAAGGGGCGTACGATGATATCGCGTCCTGCGTCAGCGTTCTGGACCAGGTCGGGATCGATCAGAGCCGCCGCTTTGTCCACGTTGATGGAGCGCTGAATGCAATGGTCCTTCCCTTCGTTGATGGCTCGCCGAGTGGTATCCGCCCCTCCTTCCGGCACGGGATCGATAGTATGTCAACCTCGGGCCACAAGATGATCGGTACGCCAATGCCCTGCGGCGTCCTGGTAGTCCGACGCGAACATGTCCATCGAGTGGCCTCCACCGTGAGCTACTTGCGCTCCGATGATACGACCTTGATGGGTTCGCGAAACGGCCACGCTGTTCTCGCGATATGGAACCGGCTGATGCGCCTCGGTATCGCCGGTTTCCGTCATAATGCCCGAACCTGTATCTCATTGACCGCTTCGTCGGCGACTATATTGCTGAGTTGTCCTGCCATTCTTGGCAAAAGGCGTTTTCATAAAAATTCATGATGGCCGATCTGCACCAAGATAAAAGAGATGTCCCTCTGTCTCGCGCACGAATTCCCGTATCGTATTTGGCACAAAGAAGAGCGAAGGCGCGGGGGTTCTGAAAACCCTTAGATCGCCCACGTGCATGTTGCCGTAGTCCTTGAGGAAGCGAGTCGACAAAACCTCAACGAACTTGCGTTCTTCCGCTATATACATATCAAGCGACAGAAGAATGTTCTCGCCAATGCTGGTGCAATAATATTCCAGTAATTACCGCGCCCTTGTCAGGGGCAAGAATCCCTGACTCTATAGGGATATGGATCGCACTGATTTGCAGCGTCTGACGAAGGAAGAGCTGATCGATCGGGTGCTGCTGCAGCGCCAGAGAAGACATCACGCACGTCATCCAAGCCACGTTCGAGCGATCGCAAGGCGCGTCGGGTCAGGGCAAAGCCGGTGGCCCCAAGGCGGGTCATGAAGGTCACAGCCGCACCATGAGTGAGGATGCCGATCGCATTATCGGTCATCACCCCGACCAATGCCTTTGCTGCCGCGCCAACTTGTCGAGCGACCTTGCTTTGATTGAGCGCCATCGGCGTCTGGCAGTCCGTTGCCCGTCCTGCGGCACGCTGGTCGTCGCGGCGGTGCCGGGATGCGGCGAAG
Source organism: Mesorhizobium sp. C264A (assembly GCF_040324515.1). Taxonomy (NCBI): domain Bacteria; kingdom Pseudomonadati; phylum Pseudomonadota; class Alphaproteobacteria; order Hyphomicrobiales; family Phyllobacteriaceae; genus Mesorhizobium; species Mesorhizobium sp. C264A. The sequence goes on along the minus strand of NZ_JAMYVY010000002.1, from coordinate 260,722 downwards.
GGGACGCCGTTCGGGCCACGCGTGCACGCCGTAGCGACCTATCTCAAGACTTTCCAGGCCCTGTCCTACGAGCGGCTGCAGGGCGCGTTCGCGAACCTTTTCGGTCTCACCATCAGCCCGGGCGGACTGATGTGTCGTGTTGCCTCACCTAATTTCGTTACCGAGTGGACTGCAGCAGGCCGGCGTTGTTCGCAGGGTTCCTCGCTACTATGACGGAATAAGGCTCCTCTGCTACGGCTCCTCGCCTCCCCGATGCAGACCAGCCATGGCACGCCATGCTGGCCATCACGAGGTCTCCCGGTTCTCGCGCAAGGAGCGTCCATGCATGCCAGGGTCTACGACCACGCCGGGTCGGGCAGGCACTTGCGATATCGCACCCTTCCGTATTGCCTATCCGCTGGATAGATGGCGTCGGCACCCGGGATAAGATCTGTTTCGCGGCTCAATGGCTGGCCTGCATGCTCCCCTGTCAACGCTTCTCACAGCCTCACGGCTGCCGGCGCATGACTTGGGGCCAATGTGGATCGCTACTCCTTCATCGTGATGGACTTCCACCATCTGCTCCCTGCCGGTTTGTACCGGCGCTCCTATCCGTTTTGATCTTGGAGCAATCTTCGTCTCATTGGAATTAATTCAATCGAAATGGCTGATCATCTCGCTATCGCAGGGTGGCGGCGAGCAGAGGTCGAAGCATATAGTGGATGGCGGCGATGTCGGCGGCATGCTGGATCGATTTGCCGAGCTCAACAGGAAGGCGCAGGCACGGACCGAGCAGTACTTTCTCATCACCGTGATCCAGGACGCCGGGCTCGATGGCTTCTGGCCATCGCGTCCTGCAGGCCTTGGGGATCGAAGCCACGTCGTCGATCCGGCGTCGATTGCGACCTCGCGCCGGCGGCGCCGGGCAAAGACCGACAAGATTGACGGCGAGGCGCTGGTTCGGGCGTTGCTGGCCTACAACCGGGGCGAGCCGCGGGTGTGCGCGATGCTCCGGGTGCCGACGCCTGCGGAGGAAGACCGGCGTCGTATCTCGGGTGAGCGCAAGGCATTGACGAACGAGCGGATCAGCCACGTCAACCGCATTAAGGGCCTGCTGTTCAGCCAGGGCGTATCCGGGTACGAGCTGATTCGCCGCGATCGGCGAAAGCAACTGAAGGAACTTCAGACCGGCGACGGCCGGCTATTGCCTGCACATCGGAAGATGCAGATCAGCCGTGAACTCAACCGGCTCGAACTGCTGCTCGAGCAGATCAAGGCAGTCGAGGCCGCGCGCGAAGCCATACTCGCTGCCGCGCAGTTCGTCTCGCCAGCACCGGCGATGCTGCTCAACCTGAATCGCATCGGGCCTGAGTTTGCTGCTGTCTTGTGGTCGGAAGGGCTGTCGCGTCACTTTGAAACCGACGACAGGTTGCCGCCTATGGAGGCCTCGCGCGGTCACCCTGGCAGAGCAGGTCGGTCGATCACGACCAGGGGGGTTCGAAAGCCGCCAATCCAAGGCTCCGAACGACGCTGATCCAGCTCACCTTGTGGTTCGAGAACCGGGTCAAGCAGAACGGCGGCCGTCTCAAGAAGACGACGATTGTTGCGCTCGCCCGCAAGCTGCTCGTCGCGCTGTGCAAGCACGTCAACGCGGGCGTCGTCACGAGGGCCGCAGTCATGCAGACCGCCTGATGCGTTACCCTGAATCGTGCAATTTTCCGGGGCCCGATCAGTCCTGGCGAATCCAGGTGGACGAACCGAAACGTTGTTTGGCCCGAAATGCCGCTACCCAGAATGGTCCCGTCCTCCTGAGCCCTTGTCCGCCGCAAGCGGGACTGGTGCAGCTGTCTCGAGCAGCGACCGTATATAAGTTGGACCTGGCTCTGGGAACGAGCCGCGTCATGCTATCGGGCTCAGACCGTGGATACCGCAGAAAATCGACGTATAGCAAAAATGTCACCCTAGACACGTTCCGCATTGACCCTCCTCATATAAGCATCGCTGGTCCTTAGTACGGGGAAGGAGCTCATCGAGCCCATTCCAGAAGCCAAGCGCGCCGTCGCCGACGAACAAGATCGGGCGCGATCTGCAGGCCACGACGCTTGACGTCGACCAGCAGCTCGCGCCAGCTCTGTGCGCTCACGAATGCCGGTCTGGAGCCGAGCAGCTCCTCGGATATGAAGTTTTCATCGTTGATCGGCACCGCGAGCCAGCGGCAATACCAGCTTCGCTAATGGCGCGCAGCTGTCCTACTCATTCGTCGCTCCCTTGCGTCGCCGGACACGCTCGCCAAGCTCCCGGGCCTGATGCTGTCATCGGCAGCGCCGATCCGGATTCGGCCGACATACGATGCTGCCTTCATCCGCTGGGACTGAAATTTCTGGCGGCCTGCAACGATCAAATGGTCGCAGAGGCTGACGCGTCCACAATTGGCGTTAGGCGCGTTGAGTCGTTCGGTCCTGGCGGATCTCACGTAAGGGGAGGGGCTGTCATTCGGACTACGCACTCCGGGCAAGCTCGTCATACATCGCAAGGGTAGGTTTTCGAGACTGCCAAACTGCAGGCCGAGCGTCAGGCGCGGGAAGTCAGCACAGAACAAGAAGTACTCTCGGCCGAAGCCTGCCTTGCATTTGAGCCATCCTTGAAGCTGAAGCCCCACGACCTGGCGGGCGGCGTCTACACCCGTAGCGAGCAAGTCGGCGATGCCGGCTGTTCTGCGAAGATCTCGCCATGCGGTTGCGGAAACGGAACAACGTCATCTGGCAGCTTGGCACACATGTGCAGCTTGGCAATTCGAGGCGGGCGGGTCTACTCGATCGACACCAGTCAAGGCGAGATCGACACAGATTTCATAGTGCTAGCCCTTGGCGCCAGCGCGCCACAACTCGCTCGGCAGGCGGGGTTCCGCCTGCCGATCTACGATGAAGGGCTATTCGATCACAGCGCGTCCCAGCCCCGGCTCGACCCCACTGCGTCACTCGGTGACCGACCTTGACCGCAAGATCGTCTATGCCCTTCTCCCTGAAGACGGAGCAGATGTCGTCCGAGTAGCTGGGATTGCAGCCCACCAGTCGATGGCCCGAAGCAGCCTAGTTTCAGATCGGAAGCACGTCACGCATCAGGCTGTTTGAACGATCGCGCGGTCGGCTCTTTCCAACCCCTGAAGCAAACTATCTTAAGAATGTGGCGAACTCGGTCTTGAACCAACTGAACGAGGCCACGCGCTTTCTTCAGGATTACGGCAACATGCGGGCTGGCGACCTGCGGGTCATGAGCATCCCCAGGACCGTCGCTCTTCTTTTTGCCCAACCTGATTAATGAGTTCGTCCCAGCGCTCAGCCAGGTGAACGCATCGCTCATGGCTTGGAACAGCTCAAGTATCGTCAACTGGATATCCAACCATCAATCGGGCGTCGGGCTGGTAGAGATCTATGAGCCGAATCCGTTCCTTAGACTGGAAGCGTTAGATCTGCGATGTGTGTGTGCGCTATCGAAACTCCACAAACTGGCGACGAAAGAGGTGATAACACCAAACGATCTGTCTGGCGAAATTTGGCTCTGATTGTCTCGGATCATCCTTTGTTCGAGGATATTCACGATGTATTCAAAGCCTCGAATTGTCAAATGAACGTCAGGTTTCAAAGCGACCTCTTCGTTCCTCAATTCGCGATGATTGAAGAGCGCGGATTGATTGGCATCATCGATCCCATCAACGTTCGGAACTATGAAATCTACAGCCGCCAATCGGACGACATCGTGTTCCGAAGATTCGAACCAAGAGTTAAATTGACGGTTGTCTCACCGTCGTTGCGTCCGCTGTCGGCGCTTGAGAACGAATTTCGAAGCGTTCTAGTCGGCGAGCTCGCGAAAGTTTCGGAGCACCCATCTCGCTTGCCCTGAAACGCAGCAACGCCCACCTCCGAACCGTCGTCGAGGCCCTGTTCGACGACAGAAAAACATCGTCAGGCGGCAGGCGACTAATGGCCGTCCTCGCCACAAACGAGCGAGGGCGGTCCACTACGGCGCGGCAATTAACCTGGGAAAAGCGTCAATCAGGATGGGAGCGTCGCGAGGGACGTCACGGAGGGAGGGCGTAGCCCCGACTGGAGGGACGTTCCTGGCGACGGCGCGAACCCACACAGGGTTCACGCCGTCTGGTGATCGCGATGTATCGGTGCATTTCTTCTTCCGTAAGACCGTATATCCGCTTCTGCCGGTGAGGTGGCTCGCCCTACACTGCGCGTCCGAGGGTTGCTCGGGCGGGCCGAGCCGATCCTCATCACAGGAGGACGAGCCGTGTCAGATTATAGGGAAGCATTTGTCGGAATCGATGTCGCAAAGCTTAGGAACGCCATCCCGATTGCGGATGCCGGCCGGGAGGGAGAAGTTCGCTTCATCGGCGAGGTCGACGCCTCGGATGAGAGCATGCGCCGAGTTATCCAGCGGATCGCCAACAGGTTCGATCGCGTTCATTTCTGCTACGAGGCCGCCCGACGGGCGGCCGCAGTTGAGACACTTCGGGTCCACCGGCAGCATGTGCGCGCCTTCATGCTCAAGCACCGACCTATCTCTCCGCGCAAAGACGCTCAAGCCGGTGGCGGAAGCGGACGATGATGACGGGCCTGGCGCGGCAGCCAACGCAGTCATGATGTCCATCTGCTCGGTCCCGTCCCTCGGCCCGAATACATGTGTAGTCATCCGTGGCCAGGCTTTCGTGCCGGCCCGAAGCGCCAAAGGCATGTCCAAAACCAGACAGCGGCAGGAAAACATGTCGACTTCAATACAAACGGCCATCTTGGATTGGAGCTTTTCTAAGCCATTAGTGCGCTTGCTGCCCGCTGAGCGCGCCGGCACGGCCTTTGCGAAGTGTGATGCGGCCACACTGAGTGAAGGCTGGTTGCACGCAGACGCGCGTGACTCTCCTTTGCTTGACCCGTGCCCCTCCCTAAGGGGGAAACAAGCTCGCGCATAAGTCGCGCAGCCTTTGGCAATAGTTTTGGAGAGCAACATGGTATTGCAGATGGACTCACCGGCTCCTCCGATCCAACTGGAGAACTGGCTGCGTGGCGAGCCCCTCACGAACTTCCAGCCCGCCAAATTGTATGTCGTCGAATTTGGGCAACTTGGTGCGGAGGTGACGGCGATGCCCCATCTGATGCAGCTGCAGGAGAAATACAAGGACAGCGGACTTGAGGTCGTCGGGATCGCGGCGGATGAAGATGCTCCAACGGCCGTCGAGGCCCGGACCAAGTTGGACGCGTGGTTGACCGAAAAGTGCTCGCATCTGAACTATCGGATCGCGTTCGACTACACAGCTGAAATGTACAAGCTTTGGAGGGGACCCAGCTTTTGCGTCGGGGTTCCGACCTCGTTCGTAGTCGACCGAGACGGCTGCATCGCCTTTATCGGTCATCCGAGCCAACTCGGTGAGGTTTTGCCGAAAGTGCTCAACGGCAGCTGGCCTACCAGCAACAAAGCGAAAGCGGCCGATCAGGAGCGGATCGCAACAAGCGAACCCCTGGCGCGCGGACAAGCGTTGAAGAAGCCGATCGATGACAGGTTCTGGGCGGCGGTGAAGTTGGAAGATTGGAAGACCGCGCTCTGGGCTATCGAAGAAGCGTCGGCGGTTTTGCCGAGTTGGATGGTGCCAAGAGAGAGTTCGCTGCAATGAAGAAGTTACGATGAGGAGCACATTCACCACCCGCGATGGCTCCGGATGGATGCCGGAATATCTCACCGCTATAGACGGCGCGACCTGCATCGGCTGCGGCCGCTGTTTCAAAGTCTGCTCGCGCGAGGTGATGCATCTTTACGGTGTCGATGACGCGGGTGAAATCCTCGGTGCCTGCGACGGCGAAGAACATGATTTCGATGGCGAGCTGAATCGCATGATCATGGTCGTCGATCATGCCGGCCGCTGCATTGGCTGCGGGGCCTGCGCCCGCGTCTGCCCGAAGAACTGCCAGACCCATGTTGCAGCCGATCAGGTCGCAGCGTGATCTGAGGAGACAGAACCAGGAGAACGGCGTTGCCCTTTAGAATGTTTTTTCGAGTCCTGGGGGTGGTGCTGTGCAGCACCGCACTGACCGTCTACTTCGCATCTCATTCCATCGGCACCGTAGTCGTCACGACCCTGGCTTGTTCCCTGCTCCTTCAGCTGGCGTATTTCGCAAGCGTGCTCTTTCTGATCTGGCGGTCTGGCCGCGATAGCCGAATTAGCCAAAGGGCTGAGCATTTCGACAGTTGCAAGGAAGCTGGAGCTTCGCCGCCACACCTTGATGAGGTGACGAATGAATCCGCAGATTTGCTCCAGCGCGATCAAATGCTGGCCATATCGCTGCTGCTGCCTTGAGGCGCCATGACAAGGTCAGAGCTGACGTGCTCCCGTTTTGTGCGTTTATTTTTGGTCGCCCGGCCGGAACTTCCGGGGGTGATGGTTTAGGGCGGCACGCACGCCGATGAGCCTTTTATGAGCGATATCGGCGGCTAATTCACCAGAACCGGGCGGACATTGATCACGATCAGTTGCGGGCGTTTCGGGGGTGGCTGGGCCGTACCAGCGAAAATCGAAGGCCAGTGTGGCGGCTGAGCTAAAAGCAGGGGTCTTGTGGAGATCAGTGATAACGACTAGCCAAAGTTCAAGAGCGAAGCCTTTGATGCGATCCACATTGCCGTGGAAGGCATGTACCCGGGCCGGAACGATCGACAAGGCGACGCTGCGCAGCTTCGACGGCAGTGAGCGGTGCCGCTAGAATTCACACCGCAAAAATCAAGGCGCTGCGTGTGACGGGCATTCTTGTGGATGTTCATTCGGACCCTCCGGTGAGTGCTGAAGCGTGGTAACTCCAGTCTCCCCGGACCGGCTCGAATGGACAATCTCCCGAAAGCTTACAGCTAGGCGTTTTGCCGCTACGTGCGATAAGGCAAGCTTACCGGACATAACGGCCTGTCGACAGGCGCGGCGGTTTTGGGTGTCATGCCTTGTAAAAAGCGCCGCGTGAATTCATCCTGTCGGGGATGATTCTTCGCCCCAAACCCTCCCCGCGCCATCCTGCCCAGCCTCCCGGAACCGAGCCGTTCGCGCCGGCGGCGCCGGTGCCGGCTTGGCTGCGCAAGGCAGTCGAGACGGCGCAAGCCTGCGCCCCAAAAGGCCTCGAGAATGCTGCGATCGTCGCCGGTGCCGCGCTCGGCGCCCTCGATGCGGTCGTGCGCCGGCACGAAAAATGGGCCGGCGCCTGGCGGCAGCGGCTGGCGCTTTCGGCGGCCGCGATGACGGCAAAGCAGGCTGGCCGCGTTGAGGACGAAAGCGCGTTGCGCGACGCCGTGCTGCTCACGCGACCGGGCGACAATGTCGGGCCCGCCGGCCGTTTTCTCCTCGCCTGGCGCCGGCTGGCCGGAACGCCTGCGGAGAAACTGCTGACCGCGGCGAGCATCGCCAGGGTTTTGGAGAATCTTGGCCATGTCCGAGACGACAAGGCGGTCAGCGACCTGGCAGATGAGCTTCGGCAGCTTGCCGTCAGCGCCGGCACCGTCGGGATGCTGACCGGCGCGTTCATGGCCGCCAAACGACATAGCTTCGGACGCACGGTCGGAGCCTGGCTCGCCGACGCTCTGCTGGCGCAGCGGCTGGGTTGGACGCAGGCGATGCCATTGATGGGCGCGGAGGGTGGCTTTGGGCTCAAGTCCGGGCCGGTCCCCCCGCTCGATAAGTGCCATTGCGGCGAGCACCGAGGATGAAGCCGAACGTGCGAAGAGCCTGCTCGCCGCCCAGGCGCGGGCCGCGTTGCGCGCCGTCGATCTGTCCGCCGAACTCGAGCGCCGCGCGGACCGGCTGCTTGCCGTGGCCCCGAAACTCAGGGCCAAGGCGCCGGACACTGTTGTCGAAAAGCTCCTGTCCGACGATGCGATCGTGGCATCGGAAAATATCGCCGGCATGAGCGATCGCGGGCTGCGCCGGCTGTTCGACCGGCTCCTCGAACTCGGCGCGGTTCGTGAACTGTCCGGCCGCCCGACCTTTCGCATCTACGGGCTGTGAAAATGATGGCTGAAGCGACGGCCCGAAGAGGAACTAGGGGCCGGTCAGATGACCGTCGATCAGGCGACCGCCGTCCAAATGACCATTTGTTCGACCGCGAGCTCGATCAACTGCCGGCGGAGGTTCGCTGGCGCGAATGGATGCATCGCGTCGAGGCGACGATCTTTGCTGCCAGTGAACCAGTCGGCCGCGAGACTCTGGCTCGCATCGTCGGCAAAAGCTGCAGCATTGATCTTCTCATCGACGACATTCGCGAGGAGCTGCGCGGACGGCCCTATGACCTCGGCGCCGTCGCTGGCGGTTTTCGGCACCTGACGCGGTCGGTTTATGCCGACGCCATCCGCAGTGCATTTGGCAGTGCATTTGGCACAGCCGTCGGCGGGGGCGGGCGGGCGGTCGACCTGACGCCGTCGGACGTGCTGGTGCTGATGTGCATCGCCTATTTCCAGGCGACGGGCCTGTTTACGAACAGACCCTATCAAGATTGTCGGCATCGACGACTGGGCCTATCGCCGTAACCATCGCTACGGCACGATCGTCTGCGATCTGGAGCGACGGCGGATCGTAACGTTGTTGCCCGGACCGTGAAGTTGCCATCGTGGAGGCTTGGCTTGCCGACCACCCTGAGATCGAAACCGTCTCGCGCGACCGCGCCGTTCGCAAGTCGATACGGATAATCCGCACTGCGATCGGCGCTACGACGATCAATCCCGACTTGCTCACCTACGTGGAGAGGCTGCAATACGAAGGCTATCTGCGGCGTGAGGAGACAAACGCGGCAATCATGAAACTTGCCGGCGAAGGCAACCCATCAAGGAGATCGTGCGCCGCACCGGTCACAGTCGCAAACTCGTACGCCAAGTGATCCGTGGCCAGCGAACCGAATTTCCGCGTCCGGCAGAGTTCGCTCGGGGCATGGTTGCCGTTCCTGGATAGGCAATGGATATCGGGCTGCCACAATGCAAGCGAGCTCTGGCGCGGCGGCTGAAGACAAAAGGCTTTCGGGGACGGCTGGGCGTCGTCAGCGAATGGACAAGGCGACGGCGTCGCGCCGAGCAGGCATCCGATCAGCAACTCCGCAAGGTGCCGTCAGCCAGAACGATCGCGCGGCTGATGACGACGGCCCGTGATCATCCAAGCAAAGCCGACACGGTTATGATCGTCGCCATCGAGCTGGGCGTGCCCCTGCTGGTGGAAGCACGCAACCTGATCGCCGGTTTCCATTCCATGATCCGCAAGAAGCTTGCCGATGAACTCGAGCCGTGGATCGCCGACGCCGGAAAAAGCCTCATCGCGTCTTTCGTCAAAGGCATCATTCGCGACCATGCTGCCGTCCGCGCCGCGATCACCGAACCATGGTCCAACGGTCAAACAGAGGGACAGATCACCAAGCTCACGCTTGTGAAGCGGCAGATGTATGGACGCGGAAAGCTCGACCTCCTGCAAGCCAGGCTGATCGGTGCAGTATGATCCCAAACTTCATCGAGAGTGCGTCAGCCCCCCGATTCCGTGGTCATTGACAACAGGCGTAGCTCCGCGGCAGTGATCGATTGCGCTTCGGCGGGGTCCGGACCCATTCAGGATCTTGTCGAGCTCGCGCGCTGTTCGGCGCGCGCCGATTACTCATCAGTCGACGATAGGGAGGCTGGGGCCGACCTTTGGACGTGCAGTCGGTTCGGCAAGATCGAGCAGTCAATGAAATTGTTAGCGAAAAATCAAGCCATTTCTAGCGCGCAAATCTAACCGTCACATGTCGTTCCTGCATTTGAGATCGGGAAGTAAAAGCGACAGAGGTGCGTTAGGTTCGACTATTTTTCCGGATGAGGACACCAAGAAAGTGCTCATGGGTTTTTCCCTCGTTCCATAATTGCGTCATCACTGCGGCCGTGACCGGCAAGGCAGAGGGCCGTCGCTCGCTTTGCCACCAAGCCTATGCCTTGGCTCGGCAACGTCACCCCGCCGCAGGTGGTGACGGCAGCATGAAGTATCTTCGCGGAGCCTCGGATAGCCAGTGCGATGCGTTCTTTCGTGGTGCGAAGCTCAACAATGTAGAGGAATGGGGACTCTGGCACGGCCGGCGTAGGTGCTCGCGCTCCTCGTGGTGCCTTGCATCGGCTGCCAGTTCGTCGTCGGCGAGGTTTGCGGCATCGTGGTCATAGCCGCTTGTCCGTCGGGGCGCTCATCTTCTCGGGCACCTGGAAGACCCAATAGTGTGCGTCTTCCTCGGCGACGTATCTGCCGTTCCTTAGACACTGTGCCGGTATAAGAACGCCTTCATCCTGCATACACCGCACCTGATCTTCAAAGGATGTAGTCTCCACATAGCTCTTCCGCGTGCTTGCAACGATGAAGCCGTTCGGGCGGGTGACGCGAGCCAGCTCGCGCAATCCATCCGGTCGGACGTGTCCGAGCGTTAGGACGCCGCAGCAGACGGTCAAGTCATAACTCGCACTGGAGTAGTCGGAGAGCTGCCCGTTAAGATCGACATCGCCTCGGGCCCGGCGGTAGACACCGGTTTGCCGGGCCTTTTCAGCCATCTCTTCGGAGAGATCGAACCCGTCAATCAACCGGAAGCCGAGGCGTTCCAGTTCCACGCCGACGAGCCCTGTTCCGCAGCCAGCGTCCAGGATTGCGATGGCATTCCGCTTCCCGGCCAAGTAGGCCGTCTGCACAGCCCCTGCCAGTTCCGCCACGATCTTCGGCCCGCAGTACCCGACGCGGCCCTGGTCCAGATCGAAGGCACTCGCCCATCCGCGATATAAGTCGGCCAAGCGACCGGCGTCGCCATCGAGGACATGGGATGCTTTCATGCGCTCCCGTGCGGCTTCCTCCGGTGTTGTCTGCTGATCCAGGGTCTTCATTGAGTTCCTCCTTGTAAGGGCAGATGAGTGCGGCACTGCATTAATGGGCGCGCAATGGCAACGATTGAAACCACAAACGTTTCTTTTCCACCATGCGAAGCATGGTTGTTTGACCATGCGAAGACTTCTAGACGCAAGGAATCAAGTCGAGATCCTCTAGCGGAGACATATGTTCATCCGGCTCGATCCGCCCGGCGGGGTTTGTCAGCAATTCTTGACCTGATTCTGCCGGTCCTATCGACGCTTTCCACGATAAGCCATCGACATTCCTAAGACGGTTAGCAGAAAGAGTCGATCTGGCATTCTCAAGAGTGACTGTAACAGCGGATGCCGGAACAAAAACCTGTTTTTTGAGAATTTTATATTACGTTAAGTTACAACGTCGAAATATCCGTATTTACATAAAGTTCATCTTCCGCAGGAAACGGTGACCGGGTTGCACCTCGTTAACATGACGATACGCGCGCATGTCGATCCACAAACCTTTTTGTCCGAAACTAGACAAGAGTGTTGGAAGCCCGACAAAACGGCCGGCCGGGCTCGACTATCGGTTGGGACGAGTGATGCGATTCAGAACAATGCAGTAGTCGGCACGCAACTTGCTGGCTCAAAGCTGACAGCCCCGCAGTGATGTCAGGGAGGCCGGGAGTGGGTAACCAGCCTCTCAACTTAGACGCGTGCAGCCTTGGCGACAGTCCTTTATGGGCCAGGGGACGACGTGGATACGGTTCGCGACTGCTGATCTGATTGGAGTGTTCAATGGATCATCCCTATCATGGTCTCCCGTTCCTCAGTGCCATTGAGGTATTCGAGGCATTGGCACGCCATCTCTCGTTCAAGATTGCGGCTTGCCAGCTAAACCTGACAGTGGGAGATATCCGTTGGCAGATCAAAGTCATTGAAGACGAGCTCGGCGTTCCCCTGTTTATGGTACTGGGAGCGGACGTCGTTCTTACCGCCCCTGGCAAAGACCTTTACACTGTGCTGGAAAGCATTTTTTCCAAGACGTGCGATGTCCTCGCGACGATTAAACGCGGCGGTCGATCCCAGATGTCACCATTGCCTCCACAGATGCGTTCGGGCCGATCTGGCTGATACTGCGCGCAGCAGGTCCCGAAGGTCTTGTCGATCAATGGTCGCTTGGTCCGCCGTCGTCTGCCGCCTGAACAGCAAGCCGACCTGGCCGCAAAAGTCCGGACCGTACTGGTGTCGTGCGCTGGCGGCGCGTCGATCTGAAGTGCGTCATCAGGGAATCGCTTCGGCGTGGACTGCCACAAGCGCTTTGTCGGAATCCTGCTGCACAGGCTCGGCTTTTCGCACGTCAGCGCACGTCCGCTGCATCCGGCACCGGACGCCCACGTTCGTCGAGGAATTGAAGGCACATCTTTGCGACCTTCCACTCGAACGAAAGTGGAGCTGTGGTTCCAGGGCGAAGCCAGAATTGGTCAGAAGAACGGGATCGTGCGGCAATGGGCAAGGCGTGGAACGCGGCTCTGCCAACCGGCTGACCAGCGCTACAAAAGCGCCTACCTGTTCGGCGCAATTTGCCCGGCGCTCGGCATCGGCGCTGCTCTCGCGCTTCCATTTGCCGACACCGAGGCGTCCCGATTGAAGTGATTGACATCTAAAACAGCGAGCAGTTGCTGCTAAGCATGCGGCAGCGATGATGCCTCATAGCTGTCGAAGGCCGAGAGTGGGCCCACATCGGTCAAATCCCATGACTCTTAGCATAACTCGCCTCAGCAAGAACTTAAGCTGCTTACCCAACGCTGTCTTCAGCGTCGGAGGCCGTATCGGCGTGCATGAGACACAAATGTAGCGAATCCGACGTAAGAGCAAAACCGACGTTTTTTCAGCAGGGCTATCATGTTGTTTTAAGCGGATTTTTCGTTTTGGCACGACACATGCTTGGCTATCTGCAACGGTGCCAAGAAGGGTGCATAAGAGAATGGATTTAGGGCTTAACGGCAAGGTGGCAATAGTCGCGGCCGCCTCCAGCGGCCTAGGTTTGGCCACAGCCGAGGAACTGGCTAACGAAGGCTGCCGCTTGTCCATCTGTGGGCGGGATTCGGGGCGGCTAGAAAGAGCAGTGGATCGGTTACGCGGCAAAGGCGCCGAAGTGGTGGCGCGCGCGACCGATGTGACTGACTGCGCGGATGCAGCAGCTTGGGTTGCCGAAACAGCAGAGCATTTTCGGTGTATCGACATCTTGGTGACGAATTGCGGCGGCGTTTCTGCCGGGCCACCCTCGGCCATGACGCCCAAGGACTTCGACGATGCGTTTGACCGAGTGCTTTTACCTTCGATCAATCTGGTTACGGCCGCCTTGCCGCATCTGCGGCGCTCGCCGGCGGGGCGAATATTGATGCTCGCTTCCGAGGCTATTGTACGGACTCCGGTACATTTCGCGCTGTCGGGTGTCGCACGAGCAGGGCTAGTGCCTTACTGCCACACGCTCGTACAAGAATTGTCGGGGGAGAGCATCACGGTAAACGTGCTTGCTCCTGGAGCACACAGCACCGCGATTCACGAAGCCAATCGCCTCGGCGACCACGCCGAAGCCATCCGTGCGCTCGAGGATAGGACCCCGGCCCGACGCCTTGGCGATCCCTCGGAATTCGCAGCAGTTGCTGCATTCTTGGCCAGCGCCCGCGCGGCCTATGTCAGCGGCGCTCTGATCGTCATCGATGGTGGGCTGAGTGCAACCGTCTGAACCATTCATCGCACTAGGAGCCATCGCATGAACGAAGCCAACGCAAACAGAGCCGTCATCGATCTCGGCCGTTCAATCGCACATGCGTGTATTCATAGCTGGATTGGGTAATCTCTATGTCAGATACAGCTCATAATTATGCGACTGGTGCAGAAGGATACCAAGAGCTCTTCGGAGTCGATGGCAAGGTGGTCTGCATTTCAGGCTCGAGCCGCGGTCTAGGGAAGTCGCTCGCCGCCTGCTTTGGACGATTGGGCGCGAAGATAGTCCTTTCCTCGCACAATGTTGAAGAGCTGACCGAAGCAGAGGCCGAACTTGCGGGCCAAGGAATCGACGTGACGGCTATCCGCGCTAATGTGCGGTCGCACGACGATTGCAAAGCTTTGATCGGTGGCACGGTCGACCGGTTCGGGCAGATCGATGTGATGGTCTGCAACGCAGGTATCGACATCATTAAGCCAGCGCAGTCATATGAAGAGCCGGAATGGGACGAGGTCGTCGATACCAATCTGCGGGGCTATTATTATTGTGCGAAGTTTGCCGCCCAGGCAATGCTGGAACAAGGCGGCGGCAGCATCATCATGACTTCTTCGATCGCCAGTTCCCTCGGCATACCGGGCTTGGCTGTCTATGCTGCGAGCAAGGGGGGCGTCAATCAATTGACGCGTACCATGGCGGTAGAATGGGCTGATAAGGGTATTCGTGTGAACGCCGTCGCACCTGGGTTCATCAACAACTTCATGGATGGAGTGCATCCTAATCTCGATACCCCTTATCAGCGCCGCGCAATGGAACTCACTCCGATGCGACGCCGCGGCGATCTGTCCGAGTATTTTGGGCCTTACATTTTCCTCGCGAGCCCAGCAGCATCGTTCGTAACAGGCGAGATTCTTTATGTCGATGGGGGCTATGCCGCGAGCTGATGCAGCATGCTTCGATGTTGTGGCGGTATTTGGAGGAGGATGGGTAATGGTAAACACAATGCCAGACGAAGTGAACTTCCTAGATTGCACTTTGCGCGACGGTGGCTACTACACAAATTGGGATTTCGCGCCGGAGCTGGTGTCTGACTATGTCGCTACTATCAACACTCTCCCAGTGCGCATGGTTGAGCTGGGGCTCGCCGGAAAGCCTGAGAGCCACGGATATTTCGCCAGTGTGACGAGTTCTAAGGCCCAACAGGTGGCTGCCGGTCTCCTGATCAAGGCTTGCGTCATGATCGATGCCAAGGATGTGCTTGCGAGCGAACTGCCTGTAGCCCTTGCCGTGACCCGCCTGACAGAGGGACTAGAGCCAGGGCATATCACGACCATCCGAGTGGCGGCGCATTACAGCAACTTGGCCGCCTACCGGAACATTTTCGCTGAGTTGTCTCGCAGGGGCTTCCGTGTGTTTTTGAATCTCATGCAGCTCGATGCCGCAAATGCTGCAGAAGTTGAAATGTGCCTGAAGGAGGTAACGCAGATCGACACCATCGATGTGCTTTATATTGCCGATTCCTTTGGCTCTATGAAGCCGACCCGCGTTCAGGAATTGATCAGCCGGTTTGCGGACCGAATTGAGCCTGACATTGGATTCCATGGCCATGACAACCGCGGATATGCTCTGGTCAATTCAGTGGCCGCCGCGACGGCGGGAGCGACCTGGATAGACTGCACCATGGGCGGCATGGGCCGGGGCGCAGGAAATACGGCTAGTGAGCAGCTCCTACCGCTTTTCACTCACCTCGAAACATCCACGGAACGGGCACTCATCGAGCACGTCTTGCGTCACTTCGATCCGCTGCGCAAACGGTATGGCTGGGGCAGCAGCGCGGCATATCAATTCGCGGGCGCAAACTTCATCCATCCGTCCTATGTTCAAAAGCTTTGTGAAGGCGGGGCTTGGTCTGACGCAGCGATTATCAGGCGCCTTTCGAATCTTCGCGCAGATGAACGGACGAGTTTTGCCGATGAAAAGCTGTCGGCGCTGATGGCGGACATCGCCTGATCGCAGACATCTCTGTCGAGGTGCCTCTTTTTCCCAACTTGGAGGAAGCCATGACCCTGCCAAACGCGGTAGCAAAACCATCGGCCCTCCCGTCCGATCCACGGTTTTCATCAGGCCCTTGCCGTAAACATCCCGGTTGGAACGTGCACCCAACTATGCTGCGCTATGTTGGACGGAGTCACCGGAGCCCCGAGGGAGCAGAAAGGCTTGGAGAAGTAATCAGGCGCATGGCCTCTTTGCTAGAACTGCCTGATAGCTGGCTCTGCGGAATCGTGCCCGGTTCAGGCACTGGAGCCTGCAGCATGGCCTTACAAAATCTGCTTGGCCCGTTTCCAGTCGAGACATTCTTGTCAGACAACTTCTCGCAGTATTGGGCAAATGAGATCGATACGTTAGGGCTTGCCCCCCAAAGCCGGCACATTTGTGCTTTCGGAGATTTTCCGAGCACGAGCGGGATCGACCCCACTCACGACATCGTTTTAGTGCTAAACGGCACCAACAGCGGCGTCTGTCCACCGGATCTTGACTGGATTCTTCCTGACCGTGCCGGGCTTGTGATCGCGGATGCCGTCTCGGCAGCTTTTACGAGTCCCATCGACTACGATCGGATCGATGTTCTGTGCTGGTCATGGCAGAAGGCGCTTGGGGGCGAAGGCGGCCATGGCATGATCGCACTCTCGCCTCGGGCCCAGGCACGGTTGAAAGCGAGCGGACGTAAGCCCGTAGCCAGGCTCATGAGACTGCACAACGCCGACGGATCTGTAAACAAGGCGTTCTTTGGCGGCCGCACGATCTCAACCCCCAGCATGTTCGCCGTCGAGGATATCCACTCTGCGCTCGACTGGGCCGAAGCGTGCGGTGGACTACCAGCACTTCTGAAAAGGGTTGCCAATAATTATGCTGTGATGGACGACTGGGTGAACTCTACTCCCTGGATCGATTGGACTTGCACCAATCCGGCAGCACGCTCCACCTGTTCAATTACTCTTCGGCTTGTGCGAGAGCAGCACGCTGCCGGCGAGAAAGAGGACGACGGCAAAATCGTTGCTGAGATGATCCGTCTACTCGAAGCCGAAGGCGCGGCTTTTGACATTTGGAGCTACGGTGACGCGCCGCCGGGATTTCGGATATGGGCGGGGCCTACGGTCGAGGCAGATGACTTGGCGTTCTTATGCGAGTGGCTGGCCTGGGCGTATAGTGAGACGTGCGCGGCCAGCATACCACCCGAAGCGGGGGTCGTGCGTCACGGCTACTTTCCGCCCCCTAAGGCGCGCGCGGTTCAGCCAAGGACGGAGTCGGCGCGTCCTCATACCGCGGCCCCCGAAAGCCCGCCTCCCCGGACACTGGCAGATTGCTATGACGCGATACTTTTCGACGCGACCGGGGTCCTGATCAGCCAAAATGAAGCCCTGCCTGGCGCTGCTGATATCTTGGCCCGACTTAATACGTCCGGTCAGCCATACTACATCGTGACGAATATCAGCAGTGGGTCGGAGGAAACGATATTAGAACGTCTCCGCGGTGCGGGACTTCCGATTCCGGCGGTCGACCGTATCGTGTCCGCGGGAGGTGTTGCGCGACATCGCGTACTCGAAGAGCTGGCGGCCGGGCGGGTAGTTTCGTATCTGGGCAGCGCACACGCTGCGCACGATATCTTCGGCAAGCATCCAAATCTCCATTGCGCTGACACGGTCGAGACATTCGAGACGCTCGTAGTGCTCGATGACGAAGGTTTCAATTTTAAACGGGCGGCCGATCACCTCCTGTCCACTTTTCGACGCAGACTGATCGAGACGGGCGAAATGCCCCGTATGATAGCGGCAAACGCGGACATCATTTATCCTGGCAAGAATGGCACACTCGTCTTTGGACCAGGTATAATAGGACCAATGCTTCAAGCTGGACTGGCGCCCTTCGGTGCTCCTCCAATCTCAGTAGAGATCATGGGCAAGCCAGGAAGAGCGATTTTCGAAGAATGCATCGCTCGGGCAGGTACCGATCGTCTTTTGATGATCGGCGATCAGGTTGATACCGATATCAAGGGCGCAAAGGCTGCAGGGCTCGACGCACTTCTCGTAACCACTGGCCTCAACAATTGCGGCGAGTTGCGTCAAGGTGAGAACAGCGCTTCCGATTTCGTCGCAAAGAACCTTGGTCAGATCTTCGACGGCAGTTCGTTTGCAGACCTTCGATCGGCGATGCATTCCGGCACAACAGAGCAGGTTTAAGCAGCTTTGAGCGAGAAACTCGGAGCGGACAAGGATCATCTTGGCGGCTGCGGTTGAACCGCCAGCATGGTTAGGAGGGAGATGGCGACGATCGTTTCGACTATTTCGGCGGGAGGTTGTGATGGTGAGAGGTGCGCCACGACTAACCGAAGCGTTTGTAAAACTGACACCGCGTTCGGTATCTTGCTGGCCAGCCTTCTACCACTAGACCTCATTATTTCTAATGGGCAATCATTACCATGACGCATTCCAAGAAAGTAGTTATCGTTACTGGGGCAACGTCGGGGATAGGGGAGGCTGTCGTAGAGGCCTTCGCCGCGACAGGGGCGTCACTGGTTTTGGTCGGCCGCGATCGAGAGCGGGGCCAAAGAGCGTTGGAGTCGGTTCAGAAATTCAATTGTCAGGCCGAATTGATGCTAGGCGATGTGGCTGACTCCTCCTTCGCCGACCAGGTGATTAATTCCAGCGTAGAGCGGTTCGGAAAGGTTAGCGTGTTGGTGAACAGCGCCGGGATTATCCGGCGTAGAAGCGTCCCCGAAACCACGGACGATGATTGGCGTCAGACATTCGACGCCAATGTCAGCGGTGTTTTCTACTTCAGCCGCGCTGCCGTGAAGGCTATGAGGAAAACCGGCGGCGGCAGCATTGTCAACATAGCCTCGAATGTGGGGTTGGTTGGCCGTCCCGGGCTGGCTGCCTATTGTGCGTCAAAGGGTGCCGTCGTTCTGTTGACAAAAGCGATGGCGCTCGATCACGCCAAAGAGCAAATCAGCGTCAATGCGGTCTGCCCCGGTGCTGTGGATACACCCATGCTTGTTTCGGCCCATAACAAACCAGTTAGCATTGACGAGGTCCTCCAGATGAACATCGATTCAACCCCCCAGGGCCGCGTTGCTACTGCGAAAGAAATCGCAGGTCTGACGCTCTACCTCGCGAGCGAGGAAGCTAGGCACATCACAGGGGTTGCTATTCCAATAGATGGCGGGGTCACGGCAGGATAGGAGGAATTCTTGGGTAATCGGCTAACAGGCAAAGTTGCCATTGTCACCGGTGGCAATCGGGGCATTGGCCGGGCGATCGCAGACAGGCTCGCTGATGAAGACGCCGCGGTTGTCGTCGGCGACTTGCGTGACGATCACGCCGTAAATTCCGGCGGCGTCGAGAGGCTCACTTTCATATCTCTTGACGTCACAAAAGAGGTCTCGGTTCGGACATTCGTTGACGCGGTCCTCGAGAAGTTTGGCAGGATCGATGTACTGGTCAACAATGCCGGCACGGTCATTCATAAGTCGATCGACGAACAGACCGCCGAGGATTGGGACAGGCTTATGGCGGTCAATCTCCGCGGCCCGTTTTTAATGGCCAAGTATGTGGTCCCGGAGATGAGACTCGTGGGCTCAGGCACGATCGTCAACATCGGGTCCGTCGAGGCCTATATGGTCAACCCATGGCATACTGCCTACGCGGCCACGAAGGCCGGCGTCCATGGCCTTACGCTGGGACTGGCCGTTGATCTCGGGCCTGATGGCATCCGTTGCAATACCGTATGCCCCGGTTGGATCGATACCGATCTGAACCGTGCGTACGTCGAGATGCACCCGGACCGAAGCTTGATCGAGCGGGAGTTGGGTCAACTTCACCCGGTCGGACGAATCGGCGCTCCAAAGGAGATAGCCAATGCGGTCCTGTGGTTGGCTAGTGAGGATTCCAGTTTCGTCAGCGGTGAAATGATCTCTGTCGACGGAGCGCGAACCAAAAAGATATCCCTCCCCACCATTTTGGATGAGGAGTATCGGGCCAAGCTGACGAAGACCCTTCCATAGTGGTGCGTTGGCAACCTCGAACGGGTGGATCGGGGTTGTAGACTGGAGCGGGTAAGTTCGGCGGGACCGTGAAAAATGACCTGGGCCTTCATCGACAAAGCTTGGAGCGCCTTAAGTACCACAATCCATGGAGGGAAGAGCCATGATCCTCATCACCGGAGCCTCGGGCCAGTTGGCGTCGCAGATCGTAACACGGGCGCGGCAGAAGGGCATTGCGATTCTCGCCGGCAGTAGAGCAACCACTGCTGATCGGCACATAGACTTCGACAGACCTGAAATGTTTGACTTCACCGGAGTCGAGACCATGTTCCTGACTTCGGCTGGCTCTGCCGAAGACGATAGCGTGATGCGTCGGCATGGTGCCGTTCTGGCTGCTGCCCGTGCGCAGGGAGTGAAGCACGTCGTTTATACGAGCCTCACTTATGCTAGCGATCATCTCGGCTTTGCACTGGCTCATCGTTGGACCGAGCGCGAGCTTCGGGCAAGCGGCATGGCCTGGACCATCCTTCGCAACGGTCTCTATGCAGAACTGATTGGCGCTCTCGCCGCGCCGCGCGGCGGGGTGGTTGCCACGCCATTTGGCGAGGGTCGGATTTCCGCAGTCGCAAGAGCGGATCTGGCCGAAGCGGCGCTTGCTGTGCTGGGTGATCCGGCTAACCATGCCGGCCGCTGCTACGAGTTGTCGGGAGCTACCGCATTTTCAATCCCGGATCTCGCGCAGAAGATAGGAGCCGCTTATGAGCCGAGCAGCTTTGAGGAGGAGCGCGCGCGGCTTTCGTCCCTGCCACTCTACGCCTTTCAACCGCCGATGCTGATGTCCATTTCGTCCGCCGCGGCGGCCGGATTCCTGGAAACACATGCAACAGATCTGACGGAGTTGGTGCCTATGCCACTAGACGCGCTAGAGATTGCAAGCGCCGTTGCTCGACAATCGGCACAATAGCTTCTGGTGCACACGAGAAGCGTTACAAGTCGTCTCGCCCTTGTGGTCACGACGGGTCCCTCGCACCTCAGCATCACAAGTAGACGCCGGCATCCCAACCGGCCTGCGCGATCGCCTTCATGCGCGCGCGAAGCTTGCGGTCGTTGGGGCCTGCTGGTCTCGTAGCGAATTGTCATGCGGCGACAGCACATCGCTTTTTACGCTCAGCGGTCGCTCATCCCGAAGGTTCCTTTAGGCGAGCGACAGCTTTCCGCTTGTCCGCTCGGCTGCGGGCGTCACCCCTAATGGGATGGTCCGCTCCGTCCTCCCGCAGCATCTGGGCAGTCACACCAAAGGAGGTTGCAATGTCCCCACGCAATGCGCCGCGCCCTGCGGCCGTCTATGGAATTGATATCGGCAAGAACGTCTTCCACGTCGTCGGTTTGGACACCGACGGTGAGCCAGTCCAGCGAGCTCGCTTTCGACCCGATACGTTGCTGCAGTTCTTTGAGCGGGCAGCAGCGCGCCTGTGATCGTGGGGATGGAGTTGTGCGCGGGATCATAATGGATCGCCCGGAGACTGCAGGCACTGGGGCACAAGGTTCGCCTGATCCCAGCGCAGTTCGTGAAGATTCCATGAGGGTGCGCCGGGAGACCGGCAAGGAGTAGATGGTGAAAGTCCATTACGATGAAGGAGTAGCGATCCACGTCGGCCCCGAGCCGTGCGCAGGCATCCGCGAGGATGTCGGCGAAGCATCGGTAGGGGAGCATGCAGGCCAGCCATTGAGCCGCGAAAGGGATCTTATCTCGGATGCCGATGCTGTCCTCATAGCGGAAGGCAATATGGGAGGTGCGCTATGCGAGTGCCTCACCAATCCGGCGCGGTCTTTTAGGACCCTGGCATGCATGGACGCTCTTTGTACGGGAACCGGGAGATCTCCGGGTCGGCCATGGCCTCTTTGGAGGACATGGTCCGCAGCGGGAAGGCGAGGATATCGCCAGCGAAGGACCATTGCTCAAAGCTGTCGTGGTTCATCAGCTCAGGCGACGCTTCGTCTATGGGAGGTGCTTCATATTCTTTGTAAGCGCTCATTTCCCCGCACATTGACGGCCCTTGCAACAACTGATCGCTTTCAGACGGACGCGTCGGGTCAGGCTGCGGCGGCTTTGAGGAAGTTGAAGGGCAGGAGATCGTCGATAGCCACGTTCTCGGGGCGCTGAGGCAGTTCAGTGAGGACGTGGCGCAACCACGCTAACGGCTCGACGCCACAGGCGCGGCAGGTCAACGTCAGGCTGTAGATGACGGCGCTGGCCTTGGCTCCGTCGACGGTATCGCTGAACAACCAACTCTTCCTGCCAGTTGCAAAAATCCTGATGTCACGCTCGAGAAGATTGTTGTCGATCGGCATGCTGCCGTCCTCGGTGTAACGCGTCAGATATCCCCATTGGTTCAGGGTGTAGGACACGGCGTCGCCGAGCTTGCTGTCCGGCAAGACTTTTGGGGCGATGTCGTCGAGCCATGCCTTGAGAGCCTGGAGGATGGGGACACTATGTTGCTGGCGGAAGCGGCGAATGCAGTGATCTCGCGTTTCGCCGTCATCGGGGATTTCGTTCCGCGCCTGCCTTTCAACCCGATAGAGCTGTTCGAAGAACCGGAGTGCCTGTTCCGGCGGGCCGCCGCCTTTCTTCCTCGCCTTTAGGGCATCGACGAAGCGCCGCCTCGAATGGGCCATGCAGCCAAGATGCGTTGCCCCTTCCAGCGTGCGCCAAGCGGAATAGCCGTCGCTCATGACGATGCCGCGGTAATCGCCCAAGAAAGTCTGCGGGTGTATCTGGCCGCGACCCGGTTGATAATCGAGCAGCACGATCGGCTCGTCACTGTCGTGGCCGCTCCGGTATGCCCACATGTACGAGGTGCTGGCGGCCGCTCTGTCCATTTCCTTCAGCACCTGGACCGTGGTCTCGTCGCCATGGATGAGGGGCTGCGATCTGAGCCGCAGCTTCAGGGCGTCATAGATGCGGGAGAGATGCTTTTCGCTCGAGCCGATCACCCAGTGGCCCAGAGCGCCACGGCTGACAGGAACACCCGCGCGCTCGAAGGCCTGCGCCAGGCGGTAGAGCGGTGTGCCGTCGACGTACTTATGAACGAGCGCGAAGGCCAGCGTCGAAGCCGTGGCGATGCTGCCCGGCAAAGGTTGCGCGGGCATCGGCGCGGTCACGACCGGCGTGTTGATGCCGGTACGCTCACAATGGCGGCAAGCATATTTGAACCGCACATTCTGCAGAACCTTCGCCTTCACCTCGATATGAAGCTGCTCGGTAACGGCCTCGCCCATGCGATGCATCTGATGACGGCAGCAAGGACAAGCCTTCTGGTCGTCGGGAAGGTCGTACTCGACACGCTCGCGCGGCAGGTTTTCCGGCAAGGCCTTGCGGCCGCGCTTCTTTCCCGTCGCCCCTTCGGTCGCCGGCAAGCCCGTGTCCGGCAGGACAACGACATCGCCATCTTCGCTGTCGGCGTCATCCTCATCCGCGGCCTGTTCGGCTTCATTGAAGAGGCGGTCAATGTGCTTTTCGCTCTTCGGCGCAAAACGATGCAGTCGTGCAAGCGCCAGCTCTTCCTCGAGTTTGACGACCCGTTCGGCGAGTTGACGGTTCTGCGCCTGCAGCGCAGCAATGCGCGCCATCAACTCTTCAACAGTCGGTTCGCCGGGTCGATTCATCAGATTCTTGAATCGAAAGCATGCCGCCGCGTCAATCGCTCAATTCGAGAGCCCTCAACCGGCAACCTGATATTGCCGCACCGGATGGCGGACCATCGCATCGATATCGATGCCATCGAGGATCCAGTGCAATTGCTCGGTCGTAAGCGTGATCACCGCTGCCTCCCGGCGCGGCCACCTGAACCTGTCCTCGGTCAGCCGCTTCAGGACCAGCACAAAGCCCGACCGATCGAAGAACAGGAGCTTCATCCGGTCGCGACGGCGATTGCAGAACGCAAAAACTGCCGGAGCAAACGGATCGAGCGCCATCGTCTCTTGGACCAGAACCGCGAGGCTGTTGATGCCGGCCCGGAAGTCGATCGGCTCGCGGTGCAGGTAGACTTTCAGGTCAGCGCCCAGTCTGAACATGACCCAGTGCTCCGATGGTCGCCGTCAATGCATCCAGATCACCGCATTCCAGCGTCAACGTCACGCCGTTCGGCAGCGACGCGCTCACCTTGGCTGGAGAGGACAAATGCGCTGTCCTTTTCGATGCCGACCAACGCACCCCATCGCAAGTCTCCGGCAAATCCACCGCAGCCATGCTGCTCTGTCGCAGCAAGGCCCGATCGGAAGTGCTTTCAATCTGAACCGGGATGAACGCAGGTGGCGGGGACGGCGGGAGGGACTGGGTCTCCGCGCGCTTCTTTATCCACTTCCGAAGAAGGTTCGCATTGACCCCATGTTCGAGCGCGAGCCTCGATACCGACACGCCAGGCTCAAGGCAGGCCGAGACAAGACGCTCCTTCGATGCGGCCTCGTATCGGCGTCGCCCGTCCCGACCGACAAGCCTCACCCGCAGTTTCTGCTCATCTTCTTCCATCACAAGGTGTCCACCTATTTCGGTGGACACCTGCATGCATCAGAGCACTCAACAGCAAAAGGTGCGGGGAAATTCGCGCTTACTGTTCTTTCAGGGCCCGCACAGCTGCATCGCGCCCCCGAACGTTGGCGTCCTTGGCGGATGCGCGATGAGCGTGGATACACACCGGCGACGGTTGAGCAATGGACCCGTGCGATTAGCAAGTTCCTGCGCCGGTGCGACCAGACGAACCGGCAACTGAGGAGTCTTCAGCCCGAAGACGCCGATGCTTATTTCGTAACCAGGCAACGGGACGATGGTCCCACGTGTCGGTGGCCAACACGGTGTCGGCGTTGCGTGGAGTCCTGCGCTACGCGGCCGAGCGGGGCATGTGCATGAGCACATCGCGGCCTCAATTAGCCGTCCTCGGCTCTATCAGCAACAGAGGCTGCCGTACGCCCCGGATTGGTCGGACGTGCAGCGCATGTTGGACATCCGTGATCGTGCGATCCCGCTGCTGCTTGCGGTCTATGGGAGGCGCAGCGGCGAAGTGGCGGCATTGCGCCGCTATCATCGTACCCGGAAGTATTCCTCTGCATGCAGGCGACTTCCCACGCCCGAAATCATTGCCTTAGCACAGCGGCACAATGGAAGCCGTGGCGCTGCAGCTTGCTTGAAAAGCACCGCGTGGATCTCGTGTGGATTTCAAACAATGCGCCGGTATCAGGCTCACCCGAGGCGTTGCACTCGCCGCGCTATACGCGCGACGAATTGCTTCCGGGGAGAGTTCTTCCGGGGCACCACATGCCGAGTGGGAGCTATAGTTTGCGCATGCTTCAAAAAGCCGAACACTTACTGCAACTCTCGCGCGCGTCCGCCGCCGTTCCCCTCTTCCCAGACTAATTCGAAGTTGCGCAGCATCTTTTCTTCGACTCTGAAGGTTTGCTTTCCCTGTCGCGAAGTCAGGCGAGCGTCGATGTCGGGATAGATAAAGAATGGAAGGGAAATTCGTTCGGCCGGACCACTGTGCACCACCTGATGCGGTGTACTCTTGAACCGGTCATCGCTCAAGGCCTGAAGCATGTCGCCCAGATTGACCACCAGACTGTCGGGCAAGCTCGGCGCCGGCACCCAGCGCCCTCCGAACCACACCTGCAAGGAGCGCGTCGGGAGTTCCTCCTGCAACAGCAGCGTGAAGAACCCACTGTCGGTATGCTTTCCGGCCGTGCCGCCAGTAGATGGATATCGGATCACGCGCTGCAGGACCGTCGGCGGGCTGAAATGGCGTCGGAACCAGCCCTTTTCCATACCGATCAGGTCGGCCAGAGCGCCCCCCAACTGCGGCACAACCTCGCTGAGCACTGTAGCTTGCAATGCAAGTAGGCTCCGCGCGAAACCAGGAGCCACCGCATCATCCGGAAGGCGCGTGATTCCGGCAAACGGACGCCGGTCGCCCTCTTTCTCAATTCCGAGATCGAATATTTCCTTTGGATCGGGGCCGGCATCCGGATGTAGCATTTCACCGTGCAACGGAATGTATCCTCGAGCGGTAGCGGGGTACACGTCTTGAGAGGCGTGACCGTAGCGCTCCTTCGTAGCCTGCGGCAACGCGAAGAAACGCCGGGAAGCGTCGATCGCTTCTGCGATCTGTTCTTTCGGGATTCCGTGCTCGAGGTAGAAGAACCCGTACTGCTCGCAGGCCGTGCGTAGGTGCTGTTGCTCTTCATGTCGCGTTGCATCGGCTGCGAGTTTCATCAGTGAGATTTGCGGTAGCGTGGTCATAGCTGCTTCTCCGTTGGTGCGTTGGCTTTGTCGGTCACTTGAACCACCCAGTAATGCGCGCACTCCTCGGTGATGTATTTGTCGTCGTTTAGACACTGTGCCGTCACGAGGGCGCCCCCATCCTGCAGACGCCCCGCCTCATCCTCAAAGGATATGGCCTCCGCATAGCTCTTGCGGGTGCTTGCGATGATGAATCCGGTGGGCGCGCGTAACGCGAGCCGTGCGCAGCGCATCCGGTCGGACGTGGCCGAGCGTGAACACGCCGTAGCAGACCGTAGTGTCGTACATCGCACTGGAGTAATCGGAGAGCGCCCCGTTAAGGCCGACATCGCCTTGGGCATGGGCGGCAGACGCGGGTTTGTAGGTCATTCCTAGTGGTTTCCGCTTAACACAAGAGTCCGGCTTGGGATTCCCTTTCGCGAGTGCGCATGCGAGTTTGGCGCATGCGCACAGGAATATCCCTCACCGTTTCGCCGATTGATCGCCAGCGCCTGAGCGCGCTGATCAGGGATCGCAATGCGCCGCAGAAGCATGTTTGGCGCGCCGAGATCATTCTGTTGAGCGGCGACGGTGTGGGCACCGTCGAGATCATGCGGCAAACCGGCAAATCCAAGACCTGCGTATGGCGTTGGCAGGAGCGCTTCGCCACGGAAGGCTTCGAAGGACTGTTGCGCGACAAGACGCGGCCCTCGCGCATTGCGCCTCTCGGGCCTGAAGTAGCCGAGCGTGTGGTGGCGCTGACGTTGCAGGACCCGCCTGGCGAGACGACGCACTGGACCGCCGACATGATGGCGGCCGCGGCCAGCATCAGCCCCAGTGCGGTGCGTCGCATCTGGAAGGCGCACGGGCTGCAGCCCAACCGCTGGCGCCAGTTCAAGCTCTCCAACGATCCGCAGTTCGTCGACAAACTGCGCGACGTCGTCGGCCTCTATGTCGATCCGCCGGCTCACGCCATCGTGCTGTCGGTCGACGAGAAGAGCCAGATCCAGGCGCTCGACCGCACCCAGCCCGGCCTGCCCATGAAGAAGGGCAGGCTCGGCACCATGACCCACGACTACAAGCGGCATGGCACGACCACCCTGTTTGCCGCTCTCAACGTGCTCGACGGCACCGTTATCGGCAAGAACATGCAGCGGCATCGCCATCAGGAATTCATCCGCTTTCTCAACGCCATCGACGCCGAGGTGCCGACCGGCAAGGCCGTCCACGTCGTCCTCGACAACTACGCCGCTCACAAGCACCCCAAGGTGCGTGCCTGGCTCGGCCGCCATCAGCGCTTCACCTTCCACTTCACACCGACCTCATGCTCGTGGCTCAACGCGGTCGAGGGCTTCTTCGCAAAACTGTCGAAGCGTCGCCTCAAACGAGGCGTCTTCCACTCCGTCGTCGACCTCCAGGCGGCAATCAACCGCTTCCTCCAAGAGCACAACCAGCAACCCAAACCCTTCTCTTGGACCGCCGACCCCGAAAAAATCATCGCCGCCGTCAAACGCGGGCACCAAGTGTTAGACTCTATCCACTAGCTATCTCCTGTAACGGCCGGCCCCACTAGATTTTTAGGCAGATTTTTAGGCACACATTAATCCACCATTACAAGCAATATGCGGATGTTAACGTATAATTCTCTATTACAACGGTATTAATTTCAAGTCCTATCAAATTTTTCGGCCATCTACGATACCTAATAACGTTAGTTATATGAAAAAATTATTAAACATTTTTAACTTAAGTTTAAAGTCCGTCGAAAAAAATGCGTTATACTTCGTACACAAGAAGTTGACGTTGGAGGGACTTTCCTGCATATCCTGTTCAATGATACGCCGAAGATTGGCCTCAAATCTCTCGAATTTCATGAGACCGGGCGATTTGAACTCACAAACGAAGCCGCATTGTTACTGTTCTGCGTGCTTTCCCCTGATCGTGGTCGAGTAGCTCAGCCATTCGGCTTTCTCCCTCACAGATCCGGGCGGGCGGATTTCACGCATCAAATGTGTTCGAGCACATTTGGTGCGGGAAATGTGGCTTCGGTAGAGATGTGGCGTCGGCCGCCGCGGGCCAGAGGCGGCAGGCCGGTGAGGATGCCGAGCGCCACATAAAAAGAGGGTTACAGGGACCGAAGGAAGTCCATCAGCGCCGGTTGATCACGCCATCGTTTTGGGATCTTGCCGAGACTCGGCGCCTCGCATTTTTCGAGCGCCTTAGCCTTGGTCTCGAAGTCGACCTCTGCATAGACGTTCGTGGTGTCCAGCGAGACGTGCCCGAGCCATCCGCGGACTGTGTTGATGTCGACGCCGGCGCGCAGGAGATGGGTCGCCGTGGTGTGGCGGATGGAGTGAGGGCTTACGCGCTTTGTCGCCAACGACGGCATTTTGGCGACGACCTTGAGGCCATAACGCTCGACGGCGGAATGGATCCCGAAGCGAGTGATGGGTTGGCCGCAGCGATTGAGGAAGACGGATCGAGAAGGGGCTCCGTCAGCGACGAGTGCCCGTAACTCGATGACGGTGGCGGTCCACAATGGGCAGTATCTCTGCTTGCCACCCTTGCCATGGATTTTGACGCTGGGGGCGTTCAGGTCCAGGTCCGCCACCTTGACGCCGACCGCCTCTGACGCTCTCGCACCAGTGTTGTAGAGGAACAGCAGCAGGGCGTAGTCGCGCCGACCCTGCTCCGTCCGCCGATCTGGAGCGGCGAGCAAGGCGTCGATCTCCGCCTTTTCGAGGTAAGGAACGACCGCCTGATCGGTCTTCTTGAACGGGATCGAACGGATCTGGCCCGACCATTCGATGTGGACGGGGCTATGCTCGCCGACAAAGCCAGCGAATGCCCGAACGGCGGCAAGACGTTGATTGCGGGTGGCGATCGAACATCGACGCGTCACTTCGATATCGGTCAAGAAGGCGCGGATTAGCTCGGCCGATAGATCGACGACATTCAGGCGATCAATAGACTTGCCGACCCGCTTCGCAACGAACGGGAGAAGCTGGCATAAGCCGTCGCGGTAACCCTGCTGGGTGTTGCGGGCGAGATTGCGTTCGGCAACCACGTGTTCGACTAGGAACCGCCGGATCCAGGGGCCAAGGAGCGCCTCGTCACGCATTGGGCATCTCCATGGCGTAATGCTCGAAGCGCGCGCTGGCCTCACGCAGAAGTTCCGGGGTTAGGGTTAGGTATCGCTGCGTGCCCGAGATGTTGACGTGGCCAAGGTAGGTGGAGAGCTTGGGCAGAAGCCGTTGGACGTCGGCGCCTTGGCGATACCAGGAGAGGAGGCGGTGAACTGCAAAACTGTGACGAAGGTCATGCAAGCGAGGCTGACGTCGCGGCCCGGCGCCGGCGCACACGACACTCGCTTTGACGCGTAATCGGCAGAACACTCTCTCAGCGTGTTGCAGGGTCACAGGGGCGCCCTGGCGCGTGAGGAACCAGAGGGATTCTGCAGACTGGCCTTCGCGGCGGCGAGAAGCGTGCCGGGATAAGATGCGCACGAGGTCGTGGCCGACCGGAGCCAGTCTGGTCTTGTAAAACTTGCTCTCGCGGACGCACAGGACCCCTTCCTCGAGGTCGACGTCGGCTAATGTGAGGGACAGTGCCTCGCCAAGGCGAAGCCCCGCGCCGTAAAGGAGAAGCAGGAGCGTTCGGTATGTGTCCGGATCAATAGGACAGCGAGGATGGTCGATCAGGACGACGGCGTCGAGTAAACGACCGATCTCCTCGCGGGAGTAAATATAGGGAACGAAGGCTTCCGTCGGCTTGGGGACTGCGCGTGGCAACGGCCATATGTTTGTATGCCCCCGGGCCATCGCGAACCGATAGAACCCCGCCAGAACAGAATGCTTTCGTTCCCAGAAACGGGTCACCGGGCCGCGTCCCGCCAGAAAGGCCAACACTCGGTCGGCCGTCACCTCCGGCAGAGGTCTGTCGCCGACGAAGCGACAGAACGACTTGAGCGTGCGCACCTCCGTGCAGAAGCGCATTCCGATGGCTTGCCGGTGATCGACAAAGCTGGCGATAATTTCTGAAAGGATCATGCCAGTCCTCCCAGATCGAACGCCCCGACCTCGCGCAGTCCGGCAAGGTCGACCCTGGCGTAGGTGCGGGTCGCAAAGGCGCTGCGATGGCCGAGATGGTCCCCGATCTCCTTCAGGCTCAGACCTTGCGCGACAAGGTGGGTGGCGCACGCGTGGCGAAGTCCATGAGGGCCAAAATGCATCGACTGAACGCCTAGGTGTGGAGCCTCAACAGGTTGTCCTCGGTTAAGGCGAGGCGACTGATGGGTGGTTTTGACTTTAGGCTGCCGTGGGGGCGATGCCAATTATATCTGTGCAGCCAGACAGGCAGTTCGGCGGCGCGGTGGTCGGATGTCGGATAGGCAATGGCGTAGGCCCACTCCCTGAGCGCTGTCTGGATGAAGCGCTCGGCCTTGCCGTTGGTCTTGGGTGTATAGGGCCTTGTCGTGACATGCTTGAGGCCGAGATCGCGGCAGGCCTTGGCGAAGGCCTTCGACCTGTAGCAGGAGCCGTAGCACCTGCGGAATGAAGGAGCGGCGGCGGCCGAGACAGCGGTGCGCGCAGCTTTTCGCTGCAGGCGCGCACCGCTGGAGGCGGCCATGGCCAGTCAGAGTTTCTCTAGAATGTGAATGTTCACAACCCATTCCGGAGAGACCGACCATGACCACTTCAGATTCTACACCCGCCGGCGCGGTGCTGGTAGCGATCGATATCGCCA
This sequence comes from Mesorhizobium sp. C264A, assembly GCF_040324515.1. NCBI lineage: Bacteria > Pseudomonadati > Pseudomonadota > Alphaproteobacteria > Hyphomicrobiales > Phyllobacteriaceae > Mesorhizobium > Mesorhizobium sp. C264A. The sequence goes on along the minus strand of NZ_JAMYVY010000002.1, from coordinate 230,101 downwards.
AGGTTCGCAATGAAGTTCTGATCGAAGACCCAAGCCACAAACGCCGACGCCGTCTGCAGGTCCTCAACAACCGTGCTGAGCACGACCATCTGGTCGAAGTCCTGCAGACGTACGGTCGCCCCGTGGTCTGTGGCTTCGAGGCGACGGGGAACTATCACCGGCCGATTGCATGGCGCCTGGCTGAGGCTGGTTTCGAGGTTCGACTGGTGTCGTCTCTGGCGCTCGCGCGGACGCGAGAAGCGTTGCACAATAGCTGGGACAAGAACGACCCCAAGGACGCGCAGGTGATCCTGCACATGCTCCGAATACAGGCGACGCAGCGCTACCACGATCCGCTGCGCGCCGGCATCAACGATGTACAGGAACTGTCGAAGACACATGAGGCGATCGCCAGGGCAAAGACCGAGATTCAGCACCGGATCCTGACGCACTACCTGCCGCTGTATTTTCCCGAGATCGATCGCTTCCGAGGAAACAGCCGCAGCGATTGGTTCTTCGCCTTCCTCGATGCCTTTCCGACGCCGGCAAGCATCACGGTGCTGACGAAGGAGGAGTTTGTAACAGCAGCTTGGGATGTCGTCGGCAGAAAGGTCAGCAAGTCACAGATTCTAAAGGATATTTACGAGACGGCGCGCTCATCGATCGGACTGCCGCTGCCGCTTGATGCGCCTGCCATTCGCATGTTCCGGATGGTCATTGACGAAGCACGCAATCTGATCCGGCAGCGTAATGAGATTGAAGCGCAGGCCGACGAGCTGTTGCGGCACAGCCAGGATTATCAACTCCTGCGACAAATCCCGGGCATCGGACCGATCAACGCATTGACCATCATTGCCGAAGCCGGCGATCTTCGCCGTTTCGGTCATCATCGCCAATTCCTAAAGTTCTGCGGACTGGACCTCTCGACACAGCAATCAGGCCAATATCGAGGCCAGACCCGCCTTTCCAAATTCGGCAATGCTCGGCTGCGCCGCACCCTGTGGATCGCCGGACAAGTCGCCATCCGCCAGCGGGAGAACGGCTTCCGTCATAAGTTCGAACGCTACATCGCGAGGGATCGCGACAATCCCGATCTACGCCGCAAGGCAATGACCGCTATTACCGCCAAGATGGCGCGTGTCGTGCACGCCGTCGTCAAAGGTGGTTCCGACTACCGGCCCTTCGTTGAAGGGCGGGTGCCAGGTGGAAGAACCTCTGTCAGCTAGGGCCGTGAGGGCATCGCTTCGATGACCCTGTAGATAATGTTCGGGTCTTCCGCCTGGATCAGAAGCTCGTGTTGAGGACGGTGAGGGCCGCCTGCGTGCGTACCCTGTGTTTGCTATGGACGAGACCTTTTCCCTTGCCGGTGGAAGCCGCCTGGTTCGATGACTTGACCAACGTCACGCAGCAAGAGCATGCTGACGAACAGAGAGACCTTGACTGCACGCTCCATTTCCTTCCGCTCTTAGGACGTTGTCGGTCATGACGCGGGCGATCGCGACGCCGAGGCTGGCGTAGTAGGCAACCGCCGCCTTGAGGAAGGCGATGGCGCTTTCTTTTTTCTCGTCGGGCAGGATTTGCGAGAAGGCGATGCGGGAAGCGTCGTCGATGCAGACATGGACGAACTCCCAGCCGGCGCCGCGCGACTTGCCCTTTTGCGGATCGCCGGTGATGCGATGGCCGACCTGGCTGAAGCGGCCGAGCTTCTTGATGTCGATATGGATCATCTCGCCGGGGTGCTCGAGCTCGTAGCGCCGGATCGGTTCGGCCGGTTCGATATCCTTGAGTCGCGACAGCCCGGCGCGCTTGAGAACCCGGCTGACGGTGGCGGGCGAGACGCCGACCTCCATGGCGATGTGACTGCCGGTCCAACGCTGCCGCCGCAGCGCCACGATACGCTCGGCGATCGACGTGGCGGTGGCCTGTGGCATGCGGGCAGGTCGCGAGGAACGATCGATCATGCCTTTGCTGCCCTCGGCCTTGTAGCGCTCGACCCAGCGCGCCACGATCTTGGCCGACACGCCGTAGACGCGCGCCGCATGGGCTTGGGAAAGACGCCCCTCAATGACCGACAGCGCCATCTCCTCTCGACGCAGCGGCGTGAGACGGGCATTCTTGTGGATGTTCATTCGGACCCTCCGGTGAGTGCTGCAGCGTGGTAACTCCAGTCTCCTCGGTCCGGTCCGAATGGACAACCCTCTGAAAGCTCACACCTAGGGCGCTCAGTCGGCTTGCAACCACATGGTACACGGCGCCCGCCGACAGCGGCCGGAACGGGGCCTTGAGGGTGAGGAAGACCTCATGGCGACGGCAGCGGGGGCGCGCCAGCTGAAGGTAACTCACAACAGCGTCGCCGACGGAGGTCAACAGGGGGTAGTATTGCGTCTTGCGCTGCTTGGACCGGGTCACCTTGATGACCTCTCTCGTCCAATCGATGTCTTCGAGACAAAGACCGCGGACTTCGCCGCTTCGCAGTCCGTAGATCGTGAGCAGCTTTAGAATCGCGTGGTCACGGACGTCACGCGCGGTCCTGTCCCTCGTGCTCTCAAGGAGCCGCTGGACATCGGGCCATGCCGGGCCCATCGGCAAAGCTTCTTCCCTGAACAGTCGCGGCGCGTCGATCGCTGCGGCGATTCCGGGGCAACACCATTGTCGACGCTGAGCATGGCGGAAGAACGCCCGCAGGGCGTGCGCGCTCGTCGCTACCGACACCCGAGACCACCCGTCACGACCCTTTACGTGGAGGAAAGCGTCTACGTCTGCAACGGTGATGTCGGCGATCGAAGATTTTTCGACGCCTAAATGTTCGAGGAAAGTCTCTACCTGCCAGCGTTGGTTGGCTAGGGTGCTCGCCGACAAGCCACGCTCATCATGTTGATAGGCGATGAAGTCGTCGACCTTTTCACAATGGGCCTTCGGTTCGTTGGGAGCCGGTTCGTCAAGCTGGCCAAGAAAGCAAAGCCACGCTGCGGCGACGTCGTGGAACAAACGCCGTGACCACTTCTCACCGCAGGCTCTGTTTCGCGCGTGCTGGTATCGGGCCCAAGATTGAGCGGCCGCGTCGATCTCGGCCTGCCTGACGCACCTGCCGCCGGACAGGTCCAGCCGCTCCGCAATGACCAGCAGCTCGCGGGCCGTCTACCATCCGGCGCTGTTCAATGACCGGCTATTGCTCGGGCTGAAGGGCACGATGAGCGAGGCGGAGCTCTATGTCCTGCGCGCCCGGCTCAACGGCGGTATTCGCAATAAAGCGACGCGCGGTGAGCTTCGGCGCGGTCTGCCGGTCGGCTTCGTGTGGGGCTATGCTGACAGTGAAGTTCGTTTCCACCCCGACGAAGCGGTCCGCACAACGATTGCGTCTGTCTTCTCGCGGTTCGCCGAGACCGGATCTGCGCGTCGCGTCTGCTTGTGGTTCCGATCAGAGGGCTTGCGCCTCCCGCTGCAAATGCACCAAGGATGGGAGATCCGCTGGGTAGAGGCCAGTTATACCGCCATCCACCATGTGCTGAGCAACCCCGTCTATGCGGGCGCCTACGCCTATGGAAAGACAAGGCACGAGACGATGCTGACGCATCTGGCGTCCGCAGGAAACGCGTGCGACACTTGCCGCAGTCCGAATGGCAAGTGCTGATCAAGGAGCACCATGAAGGCTTCATCGACTCGCAAACCTATGAGGCCAACCAAGCTCGGCTCGCCGCCAACACCCGCCCCGGGCCCCACAAGGCGGGCGGCGCCGTGAGGGAAGGTTCCGCGCTCTTGCAGGGCCTGGCCAGTTGCGGGCATTGCGGCCGGCGCTTGAAGACGCACTACCGCGGTCGCAACATCACTCCCGGCTATCATTGCGCGGGCAAGACCATCGTCGAGGGCCGCGGCTGCTATTGCCTCAACGTCGGCGGCGTGCAGATCGACGAGGCGGTCGCCAAGAGCTTCCTCGCCGCGCTGGAGCCGGTCAAGCTCGCCGCCACGCTAGCCGCAGCCGAGCGCCTTGAGGCCGACACCGAAGCGGCGCTCAAGCAATGGCGGCTCGGCGTCGAACGGGCGGCCTACGAGGCCAGCCGCGCGGAGCGCCGCTACCTCGCCGTCGACCCGGACAACAGGCCCGTCGCCCGCGGGCTCGAGCGCGAGTGGGCGCAGCGCCTTGTAGATCTTGAGGCCGCGAAGGAGGAACTCGCCCGCCGCCTGGAGCAACGTCCCCGCCTCCTCTGTCGGGAAGAGCGTGAACGCTTGCTCGCCTTGGGAGCTGACCTCGCCACCGTCTGGGATGCGCCGACGACCACGCCGCGCGATCGAAAGGAGCTACTGCGAGCAATCATCGAGGAAGTGATCCGCTCGGTCGACAGGGACAGGCCGGCGGCGCTTCTCACCTTGCGCTGGAAGGGTGGCGCGCTGACCGACCTGGACGTGCCCCTGCCTCGCTCAAGACCGTCGACGGTTCGAACCGATGAAGAGACGCTGGACCTCGTGCGTCGCCTGGCGACTTTCTATCCGGACACGGTCATCGCCGGCATTCTCAATCGACAGGGGCAAACGACCGCCCGAGGCCATCGCTTCGAGGCCAACCGGGTCGCGACCTTGCGCAAAAACTGGCGCATCCCGTGCTTCCAACCCAATCCGGAGGGGGCAGAAGGTGAAGTCTTGACCATCGCGGCGGCCGCCACGGCCCTCAACGTCGCACCTTCGACGTTGCATCGTTGGCTCAACGACGGTCTTATACCCGGCGAGCAAGTCACCCCGGGTGCACCCTGGCGCATCCGCCCGACCGCGGAACTGAAGGCGCGCTTCACCGAGGTGGCCGGCGAGGGCTTCGTCACCATGCAAGAGGCTACCCGCGCCCTGGGTGTGACGCGTCAGACCGGTGTTGCACCGTGTAAAGCGCGGCGAGATCAAAGCCGCTCATGTAACCAAAGGCAGGAAAATAGGCTTACGAATCAAGGTAATAGATCACCAAATCAAGCTCTTTGAACCCACTTAATAAACCTGGGGGCAGTATGAAGCGGCATCCAGCGTCTCGGTGATATCCTCACCCAGCTTGCGCAGCCGATGACCGCCGCAGCAGTGGCAAGCGGTCGGCGCCGGCTCGACCACGCGTTCGCGCGTCAGATGCTCGGGAAAGGGCTGGCGCGCCGGTCGTTTGCGCACATAAGGCGCCACCTCGGTGGTCCGGGCCGCAGCCTGCTCGGCGGCCATCTCGTCTTCCGTCGCCGTGCTCTCGACGTACCCCTCATCCGAACATTCGCGCAGGAATCGGCAATGCGCGCGTGTGGTGGCACCATCGTCCTCGCTAGTCGACTCACTAGGGCAAACATCGCAGGCCGGCCTAAAGGGGAACACGGACCAGCCCTCGTTAGTTAGATTTCGGCCCCACCTCCATCGACCTGCACTTCCTCTCTTCATTTCTCCGCATGAAGAAAGGTTTTCGGCCGTTTGAGGCGGGCGTGACCTCACCCTGTTATCAAGCCAACGATCGGACCGAAAAGCATCAGGAATGTCAGGAATACAAGGCACACGACTAAAGCAAACGCTGCTGCCCGAAGGTCTTCGAACGTCGTCGGGTAATCGTCTGACATAGTGCCTCTGATATGGTCGAAAACGGGTTTCACGCTGAAACAAGAGACTCCATCACCTCGATTAGATGAGCGATATCAATCGACTTCTTAAACCGATCAATGCCTTTGAAACTGTCAGGAATATCGGAACTATTCAGACTCTCGAGGAACACGAATGGTATTTGACGTCGCACTAGGTGCTCGGCCGCGGCGAATGTTGCCTCGCCTTGTAGGTTCACACTAAGGACCGCACCGTCTATCGATGATGAGGACATGATGACGTCGAGAGTGTCCTCGATCGTATCGGGCGGATGGATGACCTTGGCGCCTTCCGTGACAAAGGCGTCCCTCAGCTCCAACGCAAACGTATAGTCGTCCTCTGCGATCAAAATGCTGTAGTCCCGTAGTTTCGGGCCTTCCACGGGGTTTCCTCCAAGGTTGCGCATGCTGGCGTCGCGAAGGACACGAGCCTGGTTATTCCAGATTTCCCAGCTTTCCGGGGTTTCGCAGAAGTCGTCGAGTTTGATCCCTTCTCCTTGAAAAGCGGCAAGTTATTCCGAGAGAACCGCTGGCGCATCTCGTTTTCATTCCCTCAATCGGTCTATAATACCGCAGTGCAGTCCGTTGGGGTTGCGCTAGTCCGGCTGAACTATGTACAAGAGCGGTACTGGTAAGTAGGGCTGGACTAATCCAGCAGACGCTCCTCAAAAGGGTAAGTCGACAGCAGTTCATACCCGTTGGGGGTCACAAGGAGCTGCTCCTCGAGCTTAACGCCGTCTCTTTCCCCGACAGCCCCAATATAGCTTTCAACGCATATCACCATGCCTGCTTCGAGTGTCGCGTCGTACGCTATCGGACCACGGAATAACGGTTTCACTTGTGGATATTCATCGCACATACCGACCCCGTGTATAACGCAAGGGTAGGCCTGCTCTTGGAATTCTTCGGGCACCGGCCAGGCTGACGCCTGTAGACCCTTCATGCTGACGCCCGGACGGATAAGCTTCATGTTCGTCTGCAATTCGTCATAGGCCAGCCGGTACAACTGGCGCTGGCGAGCGTTAGGCCGATCCGTCCCGTAGTAGAATGTTCGTGAAACATCACAGAAATACCCAAATGGGCCTACCATATCTGTGTCGAACCCGACGAGGTCTCCCTCCTCGATGACGCGTTGGGTGGCTTCCTGGAGCCACGGATTAATTCGCGGTCCGGAAGCTAGCATTCGACCCTCATGCCAGCCGCCCTGGTTGGCGAGGTTGGTATAGTTGAGAAGTGCCCAAAGCTGCGCTTCCGTCACGCCCGGCCCCATACTCTCCTGCATACGCGCAATGCCGTGCTCGGCTACTGCACATGCCCAGCGGATGCACGCTATTTCGTCATCCGATTTGATAACCCGTGCCCCCTCCACGATGCCCACCGCATCAATTACCTCTAGACCTCGCTGCAGCAGGGCCTGGGTTAGGCTCGGGTTCACATATTCCACCGCCACCTTTCGGTTGGTGGTCCCGATTTCGCTCAGGAACCCAACGATATCGTCGGCGAAAAGCCTCGCGCCGTCCGCCAGTTCGTTGCCGCCTTCAAAAAACGAAATCGGCCTTCCTTTCCTCGCCCGGTCGGCAGATGACGCAGAACCAATTCCCTGATAAAGAGTGATCGGCCCATCAAGTGGCAAAAAGAGATAGGTGACCGGGATATGCGACTGAAACAAAGGATATGCATTGTAATCCACCGCATACCGTATGGTGATGGGGCTCACCAGCACACACAATGCGACATCAGCTTGGCGCATTGCCGTTCTTAGCCGATCTTTCCGATATCCATCGAGCCTTTTAAAATCGATATCCGGCATTGGTCGAAACCGTCGCAAGTCGCTCCAGCCGTCATTGAGGATAAGCCCATCCGGACCGGAATTGGAATTCGTCATAGAGCCCTCGGACATGCCCGACGATGCTGCTGATCAGTCACCCGGAATGCAACGCTATAGGAAGCGGCGCTCCCTCTTCAAATGAGTATTAGTAGCTGGCCGGATAACCAGGGGTCATAACTAAGTCCAAGGGGTCACAGAAGGCCGCGGGAGGCCGTTCCCGATGTTCAACGCCATGACTCAAGCTTGTCCCCGGCATGTGTTCTTAGCATTTTCAGATCGACGGGATGAAGGACCACTCTTTAGGCGCAACGAGGGAGAAGATATCCGCAAGTCCGCAGCAGCTGGCACGGAAGCAGCCTTGGTGATGGATTCAGTGCGAAGGCCCCCGCTGCAAAAAAGCCGAACGCAAAGGACGCCTGTCGGAAGGCATCCGTTTCTTCTGCCACCCAGCGCTCTTGGTCGTCGACGAGATGTGCATGAGAAGTCGGCCATTGACGCGGTTCACGTCAAAGATTGCGATGCCCGTCATCTCGACCGTCTGCCTCTGGACCGGCCATACGTGCCCGCCTAACACACGGCTCATTGCTTGAGGAGGCCGGGTCGAGAGCATCCGCGATAGCATCTTTCTTCGCGTGAGGGAGGAGTGTCATGGCGAGAATGAAGGCCGAAAGCGCCAGGATCAAGACGTTGGTGATGATAAGCGCCCAGTCGTTCTTGAGGATTCCGTAGGTCAGCCACAAGGCAAATCCCAACACGTTGATGCCGTACATCAGTGCAGAAATGCTGCTCGTGTCCCGGGTTTTGATGATTTTCCAGGCTTGCGGGGTAAAAGCGGTCACCGAGCACAAAGTAGCGAGGTAACCAATAACCGTGACCCAATCCATGGTTTGAGCTTGCCCACTGGCTTTTCCAGGGTGGTAGTCTCCGCAAGAGTGGCGCAGGCTCGTCAACGACACTGAAAGACATTCCTCTCAAGTCTGCGTGGCTTAGTTCACCCCCCAGTGTAGCATCCAAACGCCATATCCCGGCCGAGCCTGAAGACTTCAGGAAGCGGACCGTCTGAATCCTAGTGGCCGTTCCATGTCCACTTCCGTCGCTTGACAACAGACTAACCTCTGACCGAGGAGGTCATAGCGCAGGCCATCACATTCTCGACCACAGCTTACCGCCGGTAGCCCAGTTGCTTGGCTCATATTCATCAAAGACCACATGGACCTGTTCCGGTCTTAGATTCATATTATCACAAAACAGTTTTGTAATCTCTTTGGCCAAGTGTTCTTTCTTATCGTCATCTGACTTGAACGTCTCGACATGGATAACTGGCATATCTTCTCTCCTTCGTTGTCCTCTGCAAACTGTCTTTCAGGTAGTCAGCGGCTTGCCTTCACTCAAAACCCTGCCAATCGGTTACCAAACATCGCGTCATCGCTCTCCAGATCAAAGCCGAGAGCGGGCGGAATTCAGATGGGCCACTCTGCAAAGCGATTTAGATTCCTTGTACGATTGTGACTTCGTCAAAATGACCCAACTGCAATCCTCAAACATTTTGGCCTTGCTGCGCACGTAATCCGCTCGCCGAAATGCCACGGTCCTGAGCTATAGGCGGCGGCGCGCCTCACTTCAAATGAGTATTAGTGGCCAGCCGGATAACTAGGACTCATGAGCGTATCCAAGGCTCGCAAATGGCGGCTCGAAGCCGTCACCGCTGTCCGACGCGCCATGACTTCAGCTTGTTCGGTGCATGATTTTTTGGACACTTGCGGACAGCCCGTATGCGGGCATAGATCACCGAAGAAGGTGCGGGAAAACCGCCAAGGCTCATCACTTTTACGGGGTATCGAACTATGACGCATTCCAAGAAGGTGGTTATCGTTACTGGCGCGACGTCGGGCATAGGGGAGGCCGTATTAGAGGCATTCGCCGCGATCGGGGCGTCGCTCGTTCTGGTCGGCCGTGATCGAGAGCGGGGGCAAAGAGCCTTGGAGGCGGTTCAGAAACTCAATTGTGAGGCCGAACTGAAGTTGGGCGATGTCGCCGACTCAGCGTTTGCTGACCATGTAGTGAATTCCACTGTAGCGCGTTTCGGAAAGGTTGACGTCTTGGTCAACAGCGCCGGGATCATCCGACGTGGAAGCGCCATCGATACTACGGATGACGATTGGCGTCAGACCTTCGACGCCAATGTCAGCGGTGTGTTCTATTTCAGCCGCGCCGCAGTGAAGTCTATGAGGACGACCGGCGGCGGCAGCATTGTCAACATAGCTTCGAATGTGGGGTTGTTTGGCTGTCCCGGGCTGGCTGCCTATTGTGCGTCGAAAGGCGCCGTCGTTTTGTTGACTCAAGCCATGGCACTTGACCACGCAAAAGAGCAAATCACCATCAACGCAGTCTGCCCCGGCGCCGTGGATACGCCCATGCTTGTGTCGGCGCATAGCAAGCCAGTAACTGCCGCCGAGATTATTCAACGAAATGTTGATTCAATACCTCAGGGCCGCGTGGCGACTCCGAAGGAAATTGCCAGCTTGACGCTGTTTCTAGCAAGCGAGGGGGCTAGGCATATTACTGGGGTTGCAATTCCAATAGATGGCGGCGTCACCGCAGGCTAGGAGGGAGTCTTGGGTAATCGGGTAGAAGGTAAAGTTGCCATTGTCACTGGAGGCAATCAAGGCATCGGGCGAGCAATTGCTGAGAGGCTCGCTGAAGAAGGCGCCGTGGTTGTCGTAGGCGATCTCCTTGACCGTCGTTCCGTCGATTCCGACGGCGTCGAGACGTTCACTTTTATGGCGCTCGATGTCACAAAAGAGGTCTCAATTCGCACCTTCGTTGACGGGGTCCTGGAGAGGTTTGGCAAGATCGACGTCCTGGTCAACAACGCCGGTCTGGTCATCCATAAGTCGATCGACGATCAGACTGCCGAGGATTGGGACAGGCTTATGGCGGTCAATCTTCGTGGCCCGTTTTTGATGGCAAAATATGTCGTCCCGGAAATGAGGCGTACCGGCTCGGGCACGATCGTCAACATCGGATCTGTCGAGGGCTTCATGGTCAATCCTTGGCATACTGCCTACGCCGCCACCAAGGCCGGCGTGCATGGTCTCACGCTGGGACTGGCAGTTGATCTCGGGCCGGATGGGATACGGTGCAATACCGTGTGCCCCGGTTGGATCGATACCGACCTCAATCGTGCGTACGTCGAGATGCACCCGGACCGAAGCCTAATCGAGCGGGAATTGGGACAACTTCACCCTGTGGGAAGGACTGGCGTTCCGAAGGAAATAGCCAATGCGGTCCTCTGGTTGGCCAGCGAGGATTCCAGTTTCGTTAGCGGGGAAATGATCTCCGTCGACGGCGCGCGAACCAAAAAGATATCCCTGCCAGCCATCCTGGACGAGGAGTATCGGGCCAAACTGACGAAGGCGCAGGCATAGTGGTGCGTCGGCGTCGAAGGGGTTGCGAGAAGAGCTATCCCCCTGCAGACAAAGAATCCCCCGTTGAGGCGCACGATTTTGTTACACTTGTAGGCGGACAGGGAGTTCTGCATCGGCCAAGGGGTGGAAAAAGCGAACAGCAGCCGAACTGCCATCGGGGATGAGAGCCAAGCCCAACAAGAAACCACTGTTCCTCGGAATCGACACCGGCGGCACCTACACGGATGCCGTACTGTGGTCCGAGACTGAAGGCCCACAGCATGGGCCGAACAAAGGCAAAGTGCTGGCCAAGGCCAAGGCGCTGACCACTAGGCATGATCTCGCCGTCGGCATTTCGGGTGCCGTAGACGCGGTGCTTGAAAAAGCCGGCGCCGACCCGGCAGCGATCAAACTGGTGTCGATGTCGACAACGCTTGCCACCAATGCGCTGGTTGAGGGCCAAGGCGGCAGGGTGGCGCTGGTCATAATCGGCTTTACCGAAGCCGATCTCTGCCCGCGATGGACTGAAGACGGCACTCGGCACCGACCCGGTGGTGTTTTGCCCGGGCGGCCACGATGTCCACGGCAATGCGGCCAGGCTCGACCTGTCCGGTCTCCAAGCAGCCTTGCCGGAACTTGGCGCGTCTGTATCGGGATTTGCTGTCTGCGCTTATTTCGCCACCCGCAATCCGGCGCATGAGCTCGCGGCACGTGATCTGATCCGAGAAAAGACTGGCCTGCCGGTTACCGCCAGCCACGAACTGTCGGCAAAACTCGGCGGACCGCGCCGGGCGCTGACGACGCTGCTCAACGCCAGGCTGATCTCGATGATCGACCGGCTGGTGGCGGCGACCGAAGGCTTCTTGGAAGCGCGCAAGATCGTAGCCCCCTTGATGGTGGTGCGCGGCGATGGTGCGCTTGTGTCGGCGGCCTTCGCCCGCCAGCGGCCGATCGAGACCATCCTCTCTGGTCCCGCCGCCAGCCTGATTGGCGCACGCCACATGACCGGGCTCGACAATGCCATTGTGTCCGACATTGGCGGCACCACCACCGACGTCGCCGTGCTCGACGGAGGCCGTCCCAGGCTCGATCCGGAAGGGGCCACCGTCGGCGGCTTCCGCACCATGGTTGAGGCCGTCGCCATGCGCACCTTCGGCCTGGGCGGCGATTCCGAAGTGACGTTGGAGAGCGGCGCGCTCATCCCGCAGATCCTGATCGGCCCGCGCCGCCTGGTACCGCTGGCGCTGGCCGGCATGGCCCATGGTGAGGCAGTGACGTCTGAGCTGAAACGCCAGCTACGGGCGCCCAATCCCGGCCGTATGGACGGCCGCTTTGCATTCCGCACTGGCGTCCCAGATAGGCTTGCCGCAGGCCTCACCGCTCCGGAAGCGCGGCTCTTCGAGGCGATTGGTGCCGTGGCCGTCCCGCTTGACAAGCTGCTCATCTCGAACGCACAGAACGCAACACTTGACCGACTGGTGTCGCGCGGCTTGGTGCATGTCGCCGGCTTCACGCCGTCGGACGCCGCCCATGTTCTGGGCAAGCAGGCGAACTGGGACGCCGCTACGGCCCGACTCGGCGCCGAGTTGCTTTCCCGCAAGCGTGACGGTCGCGGCCAGCTCATAGCTCCTTCACCGGAAGCACTATCGGAACGGGTGCTGGTGACGCAGACACGCTGGTCGGCCGAATACATTCTCGAAACCGCCTTTGCCGAAGACGGGCTCGACGGCGCGGCCACGGTGGCACAAGCGCTGGTGCAGCGCGCCGTCGATGGCGATCCTGGCATCGCCCACCTGACCGTCGCGCTAGACCGGCCCGTCATCGGTCTCGGTGCTTCGGCGCCGCTGCACTATGCCGGCCTGCCGGCCCTGGTCGGTAATGACTGCGTGGTGCCCGAAGATACCGACGTCGCCAATGCGCTCGGAGCCGTTGTCGGACAGGTCAGGGTCTCGGTCGAAGCACGGGTCAGCCAACCCAAGGAAGGGCTGTTCCGGCTTGCCTCGGGTGAAACCGTGCGCGACTTTCTCGACGAAGCGACGGCGATCGCAACGGCCGAGGCCGATGTGCGGGCGATTGCCGCACAGCGGGCGAGGGACGCCGGCACCGACGGCGCCGAGATCGAGGTCGCAACCGATTTCCGTGTTTCTACCGTCGACGCCCAGCGCATGTTTATTGAGGCACATGTGGTGGCGGTGGCCTCGGGAAGGCCTCGGATTGCGGTTTAGTCATTAAGGGCGGCCTCTCCGAACCTCTCCGCGCAACGCGCAGGAACCTCCGGTGGTCGTTGCACACCCTCTTCGGATGGACCGCGGGAAGGGCTGGCGTTCTTGGCCTCGCCGGGCCTACCTGAAGAAACGGTAGACGACTGGACCGACGATCCTTTGGGCTTTCGTGTGGTCTAGTTAGCCGAGGCCGGGCCCGACCCAAGCCGGCGTCGTCAATCGACACTGCTGAGGTGAAAGACCGTTAAAGGTTCTAAAGCACTTTGCGAAGTGTGAAGGAGACAAAAACCCGCAGGCCATCGCAATATCGATTATGGGCATGCTTGTACCTTCGATCAGGCGCTTGGCATGATCTACACGGATCCGCAGATAATGGCGTACCGGCGGGATGTGAACGTGTGCTGCAAACAAGCGCTCAAGTTGCCGCCGCGACACGCCCGCCCGTCGAGCAACCTCGCTCATGGTCAGTGGGTATTCCACGTTCTCTTCCATAATCCGCATAGCCATCTGGAGCTTATCGCTCACACCGCCAAAGGCGAGCCCCGTCGGCCCGGTCTGCCGGTTCGAACCAGAGCGCTGACCTTCGACAGTCGCGTAGCGGCAAACCTCTTGTGCTGTATACCCGCCCACATGGCTGGCGATGATATCGACGGCCAAATCGAACGATGCCAATTCACCCGCGCACGTCGAAAACTGCCCGTCCTTTACGAATAGAGCGTCTCGTATATGCGGCTGCCTAAACACTTCTGTGAAGGCTGCCAGCCGCGACCAGTGAATCGTGCAGCGTGTGCCTTCCAACAGCCCGGTCTGCGCGAGCAACCATGTGGCTGTTCCAACCGCGGATACCCCAACCCCGTGGCGTGCGATCGTTCGCAAGAAACTGTTGAGCTGTGGCGTCAGGCGCCGCCCCACCGGCTCACCGGCGATAACAGCGACATGCTGCGGCCTCCGGGCGCCTAAACAGGAGATCATCTCGTCTATCGTCACGTCAACGCCAACCGAAAGGCCGCTAGCACCCTCAACAGATCGTTCATCGACTCCCGCGATCCGCCACCGGAACAGAGAGAGCTTCGATACCGTATTGGCGATGCGAAACGGTTCAATGAAGGCGTGAAGCGCCAATTGCGAGAATCCTGGCAGCACCAGAACCACCAAGTCGATTGGCCGGGCCGCCTGTGGAAAATTCTCCGGCATGGTCACCGACTTGATGGTGCTGATATCGGGGCGTACGTTCATCACGATCCTTCCATGCGTTTCACAAAGGGCTGATCGAGGTGTTCTCGAACCGCCAGAAGGCTTTGGCGTGATTTCGGCTATCGTGGCGCGCGATGCCGAGCTGGCCTTGGTTCGGCACGATGGCGATAGGTCGTCCATAGCCCGACTTCGTTGCTGGCTGTGTCGACGTTGCTCGTCACAGCCGTCTCGTATTACCTTGCCGCCTAGAGGACAGCCTCACCGATATCAAGTTCCCGACGTTTCATGAAGTCGAGGAGCGCTTCGTCGACTGCTTCGTCGATCGGCGGCGCTTGATAATCCTGCAGAGCCTGCACAGCTGCATCGCGTCCCCGAGTGTTAGCATCCTTAGCGCCGGCGAATGACCATTGCTCGAAGCTGTCGTGGTTCATCAGGTCAGGCGTGAAAAAGGCCTTCTCGAAATTCTTCAGTGTATGTTCGGTACCAAGATAGTGACTGCCAGGCTCACTTTGGCGGATCGCATCGAGCGTTTCATCCATCTCGCTCATCACTATGCCTTGCCCAAGCTTATAGAACATCACCATCTGCTCTGCATCGAGCATGAACTTGCTATAACTCTGGGTCAGAGCTGCTTCGAGATATCCGGTGGAAGAAAGAACGAAGTTCGCACCGGCGATAAGCGCGCCGTACATATTGCGGGCCGCCTCATAGCCTGCCTGGGCATCGACGAGCTTTGAGCTTGTGTTGCTGCCACTGCAGCGCCAAGGCAGTTTGTAGTGTCTGGCCAGTTGACCCACCAACATATTCATATGGCAAATCTCGGGTGTCCCAGCCATTGGTGCACCGCTCTTCATTGAAACGGTCGCCAACCATTGCCCATAAATGCAAGGCGCACCTGGCCGGACCAGCTGCGCAAAGGCAACACCAGCAAGTGCTTCGGCATTAAGCTGCGCGACCGCGGCCACCGTGCTGGCCGGAGTGCTGGCTCCGCCAAGAACAAACGGGGCAAAGATCATGGCCTGATTGTTTGCCGAGTAAACCTTGACAGCATCCAGCATAGTCGCGTCCCAAACGAGAGGCGAATTGCAGTTGGCAAGCGACACCATCACTGTGTTGCTCCGAACAAATTCCTCGCCGAAGACAATCTTAGCCATAGCAACCGTGTCTTCTGCCCTCTCCCGCGAAGTCACGGCTCCCATAAATGGCTTGTCCGAGTATCGTATCAAACTGTAGTTCATGTGCAGGTGGCGCTTCGGGACGGCTATATCCATCGGCTCGCAAAGAACGCCTCCTGTCATATGCATAGCGGGAGCTTGGTAGGCGAGTTTCGCGAAATTGACGAAATCCTCAATGGTCGCGTTTCGCCGCCTGCCGTCAAGGTCAAGGACGTTTGGCGAACCGTATGCTGGGGTAAAGATAGTCTTTCGACCACCGAGCGTGACTGTCCTGGCGGGATTGCGAGCGTGGACCGTTATATATTCAGGAGCCTTTGCCACCAATTCCAGCAGCTGGTTTCTGTCGATCCTGACGCGATGGTCGGTTACATTGGCGCCCGCTGCGCGCCAGAGTTCGATGGCCTCGTCGTCACGAAATTCGATGCCAATCTCTTCAAGTATTTGCATCGAAATGCCATGAAGCCTAAGCAAGTCATCCGGGCTAAGCAAATCCATATAGGGTAGCCCGCGTTCCAGAACAGGCAAAAACGTTACCGTTCTGTCGGCACGCAACTTCTGCCGAGCGTCTCGGCCTCCAGATCTGGCAGACATTTCTTCAATCCTATTTTACGTCAAGAATATAGGCCAATACAAACGCTGGAACTAACAAAAAAAAGGAATGTAACTTATGAACTGAGGTTATGACCGCAGCGCGTGCCGGCACAGAGGCAGCCCTGAATGCGCAGGAAAGCGAGGACGGGCGCTGCCGGAGGGTGGCTCTCACCGTCCACGACATCAAAGTTTGTCGGAAAGTTAGGCGGGCAGGGGCCACCTGTAGACCGCCTTAGCTCAATAGACCGCCTTGGCTCCAGCGACTTCGAGTGCGGTCCCCGCGATAAAGCGAGCGGCGTCAGAGCTCAGAAAGTACACCGCATCAGCAATATCTTCCGGTGCACCGAGTCGGCCAAGCGGATTTGACTTGCTGAGCTCGGCAACCGCTGTGTCGGGATCGAACCCGCGATGGACAAAGCCTGAGCGAAGCATGGGTGTGTCTATCTCGCCGGGGCAGACGGCATTGATCCTAATCCCATCCCCTGCATGATCACGGCCGAGACATTTGGAAAACGTTGCTACCGCTGCTTTGCTCGCGCAGTAAGCTGCGTGGGTCGGCCCCGGATAAATGCCCCAGGTGGAAGAGATATTCACGATCGAACCGCCGCCATGGTCCTTCATGAAGGCCACGGCCCGTCGGCAGGTGTAAAATATCGATTTCAAATTGATGTCAAAAGTTCTTTCCCAGTCCTCGTCACTTGTTTCGAGGATTGTACCGCGCGTGATGACGCCTGCATTGTTGACCAGGGCATCCAGCCGGCCGGTAAGGCTGATGGCCGTATCGATGAGGTCCTCGCAATATGCCTTGCTTCTCAGGTCGCCATGCTTGGCTAGAGCAGTTTGGTCAATTCGGTTAAGTTCGTCAGTTGTGGCAATCAAACGCTCCTGGTTGGCGTCACCCGCGACTACAAAATATCCGTTAGCGGTGAACTTTCTGCAGATTGCCTGGCCCATACCGCCAGCAGCTCCGGTTACGACCACGGTTTTCTTTTCAGAGTTCTTCATTGCTCGACCATTCAAATCGGGGGGTTCTGGGGTTTACTTCTTTCGACCGTTGCAAGGCGCGAAACGCCTATACGCCAATACAATGCAATGTCTTACATAAAATTACCGGCATAGATCGGCCTAGTGTCCATGCGTAATCTATTTAAAGTCGATCATGCACGCCGCGTAGAAGTAGGGATGCAGTCACGATTCCCACATCCACTCCATTACGATCGACGACCACAAGCGGCATATTTCCATGGCGATGTGACAAGTCGAGCATTTCCTTGATAGGAGCGTCAAGGTTGAGCCGCGGGGCGTCTGGCAGAGTCATGCCCTCTCCGGCACTCGCAAATTCTGCAAGCGGCAACATCACTGACTCGGCCCTTAGGAGCTTCAATCGGCTGCTTCCCTGGACAAATTTTTCAACATAGGGGTCTTTCGGATTTCCGAGAATGTCATCCGCCGAACCGATCTGAAGCATTTTTCCGTCTTTCATGACACCAATATGGTGCCCCAGCCGAACTGCTTCATCCAAGTCGTGGGTGATGAAAAGCGTGGTCTTGCCCAACTTCGACGAAAGCTGTTTAAACTGATCCTGTAATTCGCGGCGAATGAGCGGATCAAGGGCCGAAAATGGCTCATCCATCAACAGAATGGCGGGATCGGCCGCCAAGGCTCGGGCAAGCCCTACCCTCTGCTTCATTCCGCCAGAAAGTTGATCGGGGTAACGGTCCCCCCAACCGGCAAGTTGGACGAGCTCCAGCTTTTCCTCCGCAATCTCATAGCGTTTTCGGACGCTTGCTTTTCGGAGCTCCAAACTCAGAGCCACATTGTCGCGGACCGTTCGATGGGGCAGGAGCGCTACATTCTGGAAAACCATCCCCATTGTTCGGGCACGGAGCTCGCGCATCTCATTTTCAGACTTCAGATTGATGTCTTCGCCACCAACAATGATTTGGCCGGAACTGGGTTTGATCAAACGGTTTACATGCCGGACCAGCGTTGACTTTCCGCTTCCCGACAGTCCCATGACACAGAAGATCTCTCCGGCCTCCACCTTGAAGGAGACACCGGCTACCGCCGCAACGCACCCATGCTTCTCGAGGAGGGCTTCTTTTGAAAGATCATCGCGTTTGATACTCGCAAGGTCGAGCCTCGGACTCGTCCCAAAGACCTTCCAGACATCCTTGAATTCAATGGCATGCGCTTTCAATGGTAAGCTCCACGGTTGAGAGGTGTCGCCCGGCAGCGTAGCGCTTGCCGGGCGAGCATGCTGTCCGCAGTCCCTCGTTACTTAGCTGCCTGTTTTGCTGCAGCTATCCATTTGTTCCACTGGTCGAGGTGGGCTTTCTTCCAAGCCTCAGCATGACCGTGGATGTCGTCGTTGGACTTCTCACCTTTGTGAATAAGAAGGTTCTCATCGTTGATATCTTGAATTGGGACTTCCACTTGCTCGAACCACTTATTTGCGACGGGGTTTTTCTTTAGGAATTCCGTGTTGGCAATCACGTGCTGGGTGTTCACGGAAAATCCCAGGTTTCCGATGCCTGGAACGGTCGTGTTTGCGCCAGCCTGTTCATCGGGCAACGCCGTGAACGGAACCGTGAGCCAGACCACATCTTTTCCATGGACCAAAACCCCCTGTAGCCAGTTGGGTGTCCAGCTGTAATACAGGGTTGGTTTGCCGGACTGGATCCGCTGGATGACGTCGGGAAGCAGAGCGAAATACTCACCCTGCTTGTGCGTTACGGTGTCCCGAAGGCCGTATGCATCGAGGTTATGTTCAATGATGCGTTCGCATCCCCAACCCGGATCACAGCCATACAGGTCTGCCTTTCCGTCCCCATCAATGTCAAACAGTGCCGCCAGCTTTGGATCTTTCAACTGGTCGATCGTCTTAATGCCGTACTTGTCAGCGGTGGCCTTATCGATGGAGTATCCCTGAATCGAGTTCTTAACGAGCGTTCCGACCCGGCGAAGCTTGGCATCCCCGCCAGCCTTTTCGGCAAAGGCGATATGCAAGGGGTACCAGTGGGGCGTATAGTAATCTGCATCGCCGTTCCCAACCGCTATGTGGGCAAGTGGAACCTGCGTGGCCGAAGGTTCGTCAACTTTATAGCCGAGATCCTCGAGACCCATCTTAACGACGTAGGCTTCGAATAATTCCTCTGCCTGGCCAAGATATAGGGGCCTAACGGTGACGCCCTTGCCTGGAAGGTCCTCCGCAGCCACGTATCCAGAATACGTGGCCAAAGTGACAAGGACTGTCATAGCAGCGGCAAGCCGCCGAAACCCTTCGATATTAAACCGATCGCTCATAGTCGCTCCCATTATTATCAGTTAGAAGTTGTGGCCGGCCACTTTCCAAAGCTCCACGCGCCGCCGGGGAGGCATGGAAGGTCTTGACGACACGGGTGAAGAGAGCAGCCGGACCGCGCTGGTGCCAAGCGATATCGGCGTAGCGTCTGCGCTGGGAAATGGCGGATTGAGCCAAGCGATCTAGAATGATTGCGAGAAGGACAATACCCATGCCGCCGGTTGCAGCCAGCCCGATATCGAGGCGACCGATACCCCGCAAAACCATTTGGCCAAGCCCCCCAACCGCAATCATGGAGGCGACAACAACCATTGATAGCGACATCATCAAAGTCTGGTTGATACCAGCCACTATGCTCGGAAGAGCCAGCGGCAACTGGGCTTTGAAGAGCGTCTGCCTGTCGGTAGCCCCAAAGGCATGCATAGCCTCTACCACTTCTTCAGACACCTGCTGAATACCTAGTGTGGTCAGCCGGATAACGGGGGGAAGTGCAAAAACGATCGTAACGATCACGCCAGGTACGTTGCCGATACCAAACAGCATGACTACCGGGACAAGATAGACGAATGATGGTATCGTCTGCATTGTGTCGAGGATGGGCCGGCATATGGCGGCCGCCCTGGCACTTCGAGCAGCAAGTATCCCCACCGGTATACCAACGACGATGCAGAAAAGAACCGCGGTGAAAACGAGAGAGAGGGTCGTCATCGTCTCCCCCCAGATACCGAGAAAGCCGATAATCAGTAGCAAACCGGCGACCTGAACTGCCAGTCGCCATCCGGCTATCTGCCAAGCTACCAACGCAAAGAATAGGATGATAACGACCGGCGGGATGCCGTTGAGTGCGCTGTCAAATGTTCTCAGGAGTTGGTCAATGGGCCATTTCAAGGTTTGAAAAAATGGGCGGTATTGTTGTACAATCCACCCCAAGCCACCATCAACCCACTCACCAAAAGGTATGTGCCAGCCTTTGAACGGGTCTAAAACGTCTTCGACCTTCACAAAACTTCCTTTCAGCTAGACCTGTTGGGGGCTGGCGGCGGAGGGCGTTGGCGCTAAATATTGTCGCCCGCATCACAGCCTCAACCCAATATTTCGTCCGCTCCGGGAGACGGAATGGTACTTTTCGCGGCAAGCTGCCGCTGCCTAGAAGTTAGGGAAATCTTTGCTGAAATCTGCATCGATCGGCTCCCATACAGCTGGACCCTCAGCCCAGGAAGAGGGTATTCCCTCTTTAACGTTTCTAAAACGCTAGCCTCGGAGCAACAGCAAGACAACCGTATAAAAAGTGATGCACCACAGGACTAAATGTTATCAGGCGGAAGGCAGGCTTGGAGGTTCCGCTGATACCTCGCTTGGTGCAACGGCTCCCGCGTTGATGTCTCCCGCAACAGGCGCTGGCGGGACTGGATTGAGATCTGCGACCTGTGTCAGCAGCCAATTGCGGAAAATCTGGACGTCTTCTCGCTCAATTGCCGTATCCGGAATGACCAAATGATGTTTTCTGCCAGTCAGGTAGCTTTCATTAAGAGGCCGTATCAAGGTGCCTTCCTTGAGGTAATCGCTCACCAAATGGCGCCAGCCCAACCCGATGCCGTAGCCTCTAATCACCGACTGCATCATCGTTGGATAGTTGTTGAACGTGATGACGCGTTTGAAGTCGGACGAGATTCCGAACTGTCCAAGCCAGTGCACCCAATCGAAGGGTGACCAAGGGTAGGCGGACCAATGCTGATCGTCCATAACCAGGAGGACCTCGTTTACCAGATCCTCCGGAGTCAGAATACGCGGGGAGTGCGTCTGATATGATTTACTGCAAACAGGGAAGACTTCCTCGCCGAAGAGTTCGGTGGCTGTGAAACCTGGGCGGGCCAGATACCCCATTACCACGGACACATCGAAACCATCCGTCGCCGGCGCCGGGCTGCGTTCGAGGGAGACCAAATGCAGGTCGACCTCTGGGTTGTTCGCAACGAAGTCCCCAATCCGATGACTCATGAAAAGCGTTGCGAACGACATCGGCATGCCGACGGTCAACCGTCGGGCTTTCTGCCCTCTCTTCACGCTGTCAAAAGCCGCTGCAATATGCGCCAGGCTGAGGGTCGCAGCCTCAAACAACTCCTGGCCGGCGGGAGACAATGACACCTTCTGGTTGCCGCGGTTGAAAAGCTGGGTGTCGAGGTGGTCTTCCAGCGTCAAGATATGGCGGCTCACGGCCGCTTGAGTAACTGAAAGCTCATTGGCAGCCTTGGTAAAACTCAAATGCCGCGCGGCGGCTTCAAATGCGCGCAATGCGCTTAGCGGAAGCCGTCGATAATTCAACATGAGAAACGGTTACTCCAGCACCGGCTACTAGATCCTGCGTGCGCACTCGGACCATCTGGTCGAACGCGCGTCGCGTTGGCGGAACAATAGCTTCCTAAGGGCCAGAGCCAAAGCGCAAGCGAGCACGACAGGCTCATCGCCAGCAAACATCATGGAGCGTATCAAAGAGTTTGTCTACAATGTGTTCGGTCAGTTCATGCTGCCCCGCCGCGATCTGTTAATCAGCTGGGCGGTTGTTAGCCGGGCTTGTAAGGCGGGTGCTAAACACCCTGCGCAACTTGCCGCGGCCGTAGGCGATAATATCGAGATGAACGGGGCGGACTGCCGTTCCGGTCACCGAGCATTCGCTGCAAAGCTCAACGTTCAACAGTTTGCGCAGGAAACTCCGAACGCCTCCAGGCAGAAGGTGATTGCCCGTAGGCCCTTTTGAAGACTTTTGCGAAGTGAGAGGCGTTCTCGAACCCGGAGTCGATGGCAATCTCGATCAAAGGAGCGTCACTTTTCATGAGAAGTTGCTTTGCGCGCTCCAACCGCATACGGCGGTATACGACTGCTGGCGAGCTGTTAACCTCCCTGAAAAAAAGTCGTTCGAGTTGCCTGCGGGAAATCCCCAATGCTCCGGCCAGCCTGGAGACTGACAGGGCGTTTTCGACATTCTGCTCCATAAGGATTAGCGCAGCGCGAAGCCTTCGGTCGTGCGCCTCCATCATCAGCGGCCGACGCGGTTGTACCCACTCTGCGTTCCGTACCTTGCGTATTTCGCAAAAACGGGACAGTCGTTCCGCTAAATCGCGGACAGCAGTTTCACTAACTCGCGGACAGCAGGATGGGGTCAGCCCTCGGTTGCCTGGTTGAACTCATTTGCGATTGATTTCGCCGTTTTCGGCGCCGGTCAAGAGCGGCGGTGTTTTTTGCTTTCTCATGCTGTCGCCTTCGAGGGTGAGGCGATGGGCGTTGTGGATGATCCGGTCGAGAATGGCGTCGGCGATTGTCGGCTCGCCGATCATGGCGTGCCACTGGGCGATCGGCAGTTGCGCGGTGATCAGCGTCGATTTCCGGCGATAGCGCTCCTCGAAGATTTCCAGCAGATCGAGACGCTGCTGGTCGGTTAGGCTGTGGGTGCCCCAGTCGTCAAAGATGAGCAGTTGCACCCGAGCCAGTTTGTCGATGAGACGGGGAAAGCGGCCGTCGAGACGCGCCAGGGCGAGATCCTCGAACAGACGCGGCATGCGCAGGTAGAGCACGGAATGGTCGAGCCGGGCGGCCTGACGTCCGAAGGCGCAGGCCAGCCAGGTCTTTCCGGTGCCGGTCTGCCCGGTGATGATGAGGTTCTCATGCGCCTTCAGCCAGGCGCCCTGGGCCAGCGACAGCGTATTGCGCCGGTCGAGCCCACGATGCGCGGCGAAGTCGATGTTCTCGATGCAGGCGTCGACAAAGCGCAGCCTGGCAACGGCGAGACGGTTGGTCAGACGCTTGTCGGCACGCATGGCGGCTTCACGATCGAGCATCAGGCCAAGCCACTCGTCGCGACTGAGATCGTCGGCGTTGCTCTGGTCGGCCAGGTCCCGATAGGCGGCGGCCATTCCGCCAAGGCCGAGAGCCTGCATCTGGTCGAGGGTTGGATGTGTCAGCATGGTTGGTTTCCTTCCTTCATTGATAATAGGAGCCGCCGCGGATGTTGGTGTGCGATGGCGTGGGCTTGACCGGCTCGGCCGCGGGCGGCACACGGTCGAGGCCGGATTTGAGGATGGCTTTGACGGAGGAGTAGGTGATCGCATTGATGGTCAGTGCCCGCGCGCAGGCTGCCTCGAGCCGATCCCGCTCGTAGCGACGGGCCAGCGAGAGGATGCCAAACGCGGAGCGGTATCCCTGCTCGGGATGGGGACGGTCGCGCATCATCCGCTCGACCAGGATGGCGGTGTTGGCGCCGATCCCGGCTGCCTGCCGGATCAGGTTCGCCGGCGTTGTGTTGGCATAGCGCTGGTGCGCCTGGGCATGTGCTCGTTGACGGTGACATGGCCGCAGCGCTGCGAGCGGCGGACATGGCTGGCGACGCGCTTGTGATCATGGAAGAGCTCGACCACCCGGTGAGTGAGCCGCACATCCACGCGCCGCCCGATCAGCGCGTGCGGTACCGAGTAGAAGGTCCTGTCGATCTCGACATGGTAGTCGGGATGGACCTTCGCCGATTTCCACTCCGCATATTCGAACGGCGCCGGCGGCAATGGCGACAGGGCCGTTCGTTCGATCTCCTCGAACAGCTCCCGGCGGCTTTTGCCGACGTGGCGCATGGGGCGGTTGTTCAGATCCTCCAGCAACACCGCGATTGCGGCGTTGAGATCGCCGAGACTGAAGAAGCGCCGGTTGCGCAGCCGGGCCAGGACCCAACGCTCGACGATCAGCACCGCGCCCTCGACCTTGCCCTTGTCGCGCGGCTTGCGGCTGCGGGTCGGCAGGATCGTCGTGTCGTAATGTTCGGCCATGGCGGCGAAGGTCTGGTTGAGCGTCGGCTCGAACCACAGCGCCTTGGCGACGCCGGCCTTCAGATTGTCGCAGACGATCGCCTTAGTTACCCCGCCGAAGAAGGTAAGTGCCCGGCACTGGCCCTCGATCCAGTCCGGCAGTTTCTGGCTGAAGCTGGCATGGGCGAAGGTGAAGGACGACGCGCCCAACACCGCAACGAAGATCTGAGCCTGGCAGATGACGCCAGTATCGGGATCGACGACGGGCACGGTGTGGCCCGCATAGTCGGTCTGCATCACCGCGCCCGCCTCGTGGCGATTGCGGAACGTCGCGCTCGACCGGCGCTGGAAAGCGCCGAACCGGTCGCAAAACCAGGTGTAGCCATAACCATCGGGGTGCGCCGCGCGGTATTCCTGCCACAGAAGCGTCAGCGTTACGCCCTTGCGCTTCAGCTCGCGCGAGATCATCGCCCAATCGGGCTCGTCCAGATCCTGCGGCGGACGGCCAACCCGGCGAAACAGAAGCCGCTCGACCAATGCGTCATTGTCATAGCCCGGCGGCAGCGGCCAGCCTGAGATGCCAGCCTCACGCGCCCGCAACAGATAGGTCGAAACCGAAGTCTTGCTGATCTTCAGCCGTTCCGACACCGCACGCACCGAGAGGCCCTGCTCATGCGTCAGGCGCAGGATCGATCGTTGGTCTTTCACTGTCGTTCGTCTCGCTTGCTTCCGTCTTGGCATGGCCCCTCTCAACCGATGATGAGAGGGCAAAATGCCAGAACGGCGCTCCCGAGAACCGACCGTTATATCCGCCCCAAAAACTGTCCGGGAATTAGCGGAATCACTGTCCCGTAATTACTGAAATCGCTGTCCGCGAATTAGCGGAATGGGTGTCCGCGAATTTCTAAAACACGCACGTACCTTGTCGATCTGCAGCACTTCGAGCGCGTTCCGCTCTGCCGCATTCCCAATGTGCCGTCGCACCAGTTCTGCCGCCAGATCGGCCGTGCTGCTGCCGCCCGCGCACGATCCCCGCGTCGTATCCAAGTTATAGATTCTGTCCGCTCTGACCTTAGATCAGGAAATCGCTCCCGGAAATCGAGGTAATGAAGCCAGCTAACGCAGGTCTCGTGTGCGGCCATAAGATCCGCCTCAGCCAGAATGAACGTTCCGGTGCAGATTCCGATCAATCGCGCACCCTTGGACGTAGCATCACGAAGATACTTCATGGTTTCGTCGTCGACCGACTGACCATCGGTCAACCGTCCCCCAACGACTACAACGTAGTCAAACTCCATCGGGTCCAGGAAGGAAGATGTCGGCGAGACCTGGACGCCGCAGCTCGACGTGACGAGATGTCGGCTGTGCGACAGCACCTCCCAGTCGGCCGTGATCCGACCTGACCTATCAAATTCATCGCTGGCCAGTCTGAGCGTGTCGATAAACATGGCGAAGGCGGTCAACGTGAAAGAGCGGGCTAATATGAACCCGACCTTCAGCCGAACGGAGGGGGCCGATCTGCGCCGAGGTGACGAATGAAACAACCGTTTAGCCTCCACCCGTTGGAACATCGTCTTCCTATCTTGACTCATGCTGTTTGTCTACAATATGTCTATCGTCGAAATTAGGAAGCCACTATGATCCGGGATGAACCTGCTGCCTCGACGGACCGAAAGGGCATTCTTGCTGAAACTCTGGTGCACCGTATCCTGACGATGCAGCTCGAGCCGGGGGCGATTCTCGACGAAGTCGCTCTCAGCGAGGAGTTTGGCCTGTCCCGTCCGCCGGTCCGCGAACTCATGAGACAGATGGCGGGCGAAGGCTATGTCGACCTTGAGGCCAACCGCGCTGCGCGCGTATCCATCATGTCGTACCAGACGCTTCGGGATTTCCTGATCGTCGCTCCGATGATCTATGTCGGAACGACGAAGCTTGCAGCTCTCAATCACAAACCAGCGGACCTCGAAATTCTCAAGCGGACCCAGCAAAAGTTCCGGCAGTCCATTGCCGACGGCCACGTCGAGAACAGAGTGATCTTTAATCACCAGTTCCATCTGAACATTGGGAAGATGGCGCACAACCAGTATCTGCTTCCCAGTCTCAAAAAGCTTCTCATCGACCATGCCCGGATTGGAAAGATCTTCTATCGCCAAAACGGCGGCACACGGATCCAAAAGGACCAGGAGACTGCCGCGCGGCAGCACGATCAGATGATCGAGGCCATCGAAGCGCGGGATGCAGAACGGGCGGGCGAACTGGTGCGCGCCCACCTCGAAGTTTTCAGGAACGACGTGGCGCTCTACGCCGTGCCAAGCGGCATGCAGGGCGAACTCGACGGATAATCATTGTCGGTGTCACTTTGACACGAGGGAGAACAGAAATGCTCAATAAAGTCGACTACAAGGCGCAGGCGAAAGCACTGAAGCTGCCAACCAAGATGATCGTTAATGGGCTGCAGACAGCAGCCCTTTCGGGCAAAACCTATGCAACCCTGAACCCGGCTACTGGTAAGCTTCTGGCGGAACTGCCCGCAGGTTCGGCGGCCGACGTCGACAAGGCCGTCGCTGTCGCCCGGCAGGCGTTTGAAGACGGCCGTTGGTCGAAGCTGACCCCGGCGAACCGCAAAAAAGTCCTTCTCAGGCTGGCATCCATCATCGAGGAAAACGCGCTCGACCTGGCGCTGATGGAGAGCCTGGAGAGCGGCAAGACCATCAGCGATTGCATCAACATCGACTTGCCCGAGGCTATCAACAGCCTCAGATGGCATGCGGAAGCGGTCGATAAGATCTATGACCAAGTTGCACCTGCCAACGACTCCTCTCTCGGATTGATCGTGCGCGAGCCTATCGGCGTCGTCGGCATTGTGCTCCCTTGGAACTTCCCGCTTTTGATGCTCGCATGGAAGATCGGCCCTGCTCTGGCAGCGGGATGCACGATCGTTGTCAAGCCGGCTGAAGAAACGTCGCTCACCACATTGCGGGTCGCGGAGCTTGCAATCGATGCCGGGCTGCCGCCGGGAGTCTTTAACGTCGTGACCGGTGGTGGTCCCGATGTCGGCGAACCAATCGGCCGCCATCCCGACATCGACGCCGTTTCCTTCACAGGCTCTACCGACACCGGCCGTCGCTTCCTGAAATACTCCTCCGAAAGCAATCTGAAGGAAGTGGTCCTTGAGATGGGCGGCAAGAATCCTTGCATCGTGATGGACGATGTTGCCGATCTAGACGCCGTGGCCTCCCACATCGGCAACGGTGCGTTCTGGAACATGGGTCAGAACTGCTCGGCCATCTCACGCGTTTTCGTCCACAAGGATGTGAAGGATCGCCTTCTCGAGAAATTAACGGAGGTTGCCAAGACCTGGACCGTTGGAGACCCGCTCGAAACGGAGACCCGTATCGGTCCGCTTATCTCTAAGACGCATTTCGAGAAGGTCAGCAGCTATCTCGAAGGCGAAGGCAAGGTGGTGGCTGGCGGACGGGTATTCAACGGGACCACGATCGAGCCCACGATCATGGAATTCGACCGTCACGACAGCAAGCACGTTCGCGAAGAGATTTTCGGACCGATCGTTTCTGTGATCGGAGTGGACTCCCTCGCACAAGCGGTCTCGCTCGCCAACGAGACCGAATATGGCCTCGCGGCCTCCGTTTTCACCGCCGACGGCACACGGGCGCTTCGGGCTGCGCGGGCGATCAAGGCGGGGACCGTCACCGTGAACTGTTACGGGGAGGGGGACGCCGCCACGCCGTTCGGCGGTTACAAGCAATCGGGCTTCGGCGGCCGTGACAAGGCTCTCCACGCACATGATCAATATTGCCAGACCAAAACGCTTTGGATCGACCTGAGCAGTTCAAACGAGGGTTTTTGAGATGTCATCATTTGCTTTCTCCGGTCTCAATCTTGCGATCACGGCCCCGTTCGACACAAATGGGCGTATTGATTTCGTGCGCTTCGAGGAACTCATCGAGCGGTATCTGGCCGCGGGCGTCGACGGTATCGTGTTCAGCTCCGGCACGGGCATGCACGTTTATCTGACGCCGGATGAATCGAGGTCCCTCATCGAACGCGGCGCGCGCGTCGTTGCTGGACGGGCCAAGGTGATCGCCCAGACGTCGGCATTGCTTACGGCCGACGTCGTCGAAAGAACGCGGTTCGCAAAGGATTCCGGCGCGGATGGCGTGATGGTCCTTCCTCCCTTTTTCGAGGGGCCGTCGGACGACAACAGCGTATTCGACTTCTACGCCGAAGTTGCAAGGGTAGGATTGCCCATCATCGGATACAATGTGCCCCAGGCAGTCGGTGTACGCATAACGCCGGACCTGCTCCGCCGGCTTTGCGAACTGCCTGAATTCCGCGCCGTGAAGGACAGCAGTGGAGACTTGGTCGGACAGGTCAGGCTGATCGGTACCGGGCTGGACATCATCAACGGGGCCGACCCGCTCGTTCCGTTTTCCCTGTTTGCGGGTTGCTCTGGGCTGATCTGGGGCGGCGCGAATATTGCGCCACGGACCTGCGTTTCGATCGTCAGGGCTGCCCAGGAAAAGCGGTGGGGCGACGTGCAGTCGCTCTGGCGGCTGCTGGAGCCAATCATGTCCCTTCTTTGGGACGGCGACTATGTGCCAAGCGTGTATGCGGCCTCGGAACTCACTGGGTATGGCTGCGGTCACGCGAGGAAACCGTTCCGTCCCCTTTCGACGGACCGGATCGCTGCGCTCCGGGCGGCGCTCGGCGCCCTGGTTGAACAAGAAGCGGTATAATGGCAAGCAAGACCTTTCGCGCGCGTCGCCTTCCCTCTCATGGCGCACAATCCGGCTGGACGGCCTTGCTTCCTTGCAGGACTCCAAGGGCCGAACTGGATAAGACCATCGCCGTCGATGTCGTCATCATTGGCGCGGGCTTCGCGGGGTTGGCCGCCGCTGTGAGGTTGGCGGATCTCGACCCGAAACTGTCCGTTGCCGTCCTCGATGCCGACGCTGTCGGCGATGGGGCAAGTGGCCGGAACTCCGGCTTTTTCATCGATTTGCCCCATGACATTTCGTCGGGCAATTTTGGTGTGGACGCCGTTACCAAAAGCCAGAACGAGATCCTCGTAGCGCGAACAGCCATTCAACATTATGCCCACCTGGCTGAGCAAAATGGGTGGGACAAGGACCTATTCGATCCCAGCGGCAAATACAGCGTAGCCATGACCGACGCCGGGACAGAACATCTTGCCGCCTACTCGTCCAAACTCAATTCAATGGGCGAACCTCACCAGGTTCTTGGGGCTAAGGAAATCGAGAAAGTCACAGGCACGCAAGCTTTCAAGTCGGGACTCTTCACTCCCGGTGCCGTCATGGTCCAGCCCGCCGCGCTGGTGAGGTCCATTGCGGATTTGTTTAAGGACCCTGTTAAGCTGTTCGAACATACGCCCGCCCTGTCAATCCAAACTTCGTCGAGCGGTTGCACGGTGAAGACGCGCAAAGGCGAGGTGAGGGCCGCCCGGGTGATCCTGGCGACTAATGGCCACGCGGAGAGCTTCGGGTTCGGAAGCGGTGAACTTCTGCATGTCTTCACTTACGCCTCGCTCACCGAGGCGTTCGCTCCGTCCGCCCTCGGCGGAACCCGGAAATGGGGGGCGACCCCTGCCGCGCCAATGGGTACCACGGTGCGGCGTATAAATGGGGTAGATGGCGACCGAATTCTTATACGCTCACGCTACACCTACCATCCAAACATCGAAGTGGGCGAAAGCTCGATCAAGAGTGCAGGCGACCTCCATGACCGCAAGTTCGCGGACCGTTTTCCCGAACAGCGGCATTTGACGATGCAGTACCGTTGGGCAGGTGCAATGGCGCTGACGCGGAACTCGGTGCCACTGTTCGGCGAGCTGGAAGAGGGTATTTTCGCCGCCTGTGCATGCAACGGAATAGGTGGGACCAAGGCCACTGCCGCAGGCATCGCTGCGGCTGAGCTTTTGGTCGGACATCAGTCCAAGCTCGGCGATATATTCACCGCTTACGAGAAACCTCAGAGATTGCCCCCACGTCCCTTAACCGATGTGGGGGCACGCTTGAACTTGGCTTACAGAGAATGGCGCGCAGGACGCGAATAGACGTCTTTCGCGGCTGAATTCGCTCTTTGCTGCGAATGTGAACCTAACTCCGCCATCCCCATAGCTCCACGCTCATGTCCGGCGCTCCATTTCTCCTGCTGCAAAACGACGTAATTATGAAACTTCGGCATCCTTTTCTTTTGTTGGACTTCGGACTCGTGGCGATGTGGAGTTCCGGTTATATCGGCGCAAAGCTTGCTGCGGAGACCGAGTCGGTCGTTCTTGTCCTCTTCTGGCGCTTCCTCCTGATATCGTTGGTGCTGATGCCAGCATCCATCCGCCACACCTTCGCGGCCGGCATGCGCTCGCTTTGGGTCAATGGGCTACTGGGTATTTGCGGCATGTTTCTCCAGATCGGTTGCGCAATTGTAGCAATCGATATGGGTATGGCGGCGGGCACAGTGTCTATCATCTACGCCCTCCAACCTCTCCTGACTGCCGCGGTGGCAGGTCCTTTTTTGTGCGAACGCGTCACCGCCCGCGAATGGATAGGCCTCTCTATTGCGTTCATCGGCGTCACGATCGCCGGCGGATATGGCGGGCTTTCGGCCCCCGGGGTTGCATACTTATTAACGCTACTGGGGACAGCCGGCATGGTGGCTGCAACATTAATCGCCAAGGTTTCTAAGGATGCAACTCCAATTCTACCCGCCATAGGCATTCAGAGCAGTTTCGCCGCGGCCTTGTTCCTGCCTTTCGCTATGGCCGACGTCGGTCTGAGCCCACCTTTCCAGGATCTGACATTCTGGTTGGCAGTTGGCTGGTTCATACTATTCTCAACCTTGGGCGCATACGGCTTGTATTATTTGTGTCTGCGGCGATCATCCGCCGTTCACGTCGGAACGGTGCTGTATCTCACCCCTGTGGTCACAATAGCCGCCACCTGGGCCTTCTTCGGCGAACTGATTACGCCATCAAAGCTTGGAGGTTTGGTAATCTGTCTTAGTGGTGCGGCAATTTCGTTGAGCAAGGCTGTTGCAGGTTCCCTGCCAGCCAGCAAATGACTGCCGGTATTGCGCCCTTCAGTGCTTAGCCACCGAAACTGGTAAATTTCACTTGCCGTATATAGGAGGCTCCGCATGCTCCGAGAAATATTTCGAGTTTGGTGCAACCTAGGGTTCGAGATTGCCGCATCGCAGGCACATTCGTCCTCATGTGGTTTCGTTATCTTTCCAAGCGATCATCGTGTTGACGGAGATAGCACAGGTGGACCGCTAACCAATCCCAAAGAGATACATACGACCCGTATTTCAGATACGTGGCGATCCGTATTTCCCTAATCCATGTGTTGATGAGCGTGCGGAATTTGGCGTTCGCTCGCTGCTAGATGGGGTAACGGGCCTCTGGCGCCGCGGCCAGACTTTCGGTCGAGGCGGTCGTCCCTCACAATGATGGTGTGAACGGCGTTATGGCCGAAGCCAGCGCCAAACATCAAGGAGAGACGACCGTGGATTATTATGCCGGGATTGATGTGTCATTGGAATGCTCAAGTGTCTGCGTGGTTGATGGGCAGGGCAAGATCGTGCGGGAAGCGAAGGTGGCGAGCGAGCCGGAGGCGCTGATCGACTGGTTTGCGGCGCTCGAAGTGCCGCTTGCGCGGATTGGCCTGGAGGCAGGCCCGCTGTCGCAATGGCTATTTGCTGGGCTGCAGGCGTCCGGCCTGGCAGTGGAGCTTCTCGAGACGCGCCACGTGCGCGACGCCTTCAAGGCGATGCCGGTGAAGACGGATCGCAAGGATGCGCGCGGCATCGCACAGCTCATGCGGCTTGGCTGGTTCCGCCCCGTGCATTGCAAGTCACTGCCAGCACAGGAAGTCCGCGCCCTGCTGACCACGCGCAAGCTCCTGCAGTCGAAGCGGCACGATGTCGAGATGAGCATCCGCGGGGTCTTGCGCGGCTTTGGCCTGAAGGTCGGCCCGACGGCGCCGAAGACCTTTGAGCGGCGGGTTCGCGAACTGGTCGCCCATCATGACACGCTGGAGCAGATTGCCGAGGCTCTTCTCAAGACCCGAGCCGTGCTGCTGTGCGAGTTCAAGACGATCGAGAAGCGTCTTGTCGGGTTGGCACGTCGCGATGCGCAGGTGCGCAACCTGATGGGCGTGCCGGGGGTCGGGGCTTTGGTAGCGCTGACATTTTCGGCGGCCATCGACGATCCGTCGCGGTTTCGCTCGTCCCGGATGGTGGGCGCCCATTTCGGCCTGACGCCAAGGTGACGGGGCGCATCTCCAAGGTCGGCGACCATGGGGTGCGTGTGGCGCTCTACGAGGCGGCCAACGTGATGCTGACGCGACCGGTCAAGGGCTCGGCCTTGAAGTCCTGGGCGCTTGCGGTGGCGAAGCGGGCCGGGATGCGAAAGGCCAAGGTTGCACTTGCGCGCAAGCTGGCGGTGGTTCTGCACCAGATGATGCGCAGCGCTGAGCGCTTTCTGCCGACAGGCCGTCCTTCGGCAGTCGTGTCGTGAAGCGTTCGATAAGAGGATAAGGATAAGGAGGAACACGGCGGGCATCGACACCAGTTCCTGCCGTTACGACGTCCCTTGCCAGGACGGTGGACCCGGTTAGGCCGCTAAGACGGGAGCAGCTCGTTTGATGACTGCGCGTCCCTAGATTGGCCAGCCGATCCCGATCAGATCCCATCAGGCAGCGGCCAAAGCGCCGACTGCGGACAGAAGCAAGACCCCGGCAGCGGACGAAGTTACGAGGGATTGACAAGTCGAGGCCCGTTACAGAAGCCCGTCTTATTCATTTATTCATGACGCATCCGCGTTTGTTTGCTGCTAAGCGGTGGACAGGTAGCGGCGCGGCGTCTTTTCACCGCGGCTGTGTCTGGACTGGTGAGCGCGCTGGAGAGTGGAAGCTGTATGGTTCGGCGATACCGGCTGCCCCAGCGGTCATGGTTCTGCCGGCAGCAGATTGCTGGCGACGGAACACTTCCTCGGGACAGGCGGCGGCGAAGGCCAGACGGATGCGCGAGACGAGATTTAATTACGAGGGGACACGCCTTGGAGCAATCAGACCGTTTCCACCTGTGCACGGCCTGCGTAGGGAGCATCCAAGATCTACGGCACACTAATCGCCCATTGGATCGCCTCGCGGAC
Organism: Mesorhizobium sp. C264A; assembly: GCF_040324515.1. NCBI lineage: Bacteria > Pseudomonadati > Pseudomonadota > Alphaproteobacteria > Hyphomicrobiales > Phyllobacteriaceae > Mesorhizobium > Mesorhizobium sp. C264A. The sequence goes on along the minus strand of NZ_JAMYVY010000002.1, from coordinate 196,839 downwards.
GTTGATGTCCTTCAGCTTCGGGTGATCCGGCAATCCGCATTCATGCCGCGAAACCGGCGACGGTCTCGATCCAGCCGACTGTCTCTTCAATGCGCTTGCGAATAGCTGATTGATGGCGTAGCCGATGCGATGGGTATTGCGCCCCGGGAACGTGGTCCGATGGCAAGCCCCGTCCGATTACGGTGCAGACTAATTCAGTACCGTGGATACGAGCGCTTCGGAAACAGGCCCCTGCGATACTCCATCAATAAGGATCTCCGCTGTGACAAGTCTTCGCCTTGGGTCGACCTCGGAAGGCGACGTAGCCCTCAGAAATATCTCGCCTCGTTCCCCTGGTTGAAGCGGGAGGCTTTCAAATCCACCATCCGATGTCCAACCATGCGCCGTTATAAGCCGAGCGCCGTAGACGGCAGTCCGTTCCAGATTGTTACGAATCTTGAGTGTGAAATTCACGCAGCTGCTAGGCCTGACTTCCGAGAGATAGGGCAGCATTCGTACCCAGAACAGATCGATATAATGGTCTGCGGGTTCATCAACTATATTACGGAAGGCTGTTTCTTTACGTTGAATGTAATCCGTGTACTCGTCAAACCTCCGCTGATCCATGGTAATCATCTCTCCGTGGCCTGGGCATAGTAGATCAAACTTCGTCGCTTTTAGCAGACTGGCGCAGCGTCGATGCATGTCCAATTGAAAGCTATTGCGCATGACTGTGGTCTGGAAGGCAGTCGCGCGGTCAATCGCTCCAGTGCCACGGTTGAGAAGGAACAGATTATCCCCCCCAAAAGCGACCCGTTTTCCGTCGATGATGCCCACAATTAACGCGTGGTACTCCGTTTGACCTGGGGCATGGTGAACCTCAAAGTCGAAGCCTCTCCATTGGAATGCTTCTCCATCACGCAGAACACGCTCCACTGCTATGGGTTTATGGAAGCAGCATGGCGTACTTGCCCACGCAGCGGGATCGCTGATGACATCGGCAACACAATCGAGAGCCCAGCACTTCGTCCCGAAATGTTGCTGAAGGAATGGTATTCCACAGACATGATCGTCATGAATATGCGTGGGAATCACGAGTTCGATATTGCGGACTCCATAATCGTCGCGCAGCTGATCGATATGATGTTCAATGAACCGAAGCGCCTGTATGCCATCGGAGTCTGCTTCCCAATGCAAGTGTCCGACTGACGCGAGCCCATAGTCGATGAGCATTGCGTGACCATCCCCACTCAGCACAACGTAAAAGTTTGAACAGGTATATGGCCCGGCCCACAACAAATGCTCTGATATCGGTAGCAGCTTGCTCTCACGAATGGTCTGCTTTTCGTCGAACTTTCTGTTTAGACCGGTTGTGCAAAGGCCACCTACACCTGAAAGTGTTTCGAGCCGTGATTCAAGCTTTTCGATGTCGGACTTCACCTCACTGATGGGGTCTCCGTGCGACGGATACGCTTTCTGTACGTTTTCCTTTTTTAAGGCGAGAATTGATTGCATCGTAAATTCAATGCCTAGGAGATCGCTATAACCATATTCCATCGCGTGAAGCTGGTAGAGCCGTCCTCCTTTCGACATCAGGTCGCCTGTGAAGGCAACTTTCTGTCCATCGATGTCCGCGATCAGGCTGACCATGCCGTACGTATGACCTTTAGCCGGCAATACACGGAGCTCGTATCCCCGCCAGAGAAAAGTTCCGTAGTCCTGAAGCACGGCATCGACCGTAATATTTTCTCCCAGAGAAAAGAATGTACTGCCGTCATTGTAGTTGTCATAGATGCGTTTTGCCTGCCAGTGAGCCTCGACATTTTCGAATAGGTGACGTTCATATTCCGGCACTGCAATTTGTGCCCCTGTGCTCTGTATAAGAGATGTACCCCAGCACTGATCCCTGTGATGATGGGTATGCAGAACCCAGTTGACTCGATCGGTGCCGATTGTGTGAAGATGCTGCAAAATCGCCCCGGACCCGGCGTCGATTAGCAAGCATTCTCGACCGCTTTTCAGAACGTAAACGTTACACGTATCTCGAAATACCCAAAGGTGTTCGGACAGCTGAGTGAGAGACATGGTATCTTTCTCATAGGAACGCAGGTAGCGACGAAACAGCCTTATGCTGGCCGCCTAATTACTATAGATAGCCCAGCGTATAGCTACGGCAGTCATGCAAAAAAGTGATCTGCCGCATGACTTCTTTGGTGACGCTGCTCATCGGGCCAGCTGGTAGGCAAACCGTTCGCCGAGATTCAGTGGATGGATGGCAGGCTCGAACCACCCCGCCGCAGCATCCGTCAGTACCTACGCATGATCGAACTAGGAACTGGAAACCCACCGTTGCGATACGTCGGACATCAAGCGACCGCTGGAGCAAATAGCCTGCTTCGTCGAGGATGCGGCGGTGGTTGAGCAGATCCAGTGCCAGGCCGCTGTGATACCTGCGGACCAGGCTCGCCGCCGCTGCTAATCCGGTGTCGCATCAATCCCGCCGATGACCGCAGCGATCCGTTCGGAGAGCTGACGCAGCGCCTTCCACTGTTCCGACTGATCTGCAAGGGCGTCAAGGCTGGCTGAGGTCGACTTGCCGATGCCGGCGGGAACGGTTGAGCCCAAGTCAACATATCCCTCCGGCAGCGTGCCTTTCAAATTCCGCATCACCTTGAACTGGATTGCATCGAAGATCTGGTCAACAGCCTGCTTGGCGCCTGCGACGCGGGTAGGGTGGTCGGTGTCGGCAGCGACGTGCGGAAGGAGCTCAAGTCTGCCAGGATACCGCTTGTTCAAAGGCAGATAGGGAGTAAGCGGCCCTCTCAACGTGCCATGGTTCCCGTCGCTGAAGATATCGGCATCGACCGCCACATGGCTGACCTTGCCCGACAGCAACGGCGGCGTCGAGTGCATCGATGTCGATAACTTCGTCGCGATCATAGTTGATAAGCACCGCACCATCGGCCAGCCTCGACAGAACCTCATGGTTCACCAGACCAGCATTGCTGAACTTGCCCGTAGAGGTGTCGAGGCGACCAAGACCAACGTGAACCGAGAGGACGTTGCATCCGTCGCCGCTTTGATCGGACTATCGGCATATTCGAAGCCCTCGGCTTCGACCCAGCCGCGATGGCGCTCCCGGGCATAGATGCAAACGAGCATACCAAAGGCCGATGCCAGTTTGGCAACCTCCCTGCCGATATTGCCGTATCCCAGGACAGCCAGCTTCTGCCCTTCAAGCTTTGCGGTCGGGAAATCCTTCAGGTCGCGCCCAGTGTCGAAATTCCCGGCGACGGTCCTTTCATGCAACTCGCCGACGGGTAGGTTCGGAACGACCTTGAGGAGCGCCTTCATCGCCATCTGAGCCGTTGCGCGGCTATTGATACCCGGTGTGTTCATCAGCGGCGCGACGCCACCGTCGCCGTCAGGGCCACCCCACGAGCTCGAGCCCATATCGCCGGTGCCGGCGCCAATCCTGACGCCACCATGCGCAAACACGGACTGCTTGGGAATGAAGGTGGCCGCTGTGATGAGGGCATCGTACTCGCCACGGGCGGTACAGCCCAGAATCTCAGCTTCCGTGCTCAATCCTGGCTGATAGAAAAAGTGGATTTTTCCTCTTTGCAGGGCATTCCGATCTTGCAGCGGACCGAGGTGGAACTTGCCTCCCTTTTCAAAGATGTAGGCTGCGATCTCGCTGCTGTCCGGTATGTTGTTCTCGCCAAGGCGCAGGCCCAGCAAGTCGGCAATCAGGACGGTGTGGGCGCGTTCGGGATCATCCTTCCTGGCAAGACCGACGGCCGAGACGGTGCTGTCGAACCGCTCACCTTGCGCCGCCAGTTCCTCCTCGAGGACGGCAATCTTTGCTCTCCGATAGGAATAGGACAGGTTTTCGAGAAGAAGGCGGATGTCCTCGGGGTCGCGGATGCCCCCGATCCAGGCCCGGTAGTCGCCGGGTCTTGCTGAAGTTGTCTATAACCGGCGGAGTCCTTTGCGCCGACCAGCGACCTAACCTCACCCTACAGCCGCCGAGATGAGTGAGATGTGGCCGAGGATAAGCGAGAATCATGACGGACTAGCTGACGTCAACGACGCCCTGAAACACCGCTGATGGCTGGCGCAGTTTTTAGCGCCGGACGTGGAGTCGCCCAAGACCTTGGAACGCCCGGCAGGGCTAGCGCGGTGCGAGATGAAGCCGAACCGCAGTCATGACTCATGGTTATGCGCCGGACTAAGAAATACTCATTTGAAGTACCGGCACCCGCCCCCTATACGTTTATGTGGGAAATGGTCACGAAAAACGGCCAAAGCCAACCTTTCCAGGCCGCACAAAACAATGGGAGCATACATATGAAATCGATCTTGCGTTCTATCTTGCTTAGTTCACTTTTAGTCTCACCATCTGCTTTCGCAGGTGAGCGGGTCATACCCGCTTGGTCCGCCGCGCCTGAAGAACTCATGCAAACCTATATTATTGATGAGGGCCTACGAGAACTTGGGTATGACGTTGCTGATCCCGCTCCACTGAATATTGAAGTGGCGTACGTTGCCATTAAACAAGGTGACGCTACATTTTATTCAGCCTATGCAAACCCGCTGCATAACGCTTTCATAAAAGAAAACGGCGGAGCAGATGTTATAACTACCCTCGGGCCTTATGCCAAAGACGCACTTCAGGGCTATCTGATCGACAAGAAGACTGCTGATGCTACCGGGATTAAGTATTTGGAAGATCTTAAGGATCCTGAGAAGGCCAAATTGTTCGATATTGATGGTGATGGTAAAGCAGACCTCTTTGGGTGCGATCCGGGATGGGGATGCGAACGTGTCATTGAACATCATCTTGACGCGTACGGGCTGCGCGATACTGTCTCGCACAAGCAGGGAAGTTATTTTGCAATTATACCAGACGCAGTCCAACGCATCAAAGAGGGTAAGCCGACACTTTATTACACTTGGACCCCTTACTGGCTTTCAAGTGTGTTGCAGCCTGGCAGAGATGTTGTTTGGCTTAACGTGAAGAAGACGGACTTGCCGGACGGTCAAACTGCGAACACCACATTTCCCGGCGTTGGGAACGTTGGGTTCTCGAAGATCGACCTGGGAATTGCTGCATCGACGAAATTCGTGAACGAGAACCCTTCCGCGAAAAAATTCTTTGAGCTGCTGACAATTCCTCTCGAGGACCTGAATGCGGAAGCTTTGCGGATCCACGATGGCGAGAAATCCAACGATCAGATCAAACAGCATGCCTCGGAGTGGCTCTCGAAAAATAAAGCGAAGTGGGACGATTGGATCCGTCAAGCCAAGGCAGCGCAGTAAAAGGCTCAAGGCCCGATTAAACCGCCAGCGTATAGTGGATTGGAGCGCGAGCCGAGCCAATGCCTGACAGCCGCTGCCGATCCAAATCGGCAGCGCTAGGGCACTCAGCGCGTCTTAGCGCCCTTTTTGTCTGTTACCGGCTCCGTAAAGTACTGAAAGGACAGCTCGGCCATGAAAAGGGAGATCGAGAGATCATCGGTCGGCTCACCCGTTGCAATTCCAAAAGCGATGACTGGGGTGCTTCTTGTAGGACACGGCGGTTTCGACAAGCTGGTGTATCGTGATGACATCCCAGTTCCGGTGCCCGGACGGGGTGAAGTTCTGATCAAAGTCGCTGCCGCGGGGATCAACAACACTGATATCAACACGCGGATCGGTTGGTATTCGAAGGGCGTTAAAAGCGGCACCGAGGAGGGTGGAGCGCAAGGCTTCGAAAGTTTTCAGGATGCCGACGCAACATGGGCCGGCGCTCCGATGTCCTTCCCGCGAATTCAGGGTATTGACTGTTGTGGTCGTATTGTCGCCGTCGGAGATGACGTGGACCAGGGCCGTATTGGTGAACGCGTCATCGTACGAAACATGCTTCGGTCTTACGTCGACTACCGGCCAATGGAACACTGGGCGTTAGGCTCGGAATGCGACGGGGCTTTCGCACAGTTTACGAAAGCTCCCTCACGCGAGACCCATTCGGTCAACTGCGACTGGAGCGACGTCGAACTCGCATCAGTGCCATGCTCTTATTCAACAGCTGAGGGAATGCTGCATCGTGCCGTAGTGAAGCAAGGTGAGCATGTCGTCATCACAGGCGCATCGGGTGGGGTCGGATCCGCTGCAGTCCAACTGGCAAAACGGCGGGGAGCTGTTGTGACCGCGGTCGCAGGCTTGAGCAAGGCGGAGCAAATCCGAGATCTGGGCGCCGATCGGGTAGTGGCGCGCGGGGACAGTTTAGTCAAACACCTCGGCAAAGAGGCCGTCGATGTTGTCATCGACGTCGCTGCCGGCCCCGCTTTTGCCGATCTCCTTGACGTCTTAAAGAAAGGCGGCCGATACGCCGTCGCTGGGGCCATCGCGGGTCCCATTGTCGAACTTGATGTCCGTACCCTGTATCTGAAAGATCTCACCTTTTTTGGCTGCACATTGTACGACGAAGTCGTTTTCGACAACCTCGTGTCGTACATCGAAAAAAACGAGATACGCCCCTTCGTCGGCAAAACCTACCCGCTAAAAGACATTGTGAAAGCTCAGCAAGAGTTTTTGTCGAAGACTATCAGTGGGAAACTCGTACTCGTCCTTCCCGAATAGAGAAAGAGACGTAAAGATGTCCGAACTGAAGATTGCAAGAATTGATGTCTTTCAAGTGGACTTGCCCTATTCGGGTGGTGTCTATCGATTGTCGGGCGGGCGCGAGTACACGTCCTTCGATGCGACGATTGTGCGCATAACAACGCAGACTGGGCTTGAAGGATGGGGTGAAAGCACGCCATTCGGTCCAAACTACGTTGCGGCTCATGCGCTGGGTGTTCGATCTGGTATCGCCGAGATCGCGCCGCAGGTGATTGGCCTGGACCCGAGACGCGTTGATCGAATCAATGATGCGATGGACACAGCTCTCGTCGGCCATGAGCATGCGAAAACAGCGCTCGACGTCGCTTGTTGGGATCTGTTCGGCAAATCTGTTGGCCTACCAGTATGCGAACTCTTGGGAGGCAGTACAGACGTCAAAATGCCAGTCATTTCCGGTATTTATATGGACGAACCCGAGGACATGCGCCGACGAGTCGCAGAGCATCGGGCGTTAGGCTATGTCGGCCATTCTGTTAAGATTGGAGGAGAGCCTGCAGACGACGCGGCGCGAATTGCTGCATCACTCGCCGACAAAAGACCTGGTGAGTACTTTATCGTCGATGCGAACGGTGGGATGACGGTTGAGACGGCCCTTCGGATGCTTCGGCTGTTGCCGGATGGCCTTGATTTCGTGCTTGAACAACCCTGTGCGACTTGGCGCGAGTGCCTCTCGCTACGCCGTCGCTCCGACATTCCTCTGATTTTCGATGAACTTGCAGTTAGCGACGCGTCAGTCCTCCAATTAGTTGCAGACGATGCCGCAGAGGGATTCGGCATCAAGATCTCTAAAAATGGCGGGCTGACCAAAGGGCGCCGACACCGTGATATTGGCATTGCGGCGGGTTACACAGTGAGTGTCATGGATACAGTAGGATCGGAAATTGCGTTCGCCGCAACTGTACATTTGGGCCAGACCTTCCCAGAACGGTACTTGCGCTGTGTATTTGATTGCCGGAAACTCGTGTCTCGTCAAACCGCTGACGCCGAATTTGAAGTTATCGATGGCCGTGTAGTCGCACCTAAAACGCCTGGCTTGGGCGTTGTGCCTAGGCTGGAGGTTCTGGGAGAACCGGTTGCTAGCTACTACTGACATCTGACATCGACTGCAGTAGGTTTCGCGGGTCAATGTGTTGGGAATGACAGCTCATAACTCCCCCATAACGAAGCTGGCGATTGGCGCTGAGATGGGATGGCTCAATATGTCCAACTCCAAGGGCTATAAGATGCCGGTTAAAACATCCTTCACCGCATATGACTGCCACTGCGAAGGGGATGTGGAGAAAGTTGTTATCTCCGGGCTGCCTGCATTGCCTGAGGGAACTGCGTTTGAAAAAATGAAGTTCTTTCGTGATCACCATGACGACATACGCTTATTCTTTCTACGCGAACCCCGTGGCGGCATGATCCAATGCGTTAACTTCATTGTTCCTTCAGAACATCCTGAAGCAATAGCTGCCTACATCATCGCCGAGGCCGAAGAGTATCCCGAAATGAGCGGCGGCAACACGATTAGTGTGGCAACCACGATGTTGAAGACTGGTATGGTTCCGATCACCGGACCGGTCACCCGGTTCAAACTTGAAGCACCTGCTGGGCTCATCGAGATCGAGTGCGATACCTCAGATGGGAAAGTCGGCCCGGTTCGGTTCATCAATCAACCGGCTTTCGCTTACTGCCTGAACCGGAGCATTGAACTTCCGGGCTTTGGCGAAGTGATCGTGGACGTTGGCTATGGCGGCATGACGTATGTTATCGTTTCCGCCCAGCAGTTTGGTTTCGATCTTCATGCATCCGAGGGGCGTCGGCTCAGCGACTTGGGACAGGAAATAAAGGCAGCAGCAGCCGCGCAAATTCCTGTGTCCCATCCGATGAACCCCGAGTTGCCCGGCATTACACAAACGATGTTCGTGAACCCGATCAAGCGTTCTGACGCGGGAATGGAGTCGAAGAACGCGGTGATCGTTTCGCCGGGGCGTGTGGATCGTTGCCCATGCGGCACAGGAACCAGTGCGCGCCTAGCTGTGATGTATGCCAAGGGCGAGATTGAAGAGGGAGAGCGGTTCACTCACAAGTCGCTCATTGATTCCATATTCACTGCGGAAATCATCGCTACTACACAAGTGGGCCGCAATAGCGCCATCATTTCGGCAGTCAGCGGCCGTGCATGGGTCACCGCCAAATGCTCTTACATTCTCGAGGAAGACGATCCATACCCCACTGGCTATAGAATAACGGACACTTGGCCGGAGATGAAACTTGGGCTGGTCTCCGTATAGGCTGTCCGCGCGCAGGAGCCCCGCCTCTGGGGGCACCCCTGGCATCGGCATGGTCAATGACACCGCTTGGCAAAGCCGGGCCGACAGAGTTGGCAAGAGCCGCAGGCCGATTGGCCTGAAACCCATTGGACGCTCCCGGCCTGCCTATCCAGATCTCATGAATTCCCGCCGTGTGCCTGTAGTGCCGTCCCTATTAGTTGCTGGATTGGGGAGAATCCGCGGCCCATCGCGATGAGCGGCCTGGGCATTGGGTTGCTGACCCCAAATGCCGTCTCGGCATCTATCGTCCCAGATCTTCCGGCTCGGAACGAGGAGGTTTTCCAGTGCCGGAGCCACTCTTGTGATCAACTCGCCCGATGGTTCTAGATCGAAGCGGTGAACGGGTACGCCTAGGGTATCACTCCGTCCGAAGGAAGGTCTGCCCGGTAATGAGAAAGGTGAACTTAAAATGACGCACTATGTACTCACTGTTTCATGCAAATCGACTCGCGGTATCGTAGCGGTGATTGCGACTTTCCTGGCCGGCCAGGGCTGCAACATTGTCGATAGTTCCCAGTTCGACGATCTCGACACGGGCAAGTTTTTTATGCGCGTCTCCTTCATCTCCGAGGAGGGTGTCGGCCAGGCCGACGTGGTGAAAGGCCTTAAGCCGATCGCCGAGGAGTTCGCGATGGATACTGAGATCCACGATCCCACCAAGCGCATGAAGGTGCTGCTGATGGTGTCGCGCTTCGGTCATTGCCTCAACGATCTGCTCTACCGCTGGAAGATCGGCGCCCTGCCGATCGACATTGTTGGCGTCGTCTCCAACCATTTCGAATACCAGAAGGTCGTGGTCAACCACGACGTTCCCTTCCACCACATCAAGGTGAGCAAGGAGAACAGGCCGCAGGCTGAAGCCCAGATGCTCGATATCGTCGAGCAGACCGGCACGGAACTGATCGTGCTTGCCCGCTACATGCAGGTTCTTTCCGATGCCATGTGCAAGAAGATGTCGGGCCGCATTATTAACATCCACCACTCCTTCCTGCCCTCGTTCAAAGGCGCCAACCCGTACAAGCAGGCCTACGAGCGAGGCGTCAAGCTCATCGGCGCAACCGCGCATTATGTCACCGCCGATCTCGACGAAGGTCCAATCATTGAGCAAGAAACCGCCCGCATTACCCATGCGCAGAGCCCCGACGATTATGTTTCGATCGGCCGTGACGTCGAAAGCCAGGTTCTTGCACGCGCCATACATGCACATATACACCACCGCACTTTCATCAACGGCAACCGAACCGTTGTCTTTCCGGCAAGCCCGGGAAGCTTCGCTTCTGAGCGCATGGGGTGAGCTGTCGGCGGCAAGAAGCGTATGGCGAACGAATGCGGCTTCAACTCCATCCAAACGTTGTCGCCGCGAACAACCCAAGGCGAGTTCGCATGCCTCGTGGCCAATTTAACATAAGGGATATAGGACTAAGGCGCTCCGCGATCGCGGAGCGGCAAGGAAGGTCTGGGCCGCCGGCGTGGTGTTGATCGCGTCGTCTGTCGCGCTGGTCATGAGTCCACAAGAAGCTCTCGCTTTGTCTGATGGAGTGGCTGCTTGCAGCCCATTCCATCAGACAAAGGAGGAGTTTGTCATGACCCAACTTCGCCAGCGCATGAGCGAGGACATGCAGGTGCGCAACTTCGCGCTCAACACCCAGCTGTCGTATCTGCAACAGGTGTCGCTGTTCGCTCGCCACTTCGGTAAGTCGCCGGACTTGCTCGGGCGCGAGGACATTCGGACCTATCAGGTCTATCTGGTCAACGAGAAGAAGCTGTCGCCCGGCTCGATTCACACCGCCATTGCGGCGCTGCGCTTTCTCTACACTGTGACGCTCGATTGGCTGCAGGCGCAGAACCGTCAACTCGCCGAACGCGTCGTCAACCTCGAGGAAGAGCTGGCGCTTGCACGACTGCATCGTTTTGCGCCGAAGAGCGAAAAGCACATTGACCGCCTCTTCAATGAAGCCGAACAGGCCGCGGATGAGGACGCCGCCGACAGCGAAGATGGCGATGTCGTTGTCCTGCCGGACACGGGCTTGCCGGCGAGCGAAGGGGCGACGGGAAAGAAGCGCGGCCGCAAGGCCTTGCCGGAAAACCTGCCGCGCGAGCGCGTCGAGTATGACCTTGCGATGTCTGATTCATTGTACACCTCCTTCTCAAGTGTTTGGAAACATTGGGATTTGATTTTGCGCTTCGAGGTGACACGGGCCACCGTTACGCCCCATCGCACGAACTACGGCGTCAGAGTTAAGATCGGCGGCGAGGATTTGGTAAGGAGCGCCGGGAACGACCTGTTCTGCGGGAAGGACTTTAGCTTCGATCAAGCGCCGGATCCGGTGACTTGTGACCCCGCAGTGTTGTGCGGCCTCGCGCAGAGTGAGCCATGTGCCGTTCTTCTCCGCCGAACGATAGGCGTGGATATCGCGCACGCGCCGTATAGAACTCACGCGCTTCGCTGTCCAAGTCTTCCCTTGTGTCGTCGGCATCCGCATTCTGTTCAGCGTGGCGGCGATATCCTCGTCCGACCATCGAGCGGCCATGCTGGTAATCACGGCGATCGCGTCATCGGAAGTGCGGCATTCATGTTCTCCGGAGCTGGGTTTATGCAGTCGAACCTCCGAGTGCTGACCGCCCTTCCAATGGATGGTCAGAACAATCTCACGGGCAACGTCATCAATATTGGCCGTGATCTCGTTGACCAGCGACCGTAGCAACTGCTGGCGGGTGCGCATCGTCACTTGCGGACTTGCCATCATAACGGGCTTGTTGAAGCTCCAGCTCGATCATCCGCTGTTGCTCTGCCCGACCTTCCATGCACAGCCTCTCCGCCGTAAGCGCCGCTCGAGAAGAACTGGGAGGCGACCCTACGCCGCGTTCAAGAGTGCGAAGCCCGGCTGAGCGCCGCAAAGGCGGCCAACGCTGAGCGCCGGCGGGCCTCATCGGCCAGCTCATACTGCCGCCGCTGGCTCTCAAGGTTGTGTTGGACCTGGGTTTGAGTCGATTGGCGAACATAAACCACGGCCTTGCGCTTCAATATCGAAGGAGGCAAAATATCTAGTCGGCCCTGAATAACGGCTAAGGCGTTGATATCCCGAACCCGTGAAGACGGGTGGAAGCATCCGATTTCGCCGTTTTCGGCTGGAGTGCTTGCAGGCACCAGGCAAGCCAAAGAGCGAGAACCGTGAGGATCAGGCGCAGATTTTGGCCTTCGGCGACGAGCAGCGCATTGATCGCATCGCCAGCATGGCCGAGGAGGAAGTTGCGGTCCAGTCGGCCGTCGGTCTTCATGTGACCGATGGTGGCCTCGATGGCCGATCGTCGTTTCAGTTCCCGACACATGGTGGCCGTCAGGCCACGCTTGCGGCCGGCGATCATCACCGATCCCGAGCCGGCATAGTCGTGGCCGCGATAGCCCTTGTCGACGTAGATGCGGTCCGGATCGACGCCGCCTGATCGACCGTTGCTGCAAGCGTGTGGCCATCATACGGATTGCCCTCGAACGCCTTGGCCGCCAGCACTCGCGGTTGGTTGCCGCGATCCCGACCTTGCAGCCGAATTCGTAGGGGTTGCGGGCTTTGCCCTTCGCAATGCAGACCACCTCGGGCGCGTGCAGGGAGTAGACCTTGTTCCTGTCCTTCGGCTTCTGCGCCAAGAGCCGCTCGACGAGCCCGAGCAACCGGGCAAATCTGGCCTCGAGTTCGGCATTGCCGGCGATCTTGCGGCCGACGTCGCGGAACACCCGGCCGAGATAGGTGCGAAGGCGCTTGAGTTCGCGACGCATCCGGCGGAACTGCCGGGCATGCGCATAGCGGCCCGCCCGCACCGCCGCTGCCTTGGCCAGCCGCATGTGGCTCTGCCTGAGCACGATGCCGTACCGCTTGGCCTGACGCACCAGGACCTGGATTGCCTTGAGGTAGAGCCGGCTGTCGGTCGGATGGGCGATCGCCTTCGGCTGCACCGTCGTATCGACGGTGATCCGCTCCAGCGAACCGGGCTTCGCAGTCCCCGTCTCGAGTGCGACATCGACGCTTGCCTTCAGCATTTCCTCCAGCCCCTCGGGCCCGATCCGCTTGCGCCAGCGCGTCATAGTGCTGGCATCGATCGGCGGCTCGTGCTGGAAGAACTCGAAGCCGCAGAAAAATTGCCAATAAGGATTTTCCACCCAACGCTCCACCACTTCTTCGTCGGACAGATCGTGGACGTGCTTGAGGTAATGCTGACCGACCATCAGCCGGGTCGGCTTGGCCGGCCTGCCGACCGGGCGATAAAACCCGCCAAACGCTTCGTCAAAGCGCGACCACGGCATCAATGCCGACAACCGGACCAGCGGATGGCGCGGATTGATGATGGCATCGAGGCGCTCGCGGAACAAATCATTCTTACCGGACGACGGACGGACTGGCAGCATTGCAAAAACACCGGAAAACGACGGGATCAAAGGTGGTTTCCGGCATTCTCCAATACTTCAAACCCGATGGGAATCCCTGCAACGCAACGGGTCCACGAGTTTTTCAGGGCGAACTATCTACGTCAGTCATTGCCGTTCTCCGCCGTTATCGCGCCGGCGGCTTCCATTAGAATCCGCGCCAACCTTATGGTGACCGCGCTTCGTTCGGTGGCCTTGATCCCCTTCAACTCGGGCGGGTCCAGTAGAATGCAGAGCTGGCGCGGCGGGCGGGACGTTAAGATCAGGTCGAATGGCTTCCTCATGACGGTCCTCCTGGACGACGTTGCTGTCGTCTGAGAAACTTCGCCTGAGTCTGTGTCCCTCAAGTAATAGACATAGATCTGTAAGGCCCTCAATGTTTACGTAGGGCTCCCCCATCTGCATTACCGCACAAATTATCGGATCGAAGATCCAAGCCGGCAAGCAAAGCGCCATCCCAGGCTCCACTTCAGCGACGATCGTCTCCATACCCCGCCGCGTCTCATCGTAAAACCGCCGCACACGACGCCCATAAAGCGCGTGCCAGCGATAATGGACTACGAGCTCTTGCTCGATATGGGCAGAATGTCCGCCCGACCACCACTGGCCGGAAAAGTTGGCTGTTCAGCGATACCGTCGACGGAGCCAGGGCCAGCGCCGTCATCTACAGCCTGATGTTGACCTGCCGCGCCTGTGGCGTCGAGCCGTTAGCGTGGCTGCGCCACGTCCTCACCGAGTTGCCTCAACGCGCTGTCGATACTGATATCGACGACCTGCTGCCCTTCAACTTCGCCAAAACCGCCGCAGCCTGATCCGCCCGGACGCGTCCATCTGAAAGCGACCGTCGTTGAAAGGCGGCGTCGACGTGCGGGGAAATGAGCGCTTACAATTGAAAGCCATGTCGCAATGGCTGGGCGAGCATCGTGAGCTTTTGAGCCTGGTGACGCGGGACCTGCGCCGGCACGGTCTCAAGGAGACCGGCCGCGAGGGCCTGCCGGCGGAGGCTGTGCTGCGCTACGCGCTGCTCAAGCAGCATCGCCAACTAAGCTATCAGGAACTGGCCTTTCACTTGGAGGATTCCGCCTCGTTCCGGGCTTTTGCCCGACTGCCATGGGGGTGGTGTCGCATTGCCTCAAGGAAAATGTTACCGCGCGGATTCGTTGCCTCACCTAAAATGTTACCCGTGAAGGCGCATGCCGCCATGATGCCTTCACCACCAGGGAGGCATCATGAAGACGAAGATGACACATGCCATGCGCATGGAACTGGCCAATGCGGTCAGGGATCGCTATGCGGCCGCGACGACCAAGGACAAGCGCAGGATCTTGGAGGAGTTCATCGCCGCGACGGGGTATCATGAAAAGTCCGCAATCCGTGTCCTGAACAGCCACCCTGAGCCGAAGCACCGCCGAACCCGTCAACGCCCGTCGCTCTATGATGAGGCCGCTCGGGGCGCCTTGATTGTGTTGTGGGAAGCTTCCGATCGCGTTTGCGGTAAGCGGCTCAAGGCTCTGCTGCCCATTCTATTGCCGGCGCTGGAACGCAATGGGCATTTGAAGCTCGAGGGGGAGATACACCACAAGATCCTGTCGATGAGCGCCGCGACGATCGACCGCTTGCTCCAGATGCCAAGGCGCACCATGCGAACGAAAAAACCGCCAAGGGTTGTGCCGGAGCCACGGCGGCGCATCAAAATGCGCACCTTTGCTGACTGGAATGATCCGCTGCCCGGCAGCATGGAAATGGACCTGGTCGCTCATTGCGGGGAGGTCAACCGCGGCAGCTACGTTCACAGCCTGGTTCTGACCGACATCGCGAGCGGATGGACGGAGGCCGCGCCCATCGTGGTGCGAGAAGGTACCCTCGTGGTCGTGTCGAGACACTCGACCGGATCCGCATGGGCTTGCCCTTTGCCCTGAGAGCGCTGGATGTGGATAATGGCAGCGAGTTCGTCAACGACAGGCTGATCGAATATTGCCTTGGTCACGGCATCGAACTCACCCGCGGGCGGCCTTACCGCAAGAACGACCAAGCGTGGATAGAGCAGAAAAATGGCGCTGTTGTACGGAAGCTCTTGGGCTATCGGCGCTTTGAGGGCTTGGCGGCGGCCAGAGCGATCACGCGCCTCTACGGGGCATCCCGGTTGTTCGTGAACTTCTTCCAGCCCTCGTTCAAGCTGGCTGCCAAGCAGCGCGACGGAGCGAAGGTGACCAAGCGCTATCATCCACCGCAGACGCCCTGCGAGCGTCTCCTGCAGGAGGAGGCTATCCCGATGGCCGCCAAGAGCAAGCTGCGCGAGATCGCCGGCGACCTCGATCCGCTGAGCTTCTGGAGGAAATGCGAGCTGTCCAGGCTTATCTGGCGGCGCTGGCTGACGGCGAAACACCGCCACCGGCGACATCGGAGCCGCCCAACCTGGCCGCGTTCGTAGCAAGCCAATCGAGCGCCTGGCACGCGGGCGAGATCCGTCCGACGTTCTCCATCGAAGCCAAACCGCGTTACCTGCGAAGTCTACAAAAGGTCTCGACACAAACCCTTATTGCGAGTCCCTCGCCGGCGCTCAAACCGGTGACCCCACCCACTCCTGCCGCGACAGCCGCGAAGATGCAGGAGAAGCCGAAGCCGGTCTACGCCGAGCCTGGCCAAGCCCGCGTCCAGGCGCTCCGCATGGTGTGGCCGATCGTTTCCCGCCGATTGGAGGAATTCCCCAACATCAACGCCACGCAGCTCTTCGAAGAGCTGTGCGTCCAGTTTCCAGGTCGATTTACCCGCAAGCAATATAAAACGCTCGTCCGACGGATCAATCTGTGGCGCCAAGCGGCTCGCGCGCGCGGTGTTGTCGTTGGGCCGAAGACGTATCGCCGGCTCAACGACAAACCGCGCGGTCGACGTCCCGATATCTTTAAGGACCATTGGGAAGAGATGGCACGGTGCCTTGAAGAGCGTCCGGATCAGACCGCACTTGAACTTCTCGTCGAGTTCCAGGTCCGTTATCCCGGACGATACAGCTTGCGCCAGCTTCACACGTTGCAGAAGCGAGTAAGGGCGTGGCGACAACAAGCCGTGCAGCGGCTCATCGGCGGTCAGCAGCCTAGCGCCATCCCTCGCTTCAGATTCCACACGTCTGGCGAGCGGGTAACATTCTTGGTGAGGCAACACGACAGGTGGAGCCCAAAGAAATCAGTCCTGCACAAGACGATCAGCGCGATCCGGGCGCCGACCTGGGAAGAAATCAACAAGGTACTGCTGGCAAGCGCCAGGCGAGAGAAGCTGGAAAGCGGCGGCAAGGTCGTGCGCGTGGACAGCACCGTCACCGCCGCACTCGTCCACGAGCCGAGCGACAGCAGCCTGTTATGGGACGCTGTGCGGGTGATGGTGCGGCTGTTGCAGCACGCGGATGCACTGGGCAGCGCCATCCCATGGCACGATCACTGCCGCGCGGCGAAGAAGCGGTCCCGGGCGATCGAATATAGTAAGACCTTATGTCCTTGCTGGTTGCCGGCTGTGAGGTGGTTCGCCCTACACTGGGCAGTGTTGAAACGAGGGTTGCTCGTCGAGCCTATCCTCATGCCAGGAGGACGAACCATGGAAGAATATAGCGAAGTTTTTGTAGGATTGGATGTTTCGAAGGATCGGCATGCTGTTGCTCTCGCCGAGAGTGGGCGAGAGCGGCAGCGCCAAGACACCGCCAATATCGTCGTGTGATGCGTCTATGGTATGACAGGTCAGCCGTCACTCCGGGTTGCCATAGCGGGACGAGGGCGATGTTTTGTACGCCTCGTGCTCGATGAAGTGCGCGGTCTCGGGCCCCGGCCTGGGCTTGCCGAGGACGGGCCTCCCCTTTTTGTCGACGCAGTAGATCAGGATCGGCAGCAGCAGGCCGTGGTTGGGATTGTCGAGGTCGAGTAGCGATTTCCATTTTTTGATGTTGAGATTGATGGCCGCGTCCCCTGGTACCACGGCCGGGGGTCGATGCCGCCGCTGGGCTTGGTAGCGAATCGGGGCGCATAATCCTGCGGCCTGTCGAAGAGCGCTTCACCGGACTTCACCGGTCTTCACCGGGTGGGTACTGATGTGCGACGCTCATTAAAAGTTAGCCTTCTCTATGTCAGAAGCCCGACAAAATTTTGCCCCTAACAGCAGGCAGAAGCGGCCGGGAACAGGCAAAATTTTGAAATTAAACCATTTTTTGGCTCGGTATGGCTTTTGCTCTCTAACCGGTGACGTTTGCGTAGGAGCAGGGCCATGCGATGTCTGTACCGATGATTTGCTTGAGGGCCTCGCTATCACGAGGTTCTTCTCCCAGCTTTTGGGTGGGGGACGAGCGGGGGGAGCGCCTTCGTTCCGGCCGATCCCTCCATGACCGCCCTCTTGGCGCGATGGCATTGCCCTCGGCCGCTCTGAGGGCAATGCAACTTCCATGATGAGCTTAGGTGTGCATTCCGAGGTCGCCCGGCTGCGAGAAGTACTGGTGCACCGGCCAGGCCTTAGCCTCCACCGTCTCACACCGCGGAACTGCAAGAGCCTTCTCTTCGACGACGTGCTTTGGGTGGAGCGCGCCGAACAGGAGCACGACATGTTCGTGGAGGCTCTGCGCGACCGTGGCGTGTTGGTTCACTCGTTGGACGAACTTCTTTCTACAACGATGGCGTTGCCGGGAGCGCGCCGTTGGCTCCTCGACCGTCGCGTCAATGCTTCCGCTGTCGGGCAAGACATGGTCGATGAATTGCGGGGCTGGCTCGGTGAAATTTCCCCCGATCAACTCGCCACCTATCTGGTCAGCGGGATTTTGGCTTCGGAACTGCCGTTCGAACCGCGCAGCCTGACGGGGCAAACGCTGGGGCCGGAAGATTTCGTCCTGCCGCCATTGCCGAACCAGCTTTTCATACGTGACAGTTCCTGTTGGATCTATGGTGGTGTCTCGGTCAACGCTATGTATTGGCCCGCAAGGCAGCCGGAAGCTGCGAATGTCGAGGCCGTCTACCGCTTCCATCCGCGGTTTCGCGAGGCCAGCTTCACTTACCTGTTGCCCGATGGGACTGACCCCATTTCCAGTCTCGAGGGCGGAGATGTGATGCCGATCGGCGGCGGTGTTGTGCTGATTGGGATGGGCGAACGAACCACACCACAGGCAGTCGAGGCTCTGGCGCGCCGCTTGTTCACGACGGGCGAAGTCACCCGCGTCATCGCAGCACCGATGCCGCGGAATCGCAGCTATATGCATCTTGACACGATCTTCACCTTCTGCGACCGCGACCTCGTGACCATTTGCCTGCGGGCTGTTGAGGTGCTGCAAACGTTTTCGCTGCGACCGAGCCACGCTGGGGGTGTGCTCGACGTCACCAAGGAGACTCGACCGTTCTTATCGGTGGTGGCCGACGCGCTGGGATTGAGGGCTCTCCGCACTGTCGCGACCGGTGGCGATAACTCCGCGGCCGAGCGAGAGCAATGGGATTCCGCCAATAATGTGATCGCCGTCGAGCCGGGCGTCGTGATTGCCTACGAACGCAACGTATACACGAACACGATGTTGAGGCGTGCCGGTGTGGAAGTCATTACTGTCGACGGTGCGGAACTCAGCCGTGGGCGTGGCGGCGCACACTGCATGACTTGCCCCCTGGTGCGCGATCCAATCTGAGTACTCCCCTGTTCGACTGCGTCGGCTTCGAAACCGAGGACTTTTCGGCGCTACGCTAGTACGAGAGCGGCTTTCCGGAAATGATGTTGCCAGAGCCTCCATATGATCGATGACCTACATGAGCGGCCCCTGCGGCATGCTCCAACGCGCTCACTGACCCGATCGGAGTCTTTCCCGTGGTAGCACGTTCAGAATTCTCCGCTCAGGCACCTTCCGCGGTGGTCATGGTCCGGCCGCATCGTTTTACGGTCAATACCGAGACTGCGGCCGACAATCGTTTCCAAATATTGAATGATGATACTGGTGATCTGTCGCCGCTCGCCTATGCGGAGGTCACCCGCGCCGCTGCGTTGCTCCAACAGCAGGGTATAACGGTGCATCTGTTCGAGAGCGAGGATAGCGACGCTCCGGATTCAGTGTTTCCGAACAACTGGTTTTCAACCCACGCTGGCGGTTACGTGGCGATCTATCCGATGAAGGCCTTAAGCCGCCGGCGTGAGCGCCGGAGCGATATCATCGACATGCTGAAGAGCCGATATAGAGTGCAAGAGGTGATCGACTATTCTGGCCTTGAGCCGGACGGCCTCTTCTTGGAAGGTACCGGCTCGATGGTGCTCGATCACATAGATCGGGTCGCCTATGCGGTGAGATCCGAGCGCACCGACCCAATCGCACTTGAAAGGTTCTGTGCCCACTTCAGTTTTGAGCCGATACTGTTTTCGGCGAAGGACCCCAGGGGGTTCGACATCTATCATACGAACGTGCTGATGTGCGTCGCGACCGATTTCGCCATGATCGGGCTCGACATGATTACCGACTCGGGGAGACGGCACGAAATCGTCCATCGGCTCGAACGCACCGGACGCCGGGTAATCGGGCTCACCAACGAACAGATTGAGAAGTTTGCAGGCAATGCGATTGAGCTCCTTGGCGGGAACGGGCGTATCTTGGCCCTGTCCACGACCGCACTGTTGGCATTGACCAAGGATCAGATTGACATGATTAGCGTGAGCGCGCGGCTGCTTCCGGTAGCAATTCCTACCGTCGAGCGAGCCGGCGGTTCCGTGCGATGCACGATCGCTGGCGTGCACCTCACGCCCCGGGGTTAAGAGCGGACCGTCCGCTGCGGACCAACTCGCGGGAACAGGAAGACGCTTCATCGCACGCGCGATCTTCTTGTTCGCCAGCGCACGATGATCGTGAACGCATTGCGCGGACATCTGGCGGAAGTCGGCATTATAGCGCGCTGGGCCTTCCGAAAGTCCAAGAGCTCATTGCGCTTCGTCAAAGAAATACGAGAGAACGCATAGAACCTCTCATGCGGCATTGCATGGAAGTGATTGTCAACCAACTGCACACGATATCCGGGGAAGGATTGGCACTCTCGAACCTCGAACAAGCCATTCACGCCTGGCACAGGCAGAACGAAAGCAGTCGTAGGTTGGAGACTATTCCAGGCATCGGCCCGATCACTGCACTCGTCTTGGCTGCGACAGTGACCAGCCCTTCAGCATTTTCGTCCGGGCGACAATTCGCGGCATGGCTCGGCCTAGTGCCGCGGCAAAATCTCAAAGATGGGCGACCAGTAAATACGACGCCTGCTGATTGTCGGAGCTCACGCGGTCTTGCGCTGGGGCAGAACAACGGATCGGATCCCAATCAGAACATCGAGCATTATGCTCACAACCCCTAGATGCCGTAATGGGCCGGCCTTCGCGAGCATAGCCAGGTTGGGTGGCTGTCCCTCAGAATGATGGTGTTGAAACGGAGTCCGAGTGATCGGCTCCACGCATCACGAGAGGAACAGCCATGGAATATTATGCGGGAATTGATGTCTCTCTGGAAGAGAGCAGCATATGCGTTGTGGACGCGACCGGAACGATCGTGCGCGAGGTCAAGATCGCCAGCGAGCCAGAGGCGCTGGTCCGCTATTTCGACGAACTGGCATTTTGTGTCAGCCGCATTGGGCTTGAGGCCGGACCGTTATCGCAGTGGCTGCATGCCGGGCTTGTTGGCGCCGGCCGCGATGTGGTTTTGCTGGAGACGCGGCACGTGAAGGCGGCGCTTTCGGCGATGACGGTGAAGACCGACCGGAAAGATGCACGCGGGATCGCCCAGCTGCTGCGGATGGGATGGTACCGCCCGGTTCATGCCAAATCGATGACTTGCAAGGATAGCCGAGCCCTTCTTGTTGGACGCAAGCTTCTGCAAGGCAAGCTTCTCGACGTCGAGCTGAGCATCCGCGGGATCCTGCGCGGCTACGGGCTGAAGGTCGGCGAAGTGAGCCGTGGAAGGTTTGAGGCGCGTATCCGGGAACTGACAGCAGGCCACGTCACCCTGGAGACGGTGATTGGCGCGATGCTGGCGGCGCGGGCGGCCTTGTGGAGCGCCTTCACCAAACTCCATCGCGAGATGCTGAAGATCGCGCGTGCTGATAAGGTCTGCCACAGATTGATGAGCACGCCCGGCGTCGGCGCCCTGGTTGCGCTCACCTATCGCTCGGCGGTGGATGACCCGACGCGGTTTGGAAAATCCATCACGGTCGGAGCCTACTTCGGGCTTACGCCCAAAAAATATCAATCAGGTGAGACCGATCGGGACGGCGGTGTCAGCAAGGTCGGCGACGCCATGGTGCGAACCGCGCTCTTTGAAGCGGCGCACATCATGCTGACGCGTGCGACCCGCTTCTCGAGCCTTAAACACTGGGCGCTCGACGTGGCCAAACGCCGGGGCATGAAGCGCGCCAAGGTAGCCCTTGCCCGCAAGTTGGGCGTCGTGCTCCATCGCATGTGGGTGGATGCGACCGAGTTTCGCTGGAGCAAGGCCGCTACGACTGTATAGGAGGTAGAGCAGGTTCGGAGCGATCCGAAACGGCATCGCTTCTACAGAGGTCCCGTCGCTGGGACGAGGGCTTGGCAAGGTCGTGTGTAGTGCTGTGAATGCTTCGGCAAACCACGCTTCCTAGATTGACCTGTCAGCTCTGGATCTGATGGCATAGTGTGGCGGCCTTCGCGCTGACCACGGACAGAAGCATGATCCTGGCGATGAGATATCGTTCAGAGGGGACTTGACGAACGAGGGCCCATTACAGAAGCACTACTTTGGCAGGTTTTTAGCGGCGGGCGAGTTTTTGGAATTCCCAAGAGAGAGTTTGCGTGATTCATGGGAGGTCGGCGTATGGAGGGCCGATCAATGGACTTGGACTGGCAAGCCGATCTCGAGCACTGGCTTCAACCGTTTTTGGCAGGTCTTTCGCATCCAGCTCGGCGCCGGATGTGTCCGCTGTACATTGCCGGTCTGATCGGGCCGGGCGACCGTAAGAGCGTACAACCGATGGCCGCGCGAGCGGGCGATGTCGGCTACGATCAGCTTCATCATTTTGTCGCGGCAGGGGTTTGGGACAGCGCTCCGCTCGAGGCCGCCCTGCTGAAGGAGGCAGATCGCCTGGTCGGCGATGAGGCGGGTTTTCTCGTCATTGACGACACAGCGTTACCGAAGAAGGGACAACATTCGGTTGGTGTCGCGCCTCAATACGCTTCGTCGCTTGGCAAGACATCCAACTGCCAGTCGCTGGTGTCGGTGACCCTGGCCTCACGCGAAGTGCCGGTGATGGTGGGCCTTCGGCTCTTCCTGCCCGACACCTGGACGAATGATCCCGAGCGGATGATGCGGGCGCGCGTCCCGAAGGATCGACAGGTCGCTCTGACAAAGCCGGAGATCGCCATCGAAGAGATCGATCGTGTCATCGCCTCCGGCGCGCGTTTCGGCTGCGTGCTTGCCGACGCGGGCTACGGGTCGAGCAGCTCTTTTCGTCAGGCTTTGAGTGAGCGCAGTCTGCTGTGGGCTGTAGGACTATCGCGACGCCAAAACGTCTATCCGGCCGATGTTGATCTGATCTTCCCGGTCGCGACCACAGGCAGGCGCCGCCAATATCACATCCCGGACCAGCCGCCGGTCTCTGCCGAGGTGATGCTGTCTGGTGAGAGATGGCACAAGATAAGCTGGCGGCGCGGCACTAAAGGTCGGCTGACATGTTTGTTTGCGGCTCGCCGTGTCCGCGTTGCGGATGGTCATAAGCACCGGATGCTCGACAATCGCATGCAATGCATGCCAGGCGACGAGGTCTGGCTCGTCGGCGAACGCCGGTCGACTGGCGAGCAAAAATACTATGTGTCGAACTTACCGGCCGATGCGAGCCTCAAGATGCTCGCCGCCACGATCAAGGCGAGGTGGGTCTGTGAGCAGGCACATCAGCAATTGAAGGAGGAACTCGGCCTCGACCACTTCGAAGGCCGATCATGGACTGGATTACATCGACACGCCTTGATGACCATGATCGCCTACGCCTTTCTCCAAGCCCGCCGCCTCAAAGCAGCGGGACGGAAAAAAAAGAGTCGGCGGACCACCGCCACAACCGAGCATGCCAGCTGTTAGACAAGCAATTCTCGACCTCTTCACGCGGCCGCCGCCCCGCAGATGTCCTCACTGTGAGAAGCTGCTCGCAGACGCCGTCAAACCTAAACTGCCAAAGTAGTGCTAGTCACCTGAATCTGAAGTTCGGTTCATTGTCTTCTGGCAGAAACGCTTGACCGATGCGAGGATCTGGTCGGCGGATTTGACCCACTTGTATGGGGTGGGTTTTCGTTGTGGGTTTCGATGAATGCGTCGATGTCGGCCTCCAGTTCTGCGGTGGAACGGTGTACGCCGCGCTGCAACTGCTTTCGCGTCAGCTCGGCGAACTACCGCTCGACCTGATTGATCCAGGATGCCGACGTTGGCGTGAAGTGAACATGCCAGTGTGGGCGGCGCGCGAGCCAGGCCTTAATCCTCGGCGTCTTGTGGGTCGCATAGTTGTCCATCACCAGATGCACGTCCGGCCCATCGGGCATTTCGGCGTCGATCCGCTTCAGGAAATCGAGGAATTCGGTGGCCCGGTGACGCTTGTAGCACTGACCGATCACCGCCCCGGTGGCAACATCTAGCGCGGCAAACAGCGATGTCGTACCGTTGCGGACATAGGTATGGGTGCGCCGTTCGGTGACGCCCGGCGCCATGGGCAGCACAGGCTGCTCGCGATCCAAGGCCTGGATTTGCGACTTCTCATCCACGCAAAGCACGACCGCCCGGTCCGGGGGCGACATGTAAAGACCGACGATGTCCTGCACCTTGTCGACAAAGAGCGGATCAGAGGAAAGCTTGAATGTCTCGGCACGATGCGGCTGCAGGCCAAACGCGGTCCAGATCCGACGGATGGTGGTATGCGAAAGGCCGCTGTCGGCTGCCATCGAACGGATGGACCAGTGCGTGGCATCCTTAGGAGTGGTGTTCAACGTACGCTCGACGACCTGGGCAACCTGGGTATCGGAGACAGTTCGCGGTCGACCCGCACGATATTCATCTGTCAGCCCTTCAATACCATCCTGTACGAACCGGCGGCGCCACTTGCCAACCGTGTGCTCGTGAACACCCAGGCGTTCGGCAACGTCCTTGCTTTGCAAGCCCTGCGCGCACAAAAGGATCATCCGGCATCGATCCGACAAGGAGCGTGGCGCTTTATGCCGGCGCACCTGAGATTCCAGAAAACTTCTATCCGCGTCGCTCAGAACGACGACGTCCGCCTGCCTCCCAACCATCGATCAAACTCCTGCTCTTGTGACAGAAGCCGAACAAAATGAACCTTACTTTGGTTCCAGGTGACTAGCGGGCGGGCTATTCGGACCTCCGGCTCGACCGGTTTGTCCCATCGAAACTCGAAAAGCGTAGCGATCCGCTCTTCCAGTGAGTGCGGCCTCTTTCATGCCACCTCGTTCGTCTGCCCCAGAAAGACTGCATCGATCTTGTCCCCGATCAGTCACGAGGGGGGCAACGACGTTGCCCTCGTTGGCGACAATCGACAGATCCGGACTTTGTAACCCTACGCAGTTGGAGATTGCCGACCGTCCCTTTTTTTGCAGCCTCATCGGCGCGAGTACCACTGCAAAAGGGCAACTAGGCGAGAGTCAAGGGGGCGTTGGTAAATAGAGGCGAAGCACTAATATGACACAATGGCGTTGCAAAAGCTTAATAAAAGATTATATACACATGTATTTACCATCAGTGGCATGTGCGATATTAACTAACGTCAGATTATTTTGGAAGACGCACAAATGACCATGCGTCAGAAAAACTCTTGACGCGTCACAGTTGATCGGCATCCAGATACGAAAAAGCCCGTACCTGATATAGAGAATGTTCTAGGCGTGAGTACTATTAAGGAATGTTCTGGAAAGAAATATTGTACAAATGGAGTAATAGAAAAATGATCATAATGTCGTTCAAACCGCACCACGATGGCACGATTGTAGCACTGGATGCATCATCATCCGAATTAATATATTCATACGAGGCTGAGAAGGATAGCTTTCCCAGATATTCGACCATTACCGCGACGACGGTCCTGGACGCCGCTGGCAAGCTGGGCGCCATTCCGGATGTCATTGCTGTCGGTGGGTGGTCGAAGACAGGATTCGCCCGCAACGTCTCCGACGCGGCAGGCTACTACGGGATAGCCGCAGGGTCAGAGATTGTCGGCGAGAGGACCATTTTCGGCCGTAAGGCGCACTTCTATTCCTCGACGCACGAGCGCTCCCATCTCTGGGGCTCCTACGGCATGTCGCCTTTCCCCGCCGGGATGCCCTGTTACGCTCTGATCTGGGAAGGATGGTGCGGCGATTTCTATGAAATCGACGAGCACCTGCAGGTGGTGCATCGGGGAAAAGTGATGGCGAATCCTGGTGACAAATATGCTTTCCTTTATGCGCTCGCCGATCCGAAATTCACCTTGCCCAAAGCACCACCACGTATACAAGACGCGGGCAAGGTAATGGCGCTTTGCGCCTATGGGCAGACCGGATTGCCCGACAGGGACGAGCAGGCGCTGATCGATTTCCTGCTTCCGAGCGATGTGTACCCCCTGCCCAAGGAGGATCTTCGGGGTTCGCCCTACTACAACATTGGCGTAACCCATCAGAAGTTCACCAACCTCGCCAAGCGCGTTTCAGATGCCATCTTCGATTCGTTCCACACTTTTGCAAAGAAGAACCTGACAAAGGGCTACCCGCTGCTGATTTCCGGTGGGTGCGGGTTAAATTGCGAGTGGAACCGCAGATGGCTCGAAACGAATCTTTTTTCCGATGTTTTCATTCCGCCATGCGCTAACGATACAGGCTCGGCGATCGGGACCGCAGTCGACGCGATGCGGCATTTCACCGGCAACGCGAAGATCAAATGGAACGTCTATTCAGGCCAGCCTTTCACGCTTGACGAAATTGACCGCACCGGGCTCGAGGTCCATCCACTCGACTACCACCAAGTGGCCTCGGCGTTGCTCAGCGACAAGGTGATCGGCTGGGTACAGGGAAATTGCGAAATCGGGCCACGGGCGCTCGGCAATCGGTCAATTCTCGCGGCGCCTTTCTCCAAGGCAACCCATGAGCGGTTAAACCGGATCAAGAAGCGGGAGGGTTTCCGCCCGATCGCGCCGGTTTGCCTGGAAGAGGACGTCGGGGTCCACTTCGACTTAGCACGCCCGTCGCCCTACATGCTTCTTTTCCAGAAGGTTCTCGATAGCCGGTTGGAGGCTGTCACACATGTTGACGGCACAGCGCGGGCCCAGACAGTTTCGCGGGAGCAGAACCCGCACCTGTTTCAACTGCTTACCTCGTTCAAGGCGAAAAGCGGGGCCGGTGTACTTTGCAACACATCGCTGAACTTCAATGGCACCGGCTTCATCAATCGCGCAAGCGATTTGCTGACCTATGCCCGGGCCGCGGGTCTCGACGGATTCGTTATCAACGATGCCTATTATCTCCTCAAGGAGGCATCGCTCACGGCGTCGAGGGGACAAAAAAGACCGCTTAGTGGAGGAGAAAGTATCCCTCCGCCGATGCTTTAAATAACCCACACCTTTTGCGCTCGCTCGACGCGGCTGCGCCCATCAGACGGTCAACGTCACTTCGGCTGGAGAACCATACCATGACGCATTCCAATAAGGTGGTTATCATTACTGGCGCACGTCGGGGATAGGGGACGCCGTCGTAGAGTCCTTCGCCGCGACAAAGGTGTCACTCGTATTGGTCGGCCGCGATCGAGAGCGGGGCCAAGGAGTCCTAGACTAGTGCGCGTCCATAAACGGCAAGCTGCTGATATTATTGAATGAATCCTGATTTTAGGCAGGCAAGGCCCGGCGGTTTCAGATACACTTCGAGATCAAGCCACTGATTCCAAAGTGTTTCTGCCACCGCCGGAGCCGACAATGCGCCAAGAACGCACCGTCCAAGGCAATATATTCGATCTTTTCGCCACACACGACATCGGCCACGAACTGAAGGCGATGTCGCAGTGGCTGGACGAACAGCACGATCTGCTTGGATTGGTGGCTCGAGACTTGGTTGGATGCAGCGTCACGGCCCCTGGACGGCAAGGCCTACCTGCCGAAGCGGTCTTACGTTGCGCGCTTCTCAAGCAATACTGGCAGTTGACCTATCAGGAACTGCAGGCGCTGGTAGGCCGACAAATGCCGGCACCTGCGGCCACCGAGACACCCCGCCCGTGGACGTTGTTCATCGTGGCAGGTCTCCTGGCTCGCGGGTCATAGCCTCAGCCCGGCTTCCCAAGGCTGTTTGCCTCAGTGCCATGAGTGGGTTGGCTCGCCGCTAACAGTTGCGGGGGCAGCGCCGGCGTCGCACCGGCTTCCCCCTTAGCTCCGCTGCGGGAGTGCCGTACGGAGAACCACGACATTCAGACGATCGCGGTAGCCCGCGCCTTTGTCAAACACCATATAAATAAATGTTTATGTCGTTATGTGAAATCTGTTCGGCATTGTTCGCCTTAGAGGTCGCGTGCGACCCTTCACCATCCGCGAGAAGATATCGACCGCAGCGTCAGCCAGGGCCGGCCGGGCAGGGGCTGTCTGTGCTCCTCATCGACGACGGTAACATCGACCTGCGTGTGGTCGATCTGGACGATCTCGAGCGGCCGCCTCGCGACAAGCTCGCCGGGTGTCGCGGTCACGGCTTTCAGCGCATTGCCGTCGCCCCGCCGTACCGCGCGTAACCGTTCCGGGATAGCCCGTACACGCGCCACTACGGTCCGACGATCGGGAAGCGGGACCTTGGCCTGCGCGCATCGGGAATGCACCTCGGCCACCAGCCGCGTAATGGTCGGGCGGTTCTGGGTCAGGTATATCTCGCGGTGCATCGGGCGATGATCGTCTCGACTTGGCGGTCGAGGAACCGAAGCCCGCTCGGTCGCCCGCTTGACTTGGGCATAAGCGCTCGACAGTGCGATCTTTCCGATAGCGGGCGATCAGCCGGTAGAGCGTCGCCTTGCTCAAACCAAGATCATGAGCCAAACCGATCATGTCCGCGGCGCGCAGCCTGTCATTCCCTTGCTCCAGCTTCAGCTGGATGGCCGTCAGACGGCGGAGGCCCTCATTTCATCGCGCCTGATCTTCCAGGCTTTCGAAAGCAGGATCATCAAGAGACATCTGGCATGAGCCTTACCAAAAGCATGAAGTCTCAGATTCTCAGGTTAAATGCTCTTCGCCAACCAGATTATCAAATTAACTGTCGATTCTCAAATGACGCTCCTGGCGCCAACTCGTTGAAATGCCTCATAACCGATTCTCATCGTTAAATGGCTCCCGACAGCGGCGATGCTCCAGGCAGGGCTGCGCACATAGCCGATGAAGAATTCGGGAACCGAGGTCGAGGCCAGCGCCGGTCCGGAGATCAGCTTGTCGACCCACCCGTTGCGGTAGCGCACCGCGATCAAGCCGAGGATGATCGCCAGCGGCACGGCGACGATCGCCGCCCAGAAGGCAAGGAACAGCGTGTTCCACAGCCTGCCCTTGATCGAGGTCGCGATATCCTGGCCACTCGACATCGCCGTGCCGAGGCCGCCAGTCAGCGTGCCGCCGAGCCAGTGGAAATACCTGAGATAGGCCGGATCGTTGAGACTGAGCTACTCGCGCAGGTTGGCGAGCGACTCCGGTGTTGCCGATTGCCCGAGGATGGCCTGGGCGACGTCGCCGGGCAGGATCTGGGGGCCGGCGAAGATCAGGACCGAAAGGGACTACACAGTTCATGCGGGACGCTCGAAAAGGATGCGCGGGATGTTGCTCATCAGCTCCGCGCTATTTTCAGTAACCAGGACGGTGTCGCTCAACATGTATCTTTCGCCGCGCTCGTAAAAAGCAGACTGGAGGTGGAAGGTCATGTTGGCCACGATCTCAGTGTCGCTGCTGGGCGCCAAGCTCGGGCCGGCGATGGAGTCAATACCAATGGAGTAGCCAATTCGCGACGCCCTCGTGAGGCCGTACGGCCGAAGAGCCGCGTCGTATATGCGGGTGACATCGCCGCAGGTCGCGCCCGGGCGCATCGCGTCGACGGCGGCGTGGAAACCGGCCAGCGCACCCTCATGTAAGTTCTTCCGGCTTGGCGTGGCCGGGCCGATATGAACGACCCGCGTAATCGGAGCCGAATGTCGGTGTCGGCCAGCGGAAAACTCCAGAAAATACTGCTGCCCGGCTGCAAATACATCGTCCATCCACGGCTGGTGTGGCGCGTTGGCGAGCTGGCCACCACGGATGTGTGGTAGCCACGGCAGCGGCCCGCCGGGAACGCTCTCGGTCCCGGTGCAGAGCGCCGACACGATCGCTGCCGCCGCATCGCAATGACGTGTGCCGACGGCGATCTTGTCTATGCCAGCAAGCATCGCCCGGTCTGCTATCGCGGCTGCCTCTCTCATGTACAAAAGCTCCCGTTCGGATTTGACCAGCCCGCACGCTGATACCAAGCCGCTACCATCAAGGAGCTCCTGAACCCCCAGTGCGCCGACAAGCTTGTGGTAGTCCGTCCCGCGGAGCGCAGACCGTTCGACCCCGATACGTGCAGACGCACCGACCTTGTTGTTGACGAACTGCCCGATCAGTTCCCATGCACTGTCCCCGCCGGAGCCACCGACGAAGCTTTCGGAATATCCCACAACCCGGTCATGCGGAAGCCAACATCCGGCGTCGGTCACAAAGTCCGCGTCCATTTTGCGGAGGACGAAATAGGGATCGTCATCCAACGTCACGAGCACAGCCTGCGGCTCGGCACCAGAGAAGGACTCGTACCCAAGGAGATAGCATTGATTAGCCTCTGAGGTGACGACCAGCGCGACCATCCCAGCATCCGACATCAACCCTCGCACTTTATCGAGCCGAGCCCGATACTCCGAAATCTGAAACGCCTGCACAATGTTCTTGCCGTTCATACACAACGTCCTCGTCTAATTTCGTTGTCCGTCACGAGCCTTGTCCAAGGCGAAGGGCCGCGTGTGTTACGGCTCGTGACGAGCCACTCGCGTTACTGATTTCAGCATCCTCATGTGAACTGAAGCCAAATACTTTTACAGTCACTTTCGACTATGGCGTGATGGACCAATGAATCAAGTTGACGGCACGCTGAAGTATCGCCTCGGCAAGAGAAGGACTGGATGAAGCGGCGACGACATGTCCCAAACAGTCTCGAAAATCGCCTTTTTTGACGATCGGCGCCTTGGGTTGAACGTAAAATCTGACCTCGGCGACACCTGATACAGTAGCCGCTTGTCTTTCTCCGTCGATCCAATCGAGCGTGCCATCGCGGTCAGCAACCAGGTATCGCACGGCCGCTGTCTGCGAATGCCTTTTGCGCAAATTCCATTCCTCGCCGATGGCAAGCTTGATGTGTGCCGTGATGAGATCAATACCGTAAGCCAGCTGAACCAGTTGGGGAGTTGGGCTGCCATGAAGGCGCGGATTGACTTCAATGACAACTGGGCCTCGCTTCGTCCACCGGAATTCAATGCCAGTTGGTCCCCAGCCAAGGCCGAGAGCGCGCAAACAGCTCAGCGAAACATCGGCGATACGCTCATGCTCGTCATCGGTCAACGGTGCCGGGTAGGTGCCCCCACGATAGACGAAATGCGGTGGACCACCGAAGTCACCGGTGCCAATTCCAATAATCTGATCTCCCATAATGTCGGCCACATAATAGGGTCCCTGCGCGAACTCTTCGACCAGTAGCTTTGGCGCGGACTGCCACATGAACTGTCCGCCCAACAGATAGTTCGTGTGTTCGACTACCTCATCGGCATCGCGGCACAATCGGACACCGACGCTGCCGCTGCCCACCGCAGGCTTAACTATCACCGGCAGTCCGATCTCCGCGGCAGAAACCTTTACCTCCGCTACGTTGGCCGCCAAGCGATAAGCAGGTATCGGAACCCCTGAGGCCGCGAGAAGTTGACGCTGAGTGTACTTATCGCAGCATTGTTCAATAGCTTCCGGGTTCGGTCCAGGTAGATCGAAGTGCCGACAGAGCTTGCTAGCTGTCGCATAGAACAAATCCTCAGCACCTGTGATGCCAGCGATGTCATAGGTCGCTCGGAGCCGGGAACATTCGCGGATCAGCGCATCCAGATCGTCTGTATCAACACGGATTGTCTCAACCCCTTTCGCCGCGAAATAGTCATACCGAGTTGGATCAGCCGAAAGGGTAATTGGCTGAAGGCCAAGACGCTGAGCAGCCTGGACGTAGAGCAAACCCGAGCCCATTATCGAGCCTCCAAGTAGAATCAGCGCTCTTGCCATTGGCTGTGAACCCCTTCTGTGCGTGCCGTACGGCGGTCTGAAGGATTGGCGGCATCTGTGTAGCCACGCTTGACCTCAGACCTTGCCCGGAGGCTAGCATCGTCAACGATTTTGCAGTGTTAAGAATCTGCGAATTTTTGTTTCGAGTTTTGTTGCAACAGCTGCCGTTCAAAGCTTTGTGTGCGCCTTTGCGACGAGCCGCTCCAGCGCGGCGATCGGGCCTGTATATTGGGTAGGCGTCGCGTTGCTTCGGCCTCAAGTCTGCCAAGAAACTGGGCCGGCCAAGGCGGTCAAATCGTTAGCTGGAGAACCTGAAGGTACAATGTCGGCCTTTTCAATCTGCCACGCCACCTTCATATTGGGCAAGAATGCAAGAATGCGCGTCCTCGCCCAAGCTGTGCCAGCTTGGCCGAACCGCAGCACGGCAGGTTGCCGGTGCGGCGATGATGGCGCGCTCACGCGGACGACATGCCAGTGTCCGAGGCCTTCAGCTCCCAGGCCAAAGATCTTCGCCAAGTGCTTTTCCTATCATCCACCTTATGAAAGTGGATTTGAACCACCCGCGAACGCCGTCGTCACATCACAACGATTCATCGATCACAGGGTGCGCTTTAGCCTTAGTCTGAGCGGTCGATTTCGGGCGTGCTATTGATCGTTTCGACCGATATCACTCGCCCCGTCGTCGCCGACGTGATCGCGGCCTGCATGAGAGCGAGACTGCCAATATTGTCACGCCCCAGGCTGGCGAACGGTACGACCGTGCCGATCTCGACGGCGCGGGCAAAGGTCGCCAAGCTTTCTCTTCGTCCGAACGATGCCATCGCGGGAAGGCCGATCGGCACTACGGGGTGGCCGCGCTTTCGTATCCTGACGTGATCGCCATCCAATGTGACATCACGGTCACCGCGGCAGGTCCAGATGATCTCGCCCTCGGCGCATTCCAAATGCCACTCGCCGCCATACGGCGTCTCCACTCCACCACTAAGCCAATTGCCGCGATAGGTGACGACGGTGCCCCGATCGAAGATGATCGTCGCAGCCGCTGCTGGGGGCTCTCTGAACGAACTCCCTTGCGGCTGCCAAGCGGTACAATATACCTGCCGGGGTTCCTGCCCGAGCACCATACGCATCAAGTCAAAGTGATGGATACCAAGATCCTCAAGAAGGGGCTGTCGTAAGGCGTAAAAAGGTTCATCGGCCGGCGTACAGTCCAGGAACCGCCGGAATTCGATGTGGACTGCGCCTACCGGTCCGAGTACTTGCTCTCTGACAAGCTGGGCAGCACTGATGGCTGCAGGAAAGAAGCGGAAGTTCTGGCTGACCATAAGTGTTAGGTGGTAACGGTCCGCCAAATCAGCGAGGCGCTCCGCCTCGACGGTCGTAGACACAAACGGCTTCTCCACCAATACGTGCTTCCCGGCCTCCAGAGCAAGTTCAACGAGAGAAGCATGGGCCCGGACGTCCGCCGTAACCAAGACAGCGTCGGCATCGATATTCGAGAGTGCTGCCTCCAAAGTTGGAAAGCACCGGTCCGGGCGAGCCCCCAGCCGCAGCTCCACTCGCTCCAGCGCCTCAGGATTCGGGTCGACCCAACCTACCGCCTCGACTTCGGGCACATGAGGTACGACGGTCTCAGCCCAGTCTGCACCCCATTGACCAAGTCCAACCTGAACTATCTTGGTTGGCATGATACCACCTCCTATTTGGACTAGGCGAACTTACGCCAGAAAATAGAGCGATTACGGCTTCAGCACGAAAGGCGCGGGCCGGCGGCCCGCGCTTTGCCTCTCCAGCATCCAGCCGGGATATTCGGAAGGCAGCGCGCTGACCTCATCGAGCTTGGTGAGGTCACCCGGGTCGAGCTTCAATCCGCTGGCGGCGAGGTTCTGTTCGAGCTGATCCATATGGCTGGCGCCGATGATGACGCTCATGACAAAAGGCTTGGCCAGCACATAGCCCAGCGCCACCGTGGCGACGCTGACGCCATGCTTGGCGGCGATCTCGCGCATGGCGGCGACCGCCGCCCAGGCGCGGTCCTCATTGACCGGGGGGAAGTTGAAATAGGCACGGCGACCTTCGCCATTGCTTGGAGCGCCAGGGCCGTATTTGCCCGAGAGCAGCCCGCCGGCCATCGGCGACCAGACCATGAGGCCGAGCTTCTCCTCGTTGAGCAGCGGCACGATCTCGCGCTCGAGATCGCGGCCGGCGATCGAGTAGTAGGACTGGACTGTCTCAAAGCGGGCATAGTCCTTGCGCTCAGCGATGCCCAGCGCCTTGGCGATGCACCAAGCCTGCCAGTTGGAGACGCCGACATAACGCACTTTGCCGCTTGTGACGAGGTCATCGAGCGCGCGCAGCGTCTCATCGATCGGCGTCACCGTGTCGGTGCCGTGCAGTTGGTAGAGGTCGATGTGATCGGTCTGCAGCCGCTCGAGGCTGCCATCGATGGAATCCATGATGTGGCCGCGTGAGGAGCCGCGCTGGTTCGGACCTTCCCCCATCACGCCATACACCTTGGTGGCGATGATCACATCCGAGCGCTTGACGCCGAGGTCCTTGAGCGACTGGCCGAGTAGCCGTTCCGAGGCGCCTAAGGAGTAGACGTCGGCGGTGTCGAAGAAATTGACACCGGCAGCGACCGAACGGCCGACGATCTCGTTGACGCCTTTCTGGTCGAAGCTGGCGATCCGGCGCCACCATTCATCGTCCTCGATGGCGGCGCCGAAGGTCAGGGTGCCGAGGCAGAGTTCGGAGACGAACATGCCAGTATTGCCAAGCTGGTTGTAGCGCATGCTGGGATTTTCCTGAGAGAAGAATTGAATGACATGACGGAAATAGGAGCGGGCCGTGTCGTTTCAGACGTGGCCATAGTGCTCGCGATGAACGACAACTGAAAAGGCGTAGTCGAGCAGCGTACTCCAGGAGAAAATAGGCAACCTGACTTCGCGCTGCACACAGCGCGCGAACGGCTGAAGTCCTGTGCAAACGAAAATCAATGCGCACAGGTCGGGGTTCTTGGAGACGAAGTCCTTACACGCACTAACGAACTCGGCTTCGGCGTGTTCGAAACTGGCCGTGGGAACCGAAGGCCACTTGTCTGCGCTCCACAAATTCTCGAATTCCGGGCACGAATAGTCCTCGGATACTCCCATGAACGCAAGGTTTGACGCCGGATCGATTCCGGCGCTGACGAGATGGTGCTCGGTCAGCCGCCCAGGGAAGGCGCACACAATCCCAACGCGTCTCGTACCTCCGCTCAGCCGCTGCGCGAGAGGTACCTGCAAAAGGCTCGACATAAATACAGGCACCGACACTTCGGCCGCCACCTCTTTTTGGAAATACCCAAAGTGAGCGCATTCAGCGGCGACGGCTCGACACCCCATACGTTCGAGTCGACGCGCAGCCTGCAGTATGGGTTCTAGGCAAGGGGATTTATCCGACTGAATTACAAGCCGATCGAAGTCGACACCTTCGACTACGTCGTATTGGACGGGGAATGGATACCCACTTGCATTCCGTACAGAGCCTGGAAAGCCAGGGTATATCTCATCGAACAGCATGATCCCCAAACCCATGCCGCAACCATATGTACCCGGTTGGGCGCGAATGACATCTATCCCAAAGTCGCGGTTTCCAGACATTTATATGACTCCCAAGCCGAGAATGTAATAGTCATTCTGAGTAGAATTAGCACGCCTTTCGTCGCCATTTCGGGCGACAAGCGACAGTAGCTCTGAACTAACCTTCGTCGGCCTATCCGACAGTTGAAACAGGCATACCTCATATTGCACGCTATAAATCGGTCCAGTGCTGTACTGGGGCAGAAGCCATAATCCATGAACACGACATGCAACGCATATTTCTCCATCAAGGCGCGGATGAATTGAAGGAGACACTGTCACTCGCGATAAGACTGTCGCCAAAACCCGTCGCTCTACGACAAGGAGCTTCAAGAGTCGTGCCAACTGCGGAGAAATATCCTTTGAAAGAGTTTTACGGCTGTTGTTCAATGGCTTGAATGTTCAAATATGACAGCGCAATCAAGTCACGCGGAACATGACCGTGTCTCAGATTCGACAAACCCGACAGTAAGTGTCGGCCGCTGGCCTCAACTGGGCGATGTTGTCCGAGGCCGCAGAGCCTTCCGAGCCGGCAATTAACTCGTTAACCCTAAGTTCAGTGTGGCTCCGCGGAAAAGAGATGTTGAGGATATTATGGCGGAGCTCGGAATGGCGTGGGTACGCTGCGGAAATCGAGCAAGCGTCAGAACGAGCCCCTCGCTTGCCAACCTGACGCGATCCGGTTTCCTTGCTGATGACCGATATGCTAATTGCGAACGGCTTTTTCTTTCACTTTCCTTTCATAGGACAGGAACCCTCGGATGCCCCCGGATCCTGAACCTCCTCCTCGCTGGGACGGCAACACGCGCCCTCATAGAGCGCTCGTGTTGCCGCCCCAAAATATGAGCAGTCCTATCACTGCGCGCTTGGGGCGGAAGGCAAACATCGAAGCATGCTGCATCAGCTCGCGGCATAGCCCCCATCGACATAAAGAATCTCGCCTGTTACGAACGATGCTGCTGGGCTCGCGAGGAAAATGTAAGGCCCAAAATACTCGGACAGATCGCCGCGGCGTCGCATCGGAGTGAGTTCCATTGCGCGGCGCTGATAAGGGGTATCGAGATTAGGATGCACTCCATCCATGAAGTTGTTGATGAACCCAGGTGCGACGGCGTTCACACGAATACCCTTATCAGCCCATTCTACCGCCATGGTACGCGTCAATTGATTGACGCCCCCCTTGCTCGCAGCATAGACAGCCAAGCCCGGTATGCCGAGGGAACTGGCGATCGAAGAAGTCATGATGATGCTGCCGCCGCCTTGTTCCAGCATTGCCTGGGCGGCAAACTTCGCACAATAATAATAGCCCCGCAGATTGGTATCGACGACCTCGTCCCATTCCGGCTCTTCATATGACTGCGCTGGCTTAATGATGTCGATACCTGCGTTGCAGACCATCACATCGATCTGCCCGAACCGGTCGACCGTGCCACCGATCAAAGCTTTGCAATCGTCGTGCGACCGCACATTAGCGCGGATAGCCGTCACGTCGATTCCTTGGCCCGCAAGTTCGGCCTCTGCTTCGGTCAGCTCTTCAACATTGTGCGAGGAAAGGACTATCTTCGCGCCCAATCGTCCAAAGCAGGCGGCGAGCGACTTCCCTAGACCGCGGCTCGAGCCTGAAATGCAGACCACCTTGCCATCGACTCCGAAGAGCTCTTGGTATCCTTCTGCACCAGTCGCATAATTATGAGCTGTATCTGACATAGAGATTACCCAATCCAGCTATGAATACACGCATGTGCGATTGAACGGCCGAGATCGATGACGGCTCTGTTTGCGTTGGCTTCGTTCATGCGATGGCTCCTAGTGCGATGAATGGTTCAGACGGTTGCACTCAGCCCACCATCGATGACGATCAGAGCGCCGCTGACATAGGCCGCGCGGGCGCTGGCCAAGAATGCAGCAACTGCTGCGAATTCCGAGGGATCGCCAAGGCGTCGGGCCGGGGTCCTATCCTCGAGCGCACGGATGGCTTCGGCGTGGTCGCCGAGGCGATTGGCTTCGTGAATCGCGGTGCTGTGTGCTCCAGGAGCAAGCACGTTTACCGTGATGCTCTCCCCCGACAATTCTTGTACGAGCGTGTGGCAGTAAGGCACTAGCCCTGCTCGTGCGACACCCGACAGCGCGAAATGTACCGGAGTCCGTACAATAGCCTCGGAAGCGAGCATCAATATTCGCCCCGCCGGCGAGCGCCGCAGATACGGCAAGGCAGCCGTAACCAGATTGATCGAAGGTAAAAGCACTCGGTCAAACGCATCGTCGAAATCCTTGGGCGTCATGGCCGAGGGCGGCCCGGCAGAAACGCCGCCGCAATTTGTCACCAAGATGTCGATACACCGAAAATGCACCGCTGTTTCCGCAACCCAAGCTGCTGCATCCACGCAGTCGGTTACATCGGTCGCGCGCGCCAGCACTTCGGCGCCTTTGCTGCGCAACCGATCCATTGCTCTTTCTAGCCGCCCCGGATCCCGCCCACAGATGGACAGGCGGCAGCCTTCGTTGACTAACTCCTCAGCCGTGGCCAAACCTAAGCCGCTTGAGGCGGCCGCGACCATTGCCACCTTGCCGTCAAGCCCTAGATCCATCTTTTACCCCCAATTGACATCGCCACGCTTCTTGACACCGTTGCAGTCAGCCAAGCATGTGCCGTGCCAAACGAAAAAATCGGCTCAAACAGTAGGATAGCCCTGCTGACAAAACTTCTGTTTTGCTCTTGCGTCGGATTTCTAACATTTGTGTCGCATGCATGCCGATACGCCTTCCGGTTCTGCAGACAGCGTTGGGTACGCAACTTTGGTTTTTGCCCCCAGGCGAATTAGTCATGTATAGTGTTGGCCGTCACGACGCACTGGGCTGCGTGCCGCCCGATCGCTCCAACGCTCGCCGCGCCAGCATCCCGAAACTGTCGAGCCATTCGAATACGCCAAGGGAGGTCTTCTGCGTCGCGTAACAACAGCATGGCTTTGGCGTTGGGCCCCTGCGGATCGCGTCTCTTGGAGTTCTCTTGTCTTATGACTTTCCAAGCCGTTTGGTCCAGTAAGAGATGCCCGATCCGGGGTGGCCACTCCGGATCGGGCGGAAGGGGATGGATCGAAGTTGTCTAGGTCGTTGAGGACGGCGCAGCCGATGGCGACTTCGGTCTGCTGAACGGGAAGCGACCGTGCCCGCAAACTCCGCCCCGATGATTGACTTGTATCGCCCTATGGCGGTCTCGACCAGCGAGCGTTGGCTGGAACCGTTGGAGTCC
This sequence comes from Mesorhizobium sp. C264A, assembly GCF_040324515.1. NCBI lineage: Bacteria > Pseudomonadati > Pseudomonadota > Alphaproteobacteria > Hyphomicrobiales > Phyllobacteriaceae > Mesorhizobium > Mesorhizobium sp. C264A. The sequence goes on along the minus strand of NZ_JAMYVY010000002.1, from coordinate 158,296 downwards.
TGCCATTTCATCCGGCCGTCTCTGCTGATTGCGGCGATATGGTGGTCCCTTTGGTCTGAAGGGCGATCGTCGATCGGTTCGGCCGCGTTGACGCGAGGGGGGATGACGATGGCAACAGCCGCGCTGTGATTGAAGACTGCGTCCTAAGTTGGCTTTCCATCTTAGGCACCATCGGCAGCAAACTGTCCGATCGGAACGCCAATCTGGTCGAGTGGTGGCTTAACTTGAGAGACATCGCCAGTGTCCCGATTAGTCAGGGTATGGGCAATAATCTCGCCGCTGTCGGCATCCAGTGCAAGGCAGCCACGGCATAGTCTGCCGCTTCAAAGATCGCCAACCGCTCAATCCGGATCCATGCACCAACGCCGGTCTGCGCCTCTTTCGACGCGTGTGCCTAGGGGATGCCGAATCCGAAACACCTGGTGTGGGCGACATTAAGGATACGATTGATCAAGCTTGAGTAGCTGTATCCGGCGGTCATTGCGGCTGTGGGATAACTAGAATTATGCATACTGAGCCCCGCCGGCGAGTTCATCTCTAGGACAAACGGCTGGCCGGAGCGATCAATCCGGAAATCGACGCGGGCATAGTCCCGGCAATGGCAGGCCCGAAAGGTCGCAACCGAAATATCCCGTAACATCGTCTCAAGCCCGCTCTCGATTTGCGCCGGGCAAATCTTCGGCACCGCCGCGGCCGCAACGAATTTCGCGTCCCAATCCATAAGACGCGTTTCGCGGTCGCCGAAGTCGTACTCCACCATAGGCAGAACTTCGAGTTCCTCGTTTCCGAGAAGCGAAACCCAGATTTCCCGCCCCTCAATGTATTCTTCCACGAGCGCATCCTGCGCATACTGGGTGGCGATCACTTCCACGGCCTGTTTCAACTTAGAACGTTCATGTACGAGCTGCAATCCGACGCTGGCGCATTCGTGGCGCGGCTTGACTACTACTGGGAATTGCAGGTCGGCGGCACTCTCGGTGCCGCGACGCATGACGCGAAAGTTCGGTGTCGGCACGCCCTTATCGCGCATAAGCATTTTGGCAACGACTTTGTCGCACGTCAGCCCAATCCCGAGCGGGCTAGATCCAGTGTATGGAACACCGGCCATCTCAAGCATGGCAGCAACGTGGGTTTCGCGCTTTTCGCCCTGAATTCCCTCCGCCAAGTTGAAGACCATTCCCGAGGGGCGGTCGTGCGGACCAGGTGGCATGAATCGCTCGAGCGTGGCGAGTAGTCGTTTATCGCCTTCACATAATAGCGTCTCGTGGCCGCCCTGTTGAAGTGCTGCCACTACGTCTTCTGGCGTGCGGCGCTCCGGCGGCCACGGACAAGGCTGACCGAACCGGTTAATTACACCGTTAAAATCACTGTTCGTCACGATGGCTACTCGCATGAGCTACTCCTTTGATGTTTGCCTGCTGTCACGTTCATTCGCTCTGATTTTGATTGCTTATGGGATCAGCTCTCTGGACCCCGCGCACCGGTACGGCCGGCCAACCGACGAGCATGCAATCGGCGGGCCAACGAACGAGTACGAGGGCAAAACCATGTGTTTCGAGCCGATGCGGAATACTTGCGCGACAGTGTGTCAGGTTCCGAACACAGGCTCCTTCAATCGGAGACAGCTGAACACACAACAGAGGTCGGCGTTGTCACGTTGCTTGAAATGTGGCCGCGCGAGGCCGACACCGAAACGTGAAGCCGGATTTCGACAACCCGTCCCTGCCACGGCAGATCAGCCACCCGGCGCATGTAGTGGCTGTGGACGCGGCCGGTTCGGCAGCCGCAGGAGGGACAGCACGATTCTGTCGCCTTCGGCCGGGCTACAAGCACCACCGTGTCGGCCTGTGGGAGAATTTGGACAATCGAAAGCTCGGGCGAGACCAGCGAGCGGAAGGCATGGAGCACGGGCGAATCACCGGCGTCGACTGCGATTCCGACTCTATGGACTCATTCGCACCGCCCGTGACTCCCGGCACCTGCACCAAATATGCGGAAGAACCCCAGATTGTCGCGCTATAGTTCGACTGTTGAGGCGATCCAGGACTCCTGAATGCGATCGATAGTAAAAGGGCGGATGTAGTCCTTCTCCAGCATGATAATCTCCTAAGGAAACAACGAGAACACCATGCCATGAGCGCTCCGTTATGTTGCCACTAGTGCAACGATAATGTTCGCAAATGCGGGTTTTAAATCCGTTCGCCACATAATGGCGTTGGACACAAAACTGCGATTTTGTTCCCGGGAACAAAATCGGGAACCACGAGTCTGGGAACGCCGTGAAAAAACCGAAACATCCGGACATGCGAGCCAATCCAGTCGGGCAGCGTTTGCGTCCAGCTCGCCTCGGCAAAGGTGTAGCTGGAGGCACCCAGCACCGCCACGAAGATCTCTGCCTCGGGGATCTCGCCGGTCTTGCGATCGACAATCGGGATCTTCTTGCCGGAATAATCCACGAAGACCTTGTCAGATTACCATGAAGCCTGAGATGATGACGCCACTCGTAAAGTCGTTGACGACTGATGCCAACTTCATCTGCCAACTTGCTGACGGGTTCGCCCGCCTCCATGCGCCGGAGAAGCTCCAGTTTTTGATCTTCATCAATGACCCTTTGCCGTCCGGCCATGCCCTAGTTTCCTCTCCTTGCAGGGAAACTGTCCGCGATTTTCTGTGTCTCAGTCTAGGGGTGCACTCCACTGCTGTCCGCCATTTAGCGGAACGACTGTCCCGTTTTTGCGAGATACGCACACGGGCTCGCAGCCGATGCCAGCTCTCGCGAGACGGCTCCGCTCACGGCGCGCACAGAGGACGCGCATGGGTGCGCAGTCCTAAAACCGCTAGATCAGCAGTAAGCGGTGTTCTCAGGCCACGGCCTTGAGCTCGGGAGCCGGGATGTAAGCCCAAGGCAGCAGGTCGTCGATCTGGCTGTTGGGGTGGCCGTTGACGATCCTGGAGAGGACATCGGCGAGATAGCCGAGCGGTTCGACATCGTTGAGTTTGCAGGTTTCGATCAGCGAGGCGATGACTGCCCAGTGTTCGGCACCGCCGTCAGAGCCTGCGAAGAGCGCGTTCTTGCGGTTGAGCGCCATCACCCGTTCATTGTGCCCATGTCGGGGACGAACTGGAAGTTCATTATCGCTGGCATCCATATTTTGGCCGAAAGGTCAGCGTGCGGCGTGTGGAGCAGCGGGTAACTGGCCAGTTTCTCAAGGTGCAATGCCCATCGGGCATTGTCGTATCGATTCCAGGCTGGATGGTGGATTCGGTCGCTTGCGCGGGCATGACATTTGGCCCGCCACAGGTTGATCTCACGGCCTTGTCTGATCTGAAGAGGCTGGTCACGCCGGCCGCTGTTTCCACAAACTTCCCGAGCGAGAATGGAATCGCACGGGAGAAAGTCGATGAAACAGCACAACGTGCCTGCACCGACCTCGGGCAGGCAGATGAGCCTGATATTCGAACCCCACAGGCTGGAGGGGATGAACGAAGTGGAGCGGGCGAAGGCCTTGCTGACGCTCGCTCAAATCCTCATGCAGGCCGCCGGTCTGATCGTCGAGGAGCTCGATGATGACCAGCACTGATCTGATCCCAACTGCGCTCTTGAAGCGCAAGGCCGTCGTCTATGTACGCCAGTCGACGCAGTCCCAGGTCATGACCAACCTGGAGAGCCAGCGACGGCAATATGATCTGGTCGACATTGCGCGACAGCGCGGCTTCGCCGATATCGAAGTCATCGACGACGATCTCGGCCGATCAGCAAGCGGAACAGTGGCGCGCCCCGGCTTCGATCGGCTGGTTGCATGGTTGTGCGCGGGCAAGATCGGCGCCGTATTGTGCCTGGACGCATCGAGGCTCGCACGCAATGGGCGGGACTGGCATCATCTGCTCGAGTTGTGTGGACTTGTCGAAGCCCGAGTCATCGACCACGATGGCGTCTACAACCCCTGCCTGCCTAATGATCGTCTGCTCTTGGGCATGAAGGGAAGCATCAGCGAGTTCGAACTGGGCGTGCTGAAGGCACGGATGCTCGAGGCCGCCAGGTCGAAGGCGCGCCGGGGGGAGCTGCGCCTGGCGGTACCGTTCGGTTACATCTGGCATCGCGAAGCTGGGCTTGGGCTCGACCCAGATATACGGCTGCAGGAGGTAATCCGGTTCATCTTCGCGCGCTTCCGTGAACTCGGCAGCGCGCGCCAGGTATTGTTGTCGATGATAGCGGATCAGATCCACTTCCCTCGGCCTTCTGATGAGGGGCGCATGACCAGCTTCGTCTGGCTGCCGATCCGTTATCGCAATGTCATCGCCGTTCTCAAAAACCCATTTTACGCAGGTGTTTACGTCTACGGCAAAAGCGAAAAGCGAACCTCCATTGTCGACGGACGAGCGCGGCGAAGCTACGGGCATGGCAAGCCTGTCGGAACCTGGGAGGTGATGATCAAGGGTCATCACGAGGGTTATATCAGCTGGGATGAGTACGAGCGAAACCAGAAGCAGCTGGCACTCAACAACTACGGTCGCGCCGGCGGCGTAAAATCGGGCCGCGGCGGGAAAGCGCTGCTGTCGGGCATCATGACGTGTGCACGGTGCGGGCGGCGACTGAGCGTTGCCTATACCGGAAATCCGCAAAGTCGACCTGTCTATCGCTGCGACAAGCCAAACCTGATGATGGGCTTGCCCAGGTGCATGACCTTCGGCGGCCCACGGGTTGACGCGGCTGTTGCGCGTGAGCTGTTGCGAGCGGTAGAACCCTTGGCGATCGAGGCCGCGTTCGAGGCGGAGCGGATGCACCGGGAACGACAAGATGATCAACGCCAGATCCTCGATCTGGAACTTCAGCAGGCCCGTTACGAGGCCAATCTTGCTGAGCGCCGCTACGCTGCCTGTGATCCCGACAATCGCCTGATAGCTGCGCAGCTGGAGAAAAGCTGGGAGACGACGCTGCGCCGCTTGCGGGATCTTGAAACCCGCCAGCCTACTGGCAGGCCACCGGCCATTGAGGTCGATCCCAGTGCCTTCGCCAATATGGCAGAAAACCTGTCAGCAGCTTGGAATGGACCTGACGTGACGATGCGTGCGCGCCAGCAGCTGCTACGAACCTTGATCGCCGACATCATCGTCGATGTCGACGACGCGGTACGGGACGTCGTGCTCATGATCCATTGGCGGGGCGGCCAGCACTCAGAACTGCGGGTTCGCAAGCCTCGAGCTGGCGAGCACGGTTGCGCCACGACCGAAGACGCTTTGGCGGTGATGCGCAGCATGGCCGGTCGCTGGTCTGACGAGCATATCGCCGCCTCGCTCAATCGAATGGGATTACCCACCGGACAGGGAAAAACGTGGACGGCGCACCGCGTCTCTTCTGTTCGGCGCGTGCGTGGAATCCATGCCTATCGATCCGCTGAAAAAGACGGTGAATGGCTCACGATGACCGAAGCAGCAAAGGCTTTAGGCGTCACAAATCACGCGATACGGCGCCTTATCAAAACCGGCGTTCTTCCTGCTGCACAGGTTGTTCCTGGCGCACCCTATCAAATCCGTGCTGACGACTTGGCATCGGGGTCGATCAAAACGGCGGTGGCCCGAAAAGGTCGCCCGTGTCGCGTTGCCGACGTGGACACGCTTCCAATGTTTACAGATACTTGACGAGGGAGTGCATAATGACTCACGCATCGCGATCGGACGGATCGAGCGTTCGACGGTGTTGCTGTCGATCTCGATGCGGCCGTCGTCAAGGAAGCGCGAGAGGCCTTCCCAGCGCGAGAGCGTGTAGCGGATCGCCTCGGCGAGCTTTGTCTTCTGGCTGATCAGACCGAGTTTCTCGCGAAGCCAGGGCTCGAGATCGATGACGATGGCGCGGCTTTTGTCTTGACGCATCGCACGACGCTCGTTGGCCGATCGGCCACGGATGTCATCCTCGATCTTGTAGAGTTCGCCAATCCGTCTGAGCGCCTCGCTGGCGATCGGCGCTGGTCCGGACACGGCCAGTTCATAGAAGCGCCGGCGCACGTGTGCCCAGCAGAAGGCGAGCGTCACGCCGCTTTTGTCGGCCAGCACACGATAGCCGCCATAGCCGTCGACCTGAAGGATTCCGGTGAAGCCCGCGAGATGAGCGATCGGACGCTCGGCCTTTCGGTCCGGCGCATAGACATAGGCGACGCCCGGCGGGTCGCTCCCTTCCCATGGTCGGTCATCGCGGGCATAGGCCCAGAGTTGACCTGTCTTAGTCTTGCCGCGGCCGGGATCGAGCACTGGCGCGGTCGTCTCGTCGGCGAAGAGTTTTGGCGAGGACTTCAGCTTGCCAAGCAGCCGCTCGTGGACCGGACGCAGGTGCCAGGCGGCGCGGCCGACCCAATCGGCGAGCGTGGAGCGATCGAGATTGATTCCCTGCCGGGCGTAGATCTGCGCCTGGCGATAAGATGTTGCGCACGGAATTATGCTGCGGAGGCCCCGGTTCTCCCTGAGTTTCAGGCGATCCCAAGCAATCTCCGCAACATATTTTTCTAAGATCAAATTGCATTCAGGAACGCCATCACACCCTTGTCCTCCTTCCACGGCCTTTGTGGCTGCCATGCTGAGGCATCGCACAACGCCATCGCTTTCGCCTTCATCTCGATATCGATTTCGACGTAGATGTTGGTGGTCTCGAGGCTGACATGCCCGAGCCATGCGCGGATGGTGTTAAGATCGACACCCGCCTGCAACAGATGACAGGCGCTTGTGTGACGGATCACGTGCGGAGTGATCGCCCGTGCCGCAAGCGCTGGTACGTGTGCCGCACATCGCTCGACGAGCCGGTAGACCCCGAACCGGGTATAGCGCTTGCGATGGCGACTGAGGAAGACGGGATCACTGTTTGCACGTCCCTGAATGAGTTTGCCAAGCGTATCCTCTGTGCGTGGCCACAATGGACATTGACGGATTTTGCCGCCTTTGCCGTAAAGGGTGACAAGCGCATGGTTGTCGCCGTGCCGGCCGATCTGGAGACTGTCGATCTGCAATCTTGTTGCTTCCGAGACCCGGGCTCCGGTATTGTAGAGGAACAGCAATAAGGCATGGTCGGCTCGGCCGCGCAGCGTCCGGCGGTCGGGAACCGCTAGCAGGGCCTCCATCTCATCCCTGGTCATCCACGAGATCGGCTGCGGTGCAGCCTTCTTCGTCGCAATCGCGCGGATCTGTGCACACCAGGCAAGATGGGCCGGATCACGGCTGGCGACGAAGCGGGCGAAGGACCGGATCGCCGTCAGGCGTTGGTTGCGGGTCTGCACCGTACAGCCGCGGTCCTCTTCAAGATAGGCAAGGAACTGCAGCACGCGAGTTGGAGCGATATCTTCGACATCCAGACGGTCCGCTGGTTTGCGGACCTTGGCGCTGATAAATGGCAGCAGCAGCGTGAAGCTGTCACGGTAGCTCATTTGCGTGTTGCGGGCGAGCCGGCGCTCAGTAACGATGTAATCAGCCAGGAACCGCCGGAGCCAAGGGCCGAGAGTGCGGGGATCACGCATGGTCTCCTCCATTGACATAGCGGTCGAAGCAGACCGACGCTTCGTGTAGCACCTCCGGCGTCATGGACAGGTAGACGCTTGTACCGTCCAGGTTAGCGTGGCCGAGATAAGTCGAGAGCGCCGACAGCAGCCGTTGCACATCTGCACCCGCGCGGTACCACGACGTCAGCCGGTGCACGGCCGCGGTGTGCCTCAGGGCATGCAGACACGGGGCACGCCGGCCGTCATCCTTGCGATTGATTCCGGCGGCCTCGAGCAGCCGTCTAAATGCATGGTCGACATTGTGCTTCCTCACCTGTGTTCCGTCGCGGTTTGCAAGGAAGGCGGACGCCATCCCTTCGGGCAGCGGACGGTCCGAACGTCGTTCGGCATAACGCCTAAGGGCGTTGGCGAGCTGGGGAGCAACGGGAACGAGGCGGCTCTTGTAGAATTTGGTGTTCCTCACCGTCAGAATGGCTTCCGCAAGGTCGACATCCTTCATGGACAGATGGAGCGCCTCGCTGGTTCGCAGTCCAGCTCCGTACAGGATCAATAGCAGTATACGGAACGTCTCGGCATCGAACCGAATGCCGCGCTTGCGGCTGATACCAATCGCCCCGAAGAGGCGCTGCAATTCTTCGCGGGAGTAGATGTAAGATGGCGCCGATTGCCGCTTTCTCGGTTCTTCGTCCGCCGCCGGTAGCGGCGACAGGGCGGCATATCCGCGGCTGATCGCATAACGGTAAAATCCGGCGAGAGCAGCGTACTTGTTAGCACGCCAACGAGTGAGCGGACCGGTTCCGGCGAGGAATCTTCGCACCTCGCTTTCTGCAACACCATCGCAGCGAACATGCTCAGGGACGTTCTTGCAGAATTGGTACAATGTCTTTGCACTGGTGATAAATCGGGCACCATGGGCTCGACGCCATGCTACATAGTGGTCGATCGCGTCACGGAGGATCATAGCAGCCCCTCCAGATCAATCTCCGCAACCTCGCGAAGGGCGGCGAGCTGCACCTTGGCGTAGATCGCGGTAGCCGCGGTGCTTCGATGGCCGAGATAGTCGCCGACCGCTTTCATCGACAGACCTTGATCAAGCAGGTGCTGAGCGCAGCATGGCGTAACGCATGCGGTCCACGGCGTTTGCCTTTGATTCCGAGACGATCAAGACGGCTGCAAACAATCCACTTTATTACCCCCCGGTTAAGCGGCTTAATCGGGACCTTCATCGTCAGGAACAGGCTCCGATTGATGTGCTTGGGGCGGACCTCGCGCAGGTAACGCAGAACTGTTTGCCCCACGCCTGCTGAAAGCGGATAGAGATGCGTACGTCCGGGCTTGGGGCAGCGCACCCGCAGCATCTCCTGCTCCCAGTCCAAATCGCCGAGCTGAAGGCCGCTGACCTCGCCGGCGCGTAGACCATAGGTGATCAGCAGCGTCAGGATAGCCCGGTCTCGTATGTCGCGAGGACGGTCTCCTTCAGTAGTCGCGAGCAGGCGAATGACTTCATCCCGACTCAATCCTTTCGGAACCGTTCGCCTGGGTAGCGTCGCGGCGGCATGATCCCGTCGGCCAGTCCCGGCCTGCACCATCTCTGCTGCTCGGCGAACCGGACAAATCTACGAAGTTGTCGCGCATAGAGATGGATCGTTGATCGACTGAAGGCGTGCGCGTGACATCGTGCGATAAACTGATCGAAGATGGTGATGCCGACCGAAGCTAGATCGACACCTCTCTCGTCCAACCAGACGAAAAAGAAATCGACAGTCCGGCGACAACCTTCGATGGTGGCAGCCGCCCATCCGTATTCGGAAGACATACGCGTCGCAAAGATAGTAACCTCTCGCGTATGGGAGTGGCGCGCCACCTCGGGCTCCCCCAGCCAACCGATAAAGCGCATCCATCGCTCAGCGTGACCGTCGAATTGACGCCTCGATAGAGGGCGCGACTTGCGTTCGGCAGGTAATGACCATCGCCGGAAACTGCTCTCAATCCTGAGCAAGTTCGAACTGTCATTGTCGTGCAAATCCAGAATCCGCACCAGGTCCAGCTGGTAGGCGGCGATTTTGCACAATGTCTCAAGCTTGATGCCGATTTGCTCGCAATGAGAAAGATATAGAAGCCGCTCCTTGAGCAACGGAGCGGCACGATATCGTGCGATCGCAGACGGCCGGCTAAACAGAACCTCAAACATAATCCAGGTCTCCTTGCTATTGGCGCCTGGATCATGGCATCGATTGTGCTTCAAAAAATTATGTTGCGGAGATTGCTTGGGATCGCCTGAAACTCAGGGAGAACCGGGGCCTCCGCAGCATAATTCCGTGCGCAACATCTTATCGTGTATGTTGATGTCAACATACCCGGTAGAGCGGCAGATGATCGGCATATTTGGACACCAGCACCTGCGCGACGGTGGTCTCAGTCGGCAGGCCGCCTTCGATCAGCCGCGCGGGCGCCGGAGCCTGCACGACAACGTCCTCGCAGGCGCGGCAGGCATATTTGGGCCGGCGCACCACGATCACGCGCAGCTGCGCCGGAACGATGTCGAGCCGCTCGCTCACGTCCTCGCCGATCCGGTGCAGGCCATTGCGACAGCACGGGCAGGCATGGTCCTCGATGTCGACGACCATCTCCGTGCGCGGCAGGTGGGGTGGCAACGCACCGCGATTCGCCCGGCGCTTGGCGACACGCGCCTGACGTTCGCCAGGATCGGGCTGTTCCTTCTCTTCCTCGCCGGCGGCCTCGATCTGCTCGGCCTCTTCGAGCCCCAGCAGCAACTGATCCTCGGGAAGCGTCTCCGCACGACGGCCGAAGCGATGACGCTGCAATTCCTTGATGATCTGGATCAGGCGGGCATTCTCGACGTCGCGCGCCAGGACCATCGCCTTCAGCGCGTCCGGATCGTCGGGAAGCTGGTCAGCCGTCATCGCCATGGCCGGATCAGACCATATTCGTCAACGCCGGGCGACAGTGGAATCCAGGCTGATTCACTTGGTCGCGGATCAGCCTGCCTGCGCCGGAACGCGGGTCCGGCGCGCCTCGTGGACCCGCCGCCAGTCCAGGCCTTCGAGTAGCGCCGACAGTTGCGCGGCCGTCAGCCGCATCATGCCGTCATGCACTTTCGGCCAGCGGAACTCCCCATCCTCCAAACGCTTGTACCTTATCTGAGAATGCAGCCTCAGCCAGCGCAGGTCAGCAGCTAGTGCTGGTTACACATCAGTTTCATCCCCTTTTCGGACGGCAGCTGCCCTGCGTTGGTAAGCGAGGTAACTTGCAGGGCGAACGCTTGCTGTTGCAGACCGACGATGGCGCCATATGGCCGCTTCCCCCTCAATGGACTGATCTTGTGAGCATTGATCCAGAAGTTGTCGCGAGCAACGGGCGCGCGCTCTTTCTGGTTTCGAACTTGATGGAACTGGCCAGCATGGTGGAACACCTTTGTGGCAGATCGACCGCGCGATCGCGAGCGGAGTGTAAGGATAATTATGCCGCTACTGTAAACGAGATTATGCCGCAGGAGGGCTCAGAATGAGCGATGTGTCCCATATTTTCCGGCAATTATCGTCGATTCGATGTGGGGGCATCCTTGATATAAACGAGAACTGCGGTATAAATGTATTTACACATATACTCGATCTCACACTCGGAGCCCGCAATGCCTGCGAAGTACGGCGGCAAGCGATCAAAGATCGATACCCTCATCAACGAGGGCACCTTCAATCCAAACCCCGAGAAGGTGCGCGATCCGAAGTTCCGCGGCAGCGAGTTCTTCGATCCGCACGACGCGGTGCAGGTCAAATACGAGATGCTGCGTCGTGTCTCCATCGACAACGTCTCGGTAACGGACGCTTCCGACGAGTATGGTGTCTCAAGGCCAACCTACTACCAGGCCAAGGCAAACTTCGACACGACGGGGATTGCCGGACTGGTGCCGGCAAAGCCGGGTCCCCGCGGTCCCCACAAGGTCGACGACGAAGTCCTGGCATTTCTGCAGGCGCGGCTGGCCCCGGGCGAACCCGTTCGTGCGCGCGAACTCGCCAAACTGGTCCGCAACGAATTCGATATTGCACTTCATCCCAGGACGATCGAGCGGGTGTTAAAAAAAACGATCCGGTAGACGTTGCCACGGCATCGGCATGTTCATCGCCGGCCATCACGCAGCTGTACGAAGTGCTGCGCAGCGCGGCTCTCGGCGAAGCTCTGCCGCTCAAAGCCCGTAGCGGCCTCATGCTTTTTCTGCGCCGTGGCATGTGGGGATGGGCCCGCGCCCTGCCTGCAGCGGCAAGTCCTGATCAAGAGCAGATTTACCTGTCATTGGTCACCCGACCGGCGCACGGCGAACTCAGCGCCGTCGTTCATGTCCTGGCGACCATCGCCATGAGCATCCACCAACGGAGAGCACCATGAATGTACACCTCAAAGTCCAGTCTCATCACCTCGAACGCAGCGCCTACCTCTACATCCGCCAATCTTCGATGCGGCAAGTCATCGACAATACCGAGAGCGCCATGCGGCAATATGCGCTGCGCGGGCGCGCCATCGCCCTTGGTTGGCGAGAAGAGCAGATCATCGTCATCGATAACGATCAGGGTGAATCCGGCGCATCGGCGGTCTGGCGTGAAGGATTTCAGCGGCTGGTCAGCGACGTCGGCATGGGGCGCGCCGGGATTGTCATGGGCCTGGAGGTCTCCCGTCTGGCGCGCAACAATGCCGACTGGCAGCGTTTGCTGGAGATCTGCGCTCTCGCCGACACTCTCATCCTCGATGAAGACGGGATTTACGACCCGGCGGGATTCAATAATAGGCTTCTGCTCGGCCTGAAGGGAACAATGAGTGAGGCCGAACTGCATGTGATCAAGGCAAGACTGCGCGGCGGCATCCTCAACAAGGCGCGCCGCGGCGAGTTTCGTTGCCCACTGCCAACCGGCATGGTCTACGATCATTCCGGCAATGTGACGCTTGATCCAGACATGCAAGTCAGAGAGACGATCGCCCATTTCTTCGAGACGTTCTCTCGCGTCGGATCCGCCTCCCAGACCGTCAAGGCCTTTCGTCAGGAAGGCATTCTCTTTCCCTCCCGCCTGCACGACAGCCAGACGGTTTTCCGGCCACTGACGCCTTCGACGGCGATGCGCGTGCTGCACAATCCACGTTACGCCGGAGCCTATGCTTATGGCCGCCGTCGCTATCGACGAACCATTGATGGCAAAAAGCTCGTGCGTGAACAAGCTAGTGACGATTGGACGGCGTGTATTCCAGATGCCCATCCCGGCTATATCAATTGGGAGCAGCATCAGGAGAATCTGAGGATTCTAAAGTCGAACATCTGCCATAAATGGAACGCGGCGGTCGCATCACCTCCGCGGGAGGGCTCGGCGCTGCTGCAGGGGCGGGTCGTGTGTGGGCAGTGCGGCAGGCATTTTCACATGCGCTATGCTGCCCGGCGTGGCCGGCAGGAAGCCTGGTACGTTTGTGATCGCGCCCGTAGCAATCGCGGTGAACCCTTGTGCCAGGCGATCGCTGCACCTCCCGTCGACGAAGCCATCGGCATGCTGATCGCCGAGCAGATGACCCCGGCGGCCATCGAACTGGCGATTGAAGTCCGCAAGGAGATCGAAGCGCGACATGAAGAAGCGGACCGGCTGCGCTGTCGCGCGATCGAGCGTGCCCAAACGGAAGCCGATCTCGCCCAGCGCCGTTTCATGCTCGTCGATCCCAATAACCGCCTCGTCGCCGACACGCTCGAAGGCGAATGGAACGGGAAGCTCCGCATCTTGGCTAACGCCCGCGAAGAGCGCGAGCGCGGCCGGGAGCACGATCAATTCATCCTCGATAAGGCCGTCCACGAGCGGTTGGTCGCAATGACGGCGGACTTCAAAAAGCTCTGGACCAATCCAGAGACTCCGAACCGCGAGCGAAAGCGCCTGCTTGCCCACATCATTGAGGACGTCACCCTCCTCAAACTACCCAAGAGAGGCACAACCAAGGCTCATATTCGCTTCAAGGGCGGCCAAACGCAGACGCTCGTCACCATCAGCCCAAAATCGCCCAGCCAGCAGATCAAGACGAACCCCGACATCATCGAATTGATCGACAAACTCCTCGATAATCATATTTTTTCCGAGATCGCAGAGATTCTCAATAATCAGGGATATCGTCCAGGTTCCGTGGCGCGCCGTGACCAGCGCAATGCTCGCTTCACAACCAAACGCGTCACCTATCTCGTTCGCGAGTACAAGCTGAGATCACGCTATGACCGCCTCCGGGATCGTGGGATGTTGACAAAAAAAGAGGCGGCCGCACACCTCAATATCCATGAGCATACCCTCGCCAGATGGGCTGAACACGGCCTCGTCACCAGCCATGCCTGCGTGTTTTAGAAATTCGCGGACACCCATTCCGCTAATTCGCGGACAGCGATTTCAGTAATTACGGGACAGTGATTCCGCTAATTCCCGGACAGTTTTTGGGGCGGATATAACGGTCGGTTCTCGGGAGCGCCGTTCTGGCATTTTGCCCTCTCATCATCGGTTGAGAGGGGCCATGCCAAGACGGAAGCAAGCGAGACGAACGACAGTGAAAGACCAACGATCGATCCTGCGCCTGACGCATGAGCAGGGCCTCTCGGTGCGTGCGGTGTCGGAACGGCTGAAGATCAGCAAGACTTCGGTTTCGACCTATCTGTTGCGGGCGCGTGAGGCTGGCATCTCAGGCTGGCCGCTGCCGCCGGGCTATGACAATGACGCATTGGTCGAGCGGCTTCTGTTTCGCCGGGTTGGCCGTCCGCCGCAGGATCTGGACGAGCCCGATTGGGCGATGATCTCGCGCGAGCTGAAGCGCAAGGGCGTAACGCTGACGCTTCTGTGGCAGGAATACCGCGCGGCGCACCCCGATGGTTATGGCTACACCTGGTTTTGCGACCGGTTCGGCGCTTTCCAGCGCCGGTCGAGCGCGACGTTCCGCAATCGCCACGAGGCGGGCGCGGTGATGCAGACCGACTATGCGGGCCACACCGTGCCCGTCGTCGATCCCGATACTGGCGTCATCTGCCAGGCTCAGATCTTCGTTGCGGTGTTGGGCGCGTCGTCCTTCACCTTCGCCCATGCCAGCTTCAGCCAGAAACTGCCGGACTGGATCGAGGGCCAGTGCCGGGCACTTACCTTCTTCGGCGGGGTAACTAAGGCGATCGTCTGCGACAATCTGAAGGCCGGCGTCGCCAAGGCGCTGTGGTTCGAGCCGACGCTCAACCAGACCTTCGCCGCCATGGCCGAACATTACGACACGACGATCCTGCCGACCCGCAGCCGCAAGCCGCGCGACAAGGGCAAGGTCGAGGGCGCGGTGCTGATCGTCGAGCGTTGGGTCCTGGCCCGGCTGCGCAACCGGCGCTTCTTCAGTCTCGGCGATCTCAACGCCGCAATCGCGGTGTTGCTGGAGGATCTGAACAACCGCCCCATGCGCCACGTCGGCAAAAGCCGCCGGGAGCTGTTCGAGGAGATCGAACGAACGGCCCTGTCGCCATTGCCGCCGGCGCCGTTCGAATATGCGGAGTGGAAATCGGCGAAGGTCCATCCCGACTACCATGTCGAGATCGACAGGACCTTCTACTCGGTACCGCACGCGCTGATCGGGCGGCGCGTGGATGTGCGGCTCACTCACCGGGTGGTCGAGCTCTTCCATGATCACAAGCGCGTCGCCAGCCATGTCCGCCGCTCGCAGCGCTGCGGCCATGTCACCGTCAACGAGCACATGCCCAAGGCGCACCAGCGCTATGCCAACACAACGCCGGCGAACCTGATCCGGCAGGCAGCCGGGATCGGCGCCAACACCGCCATCCTGGTCGAGCGGATGATGCGCGACCGTCCCCATCCCGAGCAGGGATACCGCTCCGCGTTTGGCATCCTCTCGCTGGCCCGTCGCTACGAGCGGGATCGGCTCGAGGCAGCCTGCGCGCGGGCACTGACCATCAATGCGATCACCTACTCCTCCGTCAAAGCCATCCTCAAATCCGGCCTCGACCGTGTGCCGCCCGCGGCCGAGCCGGTCAAGCCCACGCCATCGCACACCAACATCCGCGGCGGCTCCTATTATCAATGAAGGAAGGAAACCAACCATGCTGACACATCCAACCCTCGACCAGATGCAGGCTCTCGGCCTTGGCGGAATGGCCGCCGCCTATCGGGACCTGGCCGACCAGAGCAACGCCGACGATCTCAGTCGCGACGAGTGGCTTGGCCTGATGCTCGATCGTGAAGCCGCCATGCGTGCCGACAAGCGTCTGACCAACCGTCTCGCCGTTGCCAGGCTGCGCTTTGTCGACGCCTGCATCGAGAACATCGACTTCGCCGCGCATCGTGGGCTCGACCGGCGCAATACGCTGTCGCTGGCCCAGGGCGCCTGGCTGAAGGCGCATGAGAACCTCATCATCACCGGGCAGACCGGCACCGGAAAGACCTGGCTGGCCTGCGCCTTCGGACGTCAGGCCGCCCGGCTCGACCATTCCGTGCTCTACCTGCGCATGCCGCGTCTGTTCGAGGATCTCGCCCTGGCGCGTCTCGACGGCCGCTTTCCCCGTCTCATCGACAAACTGGCTCGGGTGCAACTGCTCATCTTTGACGACTGGGGCACCCACAGCCTAACCGACCAGCAGCGTCTCGATCTGCTGGAAATCTTCGAGGAGCGCTATCGCCGGAAATCGACGCTGATCACCGCGCAACTGCCGATCGCCCAGTGGCACGCCATGATCGGCGAGCCGACAATCGCCGACGCCATTCTCGACCGGATCATCCACAACGCCCATCGCCTCACCCTCGAAGGCGACAGCATGAGAAAGCAAAAAACACCGCCGCTCTTGACCGGCGCCGAAAACGGCGAAATCAATCGCAAATGAGTTCAACCAGGCAACCGAGGGCTGACCCCATCCTGCTGTCCGCGAGTTAGTGAAACTGCTGTCCGCGATTTAGCGGAACGACTGTCCCGTTTTTGCGAAATACGCAGCCATGCCTACAACGGACACTACTACCTGTACGAGCTTCCCACGGCAGACCTACCGCAAAAGCAATGCAGCCGCTGGAACCAACTCGTTGATCGCGTCGCCGCGCGTAACCAGTACGAAAGCCAAGCCAAAACCTTCAACTGAAGCCAGAAGAGAGATGCAGTATGAATTCAAATCGTTGGCATAGAGGCAGAC
Source organism: Mesorhizobium sp. C264A (assembly GCF_040324515.1). Classification (NCBI taxonomy): domain Bacteria; kingdom Pseudomonadati; phylum Pseudomonadota; class Alphaproteobacteria; order Hyphomicrobiales; family Phyllobacteriaceae; genus Mesorhizobium; species Mesorhizobium sp. C264A. The sequence continues at coordinate 141,628 of NZ_JAMYVY010000002.1, read as the reverse complement.
GCCGGTGCCGTCCCAGAAGATCAGCTTGATCCGGTCGGTGCGCTTGGCCCGGAAGACGTAGACCGCGCCGCTATGCGGTTATGTGGCGCGCCACATAACATACTAGGACTAACCCGCTCCGCGAATGCGGAGCGGCAAGGAAGGTGTGTGCCGCCGGCGTGGTGTTGATCGCGTCGTCTGTCGCGCTGGTCATGTGTCCACAACAAGCTCCGACTGCGTCAGCATGGGAGTGGCTGCTTGCAGCCCATTCCATCGGACAAGGAGGAGTTTGTCATGACCCAACTTCGCCAGCGCATGAGCGAGGACATGCAGGTGCGCAACTTCGCGCTCAACACCCAGCTGTCGTATCTACAACAGGTGTCGCTGTTCGCTCGCTACTTCTGTAAGTCACCGGACTTGCTCGGGCGCGAGGACATTCGGACTTATCAGGTATATCTGGTCAACGAGAAGAAGCTGGCGCCCGGCTCGATCCACACCGCCATTGCGGCGCTGCGCTTTCTCTACACTGTGACGCTCGATCGGGACTGGGCGCCTGAAGAGGTCCTGCCGTTACCCAAGAAGCCGCAGAGGCTGCCGATCGTCCTCAGTCCCGAGGAAGTTCAGCGGTTCCTCGGTTGCGTCCTCGACGTCAAACACCACGCCATCCTGACCACTTGCTATGCCGCCGGCTTGCGTATTTCAGAAGCGGTGCAGCTGAAGCCCACGAACATCGACAGCCAGAGAATGGTCATCCGCATCGAGCAGGGCAAAGGCCAGAAGGACCGCTATGTGATGCTGTCGCCCAAGCTGCTGGAGATCCTGCGTGACTATTGGAAGATGCGGCGGCCAAAGGAGTGGCTTTTCCCCGGCGATCGCCCCGGCCAGCCAATCACACGGGACGCCGTAGGAGATGCCTGCAAGAAGGCGCATCAACGCGCCGGATTGTCCAAACCGGTCACGCCACACAGTTTGAGACACGCCTTCGCCGTCCATCTGCTGGAGGCCGGTGCCGACGTGCGCACCATTCAACTGCTGCTCGGTCACCGCAGCCTCGCGACCACCGCCCATTACCTGCGGATTGCCACCAACAAGGTGTGCGCCACGTCGAGCCCCTTCGAGCTCCTGCCGCGTCCGGCGCCCACCCCGCCGCCGCCCGCCAAGCCGCAGTACTTCTGAGCGGCGCGGCAATGGCCCGCTCGGTGCCGGAAGTGGCGGATATCTTCCGCTGCTACGGCGAAGCCTATCGCGCACAGCATGACGCGTCGCTGTCGACCGCCCAGCGCCGCGTCATGACGGCGATCGAATTGTGCCGGACCGCCGCACTCGGTGGGCACGTCGAAGCATGTGATCAATGCGGCCACCGGCGCATCGCGTTCAACAGCTGCCGCGACAGGCATTGCCCCCGCTGCCAATCGCTGGCCCGCGCGCAATGGCTGGAGGATCGTCGCGCCGAGCTTCTCGACACCCAGTACTTTCACGTCGTCTTCACGCTGCCGGAGTCCATTGCCGCCATTGCCTATCAGAACAAGGCGCTCGTCTACGGCCTGCTCTTCCGCGTCACCGCCGAGACCCTGCGCATCATCGCCGCCGACCCCAAGCACCTGGGCGCCGAGATCGGTTTCTTCGCCGTGCTGCACACCTGGGGCCAGAACCTGCTTCATCATCCGCATCTGCACTGCGTCGTGCCAGGTGGCGGGTTCTCGCCGGACCGCACGCGATGGATCGCCTGCAAGCCCGGCTTCTTCTTGCCCGTCCGCGTGCTCTCGCGCCTGTTCCGACGATTGTTCCTGGAGCACCTGGAGAAAGCCTTCGACGCCGGCCTGTTGAAGTTCTTCTCTGACTTGCAGGCCTTGAGCGAGCGTGATGCCTTCCGGCGCTATCTGGCGCCGCTACGAAAGGCCGAGTGGATCATCTATGCCAAGCCGCCATTCGCCGGACCCGAACAGGTCCTCGACTACGTCGGCCGCTATACCCACCGCGTCGCCATTTCCAACAATCGCCTCGTCGCCATCGAGGATGGCAAAGTCGCCTTTCGCTGGAAGGACTATCGGCACGGCAGTCGGCAGAAGGTCATGACCGTCGCGGCCGACGAGTTCATTCGCCGCTTCTTGTTGCACGTCCTGCCCGAGGGCTTCCATCGCATCCGCTATTACGGCTTCCTCGGCAATCGCTATCGCGCGCAAAAGCTCGCCTGCTGTCGTGACCTGCTCGGCATGCCAGTTCCAGAGCCGTCGGACAGCCGATCCGCAAAGGACTATCGCGACCGCTACGAGGACCTCACCGGGCATTCCCTCAGGCAATGCCCCGCCTGTCGTCAAGGCCAGATGATCATCATCGAAACATTCGACGGCGTCACCGGACGCCCGCCATACCAGGACACGTCATGAAGCAGGGGCGTCACCTTCCTTGTCATCAGCATCGCGCCAACCCGCTCGGAAGCCAAACTGAGCCGGTCCCGCAAAAGTGTGCGCCGTCGTCACCGGCAACCTCTCTCAGTCAGGGCGCGGCGCCGATCCTCACATGCCGGAACCGATATCCGCGCCGCTTTCGGCGCACGCGACCCCTGCAATCGCTGCGTCCACGACCGCATCCGCGCCCCCGCCATGCCTGTTCATGGCAACGGCCTGATTGAACGCCCATAGCGGCCACCCGTGCGGGCGGCTTAGTCCAACACGTTTTTAGCTCACCGCCGCGATCCACCTCAGCGCAACTCTCGCCACCCGCCTTGCAGCGCGACGCCAAGCTAAAAACGCTCTGCATTATGCGTCGGGCGAGATTATGTGGCGGAGCCTTCCTGGTGCCAGCCTAGGCCCGCCGGTCCGGATTTTTCCGCCACATAATATTTAGATGCTGTTCAGCAGTTGCAGAACGGAGTCATTTGGTCGGAAACGCACGCCGTGAGCGCCGGTGACGCCCGCCTTCTCGAGTCCATTGCGCATCATCTCGACATCCGCTGCGGCATAGCGGTGGGTCGTGGCGACCTGTGCGTGCCCGAGCCAGGCTTGGATCGTCAAAAGGTCCACGCCGGACTGGAGAAGCTTCATGGCGAGGGAGTGCCGGAAGATGTGCGGCGATATGGGCTTGTCGGCCAAGGCCGGCCTGGTAGGCACGGCCTCTGTGGCCGCACGCCGCACGATATGGGTCGCTCCGAAACGAGTCAGGCGTTCGTTGCGGGCGCCGACGAATATCGCTCGCGGCTCGTGATGGGCGATCCCGCGCTCGCTCAACAAGGATGTCAGCGCCCGCGCCAGGTCCTTAGCAATGGGGACGACGCGGTCTCTGCGCCCTTTGCCGCGCAGCAGCACTTGTGGGTGCGGCCGTTCCAACTGAAGGTCGTTTGCGTTGACGCCGGTGGCTTCGGAGACCCGGGCGCCGGTCCGTGCCAGAAACAGTAGAAACGTTCGGTCGCGCCGCCCACGGGACGTCCTCTGATCGGGGGCCGCAATAAGGGCGTCCACTTCGGCCTTGGTGAGGTGGTGCGTCACCTCAATGTGAGCCCGTTTTATGGGAATCGTCAGCACGCGTTGGGCGACACCGAAGGACGCCGGGTCAGCGGCTGCTACGTGATGGAAGAAGGATCGGATGGCCGCTAGTCGGGCGTTGCGCGTGGCGATGACGTTCTTGCGCTTCTCCTCGAGCTCGTCGAGGAAGGCGAGAACGAGGTCTCGATCGAGGTCTTCGAGTGCCAATGCGGCCGGCTTCTTCGCCAATCGGGTGGCGGCAAAGATGATCAGCATGCGCAAGGCATCGCGATAGCTGGCCACGGTCGCGGGAGTCGCATTGCGTTGTTTGGTCAAGCGCCGGCGAAAGTAGGACTCCAGGAGCGGCGCCAGCAGCAGGTGTTCGCTCATGCTGCACCTCCGTCGAGGAAGGCGCGCTCCGCCGCAATGGCGAGAAGATCTGCCGAACCGGTGAGATAGTAGGCAGTGTCGCTGTAGCTGGCGTGACCGAGATATGTGGCGAGCAACGGGAGCAACGCCTGAACGTCTGCGCGCTGCTGATGCCAGAGGCCGAGACGGGTCACGGCGAACCGGTGCCTGAGATCGTGTGGCCTTAATGGCTTGCCGCCATCGAGACCAGCAAGCTTGCGGGCCTCGGCAAAGCCGTTTTGCAGGCCTGTCGCCGAGAGGCGATTGCCACGAGAGCTGAGGAAAAAGGCCTGGTCCTTGGGCATGGGAAAAGCGGCATCCCGTTCATGGACGTAGCTACGAAGGGCAGCCTGGGTCGTCGTGTGAACTGGAACGAGACGGTCCTTGCGGAACTTCGTCTTCCGAATGAGGAGAATCCCGTTGGCCAGATCAACGTCGGAACGATCAAGTCTGACCACTTCGCCTGATCGCAGCCCCGAGCTCGCCAATAATCCGATCAGCGTGGCCATTGTCCGCCCCTTGAGAAGGATTCCCGGCGAGATGCGGCGGCATGCGTCGATGAGTGATGCCAACTCGGCCTCGCTGAGGATTCGCGGAGGCGGAATCGCTCTGGATCTGGGGAAAGCTCTGCGCTCCAAGGCTTCGGTTCGCGCGTCATAGACGGCGAGATATTCGTAAAACCGGCGCAGCACGCCGTGACGACTGACACGGCTGTTGGCGGCGCCGCTGAACGACAGGGCAAAATCCAGCGCCAAAGTTCGAGTGGCAGGCCCATCGAACTGAGCGCGCTCAATGTACCTCACGAAAGCCCGCAACGTGCCGGCTTGCTTGCTGAAGGCATAGCCGAGGGAGTGGCGTAGCTCGATGTAACACTCGGCCTTCTCGCCGAGGAATCGGGCAAAGGCGGTCATGCCACGCCTCCCGGAAAGGGAAGTGCGACCTCGGCAAGTTGCGACGTCGCGACCTTTACGTACAGCGCCGTTGTGTTGATGCTGCGGTGTCCCAGGAGATCGGCGACCTCGTTGATCGGCCTTCGCTGCTTGACGAGCTGGGTGGCAAGACTGTGGCGCAGGAGATGCGCACCTGCGACCTGCCCGAGTTCAACCCCGCCATGTCGCAACCGCTTCCGCACGATCCTCGAAACAGGCGACGCGCATTTGAATGGTGCCACGGGCGGCGTGAAGGACAGGAACAGATACGGACTATCCACCTTCGGTCGAGCGCGCAGGACGTAGTCGGCGAGCGCGGCACCGGCTTCCTCGATGAGCGGGGCCACCCGATCACGCTTGCCCTTGGTGTGCCGGACAAAAACCTCGCCAGTTCGCCAGTGGATATCGTGCAGTTGAAGGGCGCGCAGCTCACCGTTGCGAATGCCCGTGGTGGCGAGCAGCAGCAGGACGGCTCGATCGCGGACGTCAACCGGTGCCGTTGCGCCGATCATATCAATTGCACGCCGAACGTCATCCCATGCAAGGCGCGGCGGCAGATGAGCCAAACGCCAGTGGGGCGTCCTGGGGACGACGCGCGCGAGATCCTGATCGTGGTGGCCAGCCCAATACAAAAACCGAAGAAATGTCCGGATGTGAGAAGTTGCTGCGGTGCGGGTACCGGAGGTCGCCGATAGTGACAGCCGATGTTCGACAGCGGCAAGGACATGCTCAGCCGTCAATGCGTCGAGGTCTTGGCCGGAATGGTGGCGATGGAACCAATCCAGAAAGCGGCGGCTGCCCAGGAGAACGCCTTCGCGAGACTTTGACTCCAGTCCGCACACCCTGCTCAGATAGTCCGAAAAGGAGCTCAGAAGCGGAGCATTCGGATCATTATCTACACTGGGAACAGCAGCAAGGAAGCGTTCTGGAGCCACTCGCCGCGCGTGTCCCAGTGCCGACACTGCTCCAATGCGTGGAGTATCCGTAGTAAACGTGCACAAATAGCTGTCGACGACATCTTGAGAGATAGGCATCGGACCACAGCGCGTTGCGGCAAACTGGCTAAAGCGCGCAATCCGGCTCAGGTAAATCGTGGCAGACGCTCGCTTATAACCAAGGGTGAAAAAATGCTCCGCGAGGCGATCCATCTCGCCACCGAGTGCACCGCTACGCAGGCGCTTGAGCACCCCACAATAGGAAAAATAGAACTCGAGCATTCTGCCCCTCCGGCGTTGTGGCACAGGGGAATCCCGCGCCATGAGAGAGGCATGAAATATTATGTGGCGGAGGCAAGCTGGGTTTGGCCGGCCCGAAAGGGGTCAGGGCGGCTCCGCCACATAATCTCGCCCGACGCATAAGAACGGATCGGCGCCCATCGTCTCGCGCACCAGCGCCGCCAATCCCTCCGCGCCCTTGCGGAAGTCGACCGGCTTCGTCGCCACCATGACCTTGACCGCACCCGTCGGCCCGATCATGACGTCGCCTTCAGCGCGCGGATCACCGCCGCCACCGTCCTGGTATCGGCGCCACGGCCGACCCGCATGGCGATGCCGTCGATCTCAAGCTCGATCATGCCGGCATCTCGGGTGGCTTGCAGTTTCCGCTGCTTTGGTGGACGCCTGGCTACAGGTTCCGGCGCCACAACCGCCGGCACGAAGGCAGGAGAATCTTGCTGCACCGAAGCTGCCTGTTTGCGCGCTTCCCGGCGCCAGGCGAAGACCTGCTGCGGCCTGAGACCATAACGGCGGGCGACCTCGGAAATGATTGCATTCGGCTCCAGCGTCTCCGCGATGATCCGCGCTTTGTCATCCACAGACCAATGACGCCGGCCGCCAGCACCGTTGATCACCTCGAAACGCCGAAGCTGCCGCTCCGGGTCAAGCGTAAGGTCAAGTCCAGACACAAGCCGATCTCCGATCCCAATACAGGATCGGCAACCTCACAGATCGCGACCACTCCCGAAAGGTGGCCCTACAACAGCGCTTACGATCAGCAAGCGATTGCCTGCATTGAGGACTGGGCGGGTCAGGTTGCGGGGCCAACATCCGCAGAACCAGCCATTGAACCAATTCCCAATCCGAGAGGACTCTTAGAGCTTTTCCTGGGCCTGCGGCTCGAGGCCTGCGTTAATCCGGTCGGAAATCTGCGAGACCGGTCGCTCCAAGGCTGCCGCAGTTTCGCAGGTGAGTGGAAAATGACATTTGAAGCGATGCTCCGTGTCATGCGAGTTGGCTGCAGGCTCGGGGAAGACTCGGCGGCAGATGTCTTGCGCGTACTGGCACCGCGGGTGGAACTCGCAGCCGGTTGGCCGTTTCAGCATGCTCGGCACCTCGCCCTTGATTTCGATGCGGTTGAGAACAGCATCTGGGTCGGGCACTGGGTTGGCCGAAAGCAAAGCCTGCGTATAAGGGTGACGCGGATAATCGAAAATGCTTTCGGTTGAGCCGATCTCGACAACACGCCCGAGATACATGATCGCCATACGATCGGCCATGTGGCGGACTACGTTGAGGTTGTGGGTGATGATGAGGATCGCGATCCCGAGTTCATCCTGGAGGCGAGCAAGCAGATTAAGTACCTCGCCCTGGACCGACACGTCGAGCCCAGCTGTGGGCTCGTCGGCGATAATCAGGTCTGGGTTGAGTGCAAGGGCACGGGCGACGCCGACGCGCCGGGCCTGACCGCCGGAAAGCTGGTGGGGATAGCGGCGCCCAAAGTCCGCCGGCAAGCCGACCGTGCGCAACAGGCGCTCCGCTTCGGCACCGGGATCGCGATTGCTCACGCCGTGTATGCGGAATGGCTCGGTGAGAAGCGACTGCACAGTCAGCCGCGGCGAGAGGGAGCCCACGGGATCCTGGAACATCATCGTCATGTGGCGCAGGTAGGACTTTCGTTCGGCCGCTTTGAGACCGATAAGTTCCTGCCCGTCGAAACGAATGCTGCCGCCAACAGCCGGCTGAAGGCCGATGATCGTGCGTGCAATGGTGGATTTGCCAGATCCGCTTTCGCCGACGAGGGCAAGCGTCTCGCCCTTGCGTATTTCAAAGGAGACGCCGCACACAGCGTCAATGAAAGGGTCTGCCGTGCCCGTGGTGAGCGCCTTCAGTGACCCCATGGTGCGGAAGCGGACGCGCAGGTCCTGGACGCTCAGCAGCGCACTCATGCCGCAACCATCCCGGCTCGATCGAGCAGATGGCATCGCGCGACCTGCTCAACAGCGACACGATATTCGCCAGGCGTCTCATGCACGCAGCGATCGAAGGCGTGAGGACAGCGCGGGTGGAAGATACATCCCTTTTTGCTTCCGAGCAGGCTGGGGACCTCTCCGGGGATGGTCGGCAAATTGCGCGTCCGTTGTTTGATCCGTCCAGGGTCGCATTCAAGCAGCGCCCTTGTGTAGGGATGGCCGGGATTATGGAAGATGTCGCGTACAGCGCCCTGCTCCACCACCTCGCCCGCATACATGACGGCAACTCGGTCGCACAATTCAGCGACCACGCCAAGATGATGGGAGACAAACAGGATGGAGCAACCGATCTCCCTTTGCAGATCCTTGAGCAAATGGATGATCTGAACTTCCAATGTAGCATCAAGTGCTGTGGTCGGCTCGTCGGCGATGAGCAGCGCCGGTTTCACCAGAAGTGCCATGGCAATGCAGATGCGCTGGCGCATGCCACCAGAGAACTGATGCGGATAATTCCCGATGCGGCTTTGCGGATCGGGAATTCCGACGCGCTTGAGCATGTCGATCGCAAGAGCGCGCTTTTCACTGCGCCCTCGTTGTTCGTGGTGTTGGATATCGATCATCTGGCTCTCGATCGTCCGGACCGGATTGAGCGCGGTCATCGGATCCTGGAAGATCATGGAGAGGCGATCGCCCATCAGACCGCGTCGCGCCTGGGCAGTCAGCGTAAGCAGGTCGCGTCTTTCGAATATGATGCTGCCAGCGGTAACCTGAGCGTTTTCTGGAAGTAGACCCATCACAGTATAGGCAAGCGTGGATTTGCCGGATCCACTCTCCCCGACGATGCCGACTATCTGTCCGGTCGGCACGTCCAGCGAAACGTTGCGCAGTGCGTGAACACGTCCGCGTGGCGAGCCGAAGTCGAGGTTGAGGTTCCGAACCTCAAGAAGCGGAGCGACCGTCGTATGCGATGTCAGATCGCGGTGTCTCATAGGTCTTTCCGCAGCTTGGGATCGAATATGTCACGCAATGCTTCGCCAAGGAATGTGAAGCCCAGCGTGGCGACGACGATTGGAATACCCCCCGCAATGACGAGCCAAGGCGTCTGATTGATATAGCTGTAGCCATCGTTCAGGATTGCTCCCCAGTCTGGCGTCGGAGGGCGCACACCCATACCGAGAAAGCCCAGACCTGCTTGAAAGGCAATCACCCCCGGCACGTCCATGCTCACAAGGATGAGAAGCGGACCAACCACGTTTGGCAGCATGTGGACGGCAAGGACGCGCATCGTGCCGGCGCCCATGCTTCGCTCCGCGTCAATGTAATCGGAGTTGCGCAGGGCTTGCGTTTGGGTGCGCACGACACGCGCATAGATCGGCATACATGCTATTGCGATGACCAGGATCACGCTGGACATGCTGGGCCCCAATAGGGCGATGATGGCCAAAGCAAATATGATCCCGGGAAACGAGCGGATCGTGTCGAAGAATAGTAGCAGAAGATTGTCGAGCCAGCGCGGCCCGAACCCTGCTATCAGGCCAAGGAGGAGTCCAACGACAAGCGAACTGCCGAGCGATGCAAAGGCAACGAGAAGTGGGATACGACCGCCCATGATCGTACGCGAAAAGGTGTCGCGACCGAGTTGATCCGTGCCAAGAAGAAAATCTGCTGAAGGTCCTGCCAAACGAGGCCCGATCATAATGCGGATGGGGTCATGTGTGGCGATGAGCGGACCAAAGATCGCGCTCGCCACCACGACTAGGACAAGCACCGCGCCAAGCATGCCCAGACGGTTTTTAAGCAGTTGCCGCAGGAAGCCTCCGAGGGCGCCTGGATTGTGCCTTGGGGGAGCTGCTGTATCAATCGTGTCTATGCTCGTCATGATCAGAGCTTTTCCCGAGCCCGCGGGTCAAGGCTTGCATTGACCAGATCGGAGGCCGTTGTTGAAATGACGATAAGGAAGGTGGTGACGATAACAACGCCCATCACAATTGGATAATTGCGCGTATTCACCGCCTGCACGATCAGCGCGCCGATCCCCGGTCTTGCGAACACCACCTCGACAAACACCGCTGCCGACAGCAGCCATGCGATCCCTACGCCCAAGATGGTTACCGTTGGCAAGATCGCAAGCGGCAGAGCGTAGCGATAAACAATGCGCCATTCCGAAATCCCGAAAGAGCGAGCCATTCGGATATGGTTCTCACCCAGCGTTTCGAGCATGGACGCGCGCACCAGTCGAGAGATGTAGCCCACCCAACCGATTCCCATTGCAAAGCTTGGCAGGACCAGGTGGACGAGCCCATCGACAAAGCCCTCGCCAGGCCCGATCGCCGGCAGCCAGCGGAGGGCTACGGCGAAGATCAGCAGTGCATAGACTGCCATGACAAACGAAGGAATGGCGATGGTGGCGACGGCAACGACCCCAACCGCTTGGTCGAGCAAGGAATTGCGCCGCATCGCAGAGTAGCACCCTAGCGGCACCGCGATGGCGGCGGCCCAAAAGATCGAGACCAGGATCAGTTCAATCGTGTAGGGCAGTTGCGCAAACACGATGTCGGCGACCGGCCTCTGGCTGAACACGTCATATCCGAGATCGCCGCGAAGAAGGCCGCTGAAGAAGGTGGCGATCTGCACGATGAACGGCCTGTCGAGGCCCATCTGCCGATGCAGCTGCGCCTGCATTTCGGGCGTGGCGCGCGGGCCGAGCAGAATAGCCGCTGGATCGCCTGGCAGCGAATGGATCATCAGGAACAAAAGTGTCACCGCGGTCACGATGATCGTGACCGCGAGGACCAACCTCTTGCAAAGATAAAACAACATGCCTCAGCCCGCCGCCGCTTAAGCCGGCTTGAAGTCGACATATAAAGGGTAGCCGTGCGGAAGGGTCGCAGCAGCCTGTATCTTAGTCGTGCGGTACACGACAGGACGACCACCGTTTGTCAGGTAACGGTAGGCGCCCGACTCCTCCAAGAGGTCCTGCATTTCGTAATAGAGCTTTGCGCGCTCGTTTGGATCCTCGATCGTCACTGCCTTGGCATCGAGTTCGTCATAGCGGTCACTTCTGAAGCGCTCCCAATTCCAAATGCCCACTTGTGCTTTCACGAACGAGCTCGTGTTGTAATAAGGATCAGGCAGACCGGCGTACTCTTGGATATAGAGCTGCAAATTCTTCCAGCGATCGCCTGCCGATTCCTGACCGATCGTCCAGAAGGAACTTTGGTCCTGGGCATTGACTTGGACCGTAATGCCGATCTGCGACAACTGCGCCTGAATCGTCTGGGCAATTGTCGGGTGAGTGCCACTGTTGGCACAATCGAGGGTTAACTGCAGGTCGCTGACACCGGCCTTGTCCAGGAACTCCTTGGCCTTGGCAAGGTCGCCTTCCGGTGGAACGAGCGCCTTTTCGCGATGCCCGATAATACCTGACGCAATTATCCCGGTTGCCACGTTGGCTTGGCCCGCATAGGCGGTGTCCAGAATCTGCGGCACATTGATGGCCCATTGGATTGCCTTGCGGACATTGATGTCTTTCAGCGTCGGGTTATCCATGTTCATGCCAAGCCAGCAGAAACTGAGCGAGGAATGCTCCTCGACCTTTGTATCGGGTGGCGAATTGCTTTTGAACGTCGCCAGTGAATCAAGACCAATCTGCGTGAAATCAACATCACCGGCTTGATAGGCGCGTTCCGCCGCCTTGGTGTCAGTAATCGGTATGATGCGGATTTCATCAAATCCGGGCTTTGGTCCAGACCAGTCCGGATTGCGGGTCAGCAGCGTGTATTGATTTTGCTTCCACTCCGCGAGCACATAGGGCCCAGAGAAAGCCGGTGGGTTCATGCTGAAACTGCCGCCGTCCTCGGTCGCCTTCATCACCGCCTGCTCGGAAACGATATGACCGGTAGCCCAAGGGAAGGTGACGTTCCAGGCCGGCACAAACGGCGTCTTGTACACGATGACGCCGGTATGATCGTCCTCGATTTCGACATGATCCAATGGGCCTAGCTCCGCCGTGGTCCAATATTTGTGTTGGATGATGCGTTCCAATGAGAACTTGACGTCCTTGGCAGTCATCTCACCATAGCCGCCGGTGAACTCGATGCCTTTCTTCAGGCGAAAGCGAATATGCGTCGGATCGACCTGTTCGATCTTTTCCGCCGCCTCCAGATCCCAACCCCATTCGGATCCCGGCTTGAAACGCGTGAGCTTCGAATAGAGGCACTCCATAACTGGAACTTCGTATCCCGAGGTGTAAAAGCCAGGGTCCAAAGAGGCAAGTTCACCCGGAGCAGCGACCTTGAGTACTTTGCCTTCCGCCGCCCAGATTGCCTGCGAGAGCGGCATGCCGCTAGCGATGACACCGCCCCCCAAGGCAGCCCCTCCCTTTAGAAGAGTGCGGCGGTCTATATTCTGGATAACATCTTTCATAGTTTCCTCCCAATTAGTGAGCTGCTGAGCTACGGCTATTCGCCGTAGTCCTCGCACACGCTTTCCGTGCGTCCACCCTCCCCTGGCTCGGGCCGCGGGGTACGCTCGCCGGCGGTGCGCGGTCGATTCATCCATTCCCCCGGCTCGATCGCGGAATGCGATCATGCCACGTGCGATGATGGACCTGCTCTCCGTCGAGAGTCGCCGTCAATTCGTACTCTGTGACGAAATTGTCGTGCTCCACGTGCATGGTCCCTGTGGCGCTGATCTCGACGTCCCATCCCGGTCGCTGCAACCGGCAGCGCTGTTCTGAATTGCAGCGCGCGCTTGCCGGGTCGTCGGAGCGAATCGAGCAGGTTACCTGAGCCCGCTCCTCGTATCGCAGGCCGTCCGGATAGGTAAGGCTTCGGCTGTAGTTGGGATCGTCGATGGTGATCCGCCACTCGAGGGTTTCCGGGTTGTAGTGCACCTGGCGTTCGGTACCCGGCTCGGTCGTGTGCAGGACGACAGGTATTGCATCGGCCGGCAATGCATCGCCTTGCTCGGGCGGCTCGAATCGCACCGGTTCAGACGGCGCGTCGGCACCGCGCACCGGCAGCACGAGCGCACCGCCAGCCGGGTCGAGTGCGACCTGAGCCGGCACCGGATGCGGCCACATGAAAGGCCAATAGGCGGTGGAGACAGCCAGCCGGATGCGGTGTCCAGCTGGAAACTCGTAGCCGGCCGCGATCATTGGCACGGTCACCTCCAGCACGGATCCGGCCGGCAGATCGACGGCTCGGTCCATTCCCTCACGACGTTGCAGATTCAAGAAGCCGCGAGTGACGAGCGTCGAGGCCCCGTCCGGCGCGACGTCGCACAGCCGCACAATCATGTTGGCCGCCGCCCCGTCGGCATGCACACACAGCTTCGCGGCTGGCATGCCAAGCACGGTGACTGCTTGAGTCAGCGGCTCGGTGTCGAAGCACACCGATCGGTTGTCCTCCTCCCGCTGGTCCGCCGGCAGGTCAGCCGGGCCGCCTTTGGGCATGTTCCTGCCCCCGTCGATTCCGCAGTGCTCGGGCGTATCAACTTGTACTAGGTCCAAACCGACAGCGTCGTGGCAGAACATGTCGCCGAGCCCCATGGTGCACGTGGTGATATTCGGTGACGGCCACGAGGGCTCGGTGACCCATCGACCAAGACGCGTGGTGTAGCTGGTCGCGGGGAGGACCGCGTCCTGGACATAGACACGTAGCGCCGGATCGTCCTCGACACCCGTTTCTGCGTCCTTGAGGTAGCGGTCCCACCAGCGCAGCGTCTCCTGTAGGTACCCGATCGCCGGTCCGGGATTGTGCGCCAAGTTCGGGTAGTGGTGCGCCCAAGGTCCGACGATTCCCTTGACCGGGCTGGACAGATGCTCCACCAACTGGAAGACAGTGTTGCGGAAGAGGTCGTTGAAGCCGCCCACCGCGAGGACTGCCGCCTTGATGGCGCCGTAGTCCTCGCAGACGCTTGCGCGCTTCCAGTACTCGTCGCGCGTCTGATGCCTCAGCCAGGTGGACGACCACGGCTCGAGCGCGTGGAGACGCTGCAGCCACTGCTCCTTCCACCCCGGGCCGACCCGAGTCGGATCCGGCGGACGGGCGCACTCAACTGCCAGCTGCCATGTGCCCCAGTCGATGGTTTCCCCACACACTGCGCCGCCGAAGTAGTGCGCATCGGTGCCATAGAGGTCATCGGAGGAGCAGACTGTGACGATCGCCTTCAGCGGCTCCGGCGCAAGCGCAGCCACCTGCAATGAATTGAAGCCGCCATATGAAATGCCGAACATGCCGACCCGGCCGTTGCACCATGGCTGCGCGGCCAGCCAGTTGATCACCTCGACGGCGTCGGCAAGCTCCTGCGCGGAGTACTCGCCACTCATCAGACCTTCGGAGTCACCCGTGCCGCGGATGTCGACCCGAACCGACCCATAGCCATGGGCGGCGTACCAAGAATGACGCCGCGCATCACGCGGAGCGGTCACGTCGCCCTTGCGGTAGGGTATATACTCAAGCAGGGCTGGCACAGGTTGGTCGATGACCTTAGGCAGCCAGATGCGGGCCGACAGCCGGACCCCATCCGAAAGCTTGATCAAAACATGGTCGCTCACCTCGACCTCAACGGCCGCCGCCAAGGCCGCGCTCATAGGCCGACACCCAGCCCCACTGCGAGACGAGGCGCACAACTCGACGGGATCCAGCGCGAGTCCTCATGGAGGAGGCCCTCGGTGCGTTTATCCGGGATAACATCTTTCACAGCTTCCTCCCATGTCCTGCTTTAATCAGCTGCCGTGAGTTCATCATGTGGATTAGAGGGCCTTGAGCGGGTCGATCCGAGAGATCGTGGTTGTCGCCCTGGGGCGTTCTCACCTCGGTGAAGCTTACGCATAGCGAGTGTTACTGCGCACCAAGTGAGTTGTGCTTGCGAGGACGATGGCAGGTTTTCGGCTTATTAACATATACAGCTTGTGCAGAAATTGGCTATCACAGCAGAATGACCGCTCGGCCGATCGCAGCTAACATCTCACCGGGCGCGATTGCAAAGTTGATTGAATCAAGAATCTTGACCCGGCCGAGATCCTTGGAAACGTCATTCACTTCGATTTGGGAATACGTGGATATGCGTGACTTTGGCGTGGACCCGAGCAGGCAAACTGGACGGAGAAGCATTCGCCTGAATTTAGTTGTATAAAACGAGAAGTTGGGTTGATATCACTTGGGCCGGCAAACCACCAAGTTCTCCGAACGTTTCGCAATCTTAGATGGATCAATGAGCGGTCTACTTAGCGAGAAACGCGTTGTGGAAATCTTTCGCTACAGCGCGGCCGCCCTCTAAAACGAAACTAGGGTCCGATCCGTACGTGAACAAGCTCAGGCCTAGCTCTTGGAACCTCAACAGATAGTCTATGGATGCCACATCGATACCCGATGCAATGCCGTACTTGTTAGCGGCGGCCGCGACTGCCTGACAGGCATCCAACAACTCAGGCGTGAGCTTTCCCGGTTCTATGCCCAAGGAAAGGGCGAGGTCTGCCGGGCCGATAAAGAGCGCGTCAACGCCAGGCGTTGAGGCTATGTCATCCAGATTGTTGAGAGCCTCTCGTGTTTCAATCTGGACTACGACACCCAGTCTAGAGTTGGCATCCTTCCGATATTCCGCATCCTCTTGGTAATAGTTCGATGCTCTCCACGCTCCAGATCCGCGCTTTCCTGCAGGCGGGTATTTTGCGGACGACACAGCATCCATGGCTTCGACACCCGAATTTACCATTGGCACCATGATGCCGTTCACGCCGTGATCTAGCGCCGCTTTTATAAGTTCCACCCTGTTCCAGGCGACTCTATACAGTACAGGCATGCCGTATCGTTCGGTCGCCGGAAGAATATCTAAAAGTTCGTTGGGTGGAATGGGTGAATGCTCGCCATCGACCAGAAGAAAATCTAGATTTGTCTGCGCCAAAGTCTCTGCGACCATCACATGTGGTATCTGCATCCAGGCCCCAATTTGCGGTTTTCCCGACCTGATCGTTTCAGCGAACGTATGTTTTGCCATTTCACGAACCTTTGCGCACCCAAGTGAGTTGTTCTCGCGGGGACGCTGGCAGGTTTCTCAGTTTAATAACATATACAGTTTGTCCAGAAGTTGGCTATCACACCAATGCGATGTTCGCTGTTAATACGGCGTCCGCCACGGCGGAGGGGCGGATAGCCCAATACTGTAGCGCGGAGCGTCGGTCTCGGATCGTGAAGGCCACGCACGAGGCATGTCGGCGCGGCAAGCCCGGACGGTTTCGGCGGGGCGCGGTAGGCCGCAGGTTGGCGTGTTACGTTGTCTGAATTGTAGCCGCGTTATGCCGACACCGCGCTTTTCAGGCAGGCTGTGCACTCACGGCTTCCCACGCGGCCATTGCCTGGCGTCGATGGATCCGAATTCGTCCTGCCGAGCGGTTGGTCTGCGATGGGACGAAGAGGTCTCGCACGGCCGGAGACGATCGACACGAAATGCTGCAATGTGCCGACCGACCGGAAACCTATCGTGTTTGCTCCCGTTCCGGAACGGCGGATGGTCTCGTAAGAAACGATCCCGCGATCGAGCAGCATTTCCTCGACATCGAGCAGGCTCAGATCGAAGCGGAAGTAGAGCCAGACAGCACGCGCTACGATTTCGATCGCGGTGGTTCTTTTAGGTCGGTGCATTCACGGTCATAAGCGCTGCTACCTCAATTTCCTTACCGCTCATTCAATGTAACAACACCTTTACAACTAGGTTAGGCTCTGGCCGGAGCGGCTGATTGCCGACTCCAACTAAGGCTTGATCAAAATGCTGAACTGGTTGGTGCGTGAGGGGCCTTGAGCAGCAGATCCAGCTCTTCGAGTAGTCCAGCCGCACTATGGCCCTTCTCGCCGTTTGGAATTCACCCACGACATGACTACATGTGCGCTGCCAGAAATAACTCATGCGGCGGCGTCGACGCGATGTGATGATGCGCTCGATCTCGGAGGGCGCGCGCGACGTCACGCCTGGTGCCTTCGTGACCGTGACCGACGCTCTGCGCCGCAGGAGGTGCTGCTGAGGGTCTTAAAAGGCACCAGTGTGATGGCCAACTTAGGGGCGAACTGTATATTTCAATGAGCTGACAAAGCTGCCATCGTCCTGACAAGCACACTCACTTGCGTGCGCTTCATGCTTCCGATTGAGAACACGAATGGAGGAAACGATGAATTCCGGGCTAGTCACGAGCAGTCGGAAAAAACTCACAATTGTGGACACCGATGTCCATCACGGCTACCGGGCACAATCGGATCTCTATCCTTATCTCACCAAGTTCAATGCTGAGCGTTTTGCGGAGTGGGGCTTCGGCGGCCTTTCAACGCACCTCTACACCTCTAGCGGAGGACTTCACGGACAAAGGGTGGATTTCGACGCGGAAGAGGCTGGGGACGGATTGGGTACCATTGGCGACGCGCATTATTGCAGCACGCGGTTGCTGGACGCGCATGGTATCGATTTGGCGGTTCTTACCGGCGGTATTGCAGGAGCGGCGAGCGCGCTCCCCGACGTGGACTATGGAAGCGCTCTGTGCCGCGCATTCAACGACCACTCAATGGAGCATTGGATCGCCAAGGATCCGAGGTTTCGGCTTAATCTCGATATCAATTCGCAGGACCCTTTAGGGGCAGCAGCTGAGATCGATAGGCTTGGCTCGCATCCTGCTGTTTGTGGAGTGATGTTCAGTTGTGGCGCACCTAAGCCCTTTGGCCAGCGTTTTTATCATCCGATATACGAAGCATGCGCCCGGCACGGACTAGCGGTGACGATGCATTTCGGTTCAGAAGGAGAAGGTGTCAATCCGCCGCCCTCGGCGGCTGGCTTCCCCAGCTACTACATAGAAAGCCGTCAGCTGCGTCCGCCAGCTTATGCCGTGCACCTGGCAAGCTTTATTTTCGAAGGTGTGTTCGAAAAGTTCCCGACCTTGAAAGTGGCTATGGTGGAAAGCGGATTTGCCTGGGTGGCGCCCTTGATATGGAAGATGGATCTCGACTGGAAGGGGCTTCGGCGGCACACTCCATGGGTAAAAAGACTACCAAGTGAATACCTAGTGGACCATTTCCGTTTTGGCACCCAACCATTGGATGAGCCCGCCGATCCGGAAGCGATAAAGCACATCATCAACTGGATCGGTGGTTCACGAACGCTCATGTTTGCGAGTGACTTCCCGCACTGGGATGCGGATGATCCGATGATGACGTTGTCCGACCAGCCAGAGGATTTGCGGCGACGCATCTTCGCAGAGAATGCCATCGAGACGTACAAACTGTCGCTGCCAGCAATCTCTCAGGCCGCATAGGGAGAATGCACCGGTGGCCAAGAAATATGAAGTTTGTTACGCGGACGAGATTCCGGTTGGCGGGCGACGCATTGTCGATATCGCAGGGCGGAGTGTCGGCATCTTCAACGTCAACAACGAATACTATGCCGTTCGCAACAGTTGCCCACACAAAGCCGCGCCCCTGTGCAAGGGAATTATCGATGGAATGGTCAAAGGCGCAACGCCAGGACAGTTCGAGTACGAGCAAGAAGGCGAAATAATTCGCTGTCCGTGGCATGGCTGGGAGTTTGCGATCAAAACGGGCCAGTCCGTGTTCAATCCACACAAGGTTTGGGTGCGCGGCTATCCCGTGAGTGTGGAGCTTAAGACCTCAAACTGCGCCGAGGCCGACGCGGGTAGCATCGAGGAGGATCCATCGGTCGACACCTACCGTGTGTCGGTCGAGGAAACCAACGGTAACCGTCGACCTACTATCTACATACACCTCTAAGCGACCTTCTAGGGGTGATTCCGGCCGTGAGCCCTTTGCGAAACCCGTACTTGCATCAGAACCGGACACGCGAATGAGGCCCTCGTTAAGTCTGTTGGCACGGGCGCCCGCAGGTAGCTCTCATTGTACGGAGGACGTTTCATAGCGATGGAACGATTGTCCAGCCGAGGTGCGATATCGAAGCATCGAGCCCGAATTCGATAAGCTTAGGTGCGGCGGTTCCCTCTGGGCCGGCGGAATACAGGTGTGCGGGGCTGCCAAAATTGTCGTCATTGTGGACAGTTGTCGATCGCCCTTGGACATAAATCGAGGGCGGCGATCGGCGCAACAAAGGAACTGCGAAATGAGTATCACCAAATTCGCTGCGGGAAACCTGCGCATCACGCATGACAAGAAACGCAACCTGACCAGAATGCTGGAGATGGTCGAGGAAGCCGCAGCTGCGGGCGTGAGGCTCCTCGTCCTGCCTGAGATGGCGCTGCAAGGTTATGCGGATTTCGCCTTTCCGTACGGCGACAGCAATATGACGCGCTGGAAGCAGTATTACGTTCGCGAAGCAGAGCCAATTCCCGGGCCTTCCACGGAAATCCTCGCTCAAGCCGCCAGGCGGCACGGAATGTTCATCCAGTTCGGACTGGCCGAGCGCGCGCTCCATGGCCACGTGCTCTTCAATTCGACTGCACTGGTCGGCCCGACCGGCCTTGTGGGAATCTACCGCAAGATCCACGCTCACGGCGAGTATCCGTATTTCGCCCCGGGCGAAGACCACTCGACGGTCGACACGCCGCTGGGCAGGCTCGCCAGTATCATCTGTTACGATTTGTGCTTTCCGGAACTTTTGCGCAGTTATGCGCTGCAGGGTGCGGACATGTTCCTCATGTCGACGGCCTGGCCGATGTCGCCGTCCGGGCATGATCGCAGTAACGACGACAGTGGCCGGGCGATGGACCTCATGGCCCAGAGCAATGCCTTCTGCAACCATGCCTGGCTGCTCATCTCCAACCATTGCGAGAAGCGCGCCACGCCGCTCGTCAACTACTACGGCGGCACCCAAATCGTCGACCCGTTCGGCAAGGTGGTCGCATATCTCGCCGAGGATGAGGGTCTCGCCATCCATGAGGCCGATATCAAGGGCGAGGTCGAACGCGCGAGAACTGATGGTGCGGCGGGAGTGAACACTAGCTTGTTGCACGATAGGCGGCCGGAACACTACGGGCTGCTAACGGATGTCTCGTATCGGCACGTCGGCAAGGTGGCGCCGTTGCTCCCTGCAGAACGAGCAGACCAGAGAAAGCCAGAACAGCGGGCTCGACGCGCCGGCGCTAAGGCAAAGAATCTAGCGAAAACGGCTGGATCGTCGAGCGTGTAGTTAGCGGTGGCTTTGCAGCCGGGCCCATCGAGATAGTGGGAGGGCCGAACTCGCAGCAATCAATCTAACAGGAGCAGCAATCAACTAAACAGGAAATGGGAGGAAACTATGAAAGAAGTCATTCAGAAGATCGACCGCCGCACGCTTCTAAAGGGAGGAGCTGCCTTGGGGGGCGGTATCATCGCTAGCGGCATGCCGCTCTCGCAGGTGATCTGGGCGGCGGAAGGCAAAGTGCTCAAGGTCGCCGCTCAGGCGGAGCTTGGGTCTTTAGATCCTGGCTTTTACACTTCGAGTTACGATGTTGACGTTATCAACTGTCTCTATTCGAAGCTCACGCGTTTCAAGCCAGGCTCCGAATGGGGCTGGGACCTCGAAGCGGCAGAAAAGATTGAGCAGGTCGATCCCACCCATATTCGTTTTCGTCTGAAGAAAGGCATCAAGTTCACCGGCGGCTATGGTGAGATGACTGCCAAGGACGTCAAGTTCTCATTCGAACGCATCATCAAGCACAAGTATTGGACCACGGCGGATCTAGGCCCATTGGATCATGTCGAAATCGAGGACGATCATACCGGCGTCATCGTGTACAAGACGCCGTTTGTGCCGGCCTGGTACATCACATTCCCTTATAGCGTTGGCCATATCGTTTCCGAGGAGGCGGTGATGAAGGCGATCAAGGACGGCGGCAATTTCGGCATGAAACCGCCGGCTTTCTCTGGCCCCTATGTGCTTGCGGAGTGGAAGCAAAATCAATACGCGCTGTTGACCCGCAATCCGGAATGGTCTGGACCAAAGCCCGGATTCGATGAGATCCGCATCGTACCGATCGTCGATATCAAGACGGCGGAACGAGCCTATCAGGCCGGTGATGTTGATTTCGCAACGATCGGTCCCGATTCACTGGCGACGTTCAAAAGCAATCCACCGCCGGATACCAAGGTTGAGGGCTATTCCTCGCTCCATTTCGTTTGGCTTGGCATGAATATGGATAACCCGAAGCTGAAGGACATCAATGTCCGCAAGGCAATTCAATGGGCTATCAATGTGCCGCAGACTCTGACCGCCGCTTATGCGGGGCAGGCCAACGTGGCAACCGGGCCAATTCCGCCAGGGATTGTCGGACATCGCGAAAAGGCGCTCGTTCCACCGGAAGGCGACCTCGCCAAAGCCAAGGAATTCCTGGAAAAGGCCGGTGTCAGCGACCTGCAGTTAACCCTCGATTGCGACAACATTGGCATCGCCTCGACAATTGCCCAGACGATTCAGGCGCAGTTGTCGCAGATCGGCATTACTGTCCAAGTCAATGCCCAGGACCCCGGTTCCTTCTGGACGATCGGTCAGGAATCGGCAGGCGATCGCTGGAAGGACCTGCAGCTCTATATCCAAAACTACTCCGGTCTGCCTGACCCTTATTACTGCACGACGTCGTTCGTGAAAGCCCAAGTCGGCATTTGGAATTGGGAGCGCTTCCGGAGTGACCGCTATGACGAGCTCAACGATAAGGCAATGACGATTGAGGATCCAAACGAGCGTGCAAAGCTCTATTACGAGATGCAGGACCTCATGGAGGAGTCGGGCGCCTATCGATTCCTGACAAATGATGTTACTCCTGTCGTGTACCGCACGACTAAGATACAAGCTGGGACTCGTCCAGACGGCGTCCCTTTATATCTCGACTTCAAACCGGCTTAGGCGGCGTGAGGCTAAGGTATACTGTTTCATCTTTGCAAGAGGTTGGTCCTCGCGGTCACGATCATCGTGACCGCGAGGACACTTCTGCTCCTGATGATCCATTCGCTGCCGGGCGATCCAGCGGCTGTTCTGCTCGGCCCGCGCGCCACGCCCGAAATGAAGGTGCAGTTTCTAGCATCAGCAGATCCAGGAGGGGGCGCGACGTCACGCCTGGTGCCTTCGTGACCGTAACCGACGCTCTGCGCCGCAGGAGGTGCTGCTGAGGGTCTTAAAAGGCACCAGTGTGATGGCCAACTTAGGGGCGAACTGTATATTTCAATGAGCTGACAAAGCTGCCATCGTCCTGACAAGCACACTCACTTGCGTGCGCTTCATGCTTCCGATTGAGAACACGAATGGAGGAAACGATGAATTCCGGGCTAGTCACGAGCAGTCGGAAAAAACTCACAATTGTGGACACCGATGTCCATCACGGCTACCGGGCACAATCGGATCTCTATCCTTATCTCACCAAGTTCAATGCTGAGCGTTTTGCGGAGTGGGGCTTCGGCGGCCTTTCAACGCACCTCTACACCTCTAGCGGAGGACTTCACGGACAAAGGGTGGATTTCGACGCGGAAGAGGCTGGGGACGGATTGGGTACCATTGGCGACGCGCATTATTGCAGCACGCGGTTGCTGGACGCGCATGGTATCGATTTGGCGGTTCTTACCGGCGGTATTGCAGGAGCGGCGAGCGCGCTCCCCGACGTGGACTATGGAAGCGCTCTGTGCCGCGCATTCAACGACCACTCAATGGAGCATTGGATCGCCAAGGATCCGAGGTTTCGGCTTAATCTCGATATCAATTCGCAGGACCCTTTAGGGGCAGCAGCTGAGATCGATAGGCTTGGCTCGCATCCTGCTGTTTGTGGAGTGATGTTCAGTTGTGGCGCACCTAAGCCCTTTGGCCAGCGTTTTTATCATCCGATATACGAAGCATGCGCCCGGCACGGACTAGCGGTGACGATGCATTTCGGTTCAGAAGGAGAAGGTGTCAATCCGCCGCCCTCGGCGGCTGGCTTCCCCAGCTACTACATAGAAAGCCGTCAGCTGCGTCCGCCAGCTTATGCCGTGCACCTGGCAAGCTTTATTTTCGAAGGTGTGTTCGAAAAGTTCCCGACCTTGAAAGTGGCTATGGTGGAAAGCGGATTTGCCTGGGTGGCGCCCTTGATATGGAAGATGGATCTCGACTGGAAGGGGCTTCGGCGGCACACTCCATGGGTAAAAAGACTACCAAGTGAATACCTAGTGGACCATTTCCGTTTTGGCACCCAACCATTGGATGAGCCCGCCGATCCGGAAGCGATAAAGCACATCATCAACTGGATCGGTGGTTCACGAACGCTCATGTTTGCGAGTGACTTCCCGCACTGGGATGCGGATGATCCGATGATGACGTTGTCCGACCAGCCAGAGGATTTGCGGCGACGCATCTTCGCAGAGAATGCCATCGAGACGTACAAACTGTCGCTGCCAGCAATCTCTCAGGCCGCATAGGGAGAATGCACCGGTGGCCAAGAAATATGAAGTTTGTTACGCGGACGAGATTCCGGTTGGCGGGCGACGCATTGTCGATATCGCAGGGCGGAGTGTCGGCATCTTCAACGTCAACAACGAATACTATGCCGTTCGCAACAGTTGCCCACACAAAGCCGCGCCCCTGTGCAAGGGAATTATCGATGGAATGGTCAAAGGCGCAGCGCCAGGACAGTTCGAGTACGAGCAAGAAGGCGAAATAATTCGCTGTCCGTGGCATGGCTGGGAGTTTGCGATCAAAACGGGCCAGTCCGTGTTCAATCCACACAAGGTTTGGGTGCGCGGCTATCCCGTGAGTGTGGAGCTTAAGACCTCAAACTGCGCCGAGGCCGACGCGGGTAGCATCGAGGAGGATCCATCGGTCGACACCTACCGTGTGTCGGTCGAGGAAACCAACGGTAACCGTCGACCTACTATCTACATACACCTTTAAGTTAGAATATGAGGCCTTCTGCGGACGACCGCAGGCGTGCAGTAGGTCTCACAAAGCTTAACCCTAGGCTCCTTGACTGGCTGGGACGGCCTGATCTCCGGTGGAGGAGCAAAGCGATTTCGCTAATTCTGCCTCTTGTTCGAGGTGGAAAATGCAGAGTCTCGATCGACGCTCGATGGTGGTGATTGGCCGCCGTCAATGATCGTACGACAGCGGTAACCAGGCTACTTCGTGCGGGTAGCAGAGAATAAATCAATGAACGCATGGAAAAGGGGAAATAACATGAAAGAACTGGATTTTCTCAGTGAGCGCGTCGCGAAAGGTAAGCTCTCACGTCGCGACTTTTTAGGTCGGGCCGCGGCACTCGGCGTCAGTGCAACGTTTGCCAACAACCTGCTTGCCACGGCCGCAAGGGCCGAGGTACCCGTCAAGGGCGGATTGCTCAAAGCTGGGCTGCAAGGCGGTGCGGCGACGGACAGCCTCGATCCAGTTCTCCTGACCGATGCGTTTCAATTTATCTTCAGCCGCCAGTGGGGCGAAACGGTTGTTGAACTGGACGCAGATAGAAAAGTGCAGCCGGCACTTGCCGAGGAATGGGGCCCCTCGAAGGACGCCAAGATCTGGACATTCAAAATCCGCAAGGGCGTACAGTTCCATGACGGAAAGGAAATGACGCCTGCCGACGTGCTTGCCACCATCGAGCGCCATGCCGGCCCCGACTCAAAATCCGGCGCGTTCCCACTTTTGCAGGGCATCGACAAGATGGCCGTCGACGGCCAGAACCTGGTCTTCACGCTCAAAGAAGCCAATGCCGAATTTCCGTTCATAATGACTGCACACCAAGTTGTGATCCAGCCCAATGGCGGCAAGGACAACCCGACCGCCGGCATAGGAACCGGGCCTTACAAGGTCACCGTCCACGATGCCGGAGTTCGATCTGGCGGCGAAAGGTTCGGAGGTTACTGGCGCGACAATCGCGGCTTTGCCGATCAGGTCGAGATCGTCATCATCAACGACGGGACGGCCCGCAACTCCGCCTTGCAGAGCGGGCAGGTTCATATGATTAACCGAGTCGATCCGAAGGTCGTCGAACTGCTAAAACGCTTCCCTGCCATCACCATCCGCAACGCCAGCAGCCGTGGCCACTATATGTTTGTTTGCCAGTGCGACACGGCGCCCGTCGACAACAACGACCTGCGTCTCGCGCTGAAATATGCCATCGACCGCGAGGAGATGGTTCAGAAAATCCTGGGGGCTATGGCTCCGTCGGCAATGACACGCCGATAAGCAAGACCTATCCGCTGTTTACCGAAATGGAGCAGCGCAAGTATGATCCGGACAAGGCGGCCTTGCACTACAAGAAGTCTGGCCACTCCGGATCGGTGCTCCTCAACACGTCCGACGTCGGCTTCCCGGGCGCGGTGGAAGCTGCCCAGCTATACCAGGCAAGCGCGGCCAAGGCGGGCATCACCATTGAGGTCAAGCGCAATCCGGGCGACGGCTACTGGTCAGAATTCGACAAGATGCCCTTCAAGGCCAGCTATTTCGGCGGCCGTCCGACCCAGGACATGACGTATTCCCTCGAGTACCAGTCTAAAGCGCCATGGAACGAGTCTCACTTCTCCAACGAGAAGTTCGATCAGATGCTGATTCAGGCTCGTGGCGAGCTCGATGCCGACAAGCGCAAGAAGCTCTATGCCGACATGGGCCAGATCCTCCGCGACGAAGGCGGGTCGATCCTCCCGATGTTCAACGACTTCATCGATGCCACAGGGCCGCGGGTTGGCGGCTGGGCCACGGATGGCAACCAGGAGCTTATGGGCGGCTACGCGCTGTCCAAATGCTGGCTCCAGGCCTGACCATGGTTTCCAAGCTTATTGCCCAGCGCGTTGCGCTGGGCATCCTTTTGCTGGTCGCCGTTTCGGTTTTGATCTTCGCCGGCACCAATCTCCTGCCGGGCGACGTTGCGCAGGCCATTCTCGGCAAAACGGCAACGCCGCTTGCAATCGAGAATCTCAGAAGGGAAATGGGCCTCAACGACCCTGCCTATGTCAGGTATTTCCACTGGCTGTTCGGAATTCTGCAGGGTGACCTGGGCACTGCGCTGACGACCAAGCTCGATATAGCCACGTCCATCAGGGAGCGGCTGTGGAACACGCTGTTCCTCGCCTTCTGGGCCGCCATCGTGGCGGTCCCGCTTGCCGTCATCCTGGGGCTCGTCGCCGTGCATCATCACAACCGCCCGGTTGACAAGCTGATCTCGGGCTTGGCGCTTGCCTCTACCTCGGTGCCGGAATTCTTCATCGGCTACTTGCTGGTCTATTTCCTCGCGGTCAAATTCCAGGTCTTTCCAGGCATTTCAACCGTCTATGACGGCATGCCCTTCCTCGACAGGATGAAGGCGATAGCGCTGCCCTGCACCGCGCTGACCCTGGGCATCCTCGCACATATGATGCGAATGACGCGGGCCGCGATCCTCAACGTAATGCAGTCGGCTTATATCGAGACTGCCGAACTGAAGGGCCTGACGGCGTTCGAGGTTATCCGCGAGCATGCTCTCCCCAATGCCCTTGCCCCGATCATCAATGTCGTGGTCCTTAATCTCGCCTATCTCGTGGTCGGCGTCGTCGTCGTCGAGGTGATCTTCGTCTATCCGGGCATGGGGCAGTATCTGGTCGACCATGTCGCCATGCGCGACGTGCCCGTGGTCCAGGCCGTCGGCCTGATCTTCGCCGCCGTCTATATCTTCCTCAATGTCGTGGCCGACGTGGCGTCCATTCTCGCCAATCCGCGCCTCAGGCATCCGAGGTAAGGAGCACCATGCCAAGACGTATTCCCATCGGCGCGCTGATCGGCCTTATTGTCACCACCCTCTTTTTCCTCGTGGCTATCTTTGCACAGTGGATCGCCCCGTACGGCCTCGGCGACATCGCCGGCGGAGTCTGGGAGACGATATCGGCGAAATTTCTCTTCGGCACCGACAATCTTGGCCGCGACCTGCTCTCGCGCATGATCTATGGCGCCCAGACGACGATCCTGATCGCGGTTCTGGCGACACTGATTTCCTTCTCGATGGGCGCAATCCTCGGCTTCACTGCTGCGGTGGTCGGCGGCTGGTTCGATATGCTGATGTCCCGTTTCGTCGACCTGCTGATGGCAATCCCGACGCTGATCTTCAGTCTCGTGGTGCTCTCGGTCCTGCCTTCGACGCTGGTCACATTGATCCTCGTCATGGGCACTCTCGACGCGACCCGCGTCTACCGCCTGTCACGCGCGGTCGCATCGGACTTGAACGTCATGGATTTCGTAGAGGCCGCCAAACTGCGCGGCGAAGGCAAGTGGTGGGTGATCTTCGCCGAAATCCTGCCGAATGCGCTGTCGCCGCTGGTCTCGGAACTCGGGCTGCGCTTCATCTATGCGGTGCTCGTCCTCTCCGCTCTCTCCTTCCTCGGCCTCGGCGTGCAGCCGCCGGCAGCGGACTGGGGCGGCATGGTCAAGGAGAACAAGGATGGCATCGTCTTCGGCATCCCGGCGGCGCTGATCCCGGCTGCGGCGATTGCCGCGCTCGCCATCTCCGTCAACCTAGTCGCCGACTGGATCCTGAACCGCACCACCGATCTCAAGGGAGGGCGCGGCAATGGCTGATGTTCTGCTCGACATCCGCAATCTTCGCATTGAGGCGACCACCTATCCGCCCGGCGAAGAGCCGATGACGATCACCATTGTCGATGATGTGTCGCTGACGCTCGAGAAGGGCAAGGTGCTGGGCCTGATCGGTGAATCCGGCGCCGGCAAATCCACGATCGGGCTCTCGCCGATGGGCTATGGCCGCGGCGGCGTGCGCATCACCGGCGGCGAGGTCATCCTCAACGGCCGCGATATCCTCAAGCAGGGTAAGAACGGCATCCGCAAACTGCGCGGCCATGAAGTATGCTATGTCGCGCAATCCGCGGCGGCAGCCTTCAATCCCTCCCAGCGGCTAATGGACCAGGTGGTGGAAAGCACGCTCAAGCACGGCTTAGCCAACCGCGCCGAGGCCGAGCGCCGGGCAGTGGCACTGTTCCGCAAGCTCAGCCTTCCCGACCCGGAAAATATTGGCGAGCGCTATCCCCACCAAGTCTCCGGCGGACAATCGCAACGCGTGATGACAGCGATGGCACTCTCCCCCGAGCCGGATCTGATTATCTTCGACGAACCGACCACGGCGCTCGACGTGACGACGCAGATCGACGTGCTGGCGGCGATCAAGGAGGCGATCCACGCCACCGGCGTCGCGGCGCTCTACATCACCCATGACCTCGCGGTCGTAGCGCAGGTGGCCGACGACATCATGGTGCTGCGGCATGGCAAGATGGTCGAGACGGGCCCGGCCCATCAGATCATCAAGGAGCCGAAGCAGGCCTATACTCAGGCGTTGGTCTCCGTGCACCATATCGAGCATCAGGAGAAACAGCCGACGCCCAAACCAGTCCTGTCGGTCAAGAACGTCACCGCCGCCTATGGCCGGGGCGTAATCAAGGTGCTGAAGAACGTTTCCGTCGATATCCACCCCGGTCAGACGCTGGCTGTGGTCGGCGAATCCGGCTCCGGAAAATCGACGCTGGCGCGGGCGATCACCGGCCTGCTGCCGCCGCAGCAGGGCGAAATCACCTTCGACGGACGCAAGCTCTCGAGCCGCCTGGCCGACCGCACGAAGGAAGACCTCCGCACGCTGCAGATGATCTACCAGAGCGCCGATGTCGCGATGAACCCGCGCCACACCGTCGGCACCATCATCGGCCGGCCACTGACCTTCTATTTCGGCCTGAGGGGTGCCGAGCGCGACCGGCGCGTGCAAGAGCTGCTCGAAGAAATCGAGATGGGCACCGGCTTCCTCGACCGCTACCCGGCAGAGCTCTCCGGCGGCCAGAAGCAGCGGGTCTGCATCGCCCGTGCGCTGGCGGCCAAGCCCAAGCTCATCATCTGCGATGAGGTAACTTCGGCCCTCGACCCGCTGGTGGCGAACGGTATCCTGAAGCTGTTGCTCAATCTCCAGCAGATCGAGCAGGTGGCTTACCTCTTCATCACTCACGATCTCGCGACGGTGAAGTCGATCGCCGATACCATCGCCGTCATGTATCGCGGCGAGGTCGTGCGCTATGGGGCGAAGAGCCAGGTGCTGACGCCGCCGTTCGACGACTATACCGATCTCCTGCTGTCGTCCGTGCCGGAGATGGAGCTCGGCTGGCTGGAGAAGGCGACCGCCGGGCGGAAGATGGCGAGTGCGGGGAATTAGCGATGTGGGTCTTCGCGATACCGCCAGTTCAAAGAGGTTCCCCTGCGCCGGTGCCTCCCTCCACCCGCGCAACCTTGCCCGGCCTTCGAGCCGGGCCTTTTCATTCCTTCGCACGCGACAAAATTGCCGTTCCGAGAGAACGCAACGGCAAGCCGGTCGCGCGTGAACACATCGTGGGTGATTACGCAACGGGAGGCTGCACGATAGTGACGAGCATTCTCACGGCTTGCTCGAACCGCACTACTGGCGTTGCGGCGTCGATGCCCCTTCGGATGAATTCGGCTACGGCATTATAACGATGCGTGATCTAAGTTTTGAAGCTGTACTGATTTTGGCACTGTCAAGTAGAACCGAGATCAAAGCAGATTCTGCGTTAGCGTTCCTGTGAGCTTGTTGGACTCCGCCGGCTCGCCTGACAAAAGCAAAGAACCGGATTAGCGCAGACGCGCTCCTTATCTCTGTGTGCATGAGGCTGCCATGGTCACCAAGGGACCTGATGGTGGCGTTGTACTGATGCGATTTTCTGCGATCTGCATCTACCAATGCGTTGGAGCTCGATGCTTACTTTGCTTGGCGGAACCGAGTTCATCGAGAGGACCGCATGTAGATTATCCGGGCGTGGCTCTTCAGAGAGCAGAATAATTCTAACAATCAGTACCTACCCGTTTGAACGACAGCAGTGACTCAAGGAATTCAGTAACTATGGAAAATGACCCTCTCAGCCTTGATGAAATCGTCCGTCACGTGAATGCGAAAGCTGCCGACTACAGCGCCTTAAGCGACCGCATCTGGGCAATGCCAGAAATAGCATTTGAGGAGCATCGCTCGGTTGCAGAGCACATCGCTATGCTCGACCGCGAAGGTTTTCGTATCACCAAGAATGTCGGCGGCATGAAAACCGCCTTCATCGCTGAATTCGGCAAGGGCAGCCCCATAATCGGCATTCTCGGAGAATACGATGCGCTTCCAGATCTTGCTCAAGTCTCGAGTGCAACGGAGCCCAGCTCGACCGAAGGTGGACCAGGTCATGGCTGCGGACACAATCTTCTCGGCGCTGGCTCGGCGCTTGCAGCAGTTGCGTTGAAGGATGCACTCGCGGCTGAAGGTATTGAAAGTACCGTGCGGTTTTACGGCTGCCCGGCAGAGGAAGCTGGAGGGGGTAAGGCCTTTATGGCCAGAGCCGGCGCCTTTAACGATCTCGATGTCGCCTTCTGCTGGCATCCGGCGGTGGTTAACGAAGTGCTAACAAAGTCCTGCAACGCCGCAAAGTGGGCTCGTTTCTCCTTTACCGGTCGCGCAGCGCACGCGGCGGCGGATCCACATCTGGGGCGCAGCGCGCTCGACGCAGTCGAGCTAATGAATGTTGGCGTCAACTACATGCGCGAGCACATGCCCTCAAACGCTCGCGTTCACTATGCCATTATCAACGCTGGCGGTGAGTTCCCTAACGTCGTGCAGGCGTATGCCGAGTCATCGTATTCTATTCGTTCTCCGAACTGGGAAGATGCTGAGCGGGTATTCGCGCGCGTGCAAAAGATTGCAGAAGGCGCTGCGCTTATGACCGAGACATCTGTTAAGGTGCAAATCACTGGCGGCTACTCGAACATTTTGCCTAACAAAGCGCTGTATGATGTTATGTACGAGAACATGCGCCGTGTCGGCCCGCCCCCTTTGATGGGGCTGACTATGAGTTCGCTAAGCAGCTTCGCAAGGTGGCGCTTACGGATGAAGATGCGCTGGCCAGCGTCGCGGGTCGCGATGTTTCGCTTAAGGACAACCTTCTCCACGATAGCCTTCTACCGTTAGGGACAGACCAATTCGAGTTCGGCTCGACAGATGTGGGCGACGTGAGCTGGATCGTGCCCACTGCACAGTGTCAAACAGCCTGTTTCGCCATTGGCACGTCCTTCCACAGTTGGCAGCTCGTCACCCAAGGCGATCTGCCGGCGGCCCACAAGGGGATGATATTGGCTGCCAAGGTCATGGCTTCTACGGCGGCAGATTGCATACGCAATCCAGAGATCATCGCTCGTGCAAAGGCGGAGTTGAAGCGACAAACGGGGGGGCGCCCATACCTCTGCCCAATACCATTGGACGTCACGCCCAGTGATTTGCGTGGGAAGGCGCTATAAAGCCGCGCTCTCAATATTCGCTCACGCGCAAAGCATCGCAACGGGATACAGGGAAGCGCTGGCTGAACTGCTCCCTTATGCCGCAAGGCACACGCGGTGCCTGGTGACGAAGGACCCGAGGCGGACGTAAGAGAGGGTGATCCACCTCGGCGTTGAGAACCCGCGGCCGCCATCTTCAAATCGCCCATCAAGCCGTTGGGTCGAAGATCGTCTTCGCATAGGCGCCGGCCAGGAGTTTGTCGACAATCGCATCAGGGGATCCTCGGTTCTCTGCGTCGGGCCATTGGGGATCATTCTGCTTTCTTCCCACTGCCCGCCCTGACACGGAACCTCTGATAGTCCACTCGGACGTCGGCGGAGATCCCATCCCGCGTCGGGCTTCGTGGCGCGGACCTCGTCGCCCATAGCTCACCGCACTTTTCATGCATTCCTTCGTGCTCACCGACATCGCGACCGGCTGGATGGAATGTGCGCCGCTAATGGGTCGCGAAGGGACGCTGTTGCTTTAGTAGCCCGCGATCGCTTTTGTCTCTAAGAAGTCTTCCATCCCGAATCTTCCCCATTCACGGCCGTTTCCCGACCTCTTGTATCCACCGAATGGCGCGGAATAATCAGCAAACACCCCTTGAATGTTGACACTGCCCGCTCGAACCTGCCGAGCAACGTTGCGAGCACGGTCGACCGATCCAGACGTAACGTAGCCGGCAAGACCATACGGGGTATCATTGGCGATGCGTATCGCGTGCGCCTCATCCTCGGCCTTCATCAGCACCAAAACAGGGCCGAAAATCTCTTCCTGCGCGATTGCCATATCGGACGTTACATCCGCGAAAATGGTTGGTCGAACATAATAGCCTTTATTAAGGCCCTCTGGCAGGCCTGTGCCGCCTGCGGCCAAAGTCGCACCGTCTGCAATACCCCTTTCAATCCACGTCTGAATTCTCTCCCACTGAGTCCGATTGACGACGGGTCCGTGAGTGGTGGCTACCGCTCGCGGATCCCCGACCTTCATCTGCTCCACAGCCATTTTCGCTATGCGCGCGGCCTCCCGCATCTTGGCTGCGGGGACAATCATTCGACTGGGTGCGTCGCATGACTGGCCAGTATTGAGCATCATGTAGGCGACACCGCTGGCGACAGCCTGCTCAAGATCTGCATCATCCAAAATGATATTGGGCGACTTTCCGCCCAGTTCTTGGCTGACCCGCTTGACGGTGGCGGCAGATCGGATGGCCACGTCTACGCCCGCTCGCGTCGAACCAGTGAAGGACATCATGTCGATGTCAGGATGTTCGCTCATTGCAACACCAACCTCAGGCCCCAAGCCATTGACGAGGTTGAATACACCGCGGGGCACGCCAGCCTCATGCAAAATCTCTGTGAAGATCAATGCGCAACTTGGCGTAAACTCAGAAGGCTTCAGGACCATGCTGCAGCCAGCCGCGAGCGCTGGCGCGACTTTGGCCCCGATCTGGTTCATGGGCCAGTTCCACGGCGTAATCATCCCCACTACACCAATCGGTTCTCGCACGATCAGCGACGAGCCGATTGTCTCCTCGAAGCTGTACTTCTCAAGAACACTGCGTATCGTTTCAAAATGGGCCAAGCCCGCTGCAGCGTGTTCTCTGTCCGCAAGCCCCAAAGGTGCGCCCATTTCGTCGGAAATGGATGCCGCAATGTCTGCAAACCTTGAACGGTAAACATCGATAACTCTTCCCAGGAGTGCGAGGCGCTCGTCGCGTGATGTGTTGGAAAAGTCGTTGAATGACCGTTTGGCTGCATCGACCGCCGCATCTACGTCAGCCTGCGACCCGAGAGCTATCTCATACATTGTCTCTTCGTTTGCAGGATTGATTACGGCCATTCGGTTCGGCGACGCGGGCTCCGTCCATATGCCATCGATGTAGAATTTCATGCGCTGAACCATTAACCGCTCCTAAGTTTGATCGACTCTTTTGGGAAATCAAAGACCGTCCGCGATTGAGATTGATTTAAACGTATCGCGTCGCGCGCTCTCGCTGCCGTCCCCGTCGCCTATAGCTAAAGTCCTGAAACTGGATGTGGCACGTACGGCGCCTCGAGTACTTTGACCTCATCTTCCGATAGCTTCACGCCGACGGCCGCGAACGCGTCCTCGAGATGTTGCGGCTTCGTCACGCCGACGATGGGTGCAGTCACCACCGGCTTCGAAAGCAGCCACGCCAAGGCAAGCTGCGCATGAGGGAGGCCTCGCGTTTGCGATAGCGACGTAAGACGGTCGACGACGATCTTGTCCGCTCCTTGCGTAAGGGCGTAATTGCCCGCGCTCAATTCGTCGGTCCGCCCGCGAAGGGTGTCTGGCTCTTCCTGCCAAGGGCGCGCGAGAAGCCCCCCCGCGAGTGGACTCCACGGTAAGACGCCAACACCTTCGCTCTCGCACAGAGGGAGCATCTCGCGTTCCTCCTCGCGATAGAGGAGGTTGTAGTGCGGTTGCATGGAGACAAAGCGGGTCCTACCATGCTGCCCGGCGAGCTGGAGAGCTTTGCAGAATTGCCATGCAGCCATTGAAGATGCACCGATATACCGAGCCTTCCCGGATTTGACGACGTCGTGTAGTGAGTCGAGCGTCTCTTCGATCGGAGTAGCGTCGTCCCAGCGATGGATTTGGTAAAGGTCGATATAATCGGTGTTGAGGCGGCGCAGGCTCCCGTCCACCTCCGCCATGATCGCCTTGCGTGAAAGGCCGCGTCCATTTGGATCGGCCCGCATCGGGTAGTAGACCTTCGTCGCGATCACTACCTCGTCGCGCCGGGCATAATCATGGACAGCTCGGCCCAGAACCTGCTCACTCGCTCCGTGGCCATACGTGTTGGCGGTATCGAAGAAATTGATTCCACCTTCGATCGCCCGCTTGATGATCGGTCGGCTCTGATCCTCGCTTAAACCCCAGCGCCGCTCAGTTAAGCCGAAGCTTAAACAGCCAAGACAGATCCGAGAGACCTTGAGGCCGGTCCTTCCAACGTTGACGTAATCCACCCCGTTCCTCCCCAACTTGAACTGGTCGATGCAACCCACAGATCTCCGATGGCACCTGGTGCGAAAGACGATACCGTCTGCCTGAGGACCGGCATGGCCGTGCGCGGGCACCAACGTGTGTTTCGGCCCTAGCGTTGGCGCGACTCACGTTACGGGAAGACGCACCAGGACTTGGCCGCTTTCCACCTTCGACTCGAACACGGTGATCGGGCAGTCGGCCGGGCCTTGAACCACTTCGCCGGAGGTAATTTCAAATTGAGCACCATGCAAAGGGCACTCGATAAGGGTCCCCTCCAGCCAGCCGTCGGAAAGGAGAGCGAACGCGTGTGAACACACGTTGGTGGTCGCATATACTTTGTTGTCGATCAGGTAAATAGCAATCCGTCTATCGTCGATTTCGACTGGTGTTACGGTATCCTCTTGAAGATCGGAAACGGCGCAAAGAATTATCCATTCAGAACTTTGCAGCGCGGTATCTATGTTCTTTTCTGCTGTTGTCACAGTTCACTCCGATTGCCGTAATTAGCCAGCTGCCAGGTATAGGTCGGACGGATCGACTTCCTCGGCCCGGCTCATAATATCGGGCGATATGGGCTTGGCAGCCTTTGCGTCTCGCCGGAGCTGCGTCATGTCACGACCAGGGTTGACCCCCACGGCGCTGACAAAACGTCCATGGTCATCGGTGCCAATCTCCAGCCACCGTTCGCTCGCGACGTCCCCGACGCGATACAGGCGCGTCGCGAGGGCGGGCAGTCCGAACGACTGGAGGGTTACGCCGCACTGATCGGACCAGAACCAAGGTAGGTCCTGATACTGTGCATCCAGACCGCACATGACTTTTGCGGCCACAACCGCCTGATCGCCTGCCACAGTCCAGCTCTCACTGCGTAGCCGCCGGCCAAGCGCGGGCACAGGATAGTTTGTCACTTCTCCGGCAGCATATATTCCCGGAACGGACGTTTCGCAGCGTGCGTTAACAACGATCCCGTCGGCGGTGTCGATGCCGGCGTCAGCGGCGATTTCCGCATTTGGCCCGATCCCAATGGCAATAAGGATCATGTCAGCAACGGCCGACCCCCCATCCCAAGTCAGAAGGACCTCGCCCTTTGAATTATTCGACATGCGCAGATTTGCACAGTTCAAACGGAGCTCACCACCTTCGCTCGCGTGGCGCGTCGCGACCCATTCTGACAAGGAGAGCGAGGCGCTGCGCGGCAGCAGTCGCGGCGCCAGCTCAAAGACCGTTGTTTGACACCCCAAGCGGCGAGCGATCGCCGATACCTCCAGTCCTATAAAACCACCGCCGACGACTGCCAGCCGTTTGCCATGCGCAAGAACCCCGCGTAATCGCAAAGCGTCTAATTCAGTGCGCAGATAGTGAACTTGTGCCGGGTCCACACTGAAGTTCTCCAAATGCCGGACCCGAGATCCCGTAGCGATCAAAAGCTTGTCGTAGTGTTCCGGATCACCGTTATCAGTATGGACGATGCGTCGAAGAGGGTCGATGAGAGTGGCCTTCGTTCCATCCCGCAAAACGACGCCCTTTGCATACAGCTCAGACCCTTTCAGAGTCGGCCTCTTGCCCTCCAGGAGAAAGTCCTTGGACAGCGGCGGCCTGTCATAGGGTGTCCCGCTCTCGCCATGAATCAGGACCGTGCGCTGCTTAGGACACAGTTCGGCGAGCGTTGTGGCAGCACGATGTCCTGCTAGCCCCCCTCCGATGATAACGACTGTTTCCATAAATCTTCCTCAGCGCCCGGCAACTTTGCACGTTACCAACATGACAAAAGAAACAAAAATCTGGAGATGCACCAGTGTCAAATTCCTGCGAATTCGTTCAGCACAGACGACCCACGAGCCAAAGCAAAACCTCGGAAAGCCTCCTCGCAGAAACTGTGCTCCGCGGAATAGGTGGCTTTTGTGCATTTTGCCGGTCCAGAAGGATCCATATTGTTCGATCGCCGACTACGGCGGTGCAGAAGGCTCTAGCACCGCAACGGATCGGACTGTCACCCATTGTTCGTTTAGAGGTAAAACAGCTTTCTTGTGCAGATACCGCAGGTGCCAGTTACGATATGAACTCCAATCCTCCGACCCATGTTCCGAAGACATCGGCTATGCGCCGCTACGAATTTGTCGTTGACCTCATCAAGCGTCGCATTCGCACGGGGACTTTGAGGGTCGGCGATCGCCTGCCGTCTGTTCGGCAGTTAAGCGAAGATACCGGTTATAGCCCGATGACAGTGCATCATGCCTACGAGCTCTTGGAGGCAGAGGGGGTATGCGAGGCCCGGCCCCGGTCGGGCTTCTATGTCGTCGGTGTGCCGGCGCCAGTGACAGATCCAGGGAACAATACCCACGATGTCGATGGAGAGACGGTAAGAAATCTGCCTGAGGCTTTGCTCCATATTTGGTATTCAAATGAGCTTGGCGCATTCGGCAGCTTCTACCCAAGTCCGGACCTATTCGACCGCAACGACATAGACCGGCTGTTGCGCCAGCTCTTGCGCCAAG
The DNA here is from genome assembly GCF_040324515.1 of Mesorhizobium sp. C264A. Classification (NCBI taxonomy): domain Bacteria; kingdom Pseudomonadati; phylum Pseudomonadota; class Alphaproteobacteria; order Hyphomicrobiales; family Phyllobacteriaceae; genus Mesorhizobium; species Mesorhizobium sp. C264A. Next base: position 104,888 of record NZ_JAMYVY010000002.1, on the reverse strand, counting down.
GCGAGACCAGGCTTGTTGGATGCGATTCACCGCAAGGCGACGTGCAGCTGCGACATGAAATTTCGCGCCGCGCATCAAGGCGGGGAAGCGTCGTAGCACACGGGGAAATCGTTGTCGGCAACACGGGCATGTCGTGCTTCGATATGTGCCTCAATGCATTTACCAAGCCAGGAGATGTCATTCTTGTCGAAAGTCCTTCCTATTTTCCAATGCTGGCCGGATTGAACCGCAAGAGCCTCTCCGTGGTGGAAATTTACTCCCACCCGCGCTCGGGCATCGATCCCGAACAATTCCTGCATCTTGTCCGCTCTAATTCGGTTCGCGTGGCACTGCTTATGGGCTCCAATCACTATCCCACAGGCGTGACCTATTCCGAGCAAACAATGCGCCGTGTTGTGGAAATTGCTCGCCAACACCAAGTCCTTATTCTCGAAAATGACATGTTCAGCGACCTGAACTACGATGGCAGCAGACAGCCTTCGTTCAAACAACACGATCCGTCCGATATCGTGGTGCAATTCGGGAGTTTCATGGCCTCGCTCCCGCCAGCGTATGGAATGGGTTGGATCATTGCCGGCACCCACACACGACGTTTGATGACTCACCAGTATGCACATGGACTGAACAGCGGTGATGGTATTGTCCAGCGCGCGATCGCCACGTTTCTGGCTACCCGTAGTCAGGATCGACATTTGAGGCAGTTGCGCTGCACACTTGCCGCGAGAATGCAACGGGGCCTCGATTTAATCGCAGAACATTTTCCCAGTGAATGTGTTGTATCGCCTCCCGTCGGTGGGTTCATGTGCTGGGTACGAGGGCCAGTCGGCTTCGATGCTACTAGCGCTTTGCTTCAAGCGATAGAATCCGACTTCAGTTTTCTCCCAGGTCCTATCTTCTCGATCGAGGCCTCCTTCCGAAACTTCGTAGCGCTTAACTTCTCGTTCCCATGGATCGCTCAGAACGAAACTTATCTGGCGAAACTGGGCGAGATGATGCACAGGTCGCTCGGACGGTGATGACCATCAGACGAATCGTTTGAGGCTGCGCCGTCTCGTTCATTCTGCGGCTGTTGCAGGGTTATGACGGGAAATGTGTCGATGAGAATAATCGGTTTCTCGTTCGCCGCGAAGTTGTCGGGGCCGGTTGCTCACTTTTTTCGAGAAGCGCCCACGAAGCAGACACGCGCCCCCTAATCGCTCATCGCTCTGGGGACAGGCTGCTATTCCAACGAGGCACCTGATGGTGACCGTTGTGCTGATGCAATTTGCCGTTATCTGCATCTAGATAACACTCCCCATAATGCATCCACGGCAGATTGCGAACCTCAACGGTGCGCAAGACTGTTCGGATCCGGCGTTGGCGGAATCATCATCAAATCACCCGGAGGCGCCTTCAGTCCGACAGCGTCGTCCGTAGACTAAGCCCACCCGACATGATCCTTTTTTGAAAGTTTCAGAAACAGATTGACCCAGAATCGGTATTCCGGATCGTCCGGGTTGCCAGACGCTTCGAAGGCGCAATAAGCGACCGACGTCACAAGGTCCTTGCCATGCTTTTCGGTCGCTGCTTCTATCGCCTCGTCGTCCATTAATCCCTGCCATCCCTCAACCACGCTGCTGCAATTTCCCATATCGATACCCTCGATCTGCTCGACAAATAAATACCCGATCTAGCCCTGCTCAACAATTTTGCGCGATGTCGATCATAGGACAGCGGCTGCATTTCCAAATGCGCCGAGGCGGCGTCAATATCCATTTCAGAGGATCCTGTTCGCCAGACAAGCTCCATCTTCGCCGGATCCAGGGGCTCGACGGAACCCAACCCGGCCCCCCAGGGTAGGCTCGGCACCATGACCCACGGTTAGAAGCGGAATAGCACGACCACGCTGTTTACCGCTCGCAACGTGCAGCACCGTTATCGGCAAGAACATTGACTGGCACCGCCAATCAGGACATCACCGGCATCAACGCCGATGTGCCGACCGGGGCTGCCATCAGCGCTTCACCTTCCAATTCACACCGACCTCGTGCTTGTGGCTCAACGCGGTCGAGGGCTTCGTCGCAAAACGTCGAAGCGTCGCTCTATCGAGGCGCCCTCCACTCGTCCGCGACCTCCAGGCGGCAATCAACCGCTTCCGCCAATAGCATCACCAGCAACCGAAACCATTCTTGCTAACCAACTAGCCATAAGATTGACTTGTCCGCCATATAATCAGATGGTTTACAAGTATAAAGGAAATTCTTGTTAATTCAATTTTATCTTTGTTACGAGATATTTCAATATCATTTAACGCGCGTGTCGCCCGAGATGCCATATCGACAAATGACCTGATATACGGCCGGTATGCTCTGACGGGCCGCGAGAACTATCTCGATAGTCATGGCTTCGCCGAAACCTGGCAACGCGGCAGCAAGCCGATGACAATGCGTTCTGACCTCGCTTCACTTCACGCCATGCCCGATGCATTTCGTCAGCAGGCTTCCATATCCGAGCCGCTGAACGAACCTCAGCCCGGGCCTGAGGCCCGCTCACGCTTGCCGGACGTATCAGGACCCTCACGAACAAGCCGCGATTTCTCTTCTTCCCGGCGGTGAAAGGCATGCTCGTGGAGCAAGAGCCGTGCATGCGGGCCAGCAGATGGACCCGCCACATATATTGACGCACCATGGTCGGCTTCCTGTGGCAAGAGGTCGGCGGCACTTTCCCGCGATAGGTTGGGTGGAGTCGTATCTGGTACCAGCGATTGTCGGCATAGACGAAGAATAGGCATTGACCTTCATGCTCGGCATCTCGCCAGCAACTCAATCAGCCCTCTGGGGCGCAAATTCACCAAGCCCTCAATGCCATGCCGATGGTATGGGAGCTTTCGCATCCAAAGCCATCAGGTGCTGGGTCTCGATGGCCCCAAGCGCAGAAAGTTCTCGTGAAAGCCGTCACGCGTGTCGATGGAACAGCACGGGCCCAGACAGTTTCTCGGGAGCAGAACCCGCGCCTCTTTCAGCTGCTTACCTCGTTCAAGGCGAAAAGCGGGCTGGGGGTGCCTTGTAACACATCGCTGAACTTCAATGGCACCGGCTTCATCAATCGCGTAAGCTTTCGCAATTCCCAGGGCTTGACGTGACGAAATGCTCCTGGCGATGAACCTCGCCAAGCGGCGCAGCCAGCAGAAAGCCATCGTTGCGCTCACCCGCCGGCTGGCGGTGACCATGCATCGCATCTGGAGCGACGGCACACAGTTCCGCTAAACCAGGACGCAAATCTGCCGGTCGCCCAATCGCGTGCAGCGTTGCAACAGATCCTTCAAAGAACTTCACAGACTCTTAGCAACTCCAGACCACTGGGAGTGGTAAGCAACAACGCAATTGGCTCGAACCTGTGGCATCTGCGGAGACGCCAAATGACAAAGTCAGTAGGACGGGTATCCAGCCGTTCCATATGGACTGACCAATGACGACACTGGTCAGTCGCCTAAGGACTGCAGCACATTTTGATCGCCTTCGAATCCTGGGTCTTTGCGCCCATGCGGACCTAACTGTCAGCGAGCTAGCGGAGATTCTGGGTCTACGTCGCGAGCGGGTTGTGCGACACGTCCGGCTGCTTGCAAGAGCCGACTTTCTTTGCTGCAACAAACAACGTCCGTGGCACTCGTACCATCTCAAAGCAGGCAAGGACGGGGGGCTGGTACAATTGTTGGTCGATCTTCTGCCCCACAGCGATGGCCATCATGAACGGGACCTACAACGGCTCGAAGCGATACGAGACGTGCGGTCGAAGGGACCGCGTGCCTGATCGTGAAACAAATCAATCCAATCGGAGCGCGAAGCTACCATGGACAACACCGCCGACGGCGCCATCGCGCACCCCGACACCTCCGCATGGTCTCCCTTGGCCGCGGTTGATCGCCGCGTTCACGAACTGCTTCTAAGACAGGAGCGGCAGGAGCGGACGACGCTCAAACTCATCGCTTCTGAGAACTTCGCCTCCTCGGCCGTGCTGGAAGCGACCGGTTCGATTTTCACGAACAAATACGCCGAGGGGTACCCAGGTGCGCGCTACTACGCGGGAAACCAGATCGTCGATGAGCTTGAGACCCTCGCCATTGAGCGCTTGAACACGTTATTCGGCAGCGAACACGCCAACGTCCAGCCTTATTCCGGCTCGCCGGCCAATCAAGCTGTCTATCGAGCGCTTCTAAGCCCCGGTGACAAGGTGATGGGTTTGCCAATTCCGGAAGGGGGCCATCTCACCCATGGTTGGGCCATCAATTTTTCCGGAACGGACTACAAGCGAGTCCCCTATGGGCTGCACGAGGAGACGCAGCAAATTGACTACGACCGTTTGCGCGAAACAGCAAAGCGCGAACAGCCTCGGCTCATTTGGGTTGGCGGTACTGCTTATCCCCGTATCTTTGACTACGCGCTGATGGCAGAAATCGCTCTGGAGACGAACTCCTATCTCGTGGCCGACATCGCGCACATCAGTGGCCTGATTGTCGCAGGAGCGCACCCGAATCCCGTGCGACATTGCGACGTCGTCACCAGCACCTCTCACAAGTCGATCCGCGGTCCCCGCGGTGGCTTCATTTTGTCGAGGAACGAAGATCGCTATCAGGCCCTGTACCATCCAAAGAGCAAATACAACCTCGCCAGACGGATAGATCGCGCGGTCTTCCCTCAACTGCAAGGAGGGCCTCATATGAATGTTATCGCCGCGCTAGCTGTCGCTTTGCAGGAAGCCGCAAACGCGGCCTTCCGTAGCTACGGTCACCAGACTGTCAAGAATGCCAAGGCTCTGGCCCAGGCGCTTCTTGAGCGAGGTTATGACCTGGTTACCGGGGGAACTGACAATCACATGCTGATCCTCGATCTGCGTGATCGACCGCTATCGGGCAAGGCCTATGCCGAGCGATTGGCAAAGGCAGGCATCATTACGAACTTCAATATGGTGCCGGGCGACACGAGGGACCCGGCAGTCACTAGCGGAATTCGCTTGGGCACCCCAGCAGTGACGTCCATGGGCATGCGCGAGGGGGAAATGCTGCAGATCGCCGCTTTCATTGACTTGGTCTGCCGCCAGCCCAACGATCCGGATGTTCATGCCTGCGTGCGAAGGGACGTTGCCGACTTCTGCGCAGCGTTCGAGGTCCCGGGCATCACCGACAGGTAAGGCGGGCCAATCAAGATGCTCCATACAACTCCACAACCGAAGCGAGGTATTCCATGGCTAGGCAGTTCGTGTTCTCTTCCGAATCCGTCGGCGCGGGACACCCGGATAAGATGGCCGACAACATCTCGGATGCCATCCTCGATGCGATCCTGCGCACCGATCCGAAGGCGCGCGTCGCTTGTGAAGCGCTGGTGAAGACATGTGAAGCCCTGGTGAAGACAGGGACGGTCGTTCTGGCTGGCGAGATAACCAGCGATGCACGGATCGACTACAGCCAAGTTGCCCGCGATACGATCCTCGATATTGGATACAATGATGAGGCTGTCGGCTTTGACGGCCGGCGTTGCGCCGTCGTTCTGGCCATCACCGAGCAATCGCCCGATATTAGCCAGGGCGTTGACGAGGGTCGGGGGCAGGATCTCGAACAGGGAGCCGGGGATCAGGGCCTCATGTTCGGCTACGCATGCCGCGAGACCGATACTCTGATGCCTTTGCCGATCCAACTCGCTCACTGCCTGACGAAAAGACAGGCGGATGTGCGGAATGCCGGAGAGCTTAGCTGGTTGCGTCCCGATATGAAATCCCAAGTCTCCGTGCGCTATGAGGGCTTTGCGCCCCGTCGCACTGGACACCATCGTCGTGTCGACACAACACGATGAGCAGGTCTCGCAAGAGACGGTCCGCGAGGGCGTGATTGAGGAAATCATAAAGCCTGTCCTACCGACCCACCTGGACACGGAAGGCATCCGAATTCTGGTCAATCCAACGGGGCGGTTCATAGTCGGTGGGCCGCGCGGCGACTGCGGCCTCACTGGACGCAAGATCATCGTCGATTCCTACGGCGGGATGGGGCGTCACGGCGGCGGCGCCTTTTCGGGCAAGGATCCATCCAAGGTCGACCGCTCGGCGGCCTATGCGGCCCGGTATGTCGCGAAGAATATCGTCGCTGCCGGACTTGCGGACGTCTGCGAGGTGCAGCTTGCTTACGCGATTGGCGTGGCCAGTCCGGTTTCTGTTATGGTCAACACTTTAGGGACGGCGAGGGTTGCGGAAAGTAAGATCGAGCGCCTCATTCTTGAGATGTTCGACCTTAGACCGAAGGGCATTATCAAGATGCTCGATCTCTTACGCCCGATATACCGCAAGACGGCGACATACGGCCATTTCGGCCGTGAAGAGCCTGAGTTCACCTGGGAGAGGACAGACAGAGCCGACGACTTGCGTCGCGAGGCAGGACTCGCAGCTGCGTGAGAGGCCGCGCCGAATGGATTGGCAAGCGGAAAGATCAGGCCAACTCGCCAGCTCAGCACCCGGCCGGCGTGGCAGAAGGTCGGCGAGTTCATCGCGGAGACATTGATGCCGGATTATGACGTGCTTTGCATCGGCAATGCCATTGTCGACATCATCGCCCAGTGCGACGAGGAATTCCTCGAGACCAACGGCATCATCAAGGGCGCGATGAACCTCATCGACACCCGGCGCGCCGAACTGCTCTACAGCCGCATGGGCCCGGCGATCGAGGCGTCCGGCGGCAGCGCTGGCAACACGGCGGCCGGCGTCGCCAGCTTCGGCGGCCGTGCCGCCTTCTTCGGCAAGGTCTCCAACGATGCGCTCGGCGAAATCTATGCCCACGACATCCATGCGCAGGGCGTTGCCTTCGACACCAGGCCGCTCATGGGCGAGCCGCCGACCGCGCGCTCGATGATCTTCGTCACGCCCGACGGCGAGCGCTCGATGAACACCTATCTCGGCGCCTGCGTCGAACTCGGACCGGAAGATGTTGAGGCAGACAAGGCGTCGGGTGCCGCGGTCACCTATTTCGAGGGCTATCTGTGGGACCCGCCACGCGCCAAGGAGGCGATCCGGCAGGCGGCGAAGCTGGCGCATGCGGCGGGACGCGAAGTGTCGATGACCCTGTCGGATTCGTTCTGCGTCGACCGCTACCGTGACGAGTTCCTCGAGCTGATGCGCTCCGGCACGGTCGATATCGTCTTTGCCAACAGCCACGAGATCAAGTCGCTCTACCAGACATCGTCATTCGATGACGCGCTGGCGCGGATCCGCAAGGATTGCAGAATAGCCGCAGTGACGCGGTCGGAAAAAGGTTCGGTGATCGTGCGCGGCGACGAGACCGTGGTGATCAAGGCGACGGCGATCCAGGAACTGGTCGACACGACGGGCGCCGGCGACCTCTATGCCGCCGGTTTCCTGCATGGCTACACGACCGGACGCAGCCTGAAGGATTGCGGCGACCTCGGCTCACTGGCGGCCGGACTGGTGATCCAGCAGATCGGCCCAAGGCCTCGGCAGAATTTGCGTCGCGAGGCCGAGCAGGCAGGGTTGCTTTAGGTAGACATTTCCAGGACTAGGTCAGCGTTGCCATGGTTCGAATCATATCAGGCAGTTTCGGCGAGCTTGTAGGATTAGGTGTGGACGAGATTCAAGCCATCGATGTCGGCGATGATGCGCGTTTTGAGTTCGTGCTTTGACGCCAGGTGTATGTGAGGCAGGACGGAGCGGGCCGCAAGGTTTGCAAGGGTGTCATCGCGTTCGGACGATTTCCGCGTCGCGCAACGCATCGCCGGCGTCGAGGGCAGCGGCGAGGTGCAGTACCGGATCGTCGTCAACGCCAAGGCTGGCAGCCAGTCCGCCCTTTGCCCACACACTCATTGTCTTCTGGGTTCCAGAGCCAAAAGAGCGCGTGCGGCTCGAGCGACTGGCGAGGAAAAAGGAATGGGCGGCTCGGATTGACTCACTCCGACTGCCTGAGCCGCCGGCTCTTTCGCTGCGTCCAACCTATGCAAGTGCACACAGGTAGCGAAGTGCGTGCAGGTTCGAGCACAATGAGAGTCGGCAATTTCCACACCGACCACTAACGGAGATATCTGCGATGACCGGCAACATTCGACTAATGAAGGCCAGCGAAATCCCTGCATTCGTAGACAAGGTGATCGAGGCTGGCTGCGATATCTGCGCGATCGGTCACTTAGGCTATTCGCTAGGCGACGTTGACGGGAAGGCACCCTGGCGCAAGGTAAAAAGAATCGTGGAAGAGTTTGGCGATCGTGATCACCTGCTACCGGAGATCGTTGCCCACCTTCGCTCGATCGGTCGGTACATAGAACCCGAGTCGCCGACGAACGAGGGCCGGAGAACGCACCAAACAGGCACTCGAAGTTGGAACGCATAAAGGACCGATCGGCTACGATTGTCGAATCCGGCTCCCGAAGATGCTGGACTTCGGGACCGGCTCGACGCCAACGAACTGACAGCGGCCACCGGGGAGGGGGTCCCGGCTGGATTCGAATTGATCCCTTCGCGTTTTAGGAAGAGGGCAAGCACCACGAGACCGAGGCTCAAGCCCAACTCTCTTGATCCAAGGCCCTATGACGATCCCGGCCGACTGCCTCGCTGTCCACTCCTGCATCTCCGCCTTCGTCGCCCAACCGACGACGCGCCTGGAGAACAGGTCGACGACGGCCGCAACGCCGCAACCGAGCTAGACTAGTTTCCATCCATAAACGCCAACATATTGATATTATTGCGTGAATCGGCACTTTGCGCAGGAAAGGCCCGGCGGTTTCAGGTACACTTTGGTCTCATGCCACTGATTCCAAAGCATAATCTGCAACCGCCGGAGCCGACAATGCGCCAAGAACGCACCGTCCAAGCCAGATCCTATGAGGAGGGTGGATAGCGACCTGCGCTGTGGCAAGGTGCGGTTGCTTAAACACAATCACCTTACCCCTTGGAGAAGCGCATGCCCGTTGCAGCTCACCGACCGAAAGCGCCGACCGCTATCCGCACCGATCTTGGCGCAATTTTCGTCTCATTGGAATTGAGCCGCTCGAAATGGCTGATCACCTCGCTGTCGCCAGGCGGCGGGGAGAAGATGTCGAAACATATGGTGGCGGCCGGCGACGTCGCCGACATGCTGGCGCGCTTTGCCGAAAAGGCAGAGGCTCGGACTGGGCTGTGCTTTCCGATCATCGCAATCCAGGAGGCCGGGCTCGACGGCTTCTGGATCCATCGCGTGCTGCAGGCCGAAGAAATCGAAAGCCACGTCGTCGATCCGGCATCGATTGCAACCTCGCGCCGGCGGCGCCGGGCAAAGACCGACAAGATCGACGGCGAGGCGCTGGTCCGGGCGTTGCTGGCCTACAAGCGAGGCGAGCCGCGGGTGTGTGCGATGCTCCGGGTGCCTACGTCCGAAGAAGAGGACCGTCGCCGCATCACGCGTGAGCGCAAGGCCTTGACCAACGAGCGCGTGCGACACGTCAATCGCGTCAAAGGCCTGCTGTTCGCCCAGGGCGTGTCCGGCTACGAGCCGCTGCGCCGCGACCGGCGGAAGAGATTGGAGGCGCTCAAGACCGGCGACGGCCGACCCTTGCCGGCCCATCTGCAGGCGCAGGTCGGCCGGGAACTCGACAGGCTCGAACTGCTGCTCGAGCAGATCAAGGCGGTCGAGACCGAGCGCGATGCCATGCTCGCGGCCACGCAGGTTGTCTCGCCGGCACCGGCGATGCTGCTCGACCTGAAGGGCATCGGGCCGGAGTTTGCCGCTGTCCTGTGGTCGGAGGGGCTGTCGCGTCACTTCGACAACCGGCGACAGGTCGCCGCCTATGCGGGCCTCGCGCCGTCACCCTGGCAGAGCGGCTCGGTCGATCACGACCAGGGGATATCGAAAGCCGGCAATCCAAGGCTGCGAACGACGCTGATCCAGACGGCTTGGCTCTGGCTTCGCCATCAACCGCGATCGGCGCTCACCTTGTGGTTCCAGGACCGGGTCAAACACAACGGCGGCCGCCTCAAGAAGGCGACGATTGTGGCGCTCGCTCGCAAGCTGCTCGTCGCGCTGTGGAAATACGTCAGCGCCGGCGTCGTCATCGAGGGTGCAGTCATGAAGACCGCCTGATGCGTTAGCCGAACTGAATTCTGCAAATCTTCCGGGACCCGATCAGTCCTGGCGGATCCAGGTGGACGAACCGGGAATATGCATGGCCCTGAAATGGCCGTAAGCTAGAATGGTCTTGTCCTCCTGAGCCCTTGCCCGCCGCAAGCGGGATGTTGGTGCCGCTGTCTTGAACAGCGACCGTATATAAGTTGGATCTGGCTTGGCAACGAGCCGCGTCTTGCAATCGGGCTCAGACCGTGGATGCCGCAACAGCCGACGGAAAGCAAAAATGTCACCCTGACGACAGTTCCGCATTGACGCTCCTCATATAAGTATATTCGATCTTTTTGCCACGCACGAGATCGGCCACGAACTGAAGGCGATGTCGCAGTGGCTGGACGAGCACCACGAATCTGCTTGGCTTGGTGGCGCGAGACTTGGTTCGGTGCAGCGTCAGGGCCACCGGACGGCAAGGCCTACCTGCCGAAGCGGTCTTGCGCTGCGCGCTCCTCAAGCAATACCGGCAGTTGACCTATCAGGAGCTGGCCTTCCATCTGGAGGACTCCGCTTCGTTCCGGGCCTTTGCGCGGCTGCCGTGGTCATGGAGCCCGCAGAAGTCGGTGCTGCAAAAGACGATCAGCGCGATCCGGCCTGAGACCTGGGAACAGATCAATCGGGCGCTGCTGTCGAATGCCCGGCGGGCAAAACTGGAAGACGGCACTGTCGTGCGCCTGGACAGCACTGTGACTTCAGCACTCATGCACGAACCGAGCGACAGCAGTCTGCTGTGGGACGCCGTCCGGATCATGGTGCGCCTGTTGAAGCAGGCTGATGCCTTGGTCGGTAGCGCCGACCTGGCATGGCGCGATCATTGCCGCGCGGCCAAAAAGCGCGCCCGCAAGATCCAGTTCACACGTGGTCGACCCAATCGTGTCCAACTCTACCGTGAACTGATTGCGATCACCCGCGCGACCTTGGCCTATCTGCGGCAGGCAGCGGCGCAATTGGCCGTGGCGAGCAACCCACTCGTCGAACTCTGGCAAGCCCAACTCTGTCACTATCGGCCGCTGATCGAACGCATCATCACACAGAGTGAGCGGCGGGTGTTGGCCGGCGAGTTGGTGCCGGCCAGCGACAAGCTGGTCAGCCTGTTCGAGCCCCATGCCGATATCATCGTCAAAGGCAGCCGCGACACCGAATACGGCCACAAGCTCAACCTGACCACCGGCAGGAGCGGCATGATCCTCGATCTGGTGATCGAGGCGGGCAATCCGCGCGACAGCGATCGATTGCTGCCGATGCTGGAACGCCACATCGCCTTCTATGGTCACGCGCCGCGGCAGGCGGCGGCCGATGGCGGCTTTGCCAGTCGCGACAACCTGGCTACAGCCAAGACCTTGGGCGTTCGCGACATGGCATTCCACAAGAAAGCCGGCCTCAGGATCGAGGACATGGTTAGAAGCAATTGGGTCTACCGCAAGCTGCGCAACTTCCGCGCCGGCATCGAGGCCGACATCTCATGCCTCAAGCGCGCTTATGGCTTGGCGCACTGCACCTGGCGCGGCCTTGATCACTTCAAGAGCTACGTCTGGTCCTCGATCGTGGCCTACAATCTCGTCGTCCTCACGCGCCTCAAGCCGACCTGAATGCCGCCGCTATTGGAATTGCGTCGCACCGGCTAGAGCCGGCCTCGTGGCGTGCGCGTGATCGCGCCCACAACCTTTCTGCTCGATCGCCCAGCGCCCTTGATCCTGTCCATGACGCGCAAAGGCATTCCAGGTAAGGACAAGTGATTGTAAACAAACCAGAATACGTGCGTTTATGGATGGAAACTAGACTAGAGCCATCCTTCGGCCGTCCAGATGTAGGTGAAGTCTGCTATTCCATTTCTGGTTCGGCGGCTGAGGGAGCATCCCAACTCGATGGACGCTTTCGTCCCGGCCGCCCGTGACGGATCTACCCGATCGACACGCAGAAGCGGAGGCACGGGCAGTGTTCGGCAGTTGCCTCCCCGGTGCTCCCTATTAGAGCTGGCGCTTCCTGCGTTTTTGCGAGCCTAAGGGAGCTCTATGTCAAGGTCGCGCTATGACTTTCGAAGCCAAGCATTTGGAGCACAAGTGACATTGATCCCGAACGCATCGGTGTAGTACGTATCAACCAAGAAGCCGGAGTCATCTATCATCTGAAATCCATCGATAACCTCCTTGTTTACTGCAGCTGGGTTGTCTTCAATTATATAGTAGTCACCTGGTGCCATAAATTTATTTAAGTACTTAAATACGGAAAATATTTGTACGTGTGCGTCGTCGACAACAAGCCAAGGGTGAGGGAATCTAGCCAACAAATTTTCGTCAAAGTTGGCGGCATCAGAAAGATCGATTTTATGAAAGGTGAGTAGCGGATGCTTTTTTGCGTTTTCATGGACACAATTAATGTGTAAATCAAATGAGTGTACTTCGCCAGGATCATCGCACAGAGTCGACATATTATCAGCAAACCAAAGTCCGCTGCCGCCCTGGTATGAACCGAGCTCAATAATTGTCCTCGGCTGAAGTTCCCAAATTAGCCGTGGATAGAGAGCGAGGTCGAAAGGAGTCTTGAGAAGTATTAGTCCCTTATAAGTTTTGGCCAACGCTCCAACTCTTGTGGAGCGCTTGTCACCAGTCCACGGGAAGAGAGAAGACATCCATGTTCGGTCGGATGGCTTCGCAAAGCGGCCAGAATCATCACCATTCAGGACGTTGCTAATAGTGTCAAACATTCCCGGCCAGTCAGGAATGATCTCTCGCCACCCCTGATCAAGAAGTCCGTCGGGCTTCATCTGATCGGGGTAATTCTCGTGGGCGGCATCCCAAAAAGCCTTGTACCCGGACGCGAGTTTCATAGGTCTATCTCCATGTTGCATCTGCCTCTCTGTCAGTGCAATCGGCGTGCCACTCGCGGACACCGTTGCGCTCGCTTAAACGAGAGCGAAAATCTGCCTATGCCTACTGGAATGTTCGCGCCTTTGTCGGGTTCGGGACATCATCGACGACTCCCCAGATCAACATTCGCTCCGCCGCGTCGCTGACGGATGACGCCAACTTCATCCAGAGTCGATTTTCCGGGCTGTAGCCGTAGGAGTCTGAAAGAAAGAGGACATCCAAATCCGGCTCCGAAACGCGCCTGGTCCGTCGGCTGCAGCGGTTGCTGGATTAGCTGTCAGCAGCGCCGGGCAAGCCGGCGCCGGTCAGGCTGACGGCGGCCAGGCTCGAATGAATCAGCACCCCGCACAAGGTCAGCACGTTGGGGGTGCCCAGCCTCGTAACCCCTCGCGTTGATGGTCGCCCCGTCCCTGCAGCGACCTTTGCCATTGAGCGATATGCTCAGGGCTGCAGCTAGATCACCGCGAACGTAGATCTGAAGCACGTCCTCCGGCGTGCACGTGTGCGGCCGCGTGGCAAGTTTGATCTCCGCATTGGGGAGGAATTGGCAGCCACCACGTAGGCCAAGACAGCGTACCCGCACGCGCAGCGGCACCTATATCGTGACAGTCTCGTCAAATCCCGATCTCAAATGCACCGACCGGGGGTGCGCCTGCCCGCCCATTCGTCACAGAGGGCACGCAGCGCCGCCAGCTGCTGCTCGCTGCGTCGCAGGGTGGCCCATCGGCGGCACTCGATGAAAAGGCGGCCTCTGCGACTCGCGGGCGGAATACCCGACGCAGACAGCATAGCCGACTCCGATGCACCTCCGACATTTCTGTCGAGTTTGTCGGGTTCGCCTCACTGTTTTGGCCCTTTTCATGTGATGTGTCGAGCGAAATAGCTGAACATCAATGAGAAGACTCTTGCTTCAGCTCGTGTCAGCTGAATGGGCACGAATCTTGAATGTCCTTCGTTGCCGAACCGGTATCTCTAGCCGCCATTGACATGGCAGGCGCTAGAAGGACCGAGAAACCTGCTCCAAGAAAAAGGATCTCTTTCTGCAGGCCAGAAATATCCGGAAAGCCTTAGCTTATCTAACCTTCATACACCAAAGGACCACTGCTATGTCGAACAAGAGAAGAAGGAAACCTTATTCTATATTGAATGACGACGCCGGATGCGCACGAGTAATCAATGCAAGAAACGTAAATATCAGAGATGCAGGAAAAGACAAAGGTCGCGGTGTATTTTCTTCCCGACATTTCTTGCCAGGAGAGGTGGTTATGATCGGCTTGATCGATAAATTTGAAGACGAGAGAACGATATATACAATACAGATCGACTGGAATATCCATGCCACATTCGAGGAACCCGCTGTACTCTCGAACCATTCTTGTAATCCAAATCTAGCGATCGTGCCTAATCGATTTGGAGCCTACGATTTTATTGCTATTCACGAAATCTCTCGTGAGATCGAACTGACCTGGGACTACGCTACCACTGAATTCGATTCGATTGCGGTACAAGTATGTCTTTGTTCATCGAAAAATTGCCGAGGTGCAGCTGGGGGGTTCTCCACGTTGCCTCCTGATCATCCGTTGCTCTCGGCGGGGTATTACGCCCCCTATCTCCAGCGAAACGCTGGACGGTTTCCGAGGGGGATAGGAATGTTTGCAAGCTTGGTTGGCTCCTAGACGTTATGACCGTGGTCTGAGCGGCGGCCCGCCCTTAGTCTTTGCAGCTGTTAAGCAAACGGGGGTTGCTCGGGGAGTGCCCGAGCCGAGCCCCAAGCGAAGAAAGGACGGGCCATGAAGCAAGATAGCGTTTTTTACGTCGGTGTCGACGTGTCGAAGGCGAAGCACGCCATTGCGGTTGCCGAGGGTGGCCGCAATGGGGAGGTCCGGTATTTCGGCGAGATCGAAGCGAGGCCGGCGGCGGTCGAGCGCTTCGTACGCAAGCTGGAGAAAAAGCATCCTCGCCTGCATTTCTGTTACGAAGCCGGCCCGACCGGCTACGGGCTCTACCGGCAGATCGTCGAGCTCGGTCAGCGCTGCGATGTCGTTGCGCCCTCGCTGATCCCCAAGCGCCCGGGCGAGCGCGTCAAGACGAACCGGCGCGATGCGGTCAGTCTGGCGCGGCTGCTGCGGGCCGGAGAATTGAAGGGAATCTGGGTTCCAGACGCGGTGCATGAAGCGGTGCGCGATCTAGTTGCGGGTGCGCTCCGCGGCGAGCGAGGACCTGCGCAAGAAGCGCCAGCACCTTCTGTCGTTCCTGCTGCGCCATGGCCGGGTCTTTACCGGACGCAAGAACTGGACCCGGAGCCATGCCCGCTGGCTGGCGGCGCAAAAGTTCGACCGTCCGGCCCAGCAGATCGTGTTCCAGGACCAGGTCGACGTGGTCACCGATGCACAGGACCGGCTGGAGCGGCTGGATGCGCAACTGGCCGAGCTGGTGCCGAGCTGGTCGATGGCGCCGGTGGTGATGGCCTATCAGGCGCTGCGTGGTGTGTCCTTCATCGTCGCCGTCACTTTCGTCAGCGAAGTCGGCGATGTCCGCCGCTTCGACACTCCGCGGCAGCTGATGGCCTTTCTCGGCCTGGTGCCCTCGGAGCGCTCGACCGGTGACACGGTAAAGCGCGGCGGCCTGACGTTGGCCGGCAATCGCCGCGCCCGCCGCGTCCTGATCGAAGGCGCCTGGGCCTACCGCTATCCCGCCAGGGTGACAGAGCCTATTCGCGTCAGGCTCGAGGGTCTGCCGAAGGCGGTGCGCGAGATCGCCTGGAGGGCGCAGACGCGGCTTTGCGCCCGCTACCGGCGCCTGATGGCTGCGGGCAAGAACAAACCCATCGTCGTTGCGGCGATCGCGCGCGAGATGGCGGCGTTCCTGTGGGCCATCGGCCACCAGGTCGAACCGGTGCGTTGAGATGCAGTGCCCTTCTTCATCGAAGATCAGGATTCCGACAAGCGCGCCCCCGGCGCGGGCGCCGCCGGATTGAAGGCTCTGCCCGCGCCGGATCTCCCGGCGGAAAAACCGGGCAGCACGGTGACGGGATGTGGCCACGGTGGGGAACTCCCGTCCTAACTATGTGGCTGGGCATCAGCCCAACGCCCGATACTAGACAGGGATAGCCCAGGACGGATTACGGAAGTGCGGTAACCAACCCGCGGATAAGAGCTGGATCAACCGTCGTCTCAAGGCCCCATCCCGTCTCCGTGCTGCCCTCATCAATGGCAAGCAAACCTGTGGCAAAAGGCATAGGGCGAAAAAGGTCATCCATCATTCTTGACCACGGTCATAAGAGCTATAGTGCGTCCTGTGACCGATAGATCGATTGTGATGTGACGGCTGCGTTTGGTGCTGTTTCAACATCCACCTCGAGGTGGACGATAGGAAAGGTATTGGGCGGGAATCTTCGGTCGTGGGGTCTTGAAGGCCCCGGACGAGGGCATGTCGGCGCTGCAAACGGCGGCGGCGTGGGAGTGTCCAGCGCGATCCGCTGGATTGCGCGGGCGAAGATCGGCGAACTGGCGCCCGCCCGCAAGGGCAGCCGCCGCGCCTCCAGCCTCGATGCGCATGAAACCTTCATCGCTGGGCTGGTCGAGGCGCGCAAGCACATCACGCTGAACCGATGGTGGGAGCAGCTCGTCGCCGCCGCAGCGCCTTGAGCGTCTGGCTTCGCGGTCAGGTGCCGACGACCTCGTGAAGTGATGCGGTGCTGCTTCGGAAAGTCATGTACGCGAGCACGTCGTGCTCGGCCTTACCATGATAAGGCAGCCTCGGCACTGTGGGCCGAATCTGGTCGGCGCCGGGGACTGTCAGGAATTCCGTGCGAGCGGGCGGTTGAACATTACGCCGCCCACACGGAATTCCTGACAGTCCCCGGCCACGGCACGCCACTGTACGCTTGCGGCCTCCGCTCTCTCCTGGGAGGAGGCGGTGGCGATGAAGGCCGAGACGACGCGGCGACCGCTCTCGGCGGCATGCCCAGTCTTCTCCACGAGGCCTCCATTATCTCGTTGGTCATCGGTGGTTGGTTCGAACCAGATTGCGTCAGCAACCTAACACTACTTTGGCAGGTTTTCAGCGGCGGGCGCGTTTTTGGAATTCCCAAGAGAGAGTTTGCGTGATTCATGGGAGGTCGGCGTATGGAGGGCCGATCAATGGACGTGGACTGGCAAGCCGATCTCGAGCACTGGCTTCAACCGTTTTTGGCAGGTCTTTCGCATCCAGCTCGGCGCCGGATGTGTCCGCTGTACATTGCCGGTCTGATCGGGCCGGGCGACCGTAAGAGCGTACAACCGATGGCCGCGCGAGCGGGCGATGTCGGCTACGATCAGCTTCATCATTTTGTCGCGGCAGGGGTTTGGGACAGCGCTCCGCTCGAGGCCGCCCTGCTGAAGGAGGCAGATCGCCTGGTCGGCGATGAGGCGGGTTTTCTCGTCATTGACGACACAGCGTTACCGAAGAAGGGACAACATTCGGTTGGTGTCGCGCCTCAATACGCTTCGTCGCTTGGCAAGACATCCAACTGCCAGTCGCTGGTGTCGGTGACCCTGGCCTCACGCGAAGTGCCGGTGATGGTGGGCCTTCGGCTCTTCCTGCCCGACACCTGGACGAATGATCCCGAGCGGATGATGCGGGCGCGCGTCCCGAAGGATCGACAGGTCGCTCTGACAAAGCCGGAGATCGCCATCGAAGAGATCGATCGTGTCATCGCCTCCGGCGCGCGTTTCGGCTGCGTGCTTGCCGACGCGGGCTACGGGTCGAGCAGCTCTTTTCGTCAGGCTTTGAGTGAGCGCAGTCTGCTGTGGGCTGTAGGACTATCGCGACGCCAAAACGTCTATCCGGCCGATGTTGATCTGATCTTCCCGGTCGCGACCACAGGCAGGCGCCGCCAATATCACATCCCGGACCAGCCGCCGGTCTCTGCCGAGGTGATGCTGTCTGGTGAGAGATGGCACAAGATAAGCTGGCGGCGCGGCACTAAAGGTCGGCTGACATGTTTGTTTGCGGCTCGCCGTGTCCGCGTTGCGGATGGTCATAAGCACCGGATGCTCGACAATCGCATGCAATGCATGCCAGGCGACGAGGTCTGGCTCGTCGGCGAACGCCGGTCGACTGGCGAGCAAAAATACTATGTGTCGAACTTACCGGCCGATGCGAGCCTCAAGATACTCGCCGCCACGATCAAGGCGAGGTGGGTCTGTGAGCAGGCACATCAGCAATTGAAGGAGGAACTCGGCCTCGACCACTTCGAAGGCCGATCATGGACTGGATTACATCGACACGCCTTGATGACCATGATCGCCTACGCCTTTCTCCAAGCCCGCCGCCTCAAAGCAGCGGGACGGAAAAAAAAGAGTCGGCGGACCACCGCCACAACCGAGCATGCCAGCTGTTAGACAAGCAATTCTCGACCTCTTCACGCGGCCGCCGCCCCGCAGATGTCCTCACTGTGAGAAGCTGCTCGCAGACGCCGTCAAACCTAAACTGCCAAAGTAGTGCTAACCCTATCGAAGACATCGATGACCACCGCTACAATATCCAAGTAGGTGGGTGTCCGAAAGACGAACGAAAGTGAACCCTTCCAAGACACATCGCCGCGCCGAATCCCATCTCCATGAGCCCGCGGCGGCAGCCGATCATCTCGCTCAGTATATCGGCGCCGGGATCGATCTCCAGTTTCGGAAAACGCTCGCTGGTCAGACCGCAAATGGAGCGACACAAAGCCCTCGTTGGTAGCGGGCACGGTCGATGTCCGTCGAGCAGCCCGAAGTGGCAATCGGTGCGCCGTTCTCAACTGCACCCTTGCGTCCCCAACCCGAATTCCACTCGCCACAAGGCAGCCATGGTATAGTCCGCCCCCTTAACGCATCCACTCAAGTTCGAAATCTGAGCACCAATTCCCTAAGATTGCGAGTTTGACACTTCTAACCTAAACCAAGCGACCAACCGCGCCAAAGCGCTGTCGGAACTTTCAACCGATCTGTGCTGTAAATAGTAAGCAGTCTTAAGGTTGGCGACAACAGGACCTACTCTCAGTAAACGTCCTTGAGCCACGAGTTCATTGACCAAGCCCTGCCAACCTAGTCCGACCCCCTCGCCATTCAAAATTGCTTGGAGCATGAACGGATACGCATCGAAGGTTTCACGCCTGCCGAAAGCAGGCGCTGCTAACCCGACTTTTGAAAACCAACTATCCCATGTCAGGTAGCCAGAATCTCCTTGATCGAAATGCAAGAACTTGTCCGGCGGTAAATTTCTCAAGGCAATAGGGTCGCAAAAATCTCTGGGCACCTCTCCCAATTCTCGAAAAGCGAAAGCTGGGCTGCAAACCGGAAACGCCTCTTCAGCAATCAGCGGAAAAGCCGGCCGATCATTGCAGTCACCGAGGTGCCAAACGACGGCAGCATCGACCCAGTTTTGATCGATATCTGCAACTTGATCGGTCGTTATGACCCGCACTCGTGCACCCTGCATCGCCAAACGTAGGCGGGCAAATCTCGGCATCAGCCACTGATCTGCAAAACCGAACGTACAGGCTAAAATCACATCATCCCGAGGAGGCGGGCAGTATATTTTTTTCCAGGTTTCGCGGATGTGGCCGAGTCCGAGGGCAACCGCTGCCCCAAGTTCGCGTGCATTTGCAGTTGGCGTGATCCGATTGTTATTTCGGAGGAATAACCTCTGCCCCAGCCGCTCTTCCAGAATAGAGATATGGCGTGAGACCGCAGGCTGACTGAGATTAAGCGATCGGGCCGCGAGCGAGAAGTTTCCATGACGCACCGCAGCTTCGAGAACGAGCAGCGCGTTCATCGAGCCCGCAAGGTGCCGATCCAACTTTTCCATAACGCATTGTTATTGACGCCATCGAATCTTGTCCAGTGTCGGCTACGAGTTTTCAAGCCTACTCTGAGAGCTGAGAAATTGCATCGCAGCAGGATCCGAATGACGTCGCAGCGCCCCCTCTGTCACATTCGCGTACTTGATTTTGGACATTATCTGGCGGGGCCACTCGTCGGAATGATCTTAGCGGACATGGGCGCCGAAGTTATTCGCATTGACCCGCCTGGCGGTCCCCGGTTGGCGTCGCCAGCCACCGATTTTCTCTCGCGTGGTAAGTCCTCGCTGGTTCTCGATCTGAAGTCCCCGGAGGGGGTAGAGACTGCCCTCGAACTCGTGCGCCGGGCCGACATCACGATCGAGAATTACCGCCCCGGCGTGATGAAGCGACTGGGGCTTGGGCCTGATGATCTGCGGAAGGCCAACCCCAACATCATCAGTCTGTCGCTGCCCGGGTTCGCGTCCACGGATCCAGATCTCGCCCATCTTGCGGCCTGGGAAGCGGTGATAGCTGCGCGCACCGGGCAATTCACCGATATGGGACTGAACCGACGTCTGATGGGCATCAACCCCAGCTTTACCCCGCTTCCACTGGCTTCAGCCTACGGCGCAACATTTGGAGCAATGTCAGTGCTCTTCGCCCTGGGCGCCAGGGACCGCAACGGTGGAGATCACATTGAGGTGCCGCTTGCCGCCGCCCTTCTTGAGGGGCTCGTCTACAACTGCGAGCAAATCGAAAATTATCCGGAGCGTTACAAGTCGCCGCGGGAGATAGAACTCAGTCGGCGCCAACGCGAAGGGTTGCCCATGGACCTGGCGTTCTCGGCTTTGTCAGAGTTCCTTGACCCCTTTTACCGCACCTACGAATGTGCGGATGGGCGCGGCTTCTACACCGTTGCCTGCGATTTCGTCGGGCACCCTCAGCGTGCGCTGAAAACCCTCGGACTTGACGACCTCGCGGAGAGCCTGCCCGATTTCGACGCCTATCTGGACCAGAAGGACTGGCCCGATGAATGGAGCCTGCGCAGCTACCCCGTCAGCGCCCGGGACCGCGACCGCGTTTCATCTGCCATGAAGGCAGCTTTTCTGAAGCGCCCGTCTCATGAGTGGGAGGAACTCTTCGGAGCCGCGAAGGCGCCTGGCACAGCACAGCGGTCCACCAAGGAGTGGCTTGCAGATCCCCATGCCTTGGCGTCGGGGCTGATTTTAGAAGTCAACGACCCGCGCCACGGAAAAATGCGCCAGATGGGCAACGTGGCGTGGCTCGCCGACGACACCGAGGCCGTTAGAAAGCAGCCCGGGCCCGCCACGGATAATCTCCGTCCCCGGCTCGCTACTCTCCTGGCCGAACCAACCCGTGCGGGCGAACGCGTTGAGGGACGCTCGGGTTGGTTAGAGGGTCTAAAGGTGATCGATCTGACCAACGTGATCGCTGGTCCCACCATCGGCTCGACGCTGGCGCGTTTTGGTGCGAACGTCATGCTTGTGCAGCCTGTGCAGCCGTCGGCCGACCCTTGGTGCACGGTGGTGTTCGGCCTACACGCGAACCGCGGCAAGAGAAGCGTTCTTCTCGATCTTAAAACCGCGACTGGACGCGAAGCCCTCGAAAAACTAATTGCCGAGGCTGACGTGGTCACCGCCAACGCCACAGACATGCAACTTGATCGCCTCGGCCTCTCTTTCGTGCGTCTCAAGGCGCTCAATCCCAAGCTCATCCTTCTCCAACTGGATGCATTCGGCGGACCGAACCGGGGGCCGAAATCCGACCATCTCGGCTATGACGATCTCGTTCAGGCTGCCACCGGCGTCATGGTGCGCTTCGGTGGTGGAATGGCGACACCGGAGGAGCATGCTCATTTCGGGACGATCGACGTGCTGACGGGCTTTTGCGCGTGCGTGGCACTCGGGGCCGCACTGGAGCGGCGAAGGGTAACGGGTCAAGGTGGTGTTGCGCGTACATCACTGGCTGCAGCAGGCAATCTTATCCAATCACCCTTCATGTATGACCATCCCGGTCGTGCACCGTTTGACGAGCCTTCGGGACGCGATGTGCGCGGGTGGGGGCCTTTCTATCATTGTTATCAGGCCGCAGATGGTTGGATGTTCTTCGCAGCACCAACAGAGCGGCGTGAGGCATTGCGTGCGAGTCCGTCGTTGGCAGACCTTGCCGACCAGCCGGAAGAAACGCTGGGAGCATTGCTGTCGGCGCGCTTTGCGACCGAAGATGTGCAGCATTGGATCGATGCTTTTTCGGGCTCTTCGTCTACCGCGATCCGTCTCGGGTCACTCCATGCCACGCGCGATGCCGCTTTGACCTTAGAAAGCGAAGGAGAGATCGATCTGAAGCAAGCCACCTTCCGCACCGTTCGGCATGATCGCCATCCAATGGGCAGGTGGGTCGACCTCGTGGCGCCGAATGCGGTGCGCCCCGAAAGGGGTCTCATTTCCATTCCTGGACCGATGCCAATGTACGGGGCGCACACCCGGGAGGTGTTACGGGAGCTTGGATACGGATCCAACGCCGTCGAAGCGATGATTGGCGCAGGGGAGGCAGGGGAGCGTTGGTCCGATAAGTATTTGCCTGAATGAGGCAAAGCGAGGGCGCGTCAAGCCCTCGTCAATGAGTGGGAACATCAACATGGCCAACAGGGAGAAGCATAGGTGTCTAACGAACTCGATTTCCTCAGCCACCGCGTCGCCGCGGGCAAGCTGAGTCGCCGCGATTTTCTTGGCCGGGCTGCCGCGCTCGGTGTCACGGCCGCGCTCGCCAACTCTCTGCTTTCCAACGCAGTCCGCGCTGCTGCTCCCGTTAAAGGGGGCACACTCAAGGCTGGCATCCAAGGTGGGGAATCAACCAACAGCCTCGACCCCGCGATCATTCTCAGCCAGGTGCCGTTCGTGTTTTCCAAGTGCTGGGGTGAAACCCTGGTGGACCTCGCGCCAGGAGGCGGTATCGAATACCTGATCGCCGAGGAAATCGGCAGCTCCAAAGATGCCAAGACGTGGACGATGAAGATCCGCAACGGCATTCAGTTCCACAACGGCAAGGAGGTCACGCCGGATGACGTGGTTGCGACCCTGAAGCGCCACAGCGACGAAAAATCGAAATCCGGTGCCCTTGGAATTCTGAAAAGCATCGACACGATCAAGGTCGATCGAGGCAACGTCGTCGTCGCTTTGAAGGATCCCAATGCCGATCTGCCCTATCTGATGGCCGACTACCACCTTGTCATTCAGCCTAATGGCGGCATGGACAAGCCTGACGCCGGTATCGGTACGGGACCTTACAAGGTGTCGGATAATGAGCCGGGTGTTCGGCATGGCGGCGAGCGCTTCGCAAACTACTGGCAGCCCGACAAATATGGCCATGCGGACCAGATCGAGATTGTTGTCATCAACGATCCGACGGCGCGCATGGCGGCGCTCCAGGGCGGCCAGGTCAACATGATCAACCGCGTCGAACCGAAGATCGTCGACCTCGTCAAACGGATGCCGGGCGTGACCATCCGCGCCGCTTCTGGCCGGGGCTTTTATCCGTTCAATATGTTCTGCGACACCGCGCCCTTCGACAACAACGACTTGCGAATGGCGCTTAAGCTCGCGATGGACCGCGAGGAGATGCTGCAGAAGATTCTGCGCGGCTATGGCACTGTCGGCAACGACATGCCCGTCAACGCAGCTTATCCTCTGTTCGCCGAGGATATCGAACAGCGGAAGTTCGATCCCGAAAAGGCGGCTGCGGCCTATAAGAAGTCTGGCCACAGCGGTTCGATCGTGCTGCGTACTTCCGACGTCGCCTTTCCGGGTGCGGTGGATGCAGCCCAGCTCTATCAGCAGAGCTGCGCCAAAGCCGGAATTAAGATCGAGCTCAAGCGTGAGCCTGGCGACGGCTACTGGGCTGAAGTCTGGAACAAGCAGCCTTTCAGCCTCTCCTACTGGGGCGGCCGACCGACACAGGACCAGATGTACTCGACCGCATATCTCTCCACAGCGGACTGGAACGATACCCGCTTCAAGCGCCCGGATTTCGATAGGATGGTCCTTGCCGCACGGGGGGAACTCGACCAAGCCAAACGCAAGAAAATCTATCGCGACATGGGCGAGATGATGCGCGACGAAGGCGGCCTGATCGTACCCTTCTTCAACCAATTCGTCGACGCGACCGGCAAGGGCGTCGAAGGCTGGGTCGTAAACCCGGCGCAGGAATTGAGCAACGGCCGCGCTCTGGTCGAGTGTTGGCTGCAGGCTTAGTAAAGAGTTACAAAGGACTGGTGAAAGCCAGCCCTTTGTGGCCCAACTGGACTTGGTCCGAAGCACGGTGTCCCGCGTCTGCTACTGAAGTCGTGTTCGCTTTCCCGCACAGTCCGCTCATGCTGGCGAGGCCTACAAGTTAAGCAATTTCAAAGGATCGAACGGGCTCATCGACGCGAATTCGAACGCATGAAAATCCCGCTCTATGGCAACGCGCCTGTTGACCACCAACGACGGCAGGATCACGGGCGCCACTGCGGTGAACACGCGCACGGCTGAATTCCTCGTGCTGCGCGCCAATTCTGCGATCCTATGCATGGGCGCGGCGGGCCGGCTCGTTGGAGGCGGTCCTCGATCAGGGGGCCGAGCACATCGCTCTCGATAATGGCAGGGGCCGTTCCGCGAACTCGGCTAGTTGTCTGCCTCTCGTTTCGCTCATCAAACTCGCCAAATGGGTTGATTGCCCTCGTGCGGCGAGTTCGCGCCCTCTGGCCAACATACCCGCTTCTGATCGGAGGTGAGTTCACCTCTCAAGCCGCCGAGTTCAGCGTGCTGCGGATCACGGTGTCGACAGCGTCTTCGAGGATGTCGAGGCCTTGGTTAAGCTGATCCTCGTCAATGACGATGGGCGGCAGGCATTTCACAACCTCGTCTTTGGGACCAGAGGTCTCGACAATAAGGCCCTTCTGGAAGGCGGTGCTGATGACCTGCCCGGCAACCTCGCCAGACTTGAGATCGATGCCTCGCATCATGCCACGCCCCTTGGCTGACACGCAGCTTGGGTCGTACTTCTGCGCGATCTTCTCAAGGCGGCTTTTCAGCAGATTGCCTTTCTCCCTGACGGATGCTGCAAAGCTGTCTGTCCGCCAGAAGTGCTCTAGGGCTGCGCGAGCGGTGACAAAAGCATGGCAGTTGCCGCGGAACGTCCCGTTGTGCTCTCCGGGCTCCCACTTGTCGAGTTGTCGATCAATAAGGACGAGAGCCATAGGCAGACCATAGCCCGATATCGATTTGGCCATTGTGACGATGTCCGGGCGGAGACCGGCCGCCTCGAAACTGAAGAACGCATCGGTCCGGCCAACACCCGCCTGAATGTCGTCTACGATCAGCAGAGCTCCGTATTTGCGAGCAATGGCCGCCACCTTGCGCAGCCACTCCGTGCCAGCGACATTGAGGCCGCCTTCGCCCTGAACTGTCTCGACAATCACCGCCGCCGGGGCGTCTACGCCGCTGGAGGGATCCGAGAGCAGGCGATCAAGGTAATCGGCGGTGTCTACAGCGGACCCAAGATAGCCGTCATAGGGGAGTCGGGTGACACCGCCGAGCAACTGGCCGGCGGCAGCGCGGTGGTACCGGTTGCCGGTGCAGGAGAGAGCGCCAAGGCTCACACCATGAAAGCCGTTGGTGAAGGCTATAATGTTGGGCCGACCAGTGATCTTGCGGGCTAGCTTGACGGCAGCCTCGACCGCGTTGGCGCCGGTGGGACCGGGAAACTGCACGACATAGTCCAATTGTCGTGGCCTGAGGATCGTCTCGTAGAATTCCCGCAGAAAAGACCCCTTGGCCTCGTTATAGAGATCGAGGCCATGGGTGATGCCGTCGCCCGCAATGTAGTCAGCGAGCGCGGACTTCAGCTCGCGGGGATTGTGCCCATAGTTTAGACTCGAGCAGCCCATGAGAAAGTCGAGATAAGCTGTCCCATCGCGCGCAAACAGCTGAGTCCCTCGCGCCTTTGCGAAAACGACGGGAAAGCTGCGAGAGTAGCTGCGCACTTCGGATTCAAGATGGTGGAAAACCGCAAATTGGTCTCCGCCATCTGATGGATTGCGGTTATTCATCGTTGTTTCGTGGCCATAAGTCGCCGATTTCATGGTTGCGCCGGACTTCGGAAATGACGCCACCGACCATTTAATTAGATCTACGGCGCGCTGCAGTATATCCTCCGTCCGAGGGCGACTGGGTGAAGCAGCGATAATGTGTCCGATGGTGTCGCGGTAGTCGCCCTTCCTCATAATCATCGCTTTAGGTTCTACATCCAACTTGACCTCTACAACACCTGGCACGGCAGCCGCCTGACTATCACCGTCGATCCATTCCAGGGTGCCATCACGATCCGGCAATAGAAAGCGAGCGGCCGCGGTGTTCGAATGCCTTCTGCGCAAATCCGATTCTGCGCCGATGAGAAGCTTGATGTGCTCAATCACGAGGTCGACGCCGTAAGCCAGGTGGACCAGTTGGGGCTCAAGCGCGCCAGCAAGACGTGGATTGACTTCGATAACGACCGGACCACGCTCCGTCCACCGGAGTTCTATGTTTGATGGGCCCCAACCGAGGCCGAGAGATCGCAAGCAGCTTAAGGAAACATCGGAAATCTTTGCATATTCCCGATCCGTTACCGGGGCCGGAAACGTCGTCTGCCGGAAGACGAAGTGGGGCTCAGGGCCAAACTCAACAGCCACAACCCCTATAATCTCATCTGCCATTATCTCGACGCTATAAAACGGCCCCTGGACAAACTCCTCGATCAATATCCTTGGTGTAGTACAGTTACTTTCGCTCAACATTCGCCGAAAATGTTGGACTAGTTCGCCAGCGTTGCGGCATAATCGAACACCAATGCTACCGCTACCCACGGCGGGCTTGACAATCACCGGAAAACCGATCTCCGCAGCAGCACGTTTCACTTCTGTTTCATTCCTGGCCAAGCGATAAGCAGGTACTGGAATGCCCGCCGCCAAGAGAAGCTCACGTTGGACAAATTTGTCAGCGCAACGTTCAACGGAAGTGGGATGCGGTCCCGGTAGACCGAAATGTTGGCAAAGTTTGCCAACTGTCGCATAGACCGACTCGTCACCGCCCGAAAACCCGGTAATCCCGACGATGTCATATGTCGCGCGTAACTGAGAACAAACCTCGATCAGCCTGTCGAGACTCCCAGTCTCTGCGCGAATCGCTTTGGTTCCTTCGGCCGCAAGATAGTCATATTGACCTGGATCAGCCGCAAGGGTAATGGGGTAAAGACCAAGACGCTCGGCCCCTCGAATGTACCTCAGGCCATTGCCTCTGGAATGACCTTCAATGAGGATGAGTGCTCTTTTGCCCATGGATATCCCTCCTTCGGTCTCAAATGGTTGGTGTGTCGCTGCTGATATTGTCGGCGTTAAATTGCTGTTGTTTTCTGCCATGTTAATTGTGACTTCGGGATACGTGAAATATGAACTCTTTAGGTCTCGCTGGCAGTATGATCCTGATCCGAAAATAGCTTTCGAAAAAAATGCCTTCCAAAACCCCGTGGGTAGTTGGACAGATAACCAAAATTGTCATATCCAAGAGATTCATAGAATCGCGGCGCCTGGAACTGATAAGTATCCAGCCACACGCCGACACATCCTCGTCGGATCGCCATATCCTCTGCATGTTCTATCAACTGCGATCCAATTCCTGTGCCTCTGTATTTCTGCGGAACGAATAACAACTCAATATGCATCCAGTCGTAATAGAATTTCGCCCAGAGGCCGCCTATTGTGTGTGCTCTTTCTGGTTCCTTGATGAGTAGCGCAATGGGATCCGGTTTGTACGGAATAGCCCTCGCTGCACTAAAGATTTCTAGGGCATCCGATATGGCCCTGCGGTCTAGGTCGGACGGATGTTCTCTCGGTTCAATTTTCCACTCCATTTGGACTTGCTTCCTGTCTAATTAGCCTGGCAGCTGTCTTGTGCGTCCAAGGTCATGTGTCGCCTTCAGAAACAACGGCATATACCAGTGCAACTCCATGGTGATTCCTTTTCGCGGAGATTGCCGATGTAGATTTGCGGTTGCACGAAGAGAGCTGGATAATACATGCGCCACTTGGGTTAGAGTGCTGCTCTGGGGGAGCCATCGCGTACGGCGAACGTGATCGTCCCGTCCTCCTTAACCTCGGCTTCGTAGAACATACGATCACGGATCGAATTATCGCTGTTGAACGTCAGGACTCGCGGCTTGATCTCTGCGATCTGATGCTCCGGAATATATGCAGAAGAGCAAATAATTACTTCATCTCCAATCTGGCAGGTCCGAGCAGCAGCTCCGTTGAGTACGCAGCAGCGAGAGCCGCTAACACCGTAGATGACATAGGTGCTTATTCGCGCACCGGAATATTTGTTCCAGATGTCCACGAACTCCATAGGAAGAATGCCTGCCTCATTACAGAGAATTGGATCCAAAGTGATTGATCCATGGTAATTAAGATCTGCCTCTGTGACAGAGAGCCCGTGAAGTTTTGCAACAACGACTTTTTTCATTGTACGTGCCTTTTTGCTGCTGTGCTCGTGTTGTTCGAAATTTCGCGGGGTGCGTCATCCTACGAGGAGGTTTACGGCGGAAGGACTAAGCTATGGCGCTTCGCGGATGTGCCTCTCCGACACAAAAAGAACCTGTCCCGATCTGTCATGACATTTCTCGTTCAATTTTGTCGCAGCTCTGCCACATAACAAAGTTCCGTCCAGCGGCTCAGCAGCCCCGCCTATAAACATGCAAACGTAATGCCAATCGGTTGGATGAGATGACGGACGAAAAGTTCCTATAGGTTTCCGTGGCTTAGCCTTTAGCGCCCAAAGACTGCTCCCCAAGTGACTGTCGCAGGCCCGACAAAGCATGTGCTGAACATACGCTGGAGTGCGCGCCCCGCTGTGCTCCTCGCTCCTCGCCGATAGCTCTTTTACGAACCAGCCACGCCGGAACGCAACTAACGCAGACTACTCATGAGCCGTGGGGTTAGTGCGGGCTGAGCGAACGGTCATGCAGTGGTGAGGCGTCTTCGACAACTTCCCCACTGCGTATTGCGCATCCCGCAAGCAGCGGGAGGATTGCTCGATCGCGGATATAGCGCGGCTTGTCGCGCTCGCGTCGGCCATCACACTGCACATCGGGCGGATCCGGGAAGTAAGGCAGGACTCCTGTCGTAGAGCTGAGGGCGGCAAATCAATTCCGCCAGCACACTCTCCCCCCCTCTCCTGTGTAGGCGCAGAGATCTGCTAACAGCCGAAGCTGCGTTGGCGACCGTTCTTCGGCGAACGGTGCGTCATCATTGTAGTGCCCCCCCGCCGGGTGGCCGGCATCAGTCGCCTCACCGCGGTGTAGGCGCCGCTCATAGCCGCGCTCACGGATGTCGCGCGTCAGGCGCACGGGTAGGGGTAAGCTGTGATCCCGTTCGCGCAGAGAGTTGACAAATGGGCCGCTCGGCGCGGTGATGCCAGAGACGCCGCTTCAAGGTGACGCGGGGCGGTCGGGTTAAGATTACGGCGCCGTCCTAATCACGTCACCCCCGCGGAAGCCGCGATACCAACGTCGCCAAGAGCGTGACGGGTACGATCGCGCATGCTGGCCGGTGCTGTGGCCGGTAACGAAATCGTGGCCGATGGGTTCGCCCCTCGATGATCATGGACCGATCGGACCTAAACCCTATCCGACGCCAGAAAAATTACCGTCTCCTACCCGCTCCGTTTCAATTTCGTGGAAAAACATCTGTGCCACGCTGGTGAACCGCCGTAGGAAAGGGGGCTTCGCTGGCCCATACCGATCAACGATTACCAACTGCGGAGCAGGTAGATCCTCGACTATGCGTTTGCGCGTCAAACTATCGCTGTCTGGACTTCCACGACCGAGGGGCCGCATGTTGAGAATTGAAAAACCGAATCCGCAGGCGACTGCGGCCCGCACTGACTCATAGCTACGGGTTCTAAAACCCACTTTTGGCCGTTCTCCAACGATATCGAACAAGGTCAACAAGTACGCCGAAGTTTGCGGCAAGTCGAGAAGCACCAGAGGCAACCGCGCGAGTTCGGTCAGGCTAACTTCGGCATGCTTGGCCAACTCACTCTCAACGTGCAACAGAGCATGCGGGGGAAACCGTGCTAGAATCGCGGCATCCCCAGGAAGCCCTGCGCCTATGTCATAGGTGAGCACGGCGTCGACGGTATTGCCTTCCAGCCACCTTAGGAGTTGTGGCTGCTCGCCCTCGAACAACTGGACCTCAACCCCTTCCTGGTCGATGAAACGACGCAAAAGCTCGGGCATAAAGAGAGCCCCGAAAGGTTCGAAACAACCTAGCCGAAGAATCATAGGCGTCTTGGGGCTGTGCCTCTCCATTGAGCGTGCGAATTCTGCTTCCGCCGCAAGCAGCAGGCGCGCTGAAGCCAAAAAGCGCTGACCCGCAGGCGTCGCGACGACGCCGCGTGAGGGGCGTCGCTCAAACAACCGAGCCCCCATCTCGATCTCAGCGGCGTCGACAGCCGACAAAATGGATGATTGCGAAATCCGGCAGGATCGGGCCGCTGCAGCGATCGAGCCCGATTCTGCAACAGTCGCAACATAGCGGAGCTGGCGGAGAGACATATCCATTAGCTACATCCTATGCATCAAGGCGCACCAAATAATGCATTTTATAGACTTTTCGTTTTCCTGCATACTGCGCTCGCAGGGAGAGGAAACTTGGATTTGAAAACTGCGGGCAGTGGCATGAACTTGCCGGAGATAGGGGGGTCGGAACTTAATCGTTTCGACGCCGGAAGCCTCGCGGCAGCGTATCGAAATAAGCAGCTTTCGCCTGTCGAAATAACCCAGGCGGCCCTCGCGCGAGCCGCTGAAATACAAGGGTCGCTAAACCCGTTCACCTTCCTTGATCCGGAAAATGCCTTGGCGGCGGCTCGCTCCGCCGAACGAAGATGGGCGCGAGGAGAGCCACTCTCGCCGATAGATGGCATTCCCACGACACTGAAGGACATCGTTCATGTGCAGGGATGGACTGTTCGATACGGTAGCCGTACGACCGACCCGGCGCCCATGCATCGCGATGCTCCTTCTGTCGCTCGTTTGCGGAAGGCCGGCGCCGTCTTTATTGGCCAGACCACCACACCTGAGTTCGGCTGGAAAGCGGTAACTGACAGCCCTGCATTCGGGGTCACTCGCAACCCGTGGAACCCAACCCGCACACCAGGCGGCTCCTCGGGAGGAGCGGCCGTTGCGGCAGCCTGCGGGGCAGGCGTCCTGCACCTTGGCACCGACGGCGGGGGTTCAATTCGAATCCCCTCTTCATTCACTGGGATTGTAGGCCACAAGCCCACTTACGGGCGAGTTGCTGCCCATCCTTTAAGTTCATTTGGCACGGTAGCCCACATTGGCCCAATGACGCGCACGGTGGCTGATACTGTTGCAATGTTGGAAGTGGTGTCCGGGCGCGATTTGCGCGACTGGACCCAGCCCCCCATTAGGTACCCGAAGCTGAATGTGTCCCGTCTCGATTGGAAGGGAAAGCGCATCGGTTATTGGAAAGAGCCTTGCGTCGGCAACGTTGAGCCTGCTGTGGCCGCGGCGATTGAAGGCGTTGTGAATGACCTCGAGGAAGCCGGCGCCATAGTCGCGGAGATACGCCTTCCGGGACAGGAAAATCTCCTCGAACTCTTCTACGCTCACTGGTATGTCGGAGCGGCGAACAGGTTAGCTTCGATCGATCCTGAGAAGTGGTCCACCCTCGACCCAGGTTTTCTTAACGCGGCCAGTGCGGGGCAAGGCTATACCGGCGTCGAACGCATGGCTGCGGAGATACGGCGCGCTAAGTTCGGAGCCGCCATGGACGCCTTGCTTGCCGAACATGACTTTATCATCTCGCCGACTGTCCCGGTGCTGCCATTCGAAGCCGGTCACGATACTCCGCCTGGAGGCGACCTGCAAAGCTGGGTCTCGTGGTCTTCATTTAGCTTTCCGATCAATCTCAGCCAGCAGCCTGCTTCAACTGTGCCGTGCGGACTGACAGAGGATGGATTGCCCATAGGCATGCAGATTATCGGCGCACGCGGGGAGGACAGCGACGTCTTAAGCGCTGCGCTATCGTACGAAGAGATGTATCCGCATCGCTTCCTGAGTTGTAACCGAGTAAACTAGCCGTAAAATCCAGAAAAAGGGGAATGGCAATGACAAACCTACGCAAATGCTTTGCAGTCTCAGCCCTGTCGTTATTTATCGCTGGGGCGACTAACATTTCATATCAAAGCGCGTTAGCTCAAACGATTGATGAGGTGAAAGCGAACGGCGCAACGATCGCAATCGCCAATGATCCCCCGTTGATGACCATGAACGCAGACGGTTCTCCGGGTGGTTTGGGACCAGAAATGGATGCAGCTATTCTCGCGGAGGCGGGCATCACCAAGTACTCGGGTCAGGTCATGGAATATGGTGCGATGATCCCCGCACTGCAATCGAAACGCGCCACGCTGTCTACGAGCGGGGCCCTCTACATCAAACCTGAGCGTTGCGAGGCAGTCCTTTTCTCGGATCCGGTCTCGTGCAATGCCGAGGTCTTGATCGTGCCCGCCGCGCTAGCCGACAAGGTGAAAACCTACAAGGACATTGCGGAGCAGGGTCTGACGATTGGCGTATGCGGCGGGTGTTATGAGCAGAAGTTGGCGCTGGCTGCTGGAGTGAAGGAGGACAAAATCGTTGTGTTCCCCGACGCGACCAGCGGCATTAAGCTTCTGACTGACAAACGCATCGACGTCTACGCTCACGACTCCTACACGGGGGCGGCAATGTTCAAAAGATTAGACCCCAAGGAAATGCGATTCGTCCGCCTGGACGACCTCAAATCCTGCGCGGCTGCCGGCTTCAACAAGGATAGCTCCGCCTTGCGCGACGCATACAATGATGGTCTCCGTAAGATTCGCGCCAATGGGAAATATATTGAGGTATTGAAAAAGTACAATTTCGAAGAAGGCGCGCATGTCGAAAACGTAACTACGGAAAAACTCTGCGCCAAGTGAGGCGTTTGTTAACGAGACAGGGACGCACCCCGAAAGTGGTGCTTCCCTTTCCAACAAGTACGGCCACGATACCGACTGGCCGTCTATGAGCCCAGGGACCGAACGTTCTCTGTCGATTTGTGGGCCAACAATGCTTCCGGGAGCTGTCATGGCATCGCCTATGGTCCAATTCACCGACGTGCGCAAACTATACGGCGCGCATCCCGTTCTGACCGATCTGAGTTTCAGTGTGTCGCCTGGAGAGAAACTGGCGCTGATTGGCGCGTCAGGCTCGGGCAAGACCACAATCCTGCGCATTTTGATGACCCTCGAAGAAATTGAAGGCGGCAGTGTCGCCATCCAGGGCTCTCCACTGTGGGACCCTGGCATGGCGAAGCTAAGTACGCGGCAACGCGAAACTCAGCTTCACGAGATGCGCCGAAACATCGGCATGGTGTTTCAGCAATTTAATCTTTTCCCCCATATGACAGTCCTGCGCAACGTGACCTTGGCGCCGATCCTCACTCAAGGGCTTTCTCAGGCAGCCGCCAAGGTTTTAGCCATGGAACTGCTCGAAATGGTGGGCATGGCGCACAAAGCTGACGCACTCCCTGCCGAACTGTCCGGTGGCCAGAAGCAACGTGCGGCGATAGCACGGGCGCTGGCACTGAAGCCAAAAGTCATGTTGTTCGACGAGGTCACCTCGGCGCTGGATCCCGAGCTTGTCGAGGAAGTTCTCAATGTGATGCGCAAACTGGCGGTCGAGACCGACATGACGATGCTGCTCGTAACCCACGAGATGAGTTTCGCCCGCGATTTTGCTGACCGCGTGCTCTTTCTGGACGGTGGGCGCATCATAGAGGAAGGCCCTCCCAAAGACATCTTCTCGAACCCGCAGCAAGAACGGACCAAGCAATTTCTTCACAAGATTGTGGCCGCGGGACTAAGTCTTTAGATGCCAGCGTCTTTTGAATTCTTGCCCATCATTCTCAGTGGCGCGATCTTAACCATAGAGCTCACGCTTATGGGAGGCCTGTTGGCGCTCTTCGTGGCTTTCGTGGTGGGTTTCGCACGCCTCACGAACACTGTCTGGCTTCGGTGGCCGGCCAGGGTATTTATGGAGTTTTTCCGAGGCAGTTCGATGCTTGTCCAGCTGTTCTGGGCCTATTTCGTGCTGCCTTTGGCGGGAGTGTCGCTGACTCCGCTTCAAGCAGGGGTGCTCATCCTGGGTCTTAATTCGGGTGCCTACATGTCCGAAATTGTCCGCGGCGCCATGCTGGCATTGCCACGTGAACAGTTCGAGGCATGTATCGCGTTAAACCTGGGACGTTGGGAGCGACTTAGATACGTGCTCTTGCCTCAAGCCTTGCGGCTGATGATCCCACCCTTCTCGAATAGCGCTGTTGAACTGCTGAAATCAACCTCCGTCGTGTCATTGATCTCGCTTTCGGACATGACTTTCCGAGCGCAGACCGTGCGTGCGCAAACGGGCGACGCGTCGGTACCGTTCACCACCATCCTGATCGTCTTCTTCGTGCTGGCGACGATCCTGTCGTCGCTTTTTAGCGCCGTCGAACGACGACTCCGGCTCACTACAGGACGAAGGACCTAACATGGAATGGGATTGGTCCTTTGCGCTGCAAATTATCCCGCTGCTAGCACAGGGCGTGAAGATAACAGTATACGCCAGTCTTTTGGCGTCTGCGCTCGCCATGGTGGCTGGGTTGGGGATTGCAATTCTGAGGCGCTCGGCCGGCCCTGTCATGGGATCGATCGTTCGGTTTGGCATCGGCTTTGTGCGCGGAACTCCACTTCTGGTGCAGCTTTACTTCACGTTTTACGTCCTGCCCGATTTCGGGATTTACCTGAGCCCTCTCACGGCGGGAGTGATTACGCTAGGCATCCACTATTCGAGCTATACGTCCGAGGTATACCGGGCCGGTATCGACAATATTGATCGGGGCCTCTGGGAAGCGGCCAAAGCCCTGAACCTGACCCGCCTACAGACCTGGCGGTACGTTATCGTGCCGCTGGCGGTACCCCCGATGTTGCCTGCGCTTGGTAACTACATTGTTGCGATGTTCAAGGAGACTCCCTTGCTCTCAGTGATTACCGTAATTGAATTGATGGGCCAGGCACGGATCATCGCCAACATTCACTATCGATACCTTGAGCCGATGACTATGGTGGGACTGTTTTTTCTAGCGGTCAGCGTGCCCTCTGTCATTGCTCTTCACTATCTCGAGAAACACTACGGAGTAGAGCAGAAACGCCACCGTAATATGCGTATATTTTGAAGGCACGCTTGGGTCATTGTCGCGGCGATATGTGTCGACATCGGGGGCCTTCGTATTTTGTCTTCATAATTTTCCGGTCAGCATTGGCTCGGATTGAATTGTTATATCGAAATCTCGAGGAGGCAGTACATGACGATATACAGAGGTCCACAGGCATTCCCACGAACAGAATATTTGGGCAGGCTGGCCGCGGTAAAAAAAGAGATGTCACGGCGCGACCTCGACGCGCTTGTCGTTACTTCCGCCAGCGACATTACCTATCTAACAGGCTATACCGCACTGTCAGGTTACGTGCCGCAAGGACTTGTGGTGCAGATCGCAGAGGAAGAACCGACATTCATTCTGCGCCGTATGGATGCTCCGGCGGCTATCCATGAAACTTTTCTCGATCGCACGAAGATCATCGGTTATCCGGAGGCACTTGTCGGTAACCCTGATGCAGACGGCTACGATACAATTATCGACTTTTTGCTAGAGTCCGGCCTTGGAAACCGCGGGGTAGGGGTCGAAATCAGTAACCTTTTTGTTCAAACCGCGGAGAAATTCAAGAGCCGGTTGCCCAAGGCCAGGTTAGTCGACTGCACCAAAGCAGTTGCCTGGATACGCCTCGTCAAGTCCGATCGTGAGATCGAAATTATGCGCGAAGCGGCTGCGATTTCCGATGCAGCGATACTGCGCGCGGCCGAGGTCATACGGCCAGGGGTGAGGGAGGCTGATGCGATCGCTGAAATTCTGGGCACGCTGGCGCGCGGCGCCAATGGCAAGCCCGGAACAATGATCCAACAGATTGGTTTGTGCTCCTCGCCGCGCACCGGCACCTGTCATATCCCGTGGAGTGAGGACGTTTTTCGTGATGGCTCGCAGATCAACCTTGAACTTGGCGGTGTGCGCTACGGCTATTGTGCCGGCATAATGCGCACATTCTCGATTGGCGCGCCATCTGACCGACTGCGCCGCATCCACGATGCGGAGGTTGCAGGGCTTGAGGCTGCGCTCGGCACGATCCGGCCAGGGAGTACCTGCAGCGATGTCGCCAACACATTCTACCGTACAATTGAGAAGGCGGGTTTTAGAAAAGAGTCACGCTGCGGCTACGCCCACGGTATTGGTTGGCTGGAGCCAACCGCCAGTCTTAAAGACGGCGATATGACGGAACTGAAGGCCAACATGACGTTTCATCTAATGCTGGGAAATTGGATCGATGAGGATTTTGGATACGTTATCAGCGAGACCTTTCGGGTGACCGACACGGGTGCGGAAGTGTTGACTAGTGCGCCACGGCAAATCTTCCAGATCTAAGGCCAGCGCCAGACGCGGGGGAGATCGTAAAGTTGTTTAGGCCGATTGATAACGAGGTTACGAGGCAATGAAAGGCATAGGCTTGATAACGCTCTCTACCGATCCGGTCGGAGAGCACGCCTTCAAGGCGGAGATGGCGAGTTATCCGGTGCGAGTTTTTACAACTCGCACCTCCTATGACGAGGCCGATCATCACGCTGGGGGCTTTATCCCGATACCTGATTGGCCCATTTTGCTGGCAACGCTACCGCCCGGTGATTTGGTGGACTTGATAGCGTTTGCGTGCACCTCCGCGACCATCGCGCTTGGAAATGAGATGCTTGTCAATCATCTAAGCTCGGCGCGAAGCGGCCTTCGCTATACGTCGCCAGGAATAGCGTCAGTCACGATGATGCAACGGTTCGGCATCAAACGAATCGCGTTGCTCACTCCGTACGGCCCAGCTCTGCATAATGAATTCGCGCCGTATTTTGCATCGCACGGGATCCAGGTGATCGCCGCGCATTCACTGTCGGAGCCTATGAACCTTGTTACCGATGATGACGTTGCCCGCGTGCCGATCGAGCGCATCCAATCCGAGCTGGAGAGGCTTTTGGATTCAACGGGTCCATTGGATGCGCTATTTGTCTCGTGCGCGGCCTTCTCGATCGAGCGACGAGACCTTGCGCGAATTGGAGATGTCTTGGGTCACCCAGTGCTGGCTAGCGTAAATTCGATGGCTTGGCATTCTCTGGATCTGCTTGGCGAACACAGTCGCCGCGACGAGTTAGCGGCGGAAATTGGCTTGCCGCGAAATTAGACCAGGCGTCGTTTGGAAGACGATGAGATGGAAGCGGATTGCCCTTCCGGTGATCTGCTGACGCTAGCCATCTGAGCGGTGCCAATGGCGGTCGAACTTTCGCGGGGTTTACCGGCATTCACCCTGCTGCGAAACGACCACCGCTGGGCTTGATCAGATACGTGCCAGGAGGAGAGCAACAATATGAACCCTCGGATCAACAGTGTCCTTACCAGTTCCGAACACGAGGCGCTGCTGGAATTGCGCCACGCGTTGCATCGGGAGCCGGAACTATCGAACAGCGAGTGGAAGACACAACAGCGTATCCGGGAAACATTGGAAAGGTTCGGGCTCATCGACGCGAAGGTGTTTCATGACACGGGGCTTTACATTGACATTGATGGAACAGCGTCGGGACAGAGACGCTCGCTCGCAGTTCGGGGCGACATTGATGCTCTGCCGATAAGCGAGGATAGGGAGGATCTACCTTATCGATCTCGGGTAGAGGGGATAATGCACGCTTGCGGCCACGACATGCATGCTTCAATCGCCATGGGCGTGGCGTTGGCCTTTCATCGATTACGGCACAATTTTGCCGGGAGGCTTCGGGTGGTATTCCAGCCGGCTGAGGAAGCCGAGCCCCTCGGAGGACGGTCTGTTGTGGAAGCGGCCTTGCTTACCGGCTTCGATTGTGCCGTGGGCTTCCATGTCGATCCGTCCATGCCCCGTGGAAAATATGGTGCTCTTCCCGGTGCAGTCACCCAATCCGCAGACCAGTTCAGCATCACTGTGACTGGTAGCTCCGCGCACGGTGCAACTCCGCATGCTGGCGTTGATGCCATCACGATCGCCGCCGCATTTATCAATGAGGTCCAAAAGGTCGTGTCCCGGGAAATGCCTGTAGATGATAGATCAATCATCACTATAGGTACAATTCATGGAGGACATGCAACCAACATTATTTGTCCTTCGGTTGTGCTAGAAGGTACGATCAGGACAAGCAGTCCGGCACGCCGGGCTCAGCTATCCCAACGGGTGCGGGAAATCGTGCAAGGTGTCGCGGCAATGCACCGCGGCAAAGCCGAGTGCGTTATATGTTCAGGTGAGCCTGCAGTGGTAAACGACGCCAATATGGTCAACTGCTTTCGTAGTACGGTGCTGGAACTGGCTGGGCCCGATGCTTTTTCGCAGGACATTTCGCGCAGCGGCAGCGATGATTTCGGCTTCTACGCTCAATGCATACCCTCCATTTATTTCTTGTTCGGCAGCGGCGAGCCCGGCAAGAACTCTGGCCTCCATACACCGACTTTCGCCGTTTCGGACGAAATTCTCATTCCTGCAACTGAGCTAGCCATCACGTACTGTTTTGCCCTGCTCAAGGAACAATGACGCCGAGGCCGAGAAGGACAAGGCCGACCGCCAGGCGTTCATCGCCGGCCTCGAGGCACAGTTCAAGAAGGGCGACAAGGCACTGGTCGGCAACTCGGTCTACCCGCGTTACTTAAAGGCCAGCGGAAAGAACTTCAAGATCGATGTCGAAAGCTTGCCGAGGAAGCCCGGTACGACGCCGCCCAATTCGTCGGTGAAGGCCTCATCGAGCCCCGCCCCGGGTGCCCTGGCCACGAAAGCGTGGCAATTGCCGCGGAATGTGCCGTTGTGCTCTCCCGGCTCCCACTTGTCGAGTTGACGATTAGGCAGGCCATAGCCCGATATCGATTTCGCCATCGTGACGATGTCCGGACGGACCCCCGAAGCTTCGAAGCTGAAGAACGCATCGGTCCGGCCAACACCCGCCTGGATGTCATCGACGATCAGCAGAGCTCCTGTTTGCGCGCAATGGCCGCCACCTTGCGCAGCCACTCCGTGCCGGCGACATTCAGGCCGCCTTCGCCCTGAACTGTTTCGACAATCACCGCCGCCGGCGCGTCTACGCCGCTGGAGGGGTCTGACAGCAGGCGATCAAGGTAATCGGCGGTGTCTACACTAGGCCCCAGATAGTTGTCATAGGGCAGCCGCGTCACGCCGCCGAGCAACTGGCCGGCGGCTGCGCGGTGGTATCGGTTGCCCGTGCAGGAGAGAGCACCAAGGCTCACGCCATGAAAGCCGTTGGTGAAAGCTATGATGTTGGACCGGCCAGTGATCTTGCGCGCTAGCTTGAGGGCAGCCTCGACCGCGTTGGCGCCGGTCGGACCTGGAAACTGTACGACGTAGTCTAATTGTCGCGGCTTAAGGATCGTCTCGTGGAATTCCCGCAGAAAAGACTCCTTGGCTTCGTTATACAGATCAAGGCCATGCGTGATGCCGTCGCTCGCAATGTAGTCTACGAGCGCGGACTTCAGCTCGGGGGGGTTGTGCCCATAGTTTAGACTCGAGCAGCCCATGAGAAAGTCGAGATAGGATGTCCCATCGCGCGCAAACAGCTGGGCCCCTCGTGCCGTCGCGAAAACAACAGGAAAGCTGCGGGCGTAGCTGCGAACTTCGGACTCGAGATGGTTGAAGATCGCGAATTCCTCTGACCTGCCACTGAACTGTCATCCAGTGGCGATTAGAGCCTTGGCCGTTTCTGTTACGCCTCTTGGCGCGGGTTGAGAAACCATAGGCTGCCCGGGTCTCGTAGCCGAGCGAGGAATGAGGCCTCGCGGTGTTGAAGTCCTCCCGCCATTCGGAGATGGTGCTGCGGGGGTGGTCGAGGCCGAAGAACAGGCTCTCGTTCAAGAGTTCGTCGCTCAGCGACCGTTGAAGGATTCGACATAACCATTCTGCATCGGCTTGCCCGGCACGATGTAGTGCCATTCGATGGCGTGATCCTTCGACCAGGCGAGGATGGCGTTCGACGTGAACTCGGTGCCGTGGTCGGAGACGATCATGCCTGGCTTCCCACGCTGGGCGATCAGTTCCGTCAGTTCACGAGCAACCCGACGGCCGGAGATCGAGGTGTCCGGAATCGCGGCCAGACATTCGCGCGTCATGTCGTCGACGATGTTGAGCACACGGAACCGCCGGCCGCAGGCGAACTGGTCATGGACGAAATCCAGCGACCAGCGCGCATTCGGCTTTGCCTCGACCAGGATCGGCGCCGCGTGCCGACTGCTCGCCGCCTTGCCCGGCGCTTGCGCACCGTTAGGTCCTCCTCGCGGTAGATACGGTCAATCTCAGATGCCTCGCCTCGCGCCTGAGCAGGACGAACAGCCGCCGGTAGCCAAGGCGTCGGTGCTCGTTCGCGAGGTCACGCAGCCGACTACGCAGCTCCGTCTCTGGCGGTCGGCGAGACTGGTAGCGGATCATCTTGCGATCGGCGCAGACGAAGGAACAGGCCCGACGCTCCGACAAGCCCGTGACGGCCTGCAGATCCGCGACGGCTTCGCGCTTAACGGCGGCCCTACCGTTTTTTTGACAGAAGCTCGCGCACCGAGGCTTCGAGCATCTGGTTGGCGAGCAGCTTATTCAGCTTGGCGTTTCGTCTTCCAGCGCCTTCAGCCGCTTGGCGTCGGACACGTCCATCCCGCCATACTTGGCCTTCCAGTTATATAGCGTCGCCTCCGAGACCCCATGCTTTCGGGCAAGATCGCCCGCTTCGCACCCGCCTCATGCTCCCGCAGAACTGGGATGATCTGCTCTTCCGTAACCGCTTTCTCTTCATCAGTCCGTCCTTCAATCAAGGCCCGGACTCTAATCTCAGATGGAGGATATTCTCAGTGGTAGGTCATGATCGCAAAAGGGCACTAATAAACCTGGCTGGTCAGGTATTTGCGTGTTAGTTGCAATTGTGGGGGCGAGGCGACACAGGGCCGCGGCCCCGTCTTTGAACGTCGCTCATCGGCTAGTGGCAGGAAGGCGATTACATCGCCGGATGTTCGTTCAAAGAAGGATGAGAACCCCAACTGCTTGACCGCCGATCGCTAAGCTCGTGACCGACATTTCGATATTGTTTTTGTCGGCGTCACCGTCCGGATTTTGCGCGTGACCTGCCGTCGACCGTCGATTCAAAGCTGGGCACGACTGTCTTGCACCAGCAGTGCGCGTTGCTCCCTCCGCGATCCGCGCCAGCAACGAATGTCCGGATGCCTACCGATTATTGCCCTCTAACGATCAATCTATGTGCAAAAGAAGTTAGACGCGCAATATTTTTTGGCGACACTGGAGGGGTCAGCCGCAAGAGAATATCCATGAACGAAGTTGTTTCAAAGCAAGAAAACCAAGCGTTTCACATTACCTTCAACCGCCCAGAGCGGCTGAATGCAGTCAACGAAGTCCTCTGTTAACAAACGTTTGGATGCCCTCCAGTATGCAGATAACGACCCAAATAACGCTGTGGGGTCCTTTCCGGAAATGGTCGATCATTTTGTGCGGGTGCCGATCTAAAGGCCCACAAATCTGGCGTCCGGACGCGCGATGAGCGCGAGGCCTATATCACGCTTGGGCAGCGCGTTTGCGAAAAGATTCAGACGATGAAAACGCCCGTTATCGCCCAAGTGCATGGTTATACCGTCGCGGGCGGAGCGGAAATCGCGACCTCTGCTCATTTTCTGATCATATCTGAGGATGCCCAGCTCGGGTTTCCGGAAGTTGCTATTGGCACCTATGTAGGGGGAGG
The DNA here is from genome assembly GCF_040324515.1 of Mesorhizobium sp. C264A. Lineage (NCBI taxonomy): Bacteria > Pseudomonadati > Pseudomonadota > Alphaproteobacteria > Hyphomicrobiales > Phyllobacteriaceae > Mesorhizobium > Mesorhizobium sp. C264A. Next base: position 63,085 of record NZ_JAMYVY010000002.1, on the reverse strand, counting down.
TGTAACGGTCCGCCTCCCTAGCCTTGTTGGATTAAAAAATGCGGCAAGTCTTTTGCTGCTGGGCAACAGGATAACCGGCGCGAAATGCTTGGAGATTGACCTGGCAACCGCGAGGCTCCGGCAGCGGATCAGCTGGTGGAGCGTAACACCGCGCTGGTGGTGCGACTCGTAAAGAACGCGCCGTTGCCGATGGCCCGCCTTAAGGCGGCGATCAATTTCCCGAAAAGCCCTGAAAGCCTATCCGTGCCGAGGCGGAAGACGTGCTGGCGGTCATGGAAACGAAGGATTGGGCTGAGGGAGTGGCAGCTTTTGCCGAAGGCCGCTCCCCCAAGTTTGAAGGAAAATAGGAATGGACGCCCTCAATAAAGAAACAGCGGTGAGCCGAATACTTGAGCCGCATTCCGTCGCGGTCATTGGCGCATCTGCAGGTCCCTCCAAGCGCGGATATCAGATCATCAACGCATTGCAAAAGGCCGGCTACAGTTATTCAATCCTTCCGGTCAACCCAAAGGGAGGGGCGATCCGGGATTTGCCCGGGTCGTGTCCCATCAGGTGGTGTAGCTCGGGGGTAGCGAAGCCGCTCACGAGCGCGCCGTTAGTAGCGCTGTAGCGAGCGAGCGGCGTGTGGGTGGTCATCGGCGCTTTCCGGTAGGGTTTGGTTGTTGACGCCAACCCATTTCGGAAGGACCACCGATGACCGAACGACATGATGAACCTGCGCACGCTCGTGGAGAAGACCCGGGATGCCGATCTGCTGCGGGAGATGATCGGCTTTGCCGCCGAGCGACTGATGGAAATGGAGGTGGGCGCGGCCACCGGCGCCAGCTATGGCGAGAAGAACCCGCTGCGGCTCGCCCAGCGCAATGGCTACCGCGACCGGGACTGGGAGACGCGGGCCGGCACGGTCGAGCTGCGCATCCCGAAGCTCAGGAAGGGAAGCTACTTCCCAGGTTTCCTCGAACCGCGCCGCATGGCCGAGAAGGCGCTAACCGCCGTCATCCAGGAAGCTTATATGCAAGGCATCTCGATCCGGTCGGTTGACAACCTGGTCAAGGCCATGGGTATGAGCGGCATATCCAAGAGCCAGGTCTCGCGGCTGTGCGAGGAGATCGACGGGAATGTGAAGGCCTTCCTCGTTCGGCCGATCGAGGGCGATTGGCCATACCTGTGGATCGACGCCACTTACCTGAAGGTCCGCCGCGGTGGGCGGATCGTCTCGGTCGCCGTTATCATCGCCGTCGGCGTCAACGCGGACGGCCGGCGCGAGGTACTGGGCATGGAGATTGGCACCTCGGAGGCCGAGCCGATCTGGACAGAGTTCCTGCGCAAGCTGACACGTCGCGGCCTACGCGGCGTCAAGCTCGTCGTCTCCGATGCTCACGAAGGCCTCAAGGCGGCCGTCACCAAGGTGCTGTGCGCGACATGGCAGAGGTGCCGCGTCCACTTCATGAGGAACGTGCTGGCCCATGCCGGCAAGAGCGGCCGCAGGGTCGTCTCAGCCTTCATCGCCACCGCTTTCGCCCAGGAAACGCCCGAGGCCGCGTCCGTACAATGGCGCGCCGTCGCCGACCAGATCCGGCCGAAGGTGCCAAAGCTGGCGACAATCATGGACGACGCCGAGCCCGACGTGCTGGCCTACATGACCTTCCCCAAGGAACATCGCGCCAAGCTCCACTCGACGAATCCGATCGAACGTCTCAACGGCGAGATCAAGCGGCGCACCGAGGTCGTCGGAATCTTCCCGAACGACGATGCGGTCGTGCGCCTCGTCGGCGCAATCCTGCTCGAACAGAACGATGAATGGGCAATGCAGCGGGCCAGATATATGACTCTGGAAACGATCAGCCAGATGAGCGATGATCCCCTGATCAGCCTGCCAGCCGTGGCGCGCTGATCAGCCCGGCCCATGCCGGAGAGCACGGCAACTAATGCCGCCAGCTACACCACGCCGCGGGACACGATCTTTGCCGCCCGTAGTCACCGAAATTGATGCCCCTCCGGAGGGCGGTGATAGTTCGGCCGGCTGAGGAGGTGCCAGATCTTCTTCTCCAGTGCGGCAAAAAAGGGCATCGCGGGTTCCATTATTGTCGCACATGGGTTTGGCGAGCGGGGAGACCAAGCAGCAAGCACGGAAAAGAGATTGCGTGTCGCCTTAGCAGAAAGCGGGGTCCGCATCATTGGGCCCAACACGTCAGGGATGGTAAACTGTACCGTGCAGGCGGACCTAATGGGCCTGCCGGAACTGCCGCCATTGGGACCGGTCAGTGTCTTGCCGCAAAGCGGCAACATGATCGTGACCGTACTCGAGGATAACCGCGCGATTGATGCTCCCGGCTTCGACATCATCGCTGGATTGGGTAACCGGGCTGATGTTGGATATGACGAACTGATCGAAGAGCTTTGCTGCGCAAGAGCACTCGTTCAATTGCAATCTACAATGAAGGTTTCATTGATGGGCGGCGCTTTCTGATACGGGTTCAATTGCTGGGGCTGACGATATCGCTCTGAGGGTGCTGCCGCAAATGGGCGTTACGCTGGTCGACCGCTCGGACGAATTGCTTCCGATAGCTGCGCTTCTGGCAAGCACTCCTCTTCCCATACCAGGGGCTGGGATTGTGGTTCTGGCTGACGGAGGTGGACATGCCACGCTGGCGGTTGATGCTCTATCTCGCGCGGGGGTACCTTTTGCATCTCTTTCTGGGCACCCAGCGCCTCTTCCATCTCGGCCTCAAGCACCTCCTGCATCACCGCACGGAGCACTTCGTGCAATCCATCCGGGTTCGAAAGCAAAATGTCTTTGACGGCAGCGTTGGCGTCTTAACTTCAGTCTGGTCATGGTGGCGTTCCTTCGCGGGAATCGGTGACGTGAACAATCACCAGCCTGCCATGACCGCCCCCTCTCAGCGAATTTGCAAACTCTCAGCACACTACCCCGGCCTTCTTCGAGAGGCTTCAGCGATCTTGCCCCGTTCGGCTTCGCGCCCCTGGCGCGGGGCAGCCTGTCGGCTGTTGTTGGCAAGTACCTGGACGGGTGCAGGCGGGGACGCCCTCAACAGCGGCTTCTTCAAGCAGCCCCGACAATCGGCTGCTATGGGTTGGATGGCCATCGCATAAAGTTGATCAGAACGTTCCTCCGATTCGGACACCTCCCCGCTCAAAGGTTACAAGGCCCCACCCCCCTAATGATCCGGGTCGACTGGCCCGTGCAGCTCCGGCGTGGAAAGGGCGCCCAGGCGCCCTTCATTTCAGATTGGCTGTCAGCAGCCCGCCTTCGCGGTGCGCATCAGAAGCGGTAGGTGACACCTGCGCCTATCAACCAGGGATCGAGCTCCGCCTTTCCCGTCAGCTTCGCGCCGTCGACCGTTACGTCAAAGTCTGGCTTGAGGAACAGCTTCTTCACGTCGAAGTTAACACCCCAGTGCTGATCCACCATGTAGTCGAATCCGACCTGCAGCGCGGTGCCGAATGTATTCTTAACCTTGAGAGCATCGGCACTGCCGGCACCCTGGTTACAGAAGATCGTGTAGTTCACGCCGGCGCCTACATAGGGCTTGAACGCGCCGAAATCGGTAAAATGATACTGCAATGTAAGCGTGGGCGGCAGCAGCCAAACCTTGCCGATATTGCGCAGCGCGCCAATCGCTCCTTGGCCCTCGATGTTGGCGTAGGTGGTGCCGAGGATAAGCTCGGCGGCCATGTTGCCCGTGAAGAAATAGGAGATATCGAGTTCCGGCGTCACAGTGTCCGAATAGGAAAGACGGGAGCCGGGCACTGCATGTACGTAGCCAGAATCCTCAGTGACGACCCCCAAAGCACGCAGGCGGATCTGCCAAGGGCTTGGCGCTTCCGTGACCGAGGCTCCCGCCTGCGGGACGCTCGCCGCTTGCGCAAGGTCCGCCGCGACAGCCTGCTGTCCCGTTACGATGAGGACAACGGCCGCTGTTACTCCCCGTGCCGCGAGCATTTGGTTTCTCGCCATGATATTCTCTCCTTGCTGTTTAGAAATGATGCAGTGGACTACGAAAGTCTTGCTCGAATTGCGTGAGATTGGCGGAGCGCTCCTGCGCAGTTTGCGTGGGACCGCGCAGGATTTCCCCGTGCTCGCAATCGCCGACCTGTACTCACACACAATTAAGTGGGATGACCAAAGGCCTGCAGCTCTGGGGCCGTCTAACGCGCGTGGCCCGGGCGTCGTTCCCGCGTCGTGGTTTCGAGCCGGATCAGCGGACGGCAAGGGTGGTCCCCCCGGGGCCACAGCGCCCGGATTTCCAGCATCTTGCCAGAAATTATAGAGGTACTGACCGGGGCGTGATCACGGGAAACCGTGTCAGGATGGTCTAAGATCGCTTTCAGGGCGTCGTGGTCGCGATCGAACTGTGTTCCACCAAAGTGCCCCAGGGGCCTGGCCGACTGGGTGGGGGCCAAGACAAGTGCCCGTTCGCCTTCTGCATCTTCGAGCCAAAGATAGGCATCATCGTCGGGAGCATTCAGCGTTGGGCGGAAATCGAATACGGTCATGTCCGGATAACGTGACGAATGATGCCGACTGGAAAACAGCCGCAACGTCCTGTCGGCTCGGAAAGGCCCAGTTGTCGCGGCTGCGACTGCATGTTCGGCGAGCTTGATCATGGCATGATTTCTCCTCAGTCCTTGCCGCAGCGCGTTTGCGGATACCCTTGCACGTGTCGTGCCAAACGAGAAAATCATTCCACAACAGTGCTATGGCTCTGATTGCGGGGTAGTCTCATGTCCGACTTTGTCGGAGACCCGACAACGAGTGCAGCCGTGACTGTCTTATAGAACCTCCTGTGCGAGCTCGGTGGGCACTGCGGAATAAGCCGTGAAGCTCACCGCGAAACTGGCCGAGCTTCGGCCGACATCGGCGACGGGATCGATGACCACTACGTCGCCGGTGTCGGGCGCGGCACAGCCTGAGGACTCCGTGGCGGCGATCATCGAATCATTGCGTTTACGATGGCTCCATCCTGGCCCAGCCGTCGGCGCGCAAAAAACTGCTTTGCGGCCTTATCCCTCCGCCTGGATTGAGTCGCATGGCGCACGTGCTTTTGGAACCGGCAGAGTGGTCATAATGCAATTGTCTTCCGGCTATTTTTACCGAGATTCGACAGTCCAGTTGGTGAAGGTCCCATATCGCGCATTCATTGATGCGCTTAGGTCTGCGCATGCGCCATCCGCAACCATCTCATCAAGAGCACCGATCCGACACCGAGAATTGCTTCCCCATGAGAGAGGCCTCGCGGCGGACATGAGTTTGCGTCACTCTTCATGATCGCGGCCTCCGAGGATGTCGGGATCGAGCCAGTGCAACGGCACGATAGGGCGAAGGATCTGGCAGCTCTTGCAACTGCTGAGCTCGATGGACACGGCATATCGCAGGGTTCTGCACTGTCCGTTCATGAAGACTGTGCTGGTCCCCATAAGAGAAGTATTCTGATGCACAGGGTGCCGGATTAGCTATTCGGAAAAAGGCGACATCCGAAGTGCAAATCGGGCGCCGCCCTGAAGCGTCCCCCTCAATGTCGGATTTCGGACAGGATCGTAATCCGCCAACCCATTGTTTAATAAAGTTCCTTCTCTGGCACGGCCCATGCATGGGACTCTGCGAACGCATCAGCGAGACGTCATCCATGATCATGCGCACCGAAAATGCCGTCGCCGTAGTGAACACCGCGCTTTCGCCTGCCATCAAGCCGCCGAAAGGCCGGCGCGTCATGGTCGGGCCGGCGATTGGGCCGGCTTCAAACACCTTAATGGGCCTGCAAAGCGTCTCGCGTGACGGCGACGCGGCATCGAGACGAACGGAAAGACATACGTCGTTGCCCCACGTCGCCGGCCTGACCCCCTCGATTTCACCGCGCTGGAATGCTCCGGTCTACATTCGGCGACGCGAACGCGCTGGACAAATGCTCGCAAACCCGGTCGGGACCGGTGCTCCGAACGTCCGCGAGGGGGCCCAGTGGCTGCGGCCGGCATTCGCCGCGAACAAGCCGCCTAGTGGGAAGACTCTATAGGAGGAAGCAGTGGAGTTATCTTGCGTTGGGATCGGTGCTGGCCCGTCCAATTTGAGCCTTGCGTGTCAGCTACACGAGCAAGTTGGGAAAGGGGCGGTGTTCCTGGATCGGCAGGTCGACTTCCGCTGGCATCCAGGCAGTGCATTCGATTCCTCGGAGCTCCAGGTCAGCCACTTCAAGGACCTGGTCACTCTAGTGAATCCGCGATCAGCCTACACTTTCGTAAACTTCCTGCACGAGAACGGGCGTCTGTATCACTTCCTGAACGCACAGTTCGAAGCCGTGCTCAGAGTGGAGTTCGAACAATACCTGAACTGGGTCTTCCACAGGAACCCACTTGTGCGTGGCGGCGAGACAGTGCGCGAAATCCGCTTTGACGGCGAGTTTCGGGTGCGGACGGATAAGGCGGTTCTCGGCGCCAGAGAAGTCGTGGTCGGCATTGGCAAACAGGCGCAAATTCCGCCTCAGTTCCAGGGCTGGACTGGACGCAACCTGTTCCACTCATCTGTTTTACTGCACATTCACCCTGAGGTGCGGAGAAAGCATGTCTGCGTGGTCGGCGGAGGACAATCGGGAGCCGAGGTGATGTTACATCTTATCGGCCTGCCGAAAGAACGGCGGCCTGCCTCGATCACTTGGGTCTCGCAGCGCGAAAACTATCTGCCTCTGGACAACAGCCCGTTCACAAACGAGTTGTTCATGCCCTGCTTTTCGGATCGTTTCGCGGCGATGAGCGAGTCGCAGCGTAAGCTGCTGCTGCGGCGTTTCGTGCTTGCCTCAGACGGAATTTCGGAAAGCACGTTGCGCGCGATCTATCAGGCGCTCTACCGCCACGCATTTTTCGAGCCAACCCGATCCGACATCACACTGCGGCCGGGCTGCACCGTCTCGCATTGCATCAACGCCGGCGCGGGTCACAGGCTGACCCTGCAGCACGGCATGGTCGAGCTCGAAGAAGTCGCGGCTGATATCGTCATCCTGGCCACCGGTTACGAGAACGCGATCCCAGACTTCTTGGAACCCATCGCGCACCGGCTGGAGCATATCGACAATGAATTAGCTATTCGCGAGGACTTTTCGGTGAGCTGGGACGGACCGCGTGACAGACGCATCTTCGTACAAAACGCGAGCCTCGGGCAGCGCGGCCTGGCCGATCCGAACCTAAGCCTGCTGGCCTGGCGCGCGCGCCGCATCCTCGATAGCCTTCTTGGGCGCGCGCCATGCGCGAACCCCGAGCATCCTGGCTTCATCAGCCATACCTCGATCGAGAACTGGCCCGCCCCCGTAGCCGAAGAAATGGGCAGCGGGATATGACTCGTAAACTTCTGGTCATCGGCGGTGGCATCCTGGGAATGATGTCCGCCTCCGCTGCGAAGGCCGGAGGCTTCTCCGAAATCATCGAGACCGAACAAGTTCTTGGACCAAGCGGCGCATCGCATTATTCTGGGGGCGTTCATTTCCCCTACGGTTGTCAAGACCGTACCAGGTCGCTCACTCGAAAGAGCGCCGTGGTCTTGCCGGCCATGGCTGGGTCGGCGGTCAGCGGATGGTGCCGGCCTTTAGCGATGCGCGTCGCGGCTGGACCGGGTGAACCGATTGATCCGGCCCAGTTTACCGAACCCCTGGACCCGGCTGAGCCTGACATAGGAAGTCTCGCGCCGAGCTTCTGCGGACAAAATCCGTCGGAGCGGAACGCACTTAGCATCGCCGTCCCACATGCATGGGACCGTCTCCGTGGACCCGCAACTTGCAAAGCGCCCGACTGCCCTAATTGGGATGTCCGACCAACCAGTCTTTCCAAAAGGAGGCCTTTCGCATGTTGACTGATACACAACGAGACAAGTGGCAGAAAGACGGATACGTCAGGCTTGAAAGCTTCTTTGCGCCAGCGGCTCAGGAAGATATCTCCAATTTTGTCGAAGATGTGTCATGCTGGGATGTTAGCGATGATAAATGGCTTATGTGGTTCGAGAAGACGACGGACAATCGAAAGATCATATCCAAGATCGAGAATTTTCTCGACTTCCATGATCCATTGCGTCGTTTGCTCTTAGAAGATCAGCGCATAAAGTCAGCAGTCGATGATTTGCTTGGCGAAGATTCGCGCAGGCTCAAGGAATTGCTGATTTTCCACTACCCCGACAGCGGCGGCTATCTCCCGCATCAGGACATTTATCACATTCCACACAAACTCCCCGACCGGATGGTCCATGCGGTGGTTGCCGTAGGCATCGACGACTCCGACCCGGAAAACGGCGGGCTTTTCTTCAGCCCCGGCAACCACAAGAAGGGGGTGTTCCCCATGGATGCCGGTGGGGTGATCGATCCTCCAGTCGCCGAAACGTTCTCCTGGGAACCCGTAGTATGGAAGGCTGGCGACATCTTCATCTTCGACGATTACGCGCCGCACTACTCACGACCGAACAAAAGCAACCGTTCTCGGCGGACACTCTACTTGGTGTTCCAGCGTGCCTCAACCGGTGGGCCGACCCGCGCTGAATATAACGTGCTTAAGCGCGCCCTTAACCCGCCCGAGGGCAAAGTGGCCGATCTCGACAATCTCAAGCCCCCAAATGGCATCTTCTATCGCGATTGAGCTCACGCAGCCAGGCGGAGGCATGCACACGAAACTGATCGACCGCTCAAAAAATGCGCGGACGGTATGGCGGTCTGATTTGCGGGCTCGTGGAGCATCGGACGCTTTGGCACGTGGATTGTGGAGGGGTCACAGGCGGCCTTCTGTGTGCCTACAGCCCGACCTAGCGCCCCCCTTGGTCGCCCGCCTGCCGGCCCAGAGCTGCACTATCCTGGCCGGGCCGCCAACGGGTCGGGCTGCCGTTTCTCTCCATGAAGTGCACTTGAGGCTGTTCGTCGGCAGCCGAAGGTCCGTCCCACTCTTCAACAGCTTAGGTTGATTGTCATGCGCAAATACACGTTTTCTCGAACGGAGCTGTCGCGAGCGTTCGGTATCGACACAGCCACGCTTGGAACGGGCAGTGCTCGCACGGGGTTTTCGTTCGGAAAGGTTGGACCCGGGGTCACATCCGAGCCCCATCGGCACGACGAAATCGAGGCCTTCGTGGTCCTGTCTGGTGCGGGCAAGGTCACCACCGACCTTGGGGAAATCTCGGTCGGGGCCGGCGACGTCGTTCTGTTCCATCCTTTTGAAGCGCATGTGCTGCGCAATGACGGGAACAAAGACCTGGATTTCGTCGATGTCTACTGGCGGGACGGCGAGGCCGCCCTTGATGCCGCTGCAAAGACCACGGCTCCACGCGGGCCGACCTTCGTCTTCTCCGCGCCGCCAACGCCAAATGGCGATCTGCATCTGGGGCATCTTTCTGGCCCCTATTTCGGCGCTGACGTCTATACCCGTTTCCTGCGCATGAAAGGAGTCGAGGCGTATCACCTGACCGGAAGCGACGATTACCAGAGCTACGTCGCGACACGCGCGGCTACCGATCAATGGACGCCTGCAAACGTGGCGCGCTACTATTCCGACGAGATTCGCGCCACGCTCGCACTTCTCGATTGTGACGTCCACAGCTTCCAAGCCACAATGGGCGATGACGGTTACCGCGAATTTCAAGCCGCGTGTTTCCGAACTCTTCTGAGCAGCACGGCGGTAGATCTGCGCCAGAGCCCCGCGCTTTTCGATGCTGTGACAGGCCACTATCTTTATGAGCCGGATGTTAGAGGCCTCTGCCCCGATTGCGGCGGCTCCGCCGCTGGCAACATCTGCGAGGAATGCGGCGCCCCAAACCTTTGCCACGACTTGGGTGCAGCGCGGTCACGGCAGTCTGCCGAAGCGCCGCTGGTCGGCTCCCTCCGCCGTCCGGAACTTGCCCTGGACCGCTGCTACGACAATATCGACCGGCATCTAAGGGCATCAGGCGTCCCGCTACGCATCTTGGATCTCTTCGCGCGCCTACGCCAACGCGGCGGATTTTCAGTACCCATTACCCACCCCTCGGACTGGGGCCTGCCGGCCGAAGGGTTCCCGGGGCAAGTGATCTGGGTCTGGCCGGAGATGGCCTTCGGTTTTCTTTACAACATCCAGGCGCTCGGCCGCTCGGTGGGTCGCGACTGGAATGCGGAGATGCCCGGCAGCGATTGGCAGATTGTCCATTTCTTCGGCTTCGACAATTCGTTCTACCACGCGCTACTCTACCCCGCTCTTTACGCCGAGGTCTTCTCCCACTGGACGCCGCGCATCCACTATCACGTAAACGAGTTCTACCTGCTCGACGGCAAGAAGTTCTCAACCAGCTGCCGCCACGCGGTCTGGGGCAAGGAGGTTCTGAGCCCAAAGACAGTCGACGTCGTGCGCCTTCATTTGGGCCTGACACGCCCGGAAGGGGAGCGGACGGATTTCACGCTGGACGCGCTGCGCCGCACCGAGAACGAGGTGTTCCAAAGCATCTGGCTGAACTGGCTTGGGGCGTTGAACCAGGAAATCAAGCACGATTTTGCCGGCCGTGTACCCGATGCAGGCGACTGGAGCCCGGTCGACCGCGCCTTCTTTGCTCGCATAGAGATCTATCGCGCTGCGATGGAGCGCGCCTATTCGGACGAAGGCTTCTCGGTCCGGCGCGCGGCCACTCAGGTCTGCGAATTCGTGCGCGATTGCGTGATCTACCGCGGGGCGCGAGACTTTGCGGCGGCGCAACGTTTGTATCCCGCCCGCAATCGGACTTCGCTAGCCCTTCAGACGACGGCCGCTGCGATCCTGGCAACGACACTCGCTCCGTTAATGCCCCGGTTCGCCAGAACGCTGGCGCGAGGCATCGATGGCATCTCAACCGAAACATGGCCCCGGTCCGTCCAGCGCCTTGCACCAGGGACGCGCTTTGATCTCAGACCCGTGTTGGTGTTCTACGCCAAGTCCGGCAATCCTCATCTCGATGAGGAGGAAGCACTATGAGCCCAAAGGTGCACCAGTGAGCTGTCCCAATCTCGACCAGATTTGCGCGGCAACCAAAGCCGACCATGCCAAATATGCTGTCACTGGGGCGACCGAAGCCGCTATCAAAGGTAGAGACCAGATTAGCGGACCTGAACCAGCGCGTCGTCGACAACCCTGGCCCGCGCCTTCGAGGACCGCTCGGCCGATCGCTTCCCAGCCCTTGCTGTTCGTGCCGCAATACCGTGTGGGCTCGACTGCGCTGACCAGCCTCTGCGGCATCGGGATTCCGTCCTCCAGCGGGTCAAGGCTGTCATGCGATTCGACCCGCTTGGTCAACCTGGCGCCTGGAACGTGCGCCGATCACCAATGTGAATGCGAATGGCTGCGTGATGCTATCTTCTATTCTGTCCGAGACTGTACCGGCGCGGCATTCAGCCGAAGAACAACTGAGCTACTGACAATCGGAATGTAGCAGGTTCAAATTCGGGTCCGAAACACGATATTGCTCAAAACCAGCGCTCAGCATCCGGCACGGTGCACAAGCTTCCAATCAGACCCGCGCAACGCACAGCCCTTCGTCTGAACTTATTCGGCGAGGGCCGCCAAATCGCAAGCGTATCCTCCTTAACATTCACGAGATCTTCGCCGAAAATGCAGACGCTTGTCGCGGGAGAGATAGATGCCTAAATTATTAGGGTGCTCCTCAGGATTGCGTGTTTGCTCCGGTATGACGGCCCTAATCGAGGAGCGATTCTACAATTTACATGTTTGGGGATCGCTCGCTAGGTACTCGGCCTGTGACCCTGCAAGCCGATGCTTCAGATGCCGCCCATGCAGAGATATTTCATTTCGAGGTAGTCCTCGAGGCCATGGCGGGAACCCTCCCGCCCGATTCCGGACTGTTTTATCCCACCGAACGGCGCCGCTTCCGAAGACATCCGGCCGGTATTTACCCCCACCATTCCATATTCCAAAGCCTCGGCGACACGCCAGACACGCTTCAGGTTGGACGCATAAAAATAGGCCGCGAGGCCGTAGATCGTTTCATTGGCATCACGCACGACCTGATCGGCATCTTTGAAGTGAATAATCGGTGCGAGCGGCCCGAATGTCTCTTCGCGCGCGACGGTCATCTCGCTGGTGACACCGGTCAGGACCGTTGGTTGGAAAAACGTGCCATTCGTGCCGATGCGTTTGCCCCCGCATCGAATCGCGCCGCCTTTAGCTACGGCATCGGCAATATGGGATTCAATCTTGGCCAAAGCCTTCTTGTCGATGAGGGGTCCTATGTCCACTCCGAGCGCGAAACCGTCACCAACTTGAAGTTGGCGAGCCCGTTCAACGAATTTCTCGACGAACTCGTCATGAACGCCCGACTGGAGGTAAAGTCGGTTCGCTGAGACGCAGGTCTGGCCGGCATTGCGGTACTTCGCCTGGATGGCACCATCCACCGCGGCATCGATATCGGCGTCATCGAAGACGATGAAAGGTGCATTGCCGCCGAGCTCTAGGCTGACTTTTTTGATCTGGTCCGAGCACTGGCGCATGAGTAAGCGCCCGATCTCAGTAGACCCGGTGAAGCTGATCTTGCGGACCTTGGGATTTGTGCAAAGTTCGCGGCCGACCGCGTCACCTTCGGATGCGTAGATCAGGTTGACGACGCCTTCGGGAAAGCCTGCCTGATGGGCGAGGGCGAACATTGCTCCAGCCACCAGCGGCGTCTGTTCAGCGGGCTTGAGGACAATCGTGCAGCCCGCCGCCAAGGCTGGCGAGATTTTGCGCGCCACCATCGACACCGGGAAATTCCATGGTGTTATCGTGCCCACGACCCCGATGGGCTGCTTGATCACCAGCATTCGGCGGTCGGCCGATGGTGCGGAGATCGTCTCGCCATAGACGCGATTTGCCTCCTCGGCGTACCATTGCAGATACGCCGCAGTATGCGATATCTCCGACTTGGCTTCCGCAAGCGGCTTGCCCATCTCCGCGGTGAGAATTGCAGCGAGATCGTCGGCGTGGTCGATGATCAACTGATGCCATCGCCATAGAACGTCGCTGCGCTCACGTGCGGTAAACCCTGCCCATCCAGGCTGCGCGACATAGGCCTTGTCGATCGCAGCGCATGTCTCCTCGACACCCATATCGGGTAGTTCTGCCAGCACTTCGCCGGTCGACGGGTTGAGAACCTCAAATGTCCGCTCGCCCATCCGCGTGCCAAGTGCCGGCAGGCGATCGATGGGTCCAAACAGGTCAGGGGATCGCAGGTGACGGATCATCGGCAGGCACAGGGGCAATATCCGATTCCTCCTCAACGCGGCAGGTGTCCATAGCAGGTGCGGTGTGTATTCCGGACGTAAAGGTTCCTTATAGGGCCTCGGCCATACAGCTAGCAGACCACGGTACCCAAGTGGGAGGGAGAATACGCTACAAGACGCCTAGCGGTTCTACTAGTCGGGCTCGACCGGTCGGTTGCGCGGTGGCAGGTCCGGCCCGCGCGCAACCTTGCCATAGGTCTTCGCGGCCAGCGCCTTCACCGTCTCAGGCTCTGCGTCGCCGGCCACCACCAGCACGGCGTTGTTCGGTCGGCGGTATTCGTTGCACATCGTGAACCGATCGGTGCCGTTCAGCTTCTCCATCTCCCGCGTCCAGCCGTTCACCGGAATGCGGTAGGGCTGATTCGGCCGCAACGTCGCGTTGACCTCCTCGTCCACCAGACCTGAGGGTCCGTCTCTCTGCGCCAACGGCGCTCCTCCAGGATCACGTTTCGTCGGTCTCGATATCATCGTCGTTGAGAATGAGGTTGAACATGCGATCGGCCTCGAAGCCCATCATCTCGCCCAAAGCGATTTATAGGCAATGAGGGCGGTATTGTAGCCGCTGACTGAGACGGCTCCGTCGAACTCGCTGTCGGGGCGGTTGGGCGTCGCCCTGAAGATCAGACGCTCGAGGGAAGGGGCAAGTTTTGCCCGGTGGCTCGTCGGCGCTGCGGACCTTATGCCAGATCATGTGAGTGACGATTTGCGCGGGGTCATGTCGACCGTTCCATGCCATCATCGAGCAGGAAATCTTGCCGCCGTCGGTGGCGGCCAGAGCCGGAGCGGTCGTCGCCAGGCCAGGGCGGTGGCAGTGAACGACGTGCGCAGCCAGGGGGTGATCGATGGCTCCGGTTGGAAAGGCAAGTCTCGAGGCAGTGATTTGTTCCTCATTTTCATGAACGGGCTGCGTCTTCGATCCCGTGGGAGGATCGCGGGCAGGCCGAGCCAGATGAATCATGCGGCCAGGGCTCACTCGAGCCTCATCTTGGGATGAGCCCAGGAGACCGGCGGCGGTGTTCTTGGGGGGATGGTCATTGGAGGGATTTTCCTTGATCCGCGACGCCTTGCGGACGACCACGCATGCACCGTGCCAGATCAGAAAACATTCGAGGCATGTGGACAAGTCAGTCTGACATGTTGTGCATCCGACATTGTGGGCCATCGAACAGGGCTGAAGGCGACGCGAGCACGGCTGAGAATATCTTCTTCATTGGAAGACGATTGGGCGCGCTGCTGGGGAAGGGGGACGGGATGCGCTTCGAAGGCCGCTGCACCGACGGTCAGAATTGAAATGTTGTCGCTCCAGCGGACCGATGTCCTCGACAGTCAGACCGGGCGGTGCTGAAGGGTAGAGGCGTGAGCAGCGTAGCTAAGTGGGCGCGGACCCAGCTCGCGCGCGAAGACGGACCTGAAAAAAACGGCGGGTGGCGACATTCGCGAGGCGCTGGAAAACGAGGTCGTAAGACTGGGCGGGAAAAACGATGCCGTTGCTGTCTTCTGGCGTGATGGCCTGCCGCGAGGCGGTTGAACAGTGATGAGTTGCTGCGGAAAGGGGAGTGTTTTCGCGGGACCTTGGTCAACGTAAGAAACAAACGTCGAGCTCGCCTTGGATGGGGCATGCAGCACATTTGCCGCTGCAGGACAGCAGCACGGAAGCTGTCCGCGCTTGCCGTCGTCCATGGGAACCAAACAGCAGAATTTAGGATTTCATGTGCATAAAATACCGCCTGGTGCGCTCGGCTGCAAATGCACCCTGGCGAGTGGTCGCTTAGGTCAAGAGCATCGCGTGAGTAACAGCCTTACCTTGCTCAATCTGATGCGCGCTAACCGCCTCGCCGGATTGTGGAACTGCTCGCGGGTGGCTTCTACCACAAACAGCAAGGTCATGAAATCAAGCAGGAAGTCGTCAATCGCTTGGGCGATTGTTTCTGACTTGCCCTTGAACTGGTCCAGCAAAACGCGCGCGCTATCGATCGCTTCCACGCTGGTCGCATCGATCAACCCCTCGACCCTCTTGAAACAATGCAACTCGAAACTCCTTAAGGCGCTCCCAAGGTGTTATGCACGAAGGCAGCTCCGTGAACTACCCGGCCTTTTGACCTGGCGGCACGAGCAGCGGTCGGCCTTACGTCCCGCGCCTCCAAACACGAGCCATCGACGTGGCGCTGAGGAGCGTTGGAAGAAATTTGGGCGCTTCCGGCCACGCTCGAGCGGTAGATAGGACAGTGCTTGCTGGCGGCTACGCCCACAATGGAGTGCGCCAGCTGATCGGGGCTTAACAATTTTTCGCTTTTTGCTGCGCCCAACTCTCGGCTATGACTCGGACAGGCCTAATGGCCGCCCACGTGCATTGTAGAAGAAGGAACAAGTATATGACGACTGGAACGGTAAAGTGGTTCAACAGCACCAAGGGGTTTGGATTTATCCAGCCCGACAATGGCGGTCCGGATGTTTTCGTCCACATTTCCGCTGTCGAACGCGCGGGCCTCTCGACCCTCGCTGACGGCCAGAAGATCAACTATGAGCTCGAGCAGGATCGCCGCACTGGCAAGTCCTCCGCTGGCAGCCTCAGCAAAGCTGGTTGAAATTTTCTCCTGCGTCCTGGCAAGAGTAGGCACGTAGGTCCTCACGGCCGCTCGATGGGACCGAGCAAAAACTGAGGCCAGCAGATTGCTGCATGGGTCGCGAATTCCTCATGAAACAAGTTGTTGGAAAGGAAGGCGGGGTTGGCCCCGCCTTTTTTATGCGACGCCCAGATTAAGCCGACGGCTGCAACGCTGCAGCAATTGCCGCAATCAAGCCGCGACCTTCTTGCGAGTTCGCTTCGTCGGCACCGGCGCTTCCGGCTCTTTCGGCGCTTTCGGTTTGCGGCCGAGCCCCATCGTTTTCGCCAGTGACGAACGCTTCGCGGCGTAGTTCGGCGCCACCATGGGATAATCCACCGGCAGGCCCCATTTGGCCCGATATTCACCCGGCGTCAGCCCATAGTGGGTCGACAGATGGCGCTTTAAAGATTTGAATTTCTTCCCGTCTTCAAGGGAGATGATGTAGTCCGGTGTCACCGACTTCCTGATCGGGACTGCAGGCGTAAGGGCAACCGGCTCTTGTGCAGAGATACCTCCGGCCGTCGCTCTCAGAGCCGCATGCACTTGGCCGATGAGGGCAGGGAGATCCCCCACCGGGATCGGATTGTTAGACACGTAGGCCGACACGACGTCGGCGGCAAGCTCAATGAGGGTGTCGACGTTTTTTCCGGCTTCTTCTGTCATGAAACTCTCCAGGCGGTGAAACATAGTCAGCGAAGCGTCGCTTCATAGGGCCGGTTGCCGCTGAAAGCAACAATGTCTCTGACTGCGTTATTGCCAATGCTCGTCCAGAAGCGACATCGATGCGCCATATTTCGCGGCGTGACCGCTGAGCCACTCGTTATTGGCGACCCTGCAGAGGTGCGTGGCGCGTGCCGCTCTAACTTAGCGCCGAAGTTGCTAGTAGCCTTGAGGCTAAGCGCGCTGTTTTTGCTCGCTTTGCTTCTTTGGACTGTGAAATCGAGCGATAGTGATCGCTTGATGGTGGGCGTCAGGGACGATGGAACAAACGTTCATTGGCAATGGCCAAAGATGTAAGTTCATCGCCGGTGAGCCGCTCTTGCAAGGGGGCTGGGAACCGCCGCTGATAAACCTAGGACATCAATGTATTTCGAGGCGTTTCTTAGCCGGTCCTGGAGAGGCGGCAATGGCTGCGGATGACACCTGTTCCACGATATCAAACAGCGCGGCGACACGGGCAGCTTCTCGAATCTGGAGCGGCTTCTCGCACGCTGGCGCCGCGCCGAGAGGCCGGGCGAGGACAGTGAGTCGCCTGCTTCAACCATAAGCATCAACCAGCCAGCGACGCGTCCTCATACGGAATCCCTTGACCGGCCGTGTGATCTCGCGGGTAGTCGCCGCGTCCCTCTGGATCAAGCCTCGGGATGTGCTGACGATCAACCAGGCCAGAAGGTCGACGTCCTGAAGCAGGGATGACATGAGTTTGCCACTATGCGCAGGCTTGCCATGCCCTTCCGCGGCATTTTGCGGGGCCTGTGAGTTGGGCAAGCTCGGCACTTCGATCGACTTGGCGTCACCCGGCTCATCGCCATCACGCGTTTCGGTCTGGTCCTACGCCGTGACGTTGACCCCGTTCGCGATGCCATTGAACTGCCGTGGAGAACGGCCGAGGCGGAAGGGCTGATCAACCGCCTGAAGACGATCAAACGTATTATTAGGCAGCGCCGGCTGCGAACTCCTTAGGCACGCATGCTGCCACTCAGCCGGCCTAATCACCACACGAAGCGAGGAAGAACCTGGTCAAGTGCAAAGCGACAATTGCCTCGACAGCAGGTCCCGGAAGGTTTATGCTGCCCGATATTACCGCAATCCTGAATGGCGATTGAGTACCTTCACGAGTGAAGGGAGTGGAACTGCTTTGTCGGCCAAATTGTTGACGGAACGCCCGGCGCCCATTGTTGCTACATGTCTAGATTCTTGGGGCGTTTTGGATGATGCAATCCACCACCTCACTCCAAAGGGCAGTGGAATCTGGAACAATGTCGCTTTTGTACGCACGACATCCTTCGTGCCCGATTGGCATATTGTCTTTAACTCTGCTTCTCTTTTTGGGCTCCCTGTTGATATCGAGGCGAGCCCCAACAGGACAATTTTTGCAATCGGCGAACCGCCGACGAAAGCTCATCGTGCATTTCATGAAGGGCAGGGGAAAAATACTATCGTCCTTACGTCTGACGCAGAGCTGGTTGCTCGGCAGAATGCAGCTCGCCGATTCGTTTTGTCTCCACCGATCACTCGGTCTTGGTCTGTAAACAAGACATATGACCAACTTCTGGTCAGCGAAGTCATGGATAAGCCACTTCGGCTCTCATGGATTACCAGTAACATCGCCCTGCTTAAAGGACATCGGTATCGGCTGGCGTTTCTGGAACGGCTAAGAAAGGAGCTCGATTTTGACCTGTTCGGCCGAGGTTTTCGGCTGATTGGAGATAAATGGAACGCACTCGCACCTTATCGCTACAGTATAGCGTTCGAGAATACTCGTGCTGATTACTATTTTACAGAGAAGCTTATGGACTGCTTCGTCGCTGAAACAATGCCGATCTATTACGGCAGCCCGGCAATCACGAGGTTCTTCCCTTCGGACTCTATGGTTCTGATTGACCCAGAGGACAAGAACGTAATCCAAAAAATTCAAGAAATTATCAACTCAGACCTCTGGAAGGAACGTCGCGGCGCAATAAGAGAGGCGAAGCGGCTAGTCCTCGAGAAATACAATACGTTTGCCTATCTCGCGGGCTTCATCGAAAGCGTTCAGGATAAACCCTTACCGCCAGAAATTATACACATCGAATCGCCTGAAGTTGATTTTTCGATAGACGAATGAAGTACTCCAACGCTCGCTCCGCGTGCCCGGCGGTTGGTGGTCTCACGAGATCGGTGCGGAACGCCCGGCGGAGAATGCCTGCTGCGCAAACGGGCCGGCACGGGCGCACAAGGTCATGCGCCCCCGGCTGCCGCTAATCAGACGAACTGGGGAAGGCCAGGAACGGAATTGAGGACCTCGTCCACGAGTTCGTCGCCGGCATGTTCCTTGGCGCAGGCGATCGTCTCGTTGGCGAGGGCGGCGATCTTTGCCATGCTGAGACCCTCACCCATCAATTGCTGCCCGAGCCCCATAAGGCCGCCACCCTCTGGGTCGTCGCCATGATACTTCGCTACTAATTCCGAAGCTCCCGGAATGGCCTCGATCATGCGCGCGCCGGGACCGTCGGCCGCGTGGCTCCGCAGGAAACCCAGCATTAACCCAACGGCCTTCTCTGCGACAGCCGGGCCGATGCCGGCACCAGTGGCGATGCGCGGTAAGATTTCTTCCATGCAGGGTCTCTCTCTCTTTGATTACGTTTACAAGGGGCCGGTCCGGCGCCGCGCCTTTGGCCGACCCACAATTGAACTCCACAAAATAGGCCAGCGGAGGTGCTATTGCGCCTAAAACCGCCTCTGTCAACGCAAGCTGCGTCGGACGTGCGTGTTTCCCAAACCGAAGATCATTCCAATTCACTTCATTACGCACTGGCAACCGCACAGTTCGCGGTGGCTCGCTTATGAGCCAATGCCCCGCGCCCGTCAAATGATGACGACAACATGGTCATCGCCTAGGATCTGTGGATCAAGGTGTGAGGCAGTTGCAGCGGGTGGACCTGCTCAAGCGCCGCGCCATCCTCGCGTGATGGGATGTTCGTAGAAGCGGAGCTATATGCCGGTGTGACGATCGATGAAGGCAGAACGGCTATTCCGCTACGACCTCCATACTGTCGCATAGACCGTCGCTGCTTAGGTATTGAAACCGCCATCGCTGGTGACATCACAATGTGCAGTCGGCGGGTGTCGACAAGGCCGATTCACGCAATCAGCAGGTCAGGAGGAACGAATGAACCCTGACGTTTCAGAAGCTCACTTTTCGCAAGGCGTGCAGCGCACATCGTGCAAGAGATTGCCAGTCTTGCGGATGCTGTCGACTTTCTCAACCTTGGCTGGAAGATCGCAGTGACCGAATCTACGAAGCCGCCCTCAGGGCGTGCTTTGATGCATAAAACCGGTTGCCAACCAGGGATACTCCTCCTCCCTGAAGTCCAATCGAGAAGAGCGATCACTTCCAAGAGGGTCCCAGCTCAGCTGCGAAAACAGGTGTGAGACCCCGTCCTCTCCCTCAAGCTGATCTAGCTCAGGGCGTTCATGAGCCGCAGATCGCATAATGGCTGCGTGGACGACGCAGGAAGACCAATTATGAAAATCCTATTCAGTACGATGGCTGTCACCTTGCTGGCACCGACCGCCTTTGCTGCGGATTGGATCCCAACCGACCTCAGAGATACGGCATTGGCCACCTTCACGGCTTTGCCATCCACCACGCCGACAGTCGCCAATAACCCGATCACCCCGGAAAAGATCGCTCTCGGCAAGGCACTGTTCTTCGATCCACGCGTCTCGGCGTCAGGCGTCTTGTCGTGCAATTCATGCCACAACCTGGCCACCGGCGGCGACGACAATCACGAAACCTCGATTGGCCATGGTTGGCAGAAGGGACAGCGCAACGCGCCGACTGTACTGAACGCTGTCTTCAATATCGCCCAGTTCTGGGATGGTCGTGCCGAAGACCTGAAGGCTCAGGCGAAGGGACCGGTCCAAGCCGGGATCGAAATGGCCAATACACCGGGCCAACTCATCGCCACTCTCAAGTCCATGCCGCAATATGTCGAGTGGTTCGATGCAGCTTTTCCGGCTGAAGCTGATCGGGTCACCTTCGACAACTTCGCCAAGGCGATCGAAGCCTTCGAGGCGACACTGGTCACACCTGCCCCGTTCGACAGCTTCCTGAATGGTGATGAGGTTGCCATGACTTCCGAACAGAAACAGGGCCTGGTGCTTTTCATGGACAAAGGCTGCTCGTCCTGCCATGCCGGCATCAACGTTGGTGGGCAAGCCTATTACCCATTCGGCCTCGTGGAACGGCCCAGCGCCGAAGTCCTGCCGGACAAAGACAAGGGCCGATTTGAGGTCACCAATGCAGCCGACGATTCCTATGTCTTCCGCGTGGCGCCGCTGCGCAACGTTGCACTCACCGCGCCATACTTTCATTCGGGCAAGGTTTGGGATCTGAAACAGGCCGTCGCCATTATGGGGACCACCCAGCTCGGCGTAGTACTGGCGGACGAAGAAGTTGACCTGCTTGTTGCCTTCCTCAACTCGCTGACCGGAGAGGCACCTGACGTCGCCTATCCCATCTTACCCTCAGAAACGGTGACAACGCCCCGGCCTGTAACGCAGATCTCAGGAAAATAAGGGCCAATCGGCTGCGGACTCGCAATCGAAAATGATTGGCGATTTTTACTTGGCGACACGAATTGCGACGTCCATCTCCGAATTGGCGGGACGCTAGCGATACCCGAACCCTGCCACCTCGCCCGTAGTCTGCGCGATCAACTGGGGGCGGACAGACGCAGCACCATATATTGTCGCTGCCTGAGCGAACGCGCCAAGCAGTCTACTTTGAGAAACGACGCGTGTCCGATTTGTTCGAGGCGCGGGGCCTGTATGTCCCCAAGGAACCAATATTATAGCGTAGTGCCACATTTATATTTCTGCGGGATTAAGACACGTGCCGTAGGGAAATTGCACATTTGCGCCGAGTGGCTCATTTCCAAGAGTGTGCCGGTTTGGCATGTTCACGGCCGACAGGAGCCAGCCGGTAGCTCACCACACGGTGAGGAAGGAGAAGCCTCAGGCCACTTTCTCCCGGAGCGCGCGCGCTGCAGCGACCATGTTCATGAGGGCAGGGCGGACCCTCCCATTTGCGTGTTTTGAGGCCACAGTCCGGGTTTACCCACAGTTGGCCGTCGGACAGTCGCTCGCGGGCAAGCATGATTAGGTCCGAAATCTCGCAGACCTCCGGCACACGTGGTGAGTGAATGTCATAGACGCCGGGACCGATCTCGTTCGGATATTTGGAGCTCGTGAAGGCGTCCAGCAGTTCCATCTTGGAGCGCGACGTCTCAATCGAAATGACATCCGCATCCATTCCAGCGATCGCGTCGATGATCTCGTTGAACTCCGAATAGCACATGTGGGTATGGATTCGAGTCGCGTCCTTTACACCCGTTGAAGCGATCCGGAAGCATTCGACAGCCCAGTCGAGATAGGCTTTCCAGTCAGATTGGCGCAGTGGCAATCCTTCGCGAAACGCGGCCTCATCGATCTGGATCATCCTTGCGCCGGACCTTTCGAGATCCGTCACTTCGTCGCGGATGGCGAGCGCGATCTGGCGGCAGGCTTCGGAGCGGGGTACGTCGTCTCGAACAAAGGACCAGTTGAGAATGGTCACTGGGCCTGTGAGCATTCCCTTCACGGGCTTTTCCGTAAGCGACTGGGCGAATTGCCACCAGCGCACCGTCATCGGATTGCGCCTCGATACGTCCCGAAGATGATGGGGGAACGCACGTAGCGCGACCCATAGCTTTGCACCCAGGCATGCTGAGTGAAGGCGAAGCCGGACAGCTGCTCGCCGAAATACTGTACCATATCGTTTCGTTCGAACTCACCGTGCACCAGCACGTCCAGCCCGATCTCTTCCTGCCAACGAATTGCTGACTCGATCTCCTTCTTCAGGAAAATCTCGTAATCGACATAACTGAGCTGGCCCTTCGCATGAGCGGACCGCGCGCGGCGTACCTGCGGCGTCTGCGGGAAGGACCCGATTGTCGTCGTCGGGAACGGCGGCAGCCCGAGCGTGCCGGCCTGGACTCTGGAGCGCTCGCCAAAAGCGCTCTCTCGTCGTTTCATGCTATGGTCAATGCTGGCGATCCACCCCTCAACAAGCGGGTCATGGATCTTCGTGGACGTCAAGCGAGTGGCGGCAGCCTCGGCAGAAGCTTTCAACGCGGCTGCCACCGCATCCCTGCCTTTGGAAAGGGCCCGGGCCAGCAAGACCAGCTCGTCGGTCTTCTGGGCCGCGAAGGCGAGCCACGACCTGATGTCGGCCTCGAGTTCCGTCTCCATGCGCAGGTCAATCGGCACATGCAGCATCGAGCAAGAAGGCGCGATTTCGACGCGGTCCAAGGGCCAGCCGGCGACGATCGGTTTGATGCGGTCGAGAATGGCGGGCAGGTTCGCACGCCAGACGTTGCGGCCATCGATCAAGCCGAGCGAGAGCACCAGATCCTTCGGAGCGAGCCGACCCACCGTTTCCAGCTGCTCGGGAGCGCGCACGAGATCAATATGCAGGCCGGCCAGGGGCAGAGAAACCGCGGTTTCGAGATTGTCTCCCAGCGACCCGAAATACGTAGCCAGCATGATCTTCAGCTCGGGCGCGGCTTTCGACAGCTGGCCATAGGCGAATTCGAACGCAGCTCGTTCGTTCGGGTTCAGATCGAGGACAAGCGCTGGCTCATCGATCTGCACCCAGTCGGCTCCCGACAGCTTCAGCCTCTGCAGGACTTGCTCGTAAACGGGCAGCAGCCGCGGTAGGAGCGCGATGGGACCGAATCCTTCGGCACGCGATTTCGCCAGCTTGAGGAAGGTGATGGGTCCAAGGATGACTGGGCGTGTGTGAATGCCGAGAGCTTTAGCCTCGAGGAAGTAATCGACCGGCTTCGATGACGAGAGGGCGAACGTCTGATCATCATCGAGTTCCGGCACAATGTAGTGGTAGTTGGTGTCAAACCACTTGGTCATTTCCATCGCGGTTACACCAGGTCCATGAGCCTCCTCCTGGTGACCAGCGTGTCCACAATCCTCCGTCTGACCCTGATTGCCGCGCGCCATTGCGAAGTAGATGTCAAGTGGGACCTCGCCGCTATTCCAGCCGTACCGGGATGGAATGGCCCCGACCATGGCTGCGGTGTCGAGCACATGGTCGTAAAGCGAGAAGTCGTTCGACGGGATTTTCGACACGCCGCGATCGCGCTGCTCTTCCCAGCTAGCGGCTCGGAGCGCCTTCGACGTCGCAAGAAGGTCGCCAGCGGACGATGTTCCGGACCAGTAGCTTTCGAGGGCGAATTTCAGTTCTCGCCGACGACCGAAGCGCGGCACGCCGAGCGTTGCTACAGGAATTTGCTGAGAGACAGTCATGTCATACCCCGATGGTTGGGGGCGTCGGTGACAAGGAAGGCGCTAGCAGGCCGGCACGCCGGTTGCAGCGGCCACCGAGACACCCCGCCCGTGGACGTAATTCGCCGTGGCAGGTCTCCTGGCTCGCGGGGTCATAGCCTCTACCCGTCTTCCCGAGGGTATTCGCCTCAGTGACATGAGTGGATTGGCTCGCCGCTAACAGTTGCGGGGGCAGCGCCGGCATCGCACCGGCTTCCCTCTTAGCTCCGCTGCGGCAGCACCGTACGCGAGAACCACAACAGCAGACAATCACAGCAACCCGCTCTTTGTCAATGACGCATAATGAAATGTTTATGTCGTTATATGGTCGCGTTTTACGCCTTTGTCTAGCATTGTGAAATATTCAGTCTGCTGCCCGCATTCGGCATCGTGGGACGTGATCGCAAGTCAGGTCCGACCGACGCCGCGAGTTCTCCGTTACCTCAGGAACCTTACTGGCCCCCCAAGCTGAGCTTCTGGAAAATGCTGGTGACGATCTGGAGGACGGTGAATGCCGTCATGGCAAGCACGCCTTGCACCGCTCCTCCAGCGAGCTTCACGGCAGCAGCATGGGTCAGTTCTCCGAAGCGAATGGCTGTCGCTATCAGCGAGCTTTGACACAGTTCCGCCACTGCGGTCATCGCGTCAGTAGGGCGGCTGGTTGGTTGCCCGCGCATCTACAGCAACCCAGCCCCTTCCGCCTCGCGGCGCAAATTCTGCCTTGGCCTTGGGCCGATCTGCTGGATCACCAGGCCGGCCGCCAGCGAGCCAAGGTCGCCGCAGGTCTTGAGGTTGCGGCCCTGCGTGTAGCCATGCAGGAAACCGGCGGCGTAGAGGTCGCCGGCGCCGGTGGTGTCGACCAACTCCTTGATGGCGGTCGCCTCGATGACCACGGTCTCGTCGCCGCGCACGATCACCGAGCCTTTTTCGGAACGGGTGACGGCGGCAATCTTGCAGTCCTTGCGGATCTGAGCCAGCGCCTCGTCGAAGGATTTTGTCTGGTAGAGCGACTTGATCTCGTGGCTGTTGGCAAAGACGATGTCGACAGTGCCCGAGCGCATGAGGTCGAGGAACTCGTCCCGGTAGCGGTCGACGCAGAACGAATCAGACAACGTCATCGACACTTCGCGCCCGGCCTCGTGTGCGAGCTTCGCCGTCTGCCGGATCGCCTCCTTGGCGCGCGGCGGATCCCACAGATAGCCCTCGAAATAGGTAACCTTGGCGCCGGATGCCTTGTCGGCCTCGACATCCTCAGGGCCAAGCTCGACGCAGGCGCCGAGATAGGTGTTCATCGAGCGCTCGCCGTCGGGCGTGACGAAGATCATAGAGCGCGCCGTCGGCGGCTCGCCCTTGAGCGGCCTGGTGTCGAAGGCGACACCCTGTGCATGGATATCGTGCGCATAGATTTCGCCCAGCGCATCGTTGGAGACCTTGCCGAAGAAGGCGGCGCGTCCGCCGAAGCTGGCTACGCCGGCCGCCGTGTTGCCGGCACTGCCGCCGGAGGCCTCGATCGCCGGGCCCATGCGGCTGTAGAGCAGTTCGGCGCGGCGCGTGTCGATCAGGTTCATCGCGCCCTTGATGATGCCGTTGATCTCGAGGAATGCCTCGTCGCACTGGGCGATGATGTCGACAATGGCATTGCCGATGCAAAGCACGTCATAATCCGGCATCAATGTCTCCGCCAAAAAACCCGAGCCGGCTTCTCGCCACGCCTGCCAGGCGCGGGTCTGCCCGGTGGAAATGGGCTTTCCGCTTGCCGAT
Source organism: Mesorhizobium sp. C264A (assembly GCF_040324515.1). Classification (NCBI taxonomy): domain Bacteria; kingdom Pseudomonadati; phylum Pseudomonadota; class Alphaproteobacteria; order Hyphomicrobiales; family Phyllobacteriaceae; genus Mesorhizobium; species Mesorhizobium sp. C264A. The sequence continues at coordinate 37,380 of NZ_JAMYVY010000002.1, read as the reverse complement.
CCGTTCGCCGGCGGCTCTCACGGGGCGGCGAGTCCTGCCTCGCGACGCAATTCGTCCGCCCTGTCTGTCTTCTCCCAGGTGAAATCAGGCTCTTCACGGCCGAAATGGCCATAGGTCGCTGTATTGCGATATATAGGGCGTAAGAGATCAAGCATCTTGATAATGCCTTTCGGTCTGAGATCGAACAACTCAAGAATGAGGCGCTCGATCCTGCTTTCCTCAACCCTGGCTGTCCCGAACGTGTTGACCATGACGGAAACCGGACTGGCCACGCCGATTGCGTAAGCAAGCTGCACCTCGCACACGTCCGCAAGTCCGCTAGCGACGATGTTCTTTGCGACATAGCGGGCTGCATAGGCAGCCGAGCGGTCAACCTTGGACGGGTCCTTGCCCGAGAAGGCGCCGCCGCCATGACGACCCATCCCGCCATAGGAATCGACGATGATCTTGCGTCCAGTGAGACCGCAGTCGCCGCGCGGCCCGCCGACTACGAACCGCCCCGTCGGGTTGACCAGAATTCTGATGCCTTCCGTCTCCAGGTGGGTCGGCAGGACAGGCTTTATGATTTCCTCAATGACGCCCTCGCGGACAGTCTCTTGCGAGACCTGCTCGTCATGTTGCGTCGACACGACGATGGTATCCAGGGCGACCGGGCGCAACCCCTCATAGCGCACTGAGACTTGGGATTTCATGTCAGGACGCAACCAGCCAAGCTGTTGTGCCTTCCGGACATACGCCTGCCGTTTCGTCAAGCGATGAGCGAGCTGGATCGGCAAAGGCATCAGGGTATCGGTTTCGCGGCATGCGTAGCCGAACATGAGGCCCTGATCTCCCGCTCCCTGCTGGAGGTCTTGCCCTCTTCCCTCGTCAACGCCTTGGCTGATGTCGGGCGACTGCTCGGTGAGGGCATGAACGACGGAGCAACGCCGGCCGTCAAAGCCGACGGCCTCGTCGTCGTACCCAATGTCGAGAATCGTATCGCGCGCAACTTGGCTGTAATCCACCTGGGCATCGCTGGTGATCTCGCCAGCCAGAACGACTATCCCTGATTTTACCAACGCTTCACAGGCGACGCGCGCCTTGGGATCTGTGCGGAGGATGGCATCGAGGATGGCATCCGAGATGTTGTCGGCCAACTTATCCGGGTGCCCCGCGCCAACCGATTCGGAAGAGAACACGAACTGCCTAGCCATGAATACCTCGCTTCGGATGTTGGATGTGGTATGGGCATTTTGCTTGGCCCACCTTACTTGTCGGAGATGCCCGGGACCTCGAACGCAGCGCACAAGTCGGCAACGTCTCTTCGCACGCAGGCATGGAGATCTTCGTCGTCTGGCCGCTGGAGGACGGAGTCAATGAAGCCAGCAATTTGCACCATTTCCACATCGCGCATGCCCATTGACGTCACTGCTGGCGCCCCCAGGCGAATTCCGCTTGTGACCGCCGGATGCCGCGGGTCGCCAGGCACCATATTAAAGTTTGTGATGATTCCTGCCTTTGCTAGTCGCTCGGCATAGGCCTTGCCCGATAGTGGCCGATCGCGAAGATCAAGGATCAGCATGTGATTGTCCGTCCCCCCGGTAACCAGGTCATAACCTCGCTCAAGCAGTGCATGTGCCAGAGCCTTGGCATTCTTGACCGTCTGTTGGCCGTAGCCTCGGAAGGACGGGTTCGCGGCTTCGTGCAAGGCAACCGCTAGCGCAGCGATGGCATTCATGTGAGGTCCGCCTTGCAGGTGAGGGAAGACCGCCCGGTCTATTCGTCTGGCGAGATTGTATTTGCTCTTTGTATGATACAGGGCCTGATAGCGATCTTCGTTCCTTGACAAAATGAAGCCACCGCGGGGACCGCGGATCGACTTGTGGGACGTGCTGCTGACCACGTCGCAATGGCCCACGGGATTCGGGTGCGCTCCCGCGGCAATCAGGCCGCTGATGTGCGCAATGTCGGCTACGAGATAGGAGTTCGCTTCCAGGGCAATTTCTGCCATTGCCGCGTAGTCAAAGACACGCGGGTAAGCGGTTCCGCCGACCCAGATGAGCCGCGGCCGTTCCCGCTTGGCTGTCTCGCGCAAGCGGTCATAGTCAATCTGCTGTGTCTTTTCATCTAGTCCATAGGGCACGCGTTGATAGTCAGTTCCGGAAAAGTTGATGGCCCAACCATGAGTCAGATGGCCCCCTTCCGGAAGGGGCAAGCCCATGACTTTGTCACCGGGACTCAAAAGCGCACGATAGACAGCCTGGTTGGCCGGCGAGCCGGAATAAGGCTGGACATTGGCATGCTCGCTGCCAAATAGCGTTTTCAGGCGCCCAATGGCCAGATCCTCAAGCTCATCAACGATCTCGTTTCCAGCGTAGTAGCGCGCGCCGGGGTACCCCTCGGCGTACTTGTTCGTGAAAATCGAGCCGTTCGCTTCCAGCACGGCCGAGGACGCAAAGTTCTCTGAGGCGATGAGCTTGAGGGTCGTCCGCTCCTGCCGCTCCTGTCTCAGAAGCAGCTCGTGGACGCGGCAATCAACCGCGGCCAAGGAAGACCGCCCGTGGGTGTCCGGCTGTGCGATTGCGCCGTCTGCGGAGTTGTCCATGGTAGCTTCGCGCTCCAATTGGATTGACCTATTTCACGATCAAGCACGCGGTCCCTTTCGGCCGCGTGTCTCGTACCGCTTCGAGCCGCTGCAGGTCCTGTTTATGATAGCCCTCGCGATGGGGCAGGAGATCGACCAATAATTGAACCAGCCCGCCGTCGTTGGATCCTGCGTTGAGATGGTACGAGCGCCACGGAGGCTGTTCGTTGCAGCAAAGAAAATCGGCTCTGGCGAGCAGCCGGACGTGTCGCGCAACCCGCTCTCGACACACGCTCAGAATCTCCGCTAGCTCGCAGACAGTTAGGTCCGCATGCGCACAAAGGCCCAGGATTCGAAGGCGGTCAGGATGCGCTGCCATGCGTAGGCGACTAACCAGTGTCATCATGGCTCAGGACCAAGTCCTACCGAATTTCTCATTTCGCGTTCTCCGCAGAAGTTGCGATTTCGAAGGGTTGTCCAACGACCGGACAAATCTCGGTGGCCGTGACGACCGTCGATATCCTGTGTCGAACAAACAAATGGGCGCTCTTCTTGCCTTTAGCCGAAATTGCAAGCAGTTCGGCCAGTCGAAGAAGCGGGGCCACGGTTTGGAACCACTGACCTCAGACGTTGCAATAAGCCTACCATTCACAGCTAGCCGGAGTTGCTAAGAGTCTATGAATTTCCTTGAAGGATCTGTTGCAACGTTTGCCCAGCCTGGCCTGCTCCCGGTTTGCAGCGGTCATGGTCAGGCGATCCATCGCCTCTGCGAGCACGATCAGGAATTTGCCCTGCATCGCATCGCTGATCAGCTCCTGAAGGCCGGGACGCAACAGCGACCCGCCGCAGATCGCGCGGTGGGTATTGCTGTCGACGACTGTCCAGCCTTGCTTTTCAGCACGCAAGCAGCAGAGCCGCAACTGATCCTCGATCGAGGCGTCTCGGTGATTGTCAGTTGAGTAGCGAGCGCCAAGCGCGACCTTCATGAGGCGGCCCCTTACTCCGGGACGCGGTCTCGCGTCTGGCTATCCGTTTCGGCTTGAACGAAATCCCGTGCGGCCTGTCGCGCCAGCAGCCGGACCAGATTGACGAAGCGTCGATCGGGCTTCGGCGACGCAGACACAGCCGATTCGCGGGCCGCGCCGGCGACCACACGAAGCTTTTCGGCTGTTGCCGTTTCGGCGCGCTATGATCGCGTTCCTGTCCTGACGCGAAATACTCCGTTTCGAGACAATGATGCCAAGTCACAGTGCTTCGACAAGCTGGAATTCTATCAATAACGCGCGTCGCGCAGGAGCCAGTGCTGGCCGATGACGGGGCACATTGTGCTCCGAAGAAGCCATGGCTATATATCCGGATAGAGAACGGAGGCACGCGATGGGCAACACTGCACAGAAGAGAGCAATTATCGCTCTCGCCTGGCTGAGCGCGGCATCGCGCGGTTCGAGATCCAGGCCTTCGACGCAGACCGCGATCTACTGCGAACTCTTGCCCGAAAATTAACGGAGAGCGGGCCGGATGCCCGACAGCTTCGTCGGACCATACAGCAAGCCGTGGCGGGTGAGCCACCGAAAGCGGGCAGCATTCTCGCCGCGTTGCGTCGCTCGCCTCTGGTTGGCTCCAGTCTCGACCTCAGCCGGCCGCGCGAAGAGGGGCGTAAGATCGACCTGTGACGCGCTACCTTCTTCATACCAATATCATCAGCAACGTCATAAAGCCGGAGCCTTCGGGCTCGTTGCTGGCCTGGATGGGCGCGCAGAAGGACGAAGACCTCTTCATTGCTTCGCTTACTGTCGCCGAAATTCGCCGAGGCATCCTAGAGAAGCCGAAGGGGAAAAAGCGCAGCAGCCTTGAAACTTGGTTCGAGGGCTCCGAAGGCCCGCAAGCGCCGTTCGCTGGCCGCGTGCTATCGTTCGACGAGAAAGCTGGCCTCGTGTGGGCGCGGCTGATGGCCAACGGCAAAGCCAGAGGCCGTTCGCGGAGCGCCCTAGACACAATCATTGCCGCTGTAGCCGAAGCCAACGAGTGTGTCGTAGTGACCGACAATGAAAAGCACTTCGAGGACGTTCAGATAATCAACCCGCTCCGTAGCTCTGGAAGCCAAGCGGGTGATGATAGCTCCAACGGTCCGGCCGTTTCAATTTGAGGATTTCAGCGGCACGGAGTCCGAACGTCTCGTGTTCGCCTACCTTTAGCGATGGCTGGATTGATCTTACTTAGTTCGGCCAGGGACGTCTCTTCCAGTTCCGCTTTAATGCCATCCCGGTTCATCTAGTCAGCTCGATCTACCAACAGTTCGCACGCACGAGCGCCAGGGACTGCGCGATACGCGTGTCGAGCTCGTCCATCTTACACTCGATCTCGTCTTCGAAGGCCCTCTCGCCAAACGCCACTGTAGTCCATCCCGCGTGCGCCTCAGGGGCCTTCTCATCGAGGGTTTCTCGCCACTGGTCTGGCGCGCTACCAATGGCAAGTTCGCCCGCTGGGAACTCGTCGGTCTGCACTCCCAGCTCTGGGCATCCACATCAACTGCGGAGCTCTTCATAGCCGTGTTCTTCCTTTAGCTGGCAGCTCTCGAGCTCGACGAGCAGCCGATCAGCGACACCCGCGACCTCAAGTTCGACCCGGTTGACTCGATAACACCCTATTGGCAGATTCAGTCGGGGAGGATCTGCCCACTCCGATCACAAGCCGATCTTTCGACCCCGTGGTCGGGAATTCTCCATGGACCTTCGTGAAGAAGGAATGCAGCGCCGAAAGCCGAAGCGCTTCCGATACATCGAAGCCCCTTCCGAGTCGGAGCCCCGATTAGGCATTCCTGCCACTCTATCTAGCCGACCCCCGTGGCCGCGTTGCCGATCGGTGCGCACTAGTCGCCTACATCGCCCCGGCACGTGAAGATCGTCTCTGCTGATGCTCTTGAGCAATTCAGGCCGCCTCCGGCTGGCGTTTGATCAGCGTCAGCGTCAACCAGCGCGCGGTCAGCGCCGGCTTTTTCGAGCCCTCGATCTCAATCGTCACGCCCAGCGCCGTCTGCACCCAGCCCGACGGCCTGACCTTGACGTCGGCCAGTACGAAACGGGTGCGGATGCGAGATCCGGTTTTCACCGGCGCCAGGAAGCGCAGCGATTCGAAGCCATAGTTGACACCCATCTTGCAGTTTTCGAGCGGCCGCATGGTCTCGAAAGTCATCGCCGACAAAAGCGAAAGCGACAGGAAGCCATGTGCGATGGTGCCGCCGAACGGCGTCTCGCGCTTGGCGCGCTCCGGATCGCAGTGGATGAACTGGTGGTCATCGGTGGCCTCGGCGAACTGGTCGATCATCTGCTGCGAGACCACCCGCCACGGCGACACGCCGACTTCCTTGCCGACGCTGGCCAGAAGTTCGTCGAGACTGATCGGTTCCACGCTAATGTCCTCCATTTCAACCGTCCGAAGCGCGAGCGGCTTCATTCCGAACAGTGTCAGCCCATGCTGCACCGACTGCCGGCCATCCATCGGCAGGATGGCGCCGGTGAGATGACTGCCGTCACGGCTGTACGAATAGAACGTTCCGCCGGCAATCTCATCGGCGCACCGATGCGCCCGATCCGAACATGGCCGCAGACGGGCTGGCTTGTACCTCGGTCGCGGTGCGCGTCCTACAGGCCAACGAAACAGCTCGTCTTGCTACCGGTGATCATTCCGCCGGCGCCGCTATGCGGTATTGTCGCAGATTGATAAAATCAATTGTCTGGATAGTAACCATCCGTGTTTCGAATTTGGAGGAGTCCAGCAGACGGGGTGGCTTGTGGTCCTTGTTGAAGCGCGCCGGCCTCATTCACCGGTAGCACTGAGCCGGCAAGAAGCGCCAGTTCAATGACATTGGGTGTCGACACGGCAAAGCGGCATCAGATGCTACTTCATGATGCGGGATGGCGCTTGCTTCAAGAACGCTCGGCCTGACGTGGAAGCCAGCACCGGATCTGGATTGCCGGTGCGCGGATATTCGCGCAGCACAGCGGCAACCGCAGCGACGATCGATCTCAGCCGTTGCGAGCATGCCGATCTTGGTGGCGGCCACTCTGTTAGGCTGAAGCGTAGCGCGCATCTGATCCGCCACCGGACGGGGTTGCGTAACTTGGATTTCCAGGCGTGTTCATGGGTTTGCACCGTCAGCGCGCTGACAGCAAGGCAGGTGCGCACGCCACTGGAAGCGATCGTCTGGATCTCGCGGGCAATTCCAGCCCCCACCGTGGTGTCTGACCCGACAGCAACGAGCACATGCGGTTCTCGCCTCGGCGCCATTGCTCTGGTCTTTCGATCCATTCTCGCGTGCGCGCTTCTGGGGCGTCGTTCAGCGCAAAGTCGGTGACCACGGCTGCGCTTTCCGCGCCAGCCTCAAAAAACGCCTTCGAGACGGTCAGGTTGAGGCCGCCGATGCAGACCAATGGGATCGGCGCGACCTGGTGCTTCCACCGCTGATCCGCTCGAGTCCTCGCGACGCCCATTCATCTTCTTGAGGCTGTTGGATAGACTGGGGCGAGCGCCACATACTCCGGTTCCGCCACTGGCGCCGTTTCCAGTTCGGTGTGATCGTGGATCGACAGGCCGAGCTTCAATCCGACGTATTTCATCGCCAGCATCGGCGGCAGCCAAATCCTTTTGACCAAGATGGACGAAGTCGCAGCCTTCCTCGATTGCCGTGCGCCAAATGTCGTTGACTCACTTGGCAACCATGGACCGCGCAGGCGTCGTTCGCGCGGCGGATTTCCGTCTGCAGTCCTTTCTCGTCCATATCCTTTATCCGGAGCTGCACCAGACGGACGCCGAGCGGCACCAGCCGGTCAATCCAGCCGGCACGTCCACGACTTCATGAGAAGACGGCCCTGCCGATCGTCGGTGGGTAGCGCCGTTCGAGCATTCCCGAGCTGAAAGCTTCACGACCGGCATCGATCGCTTTGCCGAACGCACGCGCCATGCCGACCGGATCGGCCGCCCTCGGGACCGCCGTGTTCAGGAGCACGGCGTCAAACCCGAGCTCTATGACGGTCGCCGCGTACGACGGCCGAGCCGTGCATGCACAATCAACGGAATGTAGGGGGAATGTCCGCGCATCAACTGGACCTCGGAACTCAACGCTTCATCGCATTAGAATGAGCGTTCGAAACGCAGGATACCGCCGACACTGCTCTTCTTGTTGGCATTGGTCCAGTTCACTTCGGAAGCTTTCACCTTTCCGACGGCGGAGCCTCCGTAGCGGTCATAGTCGAGTTCAGCCGTAACTGTGAAATCGGGAAGGAACGCATAGGCGACGTTCGCAGCGACACCATAGTTGTTGAGCTGATCACCCGAGAGCTGAAGGTTGAACGAAGCTGACTCGGTGAGCTCGTAACCGGCGCCAGCCCAGAAAGCCCAGTTCCCACCCCAAGGTTTATAGAAACCGCGACCATGAGCGTCTACCGAATTCGTCGAGCCGTAGTTGAGCTGGCCATGGGAACCGTAGCCCAACATTCCGGATAGCAATAGTTCGTTGGTGACATTGATGTCGACACGGACCTTGGCGGCCACCGATTCGTAGTTGCTATCATAAGCTGCAACGCCGGTGATCGCTCCCCAGCCATGTGCGTATTTCAAGCCGCCTACTATGTGGGGAGCGTAGCTGTCGATTGTGCCGACCACGTCCGAGCCTTGTTCCAGCGAAACCACGGCCGAAAAGCCGTTCCCTGCGTCCAAGTAGTACTGAACCACATTGGTATCGAAAGCGCCGTACGGAGCCGGCGTCTGGTTCAGTACATCACCCGCGCAGCCAATAAACATGTCGAAAGCCGACCGGTCCTTACCAACTCGCAGGCCACCAAGCTGAATCCAGGCGATAGTCAGGCCGCTGCCTCCGTTCAAGGCATAGGACCGAGAACTGTCCGAAACCGATGTCTGGTGGCTGCCGAAGTTCACGCGGGTTTCGGTGTAGGTCTTCAACGTCCCGCGCTCGGTCTCCTGGCCGGTCCAGGTTCTCAATGTGAAGCGTGTGTTGTTTTGCCACGCGCTCTGATGCTCACCAGTCCTCACATCCGAGGTTCTTGAGTGGTCAAACAATCCGACGTTGTAACGGACAGAGCCGCCGATTCGCACGCAGGTCTCGGTGCCTGAAATGTAGACGTAGCCCGAGCCGTAGACGTCGCAGATCTTGACGTACTCAGTCGGGTCAGGCTCGGCGGCGGTGCTGACGGCGCGAGCGTTGGAAACGGCAATCAGTGCCGCAGTTGAGCCGAGGAGGAGGCTCCTAGTGGTCATTGTCGATCTCCGCTTTAATAATAAAGTGATGGACGCGAGTGATTCTGTGAACAGCTTTGAAACGTGCGCAGTTTTGCTGCGCCGTCAGCTAAGCCCTGAAGGAAATCCTAGAATGTACTCTGGTGATTGTTGTCCAATATTTGGTTTTAGCTGCCGATAACATAATTTTCGCCGAAATGGAGGTATGCAAAATTTCGTACAATCATCACAGTCAACTCAGCTGGTAGAGGTAGGCGTCACAAAGGGTCCTGCATTCGACCGCAAATGACGTGCCAGCCTGACGACCAGCTGCGGCTTGAAGCTCAATTGTGCGGGCGGACCTTGGTTCGCACTTCCTTGTTTTTGCCTTGCGGATCCACCCAAGCACGAACGGAAAACGTTCGGCTACAGTTCGACTGTTCGCTTCGCGACAGTTTCGTTCAATGGGGACAGCATTGTTTGTGGTGAGCCCGACGTTGAGGCATCATGCGGCGGCACCGCTCGGCACGACGCCGTCATGTTGGCGAGCTGATGCTCGACAACTACGCGCTGCAGCTTTGCACCAAACAGCGCTCGGCAATAAGTCTCGACCAGCGCTCAAAGTCCCGATAGGTCCGGCCGTTAGGATGGAGTGCGCAGGCCACCCCTTCACGCTGGAATTCTTCGAATGTGATGGCGATACGCTTTATCGCGTGAAGATCATCTGTTCGCGGATTGTCGAGCAGAAGACCGAAGTTCGGGGTCGTTACAAGCGCGATTCCAAGTTCCTTTGTCCCCCTAATGATGGCGGTGCGCTGCTCGCCAAGGGTCCACCACGGTTCAATCCGATGATCGTGATTGACGCCGGTTAGAACAATGTCAGCGGTGGCGTCTATGTTGTATGTGCGACAGAGGTTTCGCGCGTTTCGAAGTGAAGCTTCCCGTGTTTGAAATCGATGAGATCGGGCAAGCGCCAGGCGAACACTTTGCCAGCGAGCGGCGTCGTTCGACTGCTTCCATGGTAGATGAGCGGCACGATATCCGCGCTCAATTGGGCAGAACAAACGGCCGTGCGTGGAATGTCCTCAAATCCGAAGCCGCCAACCTCGCGCATCTGCTGCACAAAGAGCTGCGGCTTATGCCGCCGCCAATGCTCACGATTGGCCAAATCTTTGGAAGTTGGCTCTCCGGGATCGATGAATCTGAGAAATACGAATTCGCCATAGCGCTACTCCGGGACGCGGCACTGCCGCATCAAATGCGAAAACGTGATCGGGACCGCGCGGAAGCGCTACACCTCGCAGGGGCGTCCACCATCGCTCCGGAATCGCGCCGTTGCTCTGGCGCAAGAACGCGGCGAGGTACGGACTCGCGATCTCACCGACGTCGGCATCCCACGGTGCTACCTCTCCCGGATGTGCGAGGAAGGGCTGCTCGTGAAGGTCGGCTATGGGCGGTATCGAGCCGCTGCCTACGTTGAAGCGAACTGAGCTGGCTAGGCGAGTGACTTCAGGATGACCCCGGAAGTATTATCAAAGAGATCGTTGCGGAAAATTCAGATTGGCATGTGCTCAAACGTGATCCAGAATTTCCGTTGAGCAAAGTTGGTAGTGAAAGCGCGTGACCTCGTCGGCGTGTGGCAGAAGGCGATTTCAGCTGTGATTGACAAGACCGCGCCTGCTGGTCGCTGAACGGTCAGCGACAAGAGGCCTGGCACACTAGCACACGTGAGTTCAGGGCTCATGAAAGGGTAATGCTCAACAATCCTGCTCAATGAACGTCGTAATGAATGACGAGCTTGTTCTGAGTATTTAACAGGTGAGCGATTTCAGGGGCGTGAATTCGGTTCATTCAGGTTGTAAGGTCCAAAAAGGTTGCAACTTACTACCGACACCGTCCCGTCATCGCGCAATTGCAATTCGATCTAACCGGCTTATTCTGAGCTGTCGGGGAAATGTTACAGCGGAGGGAAACCGTGAACGATTTGCTGAACAAACCGGCTACGCCCAGGTCAAGACATTTCAATCTGAAACTGGCTGTCGCAGCCGTGTCTATCACTTACGCGCTTTTCGGCGTCTACGGCAAATCCTTCGGCGATGCATTCTTCGGCATCATTCTGGCGCTCATAGCCTTCCTCGACGAGTATGGATTTGACACGAACCGTTATGTCGATGCGGCGCGGCAAAAGTTGCAAAGGTTCTATCGGCAAGGTGATAAGATCGCGCGGGTTCTCGTCTTCACTATCGGAGTCGGTGGAACCGCTCTGATCGTGGACTGGATATTCAATCTCAACGTCATCCCGATCGATGCGGTCGATCCATGGATAAAGCGTCTGGCGCCGGCGCTGGTCATTGCCGCGACAACGCTTTTTCTCGTGACTTTCTTTTCCAAGTTTTTCTATCAGCTCAACGTCACCGTCGCGGATCGAATATCGAACCGGATTGAGATCACGCTCTACCTGGCCACATCGCTCTTTATTGTTTCGAACATCGTCTTCTGGATCGGGATTAATGTCGAAAACGCGCTTCCCTCCTCCTCCACCGATCTGAACAGGTATGATCCAGGGCAATGGGCAGATATTTCTCCGTGGTGGCAGAATTTGCTTCTGTCCCTTGTCCTAATCTCCCTGGTTTGGCTGACCGCCAGCTTCATTTGGGCCTTCTCGCGCTACGCGGAATATTATTGGCGCGACGTACCGCTGAACTGCAAGCCCAAGAGGGCTCAGAACCAGGACGGCAGAAGTACGAAATCCAAGTAACAGCCGCAGGTTGGCGGCAGCGATTGATCATGTTCGACCGGAATCGCCGGTGTTAGATAGGAGTGGCTTCTTCGATGTAAAAATGAGCGAACTTCTTGTGGTTGCGTGGAGCCTGAGGTCGGTAAGGTCCGAACCCGGCGCACTGCGGGACGTCGCTGAACTCAAAGCGTGCGTTGACGGTGGGATGGACTACAGCCTCCGGATTGATCTCTCGGAGTTTGGCCTTGTAGCCTAGTTTGGCGGTCAACCATGAGAGCCACGTAGGGGTCCGGCAAACAAAGGCCTGTGATCTTGAGCCGAAGCCAGGGCTTGTTGGCTCACTTGGCTTCGCCCAGTTCCAGCCTCAGCTTGTGCAGGAAGGTTTCGAGAGTGCCCTCGTCTTTCGGCCAATCCGTTGGCATAGACGGTCTTTAAGGCGGAGTCCTTGTAACGGACCGTGCGGCTACGAGCCGGCCTCGGCTACTATGCTAGTATCGGGGATTTATTTGCTAGGAGTGGGACATGGGCATTAACGATATTTCGACAGATCCATTGGCTGACCTCGAGGACGCTTGTGACCTTATGGATGGCAGTTGCGCCGGGCGCACTCACTTCATCCTCCACCAGACCGTGGACGGAAAGCTCACCTACGACACAGTGAAGCCTTGGATTGGGAAAAAGCGTAACAAGTCGCACGCGGTAATTCTCAAAACGGGAGAGGTGGTCCATTTGTGGCCATTCCAAGAGACGAACGTGTGGGCGACGAAGGCAGAGTCCGGCTTGAAGCCAAAGAACGGAAAGCTGCCTAAGTTCGACCTTAAGGGCAAGGCAATTAACATTGAAATAGACTACGAGGAGGGGGGCTCTCCGAACTCGGCGCAGTACACGAGCCTAGCGGCTTGTTATATTGGCGCTTGCCGTACGGTCGATCGAGTTCTCACGATCGTGCCACATATAGAAATCGATCGCGGGATTCCGGACGGCCACAGTGACCCGCAGAACTTCAATTACACGGGATTCTACGAGCGATTGAACGATCTGGGCGTGGACATGGATCGGGTTCCTCGGTTCGACCATGACCGATATTGGGCAAAGGAGTCGTACAAGGTCCCGTACGCGGATGATTGGTTTTCATGGCCACCGGTGCTGACCGGCGACCCGCATGCCAAACCCAAGGGGGTCGAGCGAGTGGCGAGCCCGCACGGCGATCAGCGCGAGTGGGCAGGGATGCTGTCGAAAGATGCCAGCTTTCACCTCGTTTCAACTGGCGCGATTGGGGTCAAAGAGTTCGATCGCCTTATTCGAAGACTTGAGCAGGAGAGGGAGATTCTTGCCGAGGAAACCGAGGAGCGGGATGAAAACTGAGACGACCACGCGCCACGATCTTCCAAACGTTGATCATTACTGGGGCAGCGGCATTCTGAGGCGAGCCAGTGCTCGAGAAGGGTTCGCCGTTCTGCGCGGGCAATCGGGTGTATTTTGGGAATGGGCACGAATGGCGGGCGGGAGCTAGCATCTTGTGAGTCATCTAGGAATTGCTGAAACTCCGAGCGCAAAGATGCCACAGGTGGGCTGCTGATAGCTACGCCTGAAGGAGCGCACTTCAGACAGTCGCTTATCGATGTATGAAGTTAGGTCCTTGATATAAACGCCTTTGGCACTCTTCTGGCTTCTTTCCTGCTCTGGCTAGCGGAAGCTCAATTTTTCCAGCGCTCACTGTACGAAAAAATTGGTGAGCGTCTGTTGTTCGGCAGCCATCGGCAAGCGCTCAGAGGCGCCGAAGGCGCGTTCGTCATGTTGCTCCCATCTGGGCGCCGTCGCCCGATTGCAAAGGAGCAAAGGGCGTGATCGCAAGCTAGTCGAGGCGCTCGGCAAGGCAGCTCCGCCGGTTGTGTGCGTCAAGTTTTGCAAAATGGGGCGGCCATGATGCTGGTCATGCGGCTTGGCGCAGAGCGAGCTTCTTGTGCTCGCGCAGCTCGTCCATGTTGATGTATCGGTTGGCCTCCATCCAGTTTTCATTGGTCTCGACGGCCAAGGCCCTGACCAGGCGCAGGCAGCTTTCGGTATTGGGGAAGATGCGCACGACATAGGTGCGCCGGCGGATTTCCTCGTTGAGCCGCTCCAGCATGTTGGTGGATTTAAGATGCTTGTGGTGCTGTCTCGGCAGCCTGAAGAAGGTCAGGGTTTGTTCGATGGCATCCTCGGCCCAGCCTGTCAGGCGCGGATAGCGTGCCGACCATTTGGCAAGCCATGCGGCAAGATCAGCCCTGGCCTCTGCGAGATCGCGCCGGTCGTAGAGCCAGCGCAATTCCTGCAGGCAGTCGTCGCCGTGCTTCCTCGGCAGATGATCGAGCGCGTTCCTGAGGAAGTGCACGTAGCAGCGTTGCCGGGCGGCTTCGGGGATCACCTCGCCGATCGCTACCACCAGGCCGGCGTGATCGTCGGACACAACCAACTCGACGCCCTTGAGGCCGCGCGCCTTGAGGCCGACGAGGAAGTCCCTCCAGGCCGAGCGGCTCTCGCGATTGGCCATCTCCACGGCCAGGATCTGGCGCCTTCCGTCCCAGTCGATACCGACCGCGATCAGCACCGCCTGGCTCATGACAACACCGGCTTCACGCACCTTCTCGTAGCGCGCATCGAGGATGAGGTAAGGAAACGGCTCTTGAAGGGGGCGCATGGCAAAGGCAGCGAGGCTCTCGTCCAGCCGCTTGTTGATGGCCGAGATCGACGAGGCCGAGAAGGCATGGCCGCACAGTTCTTCCGTGATCGCCTTCATCTTGCGGGTCGACACGCCCTGCACATACCTCCGCCAGCGTCGCCACCAATGCCCGCTGCGCCGCGAGGAGGGCAGGGCGCTGAACAGCCGCGCTTCGAAGGCGAGGCCGCGTTCGAGTCGCATCGAGCACCCTAGTGCGATGGCATCAGCAAAAATCAAGATCGCTCGGCTGCGCCTCTCGTTGCGTTTCATGATTGGAATCGCACTGGCCACGTGCAACTCACCATTAGCTCGCCGGCGGCGTTGGTCCAATTGATACGCACCGCATGATGGCCGAGGGCACGTCAGTGTGCGTGAAGCCCTTGAGAAGTGGCGCGAAGTCACGCCTTGGCATAGTCGGGTCGGACGGCATGGGCGCCAAATGTACGCGCGGGATCTCCTCGATGCGCTCCTCAATCTGATCGTTCAGCTCGGCCCTTGCGTAGCGCGGATGAAGGTCCGCTCGCAGTTGGATCACCATGCCAGAGACCGCGTACTGCCCCAGTCGAACACGATCGGGGTTCCACAGAGGAAGCCGCCCGAAACCCGATGCGGTGAATTGGGCGTCAACCGCTGTCCCAACCTGATCGCCGTAGTCGAGGGGAGTAGTCATATCTTTCTTGAGGAACTCGCCAAGCGTCAGCTTCGCAGCCAATTGAACTGCCTCGGCTGGCAAGCCCAGTCCCTCGCTGTCGCGCAAATCAAGGAGCATCGGCTCGCGCCCATGACTGCTCCAGCTGGAGAATTCCCCGATCATCTGGAACAGCGGGTTGATGTCGGGCAGCTTGTCGTCGTTGACGTCCGCCTTGTTGCGCTCGATCCGGACCCGCACGCGCGCGTAGCGCCAGGGTTCGTCCAGCACAACCACCCTCAGCACAAGCGATCCTGCGGCTTTGGATCGGCATCGAGATCCATGATTTCGGCGGCCAGCACCGCGCCAATCCCTTGCGGCCATTGATTCTCGAGCCGCTGCGCGGCATCCGATTTGCTGGGGCGTGAAGCCGGCCACGACAGTCGTGCTGTTACCCTTCTGCGATGCTCGCTTGCCGGAGTCCACGACCGGCGGCGCCGGGACCAGGAGCCCATCGTCGGCAGTCGTTGGGGCCAGCCAGTCGCGGAGCTGCTTCTCAAGGTTAGCACGCGAGATCTTGGCGGGCTTCGGGATCACGCCGCTTGGTTTGCGACCCGCAGACGCTGGTATGCGAACAGTCGCCGAGTTCACCCTCGACGGCGTATGTCTTTGGCGCGACGGCATCCTCGTCCACGAACGGGCTGTCGCCAATCTCGACCTCGATGCGGATGCGGTCATTGTGGAATGGGCCTTCGGAGCCCGAGGACTCCTCGTCACCCTCCAGCACGAAATAGTGCTCGGAGGCATAGCTCTCGAGATGCCACCAGCCGGGCGCGGCTAGCCCATTGCTGTCGGCTGGATCAGCCCTGTCAGGGTTGGATTGCGGCGCTTCGCTCTTAGCCCTGTGCCGCCCGAGCCGAAGGCCACCATCTTCTTATCATCGAGACGACCTTTCAGGAGGTCGGCCAGCTGATCGTTCAGGGGCCGCATGGGCGTTGTCAGATTCACCGGCAGCGGCGCGCGAGGCGGTCCGCTGTCGGCGCTGGGCTTCTGCTTCACTGGCGTCGCGGGCCGACGTCGCGAGGGCAGCAGGTAGAAGCGCCGGGTGTTCGGGGCGACCGGTTCGGTCCAGTTCGGGTTCCAATGCACGACATCGGCTTCGATCTGGCGGGCCGGGGCGAGGCCATCGTCGAAGCGATTATGCTGCTCGATGACGTCCTCGCCGCTGCGCGCTTGGGCATCGCCGCGCTGGCGCAGTTTCGCGCCGCCCGACCCAAGCACAACGCCAGGTCCGCCGCGTGTCCACAGCGGCCGCGGCGGGTCAAAAACGCTCCCATCGATCTCGAACTCGTCATCATATCGGGCGTCGTCGAGTATATCGACAACGTAACGCCCCGCCACAGCGTTGTGGAACAGAGGAAAGAGGAAACGGTCGACATCAAAGCGCGACGGGTCGCTAGCGGTCTCGCCTGGCGCGGGTGCGGGATGGATCTGCTTACGCAATTGCAAGGAGTAGAGCCGTTGGGTACAGGAATCGGGTTCGAAGATCGCCACTCCGAAGCCCTTGGTCGTGGCGAAGAGCCCCGGGGTATGATGAGCAGGCTCTTCAGCGTCATCGAAAGATGGCCGGCCAGCTCTGCCGAAAGGTCCTTGACGTGTTCGAACAGCGCGTCGGTACCCGAAGCTGGGTCGTCATTGTGCACATAGGTCACCAGCGCGGCCATGCGTGCGGCCACGTCGGGCAGGAGAGCCCGCACGGTGTTGCGCAGGCCAAAGGCGTCGGCGGGCGAGTCGGAGCGGCGAGCGCAGCGCGGGCGCGGCCCGGATCGCACGCAGCCAGTCGAGGCGTTCGCGCAGTGAGGTCTTCATGCTGGCCGAGACATATTTGCCCAGCTCTGTGGCCGCCCCGTCATGCAGATCGGCAAAGGTGTCGCCTTGCAGTTCCGGTTAGATGGCGACCTCGTTCTTGTCGACTGCAAGGCCAAATCCAGGCGTGGCCTGCGGCCGCATTGGGTCGGCAATGCCCGCCGGCACCACCGCATCGCTCGGGCGCTCCAGGCGAAGGCCGAGGCGCAGCACGTCGCTGCCGTCAGTGACAGGGCTTGCGGAGCCCAGTCCGCTCCATCCAGCCGGGCACGGTATCGTGATCGTCAGCCAGTCGTCTTTCACGCCAGAGGCGAAGACCTTGACGGCGGCTTGGAACTTGTCGAGCGGCTGGCGCAGCAAGTCCCGAAGGATCTTGAATTCATTAGGCGAATCAGACGCTTTTAGCGCGCGCTTGTGTGTTCCAACCTTTGCCACGTTTGCGGTGAGGGCGCCGCTCTGCGACGGCACGCCCCCGCGCGGGCATCGGCCTCATAGGCCCAGCGCTGCAACACCAGTTCGGCGCTGCCGCGGTCCACGGCCAGAATCAGGTCCGCCAGCGGCTCATAAATGGAGCGGAGCGCGGTTGGCCTTGCCTCGCCATTGTCAGCCGGCGCCAGAGCCTTCTTGAGGTATTGCCGCAAGAAACCAAGTTCGAAGTGCGCAGGCGAGAGATAGAACCGCCAGCCCATCAGCGGCAGTTCGCTGCCATGGTCGTCCCGCAGCGCAGCTGTGGCAGGGGTTTGGATATCGGTTGCAAGCGGCAACATCACCGTCGGGGCCGTCAACGGGTAGCGCTGCGTGTATTGATGTTGCAGGTATCCGTCGAGCGTCCAAGCCAATTGCGGGGTCAGGTAATTCATGAAGCGCAGCGTTTCGCTCGCCAGCCGCTCCGTCTCGGCGTCGCGCTCCTCGCCGCGGGCGTCCTGTGTGAAGAATGCGACAGGAAATAGCCAAAGAACCGCCCGCTCGGAGGAGGCGCTGCGACCAGCCAAGGCGCCGTGGCGGGCAGGTGGCCCGCGGAAGGCATCGGCACCGCCGCATCGGGATAGGTGAGGAAGGTCACGACACGTCCGGAACGGCTCAGTTTGGGCGCGCGGGCGATGACTTCGGGATCGTCGCTCGCCGGCGCAAGCTTCAGCTGGTTGAAGTCACTCAGCTGTGCGAGCACGGGCCGGTTTGCAGGTGCATTATACGGGGAGGGCGTGTAGGCGACTTCAAAGCGGTCGAGCACGCGATCGGTCGAGGCGCTCCATCGGCTGGTAAACGCGCCTTTCAAGATGCAGATCGGGGCTCGTTCCGCGCCACCGGTTTTGAGGGGCGCCAGTCCCCCCAGGATCCGATTGAAGAGCGGATCCGTCACGCTTGCCACCGGCAACACCAAATCGACGCTGGCGCCCTGGTCAAGGAGGTCCTTGCCCCCCGGCGTCGGCGCGAAGAGCCGCTTGAGGGCCCGGAGCCGGCCGGACGCTCGCAGCGTCGACGCATCCGGCGAGCCGACGAGATTGGCGTAGTTGGTCGATTCCCAGTCATCGGCGTCCGGGGCCTCGTAAACGTCGTTCAGGGTGCCGTAGCGCGAAGTGATGGGCAGCGGCGCCTGTGGCCCATTGCTAAAAAAGATCTAGATTCGAGCCCAACGGAACGGACTGACATAGCGCAAGGACCCAGGCGGGCGCGGTGGGTAGGGTTGGTTGTTATCAGTATGGGATTGTGCCTTTGCAGACCACGAAATTTCGAGAGGCCCGGCTGCCTTGGTACACTATCTATCCGGCTGTGTCGGAGTTCTCCGGGGCGGTCGGCGCCGAGGCTTATGAGGCATGGCTCAGGAACCTGCCGGCTGAGGATCCGGTGTCACTCTATCTGCACGTTCCGTTCTGCCGATCAGCCTGCTGGTATTGCGGCTTCCCAACCACCATCACCCGCCATGATGCGCCCATCCTCAACTATCTGGCGGCGCTGCGTGACGAGATCCGTCTGGTTTGTGAGCGAGTGCCGAAGACGCTGCCCGTGAGCGACATACATTTCGGCGGCGGAACGCCGTCTCTCATCGGACCAGCCGAGTTCCTCGCTCTGATGGAGTTCCTGCGATGCCGCTTCGCCATCTCGAAAACAGCTACGGTCGCCATCGAGATCGATCCACGCACGCTCACGCCCGAGATGGCGGAAGGCTTGGGAGCGGCCGGCGTGAACCGCGCGAGCCTGGGCGTACAGAGCTTCGATCCCATTGTTCAAAAAGCGATCAACCGAATCCAGAGCGAGGCCCAGACGTCGGCTGCCGTGGAAATGCTGCGCCGGCATGGAGTAAACCGGATCAACTTCGACCTCATCTACGGCCTGCCGCGTCAAACGGTGGAGTCGTGCGTCGAGACGGCGAGGGCGGCGGTCGCCATGCGCCCCGACCGGCTTGCCTTGTTCGGCTACTCGCATATCCCATCCCAAATAAAGAACCAGCGCCTCATCGAGGCGGAATTTCTTCCCCACAGCGCTGCCCGCGCTGAACAGCATGCGGCTGCCGCCGTGACGCTGGTTGCCGCCGGCTACCGAGAGATCGGGCTCGACCATTTCGCCTTGCCGCACGACGAGCTCGTGCTGGCACAGGAAACAGGTCGCCTGCGACGTAACTCGTTGGGCTACTCTGCCGATACCTGCAGAACCCTGATCGGTTTCGGCGCGTCGGCTATCGGCCGCTTTGGCCAGGGGTACGTTCAAAACGAAGTTACACGGGATTTCTACATCCGGCACATCGCAGCTGGCCGACTGGCGACATCGAAGGGCCATCGCCTCACAGACGACGACCGCCTGCGAGCCGCAATCATCGAGCGATTAATGTGCGATTTCGAGGCTGACGTGCCGGCAATCTGTGTCGCCCACGGATCTGATTTGATCCGTCTTCGCGGTTCAGATGAGCGTTTGGCGATGCTGGCCAAGGTCGGAATAGTGGACTTCGAAAACGGTTTTGTCCGCGTACGGCGGGAGCATCGCTTTGGGATTCGCGCTGTCGCTGCCGCATTCGATGCTTTTAGGGATGGCCTTCCGTATCCCGCAGGTGAGGGCAAGCACACAACACGGAAGCTAACACAGGGAGTATCTTTGCCGGAGAGAACGAGCTGCCATCGTGCGGTGCCCGTTAGTAGTGAAGCGCCCTAAAATGTCGACATAGGCGTTGGTGAACTGGACCGAACCACGAGAACAGCCTATCCAGTTTGTTGTCGGCAGTTAGTTCGAAAACAAGGGCTTCTAAGCGGTAAACACATGCTAATCCATTTGATTTACGGGCCGACCTGCAGCGGCAAGACAGACGTTTCAATTTAAATTGCACGAGAGGCCGGACGGCCGGTCATTGCGTTGGATCGTGTACAATGCTGTCCTCAAATCGCTACGGGCAGCGGGCGTGCCTCGGATCCCGAACTGCAATCTACCCAGCGGGTTTACTTGGATACGCCTCCTGACCGCGGGCACATCCACGCCGTGACTGCCCGTCGTAAGCTGATCATGCACGTGGGTGAGCTTAGATCTTAGCCTGGGCTCACTCGAAGCCGGCTCGATCTCCCTTCTTAATTCACATGGCGCGAGTCAGCATCGGGCTGGCGCTTTCAGTGGCATGTAAGGCGGTTGCGGCTCGGCAACTCCGATGCCTTTGTAGAGAGAGCAAAGCGGGTTGTGTGCGTCAAGTCCTGCAAAATGGGGCGGCCATATGCTGGTCATGCGGCTTGGCGCAGAGTGAGCTTCTTGTGCTCGCGCAGGTCGTCCATGTTGATGTATCGGTTGGCCTCCATCCAGTTTTCATTTGGTCTCGACGGCCAAGGCCCTGACCAGGCGCAGGCAGCTTTCGGTGTTGGGGAAGATGCGCACGACATAGGTGCGCCGGCGGATTTCCTCGTTGAGCCGCTCCAGCATGTTGGTGGATTTGAGATGCTTGTGGTGCTGTCTCGGCAGCCTGAAGAAGGTCAGGGTTTGTTCGATGGCATCCTCGGCCCAGCCTGTCAGGCGCGGATAGCGTGCCGACCATTTGGCAAGCCATGCGGCAAGATCAGCCCTGGCCTCTGCGAGATCGCGCCGGTCGTAGAGCCAGCGCAATTCCTGCAGGCAGTCGTCGCCGTGCTTCCTCGGCAGATGATCGAGCGCGTTCCTGAGGAAGTGCACGTAGCAGCGTTGCCAGGCGGCTTCGGGGATCACCTCGCCGATCGCTGCCACCAGGCCGGCGTGATCGTCGGACACGACCAACCCGATGCCCTTGCTTTGACGGCAGCGCTGGCGGTCTTAACTTCAGTCTTGTCATGGTGGCGTTCCTTCGCGGCAATCGGTGACGTGAACAATCACCAGCCTGCCATGACCGCCCCCTCTCAGCGAATTTGCAGAACTCTCAGCACACTACCCCGACGTACTCACCCGGATAGTCCCGGCGATCCAGACGACCTGCTGCTGCCGTGCCGGAGCGGATCAGCTCGACGAACTCGTCGCGGTAGGGGTCGACGCAAAACGAATACGACAGCGTCATCGACACTTCGCGCCCAGCGGCATGCGCCAGCCGCGCGGTCTGCCGGATCGCTTGCTTGGCGCGCGGCGGGTCCCCCAGATAGCCCTCGAAATAAGTGACCTTGGTGCCCGAAGCCTTGTCCGGTTCGACATCGTCGGGCCGAGTTCGAAGCAGGCGCCGAGATAAGCGCTCGCCATCGGGCGTTACGAAGATCATCGAGCATGCCGTCGGTGGTTGTCCCACTAGCGGTTCGGTGTCGAAGGCGACGCCCTGGGCGTGGATGTCGTGGGCGTAGATCTCGCCGAGCGCGTCGTTCGACACCTGCCGAAGAAGCGGCGCGCCCGCCGAAGCTGCCTACGCCGGCGGCGGTGTTGCCGGCGCTGCATTGCCGATGCAAAGAACGTCATAGTCCGGCGTCAATGTCTCCGCTTGGGAACCCGCCGGCCTTCTTACCACGCCGGCCGGGCGCGGGTCTGGCAAGTGGGCTTTCCTTTTGCCAATGCGTTCGTTCCCGGCCCTCACGGGGCGGCGAGTCCCTGCCACCTGAGGCTACATGGCGGCCGTGGAGATTACCTCAGCAGCGGCGCCCGATCGGAAACCTCAGCACCTCCGCGCTTTGGCGTGGCTGCTTGAACTCTTCGACGGCAACCGCCTCAATCAGCAGATCCAAGGCTTCTCGGCCCCTTTGACTCATCGGGTCATCCCCACAAAGGTAGTCATACGCTCGATCTAAATGCCCTCGGGCGGCGGAAAAATCGCTTGTCATATCATAGAACCCTCTCCATCCGCCCGCATTGCCGTTTACGAGGTGAAGGTGGTGCAATCGTCAATATATACAGACAAATTTGAATTAAGTCGGTGATGATCATAGAGGTCGAGTCCCCGACCTGATAGCGCCATCGAGCCCGCCGACGACCACTCGCTGGCGCTCACGGGCGCGGCGCTGAGTAGTGAAGCGCCGTAAAATGTCGACACAGGCGTTGGTGAACTGGACCGAACGACGAGAACAGCCTATCCAGTGTGTTGTCGGCAGTTAGTTCGAAAGTCCTGCTACACCCGATCCGATGCCTCTCAACGCCGAGGCCGCACCTCCGTGCCGAAGCCGGCCTCCCCAATGGTGGGTCGAGCCTTCGCTTACCCCGTGCTTGCCTCACAGATCCGCGACCGAGAACCCAGCCTCATGCTCCCGCCCTGCCGGGGCCTAGGTCCATCAAGCATGAATGGAACACGTCGGAACCTGGGACATCGCTTGCCCGGCCGGGCGGCGATAGCCTTGTCGGGGCAGGCGAGGAGCCGTAGCCGAGTGATGAGCGCACAGGAGAGTCTGGCGTGAATGGGGCGATGATTGTCAAGCTTTGCTTTTCGTCAACCATCTTGCATGACCGATTGGCGACCATCTCCTCGCCCAGACCCTATATTACCCGTCGCCTGTCGCCGCCAGCGCGCAGTGACTTGTCAAGGATGGAGGCCCGCAGACCCCATCGCGCGGCGACTTGTCCTTGACGGTCACGAGCACTGCGGCAGGTTTGCTGTGGTCGGGGAGCCCTTCCTTGGGCGGAAGCCGACGACACTGTTCGAGGGGAACTCGCCATGAGCCGGGTGCGCAGAGATCGTCCGACGCTCTTGTATTTGCTGGATCCCAGCCGGCTCCGCCTCCGATTGCCTCGGTAGCTCGGTAGCCTGAGCGCGTCGGCGGCATCATGCCATTATCATCCTACGGATTGCATGCTCCATCGTCCTGGACGAGACCGGTTTGGCTAGCCAAAGGACGAAGGTCTGATTACCAGATGTGATCGGCATGGGGTCGCTTCCACCAACGACGATGATGGGCACCGTCATCAGGGTGGTACGTACGGCTTCAGGCTGTCCTGGCCCGAGGGAAGTCGCTTGATCGAAAATTAGGAGGTCGGCTGCCTTCCCGCTCTCGATCCAGTCGCAAAGACTTTCGAAGGTCGCGAAGCCGACAGGCTTATAACCAAGCGCGGCGATCTTATCGTTGTAGATCTCCAACGCTGCTGGATCGGACTCCACGACTGCAATGATTTCTCCATTGCCAAGTGATCCATCGTATGGACCGGAAGCGCTATCAGCTCTGACCTGCTCCTCAGCGCAGGCCGGTAAGTAGAGATCGAAGCGTGTACCTCGGCCAACAGCCGAGGTGACGTCAAGGCATCCTGCGAGCGCGCTCACATGGCGGTCCACCGCAGCAAGACCCAGTCCGGTCCCGCCGACGCGAGAGCGCGTGGTAAAAAAGGGCTCAAAGATGTGCGGAAGCACCGAACTTGCGATTCCTTGGCCATCGTCGCTGATGGAGAGGAGAACGTAATCTCCCGGTTTCAAGGTGCCCTTAGCCACGGGCTTCGTTTGACAGACGTGAGCGCGAGAAACGCTAATCTCGACACGGCCCTCATTCAAGAGAGCCTCCGACGCGTTCTTGCATAGATTCATAAGGATTTGCTGTATCTCGGTCGGGCTGCCCTCGATCACCGTTTGCCACTCGTTGATCTTGAAGTTCAACTGAACATCCGCACGAAGTGTAACCCGCAGCAATGGCGCGAGATCCATTACACTCTCCGAGACGTCGAAAGGCATCGTCACGCGCTTCCGAGTTCGGCTTAGTGACAAAATTTGATCAATAATCAGCTTGGCTCGGTTGCTGGCCAAGATAATTTGGCCGATGTGGCCCCGAATTCTCGAGGGGCGGCGCACAAGACCTTTAGCCATCTCTGCGTAGCCGACTATTGCTCCTAGAACATTATTGAATTCATGTGTAACGCCGCTTGCGATTGTGCCGACCGCCGTCAGCCTTTCCGCATGCTCCCATCGACTCTCAAAAAGGTTACGTTCCGTGTGTACACGTTGCATTTCAAGATGGTTGCCTAAACGCACAGTAGCGCTCGCCAGAACCAGGAGGTCGTCTGTGGAGGGTGGTGAGCGATCTCCTTCAAAAACAAGGATACAAACCGCAGCCTGCTGATCGGAGGCCCTGCAACCAACAATTTGACAAACACCGGTAGTGCCTACGGCAGTCCGAACCACTTCCGACGCCGGAACGACGCGAAACACTGGCTGTTCCGGGTGTACAAGTGAGACGACTTCATGGATTAGCGTGGCGTTCCAGACGCGCATGCGCTTGTTCGCGACAAAGTACTCGGTATTCCTGCTGATACTCGGATCCACCAGAGCAAGCGCGCATTGATCTGCATCGAAAACGCATTGAATGAGTCTAAGCGCTGCTTCGGTGGAGAAGCGCCGCGAAGCCTTCGTTGCTTGACTGTCGATGAAACAAGCTTCGATCTCACTCATCGCCGCTTCAAGCTCTAACCGCCTTTCCAACCGGTTCGTCCGCACATGCAGCGTGGAGGCTCGAATGGTCGCAAACAAGCAGAGGCATATGGACACCAAGCCAAAGAAAAGTCGTGTACGCTGCGCTTGCGCGCTGGCGAAGCTGTAGGCTTTCAGATGTTCTCGCTCCAATTCGGCAGCCTTGGCGAACGTGTCGAAGGATGGGATCCGATTGACAGCGCGGTCCAACCTCAACATTGAGGACAGGATAGCGCGGCCCTCGCGGGCAACATCCTCCGTGACTTGGTCCTGGCTAGGAGGAAGTCGGCGGAGAGACTGATCGATTTGTAATGCGAGGCTGAATCCCGGTCTGGCCGAAAATTGAAGGATCAGATTGGAAAATTCAGGCCTGTTCGACACTCCCCCCCGAAGGCGATTAGCCGAGCGAGCAAAGCGTACCAGAGAGCTTTGCAGAAGCTCATTTTGCGCGGCCGAGGCCGAGATGGCAGCTTCTGTGTTTTCGAGGGAATTTTTGAGCTGTGCAACCAACCTGGAGTGCACCCCGGAGCTCTCATTGGGCGAGATCTCAACAAGGCGTTGGTAGTTTTGAAGGTTCCTTTTTAATGCTTGCCCGGTAGAAGCAACGGAACGGAAGTCCAATACCATGTCTGCGCGGGCGACGTCTCGCTGGAGCAATGCGTAGTTGATCTGAATCGTCCGCAGTTCGCTTAGGACCGCCTCGTTGATCTGGGGGTCTTGCCACTGTATCGCGACCAAGAGCGCGACCGAGGCCACTAGGGCCATTACAGAAGCTTTGTCGGTACTGAGCCATTTTTCCCAAACGAACGGCGTTTGATCCGCGGTGCGTGCCTTGCGAAGGTCCGATTTGAATTCTAGCTCCCCATCGCGTCGGTGTGCGGCCGGATGCTGCTGGAACAGGAAAGCCAAGTGTACCTCTCCCCTCAAATAGGCGGTGTAGACGCCGTTGCACTCTGCCCCCATGGCCCGCTGACCTTCCATTGATTCGCGGGCGTTTCGACCTCGACGGCGAGGCGGCAGCACAAGGCGGGCAACTGATCGCAGTTTTCGGAACTGGTCTTCCGAGAGATCATCGAAGGGGCATACAAGCGCACGCCTGCAGCAGCCGAGGATGATACCGGTCGGTCAAACGCAACTGGCGAGGGCCGGATCTGCTGTTGGCTGGCAGCTAACACTGGCGGGGCGGCGGCCTCAACTCCGGCGTGCCTAGAGCCGGCTGCTGCGAAAGCGTCCGACACGCTTCCCTTGGGGTCATCCCGTCCGGCGGGCATCCTTGGATCGCTGAAAAAAGACGAGGCGGCTTGATGATCCTGCCCTCGCTGAAGCACCTCGCGAAACCCCTTTTCCAGTCGCAGAAGCTCATCTGGACCGGTAGGCGGCTCGTCAGCTCGACCATCGAACAGCGGCCGGAGCGCCTCGGACACGTGCTGCTCAAAGCCCACTCGCCGGGCCTGGACCGCTTGCCCGTCTTCCAAGCCGGCGTCCTGCACCTGCGACAAAGCTGTTACACGGGATGGATTACTATTTCGCGGGTTCATACTAGCCTCACATCAAACTGTATCGTCAAAGTCCTGCGCCAATTCACACAGCGGGTCATCGAGTTGAGATTCTGCGGAGAGCGCCTCCTCTGCTCCCGTCAAGGGCGCCGGCTCCGGGAGGGCGCCTGTCTGGCTTTCAAAGATGCGTTTCAGAATGCGATCCGAAAATATCGCACCTTCCTCAATTTTAATGGTGGCAGACCTTTGATGAGAACAATCTCGTAGTCGTCATCGAGCAGCCGAACCTGTTCGGGACGCAATAGCGGTGCACCTTGATGTGAATTCTGAATGTTCCAATCGAACGTTCGCGCCTGGCCGTAGGAAATCGATTGGGCTTGAAATGTGAATCCACCGATAGCTTTGGAAATGTAGTTCGGAGTCTCGTCATCTACCTCGATGTTCCTAGAAGCGCGCCGGCAGCCCGGGCGGGGGGCTTGGGGTTAGACTGCCAGCGCACGCCACTCATAAAGAGCGGCCTCTTTTCGCGGTTCGGACACCCATAGTCAACCCGGCAACGTCTGGATGCCCGCTGTGCTTTTTGCAGAGCGGCGATGCCGGGCATATCGGCCGATCCTGTCTAGGATGGTGTGGCCACTCTCGT
Source organism: Mesorhizobium sp. C264A (assembly GCF_040324515.1). Lineage (NCBI taxonomy): Bacteria > Pseudomonadati > Pseudomonadota > Alphaproteobacteria > Hyphomicrobiales > Phyllobacteriaceae > Mesorhizobium > Mesorhizobium sp. C264A. The sequence continues at coordinate 10,717 of NZ_JAMYVY010000002.1, read as the reverse complement.
CGGCCGAGTTGATGCTCCAGCCAGTATCGCCTTGCCGACCAGCATGAGTTCGCCGTTAGCAATCCATCGTTGCGAGCCGAGACCGAGGTAAAAAGCGCGTGTTATCGACTATGTAGCTGACGCTCCCGCTGACGCAGGGTTCCCGCCATTGCCTCGAGGACTACCTCGAAATGAAATACCTCTGCACGGGCGGCATCTGAAGCATGGGCTTGCAGGGGCTCGCAGACCGGTAAACCAGCGAGCCATCTCCAAATATGTGAATTGTGGATTGCTCCTTGACGGGAGCTGAGGGGCGGCTCCGCAAGCCTTACGACGCTCTTTGCGAGCCGTAGCTGCCGAGCTGGCAAAAGGCCGGGCTACGTCGCGCCAGCGCAATCGGCGCGCAGAAAATTAGGCCTACCCGCTCCGGGACCGCGGACCTCGTCAGCTTCTCGTAAGTATGCCCGAGTAGGTTGCTCAGCTGATCTGTGGACGTGAGGCTAGCGTGAACCGGCACAAATTTGACCTATCCAATGTAACAGGTTGGCGGCAGGTGCAGCCCCCGGCAACTCAAGAGCAAGCGGCACAGGCCGGGCAAGAGGGCTTTGAGCAGCGCTCGGGCGAGGCGCGCCAAGCCGCTGCCCAAATTCCCGCCCCCGGCGTTCCGGCTCTGCCAGACCCGTTCCATCCTCATCCGTCTCAGGGAGACCTGAGCCTCATCGAAGGCGCGGCCCCATGGGAAGCGCAGCCCATGATGCAAGGGAGCGGACAAGAACACGCCGCGGCGCCGTACGCCGGAGGCAGTGGGTCGATGCTAGGTGCCTCGGTGCTGCAGCCGGGTCACTCAACGGCGCGCCATCATCATGCGCCGGATTCGTCAGTGGGTGATCTGAATCCTTCCGCACCGTTCGAGTTGCGTGACCATGCTCGTTCCCCCGTGCCGGCGGCGGTGCAGCCAGATCCTCCAGTAGTGGTCTCCGACGGTCGCGGCTGCAAGCGTCCTCTTTATTCCAACGATGCGACCGTTGTCGAAGGGCTGAGGTCACTCTACGCGGGTAAGGCCAAGGAGGAAACGGTCAAGCGCCATGTAAATTCTCTTTACGGCTTTGGTCGTTGGCTCTTTAAAAATAACAAGCCGGGATTTGCTGCTCGGCTTCACGAGGAGTCGCTGGATGAAGATCTCAAGGAGTACGAGAGCAGTGGTGGCTCCTCGACTGTGGCTGTGGCACTGCGTCGTCTCAGAGAGTCGGCGGGCGGAGTGCCAATGGTGGGCCGCGCTGTCCTGAATCCCGACCCTGCCGACGCCGTGCTCATCAAAGAGTACAAAGCGGCTCTCATCAAAGAGTACAAGGGAGCGCCTGCGACCGGGCCGAATCGCCAAACCATTCACGACTATGGAGCTACTCTTAGACGTTTCAGTGAATACCTGGTTGAAAACAACAAGCCGGGGATTGCGGCTCGGCTTCACGAGGAGTCGCTGGATGAAGATGCCAAGCGCTATAAGGACTCCAGTGGTGACCGGAGGATCATTGCACTAGCTCAACTCCGGAAGTTCCTGCCGTCCGCCGCACTCGGGCGCGAAATTGCCCTTGCTGCTCGTCCGGAAGACGCAGTCGGCATGGAGGCTCGTGCCATTGGGGACGCCGCTGCGCAGCACCGCGGGCCGCAGAAGGCATTGGGTCGGCCAGAGAAGCTCCCTGGGGAAGCTAATGAAGACGCCGCTGTTCTGCCATCGTCTTTCGTACCAACTGGGCACCATCACCAAGCCTCGGATCCCGCAGAGTCCTTTCGTCCCCTGATCTGGCGCGACGGCGACCAGCGCGCGCCGGACGAGCGGATCGCTGCACAGGACAGGAGCAACCTGCTACCAAGCGAGGAGGTGCCGCTGAGGCCACCGGAATTCGCTCCGCCCAGCTTGCGGGCGGAGAATTCCGCCTCGCCAGAGCTCTTTCCTGAGGGGATGTCCCCCGCGGTCGAAGGGTTTTTTGGTGTTTTCGGCGACCCCAGCGGGCGGGTGCTCGGCGCATTGCAATTGCTAGGCGACGAACATATCCACAGGGATTACCAGCTCCTGGAGCAGGAGTTGCAGGGGAACAATCCAGAACTCGCCGCCCGGACGCGGTTCGTGGATCCCCTCGTAGCCAATTATCATCTGCGCTTGGGCTCCGAGAGCGACAAGCTAAGCGCATTCCAGCGCATCGTCCATAATCAGAACGGTAACGACACAGCCGACTTCCTGTTCGTGCCAGTGAGCGATGGCGGTAAGACTCTTGCGGAGCGCGGCAAACATTGGTCGCTGCTGTTCGTTGATCGCAGCGACCGGGAACGGCCGGTTGCCTATCATTATGACTCCGTCAGCGGATGGCATGACAAGCTTGCAAAACACCTCGCAGAAAGGCTGGGCGCCAGCCTGGAGACCCGCGTGGACTTACCCCGCATCGCCCAGCAGAGCAACGAGTGGGATTGCGGAGTCTACGTGGTGGACGGCACGCGGGCGCTGGTTGGGCGATTGCAAAGATGGCAGCCAGACCTGCCAGACCTGCCAGACCTGAACCTCAACAACCTCGTCGTCAATCGGCAGGCACTACAAACCCGACTCATGGGTGACGATACATCTGGAACGGCAAATTATCTCACGAACTTTGAACTCATGGACCGACAGGCGCGAGACGCGGTTAAGGAAAGCCCCGTTGGGACGTTTCACCAGCGGATCAAGCGGCTCGGCCAGTCAGCGCGAGCGTTGCACGACAGAGCCCTGGCTCCAGTCGCGCCGGACCAAGGCAACCCAGACTCGGTGTTCGTACGGGACGTTGTTCCCGGGGAAACACGCCATCATCATGCGCCGGATTCGTCAGTGGTTGATCTGAATCCCCCCGCACCGTTCGAGTTGCGTGACCATGCTCGTTCTATGCCGGCGGCGGTGCAGCCAGATCCTCCAGTAGTGGTCTCCGGTCGCGACAAGCGTCCTCTTTATTCCAACGATGCGACCGTTGTCGAAGGGCTGCGGTCAGCACTCTATGCCGGTAAGGTCGGGGAGCGCACGGTCACGGACCATGTAAATTCTCTTCTCGGCTTTGGTCGTTGGCTCTTTGATAATAACAAGCCGGGATTTGCTGCTCGGCTTGACGATCCGTTGCTGGATCAGGATCTCAAGGAGTACCAGCGCGAGAGTGGCTCCTCGAACGTGGCTAGAGCACTGGGTCGTCTCAAAGAGTCGGCGGGCGGAGCGCCAATGGTGGGCCGCGCTGCCCTGAATCCCGACCCTGCCGACGCCGTGCTCATCAAAGATTACAAAGCGGCTCTCATCAAAAAGTACGAGGCAGAGCCTGCGACCGGGCCGAATCCCAAAACCACTCAGGACTATGCGGCTACTCTTAGACGTTTCAGTCAATACCTGCATGAAAACAACAGGCCGGGGATTGCGGCTCGGCTTTACGAGGGGTCGCTGGATGAAGATGCCAGGCGTTATTTGGACTCCAGTGGTAACCGGTGGATCAGTGCACTAGCTCATCTCCGGAAGTTCCCGCCGTACGCCGCACTCGGGCGCGAAATTGCCCTTGCTGCTCGTCCGGAAGACGCAGTCGGCATGGAGGCTCGTGCCATTGGAGACGCCGCTGCGCAGCACAGCGGGCCGCAGAAGGCATTGGGTCGGCCAGAGAAGCTCCCTGGGAAAGCTAAGCAGCTGAGCGAGATCGGCAATTCAGGCGCTCGCGTGCTGATGCAGGCCCCCACCCATCAAGTGGGTGCATTGCCATGGGAGGCGCAGCCCATGATGCTGGGGGACGAGCACCTGGCACCGCATACCGGAGGCAGTGGGTCGATGCTGGGTGCCTCGGTGCTGCAGCCGGGTCACTCAAGGGCGCGCCATCATGATGCGCCGGATTCGTCAGTGGTTGATCTGAATCCCCTCGCACCGTTCGAGTTGCGTGACCATGCTCGTTCTGTGCCGGCGGCGCCTGCCGGGCCAGCGTTCGCCAGGGCTGAGGAGACGCCCTCCGCGGTTGGCGAGGCCGCGGTGGCCGAAAGGTGGGCTCGGTTGCAAAAGCAAATGGACGAACCAGTGCATGATCCCGGCCCTCAAGTGGATACATCGCCATGGGAGGCGCAACTCATGGTGCAAGGGAGCGGACAAGAACACGCCGCGGCGCCCTACGCCGGAGGCAGTGGGTCGATGCTGGGTGCCTCGGTGCTGCAGCCGGATCACTCAACGGCGCGCCATCATCATGCGCCGGATTCGTCAGTGGTTGATCTGAATCCCCCCTCACCGTCCGAGTTGCGTGACTCTGCTCGTTCTGTGCCGGCGGCGCCTGCCGGGCCAGCGTTCGCCAGGGCTGGGGAGACGCCCTCCGCGCTTGGCGAGGCCGCGGTGGCCGAAAGGTGGGCTCGGTTGCAAAAGCAGAAGGTCGACGCTGATTTGTCGGGATATTTCGACTCGATTCCGCACGCGGACCTTCTACGATCGCCATGGGAGGCGCAACTCATGACGCAAGGGAGCGGACAAGAACACGCCGCGGCGCCCTACGCCGGAGGCAGTGGGTCGATGCTGGGTGCCTCGGTGCTGCAGCCTGGTCACTCAACGGCGCGCGATTCGTCAGTGGTTGATCTGAATCCCCCCGCACCGTTCGAGTTGCGTGACCATGCTCGTTCTGTGCCGGCGGCGCCTGCCGGGCCAGCGTTCGCCAGGGCTGAGGAGACGCCCTCCGCGGTTGGCGAGGCCGCGGTGGCCGAAACGCTGGCTCGGTCGCAAAAGCAGATGGTCGACGCTGATTTGTCGGGATATTTCGACTCGATTCCGCACGCGGACCTTCTACCATCGCCATGGGAGGCGCAACTCATGCAAGGGAGCGGACAAGAACACGCCGCGGCGCCCGACGCCGGAGGCAGTGGGTCGATGCTGGGTGCCTCGGTGCTGCAGCCGGGTCACTCAACGGCGCGCCATCATGATGCGCCGGATTCGTCAGTGGTTGATCTGAATCCCCCCGCACCGTCCGAGTTGCGTGACCCTGCTCGTTCTGTGCCGGCGGCGGTGCAGCCAGATCCTCCAATAGGGGTCTCCGGTCCCGACAAGCGTCCTCTTTATTCCAACGATGCGACCGTTGTCGAAGGGCTGAGGTCAGCATTGGAGAGCACGGTCAAGCGCCATGTAAATTCTCTTCTCGGCTTTGGTCGTTGGCTCTTTGATAATAACAGGCCGGGATTTGCTGCTCGGCTTCACGAGGAGTCGCTGGATCCGGATCTCAAGGAGTACGAGAGCAAGAGTGGCTCCTCGGACGTGGCTAGAGCAGTGGGTCATCTCAAGACGTGGGCGGGCGGAGCGCCAGTGCTGGACCGCGCCGCTGTCCTGAATAATCCCGACCCTGCCGACGCCGCGCTCATCAGAGATTACACAGCGGCTCCCATCAAAGAGTACAAGGCAGCGCCGACCGGGCCGAATCCCGCTACCATTCAGACCTATGGATCTGCTCCTAGACGTTTCAGTGAATACCTGGTTGAAAACAAAAAGCCGGGGATTGCGGCTCGGCTTCACGAGGGGTCGCTGGATGAAGATGCCAAGCGCTATAACAACTCCGGTGGGATCAGTGCACTAGCTCATCCCCGGAAGTCCGAACTCGGGCGCGAGCTCCCTGGGAAAGCTAATGAAGACGACGCTGTTCTGCCATTGTCTTTCGTGCCAACTGGGCCCCATCACCAAGCCTCGGATCCCGCAGGGTCCTTTCGTCCCCTGATCTGGCGCGACGGCGACCAGCGCGCGCCGGACGAGCGGATCGCTGCACAGGACAGGAGCAACCAGCTATCAAGCGAGGAGGTCCTCATCAACCGTGAGCATGATACAGCGGAGTTGAGACCAGCGAAGAGGCAAAGGCCCCTGAACAGTCGTCTGCAGGACGTTGCCACTGAGCCGCAGCTGAGCGAGATCGGCAATTCAGGCGCTCGCGTGCTGATGCAGGCCCCCACCCATCAAGTGGGTGCATTGCCATGGGAAGCGCAGCCCATGATGCAAGGGAGCGGACAAGAACACGCCGCGGCGCCGTATGCCGGAGGCAGTGGGTCGATGCTGGGTGCCTCGGTGCTGCAGCCGGGTCACTCAACGGCGCGCCATCATCATGCGCCGGATTCGTCAGTGGTTGATCTGAATCCCCCCGCACCGTCCGAGTTGCGTGACCATGCTCGTTCTGTGCCGGCGGCGGTGCAGCCAGATCCTCCAATAGGGGTCTCCGGTCGCGACAAGGGTCCCCTCTATTCCAACGATGCGACCGTTGTCGAAGGGCTGAGGTCAGCTTACGCGGGTAAGGTCAAGGAGAGCACGGTCAAGCGCCATGTAAATTCTCTTCTCGGCTTTGGTCGTTGGCTCTTTGACAATAACAGGCCGGGATTTGCTGCTCGGCTTGACGAATCGTCGCTGGATCAGGATCGCAAGGAGTACGAGAGCAGGGGTGGCCCCTCGGAGTACGAGAGCAGGGGTGGCCCCTCGATCGTGGCTAGAGCACTGGGTCGTCTCAAGACGTTGGCGGGCGGAGCGCCAGTGGTCGACCGCCCTGTCCGGAATCCCTACCCTGCCGACGCCGCGCTCATCAGAGATTACACAGCGGCTCTCATCAAAGAGTACAAAGAAGCGCCTGCGACCGGGCCGAATCGCGGTACCATTCAGGTCTATGGATCTACTCTTATACGTTTCAGTGAATACCTGCATGAAAACAAAAAGCCGGGGATTGCGGATCGGCTTCACGAGGGGTCGCTGGATGAAGATGCCAAGCGCTATGTGAACTCCGGTGGTAACCGGAGGATCAGTGCACTAGCTCATCTCCGGAAGTTCGCACCCGGGCGCGAAATTGCCCTTGCTGCTCGTCCGGAAGACGCAGTCGGCATGGAGGCTCGTGCCATTGGGGACGCCGCTGCGCAGCGCAGCGGGACGCAGGAGGCATTGGGTCGGCCAGAGAGGCCCCCTGGGAAAGCTAAAGACGGGCGGGTGCTCGGCGCATTGGAATGGCTAGGCGACGAACATATCCAGAGGGATTACCAACTCCTGGAGCAGGAGTTGCAGGGGAACAATCCAGATCTCGCCGCCCGGACGCGGTTCGTGGATCCCCTCGTAGCCAATTATCATCTGCGCTTGGGCTCCGAGAGCGTCATGCTAAGCGCATTCCAGCGCATCGTCCATCAGAACGGTAACGACACAGCCGACTTCCTGTTCGTGCCAGTGAGCGATGGCGGTAAGACTCTTGCGGAGCGCGGCACCCATTGGTCGCTGCTGTTCGTTGATCGCAGCGACCGGGAACGGCCGGTTGCCTATCATTATGACTCCTACAACGGATGCAATGACACGCTTGCAAAAGAGCTCGCAGAAAATCTGGGCGCCAGCCTGGAGACCCGCGTGGGCGTATCCCGCATCGCCCAGCAGAGCAACGTGGTGGATTGCGGAGTCTACGTGGTGGACGGCACGCGGGCGCTGGTTGGGCGATTGCAATCGCAGCCAGATAACCTGAACCTCAACAACCTCGTCGTCAATCGGCAGGCACTACAAACCCGCCTCAGGGGTGACAATACATTCGGAACGGCAAATAATCTTACGAACTTTGAACTCATGGACCGACAGGCCCGAGACGCGGTTAAGGAAAGCCCCGTTGGGACGTTTCACCAGCAGATCAAGCGGCTCGGCCAGTCAGCGCCAGACGTTGCTCCCGGGGACCCATTTAAATTTCAAAGTCTTGAGAGCAAGGGGGACGCCGCTGCGCAGCGCAGCGGGCCGCAGGAGGAATACAGTTGGCCAGAGTATCTCCCCCCTGGGAAAGCTAATGAAGACGACGCTGTTCTGGCATCGTCTTTCGTGCCAACTGGGCCCCATCACCAAGCCTCGGATCCCGCAGGGTCCTTTCGTCCCCTGAGCTGGCGCGACGGCGACCAGCGCGCGCCGGACGAGCGGATCGCTGCACAGGACAGGAGCAACCAGCTACCAAGCGAGGAGGTCCTCATCAACCGTGAGCATGATACAGCGGAGTTGAGACCAGCGAAGAGGCAAAGGACCCCGAACAGTCGTCTGCAGGACGTTGCCACTGAGCCGCAGCTGAGCGAGATCGGCAATTCAGGCGCTCGCGTGCTGATGCAGGCCCCCACCCATCAAGTGGGTGCATTGCCATGGGAGGCGCAGCCCATGATGCAAGGGAGCGGACAAGAACACGCCGCGGCGCCGTACGCCGGAGGCAGTGGGTCGATGCTGGGTGCCTCGGTGCTGCAGCCGGGTCACTCAACGGCGCGCCATCATCATGCGCCGGATTCGTCAGTGGTTGATCTGAATCCCCCCGCACCGTCCGAGTTGCGTGACCATGCTCGTTCTGTGCCGGCGGCGGTGCAGCCAGATCGCCCAAAAGTGGTCTCCGGTCCCGACAAGGGTCCTCTTTATTCCAACGATGCGACCCTTGTCGAAGGGCTGAGGTCAGCACTCTATGCCGGTAAGGTCGGGGAGATCACGGTCAAGCGCCATGTAGATATTCTTTTCGGCTTTGGTCATTGGCTCGTTGAAAATAACAAGCCGGGGATTGCGGATCGGCTTCACGATTCGTCGCTGGATCGGGATCGCAAGGAGTACGAGATCTGGGGTGGCGGCCCCTCGGCCGTGGCTGGGTCACTGGGTCGTCTCAAGACGTGGGCGGGCGGAGCGCCAGTGGTGGGCCGCCCTGCCCTGAATCCCCACCCTGCCGACGCCGTGCTCATCAGAGAGTACACAGCGGCTCTCATCAAAGCGTACGAGGCAGCGCCGACCGGGCCGAAACCCCGTACCGTTGAGGTCTATGGGTCTGCTCTTAGACGTTTCAGTCAATGCCTGGTTGAAAATAAAAAGCCGGGGATTGCGGATCGGCTTCACGAGCGGTCGCTGGATGAAGATGCCAAGCGCTATATGAAAACCGCTGACATCAGTGCACTAACTCATGTCCGGAAGTTCGCACTCGGGCGCGAAATTGCCCTTGCTGCTCGTCCGGAAGACGCAGTCGGCATGGAGGCTCGTGCCATTGGGGACGCCGCTGCGCAGACCGCGGCACAAGCTCATGGCCACGCAGGAGAGCAGGGACCCATCTCTCGAGCTCAACAAGTCGCGCCAGCGCCGCTTGAACGGCACTTGGGCAAGAAGCGTGAGGCCCAGGACGGACTGACGAGTACACTTGACAGGAGCAACCTCGTGAACAGCGGGGGCGTCATCATAAACAATGAACATTACACAGCGCTGTTGAGACCGGCGAAGAGGCAGAGGACTGATAATCCGCAAAGCCGCGCCATGGGGCGGCAACTGAGCGAAGCAACCACGACGTCCATCAGCCAAGCCTCCGATCAAGCCCGAGCGGACCTAATGGCTTCCTTCAGAAGCAGGGAGCGCTCCGACGCGGGGCGTTGAGCTCCATGGCTGGGGTCAAGCAGAACAGCTCTCTTGACGACAGAGGCGCTGATGCGATCTCCGGACCGGTAGCTCTCGCTGTAATTGATCAGGCTGGTACTGTTGGAAGGCTTGATCAGCCTCGTCACCCCAATCTCCAGCATAGCTCACTGTCACGCGGCCAACGTGCCTCCGTAGCTAACATCTACGTCAGCGTTGAAGAAGTACCCTGCGGCACGGGATGTTTTGACCAGGCGAGGGTTGGCCGCATCAGCCTCCAGCTTTCGGCGCAAGCGCATGATTAGGACATCGATACTTCGATCGTACACCTCTTCTCCACGCACACGGCTCGCGAGCAAAAGCCGTTCTCTGGATAGCACGTTGCGGGGGTTCTCCAGAAATGCGATCAAGAGATTGAACTCACATGCGGTAAGCTTGACCTCGCCACGCTCCGCACAGATCAGTCGCCGCTGCTTCACGCTGAGCTTCCAGGCCCCAAAGCGAAATGAGCGCTGCTCTCTGGTTCGCGGACTAGAAATGCGCTGGCGTAGCGCTACTCGAATGCGGGCCAAGAATTCGCGCATCCCGAAAGGCTTGGGAATGAATCGGTTGCGCCGAGCTCCAGTGCAACCACTTTTTCCGCCTCATCAAGCCGGTCGCCGCTGATCACTATGATAGGAACATCCGATTTTGTCGCCAGATTGCGGACGATCGCAAGTCCATCCTCCCGGCCTAGGTTAAGGTCAACAACCACGAGATCGACTGGCTCACGTGAAAGAACATAGTCAAACTGCTTGCTATCGTGGACTGCGGTTACCTTCAGGGCATGCATCGGCGATGAGGCGCCGCATTGCGGCATCATCGTCAATGACAAGAACATGTTTCAACGGCACACCTCGTTTTGGGGGTTGCGCCTCGATCAGGGTTGCATTACCTGAATCTGCAAGCAAAAGGCATGTATTACTGATGACATTACTTGAAATTGAACAACTGGTTCTCAAAACCCTCAACGCTCTAGTTGCCGAAAAAGTAGAGGTGTCGATGACAACCAGAATGCGGGATCTCGGCCTCGACAGCCTCGACTATAACGAGCTTGCTACGGCGATCGAGAGCCGACTTGGCTGGTTTGTCGACGATTACAAGCTCTGGCAATACGAGTCCGTAAGGCATGTCGCCGACGCCGTCGCCAGTCAGGAGTTGCGCACCGCGGAACCACCAGCAGTGCGACAAGTGCTGGAGTAGTGCTGTAGGCACAGGTTACGGTGAGGGCAGCTTGGGCGGCGGTAGCTATTGCCATTGCTCCGCTGTGGTTTCTATTCGTGACTGGTGTGTTTGAGAACTGTTGGGTCAGCCCGGTCAATGTCGCAGTGCCGA